>NZ_JBLXFK010000006.1:0-406923 GCF_048262075.1 Gimesia sp.
GTGAGAATATCGGTCAGCGTGTTCAAAACTCAGTTTTTGAGATTAAAGCTGATGCGGGGCAATGGACGCTTTACAAAGCCATTCTTTTAGAGATAGCCGACCTTTCCCAGGATAGCCTTCGCTTTTATAATCTGGGAAATAACTGGGAGCGACGTGTGGAGCATCATGGCTCGAAAGACGGCTACAATATTGATGGTCCACTGATTATGTAATCGTTTCCAGCAACCTCATTTCAAATTGCGAACCCAATGCGCGCTCATATGAGCCAGATGTTTCGCACTTCTTCCAACTTGTTACTTTTAATGGATTTAAGTATTTTGAAGAACAGTGAACTCGTAAATCAGTATGGAAAAGCACCTGCTTCGCGGATCAGTTCTTCGAGACAATTGCAGCATATTGGTTTACAACATCGCTATCGCCCCTCACGTAGGGGCGCGGATTGAAACTATCCGAGCCAACACTACAGGAGCAGGTGGAGAATCGCCCCTCACGTAGGGGCGCGGATTGAAACTTTGAAGTCTCGGGAGTGGCGAACGGGACTTGTATCGCCCCTCACGTAGGGGCGCGGATTGAAACCGCTTGAATATCGGGCCATGCTTACGCTTCCGAAATCGCCCCTCACGTAGGGGCGCGGATTGAAACCTACTGGAAGGTTGTTGAAGTCTGTCATTTTCGATCGCCCCTCACGTAGGGGCGCGGATTGAAACCTGCTGGATGGGCGCGACTAGAGGGCTTGGAAACATCGCCCCTCACGTAGGGGCGCGGATTGAAACAAGCGATCGGGCAACTACATTGGCATTGGTGCCGCATCGCCCCTCACGTAGGGGCGCGGATTGAAACCGTAATGTGGAGTCTCAGCCGGGCCAGTCGCGCATCGCCCCTCACGTAGGGGCGCGGATTGAAACTGTGGTCTGTGATGTAGGTCTGGCAGTCAATGAGATCGCCCCTCACGTAGGGGCGCGGATTGAAACTCCCTTTGCTCAAATAAGTGCTTGTTTTGATCATATCGCCCCTCACGTAGGGGCGCGGATTGAAACTTCGACTGTCAGCGGGTCCATCGCGTGATACCGCATCGCCCCTCACGTAGGGGCGCGGATTGAAACCTCTCAGTCTTAACCCGTTCCAGCTCGGCAGATAATCGCCCCTCACGTAGGGGCGCGGATTGAAACACGACCTACGCCGTAACGATCATTGCCGCCGTTATTGTAATTGCTCCTCATGTACCTTTAGCCAATGATACAGAGTTATCTTTTCTATCAGGGCTTGACCTTTGAGTTCTGTCTTATATGATTTCCCTGTCGGTGGGAATTCCCACCTTATTGCATCACGAGTGACGTTGAGGGTAATGGCCCTTTGAAACGTCCGGCAACCTGGTTCAGCCACCAAGGTGCCACAGCCCTCCGATAGAGAACGATGCGGTTTGAAAAAGCAAAGAATGGCTCTGAGACCTCAGTAAGGCCTCTCTCTGCTTACGACTGCTCGCTACGTTGCCCGTGATGATTCTATTCTAATTCAGGATAAAGCGAGGAGAAACAGGCAATGTTATTCAGCGGAAAACAATGTCTGTACACAAAACCGGGTGAGAGATCAGAACTGTACTGTCCTATCTGTGACACGAAATGCGAAGTTAAACGCAACTGTTACGGACCAACCTGCTTTGCCGAGGCCGTCGGCGGTCTGGGGCATTTGCACGACGGTTTTACCTGTCCCCACCGGGACGAAGACTGGCATCATTATGCCAGTCAGTTGATTGATCAGAAACATAAATGCGCCAGCCGACGGTTGCAGGATCTGATAGACCTGGATCTGCAGGAGACGCTGACAAGACGATCAATTTCGTAACCAGAAGTGGTCATTGGAAACTGACAGCTGAAGATAAATGATGTTTAAGTCTTGTAATATTACCAGCTTAAAAAACGCATTCACTAACTTTACTTCAGCTTCACTCTCCGCTTGGTTATGTCACCAAGGAAGCCGAGATTTACTACATAATGAAGTAAGACTCAGCATTCAAACAACAGAATTATCTTCCGTGTTTGAGCACATAATATTAGTTCAAAAGTTGAGCAAGTCAACCCGAAGAAATGCGATACTTAGAATTGCCTAATGACGAGACCTTTTGAAGGCTGAATATAAAAAATCCCCTCCGGAGTTCTTTGCAAAAGCATAGAGCCCCAGAGGGGTGGGCAGGCACCCTTCGCCCTACCTCATTCAATTCAAATCAGCACAGTGGCATTAATGAAATGTTCCCGGAGATATCTCTTCATTCCATCCTCATTGGTGAGAACATGACCAGAACTTCTATTACATGAACAGAGCCAACTGTCGATTTTCCAAATCATAAAGAACTGGACTAATTTAAGAATTTTTCCGTTACATTTCTGACTCTTTTTTAAACGTATATTGAGATTGAAAATCAGACTATCCCCCCCTTATAGATGTTGGAAACCACTATTGATTGATATTCTGTTTTATTGAGTGCAGGTAACACTCGCTCTGACAACTGTCTCAGCGCTAACAGAATCAATAGGGGGCGGCCCTGATTAGAATTTCAACTGCAAAGTAAGTCTACTAATAGTTGAATAAGGACCTCTGAGAGGAAATCTTGCAGAGAATTGAGCGAATTCTGGAGATTTGTTATTTTTAGTGACCGGGCGTGGGTGCGGTCAGTGCGCTATACCCCTCCTACGGGGCCCTTGTTCGCGCTTTCATCACACTCACGCGGATCCGGTGTTTCGGTTTGCGCTCCGCTTATACAATTTTCAGCTTCCTGTAGACATGCTTGTCGGAACTGCGAAGAACCCGAAAGCCGAGAGCACTACTACGGAGACCAGGAGTATTTCTACCGCGATTTGCAGAACGACAGTCTCTCTGGTTTCGTCCCCAACTCCCCCCCCGATTGACTCGATTTGATCCCGATATAGGCCCCTTTGGATTTGTGATAGAACTTCTTAGATAATCACCATACCAATCCTGACACCACTCCCAAACATTGCCATGCATATCAAATAATCTAAAATTATTTGGTTTTTTCTGACCAACCTGATGCGCATATCCCACACCAATTTTACTCCCATTTACATCATACCTACCGTATTCAGATAGAGTTCCAGAATCAGCTCCAAAACTATACGCACACATACTCCCTCCTCGACATGCATATTCCCATTCTGCCTCTGTTGGCAATCGATATAAATCTTCTTCAGATGCATTCAACTCACCGATAAATTCCTGTGCGTCTTCCCAACTCACATACACTGCCGGATAATCGTCACCTTCTTCGACATTATTTTTCCCTTTCCAAGGAGTTGTCCCCATTACTAAATTCCAATGTCCTTGGGTCACGACAGTTGAACCTAAGTAATAAGGATTAGTAATTTGTACCTTATATTGTGCCTCATCGTCAGCTCGATTTGCTTCCGTTTCAGGAGCCCCCATCAGAAATTCCCCTGGAGGAATCAAGCAAAACTTCATACCAATTGAATTATTTAGCTCCACATTCACGCCCAGATGATTAGCCCAATCTTGTTGACTGGTCTTTACAATTTTTGCATCGAATGGTGCCACCAATAGTTCAGGATTCTGTGGTAAATGCTGAAGTAATTTTTCAAGGTCATCACGTTGTGGCAATAAGTCAAATAATTCTATAACATGCCAGCGTATACCCACCACACGCATCTCCTTGAGCGCCGATGAAATTATCGTATCCAGTTCAACCACACGATCCCGTTTCTCGACCGCTGTCGAATACATATTTAAATTCCTTAAGGAACCGGGGATCTTTTCCAAAATCGCGGCGGCACCTGAATAATCATTTTCATCTAAGAGTTGCTTTGCTTCATCATGCTGCCTTGCCACTTCTGTTTGTGTTTCTAAAAACTGTCTAACCTGATTTTCGATTTGTAAAGGGACGCTTGAATGCGATCTCTTTTGGAAGATATTTTCATTTCCCTTGAGTTCGTCGCTAGACAAACCATCCACGAATGCTTCTACAGATTCATAGCGTTGACCTCGGTCCCGCGAGAGCCCTCGCTCAAATACAGGTTGCAAATGCTGGAAATGTTCTGGTAACACCGGTAACGAAGCCTGAGCCACTGCATAGGCCAGTTGCATGCCGCTTCCCTGGAAAGGAGGCTGTCCGGTCAACAGCTCCCAGGCTACAACCGCCAGACTGTACTGATCAGATCGCCCATCCTGGGATTGGCCGAGCCATTGTTCGTGGGGCATGTAGGACTCTGTCCCAGAGACTGAGAGCCGCTGCTGACTGTAGCGGGACATACTGGTTCGCAATTCGGCTGCCAGACCGAAGTCGATCACATGCACTTCTCCTGTAGCAGGATCGACGATCACATTGTCCGGTTTGATATCGCGGTGAATGATTTTTTTCTGATGGGCATAATCCAAAGCCCGCGCAATGGGTTGCAGGTACCGAATGACTCGTTCCAGATCCAGGCCGGTTCGCTCCGGATCAGAAGACCGCATCAATTCGCGTAGAGTGATCCCGGGAATGAACTGCATTACCTGGAAACAGCCCAGCTCACGCGATTCGCCCAGGTCAAATAGTGGACAGATCGATTCGTGGTGCAGCGCCTGGACGCGGCGGTATGCAGCTCGGAAATCCTGAGTAGCATCCGGATGATGGCGCAGCGCATCGGGCAGGAACTTCAGAACCACGTGTCCCTCCCGTTCTTCATCCTGCCGGCGAGGGTCGATGGCCAGCCAGGCCTGTCCCATCCCGCCGTGACCGAGCATGCTGACCAGTTCGAAGCGATCTGCTAACTGCCCCGGCTGTAGATTAGCTGCAGGAGCCTGCCCATGAAAGGAAGGTTCCTGACCATAAGAATGATACTCATTTGACATAAATTAAACCTGCTCTATTCGATATTCCATCTGCGGTTAATAATTATTCGATCCTCCACTACGGCACCTCTGGTCGCGGCTCCGCCTCGCTCCCTGCGGGCCTGCGTTCCGGATGACGCTCCGCTTATACCGGTTTCCGCTTCCTGCGGGCTTACTTGACGGAACTGCGGAGCACACGAAAGCCGAGATCGTCGTTCCGGGGCCCAGGAGAGTACCCGTCGCGGGCCGCCGAACGGCAGTGCCCGGAGCTAAAGAACCAGCAACCGCCCCGGTACACCCGGGACGAGCCCGTTGTCGGCCCCGTAGGATCGGTAACAGCATCACTCGCATAGCCACCATACCAGTCCTCGCACCACTCATACACATTGCCGTGCGTATCATACAAACCAAACGGGTTCGATCTTTTCTGACCAACCTGATGTGCATATTTCTCATTTATGTTCCATGCATTTTTATCAAACCAACCATATTCGGAGAGATGTCCTGTATCGTCTCCAAAACAGTAAGCACTCAAACTACCTGCTCGACACGCATATTCCCATTCGGCCTCTGTCGGTAAGCGATATAAATCTCCTTCAGATGCATTCAACTTTTGAATAAACTCTTGGGCATCTTCCCAACTCACATACGTTGCCGGATAATTGTCTCCCTCTTTAACATAATCTTTCCCCTTCCAGGGAGTCGTCCCCATCACTGCTTTCCATTGGCCCTGAGTGACTACCGTTGATCCCAGGTAATAAGGCTTCGTAATCCGCACCTCATGTTGAACTTCAGCTTCATCTCGATTCGCTTCCGATTCAGGTGACCCCATCAGAAATTCACCAGGGGGAATTAACTTAAACTTCATACCGATAGAATTGCTGGTCTCCATATCCAATCCCAGATGAGCAGACCATTCCTGTTGGTCGGCTTTTGCAACATTAGCATCAAAGGGTGCGACCAACTGCGCGGGCTCCTTAGGCCTGACCGGTTCTTTCGGCAAATGCTCCAGCAATCGCTCCAGATCATCACGCTGAGGCTGCAGGTCCAGTAACTCATTTACCTGCTGGCGCAACCCATCCAGATGCATCTCTTTGACCGCTTTCGAGATCACAGCATCCAGATCAGACACGCGATCCCGTTTCTCGATTGTCGCCTTAAACAAATCCATATCACGCAGATGACTGGGGATCTGTCCTAAGATTGAAGCTGCTCTCTCGTAATTGTATTCATCAAGCAGCCGCCGTGCTTCGGCATGCTGGCGAGTCACTTCATCCTGTGTTTTTAACAACAGACTTGCCAGATCCTCTGTCGGGGTTAAGGGACTGGGGGTGTCTTGATGATTTGAACGGGGAGTATGATCTGTAACTTCAACAGGTTTAACTGTAGATCGCAAAGCAGCGGCAAATTCAGTCATCGAAGAAAACCGGTCTTCCGGTTCATGTTCCATCGCTTTCAGAATGATTTCCCGCAACGATTTCGGAATCAGGGATTCCCGCATGCCGCGTACAGACCGCCCCGTTACCAGTTGATACAGGGTGGCTCCCAGACTCCAGATGTCACTCCTGACGCTGGCATTTCTCGCATCGGCAAGCTGTTCCGGAGCCACAAAGTCTACAGACCCCAAAAGGGCTCCACTCAAAGTCCCTGGAATTGACTGACTCTCATTCGCTTCGATCCGAACCAGACCGAAGTCAGCAATATAAGGATTCCCATTTTGATCGAGGAGGATATTGGCGGGCTTGATATCCCGGTGGATGATCTGGGCGTCATGGGCCACCTGCAATGCGCTGGCTACTTTCGCGATGATTTCAGCGGCACGCTGCTCTTCCAGAACGCCATTCTGTTTCAGTTCCCGATCGAGGCTGTGGCCTTCGATCCAATCTATCACAATATACGGACCCGTTTCATCAAGGACAAAATCCCAGATCCGTACTAAGTGGGAGTGACTAAGACGGACCTGTGTCCTGGCTTCACGTTCAAAACGCTGTAGGAAATGTCGATCAGAGGCGAATTCAGGCAGAATGCGTTTGATGGCAACATTGATCCCCAGGTTCTTGTCCAATGCTTTGAAGACGACTCCCATCCCTCCCTGAATGGGGGCTTCCAGTTGTTGATAACGGTCTGCTAGAGGAAAAGAGACGGGCAGATCAGCGCCGGTTTCAGACGGAATCTGTTCGCGCGTCTGTTCTGCCCGATCCATGAATCCGAAGGAGCCAAAGTCCTTTGAAAACTTATCATCAGAGTTGGTTTGATCTTCTCCAGAAGCCATACATACTCTCCAGGTAATAGACACATCTACAGTTTTTCAGATGGTCCTATTCTGAGTGATCCTTATCCAGTTGGCAACCTACGCACCGGATACAGTTCTGTCCTGTTGTGAGGAATCTTCTTCATAAAAACAGCTGCGAACGTAATGGAAGTAGGAGCTTAGCAGGGGAACCAGTACGATCATTGTCGAACCAAACAGTTTCGATCCTGCATCTACTCCCCAGAAGTGCCAGGCAGACCAGATCGACAGACCGGTCCAGACCAGGACTATCAGCCAGCTCAAGAGACGAGAGCGGGTAATTGCAAAGGGATCCAGAAATCCAGCAAACAGCCAGGGAACAGCCACGCAGAGGACCAGCCAGAACAAGGCGCGCTCTTTGACTGACTGGGGACGCAACCAGCCAATATGAGCTTCCAGGGCTTGATTGAACTGGACCAGAATCAGCTTGATTTCCCTGAGAACAATGCCTGGTGTTGATTCCGAGTCAACTTGGATCGAGCTACGAATCTCAGAGATCGAGTCAATGTCTGGCTGTGATTCATGATCTTGCTGCGAATGATCGGGAAAGCAGTGTTGAGTCATATCTGAGTTCAAGCCGTAAACAATCAGAGGCAGTAAAACAATCACAAACAGGGACCAGCGTAATTTTGTAGACATAGGGGGCTCCTTCAAGACTGATAAGATTCAACAGGGTTCCCCAAATCTATAAGCAGAAATTATCCGTGATCTTTCATAATAATTGGCTCTTTTTTGTATTTTATTATTCATATTTGTTCAACATTCACAGGGTATTTCACTCTATAAGTCAGCTTCGTCAATTGGGCCTATGTTGACATCGAAAGGAAGAAGTTTTGCTGGCATTTCTGGAACTTAACTGGTAGACTGGAGTGTCTCTATGTGCACGCCCGCACCATCATTCCTGATTCCAGATACTCCCCCCAACGAAGAAACATCCGTAATGAACTCTAATTTTCAGTCTGCAGACTCAGAATATATTAAGCGGTTGTCTGATTTGAGCCATAGTGATTACCCGAAAGTCGATCCGACTGCAGATCAAAAATACTTGGAAGCCTATCAGATTGCTCATCAAATATGCTTAGATAACCATAAAGAAGCTCATCGATATTTTTTCCAGCATCCAACGGAAGGTAAGTTTTTTATAAATCGGCTTAACGAATTAATCTTTAATCAATTGGTATGGAGTGGTTTTCTTCCCTCCTCTTTCTCTACCAAGAACAACAAAAACTGGGATGAGATTACCGATTTAACTCCCTTCCAACACGCCTGGGATTATGTTTTCAACAGAGTATTATCTTTGGAAGCATTTATCAGTCGGATGAGAAAATATCGACCGGATGATTTTGATGCATCTCCGTGGGTCTTTTTTATCAACTATATTCGAGACTATGTTCTCAGGGACTGGGCCAGGGTTTACCGGGAACAACCTCACTATCAGTTGACTGCGGACGAGCACTTAGAGTCTCGTTCCGATGGAAGCATTTCACAGCCCGAGAATAATAAAGAGGATCTTTTTCCAGCCATAGAATTGATACTTGCAACCCTTTCCGCCAAACCCAAGGCTGTTTTTCTCCTATGGATCTGGCCCCAGGAATTACCCGATGAGTGGCGCGATAAATATCTTTTCGATATTGTCGCTGTGGCAACAGAAAATGGGCTGACTGCTGAAGAAGCAAATAAGCGGTTGGAAAAAGTGATGCACGAGATGGAACCGGAATCCAAGAATGAAACAAGTCCAAATTCTAAGAACGAAATGGAACTGGATTTCGAGAGTGAAATCGGCGCACTTTCAGAAAGGCTCAATCGCCACTATGAACTTCAGAGGCTGTTTGACAGGAAAAAACAATCACTTCTCAATCGTATAACTCAAGGCTTTACGCAAGATAATTCTCAAACTGCCACTCAATTACTTGAGTCGTTAAAGAGAGTCTGTTACTTAGCCGTGAAGAAGAATTCCGTAGAGAATGTAAAAACGGAGTTCCCTGCTTCCAGGGATGAGGTCTCGACTGAAAATCCAGACCGAAAGTTCGCCGTTTATTGCTATAAGCAAAAATATCATCGTCAAAAGTGGTTGGAACTCGTCGATCAATTCAATCAAGCCAAAACAGAGAAATTAATGTCTCCAGATCAGATTGCTTATGTGCTGAACGAAGAAAAGAAAAACTGTTACGTGCTGAAGTCCAGGGCTCTGTCTTCTCTGGGAAAAGCTTTCGAAAACATGCTGGAATCTTCATCAGTGAGTCAGACTGAAAAAGAGCAACAGACTGAGGAACAACGGCAACAAATACTGGCTGATCATATTTGTGGTCATCTCGAAATGGAAAAGAACTAAATTTTCAGATCAGACTAATTTCAATGCAAGATTCTCAGGAAGTTGACCTTATAGAATCAAAAGACTGCAAGCCAATCTTGCAGGAATTTACATAAATGAAGCTGATGATTCGACTTTTCTCATAGGAAATAAAACAAATGACCAACCCGTCATCCCCCTCAGAAGAATCCAGATTTCTGGAACTGCTGGAAGCGATCGCAGATGAAAACAGAGATTTCAATGCTCTGAAAAACAATCTCCCAGAAGAACTCATTCTCCTGATGAATCAATTTGTGCAGTCGAGTGTCTTTGGAACAGACGATTTTACCGAAGCCGACGAAAAGCGACTGAACGAACTCGCGTCACAGGACCCCCAAAGTGTCAGATTACTACGATCTTTAATTGATGCTGCAGAGGCCACTGAAAATCTGGGACCGGTTCCTGATTCCATCATTCAACAACAGTTAGAGCAGATTCTCACAATTCCGAAAGCGAATCCTCCCGCTTTCACGGTCATCTCCCGACAGGGATTTCTGGAATATGGGATCAAGCCTTCACGAGGACAGGTCAGGTCCTATGACATGGCCCGTGCCCCCCAGGAAAAGACAACTCAACTTCGTCATACACAACGTCTGAAACATCTGGATCTGACAGTCACCATTGAAACCGGCCTCAATGATGCACTCAGTATCATCATTGAGCTATCCAACATTGATCCCAAATATAGTTCAGCTTCCATAGACGTGACATTGGCAGGAGAAACCACAGGGACCGTGTCCACCATCCGTATTGAGAACAATACGGTCTGTTTCGAAAATCTGGCTCCTGATCGCTATAGCCTCGAATTTGCAGCCAACCAGAATAATATTGATGGGTTCCATCTTGAGTTGCGTGTTGATAACGACAATGGACCTTTATAAAGATCATCGAACTTTTTATTTCCATTGAGAGTGAATTGGGGTAGTCTGATGCTATATCATTGTTTGCATTGTCAGCATGAGCAGGATAATCCAGACGGACTGCCCTTATGCCCTCAATGTGCCCAGAATTGGGTTCCAGTATCCTCAACCGCTGATAATACTTCGGAGATAGTACAGGCCCCACCACTCCAGCCACAACCAGTGGTGGAGTCCATTTTGTCTGATAGTCATCCTGAAAAGGCCGATCTCAATCATAATATTTCTCTGGGAACTGACTCGTTTGCTTCAAAAGTTCCATCAACACAGGAATCTCCGGAAACAATCACGTTAAAACCTCTTTTCTCTTTTGAAGTGAACCTGGGAAGCATTACTCTGACAGCAGAGAGGTTGACCCTGGAAGTACGTTTTACAAATGCAGGCCGCGAAACAATTTCAGGTAGCTGCTGTTTATCAGCCCAAGGTGGCAGCGATGGCACGCCGGGTTCTTTCACTCTCACTGCTGATAGAGGACATTGGATAATTCCTCTCTCATTAAGCAGTTTTCCTGTCGAGGGTGGTTTACTTCATCTCAAGGTAGACGATGGTTCGACGGGACACGCTTTTTGGCAGGGATATCTTACTATCCAACCACAGCAGGATAACCAGATTACAGTCAATATCTCAAATGAAAGGAACATACAAAACAGCACTGTACTGGAAGGTCTGGATAATAACGTTAATCAAAACGTACACATCAATACTAAAGTCAGACAGGATGACTGGAAATCGATACCGCTATTCCTCAGTGGTACAAAATCATTAGCCCGGTCTGCAGATATCTCCGCATCATTTAGACACCTTAAGCATTATGAACGTCCAGTATCATATGATAAGGGTCGTACAGTTGAGACAAGATCAGTCAAAACAGCCAGACTCACTATAGCTAGAAGTACATCCCAAGACGAGTCTTATGTAAATCTGTTAGCGGGTCGTAAAGCATATTTGGGGCGACAGAAAACATTATATTGCGATAAAAATTCATTGCAAAATCCCAATGACATCTACCTCAGAACTCTAAGAGAGAATCCTCAAGACGGTTATATTTCGCGTCAGCATGGTGTTCTGAAATTTACAGAGCACGGAGTCTGTTTTCAGAATTTCTCAGCCGGTGGCACGACTGTTGGAGCAACCAGACTATCTACGGAGAGGCCAGAATGCCTGCTTATCAACGGAATGACAATCCAGCCAGGTACACTGGACAGCAGGAACCAAATTAACCCGCTCATACTGAAAACTCGCATTACTCAGAATCCTGTTTCAGAGCAACCGTATAATTTGCTGGCCACAGACCGGGATTTTCAGTTAGGTATGCCCAAGAAGATAGGTCCTCATTCTGCCGTTACCATCGAACGAAACGACAATCTGAGCGAACTTGAGAAATACATCTTTTTTCAAAACTCATTTCAGATCGGTAGAGCCAGTAATTGTGCGTGGCAAATTCATGACAACTCTATACAGGATATTCATGCCAGAATCCTGTTCATTGATAATTCATTCTGGATCGAACCGTTTGACTCTCATTGTCATATTGCAATCCGCAATACAAAAATAGAATTAAATCATCTAACAAGATTGCTGCCAGACGAAACGCTCATCATAGGTGACTTAAACTTTGTCATCTTTCATGAATGGTTTCAACACATTGTCAACTGCACTTGTTGTAAGGGACATGGATATCAGTTTGGTTGCCGCTGCTCTGACTGTGAAGCAGATTACAAAAATAGACCAAAGAGATAATCGCAAAACCATCATCTTACTTTTCGAATATATCACAAAGATCGAAACCAATTGGATAATTCTTCCCAATTATATTTCTAGAGTAAATTGTTGATCATTTGATTGTGTTTAAAAACATTACTAATTGAAAGAGTTATCAATGGAGCCTTTCTTTATATATACCATCGCTGCTAGCTATTTTGCAGTGCAACTAGTTTTCTGTTTTCTCTCAATGAGAGATTTGAAACTTGTTTTCAACGACTGGCTGAACAAATCAGATGATAAGAACTTAGGTGCTAGTAAACCTACCAAGGATGAAGCCTTAGACACATTTGATAGAATGTTGTCAAAAATATTTTGGCCCAGTGCACTGAGAAGACTTGGACTTGCGGCCCCCTTATTGGGAGTTGTACTTACTGGTCTGGGATTTTTAATTCTAGATGCTCCAGGATTAGATTCAAGTACGTTATATGCAGGAGATAAAATTCATTTTAGCGAGATACTACTTTCTCTTAAACCACTATATATTGGTGTCTTTCTAGGTTCCCTTCTGGCATTATTTAATCAATTCATGATGCAATTAGTCGATCATCGAATCGGAACTTTACGTCTAGAAGCAGAATCAAAAGTCAATCTTGATCCAATGGATCCTATCTGGAAAGAAATGGATAAATTCTCAGGCACATTAGGAGCAATAAGAACGCATACCGAGAATAATTTTAATGATATGTTAGAACTGACAATCTCATCGCTCGATATAGTATCACAGGAAGTAACGAACACTGCGATAAAATTTGAAAAAATTCTAATTGAACATGAGGGCATAGCGGGAAAATTAAAGAACGGTGCTGAATCATTTGAGTCTAAAGTATCAGACGCAGGAGAAAATATAGAAACTTCTATCACTAATATTACTTCAGAATTAGAAAACATATCTCCTGAACTGAAGAATGCTGTCAACGACATTGCCCCCACATTGGAATCGTTGAAGAACGCTACAGAGGGATTAGATAAATCAATCAAAGTGCTTAGTGAGAAAGTAGTGGAGGACCTTAATGCTTCTGTACAAGTCACTAAGAAAACAGCCATTGATTCAGCAAAAATGGTCAATGAAATTGAAAAACAATTTTCAGCTGCAGCTAAACATACAGAAAAAGCTACCGAAGAGTTGCAAACCGCCTCTAATTCACTTAGCAGTACCACAGATGGTTTAGATCAAGGTTTCACAAAGCTCAACGAATTGTTGAGTTCGATCAATGTTGGCGCTGAGAATCTAGTTCAAACGTCTAAGGGACTTAATACAAAAGAAAGGTTTCTGGATTCTAAGCTTACAAAAATGAATGATCTTCTTGCTAAACTTGAGGCCGCGATATCAAATATTCCAGAAGAAATAATTTCAGCAATGAGAAACCACATTTTAGAGAACTCTGGGACTGCCAGTCATTCCCAGGAAAAAAGACCAAATCTTTTTAGTGGATTATTTAGAAGAGACAACCCCAAAGATAATGAATTGAAATCATAAATATGCATAATTCTTTTTCAAATGAATCCGATGAAAATTCAATAGGATGGGTCGCAACGACAGACCTATTTGTGCTTTCCACAATCCTGATCGTAGGCTTATCTTTTGGTTTGGTGCGTTATACCAGTTTTTTGTCGGATCAGCTTCGCGAATGTAAAAAGAACTCCCCTTGTCCGCCACCTATTGAATGTCCACCGCCAGTTGTTTGTCCTCCATGCAATGAAGAAGAGGTCGACTTACTCAAAGAAGAAATCAAGAAACTCAAACTTGAACTAGCCAAAATCAAAAAGACACTTTCTGAAAAGGAAACTAAAATATCACAATTGAATTTTGAAAAACAAAAACTTCAGATGCAATTGAATGAGCGTGATAAAACCATCTCTGAATTGAAGAAAGAGATAACAGAGCTGAAAGATGACATCGCAGAACTCGGTAACACCGCAAACTCAATTGTCGCACTACGAGGAAAATTACAGAATGTCGTCTTTCTGTTTGACTCATCTGAAAGCATGAAGGATTCAGGGCGATTCGATAAAAGCAAAGAGCTTCTATCACAATGGATTAAAAATCTTAGAATGGATCGTTTTGCAATCATTGACTTCGACAACAATATATCACCATTTCGAACTGAACTTGTCGAATGCGATGAGGATAATCGTTTATTAGCAGCTTCGTTTATAAAAGATAATATTGAAGCTGATGGGCAAACTCAAACTCAAACAGCGATTGAAAACACTTTTGAGTATTATCCCGAAGTCGATACGATTGTTATCTTCACAGATGGTAGAGCAACTGATAATAATGGACGCGAGTTAACAAAAACTGAGGCAGATAAAATTCGAGCATGGCTTCTCGAAAAACATCCCAATGTTGTAATTAACACAGTGGGAATTGGAGATTACATTCACAAGACGGCCGGAGACAACAACTCCGGAGAAACAATGGAGTTCGGCTTTTTTCTACAGATGCTGGCAAAGAAACATAATGGTGTATTCATCGGAATTGCAGATGAAGAAAAGTAGTTGT
Organism: Gimesia sp.; assembly: GCF_048262075.1. Taxonomy (GTDB): domain Bacteria; phylum Planctomycetota; class Planctomycetia; order Planctomycetales; family Planctomycetaceae; genus Gimesia. The sequence goes on from NZ_JBLXFK010000006.1 coordinate 14,664, forward strand.
TCACACGCAATAAAGAGCCCGACTCTTTTAAAACCTTGCTACTTATTTTGCTCGGATTCTACAGTTAGTACCAATCGAAATCCTACATCATCGCGACGAGTATTTGGATTTAAATAATTTCGAGTACTAGATCGGCAGTAGATAATACTATTATTCCAACAACCACCCCGACAAACTCGGCTTAGTCCAGACTCAGGTCCAATTGGATTCGCAGTGCCTTCAGTTGAATTATCATCATATCGACCATACCAATCTTGGCACCACTCCCATACGTTTCCATGCATATCATAGAATCCCCATGGATTAGCTTCCAACTGCCCGACAGAGTGTGCATACTTTTCATCTCTCAAATAAGCATTTCCCTTAAACCATGCATATTCTATCGCTGGACTTTCACCGTTATCGAAGCCATACATTCCGACATTTCCTGACCTGCATACATATTCCCATTCAGCTTCAGTTGGTAAGCGATATTCTTTCCCCTCTTTATTATTCAGTCTTGCAATAAAATCCTGTGTATCAAACCAACTCACAAAAGTCGCCGGAAATTCTCTTCCCTCTACAATATTTCGTTGACCACGCCACGGAGTTGTTCCCATGAGATTTTGCCATTGTTCCTGGGTGACTTCAGTTTCTGCTAAATAGAATGGTTTTGTAATACAGACTTGGTGTTGATTTTCATATATCGATTTTCCAGAAGAGCCCATAATATACTCACCAGGTGGTACCAATCGAAAAGCCATCCCAATACTGTTAGTAATCTTAATTCTTTCATTTACATGTTGAGCCCACAGTTTTTGCGACTTCTTATAATTATTGAATGAATAGCCTTTTTTAGATCGTCCGTCTGGAAATACTAACTTATGACTGTGTTCTACCTTTCTCAAAAAAAAATCATTCTTGATCAATAATGCCACAATAAAAACAAACACAGCCAAGGTCGCTACTATGACAATTGTAGGTAAGATGAATTGTGAGGGTAGTTCTTTACTGCTTGATGTTGTTGTTTCATTATCTGAATTTAAATCATTAAATAATGTATTAATTCGAGCTAACATGGTCCCAGCATCTCGAATTCGGTCCTGGGGGCGCTCGGCGATCGCATCAGAGATCAACTTCTTAACTTCAGTTGGTAAGCTACCAATGAGTCTCGAAAATTGGTCAGAAGAACGGACACGTAAGTGCCCTGTCAACATTTCAGACAATACTATCCCTAAGCTATAAATATCGGCTTGTCCTGTGACTGTTGCAGCTGAGATTAATTGTTCAGGCGCAGCATAGTCCGTTGCACCGAATCCGATATCAGGGATCGTCTGCATCCCATTAGGGTGTTTTGCAATACCAAAGTCTGTAAGTTTTACAGATATATTTCCTCGATTTTGCCTAATGAGAATATTGTCCGGCTTAATATCACGATGAATGATTTCACGATTATGCAAAAAAACAATCGCTTCGCAAATTTGTTTCCCTATTTCAAGAGCCTCATGAGGAGAGAAGGATTGGCCAGCCTTAAGTAATTGGCTTAAACTCGGCCAATCTATCAGCTCCATAATAATATAATGAATGTTTTGTGAAGTACTGAATGCAGTTTCATAAATATTCACAATATTGGGAGGCGAGTTTAAGCTTCTAAACCTGCCTTCATTTATGAACCGTTCCTGAATTGCCCTTTTGCCTTGCAATGATGTTCGTATCACCTTTATTGCACACAAGTCATTCTCTTTTTGATCATAAACGGCATAGACTTCTCCCATCCCCCCTCTTCCGATTGGTTTTTTAATTTCATATCGTTTATCAATTATTTCTCCCTTGAGAAATCGCCAGTCCTCATCATCTGAAAGTGTGGTTTCGAAGTCATGAGCCTGATTGATATGGGTGGGGTCTCTTCCATATTCAAATATTGACGACATGGCTATTTTATTCTTTTTTTTAGACGAGTCAGAAGTATCCCCTTCATTTTCTCGTGAGTTATGCTCTGCCACCCTGTTTGCTCCATGTGATATATAATATTCGCTTAAGTGTAGTTCTCAAGCTTGATGAAACACCACATCAAGACGTAACTGCCCGGATACAGTTCTCTATCAGTCGCCGGAACTTCTGGCGTGCACACACACAATTATTTTTTAAACATAACTGCTTCTTTTTCAATCATCATTATATTTTGTATCGGGCTCACTTCCAACGAGTAGTTTTTCATGCATCTGGTAGCGATCAGTCTCTGGAAATAGATCTGTTCCTGTAAGTTGATCATTGGACTGTCAGTGGCGTGAAGGCTCGTGTCCGTAAGTTTCTATAGTATTTTTTCTATATTAACGACTATAAAATGACTCATATTAGAATCCAATCCGACCTTGCTTATCAGATCCAGATCCGTCAGTGTCTTTCGCTTCCTCTTGTGATCCAGGATTTTTTTGATTCATCATTTTTTCTATTTCCTTCACCAGTGATTGAATCACTTCCTGGGATACTGTTTCTTTGCTGCTATTTGCAGAAACGCCGACATCACGTAGCATCTCTTGACCGTTGACTCCCATTCGCTCAATTCGATTCACTAAGTCAAACAACTGTTGATGAGAAATGGAATTGGCAGACTTCATCTCGGTAATGATCCGTTCATACATTTCTACTTTCTGGTCTGCGATCTCAGCGGCACCTGATGCTTCTGCCTTATAACGTTCCTGTAACGCTTGCGCGACCTCTGGAGACTGTTGCGCTGCAATTAATTCCAGCTGCTCCGGTGTCATGCCTTTCGCCATCGCCATTTTCATGACATCACCAAACGAGGCAGTCATTGCAGGAGAAGCAACTGCCAGTTTTGCCATTTCCGTTAATTGCACCATTTCAGGCATTTCAGCCAGTAGCCTCATTTTTTCCAGCTCATGTTGTCGATCATTTTTTTTTGATGCTTCCTGTAATTCGTGATCAGCCCGTGCTGACTCCGACTCATTGGCTCGTTTCAAACGATCAATTTCCAGCAATCCTTTCTGATGGCCTACCTGCAAATTGGAAAGCCCCTTCAGTCCCTCAATTTCTGTCTCTGCACTCGTTCTCTCCTGGTGAATTCGTTGATCAAAATCTTTTGACTCCTGATCCCGCCTGGAATCGCCTCTGATTTGATCGATATCTGTGTGGTTCTTTGCATCCAGCAGGGCCTCTTCACGAAAAGCTGCTTTTTTGCTACGCCAGTTTTTCAGTCGCGCTGTTTTTTCTGTTTCGACGCGTTTAAGTTCTGCTTCCAGTTCTTGCTGGGCTGCTGTGAGCTCACTGGAACGACGCGTCTCATCCAATTCCGTCTGCTGTTCCAGTGACTGTTTTCGAATCTTAAACCGAAGGTCCGCCAGTTCCTTCTCTCGGTTCGCTTCATTGACAGCCAGCAGGTGCTCATACAGACTCTTTTCTTGTTCCTGATTCTGCTTATATTCTCTGATTGCTGTTTCCATGGCTGCATCAAGTTGCAGACGATGGTAATCCTGACGATGTTTCAGCTCTGCTGTCAGTTTCTCAAATTCACCAGTTCGTTCTGCCTCTTCAATGTCCTGTTTGAATTTCGCCTCAGCAAGCGCACGCCCCGTTTGAAAGCTGGCAAGTTCAATATTTTCACGGGCTTTTTCATATCGCTGTTGTAGTTTCTGATCGCGCAGATCGCGAATCAGCTGGGCACGTTCCTGATGAAACTCCGACAACTTCTGGTTATTGAAAGAGAGGGGTGAAACATAGTCGACCTTTAAGCCCCAGCGTTCTGCTACCGGGACGACTGTCTCATAAATGGCATCTGTTAAGCGTTGCTGCAGTTCAGGGTGAATCGAAATCAGTTCCTGACTCGTACAGGATCCAATAATTCCAAATACCTTCTGCCGTACCACTTCGCCAAATATTTTCAGCAGATCAATATTGGTCACGACATCCCGACTTTGCATCAAATTGACGTAAAACTGATTCCGGTCACCCACCATGAGCCCGATCTCACTGCCAAAACTGATTTCGTATCCATCAGAACTGAGTGTCTGCCCCGATACATTGATCGGATACAGTCCTCCTCGAATCACTACAGCCGATGCGGTTTCTCCTGTGATAAAACGACGGATCCGATCTGGTAGAGTCTCTATTGCCTGACGCCCGGGCTTTAGTTCATGCTCAAATCGGCCACTCTCGAACAGGAGCCCGGTCTGGCTCTCATCCAGGTTCACGCCTTTTGTCAGCAATGCTTTCAAAGCCTGCGGCTGGATGCGTGCTGCAAACTCATGCGGGGCAGGTTTCCACTCACTACCCTGAAGACCTGGGGCCTCTTGATCAAATCGTACCTGCAACGAACAGGAACCGCAAAACTTGGCATTCGCCAATAGAGTTACGCCACATCGGGGACAGGTTTCAGCGTTCATAGATAGTTTCCTCTTATCTGATTTCAAACAATGGGTACAGATAATCGTTTTGTTTGAAAGTTTCTATTTCATAGTAAACACAGGCTCACGTTAAAGCATCACAAAATCATCACTGAATTTCAATTTGATGTAGTTTTCGGTTTTGAAGTTCTGGATTATTCGTCAAGTAGAAACGGCCACAAGTGGTTTCTTTCATAAAGGTATTCTACAGGACTGGGATGAGCATTTTCTGCAGTGTTTGACTCAAAATCGCCTGCTAAGTAATTCTCAATAATTTTCTCATCCAGTTGATCATGGCCAGGAAGAACTGGGGAACAGGATGTTGGTGAGGATTCTTCTCCTGTAACTGTGATGTCTCACGGGTACTCCAGTCTTTGGAAGACAGGACGAGGCCAGCATGGTCAGTGGAGTCGAGCGTCAGTTGTTTGTGGGTGGCAATGTACCGAAATCCGGCTTCAACTGCTTCTCTCTCCAGTTCCAGGTCAGTGGATACAGTGTGACTACTTAAACTCGTTGCCAGAGGCAGTTGCTCGTTGAGCCAGGTAATGGCTTTCTGGAATTGTTTTCCCAGGCTTTCACGTTGCAGAAGATGGCACAGCGGGTAGGCAGCAATATCAGTCTCAGAATAAAAAGTCTGTGAGTTACCGATGTCATGCAAGAACAGACTGCAGTATGAATCATTCAGCACTGGCTGCTGCCCTTCATTCATCTGTTGCAGGGATTCCTGATCAAATCCCGTGGTGCTACAGACAAACACATAACGGTATACATCAGCCGTGGATTTGAAGTTATCTTCAACCAGGTTTTCTACTTCTTTCCAGGACAGTGAGTTCGGTTTAGAGCGTGACGAATCCGGTGTCCAGAAAATGAAAACCACTTCCGCATGAACGGTTTTTGAAGACGGCTCCTGCAACAGATATTCAGAGCACTGTTGAGACAGACTTTTTCCTCGTGTTTGATCAAGGACTGCGAATCGGGCTGATGATTTCTGTGCAACGTCTGCTTTGGGAACCAGCACACACTCTGCATTCAACCCCGTAATCAGATCGAGGTAGAAAACTTTTCGAGCGACAATCTCCTTGAGATGCAACTGAAATTGCTGTACCAGGTTTTGCTCAGTAGAAGCTATACGATCTGCATTTCCTGAAGCAACAGCACGATTAGAGTTCTCTACATCAACTTCAGCCTGAAGCGACTGCCTCTGACCTTCCCATGAATCTGACCTGCCCCCCCGATGAATCTTAACATCGCGTGCAATATTTGCTTGTGAGCCTCGCGTACATTCGCGGCAGATCACAGAGGGGGACGCAGTCCGAGAATTCCGTTTGCCTATGCCGTGTCGAGTTTCAATCTCTCCACCACATTGTTCACATATAAGCGGATAGGTTAGCTCTGCTTTTCCCTGGATGCTGGTTACAGACATGACTGGTCTTTCAGTAAAAAATCGATATTGGGGTGCTCCATAAAGGACATAACTCAATGGAATGATATTGGTGGCCCCCAGTTTTCGCACGGCCTCGATTCGCGCTTTACGAAGTGATTCACCGATGCTATGACCTTCAATCAAACAATCATAAAATAAAGAAGAAAACATCTGTGCCTGTCGATCCGGCACAGGCACGACAGGACCGATCATCCATTGTGTGCCTCGTTGTAAAAAACTACCCACAATACAATCAGGTAACTTTTCCTCAGCCTCACGCGAGGGGATTGCCATGGAGCCGCAGGCATTCAGAAATACCACACCTGGAGTCATCTGAATCTGCTGAATTTCAGTTGCTGATACCAGGTTGTCTTGTTCCTGCCCGGTAACTGACTTTTTAGAAAGCACTAACTTTCTGGTCTGACCGCTTTCACCCGCATGACCGGCGAAATGAAACCAGTCCTGGCTTTGCAGTAGCTCCAGAAATTCCTGCCGGGAAATTGAACCCACATTGGTCGCCGGATTTGTCAATGAATTTGAAACAGGTTCGAAAACCTGCCGCAACCTTCTGCTCACACTGGTCTGCTCGGTTGTTGCACTGATTAATTCCAGTGCATCGGAATTAAAGACATACGCGTTTTGAATCGGGGTTGAAGGGGATACAGCAATTTCTAAATCAGAAATCAGACGCCCTAGTGAGAACCAGAGTCCCCAGAATTGATCATTGACGCGCATCAACTCCCAGGGAACTCTCTGGTATTCCAGTGTTGCATTCACAACCAACTCTGTCCCTTCAGCAAAAGAACTGATTTGTTCCCGTTGCTGTTCGGAAAAAATCATCTGAGTGAGCCCTTCAGCCTGACTGGTAATCTGCCCCATCAGACGGTCATCGCCCCCCTCCAGCCCATGCGCTCGTGCCATCAGCTTCTGGAGATAATCCGCGATGCTCATAGCTTCAGAGGAAACACTCGCTACAAACTCAAACTGCTGCCCATTGGTAGAATGGATTTTGAAAGTGACCTGATTTTCAATTGTATGATTCATGGGAATCCTGTTTGGATAATTGCCAGATAGTTTTCGCTAGTCGTCTTATGTCTCTCACTACCCAATCCCTTGAAATAGAAATCAAAAGAACTTTGAGAGACGAATCCGACAGCTGAGTATCTGTTTTCGTAAACAAGGGTATGTTTCTCTCTTTATCAATAAGGGAAAATCCCCCTGCTTGTTGCATATATCTTTCAGTAATTTGAAGTAAAATCCTTCAGTATTCTGCACTTCCCGGTACTAGATCGAGATTTTGGGTTACGCTTAAGTTTCCTTAGAGTCGCTGGCTTCCACAGTCGGACTCATGACAATACGGAAACCCAAGCGACGATTACGAGCCAACGGACCACTTGAATTGCGACTCGCTGATCGGCATTTCTGAGCACCAAATCCCCAACAACCTCCACGCGTAACACGTTGTGAACCTGAATTTGGGCCAGAAGGATCATAGGTGGGGGAAATAAGATAATAAATATCTTCATACCAATCCTGACACCATTCCAAAATATTTCCATGCAGGTCATAGATTCCAAAACCGTTTGCCTGCTTTTGAGCTACTGGATGTGTATTGGTTTCACTGGTTCCCCTGAATATTTTTGTATTAAACCACGCATATTCCTTTAAATTTTCAGGACTCTTTCCGAAAGCATAAGCACTCGCACTACCGGCCCGGCACGCATATTCCCATTCTGCCTCAGTAGGAAGTCGGTAATTTACTCCCTCTCTTTGATTTAACTTGCCAATAAACTGCTGTGCATCATTCCAATTTACAAAGGTTGCTGGGTTAGAATCTCCTTCCTCAACTTGAGCTTTCCTTTTCCAAGGAGTTGTGCCCATTATTGACTTCCACTGTTTTTGAGTTACTACTGTTGTAGCCAGATAGTACGGTTTGGTAATCCAAACGGGATGTTGGTACTCATCTTCCTGTCGATGTTCTTCAGATTCTGGCGAGCCCATCAAATACTTTCCAGGTGGAATTATGCGAAATTTCATACCTAGACTATTTTTGATTTCTATATCACACTCCAGATGCTTGGCCCATATGGTTTGAGCATTTATTAATTTGTCATTTGGTTTTATTACTTCTGATGTCCCATCAGGAAATAATAATTGATTCGATTTAACATTAAATCTGACTTTTTTTCTTAATAAGGGTATTCCTTTGAATCGAGAATATAGAACATTTAACAAAAGTAAGCCCCAGATTATTAAAGCTGGGTAAATCGCAAACAATCGAGAGAGTTTGAATATATTTCCAAAGACCACAATAAAAAATAACGACCAAAAAAATGCCCCCCATAGTTCCCCTGTAGACATTCTCCCATTGCCACCTACTTCATCATAAACAAAGCTAATGCCAGACTCATATCGAGGATCAAAGCATAACTCTGAAAGCATCGTTATTTCAAAGGATGTTAATTGATATCGTCGTTTGGCTAATACTTCTTCTTGAAACTTACCCCAAGCGGAATACGGAAAGCTTATATCGTGCGGGTGCTGCTTTCGAAACGTCTTGAAAAAAGAACGAATTTGTTTTTCGAGATCCTGTAGTTGTTGCTGCTGCAATTGTGATCTGGTTATCTGTAGTTCTTGTCCCAAACGGATAATTTCTGAGCGTATTTGCTGATCATACTTCTTCTGGGTCTGTATTAAGGTTTGCTCAGCGTTGATGGTATTAATTAAGAGTTCCACATACTGAAAGAACGCCCCTGGATTGACCGAGGGAAGTATTTTCAGCAGATTTGAAGGCTGGGTTTCCCCTGCCAGTATCATCTGCCTTAGTCTATCTTCTCCTTTTTTAACCATTCTCGTCGGCATTTTCTCTCGATACAGTTCCTGCAGTCTGGTTACCCGTTCACTCAACTGCTGTAATCCAACTTGATGCTCCTTCACCAGTGGATGTGTTCCCGCTTCAATCAGTTCCAGCGTCTGTTGTAACTGGTCCCGTTTCCCTTCCAGCTCCAAGATTTCTTCCGGAATCCCTGGAACTCCTTCAATGGTCACCTGTGGTGCCTTACGGGGCTGGATTTCAAATACCAGATCCCCAAGATTGATCGATGCGGGATCTACCTGTGAAGTCGTTACTGATTTGAGGTCCTGGTTCAGATCTTTCAGGAGTTTCCCGATGCGGGCGGCCATGGTGCCAGCATCACAGATGCGGTGCTCTGGAAGACGGGACATCGCATCGAAAATCAGGTCATCGGCCCCTTTGGGCAATTCATTATTAAAAGTAGAGGGAGGTTGTAAAAACCCGACAGGTGATTGTCCTGTTAACAGGTCATACAGCATGGCACCGACACTGTAGAGATCTGCTTGCCCGGTGACTTGTCCCGCAGATTCCAGTTGTTCGGGAGCCACATAGACGGGGGTTCCCAGGCCTGCCACTGTCTGAGTTATACCACTGGTCTGTAGCCGCGCGATCCCAAAATCAGTCAGCCAGGCATGCAGACCATTTGAGGCGAGTTTTACCAGCACGTTATCCGGTTTGACATCACGGTGGATAACGCCGTGCTGATGCGCAAACTGGAGTGCTTCACATACCTGGTAACAAATCGTCAAGATTTCCACGACTGATAGTTGCTCAGACCCTTTCATCAGTTGACGCAAACTCTGGCCATCCACCAGTTCCATCGTAATATACAGCAGATTCCGTTCTTTCCATTCACCGATATCGATAGTCCGCACAATATGCGGATGCCGCAGATAATCTACCCGGCTTTCGTTCAGAAACCGTTCCCGACTGGAGCCGGCACCATCAATGGCAGCCCGCATCACTTTCAGTGCACGGGGCTCGTTTTTTAACTGATCAACAACGGCATAGACTTCCCCCATACCGCCACGTCCCAGGCGCTGGGTAACCGTAAATCGCTCGGCAATCATATCCCCCTCTGAAAAACGCCAGTGATCACCACTGTTCGGAGTCGGCGGAGGCAACTGAGACTTTGGGCCGCGTGTCGGATCGGAACCTGGCTCTGCAAACTCTGAGTTGAGCCGAGGTTCTGCTGCAGCTTCCTCACGTGGCTTGCGTGTAGGATATTGGGAGGGGTTGTAATCTGGCACCGAAATATTTCCTATCACTTGTAATGTCTGTTTACAATGTTGTTTTAATTGGCTTGGGCTATCGTTTAGACAGAAATTTCATTTCATCCATGTCTATTTAATTTAAGTCGCTTCAGTCGAAAGCCTAAAAATAGTTCTTTTACTGATTCCATCTTTATAATTGATATTTCCGATAAAAAATCCGATGCTCCTTCCTCCACTGCGGCACCTCTGGTCGCGGCTCCGCCTCGCTCCCTGCGGGCCTGCGTTACGGATGACACTCCGCTTTTGCTGATTTCCGCTTCCTGCGGATTCACTTGCTGGAACTGCGGAGCACACGGAAGCCGAGAGAGTTGCCCCGGCCCCAAGAAGTGATCCAGCTGCGGGACGCCGAACGGCAGCGACCGGAGTAGTTGTCCCAGCAACCGCCCCGGAACACCGGGCCCGAGCCCGTTGCCGAGCCCGTTGCCGAGCCCGTTGCCGGCCCCGTTGGATCAGTAACTGAGCCAGTTTCATAGTCATCATGCCAGTCTTCGCAACACTCCAAAACATTGCCGTGCATATCATACAAACCATACGGATTTGGCTTTTTCTGGCCTACCAAATGCGCATAGCTTTCACCAATGTCGTCGGCATTATCATCAAACCAACCATAATCAGAGAGTTCACCTGCATCATCTCCAAAACTGTACGCAGTATCGCTTCCTGCCCGGCACGCATATTCCCACTCGGCTTCCGTTGGCAAGCGATATAAATCGCCTTCGGATGCATTCAACTTTTGAATAAACTCTTGGGCATCTTCCCAACTCACATACACTGCCGGATATTCGTCACCTTCTTTGACATTAGCTTTTACTATGTTAAACAACCAACCCTTCCAGGGAGTCGTCCCCATCACCGATTTCCATTGTCCCTGGGTTACTACCGTTGTTCCTAAATAATAGGGCTTGGTAAGCCACACCTTATGTTGAACTTCATCATATGATCGTTCCGCTTCCGATTCAGGTGAGCCCATCAGAAACTCTCCTGGGGGCATTAGACGAAACGTCATACCAATTGAGTTGCTGACTTCTACATCCAATCCCAGCTGAGAAGCCCAATCCTGTTGACCATGTTTTGCAGCTTCGGCATCAAATGGTGCCACCAATAAAGCTGACTGCATGGGTAATTGCTCCAGCAATCGCTCCAGATCACCACGCTGCGGCTGCAGATCCAGTAACTCCCTCACCTGCTGGCGTAAACCATCCAGACGCATCTCTTTCACCGCTGCTGAAATCACAGAGTCCAGTTCAGTCACACGATCTCGTTTCTCGACTGAAGTTGCTAATAAGTCTAAATCCCGTAAGTGACCAGGGATCTGTTCCAAAATTGTGGCGGCTCCTGAAAAATCATATTCAGACATGAGTTGCCTTGCTTCATTATGCTGACGAGTGACTTCATCCTGCGTTTTTGAAAGCTGGCTCGCCAGATCTTCGGTTTGTGAAGTGTTCCTTGATTGTGTATTTATTTTCGTAGGAAGATTGTTTTCACTGGAATCACTGCCGGTTAGACTTTTCACAAATGCTTCCACAGATTCGAAGCGTTTCTCACGATCTCTCGAAAGCGCCTGTTCAAACACTAATTGTAAGTGCTGTAAATGTTCTGGTAGTTCTGGTACCGGAGCTTGAGCCACTGCATAAGCCAGTTGCATACCACTTCCCTGAAATGGCAACTGTCCAGTCAAAAGCTCCCAGGCGACGACCGCCAGACTATACTGGTCGGAGCGTCCATCCTGGGGCTGGCCGAGCCATTGCTCATGCGGCATGTAAGACTCGGTACCGGAGACCGAGAGCCGTTGCTGGCTATAGCGGGACATGCTGGTCCGCAGTTCGGCAGCCAGACCGAAATCTATCACATGCACATTATCTGACTCAGGATCGACGGTCACATTGTCTGGTTTGATATCGCGGTGAATAATATTGTTCTGATGAGCATAATCCAGAGCACGTGCAATGGGCTGCAGATATCTAATGACTTGCTTCTGTTCCAGGCCCATTCGCTCCGGATCGGAAGACCGCATCAATTCGCGTAGAGTGATCCCAGGAATGAACTGCATCACTTGAAAACACCCTAAGTCATCTGATTCCCCCAAGTCGAACAGGGGGCAGATTGCTTCATGGTGCAGAGCTTGGACCCTGCGGTAAGCGGCCCGGAAATCATGGGTGGCGTCAGGATGATGACGGAGCGCATCAGGGAGAAACTTAAGAACGACATAACCTTTCCGTTCCTCATCTTGCCGGCGGGGATCAATGGCCAGCCAGGCCTGTCCCATCCCTCCGTGACCGAGCATACGTACTAACTCAAAACGGTCAGCCTGTTGCCCCGGTTGCAGACTCGAGGAAGGTGCTTGACCGTGAAATGAAGGTTCCTGGCCGTAAGAATGAAAACTGTTTGACATGATACGTACCAACTCTATTTATGTTAGCAAATCCTGGTGGAGTCTTTTGTTCATTATGGCCCGTCAGGTTGCCTTTTCCAACCAATGACAACAGTAAGCAAAATAAAATGTTGCTATTACCACTGCGGTTAACCCTGAAGGAATTCCCAGTGACAAGGGCAGGTACAAGATCCAGAGTACGATTGCCAACAGACTGATCGCGATCACCCAGCAGGCAATGAGCCAGGTATTGATCTGATTGCTTTTGCGGCGCAACAAGCGTTTGAGTTGAGCTGAGCTCATCATCGGAATCAAGACAACTGAAGCGAGCCAGATCGTCATACCTGACAAAGGAGACGCGCGGTGCGGTTGACTTTCCGAAGCAGTCTTTTCAGGAGTACTGGAAGCCGTTAATGCAACCGGAACAACCTTCTGTGACAGTTTTGTTTCGCTCACATCGGGATTTTGTTGGTCCTGGTTGACTACTTCAATCATTTCGGGCAGTGATACTCTGTATTCACTGACTTTTTCGCCGGTTTTTCCTTCAAAGATCTGGACAGTCCCCTGTAGTCTGGCTTCGAATTCGGGATATGTGGTCCAGTTATTAATCCGGGCTGCAATGATGAAATCAAAGTCCTGGTCCAGAAATGGTTCTACTGCCTGTTCGATTGACGCCGGTTCCGACAGCAGCCCCAGTTGATAGCCAACGGACTGGGGCCATTGACGTTCATCCATCCGCACATTCCGCCGGGCAATCCAGGTCCGCAACTGCTTCGTTAAAATCGCGTCTTTATCGTTTACCACAGGCGCCACGGCCACCAGTGGTCGCCCTGATAAGCGTTTAACTTTCGAGGCTACTTGTTGAGCCCAGCGTTCTGCCATCTGGACTCGGACCTGATCGTCTTCTGAATCCGACAGAGAGAATCCCTGAATAATGTGATAATAACCTGAGAAAGATATTCCCAGAATCGTACAAATCAACAACCATCCACGTACGGGAATCAACATCGGCTCGGTCCTGATTAGAGTTTCAACGGTCAAGTAAGTCTACTATTAGTTGAATAAGGACCTTTTGGAGTGAATCTTGCAGAAAAATGAAAGATTTCTGAAATTTTGTTTCTTTAGTTGGGAAAGACTGCGCCTACCGTCCGACCGCTCCTTCCTCCACTGCGGCACCTCTGGTCGCGGCTCCGCCTCGCTCCCTGCGGGCCTTCGTTCCAGACTACGCTCCGCTTTTACTGGTTTCCGCTTCCTGCGGGCTTACTTGACGGAACTGCGGAGCACACGAAAGCCGAGGAGGAGGAGCCGGTACCCAGGAGAGCTCCCGTCGCGGTGCGCCGAACGGCAGCTCCCGGAGTCGCCGAACCAGCTACCGCCCCGGTCCACCCGGCGCGAGCCCGTTGTCGGACCCGTAGGATCGGTAACAGCATCACTCGCATAGTCACCAAACCAGTCCTCGCACCACTCCCAGACATTACCGTGCATATCATACAAACCAAACAGGTTCGGTCTTTTCTGACCGACCTGATGCGCATAATCTTCACCAATGTCGTCCGCATTGTCACTAAACCAAGCATAGCCAGAAAGCTCACCTGCATCATCTCCAAAACTGTACGCGCTCAGACTCCCTGCCCGGCACGCATATTCCCATTCTGCTTCCGTTGGTAATCGATATAAATCCCCCTCAGATGCATTCAGTTTCTTAATAAACTCCTGAGCGTCTTCCCAGCTCATATACGTCGCCGGGTAATCGTCCCCTTCTTTTACAAAACTATCTCCCTTCCAGGGAGTCGTCCCCATCATCGATTTCCATTGCCCTTGGGTCACCTCGGTTGTCCCCAAATAATAAGGCTTCGTAATACGCACCTCATGCTGAACTTCATCGTTATCTCGACTCGCTTCCGATTCAGGTGACCCCATCATAAATTCTCCTGGTGGTATCAAACGAAACTTCATACCGATCGAATTGCTGATCTCAATATCCGTTCCTAAGTGCTTAGCCCAGTTGGTTTGTGCTTCAATTACCTGTTCTTCCGAATTGATAAATTGCTTATTACCATCAGGGGCTATTAATGAATTCTGGTAATTATCAAATAAGACCGGAGCTTTAGGTGAAACCGGAGCTTCAGGCACACTATTATAAATTAGGGAAAAGACTACAATAATAATTAAGACACCGACAACTACTGTTCCACGAAAGATCATTGTGTTAATGAAATAATCATTGTCGGCCCCTATCCTATGATTCGATTTCGATTTTGAATCAAAACACTGCTCAGCCAGTAACGTCATTTCAAACGGCGTTAGTTGGTACCGCCGTTTTGCCAATACATCCCCCTGGAACTTGCCCCAGGCAGAATAGGGAAAGCTCTTGTCCTGCGGATGCTGTTTTCGAAACGTTTTGAAGAATGAACGAATCAGTTTTTCGAGATCCTGTCTACGTTTGAGTTCCAGTTGAGTAATCGTCTCGTGTAATTCCTGCTTCAGACGCTGAGTCTCGGATTGGAGCTGGTTTTTATATTTTTCGCGAGTCGTTATCAAAGTCTGCTCAGCATTAAGGGCGTTGATCAATATTTCTACATACTGAAACAATTGTTCTGGATCAACTTCTGGAACGACCTTGAGCATTTCCGCAGGGCCTGTTTTTCCTGCCAGGATTAACTCCCTCAGCCGTCCGTCTTCATGACTGCTGATTCCTGCCGGCAATTTTGCCTGACACTGTTCCCGCAGGTTGTTGACCCGTTCGCTGAGTTGCTGTAACCCCGCCTGATGCTCCATCACCAGCGGATGCGTTTTCGCTTGAATCAGATCCAGTGTCTGCTGTAACTGATTCCGTTTCCCCTCCAACTCCAGAATTTCTTCCGGAATCCCGGGAACCCCTTCAATGGTGACCTGCGGTGCCTTACGGGGCTGGATTTCAAATACCAAGTCTCCGAGGTTGATCGATGCCGGATTCACTTGTGATGTCATTACCGATTTCAGGTCCTGGTTCAAATCTTTCAGGATTTTCCCGATGCGAGCGCCCATCGTGCCGACATCACTAATGCGGTGCTCAGGCAGTCTCTCCAAAGCATCTGAGACCAGTTCATCAATCCCTTCAGGGAGGTTATTCACATAAGCTGAAGGAAGTTTGAATAAGCCAACCGGTTGCTGTCCTGTCAGTAGTTCATATAACGTGGCACCGACACTGTAGAGGTCGGCCTGACCGGTCACTTGAGTAGCAGACTTCAGCTGTTCGGGAGCCACATAGACGGGAGTTCCCAGGCCCGCTACCGTCTTAGTCATACCACTGGTCTGTAGCCGCGCGATCCCAAAATCGGTCAACCAGGCATGTAAGCCTTGTCCTTCCCGTTTCACCAGTACATTATCTGGTTTGACATCCCGATGAATGATATCATGCTGATGCGCAAACTGGAGTGCCTCACAGAGCTGGTAACAGATCGTCAGGCTATCGATGACTGACAGTCGCTCCGGCCCGCCCATCAACTGACGCAAACTCTGGCCGTCGACCAGTTCCATCGTAATATACAGCAGTTTCCGCTCTTTCCATTCACCAATATCGATGGTCCGCACGATATGCGGATGCCGCAGGTCATCTACCCGACTTTCATTCAAGAACCGTTCCCGACTGGAGCCAGCCCCATCAATGGCAGCCCGCATCACTTTCAGAGCACGGGGCTCGTTTTTCAGCTGATCGATGACGGCATAGACTTCCCCCATCCCTCCACGCCCCAGTTTTCCGGTAACCGTAAAACGCTCAGCAATCATATCACCCTCTGAAAAACGCCAGTGATCCCTGTCGCTTGAAGTGGACTGAGGTAACTGGGACTGGTGGCCGCGGGTCGGATCAGAACCTGGTTCTGCAAACTCTGAGTTGAGCTGGGATTCAACTGCACCTTCCCTAAGGGGCTTGCGCGTAGGATATTGGGAGGGGTTATCATCAGTCACCGCAGTTTCTCCAACTGTCAATCAGGGTCTCAGCGTTTTCAGGAATTGTAAATCAGTATACTTACTGAGAGCACTCATGTCACTTTAATGAAACATTCTTTCGTTCCTGGTCAATGGCCGCCCAGAATTCGCGCTCGCTTTCTGTAGCACCTGAATCTGTGAGTTTGGAGATATCCTGTCCAGTCTCCAGCGACTTCAACAGAATATCAGTATGAGTCATTTCGACTCCTTCAATCCGGTCACAGGCATCTTCCATGGCTGTCGCCAAAACCTCTTCCATTTCCTCAGAACGATCCAGGGCTGCTTCCATATCTGCACTGATGGCGCTCACATCCTCTGGACGGACTCCATTTAAGATCGCACTGGTCAAGGCATTCATGCCTGACAGGAACTCCTGAGTGGCGTCCATTTCGTTCTGTCGTAATTCCAGCGTTTTCAGCTTGATCAGATAACGCTGCCAACGGTTGATTCCATCCTGACACTGCAGATAACTGGACACCAGCTGTCGAAACTGAGACTGATCATCCAGGTCATGGGCTCTGCGGGCCAAGGCCGCATAATCGTCCGCCTGTGAGGTCAGCCGCTTTACAAATTTATGAATTTTCATTGTGGCTTGACGAACGCGTGTTTTTAATTCCGCCTGCCGTGCAGCCTGTGATTTGATTAAGCCGAAAAATGCCATTGTCATTTCTCCTCGTTACGTGAGTGTTTTGATTTATCCTTGCCGGTTGACTCTGACCAGCATTCAAATACTTCAATCATTTCTTTGGTGGTACGCGGCCGAATATAGTCCCGCACCTGATCAAGGTGTTGACGGTCGATCGCGCTGACACAGATTTCATAGTCCTGAATGGCATCTGCCCCCTGTTTCATCAAGTTGACAATTTCAGGATTGGTTTCATTCAACATGGCTTCTGTCATAAGCTTGCTCAAGTGAGCAATTTCCCGGCCAGAGAACCCTTCAGTAAACTTGAGCAGTTCTGCTTCCGGAATTGCGACCTCATACCCTTTCTGTTGCAGATGTATTTCCAGGAGATGACGGCGAGCGTCTTCATCAGGCAGGGGGATAAAAACGGCCTTTTCAAAGCGGCTGAGAATGGCGCTGTCCAATTCCCAGGGACGGTTGGTCGCCGCAATCGTCCGGATTTCGGTATCCGTATTTTTGTCGTTCAGTCCATCCAGCTCAGTCAGCAGGCTGACCAGCAGTTTCTGATCTGCTGCCGAACTTCCTTCACTGCGTCCACTGGCAACTGCGTCGATTTCATCGAGAAAGATGACGCTTTTTTTGTGTTGTCTTGCCTCTGCATATAATGCCTGCACCAGTTTAGGGGAATCCCCGTAATAGCGCGACATCAGGTCTGATACTTTCACACTGAAAAAGGTATAACCGGATTCATTGCTGATAGCGGCAGCCATCAGTGTTTTTCCACATCCCGGGGGGCCGTAGAACAGCAGATTATTCATCCGGGGAATCTGGACCTTCTTGGGGCGCCGAGCCATACCAAAGGCAAAAGCTGCTTGAATTTCCCGGCAGGTCTTTTCCAGACCGATTATTTCAGCAAAAGTTACCGTCGACCGATGAATCACGCGACGGGCCGCTTCACGAAACTCGTCAATTTCGCCGATGACATCCGTCTGGGATGGGGCGGACGATTTCTGTTCTCCCTGCTGTTTCTGTATCATTTCAGACTTTAAGCGAAGATCTCGGGCAGTCTTTAATCGACGAGTCCGCTCTGCATCGCTTGATGCCATCGATGCAAAATGCTCAGCCTGTTGCGCTGCTTTCATCCATGCCAGAGCTGCTTCGGTGAGCCTGCCCTGCAGTTGTAACGCTTCCGCTTTCTGGATCGCATCACTGAGTACTGATCTCTGGAATCGACTGATATCAACGGCCATGATCTGAATTCCTGTCCTTGAATAATTCTGGGGGTAGAAGGTGAAAGAAACGCCACGCCGCACAAGTGCGAGCGTGGCGATTTAAAACAGAGCATTCTCTTAGTGAGACATGATGGAATACTCTTCCTCATCATCAAAGGTCTCGGTTTTCTCTTCGATGTCCGCAACGGTTTCCCGTGGAGCATACTCGGAAGCCCGATTCATGGCGTCCAGGATCGCAAGCGTATCGGCATCGTCTGCCTCTGCCTGGTAAACGCCTTCAGCGCTGTCCAGTGAGGTCAGGATTTCGTTAAACTTGTCCATCTGGAACTGACCTTCCACGGTTGCCTTCTCGACGTATTCCTGGAGTTCAGCCAGGTCCATCTTATTGACCAGGCCTTCCATTCCCAGGTCACGCAGGACCCGTTCATTCTCCTTCAACTGAGTTACGCCATGCAGGATCCGCAGATTACGCGATACCAGGTTCAATTGCCGATCGCGGGCTTCCACCTGAGCATCCAGCTCTTTGACTTTCCGCGCGAACTGCAGTTTCTGACGATCTGAGCCACATTGGACACCTTTTGCGAAAAAGGCCTCTTTCTGTTTTTCCAGTTCTTCGATTTCCCGGTTGACGCGGGCTTCCGTCTGTTCGACTTTGATGCGCTCACGGCGAATCTCTTCTGCAGTAACATTTTGCAGATTCTGTTTGGAAATCTGGCCTTCCGTCGAAAAGAGGGCCAAAAACCACTTAAGCAGTTTGAACATGATTTGTGTTCTCCTTGATGATCGGGTTGAGGAAAAGTGAGTGCTGCTGAAAATGATTTAAGGTGCAAATCGAGAAGATCTTGCAATGTTGATACAAGAATCTTGAGAAATTTCGATCTCTCAGGCGCAAGAAAGCGACAGCACTCATGCTCTATCCCCCAGTCTCATTGGGACTTAGAGGGATATTCCCGGTATAAGTCGCTTTTCCAATAACTCTTTCAGGTAGATCCCTAAATTCCGAGAAATCGTGGCAGAAACAGGGCGCTTGCCATTCTTTTGGGCTGGGTGGTTAGCGGCTTTCATTGGGTTAGAAAGAGAAAACAATACCACATTCGGGTCGCTGCCCTTCTTTTCTTTTCCTGCTTCGAATCCCAGAGAATATTCAAACAATTCCCAGGCTAATTGAAAGATTCGCTGATGAATTCACATATACGGCTCTGTATACTGAACAAGCTATACCTGCCCGCGTAACCTCTAAGCAATCCCAAATGATTCCATGAAAACGCCGACTCAAAATCAGGGAGAAGAAACTTCTTCCAACAGCACCCGCCTGAATGAGGTCCTGATTCACGTTGATCTCATTGACTGCTTGAATTATGCCTCTTTCCAGAACTCTGTTCCCGTTCTGAAATCTCTGCAAATAGAAAATTCGACCAGCGAGACATTGAGCACAGTTGAGCTGACGATGCAGACTGAGCCAGGCTTTGGACGCACCAAGAAATGGGCTTTTGAGCGAATCTCGCCCGGAACCAGTGTTTCCGCCAGTGATCTCAAAATTGACCTGGATCCCAGATACCTCAGTGGACTCAATGAAGCCGAACGAGGCGAAGTCCGTTTCACTCTGAGGGACGGCGATTCAGTCATTGTGGAGCGCGTGGCAGAGATTCGTGTATTGGCACGTGAAGAGTGGGGTGGCTTTCATTCGATGGCAGAGCTACTAGCAGCTTTTGTGATGCCCAATGATCCTGCTGTTGCCAAAATCCTCAAAAGAGCCGGAGATATCCTGGCACAGCACGGGCATTCATCAGCGTTAGATGGGTATCAACAACGTGATCCAGGTCGTACTTTCATGCTGGGCGCTGCAATCTGGTCTGCCGTCGCGGCAGAGGGTCTGACTTATACCAATCCACCGAGCAGCTTTGAACTCGTGGGACAAAAAACACGCCGACCGGGCAGCATTCTGTCCGATGGCCTGGCAACCTGCCTGGATTCCAGTCTCCTGTTTGCAGCAGCCCTGGAAGCAGTTGGTCTGAATCCTGTCCTGATTCTCATAGACGGGCACTGTTTCGCTGGGTTCTGGCTGGTCGAACAGACTTTCAACAATCTTATCGAAACGGATTCATCCGAGGTGCGAAAAGGTCTGTCTGCCAAAGAATTGATCACTTTCGAAACCACACTGGTCACCAGCCGCCCTCCTGCCCAGTTTCAGGCCGCAATTGATGCTGCCAAAGTAAAGACTCACGCATCACAGGAAGAGGCCTTTCTTGCGGCGATCGATATTACTCGGGCACGCATGGCTCAGATCAGGCCGCTGGCATCCCATGATCATAAACAATTAAAAGAAACGCCGGAAATACAGGAGAACTTCGCATTACCCCTCCCCCAAGCACCTGTTTTCAATGATCTACCACCGGAACAAACTGATGAAAAACCAAAAACTCCTGAGGGGAGGATAGAACGCTGGCAACGGAAATTACTGGATCTGTCGCTACGTAATCGACTGTTAAACTTCCGGGCCACCAAACAAACGGTTCCATTCTATTGCCCTGATGTTTCACTGCTGGAAGATCTTCTGGCAGATCAGAAATCGATGAAAATCATCTCGTTACCCGAACACAACCCGATGGGAGACCGCGATGCAAAGCTGTTCTATCAGGAAACCGGTGAAGATATTAATGCTGAATTTGCCAAGGATGCTCTGGAACGACATGAAGTGCCATCTCCGCTCAGCAAAACAGAACTCGATAATCGTCTGACCAATCTCTATCGCGCGGCACGCAATGATTTGGCAGAAGGCGGGACAAACACACTTTTCCTCGCAGTCGGCTTTCTCAAATGGAAACGAGCACCCGAAGATGAAAAGTCATACCGTGCCCCCTTACTGCTCATTCCGGTAAAACTGGTGCGAAAAAGTGCCTTATCTGCTTTTCAGCTGAAACACCATGAGGATGAAGTCCGTTTCAACGCGACGTTAATCCAACTGTTGAAAAAAGATTTCGATCGAGATCTCTCCCAGTTTGAAATGGATCTCCCCACAGATGAGCGGGGAATTGATGTTCCCCAGGTTCTGGAGCTGATGCGCAGAGCAGTTCGAGAAATCCCCGGATTTGAAGTGATTGATGAACTATCGTTATCGACTTTTTCTTTCTCAAAATACCTGATGTGGAAAGATCTCGTCGATCGGACCGCTCATCTAAAAGAAAACAGAGTGGTTCGCCACTTGATTGATAACCCGGATAAGCCATTTGAGTCCGGAGTATATACCTCGATCCCCAAATCGACTGAAATCGATCAACGCTACCAGCCTCTTGATCTGGTTCACCCTTTACCTGCCGACTCATCCCAGTTAGCAGCCATTATGGCGGCCGCTGAAGGACATGACTTTGTCTTGATCGGGCCTCCAGGCACCGGTAAAAGCCAGACCATTGCCAACATGATAGCCCAATGCCTGGCAGAAAATAAAACGGTGCTGTTTGTCGCAGAAAAGACCGCCGCACTCGATGTCGTTTATCGCAGGCTGTGCCAGCATGGATTAGGCGATATCTGCCTGGAACTTCACTCTCGTACTGCAGAACGTCGTAAATTTCTGGATCAGATGGAAAGTTCCTGGAATGCCAACAGAAAGGCTGCAAAGTCGGATTGGATCAAGGTCAATGAGAATCTAACAATCAAACGCGACGCCCTGAATCAATATGTGAGTGCACTGCATCAGATTGACGAGAGTGGCTGGAGTGTCTACCAGGCAATGGGAATTGCAGTCAAATTCAAACAGCACCCTGCCCCCAGACTGGAATGGGAAGGCTCCGTTCAGATCAGTGAAGCAAGATATGAAAAACTGGTTGAAATGATCGATGAACTGGCGCTAACCTATGGAGCGATCAGTCCTGTACCTGCACTGCAGGCGATCAAAACAACAGATTGGTCGGCAGCCTGGGAAGAACGATTACTCAATAGTATCAATCAGGTTCGGTCTGCTGTGTCATCTCTGCAGGGGCCATATCAGGAATTTATGACAGCGATTGGCTTAGACCAAACTGAAGGTGCTTCCTTAGAGTTTTTTAAAGAGCTGAGAATACTTGCCGGAACTCTCATTGATACATCGCAGGAAAACTATCGTATTATTTTCGATAAAGATTTCGCCAGAGCTACTCTGCAGATCAAACAGCTTTCAAAGGATCTGAAAGCGTTCGCCAAGGCACAGAAATCAACAGAAGCATTCTATAAGCAGGATGAGATTGAACAAATCCCTGTGAAAGACCTGGATTACCAGTGGCGGCAGGCAAAATCGAAACTATGGCCCTTGTCCTATTTTGCTAAAAAACAGGTCTGCAAATTACTACAAACCTATGCCACCTCGGGAATCGTTGATCCGGAAAAAGATCTCCCTCAGATTGAACTGATGCAGAAATGCCTGGAAAAAATTAATGGTAATTCTCTCTCTAATCGCACACATCATTGGAAAGGCACTGAAACCAATACGGAAGATTTTCAGCGTTATTTGGAGGATGCGGAACGGATCCGGCAAACAATCATCTCGTTTGGAAAAACGACCGACTCCCTGAAAGCCGTTTCGTCCCGACTGGCCCCAGTCCTCATTGATGATTCGGCGGATCATCCGATTCTTAAAAACGCTGAGGGTTATGTTACCGCTATTCAGTCTTTCATCGAATCCTGTAATGAATTCAAGACGATTGCTGGAGCACCACCATTCACAAAAATGGTCTCCGATATTCTTCAGGCTACACTTTCGACTCTGGAAGGGATTGAGGCCCATCGCGTTGAGCTCAGAAAGTGGATTTCGTGGATGAAAGTCAGAGAAAAAGCAGATAACGCAGGCTTGACTGTATTTATCGATTCACTTGAGCGGGAACAGATTCAACCCGAAAACTTACGACAGACATTTGAAATCGCTTTTGTCCGCTGGTGGTTACCCAAAGCCATCGACCGCAGTGATATTCTGCGTCAGTTCCAAAGCTTCCAGCATGAGGAAATCATCAGGGACTTTTGCGATTTAGATCAGTCTGCAAGAGTCGAAGCCGCGAATCAGGTACAGAAATTACGTGTCCATCATCTCCCTGACCCTGATTCCGTCGCCAGGAAATCAGAACTGGGATTATTGCGGCATCAAATGCGACTAAAAAGACCCAGTAAGGCGATTCGGGAAGTGATCTCTGGTATGCCGGAAACCTTCGCAAAACTGGCCCCCTGCTTATTGATGTCTCCACTATCGATCGCACAATACCTCCCTCCCGAACAGGCAATGTTTGATGTGGTGATTTTTGACGAAGCATCACAGATTACGACCTGGGATGCGATCGGCGCTATTGCTCGAGGCAGGCAGACGATTATTGTCGGAGACCCTAAACAATTACCCCCCACCAACTTCTTTGGCAGAGTTGAAAGTGATGAAGAAGACGATGATTTGGAAGATCACGAACGTGACCTGGAAAGCATTCTCGATGAGGCTACGGCATCTGGATTACCTCTGAATCATTTAACCTGGCACTACCGGAGTCAGCATGAATCGCTCATTTCCTTTTCTAACTGGAATTATTATGACAATAAACTGATCACGTTCCCCTCTGCGGTGACGGCAGATCAGGCGGTCTCTATGAAACATCTGCCAAGCGCAATCTATGACCGTGGAAAAAGTCGAACTAATCGGATCGAGGCTGAAACGCTTGTCGCTGACGCCGTCAAGCGGATGAAGTCCTGGCTCACTTTACCTGAAGACAGCCGGCCGACGCTGGGAGTGATCACCTTTAACAGTCAGCAACAATCGTTAATTCAGGATTTATTCGATCAGTCTCTGCGTGATTCCCCCGAACTGGAATGGTATTTTGATGATGCGCGCATTGAACCAACGGTGGTAAAAAATCTGGAAAATGTTCAAGGGGATGAGCGGGATGTGATGCTGTTTTCAATCACAAATGGCCCTGATGAAGCACGTCGCGCAATCGGCCATGTTTCTCTGAATTTCGGTGCCTTGAATCGAGAAGGAGGAGAACGGCGATTGAATGTGGCAGTGACCAGGGCACGGCAGGAGCTTATGGTCTATGTGTCCTTTCTACCCGAACAACTCAAAGCAGAGTCATCCAGATCCAAGGGGTTACGCGACTTAAAGTCATTCCTGGAGTATGCTCAGAAGGGAAATACTGCTCTGACCTCTGGGTTGGCTGAATCCGAAGGAGAGTTTGAGTCTCCGTTCGAAGAAGCGGTTGCTTCGAAATTATCCGAGAAAGGTTGGGAAGTCTTACCACAAATTGGAGTTTCAAAGTTTCGTGTAGATCTGGGAGTCATTCATCCTGATCGACCGGGAACATTCCTGGCAGGAATCGAGTGTGACGGAGCAACCTATCATCGATCTGCAACAGCGCGTGACCGTGACAAAATTCGCGAACAGGTATTACGCAATCTGGGATGGGAAATACTCCGAATCTGGTCACCGGACTGGTGGTATGATCCGAACGGAGCTCTTACAAAAATTGAACAGCAACTCCAGGAGTTGCTTCAAACGAGTCGAAAAATCCAAGAAGAAAAACTGGAACTCGAATCGTCAGAGGTCGAAAACGAAGAATCTCAGATAGAGGATCCTAAGCCTGACCAGGATACTCTACAAAATATTTATTGTGAGACAGACCTGACTTCTTTTAACCCAGAACCGGATTTATTTTACGAATCGTCCTATCAGGATACACTACGATCGATGATCGACGCCATTCTGGAAAAGGAAGCGCCAATCCGTGACGATGTTTTAGCTCAAAAAATTGCCCGGGCTCATGAGTGGGCGCGTACTGGCAAGAAAATTCGGGAGCATGTTTTTTCTTTTCTGACATCAGCTTCCAAAACGAATGAGTCGACCGGACGTTTCATCTGGAATCAGGAAGTACCAGCTGCCGTGCTCGAATACCGCTTCCCGGATTTGCAAGAAAATCTGCGACCAGTAGATGAAATCACGATCGCAGAATTGTGCGGCTTTATTGATCTCAACAAAGGGCTGTTACTGGAATCTGACCCAGCTTTGTCGATCGCTCGAGAAATGGGTATCAGCCGCCTGAATGGGTCTTCTCGAGAAAGGATTGAAGAGGCGATTCAGGAATATCAATCTAATTCAGTTTGATGTTGTTAACTATAAATGAGACTGATAATTTCCACTGAGAAAATTCAAGTGCAAGATCGAAACGTGGCTTGTTACAATTATCTAGTCCAGTTAAGCAGAGTCGGTCCCTGTATTGCGGGTTTACTTGACGGAACTGCGGAGCACACGAAACCCGAGGTCGTTGTCCCGGCGCTCAGGAACGCCCCTGAGACGATGTGCCGAACGGCAGTTACCGGAGACGTGGTGCCAGCAACTGCCCCGAAACACTCGGGCCGAGCCTGATCCATGCCCCGTCGGATCGGTCACAAAACCACTCACATAGTCACCATACCAATCCTCACACCACTCCCAGACATTACCGTGCATATCATACAAACCAAACGCATTTGACTTTTTCTCACCAACCTGATGTGCATATTCCTCGCTAATGATCAAACTATAGTCTTGAAACCAACCATAATCAGAAAGTCCATCTTCATCATCTCCATAACAATATGCACTCAGGCTCCCTACTCGACAAGCAAATTCCCATTCTGCCTCCGTCGGCAACCGATATAGATCGCCCTCGGATGCATTCAACTTTTTAATAAATTCCTGAGCGTCTTCCCAACTCACGTACACAGCCGGATAATTGTCGCCTTCCATGACATTACGTTCTCCCTTCCAGGGAGTCGTCCCCATCACTGATTTCCACTGACCTTGGGTGACTACTGTTTCTGCCAAGTAATAGGGTTGTGTAAGAAGTACTTTATGTTGAACTTCATCGTCATATCGATACTCTTCAGATTCAGGTGATCCCATTAGAAATTCACCCGGGGGTATCAACAGAAACTTCATACCGATTGAGTTTCTGATTTCTACATCAGATCCCAGATGTGCAGCCCAATCCTGTTGGCCAGCTTTTGCTGTTTTGGCATCAAACGGTGCTACCAAAGGGGAAGGCTCCTTCGGCCTGACCGGTTTCTTCGGCAAATGCTCCAGTAATCGCTCCAGATCTTCGCGCTGTGGCTGCAGTTCTAATAACTCCTTTACCTGCTGGTGTAAGCCTTCCAGACGCATCTCTTTGACGGCTGTTGAGATCACAGCATCCAGGTCAGCTACGCGATCCTGTTTCTCGACTGTCGTCTTAAACAAATCCATATCTCGCAAGTGACTGGGAATCTGTTCCAGGATCGCAGCAGCCCTATCGTAATGGTATTCATCCAG
The DNA here is from genome assembly GCF_048262075.1 of Gimesia sp. GTDB lineage: Bacteria > Planctomycetota > Planctomycetia > Planctomycetales > Planctomycetaceae > Gimesia. The sequence goes on from NZ_JBLXFK010000006.1 coordinate 41,078, forward strand.
CAATCGTCGTGCTTCGGCATGCTGACGAGTCACTTCATCCTGCGTTTTTAAAAGCAGGCTCGCCAGATCTTCTGCTTGGGACACGGTACTGGATCGCGACTTGTCTTCAGAAATCTGTTCGTTTACCCTGGTATCGTGCTTCTGACCTTCAGACAAGTTTTTTACAAACTCTTCCACGGATTCGAAGCGGTGATCCCGTTCCTTCGAAAGGGCAAGTTCAAATACAGACTGCAGGTGCTGTAAATGTTCTGGTAATCCCGGCACGGGAGCCTGAGCTACAGCGTAGGCTAACTGCATACCACTACCCTGGAACGGGAGTTGACCAGTCAAGAGTTCCCAGGCAACGACCGCCAGACTGTACTGATCGGAGCGTCCATCCTGGGGCTGACCAAGCCATTGTTCGTGCGGCATATAGGACTCGGTTCCAGAGACAGAGAGCCGCTGCTGACTGTAGCGGGACATGCTGGTCCGCAACTCTGCAGCCAGACCGAAGTCAATCACATGCACTTCTCCGGTAGCAGGATCAACGATCACATTATCCGGTTTGATATCGCGATGGATGATCTTCTTCTGGTGTGCGTAGTCTAAAGCCCGGGCAATGGGTTGCAGGTACCGAATTACACGTTCCAGTTCCAGCCCCGTTCGCTCCGGATCTAAAGACCGCATCAGTTCGCGTAGTGTGATCCCGGGAATAAACTGCATGACCTGGAAACAGCCCAGTTCACGCGATTCGCCCAAATCGAACAGCGGGCAGATCGATTCGTGGTGCAACGCCTGGACGCGGCGGTATGCGGCTCGAAAATCCTGAGTGGCATCCGGATGATGACGCAGCGCATCGGGCAGGAATTTCAGAACCACGTAGCCTTCCCGTTCCTCATCTTTTCGGCAGGGATCAATGACCAACCAGGCCTGTCCCATTCCGCCGTGCCCGAGCATCCGTACCAACTCAAAACGATCAGCCAACTGGCCGGGTTGTAGATTAGTTGTAGGAGCCTGCCCATGAAAGGAAGGTTCCTGGCCGTAAGAGTGATACTCATTTGACATAAAATAAACCTACTCTATTCAATTATACTTCTTCAATTTTTTCAACACTCCGGCACCTTTGGTCTCGACTCCGCCTCGCTCCTTATGGGTCTGTGTTGCGGATGACGTTCCTCGCCTATCAGATACCACTTCCTGTAGACTTACTTGATAAAACTAAGGAGCACACGAAAACTGAGAAGTTCGCTCCGACTTACCGGAGGTAACCTGCCACGGGACGCAGAACGGCATTCACCAGAGCTAAGAATCCAGCTACCACCCCGGTTCACTCGGAGCGATCCTGTTACAGGGCCCGTTGGATCAGTAACTGAGCCAATTGCATATTCACCATACCAATCCTGGCAGCATTCCCAGACATTCCCGTGCATATCATACAAACCAAAAGAATTCGGGTTTTTCAGACTAACCTGGTGAGCATACTCTTCACCAATGTCAAGTGCATTTTGATCAAACCAACAATATTCGGATATAGCTTTTGCATCATCTCCATAACAATACCCCTTCAGACTCCCTGCTCGGCACGCATATTCCCACTCTGCCTCTGTCGGTAATCGATAATAATTTCCCTCTTCTGCATTGAGTTTACTGATAAACTGCTGAGCTTCTTTCCAACTTACATTTACTGCCGGATAAGATTTTCCTTCCTTCGCATAAATCTCTCCCTTCCAGGGAGTCGTCCCCATTATGGATTTCCATTGCCCTTGAGTCACCACCGTTGACCCCAGGTAATAGGGCTTCGTTATCCGTACTTCATGTTGAACTTCATCGTCATCGCGATTCGCCTCCGATTTAGGAGACCCCATCTGAAATTCACCCGGTGGTATCAATCTGAACTTCATATCATTTAAGTTGCTGAACTCTACATCCAAACCCAAGTGATTAGCCCAGTCCTGTTGACTCGCTTTTGCAACTTCAGCATCACATGGTGCTACTAACAACGCAGGTGCTTTGGGGCCTGATAATGGCTGAGTAAACAAGCTAGGAATTGATGATTTTTTATTTTGGTGTCTATTATCTATAGATTTAGATAACTTCTCTATTGATCTTAACAACTCAATCGATGCCTCGGATGTTCCATCTTTATTACGTTTTGCTTTAGAGACATTCTCTAACATACTCTTTATATCATCTCGTTGTGGTTGTAGTTCTAGCTGTTCTCGAAGGAGTGGAATTAATTCTTCGATTTCAAACTTTATTTTATACTCACTAATAAGCTCATCTAACTTGTGAACTCGATCATTTTTTTGTATAGCTTCAGAATACATCTCAGAATTTCTTAATTTTTCAGGTATTTTTTCTAATACAATAACGGCATCTTCATAAGAACATTCTCGAATGTACTGTTTGCCATCTTCGTGTAATCTCGCTGATTTTTCTAATGCATCATTAAATAAGTTGATTGAATCTTTCCGTTCATTTACAGAATCTAAATTGGTAGTACTCTTATGCTGACTTGATATGTTTATTATTCTTGATGGACTCGTGCTTATACCTGATGAAAACAAGGTAGTGGCGAACTCAGCCATCGAAGCAAACCGGTCTTCCGGATCATGCTCCATCGCTTTCAGCGTGATTTCCCGTAACGATTCCGGAATCAGGGATTCTCGCATGCCGCGTACGGATCTTCCTGTCACCAGTTGATACAGCGTGGCTCCCAGACTCCAGATGTCACTCCTGACGCTGGCATTTCTCGCATCGGCAAGTTGTTCCGGGGCCACAAAGTCTACAGACCCCAAACGAGCTCCACTTAATGTCCCGGGAATGGACTGCCCCTCATTCGCTTCGATCCGGACCAGTCCAAAGTCAGCAATATAGGGATTTCCCTTTTGATCCAGGAGGATATTGGCGGGCTTGATATCCCGATGGATGATCTGGGCCTCATGGGCCACCTGCAAGGCGGTAGCCACTTTTGCGATGATTTCAGCGGCACGCTGCTCTTCAAGGACGCCATTCTGTTTCAGTTCCCGATCAAGGCTATGCCCCTCGATCCAATCCATCACAATATAGGGACCCGCTTCATCAAGGACGAAATCCCGAATCCCAACTAAGCTAGAGTGGCTGAGACGGACCTGCGTCCTGGCTTCACGTTCAAAACGTTGTAGGAAATGTCGGTCAGAGGCGAATTCAGGCAGAATCCGTTTGATGGCGACATTGATCCCCAGGTTCTTGTCCAGGGCTTTGAAGACGACTCCCATCCCTCCCTGAATGGGGTCTTCCAGTTGTTCATAACGGTCCGCCAGAGGAAAAGAAACAGTCAGATCTGCGTCAGTTTCTGAGGGAATCTGTTCGCGCGTGTGTTCTGCCCGATCCATGAATCCGAAGGAGCCAAAGTCCTTTTCAGATTTATCATCAGAGTTGGTTTGATCTTCTCCAGAAGCCATACATACTCTCCAGGTAATAGACACATCTACAGTTTTTCAGATGGTCCTATTCTGAGTGATCCTTACCCAGTTTGCAATCGCCGGAATTCCATTCACGTTTTCGGGAGCAATATAATTTTCCGAAGCAACTTGAATGGTAACACAGACGCTTCTACAGATTGCATACCAGCATTAGATTGATCTATAACTGATACAATAAATTGAACTGGTTACAGAACGTCAAACGATCTCAATCATTAATCCTATGAGACTATAAGGGCTTTGTCAGATAGGGATCTTGCAATCGCAAAATCTGGAAACTTTTTCGTTTTCTGGACTTCGTTCTGGGGAGTGGTTTGACTTCATGAATGGACAACCAGATTTTTATTTTTAACTTCAGATCGAAGGGGACAGCTCGATGTTCCCATTTCTGTGTAGATCCGACTGCTAATTCATCTGAAGAGTGAGACAGGATCTTGTATTTACCAAAGTGGTAACTTCCTACTTCTTTCTCGCCGGAATTCCAATCAATCGCATATTGATCAATACCATCATCAAGAGAACTGGCAGCCAACTCGCCACCTCTCACCATCCATTCTTTATTATTAATCCGAGTCGCCTTGAGAATCGTACCTTCGGTTGCCTTGGGATTCGCCCAAATGAAGATGTGATACGTTTCGATTTTGTTATTTCCCATCTGAGATTCATGAAAAAAACTGTGGGGATATTCTTCTGCAAGAGCAATATTTTCTGCAATCATTACCATAAGCATAATCGTCAATATTTTATACATGATCGATTTCTCCAAATTTTCGGGGCTATGATACTTAATGGCTCAAGTCAGGCCTGTTTGATGCATCTGATATTTTCTTGATGGCTACTAACCTGTTCAACAAATGATACCTGTCACCGGAATTTTCTTCCGATAATGCAATGATCCCTGGGCTTAAAGTTCTGATAGATTCATACTCATTTGGTCAACTTTTGAGTCTGACAACCTCACTGAAAGCAGCGGTCACGCACTGTGAATAAAGTGTCCAGAATCTTACAATCTGGTAACCATTCACGTACGAAAATCTTATCGGTTCGGTCCTGACAAGAGTTTTAACGGTAATTCAAGTCTCTTGACAGTTGAATAAGGAACTTTGAGAGGGAATCTTGCAGAGAATTGAGCGAATTTTGAAAATTTGTAGTTTAAGTGTCTAATCGCGTATACGGTCAGTGTTCCATCCGCCTCTGCGGGGTCTTTGGTTGCGACTGCATTTTGATTCCTGTGAGCCTTCGTTGTGGATTACTTGACGTAACTGCGAAGCACACGAAAGCCGAGGATGCAGGCGCAAACACTTCCCTGGAGGTCAGGAATGTCCCTATTTCGGCGTGCTGAACGACAGAGTTCAGAGCCACTTAACCAAGCACTTCCCCGGTACACCCGCTTCGATCCTGATGCAGGCCCCATCGGATCGGTAACTGCAGCACTCGGGTAATCACCATACCAGTCCTTGCACCACTCACAGACATTTCCGTGCATATCGTACAAACCAAACTGATTCGGTTTTTTCTCTGCAACCTGACATGCATATTCATCATAATAACTATTCACATTTTCATAAAACCAACAGTATTCTGTTAGATTCGTTGCATCATCTCCAAAACAATAGGCAGTATCGCTCCCTGCCCGGCATGCAAATTCCCATTCTGCTTCCGTTGGTAAACGATAGCCATCTCCCTCGGATTCATTCAACTTATTAATAAACTCATGGGTATCTTCCCAACATAAATACGTTGCCGGATAATCGTTTCCTTCATTCACCCAACGATTTCCACTCCAAGGAGTCGTCCCCATCACAGCTTTCCATTGTCCCTGAGTGACCTTGGTCGTACCTACATAATAGGGCTTGGTAAGCTTCACTTCATGTTGCACTTCATCTTCACCTCGGTTCGATTCCGATTCTGGAGACCCCATCAGAAATTCCCCGGGAGGAATCAAACGAAATTTCATACCAATGGAATTACTGATTTCCACATCCAATCCCAGATGTGCAGCCCATGCCTGTTGACCTGCTTTTGCAGCTTTGGCATCAAACGGTGCTATCAACATAGCAGGCTGCTTAGGGTTGGTTGGTTCCCGGGATGAATTCTCTAGCTGCTGTGCGAAATCATCGCGATGCGATTTTATATCGACGATTTCCTCGATCTGATCTCTTCCCCTGGCTTCAATAATTTGATTGTCAGATAAACTCTTCACAAAGGCTTCTACCGATTCGAAGCGTTGATCCCGTTCCTTCGAAAAGGCACGTTCAAATACGGACTGCAATTGTTGCAAGTGTTCTGGCAAAGCTGGCACGGGAGCTTGTTCCACCGCGTAGGCCAGTTGCTTGCCACTACCTTGGAACGGAAGTTGACCGGTCAAGAGTTCCCAGGCAACGACTGCCAGACTGTACTGATCGGAGCGTCCATCCTGTGGTTGACCGAGCCATTGTTCATGCGGCATATACGACTCGGTTCCCGAGACCGAGAGACGTTGCTGGCTATAGCGGGACATACTGGTTCGCAGTTCGGCTGCCAACCCGAAGTCAATCACATGTACCTCTTTTGTTTCAGGATCGACGATCACATTGTCCGGTTTGATATCGCGATGGATGATCTTCTTCTGGTGTGCATAGTCTAAAGCCCGAGCTATGGGCTGCAAGTATCGAATCACTCGTCCCAGCTCCAAGCCCGTTCGATCAGGATCAGAAGACCGCATCAGTTCGCGTAGTGTGATGCCCGGAATGAACTGCATCACCTGGAAACAGCCCAGTTCGCGCGATTCACCCAGGTCGAAGAGCGGGCAGATTGATTCATGGTGCAGCGCCTGGACGCGGCGGTATGCAGCTCGAAAATCCTGAGTGGCATCCGGATGGTGACGCAATGCATCGGGCAGAAATTTCAGAACGACGTGTCCCTCCCGTTTCTCATCCTTCCGGCGAGGGTCAATGGCCAGCCAGGCCTGGCCCATTCCCCCATGACCGAGCATTCGTACTAACTCAAAACGGTCCGCTTGTTGCCCCGGCTGTAAATTAGCTGCAGGAGCTTGCCCATGAAAAGAAGGTTCCTGGCCGTGAGAATGATACTCATTTGACATAAATTAAACCTGCTCTTTCCTCTTCGGTTAAACTGGTTCGATCCTCCACTGCGGCACCTCTGGTCGTGGCTCCGCCTCGCTCCCTGCGGGTCTCCATTGCGGATTACGCTCTGCTTATACTAGTTTCAGCTACCTTCAGCTTACTTGATGGAACTGCGGAGCACACGAAAGCCGAGGTAGTAATCCCGGTTCTTAGGAGAGTATCTGCTGCGGATAGCTGACCGGCAACTACTGGAGCCGCCGATACAGCCACCACCTCGATATACCCGGCCCGAGCATGCTTCAGGGCCAGTTGGATCACTAACTGCACCAATTGAATATTTACCATACCAGTCTCGGCACCACTCCCAGACATTGCCATGCATATCATATAAACCAAATGGGTTCGGCCTTTTTTTACCAACCTGATGTGCATATTTCTCATTTTTGTCCCATGTATTATCTCTGAACCAGCCATATTCGGACAGGCACTCTGGATCATCTCCAAAATAATACACACTCAGGCTGCCTGCTCGGCACGCGTATTCCCACTCTGCCTCAGTAGGTAGGCGATAATAATCTCCCTCTAGTGCACTCAACTTATTGATAAATTTCTGAGTTTCTTTCCAGCTTACATACACTGCCGGATAATTATCTCCTTCCTTCACATATTCCCTTCCCTTCCAGGGAGTCGTCCCCATCACCGATTTCCAGTGTCCCTGGGTCACCACCGTTGAACTCAGGTAATAGGGACTCGTAATCCGCACCTCATGTTGAAGCTCATCGCTACGTCGATTCGCCTCCGATTCCGGAGACCCCATCAGAAATATGCCAGGAGGAATCAAACGGAACTTCATGCCTATTGAGTTACTGATCTCGAGATCCAAACCCAGCTCAGAAGCACAGTCTTGCTGAGTTTGGGAAGTAGCTTCGGCATCAAACTGAGTAGTCAGCAACTCCGGAGAAGATGTCCCGGATACGAGATTTCCCTTAATTAAAGCATCCCCGTCTGATTGAATATTCTGTGGATCATCAAAGCACCGCTCAGCCAGGATGGTCATTTCTAAAGGCGTCAATTGATACCTTCGTTTTGCTAACACATCCCCCTGGAATTTGCCCCAGGCAGAATAGGGAAAGCTCTCGTCTTGCGGGTGCTGTTGATGGAATGTTTCAAAGAAAGCACGAATCTGGGTTTCCAGATCCTGCTTTCGTTTGACTACAAGCTGAATCTTTGACTCCTGTAGTTCCTTTTCCAGACGCTGTGTTTCAGAGTCGATCTGCGTTTCATATTTCTTTTGAGTCGTTTTCAAGGCCTGTTCAGCATTGAGCGAATTGATCAGGACTTCTACATACTGAAACAACTGTTCTGGATTTGCCTCAGGAACGACCTTGAGCATTTTCGAGGGCCCCCTTTCACCAGCCAGGATCAACGCTTTGAGCTGTTCGTCTTCAGAATCGCTGATCCCTGCGGGTCGTTTAACTTGACATTGATCCTGTAAGCTGTTGACCCGCTCACTCAGCTTCTGTAGCCCTACTTGGTGCTCCTTCATTAACGGATGCGTTCCCGCTGCAATCAGTTCCAGCGTCTGTTGTAACTGGTCTCGTTTCCCCTCCAGTTCCAAGATCACTTCCGGAATATCGGGAACCCCATCTATGGTCACCTGCGGTGCCTTGCGAGACTGGATTTCAAAGACCAGGTCTCCGAGATTGATTGATGCCGGATCGACCTGCGGATTTGATACCAGCTTCAACTCCTGGTTCAGATCTTTCAGGATTTTCCCAATACGAGCGGCCATCGTACCCGCATCAATGATGCGGTGCTCGGGCAGTCTCTCCATTGCATCTGAGATCAGTTCATCAATCCCCTTCGGAAGGTCGATTACATAAGCCGAAGGTGTTTTGAAAAAGCCAACCGGTTGGACTCCCGTCAGTAGTTCATACAACATGGCTCCGACACTGTAGAGATCTGCCTGACCGGTGACTTTTGCTGCAGATCCCTGCTGCTCAGGGGCTACATAGACTGGTGTTCCCATACTAGCCACTGTCTGAGTCATACCACTGGTCTGTAACCGTGCGATCCCAAAATCGGTCAACCAGGCATGTAAGCCTTGTTCATTCCGTTGCACCAGTACGTTATCCGGTTTAACATCTCGATGAATAATGCCATGCTGATGAGCGAACTGGAGTGCTTCACAGATTTGATAGCAGATGGTCAGTTTTTCTACGACAGTCAGCCGCTCAGAGGCACTCATCAGTTCCCTCAAACTCTGACCATCCACCAATTCCATCGTAATATACAGCAGCTTTCGCTCTTTCCACTCCCCAATATCGATGGTCCGTACGATATGGGGATGCCGCAGATCATCAACGCGGCTTTCATTTAAAAATCGTTCCCGACTGGAGTCAGCACTATCGATCGAAGCCCGCATCACTTTGAGCGCACGAGCCTGGTTTCTCAATTGGTCGACAACCGCATAGACTTCTCCCATTCCTCCACGTCCCAGACGTTCGGTGACAGTAAATCGCTCTGTGACCACATCTCCCTCTGAAAAACGCCAATGATCCCCGTTGCTGGAAGCAGACTGAATTACTTTGGACTGAGAACCACGGGTGGGATCGGAACCAGGTTCCGCAAACTCCGAATTAATCAGAGGTTCTGCTGCATTTTTCCCATGCGGCTTACGGGTAGGATATTGGGAGGGGTTATAATCAGACACCAACGTTTCTCCGCCAGGCATTCAGGGTTTCAGTTCATTGAAGAATTGTAAATCAGTATACTTACTCAATGCAGCAATGTCACATTAATGAGAGTTTCTTGCATTTCTGGTCATTGGCCAGTGGCAGTGCTTTTTCAGTCTCACCCGCACGATTAGAGGTAAATTCCATGTCTGTACCGATGTCGTTCACTCCTCTCAGTTCCGATCCTGAACTAATCCGGGTGTGACCAATTGAAATAAAAAACCACGCCGCAGGAGTGCGAGCGTGGTATTGTGCCAGTTGATTACTCTCTCAACCTGACATCATCATGCAATCATCATCATCAAAGGTCTCGGTTTTCTCTTCGATGTCGGCAACGGTTTCTCGTGGAGCATACTCGGAGGCCCGATTCATGGCATCCAGAATCGCAAGCGTATCGGCATCGTCTGCCTCTGCCTGGTAAACGCCTTCAGCGCTGTCCAGTGAGGTGAGGATTTCGTTAAACTTGTCCATCTGGAACTGACCTTCAACGGTAGCCTTCTCGACGTATTCCTGGAGTTCAGTCAGGTCCATTTTGTTGACCAGACCTTCCATGCCCAGGTCACGCAGGACCCGTTCATTCTCTTTCAGCTGAGTTACACCGTGCAGGATCCGCAGGTTACGCGATACCAGGTTCAATTGCCGATCGCGGGCTTCCACCTGGGCATCCAGCTCTTTGACTTTCCGCGCGAACTGCAGTTTCTGACGATCTGAGCCACATTGGACACCTTTTGCGAAAAAGGCCTCTTTCTGTTTTTCCAGTTCTTCGATCTCCCGATTGACACGGGCTTCTGTCTGTTCGACTTTGATGCGCTCACGGCGAATCTCTTCTGCAGTCACGTTTTGCAGATTCTGTTTCGAAATCTGGCCTTCCATCGAAAAGAGGGCCAAAAACCACTTAAGCAGTTTGAACATGATTGGTGTTCTCCTTGATGATCGGGTTGAGGGAAAGTGAGTGCTGCTGAAAGAGATTTAAGATGCAAAGTGTGAGGATCTTGCAATCTTGTCACCAGAAATCTGAAAAATCCGTGATTTCGAATTGCTGGAGTCAATTTCTCCCTCGTCTCAACTGTGATTCAGGGAAGGCATGTCCCAGGTATAAGACATTCTTATGAAAACTCTTTCAGTGTGACCTTCAGGTTCAGGGGAATGCATCACAGAAACAGAGGGGGCAGAGAATGATGTTTCCGTGGATGTAAAAACAGATAAGTACAGACCAAACAAGTGAATAGATCCCATTCCTGTTCTCTTTTTACGCAGACAGTCAGTCGCCCTGATATCTAAAAAAATGATATGGCCGACCACCCGCAAAGGTGGTCGGCATACTGAAAGTGACCGGAATAAAAAACAGTGACTGTCAAAGTAATTTTCTGCGAGTACGTCCGTCGGGTACAGGTAACCCACGTTGCTCGTGCCAGTATTTGACTGAGCTGGTCACCGTATTCCGGTCGACATTCAGAGCTTTGGCTATCTTTCCATACTTCACTTTCTGTCTGAACAGTTTCATGACCTCCTCCGCGATCGCCTGATACGGGGGCGGTTCTTTGTGTTTCACAGCAAGTCGCGATCGACGGGAACGTCCATCCGGTTTTTTCTCGCCCCGTAGTTCAAAGACTTCATCTATAAGCTTCGTGACCCTGCTGCGGCTGACGCCTAATGCTTCAGCAATTATGAATTCCGGTTCTTCAGCGTCGTACATCCGTTTGGCAATCTCGCGCTGCTGATCTGCTTTATCCGGCTGGATGAAGTCAATCACGACTTCTTCACCCTGTCCAGTCCCCTCAACCGAAGCTGAGGTGTCAGCAAGGAAACTCGAAATGCCTCTGAAGTTGAGCCGGAATCTCCCTCGAAAGAAATTCCGTTTTCTGAGAGGGATCTCGTTTTCTTCCAGAATGATTTCCCCACCAACAAGGGCACTCAGGGCCCTGTTGGCGGCAGGCGAAGATTCCTTCAGAACACCAAACAACTGCTTAAGCCGTTCCCTGAGCCATGCTTTGGAAGGTGTTCCCAGGTTGTGGTTCCGTTCCAGCCGGAGCTGTTTCAGCTCATACTGGATTTCTTTCTGTTCTTCCTTCCTGGATTTGAGACGTCGCTGCAAATCCTCTGGGGCATCCCCCTGTTCGACCAGATCGACAAGGCGCTCGATCTTTTGAGTCACCTGGAATAACTCCCGCTCTTTCTCTCTGATCGTCGCAGGGACCCGGTTTTCGTATTCCCGATGCAGCTTCAGAAGATCATTGAAGACACACTTAAACCACTGATCATCCTCCAGAATGACCGTCCCGATTCTTTCGAGAATCATCGATTCCAGCAGCTTTAATGGCACAGAGGTGATAGATTTACAGGTACCACGTTTACCGCCGCGACATCGGGCTCGCTTGCCATCAGAATGGAACGGGCTACCACACTGGGCACACTTCAACAGCCCATGCAACAGTCTGACTTTGCGGCGACCGTTCGTTTCGGTGGAAGAGCCGGTAAACTTACCATTAGTACGGCGGTGCTTTTCCCACTTTTGTGCATTCGCATCCAGTTGTTCCTGTGCTCTCCGAAAAGTGCTGTCATCAATGATACGTAGATGGGGAAATTCACGTTTCCATTGTTCACTCTCTTCTTCCGAACGTGGCTTCTGACAAACAATACCTGTTTCTGGGTCACGCACGTTTTGCATCTCTCCCCAGGGCCAGTCACCAACATATTTCGGATTCGACAACAGATTCACAATAAGGTCATGGTGCCACTCTTTACTCGAAGAACGATGATCTTTAGGCGCCTTTAAATGATTGAGTCTTTTGACAATCTGGCCAATTGACATTCCTTCATCGACATACCAGGTAAAGATCTGACTGACCCACTCTGCGTGCTCCTGGTTGATCACATATATTTTTCGCGGCTTACTGTTACGGCCTGCGCGATTCTGTTCCGATCCCAGTACTGGCTCAGAGCCATAACCGAAACACCAGTCGCCCACAGAATAACCACTGAGCAGGGCCCCCTCCTGCCCCCGGATAACAGCTGCACTTAAATCTTTAATGAACTGTTCATGGATCAGCGCAAAAATCGCAGCGATAACTTCCCAGCCCGTTGTATCAGTGTCGATACCTTCAGTCACACAAATACAACGAACACCGTAGACATAGACGAGCTTCTTGAGGATCGGTAAGGTAATCACCGATTCTCGAGCCAGTCGGCTCAGGCTATACAAATAAAGTACATTGAATCTTCCCTGCTTCGCTGCCTCCAGCATTTCATTCAGGCCCTCTCTTTCAAGTTTTGTTCCGGATACGGCCCTGTCTTCAAATTCGTTAGCAGATAGAATAGTATGGCCTAATCGGGAGGCGTGTTCCCGGCACTTTTGTTGCTGCTGATCGATACTTTCATCGCGTTGGTTATTCGAACTGAAGCGAGAATAATCAGCGGCTACTACCGGGACATCCGGGGATTCCGACTTCTTTCTGCCGCGCCGTCGTTTTCGAGCATACACAGCAGTTGATTCGCTGGTGGCTGGGGCAGGAGCATGGCTAAAATCGATTTGTGCTGAAAGTGTGCTGAAACGATTGACAAATAACAGAAAACAACCAACACTAACCAGAAGTAACCATAAGGCTGCTTCCCCTACAAAAATAGGGGTTTGACGCTTAAACGCTACTATGCTAGAGTAAGATAAAAACAGGGAGCCGAGTTTCCCCCTCTCTCCGCTTATTTGATTGCCGTTGAGTTGTAACCCTATAACTCAGCGGCATTTGCTTTATCTGGACCGCTCCAGAGCTTCCCATTTGTGGCACATTTTGTGGCGTTTTGTGGCACGGGGGTTCTCTGAAAGGCTCTGTTGATGAAGCAATCATCAAAGCAAAACCGTAAGGCATCATTCCGAATCGGTAAAGTTCGTGGCGATCTCCGCGGTAAAATCTGGTATCTCACCTACCATGAAAATGGAAAGCGTTTGCGACCCAAAATAGGACCGGATAAAGAAGAGGCGCGGCAGATGGCCGCGCGTATCAATTCCCAGTTGGAGACACATACTCACTCAGTCTTCAATTTTGAACCGGTTCAAATCGATGATTTGCAAACCAGATGGCTTAACCATCACGAACAGGTATCGCGGTCCTCATTACAGACCATCCGCCGTTACCGTGCTGCGACAACTCACCTGATTAACTTCATCGCGCAAAAAGGAGTCGCTTCGAAAACATCACTATTCCAGGTCGGACATGCAGAAGAGTTCGTCCATTATCTGCGCACGATCAAAGTCGCTCCCAATGGTCATAAGAATTCGCAGAAACGGCCCCTGCTCGACATAGGCATCAAATACATTTTGCAATGCTGCCAAAGTATGCTTGGCTATCCAGCGATGAAAGGTCCCGGGAGTGACGATCGTAATCAGTTTGTTGATCGATTTTCCGAGCGGCTTACCATATTTCAAGAGCTGCGCACGTTCGTGTGGTTTTGTGTGAATCTCACCTGGTAGACGATCCTGCAGAATCCGGTTCTCATTTTTCAAGTAGAGGACATATTTGGCCAACAGGCTGTCAAAAGCAGTCGCAATCAGTGTCGGCAGGGGATGAAAAAGTTGGATCATCGTGGTAAAATCAGTCACATTGGTAACATGCTGTAAAATAAGGTGATGTCACTATATTTGTAGCCCGCTGAGACACGGTTTACATTCGATTGACGACCTCTTTCAGTACTCTGCAGGGCCGCAGAGTTGACTCAGCTCACCTTTAATACCGGTGTCGCGGCTGCTGTTAACCTGCCAGTCAAATCTTCGAAAGCTACGAGTTACCTCCGAGTCGCTGTGGACTTTCACTTTTGTAAGTTTCACTGACTTCACAAGTTCCGGAATCAGCCCGTGCAAAAGTCGTTACGAAGAGGGTTTTGTACGGGACAAGGGCTCCCAGTTCCCTGGAACATCTTCCCCATCCTCGAAGTTCTGAGGCAGAAAATCAGAGTCTTACGAATGGAAAGCTTCTCGGAATCGCTGGTTGAATCAGAGAGTGGAACATCTGGATTTGTTTAAAGATCGAGCCAGACTGCATGACGAACTGCTAAGTGAGATTGAACATGTCTGTATTGATGAGATCCTGTCACGATGTCAATATAATCAGGCAGCCGCTGCACGCATTCCAGGCATGGCCCTTAAAACTCTCAGGTCAAAGATCACGCAATCCGTACCTGATTAGATTTTTAAAGAAACTCAACTGCCTCATTGTGAATTCCCAGATAATTCTGAGACATTTTGGCAGTACGTCTTCCTGTTGAATTGAATTAACGCCTGATAACATAGAGTTTCTCTAGACTGTCTCCAGTTTTACTGTAACGTCTCCAAGGCTGCCTGGCCCGAGTATATTAGATTGAGAGACAGTATACTTAAATGTCATGCGCTCTAGGTAGATCAACCAAAGAGTTTGTATCACTGAAAACGAAACCAGCATTAATCTGTTGTTGTATGCTGCGTTCCCAAAAGTCTTATCAGAGCATCAGGGACATTATATCGCCAGTAGAAATAACCGTGACCGCTGGCGTATTCATGCAGTTGAACTAGGTAGCCTTTTGCTTGCAACACGTCACGCAAATGCCTTGTAGTACCGAGAATACTCCCCCCGCCTCGCGGATTGGATTCGAACTGGCCTGCTTCAAGATAAAAATGAACGTCTTCTACAGGAGCGGTCACAAACTGTCGGGTCAACCATTCTGGCTCTACTTCCGACATCTCCGGGGTGGAACGGGGTGACCACCAGAATGAACCGGACTGACAATAGACATTGCCAAACAGCTCCGGATGTTTTAATCCCGCATACGCGGCGGCAAGACCACCATAGCTGGCACCGGCAATAACTGTCTTTTCTCTGGTTGTATCCAGCTTCTGCTGCCTGATCCAGGGAAATAGTTCTTCGGCCAGGAAACGGGCCAAATCAGGATTGCAGGGTAGCTCGAGTGATCGGCTTTCACCACTGGGATTACTTATAAAAACGACTGCCGTCGGAGGGATCATCCTCATCGCAATCAAATTATCCAGAATTACTGGCAGTTTGATGTCATTGAGGTATTTTTCACCATCAAACACCAGCAGCAGACATTTCTGCTTTGAAGCGGCCTGATAATCGTGCGGTCGATACACAAACAGATCACGTATGTTTCCGAAAATCTTGCTACTGAATCGATGAGTCTCTACTTTTCCCGCAGGAGTGTCATTGTTTTTTATAATCCATGGTTGCTTGGAAGCACCCGGGAGTTCGACAAATGATTCGCCGTCGTACTGGTCGACTGCATCTTCAGGAAAATACTTCTTATTAAATGGATCGTGTTGGGCAGTCGCCAGTATTGCGCGCCGTCGTTCCCAGAATGTACCTTTAAATTCAGGAACATCGGGGGCCAGTTTATATCCAATGCGTGACGAAAGAGGTACCCGATAACTGCCAAACCAGACATCCGAATTTTTAAGCCGCCGCAGCTCATCGTGATCGCCTGAAGGCGCACCGAACAGACGTACGTTCCGAGAAGCGCCGCGCCAGAGGAAAGTGACCAGCGCGGTTCCCTTTGACAATGGGGGTATAACGTTTGCTGTTTCAATCAGTGGTGTACCCTGTTTCTGCATTTCCTGCCAGAACTGCTCAGTAGAACCACTCGTCGAAACTGTTTCCTCAAGTTCACGGAGCCTTGGACTCTGAAGTACATCGGGGGGAGGAAACTGTTCATTTCGCGGTATAAATGCTTTCAGCTGAATCGAAAATGACGCGGGTTCTGCTGCCGAGACCTCCAGTTTGTAGGGACCTTTATTTTCTACAATGAACCGAAAATCCTGCCGCATAGCTTCTCCCCTGGCCAGCATCCGCACCTGTTGATTTTCGCGGTTCAATAATGCCAGAGATAATTGAGGTCCTGCCAGCTGGCCTTGCACATAATCTCCTTCAGCAGCATTCAATTCATAAACTTGAGTCTGTCCAGAATCAAGCTTGCCTTTTGTGGTTGCGTAGCCGGATAACTGGCTGATCGAACCAGATTTCAATCCCCGCGATCCCACTTCGCTTTGCCCTGGCTGTTCTGCGGCGGTGGTTTTGGTAAAGAGGATCAGAAGGAAGATGGCAGCATTTACTAACGTGGTGTGAAACTGGTTTCCGGCCATCGAAGTCACCTTTATAAATCAGAATGCGAGTCGAATCAGGATAGATTGGGGAAGGCTCCCCAGACAATGGAAATTGTGGAGCGACAGTCCGTGCGATGGCTGGATGGATTGGTCGTCGTAGCTGGATCGACGCTGCATGTCAGAATATATTTCAATGCCCGACCCAGAAATCGATCTCTGAATTATCTTAGCTCAATACCCCTGAGAATCAATTGACTCAAGCTGCTATAAAGCATTTTCGGACCTATCATTCCGAAAACGCCCATGGCTATCGTTTCGACACCGATGTCGGTTTCACTGACAGCCACTCTGTTAACCCTGCACTCACATCTCATATTTCCTGCATTGTATCAGGTATTGATCAAAGACAATGCCGGTCTGAAACTCGCTGGAACGATTGTTGCAGTAATAAACAGTTCGTACGCCGATGGACTTCGCCAGCCAGCAGCCAGCCTCCGGATCACCTTCTCAATCCACTCGTCCGTCTATTTCACAAATGAGTTATTTATATTGAGGAAGGTACTTCCATGCGTTTAAGACGTGGCTTTACCCTGATTGAACTTCTTGTGGTGATCGCCATCATCGCAATTCTGATCGCTTTACTTTTACCCGCTGTGCAGCAGGCGCGTGAAGCGGCCCGTAGAACACAGTGTAAAAATAATATGAAACAAATCGGTCTGGCGATGCACAATTATGTCAGTACCTATGGTGAGACGCTTCCCAATGCGGGTAACCCGCTGACCAGTGGCTACCCCGATGACTTCTCACCTCTGGCTCGTCTGCTGCCGTATTCCGATCAGACAAACCTCAATAATCTGATTGACTTCAACCTTCATCTGGGACACCCCGCATTTCAACCCTTGCCTGCTGAGCTGCAACCTGTGGCCAAAACGGTTATTCCCATGTTTCTGTGCCCCAGTGACCCGGGCCCCCAGGTGGCAATCGAGCCTTACCAGAATTTATATGAGTATGCCGGTTGTAACTACGCAGCTAATCAGGGAGACGGCGTCGATTTCGACAATGGCAGTACCTATGACCCTATTCATCCGCTGGCTCCTGGCAATGGTCTTTTCTGGGTAGGAGCGAAAAACAAAATGCGCGACATCGTTGACGGAACGACGAATACGATCGCCTTTGCCGAATCAACACGCGGCCCGGGTACCAACACAACCGGAACCAATAATGACGTGAGAATGTATCGCATGGAAGGAGGGTATCCCGAGGTTGCAGCTGCGCCTCCCTATCCGAACACAGAAGGCTCGCGAATGCTCTCCTGGTTGCGCGGCAGTGTTCCCTTTGGACCGGTCATGAACGGCTATCTGACACCCAACAGTAAAGTTCCGGACGCTGTTACTGGTTCATCCAAACTGACGGCGGCTCGCAGCTATCACAGCGGTGGTGCTAATGTCGTTCTCTGCGATGGCAGTGTTCGCTTTGTCGGGGATTCGATCGATCAGACTCTCTATCATGGGCTCTGGACACGTGCCGGAGGTGAAATCATCGGCGAATTCTAAGCCTGACCAACCACATTCAGATGATTTGCAAGATTCTAAACAATAAGTTGCTTTTTTGTGTCGAGAGAAACAGGAATCAGAATCAGTGACAACCAAATCCGTGGCCAGCCCACAATCTACCACTATAACCAGTCATACTGGATCCCACCCCCTCCTGATCGAGAATCTGACAAAGAGTTTTCAACAGGGAGATAAACGTGTTCTGGCTCTGAATGGAGTCTCCGCTGAGGTCAATCAATCCGAATTTGTCGCCATCATGGGAGCCAGTGGATCAGGTAAAAGCACATTGCTGAATCTGATGGCGGGCATCACTCAGCCCGACGAGGGACGAGTTCTGATTGATGGAACCGAAATCACGTCATTGAATGATCCCGCATTGACTCGCTTCCGTCGACGGAAGATCGGACTGGTCTTTCAGTCCTTCAATTTAATTCCGACGTTGACTGCCCGCGATAACATTCTGCTCCCGGTCCTTGCAGGAGGTGAACAGGGACCATTGAGCGTTGACGAATTACTTGAGCGAATTGGTTTACAGGATCGGGGTGCCCATCGTCCGGATGCTTTAAGTGGAGGAGAACAACAGCGAATCGCCATTGCCCGGGCATTGATCTCCGACCCTGCCCTGCTACTGGCCGACGAACCGACGGGCAGCCTGGACTCGGTCACCAGCCAGACGATCTGTCGACTGTTGAAGGAACTCCGCCACGATCTGGGCCGAACAGTGATTGTCGTAACCCATGAACCTGATGTTGCCATGTGGGCTGATCGAGTAATCGTCCTGAGGGATGGTCAGAAACTGACGGAATTCGAAACAAAACAATTTCCCGATGCTCAGGCGCTGGCTGCGTTTTACCAGGAAGCGGTTCTGTTACCAGGACCAGAAATTGAGACACCATGAAGCTGATCTTAAAACTCCTCTTCGGACAAATTCACTGTCATCCCGCCCGCTTTCTCCTTACTGCGTTATCCATCGTCGCTGCTTCCGGTGTAGTCATCTGGGTAGTCAGTGGTTATGACGCGCTGACTGCACAGTTCGATGATTTTTCTGATGACTATATGGGCCGCTATCAATTTGTCCTGGCGCAGGAAGAAATTCAGACAGGAGTCGGCGCGGAACCGAAGATCATGCTGCCTGCAGAAATGATACGGGAAATAAGTCAGGATGAATCTGTGGTGGAACTGGTTTCTGAAATACAAAGTCGGATCCAGATGAAACCTTTAAAAAATAAATCCCCACGTAACAAACCAGCTTTCCCCACATCAGATGAACTACCAGCTGACACATCGCAGTCTGACAAACGCAGTAAACCGGATTCCAAAGGACCTCGCGGCCCGAGCTTCATACCTCCTCTCAGTCCAACCCTGGTTGGAACCAATGCTGCTAATCCCCCTTACCCGATGAAAGCGGGTCGCTGGATTGAGCCCGGCTCCGCTGCCCTTGAAGCCGTGATCAGCAGTGGCAGTGCTGCTGCATTCAATGTTTCAGTAGGTGATCAGGTTCATCTCCAGCAGGTCAACCGCGAAGTCGAGGTAACCATTGTCGGCATCGTGGAACAGGTACGATCAATCGGCGGCTTTCGCGGACCGAGTCCTTCGCGTGGACCAGCACAGGCGGCCCTGTATGTTCCGGTTGCTGTTGCAGAAATCGTCCTGGGAGAATCGCCTCCCCCGATCACGATTTCACAGATTCGCCTGGTAGAGGGTGCCCAGCCTGCTGAATTCAAAGCTCGTTGGGAGTCGCGCCTGGCCAGTCAGACTCCCCCCCTGACACTCATGTCGACCAGCGACATCACCGAAGATATCAGTAACAGTCGTTCCGTATCCGGCGCTCGCAGTCAGGCCTGGTCAGCAACCGGCATCGCATTACTGGCAGCGCTGTTTATTATCTTTACTGCATTGAGCATGGGCGTGAATGAACGAACCCGACAGTTCGCGGTGCTCAGAGCTGTCTCTATGACACCGGGACAGATTGGCATCTTAATTGGACTGGAAAGTTTGTTATTGGGAGCGATTGGCTGGTTGGGTGGTCTCGCCGCTGGCTGGGGCATTCTGAAACTGATGCAATCTGCACAGCCGACCCTCTTTACACAGGAAACCGGTCTGGGTCCGTGGTGCATCATACTATCTGGAACCTGCGCTTTTGGTGGCGCCCTGGGGGCGTCTGTTTTCCCTGCCTGGCAGGCAATGCGCGTCAGCCCGCTGGAAGCGATGTCAGCCCGCTCTGGAACAGCAGGCATCTCGCGTGGTTTGTTGATAGCACTTTCTACCATCGGTCTCGTGCTGATACTCATCAACCCCATTCTTATTTTCCTCTTGCCTATGCAGAATCAGTCACAATACGCGATTTACGCGGCACTGGGTTACGCGACGATGGCGATCGGATTTGTGCTGCTGGCACCAATTACAATCACGATTATTGAACGCATCCTGGGCCCCTTGGTGGCACGAATCTTATTGCTCGATCCCCGGCTCCTTTCAGCAGAACTTTCATCCAATCTCTGGCGAACACTTGGTACATGTGTAGCACTCACCCTGGGACTGGGATTATTTGTCTCTACTCAAATCTGGGGCTATTCCATGCTAAAACCTTTTGTCCCCGGTCAATGGGTGCCCGATCTGCTGGTCAACTTCAAAGAAGGTGGTATTCCCGATGAAGCATTTCAAACAGTCGCGAATGTCAGCGGGTTTCGCCCGGAAACCTGTCTGCCACTGGCTGTGGAACAGACAAAACTTAAGGAAGATCTGACAGGCAGTAAGGAACGCACTTCCGTCTCACGCCAGGATTCCATCGTGCTGATTGGCGTCGATCCTCAGCGGGGCATCAGCGATTCTAATCCGTTGTTGAATCTCCGCTTTCTGGAAGGGGATCCCCAGACTGCTGCAGAGCAAATGAAACATAATCGGGCCTGCATCATCCCCGATCACTTTGCTACAGAAGCGAGTTTAGGACTGGGAGATTCCTTTGAAGTACTCTTGCCGGAAAATCCTGATAAAGCCTTTCGGTATGAAGTCGCCGGCATCGTTGAACTTCCCGGCTGGCACTGGATGACAAAACTTTCCGGACTGCGTCGTCGCGGAGACCGGGCTGCCGCCATGGTCTTTGCTGATATCAATACAGTGCGTCATGATTTTAACTTTAAGAAGATCAATTTCTTCTGGACACAAACCGAAGCTAACGCTTCGCTGGATGACATGGGAAATTCCCTGCAAAAGATTGCCGCCACATATTCAGGTAAAGCGCAGCCAACTAATTACCAGGGAACCTGGAAGATCGGTGCCACCAACTTTGGTTCCGCTGTCCGTATCAGTACCCGACAGGGAGTCCAGGATTTGATCCATAATCGAGCCGATGGGATGATCTGGGGTATGAGCCAGTTACCTCTGGTGACGCTGCTGATCGCTGGCCTGGGGGTTCTCAATACCATCATGGCTTCCATCCGGGCACGCACCTGGAACATTGGTGTCATGCGGGCCGTGGGGCTCTCACGCTCTGCATTGGCACGGTTGATTCTAGCCGAAAGTTTGCTGGTCGGACTGGTAGCCTGTTGTCTGAGTCTGGGCTTTGGAGTAATGGCGGGCTGGTGTGGCGCGGGCATCTCACAGTATGTGAGTTTTTTTGGCGGGCTGCGCCCCTCACTGGTCATCCCCTGGAAGCAGATCGGCCTGGGATTTGGAATCACGCTGTTTCTCTGCCTGATTGCCGCCTTGTGGCCTGCGTTTTCGATCTGTCGTATGAAACTGCTGCAACTGTTGCAGTCAGGTCGCTCTGCGATGTAAGGCAGAGCGTATCAAGTCTCTTCCTGATTCCCCTTGACTGAAATATATTCAACATGAACACTCTCGACCATTCCTCTGCGCCTCCGCTCAAAGTCGAATCCGTTGTCAAACGTTTTCACCAGGGGAAAACGACCATCTCTGCGCTGGACGGAGTCAACCTCACTGTACGGACCGGAGAACTGGTTGCCATCATGGGTGCCTCCGGATCAGGCAAGAGCACACTGTTACATGCCATGACCGGCCTGACGGACATTGATGCGGGAACAGTCAGCGTGGATGGTCAGGATCTGGCTTCGCTCTCGGACTATGAGTTGACGAAATTTCGCGGACTCAATATCGGACTGGTATTTCAGGCATTTAACCTCATCCCCAGTCTGTCTGCGGAAGACAATATTCGTCTGCCTGCCTTGGATGAACCGGGGCTTAAAGAACGTGTGGGTGCTTTGCTGGAACGACTGGGAATGACAGACCGACGAACTCACAAGCCGGACGCCCTCTCGGGAGGCGAACAGCAGCGGATCGCCATCGCACGTGCCCTGATCACCAATCCGGCCATCCTGATGGCTGACGAACCCACGGGTAGTCTCGATTCGGTTTCCGGCCAGGAAATCTGTCGACTGTTGCGCGAACTCTGTACTGAGCAAAATCGAACGATCGTAATTGTGACACATGAGCCGCACGTCGCCATGTGGGCCGACCGGGTCGTCGTTCTTAAAGATGGAAAGAACCTCGCGGAATTTGCTCCCAGCGGCAAATTTGATCCACAGGAAATCGCCAGCCAGTACCAGGGAGTTCTGAATTCGGCTACGGGAGTAATGGTGTGAGAAAAGTTTTTCGCGTTGCCCTCTCATTTGTACGAGAACGTCCCACCAGATTGATGCTCACTTCATTGGCGACCATTGCAGCAACCTGCATCGTGGTCTGGGTAGCCAGTGGATATGATATGCTTCTGAAAAACTTTGACATTTATTCAGATCTGGTTTTGGGGCGTTACGAACTGGCAGTCGCTCCCATCGATCTGAATGGCGAAACGGTCATACCTGCCGAAGTGCTTTCCGATTTGAGAAGCGATACCTCGGTTGCAGCCGCCGATCCCTTCTGGGGAGAGATGTTGAAAGTTCGACCACTTCTCTCGCTAAAGAATGAGAAAACGGAATCATCCCTGACTGACGCCCCGCCCGCTTCTCCTGATGACAATTCATCGTCCCCACCGGATCAGGCCTCGCAGAGACGACCGGTTTCCATGATACTGGCAACCGATTCGCATGAGCCTCCCTTCGACATGCACGCTGGTCACTGGTTGGATCCTTCCCGGCTGAACTCACGTGAAACCGTGGTCAGAGCCGATGTTGCCAGAATATGGGGGCTTAAAACTGGTGACTCTGTTTCCATCGGGGACGGTGATCAAACAGAGCCGTTTCAGGTGATCGGAATTGTCGATGCTCCCACCATCATTGGTCCTGGCGGAGAAGCAGCAATCCAGATCATCACTCCCGGCTCTGGTGAATTTTTTGTTTCCACTGCTGCCGCCGAAAAACTTTTCGCCAAACAGGCAGAGATCAGCATGATCGGCGTTGCGCTGCAACCAGACGCTGACCTGACCCGCTTTCGCTTTGGCTGGGGTCCGCGGCTCAGTCGCTATTCAACCCCTGTGCAATTTCAGGAATCGATTGATATTGAAGAAGCACTTGATGAATCAGCCAGTGCGCAGAATGTTCTGATTCAGTCATATGCGGCAACAGGCATCGCCATTTTGATTGCGATGCTCGTCATTTTCTCGACCTTGAGTATGGGAATCACGGAACGTGTTCGACAGTATGCCATCCTGCGTGCGATTGGTTTTACACGTTTTGAAGTCGGCTCCTTGATTGCCTGTGAAGGTTTGTTGCTGGCAGCGATCGGCTTTGTGGGGGGAATTCTGCTTGGTCAGTTGCTGCTCTGGATGTCCGTTCGTGCGTCGGGAGGATTATTGCACCACGGTTCGTCCGTGGGACCATTCAGTCTCCTGCTTGCGGCATTCGCGACTTTTGGTGGTGCATTTCTGGCATCACTGATTCCAATCTGGCAGGTCACACGCGTCAAACCAATCGATGCCATGGCTCCGCGTCCGCAACTCGCTGGGCTGCAGACAGCGCCCTGGAAAACCGTCGGACTGGGGTTGATTCTGATCTGCATCAACCCTCTGCTGGTATTTCTGTTTCCTCCAGGAGAAACCCGTGGCATGACTGCCACGCTAGTCATTGGTTTTACCTCAATGGCTGTCGGTTTCGTTCTGCTGTCACCAGGAATTGTGATTCTGGTTGATCGCTGGGGCAGCCCTGTACTGGCGCGACTGTGCGGACTCGATCCCAAACTGCTGCGCAGCCAGATCACCAACCATCTATGGCGGACGGTAGGAGCCGCCATCTCCATCGCCATAGGCATGGGGCTGTATATTGGAATTCTGGTCTGGGGATTTACGATGCTGGAAGCCTTCATTCCTGGTCCCTGGGCGCCTGATGCGCTGATCGCCTTTCGTGCGCTTGAGATTCCCCCAGAGGAAGCAGCCGCTCTTGCTGCAGTTCCCGGCATCGATCCTGAGCGGTGTGAACCGATCGTAGTTGAACAGCCGCGCCTGCTGAACGATCTGACAAATAGTGCTGAACGGGCCTCGGTTACCAGGCAGGACAATGTTGTCATCGTCGGCATCGATCCGGAAGGTGCGTTTCTGGGAGAGCGTCCCCTGTTCGACCTGGAATGGGTGGCTGGTTCACCCGAGTCTGCTGTTCCTCTGTTGCAACAGGGAAATGCCTGCGTAGTCCCCGATCACTTTTTGAAGGAGACAGGACTCGCGACAGGAGATCAGTTCACACTGGTTCCACCCGAGAATCCGGATCAACCGATAAAATACACCATTGCTGGTGCAGTGCGGTTACCAGGCTGGCACTGGCAGACAAAATTGACCGGCTTCCGGTCCCGGACCCATCGGGCAGCCGCGCTGGTCTTTGCCAGCTATGAATCGGTCGCCCAGGACTTCAACAAACCGGTCGCCTCGTATGTCTGGTTCAATTATGCTTCGAATCAGGCCAATCCAGATCAGATCTTAGAGGCTGCCCAAACACAACTGCAGGTCCCTGCGATAGCAGCCAATGATGATCCCCTGGCATCTTCTGAAGGTGCTCGTGGACTGCGCATGATGCCTGTTGAAGATATTCGTGCCATTACCCGCGGTGCCGCCAGTCGCTGGATCTGGATGTTGAGCCAGATTCCACTGATCACAATTCTGATCGCCGGATTTGGCGTACTGAATGTCATCATTGTCTCAGTCAGATCTCGCCGCTGGGAAATGGGTGTCCTGCGTTCGCTGGGCATTACCAGCTGGTCACTCGTGCTTGTCGTTCTGGCAGAAGGGCTGCTGATCGGCATTGTCGCTGGCTTGATCAGCTTTGGTTTCGGTATGATGGCAGGCTGGTGTGGTGCCGGGATTGCACAATACTTCAGCTTTTTCGGCGGGCTGCACCCCGATCTGTCCGTACCCTGGTTTGCCATTCTAAGTGGACTGGCTGGAATGCTGGTATTCTCAATCCTGATTGCAGTCTGGCCTGCTGTCTCGGTCGGTAAAAAACGGCCCCTGACACTGCTGCAGCAAGGCCGGGGAACGATTTAGCCTGTATCCAGTTTTACCGTAGCGTCTCCAGGGCCATTTGGACCGAGGATAATAGATCGGCAGACACAATGATTAAATGTGATGCCCTCTAACATTCCGTTTCAGGACTTGTAATTTCAGACTGCGTTTTTCCTGCGCAGGTGTGAAAAACAGATCCAGTCCAGTAAACAGATTAGAAGGATCGAGACGCCTGCAACTGGCAGCAGTACTCCTACCACAATGATCAGCGCCCATCCCCAGACGGGCAGTGATTGGGGAAGTGGTGCGCGAGGGAAACCACTGCGTCCGGTAGGACGGCGTTTCCACCACATCCAGATGCCTGTCACAGATAATCCCAATAAGCCCAGACTGGCAATCATCGCCAGTATCTTGGTGGGCATGCCGAATATTTTACCCATGTGAATCGATACGGCCCAAAGTCGCACCCGATACAAAAAAGGCAGATCGGGGGGATCCAGGATACTGAATTTTTCTCCCGTATATTGATTCACCGAAACGGTACGCAGTGAATTCTTATCGTCATCAATCATATAAAAGGCTTTATGCGCCAGTTCCGGTTTTTCTGCAAAGCGAATGGCGACAGCGTCTTCAGCCGATCGACTGTGTTCCATAAATAATGGGACGACCTGGTCCAGCGTCATCGGCTTTGCATCGGGTGTAGGCGCTGGAGCCTCCGCAGTCAGAAACCATTCTGGTGGCCAGTGCCCCATTTTCTTGATCGTCGTGTTAAATCCGGTTCCCATGATCTGCGTGAAAAGCAATCCGGTGATGGCGACAATCCCAATGAGCGGTACCAGGTAAAAACCCGAAACGGCATGCCAGTCGCGGAGCACTGCATAGAATTTTCCTTTAATCCGCGGCAGCCAGACTCCTGCATTCTTTTTGCCTCGCGGCCACCAGAGATAGATGCCACTTGCTAACAAAATCAGCCCCCAGCAGGTAACAAGTTCCGTCAGAATGTGGCCCGTTGTCCCCAGCATCAAGTTACGATGTAACTTGAGTACGAAAGCAAAGAAATCGTGTTCCGCGATGCGGGTTCCCAGTAAACTGCCATCATAGGGATTCAGAAAAATACGCTGGTGCTGATCGTCTGCTCGATTGCCGGGCTCCCCTTCGATGTGCGCAAGAAAGAAAACAGAATGCGCCGGATCGGAACGGACGACCATTCCTTCCAGATCTTCTGATGCTGCATGGCTGGAGGCGATCTCGCGGAGGCGATCGTAGCTGATTCGTTCCTCTTGTGGTGAAACATTCAATAATGCCTGGTCACGCCACTCGGAAAGTTCGGTACTGAAGACATAAATCGCGCCAGTGATCGTAATCATCCAGAGAATAGGAGCAGACAGAATCCCTGCATAAAAATGCCAGCGCCAGACGATCGTATATAAGCCGCTTTTTGACGATTTTGCATTCGCTTGCCTCGCTGTTGTGGCAGACTGGGTTTCCGTTTGATTTTCATCTACCGTTGACGAGTTGGTGATTGTATCTGACATATTGAGTCTCAAGAGGAAACAGGGATTAAATCAGGGGTAATTTCTATTGTATCTCTGATGGAGCAACTCATATTCAAAGCGAACAGATGCAAACCTGGGTCTGCATCTGTTCGTGAACGACTGGTATTTCCGTTAGCTCATCAGAATTCCCCGATGACTTCTCCTCCACTGCGAGTCCAGAGTCCGCGGTAGAGGTTTACGTCAATGGAATCCCCCACAAAGCGAACACTGCCATCACAAAGAACGACATTCGCTCCGCCAGTGTGATAGCTGCGGGCAGCGGTCAGCTTTGAAGAGCCATTAATGGCGTCTGCTGTATCACTGTTAGGTGTATAATAGCCATTCATGACAGGCCCTTCTGGAACGGTTCCCCGCAACCAGGTGGTAAGGCGACCACTGTCCCAGTCAGTCTGTGACCCAGTATAAACATCGGAAGAAACCATCCGTCGATACAGCAGAGGATTCGTGATGGGATCACTATTGGAAGTCCGGGCTCCATTCCCACGTGTTGATTCAGCAAAGGCGATCGTATTGGTAGTACCATCGGTGATATCTCGCATTTTCAGGTTGGCCCCCACCCAGCAGAGACCATCGCCGGTACGCATGGGGTGTACCTGACCGGGATCTGGAATCTGAATGCCACTGCTTTGATTCATGGCATAGTTGGTACCCGCATAAACGGTTCCGGTGGGATAGGTCGGAATATGATTGACAGCAGGAGCCGGATCACTGGGACACAGGAACATCGGCACAACTGTTTTAGCGACTTCATGCATGGAGACAGGCAGATCACCCAGAGCCGGATGTCCCATCTGAATATTGAAGTCAACCAGGTTCTGCAGATTGGCCTGATCCGCATAAGGCAGCAGTTTTGCCAGCGGGGAATGGTCGTTGGGATAACCGGAAAGGGTCCCCCCCGCATTGGGAATCGATTCAGCCCAGGTACTCATGTAGTTGTGCATGGCCAGGCCGATTTGTTTCATATTGTTTTTACACTGTGTTCTGCGGGCGGCTTCACGTGCCTGCTGCACAGCGGGTAGAAGCAAAGCGATCAGAATCGCAATAATGGCAATCACCACAAGTAGTTCGATCAAGGTGAATGCAGACCGGTTGCGCTGTTCGCGCGCAGGGAAAAACATGATTGTCTCCTGGAAAGGTTATTGGTGGGGCTCAGTGGTCCTGTTGATTACAAATCTCAGGCAACACAAAACACAACCTGTTCCTGGCGACGGCGGGGAAAAGTTGATACTGAGTCTCAAAACTATCACGAGCGTAATCATACCAATATTTGAATGCAAGTAATTTATAGTAAAAAGCTAAGTTAAGAAGTAAAATTGGTGCTTTCTAAGTACTATTTTACGAGGTTCCAAGAGTGAATCAGTCTTTAATCGTGTTTATGTATATCCTATGCTGGGTTGTTTTATTTCTGATAAAAGACATCTGTATCACTTATTAAAATTACTCCAGGTATGCCTGTTTCAACCAGACCATTGCATCAAATTCCAGGCTGAAAGTAATACGATGACAAGCAGCGCAAACAGCGTTGCTCAAATCAACCCCACCACAATAATCGCACCGAGAATAATCGCACCGAGACCTCGTTCGAGTTCGCTACCGGCACTCGTAGCGATTGGCAGAGGTAACATCCCGAAGCTACTTTTAATGGAATAATGAAAACAGGGCAAAATTCGAGCTGGTACTGGCTCACAATTGAGCCGTATCTGCAGTGCCACTTGATCCTTTACAATCCGAAGCTCATCTGCATACATTAGACACACATCGATAGAGCAGTGAATCTCTTCCAGACACTGGCCCTCGCTCAGGTCAAGTCAATGTAAGCGCCATCGTGGCACGTAAGGTCAGCAGATGCGAAATATATACGATTCGGTCACCAGTCGTCTGGTTGAAGTCTGGAAGTCGGATGAACCATCTGAGCTGAGAAGCTCATCCAGTTGTCGCTGCGGACGTCCCATTTATTTTCAAAACAGTGTCTGTCTTGGCTGTCAATCGCCGCTGGGATACTCACCCTCGTTACAACGAATCCATGCACTGGTAGAAGGACCAGACCCTGGTACCTGGGTCATTGACGGGGCTCCCGAGAATCCGACCATCTGGAAACGTTGTAAAAACTTTGACTCCCCGGCTGGGTGTAACTGGCTGGTGCAAGCTAACGAAGACGTAACGCTCTGCCAATCCTGCCGACTGAACCGCACAATTCCCAACCTGGACGACGCAGATAATCGTCTGTGGTGGCGCAAAATCGAAAACGCCAAACGTCGCCTCGTCGCGCAATTATTGAATCTGGGCTTACCGGTGGAATCGAGAGTGAGCGAGTCCCCCGAACACGGTGTCATGTTCGATTTTCTACGATCCACAGAACAGAAGTCGCGTGTCCTTACCGGTCATGCCAATGGTTTGATCACGTTGAATATCGAAGAAGCAGAAGATTCCATTCGTGAGAAAATGCGAAAAGAAATGCATGAGCCTTATCGCACGCTCCTGGGGCATTTACGTCACGAAATCGGCCACTATTACTGGGATCGTCTTGTAGCAGACACAGCATGGCTGGATCAGTACCGTGAATTGTTTGGAGATGAACGAGAAGACTATTCTGCTGCACTCAAACGAAATTACGAGCAGGGTCCTCCTGCAAACTGGACCGAAAATCATATCAGTACATACGCTTCAGCTCATCCATGGGAGGATTGGGCCGAGTGCTGGGCACACTATCTGCATGTAGTCGACAGCCTCGACACTGCCCTCCGTTTTGGATTGCATGGCGAAGACGTCGAGCAGACAGTCGAGCCCTTCACTGTTAATGATCTTTACGACCCGAATGCCCCTGATGCCGATCGAGTCATCCTGCTGGTGAACTCGTGGGTTCAGCTCACTACTGTTCTGAACGAACTCGCGCGCAGCATGGGCCATCAGGACTTCTACCCATTCGTGATGTCGCGCACCGTACTTCGTAAACTGCACTTCATTCAGATGATCGTGAAAGAAGCCGGTGGCGGAACATCACTAATCTAAAACAGGCACGCGAAAGGTCGTTACTCGCTCAAGACGCGACCCTCTGTCGCCTCACTAACATTATTACTCATCCTTGGATAGCTCCACCAAAGCACGCGCCCGCTCGCAGACATTTTCAACGGTGAAACCATATTCCCGCATCACGGTCGCTCCTGGCGCTGATGCACCAAAGCCAGTAATTCCAATGGCAGCGGTTTGAGAATCGAAATAAGTCTCCCAGCCCAAAGTTGAACCAGCTTCAATGGCAAGCAGAGGCACACCCGGTACGACGACCTGATGCCGATAGGTTTCCGGTTGGGTTGCAAACAGTTCCCAGCACGGCAGGCTGACAACCCGCGCCCGGACTCCTTCACTGGCCAGCTGATTCTGTGCTTCCAGAGCCAGATGAACTTCAGACCCCGTGCCCACAAGGATCAGATCGGGTGTGCTATTTCCGGCAGCCTCTGCCAGAACATACCCCCCCTGTGATACCCCGGACGTAAGACTGGGATAGTGTTCCAGGTCGAGAATCGGAAGTTTCTGTCTGGTCAAAATCAACGCCACTGGTCCATTCTGACGCTCCACTGCAACGCGCCAGGCGGCAACCGTCTCATTCGCATCAGCGGGACGGATGACAAACAGATTGGGCACGGAACGCAGACAGAGCAGTTGTTCGATCGGCTGATGAGTCGGACCATCCTCTCCCATGCCGATGCTGTCGTGAGTGAAAACGTAAATGATCGGTAAGTCGTTTATCGCCGCCAGCCGCATTGGGGGACGCATATAATCACTGAATACCAGGAAAGTGGCACCGTAAGGAATCAGTCCCTGGTGGTATGCCATGCCGTTCAGGATGGCGCCCATGGAATGCTCGCGGATGCCAAAATGCATGTTGCGCCCCGCTCGCTCGTTTGACTGAAAGGTACCCACGCCATCCATAAACGTCTGTGTGCTGGGAGCGAGGTCGGCGGAGCCCCCCATTAACTCAGGCAATCGTGGTGCAATCGCGTTAATACATTTTCCCGATGCGGCACGGGTTGCCAGCGCCCCGTTTTCGGCCGTGAAAGTCGGCAGCGACGCGTCCCAGTCTGCAGGTAGCGTTCCGTCCATGATCCGTTTGAACTCTTCAGCCAAATCAGGATGTGCTTTACCGTACGCTGCAATTTTTTCTTCCCAAGCGGCCTGCCAGTCCTTCCCGCGGGTGACTGCCTGCCGGAAATGATCCAGGGCCTCCGAGGGGAGATGAAAAGCAGGTTCTGCGGGCCAGCCGAGGCGTTCTTTAGTCAGTTGCACTTCATCCACTCCCAGTGGTTCACCGTGAGCGGATGCACTGTCCTGCTTGTGCGGGCTGCCATAGCCGATATGTGTTCTGACAGCAATCAGCGAAGGCTGGTCTGTCTGTTCCCGCGCTGCCTGGATTGCTTCTGTCACAGACGCAAGATCGTTTCCGTCTGCAACATGCTGGACGTGCCAACCGAAGGCCTCGAAACGGGCGCCGCGATCTTCCGTGAACGCAATATCGGTATTCCCTTCAATCGTGATATGATTGTCGGCATACAATACGACCAGTTTACCAAGCCCGAGGTGTCCGGCCAGGGAACCCGCTTCAGACGCAATGCCTTCCATTAGGTCTCCGTCACTGGCAAGCACGTATGTGAAATGATCCACGACGATGTGATCGGGGCGGTTAAACCGGGCCGCCAGATGCGTCTCAGCAATCGCCATCCCGACTGCGCTGGCAAATCCCTGTCCCAGTGGTCCGGTAGTGGCTTCCACGCCCGGTGTCATACCGTACTCCGGATGGCCTGGGGTTTTGCTCTCCCATTGTCGAAACTGTTTCAGTTCATCCAGTGACAGGTCATATCCTGTGACATGCAGCAGAGAGTAGAGTAGAGCGCAACCGTGGCCCGCAGAAAGGACGAAGCGATCGCGGTCGGGCCAGTTCGGATCGGCCGGATTAACGCGGAGAAAGCGGTCCCACAAAGCATAGGCCATGGCAGCAGATCCCAGCGGCAAACCAGGATGACCAGAGCCGGCTTTCTGTACCATGTCTACTGACAGAAGACGTAACGTATTAACACAAAGCTCATCCAGAGACTCTGATGAATTAGCGGAGGGGGTCATATGAAATAGCCTTAAAAAAGTTTGAAGTTAAATTCATTATATTCTCTGTTCACAGCGATTGCAGGCGCTGTGACTGATCAATTTCAGAAAGCTCTCAGTTCTTCTTTAGATTCCTGTAGCGACGAATGAGGCAATTCGTTGAGGAATCGTGCGCGAGTTCTGGTTCTGTCTGGCTTTCAAGCTCTGGGGTAATACGCTGGGCCAGCGCCTTACCGAGTTCGACACCCCACTGATCAAATGAGTCGATATTCCAGAGGGCGCCCTGAGTAAAAACCGAATGTTCGTAGAGCGCAATCAGCTTGCCTAGAGTTCCCGGCGTGAGTTTCTCGATCAGAATCGTATTCGACGGGCGGTTGCCCTCAAATACCCGGTGGGGCACAAGCCAGTCCGGTGTGCCTTCCGCCTTGACCTGCTCGGACGTTTTGCCAAAGGCGAGAGCTTCCGCTTGAGCAAAAACGTTCGCCAGCAGCATATCGTGATGCCGCCCCAGTGGATTGAGCGGTTGTCCGAACGCAATGAAATCGCAGGGAATGAGTCGGGTGCCCTGATGAATTAACTGGTAAAATGAATGCTGGCCATTCGTGCCAGGTTCACCCCAGTAAATCGGTCCGGTATCGTAATCAACCTGGACTCCATTCAAAGTGACATGTTTACCGCTGCTTTCCATCGTCAATTGCTGCAGGTAAGCCGGGAATCGTTTCAAATACTGTTCATAAGGGAGAATGGCAACAGTCTGTGCTTTCAAAAAGTTGGTGTTCCAGATTGTTAACAACCCTAACAGGACCGGCAAGTTTTGTTCGAACGGCGCCGTGCGGAAGTGCTCGTCCATTTGATGGAATCCGTCCAGCATCTCCAGAAAAAAATCAGGGCCAATCGCGAGCATCGTCGAAAGTCCAATTGCCGAGTCCATGGAATAGCGTCCACCGACCCAGTCCCAGAATTCAAACATGTTTCCAGTGTCAATGCCGAACTCAGATACTTTCGCTGCATTAGTTGAAACGGCAACGAAATGCTTAGCTACTGCCTTTGTATCACCGCCGAGACCTGCGAGCAACCAGTCGCGTGCACTGTGCGCGTTGGTCATCGTTTCTGCTGTGGTAAATGTTTTTGATGAAATAATAAACAGGGTTTCCGCGGGATTAAGGTCGCGAGTCGCTTCCGCCAGATCAGTCCCATCGACATTGGAAACAAACCGGAAAGTAAGATTGCGATCGCTGTAATGACGCAATGATTCGTAAGCCATCACTGGTCCAAGGTCTGATCCGCCGATACCAATATTGATGATATTTTTGATCTGTTGCCCGGTATGTCCCAGCCACGCGCCACTCCGCACTCGATGCGCGAAATCAACCATTTTATCCAGTACGGCGTGAACCTGGGGAACCACGTTTTCACCGTCAACGAGGATACTTGCCCCCTCAGGTGCCCGCAGCGCCACATGCAGAACCGACCGATTTTCAGTGAGATTGATTTTATCTCCCCGAAACATGGCATCAATGTGTGCGCGCAAGCCCGTTTCCTCTGCCAGATTCAGAAGGAGTTGAAAGGTCTCATCAGTGATTCGATTCTTCGAATAGTCGAGATAGAAACCCAATGCCTCAACCGCCAGGCGCTCGCCACGCGAAGGATCGTCGGCAAAGAGCGTCTTGAGATGCAAACCCTGTACTTCTTCATAATGAGCCTCGAGGTTCTTCCAGGCCGTACACTCTGAGAGTAACTGGTCACCGGTCGTCATAAGTGTATTCCTTTTTGTTTCTCAAATTAAGAAGTGAAATTCATCAGGCGGCCTGAGAAATTTGTCGAGTTCGAGGTGTAGCCCTGCCATCGGGGTTTTGTTAATCCAGTATTGAAATCTTTGCGCGGGTGAGCGAATTGCGCGTAATCATAGTAGAGTCAGAGATATTGTTCCAGATCATGGAGCTACTGAGATGCTCTCAAGATGTTACCTCAGGTTCAGGCAGGGAATCAAGTGTTGGCAGTAAAGCAGGCAGACGTCGGGAGATTGTTGTCATCTCCCGTAACGCCTGGAATGCAGACGGGCAGAGCATTTCTTCCGTGCACCGCCAGCACCAGTTTCCTTCGGCACTTCCCGGAATGTTCAGCCGGGCAGCTTCTCCCAGGTTGAGCAAGTCCTGCAGGGGAGAAATTGCCAGCGCCGCCACTGAAGACCATGCCAGTTGCAGTAATGTTTGTGTGACTTCGCTGCTCTCGATCAGGGGACGTCGCAGAGACTGGCATACAACATTTCGTTCATCGTCGCTCAATGTCTCGTACCACCCGAGCGTGGTATTATTGTCATGCGTACCGGTATACACAACGGTATTCGAAACATAGTTGTGAGGAAGGTAGGGATTATCAGTTGTACCGTCAAAGGCAAACTGGAGCACGCGTGTTCCAGGCAATTGAAACTGATCGCGAAGTGCACCCACATCCGGGGTGATGATTCCCAGATCCTCTGCAATGAATGGCAGCCCCCCAAGCTCTTGCTGGGCCACTTTGAAAAAATCACTGCCAGGTCCTGGCACCCATTCGCCTGACAAGGCCGTCGCAGATCCTGCCTGTATATGCCAGGCAGCGGCAAATCCACGAAAATGGTCCAGCCGAATCAAATCTACATGGACCAGTAAAGCACGCACACGGTTGATACACCATTGGTAGCCAGTCTGACGCAGCGCATCCCAGTCATAGACGGGATTACCCCAGAGTTGACCATGTTCGCTGAAGTAATCAGGAGGGACGCCGGCAATAAATCGCGGCTGCATTTTTTCGTCAAGCAGAAACAGTTCCGGATGAGCCCAGACATCGCTTGAATCGGGAGAAACAAAAAACGGCAGATCGCCGATCAGATGTATGCCTTTGCTTTGAGCATATTTTTTCAGGCAGTTCGCTTGCCGGAAAAACAGAAACTGTGCCAGACGAATCTGATCAATTTCATTCGACAGAGTACGCCTCGCCTGCTCCAGAGCAGCGGGCTCCCGTCGGATCAGTTCATTCGGCCAGTTGAGATAATTCGCACCCTTGTACTTGTTCTGCAGCGCCTGGAATAAGGCATAATCTTCCAGCCAGTGCTGCTCTTCCTGACAGAACTGCTCAAAGGCGGGCTTGAGAACGTGTCCGCCTTCATTGTTAAAGTGTGCCCAGACAGTCTTGAGTAGCCGAAGTTTGAACGAGTTGACAGCGTCATAGTCAACGGCAGTTTGCGAAAAGGAGTATCCGGCAGTATCGCTTTGCTCCAGCAGTCCCTATGCGATCAGATCGTCCGGACTGACCAGGAGCCAGTTGCCGGCGAACGAAGACAGGGGTTGATATGGCGAACTTCCGTAGCCTGTCGGCCCCAGAGGCAAGATTTGCCACCAGGTTTGCCCGGCTTTTTGAAGACGGTCAACCCAGTCCCGCGCCTGCGGACCCAGATCACCAATCCCGTACGGCGAAGGTAGCGATGTAACATGCAGTAGCACACCGGAAGCCCGGTATTCTGGCGAGAACGGGGGAAAACTCGTCTGAAAACTGCGTTCGCTCATATTTTTCCTTGTGTTAAGGCCAGAATTTGTTTCGGGCTCATGGTGCAGTTGAGAGAGAATTCGCACAGACTGGCAGCCAAGAGCTGTTATACCATAACTGGTATCTTTCACAATTGCTTGCGTGACAACAATCGTTCCAGAGCGGAATGCCAGGATCGTGACGCCAAGACTTACCTGGATCTATGGAAGCTGTTTCGCATAACTGAGCTCACGACAGGTTTTGAAAACATATTGACTTCCCGCTATTCTCCGGCCTCAATTGGTGCCGGCAGTGGGGGAGTGTCGGCGGGTTGCTCTGACAAATCCATGGTCATCACATAGACAACCATACCGGCAAGCATCAGAATCACGGCGACATAAGTACGCCAGTCACGATGCGCGCGTTTTAAGTAAGAGGGATGGTTATGAGAGTGATCGTTCCCTTGCGAGCCACTGTGCCGATGTTGTTTGTGTTTTGATTGATTCATGGGGTCCCTGGTTTCTCTTTTACTGGTTCAGATCTTCTGGATCACGTTACATTAGCCCGCATTACACTGGTCTCAAAGGTGATTTAAGCAAAGGTCACAGGAGTTGAAAAAAGGTATCCTCCAACCAAACCTGAGATCAGAAGATTCATCAAAGTAACACCTTATAAAACAGATACGTTTTTCTGACTTGCATCAGGGCAATATAACAAAGAAACGTCCCGAACAGAAACCACCAGTTGCGTCGCGGGTATCATCACGCAATCGAGTGAGTGACGCAGAAAGCAATTGCGTCCGGCATTCGCAAACTGCCTGAATTTGCCGTAATGCTTAATGCAGATCAGCTATATTCTGGCGACGACTCTGACCTGATTGTACTGTCGGGCACAGTATCTGGGTATGTCGGGCACATCCTTCCTGTCGATATTTTCGACCGAAGTGGCGATTCTTTCACCTCGCCCTTCGAACGCATTCTGTAGAAACGGCATATCTCACCTGAATTTGCGAAACGTGGTTCGGCACAGCTGTTGCTACAGAAATTGTAACAACAGAAAAGTCCATACAGCTTTTTACAGGAGAAAATACGTCGTGGCTAGAACGTCCACAAGAAAACGACACCCGGGGTTTACGTTGATCGAATTACTCGTTGTGATTGCGATCATTGCCATACTGATTGCGCTGCTTCTGCCTGCAGTGCAGCAGGCGCGTGAAGCGGCCCGGCGGATGAGTTGCAAGAACAATCTGAAACAGATCGCGTTGGCCGCACATAACTATGAATCGGCTTTTCGAGTGATGCCACCTCGAAGGATTTTGTCATCGGGAAATCGTCGAGGCTGGGGCCCCTCCATCCTCCCCTATCTGGATCAGGCGAATCTGCAGGGACGTTATGACTTCAATAAGAATTTTTATGATCCTGAGAACGAAGAAAACATTCGAGTTCCGCTTGCTGTTTTCATGTGCCCATCTGCTCCAGGACCAAGATTAATCACAGTCATTCAGAGTGGGGTGACATCCGAAGGCATCGCAGGTGACTATTTCGGTCCGAACAGTTTTCGTTCGGATGAATATGGTGTGGCGTCGTTAAGCGGGAACAATCAGATTACAGCCATGGATGACCTGCCTAGAACACGCCGATTTCGCGATATTACCGATGGCACAACCAATACCATGCTCATCACCGAACAGGCAGGCCGCGCGGACTACTATATTCGTGGCATAAAACAGGCTTCCAATGCCGGGCTGAGTCAGGCAACCAGCTGGGGGTCCTGGCCTTCCTACCAGGTATTTCAGGTACAGGTCTTTGGCTCGGACGCAGTCACAAGAGACGGACCGGGGGGAACCTGTTCCATTAACTGTAATAACAGCCAGGGGATTTACAGTTTTCATACGGGGGGAGCGCATGCTTCGTTTGTTGATGGTTCGGTACACATGCTGTCTGAATCCATCGACGCCAATGTTCTGTTCGCGTTGATTACAATCAACGGTGGAGAAATTATCAACCAGGATTTCTAGAGCGCATCATATTTAAGCATCGCGTCTCTCTATTTAAGAGACTCAGTCCAAATGGGCCTGGAGACGCTATTGCAAAACTGGACACAGTCTAACAGGACTCTGGTCTTGAACTAATGTCAAACAACTTTTGAAAGCGCAACAGGGATTTATTCTGCTGTCCTTTATTCTGAGAGAAACTATGCGAGACTGGCTTAATCCTCTTGAAGTCGTCGTTTTTACTGTCTGTCTGTTGGTGCTCTCGAGCCTGCTGCTGCCGGGTATGCTCGTGGCGCGGGATACCGCACGAGAGCAGTCGTGTCAGGATCGGCTGCGGCAAATGGGCTCTGCCTTTATCCAATACGAAAAAGTACATCGGGGCCTGCCACCGCGACGAAGTGGGTTTAATGATGGAAACCCGTATGGCGGCTGGGGAGGCTATATTCTGCCCTACCTGGAGCTGGCGGATCAGGCGAACCTATATGACAGTCGCTATGACTTTTTTGATCCCAAAAACAAGGCGATTGTCGAAGCACAGTTGCCCGTCTTTCTCTGTCCAGCGAGTTCTGCTGAGCGATTCGTACAAATTCAGTCCCAGGCTTCGACCAAGTCGCTCAATCCGGATAAAGCGACCGTCTTTACCTGCAAAGCTGCCGCTATCGATTTCATTACCTCGAATGGCGTGCAAATGGCTCGGAACGGATATGGCATTAACGCAATGGGAAGAGAAGGCCGAATCGGAAACCAGCGTCAGCCGATGACCGACAATGAAGATCAGCCAATATCTAAGATCACAGACGGCCTCTCCAATACCCTGCTCCTGATTGAGCAGGCGGGGCGCCCGGCAGCATGGCGAAATAAGTCGAAAAAACCAGGAGATGGACAGTTCGGCATGAGCCCGAATGCCCGCGGTGCCTGGGCGGGTTGGGGATCGATTTCCTTTGGTGCCGTAAACCCGGAAACAGGTGAAAGACCACCACGGGGAGACAGCACGGACTGCAGTGTGAACTGTAACAACTGGCTCGGCATTTACAGTTTTCACCAGGACGGCGGCAACGTACTGTTCTGTGACGGCAGTGTGCGATTCTTCGGAACGAAACTGGATCCACTGACCTTCGCCTACCTGACAATTCGAGACGATGGGCATCTGATCGAACATGACGATTTTTGAAATAGACAAACCTCATCATTCAATGCCGAGAATTCACCAGGAAGTATCTGTGGCCGATCAAAATACCCGAACC
The DNA here is from genome assembly GCF_048262075.1 of Gimesia sp. Classification (GTDB taxonomy): domain Bacteria; phylum Planctomycetota; class Planctomycetia; order Planctomycetales; family Planctomycetaceae; genus Gimesia. The sequence continues at coordinate 79,721 of NZ_JBLXFK010000006.1, forward strand.
CAACCCATGATGCGATTGCTACCTGTCTGGTTGTTTCTATTCCTCGTGGTGACCACTGCGACTTCCAGCCACGCAGCGGATGTCAGCCCGCTCGTCATTTCCCGTTTGATCGACCAGCGTCTGGGAAGCGATACTACCAATCAGAGTCAATTTGCCGACGATGCGGAATTCCTGCGACGCGTCACTCTGGATCTGGCCGGCCGCATTCCTACAATCGTCGAAGTGCATGATTATCTGAGTAACACTTCAGAATCCAGACGTATCGAGGCAATTGATCGCCTGCTGCATTCGGGAGTGTATTATCGAAATATGGCGACATTCTGGCGACGTGCGTGGGTCCCACAGGCCGATACACCCGAGTTCGACACCATCACCGCTGACTTTGAGCGTTGGCTGGTCCACCGCCTGCAGAAAGGGACTCGCTACGACGAGCTGGTGGTAGAAATCCTCACGCTGGACCATGACAACAATGTCCAGGCGAGCACGACGCCTGTTGGATTTTATGATGCCAACCTGTCCAAGCCGGAGAATCTGGCGGCCAGTGCTACCCGTGCATTTCTGGGAATCAATCTGGACTGTGCCCAGTGTCACGACCATCCATTTTCCCGCTGGACTCGTGAGCAGTTCTGGCAGACGGCGGCGTTTTTTGCACAACCCCATACAAATGAGAAGTCACAACCTCCTAAAGTTCGCATTCCCGATACCAAAAAGGAATATGAACCCGCATTGCTGACAAAAACAAAAATTGAATGGCCTCAAAAACTGGATTCCGTTTCGCTGCGTCTGATACTGGTTGACTGGATGAGAGCGAATGAAGAACAGCTGCTGGCAAAGAACGCCGTCAATCGCCTCTGGGCACATTACTTCGGGGAAGCCATCATTGAACCCGTTGATGATCTCAGTCGCGATGAGGTTCAAACTGGTGAGCGCGCCCAGCTGCTGAATGATCTGTCTGCCGCATTCATCGCCAGCGGTTACGACCTGGATATGATGACCGAGGGGATTGTCAGCTCCAACGCTTATCGCCTGTCATCCTCACCCCAAAGTACCAATAAAGGATCAAAGCCTGACCCAGATGCGCCTGGTCCCTTCAGAATCACCAGAGCCACCGTACGTGGACTCACAGGTGAGCAGTTATATGACAGCCTGCTGACGGCGGCGAGCCTGCCCTCGGAACGCAGCGATGTCGGAAGCGGCGGTTCTGAACGCAGCCAGCGGAGCGAGTTCGCATCTCGCTTTTACATCGAAAACTCATTCAGCGCGGAGCGATCTATTTCGCAGGCACTGACATTAATGAATGGCTCGTTTGTTAATGAACTGACAACGAAACAGGGAAACCTGATGCTGGCATCTATTCTTAGCTCTCCCTTTATGAGTTCCGACGAACAGATCGATACTGTCTTTATTGCCGCTCTGGGCCGTCACGCGCGGGACGCCGAACTGAAGGTAGTCAAGCAGAGTTTTGATTCCTATACGAATACAACCCGTGAATCACATTTAGGTAATCTGTTCTGGGTGCTCATTAATTCTTCCGAATTCAACACCAACCACTAATTGAGGCAAAGTTTTACCATGTCGCGCAAACATCTTTCACGACGCACTGCCTTACAACATTTGGCACTGGGAGTCTCTGCCTGGTCAACTTCCAGTTGGCTGCCCACACTGGCAGAAGCAGCTGCAGAAACAGGCAGTAAGCCCAAGTCTGTGATCCTGATCTGGCTGAACGGTGGCCCGGCAACAATCGACCTGTGGGACTTGAAACCCGGAAATAAAAATGGGGGACCCTTTCAGGAAATCGAAACACAAGTGCCAGGAATGAAGATCAGTGAGCATCTGCCTTCCCTGGCGAAACAGGCGTCTGATTTTTCCATCATTCGGTCCATGTCGACTCGCGAAGGCGATCATTCCCGCGCCCGCTTTGTCACGATGACCGGCTACACACCCCAGGGTGCCATCAAGTTTCCGGCACTCGGCTCGCTGGTGGCTAATGAATTTAATGTCGAAAATGATATTCCCTCCTATGTGCACATCGGCGGACGGCCGGCGATTGGTGGAGGAGGTTTTCTGGGGCCACAGTTCGCGCCATTTGTTGTCGGCGGGCGCAGTCGTCGAAGTGGGCCTGACAGCTCTGATCTGAAAGTTGCCGACCTTACTCCTATCTCTGTAGAACAGCAGGCCGAACGACTACAGCTGCAAACGGGACTGAAATCACTTTCCACCATGCCTGCTTCCCTGGTAACTGATACTCTGGATTCCTCTCGCGACCGGGCGCTGCGACTGATGAACCCCAAAGCAGCGTCAGTGTTTGACCTGCAGCAGGAAGATGCGGCGCTTCGCGAAGCCTACGGCAGCAGTTCGTTTGGCCAGGGCTGCCTGATGGCACGTCGCCTGGTGGAACGAGGCGTGAGTTTCGTGGAGGTCTCACTCAATGGCTGGGATACCCATTCCGATAACTTTGAACGGGTGAAGGAGCTATCGCAACAACTGGATCGTGGCTGTGCTTCTCTGTTGAATGATCTGCGTCAGCGCGAGTTACTTAAGGATACCCTGATTGTCTGCCAGGGAGAGTTTGGCCGGACTCCCCGTATCAACGGCCAGTCGGGACGCGATCACTGGCCTTCGACCTGGTCCATGATGCTCGCGGGTGCCGGAATTCGTGGCGGACAGGTCATCGGTAAGACGAGCGAAGACGGCACGAAAATCGAATCGAAGCCGACACGAACCGCGGATCTGATGGCCACCGTCTTCCGCGGCATCGGACTCGATCCCAGAAAACAAAACATGTCCAACGTAGGTCGACCAATTCGACTGGCGGACCCGGATGGCAAAGCGATTGAGGAGTTACTATGAGAATGTTCCTGATTGTCATGCTGTCCCTTCTTGCGACAGAGAGGGAAGCGTTTGCGCAGTTGGTTAAACCGGCACAAAGTCCCACTGCGCTGCTGGAACTCCGTGAAGCTGACCACCCCCGTTTAATTCAAATTCAGGTAACTGTAGACCAACTGCCTTACGACGCATATTGGACAAAGACATTCGATGCCATTTTCAAATTCGCCGACTGTAATTCTGACGGAGTATTAAGCGAGGAAGAACTCAGGCTGGTCCCCTCCGCCCGTGCAGTGCGGCTGTCACTGGGCAGTGCCTTTACTCCACCTGTCGCATCAATTCAATCTCTCAATGAAATCGCCGCTAAAGAGAATCAGAAGTGTTCCCGGGAACAACTCCGAACGTATTATCTAAACCACGGTGCGGGCAGGTTGCAGATCGGCTCTGGTAAACTCGCCTATACCGCGGCCCTCACCGCGGCGTTGATTCAGACGCTCGATACAGACCTGGATGGCAGACTTGCGCAGGTTGAACTTCAGAAAGCGGAAACGGCACTGAAACGCCTTGATACCAACGACGATGAACTTATTGGAGTGGGTGAGCTGGTCCCCAATGCCACTTACCCGGGAAACTGGGCAGCCAAGGCGCTGCGGCCTGGCCTAGAAATCGATCTCTCCTCCGCGAGCGACAACAGTCTTGTTTTGAAGCACTTACTGACTCGCCCCGCTGAGAACGCGATTGAGAAAACCGACTGGCGAATCAATATTACCGACCAGCTTGCAGATCAACCACTGAAAGTCACAACAAATGCGCACTGTAAGAGCTGGAGTGTTGCAGGTCCGCAACAGGACCTCTTTAAGCAGTTGCGGGAAGAGATTGCCAATGCAGCAGCCGAACCACCTCCAGAATCAACGGAAAAGGGTTCGCGAACTCGGCGTTCCTCGCGCGCATGGCTGACTCCACTGGCCGACCGCGACTCAAATGGAATACTCTCTCAGCAGGAAATTGATCGCTGGCTGGAAGTTCAACAGCAGTTGATTCATGGTCAGCTCCTGATCAGTGTTTACCATGGAGGTGGCCTGTTTGAATTACTGGATACCAATCATGATGCCGGACTTTCCGTTCGCGAATTGAGGAGTGCCTGGCAAACCTTGGAATCCGCATCCTGCACTGCAGAAAATCATATAGAACTTAATCGGGTTCCCAATGTTTTACTGTTCATTGTGAGCCAGGGATATCCCGACAGTCTTGCCAGGCCTTCCACATCAGAGGTCGAGTGGTTCCGATTGATGGACCGCAATCAGGATGGAGATGTCTCACGCCGGGAATTCACTGGTTCCCCCACTGCCTTTGATCGACTCGATCAGAACCATGACAGCCTGATTTCGCCGGATGAAGCAGAGAAAGACAACTGAAACCGGAATTGAGTCCCTGCGATGGGGATTCCGGTTTCAGTGGATTTTGTCTTCTGTTATTTTGCAAATCACATGTTGATTTCGTAACCCTTGCGGTTTTCACGCGAGAGGAACGAGTTTGCCTGTGTGTCGTCGATGATTTCCCGTTTTTTGGGATCCCATTTGAGGTCACGCCCCAGACGCATGGAGATATTAGAGAGGTGGCAGATTTCCAGCATGCGGTTATGCGACCAGACATCGGAGATCGGCTGCTTGCGTGAATTCATGGCTTCAATAAAGTTGGCAGTGTGATTCGCGCTGACCTTGCCACCATAAACCTTTTCGATCGCATCTTCCGGCAGCGGATTGTCTTTCAACGCTTCGACAGGTGCCCCGACGATCTTGCCTCGGTTAACGAAGAACCGGCCTTCTGTACCTTCGAAGAGAATACCATTATCACCTTCACTGGTGATAATCATTTCCACATCGTTGGGCATATCGACCTTGATTTTGAATTCCGTGGCGGCGTTATACTGATCGTTGACCGTTGGGAATCCGTCCTTGTATTTGACGGGTAACTTATATTCAACCGGCGATACTTTACTCGGCCCTGTATCACTGGCCCCGAGTGCCCAGCAGGCGATGTCGACATGATGAGCACCCCAGTCGGTCAATTTTCCACCAGAGTACTCATGCCAGTTTCGGAAGGAATAGTGACAATTACTGAATAGGGGAACGCCTCCGCCATACCCTTCGCGCATTTCCGGGAGTGCACGATAATCCACTTTGGGTGCCGGCCCCAGCCAGAATTCATAGTCCAGTCCCTCAGGAACAGCAGCTACAGGGATAACCGGGGAGCCTTCCATTCCATTGATGCCACATGTCACTTTTTTCACTGTGCCGATGCGACCATCGCGGATCAGTGCGATTGCCTGCAGGAACCGCTGTCCTGATTCTGAACGCTGCATCGTGCCCACCTGGAAGACGCGGCCTGTTTCTTTAACGACTTTTTCGATTAACTTGCCTTCGTCAATCGTCAGCGTCAGTGGCTTTTCACAGTAAACGTCTTTCCCGGCGTACATCGCTTCGACTGCGATTTTTGTATGCCAGTGATCGGGCGTGGCGATCATGACTGCATCAATGTCTTTTCGATCCAGGACTTTGCGATAGTCTTTATAGGCGTCCGGTTTCTTATCCTGTTTCTTTTTCGTTTTTTCGACATTCTTTTCAAGCACATTCGCGTCAACGTCAGCCAGTGCCGCAAAATCTGCAAACTTAAATGATTTCGAGGTAATTGCCCAACCCTGGTTTCGCAAGCCGATCGTCGCAAAAACAGGACGGTCATTAGGCGACTGATATCCGAATGCTCGATGTGTCGAAGGGCTGAAAACAGCGGCAGCACCTGTGAAGGCGACTCCCTGAATAAAATTGCGGCGTGTAATTTTTTTAGATGTTGACATCGAGCGTTTTCCTCTTGGAGATATTTATCAGAAGTCCTGTATAGAAAAGTACGTTGACACCACTGGTGGCGTTGGATGTGCCACGGAAATGGTGCGTATTGTGAGCATCGATTCTATAGGAAAAAACCTGTTGAGTATACCGTAAACAGGTTAGCCCCAGTACATGTGTCACCTGTAATCTGTTGCGGGTACTCTGTTTGCAACCTCACAAGAATCCGACTTTTGATGTTTTTGCCTCAAATTCCAATTTGATAAGTTGCCTTGTTCAGACCTCAGACATAGACTACATGTAAATTATTACCGCAAAGACTATTAGCCAGGCTTACGGCCTGATGAACTCCCCCCGCGCCGCTCACCAGAATGCAGTTAAACGCGACTAACCATGACATCCAGCAGGGTATACCTGCTTACTGGAGGCATTGTTACCTTGAAACGCCACTTAAAACCTCCGCAGAAATTAATGACAGTCCTCTTGCTCAGTTTTTTTGTCTGTCTGGTCGGTTGTAACCAGCAGAACTCCGCGGCTCCAACTCCAAACTTACCGGTTGTGACTGTGGCAAAACCAGTCACCAAGCAGATTGTGGAGTGGGACGCCTACACGGGGAGACTTGAAGCGATTGATTTCGTTGAGATCCGGGCGCGTGTCAGTGGGTATTTGAAAACGACACATTTTGATGAAGGTCAGATCGTCAACAAGGGGGACCTGCTGTTCATCATCGATCCACGCCCCTATCAGGCTGAACTCAACGGAGCCCGTGCCTCGCTGAGCCAGGCTAACTCACAATTGATTCAGGCTAAGGCGCAGCTGGAAGAGGCAAAAGCTCAATACCAGCAATCAGAAGCACAACTGGTACTGTCGACCGCACAGCTGAATCGGGCGCGATCGCTAAAATCGAAAAATGTAACGACCCAGGATGAGCTGGATCAGCAGGAAGCTGCCTATCTGCAGGCCAAGGCAGATCATGAAGCCAGCCAGGCGGGAATCAGTTCTGCGAAAGCCACGATTGAAACCGCGCATGCAGTGATCGAAGCTGCCAAAGCGGGAATCGATACGGCACAGCTCAACCTGGATTACACGCGAATTTATGCCCCGGTTGCCGGCCGGATCAGTCGAAAAAACGTCTCTGAAGGCAACCTGATCAATGGCGGCACAACCAACTCCAGTCTGCTGACCACGATTACCTCAGTGAAACCTATCTATTGTAATTTCGATGCCAACGAACAGGACGTATTGAAATACATTCGATCGGCCCAGGCCGGGAAACGGGCCAGTTCGCGCGAGGCCAAAAACCCCGTATTCCTGGGTCTGATTGATGAAACAGGCTTCCCTCACCAGGGACATATGGACTTCGTTGACAACCGCTTTGATCCCGACACGGCCAGTATGCGGGCGCGGTGTGTGTTTCCGAATAAAGACCAGGTGTTGATTCCGGGAATGTTTGCACGTATTCGTATTCCCGGCAGTGATTCTTATAACGCAGTCCTGATTCCTGATTCCGCGGTCGGCACTGACCAGTCTTCACAATATGTCTATCATGTTGTTGACGACATTGTGCAGCGTCGCATCGTAAAACTCGGTCCGATCGTAGACGGACTGCGCGTAGTACGCGAGGGATTATCGGGAAGCGAATCGCTCATCATCGAAGGATTATTGCAGGCACGACCGGAGATGAAGGTCACCTCGCAGCCGGGAACGATCGAAGTTGTTGAAGACGGGTTGCCTGACAGTTATGAACCCCTGCCTCCTGAGCAATGGATCTCGCCTGACCCCGATCCGCTTCCCCAATCGGGCACGCAAAAGGTGACTTCGGTAGATGAGCCACAAGGGGACTCTCAATGAAGTTTCCCCATTTTTTCATCGAACGTCCGATCTTTGCTTCAGTCTTATCGTTCATGGTTGTCTTGATCGGATCACTTGCTTATTTCGCGTTGCCGGTGTCTCAGTACCCGAATGTGGCACCGCCGACGATTGTGGTGCGTGCCAGTTATCCCGGCGCGACACCCCAGGTCATTGCGGACACGGTGGCCACTCCCATCGAACAGGAAATGAATGGTGTCGACAACATGCTTTACATGGAGTCGTCATCCAGCAGTGACGGGACCATGCAGTTAACGGTTACGTTTAAACTGGGCACCGACCTGGATGATGCCCAGGTGATGGTTCAAAACCGTGTCGCGGTAGCCGAATCTCGCCTGCCTGAAGCAGTAAGGCAGATTGGTGTAACAACCCGTAAACAGATTCCCGACATGCTGATGGTGGTGCATCTGAATTCGCCGGATAACAGCCGGGATCAGCTTTATATCAGTAATTTCGCCTTTCTGCGGATTCGTGATTCGCTGATGCGCCTGGACGGTGTCGGCGATATCCGTGTAGCTGGCGGCAATGAGTATTCGATGCGAATCTGGCTGGACATCGAAAAGATGACCCATGTCGGTCTTACGGTAGGCGATGTCGTGCAGCAGGTTCGTGAGCAAAACGCACAGGTGGCAGCCGGCGTCATCGGACAGCCTCCCATCGATGAGAGCGGCGCGTTTCAATTGAATGTGACCACGCAGGGACGATTGCAGGAAGAGGATGAATTCGGGAAAATTGTCGTCAAGCGAGGCGAAGATGGTCGTGTCACCCGTTTAAGTGATGTGGCCCGGATCGAACTCGGTGCACAGGATTACTCACGAATCAGCTACCTGGACGGCAAGCCCGCCGTTGCCATCCTGATCTATCAACGACCTGGAACGAACGCCGTCGATGCAGCTGATGAAGTTAAGCAGACGATGGCCAACCTGAACAAAGATTTTCCAGAAGGAGTAGGTTATGAAATTGCCTACAACCCGACCGATTATGTGGAAGAATCAATCGCAGAGGTGTTCGAAACACTCTATATCACGACCATTCTGGTGGTACTGACCGTATTTCTGTTTCTACATGGCTGGCGTCCTACGATTATTCCCGTGATTGCGATTCCCATTTCGCTGATCGGCACATTCGCCGCCATGCAGGTGTTTGGTGTGACCTTGAATACGCTGTCATTGTTTGGGCTCGTGCTCGCGATTGGTATTGTGGTAGATGACGCCATCGTGGTAGTCGAAAATGTGGAGCGATTAATTGCCGAAGGTCTTTCTCCGCGCGAAGCGACGCATAAAGCGATGGACGAAGTCAGTTCGGCCCTGATCGCCACCACCCTGGTATTAATCGCGGTTTTTGTTCCCACCATGTTTGTCCCCAGCCTCAGCGGTCGCTTTTATCAGCAGTTCGCACTCACGATCGCGATTTCCACTGCGTTCTCAACATTTGTCTCATTGACGCTGAGCCCCGCCTTGTGTGCCTTATTGCTCAAACCGAAAAACGCGGAACGTAACAAAATGGGAAGATTGGTCGACTTATTGTTTGGCTGGTTTTTCCGGCTGTTTAATCGTTTTTTCGACTTCACCGGTAACATTTATGCCGGCATTGTTTCGCGCATCATTCGAGTTTCCGGTGTTTCTCTGCTCATTTACGGCGGGTTGCTCGTTGCGACCTGGTACAGCTTTGGAATGGTTCCGTCAGGATTTATTCCCGCACAGGATCAGGGTTATATCATTGTCAGTATCCGCTTACCGGATGGTGCGTCACTCGCACGTACAGATGCCGTCACCCAGCGCGTCGCGGCGATCGGCAGCAAGATTGATGGTGTTGCGCACTCTGTTGGAATTGCGGGACTGTCTGGTTCCACCTTCACGATCAGTTCGAATGCCGCTGTATCCTTTCTTCCACTGGAAGATGCCAAGGAGCGGGCAGCACGGGGAAGGGGTATCAATGAGATCATCGCCGACCTGCGCCAGGAAGTTGCATCGGTCAATGAGGCACAGATTTTTATTATTGCTCCCCCTCCCGTACGTGGAATTGGACGAGGTGGCGGGTTCAAAATGTATGTGCAGGACCAGGGAGGAGCTGGTGTTGCCGCGTTGAACCAGGTGACCGAACAAATGGTGATGGAAGCGAATCAGCAACCCGGGCTCGTGCAGATCTTCTCAAACTTCCGGGTGAGTGTTCCCCAGATTTATGCTGAAGTGGATCGTACCAAAGCCCAGATGCTTGATATCCCGATCAGTAATGTGTTTGATGCCCTGGAGGTGTATCTTGGTTCGGTCTATGTCAATGATTTTAACTTTCTCGGACGAACCTACCGCGTGACTGCACAGGCAGAACCGGAGTTCCGCGACGAGCAGGATGACATTCTGCGATTGCGAACACGCAGCGCCCGCGGGACGAGTATCCCCCTGGGAGCAGTGGTGGAATTGAAACGTACGTCCGGACCGGACCGGATTGTTCGCTTCAATCTGTTTCCTGCTGCAGACCTCAATGGTCAAACAGCCCCCGGTTACAGTACAGGTCAATCGCTGACAACAATGGAACAACTGGCCGATGCGAATCTGCCACCGGGATTTGGATATGCCTGGACAGAGATCGCTTATCAGGAACGCCAGGCTGGCAATACGATTGTGTTTCTCTTCCCGCTCGCAGTGTTGTTCGTGTTTCTAACCCTGGCTGCACAGTACGAAAGCTGGCTGCTGCCACTGGCAATTATTTTGATTGTTCCTCTCTGCCTGCTGTTTGCGATTATTGGCATCTGGTTTCGTGGCATGGATAACAATATTCTGACACAGATTGGTTTCATCGTACTGGTGGGACTGGCCTGTAAGAATGCAATTTTGATTGTCGAATTTGCGAAGGCGGAAGAAGATGCAGGCAAGGATCGTTTCCAGGCCGCCGTCGATGCGTGTCGGTTGAGATTACGCCCGATTTTGATGACGGCGTTCTCCTTCATCCTGGGTGTGATTCCACTACTGATCGCCACAGGTGCCGGGTTTGAAATGCGTCGCGTGCTCGGAACGGCAGTCTTTAGTGGCATGCTGGGTGTGACGTTTTTCGGCTTGTTTCTCACCCCGGTTTTCTATGTCGTATTGCGACGTTTCGCACGAAAACCGACCCAAGCCACAACTGTTGATTCGACAACCTCGCAGCAACCGGCAAAACTGACCACAACGGGCACAGGCAATTCATAAGCGAGTCTCCTCTCAACCGTGTTCCAAAATAGCCCGGTTTGAGGAATTCGTCTTATTTGACAGGCAGTAACTGAATTGCATCCAGGATAACAAACCCATTGGTTTCATCATTGGAAATTTCAATCGTGCTTTCGGTATTGCCTTGCAATTCGATGATATCCAGCAAACGAAAGAGTTTACCCCGAGGTAGTGCTCTGGTTTGATCGACAATAATGGTAGAATTTTCTGACCCGGAGATAACTTTCAGCGGAACATTATTCGCACGTGTCTCATGGGCAGAATAAGCCATCAGCAGCTGATAGCGCCCCCCCTGGGGAACCTTAAAGCGGAAAATGGCAGTCGCCTTTCCATCCCCCCGCTTTGCCTCATGAACATAGCCGTTACCAATGTGTGGCTTGAAATTGGTGGAATGGCTCCAGTCACCGGAAAGTTCGGCGTTCGTATCATCCAGAACAATCCCGGGCAGAGTCTTCGGATCGATTGAAAACTTAACCTCTGCAGTCTCTGAGGGGGGAGGCAATTCAAGTACCTGCCCCTGTGCCAGAAGACGATCACGAAGCTGTGGATAAGGCAGGTCTTGCGCGGCAATTTCTTTCCTGGCAGACAATGCTGCAGCAATACCGGCACTTTGGCCCAGAATCATCCAGGTCGGTTCCACGCGGAGTGAAGAAATACCGACATGCGTGCAGGAGAGTGCCACAGGAACGAGTAAATTAGAACATTCTTCCGGCTGCGGTAGAATGGAACGATAGGGAACATGATATGCATACCCTTGCTTGGGACTGGATTTTCTGACGGGAAAGATGGTCCCTTCATTGATCACGCCTCCCTCCTGCAATGCGATCCTCTGGCAGTCATGAGAGTCGATCGGGAATGAAGAGACTGCGATAGCGTCCTGCTTTTCCGGTTTTTCCAAGATGTCTTTCTGACTGAGCACATACATGCCTCGCATGCGTCTCCCTTCGCGTACATACAGCGCGGGAGAGAAGTGACCATACCCTGGGAATTCATCTTTGCAGAGTCCCAACCGGGCATATGTTTTCCGGACTTTCGCAGGCACTGCCGGGTCGGTGGTGAGAAAATGATAGAACTCCAGCGTGTACTGCTTATGCTTTTCCCAGATGACTTCCCGCCCCGCTTCGTCGGCTTCACTCCAGCCATTCCCGCCACCGACCAGCCCGAGCGAGAACTGCCCGCCTATCGAATTGTTACCATCGAACTTCCCACCAGGCAGTGGATAAAGATCCCATCCCAGACGGCCGCCTGCTTTTGCAAAACGCCGCATCACTTCAAAACGGGCAGGATCATAGTTATCAGGTTTCGGAAACGGCACGCGGTTTTCAGGATCATCCGTCAGACAGAGCCGAAAGCTGTAGACCATGACGTTGGAATCTCCTTCGTCCTCCGGGCCGGCATCTGTCGTGGTGATCAGAGGAAGAATTTGACCATCGCTGTCGAAACCATTTATATTCATTCTGCTTTTCGGATAACGTTTACCCGCCAGGGATTCACCATATTTCGCTTTCCCTTCCCTGCCGATCGTCCAACTGACTCCAGCGGCTGCCATCAGGTCGCCTTCATACGTTGCGTCAATATATGTTTTAGCAGAAAAAGCCCCCTTGCCAGTGACCAGACTGGTGATTCGTGTCCCTTCTTTTTTAACGGATTGGAGGACTTGTTTCGGCAGAACTTTGACGTGCGCTTCATTCAGCATCTGTTTCGTCACGCGCAAAGCCACATGTGGTTCGTAAGTCCATTTAGACTGATCTTTGACCCGAACCTGATAAGGTAATTTGATCCCCCGGGAAGCATAATCTTTTTCAATGCGTGTATGCCATTCATCGAACAGCCCCATCACGGTACTGCGGACCGTCTGGTTGGAATCACTGAAACTCAGACCTCCTGTATTCAAGCCACCAATATGATCTGTCGGTTCAAGAAGAATCACTGTCGCACCTTCTCGTGATGCTGCAATCGCTGCACAGACCCCACCTGGTGTTGCCCCATAAATGACGACGTCAGCACTGACGACATGCCCGGCCGCCTGCTCTCGGGCAGAAAGTCCGGCTGGCAATATCTGTAACAGGATAAACAGGACGCTAAACAGTCGTTTCTTCATTGATTCTCATCTCTAATTTAATCTGAAGTGCAAGTTGAGTTCCTGACAGTTCGGAACGATACTGACTACACATTGAAGAGTCTTAGATTTCGAACAGTTCAATATACTTCTTCTTGAGTATTTTGCCCAGTCGACTGAAATCAATCATAAAGTGGAATGGAGTCAAACGATGAAATATTGTCGCACCCGCAGAGATGCAGTCGGACTCAGCCTTCCATTGACTTGAGAATTTGACGACAATGAGGCCTGTCACTGTTGGTCTCAAAAACTATGCATCCTTCACCACCAGATTCGGAGGTAATATTATGTCAGCAACTCAACAACTTCATAACCTGGGACAAAGCCTCTGGCTGGATAACATCACGCGTGACCTGCTCACCAGCGGAACCCTGCAACGTTATATTGATGAGCTCTCGGTAAGCGGACTCACTTCCAATCCCACAATTTTTCATCAGGCGATTAATAACAGCCAATCTTACGACAGTGTCATCCAGGAAAAGTTTAAGAATGGTAAGGCAGGCGAGGAACTGTTCTTTGAGGTGGCGCTCGAAGACATCACACAGGCTGCCGATCTGTTTCGACCTGTCTGGGATCGCACCGATGGTGTGGATGGCTGGGTTTCCCTGGAAGTCTCTCCCCTGCTCGCTTATGACACTGAGAGTACACTGGCAGCAGCGAAAGATCTGCATGCCCGTGCCGGTCGTCCCAATGTTCTGATAAAAATTCCCGGTACGCAAGAGGGACTACCCGCCATTGAAGAAGCCACCTTCGCCGGCATCCCCGTGAACGTAACACTGTTATTTTCCAGTGAGCATTATGTCGCTGCTGCAGAAGCCTATCTGCGCGGCGTCGAACGACGCATTGAAGCAGGGCTCAATCCCGCCGTCGGTTCAGTTGCCTCTCTGTTTATCAGCCGCTGGGACCGTGCCATCGTGGACCAGGTTCCCGAAACACTCCACAACCGCCTGGGAATTGCCATCGGACAGAAAGCTTACAAAGCGTATCTGGATCTGATCAACTCACCACGCTGGCAGCGCGCTTTAAACTTTGGTGCCCGACCACAGCGTCTGCTCTGGGCCAGTACCGGTTCGAAAGATCCCAATGCATCCGATGTATTGTATATTACTTCCCTCGCGTCTCCCTTTACCGTCAACACCATGCCGGAACAAACCCTGAAGGCCTTTGACGATCATGGTGAAGTTGGAAACGTACTGTGTGTAAAGGGAGGTGACAGTGAGGCCTTACTCAATGAATTCGCACAGGCAGAAGTTGACAATCAGGCGTTAGCTGCCCGGCTCCAGAAAGAGGGAGCAGAGTCTTTCGTCAAATCCTGGAACGACCTGATGGAAGTAATTACGACCAAAAGTGAATCACTGGTTCAGGCAGACTGATCAGCAGCTTTGATATTGAGTCAGTTTCAAATAGAAGTCAGGTCTCTCTCGTGTGCAGAGGCCTGACTTTTTTTGCCCACAGGTTTGTATATTTTTTTCGTAGATGAAAGCAGACACTGCAGTTCTCAAGGCAGAGGGGTAATGAGCAATCAGAGTTAATCCTGAAATCGTTCCGTCTGTTTCTGTCGCTGGGCATGCAGCGCTTCTGCAGTGACTTCCTCAGAGTAACGCCAGACCATCTCAACCATCTGCGCGTGATCGACGGGTTTTGAGAGATAATCGTCACAGCCTCCCTGCAGGCAGCGTTCTCGATCCCCCTTCATGGCATCGGCGGTGAGCGCGATAATCGGTGAATCCAGTCCTGCAGCCCGCAGCTCAGCAATCGCCTGTAAGCCATCCACCTGGGGCATCTGCATATCCATCAGGATCACATCAAACGGATCACCCGCATCACGGGCAATCAGCGCCAAGTCAATTCCCTGCTGACCATCTTCGGCTGAGGTTACCGAGGCACCTGCTTTCTCCAGAAAATGCTGGCTGATATGCCGGACTTCGCGGCGATCGTCTACCACCAGTACGCGACAATTGAGACGGTGAACTTTGGGAACGGACTCTGCTCTATCTGTTTTTCTTTCCAGGATGCCAGATTCAATCAGCGGAATCCCTTTAATGGAGCCGGCGGGAAGACGCACACGGAAGACAGATCCCTGCCCGACTTCACTCTTGACCTTCAGCTGACCTTTTAACATTTGCACCAGTCGTTTACTGATCGCCAGCCCGAGCCCGCTTCCCCCATAGGCTCGTGTGACCGAAGAATCTCCCTGGGAGAACGGTTTAAACAGTCGCTGGATCTGCTCTTCACTCATGCCGATGCCCGTGTCCTGCACGGCAAATTCGATGATTGGCTTTTCAAAATCTGTGAGCAGCCTGATCACCAGACGTACTTCGCCATGATCGGTAAATTTGATGGCATTACCAATCAGATTGATCAGGATCTGACGCAGACGGGTTGCATCTGTGATGATCAGTTCGGGCACCTTTCCCGCAAATTTGACATTCAACATCAGGTTCTTTTCGTCGGCCCGTACCTGCATTAGCGTCTGAACGTCCGCAATCAGTTCACGCAGTGAAGTTTCTTTCAAATCGACTTCAAGCTTACCCGCTTCGATCCGCGATAAATCAAGAATGTCATTAATCAGTTCCAGCAGATGTTCCCCATTCCGCTTCATGATCATGACGCAGTTCAAATTATCGGGATCTTTCAGATGTCCGAGCAGTACATCGGCGTATCCTAAAACAGCAGCCATCGGAGTGCGAATTTCATGACTCATATTCGCCAGAAATTCACTCTTGGCAAGATTAGCCTGCGATGCCTGCTGTTCGCTGTCGCGTAATGCTTCTTCCATCTCTTTACGGGCTGTAATATCCTGCACGATGGAACTTACCCCCCAGACCTCGCCGTTCTTGTGCGAGAGAGGGTGATAATTTACCAGCCAGCAACGTTCTTTTTCACTGGCAGGAGTGGTTCCTCGCACTTCCTGATTTTTCACAGCCTTACCTGTCCGGAAGACTTTTTCGTAGAGCGGTTTAATCCGGTCGGCAATTCCGGGAACCAGGTCAAAATAGACTCTCCCCAGATGCGCCTCCCGGGGTATCCCATTGATGCGGGCCAGCGTATCATTGATTCGCAGATAACGGTATTCACGATCAACCAGACCCATTCCAACAGGTGCCGTATCATAAATCAGTTCCAGCTCCCGCTTCTGGCGACTGGACTCTGCCTCGGCGGCGATCAGGCTTTCTTCTGCCATCCGCTGCTCATGAATATCACTCACCGTACCAACCCACTCCAGAATTTGTCCTTCCTGATCATAGACCGGAACGGCTTCTGTGATCACGGGGCGATACGATTCGCTCTTTGCGTGCCAGATATGACCATGCACACGGTAACTGGTATGCTTCTCGGTTGGCTTATTCCACAGCGCAGACAGTTCAGCTCGATCTTCAGGCAGCAGGGCCTTCAGCCACCCGTCTCCCTGATGGTCCTCCCAGGTTTGCCCGGTAAAACGCTGCCAGGATATTTGCGGCACAATAAAATTGCCCTGCGGATCCGTGGTCCAGATAATGCTGCTGGTACTATTTAGGAAGGCTTCATAGCGAGACTGCATCCAGCGCAAGTCTCTTTCGATGTCCTTCCGCTGCTCGACTTCTTTCAACAGACGCGTATTGGTTGCTGCAATCGTAGGTAACTTCAACAGATGCGGCATATACTTAATCAGCACGATCACAGCTGCCCAGGAAACAATGGCTGTCGCCAGCTTCAACAATCCCGAGATCCGATAAATCGGATACCAGAAAATGATCGCCTCGACCAGATGCACTGCGCCACACAACAGGATGAAAGCAGCAAATAAGCCGAACAGCCTGGTATAGGGAATGTCCCGTCGTTTAAAAGTGAAATAGAGCAGTACCACAGGGATCGCAGTGTAAGCGGACCACGTACCCACATCGGAAAGAATATGCAACCAGCCTTCGCCACTGGTCCAGGCACCACAATTCCAGCGAGCAGGATAGTCCGATGTATCAAAGAGCTTCGAAAAGAACTCAACCATCCACTCAGCTTTCTCCCCGGTATCGCAGGTACGCTACCCATTTGACGCTTTTCACTACAGGCCCCCACGACGGGGACTCACTGTCGCTGCTGACTCCCCGACCTGCTCCTTTTGGCAAACCCATGGCATCACTTTCGCGACGTTGATTCACCGGGAAGACAGGGGACAAAACCTCAGAGCTTCGACGTTGTCCGGCCATTACCACAAACTGGCTGCCTTCAATCTGCGACAAGTAGATTGTGAGTTAGTGTATACAGTCGTTTTGATTTTCTCAATCCTCTATTTTTCCTGGCGGCAGTGGACACTCTCATCCAAATGGTTCACTGAACAGTTTGATGAAATTGACTGCCATAATTCTAAATACAGTCTCTCCGCTGACTCAGCGATGGACTCATCAGGAGCTTGTAAACCGACAATCTCGCCCCCCCAGGCCATTGAAATATCGCGACTCATCCTTCCGGGAAACAGGTCACAAAACCACATTCCATTCTGAGCCGACACGTGGGCAAACCATTCATCAGGTCCGACAAAATGCCGCAGTTTGCTGCCTGCTCGTCGAGTAAATACCCAACCCCCCTTCGACACCTCCCGAAAATCACGCCCCTCGTCTGTGATAAAACGTGTGGTGTAGTGACATTTGTCGTGTATGTCCAGTCCTGGCAAAGTTAAGAGAATCGAATATAATGCAGATACTTCCTGATAACCTTTCCAGGGCAAATACACTATGGCGCGTAATTGGACTCGTGACGAACTGATTCTAGCCATGAGCCTTTACTGTCGCTTACCATTTGGAAAGTTTGACAAAGGAAATCCCGATGTCATGCAACTGGCTGACACCATTGGTAGAACGCACTCAAGTGTAGCCATGAAACTCTCCAATTTGGCCTCACTTGATCCATTCCATCAGGAACGAGGTATTAAAGCTCTTCCCAATGCTTCGAAAGCAGATCGACAAATCTGGCAGGAATTCCATTCTGACTGGGAAGGACTGGCGGATGAGTGCCTACGACTCGAAAGTGAATATCACCTTCAGCCCGCCGAAGACTCTCTTGAGGAACAGCCGCTTTTTTCAGGCGAAACGGAATCGACTCGCGTAACAAAAGTCCGGCGTGCCCAAAGATTCTTTCGCTCGACAGTTTTGGCATCTTATGAATACCGTTGCTGTATCACTAATATTAATCTCAAGGAACTGCTTATTGCGAGCCATATCATTCCCTGGAGTGAGGACTCAACCAAAAGAGCAGATCCCCACAATGGTCTCTGCCTGAACGCACTCCACGACAAAGCTTTCGATCGTGGGCTGATCACACTGGATGAGGAATACCGTCTTATTTATTCTCGACTGCTACACGAATCTCTCACGATCGACTGTATGAACCAATTCTTCAAACCCTATGAGGGTAAGAGCATTCATTTTCCATTGCGGTTCCGTCCAGATCAGGAATGCCTGCAAAAACACAGGGACCAGGTCTTTCTTACATAACTTCTTCTATTGCGGAAAATAAGTCGTACGAAATCTATTCACAGATTAGCTACTGAATTCAGATTAAATGTGTGTGTGTATCATCCCGTGTGTGAACGGCGATGTCCTGCTCGGTCGGATTAAGTGGAACCAGCCGAACCGGATTGTGCCTGACTTTGTGAGTTGATTCCGGTTCAGTTTATTTGAGTGTCACGCGCCAGATGAGTCGCTGTTGTGGTTGGGCAGTCGGGCGGTTGAACAGGTCCAGGCTCTCTTTTGCAGTGCGGGCGATGGGTACGCCTTGCACGGAGGGAACGTCGGCAACCGGGACGCGGGGTGCCGTCAGTTTTTCCTTCTGCTGATCAATACGGATCTCGACGTCAGACAACTGGTCATCCTGTTTACTGTCCGTCAGTTGCAGTTGCAGCATGTGTTCGCCGGCGGGCAGTAGCTGCTTTCGATATTCTGTTTCGACCGGTTTTTCGCCTGTTTCGTCGATAGAAAACAAACGCAATTCTGCCGACTTGCCTGCGGGCACAACACACTCCCACCAGTGCCAGTTTTGATAATCGCGTCGGCCCCCCCCTGCCACCAGTTCGCCCGGCTGGACAATGAGCGGCTTAAAATGAAACGATTCTTCCAGAACAACCTGATACAGGGGTTTGCCATCAACGCTTTCCATAATGGGGCCGATGAACAGATCCCGTGCGCCGTCCCAGTAGATTTTGCGCGGCGCCTCTGTACCGTTCGACAGTGTGCCGGCTATCCGATCTGTATTCTTTATTGTGTTCAAATTGAATTGAATATAGCCCAGTTCTGCCAGGGGAGTAGACGGGCCGTCCTTCCCATACCAGCCAGTCGAATTGTGATAATTATGTGTCGTTATTGCGGGCTGCTGTTCTTCCCCCAGGTGGAACCATTGCTGCAGTTTGTTGAAAGGACCATGATCTTCAGATGCAAATGTGGATACAAAATTATCATCAGTGCCCCCCTGGTTGGTAAGCATGACATCACAATAATCCCCCTTGGCAGACGCCCAGCCACCAATCATGCGAATCAGTGAACCATCACTGGCATCAAACACGAAAGCGGCCTCCGGTGGAGAACTAAGGGGAGGCTTCGTCTCCCACCCTGCATCCCTGGGACGAACCGTACACAACACGACAACGCGTGTTCCTTTTTTAGTCGGGAGCGAGACCACGGGGCCCCGTTCCGATTCTTTTCGCCTGGTAAAATCAAGCAGGTTCGACTTGGGGTGAAAACCCAGTAGCGTCACATCATCAAAGTCGGCAAGCTCCAGTAACCGATTCAGAACCACCAGTGAAGGCTTTGCCTGTAATTGTGCAAGCAGTTTTTTGGGCGAATCATTTAATACCTCTTTTGGCTGCAGATAATCTGCCTTCACCTCGCGAAAATGATATTCCGTTTTCGGTGGTTGATCGGAGGGAGTCAAGACAACGATTCGCCCGTCAAATATTCGCGGAATGGTCAGTCTTTTCCGTACCACTCCTTTTTTTCCGACGCGTCCCTGCACCATAATCCGCAGATTTGACACGGGTTGTCCGTTGACCTCCAGGGGAATCTGCAGTCGTACAATTCCATCGATACCGGTTTTGCCCGTCGCCAGGGGACCAAACCGCTGTGAGGCCCATAGCTGCCAATCTTCGGGTGCATCGCGAAAAGCGATTTCGCTCACAGTGACTTTAATATCGGCAATGGGCTTGGCTTTTTGATCAACGACCTGAATTTCTCTCAGCGATCCGGGCAGGAGTTTTTCCATGGTAATCGTCCGCCGCAACGTTTTGCCCCCTGCCATCTCGACTACAGCATACCGCATGCCCTCAGCTAAATCAGAGGTAGGGTGGAGCGGCATCTCATAACCGTCGGCTGAGACGCGATAGGAATCGCGACCGTCGGCGGGCAGGTTACGAACGCGCGCCACGCCCTTTGCATCTGACCTGACGCCCAGAAATGTCGCCGTTGACCACTCTCGAAGTTGCCTTAGCTGATCAGTATCCTTGTGACGAATGACGGATGCCATAGACCATACTTCAATCGTGGGAATAAATAATTCACCGCCGATGAAATAACCATTGGGACTGAATTTCACTTTAGCCCCGTCAATTGGCTGACCAAGGGGATCAACGACCGACACATCCAGTGATGTTGTGGGAGTACAGGGAAGCACGACGTCGACCTTATACAGGCCCTGGGTCAGTGGGAACAGATGTGGCCAGAATGAGTCCTGACGTTCAATGGGACTGTCCATCAAGGAGACATCGCCGGCCTGATGCGTGATCAAATAATTTTTCAGCGACTCTGCCGACGGTCGAATTGACTGATAGCCGTCGACCAGAGCAAACAGTTGCACATGTCCGCCTGTGGGAAGTGAGTCGAACTCAAATGTGCCATCTTCCTTCACGATAGCCGTATCCTGCCACGTCCATCCATCGCCAATCTGATGGTCTTCCCCTTCTTTGATATAGAGCTCAACACACCCGTATTTGACTGGTCGGGGTACCGAGTCATCCAGTCGCCCTTCCAGACGAATGCCCGGTCGCAGAGTCGCGACAATGGTGCCATCCTGTTCGACCTTTTCCGGGTTCGACACATCAATCAGATCGCTGAACAACACGGGCCCTTCTCTACTGCCATCCACGACCCGCATCCAGCGACGTTCTGGTTTCACGACGGGGGATGTGAAGTATCCGTTGCGGTCTTTGTCCTGTTTGAATTCACGACCATGAATATGGGAATCTTCCAGCAGAGGATACGCGTCAGGCAGGATGCCCCCTTTGGTATCGACGGCTTTGACGTGCAGAATGCGACCTGGTTTCAACTGTAAAGTCGGGCTGCCACTCAGTGAGTATTGAGTTCCTGCTTTTGCATAACCGGGCGCCACTGCAGAAATATGAGCACGTACAGCCCCCGCGGGAACCTGAATCGTTACTTCTCCAATCCCATTGGTCTCCGGAGGATCACTCACCAGAAGATATAAAGAGTCTCCGTCATTATCTTCCCACGAAAAGACACTGACTTTAGCACCTTCGATGGGTTGATCTTTCTCATCCACGACCCGGACCGTTTTAGGCGTGGTCTGTTTCAGATTAATATCTGCGACATTCGGTCGGTTTATTTTGGGAGCAGCCGGCGTGTCTGGTTTTTTGGCCTGTGGTTTTTCGGCGATCAGAGGTGCCGCCTGTTTTGCTTCTGGCTCCGGTTTCTGTGCGATCACCTGGGGACTGAGTCGGATGGAAGCGAAGCTGACAGAGAGCAGAACGGCAAATAACACAAAGGCAAAGCAGCGGGAACGTTTCAATGTCTTATAAGCCCGTGGTGTTTCCAGCCATTTCAATCTGCGGAGCAGGAAGCTGCGATCTGCCATCGCGAGTGCCGCGGCGCGGGTTTCTGCTCCCTGACGGTGGAGCGCCCAGCCTGCCAGCAGACGTCGGTAGGTTTCAAACCCATCTATCGAGTCCGCGGCCAGCGCATCGGACATATGCTCACACGCCAGCCGATGTTGTGCCGGCAATCGCCAGACGAGTGGATGAAACCAGTAGAACGAAAGCACAATGCGCGAAAGCAGATCCCAGAGTGAATCAAATCCGGCCACATGCGATAATTCATGCATCAGAATCGCGCGGCGTTCAGACGGGGAAAGGTCATTGACCCAGGAATCAGGCAGCAGCACCGTTGGCAGAAACAACCCCACGGTACAGGGACCTTCAATCTGCTGACTCAATCGAACCGGGGGCACACGTTTGAGTGTTAACTGCTGCGCCAGAGCGTCACATTCTGACTGCAGGGAAGCAGGCGCCGTTTCTGCAAAATGTAACAGTTTTCTCGCCCTTTGAATCTGCCAGGCAATACGCAGTAGTAAGAACGAGCTGATGGCGATCCAGCAGAAAAGCCACCAGTGGAATTCAGAATGAACCGAAGGGGACACCTGCGGGATTGATTCGGAGACAGTTTCGGCATCCTGTTGAACGAGAGTGGCTGTCGCCGTTGATTGGACAGACGCTGGTGATGCGATAGGGGGAACCTCGGTGATTAAAGGTTCTGATGCCAGGTTCGCCACGGGAATATTCCGTTCTGGCTGTGTGTCCGAGATCTGGGGGAGAGCGGAATGCAAGGGGACAGCAGGTTCTGGTTCTATCATTTCTGAGAGCATTGGAGTCTCAATTTCGATAGATGTCTCTGCTGAAACGTCAGATTCTGATTCAATCGGGGGTAGAACCGCCAGACTGGTGACTGGCAGACAGAGACAGGCCAATGGCATGAGCAGGGCTGCGGAAATCAGACAACGTGAGAGCAGAACGGACCAGCGCGGATTGCGATTGCGGATCAGTTTCAGCGTCACCCAACCCAGTGCCAATATCAGACTAAGTCGGACCAGCGTGTGTATGATGAAAAAGACGTCATCCATTTCCAGGTCCTTTACAGTTTTGAATTTCAGACGGGAGCCAACTAGCGTCTGTTACGATTCTCCGCGGGCAATTTTTTTCAATTGTTTGAGTTCTTCAGGACTCAAAGTTTCTTTCTCGGCCAGTTCCATCAGCAGCTGTCCTGTTGATCCACCGGTAAAAACGTCCGCCAGTCGCCGGACCGTCTGTCGCAGCTGGGTCTCGCGTTTGACTTTCGGCGAATAGAGATAAGCCCGCCCGTTGCGTTTCCGCGTCAGCAACCCCCGCTCGACCATGCCGACCAGCACGCTGCGCAGGGTGCCGTTGTCGATCTCCCAGCCAAACGATTCCTGAAGCTCAGCCGGTTTTTGCGGTGCGCTGTTCCATAACAGCCGCAACACTTCCAGTTCATTCTGATTGGGTTGATCCATAAGAGGGCCTCTGTCCAAAAAGGGAAACGCCATTCCTATCTGTGATCTTTTCACACATTGGGAGGAACATCAAGACCAATATGTGAACTATTCACAGTTTTATTTGATCTGACCCCAGATAGATCAATCAGAGCGATGCTGTTTCAGGTGGAGTAGCAGAGCGGGCTCATCGGTATAAATGCGTTCGATGCCCTGTGTTAGCAGCTGTTTCATCAATGCGGGATCGTTGACGGTCCAGACACCCGGTTCGAGGTCGGCGGCTTTGATCTTTCGGACTTTGTCGGGAGTGATGCCTTTGAAATGCAGGACGAGTGCTTCAAAGCCGCGCTGCTTTGCGATCTTGATGTCGGCGTCGAGATCAGTGTCGGCTCCCCGATCCCAGAAGACGGGGATCGTGGGTGCCAGCTGTTTGACCTGCGACATATAGTTCAGGTTCCCGTCATTGAAGCCAACCCAGGGCCCCATATTCAGACGTTTGACCAGCGAGACCGCTGCTTTCACACAGTCTGCCTTGGGCTGAATCGAGACGCGGGTCTGATGCTGCTGCTTTATCAGTTTGAGCACCTCTTTCAACAAGGGCATCTGCTGAGGCGGGCATTCTTCTTTTGACAGCTGATGCCGTTTTCGAAAGTCGGTTGCGACGTCGACCGTTTTGAGTTCCTCAAAAGTCGAATTGGCGACGTCCAGATTTTTATCGCCGACGCGTTGTGTGGTTTTGTCGTGCGTGACGACCAGTTGACCATCTTTGGTCTGGAAGATATCAAGTTCGATCCAGTCTGCGCCGACGGCAACTCCACTGCGAAAGGCGGGCATTGTGTTCTCGGGATGCGCTCCCGAATTCCCTCGATGGGCGGTGACACCGTTCTGCAGAAAAACAGGTTCCGCAGCAGACAGCAGTGTCGTCAGAGTCAGAGCGAATAGAATGGCAAACGTGGACTTCATCAGTAGAGACTTCCTTTAAATAACAGAAGGCCATGCTATCGACTGGGGATGAACATCTCAAGAAGCGGGGACGAAATTCACTCAGGCGATAATATCTTGTACGACGTTCGTTTCGAACTGATGCGTCAGGCGTTCGCCGAGTCCGTTGCGTTCGTAAACCAGCCGTTCGTGATCCAGGCCGAGCAGATGCAGCACTGTGGCGTGCCAGTCCTGAATGCTGACGCGGTTTTCCACCGAGGCATAGCCGACCTCATCGGTGTTGCCGTAGACGAGCCCCTGTTTCACGCCACCGCCCGCCATCCAGGCGGAGAAACCATAGGGACCATGATCGCGGCCCGCGACGTTCATCTTTGCTGAAGCGGTGATCTGTGCAGTGGGCAGGCGACCGAATTCGCCGCCCCAGAGAACGAGCGTCGAATCGAGCAGGCCCCGCTGCCGCAAGTCTTTCAATAAACCCGCGACAGGCAGGTCGGTTTGACCGCAGGCAGACTGTAACGATTTCTGGATCTTGGAATGGTTATCCCACATCTGGCCTCGCGTGTAGAGTTGCACGAAGCGAACCCCCTTCTCCACCAGGCGTCGTGCCAGCAGACAACGTCTGCCATAACTGTCGGTCTCTTTCTGATCGATACCATACATCGCCAATGTCTCTGAGGTTTCCTGTGAGATATCAAGCGTTTCGGTCGCTTCGAGCTGCATGTTGGCGGCCATCTCGTAATTCTGGATGCGGGCTTCCAGTTCCTGCTGACCGGGTCGCTGCTTCTGATGCATGCGGTCGAGCTGTTTGAGCAGTTGTTGTTTATTGCGGCTGACCTGTTCGGCGTGTGCATAATCCGGGGCCAGGTTGAGCAGCGGCGATCCGGTGGCTTTCATGCGTGTGCCCTGATACAGGGGCGAAAGATAACCGGACATCCAGTTATCCACATTGTTAACAGGCAGACGGTTACTGGGATCGGCGAGTACCACGTAAGCGGGCAGGTTCTGATTTTCGTTCCCTAAGCCATAGGTAATCCAGGAGCCGAATGCCGGGTGACCGGGGAAGGTTTGCCCGGACTGCATTTTGTAAATTGCCGGTTCGTGATTGGGATGCACGTTGTACATGGAACGTACAATCGTCATCTGATCAACTTCCTGCGCGATGTGCGGCAGGGCATCGGAGACCCAGGCACCGGATTTCCCGTGACGTTTGAACTCGAAGGGGCTCTGCATCAGTTTGCCGGTCCGGTCCGTTTCGAAGACGGCGTTGCCCGTCAGTTCGCGGGGCGCGGTCTGGCCGTGATATTTTTTCAATGCCGGCTTGGGATCGAACAGATCAACCTGGCTGGGTCCTCCCTGCATGCAGAGATGTATGACTGAGGTGGCGCGAGGTTTGAAATGTGGACGCCTGGGCTTCAGGTTTTCCGGGAGTTTTGTTGCATGAAGTTCTTCTTCAGTTGCGAATGCCGGCGCCTGTTGACCGAGCAGCGATGTTAGCGCGACACCATACAGACCGTCGGTCATGCGGTCAAAAAAACGACGCCGCGAGATTTCCGACATCAACTCTGGTGGTGCTGTGGAATCAGTCATAGTCGTATCAATCGAGGTAAAGAAATTCGGCGGAGTTGAGCAGGACGTGACAATATTCGGTGAAACCATTCTGGACAGGCTTGGATTTTGTTCCGTCTTCTCCGGGCATGCTTAATAACTGAATTGACTTCAGAGCCAGTTCGGTTTCTGCCGGTGTGGGAGCCCGCTGGAAGGCGAGCTGATAAGCCAGTTCGATTCGCTGACGCGGGTCTTCCCCTGCTTCGGCACGTACACGTCGGGCGAAATGATCGGCCAGATCGTGTACCAGCCGGTTATTTACCAGCAGTAAGGGCTGCGAAACCACGTTGGAATTTTTGCGTTCGGTACAGTTCGGATTCATTTGAGGCAGGTCGAAGACTTCCAGCATTGTAGGCATATCCTTGCGGCGGTGACGTACATAGATGCTCCTGCGCCAGCCGGCAGCCGTTCGTTTGGACGTCACCAGTCCATCCGGGCGAAGTTCCACATCAACGGGCTCGCCATATTGAGTTTCATCGAGCTGGTCGGCGGTGAAGATTAATGCATCGCGAATCTCTTCGGCTTCCAGTCGACGTAGGGGCATTCGAGAGATCAATCTGTTTTCTGGGTCCGACTTTTGATGCAGAGGCGTGACGGCTGAGGACTGGCGATAGGCCTGCGAAGTCATAATCTGCCGCTGCAGTTGCTTGATGCTCCAGCCCTTTTTCACAAAGTTGACCGCGAGCCAGTCGAGCAGTTCCGGATGACTGGGAGGCGTTCCCAGGGCGCCGAAGTTGTCGAGGCTTTCCACGATTCCGGTGCCGAAATGTTTATTCCAGATTCGATTCACGATCACACGCGATGTCAGTGGGTGATCGGGCTGTGTGAGCCAGCGGGCGAAAGCAAGTCGGCGGCCGGTTTTGAAATTTGTCTGCTGAACCGGTTCTATATGATAGGTTGAAATGCCATCGGCAATGGCAGACGGGGGGCCGGGTTGTACAAGACGAGTTGGCTGATTCTCATCGCCGCGTCGATAAACGTAAGTGGGGGATGGGCGACCGCGATCCCACAGGGCACGGATCATGGGGGGTGTTTTGAGTGAAGACTTGACTTCCTTGAATTGTTTCTCCAATGACTTCTTCTGGTCTTTCGCCAGTTTTTTGTCCTTGAGCTTCGCTTCGATCTCGGCGATCTGTTTTTCCAATGGCGCGTTGTGCGCATCGATGGCGGCCTGTTCGGATTGGGGAATCACCGTCATCAAACGACTGCGGGCCCGCTTCCACTGATTGCTGAAAGGTTGCGGCGTCATCCAGTCGTACTCATCGTACGCGCCTTTGAAGATCGCGACGACGCGGTAATAGTCCCGCTGCGGAATGGGATCATACTTGTGACTGTGACAGCGGGCACAATTCATCGTCAGGCCCATAACGCCGCGCGAGAGCACATCGATTTCATCGGTAATGACTTCCATTCGATCCGAAACCCGATTGACAGGATTGGCAGAGGTCCCATCGGGTGCCATTCGCAGAAATCCGGTCGCCACCAGTTTCTCAATCGTTTCAGGCGTCGCGTTCTCCGGATTTCCGTAGTCGACCAGTTCATCGCCGGCCAGTTGCTCGGTTAGGAAGACGTCATATGGTTTGTCTTCACCAAAGGAACGAACAACATAATCACGATAACGCCAGGCATATTTGCGAATCAGGTCGGCGCTCCGTTTTCCTTCGGAGTCGGCATAACCGGCCAGATCAAGCCAGAACTGCCCCCACTTTTCTGCGTAACGGGGAGACTCCAGCAACCGATCGATGAGCCGTTCATAAGCCTGCGAACGGTTGTCGGCCAGGAAAGACTGCACCTCTTCGGGTGTGGGAGGCAGGCCGGTCAGCACATAGGTCGCACGACGAATGAGCGTGCGCCGGTCTGCTGCCGGTGAATAGGTAAGCTGCTTTGCTTCCAGCTTGCGGAGCAGAAACGCATCAATCGGATTTTTCACCAGTGACTGATGCTCTACTTGCGGTGGTTCTACCTGCTGAGGAGGTTGAAAGGACCAGAACTGGCGATCTTCTTTTGTGACCAGCGGGTCCTGTCCGTTATCGAAATCCAGGGGTTCCTCTTTGACGACTTGCAATCCCTGCGCGATCCAGTCTTTGATCGTCGATAATTCTTCCGCTGTCATCGGTTCAATGCCGGCACGACTGAGTTCTGCTTTAGGCGGGCAGTTTTTTTCCACGATGTATTTGACCAGCAGACTCTCATTCGGTTTGCCAGTGATGACGGCTGCTCCCGCTCCGCCCCCTTTCAGCATGTCGGCTCTGGTGCGCACGTCGAGTACCCCTTCCTGATACTCAGGGCCGTGACACATCACGCAACGACGATACAGAATCGGCAGGACATCATGCTGGGACAGCAGTGCCTCGGTAGTGACCTGCGGATTCTGTTCAAACTTCATTCCCTGCGTTATCCACTTGTGAATCAACTGCAGCTCTTTTTCAGAGAGTGGCTGGGAACCTTCGGGTGGCATCTGACCATCGTGCAGATATTCATAGAGCAGACTTTCATCCGGCTTACCTGCGACCAGGCCGGCTCCCGATTCGCCCCCTTTGAGCAGGGCGGCGGTGGAACTCAAATCGAATTCCGCTTTCCGATTTTTGGTATTATGGCATTTCAGACAGTGAGCCTGAAAAATTGGCAGGATCGTGTCTTCGTAAACAAGGGGAGACGAGGCTGTAGTGGGGCTCGTTTTTTCTGCAGAGTCAGCCACCTGTGATCCCTGAAAAGAGAACAGCAGGCAGTTCAGCAGCAGACAAAAATACTTACGCCGGGAAACGTCCATTGCTGTTGTTTCTCGCGATTGAGGAAGGATTCGTCAGGAGGATGACAATCAGGTCTGATTGTCCTGTTACTCATGCAGGTAAGTATTCCGATTACGGAGAGCGGCCCGCATCCCGGAATATTTCCATTATAGCCGAATTTGCAGTCAGAATGTCAAGCACTTAACGCCAGGTCTGGCAATTCACTCCCAGGTTTCTGTTCTCCTGGCCTGATTGTTTTCCCGTTGTGAAGAATCGACGCAAAAGCGGCATCTGCAGACAATCTTGTTGACTATCAAATTTCAGAGAATTACGATTAAAGTCAGTTGGTTGGGAGTGGAGACCCACATTTTCTTTTTTTTCAGGGAACCAGTTTGATGATCAGATCAAGACTCATGAAAGGCACTGTCGGTATTCTGGCGTTGCTGCTGCTGCTGGCAGGCGATCCGTTGCTACAGGCCGGTGTGACCAAAGATGCGGCGAGCAAGTATCTCAAAGATGTGCAGAAAGGAAATCCCGATTTCAAGTCGGTTGGTAAAATTACATTTGGACCCGGCGGATTGCTGGTGGTGGCGGACCCTGCGAAGGCAACAATTACGGTGATCGATACTCATGATATCGGGCCGTTGAAGAAGCTGGAACAAAAAGTTCCCAAAGTGGATGTGGCAGTCGCATCCAGCCTGGGTGTTGAACCCGCAAAGATTGACATCGCCGATATGGCCGTTAATTCAGAAAGCGGTAATGTGTATCTCTCTGTCAATCGCAAGACCGACGGACAGGCGGCGATTCTGATGATCAATGCGCAAGGCAAGGTCAAAAACTTCGATCTGTCGGAAGTCGACTATATTCAGGTTGCGCTGCCCGGCGGAAAAGAATCCAAAATCCGCAACATCACCGGCGTCGCTCTGGCCAGTGACCGTCTGCTGGCGGCTGCACAGTCGAACGAAGAGTTCGCCAACAAAATTTATTCGATTCCCCTGCCTTTAACACATGGAACTTCCGCCGATATCTACAGCGCGGAAACGTATCATGTCGCACACCGTAGATGGGAAACCAAGGCACCCATTCAGTCGTTCGTACCTTACTCGAACAAAGGGAAGAACTACATCGTTGGTGCTTTTGCCTGCACACCGATCGCCAAGTTCCCGCTGGATGAATTACAGTCCGGCAGCAAGGTCAAGGGAACCAGCGTGGTAGAACTGGGCTCCGGGAACCGACCGCTCGACATGCTGACTTATGAAAGTGACGGCAAGGAATGGCTGTTGACGAACACATTCCGCTTCCACTGGGAGAAGAGTATGTATGGCCCGAGTAAATGGTGGGGCGTGCGTGTCAACATGGATTACCTGGACGCGGAAGACATCAACGAAGAAGCGGCCCGCCGCGATGTAAAACAGAAGACCGGCCCGAATGGCATCGAAATTGTCGATCAGCTTTCCGGTGCCGTCCATATCGATAAGCTGCAGAAAAAAGAAATCGTTGTGCTGCGTGACAACGACGGGCACCTCGATCTGGAAATTACCGAATTGCCATAACGAGTGACCTCCTCTGGTTCACAGACTCTTTTCTGTTCAGGTTTGGGAATGGAAAAGAGTCTGTTTTTTTCGAGTCTACTGTCGATTGCATGTAGCACCGTCCAAGTTTTGAGGAATGCATCTCTGATGTTAAAATCATCATCTGCAGCAGGCTGGTCATTCAGCCGGCGCATTATGCAGTTTACAGTCTGTGTTCTCTTAATGGATCTACTGGTTTGCGCCGCTGGTATGCCACAGGAGGAGCCATTTCACCTCGCGTTTGAAGCAGATGCGAAAGATCCTCGATTGTGCCGCGTGGTGGTGACCGCAGAGAGTGTCCGATTCTGGGCATCTCTTATCGACGCGGACGAAACGCAGTTTCAGCGGGTACTCTCACTGAAGCGGGAGTCGCAAAGCGATCAGAAGCTGCCTGCCATGCTGGGAAATTATCAACTGAAAGACGATCGCCTGGAATTCAAACCGGCGTTTCCGCTGGTAAGAGGCAACCGTTACCAGGCGACCTTTGATCCCGCCGCATTAAAACTGCCGACAAAACAACCAGATCAACGCCTACAAGAAAATTATGAAATTCCTCTGGCCGATAGTAAACCGCCGCGCGTGCTGTCGATTTATCCTTCAGGAAACCAACTGCCCGCCAATCATCTCAAATTTTATATTCAATTCTCTGAGCCAATGCAGCAGGGAGATATCTTCGAACATTTTTCGCTGTACAACAAAACCCAGAAGCAGGCAGTTCCCCGCCCGTTTCGTCACACGGAACTCTGGTCGCGCGATGGGAAGCAACTGACGCTCTGGTTTCATCCGGGACGCCAGAAAACAGGAGTGAACCTGAATATCGAACTGGGCGCGATTCTGAATTCCGGACAGGAATATGAATTACGAATCAGCCCCCACTGGGCGGCGTTGTCGGGACAAATCTTGGGCAGCGATGTCAAAAAAACATTCAAAGCGATCTCAATGGACGAACGCCAGCCTGTGATCGGCGACTGGAAGTTGATTCCCCCTGCAGAGGGAACCCGCACACCACTGATCTGCCAGCTGGGTGAGTCACTGGATTATGCCCTGCTGCATAGCCAGGTAAGCGTACAGACAGAGAACGGGAAACAGATCGCAGGGAAGATCAACCTGGATGAAGCGGAATCGGTCTGGAAATTCATTCCGGAAGCCGCGTGGCAGTCGGGCGCATATCAACTTGTGGTGGGGACAGTACTGGAAGACCTGGCCGGCAACAGTCTACAACAGCCGTTCGCCATAGATCTTTCGAAACAGCAGCCAGACTCGAGTCCCCGCGAAGAGTCTGTTACACTCCCGTTTGAAATTAAATAATCGATTCTTCTTCGAAGACGAGGTTTTTAGATGTGGCGTGCTCTGTCAGTTCTATTCCTGTTCTGTTTGTGTCTACCGGTTTCTGCTGCCGAGAACCCGCCCAATATCGTCTTCATCCTGGCCGATGATCTCGGCTGGAAGGATCTGGGCTGCTATGGGGGCACTCTGGCAGAAACTCCCCATCTGGATCAACTGGCGAAACAGGGACTGCGATTTACCAATGCGTATTCTCCCGCGCCGATCTGCAGTGCGTCGCGGGCATCGATTCTCACTGGTCGCAGTCCTGCGCGGCTGCATTTTGAATTTGTGACGAAGCCGGCCGGTGTGAAGCCTCCCGCGCGTCAACTGCAACCACCTGAGTACACACGGGATCTGCCTCTGAATGAAGTGACGATCGCGGAAAAGCTGCGACAGGCGGATTACGCGACCGGCTTCTTCGGGAAGTGGCACGTAAGTGAGCATTATCACCGCTACCTGGGCTGGAGCCCCACGCATGGCCCACAGCAGCAGGGCTTTCAGTCGTCGAAAGAAACGTTTGGCAGTCATCCCTATGCAAAGAAATTCGACTGGAAGTCCGGCGATTTCGCGGAGGGAGAATTCCCGCCTGATGCGGTGACAGAACATGCGATTGAATTTCTCAAGCAGAAACGAAAGCAGCCCTTTTTCCTGTATCTGTCCTACTTCCATGTACATACGCCGGTCCGCGCACCGACCGACTGGCTGGTGAAAAAATATCAGAAGCGTGCCGCGATGGGCTCAGGGGATGAGATTCTGCACACACATTATGGTGCATTCATTGAAACGCTGGATGCGTATGTGGGACAGGTTTTGGCTGCGCTGGACCAGCAGGGATTACGTGAGTCGACACTCGTTGTTTTCACGTCTGACAATGGGGGACATCCCGAGTACGCCGACAACGCGCCACTGCGGGGCAGTAAATGGAACCTGTATGAAGCGGGCATCCGTGTGCCTCTACTGGTTCGCTGGCCTCAGCATGTTGTCGCTGACTCTGTCTGTTCAACTCCTGTGAGCGGTACCGATCTGTTTCCCACGTTTTGTGATGTGGCCCGCGTCGACTGCTCCAACCTGACGCTGGATGGCGAAAGTCTGCTTCCTCTGTTCCACGGAGCAACCGCCGCCTGGCCCGAACGTGCATTAACGTGGCATTTCCCCTATTACCATCCGGAGAAAGGTTACTTGAACGCAAAACCCGAGATTGGCGTCAACGATACTGTCGTCAGCAAAACGAAGCCGGTCTCTACTATTCGCAGGGGGAACTGGAAACTGCTGCAGTTTTATGAAACGAACCAGAGTGAGTTGTACGACTTGAGTAAAGATCCATCCGAGCAACACGATCTCAGCAGTACTTATCCGGAAAAAGCAGCAGCACTGCAAACTGAACTCAAACAGCGTCTGAAAGCACAACAGGCGCGGATGCCAGTTGCAGCGAACGAAGATTCTTCAAGTGAAACGAAGAATTAACCCAGCTCGGCAATCGGAGCAGAAGGACCTTCGACCAATGGTGTGGGACGTCCGCCCGGTTTGATCCAGTGGCCGTAGGGATCGATGCCCAGTTTCTTGAAGACGGTGGCTCCCAGGTCTCCGGGGCCCAGTCGGCGTTCTGCGATTTCACCACCACGACGATCTGTGGCACCAATCACCTGCCCGCCTGGCACACCTGCACCCGCTGCCAACATCGACATCACGGGAGTCCAGTGACCGCGGCCATCCGTTTTGGTAATGACCGGACCACGACCGAACTCACCGAGGACGAGTACCAGTGTTGTATCGAGCAAGCCCCGCTCGTCGAGATCGCTGATCAGCGTGGCGATGCCGTGATCGAGAACCGGCAGCATCGGCTTGAGGCCTTTGTTAATGCCGCCCCATTTCACTTCATCGCCGTGATGGTCCCAATGGCCCCAGGCATCGCTCATCGTAATGAAAGTCACGCCCGCTTCGACGAGTCGGCGGGCCAGCAGTGATTTCTGTCCGAAAGAATGTTTGCCATACTTCTCACGAACCTGGGCTGATTCCTGGTTCACGTCAAAGGCTTTGGCAACATTGCCCGAGAGTACCATGTCGTATGCTTCCTGCACATAACGATCCTGCAGGGAAAGTTCGGGCGAGAGCTCTGTATGTTTTCGCAGTCGATCAAACTGCTGACGTAATTCTTCACGGTCTGTCAGACGGGCAGTCTGCACACCGGCAGGCATTCCAAATTTTCCGGCTGACTTGACGCCGTCCAGAGGTTCATAACGATGTCCGAGATGGCCGGCACCGTAGATATCGGCGGCCATGCTGTCGGCTAAAGCGACGAAGCCGGGCATGCCGGGCACATTGGGTCCACGGAATTTCGCAGCAACTGAACCCATGGAAGGATATCCGCCGCCATCCCGATTATCGTTGGTGCGACGTGATTTGGGGTTACAGGCCTGGAATGTCGTTGGCGTGTGGTTACTGGCCGTGGCATCCATGGAACGGATGATGGCAAACTTATCCATCATCGCAGCCTGCTGAGGCATATGCTCACAAATTTCAATCCCACCGACCGAAGTCTGAATCGGATTGAAAGGCCCACGAATTTCTTTCGGTGCCTGCGGTTTGAGATCCCACATATCCAGCTGACTCGGTCCACCAGACAACCAGATCATAATCACAGACTTGGCCTGAACCGGATGCGTGAGCTGTGCCTGCGGTGCTGCCAGCGACTGTCGTTTGAGTAACTCCGGCATTGAGAGACCGGCGAGACCGGCCATCCCCATCTGCAGGAACCAGCGACGACTGCCGACATGTACCAGGTCAGAACCAGGTGCGAAGGCGGAAAATCCGCTGCCAGACTCGTGATGTTGTCCGTGGGAAACACTGGAACGGTTGAGTGGTTGGGACATCCGAATTCTCCCGTAGTTCAATCGAGTGGTCGATTATTAATTAAGGTTAGATAAAAAACGGTTTCTGAAATAAAAAACAAACCCTCTTCTATCCTATCCTTTGTGGTGAGCAGCTCAGGCAGGACTTTTAAGTATTATCAGCATACACGAATATGATCGGAAATAACAACGCGAAGTTCCTGAGAATTATTAAGAATCTTCATCATCATGTTCATTAAAACAGTACACTGGCGGTATAATTCCTGCAAAACCTGCCAACCGACCAAGTCAGAATGGCATTTCAACGTTAACTTAAGTCAGTTTCAGGAGTTTGATGGCATTTTCACGATTAATTTTCGCGCGGACCTCAGTCGGCAGTTCCAGTTTTTCGAACAGCTCAAACTGCGGGACATTCTGTCCTGGTGCCAGGTAATCGGTACCGAACAGAATCCGATCCTGACGACGGATTAAAAACTCCGTGCCGAACTCCAGATCACGGGAGATGGAATTCGCACCGGAACCTGCTGAGAGATCGCCATAAATATTGGGGTAGCGGCTCATCAGATCGTCGATGGCACCGCCCGGTTTGACTTTGTCTTTAGGGTAACCCCCCAGTTCTTTGGGAGTGAGGCCTCCGGAAATGGAAGCCCACCAGCCGGGTCCATGGCCGATGAAATTCAGTTCGGGAAATGTTTTGAGGGCGTTTTCCAGGCGTTTCAGTCCGGGAACATCTTTACCGCGAATGTTATCGATGTGAAACAGCAGTGGAATGCCAACTTCCTGGCAGGCTTCGTAGACGCGCATCATCAGTGGATCATCAAAGTTGAGCCCCACCTTATGTTCGCCGAAGCCCTTTGCCCCCTGATCGACCCAGCCTTGAATCATGCCGACCAGCGCTTTCACACTGCCGGCATGTGTGGTACGCGGGTCGACGGAGCAGAACGGAACCAGACGATCAGGATGGTCTTTTGCAGCTGCCAGGACGGACTCGGTGGTCTGCAGATACTTGGTTGATTCGGGTGAAGTCAAAGGCAGCACGCAGGATTTTTCGATCTGGTTTTCGTCCATCCACTTGATCAGACCTTCCGCCGTCAGATTTTTTTTCGGGTCGGTATAAGTGCCGATATGGGTATGGACGTCAATGAAACCGGTCCCTGCTTTAATATTGGGTTCGGCTGCCCGGATTGCCCTGGTGGGCCATTGGCCGGCGGCGGTACTGAGGCCAGCCAGCAGGAGTGATTTGGAAAATTCGCGGCGGGAGAGATTCATATTTCGTTCCAGATATTTAATGGAGGGATCGGGTCGCGTTGATTCCATTCAAAACGACCTTCGCGGGAAATACAAGTCTGGAATTCATTTTTGTTTGGGAACGCGGCGGCGGTTCTCGAATGAAATCTGCTTGACGCCCTGGGGAGCAGCACTGGCCTGTTCGATGCGTTCGTGAAGAATTTCTGCCAGTTCGTCCCGCAATTTTTGAGTATCAGCCTGATTCGCCAGGTTGTGCATTTCTGCAGCATCGGATGTGTGATCGTAGAGTTCCATCCCTTCACTGCCGTTCTTGCCCCATTCGGTGTAGCGGAACGTGGGAGTGCGAAGACTGTAACCGTTAGCATACTGCGTGAGTGCTGTTTTGCGGGATGAGGTCGTGGCGTCTTTTAAGGTCGGAACCTGGCTGATCCCGGAAACAGACGCTGGTGCTTTCAGATCACACAGTTCAGCCAGAGTCGGATAAAAGTCGATCATTTCTGCAGGAGAAACGGCAGTCTGCCCTTTCGCGGTGACACCGGGTCCGGCGATGATCAGCGGCACGTGAGCCGCGTTTTCGAACAGCGTGGTTTTCTGCCAGTGCCCATGTTCGCCCATGTGATAGCCGTGATCAGAAGTGAAAACAACAATTGTGTTTTCATCAAGCCCCGTTTCTTTGAGGGCCTTTAGAATATGCCCTAACTGGGCATCGGCAAATGTAATGGAAGCGTAATAGGCCTGAATTGCCTGGCGGGCCAGCTTGTCAGGCAGATCTATTTGATTTTTTTTGCGGGTTACCGATTTCCGCGCCGCTACGGGAATTGTTTTCAGGTAGCCGTCGGGAATCTGTGGCACTTTGATCTGCTCAACGGGATATTTTTCGAAATAGGCTTTAGGAGCGACATAAGGTGTATGTGGCCGATACAGGCCGACAGCAAGAAAGAATGGTTCTTTTGAAGCAGCAAATTTTTTCAGCTGCTGAATGGCGATGTCGGCAGCAATCCCGTCGGTCTGTTCGGCATCGGTTCCCTCGGCAGCCAGCCAGCTGAGGGTACCTCCATAGCTTCCCGGGACGAGGCTGAAGATCTGGTCTTCGTCATCAACATCGCGACCTCGGGGATTGAACGTTTGATTCCAGGAATAGGGATCATCATGTCCGCCAGTGCCGATATGCTTGGGGACGTTATAGTGATAGATTTTTCCGACGCGGGTGGCGAAGTAGCCGTTATCACGAAACATCTGGGACATGGTTTTTACATTGGGTACATGTTCCCGAATGTAAATTCCATTGCGATGCACGAGTGTCTGATCGGGATACATGCCCGTCATAAATGAAGCCCGGCTGGGTCCACATAAGGGAAACTGACAGTAAGCGTGTTCAAACCGAACGCCTTGCTTTGCCAGTTGATCGATATTCGGAGACTGTACCTGTGGATGACCGTAGCAGCCCAGGTCACAATTCAGATCGTCGCAGATCAGAAACAGGACATTGGGTTTCGAATCCGCAGCGGAAGCAGGCTGGATCGGTATAACAATGCAAAAAAGCAAACAGATGGTGCAGGAAATGAATCGACCGAGGCTGTTGATCATGAATGCGCTCCGTTATAAATGACTTGAATGACACTGATAGTTCAATGCATGCTAGCAGACTCAACAATCGAATTCAGCTAATAATTTTTCGCGAAGCAGGAAAAACTGTGATCGATTCAGGGAATGGGTCACCCCTGCACTTTGGATGCGAATGATTCCATAATCGCCAATGTTTCCGGACTGACATGATGTTCAATGCCTTCGGAATCTGTGGCAGCCGTCTCTTCGCTGACGCCGAGCGCAATCAGAAAGCTGAGGACGATTTCATGGCGGCGACGGGAATCTTTCGCCAGGCGCGCCCCCTGCGTGGTCAGTTCAACGGGGCTGTAAGGCTCGGTCGTGACATAACCATCTCGCTGCAGACGGGCGACGGTACGATTGACGGTCACGTGGCTCACAGCAAAGTGTTCCGCCAGATCTTTCACCCGGCAAACGCCCTGCTCTTCTATGACTTCTGCAATCGCTTCAACATAGTCTTCAGCAATTTCTGTTGCATGATCCACACGCGTGCGCTCGTGTTGATTCTTAGGTTGCTGCTTCTTTGCCATCCTGTCTCGCCTTGAGTGTCGTTAGTGATTTCTGGCGTTCCATGGTACCGAAATCGAGTTGACTTTGACAGCCTTAGGGAGACGGAATTGGAGTCGAAGTGCAAGCGAATTCCACTCTTAAAACACAAAGCAGCTTCATTTGACTTCAGGAAACAAATCCGCTCCAAAACTAAATGAAATTGGGATAAATTCCTGACAACTAAGCTTGTTTACAGTACCTGTTCAACTTAATCTAATGTTGCATGCCAGAATAATTAATACAGAGGTCTATTATGTTTCGCCAATTCAACTTTTCTACTCTCTCTCCTGATTGCCTGCCAAATACAAATTCAAAGCGCAGACGCTGGCAGCCTTTAATCATTTCGCGATTAATGCTGGGGCTGTGTGTCTGTCTGGCAAGTTCGTGTGGCAGTTCGACTCCCGAAGAGAAACCGAATATGACCCCATTACATGAAACGATCTCGACGCCACTTCAGAGCTCTCATAAAAAGACTTCTCCCTCTGGCAGTTCACTAAAACGTCGGTCTCTGAAAACTTCCCGTACTGACAATTCTACCTCAATGCGGACTAATCAGAATTCGACCGAGCTGGCATTTAAAATTGTTGCTTTTCATAGGAATGTCCATCAAATCCTAGAGAGATCCAAGAATGACTACGATCAAACAGCGAAGATTGTGCAAAAATCAGTGGACTCAACTCTGCAACAGAAGTTTGCATTTTATGTACCTGGTTCCGTACGCATTGATTTGAAACAGAAGACGCTCTCCCTCCGACTGACGTCGACGGAAGCCACCGATCTGGTTCGAAAGATTAATGAGAGTGGTTTTCAAATGGTGACCATAGCACCGTTGGAACAGACGCTCCGCGAGACACTGGTGTCGGAATCAGGTGAAGCTTCCCTGGTCAAGCAGGAACTGCATTGTGGCATTTACAAAATCAGTCCGGAATATCAGACGCAACTGGACCAGAATTATCAGATCGGTTCGGAAGCGTTACGACTGCTTCTGAATGAGCGATTTAAGAACTCGGTACCCGAATATGTTCCTGACTCCCTCAGGTTGAACATGAACTATCGGAGGGTCATCTTTCAGGTCATCACCTATCCCAGTTTCAACCTGTGTACCCAGATCAACAGCCTTTATGAACTTCCTGTCACAATCGGCGGGGCGCCTTACCGGACCATCGAATTAAGAACAGAACAGCAACTCAAACCGACCCAAGTCACCTACCAGATTACTTCCATTGATGAATTTGAAAACAATCGAATCAATGACATACACACCTACACTACCGCACGCGGTTCTCTGATATCGAACCTGATCAATTACCTGGAAACGAAAGTAACAGGGTATATAACTGGCAGCCTGGACATCAATCTGCAGAATAAGACTGTTACGTTTCAACTGGATCATGTTCCCGATCACCGACTCAGTGAGGGTTGCAATGAAGAGCTCTTCGTCAACTTGAAGATATCAGACACACCGATTTTGATTGAGCCACCCGGCCCGGTATTCAGGACTCCTAACAGGCCTATGAAACGGGTTACTCTGAAAATCGAGAATGCCGACGAATTACTCACAAGTCCCTTTTATCGAAACAAAGCGTTAGACTCTTTTACGCTTCAAAGTATCCATTCTGAACTCAACTTCAGACTCAGGGGTAGCCTACCCGGGTATTTCGAAAAAACGGTTCGAGCAAATTTTAAAACCATGGAACTCGCTTTTCTGCTTGATCGTGTCCCTCCTGTTGACCTGACAAAAATGGTGAATGGAATTCGCTCCCTGGGTGTTATCGTTGCTGACGAACTGGTTTCAGTTGAGGATGTCGAATATGATCCGGAATCCTTTGAAAAAACCATGTATTTCAGTTTTACCGACACTGGGCAACACCGGCCTGAGTTTGATGAAATCGACCAGACGCATTCAGCAAATACTAATCTGTGCGGTGTTGAAGGCTATATTCCTCATACGATCCACATGGATCATGAGCAGGGAACGTTAAACTTTAAGATACGGGTCGGCGGAGATGAAACCAAAGAAATCGAATATGTTACCAATGCATTAGCAGCGATTAAGCTTGAATGTAAGCACTTGAGTACAACGCTGCCTGAATCGAGTGGAAAAGGGAATCCGCTGCAGTCGGGGATGACTGCAAAACGGTCTACTGAACCTGCACTGGTAAAGGAAAAGGTCAAAGTGACAGTAAAATATGGTCTGTATGGCGACAAAGCCAAGGGGAAACCACAGGTCAGTGCCCGTGATGCACTCAACGGATTTTCCTGGATCGATCTTAAAACTCTACAATTCGATGCCGAGAAGAAAGAGTTTTCATTCAAGACCACGGGCCCTTACAATCGCGGAGCACTTGAGCGTTCTCTTAAACGGCAGAAATTCTATCAGTGCGTGATTTCACATGAGGCGCTCCCGAAAATAGAAGAGCCGAAAGAATAGCGTGCCTCGAAATTCAGTTCCGGGTGATCAATAAAAATCCCGAACCGGTTCAGAGATCTGTACCGGTTCGGGATTCTATTTTAAAAACTCAAAACTGGCTTATGCCGTCTTGAGTAACTGAGACTGCTGTGTATCGCTGATCGTTCCTTCTGTAAGCATCAGCGTTTTTCTGGCACAGTTAGCAGCGGACAGATCGTGTGTCACCATGATAATCGTACGCCCTTCTTCGTTGAACTGCGTCAGGAACTCCATCACCTGATCTTTGGTATCAGGATCAAGGTTGCCCGTCGGCTCGTCGGCCAGAATGATGGACGGATCATTGGCCAGCATGCGTGCCAGGGCGACACGCTGCTGCTGACCGACGCTCAATTCCGCCGGCTTGTGATGCAGGCGATCCTGCAGGCCGACTTTCGTGAGCAACGCTTCCGCTTTCTCCTGCTGCGCGCCGCGATGTTTCTTCGCCAGCAGCATCGGAATCTGCACATTTTCGATTGCCGTCAGATAGGGAATCAGATTGAACGTCTGAAAGACAAAACCGATTTTATTCTGCCGCACTTCTGCACGCAGATTGACGGGCAGGTCATAGATTGATTCCCCATCCAGCAGAATCCGTCCTTCCGAAGGAGCCGACATCGCTCCCAGCATCGAGAGCAGTGTCGTTTTTCCACTCCCACTGGGTCCGATGATGGCGATAAAATCACCACGGGCAATTTCCAGGCTGGTGGAATCAAGGGCTACCACTTCATCCTGTTTCTTGCGATAAACTTTGCGAACTGCTTCTAAAGTTAACATATTTCAGACCTCCTTGAAGCACATACAGGGATCGAGTTTGGCTGCCTGTCGTGCGGGGATATAGCTGGCTGCAATTGTCACCAGCACGGCAATCGCTGCCGAAATAAATGCCAGACTGGGAACAGGCAGAACGGCGACGTCAGCGAATGCAGGTCCCAGGAATACCGCCAGGACGCTGCCTGCAATGAACCCGGTGATTCCCCCTGCGAGCCCCAGCAGAGCCGCTTTGGCCAGGAAGAGTTGTGTGACGAAGCGGGGTGTGGCCCCCAATGCCATCAGCGTGCCTATTTCGCGACGGCGTTCCATCACATTCGCAAAGCTGGCACTGGCCATGCTCGCACCACCGACAGCGATCAGTATCGCCAGGAACAGGTACGACAGATTGGTCATCATGCGATTAATGGAAACCTGCGTCTCCACCACGTTGGCAATCGTAACCACTTTCGTACCGGGCAGCAGCGACTGTAGATCCCCGACCAGACCGTTGGCGACGTCTTCACAGCAGCCCATGACTTCGATGATGTTGACAACTTCACCTGACTTAGAAAGTCTTTGCACCGTATGCAGATGTGCGAAGACGCGACCATCGTCCACAGTTCCCGTTGATGGCAGTGTGGTTAACACCTGGAACTTTTCGCCCAGCAGTTCCAGGGAATCGCCAGCAGCGATTCCGTTACTGGCAGCATAGTCTGAGCCAAGAATCACTTCGTTCTCATTCAGATTCTGCAACGCCCGTCGTTCTGCCAGCGCTTCAGGGGCATCCTGATTTTCATCGATCACATTGATCTTCGCTTTACACCCTTCGTGCTTCTTAAAAATTATCCCCCCCTGCCAGGCCGCCATTTTCTGAATTTCTTCCTGAGGCAGGATGCCAGTGAGAATCACATTTTTCCCGTCGATTTCCGTCGGCACACACAGTTTGGGAGAAATGGCTTCTACCCCTGTCAGACCGGCGAGTGCCAGTTCCGCGACGTGCTCTTCAGGAATGGTTTCCGCGTGCATGTCGGCGGAATAGTAATCCTGGAGTGTGACCCCTTTGGGCAGAATGAGCACGTTGGCTCCCAGTTTATCGAGTTTTCCAGCGACTTCTTTCTCAGAGAAAATCGTCACATTGCGAATTGCCACTAATGCAGTGACACTCAGCATGATTGCCAGCAGACTGGCAATCAACGCGGTCGGACGTTCCCGCAGTTCTTTCCAGATAATTGATCTCATGGTCATGAGACAGCCTCCTTATCAAATGTGACGAATTATTTACAATGCTTACAGCCTTCAACGCCACAGCTTTTACCGGCCTTTTTCAGTTCGGCGATTAACTGCTGGCTTGTCACATTTCCGTTATACATGCCCACCATCACACCGGGAGGTGCCATGAAGACAACCTTTCTATTCTGTCCGTCCTGCGGTACTTCGAGTTCTTTCAGGAAGTCGGCTTCCGCGGCTTCTGCCTGTGAGACGTTGACCACTTCCACGACATTCTGATAGCAGGGAACGGCTTTGAAGTCCTGCACGCCTTGGGGCATTGCGG
Organism: Gimesia sp.; assembly: GCF_048262075.1. Taxonomy (GTDB): domain Bacteria; phylum Planctomycetota; class Planctomycetia; order Planctomycetales; family Planctomycetaceae; genus Gimesia. The sequence continues at coordinate 122,016 of NZ_JBLXFK010000006.1, forward strand.
AACTGGAACCCGCGTTGACACACAGCAGTACCATCTTGCGACTCTGCAGCGTCTTCATGCAACGGCACTTGGCCGGAGAGACGAATGACTGCTGAATGTAGTCGGCGTTGATCTGTTTCACAAACGATCCTGTAATCGCGCCATTGGGAGCGACCGCCAGTGTTAACGGCATCGGTGCGCGGGAAACGCCGTACTCTTCGACGAGCCTGGCCTCCGCCGGATCGCTGGTATTAACGGCGACGAACGTGGTCGTATCATTTTTGCCTGAGAGATTCTGCTGCAAAGTGCTCCACATGGCCTTGGTGGCATCGTCCTGGTTTTTCCAGAACATGATGAACGTATATTTGTTCTCCTTCGCAGCCGCGGCTCGCGAGGTTTCAACTTTACTGAGTGATGCAACTTTTTGTACTTCCTGGGCAGAACTGGCCGACGACAATGCCATCACGAAAGCACATACCATACACAACTGCAGACGATTATTTTTGAACGAAATGAAATTCGAACGTGTGAACATGTTAAGAGTCCCCTGTTTTGTATTAATGATTTGTATTTATTTCAAATGGAAGTTCCGAAGTGGCGTCCTCAAAAGGAGACTGACTGACGCGGAACGTAACTGATGGTAAATGCTGTCTCACGCAATCTTCATACCAGTGGCGGGACAGCGGGCTGAATTCAGGCGGTGGACCAGCGGGCCCGGAAAGAACATCTATAGGCGCAATGGTACTGTTATGGTTGCTTGTAAAGTATCGATGGCGACGGTATTGAAAACGGTCATACGGCCCGGTAAATGATTCTCGACGATCAGCATGCCGGGGGTGGCTGTCATGCTGCGGAGATTCACGGCGGGTGTGGTTTGCGCAAATACGATTTCAGAAATATGGCAGGCACAGGGACAATTATGGTGCTCATCGTGTTCAAGCGGCTCATGGTGATCATGCAGATGACAGGCATGGGAGCAGCACGCAGGACGGCTCGCAACGCAGGTTTCCTGTGCCGGTTCCGCCTGTCCCAGTTCGCCGATCGCAGCCACTCCATGTGCCCAGCAGACGGGGCACGGTTGCAGTAACAGGGCGATCAAAAACAGACGAAGCAGTTTCATCGGGTAATTTCACTTAAATCGTAACGACAGAGACTGACTGTATGTATTCGTTCTGTTCCGAGGAGCACGCACGGAAAACTGTGATCAAAGTGACCACAAAGCGAATCTCAATGAATACCCTGTTTATCGTCAGCAGCACTTCAACAGCTTTACTGCAACTCAAGATTTGAGGTGGTCATTTGCTGTTCGTCTGGGAACGATTCGTACGCACTTTCATCGACACGCAACCAATTAAACACCCCATACTACCCAAATTTGAAAATAGAGGAGGAGCCGTAAAGTTTCAGAGGTTACATATACATCGATTCGGGGGGATGACTTCTACACATCACTGAGCAGCGGAACTGTGAACCCTGCACAGAGACCCCATGTGCTCAAGACCTTATGGTGTGTTTTATATTGAAGCATTCCAGGAATTCAGCCCCCTCCGATCATTTCATTTAGAAACTGCCGTGCTTTGAGGAAATGGGCAGCGTTCTGCTCAGCGAGATTGCTGAATCTGTTTCAGCAGCGTGGGAACAGGTATCTGATCGGTGGCACTGGGAGCCCGCAGTCCTTTGCGTCCGTAGACGAAGATCACTAAACGCCCCTTGCAGAGGCCTCTGTTTTTCCATGCACTGTTGAGTCGTCGCGATTCTTCCGCGTTGCTGCAGCAGAATGCATAAACAACGCAGAAGCTATCGACGTCTCCCAAAGTGAATGGATTCATATAGATTCGCATGAGAGTCGCGTCGACAAATTTCAGTTCTGGAACATCAGTTAATCCAAGCTGAATCACAGTTTTCGCAGGCGATCTTTCATTCGGCGTGGGCATCGGGAAGCCGTTGTCATACCGCATGAGGTACCAGCCGTCAGGAATTCGTTCCTCGGGCAGCGTGATGATGGCTGACTCGGCTGCGTATTTCCGGATGCGCGCCCGTTGCGAAGGACTCGGATTGAACACCGGCTTCTGATGGGGAAGGATTTCCGGTATGTCGACTGCTGTCTGGGCTTTCTGTCTGGTTTCCGTTGCCCAGATTGCGTTTGCCGTCAGACCTGCCCCCAGTGCGACTGCCAGACTACTGACCGCCAGGAGCGGCAGCCAGGCGAGTCGTGGTAATACGAGCCGTACCTTGACGACTCGTCGCAGCAACAGGAGACTGAAGATGAATCCCATGCCGGCTGTCATCACTAGTTGCGAGGGCAGGCCTTTCGGCGGCACTGGTGGTTTGAAGGCAGCCGGCACCTCGACTCTGACACGCGTGCCGTCCTGCGTGTAACGATAAACAACCGGCTCATTCTTGACCGGTCGCTCGGGCAAAATCACTGACTGCAGCATGGCCAATGACAAAAATGCGAACACCCCCGATACCAGACCGCCAATCAAGATGACGTGATAGCGCCGTGCGACCGGCTTGATGTCGACACTATCCTCGCTGGAAACAACGTTACTGAATGAAACATCACGATTGTTCCGTTTTCGCCAGCGTTCAATGAGATCCCAGACAACCAGACCGGAGCTGGCGACGAACCAGAACCAGAACAGAACTGCTTCCTTCGAGAAACTGAAGGGTTCTTCGCGCGGCCCACTCGACAGCCAGCTTACGGCAATGACGATGAAAAAAGAGGCCCCGAGCAGAATCTCCCATAAGGCCCACGGAGGCCGCTGTTCGGTCAACTGATCCGTGGCAGTCAGCGGTTGGTTGCGCAGCGTCCAGATGTGCCAGGCAAGCCGCACCGCAAGCGTCAGAAACAATATGGCCATCAATCCAAATGCCACTACAAAACCAGGTTCTGTCGAGATTTTTGCGGGATCTTTTAAAGCCGCAAGACCGAACGTAATCCCGACATAAGACAACACAAACAATTGCTGTTTCCAGTCGGTTGGAGGAATCGTCCAGGTCCAGCGTCGGAAGGGATAGGTTGGATGAGCGGCATAATCGCGGCCGAAGGCCTGCGCTCGAAAGAGTTCACGGAACCAGGCCGGCGGTCGCATTAACAGCACAACCCCGATGACCACGAACAGCAGCAGAACCCAGCCTTTCAGGAATAGAAACAACAATATGTTACCGGCAATCGCCCCGAGCGTTACGACAAACGGAAGCAGGCCCCCCGGCGCGGACTTGGCGACAGTCACGCCCACCCCACCAATGCCGATCTTCGCCAGGGATGCGGTGAGTGAATTCGACGCGGCCTGTGCCGAATTTTCTCCGAAGAACGATGTCACAGCCGCGATGGTCGTCATCAAACCGAAGCTTTGGAGTCGATTTCGGAGTTGTTCCACACCACGTTGCAGCCGGCGCGACATTGTCGCCTGATTCACCCCCAGTTGATCTGCCACCTGCTGCTGAGACTTACCTTGCAGGTAGTGCAGGACAAGGGGCAACCGCAGATCATCGCTGAGCCCATTGAGGGCCCGGTCGATGAGCGGCTGCAGTTCGCTCCACTCGGATGATTCAGTGATGACGGCCGGGGAATTTGCCACGGCCTGTTCCCGACTTGTTCTCCGCCTGCGGGACCGAACAATGTTCAATGATCGGCTTGTCGCCAGTGCGTGTAGCCACCCGGCAATATTTTCTCGCACCGTGTACGCTTTGCGGGAAAGTTCCAGGAAACACTCCTGACACAGATCTTCCGCCGTGTGCTTGTCACCCGTGACGCGCAGACCGATGCTGTATACCATTCCCGCATACCGGTCTATCAGTTCCCGGAATGCGGCTGGATCGCCTTCTTGGTAGTACCGATGCAGTAGCACTTCGTCCGTACTCATTCCCCGACTCCTCAGTTAGAGCTGCTTTACTTGATCCTTCTCAATATATGACACCACCGACCGCGAGAATATGCAGCCAGACCGTTCTCATGTGGAAATAATTCGAATGCCATTTAATTTCAGGGTAAAGGACACTCACAAAATGTATCATGTCAGGGTACAAAGTTTTGAGTATTGAACAGCATTCATCGGTTCTTCTCAGACTGATGTGTTCAGGATGATTATTTCTGCGTTTTATATATCATGTGACTTACACGGAATTCTCAACTCAACAAGAAGTATCAGTGAAAATGTCACCCATGCTGAAACTGGAATTTGAATCTCGCTATTCGATAAAGGATAAGAAAGCCGGGCTGTTGGAGCCCTCGGGGCTGGCGCTGGCGCCCGATGGTTCTCTCTGGACGGTCTGTGATGAGAACCGCCGACTATTTCAGATTGATAAAAAGGGGCAGGTTCAGAAAACTCTGAAGATTAAAAATGAAGGACTGGAAGGCATCACTTTTGATGCGGCGGGCCGGATCTGCGTGGTCGATGAGGACGTCAGCCAGATTATTGTTTACAAACCAAAAAAAGGGAAGAAATTTTTAAAGCGGCGGCTGAAAGACTTGGAAGGCTTCACTTCCATCGCCACACACTTCGAAGACATTGACGGTAATGGGCTGGAAGGTATTACCTTCGATTCAATGCATAACGAACTGTTACTGCTTAAGGAAGCAGATCCGGGACTGCTGATCGCCGTCTCTGCCGACCTGGAACGGATTACCTCAGTGGAAGTTCTCGACGAACAATCGGGGTTTACTGCCGAGGGAAAAAAGATTGATTTTTCCGGCATGTGCTTTGATGCGACGCGTGAACTGCTCTGGATTTTAAGTGAGGACGCACGTTGCGTATTCATTTTTGATCGGCGGCAGACTCAGGTCATGCAGCGACTTGAACTGAAGAAAAAAGCATGCGGCCGTTCGATCCGTTTTGCAGAAGGCATCGCCGTGGACAGGGACTCAGAGCGTCTGTATGTGGTCAGTGATGACGATGCGAAGCTCACAGTATTTCGCATCGTGGAATGCTAAACGCTCCGGAAACCTGATCACAGATGTTTTTCCACAAACGCCCAGGCTGCTGCATCGTTGAACTCGTGTCCCCCTTCAAAAACGACGTGTTCGAAGCGGTCACCCAGGTTGAGCCGTTCATAAAATGATGCAGCGCGGGGCGCGATCTGCTTTCCTGTTTCGCGATGGGATGCGTTATCGCGTGAGCCCGCCTGGATCTGATGCGCCCGCGGACAGATGAGTGCGACCAGGTCAGCGTCGTTAAACAGCGTCATACGATTCATGAATCGAAAGTCGCTGGGAACTGAAAGTTCCTCTTTCGCATAGCGACCTTCCTGTACGCCGAAGTAACAACTGGAAACAGAGACTTTAATCCGCGGGTCGACGGCGGGAGTCACTTGTGCGTAGTAGCCACCATAGGAAAGTCCGACCATGCCGATCCGGCTGGCATCGACATCGGGACGCTTAATCAATTCATCAATGGCATAAGTGATCTTGGCGATTTCCACGGCGGTAATGCTGGTGCCGATGAGTCGCATGCGGTCATCCATCTGTCGGCGAATGTCTTTGGGATAGCCGTCTGCTTTAAACAGATGCTGGGGCGCATAGACGATAAAACCCCGTTTGACTGCGCCGCGAACCATGTCGCGATAATTGGCTCCGCCGTTGAACAATGCGACTTCAGGTGAGCCGCCGCCCCCATGCATGGAAATGATGAGCGGCGTTTTTCCTTTCGCGGATTTGGGAACAATGAAGATTCCTTCGGAATGCACGTGCGGCAGAATCGGAAACATCGCCCGATAGTACACGCCGATGCTGTCTTCACCGATCTGTTTATAAGTGGCAGGCTGATCGGGCCGTTTCCCGGGGGGCGGATAACCAATGCTTTCACAAAACGCGGCCCGCAAAGGTTCCGCGGATTTCTCGAAGGCAGCAGAAGAAGAATAATCGGGCTGGAACAATTGTTCGAAACGCCGGCGATCCGCGGCAATGGTTTTGATATATTCATCGAGTTCCCCGGCCTGTTCCGTCCGCAACGGATTCGAATCGGCCACACGCTGATTGAAGTATTCCGGTTTCGCAGGTTCAGATTGTGCACACCCCAGTGCAGGAATCAAAATCCAGATCAACGCGAGTAACTGAGCCGCCTTCATACCTTTGTCCTTTCGATGCTGTTCCCGGTTGCAAAAACTCAAGGCTTTATTCTAACCAGAGTCGCAACCAGTCGTCTATCTGTTGCACCTGGATCGAATTGGTGTGCCTGTATAAGTATAGGTATTGAAAATATGATCATGGACTCGGGGTGACATCAATTATTAGATTTAACAAATAGGATACCATTAAATTTAAGCAGGTGATTGTTTACCTGTTCGGCAAAGAACTCTGATCGTTTCCTGTTAGCTGACGACGCCCCTGAAATGGGCTCATGACGTCCTGGTTGTAACTCATCTTGACCGTATTGAGGGGCAGTGATACCTTTGGTCATTCGATCAGTTCACATATGGGAGTTCTCATTATGCAGCGATTTGAAAAAGTTATGGCACGTCGATTTTTCATGATGCTCATCACTGCCGTTGCCGGTCTGTTTACGGTATTGACTCCCGGATTCCTGACCGCAGAACAGCCGGTGAGTGCTGTCAAACCCTTTCAGATTCGAACGTTAACCATTCGCGTGATTGATGCAGACCGACGACCGATTACCGGGGTCCGAATCTATCAGAACCATATCTTTATCGCGGAAACGGCGAAGAAACATTTACTCGAGAACAGCCAGCACACCACGGATGCACGGGGAATTGCCGTTCTGGAACTGAAGGGCAAGAACGACGATCTGCGGCTGTGGGTCAGTAAAGACAAATACAGTCCGCTGCATGCCTGGTGGGCGCGAGACTATCAGACCGATGGTGGTCAGGTTCCGGATGAATTCACGTTTCAACTGGAACGGGGAACGTCAATTGGTGGCACGATCAACGACGAACAGGGACAACCAATTGCCGGCGTCCGGGTTGCCGTTGAAAACCTCACATCAATTACCCCACTGGGGATGTTCGATAACACTCCACTTAAACCAGGAATTCGCCCTGAGCCGCGCCACTGGCTGGCTGAAGAGGACGATGTGGTGACTGATGCAGACGGTCGCTGGCAACTCAATAATGTTCCAGCCGATGACCAGCTAAATTTTCATCCCCGTGTGCGCGCCGCCATACCTTCCGCGCCTGAACTGGGGTTAAAAGTGAGTCACCCCGATTTCCAGGGTGATATCAGACTGGGACAGTTGCAGCGTCAGCAGGGGATCACCCTGGAATCGTTGAGAAATCAGACTGCAACGATTGTTTTACAACGACGCTGATTGCCCGTCGCGAAACCGGTTGGTATTCCTCTCTCACGACCGGTGCCCTTCCATAAAATAAGCTGGTGGAGGTTGCGCTCTGTGATTAAGAATGACAGAGGCGGAAGTGCTTCTGTTTTAACAGCCTGTATGCTGTGGAACTGTCTTCTCTTTTCTGCTTTTGTTTTGGTAAGTGGGAGTTTAATCATGATGTCTGCTTTGAGTGGAAAACTGGCGGTGAACAACGGGAACTGGTTGTGGCGATATTTGTCGATACAGAAACGAGATAAGCATGAATCTGGTCGATGTCGAGGCGGGAGCGGAGTGAAGTGCGTCGACCCGCAGGTAAATCGACTGTTAATCAGGAACCAGTGAAAACAGGAAGCTATCATTTTTGCAATTTTCAAGGGGGTTTTATGGTGCTGGAACAAACAGGTTCAGAAACATGCAGTTGAATAAAAACTGGACACGCGCGCGACGCAGATTATAAGAGGGTCGCGATTGGCGCGTGCGGGTCAAGTCGAATTTGTTTCGTGAGGGGGAATCTGAGCAGGAGTGCCCTGTTTTCAGGTTTCAACGCGAACGCCTGACGATCCGGTTAGATCCCGGGATATTTTTTTCCAGTTTTCGATTGACAGAAATGTAGCACTGGCTACAATAACACGCAAATGTAGCACATGCTACATTTTTCACAAACCATTTTGTAGCGCTGGCTACTTTTTGAACACGCCGTTTTTACACTCCTGTTAAGGTTGATCGAGATGAGATTACCGCCCTCCCGAATGTCCCGCCCCGGCTTTACGCTGATTGAACTCCTCGTCGTCATTGCCATCATTGCAACGCTGATTGCCTTGCTGTTACCCGCGGTACAACAGGCACGCGAAGCAGCGCGACGCAGTCAATGTAAAAACAATCTGAAGCAGTTGGGTATTGCGCTGCATAATTATCACGATACGCATTCCTGTTTTCCCGCCGGCTATTATTCGTACGGAACCAGTACCGGATCAGGACCTGCCTGGGCAGCCATTGACCCGGATACCTGGGATGCAGCTCCGGGTTGGACCTGGGGAACGATGATTCTCCCCTTCATGGATCAGGCAGTACTCTATAACGCGCTGGATCTGAATCGTCCCTGTTGGGATCTGTCGAACGCCAGTGCCGCCCAGACGAAGCTGCCTGTCTTTCTCTGTCCCACTTCGTCAGGAGGAGATGAACCGTTTCTCGTGCAGGATGCCAGTGGCAGCCCGCTCGTGAAAGGGGGCTCGCAGTTGCGGTTTGGTCGTTCGCATTACGTGGCCAGTCATGGTCAGGAATCGTGCTGGGGGGAATGCGGTTCGAGTACGACGGGCGTTGTTTTCACGAACATCTACACCAAGACTACCAAAACGGTGACTATTAACGGCGATGCTTCCAAAGTGGCAGACGGACCCTTCTTTCGTAACTCGCGAACGCGGATGAGAGACGTGACGGACGGAACGTCCAATACCATTTTCCTGGGCGAGCATTCGTCGAAACTGAGTGATAAAACCTGGGTGGGCGTGGTGCCCGGTGCGTTTACACACCCCCGGTTCACTTCACCTGAAAATGGTCCAGACGCAGCGGCGACACTGGCGTTAATTCATGCAGGTCCTTCCGGCGGCGAACTGGACATCACCGGTTTTCCGATCGTCCACCCTGTCAATTTCCCTACCTACCACGTCGGCCAGATGTATTCGGAGCACACGGGAGGCGGACATGTCTGCATGGGGGACGGTTCAGTGCGGTTCGTTTCTGAAAATATCGATCTGCTGCTCTGGGCGGAACTCTCAAGTATCAATGAGGGTGAAGTGACGGGAGAATTTTAATGCGAAATCAAAATACCCTGTTTTTGACAAGCTTGCTTCTACTCACTCTGCTGCCATTGAGTGGCTGTGGCTATCCGGCTGTTTCGCCAAAGACGTATGAAATTTCCAAAGCGCTGTACTCGGTCTGTAATCAGAAGAGTACAGACCGTCTGAAATCCGTGCAGACGTTGATTGACAGTTCCCTCAAAGAAAAAGAGATCAATGAGAGGGAAGCAGGCTGGTTGAATGCGATTGTGGCATCAGCGAATGAGGGAAACTGGGAAACCGCGACGCAGGAAGCACGCCGCCTGATGGAAGATCAGACGGGTCGCTGAGGAGCAGGAATCAGAAAGGCTGACAGATGATAGATTCTGCCTTTCATTTTACAAAGATGACACTGTTTTTCTGGCGTTTTATCAGCACTGTCGGGCAAGCCGACAGTGGCACCCAGAGTGGCGGATTCAGTGGGGTAGAATCTATTATTGTAGAGTTTTCCGTGTGCCACGGTCCGGCTTGTCCGGCCGTGAAAAGGGCTACACTCACCCAATAGAGTATACTTCGCAGACTTGGATTCACTGTCATTCGGGGCGAAACTGTTTCTGCCATTTTAATGGTTTGACGCTGACGTCGGTATCGTCTTTGTAGGATTTGCGGAGTTCAGTGAGCTGAGTTTTCAGATCAGCGATCGTGTCTTTGTAATCGAGATTGCCGTACTGGTTGGTCATCTCTTTGGGGTCTTGCTGCAGATCATAGAATTCCCATTCGTCGAATTCGTAGAAGCGGATCAGCTTATAGCGATCGGTACGGATGCCTAAATGCTTGGCGACTTTGTGGACGCTGGGGAAATCGAAATAGTGGTAGTAGAGGGAGTCGCGCCACTGGGGATTTTCTCCTTTGAGCAGGGGAACCAGCGAACGGCCCTGCATGTCGTGGGGGATGTCGGCACCGGCGATGTCGAGGAAGGTTTCCGCGTAGTCGAGGTTCTGGACCAGATCGGTGTTGACGATTCCCGGTTTTGTCACGCCGGGCCATTTGACGATTAAAGGCATCTTGAAGGATTCTTCGTACATCCAGCGTTTGTCGTACCAGCCATGATCGCCGAGGTAGAAGCCCTGATCGGAGGAGTAGACAACGATCGTGTTTTTATCGAGGCCGGTTTCCTTGAGGTAAGCGAGCATGCGGCCGATGTTTTCGTCGACGCCTTTGATACAACGGAGGTAGTTTTTCATGTAGCGCTGATATTTCCAGCGGACAAGGTCTTTGCCTGTGAGATTCGCTTTACGCAGGGCTTCGTTTTTGGGATCGAAGGCGGCATTCCAGACTCTGAGCTGTTCGGGCGTCATAAACTGGAGGTTGCGGAAGCCGGACTTGTCGAGCGACTTGCCGGCTTTGGGATCCCAGCCTTCTAGTTTGGGGCCGAAATTGTCGTAGACCAGGTTCATGTAGTTTTCGATCGACATCTCTGCGTGACGGGCGGGGCTGGCGTTGTCTTTCCAGTCGTCGAAGAGGGTGGTTGGTTCGGGAATGGTGATATCATCATAGAGATGCAGGTGACGGAGTGCGGGCATCCAGGTGCGGTGGGGAGCCTTGTGCTGGCACATGAGCATGAAGGGTTCGCCGGAGTTGGCGTTCTGTTTGAGCCAGTCGAGAGCCATGTCTGTCACGAGGTCGGTGCAGTAGCCTTCGATGCGTTCGCGCCCCTGGGCGGTTTTGAATTCAGGATTGTAGTAGTAGCCCTGCCCCGGAAGGATCTTCCAGAAGTCGAAGCCCTGGGGATCGGAGGTGAGGTGCCACTTACCGATCATGGCAGTTTGGTAGCCGGCTTTCTGCAGGAGTTTGGGGAAGGTCTGCTGGTCGCCGTTAAAGCGGTTACCGTTCCTCATGAAGCCGTTAATGTGGCTGTGTTTGCCGGTGAGGATGACGGCACGACTGGGGCCACAGATAGAGTTCGTGCAGAAGCTGTTTTTGAAGAGCATGCCTTCAGAGGCGATTTTGTCGATGTTGGGAGTGGGGTTGATCTGTTCGAGCATTCCCTTATAAGCACCGATAGCGTGAGGCGCATGATCGTCGGTGAAGAGAAAAAGAATGTTAGGTCGATCAGCAGCATGAGCCAGCGAAGAGAGAGCAAGACAACAGAGCAACACGAGCGCACGAATCATGAAAGCACCTATGAGTTAGATCGGTATCAGAATTACGAAGGCAGGTGATTTCAGGATACCGACTGGCAGGGTCAGATGCCAGTCGGCATGCGGCGAGAAAATGGGAAGGGATTTATTCGGGAGGTTAATAAATACATCAGTCGGCAGGTTCTTCATCCTTCTTATATTCAATGCCATGCTGACGAGGTGAATGAGAATAAAGTGAGTGAAAGGCAGAATGCATTTGCATCGTTTCAGGGTGATGGTAATACGCTTTACTCAGGATGTTACGGTCTCCACAGTTTCGGGTTCGGACTGAGGAGCCGAGTTCCCTGTTAGCAGTTTGAGAGCTTTGATCAGACGATCTTCGCTATTGGCATCAGCGGTGAAAAGCACAAACAATGCCAGTGAAATGGAATCCAATTCTTTGTTGAAAATAAGCTGCCCCAGCATAATCAGGCCGAATAGACCCATGGTGCAGTATTTTCGAATCAGATCTTTCTTCAAGGTCTTGAGAAACAGGTTTAAGGTTGGTTTCTGTGACATGATCTGATTCTCCTGCTCTAATAGAAGTTTTATTACAAACCAGGGACGTTTTATTGTGTCCTTTGCATTTTAAACTTTGAGGGTATGGTTTGCAGGGGGATCCATGGAATGATTGGAGAATCCTAAAAGAAAAACAGCCGGGGATGGGCAGCTGTTTCCAGCTAAGTGTGGGTTTAATAGAGACAGAGACGCTGTCAGAATACTTAATTCGCAGCTGTTTCCGGCAGAATTTCTGCCTCGAATAAGACATAGTGGTAAAATTTTGATTTCTGTGTGGGAGGAAGTGCGATCAACAGAGACTGTCCACTTTTCATTTCTACCCTGGCTTGACAACGTCTGGTTGTCACATCAGGAGTTTTGATAGAAACGGATTTACCGGCGACCTGTGTTTTAAAGGTTTCGACATTGGTGATTTCGCTTAATTCGATGATCGTTTGAATGTGCAGCATGTTTTGACTGGCCGTTATTGTTGGATTCAGCGAGATTCTGACGCCTTCCTCAAAGATTCTTTCCTTGAGTCTGGGTTCCGGCGATTCCCTTTCCAGCACTTTCACCACATAAAGACGTCCAATCAGTGGATGATAAACCAGAGTTTGCAGAACATTCTGACCATTAAACAGCGTCAATTGCTGATGATCCGCAATCCTCTGATTTGGTTGAGTTCGAACCTTTAATATCAACTCCTGTTTCTGTACCGGAGTCAATACCGCTAAACGAGGCGAGGAATTCCGTATTTTTCCCGGTCGAGCATCGTCAGACAGATTCAATTTCTTTTTCAGAGCGTGAGGAACAGTGTCCTGTGAATCGCCAACAAAAACTGATGGATCTACCACATCGTCGAGTGTCGTCAATTCGGTTCTGGTAAATTTTATCCGTCCCAAGCCGCTTTGGGCCCAGACGTCAAAGAGGTTTTGAAGGGCTGCCTGATAATCTTCCGAAGCGTATATGACTAATTGGTTTCCTTCATGATATTTTGCAACCGGACGTTCATGAATTGAAAGAGAAGAACCTTCTCCCGGGGCCTTCGATATTTCCTGCAGCATAATAAGCTGGAATTGTGCCAGCAGGAGCATGTCCTGTCGGGCCTGCTCTTCAGTACGTTGAGAGAGTTCCCTGATTTTGTTAAGCGGTCTGGTAAGATCAAATACCTGGAGAATCAACGGGCCAGACGGCGAGGGATGGGAATTATAATCAACGTCGAGTTGAGATAACCAGTTTTCATCGAACGCCTTTTCTACTGGCGGATAATCGGCATCGGTCAATCCACTGGCAGCGATGAGGATGATTACTGTCAGCACGATTGCTTTTTGTAAGAGGTGAGTCTCCACAGTTGCAGTGCGGAGAGCTTTCAGCCGGTTGGCGAGCGAGCGCTTTCGTAACGGGTTTTTCAGAAACCCGAGCATCGAAACCGGCAGGGAGACCCGCCAGCGAGACCCCGTATTCGGTCGCTGGGCCAGGGTCAGCAGGAGTTCGCTGTATTCACGAGAGCAGTCAGTTTGGCTCTGGCTTTTATGCTGTTGTTTCATCCAACGGAGGACCATGGCATCGCGTGACTGTTCGCGAAGACTGCAATAACGAGTGGCAGCCAGCCAGTAGGTGGGATTCCACCAGTGTAAGAGGCGCACGCCAAACAGAATCCAGTTGACCCACAGATCCCGACGGATAAGATGCGCTAACTCGTGCAGCATGATCAGGCGAAGTTGGTTCTCTTCAAGGCCGGCGACATCAGCGGGCAGTAATAATCGGGGACGAATCAGGCCAATGACTGCCGGCTGTGATATTTCATCAAACACGACTATAGGAACAGTTCCCCGACAGGAAACAGTTTGACAACACGAAGACCAGAGCTGCAAGACTCGTTCGTCTGTCGAAGCAGTGACCATGTTGAGTTTTCGAGTAAAACGCCAATGACTGATTAGTGTGTGCACGAGCAGGCAGACAGCGCCGGCCAGCCAGATCAACGGCAGGAATAAAAGTATGGTATTTAAGATGCGTGTGAACATCGGGAACAAAGTCGTTTCGGAGCTGCTTTCAGAATCAGAGGTAGGATTGAAGTTTGGCGTTTTCAACCCAGTCGCACTCAGCCGCGCAGTAGTGGAAGATTCGTGAATGACAGGACGCCAGGGTTCCACTGGGCTTTCAGCCGTTGGGATTTTCTGATCGATCGCCTGGATCAGATTTTGCAGACTGACAGAACTTTCCGGTCCGAAAGGCATGGCCAGTCGAATCAGCACCAGGCCCCAGAGCAATGCCATCTGTCCGGCGGCCAGCCATTTACGAGCCAGCAGATTGATCGCTATCACAAACAGAGCCAGAAAAGAAGCCGTGACAGTTGATGCAAACAACGACATGAGGGCCGTTTCCGCAACGCTGTTCAGAGAATGTAAGACCTGCTCAATTCCGTGCATGATCAACGTTCCTTCTCATCCAGAATACGGGGAGATTTCTGATTTCTTCTACAGATTATCCGAACTCATTCCTTCCGATTAATTACCCGACAGACTGAGCTGACTTGAATCCACCTGAGGAGTGTCTTTAATAATATGCACTTTGAGCATCACATATTGAAAGAGTTTCTGCCGAAATGTGGGAGGAATACAAATGAGTAAAGATTGCTGGTCTTTCAGATGTGAAGCTACGGAGATACTTCTGCGATGGACGCGGGGAATTTGAATGGTCGCTTCTCTTCCTGCCACCTCGGTTGTATAGAAATTAACGTCAACAATCTGGCTCAGTTCGATCAGCCCTTTGAGATTGACCTCGGAACCTTCGTCTGAGATGACTGGTCTGAGTGTGAGGTTTCTGCCTTCATCAATAGTTTTAATTTTGGGTTGCAGTTTCGCATTTTCAGTTTTCTGGAGTCCAATGATAAACGGACGCTGGACGATATCAGAAACTGTGGCACGTTGCCCGTTAAACACCGCCATTTTTGGTGCATACAGAATATTACTGCGCACGTCCCTCTGTGCCATTCGAATAAATTGGGTTTCCTGGGCTTTCGTCAACACAGCGACACGCACAGGAAAATATTCTTCGACAATCGCACTAGATCGGACCATCGGTTCGCTTGAATCGGACAGACTTTCAAATTGTGTGCGTGATGCGGGAGCAACATCGGCTTCCAGTACATTCCATGTGATATTAGACTTGGCAACAAGATCAGCAGACAATTCAATGAACCGGGCTTCCAGGGAGATCTGTCCCAGGCCACTCTGTTCCCAGGCACGGAGCTGCTGCCCCAATTCTTCGTGAAGAAAATTCGATGCATGGACGACCAGACGGTTTTGCTCATCGAATTTTGCGTGTGCCTGTTCCGCTGACTTACCAATCGGCCAATAGTTATGGTTTTTTATTTTCAGGAGAAAATCGATGTGTCCCAGGAGGTATTGCCGTGCCTGTTCTTGAGAAATCGAGCGTTCCTCTGAAATTTTCTCGATTACTTTTTCAACTTGAATTTTTTGCGTGTAGTGCGGCTCGAAACTTGTATTGTTTGCAGGCTCTGCCAAAGGCAGTTCCGCAGTCCAGTTCGGCCGGTGTTCATGTTGCACCTGCATTTGTGGTCGGTCGGTTGAATCTTTCACGTCAGCCAATCCGGTTGCAGTGCAGATCGCAATGAAAATGAGGACGGCTGTTGTGTGCAGAGGATGGACTTTCACCGTCGCGCTACGGAGAGCTTTCAGTCGGTTGGCGAGCGAGCGTTTTCGTAACGGGTTTTTCAGAAACCCGAGCATCGAAACCGGCAGGGAGACCCGCCAGCGAGACTCCGCATTCGGTCGTTGCGCCAGGGTCAGCAGTAGTTCGCTGTATTCACGGGCAGAATCGTTCTGAGTGTTATTGCGGTCTTGCTGTTCCTGCCAGCAGAGGACCATGGCATCGCGGGACTGTTCGCGGAGGCTGCCGAAACGAGTGGCTGCCAGCCAGTAGAGGGGATTCCACCAGTGTAGCAATTTCAAACCAAACAAACACCAGTTGACCCACAGGTCCCGCCGCTTAAGATGCGCTAACTCATGGAGCATGATGAGCTGAAGCTGACTGTCGCTCAACTCTGTGAGATCGGTGGGGAGCAGCAGTTTCGGTCGCAGGGCTCCCATGACAGAGGGTTGGGAAATGTCGTCGCAGACAATCACCGGAACACAACAATGGAAACGAACCTGCTCACGACAGGTGTTCCAGAGTTGTAACAGTCGTTGATCTGTGGATTCGACAAGTCGATTGATTTTTCGAGAAAATCGCCAATGAGTGACCAGCATACGAATCAGAATAAAGACAGCACCCGCAAACCAGAGTGGTGGCAGGATGCGCAAGAACCATTCCAGGAAGGCTATGAGATATTCCTGAAGCGTTTCGGTGAAACTGACTTCAGGGGCTTTCGGTTCGAGGAACTGGATTTGATTCATGGGGGGCACATAAGCCGCAGTCGTCAAGTTGGTGTCAGTGACAGGCCAGGGTTCAGGAGTATAAATATCTCGGGGCGGCTCAGCAGGAGTAGACTCCTCCATGAATTCAACAAACAGATTCGTCAGGCTATACGAACTTTCGGGAGCAAAACCGTAGGGTATGGCGAGTCGGATGAGAACCAATGCCCAGAGTAGTCCCATCTGCCCCGCCGTCAGCCATTGACGGGCGAAGAGGTTCACGAGCAAAACAAGGGCCGCCAGCAGGCCTGCGGTGATCGTGGGGATGATCAACAGTTCCAGGATTTTATCCGTAATTTCAACATAGAGATCTGAAGCCAACAGGAATCCATTCATGATCAACGTTCCTTGTCATCGAGAATGCGGCGGAGCTCTGCGATTTCCTCTGCAGAGAGTTTTGTATGTTGCATGAAATGTGCGAGCAGTGGTGCCGGTTCACTGGAAAAAACCCGGTCCAGAAAGGCGCGGCTGGCTTGCTTGATACAGGCCGAGCGTTTGACGCGGGAGCGGTAGACGTAACGGTTGCCCTGCTCTTCAAAGGTGAGCACGTCTTTTTTAACGAGGCGATGCAGCATGGTTTTAATCGTCTGGGGAGCCCATTCGGCCTGGTCGGAAAGACGAGACACAATCTCCTGGGCGGCGAGCGGCTGACCGTCCCAGATAATATTCATGACCTGCCATTCGGCATCAGAAATGGAAACCTGGTTCATAGCAAATTCTCCTCCGTGAATGTTTACAAACGTAAATAACTACATTTGTAAACAGTGTCAAGAGGAGTGTGTACATTCAGCGTCAACAGGACGCATATTCGAGTATGCTGTTTGGATTTTCCTGTGTGGAGTGCTGTTAGAATTTTAAAACCTGATGACCCCTTCTCCCTTGAAATCAGGTGAATTACCTGTGTCAGATAACACTGTTAACCGTGAATAACAGATGAAACTGTCATAAAATCGGCGTTTCCTGCAGGTTCCCGCTTGTGACAGATGGCAGAATGCATTAAAAGAGGTCGTGGATTTGTAAAGAACTGAGGGATAGTACGCCTTCAATTCAAAATGTTGATCCCCTCAACATCCCACCTGAGTATCCTGCAACGCGCTCCCTGAGATGGTCCTGCGTATCGTCGAAAGGTTCTGTTTGAATCTGAACAGTAAATAGTGTCTTATCAGACCTAAAATGGCACGTTGGCCGAAATGGTCCGCACGCTTGTTGGCGTGCTCGCCTGACATTGACCACCTGCGAATACAGGATTGATGGACCAATAGTTTGTGTTGCTGAATCTTGAGTTTTTTGGATTTGCGAGACAGCAAGTCTGAGATTCAAGTCTGCTTTTGCACTCGAGCGGTCAGTTTCCAGTGCGCCCCGTTTCCGTGTTGGCACGGAGAGTCTGCTGGCGAAGGGTTCGCCTTCCAGGCTGACTGTGCAGACCAACCTTGAGCATGTTATTGGAGTTTTGATGTTAGCGTTTTTTTCGAAGCATACCGCTTCCGTCAAGGATGATGTTTTGTCGGGTTTAACCGTCGCTCTGGCGCTGGTGCCAGAAGCGGTTGCCTTTGCGTTTGTCGCAGGAGTCCCCCCGACCGTTGGTCTGTATTCCGCATTCTTTATTGGCTTTGTCAGTGCACTGGCGGGTGGCCGCCCCGGTATGATTTCCGGAGCTACCGGCGCGATGGCTGTCGTCATCGTTTCCCTGGTCGCCATGCATGGCATTCAATATCTGTTTCCCGCCGTCATATTGTGTGGCCTGTTACAGGTCACCGTGGGTGTATTGCGGCTGGGAAAACTGATTCGCCTGGTCCCTCACTCGGTGATGCTCGGGTTTGTGAATGGACTGGCCATCGTGATTGGTTTGGCACAGATTGGAAGTTTTAAAACGCTGGGCATCGATGGCAGCATGACATTTCTGCCGAGTCTTCCCATGACAATCATGATCGGCCTGGTGGCACTAACGATGACTGTCATTGTGCTGCTACCCAAACTGACCAAAGCGGTTCCGAGTTCGCTGGCCGCGATTATCATGGTGTCTGTAATCGCCGTCGGCATTAATAAATTCGCCCCCGAGAGCTGGGTTCCCACCGGGCAGAACAACGTCGTCCAGACTGTAGACGACCTGATGATGAATAATCTGAAAGCGAAAGCCGTTTCGGAAGCAGAGCAGGAAGCCCTTGCGACTTCTGAAACAGAGGCGACCGAACAGCCTGCTGACGCAGCGGTTTTAAATGAAACACAGATTGCGACAGCAGTCGCTTCCGTGCAGCCCACCAAAGAGCCTTTACCAATGTTATTCTTCATGGACTCGCGTTATGTACTGGCGCCGTTTTCCTGGGAAACGTTGATGATCATCTTTCCGTTCTCGCTGATTCTGGCAGGGGTCGGTTTGATTGAATCACTGATGACGCTGACTTTGATTGATGAAATCACCGAGACCCGCGGAAGCGGAAACCGGGAATGTATTGGTCAGGGCGCGGCAAATATTGTCTGTGGCCTGTTTGGCGGCATGGGTGGCTGTGCAATGATTGGCCAGTCGCTGATCAACGTGAATTCCGGCGGACGCGGGCGTCTTTCAGGCGTCGTCGGAGCCGTGGGATTACTGGTTCTGGTTGTACTGCTGAAACCCGTCATCTCCATGGTGCCTATGGCGGCGCTGGTGGGTGTGATGTTTATGGTGGTGATCGGGACCTTCGAATGGAGCACGCTGCACACCTGGAACAAGGTTCCTAAGAGTGATGTACTGGTAATGGTCCTGGTTGCCGGCTATACGGTGCTGTTCCACAATCTGGCTGTCGCGGTTCTACTGGGAATCATCGTGCAGGCATTGATCTTCGCCTGGCATCATGCGACGCATATGATGGCTGACATTCACTTCGAAGACGATGATAAAAAAGTGTATCAGCTGCATGGCCCGCTGTTCTTTGCCTCGGTCAGCAGTTTCCGTGAACTGTTGGATCCGGCAAATGATCCGCCGATTGTTGCCATCGATTTTTACTTTTCGCGCGTTTACGATCAGTCGGCGATTGAAGCGATCAACAAGATTGCAGAACGCTATCGCCAGGAAGGCAAATGCCTGCATCTGCGTAATCTGAACGCCGACTGCAAACGGATGATCGAACGTGCCGGCGATCTGGCGGAAGTTGATATTTCAGAAGATCAGCACTACCACATCACAAAGATGCTCTAAATCGCATTCAACCCAAGACAACCAACGCCCGGTCGATCATTCTACCGGGCGTTGTTTTTTGGCAGCCGTCAACCAGCGATCCAGCTGATTGGCAAACGCCTGACGATCTTTGGCGTTGAAATTGGCAGGACCCCCTGTGATTTGCCCTTCCCCCCGCAGGTCGTCCATCAGATCACGAACCGCGAGCCGTTGGCCAACATTTTCGGCAGTGTAAAGTGCACCGCGCGGATTCAGGGCCTGTCCGCCTTTCTCCACCACTTGCGCTGCCAGCGGGATATCCGCGGTCACCACAAGATCTCCCTCTTCAGTCAGCTCAACGATGCGCTGATCGGCAACATTCAATCCTGCAGGAACCAGTAGACTGTCGATGAACTCGGAACGCGGGGTGCGCATCGGCTGATTGGCCACCAGCGTGACTTTAATCTGCGTTCGCTTTGCCGCGCGAAACAGCAGTTCTTTAATTTCTGCCGGACAGGCATCTGCATCCACCCAGACCTGCATCTGTTAACTCCCTCTTTTCTAGAGCTCATCACTATTAACGATAACGTCTCTCAGTCTAATATACTCGGACCAAACAGTTCTGGAGACAC
Organism: Gimesia sp.; assembly: GCF_048262075.1. Taxonomy (GTDB): domain Bacteria; phylum Planctomycetota; class Planctomycetia; order Planctomycetales; family Planctomycetaceae; genus Gimesia. The sequence goes on from NZ_JBLXFK010000006.1 coordinate 141,926, forward strand.
TATAGTAAAACTGGACACAGTCTAAGTAATTCGTTGAGTTCGATTTTCAAAGAGATCATAAATTCAATTGATCGACAGTCGCTACCGGCGTTGCCATTTCGAGCAAAACTTTAGTATATGAACGTTGTATAGCCCTGATATTTATTGAGGCTGTTTTTGCAGTATTCTATGCTGGTGTCCGCGAGAACAGACTCTGTCAAGTTTGACATTAAGACAAACACATGAGTATGATTTGATGATTCCGTTCTTAATTATAGCAATCTGTTTCTTCGGATTGCAGTTGATCTTATAGCGTATCAGGAGTCAAAATGAAGTTACTCAAGTCGTTCGAAATCGTGAGTCTGTCAATTTTCACTTTATTTATTGCTGCAGGTTGTGGTGGCGGCGGTGGCAGTGATCAACCCGATCTGGGTACCGTGACTGGCGTGGTCACAATGGATGGTCAACCACTGGCGAATGTAGTGGTTACTTTCAGTCCGGAAAATGGCCGCCCTTCCATCGCCCGTACTGATGAGTCCGGCAACTATGAACTGGGATATACGGCTGAGGCCAAAGGCGCAGTGATCGGCAAACATAGCGTCAGCATCGCCACACCGCAGGAAAATCCGACACCTCCGGGAGAGGTTTACAAGGATCCTGTTCCTTCCAAATACAATACCAAAACGACCCTGTCAGCAGATGTGAAAGCCGGAGCCAATAACTTTGATTTCCAGCTGGAATCCAAGTAACTAACTTAACATTATTTAGACCGAAGTGATGATGTGTATCATCTTCACATAAACATCACCTAATACAGTGTACAATCATTGTGCACATATGATACCAGTATTAAATCAATGAGTTATTTTCTTAGTGACGTCTCAAATCCCGAGCGTTTTCCCGTTATAATTCCTTGATGCTTCGGTCATAATAGATGTGTTCGGGCTCGCCATTGCGATTTTTAAACCCGATGTAATTAGTAGAGTCTTTTGCCCGCCGCTTTACACAGTTAATTGAAAGACGTGTTTATAGTATTGTCCCGCCACTTTTAAAATTAATACAACTTTAGTTTCAATGTTTCACGAGCTAGATTAGTTCGAATTTTAATTCGATCTTTTTCCACTTCTATTACCACTTCATTTTCTTATTCTGGAGGAAACGATACTAATGAGACAAGTTGAACGAAAAGGCACATCATTTTTTAAGTTCGGTTTTACACTGATCGAACTGCTGGTTGTGATCGCCATCATTGCCATCCTGATTGCACTGCTCCTGCCGGCAGTACAACAGGCACGTGAAGCAGCCCGTCGCAGCACATGTAAAAACAACATGAAGCAGATCGGACTGGCGTTACACAACTATCATGAAACGCATCGTATTTTTCCACCGGCTTACATTGATAATGTCCCTGCCACTAACAGTCCCGTGGATGCTTCGAGCAATCTGAATGCGCTGGGTTGGGGTACCATGCTTCTGCCCTTCATGGATCAAGCACCGTTATATAACCAGATTGGAACTCAAACAGGCAGTTTCGCCTATAACTGGATGGATTCCAATCATGATGGCAGCGGCAGCACCAGTGATGCGATTGACGCTGCAAAAACAATTCTTCCCGCATTTATCTGTCCGACCGACCCGATGGAAGGGATCAACAAGGACATGAGCAATTTTGGAAAGTCCAATTACCTGGCCAGTTCAGCAACCAGCGCCAATGCACGCAATGGTGTCATGTATGCCAACTCAACGACCAGAATGAAGACTATTACAGATGGTTCTACCAACACAATTTTCGTTGTGGAACGTACGACTGAAAATGATGGCAGTACTTCAACCAACTGTGGCGGTTCTCCCTGCTCCTGGAGTGGCGGTCTCTGGATCGGTCCTCGTCTGATTAGCAGCGCTGTCGCCTGGCACCCCGGAGTTTCCTCATTGGATGTCGGCAGCAGTGGTGGCGGAAGTACTACCTATAACATTAATGGTTCGTCTGCGACCTGGGGTAGTGCCTGGATTGCATCCAGCAGTCATGAGGGTGGAATCCATATCGTTCTCGGCGATGGCAGTGTTCGCTTCCTGTCAGAGAACATCAACCTGGGTACTTATCTGGCCCTGGTTACACCAAACAAAAAGGAAATCATTGGCGAGTTTTAATACTGCTCGATACCAACGAATCAGCTAAATAAAAACGAAGCCCGGTCGCCTCTTTTAGAAGTGATCGGGCTTTCTTAATTAACCACATCTTCCTTAGCTTTCTTAATAATCATCCACCTTTCCCGACCCGGGAAAGTGTCCACCCAGACCAGTCCAGTAGAAACGAAGTTTTCACATCGGATTATTCGTGTTCAACCAGATATACCAGTGTAATACCCACGAAGTTGATTTGTGAATGACTTTGTTCACTGGAAGTTCTGCCTCTGAATTCTCTAGAATTCAAATTGGATGCTTCAGGTAATTAGAGGAACATACTGGCCCGCCGATCATTCTTTTCAGTGATGCTGATTTCCCTGGGAGTCTCTTCCCATATTTCTGACTGCGAAGCAAATCCTGTCTTATCAGACACAATCTATTGATCACATTTTATCTTTATTTATTTCATAGAAGGTACAGATCATGAAACGTCTACCGTCCCGATTCCGCTCTATGTGGCAGCGTGGTTTCACGCTGATCGAACTGCTGGTGGTTATCGCCATCATTGCTATTTTAATTGCGCTGCTCCTGCCGGCAGTGCAACAGGCACGAGAAGCTGCCCGACGCAGCACTTGTAAAAACAATCTGAAGCAGATCGGTCTCGCCATGCATAACTATCATGAGACACACCGTGTATTCCCCCCTGGCTTTATTGACAACGAACTGGATTTCACTGGTTCAAAAACAGCAGACCCCAGTGCGAACAATAACGGTCTGGGCTGGGGTGGATTCATTCTGCCTTTCATGGATCAGGCGCCGCTCTACAATCAATTGTCTTCCCAGACCAACCAGTTCGGGGAGCATTGGAGTGTCAGCGCTTCCGATCTGGCAAAAACGGTTCTGCCAGCCTACATCTGTCCTTCAGACCCGATGGGCGGCGTAAATACCGACAAAAGCAGCTTTGGAAAATCGAACTACCTTGGCAGTCATGGTACGGCAGCAGCTACTACCAGCAACGGAATTCTGTATGGCAACTCCGCTACAAAAATTCGTGATATTACAGATGGTACCAGCAATACGGTCCTGGTTTCCGAGCGTACTACACAAAATGATGGTTCCAACTCCACAAACTGTGGCGGGACAGCCTGTAACTGGCAGGGTGGATTGTGGATCGGTCCCCGTTATACCTCATCCACTTCAACCTGGCATCCTGGTGTTCTGCATTATGACGTGACCAACTTCGGAGGTGGCAACTCCACTTATCTGATCAATGGCACTTCGGCAAGCTGGGGCGATGACTGGTGTGCATCCAGTTCACATGTCGGTGGAGTGCATATGCTGTTTACAGACGGACGCGTCCGTTTTGTCAGCGAAAACATGAGTAGTGGTGGTTCCAATACTACATACCACAAACTTGTCACCCGCAATGGCGGCGAAATAGTAGGTGAATTCTAGACTGTGTCCAGTTTTCCTGTAGCGTCTCCAGGGCTGTTTGGCCTAAGTATCTTAGTTTGAGAGACGCTTTGGTCAAATGAGATGCGATTTAACAGCACAGAATTCAAATTGATATAAAGAAAACAGGCGACTCATCATACTGTTGATGGGCCGCCTGTTTTTTTATTTGATACTCTTAATGGACTCAGACAGTCAGAGACCACTTGGTTCCAACCAACCCAGCCTATGATTGATTCAGCAATGCGAGTTCTCTGATAGCCCGCCCGTGATTCGGGTTGAGCTTGAGGCACTTCTGATAAGCCTCTTTGGCAGAGGCCTGATCGTCAAGCAGTCGCTTGATTTCTGCATAATAGAACCATGTCTGAGGATCTCGTGGATTCAGTTCCACCGACCGTGCAATGGCCTCTTCTGCCGGTTTCAACTGATTATTCCGAAAATTGATCATGGCAAATAACAGCGCCATTTTCGCCTGATGGAAATCGCGTTTTGCCGGATTCTGCTGCTGATCATAATAGTTAGCCAGAGCCTGATGCACTTCAATGGTAGGCGACATCTCCAGAACCCGCTGCAACAAGGGAACTGCTTTCTCCATTTCTCCTGAAAGCATGTAAGCTCCAGCCTCAAACTGCAGTGTCTCTGCATTCTCGATCCCGAACTCTTTTAGTTTCTGTATCAGTTTCAGCATCCGTTCCGGATTGTTTCGTTGAAATTCCACTTCGAGCATGCTGATCAGGGTTGATTTATACTGCGGAATCCGGCGTTCGCTCATCAATTCCAATATCTCGTCCAGTTTTTTCGCGAGGTGATCCATATCATTACGTTCCAGCATTTGATTATAAGCTTCCACCTCTTTTAGGATGCCATGACGTTTGCTGTATGGAGTTAAAAAGCTGGTATTAAAATTCAAGGGGATCACATACAGCGAACGTTCGACACGATCCTCCGCCTGCTTTGCCTCTTCCATACGCCCCAGAGATTCCAATGCCTGTGCATGCAGCTGATTGAAGACCAGTGAATTGGAAGTCGCTGCCAGGTTCCGTTCAATATAGGGAAGTGCTTCCTCAGCACGTCCTGACCGGACGAGTAATTTTGCCAGCTGATAGTCTGCCGGCTGGAACCCGTTATTTTCACGGAACACTTCCTCTGCTTTCTCTGCATTTTCTTCCCGCAGATAATTCCTGCCTATGGCATACAGATAATGACGCGGACTGGCAAAGGGGAAATCTGTCTTACCTGAGTAGTCTTTCAGCTTTTCATATTCACGGGTACTGGCCTGCATGCGTCCCGTACGTTCCAGGCAGAATGCATAGCTGGCCTGAGCCAGCGCATCATCCGGGTCGATCCGGGTCGCCTGTCGAAAACAGTTCTCTGCATATCCATAAAACCCCTGGCCGAGAAAAGCCTGGCCGAGCCGAATCCACTCGCGGCTGGATCCGGTTTCTGCATCTGCAGCCAGCTCACGGTAATCGGCCATCAGTAGTGGGTCGATAAACTGCCCTGATGGCAGAACGGGGACCGGACGAGCCAGTCGATCCGCAATCAGATATCCACAATATCCCAGCTCCACTACCAGCAAAATCAGAAGGAGACGAATGAGTTGAATCATGGCTTGTCCTCCTGCAGATTCAGCCAGGCATCAATGCGCCCGATTCTTGTGAAGGGCTTTCGCAAATTTAATCCTCCGGCGACAAGATCTTCACGACCATCCCCGTTGAGATCACCTGTGGCGACTGTGACAAGATGGATGGGGTCACTGTCGATCTGCCAGGTTTTAAAATTCTGTTTGCCGTCGTTTTCCAGCCAGACCACACTGGCCGTTTTCGGGTCATACCAGTCATTGGTCATGCTGACCAGGACCACATCCAGATCACCATCACCATCGATGTCTCCAGTATCTGCAGCGTAAGTGCCCCCCAGATCAGAAATGCGATGGGGCTCAAAATCCCAGTTACCTTTATTCTCGAACCACAGGCAACCGTGATAAGGCTGCGGATAAGCGTCAAGGTCTTCCAGGTTATCTCCCGCCGGTAATATCAGGTCCTGATCCCCATCCTGATCCAGATCAGCGTGGATCAGACCTGCGCCACCCAGATCGAGATTGACGGTGAACCAGAGTCGCCTTTTCTTGAATTTACCTTTGCCGAGGTTTTCAAAGCCCCACAGCTCTTCCTCATCCTGGGTCACGATCGCTGCGATATCCAGATCGCCGTCACCGTCATAATCAGCAACAGGCACATGAATGGTCCCCGGGGCATTGAGAAGTTCATGATCGCGAAACTGGAGGTCTCCCCGATTCTCTAACCACAAGACAGAACCGCGACTGTATCCGAACACGGCGACGGCCAGATCCAGATCGCCATCCCCGTCGAAGTCACCGGGTTGCACATCAGCCACACGCCGGACATCATTCAGGATCACGTGCTTTTGATAACCGTCTCCCTCTCGTTCGTAGAGCTCGACACGTCCGATCACACGATCATCAGGCATGAGATTTCCCAGAATAGAGACAATGATATCCTGATCGCCGTCGGCATCGATGTCGACCACGGTCGCATGAGCGGGTGCCGCCAGATCCGTGAGTAATACTTCTTCCTGCCACGAGGCGGAGCCATCTTTTTTAAACAGTGAAACAATGCCCCGCCCGGCATCGCAGCCGATAATTTCGTTTTGACCGTCGCCGTCGAAATCCAGTATCTGCACGTTCGTCATCAGCGGTAACCCTACTGGTTTGGAACCGACGGTTGCCCGCTTAAATTTCACCGGAGAAGCAGGGTATGTCGTTCCCCCCGAGAAGATTTCTGCAGGTTGTCCCAGCGAAGGTAACGTTGGCAGAGCCAGCCAGGTGGCGATTGGAATAACGATAATCAGGACCAGCAGGATGAGCGCGCGGGCTTTGAGTGACATAAATTTCCATCATTGCTTGCAGGGAGTGAAACCAGAATCGATTACACAAGAGCAGGGATGCTTTGCTGTTCCAATCATATAAACCAGACAAAGGCATCGCCATTCACTTACTACGCCAAAAACAGCGTTGATAAGAGAAAAAAACGCTGAATTTCCGCCAACGGTTTACGCAAGCACACGCAGGCCAAGTCACAGTAAAATCGCTTCGCGCAACAAAAAAGACAGATCAGCTAAAAACTTCGCTAATCTGCCTTTATCGCAGTACGATTCTGACCAGCGTTTGCCGACCAGGGTTGCTTTAGTGCCTGCTACTTTGAACGCTGCTTCCTGTTGCTAATTGTGTCCTTTACTGAACCCGGTGCCCCAGTGACCATAGTGAATTCCGGAGAAATCATGGTGGCCATGAGCATGAGAGCCAGTGCCAATATACTGGGTTCCATTGTAATCGCTGCCTGAGTAGGTCGTGCTTTGTTCCGAATTGTTGAAGTCCATCGGATCAAAGGCTATCCAGATTCCATTGTGTTCGACCAGCCATTGTCCCTGTTTCGTCAGAAACCACCAGCGTCCATTGTGGTAGCGATACCGGGCGCGGGTGGCGTCATCAATATTCAGATGCGCGGTCCCTGCACGTACGATCGAATCGATCTGTGTGACTGCTCGTGCCGGTAACGCCTTGTTAACTGCATCTGCCTGTGCACCTGAAGTATCAGCCTGGACTTGTGCTGATAAAAAGAGGGGGCTGATTCCCAACACTGCTGCAACGGTCAATGCTTTTAAAATGAGCGCATTCATGTGAACACCTTCCTTTCATTTAAGGTATTGTATGATCATTCCTGACCGCGTTAACCAGGTAATTCGCAAACGTCATGCCAGCTCTGATGAGAGAGGTCGATTTACCTGGACCTGTCATGGGAAATCGACCGGGACCCAACTGGCAATGAGGTCTTCTTGAAGAGGCCACTGCTAAGTGGAAGTGATGAAAACAGGACCGGTTACATCACACTTAATGGTAAGGGAGCTTTCAGTCCCAACCTTCAGAACTGCTATTCCTGAGATTAAAAATGTTAAGCACTATTCTCCGCCATGCTGATGGGGCTCTGCAGGAATTTGCTCATGTGTGCAAATATTTGCTCGTTCTATTGAGTTGTGGAGGGCAGAATGAGAGGTGCTTCGCGTAAGATTTGCAGCGACTTTTAAGGACTTTCATTCGTTTGTTTTGTCAGAAAATTATGCAGCTTTTCAAGTTTGTCGGTGTTGATGTGGTCGACTCCTGCAGCGACCAGTTCCTGCCAGAGTGCTTCTGATTCCGGCGTTGCCCAGAAACGCACTCGTCGTCCGGCTGCATGTGCCTGTTTGACAATCTCTCTCAGTCTGGTGCGTTCCGCTTCGGGCATCTTTCCCTTACCGCGATATTGAAAATGTGACGTCCAGCGGTCACTGATCATCGGCATCAACTGTGACGGTTTGTCAGAATCCAGATCACTCAGACGGCCATCAATCCCTGCGTATCGCGGGTTATCCGCTTCGATCATTTCAATAGGTCGATCCCCCGAAATCACAACCTGTACAGGGTGACGAATTATTTTCCCATCCTGAGAGGTACAAAGGAGTTCTTTATATTCCCGCAGTTGATTTCGCAAAACCTGATAAACGTCTTCTCCGTCAGTCTTGATATCAATGAGTAAAGTGAATGGGGGAGCTTTCTTGTCTGAATCCCGTTTACTTTCCTCGAAGTATTTCTTCAGCGGATTGAGATATAACTTTTGAAGTGTGCGCTCTTTTGATAATTCGTCACGACTGTGACCAACGAGTAATTCTCCATCGACGAGAAAAATATCCGCTTCCACAGACCAGAAATCATTATTCAACGCATCCTGCAGCGGTTGACGTTGTTTGTAATCATTGTGGGCATGCGCCTGGAACAGAGGAGTCTGATGTACGCCTTGAGCCAGACCAGGAAAAGTATTGCTAGCCAGCACCAGCAAGACGGCGAAGAAGAACTTCTTGTGAAACATTCATCAGCCCCTTGATAACGAGATACGAACCTGGGGCTGCAGGTCTCCCAGAAACAGTCTCTTATAAAATGGACTGACAGAGATCCATCAAAACTACCCCCGAAATTTTCGAAGCACTTGGTTTTGAAACCAGGACACAAGCTAGTGATCGATGTAGAGATTTTCCAGCCATTCCCACTGGATTCATCAATTATTAACGACCAGCGATGACCTGAATCGGTGCAGATTGAACCATCTTTTAACTTCACAGAGCGATTCGTCACGTTTTCATTTCAAGCGGGCACGCAATTTTCTTCTCTTATCTCTTAGACTGTGTCCAGTTTTACTGTAGTGTCTCCAGGGCTATTTGGCCCGAGGATATTAGATCGAAAGACGCTGTACTTAAATGTGTTGCGTTCTAGAATTAAAGTGGAAGTCATACAGTTAAGTGGGGGGAATGCCAAAGGCCTTCGCCAGTGAGACGAAGGCCTCTGGTTTGTAAGTTGTTTTCTCAGTGTGAGATATGAAGTACACCCCGCAGGGTTCGAACCTGCAACCTTCGGTTTCGTAAACCGATGCTCTATCCAATTGAGCTAGGGGTGCCTGTCCCGGATGGGAAAGCGTATTTTAGCGAGGGGGTTCTCCCTTTTAAAGTCTTTCGGAAGCTGGATTTGAATCTTTTTACCAGCTCCCCACCAGAATTCAACCACTCCACCTGCTGAAAATAACGTTTATCTGGTTTGTAGACTCACTTCCATCAACGTTTTTTGATCTTTTCAAGATCTGAAATGTCTGACACTAAAAGCCCGTCTTTGGTTCCAAGTGACTATAAAAAAAGGCCCTGTTCGTGAAAACAGAGCCTGGAAGACCACTTATTCAAGCGATCCTGTGGTATCAGTGGTGCCCATGATGTCCATGGTGACCGCCACGATGTCCACCATGTCCACGGTAGCCGCTGCGATAGCCGCCACGATAACCACCATAGCTACCGCCGCGTCCGTAACCGTAGCGGGAACCACCGCTGTAAATCCCGATCCCGAAGGAGGGGCTACTGTAATAGAATCCTCCAGAACCATAGGAGGGATAAGAATAGCCGCGACTGTAACCGTAACCGCCGTATCCGCTCCCGTATCCGTAGCCTGAATAGCAGCCATGACCGGCGTTTGCCTGTTGGGTTGGCATGACTAACAGAGCTCCGCCCAAAACCAGTCCCATGCAGACTGCCAGCTTGAGACCTTTTCGCTTTTTGTTGGGAGTTGATCGTGTCTGGTCAACCGTATCTGATGTATTTCGCATTGTTTCGCTCCTTGGAAAAATGAACCATAAATGAGTGCAGCAGAATATTGGTAAGCGTCCTCTTAGCTTCTCTGTCACTCGAATGCAGTACGGTTGTGATTTGATCATTCATCTGTTTCTCCGTCTGCCGTAACTAACAGAATCGCTATAAGCATGCCAGAATCAGCTGTTTGCCACCATAAGCTCTTAACCCCTTCCAAATAAAAGAGTTAAACAGTTACATTTTTTTTGCGTTCCTGTTGAGTCTTTGAAAACCGTCTCAAAATCGCGTCAGTTGAGATCAGTCTGATGTCAGTAAAAACTGATTTACCGGCAGGATCTGCTGGAGTGAATACAAAAAAAAACAAGTCTCTCACTCAAATGGTCGGGCCGAACCATAAGAATAAGAGACTTGTGAGTAATTGCCTGCGTGAACCTGCTGAGAGGAACCGGCCCGACTAGATCAGCTAATTCCTGATCGTGGCGGATTTATTAAAAACATGGATTAAAATCCATAGTAGAAACCAAATCCGGGATAAGAATACCTGCTTCCATATCCGCGATAATAGTAGTTGTTATAACCACGGTTGTAGCGGCGGTTATAGTGTCGATAGTTATTCCGATATCTGTTGTAACTGTGTCTGTAATTTCGTCGAGCACGATTATAGTCACGCTCGAAATGACGATAATTGCTGCGTGCCCGCTTCCAGGCTGGTGGCCGGGCTTCTGATGATTCGATGGCGCCTATAAATAAGACACTACATGCCAGCGTGGCAATGGTCAGTGCACGTTTCATGGTCTTGTCTCCCTGATAAGAACCTGTTGCCGGATGGATCCCCGATTGAATCAATCCGGCAACTGACGATGTTTCAATTTTCGTTTCTTACTTCAGGTAATATGCAAGAGGTGTGCCAATCGTAGGGAATTTAAGTCCAAAGGAATCAAACCTCTTGAAACAGCGGAGTTTTGCGTATTTTTTTATTTCATCCTGCAAATTATTGCAGGCTTGATCAGTTGTAGAATGAAAAAAGTGTGGTCGAAAAGAGAACAACAAAGTCGCTCATCGACCACACTTCACTGAAACTGATCCAGCAGATTGTGAGTGTCAATTTCCTCGCTCGGTTTAAACAACCGGACTGGTTAATACACCAATCTCTTCAATTTCCGCTTTCATGACATCACCGTTTTTGAGGAACTTATTCTTCGATGCACCGACGCCACTGGGGGTCCCCGTTGAAATCACATCCCCGGGTTCGAGTTGTACAAAACTGGAAATAAATTCGATGATCGCCGCGACCGGGAAGATCATCTCTGCTGTAGAAGCATCCTGTTCGACATTATCATTGACTGACAGTTTCATCTTAAGAGTTTGCGGGTCAGGAATGTCATCCGCAGGTGTGACACAAGGTCCCATCGGGCAGAACGTATCGTGCCACTTGCCATGCTGCCAGTCGAAGAAGCTATCTTTCTCACGTAACGTCCGCCCGGGATTGGGTCGAAATTTTCGGTCAGAGATATCGTTAATCACCGTATAGCCGGCGACATAGTCCAGCGCTTCCGCTTCAGAAACTCCTTTGCAGGTTTTACCGATCACGATTCCGAGTTCAAGTTCCCAGTCGATGTAATCTGGAGAGACTTCTGGAATTTTGACTGGCTGTCCCGGATCAGTCAGCGTTGTCAGAGGGGGTTTCATAAAAACGTAAGGAAACGTTTTCTGTCGTTCTTCTGCTTTGCCCCCTCCTTCTTCGATATGCTTGGAATAATTACCGGCGAGCAGTAACAGTTTGGAGGGTTCCGGAATGGGAACCAGCAACTGTACCTCATCGGTCTGGATCGAAAGTGGAAACAGTTCTTCATCCATGGATTGCTTGAGTTGGGTTTCGACGGCCAGTATCAATTCCCGTTGTGCGCCTCCGGGAAGAAACGGAAGCAGCCCCTCTGATTCATCCAGAAGAACCCCTGCCAGCTCCGCAGTTGCATTAAAGGGCATAATGGTATCTTCCGAGTAGAAACCACAGGATGTTTGATTTTCAAATTGATAGCGACAAAGTCTCATACTGTTTGGACTCCTGTACGGTGAGATCAAGTGGGAGGTAGCTTCCGGTCCAGCGATTTTCTTCTCGCGTCATGCCATCTGGTTTGGCAGCCGTTCCCCCATCCTACCGAAAAGGAGTTGACAGACCAATTCTCAGCGGCAGTTATGAGAGCTGCTTTTGGAATCTCTTTAAACTGATGCCGATGATCGCGATGCAGCAGAGGCTGAGTCCCAATACATAAGGCAGCAGGTCAGCCAGGTCTGCACCGCGGAGGACAATTCCCCTGAGAATCTCCAGGAAATAAGTCACCGGTATAATGAAGGTCACCAGATATATAGGGAGCGGCATCTGGGAGCGGGGGAACATGAAACCCGACAGCAGAACAGAAGGCAGCATAATCAGAAACGCAAATTGAATGGCCTGCAGTTGAGTGCGGGCCATCGTAGAGACCAGCATGCCCAGCCCGAGGCCACAAATCAGGAACAGGAGAGACAACAGCATTAATTCCCAGAGATTTCCATGGATGGGAACACCAAAGAAAAAAACCATCAGAGTGAGCACAATCAGCGTTTCCACAAATCCGATCAGGGCATAAGGCGCCAGTTTTCCCAACAACAGACCGGATTTACTGACCGGAGTTACAAACAGTTGCTCAAGTGTTCCCAACTCACGCTCCCGGACAATTGCGAAGGAGGTCAGAAACAGAGTCACCAGTTGCAAAATAATTCCTACCAGGCCGGGAACAAAGAAATGCGAGCTGTCCAGATCCGGGTTGTATAACAATCGCGGTCTGACTTCGACAGGCAGCGCCGGCTGGCCGTCGGCATTGCGGGCAGGTACGACGTTCAGGTTTTCTGCAAAATTTCTGGTCATATTGGTGGAGAAATTGAATCCCAGCAGATTGGATGCATTCAGGGCCGTGGTTGCCACCTGGGAATCACTGCCATCAATCAGCACCTGTACCGATACCTGCTCCCCTTTTAACAGACGGTCAGAGTAATCGGGGGGAATTGTCACGCCCACCTTGGCACGTCCCGACTCGAATGCATTGCGAAAATCTTCATGGTTATATACGTGTTCTACAATTCGAAACGTGCGCGTATTGGCAAAACCATCCTGCAGTTCGCGGGAACTCGCGCGGCCATCCAGATTGAAAATGACAGTCGGGATATTTTCGATCTGTGTATCAATGGCGAATCCGAAAATCAGCGTCTGCAACACGGGAACGGCAAATACGAACAGCAAAGTCGATGGTTCGCGGCGGACATGCGAGAACTCTTTAATCAGGATCGCCCAGAACCCGGCCAGAATCCCCGGAGTAATCTGTTCTACTGCAGGCCGCTTGACGGGTGGTTTCTGTTCGGGCTGCGAATCTTCTTCTGGTTCCCACGCCTGCTGTTGCTGGCTCACTGTCATAGTGGTCGGGAGACTGACATCCTGATGATTCAGTTCTTCCGCCCGGCTTAAGGTTACAAACACATCTTCCAGTGAAGGTGTGATATGCCTGACCTGCACGGCTTCTGATTCGCCTGGCACATGCCTGATTAAATCATGTTCAGACAGACTCTGATCTGCAAGCACATGAATCGTCTGTCCGAACAGGGTCGCATCCTGTACGCCTGGCATGGTTCGAAAAGTAGTCAGGAGAGTGGCGGGATTCACTGTTTCAATTTCCCAGCGTGCGGTTCCTTCTGGAGTAACGGCAGGTAAGCGTTTGAGTTCATCCGGTTTACCACAGACAATCAATCTCGAATCATAAATATACCCCACATCGCTGCAGCGTTCTGCTTCGTCCATATAGTGAGTGGTGACAAACAGGGTCACCCCCTGCCCCGCCAGTTGGAACAGCAGGTCCCAGAGATCGCGACGGGCCACCGGGTCGATCCCGGCCGTCGGCTCATCCAGGAACACCACTTCCGGTTCGTGGATCAGCGCGCAACCCAGAGCCAGGCGCTGCTTCCAGCCTCCCGACAGATTGCCAGCCAGTTGATCCAGTCGATCCTGCAATGAAGTGAGCTCAATGATTTCCTGAAATCGTTGCTCCAGTTTTTCAGGACTGAGCCCATAAATACGTCCATAAAATTCAATATTTTCCCGTACGCTCAAATCTGAGTACAGACTGAAGCTCTGCGACATGTAACCGATGTGTCGCTTGATCCGTTCTGCATCACGAACAACATCATAACCCAGGACCTGTGCGGAACCAGCCGTCGGCTCAAGCACGCCACACAACATTCGGATGATTGTTGATTTCCCACTGCCGTTGGGTCCCAGCAAGCCAAAGATGGCACCACGCTGAACTGTAAAGCTGACTTGATCAACGGCTTTTAAAGAGCCGAAATCTCGCGAAAGCTGGTCTATCTTTATGACTGTTGTCATGAAGTTTATTCCTTCCCATGCAGCCAGACGTCGGCAGCCATACCGGGACGGAGCAATTTGTCTTTATCTTTGATTCGGACTTTGATACGAAACACCTGCTTGGAACGTTCTTCGGGGGTCTGCACATTGCGGGGCACGAACTCAGCCTGGCGGGACACAAAGCTGACGCGCCCTTTGAACGTTTTGTCTGGATAACTGTCGATGGTGACTTCGACTTCCTGATCGACTTTGATGTCCAGATGATTTTCCGGTACATAACAGCGGACCCAGAGCTGATTCCAGTCCAGAATGGAAACCACGGGCACATTGCTGCCCACCAGGTCACCGGGCTGCAGGGTAACTGCTTCAATCGTTCCATTGAGAGGAGCAACTATTTTCAGCTCTTTGATCTGATCTTCAATGGTCTGCAGGAACGCTTCCGCTTTTCTGACACTCGCGGCGGCCTGTTCAATGTCTTCTTTGCGACTTCCGTTTTTTAACAGCTCCAACGCTGCTTCTGCCTGCTTCAGCAGTGCCCTGGCCTCATCAATCTCTTCTTTACGGGTCCCTTCGTTCAATAGATCCAGGGTTTTCTGTTTGACTTCTTTTTTTGATGCAGCTACCTGCATTTCCGTGTTGGCGGTATCCAGTTCATCCGCTGATGCTGACTTCTGCCCGAAGAGAGTTTCCACCCGCATCTGCTTGGCTTTTGCCAGCCGATATTCTGCGTCTGCCAGATGCAGTTCTGCGATCGCTGAGTCAATTTCCTGTTGTCGGGGTCCATTGATCAGTAGTGTCAAGCGAGCCTTCAACTGATCAACTCTGGCTGCGGCTTCGTCAATTTCTTCGGATCGGAATCCAGCCACCAGCTCTTCATGTTTCGCTTTGACTTCGGCCAGCCCGGCAATTGCCTCGGCACGTCGTTCCAGTAGATCGTAGGGTTCAAGTTCGATCAGCAGGTCACCTCGAGAGACAGACTGCCCTTCTTCTATCAATACCTGTTTCACGCGTCCTCCCACACGCGACCCGGGTCTGATATCGTCGGCTTCGATGAAACCGGAAACCCGCAGCGGAATATGACGATTCTGGCTGAATACCAGCGCCATAACCAACGCCACACCAACAACGATTAATCCTGCGATCTTCTTCAAGTGGGTTACCTCATGGTTAGCAGTCAAACAGTTCCCGGGCACACATCAACATACTCCTCTATTTCTTTTGATATGCTGCCTGAAACTTTCTGAGTGCATCTTACTCTAATCCAGATAGAGACAGTAGTAATCCTGACTGTGCACCAGACATCCTGCTGGAAAAGAGGCTCGAAAACAGTACCGGGTTGTTTGCCTCGCCGATCAGTCAGCTTTTTACCCAGTGAACAAAAAGAGATAAACGAGTTTCCTGCTGAAACAGTATGCACAAGAATCAGGCATTTCCCCGGATTGACTGCGGGAGTTTGATGATTCAAAAAATAAGATACCATGAATCTGGTTTAGTCTGAATGGCGTTATCTTGTTATTAGGAATCGAGATAAGCCTTTGTAGACGGTTATCAAAATTTCCACAGAACTGGTTTGGCACGTGATTCGCTTTTCAGTAATTCACAATAATCATCAAACAGAAACATTCTCTTAAACAAGTGCCCTTATAACTCCGGGCGTTCAAAGAATGTGCTCGAAACTGTTTGATGAGCATATTGCCAACCTGTTTTAAAAGGAGAGATGGTGTCCCACTTACCATCTAAAAGAAGAGGAATGAGAAGAGGATTCACACTAATCGAACTAATGGTAGCGATTGCAACGATCGCTGTACTGATTGCATTACTCTTACCCGAGATTCAGAAGGCCCAGGATGCCTCACTGAAATCAAGCCAGAAAGATGGTCCCTACTGGGTTTACCGTGAATACGAATACGCGGGTGGCCCTGTGATCTCCGAAATTTCCGGAACATATAAGCATTCACTTCAGGAAATCCTGGATATGTATGCGATCAATCTGAAAAAACAGCAGAAACAGAATGAACTGGAGCTGGAGCAGATTGCTCAGCTGGAACAGGCGAGAGACGATAATACTGTCACTATCGCTTTAAAACCTGCTGAAACAGAAGAAACAAAGACGGAACATGTTCCTGTCTGGCATAAACCGTTTATCGAATTTGGAGATCAGAAACTCTCCAAACAAGAGAAAATTGCGAAAACCAAACGGGCCCTGAAAAACTTTAAATTTGATCTGACACAGAATACTGCTTCGCTGGTCGCACGACGAAACCTGGCAGATGCAATCGAACAGTTACAGAACGATTTAAAACGACTGGAATCACAAGACTAGACTATGTCCAGTTTTACTGTAGCGTCTCCAGGGCTGATTGGCCCGAGTATATTAAATTGAGAAATACTATACTTAAATGTGATTCGCTCTAATCAGGACTTCGGTTCGGCTGACTACTTTCAAAACGACTCTCCAGCAAAACAGGTGGGGCTTGATATGGTTATCAGGTTTCACCTGTTTTTTCTTTTCCCGCGTTCCAAAACCTTACTTTTCCAACTGGTTTTGTAGATATTTCAATCTTTTAAAAAGCGCTCTTTTTTTGTGATGTTGCTCTTGGCAGAAAAAAGAAGACGCATTATAAATCCGCCTCTGTTGACTTCCGAATGAGTAAAACTCTCTCACTTCACCATATTCATTCTCAAGCATAACAGGATATGCAGCCGCATATCATATCTCCAAAAACCTACCATCCCATTCAAAATTGATTTTATGCCATTCATCTTTCCTTGAATCAGCGTGGCTTTTCAAGGGTGTGTGAATTTTCAGAAAGTGACTGACGCCTTCGCAGCAGCTCAGCTCTCTGGAATCTCGCTCCCGGAAAACGTGATTCTATTCAGAGATCGATAAAGGAGCACTTAAGATGCCCATCCTTGTACGGGTATGCCTGCTTACCGCAGTTAGTTTATTCACCTTCACACAGTCAGCCTGTCAGCGTGGTCCAAACGCCCAGATGCGCCAGAGCATGTACCGCTCCCAGCAACTGTATGACCAGAGTATGGAACTGGCCATGCAGCGTGATCAGTTTCAGCAGTCCGCGAATGCATTGCAGCACGAACGGGATCAGCTGGCAATGCGGGCCCAGTCGCTGGAATCCAACCTGAATATCGCCAACAAGCGGCTCGATAATCTGAACTCCGAACGTTCAGAAATGCAGCAGCGCTATGTCAGTCTGATGAAAAAAGCCAAAGGCCAACCCAGCCCCCTGGATGGCGAAGCCACTCGTCGCTTTCAGGAACTGGCTGACAAATATCCCGATTTCGAATTCGATCCCCATACGGGCGTCAGCAAATTTCACTCAGACATCCTGTTTGCCTCAGGTAGTGATAATCTGAAACCTGCTGCTCAGGAAATCCTGAACCAGTTTGCCGCCATTATGAATGACGGAAATGCCAAGCGATTGAATGTTCTGGTTGTCGGACACACAGATGATAAACCGATCTCGAAAGCCAGCACACAGCGTCAGCACCGTACTAACTGGCATCTATCGACGAACCGGGCGAACTCAGTTGTACTCACACTCTCCAAATTTGGCGTGAAGCAGGATCGAATGGGATCAGCCGGTTACAGCATGTTCCAGCCGGTTGTGCCTAACCAGAATGACTCGGCACGACAGAAAAACCGTCGTGTGGAAATCTTTGTACTCGCACCTGATGCCGTTGTTGCCGGCTGGGATCCGAATCCCACGCTGTTAAACTAACGAGCAAACCGACATGGAAACACAGACTCGTTGATAGCGAGTCTGTTTTCATTTGAGGATGCTGATTCTGCTTGAGAAATCAACCGTTCGGTCTGATCTCGAAATAGGTCTTGATCCCACTCAACACACTGTCGACGGCAACCGATGCCAGAATCAGCCCTCCTATCCGACTGACCACACTCGCCCCTGCATCACCAATCACTTTCTGAATTTTTCCTGCCAGCAGTAGAAAACCCAGGGTGATCACAAGCACCGTCAACATCGTCACGGTAGAAATCAGCTGCTGCCCGATATTAAAACGATGGTTATCGGTTATCAGCACGACTGCCATCATAGCCCCTGGAGAGGCAATGGAGGGTATTGCCAGTGGAAAAACGGCTTTATTCTGATGAGCATTCATGTGCGTGGATTCTTCAATCTCCGCTTCCGGTTTGCTTTCACCAAAAATCATGGTTAAAGCAAACAGAAACAGGACGAGCCCTCCTGCAATCTGAAATGCGGAAAGTGGGATCTCAAGCAGTTCCAGCATGATCTGCCCGCCCACGATAAACAACAGCAGCACCAGGCCGGCCGTAATGATTGCCTGATACGCAATTTTCTTCTGCACCATTCTACTGGTGCCGGCGGTCACTGCGATGAATACCGGAATCGAACCAATCGGATCAATGACGGCCCAGAGATAAACAAAATCTCTGAGAATATCCTCCCACTCCATGTTCTGTCTCGTCTTTCCGTTGAATTCGGATTCTCAATTTTCCGGCTTGTACTTGGGATTTAACTCAGTCGGGATCGCTGCCTGAACCAGTTTCTGCCAGCGATGAAGTGCTTGTGATAATTCCTGCACTTTATCGGGGTGACTACCAGACAGCTCCTTTGATTCGCCAATATCGAGCCGCGTATTGTAGAGTTCCTGATGTCCGTCTTCAAAAAACTCCAGAAGCTTCCAGTCTCCCTGACGAATCACGGAAACGGGCGTGGTCCGAAACTGCTGCTGCATGACCTGGTATTTTTGCAGATAGGCAGGAAAGTGCCAGAACAGACTCCGCGATTCCAGCTTACTTTGAGGATCTTTCAGCAGTGGCACCAGACTTTTCCCATCCAATGACTTACTTTCCAGAACCGGTATGTTTGTCATTTCCAGAAAAGTCGGATACAAATCGACATTAATCACGGGCTCATCACTGGCACTACCAGACCGGGTTACACCAGGCCACTTAATTAACAGCGGTACGCGAATCCCCCCTTCATACAACATGCCCTTCGAACCTCGTAACGGTCGCATGCTGGTAGCCGGACCGTATCCGCCATTATCGGATGTGAAAACGATAATCGTGTTCTGATCAAGCTGCTGCTCCCGCAGGGTTTGCAGCACACGGCCGATACTTTCATCCATACTGCGAATCATCGCTGCATAGGTGGCATGCTGATGCAGTTGCCCGGCCGGTTTGGATTTGAAATACGCGATATCCTGTTCTTTTGCCTGTAAAGGAGTATGGACTGCATAGTGTGTCAGAAACAGAAAAAATGGCGACTTCACGTTGTCTTTGATGAATTGACAGGCTTCCGTGGTCAGGCGATCTGTCAGGTATTCGCCCTGCTCTCCATCACTCAACTGTGGATTTTTGAACGGACTGAAATAACCGCCCCGGGGGCTGCCGGAAGGATTCCCGGCGATATTCACTTGAAAGCCCTGCGAAAGAGGGGACTTCCCGAGATGCCATTTCCCCACACTGGCACAACGATAACCAGACTGCGAAAGTCGTTCGGCAATTGTCGTGAACCGGTCATCCAACACGGTATTATTCTCAGCGGGAATCAGCTTTCGATATCGAATTTTGCCACGGGCGGGGTCGCCCACCGTGTAGACCCCATGCCGGGGAGTGTAGAGCCCCGACATCAGACAGGCACGACTGGGAGCACAATTGGGCGCTGCTGAATACGCGGCGGTAAACTTCATTGAATCGTCTGCCAGTCGATCAATGTGTGGTGTCTCGAAGAAATCGCTGCCCATGAAGCCCATGTCACGCCAGCCCAGATCGTCAATAAAAAACAGGACAATATTAGGCCGTTGATTCTCAGCATTGGCTTGTGGCAACATTGCGAGATACCAGCAGAACAGCAGCAAGACCACCAGAGTACGAGGCATCGGATTTCCTTTCAGAATGAAAATGAAAAGGAGTGGTTTTTCGTTAGTGGTTTGTTTACGATCAATGACTGCTGATCATTCTAAGCATCTGCAGGTTCCCTGTCATTGCTGTCGTTGCCTGAAGCTTTAATTCCCGCCAACCGCGAAATAAGAGTACAGCATAAGTTCAACTACCTGAAATCTCCTGTGAGGAAGACTGTCGTGAAGAAAATCAAAGTAGGACAGATTGGAGTGGGTCATCCGCACGCGGGTGGAAAAATGCAGGCGTTTCGTAAATCGGATGACTACGAAGTCGTCGGCGTGGTCGAACCCGATGAAGCGCTGCGAGCTTATGCTGCGTCTACGGGTATCTACAAAGATCTGCCATTTCTGACACAGGAACAGTTACTCAACATCGACGGACTGCAGGCGGTCGCCGTCGAGACACTGGTCCCGGATCTGTTGCCGACCGCGGAGACCTGTATTGCAGCTGGCAAACATATTCACCTGGATAAACCCGCGGGCTTATCCCTGCCTCACTTTAAACGTATTCTGGATCAGGCGGCACAGAAGCATCTGTTGCTGCAGATGGGTTACATGTATCGATATAATCCGGGTATTGTTCTTTTGCGAGATCTACTGCAGAAAGGCTGGCTTGGCGAACCATTTGAAGTGCATACCGTCATCAGTAAAAAAATGGATGCGACCAGTCGGAAAAAAATGGAATCGCAGCCGGGTGGCATGATGTTTGAACTTGCGTGTCATGTGATCGATCTGGTCGTGCAGATTCTGGGTCGCCCCGATCAGGTCACGCCGTTCGCACAGCATGCGTCAGACATTGATGATACTCTGCAGGATAACATGCTGGCCGTCTTAAGTTACCCGCGGGCGCTGGCAACGGTAAAAACGAGCTGCAATGAAGTCCAGGGATTCGATCGACGACATATCGTTGTCTGCGGCTCAGAAGGAACCTTCCATCTGCAACCGTTTGGTAAACCCTCCGTGAGCCTGACGCTTTCGCAGGCAAAAGGGAAGTACCGTAAAGGTCAGCAGGAGATTCCGTTTTCAGGCTACACCCGTTATGCAGATGATGTCACAGATATGGCGAAGATTATCCGCCGCGAAAAAGATATCGACTTTTCATACCAACATGACTACGACGTTCAGGAAACCGTCTTAAAGTCAGCCAGTCTGCCTGTTACCTGATCTGCCGTTAGTCAGATCATCCCTGTTTCAAATGGCCGTAAGCATATTGTGCGGAGGCGATGACAGACACCGTTTCATCGGTCTGCAACAGTCGCTGCACTTCCGCCTCATCTTCCAGCGGTATGACAAACAGATCTTCCACTTCATCACTGCTGACTTTGCTAAGCAGACAGATCAACGCCCAGTCACCGGTCAACGCCATTTGTGTTGCTGCCAGAAGGTCTCCCGGTTGGGTATCGCGCAGGGGTTTGATCGCGTCTAACGGTTCATGACAGCGGGACAGAATCTGCAGCCCTTCACCTAATTCGGCGTCAATCTGTGTCAGCAGCACGATGCGCCCATCTTGAGTCACCAGATTACGGGCGGTCTCCAATACGCTGCCCAGTTGATTCCACTGATGGCCAGTGGGACCATCTTCGACCGCAATCACCACCATCTCCGATTTGTATTCCGGCTCCAGTTTCCAGTATTCATCCAATAACTGCTTGGCTTTTCGGAACGTGGCTTCGCTACTGCCAAATACAATTTCTGCGACAGATTGACCACCAGCGGGGACGACCTGCAAACTGTACTGCAGCCCCAACATCCAGCCAATCTCATCAATCAGCTGACGGAGTGGACGACTTTCTGCAGGAGTCAGTTCACGATGCGACTGTCCTCGGCTCTTGATAATCGCTTCCTGAGAAGAAAATCCCGGATAGATGGAACTGCCGCCACCGGCATATCCGATTAACGGATCAAAACCGACTTTTTCGATCGGTAGAATGAAATCCGCTTCGAGCAGATGCCGCGACAGATAAATTCGTTCTCCCCCGGCGGAGGTCCCCAGGTAACCGACTCCTTCTTTGGAATCCGGATCATGGATCACCCACGCTGCCTGTTCCTGCAACTCGGACGTCACAGCTGCTTTTAGCTTTTCCTGAAGCACACTCGATTCTGCACGTGTCTGCAAAATCGTCACATCACCGGCTTCGATTCCACACTCGTTGAAATAGTCCCACACACTATTAATGATTTCCGCAGCCGCCGGCGCCTGATAATCGACGGCTATCGTGATTTTATCCCCCGGTACCACTGCCAGGTCCAGGGGGGGTAATTCCAGGGGACTGTTTAATACCTGCTGCATCCGGGATGCAACGTTTTTGATGTCAGCTGGCGCCTGGTGATAATGGATCAGACGCTCGGTCGGGATTTCACATTGAAATGTACCGTTAAAGCCATAATTCAATTCTATGTTGACCGTTTCCGTCATCGAAGCTGTTTCATCCCGCTTGACTCGACTTAGTTTCGTACTGATTCAACTGAGAATCGTGTTTTTTACGAATTGGAGAGTTGAATTCCGTTAAAAAGGAACCAACACAGGAATGTTAGCGGTTTAGAGGTGATTTCTACAGGATATCTGATCACAATATTATAAAGTCACTGCAGATTGCATCATTAGTCACATTCCGGTTTGAGGGATTTTGCCGGGCTCGCTACAGGAAGGTCACCATGACAGAAGACGATCAATTAATGATTCGAATTCAAAGTGGTGAGCTGCGCGCATTTGATGAGCTGGTGGAGAAATATCAGGGCCCTCTGATTGGTTTTTTTTTCAGAAATACTCGCGACTCCCAGCTTTCAGAGGATCTGTCCCAGGAAACATTGCTACGTGTTTATAACCAGTCTTGGGATTATCTGCCCCAGGGACGCTTCCGGGGTTGGATGTACCGTGTGGCCCGTAATCTGCTGATCGACAATATCCGACGTCAGTCACACGATGCGTTGATTAAAGCCTATACAGGCAAGCAGGCAGATGAAGATGATTCACTCAATCGTCTGGCCAGTGAAGTCGTCTCCCCGGAAGAGAAAGCCAATATCAAAGAACTGGCGTTGATTGTCGACCGGCTGCTGGCAACGATCCCGGAAGACCAGCGTTTAACATTCACACTGCATCATTATTCAGAACTGACACTGAATGAAGTCGCTGAGGTCATGGAAACGAATCTGGCCACGGCTAAGAGTCGGCTTCGGCTGGCCCGGGAAAAACTGCGAGAGAAATTAACGCTGATGGGCGTTACGGGACCTCAAAAAAATTAAGTTACTGATATAATAGAGAATCTCAAAAAGAATTGAACCCGATCAAAGCGATTTACGTTGACTCCCGCGGGCCAGCAGAATTGCTTTCTTTTCACTAACACCTGCAACAGTACGGAGTAGAGGGGATGAGCTATTTCAGTCGGCTCACTGACATTGTTACCTGTAATTTGACTCACCTGCTGAATCATGCGGAAGATCCCGTTAAGGAGATCGAGCAGATTATTTCTGAGATGAAAGAGGGAATTGCCGGCGCGAACCGCAGTGTGAAAACAGCTTCTTCCAATGAACAGGCGATTCAACAGGAACTGTCTGATTACGAACGCCAGATTTTTCAGTGGAAAGAAGCAGCGAAAAACGAGTTGGCCCTGGGTGATGAAACTAAAGCACGGAACTCACTCGTTCGCAAACAGGAAGTGGAAGACCTGAAAGCAGGCCTCGAGCAGCAGCACCAGGCGGCTGTCGCGACTTGCGAGCATTTGACCACGACCCTGCATGCATTGGAAGCCAGATTAGCAGAAGCCCGACGCAAGCAGCTGGAATTAACGGAACAGGCCGGACTGTCAGAAACATCGTCACAAAGCCCCCCGAACACTACAGTTACTGAGTCTCCCCTGACACCCTCCCGCTCGGAGCAAATCGATTCGGAACTGGCTGAATTAAAGCGAGAACTGGGCCAGTAGCCGGGAGTGTTGGTGTTGTCTGATCCCAATTCCTGGACCTTGAAGTGGAATACGCTATAACCCGTTTAATCGATTTGTCTTAAGGAATCTCAACCCCAACAAAAGTGAACATACGCTTTGAGGTTCAAATAGTTGCTTAAGAATGGATCATTCAACAAGATGGTACTTGCAACCGATCAGTTCTAATTTAGAATTAAATATAGATAACTGGCGGATCTTGGAGTACTTCTTGATCCCAAGTTCTGGTTCTGATCAGGATTTCCGGAGAAGGCTCTGGGAGCGATGATATGATTAATAGAACCCGCAAGTTCTTCTCAAAGGCTTTTGTCTATCGGGTTTCAGATTTGTTACGCTGAAATTTCCCAGTCAATTGTCCGATGACGATTTACACACATCCTCTATTCTTAATTTACATCAATGATGTCGGAGTCGTGCCACCATGGCCAAAAAATATCTGAACCTCGAAGAAGCAGCCACCGAGCTGGGCATGGAAAAAGAAGAGTTGAACCGCTTGCGAGAAGCAGGAGATATTCGTGGTTTTGCCGATAGAGGTGCCTGGAAATTTCGCATGGAGGATGTAGAAGAATTAGGACGTACCCGCCAGGCGGATTCCGACCCTGCAATTCCCCTGTTCAACAATGAAGATCTGGAAGATGACGACCTGTTCGACTCAGCCATTCTGGACGACGATAGCGTGTCTCTGGAATCAGACAGTGTCATTGATGAAGATGAAGTCGGCGAACAGGCAACTGTGATCCGTGGTAGCGTACACGATGACGATGATGAACCAGTCGAACTCAGCA
Organism: Gimesia sp.; assembly: GCF_048262075.1. GTDB lineage: Bacteria > Planctomycetota > Planctomycetia > Planctomycetales > Planctomycetaceae > Gimesia. Next base: position 166,684 of record NZ_JBLXFK010000006.1, read on the forward strand.
GTTCCGACAGTGATGTACGGCTCGTGGTTGACGATGGTGACGATCTGCAACTGGATAGTGAACCGGAACTGGTTGCCGTAGGCGAAGACTCAGACAGTGATGTGCGTTTGACTGACGATTCCAGCATTGACCTGGGCAGTGACAGCGACGTGAAACTGGTTGACACCGACTCGGAACCGGACTTTGATATTCTGGATCTGGATTCAGGCAGTGACAGTGATGTTAAACTCGTCGCCGACGACTCCAGCTCGATGGGCAGTGAGAGCGACGTTGCCCTGATTGGTGAAGATTTTGATCTGGGCAGCGACAGTGATGTAGCCTTAGTATCTGATGAAGGTCATGAATCATCGATCCTCGCAGAAGACAGCGGGCTTTCCCTGGCTGAAGACAGCGGCATCTCCCTGGCATCCGACAGCGGTATTTCTCTGGCAGGACCACTGGACAGCGGCATCTCCCTGGAATCGGCTGATGAAAGCGGAATTTCCCTCATGGGTGATGATGCCAGCGGACTTTCGCTGCAAGATGATACCGGCAGTGATATTTCCATCACCGCCGACAGCGGTATCTCACTCGAGCCGTTTGATGTAGAAGATGCTGACCAAACTTCTCCCATGATGTCAGCCGGTGCCGGAAAAGATGCGACCATGGAAATTCCCGCCCTGGATGACGACGATTTTGCCGATAGTAGCTTTGACCTGGAAGACTCAAATTCCGATACCAGTGTTCTGATGCTGAATGAAGATGGTGATGCCGGTGGTTCTTCAGGCTCTGTGATTCTGGATTCAGATGACGATGATGGTGAGTCGGCGATCTTCGACGACGACGATGAGTTCGCCAGTGATGACGGCATATCAGACGTCTTCGATGACGAAGATGACTTCGACGATATCTATGATGCCGACGATGATGATTTCGATGACTCTTTCCAGAGTGGTGAAAGCCATGCCGAGTTTGTCGCGCCTGCTTCCTTTGCCGGTGGACGAGGCGCTGCGATGGCGGTTCCCGAAGCGGAATGGGGAGTGGGGACATTCGTGGCTCTGGGCATCTCAACACTGTTAATGAGCATCTGCGGCCTGATGATGTACGATCTCATCCGCACGATGTGGCATTATGATGATCCTTCTGCCGTCAGTTCGTCCTTACTGGAAATGGTCCGCGGACTGTTTTAAACAAAGTCCGCTGTCGCTTATTGCTAAGCGAGATCAGATATTTCAACTGGCAGACAGTCTGCTGCGCTGACATTCCCCAACGCGCAGCAGCTACGGACAGTTTTTTCCGACATCTTACCAGATGTAAGCTTTGTAGTCGGGACTCGGGCATGTCAGGTTTCTATAATGAAAACCATGTCGTGATACCCGCCCTGCCTTTATCTGCTTTGAACTGGTGAAAGAATATGTATCAGAAATCCCTGTGTCTCTTCGTTCTTCTGACTCTTCTTATCTGCGCTCCACTGGAAGCGGCTGAGCGTACGCTTCGTTATCGCGATCGCAAACCACAGGAATACAAGCTGACGGCCCGTGCCAGCAAAATTGATCCCCGCACGAAAGAGCATCCGGAAATCGATTATGTTTTCGAAGCGAAGGGAAAACCACAGGATCTGGAACACGCGGTGGTAGATACCCGCGTCAAACCACGAGGCAAACTGGTGATCTGGCTGATGGGTTATAACAGCCAGTTGTTTGACCGGCTCTCCAGCTATGGACTGCACGCCATTCAGGTACATTATGCCAATCGCTGGTTCTCCAAAGTCTGTCGTGAAAATCCGGTGGGTGAAACCTGCCGGGGAAATGTTCGCCTGGAAGCAGCGACCGGTGAAGATTACAGCGACCAGGTTTCGATCCCCCACCCAGATGGCATGAAAGAACGGGCATTACAGTTTGTGAAATGGCTGGCAAAAGAAAATCCGCAGGGTCAGTGGAATTATTACCTGACCCCGGATGGTAAAGATCTTCGCTGGGAAGACGTGATCATGGCAGGCAGCTCGCACGGTTCCACAACGGCGGCCCGGTTTGCAAAACATCAGAAGGTGAGTCGCGTGGTCATGTTCTGTGGACCGCGCGATCAACTGCAGAACTGGCAGATGCTGCCTTCAGCGACTCCCACGAATCGCTACTTCGGTTTTTCTCATGTGCTGGATGGCGGTTGGACTGCCGACCATTACTGTCGTTCCTGGGAACTGATCGGCCTCAATGAATTTGGCCCCATTGTGAATGTGGACAAAGCAAAGCCCCCCTACGGAAATACACGTCGCCTGATTACCGACTTCGATGTGAAAAACAATACCCGTCGCGCCCATTCCTCTGTGGTCCCTGGGGGCAATGCAGGGAAGAACGCGAAAGGCCAGTACATTCATGAAGCAGTCTGGCGTTACCTGTTTACCGAACCGGTTGACAAAGTAGGAAAGCCAGTGCCCCTGGATCCTGGCTGCGAGAAAAATCAACGAGACAGCTGATGTGTGAAGAAAACCGGATCTTCTGCAGTACCTCAATTTTTTTGATGGTTGAATCATTAAGTCAGGCAAAAGGGAGTCGCCCCCAGACCTGGATGACACGGGGGACTCCGGATAATGTATTGGGGTCTGCGGCATAGTCATAGAGTTGTCTGACAATCTCATCGATCTCCCCTGGAGTAGCGAGCCCGTCTTCGAGAATCGCGTCAGCGATGTTTTCCATGGTGAGGCCATTCAGCTGTTTGACTTCACCATGCATTCCCGTGGGCTGAACGACGGAGACATTCATGTCCTGTAAACCACAATCCCTCAATATGGAAGGTAGCCGTTGCCCGATGTTCGGGTCGCCGCCTCTGTGACGAACGACGGTGTTGTACAAATCAAAGAACTTTTGAAAAGCGGGACTCTCCGGGTAGTTGAATGAACCGCTGAAGTCGATGTCTTCCAGAACCAGGTAACCGGTGGGTCGCAGTTGTTTCAGAAATGATCTGACAGCGGAAACCGGATCCTTAAGGTGGGTGAGCAGAAATCGGGAGTAAACCAGATCGTACTCCGGCACCGTTGGAATCTCGCGGGCATCGGAGAGACGGAATTCAATATTTGTGAGCCCCAGCTCTGCTGCTTCCTGGCGGGCGATCTCCAGTTTGGTCTCATCAATATCGACGCCAACCGCTTTTCCCGCCGGTGCCACGCGGCGGGCCAGTTCACGCGTCACATCACCACCGCCACAGCCCACATCCAGACAGGCCATCCCTTCAGTCAGATTGACCTGATCCATCAGTCTTGCAGTACTCTCCTGCATGACACGCCCCAGAACCCGGAGCCGTTCACGACCTTCAATTCCACCTCGAATTACATATTGTTTCTTTCCCATTCCTCTTTTCCACCTGACTTGAAACCAGCGTTTGTCTCCTTCGACTTTGAGGCTTTAACGTAAACAACAGAAGATCACTACCAGCTTTTCTGATTTTATCAGACAATTCCCAGTCGATAAAATAGATCCATGATAAAAACAAAAAAAGGGCGGCTGATCTGAGATCAACCGCCCTCTCGCAGTTTCAATTTTCAATTACTGAAAACTCTTCTGGCGTCTCTTTGACTAGTTCGAACAAGTCGGAGCAGGTGCCGTGCAAGTCTTAGGTGCTGGAGCCGTACAGGTTGGCTCGGGGCAGCAGGTGGGCACGGGTACCTTGCGGCATACTTGTCTCGGGACACATCGTGTTTTGGTCACGCAAACAGTTCGAGGTACACACTTGGTTCGAGTCACATACCGTGTGCAGCAGACCTGCTCACAAGTAGTGTAAGGAACTTTGCGGGTACAGGTTTTTTGCTCATAGCTGCAGGTGGTGTAGGGAACCTTGCGGGTCCGGCATTCTGAAACCATGGTGCAAGTGGTGTAAGGAACCTGTTTGGTCACGCATTCTTCTTTCCAGCAGCAGGTCGTGTAAGGAACCTTGCGGGTTCGGCATTCACGGACCATCTTGCAGGTTGTATAAGGAACCTTCTTGGTTCGTGTTTCGCACTCATAGCGAACGCAGGTGTACGGTACCTTCTTGGTAATCGTGCAGGGAACTCGCTCACATACTGTGTAAGGAACCCGTTCATGTTTGCACTCGCGTTCGTATGTTGTGCAGCAGACTTTGCGGGTGACCGTCTTAGGGCACCAGACTCGTCGGCAGATTGTAGTGCCGGGGCACTGTACTTTGACTGTTTTGCAGCAACCGGGTTTATAGATCGGGCAGCATGAGCTGCAATCGTATTCCCAGGTTCCTGGTTCACAGACACATTTCTCAACAACCGGTCCGGGGCAGTGCTCTGTGGTTGTTTTCCATTCGCCACAGCAGACTTCAACATCATGCCAGGTATGAACGGGTTTGCAGACAGTGCGGCAGACATCCCGGTAGCAGGTTTTATAATTTGTTTTGTAGATCGTGCAGCACACATCACGATAGTGTGTTTCACAGATCGGGCGGCGGACGGTGTAGCAGACATCCCGGTAACAGGTATTATAAACCGGCTTGCAGACTGAGTAGCAGACATCGCGATAGCAGGTGTTATACACCGGTCGACGACGTTTGCAGGTCACAGTTTTATAGCAGGTTTTGTAAACAGGACGACATACATTATAGCAGACGTCTCGGTAACAGGTCTGATACACAGGCTTGCAGACCGTGTAGCATTCATCACGGTAGCAGGTCTTATACACATTCTTTGAGTATTGGACGGGAACTTTTTCACAGACAGTATCATAGACTGTCTTCTGGCAGGTGTAGTTCTGCTTTTCCCATACAGTTTCAACAACGGTTTTATAGCAGGTACTTGAGCACTCTTTGGCAGCACAGTAATCGCCACAAGAAGTACATGCCTCTGTGGGGCAACACTTGTATCTACCTGCTCCCAGGTAACCTGCCTGGGCTTGTTCCCCGAAGCAGGCCATGATCATAGCGGCCGCCAGAAGGGGAATCCAGGTTGCATTCTTCATTGGTCTATTCCTCTACATGAGTAATTCAGCATACAAAATTGAAAACTGGAAACAGTTAGAATCTACTTCGTCATCAAACTTGGCACTGCTTAACCGATACCCCCATTTCTCCACAGCTTACCACTCATCCCGTTCCCCGGGGTCACCACAAACCATTCGATCACTACAATCGATACCGGTCAGACTTTCGCCTGGCCTGTTCCCCGGTTCTCCTCCAACGATAATGAGTGTTGTACCGATATAAATGATCTAAGTGCCTGGCTGGCAATCTCTAAAAGCTGCTGGAAGATTTGCGGCTAAGACTCGATCAACGAATGCCTGCCTGCTATCCTCAAATGACTCAAGGAACCTCTAATCTGTGTTCAATAGTAAAGTGAGACATTTAAATGAAGTTTGGCATTTGTCAGGAATTGTTTGTTGACTGGGACTGGGAGAAACAATGTGATTTGATCGCTGAGATCGGTTACACGGGAATTGAGCTGGCACCGTTTGCTTTTGCCGAACGCCCCTCAGATATTTCTGCAGAACAGCGGGCATTCTTGAGAAAAACGGCAGAAGACCGCGGACTGCAAATCTTTGGCCTGCATTGGCTTCTGGCGAAAACAGAAGGTCTGCATCTCACTACCTCAGATGCTGCCGTGCGGAAAAAAACGGCTGATTATCTCGTTGAACTCGGGGAACTCTGTGCCGATCTGGGAGGCGATTTAATGGTCTTTGGTTCTCCCTTCCAGCGGAACGTCGAAGAGGGCATGTCGCGCGCCCAGGCTTATGAGAATGCTGCAGAAGTTTTTCGGAACTGTCTGCCCGCCATTGGTGAACGTGGCGTACGAATCTGTATGGAACCGTTGACGACTAAAGAAACGGATTTTGTGAATACCTGCGCCGAGGCGCTGGAACTGATCGACATGGTCGGAGCCGACAATTTTGTATTGCATCAGGATGTCAAAGCAATGCTCGGCGCGGAAACAGAATCGATCCCGGAACTCATTCACAAATACGACACACGAACCGGTCACTTTCATGTTAATGATTCCAACCTTCTGGGTCCCGGCATGGGAGAGACCGACTACCATCCGATCTTCAAAGCGCTGAAAGAAAGTCGATACGACGGATGGATCTCGGTGGAGGTTTTTGACTACAAACCTGGTTGTGAATTTATCGCGCGCGAAAGTTTTCGTTATATGAAAGAGGTCTGGGAAAGCGTCTGAACGACTCAAAACAAGCGATGAGACAAATTTATTTTTGAAAACCTCAAAATAATTCTGCCCCCTTTTTGCGCTGGTTTTGAATTGCAACGCGCGTGTTTTATAACAGTGTCTTTTCAAGGTAAAAACATTGTCGCAAATACAGAATGATCGGTTTTACCCTATTTTTGTAGGGTGAAACCGATCTCTTGTTATCTACACCGCAAACATAGCACAGTAAGAACAACGCGCGTTATTTGCATTTTCTTTTTTAAACACCCTTGACGAGTGGCTTTACAACGAACAGAAAAGATGCTTTTCACAAGAGAATTGGCTTGCAGAATTTTTCGAAATATTTACGATGATGGCCATTAAATAGATGTAAGTCCTTAGTGCGTAATGAGTGTCAATTCAGAATTCGTTTTGATTGAAAAATCATTCATTTTAAACAGGGACAAACATCGGAGTTTGTCAAGGTTGACAGACTTCAAATTCTTATTCGTTGTGGCAGACCTTTGCCGACTTATAGCCCGGAGCCAGCGGCAAGGCAGCCCTCGTTTAACTCTCAAAGGAGGATTTGCGGTGGCAAAGAAAAAGGCAAAGAAAGCAGCACCTAAAAAGGCAGCACCAAAGAAGAAGGCTGCTCCCAAAAAGAAAGCAGCCCCAAAGAAGAAAGCAGTGAAGAAGAAAGCTGCTCCAAAGAAAAAGGCTGCTCCTAAAAAAGCTGCTAAGAAGAAAGCCGCCCCAAAGAAAAAGGCAGCTGCAAAGAAAAAAGCAGTTAAAAAGAAAGCTGCTCCAAAGAAAAAAGCTGCTAAGAAGAAGAAATAATCTTATTTCTGTTAGCAGCAGGAAACAACAAGCCATAACGAGTAAGAAGCGATCGGTTTTTCGATCGCTTCTTCTATTTATATAACTGCCTATTGCACGAACGTCAGTTCCGATATTGCACCCGCCCAGTATATGTATTCATTAATACACTTCCGTTACTCTTATGCTGGCACTATGACTTGATTTAACGCTACAATCAATTCTCGATTCACTCGTGATTCTGATGAGACGGAAAGTGCCTTTGCCTTGAATCAGCTCAGCATAGAACGGTCCGTAAAACCGAAACGAAAATTGTGGCGTACGCGGTTAAAAATGGCGCGAAACACATTGTGTTTTGCACCACGGATTTCTTATGACGCAGTCTCTCAGCCCACGGTCTCTGAAGAAGAATTACAGCATTGGGGCGAATCTCTTTTACTCTCCGATTCCATCGCAGTATTGCATCGTGATGGAACTATAACACGACGCGCTCACAACGTGACCGCGCTATACGCCAATGAATCCCTGGCACAATGGGATGAAGTCTATCGGTTTTATGATCGCCAGACAGCCCTGCATAAAATCCAGACTGCCAAAGTTTATCTTCCTGACGGCAGTGTCAGAAAAGCAAAGAAAGTAGTACAGCCTTACGGCCAGACAGCGGTTAATTTTTATCCACTCCGTCCTGGTGTCATAGTCGAACTGGAGGAACAGCAAGACTACTTTATCCCGGATCGAATCGCTGCCTGCCTGTGGGGACAGGAGTATTTTCAGTTCTCCATTCCCTGTCGAAGACTTCGCTATACTGTCGCCATCGCGGAACCATTTACTCTCCAGTACCATTTGCACCTCACTGATCTGGAGCCACAAACCTGGAAGCATGGATCTTACCAGGTCTATCAGTGGGACCTGCATGACCTGCCCGGTTATGAAACCGATGATGGCACGCCTCATCCGCGCGAGGTACTACCCTGGGTGGATCTCACGACGCTCACTTCATGGGAACCAATCAATCGCTTTTATCTGAATGATCTTGAGCCACCTGAAAAGACGCCGCTCCAGATTCAGAAACTTTCAAAGGAACTGATCAAGGAGGAACAGACCGAAGAAGAGAAAATCTTCACCGCTTACAAGTACGCATCAGAGGATGTCAGGTATGGGCGACATCCAAACGAACTGGCTCTGGAAAAAACCCGCGAAGTGGGATCAATGCTCGAAGACATGCGCGGCGACTGTAAAGATAAATCTTCGCTGCTGGTTTCCCTGCTCAGGCACCTGGGTATTGAATCTTCAATCGCCATTCTTCTGACACGTATGAATGGTTCTGCAGCACTGCTGCCCGGTGCGCGTTTCGATCATGCCATAGTCAGCGTCACCACTGCCTGTGGCGAACGCTTGTGGCTGGATCCCGCCGGAGGACCGGTGACCTTCAAAGACATTCCATTTAATGATCAGGGGACACAGGCTCTACTTCTGAATCGTGAAGGTGGCGAACTCACAACGATACCGGAAGGCGGTCCCGAGCGGCATCATATCAATCGCGTTTGCGAAGGGATTCTTGCAGAGGACTGCAGCTATCAATTCACATCGGAAGTCACAACATCCGGTGATACGGCGATGGAATTTCGATTGAAATATGTGAACCGCAACGAGGACTATACATCGTTGACTCTGGAAAAAGAACTGGCTGCCTCATGGACGGGTGCCCGCATCGAAGAACCGCGATTTCTTAATTTGAAAGATATTGCAGAACCGGTCCGCTACAGCTGCCGAACGACTCTGGATCAATGGGCGCGCCAGATTGAAGAGATCATTCTGTTTCGAATTCCCTGGATCGGGTCGATGCAGACTGCCGGCCTGATTAACGTTCAAAAACGAAATTCTGCCTTGCAAACCCCCAGCCCGATCCGTTTCTCCGACAGCCATCAGATACAGATTCCCTCTGGATTTTCCGGCTACGGCTTGCCTTACGATCATCATTTTGAATGCCAATGGGGACGTTACCGGGCAACGGTCCACGTTGAAGGATCTTTCCTGATCTGTGAGCGGCAGGTTGATCATCTGGGTGGCATCGTGTTACAGAATGAGTATCCCGCATTCAAAGAATACTGGGAATCCTGTACACGGGCCGACGCGCTGGATATCGTCTTAATGAAACAGGGAAATTAAACACCTGTCTCTTTCCAGGGTCCCAGTTTATCGATTTACAGTTGTCAATCGAAATCTGAACTTCCCGACAGGAAATGGTGTCCCTGAGATAAATAGCCTATTCTCTCAAGGACAACCTGTTAAAATAGAGAGTAGGAGGCAGGGCACTCGTTACGCCCGAATTTTATTCTCCTCTTTTTTCAATTACATAAGGTTACAGCTCCTTGGCGGATCCAAAACGAGAAGAACTACAAGTTAAAGCAAAACGAGCCATTCTGGTTTCCGTTGTTTCTCCTTCCAATCATATCGATAAGAATCAGGCCCTCGATGAATTAAAAGGCCTTGTGGAAACTGCCGGTGTCAAAGTGGTGGGTACCCTGGTGCAGAACCGCGAGCATCCCCATCCGGCCACCTGTCTGGGAAAAGGAAAACTGGACGAGCTCAAACAAATGGTGAAGCACCTCGATGCGGAACTCATCATTTTTGATAACAATCTTTCTCCCTCCCAGGGAAGGAATATTGAAGAGGAAACAGGCACGATCATTGTTGACCGGAGCGAGCTAATCCTCGATATTTTTGCAACACATGCAAAAACTTATGAAGCCAAACTGCAGGTTGAGCTGGCACAACTGCTCTATTTCCGACCTCGTTTGAAACGCTTGTGGACCCACCTGGAACGTATCGAAGGGGGTGTTGGCGCAGGTCGTGGACCTGGTGAAAAGCAGCTGGAAACAGACCGTCGACTGTTAGACAAGCGTGTGGCTGAACTCAAGCGCAAACTCGGGGAGGTCGAACGTCGCCGAGAGCGAACCGTTTCCAATCGATTCCAGCAGTTGACTGTTTCGCTGGTGGGATATACCAACGCTGGCAAAAGCACGCTGATGAATGCGCTCACTGGCGCCGACGTGTATATCGCGGACCAGCTGTTTGCCACACTCGATACACGCACCCGTCGCTGGGAACTTCCCCACTGGGGCGAAATTTTATTGAGCGATACCGTCGGTTTTGTTCGCGATCTTCCTCACCATCTGGTGGCTTCGTTTAAGTCCACGCTGGAAGAAGCACGCCAGGCGGACCTGTTACTGCACGTCGTTGACTGCAGCAATCCGGAAGTAGAACACCATATCAAAACCGTCAACAAGGTTCTGGATGAAATCGAGATCGAACATAAGAACGCCATCCTGGTGTTCAATAAAACGGACAAGGTTGAAGACCGGTCGAAACTGGATGTACTGCGACTGAAATACGACAACGCAATCAGTGTCAGTGCGGTCTCAGGTGAAGGACTCGATCGACTCTCCCAGGCCGTCATTGATCGCCTGGCCTCCGGTTATGTCATCGTCGAACTGGAGACGCCGGTCGGAAATGGTAAACTGCTTTCGCAGCTGGAGGATCATTCTCTGATTCTGTCGCGCGTGTATTCCCATGATGATACCCGGGTGACTTACCATGCTCGTATCGCCAGACGGTTTCTACCAATGCTGAAAACCGGCCCTGATACCGAGCTCAAGATCCATGAAGACGAACGTTCTGTTTCTGGTGAGATGATTCCGGAAGAAAGCGTCAACAAATACTAAGGACGGTTCCCGTCCCGCTTCGCTTTCCCCTGCCAGAAAAATTGTGTATTACTGATTCATACAGAAACGTTCTCAGACGTGAATGGAGTGATGACCGCTTCTATCGGAACTTGAAACTCCGGAATATTATCCACCAGACTTCCCGAGACAGACTGACAAAGCACCAGCGCGATGAAGAAACGATGGATTTACGGCATCATAATATTTCTGAGTATTACTTCAATTGGTCTGGCGATCGACTGGTGGTCGGCTCTGCCTGAAGGCGAACAGGCAACCTACGTCGGTCGCCAAACCTGTTTCCAATGCCATCAGAAAGAAGCCGCGGAGTGGAAAGGCTCAGATCACGATCTGGCCATGAATCCGGCTACTCCCGAATTTGTACTCGGGGATTTCGATAATACTGAACTGGAACACTTCGGTATTATGTCAAGCATGACCCATGAAGGGGACAAGTATTATGTCACCACTCAGGGTCCGGATGGCAACCAGGCGCGGTTTGAAGTCAAGTACGTGATCGGTGTACGACCTCTTCAACAATATCTGGCGGAACTGGAACGGGGCAGAATCCAGGTGCTCCCCGTGACCTGGGATACGGAAATGAAACGCTGGTATTACGTCAGTCCCGACGAACCGTTTGGCCCTGATGATCCGCTGCACTGGACCGGATCTGCCCAGAACTGGAATCACATGTGCGCGGAATGTCATACGACGAACTGGGCGAAAAACTATGACGTCGCGACCGATTCACATCACTTCTCGTTTTCTGAGATGCGTGTGAGTTGTGAAGCCTGCCATGGTCCGGGTTCGATTCACGTAAAACTGGCCAACTCGCATTCGGTGTTCTGGGATCGTCGCTACGGGTATGGACTGGCGAAACTGAAAGGGAAGGACGCGACCGCTCAACTCGAGAGCTGTGCTCCCTGCCATTCGCATCGGCGGCATGTCGCTCCCGGCCATACTCCCCTGGAACGTTTCCACGATCACTATGCCCTCTCCCTGCTGGATGATCATCTCTACCACCCTGATGGCCAGATCAATGAAGAGGTCTATGTCTTCGGCTCCTTCACACAAAGCAAGATGTATCGCAAGGGGGTGCGCTGCACCGACTGTCACAACCCCCATTCACTGAAGCTCAAGTTTGCAGGCAACAAGCTTTGTACTCAATGTCATCTGGAAGCCAAGTACGATGTCCCCAGCCACCATCATCACAAGATGGGCACCAAAGGAGCCGCTTGCGTGGAATGCCATATGCCATCCAAAACGTATATGGGAGTCGACCCGCGCCGAGATCACAGCCTGCGGATCCCCCGCCCTGACTTGACGGTAAAGCTGGGAACTCCGAATGCCTGCAATCAATGTCACACCAAGCCGGAAGAGAATGCAGAATGGGCGGCACATAAAGTTGAGGAATGGTACGGGCCGAAGCGCCGGGATGACCCTCATTACGGAGAGATCCTGGCAGCCGGACGTACTGGCAATCTGGAAGCCGAACGGTCGCTCATCAAACTGACGCGGGAAAAAGAAGTCGGACCGGTTGTTCGTGCTACTGCCGTCTCCTTACTGGCGACCCGCTACAACACACCCGAAAGTCGCGAGGTGGTCGAACGGGCGTTGAAGTCAAAGGAAGAACTGGTCCGCCTGGCAGCTCTGCAAGGCTTTGAAGGTTGGGCTCCCGGTTCCGAACAGGAAGCCAGCCAGATCGGCAAACTGCTGGCGGAAGGACTGACGGATTCCTCGCGCGGTGTGCGGACAGAAGTCGCCCGTATTCTTTCCGGTCTGCCAATCATGCCGGATACCAGCCAGAATCAGAAAGCCCTGAAACAGGCGCTGGAAGAATATAAGGCGGGACTGCTTGCGGACGGGGACCAGTCCGGGTCCCATATGAGCCTGGGGATTCTCTATGCAAACCAAGGAGACCTGAAAAAAGCTGAAGCCGAATTCCGGACGGCAATCAAACTCTCGCCTGCCGTCGCGGGTCCGCGTTCCAACCTGGCGCAGTTACTGGAGCAACAGGGAAGAGCCGACGAAGTTAAAATATTACGTACCAAAGAAGCAGAGCTGTTGGCGCGAGACGCACGGCTGCTTCCTGATAATCCCATGCTGCAATATCGTCTGGGGCTGCTCTATTATCTGTTGGGACGCGAAGACGAAGCAGTCACGGCACTCACCAAAGCCTGTGAGCTGGAACCGCAGTCGGCGGACTTCCGATTGATGTTGACCCTGCTTTATGAGAAACAGCAGCAGTGGAAGCTGGCATGGGAATCAGCGGCAGCATTGGTTCGGCTCCAGCCGAACAACCAACAGTTCCGCCAGATCTATTTGAACATGCATCAAAAAGCAAACCCGGAAGGCAAGTGAATGCATCCCGGGTCTGTGGCTGAGTGTAAGTAATCGGCTGACGAACCTGTCAGGCTGACTTTCTGAGAACCCCTGTGATCCGCTCGAAGGTCTCATTGGAGTCGAAAGGAATCAGGATCTGGCCCGAGTGTTCTGTCTTGAGTTTGATCTCCACCTGGGCTCCCAGGATCTCTCGCAGTTGCTGCTGCAGGTCCACCAGATGATTGGTCATCTGCGGAGCCGCCGCTGCCTGTTTTGTGTTCTCGAAGGGGACCGTGTCAACATCCCCTTTGAGAATTTTTCGTACCTCAGCTTCCGTCTTACGAACGGAAAGCGACTCTGACTGGATCTGCTCGCAGACAGCAATCTGCTTCTCGGTATCCAGACTGAGTAGCGTCCGCGCGTGGCCGGCGGAGATTTTTTCCGCTTGCAGCGCCTGCTTGACAGGTTCCGCCAGATCAAGCAGACGGATCATATTGTTGACGGTCGAACGATCCAGGCTCAGTCGCTGGGCCAGTTGCTCGATCGTACTGTCGAATTGCGACAGATAGTTTTTGAAGGCCTGCGCCTTTTCGAGCACATTCAGATCTTTCCGCTTGAGGTTCTCCTCAATCGCAACTTCACAGACCTGTCGCTCTTCCAAATGCAGGACGCGGCAGGGCACTGTTTTCAGACCTGCATCGCGGGCTGCCTTCAGACGACGCTCACCGGCTATTAACTGGTAGGCCCCTTCGAAAGGTCGGACGAGCAGCGGCTGCAAGACACCATGCTGGCGGATACTGCCTTCAAGTTCTTTGAGTGAGTCGGCCGCAAAATCCTGGCGAGGCTGGTAAGGATTGCGTTCGATCAGATCGATGTCTATTTGATCCTGTTCGGCTGGCACGAATACATCCTGCCCTTCCGCGGCCGGGTTGCCATCCTGCTGATCCGAATCGGAGTCAGCTCCTCGTCCGAGCAGCGCGTTCAAGCCGCGACCTAATCTGCGACGGGGCGCACCCGGAGTTTCTGTGGGATCAATCTGTTGATCTTCTGGATTCTGGTTTTGATCTTCCATGACTTTCTTCTCTTATTATTAAACTGCCTGACAATAACGGTAGTAAACACAAGGCGCGGGATTCTATTTCGAATTCCGAAATGAAGCAAGAGGGCTTTCCAAATACTGACCACGCGACTTGACTGCAGCGGGTGTTTCACGTGGAACACCCACCTTGCCTGGGTTACTTGTCACGCCACACAAGCACCAGCCGAATCAGTCAGGGAATGCCAGACAGGTCTGCGCAGTGAATTATCAGAAGCGGGTGTTTCACGTGGAACGCCTGCCTTGCCAGAATTACCTGGCGCGATACAGCAACACCGGCTCAGTTTCAGATGCGTCACCAGGCGAAGATTGATTTAACCTGACCAGGAGGCTGGGAGAGTAATCGTAAGAATGAACCAGTTCAAAACGGTCTCGTACAGCGGCGAACTGTTTTTGAAAGTTCGGGTCCGTAGCCGCATGGGGGCCAGCGATCAGGTAGGCAGGATTCTGAGCAGAGAGCGAATTCAGAAATCCCAGATCAGCTACCGGACCGGTCAAGGGATGCCCCTGGGCTTTGAGGTAATAGAACAGAGCAGGCTCGGCATAGGTATAGAGAATGGCTTCCCCGCTTCTGCCCCCCGATTCGGAGCGGAGGTCGGCGAGTATGTTTTGCGCGATCACTTCCAGTCCATCACGCGATTGCCAGGCGACCAGAGTCCAGGGTTTAAATGAAACCACCATCAACACAGCTACCATAACAATGCCGACAGACGGAGCGGAGCGAAAGCGATTCTGCTCTGATCCGGAAGAAGAGGAAAGCAGGTCAAACAGCGTTCCCCCTGCCCGCTGTTCCAGCCAGCCAGCGAAGGCAGCAGTCCCCAGCCAGGCCACCACGGTCCAGGGAATCGTCAGGCGCGGATAGGGATAGTAAAGTGGTGTCGCCAACAGCAGTCCACAGAACCAGGCAGCCAGCAACCAGGCAGCCAGTTCGCGATTCAATTCCGATTCCGTCACCTGGTTCTGTTCTGTTGACAGGGGGAGCCGAAATGCACCGGAAGGGAAAATTAACTGCAATAGAATACCGGCACTTGCCAGTAGACCAAGCACGGGACTGATCCCCATGAACGCGGCGAGTAAAATGGGAATCGTGGCAAACAGACCAGGCAGGATCAGGTTCCACGTGAAACCCGGAATTTGATTGCCGGATACATCAGGAGATTGAGCTCCAGACTTCAACAATTTCCAACGGACAGATATCAGGCAGAGCACCAGGCAGACGCCCCCCAGACTGAAGAAACCTGAAGTACCTTCCAGCATGCGATGGTTCTCGCATTGACGCCAGAAGGAATGAAACCAGCCGGAGAAACCAACGACGTAACGGCTGTGATTGGCAGCCACGACAGAATACCCGCCTGACTTCTGCAGCCCGATCAGGACGGGAGACCAGACCAGAAATGCGACGATGGCAATAACCAGCCACCGGAGAAAATATCCGGCAGGTCGCTGCAGCTGGCGTCGACGAAATAGAACCCAGGGTATCAACCCGGACAGACCGACCGCCAGAGGTAACCAGCCATTGTATTTGATCGACCAGCCCGCCCCCGTAGCAATGCCCGCCAGCACGGGCCATTTCCAGTCATCAGAACGGAAACTTTTCCAGGTCAGGTAGACCGCGAGCAACAGGCAGAATGCCAATCCGACATCAGTAAGCGCCACCCTGCTGTAGAGCAAATGCAGGTCGCTCAGGCTGGCCAGTGTCACCGCCACCAGCCCCGCAGCAGGACCGAACCAGTCGCGGGCCACCCACCAGATCAGCAGGACCGTCAGTATACCCAAAAATAGCGAGGGCAAAAATACTCCCCAGACGCCACTGCCAAGAAAGATCATCGACCATTCGATCAGGAAGGGAAACAGCGGAGGAGCATAGAAATGGCGCCCTGGATACGCGCCCCCCTGCTCTGCTGAAAACCATAAGTTCGATGCATACACTCCTTCATCGAAATGTTCGATCGCAGATTCGGAAAGATACAGAATCCGCAGCAGGCAGCCTGCCATCAGAATCAGGATGACCACAATCATTTCTGACCGCGGGATCGATGTCGTATTTAATGCTGTCTGCTTGAGCGGTGCCACGTCCTGCTTTCAATAATTATGTCGATGAAGGTCAGAATCCAAGTTTCTAAATTCTACAGGAACCGCGGCATTATGCCTATCAATCCGACTGATTCGTGAATTATCATAGACAGCTCGCCTGCGGTAACCTGAACTGCAAATCTGAAACTGGGCGAATCATCGAAAACTCGAATTGGAATCCAGTTCGAACTGCCTATAATCCAATGAGTGATATTATCGAATTTGAACCAGGAAGACAGCCTCGTCTGACTGGGATCTGCAAACGACAACCGAACATTTTTGGCATCAGAAGAGAGATTAATCGGATGAGTACTCCAGCAAGCCTGTATGATGAAGCAGTCAAAACCTATGAAGCTGGTAACGTTGAGCAAGCTGTTGAGAAGCTGAACGAAGTTCTGGCGCTGGATGAAAACTATACCCTGGCCCATTCGGCGATTGCTGTGTACTACCAGAAACTCGGCCAGTTTGATGAAGCAATTGCCCATGCCACGAAAGTGACTGAACTGGAACCGGACGATCATTTCTCGTACCTCCAGCTCTCAGTAATCTGCCAGCGCTGCGGACGCATTCAGGAAGCAGAAGATGCTTTGGCGAAAGCACACTCGATGGGGCAGCGCAAATAATGCCCGGCAGAGTCAGATCTGATCAAATACAAAAGCCCTCACCCGAAATTCGAGTGAGGGCTTTTTTGATTTGCATGTCCCGGCTGGATCACTCGTCTGTGATCACACGGAACGGTGAGTTTTCTTCCGCCGGAAATGGTGACGGGGCTGAAGGCTGACCATCACGAATTTCTGCAAAGGGATTTTCGATTTCTGCAGAGACGGTCGCGGACTGCTGCTGAATGACAGCTGGCTTTTCTTCAAACAAAATTCGTGCCGGCTCCGCGGGCGTCAGTTGCGCACGGGAGACAGCCTGTTTGACTGGAGAGTCATTTTCGATCTTTGCAATTTTCATTGACGAAGTCGTATTAAAGACGCGACCATCGGGTGACTTCATGCGGACCACGAGAGTCAGTTCTGAATTGCGCGGCGTGGTTTGCCAGGGAAGTTCAAAACGGAACCCGGAACCGGCAAAGCCTGAGTACCAGTGGGAGCGTACTTCCTGGCTGTCGAAGGTCCACAAACCGACCCGGCGATTCTCTTCCGGCTGATTCAGATCCACCAGTTCGAGTTCAATTTCAGCGGGCAGTTTGACTGTTTCCCCATCTGCATCATGAGGAGTAATGACCGTCGTCCAGAGTTCATCACCCTGTTTGCTGTCGAGATCAACGCCACCGGTGAGCAGGCTGTTGACCTTCACTCCGGTAACCTGATACAGGGCCTTGGTCTGCTCAGGCAGCAGACTGCCGTTGGTTGCTTTCGCCAGCTGTTTCGACATGGCCTCAGACTGATGACGTGCCGAGTCCAGCGCGTGCTGCGATTCTTTCAAATCGCGCTGCAAGGCAAAAATACTGTCTTCCTGCTGACGCAGTCGGGCTTCCAGCAAATCAGAATTACCACGACCTCCACACCCCGCAAGGGTGAGAATCAACAACAACGACATCCATGTCGTAAGGTATTGCTTCATCGGAAATCAATAAAAGCAGAAGACGTCTCTTCTGCCCTCCTCTAAATCAGATTGAAATTATTCTTTGGTTCCAGGCAGCTCAAGGTGCTCCAGAACGTTGTCAATCAGACCATACGATTTGGCTTCCTGGGCGTCCATGAAGTTATCGCGGTCTGTATCCTGTTCAATTTTTTCGAGCGTCTGGCCAGTGTGATGCAGCAGAATTTCATTCAGACGCCGCTTCATCTTCAGTACTTCTTTGGCATGAATTTCCAGGTCGGTTGCCGTTCCCTGCATCCCGGCGAGTGGCTGGTGAATCATGATGCGGCTGTTGGGTAACGCATTGCGTTTTCCGGGAGCCCCCGCGGTCAGCAGGAGTGCGCCCATACTGGCAGCCTGGCCGATACAGTAGGTGGCCACATCGCAGGAGATATACTGCATCGTATCATAGATGGCCATTCCCGCGGTTACGGAACCGCCGGGCGAATTGATGTAAAAATGGATGTCTGCTTCGGGATCATCGAACTGGAGGAACAGCAGCTGGGCGACCAGACTTTGTGCCACCTGATCGTTAACCTGCGACCCCATCATCACGATGCGGTCCTGCAGCAGACGACTGTAGATATCCATGGCCCGTTCATCGCGGCCATTCTTTTCGATCACATAAGGAGTAAGGACCGTCATATAAAACTCACTTCAATTGATGATAAATTTGATGGTTGATAATCATTCGACAGTCTGTCTGCCGACTTTTGTTGGCTTCTATGCTTTGTCTTTATCTTTGTTTTTATCGCGAACCAGCAGCTCGTCGACCAGGCCATATTCGACCGATTCGGGAGCGGTCAAAAAGCGATCGCGCGAGGTGTCGAGGGCAATCTGTTCGATGGTCTGCCCGGTGTGGCTGGCCAGAATCTGGTTCAAGACTTCACGTGTATCGAGGATGTCTTTGGCCTGAATTTCGATGTCCGAAACCTGTCCGCCCACTTCGCCATAAGGCTGATGGATCATCATTTTGGCGTGAGGCAGAATATAGCGTTTGCCTTTCTGACCGCCGGCGACCAGAATCGCTCCGCCGCTGGCTGCCAGGCCAACACAGTAGGTAGCGACATCGCATTCAATGAACTGCATCGTGTCGTAGATGGCCATCGTGGAAGTTACCGAACCGCCGGGCGAATTGACGTACAAGTGAATGTCCTGGTGACGATTTTCAGACTGCAGATACAACAGTTTCATCACGATTAAATTCGCGCTGGCATCGTTGATCACGCTGTCCAGAAAGATAATCCGGTTATCCAGCAGGAGATCGCCAATCCCCATCTGACGCTGCTGTGAATAATTTCTGGCACGCTGATTTGCCTGCGTTGGCATCTGCCCGGAAATGGGGTCGAACATGGTATGATCCTGAGATGTAATGGTTGCTATAGTGACTCGTGACGAGGTTAATTCTGATTTAACTCTCACATCATTTTGAACCGACGACTATGGCTGGCCTGCAACAGGCAGTCAAGCAGCAGCTCGTTATTTCTGTTCCCTGACAGGGAGAAAGAGAGCCTGTTCTGACCCGAACGCGTTCGCACGGGAAGACCCTCCTGTTGAATTGAAGATTATATATCGTTCCTTATCTTATTTCCCTGTGATTCGTCAAGAGACGTTATGCAAAGTTCCCTTTCGCAGCAGTCTCAACATCGCTCTCTGTCTCACTCTAAGAAAGCTTAGGTTGTCAGCACCCCAGCAAAAAGCGAACATACATACAGTATCCAGAATAACGGTAAAAAAACACCTGGGATCTGGAGAACATTGGTGTGATCTGGGGAACCCTTTGGTGAGCAAGGCGCTTTATAAGGAGTACGGTACCCTGCCTCGATCAGAAAGAGCCATCCTCAATTTCCACCTGTTGGTATCGCTGCCCGGCGGGAGTCAGCAGGCGGGCATAAATGGCAGGATCGATGCGGGGCGTCAGCGATCTTCCACTGCCATCACAGAAGATGACATTCACGGCACCGCTGGGATGATTCGAACTGGGCCGCCAGGCGGTTCCTTTTTTCGCAGACAACTTGGAACCGATGCGGGAATCCGTGGTCGCTGTTCGTAGATCAAAGTTTGCAGGCAGTTTCAGCGAAGCACCGTTCAGGATGCCTTCCGCGTTCACACCGAAGCCGATCTCACCTGTAGTCGTTGCATGCCATTCCCCGGCCTGCAGATTTTCAGAGAGCATTAACGTTTGTGTCATTCCGTCGGCGGCTGAAATGAAGTCCAACGACATGCGAGAGGTATGGGGTCGCCAGAAAACACCCGAGGCAAATTTCAGGGGAACATCGGTGTCGACTGAAGGATCGGAGTCAAAGCCGCCATCGGCGCTGTCCGCGTAATGTGATGTATCGGATGCGGCATTATAATTTGAAGTGACGTAGCCAATATTCGCACAATAAGAGAGCGCGCCAGGATCGGCAGCAGCATCATCGTCGTAACAGGTTAAGACGGGAATGCGGGTCGCCTTTAACTGCGACAGTTTTTTTTCCGCCGCAACTTGTGCCGCGGAAGTGGGTCCTGCTGCAATCGCGGCAGTGATATCCCAATGTTGACGGAAACCGACCTGATCCAGATAGGGCAGAAGAGCAATGCACCACGACCGGTTTGAGTGATGCGCGTTCCCGTGGGTAGACCAGATGCGGTCTGTATCCACAAGCAGTGGCAACTGAGAATTGTCAATGCTGGAGTAGTTGACCACAGCCAGACCGATATTGCGCATGTTGTTGAGACAGGATAATTTTTTTGACGAGTGTCTTGAACTCTGGATGGCGGGCAGGGTCAGCGCGACCACGATGCCTGCAACTACGATTGTCACCACCAGCTCAAGCAACGAATACCCGCTGCGCTGCAGCGGAGACTGTCTGGTTTTCTGGATCTGCATGAGATGCTCCTTTTCAGCCCGAGACATGAGAACAGTCTGTGAACCCGCCATAAAAAAAGCACCAGAGATCCGGAGATCCCTGGTGCCCGCAATGTTTGAACCGATTTGAGAACAATGACTCAAATCATGGTTGCAGTTAACTTCTGTCGCTTAGAAAGAAGTCCCGTCAACCACAGCCTGGCCATAACGCAGACCAGCGGGAGTCAGCAGACGAGCGTAGACGCCTGCATCCATCTGTGGTGTGAGTGATTTTCCACTACCATCGCAGAAGATCACATTCACGGCACCACTGGGGTGGTTCGAACTGGGACGCCATGCAGTTGCTTTGGCGGCGGTCAGATTAGAACCAATACGTGAATCGGTTGAATTCGTGGCATTCTGCAGATTGAAACCACCAGGCAGAGCCAATGAGCCTGTGTACAGATCTTCGTAATCAATGCCGAATCCCAGGCTGCCTGTATCCTGGTCAAACCATTCGCCAGCCTGCAGGTTTTCAGACAGCATCAGTGTCTGTGTCATGCCATCGGCAGCGGAAATGTAATCCAGAGACATACGAGAAGTGTGAGGACGCCAGAATACGCCTGATCCAAACTTCATGGGGATATCACCGGTGGTAGAAGCATCTGCATCAAATCCCCCATCGCCTACCGGGTGATGCCCCTGTGATCCAATGGAGGCGGTAGAATCGTATCCAACACCAGTCTGATTATAAAGGGCGGAAACGTATCCCACATTCACGACGTAAGACAATGCTCCCTGATCGGTAGAGAACTGATCGTCGGGGCAGGTGAAGACTGGAAAACGAATCACATTGAGAGACGCAAGATTGCTAAGGTCAGTGGCAGAAGCGCCTGTCTGAGCGGCAGCATTTGCAGCCTGATCCCAACGCTGACGGAAACCAACGTTATCCAGGAAGGGTAACAATGTGGTACACCATGACAGATCGTCATTGCTGGCATTGGTATGTCCAGTTTCAATGTTGGGATCCACGAGCAGTGGCAACTGTGAGTTGGCACCGGAGGAGAAGTTGACGACGGCCAGTCCGACGTTTCGCATGTTGTTCAGACAGGACAGTTTTCTCGCTGACGCACGGGCACTTTGAATGGCCGGCAGGGTCAGCGACACCAGGATGCCGATGATGGTGATCACCACCAGCAGTTCGATCAGCGTAAACCCTTTACGCTTCTGCAGCTTTTGTTTCATTTTTCGTGTATTCATGTCATTCTCCTCACTTAGAAATACGGTTCAAACAGATTATATATTACTTGTGGTCAAGTATCAAAAACAAACTCAAAAACATCTCAACTCCACAGGAAACCAGAGGATTCCCGGACTAATCCACTCTACAGGAATAGACGTTTCAATCGTCCATGTCCCACAGACTCTACTCACAGGCCCGCGACCAGAGCTGGTTACTTAGGCTACATGTCGATCCCCTTCATTCCTGTGTCACTATTAACCATTATACCCGATTGTCCAGTTATGCTGGTCAGGTAAAACAATGCTGTCGAGTTTTCCCGGCCGATATCACTTATTGCACTTGATGGCGATAACGAACCAGACGTTTCCAGTGGTCAAATTGTCCCGTACTTGGTTCAAATGCCTGCTCGGCTCGAGTCCGGTCAATTACAAAAAATCCTCGATAATCCGGTTGATTGGCTGTCCGAGCCGGGTCTTCCGGTGACATCCGTTCCCCGATCGATACAGGATCGCCATAGACGGTTGTCCCATCACCGGAAGCTTCAAAGTAAGCCACCGACATGAAGACGACGAATGTGTTACTGAGCGTCGTTGTATTGGCTTCGATTTTCGACAAGATCCGATTGCGGGTATGTACGTCGACATTATTAAGACCAGCCGTCCCTTGGTGCTCGGCACTGGAAGTCAATTCAAACAGCAGACGCGGATTGTTAACCGAAATGTTTAGTACATCATAAGGCAGACTGCGGAAGATCGTCTTCTCACGCAGGTCACGAACCTGAGCCGAGCTGCTCGTGGGCACATTGGTATGCAGACTGCGGAACGGCTGTGAGGGATAATCTGTAGTCACAGTCGATTTGGGGTTCCCGGGAATTCTTGGCTCATCTCCAAGTGTCACTCCAGGAATCCCATAGCATTTCGCATCACGAGAGTCGATAAATTCCTGCCACCAGTTTCCACCACCTAGGTGAGGGGCATCCAGTTGAGGATGAACGGCACTGCCACTCATGTCCATTGTGAAAGCATCGGAGTCATCCAGCAATGCTGCCAGGACGGAGGGATGCCGAATCGTATTCAAATTGATGCGTCCCGGAACTCGAGGGTCATTCAGTGGATTCCCTAACTGTCGATGAGATCGAGTAGGCACTTCGACAAATTCCAGCAGACGATACCAGCGGTTATCATCCGTATTCACACTTTCCTCAGGCCCACTGGGATCCAGGAATTTCTGAACGCCGGCAAAGCGAACATCGTTCGCACGATCAATTGTAGTCGTCGAGGTGTCCGTACGAGATTGCACACCATCTTCGGTGGCCAGATCACGGGTGATCCGGTTGGGACCGACAAGGGGAATGCTCAGGAGCTCAACCTTCGATGCGAAGTCACGATCGAAATGCGGTTGCCAGATATCAAAGCGGGGGCGGTCGTCAGAGAACGCCCAACCTGCCTCTTCTACATCATCTGTTGAACCAGCATTATCATCATTGACGCCGGTAATCCCTGGAGCGCCATCTGGGCCCTGCAAGATGGCCAGATCGGATCCCTTGTATTTATTACGTGTCTTGGAGTTGATCGTGCCGACGGTATTGGCGCGATAACTGGTACCAGCGTTACCGGCGGCGTGTTTTGCTTCACCTGCACCACGGGCATACAGTGGTTGCTCGCGCTCCAAGCTCTGCAACTGGTTCAATTGAGACTGAATAGTGGCAGACATGCTCGATTCCTGCAGTTCGAACTCATTCATGCCAGTCACGACCATGCTGTCGACTTCCACCCAGGGGTTATCTGCGTTATCCACGGCATTACTCATTGACGGTTTGTTCCGTCCCAGGTGAGCACGTCGCATTAATCTGACAATGAAAGACATAGTTCCAAAAGGAGTACCTGACGGATCTGTATTGGAATCATTCAGGAAATCACCCCGCGTCGAGATCGGTGTGATCGTGTCTGCTTCCGATGTCAGCAGGAAGTCAGTGGTATCATCATCAGTGATCAGATCGATGGCAGGTGTGGATATATCCCGAGGTGCAATCCTGGTATAGGCGGGCGTTCCCCCGGAAAAGTTTGGATCGACCTGGAAATAACTGGGACGGGGCATCGACGTCATCGGATCGGTATTCTCATTATCGCCGGCGGAGCGAATATTGAAAATCCCCCCTCCTCCAACAGAACCACTCCGCAATGTAAGACGCCGCTTATGCGTATCATTCAAAGTTGGTTCTGGATGTGAAACATCAAGGTTATCCAGATTTGTATAATCACCGCTGATTCCGGAAGCATCAGTCCGTGGTTCCAGTCGAATCTGCCAGGCATCGTTGGCAAAGCTGACCGTCTGGTGGCTGGCATTTCGCAGTTCGATAAACGAGAAATAACGGGCCTTTTCATCGTTGTATTCAGTGGCATCGTGGTTCACCTCATTCATCGAAGAATCTTCGACCTTGGTGGTTTTGATCGCCAGGAATTCGCTGAGCGTCAGCTTCTGGGCTTCGACACCAAAGACTTCTGCCCGATCGCTGTCACTGGTCGTATAAGGGTTGTCATCCAGATCCCAGCCGTTGCCCAGGTTAGTGTCATACTCAAAACGGGTAATCACATCATCAGGGTCGAGAGCATCGACCAGGTTGACTGCGAACTGTGCCATCTCTTTCATTTGGGTATTGCTATAGCGAACATTTGCCGAATTATCACCGCCATAATCGAGGGCGTCATTTCCACCCCCTAATGTGTAAAGCAGTACGTAGATATCACGGGCTTTCAACTGACGATCATAGCGTGCCCAGAACTCCTGCTGCTCCATTGTCGTGGGAGGATAGCTCGGCAGGTTGGGGTACGTCACGCTGTTTGCCGTCGATGAGTTAACACCGGTACCATTCCACGAAGTATTAATCACAGTGGAGGTTAAACTATCGATCGCGCCATTCCCGTTCAAGTCTTCACCGGGATCGAGCACACCATCATCATCGACATCTTCGCCGGGATGGGGAGTGAGCGTACGTGTGGTCACTGTCTTACCCGTGCCTGTCTGGTCGAACACCAACAGTTCATTCAGGCTCAATTTCATCTGCAACTGAGGTGAAGTGGTATTTCCAAATTTGACCGTCAGGAGTGTCTTTAATGCCGGTCTGAATGGATTCGTATTCGCAGGATAGGAAGTAAACGGAGGAAATTCATTTCCATTTCCCGTCTCCCAGGTACGGAAGTTTTGAATGGTAGGCAGGCTGAACTGCTTGCGTCCCCAGCTCATCGTGGTAAATGTTTTGCGGATCGAATTACCGCGGGCATTGACGGTTGAAGCACGCCCGAAGTTAAAGGGGAGCAGGTTTTCGAGTCGCGAATTGATGCCGGTATCATCCTGATCGGACTGCGACATATGCAGAAAGGCCAGGTCAGCCGCAGTAAATGGTTCATCATAGGGACGCTGGACTTTTTCCAGGTCGACAGTCATCTCGTCGGCTTCGTCCACCAGAGTCCCGCGCGATCCATCCACAGCAGTCACAGTATTAATCGGGTTTTTGAAGAAGGTCAGGCCGCCGTTATAGCGAGGCGTACCGGCAAACTCAAAATCTTCGTAACCTTTCCAACCATTATATCCAATCGAAGGCAATCGGTAGTTGGTACCGGTTTTATTTGTGCGGCCAGCTCCATTGTGAGACAGGGGATGCATGAAGGAATGCACGTTGGAACGGTTTCCTGACAGTGAGCCACTGAGGGTACCTCCTTCGTAGCGGTTCCCGTTATCGTCCACCAGGGTCTGTCCGGGACGGGGAAACGATTTCGTGGGTTCGGCAACCTGTTCGAGCAGATAGATGAGATCTGAGGAACTAACCCGCTGGGAATTATACAGGAGATTCGGTTCGCCCCAGCGACCGGGATAGAGGTCGGTAATATCACTTTGAGTCCCGTTAGCCAGAGGACTGGGAATACGGAATTCAGGGCGACCAAAGTTCAGGAAGAAATATTCCATGTTGGAAGTTTCCCGCCATGCGACTGTGCTTTCATAGGCGTCCTTGAAATCACCGGCTCCCCCGTAAGTCCGAGGTGCGCCGATCGCGCCATAGGGATAAGGATAGTCGCCGAAAAAGATACGATGCTGCAGCAGCACACTGGTGGCGCTGGCGGAATCGACCATGTCTCCACCGGAGGCCACTTTCTCAGGTCGTGCGTTCAGCGCCCACTGCGGGTTGATTTCTCCCGGTGAGGAGAGCCCCATATTGGAACGGGACAGGAACAGGTACTTGTCGGTAAAGTCTGAATCATCTTCTCCGAAAAAATTGTTGCTGGAATTGTAATTCAGATTAATGTCATCGGGTCGCCGCATGTTACCGTTGGCATTGAGGTTGATCAGACCGTCCATGTCGTAGACGGTAAAGGAAAAGAGCGGCAGAATGAATTTGGTTGGATCATTGGGATTTTCGACCGGAGGAAAGTCCAGATCCATCCAGATCCCTTCGACCAGGCCGTCATTATCATTATCCACATCCAGTTCCACAATCGGCGCACCGGAATTAAAGGAGTTGGTAAAGATCCCTAATTCCCCATGGTTCGTTGCATTTCCACTGGGGTTCGTTGTGGGCTGGAACGGGAACGAACTCGTAAAGCGGGCAGTGGTAGATGCGGTTCCACCCGGATCGACAAATACGTGCGCCGGGTGTGGCCTGAGTACCATGGTGCGAGTATCTTTTTCTGGAACAATGCTGCCATCGTTCTCATACCAGTCAGGGATATGAACTCCCGTATTGGCATCTCTTAAGTGCTGAGGTCGCAGGAATGAAGGAATGACAACGCGTCTGAGAGTAGTCCCCTCAAGTGTGTAGCCATTGTAGGCCAGAAACAGATTATTAATATCGGGTGCGGTATAATCAACGTCCGGTAGCGGTCGGTTGCCCTCCTGCAGAATTGATGGCAGAGTACCACCGTGAGCGGCACGACTGTAGTTTAATGCCAGCAGGTTCTGGTCCCCATCAAAAGAACCGTCATAATCCTGATCGACGCCGATTTTACCTGTAGAGTCCATCAACACATTTATACCCTGCCCGTTGAACGGGTGGATGTCATTGCCAAACATGGTTGATAACAGGGAGTGTTTTTTACTATGCAGGGCACTGTTGTAGAGGCCGTCATCGGGGCCGACGATCAGCTGGCGCAGTCCCCAGTTGAACAGCACGTCGGCATCGAGACCGGGGTCGGCTTCGTTGACGGCGGCTTCGGCAAAGTACTGCGCGCTGCGTTCTTCCTGAGAGGCAAAGGTATAAAAGACGACCCCCAGCAACGACAGCATCGCCAGTAAGGCAATGACAATGAGCAACGTCGAACCGCGTCGCGACTGCTGCAGCTGCTGTAACCGACTGTCATTGAGTGTGGTCTGTTTCATACAAGTGAATTTCATTTCAAAGTCTCCCAGTGTGACCAATGGCCGTGGCCCGGTCCGGCACAATGGGGAAAAGTGCCTGCTGTGGTATCTTAAACGTTTATTCGTCACTCTTATTTCTGAGTGGATGAATCAGTGTCATTTGTCTGACCTGACCGGAAGTCGGGTCTTCATAGCGAATTAAAATGCGAATGGCTGATAATGGTGACGCACGTGGAACCGGGCTTTGATTCACAACATCATACTCCGGTGTCTGTGCTAAGTATTCTAAAACAGATTTATCTGACAACATCGGATAAGGTGGATCTCCATCCCCGCCTGCGGATTCAGCCCGGACATGCCAGGTATCAAACACATTTTTCCAGACATTGTTTCCGTGTTCCACGTTTTGTTTGGCTCCCGCTGCGAAGCGGACTGCGGCGGAACCCCCAATGTCCACAAAATCCTGGGCCCCGTCATCAAAGAGTTTGATATCAAATGAACGCACGTTGGAGAGTACCAGGTCTTCGGAGCGACGCGTGCCGTTGCGTAATAAATCGACTACGCGGTCCTCTTGATTAAGCAGCAGGCTGGGACCGGCAGGATCCATGGGATTACCGCCTCCGCCAATAGAAGAATGCATAGAATTGTGTGGATAATTAAAATTACGGTGTGAAGTTTCTTCATGTGTAAATCGGCCGAGAAACAGCTGCTTGGTGGAATCTGCAGAGCTGGGAACAAATTCCCGCGAAAGCCCCCCCAGGGTATCATCGTGATTAAACCCGAAACGATATTTGGGTATTCCCAGAGGGAACAGTACACTGGTATCATTATTATTCAAATCATTCAGGTCGTGGAAGCGGGCATAAACATTCCCACTGTTGTCAATAAAAGCGGAGAAATCAAAGTCGCGCCAGAAATTGTCATCGACGCTGTAACTTTCTCCGTAGAGCGGATTGGGTGGACTACCGGTCCGCTGAAAAAACGGTGAACTGCTTGAGTCAGAAGAGATGGGTTGCGTGTTCTGTGTACTGGAGAGTGCTAACGGTTCGCGGATCAGCATGATACGACGATAGAGGTTACTGCCTCGCAGGAAGTAACAGACTTCCGCTGCAGAAGACTGTGATGCTCCATCAGCGGTGATGCGTCCATCGTCGGCTTCAGGCTGATTGGGATGATTGCGCAGCAGGGTCCCGCTATCCAGTGTGCGGCTACTGAGATCGGTAGCCCGACCGTAGTAAAAATCTTCGGTATCTCCCTGATCCGGATTGGCAAAACGCGAGACTGTGAATTGCAGAAAATCATCCGTGTCATCGTTGGGATCGTTCTCTGAAATATAAAAGTAGCCTCGTCGATCTTCTTCATGAAAAGCCGGATTACGGGGATCATCTGGTGTCGGTATAAATGATACGTCATTCGCAAAGGGGAGCAGGTACTGAAACGAACGGTTATCCAAGTCGGCCTGTAAAACAGTGACCAGCAGACGTTCGCGCTGATCGTTTTCGGAAATCCCCCGCTGGGTGGTCATCGAACCGGACAAAATCTGGAAGATCTCGGTAAACATCAGCATCATGAGCAGAACCAGGGCCACGGATACGATCATTTCAATGAGCGTAAAACCAGTGTGGAACGCAGCGGAACTGCGATCAGACTGCCTGTTCTGGATTCGATTTGATGTTTTCGGTTTCATAAAACACTTCACTTTACTACGGCCCGGGAGATGTTACCTGTTGTTTATCTTGCTTTGTTTCCCAGGGGATAAACCTGTACGACATTCGGCATCACAATCAGGCCAGCGACGGGTGTGTCAGCACTGCTGGGATTGTTGATGGACTGGATAATGGGCTGATCCAGAATCAAGTCGGCAGTGGTGGCACCAGGGGCCTCGGCTGCTTCCTCATCGACAATCTGCTGAATCCGATACCAGCGGGCATTGATGGCGTCGAAGACGTACCCTCCCTTTTTCAGGTTTGGTCTATCGACATTGGTATTGTAACGTAGCTTGAAGGCACGCCGCCGATAGTCATCGGACCCGGGCCAGCCTGCTTCGCCTGCATATTCATCGGTGTTACCACCATCGTCCTTATCCCCGTCGTCATCTACGCCAGCAAATCCCCAGGCACCATCCGCACCAGGGAGCCATTCCGCCACAAAGTTTTCAACCTGATGGATGGCTTCAGATTCCGGAGAAAAATTACGACGGTGGAACACCACAACATCAACAGAAGCGACATCGGTAGCAATCGAACGACGGACGGTTAACAGGTAGGAATATTGTGTACTCAGTACTTCAATCCGAAATTTGGCGATGCTGGTATAGAGCCCGTTATCGGGAAGTGGAGGACTGAAACTGACATCGAAAGTCTTAGACCCTGAGTTCCTACTCACACCGGTAATCGTACGCGTCTGAACCTGCTTGCCTGTAGTATCATAAATCAGAATCCGGCTCCCACTTGCAGCATCTGTCAGAGTGGCCTGCAATTCTGCCAAGGTATTAGTACCGGTGGGGTTATCGCCGTAATTAAAATCAGCATCAGGAATGGTAATCGTATCTCCTACACCATTGATACTATTAGGAATCCCTTCAAACAACAGAGACCAGTTGTCCTGCTGTGAGAAGAAATTGGTCGCCTGTAATTGCGAAGTCAGGCCGGCGTCATAGCGGGGAATGCGGGTCACCGGACTGCTGGAACCGTCGTTACCGAAGCTGCCTTCCAGTCCGGTACCATCCGATGAGGCGTAATAGCTGCCGATGGGATCGACGATGTATTTCCGGTTTCTGCGCTGATGGGCGATTTGTCCATCAGCATTTAAGGTGCCATCGGGATCAAATACAAAACGCTGCGGGAACGCATCGATCAACGCTTCGGCATTATAACGCAGTACGGTTGCGTTCGTGAGCTTGGTTGCCTGTATTCCCCGAACAATCGAAATCGGGAACAGGGACGCCAGTGAAACGACGCCAATGCTCATGATCATGACAGACATGAGAACTTCCATCAGGGTGACACCGGCCCGCGAAACGGACAGAAATCCAACAGGTGTCTTGCAGGTTTTCAGACGAAATGTTTTCATTTGGCTGTCTCCCCTGTTTCTGCATAGTAGAACACATCAGGGGAAACAATCCCTGGCTGATCGAAGTGGAGGGGATAGGCACTGACATTCCCGGTTCGCGTAAAGATTGTTAACAGAGAAGGTGTCGTATTCAGCTCTGTTCTCCAGACAGCACCATTGTCTGTTACAGTTGCTCCCTCTACTCTCGCAGCTGCTGTCAGAAAGACAGAGGGATCAGCACCGCTTTGTCCCGAAGTAGTACATACAAACGCTCGATCGTAGGGGGTGAACTCGTAAGTTCCTCGTGCGGGGAGCAGAACTCGATCCCCGTCTGCATAGTTGACGCCACGACGCCAGCCCGACCGAATATTCTCAAGTGTATCAACGACAAAGTGAATTTTGCCGCCTCCTGCTTCACTGCCGGATACGGTACCACGAGGAGAAAACATCAGATCTAAATGGCTGGAATAAAGGCGATAGTCATCGGTGCCTGGCCAGAGTAATTCGCCGTCATCGTCGGCACCTCCACTGCTGTCATCATCGATACCGGCTTTACCGGGGGAACCATCCTCGCCTTCTGAAACTCCGGTTACCCTCCAACTGACGGGCAGATAGGAACGATCCAGATCAATCCCGGCGTTGTTGGGCAGAAGTGTGGGCTCTTCGCCTGACAGTACCACGGGAGGCAGTTCAAGCAGATAAGTGGAAGGTCCACTGCCGGGTGCGAATGCCACGACTTGACTGGGATCGGACGTTCCCGGATCACGGTAGGCTGTGGTCAGCCGCAGTACAACATCGGTTTTGTAATTATATTCATTCGGTGCAGGAGATGAAGGGATAAGGGGAACGGGTTCGGAAACCGGTGAATTGTCCAGATCAACGGTGTACCAGGAACCACTCTCATCGCCGGGTATTTTAATGCGTGCGCCATTTTTCAACTGCCCGCGGGTATAGAGGAACCTCCAGTCAGTTCCTTCGCCACGGACATGCAGGGTGGTATCCGGAACACTGTCTGAATTCGTATCAATACGTTCCAGGCGAATGACTCCCTGATTCCAGTCGGGGCTGGGGGCGATGTAAATCATGCTGGTGACAGCGGTCGGATTATTGGGATCCACCAGAAAGCGGACACCCCGCGGCTCTTTGGCGTAGATGGCGCGGTCACGGGCTCCTGCGAGGTACGACTGCACCTGGCGTGAGGCGCCACGGGTGACGTCGCTGGTGAGTGCGAAGTTGATCGAAGACACCGTCATGACAACCAGGATTGCCATAATCGAAATCACGACCAGCAACTCGACAAGCGTAAAGCCGGGCCGACGCGAAGATCGCTGAGTGAACTGATTGTTCGTGTGAAAGGCTGGCATAAGTTTACCTTCCTCCGGCTCGTTGATTGTGATTGGTGATGTTATCGAATACGCCGTCCACAATAGGGAGAACAGGCTGTGCCAAGACCCCATTGTTGGTTTCATCGTGCGGCTCATACAGCCCAAGAACACCATCTTCCCCGGCAGAAATGATCAGAGGCATCCAAAAGGTATTCATCGTGGCATATTGCCCGGTAGTGTAAACAGAATTATTGTTAAACAGAGGAGATAAGATACTCCCCGAACGGTCATTTTCGTGTTGAAGCCGCCCCTGTGGATCATCTGCATCGACGTTTAATGGATCGGCTTCATTGAAGTCGGAAGCGGGTACAGGAGGCAGCCCGCTAAAGAAATAACCGGCAACGGTGCGGTTGATAGTTGAACCATCCGGCTTGATCAGGCGCGTGGGCCAGCGGTAAAAGCGGAGTGGTTTTCTCCAGCCATCCACAAATTCATTCAGGCCATCGCCGTCGGTATCGGCGACTTCATTTGTGGTGAAGGAATCTTCCCCCACAGGCGGCACGCCATAAGTTTCATGTTTCGTTAAAACATAGTAGAGGTATTCTGAACTGATACTGGCACCGGCGTCGGAGCCGAGACTTCCTGCGGTTCCCGGGGAAACACCAGACTGGGCATCCATGGCGGCATTGATATCGGAATTCTCAGCGATGTACTGCGGCAGGTTCTCGCGGAAAATATCTTTGCGCACCAGAATTTCCACGACGGGTCTGGGCAGGCCGCGGTATTTTCCATCATTATTCACCAGCGCTGTATATTTCTGCCCGACCAGCGATTCGAGCTGATGTTGATTCTTCGAAGCGTCGAGCGCTTTCCGCATGGCTTCGATGCGATTCAGCATCAGGCCATTGACCTTAACGATGGTCGCCATGGTTGCTTTTTCACGGGCCTTGTTGCCGATGTTACGCACCACGAACGCAGACGTGGCAATCAGAAACAGCAGAATGCCGACGACCATCAACAGTTCGACGATGGTGAAACCGCCGCGCTGAGATCGAACAGATTGTGGAGCTGTTAAACGTCGCATTTTAAAAAACCTGACTTCTTAAAAACAAACCGTGATTACTGCAGAGACCCGCTGACAAAATTCGTAATGTTATCCGCTTCTACACTGCGGTTGCCCGGCAGGTTTTTACCAGGAGTATAATTACCACCAGTTCCTAACTGATAATCAGCGCCTGGTGAAATGATCTGAAATGACTTGGGCTTGTATGGGGGATCACTTGTAGGTGGTGTAGTAGCCGGGTCTCCCAAGCGATAAATGTCAGTCAGAATGGTATTATATTCACCCGAGCGATATCCGCGCCCCCCGTAACTGCTGAGATAAACATAGGGCACCTGCTGACTGGGAAAGGAATCTAAATATTCCGGTGCATTATCACCATCAGTATCGACGAAGCGACTGATATCAAATTCAAAAAAGGGCCCCTGACGACCGGAGTTTGTCGCTGACAATCCGTCCCCAGCAGAATAACCTGGATCGCCCAGAGCATGTCCTGGATTCAAAAAAGGACGTGCGGGGTTCTTAGAGAAACCATAAACCCGGAATTTCCCATCACTGGTTTTTTCATAGACTCCCCCCAAAAAGAAGACAAGACATTCGCCGGCATTCAGCAGAATTGTATCCGAGGTATCGCCATCACCATTAATGTCACAGGAAAGTGAGAAATTATACTGGGGCCACAACTGGCGAATCAGTCCTTTACTGCGCTGATCCCAAGAAGCGGAACCAGATTCATAGAGGATAATTCCACTGGGTGGATCCATGCCGAAGTCGGCTTTAAAGGCGGTTATTGATGCTTCCAGGTTTCCGATTTCCGCACGCACCTGTGCCTGCTGTGCCCGCAGGCGGACAGATCCGATGGCGGGGATGATCAGGCCGAGCAGAATCAGGATGATGACAATTACGATCATCAGTTCGATTAAAGTGAACGCACGCCTGCTGTACTTTGACGCCGAGAGGGTAATTGGCGGCCGACGTTTCATTGTTTACTCCTAACTCTTTACGGAACAACAGTTTGAGATTGGAAAACCCTGTCTGCCAGTGCTTGAGAGTAATTTCAGCAGAGAGTTTTCTACATTATATTAGAGGCAAATTTCATGCCTTGATATCCATGATAAACGTAACCTGTTGTGACTGCTTACTATATTGCTATTTCATTACGTTACAGACAGGTGATTTTGCTGGAAAATACTGTATTATTTTGCAACACCTTATCCAAAACACTACGAAAGATCGTTCAATAGCTTAATTAAGGGCATGAAGAGGGCAATCACGATGAAACCCACAATCAGCCCCAGCACGATGACCATCAGTGGTTCGAGCAGACTCACGAGGGCGTCTACGAGGACGGCTACTTCTTCGTCGTACACGTCGGCGACTTTATAGAGCATATTATCGAGTGCACCGGTCTCTTCACCGACGTCCACCATATTGACCACAATGTCATCGACGATTCTCGCTTCCCTTAAGGGAACCGCCATCGTTTCCCCTTCACGGATCGCGGCGTAAATGGTATCGAACGCGCGCTGGAAGACCATATTTCCTGCGGTATCACGGGCGATGATAATCGCTTCCAGAATGGGAACCCCGGAGGCGATCAGTGTCCCCAGGGTACGGCAGGTACGTGCCGTCACCGACTTACTGATAATCTTCCCTAATAACGGTATGCGCAGCGATATCCAGTCGACCACGAACGCCCCCTTCTTATTCTTCCTCACAATCTTAATGAAGATATAAAAGGCCAGCGGTATCGCCGGGAAGAGGTAAAAGTAGGAGACGACGATATCACTAACCGACATCAGCAACAGGGTAATCCCGGGCAGTTCGGTACCGAAATCCAGAAAGATCTTTTTGAACTTGGGTATGATCCAGTACATGATGAAACCGACAATCAGGCCGGCCACCGTGATCACGGCGACTGGATAGATCATGGCACCTTGCACCTTTTTCTTCAGACTCTGGGCACGTTCTTTGAACTCAGCCAGACGCTGCAGAATGACTTCGAGAGCACCACCGGCCTCCCCGGCTTTCACCATGTTGACGTAGAGATTATCAAAACATTTCGGCTGTTTGGCCATTGCTTCGGAGAGCGTGTTTCCTGATTCAATATCTTCGATCACACCATCCAGAGACGCTTTGAGCGGGCCGGGTTTAGCCTGTGCTTCCAGAATTCGCAGACTTCGCAGGATCGGCAGACCAGCGTCCTGCAGCGTCGACAACTGACGGGTAAAAGTACAGAGCTGTTTAGGCCGCACACCCCCGATGGAGAAGCCCCCTTTTTTGGCACTGGCTTTTTTTGCTGCACCGCCGCCTGCTTTTCCGCCGGCTCCTTTTTTCTGTTTCTTCCCGCGACCTTTTTCGGCAATTTTAGTAACAAAAAAGCCCTTCTCTTTAATGAGTGTCTGCGCATCAGCTTCAGAAGGGGCCTCGATCGTGTCTTTCACTTCGAGTCCAGTATTGTCCATGGCCTCATATTGATAAACCGGCATGGCGTTACTCCGTCAAAAGTCGTCTTAAAAAATGGTTTGTTCTGTTTCTGAGCCAGATGGCTCTCGATTATGCGATGTCTTCCACCACGGTTTCGCGGACCACTTCGTCAATCGTGGTGACGCCGTCAAAAATCAGTTTCAGCCCCGCTTCACGGAGAGTGGTCATCCCCTGGCTGCGGGCCATGTTGCGTATATCATCCACCGAAGCATCTTCGGTAATCAGGTCGCGAATTTCATCGGTGACATCCATGAGTTCATACAGGCCGGTACGACCTTTGTAGCCCGAGTTATTACAGGTCGCACAACCTTTGCCATAATAGAAGCTGTACTGGCGGGCCTGTTCAATCGGGAGCTGCAGTTCCATCAACAGCTCATCACTGGGTTCAAATTCGGTCCGGCATTCCTTACAGATCGTACGCACCAGGCGTTGTGCCTGAATGGCTTCCACGGTTGCAGTGATAAGGAACTTGGGAATATCCATATCGCGCAGACGTGTAATTGCTGAGGGCGCGTCGTTGGTATGCAGCGTGCTGAATACCAGGTGGCCTGTCAGAGCCGACTGCACGGCGATTTCTGCGGTTTCAAAGTCGCGAATTTCGCCGATCAGAATCTGGTCGGGATCGTGTCGCAAAATTGCCCGCAGAACAGAAGCAAAGGTGACCTGAATATCGGGATTCACGGGAACCTGAATCAAACCATCGATATCGTATTCGATGGGATCTTCGGTCGTAATAATTTTTTCTTCGATGACGTTGAGTTCATTCAAAGCGGAATACAGGGTTGTGGTCTTGCCGCTTCCCGTGGGTCCGGTCACCAGTACAATCCCGTTGGGGCGGTGAATCATTTCCCGGAAGCGTGACAGAGTGGTGGGATCCATGCCGATCTTATTGAGGTCCAGCTGCACCACGGTTCGGTCCAGCACCCGCATAACAACCGCTTCGCCAAAGAGGGTAGGCAGCACACTGACGCGCAAGTCAACCGGGTTACCACCAACGTTCAGTTCGATACGACCGTCCTGCGGCATACGGCGTTCTGCAATATCCAGGTCAGCCATAATTTTCACACGCGAGACAATGGCATTGGCCAGGTGGCGTGGTGGTGGCACCATTTCATAGAGCACGCCATCGGCACGCACGCGAATCTTGAATTCGTCTTCGAAGGGTTCCAGGTGGATGTCGCTTGCCTGGTCTTTAATCGCCAGCAGCATTACCATGTTCAACAGTTTTCGGATAGGAGCGGCGTCGGCAACTTCTTCAGAAGAAGAGAGGTCATAAACATTTTTTGTTTTATGCTCCCCCAGTTCGTCTTCCATGGCACCGATGACATCTTCAATGCTGTCCTGATGCTCCGCGTAGTGGCGGGTAATCGCTTCTTCCACATCTTTCAGATTGGAAACGGCGCCCCGGACATCATACCCGAGAAAATTACGCAGGTCGTCCAGCGCAGCTACATTCTGGGGATCTGCCATCGCGACGGTGAGTACGCCATCTTTCAGCGAAACCGGCATAATCTTGTAGATGGAAGCCATCGTTTCGGGCACGAGCTCGAGCACCTTGGAAGGGATGTTGGTCTCTTCCAGCTCAATGACGGGCATCCCCCACTGCTCAGCGAGTGCCTGCGTGACCTGCTCATCAGTCACCAGCCCCATGCGGATGCCGACCTGACCGATGACCTCACCCGGGCTCTGCTTCTGCTCTTCCAGGATATCCCATAACTGGTCTTCTGAAATATATCCCAGATCGACCATGATTTGACCAAGGCGTCTCGCTGCCATGTATGCCTACCTTTTCAGTTTGATTTTTCTTTCCGAAATGACTGACGCGACCTGGTGCATCCCTGCTCCCGATCATTAATTTTCAAAATCATCATCCTCATCTTCATCCTCATCTTCGAGCAGTCCCTTCTTGGCCATGGCGATTTTGGCTTTGAGCTCGCCGGGATTATTCGACCGCATCACGACATCTTTTTCCTCGCAGAGCCCATCGCGCCAGAGATTAAACAGCGCGTCATCCAACAGCTGCATACCGAACTTTCGTCCGGTCTGAATACTGGAGTTAATACGATAGGTTTTGGCTTCACGAATCAGGTTGGCGATCGCCGGTGTGACTACCAGCATCTCATACGCGGCCACCAGGCCTTTTGGTTTTTTCGGCATGAGAGCCTGGCTGAGAATGCCGATAATAGACGAGGAGAGCTGAGTTCGAATCTGGTCCTGCTGACTGGTGGGAAACACGTCGATAATACGGTCAACCGTCCCCTGGGCTCCTGTTGTATGCAATGTCCCGAACACGATGTGCCCGGTTTCCGCCGCAGTAATCGCAGCGGAAATGGTTTCCAGGTCACGCATTTCCCCCACCAGGATTACATCGGGGTCCTGTCGCAGAGCACGCCGTAACGCTTCGGGGAATGTAGGTACATCGACGCCAATTTCCCGCTGGTTGATCGTGGATTTATTATGCTGATGATAATATTCAATGGGGTCTTCCATCGTGATGATATGATGGTCCATCGTATTATTCATGTGGTTGATCATACTGGCCAGACTGGTTGTCTTACCACTACCCGTCGGTCCTGTTACCAGGAACAGGCCACGCGGGCGTTCGAGCAGATCGGAAATCACCGAAGGCAAGCCCAGTTGCTCGAATGTCAGAAACTCGTTGGGGATTCGGCGTAACACCATGCCGATCTGGCCGCGCTGTTTGAAGACCGAAACCCGAAAGCGGGCTTTTTCACCAAAGGCAAACCCGAAGTCAGTCCCCCCGACCTCCTGCAGTTCCTGCTGGTTTCGTTCGGGTGTGATACTCTTCATCAGGGCGACGGTATCATCGGGCTCCAGGCTTTTGGTTTCAAGACGCACCATGTGTCCACCTACGCGAACAACGGGGGGCTGTCCTGTGGTGATATGCAGGTCACTCACCTTTTCTTTAACGACCGTCTCCAGCAGTTTGTCAATCTGAACTGTTGCCATCCAAAGTACTTTCTGAAAACTCTTTGATTGAAAAGTGAGCGGTCACCGATAGTTCGCGGGAACGAGGATTTGCGCCAGAAGTCTGCATCATTCTTCGATTTGAGTTATTCCATTTCCCAGAACGAATCAGCTCCTGGATCTTTTCCCTGAACAACCGGGTCCAACAAGAATTTAGTGAAACGAAAATCAGTAAAACTAGAGAAATAAAGATAAGACAATTTAGAAATGTAATATGAAATCAGGCCGCTCATTTGGCGTTCCTGACGTAATTATCCGGTATTCTGCTGCAAAACTCAACAAATGCACGAAAATAGATCAAAGTCTTCACATGAAAACAGAGGCTGTTTTTCCAGTGTTCCCCCTGAACGAAACCAATTGAATTCGCTTCTTCTCCCCTGTTTATGACCCTTCCAACCCCTTCGCCAGCTTCATTGCTTCTGACAGAGTCGTGATGCCGAGCAGGGCTTTGTCGGCTGCATCCTCAGCCAGCGATTTCATGCCGTGAAGTCGGGCCTGTCTCCTGATGTTCTGTGCGGCCTCACTGCGGAAAGTCATTTCACGTATAGCGGAATTCATCATCATCAACTCAAAAACGGCTTTACGCCCCTTGTACCCAGTGTGTGAACAGGTGTTACATCCTTTGCCTCGATGATGGATGGCATTCGCAAGCTGACTTTCGGAAAACCCGAGGTACTCGAGTTCGCCAGGATCAGGGACATAAGTTTCCACACATTTACCACAAACAACACGCACCAGACGTTGCGCCATTACTGCCATTACACTAGAAGCAACGAGGAACGGTTGTACCCCCATATCGATCAATCGTGTAATAGAACCGGGCGCATCGTTCGTGTGTAGCGTACTGAATACCAAGTGTCCTGTCAAAGATGCCTGAATCGCCATCTCTGCCGTTTCCTTGTCTCGAATTTCACCTACCAGAATCACATTCGGTGCCTGTCGTAACATCGCACGAATGATACGAGAAAAATCGAGCCCGATATTATGCTTTACTTCCACCTGATTAATACCGGGCAGATAGTATTCGACCGGGTCTTCCGCCGTGATAATCTTGCGGTCCGGCCGGTTCAGCTCACCGAGGGCACTGTACAAAGTAGTCGTTTTTCCAGACCCCGTGGGACCGGTCACCAGGAAGATACCGTTTGGTCGACGAATGATTGTCTGGAAGCGTCGATAATTCTCTTCCGAAAAGCCGAGGTTACGAATCCCAACCTTAATATTATCTCGGTCCAGAATACGCATGACCACTGCCTGCCCATGGTTGGTCGGCAGAATACTGACTCGTAAGTCATAATCCTTAGAGGCAATTGTGGTTTTAATTCGACCATCCTGAGGACGACGTTTTTCAGCGATGTCCATGGTCGCCATAATTTTGAAACGGGAGACAAGTGCCATCAGCAGGCGGCGGGGAGGACTGTCACGTTCAATCAGTACACCGTCAATCCGGTAACGAATACGAATCCGGTCTTCAAAGGGCTCAACATGAATATCACTGGCCCGCATATTAACAGCTTCACTGATGATCAGGTTTGCCAGCCGAATCACAGGGGCGCTGTCGTCTTCTTCTGCAACGTTATCTGAGGAAGCAAGTTCGGTCGCGGTGATATCAATGGCAGTTTCCGTAAACTCCTTTAACATCGTGTCGACCGACTCGGTTTCACTCTGACCATAATGTCGGTTAATCGCGGCCTGAATCGACTCAATCGGCGCCATGACCACATCAATGTCACGGTTAATAATGAACCGCAATTTATCGAGTACTTCGTATTTCATCGGGTCATGCAAAGCAATCTGCAGCGAATCTCCATCCATCCCCACGGGAATCACGGTATTTTCCCGCGCCATGGATTCCGGTACGAGTTCAATCACGGACTGGGGTATTTCGAGTCCTTCCAGTTCGACGAACTCATATCCATACATGGACGCCTGAGCCTGTGCAATGACTTCGGCTCCTACATATCCCAACTTGACAAGTGCTTCTCCGGGGGAAATTCCCATAGAGCCGGCCAGACTCGAGGCTTCATCCAGCTGCGCCGGACCGAGAAACCCATCATCTACTAACTGCTGCATCCAATCATCGGCCATTCAATTTCTCCACGGAATAGAATCAGTTTTAAACTGCGAGGAGTCTGTTTTTCCCATATCAATCAGCTGGAATCAAGACTCCGGTCAAATCTGGTTTATGAAAATTATATGAACTCCAGGCGGCATTCCACCATTCAGCAGTCCCCTTTCCTGCTGAAACCGTTCGACATACTCATATCAACGGAGTCGAATGCTTTCTGATTTTCCAATGCACGATTGGGGAAATAAGACGTTAGAAATGTCGAGCGAGAATTGTTCAACGTGCCCTGAGCCAAAAGAGCAACTTCCCGGAAACACGTTTTGAATCGCGTTGACGGGAAACTCTATAATCAACCAGAACAGTCTATTTTAATTTTGAGGTAGACGCCAAAGGGTGTCAAGGATGTAAATCACGATACTGATAATACTTGAGAGAGTTTTCACATTCCCCCTTTACAGCAGGATCTCTGCTGCCGAAGTTACTGTCTCTGAAAACTCATCCCGAAAAGGAGTGTGCCAGCTCCTGCATGGCAACAACAGTTGTGTCAATTTGCTCCACTGTTGAAAAAGGCCCGG
Organism: Gimesia sp.; assembly: GCF_048262075.1. Taxonomy (GTDB): domain Bacteria; phylum Planctomycetota; class Planctomycetia; order Planctomycetales; family Planctomycetaceae; genus Gimesia. Next base: position 207,379 of record NZ_JBLXFK010000006.1, read on the forward strand.
GACTGAATCGCAGTGTTCCCCCGGCTTCTTTTGAGCCAATACAGGTATGAATTCGTGGCGCGCAATGTAAACCAGCCCGGACCTGAATCCCGAAATTCTCATCCAGAATAGAGGCCAGCACCTGTGGTTCAACGGATTCACTTACCAGACTGACCACACCCACCCGGTTTTCGACCGCAGGGGGCCCGGGCAACTGAAACCCGGGAAGTTGCTGTAGACCTTCCAGAAGTTGTGCGGTTAATTGCTGCTCATGCTGACGGAGTGAAGAGACACCCTGTTCGAGCACATACTCAAGGGAGGCGCGCAATCCAATCAGTCCCGGGGCGTTGTGATTTCCTGATTCGAATTTTTCAGGCATGGAATCTGGTTGTGTTTCTTCTTCACTCTGACTACCAGTTCCCCCCTGGCGTAAGCTCTCGACCTGATCGGCCAGCTCCGCACGCAGATAGACCAACCCTGTCCCCAGCGGGCCCAGCAGTCCTTTATGGCCGGGACACGCCAGAAAATCAACAGGCATGTTAGACACATCCAAAGGCAGATGGCCGGCTGTCTGCGCGGCATCGACCAGAAAGAGCACTTTCGCCTGCCGCGCGATTTCGCCGACTTCATTCACGGGTTGAATGGTGCCCGTCACATTTGAAGCATGATTGAGAATGATAAGTCGCGTGTTTTTTCGAATTGCATCCCGGAATGCCGTCGGTTCGACCAGTCCAGTCTGATCAGCGGGAATGACTGTGGTCTCCAGCCCCCAGTGGTCTTTTAAAGTCTGAAGCGGCCTGAGTACTGAATTGTGTTCCACATCCGAAGTGATGACATGGTCCCCGGGCTGCAACACGCCGTGAATAATCGTATTCAGGCTGTCTGTTCCGTTGAAGGTAAAGGCGATCTCTTCAGGACGCGCTGCCCCCAGCAGCCTGGCAGCGAGTTTTCGACATTGATCAATGGATGTTTGCAGTTCGATGGATTTCCGATACGCTCCCCGACCAACGGGGGCACCGATATTCCGATGATAATGATCCATCGCCGCGTAAACGGAATCTGGCTTGGGAAAACTGGTGGCTGCGTTGTCCAGATAAATCAATGGTCGCTTACTCATGTTTCAGACTCAATCCACTTTCGGTTTTCAGCCACCGATGGAATACATCGGGCGATCCGGCTGAATGAATCGTGCTGTGTTGATCTCATGCCCCTCTTTTTTCGCGGTAATGCTGCTGCGTACTGCCGCGATGATTTCCTCGTCGGGAGCATTCGCATGGAACAGTCCACGGATATCCGTTTCATCCAGGCTGAAAAGACAGTTGCGCAGTTTCCCGTCAGCGGTTAAGCGAAAGCGATTGCAACTCATACAGAACGGGGCACTGATGGAGGAGATGAATCCAATCCGTCCGACGCCATCCTCGAAAACAAAATTGGAAGCGGGTGCACTCTTATCAGGCTGTTCCTCAGATACCAGAGGCATAATCCCCTGCGAAAGGATCTCCTGAATTTCATGGGCGAACAGTACTTTTTCACGTTCCCACTGGTTATCAGCATCCAGAGGCATGAATTCGATAAAACGAATTTCGGCCCCTGTTTCCCGGGCCAGCTTTCCGAAGGGAACGATTTCTTCTTCCGTCAGATTGCGAATAGAAACCGCATTGATTTTCACGGGATCAAAGCCGGCGTCATGGGCAGACTGAATGCCAGCCAGTACTTTTTCGTAATCGTCGCGACGAGTAATCTGTTTGAATTTGGCGGCATTCAGCGCATCCAGGCTGATGTTGATCCGTCTCAAGCCGGCATCATAGAGCTGTTGTGCCTGCCCTGGCAGCAGGATCCCGTTCGTGGTAATGCCAATATCCTTGATACCGGGAATGTCGGCAATCATTTTCACCAGTTCGGGAATGTTTTTTCGAACCAGGGGTTCTCCGCCGGTGAGACGAATTTTGTCGACCCCCAACGGTACCACCAGGCGGATGAAGCGGACGATCTCCTCGAACGACATAATCTTACTGCGATGCACGAACTGCACATCTTCGGAAGGCATGCAATAAAAACAGCGAATATTACAGCGATCGGTTACGCTGATGCGCAGATTATTATGCACACGTCCAAAGGTATCAATCAGTTGAGTCAGATTTTCCATCAGTGCCTCTTACGATCAAAGTGGGAATGCCAGTCTGCTGCATCCCGCTGGTTCTCGACCTCTATTATAGGCAGTCCTAAAACAGAGACTGCTTTATTTTGCTTTGATTTCCGGATGCTCCCATTCGGTTGTGCCATCGGACCAGTTCTCTTTTTTCCAGATGGGCACAATCTCCTTGAGACGATCAATCAGAAAACGTCCTGCTGCAAAGGCTTCTGTTCGATGCGCGGAACTGACGGCGATGGCGACACTGATTTCTCCCAGCGTCAGATGCCCGACCCGATGCTCAATGGCGATCCCGTGGACGTCCCACTGGTCGCGTGCTTCGTCGATTAACTGCTGCATCATCTGATCGGCCATCTCCGGATAGGCTTCGTAGTCCAATGCCACGGTCTGTTTGCCTGCAGTCATTTCACGAACAGTCCCCATAAACAGGACCACGGCGCCACATTCCCTGGAACGCACCTGCTCGGTAATGGCGGCGTAATCGATTGGTTGATCTGTAATGGAAATGGAGTCTGTTTTCATGATTGGAAACCAAAATACCTGGTTGTAAGATTCAATTCAGCCACCACTGACCGGAGGAAAGCAGGCCACTTCCTGTGAAGCCATCAGCAACTGGTCTTCCCCGGCGTAGGCGTTGTCGACGGCGATTAAGAGCTGTCCACTCAATGGTTGTAACTGGGGAACCTGTTCGGCGATCGCCTGTCGCAGACGGGCTACCGTTGTGCCTTCCCCTACCTGGACCGAAATCAAATCGCTGTTTGCCAGTTCGCGAGCCCGGGCAAATAACCTGACCTGAATCTGCTGGACTGTCATGACACTACCAGTTTTTTCTTTTGCGGCTGCAATGCCCGTCCCAGTTCAGGCATCAGTCCATAAGAGAGTGCCAGTAATTTGAGAGGGTGGATGGTGGGAATCCGGCTTTCCTGCTCCATCTGCATTTTGCAACTGCTGCATTCAGTCACACCCGCATGAACGTTTGTTGTTTTCATGTGATCGATCAGCTCCCGACCGATCTGTTTAGAGGTTTCAAAGGTGTCGCGGGCCAGACCATAGGTACCGGCCATGCCCGAACAACCTTTTTCAATTGTATTCACCCGCAGCTCAGGAATCAAAGCGAGAAGCGCATTTAAAGCCGAACGGGAAGATAATGCCTTGATATGACAGGGTGTATGATAGTCCAACTCCAGATCCAGTCTCCCAAAATCGGTCTTTAAACGTTGTTCTGTATATCGTTGCCAGAGGAACGCGCCCGCTTCACTGACCTGTTCGGAAATAATCTGGCTGTCTTCCCCGGGTACCAGCATGGGATACTCCTGCTTCAGGCAGATTGCTGCTGCGGGTTCTGTGCAGATAATCTGATGCCCTTCTTTGGCAAATTCCGCGAGAATCTTGATGTTCTCTTGCGCAAAGCTGCGAGCCGCGATCAAATCGCCGGCGGAAACCATCGCCATTCCCGATGCCAGCTGCTGGGGAGGGACATACACGGGAATCTGATTGTGCTGTAAGACTGCCAGCATCGCATGTGCCAGTTCGGGATCATGATAGTTGGCATAATAGTCGACAAAAAAGATGACCAGATTCGGATCACTGCCTGGACGCGGCCGTTTCAAATATTTCTTGGGGACTGATCTCAAGAATGACCGCCGCGAAAAGAAAGGGAGCTTGCGATCGCGATGAATACCCATCATTTTTTCCATGAGCCAACGCGCAGTCGTATTATTGATCGCCCAGTTCGCGGCCATCGAAAGTGTACTGCCGAATGCGCCGAACGAATGTGCCCGCGACAAGATCCAGTCGGTATGATCCAACCCATTTGCAGAGACATAAGCGGCTTTAGCCTCAATTGCCATCTGAGGAATATTAACGGATGAAGGACAATCCAGCTGGCATTGCTTGCAGTTGAAACAGGTATCTGCCAGATGTTTGGTTTCTGCCGAGGAGAGTTCATTCGGATGCAGTGCACCGGAAAGCAGTCCGCGGAAGAGATTCGCTTTGGCGCGGGGCGAGGCCTCTTCTTCAGGGGCAATCCGAAAGATCGGACACATCCGCGAGCCGGCATCCTGTCGGCGGCAGGAACCACAACCGTTACAGCGTGACGCCTCGTCCTGCAGTTCCTGTGGTGACCAGGCAAGCTGAAGATCGACCAGTTCGGGAAACTTTTCCGGAATCGGTCTTAAATTTCGAATAGTGACATGCGGATCATCGCTGATAATCTTGCCCGGATTGAGTAGATTGTGCGGATCAAAAATATCTTTGACCTCACGAAACACGCGATACAGATCGCCGTACTGAGAACGAATAAACGCAGTCCGTGCCAATCCGTCGCCATGCTCACCGCTGATCGTGCCATTCAGAGCAAATACCGTCTGGTAGAGTTCGCGGGCGATGGTTTCCAGGATAGGTGCATTCCGATCAGTCAACTCTGGTAAAAAGGGACGCAAGTGGATCTGCCCGGAGGCGGCATGGGCATATAAGGTCGCTGTGACCTGATGTTTCTGAAAGACCTTCTGGGCCTTTTGCGAAAATTCATACAGACATTCGGGGGGGACAGCGATATCTTCGACGAACGGTTGAGGCCGAGATTCACCTGACAGGCGACTGAGAGAGGGAACCACTTTCTGTGGCAATGACCAGAGAAAGTCCACCTCGTCCGGCTGATGCGACTCCATGGCGACGACCACACGGGAATTGATATTTTTGACAGCGAGGATCACATTATGCAGTCGCTGTTGCACCTGGGTATCACTGAAGCCCACCTGCTCGACCAGCAATGCTGCTTCGGCTGCCGGGGAGATCAGGGAAGCGAAGCGAGGATCCGCGTCGCGTGCCAGCGACAGCAGCCGCCGATCCAGTAGATCACAGGCCGATGGCTGTTCGGGAATAATCGTCTGTACGGCTTTGATGGCGGAGGCCAGATCTCCGAACAGCAGGAGCGCCACGCCCCGATGCGCGGGCAACGGGGAGACATGTACCAGGGCCGAGGAGAACAGAGCCAGTGTGCCTTCCGATCCCACCAGCATCCGCGCCAGATTCAGATTTTGTCGACCTTTAATTCCTTTGAGAAAATAGCCACTGCAGTTGGGGATCCCGGACCGCTGTTTTTCCTGAATCAATGCGGCGTGATCAGTCAACAGCTTGGAGAGTCTGCTCAAAATCGTACGCTTGGCGTGTTCTCCCCGTGCTTCAGGAGTCGGTTCGCTCAGGAGTGAGGTCCCGGACCCCATGGGAGAAGGCTGGTTCAGAATCGACAGGCTTTCATTTCCGGCTTCGAAACAGGTTCCATCTGCCAGAATCAATTCCAGTCGATTGACATAGTCCCGGGTTGATCCAACACGAATCGCACGAGATCCGGCAGCGTCGATCGCCAGCATACTGCCCAGCGTCGTCACTTCGGTATTGGAGGGATCGGGAGGAAAATAGAGGCCTTGTGTTTTCAGGTAACGATTGAGTTGTGCGTGCACCACCCCCGGTTGAACGTGGACCAGATTATCGCTGATCAACTCAAAAGCATTCATGTAGCGTGCGCAGTCAATGACAATTCCGCTGCCGATGGCATCACCAACCAGACCGGTCCCTGCCCCGCGCGGAATCATGGGGACATTCATTTCAGAAGCGTAGCGGGCAATTGAGATCAGGTCATTACGATCACGGGGAGCGGCAATACACAGTGGAGGCACCTGGTACAGGCTGGCATCACTGGCATAAATTGACAACGCAACGGGATCGCATCGCACATCACCTGCAATCAGACTGGAAAGATCTTCTGCAATTCGTTGCTGTTGACGGTCCAAAGTTACTGGCTCTCAGGTTGAAATATTCGCACGCACATCAAAAGTTTTTGAGGCAGGCTCCATTGTATGCGATTGAAGTACCCTGTTTGAATACTCAATCGACCGAATCAGGCTGTGAGCCTTTGATTCAATTGCCGCTGTGAAAGAATCCTTATAATACACGCAGCCCACAGCCTTTACTCATTCTACCCGGCTAACACCGCTTCACCAGAAAGCCAGATACCATTCGCTTTATCGCGGTTCTGCAGCGTTCTTACTGAAACCAGAAGTATCGCGTGACTGTTTTGACAACCACTCACAGGCGGGTTCCGGCAAGCCTTCATGGCCTCCCTGGAAAATCGTCACGCGTGCATTGCCCGATTTTCGCCTGAGATGGATATCCCGTCCGTAGGTTTCATCGGTCACCTGATCAGTGGGCTGAGGGTTTTTCAGTGTTCCCAGCTCCCACAACTGTTCAATCTCGGCCTCAGACACAGGAGTCGTCTGGTTCTTTTTCGCCAGAACATTAAAGGCATTAATCGTATGCGCGAAGGGGACCGAACCGGTTTTACCATCCGTCACGCCGGCATTGAGATCGAGGGGTAATTCCGTCGCATTTCCGATCCAGTATAAAGGGGAGCGATCGCGGTATTGCACATCAATGGCTTCAGAGGAACCGGGTTTGTCCGTCAAAGATTTTAAGATCATGCGGGCATAATTCTGGGGTACACCGTCTTTCAGATGAAAGCGATACCACTCAGCCAGATCGCTGATACCGACCCAGGCGGAAGCAGCAGAGAAACGATCTGGATGATGACCGGCCATTAACATCGTCATGTGCCCGCCTCCCGAAGAACCAGCCAGGTAAATACGTGACTGGTCTACGTTGTAGTGCTGGATGACATAATCAATGGCATCCAGAATATCCTGTCGTGCCAGTTGAGAACCACAGGCTTCGGGCTGCTGGTTGACGCCCCGAAAATCAGGGTGCAGATAAATCCAGCCGCGCTGTTTGGCTTCTTTCAACCACTTCGCATTATTCTGCTTATAATTGCCACTCCAGGAATGCAGAAAGACAAACAGGGGAGTCGGAGTCGTCTTCGCCGCAGCGGGAGCCCAGAGCAGAGAGGGTTGCAGACTCTGATCCAGACTGCTTTTGACCTGGATGAGCCCCGGCTTTGCCGGTTTCTGTTTCGTTTCAGCGACTTTTTCTGCTGCTGACAGGCATTCCGGATTCAAGAAGCAGGTTCCTGACACGAAGAAAAAAAACAATACGAATTTTGACATGGATGCAGTTTCCTCAGTTCTTTGATACAACACAGTTACTATTTCTCTTCCTGCGATTCTGATTTCTGGTCGGCGTATTCAATTCGGCCCCAGAGGTTTCCGCCTACTTTACCATGCTGCCAGGTACCGGCGTAACGACCTTCGAAGAACATCACACGAGAAGTGAACGTACCCAGTCCGGGGATGGTCATGTTGGTCAGAGAAATGACGGGAGTATCCCCTGCCCAGAAGACATTCAGAGGCATCGGGACGTTGACATCATTCTCGCCGTATTTGATGCGGGCAGTAATCAGCCACTGATCCCCTTGCATTTTTTTCATGGAAGCGATTTCATAGCGTTCTTCGCGGGGTGGTTTGCCGTTCTGTTTTCCATCGACGCTAAAATGCCCCACGAGCGTTGCCCCACTCATCTGCTGTTCCAGCTTTTGTTCCAGTTTCGCCTGTGCGGTTGCGTCTGCCTCCTTCTCCTCAGCCTGTTGAGCCGCAGATACCGTCACAGCTGCCAGCAACAGTACACACGCTGTCATAAAACTTTTCTTGAGAAAACTCATGATTTCGGCCTCTCATTTTCTTTGTGAATTTTCAGAACGAAGTGAATTCGCTACGATACCTTAATCCTACACGATAACCACTCACAGGTGAATCAACCGGTCGAAGATATGACAGAATCTGATCAGCAATCACAGCCTCCTGAAACGACCGGCGCGAAATCACCGCTGCCGGGAACTCCCCCTGATTATAACATCTTAACCCCTGCTTTTGAAAAGCTTTGTGATGTAATCGCCCGTCTGCGTTCACCGGAAGGCTGCCCGTGGGATCGGGAGCAGACTCTGGAAACAATCAAGCCTTATACACTGGAAGAGACCTACGAACTGCTGGAAGCCATCGATTCGGGCAATGATGAGCATATCATTGAAGAACTGGGAGATCTTCTGCTGCAGATTGTACTCGATGCACAGATCGCCGCCGATGAAGGTCGATTTGATTTGACGCATGTCGTTGATCGACTCACTCAGAAAATGATTGAACGCCATCCGCATGTATTCGGCAACGTCGCTGCGGAGACCCCCGAGGAGGTGCGTCGCAACTGGGACCAGATCAAGGAGCAGGAAAAGCAGCGGCGTTCGATCTTTGACGGGCTGCCTGTCGCGCTACCGGCATTGGCCCGCGCTTCCCGTGTGGCAGAGAAAGCAGCCAAGGTGGGATACGATTTCCCGCATCGTGATATGCTGTTTGATAAACTGCGGGAAGAGATTCAGGAACTGGCGGACGAAATTTTCCCCGATGGTCAGATTCCTCACACACGGGCAACGGTTGAGGCAGACATTGTTGCTGATACGGAACTCTCTGATCCGGAACTGCGGGAACGGGTGGAAGGGGAACTGGGAGACATCCTGTTTGTGGTTGCGAATATCGCCCGCCGCTGGAAGATCAATCCCGAGGAAGCACTCCGTAAAAGCAACAGCAAGTTCCAGCAGCGTGTGCAGAAAATTGAACAGGAACTGGAGCGTCATGGTGGTTCCATCCAGGAAGCATCGCTGCAGGAAATGGAGCAGATCTATCAGTCGGTCAAGCAACAGGAAAAGCAGAACTCCTGATACTTTGACCTGCCAGCAGTAATCATGTGATTAAAATGGCAGGTCAATTCCCAGTCCTTCCTCAAGTGCCAGCTCAAAAACTTTCACGCCCATGGCAACATCTTCGACTGCCAGCCCCACTGATTTAAACAGGGTGACCTGATCATCGGTGGCCCGGCCGGTTTCACGTTCTGCGACAATCTCACACAGGTTATGCATTAACCGCCAGTCGGTAATGCCTTCGTCGACGGGCTGCAGAAAATCGCCTGCTTCAATTTTGCATTGTTCAATGTCATCACAAACGATCACATCCGCCCGTTTAATGGTGGTGCGGTCGATTTCCCGTCGCGTGCGGTGATTGGACCCGATCACATTGAGATGCGTACCTTCATCAAGTACACGCCCGTCAAACAGGGGGTTTTTACTGCTGGTGGCGCAGATGACAATATCTTTTTCCGCAGCCGTCTCATCGGGAGAGTGTGAGGCGGTGACTTCAACATCGCATAGCTCGGTCATTTCTTCGGCGAAGCGGCTGCAGTTCTCAAAGTTCCGCGAGTAGACTGAAACGAATTCGATTTTTCTGGTCAAACAGACCGCCTGTAACTGAGTGCGTGCCTGAAGGCCTGTGCCGAACAGACCGACCACTTTGGAATCGGGTCGCGCCATATATTCGGTTGCCACTCCACTGGCAGCGCCGGTGCGAAGCTGACCGAGAAAATCCCCTTCGATCAAAGCCTTCATTTCACCAGTTTCCTGATCATAGATGGCAACGTGGAACTGGGCAGCCTCTCTGGTGGTCGTGTAGGCTTTCCAGCCAACATAACCCAGATATTCACTGGAGGCAGACATGGTATGCAGCATGATCCCGGGAGCTTTGACTCGTTGCCGGGGCTCATTTTTTGCGCGGCCCGCTGCCAGTTCCTTGAATACCTTGTGAGTAATCAGGATGGATTTCTCCATGTCCATCAGGGAACGAACGTCATCTTCGGTGATATACAGTGCCGCCATGTACGGTTACCCTTGCAAGTTTAAAAATCGCTGGTGCATTCCCAGAATGTCGTCCTGAAAAGTCGACATCACTATCTTATTACACGCTAACGTGAAATCAGTTGATATACAATACCAGTATCAACCTGATAGTAGCCAACCGCCTCTGCGACATTCCAGGCAACCGTATTGGATTCATCGACATGCAGTTCGAGTTTGGTGATCAGTTCATCCTGCAGTCGGCGGGCGATTTCCAGCAATAATGACTGACCGTACCCTTTGCCTCGTTCGTCTTCTTTTACGTAAACATCGGTCAGTCCGATTACGCGTTCTTCCCATTTGGGGATATAGAGGTCCAGCCCGACGATGGTGGCAGAGGCGACTGCCGGCTCACCTGTTTTGGTTGCGAGTTCAAAATGCAGCGTTTCGAGTCGTCCCATCCGGGTGAGCCACCACCAGTTGGGTGCCTGGAAATCATCGGAAATGTTCAACTGCATTTTGCGGCGGATATTTACCAGATGAAATTTAATCGGGGGTTTTTGCCCCAATAGATCGCGTTGATAAATGCGTGTTGAGCCAATCGCTTCATAGCCAATTGACTCAAAAAAGGGAGCCGCCAGTGGATCTGACAGCAGAAAACCAGAGGGTCGGGTTCCCCCATACAGGCCTACCAGATAAGGGGAACGCAGTCCGGAAGGTCCCGCTGTAATTTCCGTGGCACCTTTGGATTTGAGATATTCCTCTGCCCGTCGAACCAGTTCGCGACCGATTCCCCGGCGGCGGTAATCAGGGTGAACAATGACAGCACAGATCACGCCTTGGGTATAGTCCAGCGCAGACCCTGCTTCATTGGCGGCAAAACCGGCAAGAATAAACCCGACCCTTTCGCCATCCTCTTCTGCAATGATCAGACCATCGGGATCGAAGTAGGGTTGCGAGAAAATCAGAACTTCGAAGGCATCGTTGCTGAGACATTCCGCGGCCCCTCTACCCAGTCCTGCAGTATGCCATAATTTCAGCAGCTGCGGTGGGTCGGTATTATGAAACGCGCGAAACTCAGTCACAAAGTTCTCTCACAATATGTGAACGGGACTTAGAATCAGATATTCTGAAACAGGAATAGAAAAAGCCCTCTTGCGAAATCCCAAGAGGGCTTGCTGATTCCTTATTTTACTTTTTTAACAGCTTCAATAATCGCAGCAGCAGTCAGACCGTATTTGTCCAGCAGCCCCTGGGGATCTCCACTTTCTGCAAAACAGTCGCCCACGTTGACATACGCCATGGGAACCGGATTCGTCTGTGAAACCGCCATGGCGACGGCAGAACCGAGTCCGCCGTGTGCAAGATGCTCTTCTGCTACGACAATCGCGCCGGTTTCATGAGCTGCTTTCTGAACGGCTTCCACATCCAGTGGCTTAACAGTATGCATGTCGATAACACGTACACTGACACCTTCTTCAGCCAGTTTGGTAGCAGCATCAATCGCACCGGCGACCATCAGGCCGTTCGCGATAATGGTGACATCGTCACCCTCACGAACCGTATTGGCTTTACCGATTTCGAAGGTATCACCTTCCTTATAAATCTCAGATACTTTGGGGCGTCCCAGACGCAGGTAAACAGGTCCATCGTATTCCAGCATCGCAGCAGTTGCTGCTTTGGTAGAAACGGCATCGGCAGTGACCATCACCACCATGCCCGGCAGGCTACAGGCCAGGGAAATATCTTCGATCCCCATCTGTGAAGGGCCATCTTCACCAATGGAAATACCGGCGTGGGTTCCCACCAGTTTGACGTTCATGTTAGGGAAGGAAATAGACATTCTGATCTGGTCGTAGGCATTACATAGCAGGAATGCGGCAAAGCTGGCGACCACCGGGATATGTCCTGTTGAAGCCAGACCGCCGGCTACACTGACCATATTGCTTTCTGCAATCCCGACATTAAAGGACCGTTCCGGATAGGCGTTGGCAAAGACTTCTGTGCGGGTTGAGTTCCCGACGTCACCGTCCACCGTCACGATTCCCGGAAATTTATCACCCAACTCTTTCAATGCATCACCAAACGCATCGCGGGTGGCTTGTCCGATTTTCAATCCACTCAGTTCGCCTAAATACATAATAATCTGTCTCTTTTAGTATATGTTTACTTTAGATGTTATTTGATTCGATCCTCCAGCGGTGTTCGACTGCCTGGAACCGTTTCCATTCAGGGACACCTGCTGGCAGAGGTTCTAAGCAAGAAACGCCAGAGCTTTTTCAGCCAGTTCCGGTGAAAGCGGCTTTCCGTGATAGTTCACATCGCCGGTCTCTTCCAGGACGGGGAGAATTCCATAACCTTTTTTCGTCTTTGAAATAATCGCCTTGGGACGATCTGTGACCTTGGCTGCATTTTCCAGAGCTTCGACAACCGCTGCCTGATCGTTGCCTTCAATCGTTTGTGTATACCAGCCGAACGCTGCAATTTTTTCTTGGAAGGAACCCAGATCGAGTACATCGTGCGTCGCACCGGTCTGCTGAAATCCGTTCTGATCGATAATCGCAGTCAGGTTACCCAACTTGAACTTTTCGGCAGCAGCTAATGCTTCCCAGACCTGACCTTCTCCCATCTCCCCGTCACCAATGACGACGAAGACGTTGGAACCATTGTCGTTTAAACGCGCGCCGAGGGCCTGCCCGATTCCCAGAGAAAGCCCCTGTCCCAGTGAGCCTGTTGAGGCTTCAATTCCGGGCAGACGTTTCATGTTGGGGTGACCTTCAAAGGGGCTGCCCAGTTTGCGGAGGGTCATCACATCGTCTTCGGAGAAGTAACCTGCTTCTGCCATCGCTGCGTACAGCACGGGAACGGCGTGACCTTTACTCAGAATGAAACGATCGCGGGCTTCCCAGGTCGGATTTGCGGGATCGTATTTCATGAAACCACCAAACCAGAGTGCGTTGACAACTTCCACAGCAGACAGACTGCTGCTGGGGTGTCCGCTGCCCGCTTCAGTGGTCATACGGATAATCAGACGACGAAGGACTTTCCCTTTTTCCTTCAACTCTTCCAATGATAAGGCATTTGCTTGAGCAGCCACTGTGTTTCCTTCAATTCTTCAAGACAGACAAAAAGTTGCCCCGCTCTCAACCGACTTATCTTCCTTCAGCCTGTAAACTGATGAACTGGCTTTACATGACAGAAGAAGTGCGGTGCTGAAACCGGGTAACCATAGATTTGAGCGGCGACAGCATTCACGCGCCACCAGGCGCAACCTAAGCGCGTCGATGTATTAAGCGTATGCTAACGAGCAAAGCTGCCAGCGACAACCATTCCAGCAGGAGAAACCCGTTTGACGAACTGGAAAAAGAGCTTACCTGACCCTGTTTTTCGTTAAATTCACAAATCTCTCCTCGAACTTTCATCCGGGATCAGTTCTGTCTCCGTTTTCTCTGAAATACACAACTGTTTACACGAATAGTCTTTAAAGCCTGTGGTGCTTCACTCATAATAGAAAAAGTTCTCTCAGCCAAATCAGTGCAGATCCCATCAGGAGTGAGACTCTCAAGTCATGCCAGAAAAACCGTTTACAGACCAGGAACTGCTGGCCTACCTGGATGAAAATCTCTCGGTAGCACTCGTGTCTCAGATCGAAGAGGCACTGCGCCAGTCTGACTCACTGCGGGTCCGCCTGGCTTCCTTATTACGACAGCGGAATGATGGCGTGCATTCGGTGGGCGAGATCTGGAGGCGAAATCGGTTGAGCTGCCCTTCGCGCAGCCAGTTGGGAGGTTATCTGCTGGAAACACTGCCCCCCGATTATCACGAATTTATCGAGTTCCATTTAACGGAAACCGGCTGTCGTTACTGCGAGGCGAATCTGGAAGACCTGAAAGCGGGGCTCTCCGCGGCCTCTCAGGATTCAAATCGACGTCGTCAGAAATACTTCCAGTCTTCCGCCGGTTATCTGTCGGCGGACAAAGACGAGCCATAATCAGCGCTGTCAGTCAAGTGGCTGCGACTCGAAGTCCGTTTCGTTTACCCAGCCTGCCTTAATCTTTTCTCCCTGCATAAAGCGTTCATAAAAGCTGCGCGTGCGGGGATCGGAGTACTGATATTTCTCGAAGAGCGCACCGTTTCCCAGAACCCGCGGATCTTTCTGCGCCGCCAGTTCGTCCTGCAGTTGCTGTTTCAGAGAATTCTTAATCTTCTGATGTGCGGGCAGAGTTGCCAGGTTCTGCATGCATTCCGGATCCTCACTAATGGCATAAAGTTCTTCTGCTGGTCGTCTGCCGAATGCCCACTGCCAGAATTCTTCCTGTTTCCCGTCGCGACGCAGTTGCAGGATGACCGACTTGGTCGGGCTGCCATCACAGTTCAAATAACCGGTTTCGGGATTACCAGCGGGCCAGCGTCCGGGTTCGTCATTTTTGAGATAGAGCATCCCCTGCTTAACGATACCCCGAATCGGATATCCCTGGTCATGGGGCCTGCCGATATCATGGCGTTCTTTACCGATCAATACATGGTCCCGCTCTGGATTCACTATGCCAGATTTTTCTGAATGGAAAATATCCGTCAGACTGCGTCCGGTAATCGGCTGCATGGCTGCTTCTTTCACAGTCAGACCCGCGACTTCCAGAAACGTCGGAGCAAAGTCGATGAAACTGACATAATCTTCGATCACCCGGTTCCCGGTGAGAACCCCCTGCTTCCACATGATGGCCAGCGGCAGATGGTTGGAGCGTTCATATTCCTGCCCTTTGACCCGGGGAAACGGCATTCCGTTATCGGCGGTCACAACCACCAGCGTATTATCCAATTCGCCGCGTTGCTCCAACAGATTCAGCATGCGCACCAGATGCTGGTCGAAGTGTTCAATCTCATAAGCATAGTCGAGCATGTCCGTGCGAATGGTTTCATTATCAGGCCAGTAAGCGGGAACACGATCGATGTCTGTCAGTTTCTTACCGGCTTTCTTAATGCCTGCCCCGTACTCATAACCTCGATGCGGTTCGAATCCGCCATACCAGAAACACCACGGCTTCTCTGCAGCACTTTGCTTGAGAAACAGTTCAAAGTTGGCAGCGTAGTCGATGGGTGAAATTCCGCTCGCCGGCGGTTTTGTGCGTTTCTGATTATACGCGGGTCCTGCCAGATCGCGGCGTTTGCCGTTCGCATCGACGGCGACACCCGGCGCCCAGCCTTTCGCAGTCTTACCCACTGCATAACCGGCGTCTGCCAGTGATTCGACGTAGGTTTTAAACTCCGGAGGGAAAAACGCCATATGATTGCCGGCTTCTTTCAGCTGCCACGAATTGCGACCGGTGAGAATGCAGGCCCGTGAAGGCGCACACTTGGCATTCGGCGTATAAGCGTTGGTGAAGAGCAATCCTTCCCGCGCCACCCGATCAAAGCCGGGCGTCTTGACCCAGGAACAGCCATACGCGCCCATATGAGGAAACGAGGCATCGTCGGCGATACAGAACAGAATATTCGGACGGCTGTCTTCCGCCACGTTCGACTCTGCTCTGACAACTCCGGTGCAGAGCATTCCGAAAAGCAACAGGTATAATACTGCGGTCAAACGGGTTTTCATTTCAACTGTTCTCCGGTAGAGCTATCCAGGGTGGAAGCAGTGACGACTGTAAGATGGATCATTTATCTTACGCGACCAGAGAAGCAGCCTCAAGAAAGAATGGCCCGCGCGACTCAGTTACAACTGAAGTCTGTCGAAAGACCACAGGCAACGGGGTTCTGCTGCCGTTCGCGGTGCCTGTTTTTAAGGAATCTCAACAAAAGATCACTGCGGAGATCGACATCCCGTTCGTTCAGGAGCATCTGACTTAATGCCGGTTCCAGTCTAATCGTACCGGCCAGTGTATCACAAAGTGTTCCCAGGCTGACTTCGCAGTGCAACTGATGGTAATACGTCGGATTGGAAGCGTTATCCATATAAATGCGAGAGAAGTGTTCGAGCAGTTCCAATTGACGATGTTCGCGGTGAATGACAGGCTGATCCGCATAATAATCTGCTTTCAGATCAAGCAGCGCCTTCTGATAAGGCAACTCTGATTTCTGCAAGACGACCATCTGTGCGCGACACAGGCCCTGCAGTAGAATCGAGCGGGCTCCCGAATGCAGTTGATACGGTGTCAGTACAGAAGCGACGCAAACAGTGCGAATCTGGGATTCAGTAGAAAGTTCGGTTCCCGTAGCGGAACACGTCTGTTTAAGATCGACGGCAATGATACCATGGGTCTCGAGTGCTTCGTCAACCAACTGACAGTCAGCGGGATCAGTGAGGCGGAGTGGAATGACCGCATGTGGCAGAAGTATGCATTCTTCCAGCTTCAAGACGGGAACCATTCCGGAGATGGTCTTTAGCTGCTGCTCAATCACTGCGTTGTCTGTTAGCATTATTTATATTCCAATTCCGTACATTGAAAAACCATTCCGAGTCCCCCATACTGAGTCCGTTCATGAAACTCAGCTGTCTGGTTCAAATTATGTCAGCCAGAGTAGCACTCCATTTTGGGAATTGTCACGCAGAATATGGCTAAAAAAAAATCGCAAGTCGAAGCAGGTTCCGGTTATAGCGACTCACTTGATGACAAAAAGAAACATGCCCGCAAAATCGCAAGGGGACTGGCACGTCTGTTTCCGGAACCCGAATGTGCATTGATCCATGATTCGCCGTTTCAACTGCTCGTCGCGACAATTCTCTCTGCACAGTGCACCGACGAACGCGTGAATGCAACCACGCCGACCCTGTTCAAAAAATATCCGACCGCGGAAAAACTGGCGATCAGTAAGCAGGAAGATGTCGAAAAGATTGTCTATCCACTCGGTTTTTTTCGGGCCAAGGCTACAAACATCCGCAAGATGGCACTAGCAGTCACGGAAGAACACCAGGGCGAGATTCCCCGCACACTCAAAGAACTGGTGGCATTACCAGGGGTAGGGCGCAAGACAGCCAATGTGGTTCTGGGAACCGCATTCGGAATTCCCAGCGGCGTGGTGGTGGATACGCACGTTAAACGCATCTGCAACATCTTCGGGCTCACCGCCAGTAAGAACCCCGAGATCATCGAACGCGATTTGATAGAGGTCCTGCCGAAAAAAGAATGGATCGACTTTTCCCATCGGGTCATCCTGCACGGTCGCGCCACCTGCGTAGCCCGCAGACCCCGCTGCACGGAATGTAGTCTGCTGAAAATCTGCCCGCGGATCGGGTTGAAGCCGCTGACAGAGTGAACGCTTTTCACCAGTGGAGTATTGGTACTTGGCTCTGTTTCCGAAAAGGTTTGCCCGAACCGTTGAAAGCCGGTACGCGTCGGTTTATGGTTCCAGTATGCAGAGTCTTTTTCCATCCTTCACAATAATGAGAAGCCAATGATCCTGACCGGGAAAGAAATTGAATCACGCCTGGGAACAGATATTGTCATTGAACCCTATCATAAAAAATATCTGAACCCTAACAGCTATAACCTCTGCCTGCATAACGAGTTGATGGTCTACGAGGAAATCGTACTGGATATGGCCCGCCCGAATCGACTGGGCAAATATGTCATCCCTGAAGAAGGCATGGTGCTCTATCCCGGTCAACTCTACCTGGGTCGAACCATCGAACGGACTGAAACCCACAATCTGGTACCCCTGCTGGAAGGACGCTCTTCCATCGGGCGTCTGGGAATTTCCGTACACGCCACGGCAGGTGTGGGTGATATCGGTTTTTGCGGTTACTGGACTCTGGAAATCACGGTAGCGCAGCCGGTTCGGGTTTACGCCGGCGTCGCGATCTGCCAGATTATCTATAATACGGCGATCGGAGAAATCGTCGAATACAATAGTGACAAGTACCAGAACAACAAAGGCATTCAACCCAGCCTGCTGTTCAAAGAACTGGACCCGGCGGAGTCGCGCCAGATGCGGCTCTCCTTCGGCGAAGAAGCCTCGCAGTAATCTGTTTCGATTGAAAAAACAGAAGCCATTAAAAAATAAAAAGGCGTTACAGTTGAGTCTGTAACGCCTTTCTTTTTTCGAATCTTAGGCTGTGTCACTGTTACGAAAGCGTCTCTCAATCTAATCTACTCGGGCCAAACAGCCCTGGAGACGCGATGCTAATATGTGATCCACTCCCGCTGCTTATAC
Organism: Gimesia sp.; assembly: GCF_048262075.1. Classification (GTDB taxonomy): domain Bacteria; phylum Planctomycetota; class Planctomycetia; order Planctomycetales; family Planctomycetaceae; genus Gimesia. The sequence continues at coordinate 225,261 of NZ_JBLXFK010000006.1, forward strand.
GGTCCAGGTATCACCGGTGCTGAACAGTGCTTCCAGATCCCCTTCGCCGTTACGTTCGGTGGCAGCGTCCACCTGCTGATAGACGGCTTCGTTGTAGGTTGGATGATCAACGGCTCGGAAGACGCCCATCGGCTCGGGCATTTCGGGATGCCGCATGCTTGCCAGGAGGAACGCCAGATTCATATCTTCTGACTTTTCATCATGGAACAGCAGATCATCTTCTGAGACCCCTTTACCCAGTTCGACCACTTCCGGTTGATCATGGCTATTGAGCCGGATTCCTTTATCCCGCTCTTTACCAAAGATCAACGGTTTGCCGTGTTCGAGGTAGATCAAATTCTCTTCTTTCTTGCCTTTCTTGGAGGCAAACTCAAATGCACCGGAGTTGAACACGTTGCAGTCCTGATAGACTTCAACGAAAGCGGAGCCTTTATGCTTGGCAGCACGTTCGAGCACGCTACACAGATGCTTAACGTCGACATCAACCGAACGGGCGGCAAATGTGGCCCGGGCACCGATGGCAACCGACAGTGGATTCAAAGGCCGGTCGACCGAACCGAAGGGCGTACTTTTCGTTTTCGTTCCGGTTGGACTGGTAGGTGAGTACTGACCTTTGGTCAAACCATAAATCTGGTTGTTGAACATGATCACTTTCAGGTCCACGTTACGACGCAGTACGTGCATGAAGTGATTCCCGCCAATCGACAGCGAATCGCCATCACCGGTGATCACCCAGACCTGCAGATCCGGATTGGCCAGTTTGACGCCGGTGGCAATCGCAGGAGCCCGACCGTGAATACTGTGCATGCCGTAGGTGTCCATGTAATACGGGAAACGGCTGGAGCAGCCAATTCCCGAAACGAACACGAACTTCTCTTTGGGAATCCCCAAAGTCGGCAGCACTTTTTTCATCTGGGCGAGAATGGAGTAATCGCCACAGCGTGGGCACCAGCGAATTTCCTGATCACTGGCGAAATCTTTTGGCGAGAGGACAGGCAGTGGGATATCAACGCTCATTTATTTCTATCCTTAAACGCAATTGCTGTTTCTTAAAATGGTAGATTATTAAATTGGAAAACAGAGGGAGCTGGAAAATTATTTCTCGTCAAGCATCTCTCTGATTTTCTGTTTGACTTCACTGATCAGGAACGGTTTTCCCTGGACCTTATTCAAGCCAACCGCATCAGCCAGATAAGTACCACGAATGATCATCCGTAATTGCCCGGTGTTCAACTCGGGAATCAGGACTTTCTTATATCGCTTGATCAGATCGCCCAGATTTTTCGGGAACGGATTCAGATAGCGAATATGGGCATGCGCCACCGACAAGCCTTCCTTGACCGACTGTTTCACGGCTGTGTGAACCGCCCCGTATGTTCCCCCCCAGCTGATTACCAGCAGTTCGCCTGATTCAGGACCTTCGACGGTCTGTTCGGGAATGAAGTCTGCAATCCCGGCAATTTTCTCTGCCCGGAGTGTTGTCATAAACTGGTGATTTTCGGGTGAGTAATTCACATTTCCGGTCACATCCGATTTTTCCAGGCCGCCCACACGATGTTCGCAACCGGGTGTGCCGGGAACGACCCAGGGACGGGTCTTCTTTTCATTCCGCAGATAAGGCATAAAGGGTTCATCACCCTGCTTATTCTCATGAGAAACCGGAATCGGCTTCAAGCTGGAAATTTCCGGAATTTTCCAGGGCTCGGCTCCGTTGGCGATGTAACCATCACTGAGCAAGAGCACGGGAGTCATGAATTCAACTGCGATCCTCAGAGCTTCCTGTGCCATCTCGAAGCAGTCTGCTGGTGTTGCAGGTGCAATAAGAGGCATCGGGCAGTCACCGTTGCGGCCGAACATGCACATATACAGGTCTGATTGTTCGGTTTTGGTGGGCAGCCCCGTACTGGGTCCGCCGCGTTGTACATCGACCACGACCAGCGGCAATTCCATAATCGCTGCCAGTCCTATGCCTTCGCCTTTTAAGGCGATGCCGGGACCACTGCTGGCAGTAATCGCCAGATCGCCGGCGTAAGAGGCACCGACGACACTGGTGATCGCGGCGATTTCATCTTCCGCCTGAAAGGTGACGACATTGAAATTTTTCAGTTTGGAAAGTTCGTGCAGAATATCACTGGCGGGGGTAATTGGATAACCGCCATAGAACAGTTGCTTGCCGGCCAGCTTGGCGGCGGTGACAAAACCAAAGGCCAAAGCTTCGTTTCCGGTAACTTTACGATATTTTCCTGGAGGCAATTCCGCTGGATCAACGCGGTAATGTACGGTAATCGCTTCAGTGGTGATGCCATAGTTATAACCGGCGTGTAACGCTTTCAGGTTCGCTTCCACCAGTTCGGGTTTCTTGGCGAATTTGGATTTGACCCATTCTTCTGTCGGCGTAGCATCGCGCTGATAGAGCCAGTAAACCAGTCCCATCGCGAAGAAGTTTTTGCAGCGTTCGGCTTCACGCGGCGAAAGTCCCAGTTCCGCAACGGCATCCCGTGTCAGGCTGGTCATCGGTACTTTTTGCAGTTGGTAGGCAGCGAGTGCTTCTTCGTCGTCGAGCGGATTACTGTCGTAGCCGGCTTTTGATAAGTTGCTTTTTTCAAAGGCGTCTTCATTGACGATCAGCGTACCGCCACGTCTCAGGTCTGCCACATTGGTTTTCAAGGCAGCCGGGTTCATGGCAACCAGTGTATCGACTTCATCACCGGGTGTGAAAACATCGCTGCTGGAAAAACAGATCTGGAAGCCACTCACGCCGCCCAGCGTCCCGGCGGGTGCGCGGATTTCTGCTGGGAAGTCGGGTAATGTTTTCACATCATTACCAAATACAGCGGACACATTCGTGAACTGCGTGCCGGCCAGCTGCATTCCGTCGCCACTATCACCACAAAAACGAATAACAACAGCATCCAGTTGTTCGCTGATCTTGCCATTAGCACCAGACACATCAGTGGTCGACATTCTTTTGTTTACTCCCCGGTAGTCGCCTGGGTTCAGGCGATACAATCTCAGTTGAATGAAAAAATATTTTAATGGTCTGTCTTCCCGGTGATCGCAACAGCCGTCCGAATAAGAGACGGATTTGCGGGCCTGATCTTGTTCTTCGAAATCGAAAAACCAGACACTTCATCACTGAAAAGTTGAAACCGTGGAAAACGCGATGTGCTCTCTCAGACATGGTTCGGGACTGAATTGCTTCAGACCCTCAAGCAGGAGGGAAAGACGCAGGAGTAGGCAACACTTGGTTTTCACAATTTACATGCATCAGTTTGTCTGTCGGGCGATTCCGTTCAATCCCTTGCGAGCATTGAAGTTCCGGCCCCAGACATCCGTGCTTTCCATCACGGCCTGCTTACCACCACTCCCTTGAACGGCAAACTCAACGCAACAGATTTATTCCTTATAATCGGCATTTTTGCACTATATTCAACACTTGGAAAGGCCTTAAACATCACATTCTTTGCTGATTCTTCAGATTTTCTCTCATGAGATGCAAGCAGACCAGCACTCCTATCAAATTATAGGCAGCCTTTCCTGTCATCCAACTTAAATTAAACCCGGATATCCTGTTTTAATTCCCCGGCTGATTTCAGATTAAGGTCAACGTAATCATTTGCCCTAAGTACAATGAAAACAGGGAGTAGAAACCGATGGGTTCCCACTCCCTGTAGAGACACGATTCACAGCAACCCGTTCAACTCATTTTCGTCATTGTGTAAAAATAATTCATAATATCGTGAGGCAGCTCCTGAACATCAATATTATTGAAGCCCGCCTCTTCCAGCATTGAGCACGCCAGTTCTTTGCCCCAGCAAGTCCCCAGCCCCGCCCCGCCCTGGGCCAGAGAGACGGTCATACAATGCATCGTCGAGATGGTATAGAACATCGGCCCCAGTGGATTTGAGATATTCTGCTCCACATTGCTGGAGGCGGCAATGTCCTGCATCAGGAAGGTGCCCCCCGGTTTCAAAGCCGCATTCACTTCGCGGAGAACCTGATCCGGTTTGGCCTGATCGTGAATCACATCGAAGGCGGTAATCAGATCAAAGGTGTCGGTCAGGTTCATCTGGGAAACATCCTGCACCCGGAAAGTCACATTGGAGACACCCCGCTTCGTGGCTGACTCCTGGGCCCGTCCGATCGATTCTTCGGAGATATCGAAACCAGTAAAGCGACTTTGAGGGAAAGTAGCGGCCATTTCAATCAACGCCAGACCACTGCCACAACCGATATCCAGCACATCAATGCCTGCTTTCAGCCTGTCTTCGAGCCCCGGGACCAGTGGCAGAATATGTTCGAACAGGCCACACACGACCGAATTATAACTCTCTTCGGCCATGACTTCGTGGAAGCGGGAGAACTCGGTGTAAGGCACTCCGCCCCCTTCACTGAAACAATCGACAATTTGATCCTCCACGGAGCCGAGCACGGAAAACCACTGCATCGTGGTGGCAAAATTATTTGAACCAGCGGCACGGGTCAGCAATGCGGCATGCTCGGCGGGAAGAAAAAAGGTCTTCAACACCGGGTCGTATTCCATAATTCCACCGGTGACCATTGCCCCCAGCCACTCGCGAACATAGCGTTCATTTAAGCCGGACTGCTCTGCGATGGCCTCGCTGGTGGCGTGCTCCATCTCACTCATGATGTCAAACAGCCGGGCCCGGTGACCAATGGAGAGCATGAATGAGAGCGCACTGTGATTGACGATCTGCAGCAGTTTCTGTCCGAATTCGTCGGTTCGCTCCGCATCGATATTCAGATTACAGTTGTTACACATTGTAAATTCCTTTCTTGATGATTCTGGGAATGACAGCCGTTTGGATTGGCAGAAAACGAGTAGCCCTGCTGAACTCGCTCCTGCATGACAGAGCGAAAAAACCGGAGTTATGTTACCATATTTTTTACAGAAAAAAGAAAATGATTCGTTGAACCATCTCAAGATTAATCAAACTCTCACAGAGTCGTCACACGCAGATTGCGTTTGACTGTCAGGTCTACGCTGTTGAGAACGTCTCCAGCGGTATTGGAACCGAGCAGCACCGCATGAAAGACCCGATGCTAAACTGTGATGCGTTCAAGCAGAGAGAAACGAAGCGAATCGCCTTTAAACCACTTGCAGCGACAGGCGTCTTTTCAAGATAGAACCTGGCGATTGCATTATCTTAAAAAGGACGACTCCGAATTCGTGAGACAAGCCCTTTGCGCTTACGTTCCCGGGTCAGTGTTGTCTCTGAGAAGTCCGTCCTGAAAAGCGTATTGAGCAACCAACCGAATCAGTTTTTTACGATCAATGGGCTTGATGGTATAATCATCACAGCCGCTCTCGAGGCATTTCTCTCGATCTGTTGCCATCGCATGTGCGGTTAGCGCGATGATGGGACGAGCGTATCCCTCATTTCGCAATCGTGTTGTAGCAGCATACCCGTCCAGTACCGGCATTTGCATGTCCATCAAAATCACATCAAAGGGAGCCTGCTCCCTCTCTGCTTTCGCCACCAGGTCTATCGCGACTTGTCCATTTTCGGCCAGTGTAATTTCCGCTCCGGCGCCCTTCAACATAAAGCTGATCAGACGCTGGTTATCTGGTCCATCTTCGACAAGCAGCAGGCGACAGTTTTCGAGTGAGGTTCCCTGAACATCACCCTGGGAGTCATCCAGCTTGTTAGAGATCAGATTGCCATCGCCTTCAATCAGTCGTGAATGATCTACTTCCCCCACCGGAATAACGATAGAAAAAGTACTCCCCTTTCCCAGTGTACTGGAGACCTGGATTGTACCGCCGAGCAGTTCCACCAGGCGTTTGCAGATAGCAAGGCCCAGACCGGTTCCCCCATACTGTCGCGTCGTTGAGCTATCAGCCTGTGTGAACGGTAAAAAGAGACGCTCGATGTGCTCTGCCGCGATGCCAATGCCTGTGTCGATTACATCGAAGCGAAGTTTTTGCTGATCACTTTGCTCAGCGTTTAACAGTTGAATCACCAGTTGAACTGATCCCTGCTCCGTAAATTTGATTGCATTTCCGATCAGATTGATCAGGATCTGGCGCAGCCGCGCCGGGTCGGAGTGAATCAATTCAGGAATCGCTCCTTCAAATTTGATTTCCAGCGGAATGCTCTTTGCCAGAGCTCGCACGTGCAGCAGGGAAGTCACATCGTTCACAATTTCATGAGGAGAACAGTCGAGCCATTCCACGTCTAATTTACCGACTTCAATCTTCGATAAATCTAAAATATCGTTGATGAGTTCCAGTAGAAATTCCCCATTCTGATGGATGGTCTGTACGACTTCGATCTCCTCAGTCTGGTTCAGGTCATTGATCAGGATGTCTGTAAACCCCAGTATGGCCGTCATTGGTGTGCGAATTTCATGGCTCATGTTGGCAAGAAACTCAGACTTGGAACGATTGGCCGCTTCGGCTGCATCTTTCGCGTGTTGTAACTGCGAGATTGCCTGAAACCGTTCGATGACAATTCCTGCAAGATAAGCTGTGGTCTCAATCAGCTCACGCTCATCCTTTTCTGGTAATTTGTGAGTCTGGTAATACATGGCAAGTGTCCCGAGCACCTTCCCTCTGCGAGAACGAATCGGAACTGACCAGCAAGCTTTCAATCCCGTGCGTTTTACCAACTCTCTTATCGGCTCCCAATTTCGATGTTCCAGCACATTCTCGATAAACACGGGACGATTATGAAATGCAGCTGCTCCACAGGAACCCTTTGCAGGACCTATTTTGAATGGACTTGTGGCCTCGGTGTAATATTTCGGAAGACTGGGGGCAACCCCGGGCTGCAGATACTGACCTGACTCATCGAGTAGAAGAATAGAACAGATCATTTCAGGACTGTATGACTCTACGCCAAGTACGATCGTTTCCAGCACTTTCTCCAGAGGAACGGATGAGGCCAACTGCTTGTAAACCTGGTTTCGACTGAGTGTCAGAGTTGCTTCTCGTTTACGTTCTGAGATGTCAAGAACAATGGCGACAAATACGGAACGCTCATCGAGCTGTGAAAGTTGAAGATGTAATTCAACCGGATATAAGGAGCCGTCTTTGCGGCGATGAACAGTTTCAAACTCGATATGATCGATGTCACCATTCAACAGCGGCGCCAGCAGGATTTCAATGGAGGCAAGTGTATGTTCTGGTTTAATTTCAAGCGGGCTCATCTCCTTGAGCTCTTCCAATGTATAGCCGATATTTTCCAGTGCTCCATGATTCACATGCACGAAGCGGAAGGACTCTACATCAACAACATAGATTTCGTTCAGAGAGCGATCCAGAATTTCACCAAACGCATTCAAATGGGGCTGCGCACGCTGACTTAATTCCGGTTGCTGAAGAGAAATACTGTCACACACTGCATCGAATGCCGTATTCAACTCAGAAGCAACCGAAGCGTCGAGCTTACCAATACATTGTCGCATAAATTCAATTGGATCAGATGGCGTTTGAATTTGTTTCCCCCCTTGCGATATTCGACTCCAGGATCACAGCTCCTGATTTCTCACTGGAATAATCCAGACGTAGTAATTCAAAGCCGGTCTTCATGCAACATGTTTTGACATCCGGGTGAAAGACAGGATCATCGGCGATCACAGTCAACTCATGACCAGAACAACATTGTTTAAGGCGTGTTGCGCGCTGTTCGATGTCCAGCGAGCCTTTCAGCCCCGTCAGATCAAGGTCCCGTATGGTAGACATCTGCGAGTCGCCCTTAAACAAATACGGGTTACACTGATAGCAGAAGATTGTTCACTAAATGTGCACCGCGACAAACCTGTATGCCGACATAGTCATTTAATTCCGGAAAACTGTCAATATTCATCTTCCTCACCTCTTAAGCAGTGGGATCAGCCTCGGCTCCGATCACAGAAACGTTCTCCCCTGATAGATTGTGTGACCTTGCTGTCACCAGCGCATCAGTCTATTTCAAACATAGGCTCTGTTTGGGGAAGACGCTTGTGAGAAAATTGAACACATCAGTGATATTTCCAGCCTGTGAAGGTTCATCGCCTGATGTTAAACCTTATAACCAGAACACACGGTAAAAATGCACACATACACTGGTTTTCTCAAGTCAAACACTCTCGTCTTATCTTACTACCTGCTCAAATTTAATAGTGGTAGAATTGCCAGTGAAATCTGCTGGCTTGAAACCAGATAAATCAATGAATTTATATATATCAATGGACGAAATGTCGTGTGCGCTGTTAAAATGATGTACTGTCTAAGTATCAATTGCCCGCGTCTCATAAGAACAGAGTGATCGACCAGTTAACTCTCTAAAGAACCGGAGAACGCCAATGCCAGGCAGATTGCCAGAACGTCGTCTATCACGTCGTGAATTGCTTCGCGTGGGCGCACTGGGTACCGCCGGTCTCACGCTGCCTCAGCTGTTGGCATCACAAGCGGCGCGCGCCGCAGGCCCGGTGACTGGCCCCACGGCGAAAGCAGATGCCTGCATCATCCTGTTTCTGAACGGCGGCCCCAGTCATCTCGATATGTGGGACATGAAACCCTCCGGGCCGATAGAAATTCGCGGCGAGTTCAACCCCATCGCCAGTTCGCTGGAAGGGGTTCAGGTCAGCGAGCATCTGCCTCTGCTCGCTCAGCAGATGCATCACACGACTTTGATTCGTTCGATGAATCACAGCGTCAATAATTCCCATGCGGCTGCCGTCTATGCGGCGCTCACCGGTCACGATCGCGGCGAACAGGGGGGTGGCGCGAAACCCGATGATCATCCCTGCCCGGGAGCCGTGCTCGCCAAACTGCGACCCACGCCCAACGGTTCGCTGCCTTATATTTCCCTTCCCTACAAAACCAAGGAAGGTGCCGCCGGCCCACTGCAGCCTGGTTTTCTAGCCGGCTTCATGGGGGCGACTTACGATCCGTTCTGGGTACTCGACGATCCGAATCAACCGAATTTTAATGTGCGCAATCTGGCGCTACCGGCTGGTTTAGCCATGGATCGTATGAACAACCGACGTAGCCTGCTCTCTTCCCTCGACCAGGGGCTGAACCTCGACTCCAATCAGATACTGGCCTCGATGAATGATTTTCAGAGACAGGCGTTTGACCTGTTGACGTCCAACAATGCCCAGCAGGCATTTAAGTTAAGCGAAGAACCCGACAGTGTCCGCGACCGCTACGGTCGCAACATCTACGGACAGAGCGTGCTTTTAGCGCGGCGGCTGATTGAAGCCAACACGCGCGTTGTCACCATGTCCTGGGCACCGGATGCAAACGCCACCTGGGACACACACGGCCAGAACTTCAACAAACTGAAAACCACACTGCTGCCGCAATTCGACGCCGCCTGCAGCAGTCTGATCGCCGACCTCGCTGAAAGTGGCAGGCTGGAACGCACGCTGGTCGCCGTACTGGGCGATTTCGGTCGCACCCCCAAGATCAACAACAACGCCGGTCGCGACCACTGGAATTCGTGTTATTCGATCATGCTGGCCGGCGGCGGGATCAAGCCTGGCTTCGTCCTGGGTGCCAGCGACCGCTCGGGCGCGGTTCCCACGCACAGCCCCGTCTCCCCCGGCGACATCGTCGCCACCATGTATCGCCTGCTGGGCATCGACCACCAGCATCTGATCTACGACACACTCAACCGCCCGCACACGGTTGTGCCCGAAGCCCGACTCGTGCCGGAAATTATGGCGTGAGTGAGTTTTCAGTTTGTTGATAAACAACTCAGTTCTATGTCTGCAGCAGTGAATTTAATTCATCACCTGCAGCAAAGAATAGTTTCCAGTCTTGAACGGTTCTGATCTGGTCTGTCGTCCATGTCTCAGAGTTCAATTCAAACCATGTTTTGCGAATCTCTTCACTCAGGCAAACTGCCTCACGGTTGATCTTTCCAGCAGATAATAATTTTTGCAAACTGTCTTCATGAAAGTACGATGACACTCCGATGTCAAACTCTTCGAAGAGATTATATTCCAGCTCACCATTACCCAACGAAGTAATCTGTGAGTTACATTTCGCTGCGGTATCCAGGTATAATTCATAAAGTTGATCCATAGAAGTTTCGTTCATTAAACTCACCCTCACTAAGGCGTTTCGCGATGTCCAATACGATTCCTGGATTTGCTGAATTCGCACAGCAGCCTGATATATCCCAACAGGAACTGGTGTCCCGGCTGGAAAACAGTTCCGGGCTGGGTGTCTCTCTAATGGATCCGAGCGAACTATATAATTTTCCTGACAGCCATCTGCCAAGTGAGTCTGCCCTGGTATTTCTGATTTCAGACTATCCCCGCAGCAAAAACGCGACTTACCTGATTGACGGTCTGGACTTTGCGCCGGAAGCAGACATTGACTTGCCACTTCGCAGCCGGGAACGTCTTGAGCTGATCCTGTTGCTCATCGAGTCGCTGTTCGAGAACTACGACGTTTCCCGGCTCTGTATTGCCTTTAGTGATATGGGTCAGATTGAAGCGGTCATCAAAACCAGGCAAACCGATCTGCGTAAGACAATTTTAGAGGACTGCGAATCCAATATCATGCCCCCCTGCTCAATCTATGACATCGTGGCAGATTGAGCGGTTCAATAATATTGAAGCGTGAAGCCCTTCATGCCTCTTCTGCGACGGGGAAATCGGTATAACCTTTGGCACCGTTGGGGCTGTACCAGTCCTGCATTTCGGCTTCAGGCGCGAGTTCCAGGCCTTCCGCGAAACGGTGGACCAGATCCGGGTTGCTGATAAAGGGACGGCCGAAGGCGATCATGTCGGCATCACCAGCGCCGATAGCTGCTTCGGCGGATTCCTGTGTGTAACCACAGTTGCCGATCAAAGGGTGGTGAAAGACCTTACGAAACTCGGCAAGCGTCATCGGCTCACCCAGTTCGTGAAAACCAAAACCCAGGCCATCCATAACGTGCAGATAAGCCAGGCCGAACTGATCCAGTTGAGAGGCAACATACGTAAACTGCTCGCGATAGTCGGGGGAGCCCATGTCGTTGAAATTTCCATTGGGGGAAAGCCGCACGCCGACACGATTGGCTGGCCAGACCTCGGTCACCGCAGAGACCACTTCGCCCAGCAGACGATACCGGTTCTCCACGCTGCCACCATATGCATCATCGCGATGATTGGTTTTTGACTGCAGAAACGTGTCCAGCAGATAGCCGTTCGCTGAGTGGACTTCGATGCCATCAAAGCCGGCCCGTTTTGCACGTTCGGCCGCCTGTTTGTAGTCGGCGACAACAGCCGGCAGCTCATTGGTTTCCAGTGCGCGGGGCACTTCGTGCGGTTCTTTCCCTTTAGGCGTATGAATATATTCCGCGTCGATGGCAATGGCTGAGGGCGCAACGTGCTTTTCCCCGTTATGAAAACTGGGATGCGAGGCCCGACCACAGTGCCAGAGCTGCAGAAAGATTTTTCCCCCCTGCTCATGGACGGCAGCGGGAATCTGTTTCCAGGCAGCTTCCATTTCGTCCGTGTAGATGCCGGGGCTTTCATTCCAGCCATTCGCCTGCGGGGAGATCGTGGTTGCTTCCGTAATAATCAGGCCGGCAGCGGAGCGCTGTTGATAGTATTCTGCCATCAAAGCATTGGGAACTCGCTCTGTTCCAGCGCGAGACCGCGTCAAGGGAGCCATGGCGATCCGGTTGGGCAGTGTGAAATCACCAATTGTGACAGGTGTAAACAACTGGGGTGAAGTCGTGGTCATAACAGATTCCCTGGATGAAGTCGGTTCAGAATGAGCGCTCATACAATGCTTAAGTCCGGCTGGTCAGTGTAGTTCACCATACTAATGGAATAAAAGGTTACGGCATCCGGTTTGTTCAGAGATGCGTCGGTTCGCAGTGGTACGGGCAGATTCGGGGAGATTCGGGGAGATTTACTCAACTGGCAGTTTAGAGACCAGTTCGCGGGCTGAGACGTCGGTGTTCAGGTCTATTTCCACTTCCAATCGCCTTGAAAAGATCACTGGCATGTGAATTGCTTTTAAACAGACCGTACCCGTTGCATCGTATTTTGAGGATCGAAGCACCATGAAAATCAGTCGCCTGCGAAATGTGTTGAAACAGACCGGCTCCGAATTCATGTCTGACGAATGCATGGGCAGCGGCGCAGCAATTGCGTATTACATGATCTTTTCATTGCCCCCCTTACTGGCAATTGTCTTCGCGGTGGCGACCCAGTTCTGGTCAGCCGAGAGAGTGACGACGGTCATTAATTCCCAGTTGGGTTTACCCATCGAACAAACTGTTTCTCAGTCGGACAGCAGTTCGTCGTCATCCACGTTTAATTTGACGAGTGTCGCCGAAAGAGCGCAACCTGGCCCTAAACCGGAGCACCCCTGGTGGTCGCGTATTCTGGGGATAGGGATTCTCGTGTTTTCTGCCAGCGGTGTCCTGGCCCAGTTGCAGGGTGCTTTAAACAAGGCCTGGAATGTCGAACCAGATCCCAGCCAGAGCGGACTGAGGTCCTTTATCAAAAAAAGATTGATCTCTCTGGGGATGCTGGTCGTTATCGGACTGCTGCTTCTGGTTTCCCTGGTACTGACAACCTTTATGGATGAGTTTACCCGCTGGACTCAGGACGGCGCGCTCACCGGTGGCATGCTGGCAGGCATGATGGTTATTAACAGCATCTTGACTTTAGGACTGGCGACCATATTATTTGCCGCCACGTTTAAAGTCCTGCCTGATGCACAAATTAATTGGAACGATGTCTTCATCGGAGCAGGCGTGACAGCGTTTCTGTTTGTGATTGGAAAAACCGGTATCGGCTGGTATCTGCAGTTTTCAGAAGCAGGGTCCAGTTGGGGAAGTGCCGCGACATCCATGATTGGTATTCTGATCTGGGTTTATTACTCGTCCCTGATCATCTTACTGGGAGCAGAATTCACGCAAAACTGGGCCATCGAATTCGGCAGCGGTCTCAAACCGGCTCCGGGTGCCATTCTGGTCACCGAAGAAAAAAACTACCACCGTACAGAAAGTGAAGTGCTGCTTCACAAGAGTTGAATTCAGCGAACCGTATCCCCTCGATGATAACCTGTAATGAAAGGCATGTATCATGATTCAGTATATAAAGCGCAGCCATTCGTCCGCTGTAAAAAGTCCTGTAAAACCAGTTATCCTGCCAACCAGTGATAGCGTCTATCGCGCCGAGCGTGCTGATCGCTTTGCCCGTTTTGAACGCCTGACGCATTTTCTGGATGATGCCCTGAAAGTACCGGGCACCAATATGCGGATTGGCTGGGACACCTTGATTGGTATCGTGCCCGGTCTGGGAGATGTGATTTCAACCGCGTTATCGGGCTACCTGATCTATCAGGCAAAACAGCTGGGCGCCTCCAGATGGGTGTTGACCCGGATGGCGGGTAATGTGGGGCTGGACTTTTTGATCGGCGCGGTCCCCATCGTGGGAGATGTGTTTGACGCGTTCTTCAAGTCGAACCGCCGCAACTCCAAACTGTTGAAAAAACACCTGGATCGACGCAACGCCGGTTGAGAGGAATTAATACCAGTTTATTTCTGAGGATTAGGGACCGGCATTTGCGCACCGACCTGTTTGAGATGCTCCTGCAGCCGCCGTTCAAGTCGGGCGGTGAGTTCCGGGTACGTCTTTGAAACATCGCTGGTCTCACTCAGGTCGTCAGCCAGGTTGTAGAGTTCATAGTGGCCATCTTCATAATAATGGATCAGCTTATACTCGCCGACGCGAATAGCGGAGTAAGGCACGCCGATGAACACGTTGTAATGCGGGTAATGCCAGTAAAGGGCTTCGCGGTTGAGTGAAGCATCGGGATCTCTCAGCAGAGGGACCAGGTCGAGACCATCGACGCTCTGATTGTGATCCGCGTTGCCGGCAACGCCGGTGATGTTCAAAATCGTCGGATAAAAGTCCATCGTGATGATCGGCTCCGCGCAGACAGATCCTGCGGGAGTGACGCCAGGCCAGAGTACGATGGCAGGCACGCGGGTCCCCCCTTCCCAATGCTGCCCCTTCTCGCCCCGGAGGGGATCGTTATTACTGGTCTTGCGACGGACTCCGCCATTGTCGGAAGTGAAAACAATCAGCGTGCGGTCGGCGATGCCACTCTCTTTCAGTTGGGCCCGCACGCGGCCGACGGCTTCATCGACGCTTTGAATCATGGCCGCGTACTCGGGATTTTTGTGCCGTTTGCCGGCGGGCACCCCTTTAAACTTTTTGACCAGATCGGGGCGGCCCTGAATGGGGGAGTGCACGGAATAGAAAGAGCAATACAGAAAGAAGGGTTTGTCCTGCTGTTGACGGATGAGTGCGACCGCTTCGTCGGCCATGCGATCAGTGAGATAGCGATCCTGCCGCCGTGCTTCCGTCAGACTGCTGTCCCATTTCATCGCATCACCGCCATAGGGGAAGTGATAGCTGCGGGGCAGCCCACGATTGGTTCCACTGATGTTGACATCGAAACCGTGATCCTGTGGAAGATTGCTCGACCCGCCCAGATGCCATTTGCCGACATGAAACGTTTGATAGCCGGCTGTGCGCAGGGCTTCAGGCAGCGTCGTGTATTTCTGATCCAGATGCTGTTTCCATTGGGGCGGCTTCAAAGGAAAATCGGTGTAGGATTTGGCCCAGCCGGGAATCCAGTCGGTCAGATGTGTGCGTGCGGGATACATGCCGGTCAGGAGTGCACCGCGGGTTGGCGAACAGGCATTGCAGGCGGAATAATTCTGCGTGAACATCATGCCTTCAGTAGCAAGCTGATCGATGTTTGGACTCTGGTAGAAGTCACTGCCATAGCAGCCCAGATCGGTCCAGCCCAGATCATCAACGAGGAAGAAGACCACATTCCAGGGTTTTTCGTCTGCAGCATGTGTGGGTTGTGTGATGGAAGACAGGAAGCACAGCAGGATCACAGCCTGTGAAAACAGCGATGGTATGCGGAACATCATCAGTTCTTTTCTCACTCCTGACTGGAACTCAGAGATCAGACTTGAACACAAACGGAACTGATCTATCATAACAGTTCTGAAACAAGGATACAGCGGATTAAGAAAGTAAACTCAATGAACATCTGCCATTTTCATAACCTGAAAGCAACCATGCTCCAGTACTGTTTTCTGTTTTCCTGTCTCTGTCTGGTTCCAATGGAAGCGACTGCCGCGACTGTGATTAATGCGGGCGTGGGTGGGAACCGGAGTTCTCAACTCCTGAAGCGGCTGGACCGTGATGTGCTGGCGAGGAAGCCGACGACAGTGGTGCTGATGGTGGGCACAAATGATCGGCTCAACTTGGGCGGGTTCATCGACATTAAAAGCTACCGGAAGAATGTGGAATCGCTGATCGACCAGATCGAAGCAGCCGGCGCGAAAGTGCTGCTGGTGACACCTCCCACGTGCGTTCCCGAATTGCTGTTCAATCGACATGACCGTAAGAAGTATGACGATCAACCACCGATTGAGCGGATGCGGGAAGTACGAAGCGTACTTCTGGAGGTGGCTCAACAGAAGAACGTGAATCTGCTCGATTTCCACGAATATCTGATCCAACACAAGATTGCCGACGATCAGAAAACGAGCATGCTCCGCAACCCGGCAAACAGTGGCGTGAAGGATGGCGTGCATCTGATTCCCGCGGGATACGAACTGCTGGCCAAGCTGGTCGCCAAGAAGCTGCAGGCGGGTGAATTTGATATGACGACGGTCGTCTGTTTTGGAGACAGCCTGACGAAAGGTTCAGAGAAAGCGAATTACCCGGCGTATCTGCAGACAATACTCAATAGGGAACAGTGACAACAGGCTTGCTGGCTTAGTCAAAAGGAGCGCACACGATGGATGAATTCATGCAGGCAGCGATTGAAGAAGCCGAGAAAGGACGCGATGAAGGGGGCGTGCCGATTGGCTCGGTACTGGTTTACGAAGGCACGATCATCGGCCGCGGACACAATCAGCGACAGCAGAAAGGGAGTGCGATTCTGCACGGCGAGATGTCGGCATTGGAAGATGCAGGCCGGCAACCGGCCCGCGTGTATCGCAACAGTGTGATTTACACGACGCTCTCCCCCTGCCCGATGTGCAGCGGTGCGATTCGCCTGTACCAGATCCCCCGCGTCGTCATCGGCGAGAACCAGACCTTCCTGGGTGACGAACGCCTGCTGAAATCGAGCGGCATCGAAATCGAAGTCCTGCAGGACCCGCGGTGCATTCAACTGATGGAAGAATTCATCGCCGCCAACCCCAAGATGTGGAATGAAGACATCGGAGAGTGATACACGGGTAAAATTTTCTTAGCAGTTCTTATGACGATTCTACAGACCTGCTTTTCTGCGCGATTCCCTGGCAATCATGGAAATGTGTCATTGGAAGGAAGAGCATCTTCACAAGCTTTATAGAGATTTGCAAAAACCGGGGCTAACGCCCTTCGGCTAATGGTGAACTCCTTGCAGTCGACTGTGTGACAGAAGATTGAACGCCGATTTGTGAATCAACAAGATCAGCCGCACGGCGTTAGCCGCGGTTCCTGTCCACTTCATTTGGCCTGCATAACTTGATTGCCTTTTACAAAGTCTCATTCGAATTGAGAAGCAATTACTAGGACTGAATCATCTCATCACCGCGATCAAGTACTTCGTGAATGGCTTGTACCAGTTCATCAATGGAATGAAGATTCGTCGTCGAAAACCCGAAGGATTGCGGTTCCTTCTGCCGGGAAGTTATTGACGGTCTGACAACAGCGAACTGGAAAGTCGGCTCTAACTGATCGACGCACAGATCACTGATCAAATCTACGTCCCGTGCCACCTTACAGACTGGGACATCAAAGAATTTTGCGATCGCTTCTCTTAGCTCGAGTAATAGCGAGGTATCTTCGCATGGTCTGGCTGACAGAAACTGCTCGTCTGTTGTGTCCGGACAGTCAAGTAAGTCGTCACGCACGTCACGCATCGTGGCAGAGTTCCTGGCGGAATCCCGGCTGAAGAGCAGAATCGCAGCAAAAAATGTGCAGCCGGCAGGTAACGCAGCCATCCCCAGCCGTTCGATCCAGGTCACGTCTGGAATAAAAAGTGAGACCACGAATCCGATCACGAAGGGTACAACAGCTAACAGACCGGAGAATATCAAGAGGTATCGCATTGATCAGTCATCTCCCCCACTGAGTACGCCGAGCGGGATCAGAACTTTATTCCATAACAATGCAGAGGCAGCCTCTCTACTGAGTCTGCACCAGCACACGTAACCGTTTGACTTCGTATTGTGAGGCGTTGGACATGAAGGTCCAGTCGCGGGTGCGGCCGGTGCTGTTGCCGATGCCGATGTCTGCAGAAGGGCCGCCTTTCCACTGGTTGATCGCGAAGATCGTCTGCTTTGCCTCATAGTTGTGGATCTGCATGCAGCCGTAACCGTCTGAAGGCTCGGATGGTTCATCGCCGAAATCCCAGAGGGTGGCACTGGCGTTGGGGATGTTCTTTGCATTCAATGGGCCATAGTTGCTCGGCCAGAATTCAATGTTGCCGCCGGGCAGACCTTTACCCGTCACGATACCGGGCACATTGGAAACCACATTGAGATTATTCACTTTGGTTTGAAAGCTGGCTTTGCTCTCAAACGTGGGCACAGCGATTTTAGTGATATCAGTGGTGAAGGCGTCCATGGAGACATACACGTATTGCGTTTCTTCACCGATCTTCTGCAGCTCCAGGAAGTAGGCGATGCGGCCATAGGGCGTGGTAAAATCCCGACTCGAATTGAAAGTGTAATTGATTTTTCTGCCCAGGTTTTTCAAATCAAGATCGTAGACCAGCGTGTACTCTTTGGATTCTTCGACTTTGAGCGACAACCAGTCGCGCTGGGGCACTTCGCCTGCCCGGAAGGGAGTCGCCGGCAGACCTTCTTTGTTGGACAGGTTGGGTTCTGCCAGTTTATTCCAGCCGAACCGCATGGCGGCGGCCTGCTTGACTTTGGGGGAAGAGAGAATCACCGAGTCCCCTTCAATGACAGCCTCTGCGGGTACGAAGTCGGTTTCTTCGCCGATGATTTCAAACCAGTTGAGCGGTTTGCCGTCGCGCGATACCAGTCCGCTGCCGACGTGATCGAAGGTGACACGCAGCTTGGCGCCTTCTTTCTTGAGTGATTTGAAGACCGGGCCGGAATGCACGAGGCCTTTCTGTCCGTACGTGTTTGCCAGCGCGATCAGTGCCAGACGAGCGCCGACGTCCTGCTTGTTAGTAGGATGGATATCTTTTAAATCGCCGATATCGTGAATGACCACCTGCCCGGTATGGGGAATCTCCAGCGCCTTGTTCTGCGCTTCCCAGAAGACCGGCAGAATACTGGGAGATTCACTGCCGTACTGAAAGGGAGCGATCTGAACGTAAAGGAAAGGAAATTCTCCCTGGTTCCAGACTTCGCGCCAGCCGCCGATGAGGGCTTTCATCTTTTCATAGTACAGCATGCCTTCGCCGTGATTGGATTCGCCCTGATACCAGATGGCACCTCGAATGGCGAAGGGAACGAGAGGATGAATCATGCCGTTATAAAGTGTGGTGGGCGAAGTGTGACTGGTAAGTGGCTGAATGGCGGCAGGATACGCAGGAGGCGGCGCGAGCGGAGTTTCTGCTTTTAATGCGGTTTTTGCTTCCGTCGTCCAGGTTTCCAGGCCTTTCAGATAAGTGCCCAGAGTGGCCTGATAGGCGGCGGTTGCGGGATTGGTGAGCTGCACCTGTTTATCGATGTCGGCTAGCGCAGGAACCTGCGCAAATCCAACGGGGGGTGTCCAGGGTTCAATGCGAGTGCCTCCCCAGGAAGAATTGATCAGCCCGATCGGAACATTGAGTTCTTTATGTAATTTGCGACCGAAGAAGTATCCGGCTGCGGTATAGCCGCCGACCGTTTCAGGCGAACAGACGGTCCAGGTAGCATCGACATCATTCTGAGGAAAACCTTTGGGAATCCGGGGAATTTTGATGTGACGGATATTGGGGTAGTTGGCAGCGGCTTTCTCTTCTTCGAAATTATTACTGCGGGAAACCGGCCATTCCATGTTCGACTGACCCGAGCAGAGCCAGACTTCGCCGATCAACACATCGGAAAACGTGACCGTGTTTTTTTCTCTAACCATGAGCGTCACGGGATCGCCGATCTGCTGAGGCGGCATTTTCACCATCCACTCGCCTTTGTTGTTGGCGACTGTGGATGTAATGGAAGTGCCCAGTTTGATGGAAACTTCATTGCCCGGATCGGCCCAGCCCCAGACGGGAATGGGCACCCCGCGCTGCAGAACCATGTGATCGCCGAAAATGTGAGGCAGTCTTACTTCCGCCTGAATCTGCGCGGTAAGAGAAAACAGAACAAAGCAGGTCACAGCGAGCAGTGAGACACGTCTGGATTTCATCATGGTTTCAATTCGTCTGGAGTCATTCTGGAGTTGTTTGCAAGAGAAATGAAAGCGGAATGAATCTCGCTCTCTATTAAAATGATCACCAAGTTTAGCACGCGACGCAAGGGAAACGTCTGAAATTCGCCAGTATCGATCGATACAGAAGCAGTCTGTGCGCTGGTGCTCCAGTGAGATGAAATATCTGATGGCTCTTTGCAGAGGGTCGACAGGTGACTTTACCGGATCGACTTTCGGTTGAAGTCGGCTGGAGTGCTACTGTTTCATTCGTCAACCGGTTTGAGACGCAGCGTGAGGGTTACCTCATCGGGATAGCGTCCGTCCGGTCCGGAGCTAAGCAATTCGACCTTCTGACGCTGCGTTTGAAATCCCGGATACGATGCGGTGAGTTCATACATCCCCGGAGTTCCTGCGAACGAATACCTTTCATTCTGTTGACTGTGCAGCGAGAGAGTTCCCGCGCCGTTTTGCAGTTGAAGATCACAGCCTGGCAGCGGGACTCCATTCTGGGTGAAGACGTTGATCAATCGTAATCCCATATTCCTGGACGGATTTTTGATGTCGTTGGGAGTCAGGTTCAAGGATTTCGTTTCCTGCGCTGTGAGAGAGACCGGAAACGACTCGGTGGGATTTCTAATATCCTGTCTGGTTAAAAAATAGTTGCCTGCAGGAATATTGGCAGCTGTAAAGTTCCCCTTTTGATCAGGGTAGATGTGTGTCAGCAGCTGTTTGTCCTCACTCCATAATTTGAGCGAAGTACAGCCCCCCGGACCACAGAGCGATTCGTCCAGCTTACCCTGCAACGTTGATAACCCGACTGGTAATGGCAGAGTGACAGTGGTGTTCAATGCTTCGGGCGTGATGCTGATTTTTTTTCGCACCGCAGGATAACCGGGACGTTGGGCGACTAATTCGTATTCGCCCGGCGGGACCAGATTAAAGACATAGGGATCATTATTATTCTGGCGAGGCGCGAGGATGCCCGTATCCAGGCCGAATGTCCAGACGGGATTATAGGTCTGAAGCGTCAGGCGCAGGTTTTCGTTCGCCTCTGGCGTACATTTCACCGTGAGCGTGCCGATTTTCTGTTCGATGGTGCCGAGATCCTGATCTTTTGCAAGCAACTGGAATGAGTCGACGCGAACCCATTTATCATGCATTCCCGGGACCGCGTAATACAGAGTTCGTTCGGCGGGACCTGCTCCATAGAATTGAAATGCTCCATCGCCGCCGGTGATGGTAAACGCACGAAAGATGCCAAAATTCGGGTTCTCGCCGGCCAGCAGCAGACGTGTGTTCGAGAAGGGGACGCCGTTGACTTTCAACCGTCCTGTCAATTCGGGACGACCACCTAGATTGAGTATGCTGGTCTTACCATTTTCAGGCAGAATGGCCTGACGCACGACGCCATTCGAATTCCCTTCGTCGGCTCGTAGCACGTAACAGAGTTGTTCGGGCAGATGCGCGACTGAGTACTGACCTTTTTCATCGGTGATCACGGTGGCTAAACGTCCCGCATCACTGGTGGCACTGCCGCTGTAGCCAAAACTGTCTTGAAAGAATAAGGTTACGTTCGGTTCCGGCTGGCCTGCAGCATCAGTAACCGTGCCCTGCACTGTACCACCCCGTTTGAGTATCACCTTAATATCAAGCGCCGGAGTGGCTGTGAGGTCAATCTCTTTAACAATTGTAAAAACATAATCAGGATGAGTGACTTTCAGGGATTCCATACCGGCGTCAAGGTGTGTCAGGGTGAATTTTCCAGCAACGGTTTTTGCAGATCCTTCCTCTGTTGTAAATGCCCCTAATGCCGGTGGCATGACGCCTCTGGATTTGGAGAGGGGAATCACGGTGGCTCCGTTGATCGGCTGACCTTGTGCATTCACAACAGTTCCAGAAAGAGAAACCCCCGCTGTCAGTTTGACCTGGATCGGTTTCCCCTGGTTTTCATCGGTATTGATCGGTTCGCTCAGGGTTTGTGCAAAACCGTTCGCAGCGACTTCAATCCTGTAAATTCCAGGTCCATTCACTTCCACTGCGAATTTCCCGTTTAAATTATTGACGTCCTCCCAGCGGGAGCTCTGTACAAAATTAGGACCACGTAATGTCCTGATCTTGATCGCACGAACCTGGTATTTTTTGACTGGCAGAGAGCTATCGCCGCGGACGACCGTGCCTTGCAGTTTTGGTTTTCCTTTCACCACCACATTGAGAGTGATATTTTCAGACGGAGCGGAGACATCGTGCGCCCCTTGCAACTCGAAATTGGGGGACTGGATATCGAGTTTATATTTACCACGCTGAATGGGATCGATCCGAAATTCTGTCTTCCCTGGCCTGATATAGACGCTGCCACTCCGCTGCGGATCATCTGAATTTGCGAAGATCCAGAAACCACGATATTGCTGAGGGTCGCCAGTAAAGTTGATCTTGCCGGAAATTGAGACCAGCGAGGCGGGTGAAGGATAATGGAGCTTTAAGGAGAGAGGCTGCTCCTGCTTCAACAGAGTGGTTGAGTTGAGCACCGGCTTTCTCGTAAATGTGCTCCCCCCCGCAGGTACAGACACCGTGACGTTGTAGACATCACCCACGATGTGAGGCAGAGTAAAGGTACCATCCTTGCTGATCTCATAACCAGAGGGAGATCTGCCGAAGGTCCACCAGTCGGGCAGCGCAATGATCTTCCACCCGGCCGGAGGTTTGCCGTCCGAGCAGAGGACTTTACCTTTTACTTCGATTCCCTTTCGCTGTACCAGTTTCCGTTTGACGATTTTTTCAGGATCGTCCATTTTGATCACCAGTTTCGCAAAGCCATACTTCGACGAGGAGGTCGCAATCTGGTATTCGAACTCAGACGGTTTCAAGCCGAGTGTCACCTGGCCTGTGCGATCGGTGGAGACGGTTTCCGGACTGAAACCACTTGTGTCTGTCAACGATTTGGCATACACGGTTACATTGGGCACAGGTTTACCCTGCTCATCCACGGTTTCGATACGCAACTGGCAGGCACGTTCGAGTGTAATATTCTCTACCGTATGTGAATTGGATGAGAGAATGACGCGCGGGCAGTCTGAACTTCGTTCAATCCCTACCCAACGTTGGGATTTGATCATGATCCGATGTTCTCCCGGCTTATGGATCTTCGAAAACAGATAGCGTCCTTCCTGATCTGTTGTTGCGTGAACCAGGCGTCCGCCATTCTGGTGGAGGAGCGTGACCTCAGCATCAGTGACAGGTGAGCCGGTTTGATCAACAATGCGTCCACTGAGAATGCCTTGTGGAGCAGGCGTTTCTTTTTCGGCACTTTTCGGTTGCGCTGAGGATTCTGATTTCTGAGTCGGTTCCTGATTTGTCGTTGTTGCCGCAGTCTGATTCAGTTTCGGTGCCTGCTCCGTCTTCGTCGGCGTTGTTTTATCCTGTTTCACTTCCGGCTCGACTGCCGCTTGAGAACGATCCATTCGGGACATTGGCAGCAGCAGGATACCGGCAAGCAGGATAGTGGTGAAGCCGGCAAGTCCCAGCTTGGCAGACCGGGGTACAGGCCGCGAAATAATCCGCCGCACACGCTGTGCCAGGGGTTTGCGCGGCTCAAGAATTCCAATTAACTGTAAGCTGAGTTTGTCCGGAAACGAGGTCAGGGCCGCGATGTCCAGTAACGTCGACGAATACTGATGTGACTGCACTTTGAGTGTTACCAGAACGGCTTCATCAACGGCCTGTTCGCGTAAGCGTCTCAGCATGCTATGCGCCAACCACACCAGTGGATTGTAAAAATAGAGTATCAGCAGGAGGGTCTGCAAACAGTTCAACTGCAAATCGTAGCGTTTCCAGTGGGCGAGTTCGTGAACGAAGACCTGCCGAAACTGATCATGGCTAAGTTGATCCAGCAGGTGACGAGGCAGGATGATCGTCGGTTTCCAGAGTCCACAAATTGCCGGACTGCCGACCTGATCAGAGACTTTCAGTTGTACAACATGTTGTTTGAGATCAGAGAGACGACAGCAATCATTCAGCAGATTGATCAGTTCAGGCGGTGCCTGTTCTGCTCGTTTGACAAGATACCGAACCTGGCGCGTGCGACGGACGACGAAAGCACACAAGACTGCCACGACCGATAACCAGGCTAACAACAGTATCGCCGTGGGATTGAGCCGGTGATACGAAACGGACGTTGCTTCGCGGGTTTCTGCGACAGGAAGAGGTGTAACTGGCATGACGCTGGAAGCAGTCGAGGGTATTTCAGTGGAGTCTGGAGTCAAATCAGGAACCGCGACCGGAACGGGGGGGAAGTCTAGAGCAATGGGATTTGATTGTGTGGCCTGCGGGATTAAAGAATCAGTCGACTCGACCTTCACCACAGTGGGAGCTGATGCCACTGGCGAATTTGCAGGCAGATAGTCTGTTAACCAGTACGCGGCGCTGGCGGGTGAGTAAAGTGTGACCGGCAGAACGAGCTTGAGCAGCACCAGAGTCCAGAGCCAGTACCGGGTGACGGCGTGCACTTTGTGGCGAAGGCACAAATCGACCAGCATGAGAACGATCACCAGGATACAGACCTGCGTAAACATCGCGCTGCTGAAGCTCCAGAAACTCTGGCCGTATTGATTGAGCAGTGTGATGATCTCATTCCATGGTTCAGCCATGTCTCTGACTCCCAAAGTGAAAATGTATTGCTTAATCAGACTTCCGATCGGCTTGATTGATCAGCTTACGAAGTTGTTGAATCTCTTCGTCAGAGAGTTCTTCTTCATCGACGATGAATTGCAGCATGGGAGTCAAAGCACCATCAAAGGCACGTTTGAGCAAACGCTTCAACTCACCCCGTTTCGCATTGTCGGGACTGATGGCCGCGCTGAATAAATTCAGGTTACGGATTGATTTTCGGGTCAACAGCCCCTTGGTCACCATCCGATCCATCGTGGTCTTTACCGTGCTGTAAGCCCAGGCATAGGATTCTGCCAACGCTTCCTGGACCGTCCCGGCAGCACAGGGTTCGTGCTCCCAGATCACATTCATGATGACCCATTCAACATCGGTCATTGTTGTGGACGGTTCTTTCGATTTCGCTTTTTTGCCCATCAGGGTCTCCTCATCTTCGACATGTGCCGACCTTACACTACATTTGTCGAACTGTCAAGAAAATGTTTCAGATTCAAAAATATTTGTGGCAGCAGCAAGATAGTTCACTTGATCCCCCACAACGTCTACCGCCATCACTTCACTCTGCTTTCAGCTCATTGGACGAACTACCCCTTTCTTTTATGATTCGACAAATGGCTCCAAGTTTAAAATGAGTTGAAATCGAGAATTTCAAGTATTGCCCCAGTTACACTTACAATGTAAGGAATAGAACGATGAGTGTGCCCAGTTTGGATTTGTGGTTGAGAATGTAAAAGAGATCGAGGCAGAGAGATTGTTTTATGTCGATGTACGCGAACTGAAAATAGAACGAGAACATCCCACGTATGTCCAATTTAAAACCTTAGCCATCGCGGCTGACGAACCGATGAGGGGCAAAACCAATTTGGAAGTTTTCTTGCTCGTAGAGAACGGGAATGAGAGTTTTTAAATCCTCTCTCAAAAAAAAGAAAGCTGTCTGCCTCTGAGAGAAGTCCCGTTTGGAAACGTGTTCGGGGTATGAGATCCCGACGGATAGCCCCACTATCTGTTGGAACTGGTAAAAAACGCCCCAGCCAGGCAGCGAAGCATGGAGCCGAAACCGGAGATACTTCAAAACTGTAGATTACCTCGGTCGATGCTGCACAACTTCGTTCTTATGGCTTCTCTGCAGAACGTGGTAACTCTGAAGAGGGAAAAGCGATCTTTCGAAACATCTCTTTGAATAAGGGGCTGATTGCCTCTGCCCCCCTACTCGTAAGGTGATCGTTATCCCGATAAAGCGCGCGTCCATTTTGATAGTTGATCGTGTTTTGATCATCGTCGAACAGGAATGGGGCAGGATCAACGAAGCGAAGAGAGTCACTTTGAACTGACTGAAAGACTTTTTCAATTTTCGCCTGTTGCTCTTGATGGTCGGTCAGAGTTCGATGACGATTATTGACCGTGTTTCTTTTTCCCGACTTAAACAGTAGCCATTCTCTAGCTGGCATGGACTCGCCTGTTTCGGGTACCTGTTTGACAATCCACAGGGTGATGTTTCTTGCCTGGCAGAAGTCAATTAATTGTCTCAAATTGCGTTCAATAACATCGGCCGGAAGCTCGCTCTCATGAAGTTGAGATTCATCGTCAGAGATGATCTTGACCACTTCCTGTGCTGTACCTCCTTTTTCCGTCGGACCATTGGTATATTGGCTCCATCTTGCTATCAGAATCAAGTTACGAGGGCGAATTTGGTCCAACAGTTTCACGATCTCTTGATTAATCAAAAGTTGACCTTTTACAGAAAATATGTCTGTGCGATAGATGTTTGGCAGAGGCGGACAACCCGGACAAAAGACTGCTTTTCCAGACAGTCCGAATTGATTCGCGATGCTATCAATACAACGGCTTAGAAACATTCCGTGACTGTCGCCCCAGACAACAAAATCAGTTTCTAGCCTGGTTTTGTCTGACTTACTGCCAAGAGACGGGAGATCCGTAATCTGAATCGGCTTTTCAGGTGAGGCTGGTAACACGAATTCGAGTCCTTCCCATGTCATGTCCTCATAAAAGACTCTCGTGTTCTCAGTTAACCGACTGCTCATTCCGTTCGTTTTAACAAGTGAAATATTGATAGTGACCGCGGTTGCAATTACTACAAACAGAGTAAATAACACGGTTACGGTAGAAAAAACACGGCTCTGTCGTTTTGGGGAGGATTTTCGTCGAAATGGCGTTTCTACCATCTTCCACGTCAAGACAGAAAGCGAGAACGAACAAACTAAAGCAATTACGATTTGACTCCAGCCCAAATATCCCCAATATGTGCGCACATAAACAATCACGGGCCAATGCCACAGGTAAAGGGAATATGAGATTAATCCCACGAATACGACTGCCCGCTGAGATAACATTTTCCCGCTAAAGGTGGCGGGGGACTTGTCTGTTGCAAAAATAAAGGCTGCCGTACCCAGGACAGGGAGGATCGCCGCAAGCCCCGGAAACAAAGTTTCAGAGCTATAGAAGAAGATGGGTAACAGAATTGCCAGAAACCCTGTAGCAGCAATCATATTATCGCGGCGGGGAGCAGCCTCACACTGCAATGGTAAAACAGCCAACATGCAACCCACAAGCAATTCCCAGGCGCGCATTGGTAACAAGTAGAATGCCGCATCAGGTTCGTAAAGAGTCCCGTAAATGCTATAAATGAGTGAGATGAATGAGAATAAGGCCAGCAACCAGAACAGTCTTTTGTTACTAAGTCTTTTGGTGAGAACCAGTAAGAAGGGGAAAAGCAGATAGAACTGTTCTTCTACAGCGAGTGACCACGTGTGAAGGAGCGGCTTCAGTTCCGCTGGACCGGCAAAATATCCGGTGTCTTGCCAAAAATATACGTTCGCTAAAAGCAGACACTGAGCGATGGCTGACTTGCCGAGGTCTTTCAATTCATCGGGTAATAAGAGCCAGTAGCCCACAGTAAGAGTAGAGGTCAGCACAACAAACATGGCAGGGAAGATGCGGCGGATTCTGCGTTCCCAGAAGTTCATGAGAGAGAATGTCCCATCCTGCAGACCTCTGCGAATGATTCCTGTGATGAGAAAACCCGAGATCACAAAGAAAACATCAACGCCAATGAACCCACCAGGAAATCCCAGGCCAAGGTGGAACAGGAGAACGGCGATCACAGCCAGGGCTCTCAGCCCGTCAATTTCAGGTCGATAATTGGACTTCATCATAGGAAAATGGTCTATTGGGAAGGCGATTTAGCGAAGCACATCAGATCGGTGAACCGCTTCAGAGAATTTCAAAACTATTATGACCATGACCTGTACACAAAGCATTCCCTTTTCTCCACACTGCGAGACATTTGACTGGCAGAGAGTAGGAGAATACCAGTTATAGTGGTTGTTTATGATCTCATAATCCTGCTCAGTAAGTGCGTTACCAGTTCGAAGAGCACCTCAGATGAAGTTTTTCATCTCATGAAAATAATCGCAGCTCAGGTAGCGCTGCCAGACTGTGTCCCATTTTACTTTAGCGCCTCCAAGGCTGGTTGACCCGAGGATATTAAATTGTGAGACGCTATATTTAATTGTGATGCGATCAAGCAGGGAAGTTGATTCGATTGATACATCTTCGATACCCCGCGCCAGTTCTCCGCTGGCCAATTCTCTACTGGCAGTAATTTTGCTGAGTATGATCTTCTTAATAGTGTAACGCAGTCCACTACTCACTGAATCAGGCTTGTTGAACGGGATTGACGTCTACATACAAAATGTATCCGATTATGTACATCCGCCGGGCAGGTGACCGTTCTCCTGTCAGGTTTGTGGTTTGAGAAATACTGAGATTCGATCACATTAGACAGTGTCCCGTTTTACTGGAGTGGCTCCAGGAGCAGGGGGACCGAGTATCATCGCAGGAAAAACGCTATGCTAAAATATGATGCGTTTCAGATTGCAACCAGGGAGCCAATGTCGGTACCTGGGGAGAACGAGTTCCGAAATATCCAGACAAAATTGTCGTGCAAGGGGGGATCGTGGGTGAATTCACGGCAAAAAACAGCGGAACCGTACAACGCTTCTGCACCACGATCAGACGGAGCAAAAAGACAATGCCGTTCTCATTTTCGTGAAATTAAGACTCGAATAATCTGCATATTCGGAATCATCCGTACTCTGCGAAATCTGGTATATTTTTTGCGGTTACACGTGTTCCCGATTCTTTACAGTCCCCGGGGAAATCAATTCGGAGAGCATTCAGGAATATCATGTCGGAAGCACAATATCAATCCGAGTCGGCGGGGCTCATCAATCGACTCTGCAGTTCGCCAGCACTCTGGGCAGCGGGAATTGTGATCGGCCTGTTTGGATTGACGTTCCTGATACTGACGCCCGTTTACGATACGAATGATGATCCAGTCATGGGGCTGGTTGCCTCCGGATATGGAACAGTCGTCGGCCCTGATGAGCACCTGTTTTACACAAACGTGCTGATCGGATTCGCACTGAAGAAACTCTACACCGTGGCTCCACTCATTCCCTGGTATGGCGGCTACCTGCTACTGACCCAGTTCCTGGCTCACTGGCTTCTGTTATATTCCATTCTTCTGTTAAAGCGAAACCGCCTGGTTCTGTTTGGCTACCTGATGTTCTATGTGGTGGTCGGAGGCTACTTTCTGGTACACGTTCAGTTTACTTCGACCGCATTTTTGATCGGCCTGGCCGGTCTGTCGCTGATCCTGGTGAGCCTGATTCTGGATAACAGGGAAAGGCATCGGCCCTGGCTTAAATGGGAGGGAGCCTGCTGCCTGATCTTCGCCAGTCTGATTCGTTTTCAGTCACTGCAGATGCTGGTCCTGGCTTCTCTGCCAATGCTTCTCATATTGTTTTATCATTGGTTCGGCAGTTTGAAGATCAAAATCTATCTCCTGCCGGCTGCCCTGGCTGTCATCGGCATACTGGGGTGCCATTACTTTGACGGTCAATACTATCAGCAGGATGAAGAATGGAGAGAGTTCCTCCCTTATCACGCAACAACGGCATCCCTGATTAATTATGCAGAAATCCCCTTAAATGAGCAGACACAGCAGATATTTACGGAGGTAGGCTGGAGCAGGCCCGATTACAGAGCGTTACGCGAATGGATCTACCTGGATCAGAATACATTCAGCCTTGAGCGATTGAAACGATTTCAACAGCAAACCGATACCTTGTCTCTGAGTCAGATGCCTGAAGTGGTCGACGCACGGAAAGAGGCAACCAGGCACACGATCACTCGTCCTGTCACTTATTTAAGTCTCTTCGCCACACTGATCTTTACATGCATGGGCCAGAAAGCGAGCTGGCAGAGAAAGAGTATAAAATGGTCTGTCCTCTGGTGCGTCCTGATTATGGCTTACCTGATTATCTATAAGAAATTGCCTGATCGGGTCTTTTCCTGTCTTATGGCCCTCCCCTTCTATTTCACGCTGTTGTTGAATGTCACTGGTAAAGAAGGACTGGCGGCAGCCGGTCGTATTTTTCGCGGGCCCATCCTGCTCAAAGCAAGTATGGTGCTGCTATTGCTACTCAGCTCCATCATGTTTCTAGGATACGTTTTCTGGTCAAACCGGATTGTAAAACTGAATGCCCAGTTTAAACAGGAAGTGCATTTTTTGAAGGAAAAGTTGCCGGACAAAGTGTTTGTAGCGCTCTGGACGTTTCCGATCGATCGATTTCTTCCCCTGGATAACCAATCGGAGTTCAAGGACTTCAACTATCTGTTTCTCAATGGCCTCCAGCGTTCTCCATTGTTTCAGAAAAAAATGAAAGCATACGAGATTGAATTACCGTTGAACGAGCTGATTGGATCCAGGCGGCTCTTTTTTATCTCTCATCCGAAAATGGAGACCGTACTTAAAGATTATCTCAAAGAATACTACGGCTCTGAGGTGTTTCTCAATCAACTCTACGTCGGCGGAAATTTTGTGATTTATCAGTTGGGGACAGAGAACCTGCAGGAAGACCCATCGCAGAAAAAACAACAGTTCGATCCATCACAAAAAAAATGAACGATCAGAATATTCCTCTCTCTCAAGCCTGCATCAGGCGCTGTCTGGCATGCATCCGGATCGAGTCTCCCTCAGATGAAAACTGGTACGTCCCCGGACTTCTTACAAATTTAATCCTTTGATCATTGGAACCAGGCATTTCTGGATAGAATGAAGCAGTTTAAAGTTCGTGTCAGGATTTCGAGAGATTTGATTCAATGAATGAACCTGTTGCACCGGAAATGGCTGGTATCACCTGTTTGTGTCTGGGCTTAGCGCTGATCATCTGCGCGACCTGGTACCCGCTATT
Organism: Gimesia sp.; assembly: GCF_048262075.1. Lineage (GTDB taxonomy): Bacteria > Planctomycetota > Planctomycetia > Planctomycetales > Planctomycetaceae > Gimesia. The sequence goes on from NZ_JBLXFK010000006.1 coordinate 255,557, forward strand.
TTTACTGTACCGGATGCATGCAGACCGTGTGGCCAGACATTGTGGAGAAGCGGCCACCAAGAAATTATTTCAATTTCTTGGCATCGTTTCTATAGGATTCAGTATCAAACATTTCCTTGATGCCTGGTACTCATGAAGTTTTTCTTATCGCGCGTGAACGGCCCCAGTTCAGTCGTAAATCAGGTAATAGGTTTCAGCGACAGTGTTGAGTTTTATTAGAGACCGTTGATCGATTTGAGATGTGTCTGCTCAGCTATTGTGTGATTCCCAGCCATTGACATTTGGTTGTGCATCCGAGTGAAGACGGTCAGCTCTCCCGCTTCACAGACTAACTCACACCCAGCACTGGCACGTCCATAGGGACTGTGTCGTCTCCGGACAAGATTATCAGGTGCATTTCAAGTCATTTCCTGTTCAGGATCACGAGCACTTTTATACGGTCTGTCGTTCTGTTGATCGAAATACGATAACAGTGAAGCTTGCCTATCAGGCCAATGACTGGAAATAGGACCGTCTCTAGCATGGGAAACAGGGATCGACCGAACCACAGCCCCAATCGTCTCCCTGGTCACTCAGGCGAAAGCCGGACTGGGACAAACATGCCTGGCCGACGGCCAACAGCAGGCTTAAGCATACTTGATCCAGAACGGTACTCCATTTGGCGACGCTGGGTGGAGCACACAAACCGTCAAACCAAGAGGCAAGCCCCGAGAACTAACAAAACGGTTCCTGGTATCTCGCATACGAGTGCGATTGATATGCCCCAATATCAAATAATTAAATCAATGACATTGCTCGGCACTGGTGGAGCAGGTATCATTTGTACCGTTCATTTACCAGCGACATCTTCTATGTTGCGGATCGACAACAACTAAAATCAATAATTTGTTCTGTAACTTCCCCCATGGATTGAACAACTTACTCGGGGTGCGATTGAGAAGGTGCATGGTGTGATCTATGGCTCCAAAATTTTCTTTCTGGGTATTATTGTTGGTCGTGATCCTGTCAGCACAGCACACGCTTGCGGATGAGTCGCAACCCAAAACGATATCTCTTCGCGACATTCAGAAGCAGGCGACTCTATTAAAACGTAGGGTAAAACGCCTTCCCCCAGCAGAGGCTCTGGCCAGGATTGCCCCGCTCAAAAATGCCCTCGCATTAGCTAACCTTTCAGGAACCCCGCTGAATCGTCTCTATACCAACGCCTCGGACAGTCTGGCCATGCTATGTGCGGGACTCGACCTTCCCGTCACCACCCGATTCGAGAAACTAACAGAGATTGGGAAAAATTCTGATTCTTATCGTGTTCGTATTGCCTATTTAACACCAGCCGACCGAAGTCCGAATGCAGCGACAGCGCATCGCGCTGCGGAACTCTTACTTTGGTATCAACGCTGGTTTGCAGACCAGATGGCCCAAAATGGGCATGGCAAGATGACGTTTACCTACGAGTCAGAAACCGATTCTTCCTGGCCTCGGGTGCACAACATCCGTCTGCCACGTCCCAGTGTCTATTACCGGACGAATGAGCCAGGTCAGGGAGACAAAGTTTATAACCGGGTTGTTACCGATGCTAAAGACGTCGGGATTCCTGTAGAGGAAAGTGGCCAGATTTGGCTCTTGTTTATCGATATGCAGGAAATTCTACCAAGCGGAAAAGTTGTTGGCGTCCATCGTCAGGGAGGCGGGAAGACTTTTCATACAGGTGCGATGGTTTGCGATACGGGCACATTGGGAGAGTTATCCCTAACAGCCTTAACGAACGAAAAACCTTACCACGGGATGGTTGTACCAAGTCTCGGTCGTTATCCCCTGAAGCGAGGAGTCAGCTTTCCGCCAAGTCGTGGAACCACCGTCGGAACCGTTGTCTCCTCTAACCTGGGGAGTTGGCTACATGAACTAGGCCACTGTTTCCTGCTAAGTCACGACTTCAGAAACGATGACAATGCTGCGGGGAATTTGATGGGGAACGGGCTTCGTGGTTTTCGAGCCTGGGTCTATCCCGATAAATTTTCGGAGGAGTATACACATCTTAGCGCAAATGCCTCCAACTTATTACGACTCAATCGTTTCTTCCGCTCTGGGGAAGAATTCAAAGAGACAAAATCACCCTCGATTGAGCAGGTGAACGTTTCAACTGAACCGGTCGAAGGTCTGCTGGTGTGTTCCGTATCGGTTCGCGATGATGACGAGCTTGCTTATATAATGCTGATGAATAATGGGTGCGTTGTCGCCTCCCAGGAAATTTCCGGAAAATACGCGCAAGTTGATCTTGGATTCTGGAGATATGAAATTGGCGACAACCAATGGCAGTTACGGGCATTTGATCGCAGTGGGAATGTCAGGATTTTACCTGGCACTGTCAACGTGCCTGCCGACTCAAAACGAGCCGCGTATCCTTATGTCACATGCCCTAAGATAAAGCTCAAAGTGGGTGAGACTCTATCCGTATCTGCGGATAAAACGAAAGATCCCGATGGTGACTCATCATCCCTCTTGTATGCGTGGGACTTTGAGGGAGACGGTAAGTTAGATACCGAGTTTTCCTCCCGCCCCAATGCCAGTGTGACTTATCCAGCCGCAGGAGTAAAGAGTCTCCAGTGCCACGTCACAGACAGCAATGGGACGACGGCCGTTTCGAGCGCGATCCGCATTACAGTCGAACAATAACGCCATCTATCTGGGACCTACCGAACTACGATACCTCTTGAACACCTTAATTGGATTACAGTGCGGTCGAAGAAATCTCTCGATAACTCGACCCCAGATGAAGGAAACTAGAGCGCGTCACATTTAACAATAGCGACTCTCAATCTAATATACTCGGGTCAATCAGCTCTGGAACCGCTACAGTAAAAAATGGACAAAGACTCGAGTAAACTGTTTACCTTCCATGCTCGGAACTTGTATGAGGGCCGATACATGTTACGACACTCTTAAGATATTATCTTGCTCTGCTCCGTGCATCGACCATCCTTTGTTGTTCGGAAAACTCATATAGCAGATAATCCGCCCAAGCAATCGGCTCATTCAACCCATCCTTGGTAAAACATGGCTGGCTGACAGAGACGTTAGACTACACCATGATTGGGCTGAATTTTGATCAGCGGGGTTTGATGAATTAAGCCGGGTACGTAAAAAAATCGCGAACAAGTCGCGATTCTTTAATGACCTGAATTTCTGATATCATGGCGAAGAATTCAAATTCCATTTCTTGCCATAAGTCTATACCCATTTAAGGGTTAAGAAAAGTCGGGGCGACACGATTCGAACGTGCGACCTCTGCGTCCCAAACGCAGCGCTCTAGCCAAGCTGAGCTACGCCCCGCAACTTAATCAGAGGCACAGTTTAGAGAGACACGATGAAGCCGTCAATGGTTCTCTGTGTTCTCTTCCAAAAATATGTAACCTCTACTGACACAAGCAGATATTTACACCATCATCAGCATTAAGCGAGGATTTCTTCAATCAAATTCCCATGAACGTCGGTCAGGCGACGATCGAGACCATTATTATAGTAGGTCAGCTTATCATGCTGGAAACCGAGCAGATGCAGGGCCGTCGCATAGAAGTCCCAGACGGTAGTCGGATTGAGTTCGGCGCGGCGACCAAATTCATCAGTGGCACCGTAGCTGGTGCCCCCTTTGATTCCGGCGCCCATCATCCAGCAGGTGAAGCCGTCCGGATTGTGATCGCGGCCGAGCGTGCCCGACTGATGTGTGGGCATGCGACCGAATTCGGTGGTCCAGAGGATGAGTGTCTCGTCTAACAGGCCCCGCTGTTTCAAATCGGTGAGCAGCGCAGCCGTGGGTTGATCGAAAATGGGACAGTGCCGTTCGTAGTCGGCTTTGAGCGTTTTATGGGCGTCCCAGTTCAACAGGCCATCCACGCCCGATGCCCGCGAGGAACAGTAGAGGTTCAGATAGCGCACGCCCCGCTCCAGGAACCGCCGCGCCAGCAGACAGTTGCGCGCGTAAGCTGCTTTCAGTTTGTTGGGGTCACCCGTGCCATACTGTTCGTGAATCGATTTCGGTTCGGAAGCCAGGTTTGAGACTTCAGGTGCCGACAGCTGCATGCGGGCGGCGAGTTCGTAGGCTTCGATGCGGGCCTGCAGATCGGAGTTGCCCGGGCGCTGTTCGGCGTGTTTCTGATCGAGGAACTTTAAGAACTCGCGTGTGGCTTTCTCTTCTTTGGGAGAGATCCCCTCGGGAATTTTCAGATTACGAATGGGAGACTGCGCGTTCATCACAATCGCCTGATGCTGGGCGGGGAGGAAGCCGTTACTCCAGTTGGCTTTGCCGTTAGGGGGTTCGCCGCGAATATCGGGAATGGCGATGTAGGCCGGCAGGTTTTCATTTTCACTGCCCAACGCATAGCCGAGCCAGGCACCGGCACTGGGATAACCTTCGGTATCGTGGCCGGTATTCATGAACACACAGCCGGGCCCATGCGTGTTGGTTTTGGTAGTCATGGAGTGAATAAAGGCGATGTCATCGACGTGCTGCGACATATGAGGCAGCATGGTCGTACACATCTTGCCGGTCTCTCCCTGTGGTTTGAAGGCCCAGGGACTTTTCATGAGATTGCCGTTTTTCCCCTGAAAGCTGACGAAGTTTTCTTCGCCGGGCAGCGGTTTGCCATGATACTTTTCCAGGCTGGGTTTGTGTTCCCACAAATCCATGTGCGAGGCGGCGCCGGGGCAGAAGATCTGCAGGACCCGTTTGGCTTTCGGTGGAAAATGGGTTTCATCAACGCCGGGTTGCCAGTCTTTGTTGTGTTTTGAATTCGTGGATTTGGAATTCGCGGCTGACAGATCGTTGAGCAGCAGGTTCGTCAGTCCGAGACCGGCCATGCCTGTATAGACGCTGGAAAAGAACGAACGGCGGGAATGCACCTGTTGTAACAGGCGTTGGGTTGTGAATTGTTCAAACGGATTCAACATGCGGTTCACCAGTTCAATCGAGATAAATCAGTTCGTTGGAATTAATCATGGCCCGACACAGGGCATCCAGGTCACTGGCGGCGATAAGCGCGCGGGCGGCCTGTTGTTCTTCGCTTTGGGGAGCACGGGAGTAAAGTAAATGGAACGCACGATCAATCTGCTGATCGATGTTTTCTGCGCCCGCATCCTGTCTGAGACGTTCGGCGAGAAAGCGGGAGAGATCGAGCGTGAATTGATGGTTCATTAATGTCAGCGCCTGCAGAGGCGTGGTCGTCGAATTCCGTCGGGGTGCGGCGAAGGCGTTATCGGGGCAGTCGAAATCGGTTAACAGATCGACGCGAGCCGCGCGGGCATTCTGATGATAGACGGCGCGGCGGTAGGTTTCCGGGCCGAACTCTTCGAGCGGCACATAGGTGGCGACGTTATCCTGCAGATATTCGTATAAACGAAAACCGCGGCCCCCCATTGTGAGGTTCAGTTTGCCGGTGACGGATAACAGGGTGTCGCGAATTTCTTCCCCCGACAGACGACGGGGCGGGAACCTCCAGAGCAGGCGGGAATCGGAGTCGATACGGGCGGCGTCTTCGCGGAACGTACTGGCCTGCTGATAAGTTTCCGAGAGCATGATCTGTTTCTGAATGTCTTTGAGGCGCCAACCATTCTTCTGAACCTGAAGCGCCAGCCAGTCGAGCAGTTCTGGATGACTGGGTTTCGTCCCCATGTAGCCGAAGTCGCTGGGGGTAGAGACAATGCCGGTTCCAAAATGGTAATACCAGAGCCGATTGGCAAGCACGCGTGGCGTGAGCGGGTTGTCTTTGGAAACAATCCAGCGGGCCAGTTCCAGACGACGCTGACCTTGCGGGCTGTTGGCATCGAGCTTGTACCCTTCGGTCACTTGATTGAGCGTGGTCATGCTGGCAGGGACCACGGTGTCCCCTTTGCGTTGCGGATTGCCTCCGACGAAAATGTGGAAGGGGCCATTCACCTGGCTGTGATTGCCCACCCACCAGGAGGGGGGATCGGGAATGGCGGCCAGTTGCTGGTCGACGTGTCTGATTTGTTTATTGAATTCATTGAGCTGTTTGCGTTCTTCCGTCGTGACTTCAAGATCGTAAAACCGTTTGCGGCGGTGAGAGGAACTGACGGGTTTGCGGTTATGGGAGGAAGCGACTTCCTGCCAGGTTTTACCGTCGGTGGAAACTTCGAGTTTGTATTCCGCCAGAAAGGTTGCTTTGTAGTTGCTCATGGCAGCGCCGGAGCGATCGCTGGAGAAACGCACACGATTGATGGTCTGTGGCTCAGCGAATTCGACAGTCAGATCAGGACTGCCGGCAATCCAGCAGGCACCGATTTTCCCGTCAATGGTCAAGCCGACATCGTAGGCTCCGGCAAAGTCGCCGGCGACACGACTGTTGGCGCCGGTAGCTGTGCCGCCATTTTTCGCAAGCGCGACATTTTTTGGAGTTTCGTCTGTGGACCAGACTTCGAATTCATCGATGCGAAATCCGGTGATGGCGCGGGGATTAGTATCGAGCCCCTGCGAAGTGAGTTTTACATATTTTGCCGTGACGGGCGAGAACGCTTCTTCGATGCCAGTCCGTTTCACTGGTTCACGGGTCCATTCCTTTTCGTACTCGGCGGATTTCTCCTCGGCCCGTTTCTGAATTGCGTTTTCAATTTCGCTTTTCTGTTTCAGCAGATCGGCTTTTTCTTTTTGCAGTGGCTGTCGTTTCTGGCTTTGCGTCTGCCGGTCTTGCGGATCGGCAATCACGCGGCTGCCATGCCTGACGCCGGCGAACGTGGCGTACAGGCTATAGTAATCCTGCTGTTTGATCGGATCAAATTTATGATTGTGACAGCGACTGCAACCAACGGTCAGCCCGAGGAACGCTTCACCTGTGGTACGGATCATATCGTCAATCGTATTCGCACGAATCTGGGCGGCTTGCACTGGATCCTGGTTACCTACGTTGTCGTAAGGACCACAGACGAGGAATGTGCTACCGACGACAACATCGGGGTCATTTTTCCCAATCACATCACCGGCCAGATGTTCGGTTACCATCTGATCGAATGGTTTGTCTTCATTGAATGACCGGATGACGTAATCGCGGAACGGCCAGGCATTGTCGATAATCACATTACGTTCGAAACCATTACTCTCGCCGAAACGAACGACATCCAGCCAGTGGCGGCCCCAGTGTTCGCCGTAACGGGGGGAATTGAGGAGGCGATCAATGAGCCGTTCATAGGCGTCCGGTGATTGATCTTTTTCAAAAGTAGTGACTTCTTCCGGCGTGGGTGGCAGTCCCGTCAGATTATAGGTGGCCCGCCTGATCAGTTCTCGTTTTGTGGCGCGCGGTGCTGGTTTGAGATTCTTCGCTTTCAGTTTTGCGAAGATGAACCGGTCGATGGGACTGGCCTGCCAGTTGGCGGGTGCGTCATTGCCTGGGGGGGGAACCACTTGTGCCAGGGGCTGCAGGGACCACCAGCTGAGATCGGCTTTGGATTTTTCCTGAAGTGTGAGGCCCTCAGGCCAGGCTGCGCCTGTTTTGACCCAGCGGGTGAGCAACGCGACCTGTTCTTTTGCGAGAGGCGGGCCTTCTTTGGGCATGGATGCTTTGCCCGTTTCCGGACTGGTGTGAACCACATCCAGCAGATAGCTTTCCTCAGGTTTACCTGGCGTCAGGTAACCTGCGTCTTTGATCGACTGCAGCGTGGCGAGGGAGAGATCCCCTTTTTCATTACCCGGGTTGTGGCAGCGGATGCAGTGCTCAACGAGCAGCGGGGCGATCTCTTTTTCGAAATCGATTTGGGGCGTGGAGTCCGGTGCTGTTTCTGCAGCTGTGACCAGCAGGCTGAGTCCTGCCGTAAAGAGGGTCATCAGAAAAAGTCGGGTTAGAGAAGTTTGAATCACTGAGCCAGTCCTTCAAATTTGTTTTCGTTCACCGGAGGATTATTATGATAATAGTTTGCGGGTTATGACTCCTGGCGCTGAAACAGATCGCGTTCCAGCCAGACGGGAGTCTGCTGCAGATGCTCGTGCATGGCTTTGGCGGCTTTGTCGGGATTTCCCTTGATCAAAGCCTGCACGATGCGCAAGTGTTCTGCGTTCTCTTCCATATGCTCAAAATCTTTGACATTCTGTCGCTTGCTGTGACGGACCTGTCTTAAGGTCTGATGCAGGACACGATAGCGGTTGATTTCCAGGGCCAGTCTTTCACTGCCACAGGTTCGATAAATGAGTTCGTGCAGGTAGTCGTCCCACTGTTGTGTTGTTTCGGACCACTCGACTGTTCTTTTTGCCGATGCCAGCTTACTGAAGGTCTGCTCCAGCTGTGCCAGTTCGTGCGGTGTAATATGTCCGCAGGCACAGCGGGTGGCTTCGCTTTCCAGGATGCGCCGGACCTGACAGATTTCGTGCAGTTCCTTCACGCCGAAATTGCGGAGTACGGCACCGCGATTCGGAAAAATTTCCACAATGCCGATGCCTGCGAGTTCCACCAGTGCTTCACGAACGGGGGTGGCGCTGACCTCCCATTCCCGGGCCAGAGCCTGCACCGTCATGCGCTGGTTGGGCTGGTATTCCCCCTGAAAGAACTTGCTGAGCACCTGCTGCACCAGCGTCTGTCTGCGGGAACCGTGGGTAATCTGTCGGGTGACAACGGTCGCCATGATTATTCGCTCACACTTTCATCAACAGGGGGAATAGAGGCTCGGGCAGGATTATATATAATTTAACCGTATTCAATACAATAAAGCAAGCGTTACCTTCTCCCCAGCTCCCTGTATTACGCTGCCAGGCGGGTTCCGGGAGGGTTATTGTTTGTGATTCTGGCTGGAAATAGAGCAGCGGGCTTCTGCAGTGTCCACGGATTTTTAAAAATAATGTCAAAGATCAGGGAAACCTGTCGGCTCATTCAGGGTTTATTGGACAACACAAGTGCTTCCATGTTGTCTTAACCAGTGAGGGTTGGTGATGCGTTACTTTGTATCACGTATTTTGATCGGGCTGTTTCTGCTGGGACTTGTTACGTGTCTCATACCTGACCCACAAAAGAGTTCTGCTGAAAACCGGAAGGTGAAAAAAGAGACTCCGATCCTATCGAATATTGCGCCTCTGCCTAGAGACCTGAAGGTCATGGAAGACATTGAGTATCAACCTGGTAACCGCCGCGCCTGGAAACTGGATCTGGTGATGCCTCGTGAACGAAGCGAAAAACCACGCCCGGCGATTGTCTTTGTGCACGGGGGTGGCTGGTCGAGTGGTGATAAAGGTCGTGGATTTTTCAAGAGTGGCCCTGTGGAATATGCGAGCAAGGGTTATGTCTGCATCAGCGTCAATTATCGCCTGTCCGATGAAGACCCGTTTCCTGCCTGCCTGCAGGATGTGAAGTGTGCAGTACGCTGGTTGCGGGCGCATGCAGATAAATATAACGTCGATCCGAACCGTATTGGCGGGTATGGAAATTCGGCGGGAGCACACCTCGTCAGCCTGCTGGGGCTGGTGAATGGGGATCAGACTTTGGAAGGCGATGGTCCGTGGCAGGAACAATCCAGCCTGCTCAATGCCGCCTGTGTCTCCGCAATTCCGACCGATTTTGTGAACTGGCCTGGTGGGGTCAGAAATAAGCGAACCCTCTTCCAACTGCTCAATTCAAAGGAAACAAGCCTGGAAGAGCTGGCAATTCTGGCTTCTCCGATCACGCACGTGAGTAAGCAGGCTCCGCCGTTTCTGGTTTTCCAGGGAACGGGAGATCGGATTGTGGATGTATCTCAGGCAGACAGTTTTGTCGCCGCGTTGAAATCTGCTGGCGCTGTGGATATTACTTACCAGCGATATCCGAAAGCGAACCATGATGTCTTCACCAGCCATCGTTGCGAAACCTACCCGGAGATGGAAGCCTTCTTTGATCGCGTACTGATGAATTCCCCGGCGGATACGAAACCGGCTAATGGGGCTTATCGCAAAAACAATCCTGCGGCCAGTTAAAGCACATAACGCTTTTCCATGGCGTCTCTGACTTTGGTAGACGCTACAGTCAAACGGGACACAGTTAGCGGACTGAAAATGGTCTCAGCGTTTCTCCGGTGATCGGGTTCAAGCGAGTGGCTTCGGTGACTTTCCACTCGCCTCCCATTTTCTGCCAGGTCAGTTCCCAGCGGGTGGGCTGTCTGCTGGAAACGCCACCGTACATGGCGGTCCCGTTCGCGCGGAAGTGGATGGTGGCGAGGGAATCTTCTGCTTTCATTACGGTTGATACATCGGTAATTCTGAGATCGTCGTCCAGCGTTACCAGTTCCATAGCCAGCTTCACTACGCCCTGCAACTGCACTGCCCGGGGGCTGATATAGTCCAGCGTCTTCTCCTGTTCTTTGTGTTGGAAGGCATCGATCAAATCATAGAGGTCGGCTTCCACACGTTCGCGAGGCGTCACGATACTTATTTCAAGCAGATAAAAACCGACCGTCACCAGCACCATGATCAGGCTGCCGATCAGAAATTTCCCCAGTCGCCGCTGATACCATTGTATAAACAGGATCGCAGCAATCGCGGAGCAAACGACCATCGGGGGGATCGCTGTTTCAGTAAACCACATGCATCTATCCTCTTATAGTTCCTACAGCGCAGGATGGTTTTCCAGAACCGCCAGATTATCCCGATGAATTACTTCGGAGTACGGGACGGCTCCCAGTATAGTGGCAATCTGATCCGAACGTCGCATCACGATCTTTGCCAGATCATTCGAATTGTAATTACTCAGCCCGCGGGCGAATTCTTCCCCTGTAGGACTGACGAGGGTGACGACTTCACCACTTTCAAAGGTGCCATCAATCGAGCGAATGCCGATCGCCAGTAGAGACTTCCCTCCTTCGCGAATGGCTTTGGTCGCTCCTTCGTCCAGATGAAACTTGCCTTTAGGGCGAATCGTGTAACCAATCCAGCGTTTCCAGGCAGAAACGGAAGCGCCCTGCGCCAGAAAGAGTGTGCCCACATCATCACCGTTGAGGATCTGATCCAGAACCCCTTCCTGTGTGCCATTGGCGATAATGACATTTTCTCCGACTGCGGTCGCGGAATGTACCGCCTGCAGTTTGGATTTCATCCCCCCGGTACCGAGTGAACTGCTGTCGTCGGTGGCAAGAGACAGTAACTCAGGTGTCCAGTCCTGGACCTGCGAAATGCGGGCGCTGTCCGGAGATTTGGGATCGCCGTCATACAAGCCATCGACAATAGACAGAATCACGAGCAGTGGCTTCTTGACCAGGCTGGTGACCATGGCGGCGAGATGATCGTTATCGCCGAACTTGATCTCTTTGATACTGACGGTGTCGTTTTCATTGACAATGGGAACCGCGCCGTATTCGAACAGCGTATGTATGGTGTTACGTACATTGAGATAGCGTGTGCGATGTTTAAAATCATTCGCTGTCACCAGCAGTTGCGCCGCGTGGTAGCCGTGCTTTTGCAGGCAGCGGTCATAGCGGCGAATCAAATGGGCCTGTCCGACAGCGGCGGAGGCCTGCAGGTGCCCGAGATCTTTGGGGCGTTCTTTTAAACCCAAAAGCCCCATGCCTGCTCCGATGGCACCGCTGGAGACGACCACTACTTTACGGCCGGTCTGCTTGACGCGGTGAATCTGTTCCGCCAGTGATTCTATGCGTGCGGGGTTGAGTGTATCATCCGCGCAAGACAGAACGTTTGTTCCAATTTTAATCACCAGCGTTTCCGCTGTATCGATCACTTCACGTCTGGTTCGACTCACAGTCCGCACTTTTTCCGGGAATCACTAAAAAATTTCAAAGAGGCACTCCCCACCGGGTCCCTATTTCTTAATATTTATATAATATAGTAGTCAGTGGCTGCAGCATAGACACAGAACAACGCGAGTTTGGCAGGAAACAGGGGCGATTTTCACTGAAATCGTCTCATTTTTCGTTGTTACACCTGATTTTGTTTGTCTCTCCTCGACAGTCCTGAAACAATTTACCGCATAGTTCACCCGGTTCACACTGATTTTGAAACCCTTATTCACGAACTAAGGCATTTTATGTCGGAACTATTCCACGAATGTGGCGTTGCAGCTGTCTACCATCTCCCTAACCGGGAAACCAGTCCGCTGGCCCCCATGGGATCTCCTGAGAAAACTTCACAACTCATTTCCCGTCTGCTGCTGGATATTCAGAATCGCGGTCAGTTGGCGGCAGGAATGACTACGTTCAACCCGGCCCGTAACCAGTTGATCGATACACATAAAGATGTCGGCACGGTCACCGAAGTCTTCCAGCTGAATCACCAGCAGACGTTTAACGCGCTGATGAAGAAGTATGAAGGTCCCGCCGCGATCGGGCATGTGCGTTATGCCACCTGTGGTAAAGATGACCGCAGCTATGCACAGCCTTTCGAGCGACATCATATTCAGAAATCCAAATGGTTCAGTTTTGGCTTTAACGGCCAGCTGGCCAACTATCAGGATCTGTGTAAAGAAGTGCTGACCGAGTCCGATTTTCACCTGGCGCGGGAAACAGATACCGAAATCCTGATGCATCTGCTTTCGCAGGAACTTTCCAAAGAGAACCCGGGTGAGCTGCATGAAATCCTGGGCACGCTCAGCAAACGTCTGGATGGCGCCTATAATATTGTTTTTCTGGACGCACTGGGCAACATGTTTGTCTCGCGGGATCCGGTCGGCATTCGTCCGCTGTGTTATGCCTTTGATGGTTCTCTGTTTGCGGCTGCTTCGGAAAGTGTCGCGCTGGCCAACATGGGATTTGAAGAGGATCAGATTGAAAGTCTGGCCCCCGGCTCTGCGGTGATCATCAAGGATGGAGAACTTACTGTTCATGAATACGCCAAGCCCACACAGAAAGCGCACTGTTTCTTCGAATGGATCTACTTCGCGAACGTCTGCAGTACGCTGGATGATCAGAGCGTCTACATTACCCGTAAACGTCTGGGTGAAGAGCTGGCTGAGCAGGAAACCGTACCCATTGATGACGACACGATTGTGGTTCCCGTACCCGACACGGCCAAAGCAGCCGCCGACAGTATGGCCTATCACTTGAGCGTGCCCTGTCTGGAAGGCCTGATTCGTAACCGCTACATCGGTCGTACGTTTATTGAAGGCGCGAATCGTGGCGATAAAGTCCGTGCAAAATACACGCCACTGCCTGAAGTTCTGGAAGGCAAACGCGTCCTGCTGGTGGAAGACACCATCGTACGATCGACAACGATGAAAGCGTTGATCAGCCAGTTGAAAGAACGGGGACGTGCGAAAGAAATTCACGTGCGTGTTGCCTGTCCGCCGATCATCGGGCCCTGTTTTTACGGTATCGACATGTCGACCATCAACGAGCTGTTTGCCCCCCGATTTCTGGAGGGTGGCGAAATGAATCCCGAAGTAGAAAAAGCAATGGCCGCTGCCATTGGCGCCGACAGCCTGAAGTATCTGCCGAAAGAGTCAATCTCTCGTGCTGTTGGTCTGCCCGGAACCTCGCTCTGCCAGGCCTGTATCGACTCCACCTACCCCACCGACGCGGGTCGCAAACTGTATCAGATCGCCGTTGATAATTCCCAGAATGAGAACAGCGATTCCGAAGCTCAACGGACTTACGATATCACTCCCCCCACACCGGTTCGCACCTGACGGTCTGCTCAGAATTCAAAAAAGGAATACACGGTCCTATGTCTGCCTCGCATGAGATAGAAATCCGCGTCCGCTACAACGAAACAGACGCGATGGGTTTTCTGCATCATGGAAATTACTTCACGTATTTTGAAATGGGTCGCACGGAACTCTTCCGATCTCAAGGTGGCAACTATCGCGAGATGGAAGAGAAAGGTTACCTGCTGGTGGTCGCGAAGATCGAATGTAAATACCGACTGCCGGCCCGCTACGATGATGTGCTGACGCTGCGAACCACGCTGGAAAAAGTAACCGGCGCCAAGCTGGAACACAAGTATGAACTGTTTCGCGACGGCGCGAGTGTGGCTGTGGCCCACAGCGTCATTGCCTGTGTGGACCGCGAAGGTAATATTCAACGCATGCCTGCCGCGATGGAACAGCTGGGGACGGAGAGTTAGCAGGCCGTTCGTTGTTTCGTCGACTTCGTAAGCGGGAACTGCTCAGCACGGCCGGGCGAGCCGGTCCGTGGCACACGGGAACTGCCATAGTAATTGCAAGTAACCTACCAGATCAGACGTCTGTGTGGCACAGTTGGCTTGCCTAACGGCTCTGGTTCAACGCCAGAAATATACTCCCCCACCCTGTCATGACAGGCTGCGGACTCACGAACCCGTCTCAAGAGCACATCCCATTTAACCATCGCGTCTCGCAATATTAACTACTCGGGCCAAACAGCCCTGGAAACGCTATAGTAAAACCGGACACAGTCTAAGGCTCAGTAGTCGAATTGCATTCTGACAGGCTCATTTTCTATTGCTTCACGGCCTGCTGCTGCTGGGCGAATTTGGGTGGCTTGACTGCCGATGCTTTGTCGTTGGGGGGAATCGTTTTGACCACTTTCCAGGCGAGGCCCAGTTTTTCGAGGACGAGAATCGCACCGTAGGTCATGTCGAGTTCCCACCATTTGTGGCCGTTCTTTGCCATCCGCTGGTACTTGTGATGGTTATTGTGCCAACCTTCGCCGTAAGTCATCAGAGCGACCCACCACAGGTTTTTGCTGTCGTCGGTGGTTTCGTAATTGCGGTAGCCCCAGATGTGGGTGGCGGAATTCACGAACCAGGTGGCGTGCAGCACATAAAACAGACGCACGAACATGCCATACACGACCATGCTGATCGCGGTCTCTCTGCCGCCCAGCCAGTAACCGATGCCATATAAGATGGCGCCCAGTCCGATGTGCCAGAACAGAAATGTTTTCTGCAGGAACCGCATGAACGGGTCTTTAAGCAGATCGGGGGCGAACCGCTGATGGGTGGCCTGAATTTCTTCAGCACTGTGAAAGGGAACCAGCCAGAGAATGTGGCTCCACCAGCGACCATCGCGGGGCGAATGGGGATCGCCGGGCTGATCGCTGTGCAGATGATGTTTACGATGATTGGCGACCCACTGAATCGGAGGTCCCTGCCCGGCCAGTAAACCAATCAGGCCGATCGCACGGCTCATGAAGGAATACGTCTGAAAGCTGCCATGTGTCAGCAGGCGATGGTAGCCCATGCAGATCCCGATACAACCGGTCAGACAGCCCAGGAACACGCAGGTCAGCAGACCGGTCCAGGTGAAATAAAAGGGAGCGGCCAGCAGTCCCAGGTGAATGGCGACGACCCAGCCGATGTTCGCCCAGTCGGGAGTGGCATATTTACCCGGCTGTGATGTATCACTTTGGGATGTCTCAGGTTCGGGCGTCTCAGCAGTTGCGTTTTCAGGAAGAAGTGGGTCCGTTTCCGGAAGCGGCGCGAGTGTCTGCTGTGAATTCATATTAAATAGCCCGATCCGATCTATATCTGTGAGTCAATAAAAAGTCGGCAGATTTTAGGGGGATCGGCGGATTGTGTCTATAGCGATGGGGGTAATTGGAGAAAGAAGGGAGATTTCTTAAAACGGGTGTACAGAAGCAGTTATGGTTTTCCGTTTTAAGAGTGAATCGGCTTCTGGATTTCTTCTAACTACTGAAGCTGCTGAGCGCTCATCCCATCCGTATAGAATATCACAGGTCGCGCACAGAATGATGCCGCGTGAATACTGACCAGGGCCAGAGTCACCAGTGTACCTGCGGCGAGTTGAGCCAAGCGAATATTTTGACTGCGACGGTGCATGCCAGTCGCTCCGTTCTATAAGAACATTTATTCCGAAACTGCTTGCAGAAAAGAGTTTGCGTCGTCATGATCAAAGTCTGAGTAAGTTAATGAGCATCTCCGGTTTATTGAAATCAGTCGAATTTGGATGAACCTGGTATCAAAAACAGCAGTCCCTTAGTTATAATGGGACTGTAGCCAGTCTTGAGCCCTTTCGCTGGGCAAACAGGGTCCGATACTCTCTCGCCATTCTATCCATCAGACCGTGGGAACGACTATGAAATTTCAACTTGTACTACAGTTTAAAGGAGCCGTAATTTCTGATTACGATTCCCTCGTGGATCTGGAATCTGTGCTCATCGATCAAATCCAGGTGGATGGCAAGACGATTGTCGACGGACATGACTTCGGCAGTTCGGAAATGAACCTGTTTATGACCGTCGATGATCCGGCGAAAGTTTTGAGCCAGATCAGAACGCAGATTGAACATCCCCTGATGGACCGTTTCAAAGCCGGCTACCGTCCTGTGTCTGAAGATGGCTTTCATGCGATCTGGCCTGAATCGCTGCATGAGTTCTCAGTCAAGTAAGCATCTGCTGCTGCTCAACCACGTTGCTGAGTAAGCAATCTGTTCGCATCAGCCAGGTTTATTTTCCGCAGATTTCAAACTTGAGATTGGGATAACGTTCGCGTGCTTCCAAGGTAAGTGGTACTGGTTTTTGAATCGCGATATCACACCATTTCAGCCGGGACAACTGCGGCAGTTGATTGAGCAGTGCCAGTCGTTCATCCGTCAACGTGGATGGATCCCGGATTTCGATTTGCTCGACATGAGACAACCAGGGGAGCAGATGAGCTGATTCGTCACCAAAGTTCAACGCATTGACATCCAGGCTTTTGAGCTTCGGCATTTTTGCGAGCAGTAATAACGTTTCCTGATTCAGATTCAGGTTTTTACAGTAAAAACTTTCGAGCTGCTTGAGCTGCGTTAAAGGCTGCAGCGCATAAGCGTCAGGCAATGTGATCGGAATATGACATTGTTCCAGGTTCGAAAAGCGGCCCAGCAGACTCAGCGCTTTGCGGGCCTCTTCACCGGTCAGGTGAGTTCCCGTGTCCCAGCCAAATGTCAGGCATTTCATTCCTGGCAGATCGCTGGCCAGCTTCTCCAGCAGATAAACAGTTTGTTCTGTTGAACCTGAAGTGAGCTTGAGGGAAGTGAGCTGGGGAGCAAGTACGAACGCATCTGCCAGTTTCTTTTTGGGGAACATACTGCGGATCACCCACTTATTCAGCTTCTGATGATCTCCGCCCTTTAAAAACTTGACGAGCACATCCTGCTTGACTGTTCCGCAGTCGACTTCTAAAGACACCAGTTGTGAACAGCCTGAAAGTTTCGTCCAGAACGGTTTGACATATTGGGGAGCCAGGGCAATACACAATTTCAGATCTTCCAGATGGGGTAGCTCCAGGATTTTTTCGGCGAGAGGGGAATCGATTTTTTTCTTGCCGAAATGCAGATGCAGTCGTCGCAAGCCGTCTATTTGTGCAATCTGTTCCAGCGCTGCTTCATCAAGATGTGAATGCAGGATTTCCAGGTCCTGCAGCCTGGAAAGATTACGGAGTGCCCGATAACCACGTTCGTTAATTCGACAGTAAGAAAATTTGATCCCGGTCAGATTTTTAATTCCCTCAACGGCTTCGATACATTCTCCCAGTTCGGGATTGGATCGATCGCGTGTGCCATAAAACCAGACGCGGACAGGGAACGGCAGTTGATTGATCAGGGGGACCGCTTTTTGAAGTGCTTCCGCATGCTGATAGACTTTTTTCCCGTCTACAATCTTCTCTGGGTTTCCTACCCAGATGGAGAATGGTTCGTCATTTTTGGGAAACCAGAGTGTCAGCTTTTGATTGCGGATTTGCTGAAATAAATCATTTAAGGCAGGGTCGTGCCAGGGTGCCTGTAAATCGCTGTTGGCATTGACGGGTCGCAGGCCACTCAATTGAGGAACCCGACTGGCAATCACCTGATTAATTTCATCCAGTCGACGACCGGTCTTTTGTAGATCGGTATGTGTATGATGTTGAATGGAAGGGGTGGTATCAGACAGCGACTGTTTATCGGCGACGACAGACTGTGTTCGATCTTCACTGATCAGAAACCCTCCGATCCCAGCCACCGCTATCAGTACTGCCACGAACGGAATCACCAATTGCCGAAACATCCTTATTCTCCTCCTGAAAGCATCTGGTTCCTGAAATAGATGCCTGCCCCCTTTAAAGCCGTGCTTCAAGCGATGGAGTTGTGCTCACTCCCCCACCTCAGCCGAATACTCCACTATCTTATTGTACAGAACAAAACAGGTGTTGTCCGCTTTCAGATTTACAATTTTCAGGTCCTGACAACCACTTTCAACTGCTGATTCTTCATATATCACTTGATAACAAGAGGTTATTGAATTGTCAGTTCCCCTTCAATTTATGAAGGATTTTCCTCCTGATCGAATATTTTATCACAAATAACTGGTAACACTCCAGCGGAATCTTCGCCTGGTAGTTTAGTCACAGGTTTATTACTTACTTTCAGAAGGGGCTGACAATATGATGACTGATACTGCTTTCACAGTTGACCTGGAAATGACTGCTCAATTTGAGGGCCGTCTGCAAGAGATCATTAATCGGGGAAGCCTGACTTTGATGCTTTCAATCGGTTACCGAACGGGTTTATTTGAAGTGCTGGGAACTCTGGATGCGGCGGGCTGTGAAGAAATTGCCGAGCGCGCGGGTTTGAAACCGCAGTATGTCAAGAACTGGCTGGAGGTGATGACGGCGGGCGGGATTCTGGAATATGATTTGATCTTCCAGACTTACCGTCTGCCTGCTGAGCAAGCCGCGCTGTTGCTGCAACGTGGAGGAACGCATTGTTATGCAACCAGTGTCCAATGGGTCTCACTGGCTGGCAAGCTGGAGGATGAGCTCGTGACCTGCTTCCGTGAAGGAGGTCCGCTGCCTTCCGATCTGTTTACTCAACTGCAGTCACAGCTTGTGGAAGATAATTCGGTTTCCATCATGAATGGACTGTTTCAACAGGTATTGCCGCTCGTGCCCAGTCTGATCATGCAGCTTTGTGAAGGTCTTGATGTACTGGACCTGGGTTGTGGGTGTGGTCACACGCTGATCGAACTGGCTCGCACGTTTCCTGCCAGTCGATTTGCAGGCTATGATCGTTCTTCTCTTCTGATTGAAAAAGCCAGACGAACTGCAGAAGAAGAACAGATCGAGAATGTGACTTTTATCCAGCGGGAACTGTCAGAGATACACGCGATTGATGCCTTTGATCTGATAACGGCCTTTGATGTACTGCAGGGCCAGGAACAGCCAAATCGAATTCTGGATGAGGTGTTGACTGCCCTGCGACCAGCAGGGATTTTTCTGATGCAGGACCTTTCGCGTTCTCGCAGCAGAGAGATCAACCTGCAACATCCGCTGTCTGGCTTTCTGCATTCTCTTTCGTGTCTGCGGAGTATGGCCATCGCAGAGCAGGCCCAGCCCGCCGAAGGTTCCCGCTGGTGTCAGGAGGTGGCATTGCAGACTTTGCAGGAGGTCGGTTTTACATCGGTCGACGTTCACACGCTGCCCCATGATCTGGTCAATGACTATTATATCGCCAGAAAACCAGTGCGGTCTGCCTGTTGATACGACCAGATTTATTTCTGAAACAGTCGTTCTTCCAGCAGTTCGTAATAGCGGGCATCAACATCGGTCTGCCTGGAACAGGAATGCAGGATCGCGGGATCGATGAAGATCATGGCAGGCTGTTCATGACAGTGCGCATCAGAGGCTTTCAGCAGATAGTTGATATCAGCACGGTTCAGTCGATGCGTTTTACACAAATCGTAAAACAGTCCCTGGGGGGTATCCGAATTTGCCTTGCGCTGCAGTTGCAGGTTTTCCCAGAGATACAGGGTGAGCCAGACTACGCCAATCACGATAGACGCCGAAATCAGCAGCCAGTTTTCCTGTAGCAGACTGCGATTACGAAACGCACGGGAGACTTCATCGGTATGTCCTGCCAGCAGGAACCAGAAATCGATGTTCATGTATCGTTTGTCCCTTCTACTTGGTTCAGATCGGGTTGTTCCAGAGGCAGCGGTCTCTGCAGCGCTTTGACTGCGATTTCGCGGATGCGCGTATTATCATCATTCACCAGTTTTGCCAGTGACTGTCGCGCCGCGGAATGAGAAATGGTGGCCAGAATTTCCGCACTGGTTCTGCGTACGAGATCATCCGCATCTTCCAGGAGCGCAGCCAGCGCAGGGACAACCTGATCATGTAATTTCAAAGCATAGGCACAGCGGGCAGCTTTGATACGCCGTTTCCGCAGTGGATGTGACATGGCGCGGCTCAAATCGACGATGTATCGCGGATTCAGTTTCTGCAGCAGCTTGCCTACCGATGGGCAGACATGAGAATTGAATTCCTCAAAATGTTCGAGGACATACTCGACGTCAAAACTGGACAGTTCCCGTCGCGCTGCTTCTCGAACTTCCTCGACCGGACTGTCAATTTTATTGACCAGCAGATTCATGGCATCCGGAACATGCTGCGCCCGGAGCTGGCAGGTCGCCCAGGCCTGCTGGATCGGATCTTCCGAATCCAGACTTTCCAGGACCATTTCCGTAACTTCGGTGGTATCCAGGTTCCGCAGCATATCAATGGCTATTTCTTTGGCGGCAGGCGTCCCATGCTGCAGCATCCATTTTTGTGCCTGTTTTTTGCTGGCGACATCGAGGTTGAGCAGGCTGATCAATCGAATCAAAGCGACCTGCAGCACCTGGGGAATGCGGCTGAAATCCTGGCGATCCACACGGAGCCAGATCACCTGGTCAATTTGCCGGAAATTCGTGTGTTGCAGTTCAGTTGATTTTTCGGGTAACCAACGCAACAGATGCGCGATGAATTCGGGGTCGTCGCGCGTCGAGATCGCTTCCAGCGCTTTCGCATTTGGATAATTCACTTCCGTAAAGTCACAAATGAGCTGCATGACGCCGATATGTTTGCTCCGTTTCAGAACCTGTTCGGCCAGACGCCTGATGTCTTCGTTCGAACTCCAGAGCACTTTTCTGATGGCGGGATCTTCCACGTTGCCCAGAATCAGCAGACTTTCCATGATTTCTTCGGGGCGATCAAATTCCTGCAGGTGTTCGGTTGCTGCGACAAGTGCGTTGAGATTGTCACGCCTGATCTCTTTGGCATTTTTCAGGAACGCACGGGAATAAACGGAATCAACTGAGGGATTCAGAAAATATTCGTAGAGCCTTCCCACCAGGTAGCGGAGTGTTTGTGATGTCAGATCCGGCTGATGATTGACCAGCCGCTTATTCTCAAACAAGGCGATGATTGAAGGAATCTGTTTAAAATCACTGGTGAGACGGATAAATTCCAGGCCGCAGTACTGCAGTTCTCGATTGCCGTGCTGCAGGCATTGCCGAATCGCAGCATCGAGAGCATTGGAATGTGTCTCCAGAAGTTTGCGGATACCGGCAGTATGGGTGGGGTAACGGCGGATCACTTCGACCAGTCCGCGTGAACTCTGCTGCTGCAGTAAAGCGAAGACAGCCTGTTCACGAATTTCCGGATTTTCTACGTCCAGGGCCAGAATCAATGCATTGACAGCATGAGAATTTCGGCTCTGCGCAAGAAGGTCAAAAGTTTTGGAAATTGATGAAGCCATGCCGACATGAGATCGTATAAAAAGTGCCTGGATCTATAACAGCAGAGACAATCCAACTCTCCGGGTGATGACGGTGACATCATCTCTCCGGCAAAACTGAGATTCCTCTGCTATTGCCCGCTATCTGAGTATCGTATGCGGGTACAGTAGAACTCCAGTTTACCTGCCCTAACGCGATTATCCGAAATAATCGCTACAATCCTGTGAGAGGATTCTCGGCACCGTGACTGTCGGTTGGCAGCGATGACATTCAGTCAGCCTGGATGAGGTGAGTCAGAAACGCGTACGACTCACGGACGACCTGTGGTGCCATGTGGCTGTGGCGGCTCAATTCGACGTGCAGGCCTCCGGGATAGCCAATCTGTCGCAGCCCCTGAATGACATCCGGAAAATCAATGTCGCCTGCGCCGAACCTCAGATGATCGTGTTCTCCCTGAACCATGTCTTCAATATGGATGTTAAAGATGCGATCTTTCCAGGGCGCAAGATACTGGCTGATCGGCGTCTCTCCCATACACTGCAGGTGTCCGATATCCACGGTCAGACCAAAACAGGGATGACTGACGCGTTCGTTCAATTCCGCGAAGTCCTGCAGCGTTTCAATCAGCATCCCCGGTTCCGGTTCAAACGCCAGCCGGACTTCTTTCTCAGCAGCATATGTGATGACTTCACGGCATCCCGCTGCCAGTCGTTCCAAAGCGGCTTCCCGGTGCAGATCCTGTTTGAGCTGACCTGCCCAGAAAGAAACTGCATCGGATTTGAGAAAAGCAGCCAGATCAACACAGCGTTTCAGGAAATCGACACGTCGTGCGCGGGCATTGGGATCGGCGGTGAGCAAGGTTGGCTCATGTTTCTCTCGCGGGTCCAGCAGGAAGCGGGCACCGGTTTCGATCACCGAGGAGAGCTGATACTTTTGCAGCAGCGACTGCATTTCCTGCAGCCGTTGATCCAATTCGGAGGCATAGGGATTCAGGCAATAATGATCGACGGTCAGCGCCACCGACTGGTAACCGGTCTCTGCCAGCAGAGAGATCGCGTCATCCCAGCGATGAAAGGCCAGGCCATTGGTATTGTATCCCGGTTTCACAAGTCGACTTCTTTATGCTGAATCAAAGAGAAGAAAAAAGCCCTCGATCTACACGATGAGGGCTCAAAGTTTCGTCTGTATCACCAGGCTCAGTCAGCCAGGGGTTTGACGCGGATATTCTTATAATGAACGACACTCTTGGGATCGTGTGCCTGCAGGGCGAAGCTCCCTTTTTTACCCAGCGAAGGAGAGCCCGTTGCGCCTTCCGGTTCGGTGTAATCGATAACTGTTTGATCATTGATTTTTACAATCACATGGCGACCGTTGACGATGATATGCTGGGTCCACCACTCGTTATCTTTGGCGGGCGTTTTGAACAGTTTGACCCGATTATAGAGACTGCCGGTTTTGACAGGGTCTTTATGGCTCACGTTGACCTGAGATTCATATCCCTGTGTTGGCCAGCCTTCTTCCTGGAATTTGGTATGGAAGAAAATCCCCGAGTTGCTGCCTGGAGTCGTTTTCACGTCGGCTTTAAACTCAAAGTTCTTGTATTCTTTGTTGGTGAAAAGATGCGAGCGTTTCCCCGTGACTTCGATCACGCCGTCCTTCACTTCAAAGGGCCCCCCTTCGGCGACCGTCCAGCCGGTCAGATCTTTACCGTTAAACAGTTCAATCCAGCCTTCTTCGGTTTCGGCGGTCTTCTCGCCTGAGAAAGCATCGTTGTTTCCCAGCAGGGACGAGACGAGCAGTGCCGCCATCAGGCCGGTAAAGATGTTAAAACAGTTGCTAGCGCGGTATTGGTTCATCGTGTAGAGAACTCCTTGATGTCATCAGGAAATAATAATACGGTTGTTGTGTCGTCTAAAACTGTGTGCCGTTTTACTGAGTTAGCAGCAGCAAATCGGAATACCATATATGCTACGCGGCGGCTGGACCGGTTGAAAGCAAACAGGGCACTTCCCGGGATATTTTCCGAAAAGTGCCCTGTCGTGTATTAAGGACATTAAGTAATTCGCAGCAGTTTACAGCTTGGGAATTTTGATTTCTTTACCCACCTTCTTGTACCGGGGATCATGAAATCCTTCAGCAAAATACATCCCGAATCCCTGCCTTAACTCATACTGCGCCCGTTGTGCCCAGGGAGTTCCCGGGTGCTCTTTGATCACAAGTTTGTACTGTGCTTCTGCCTTCTTCAACTGTTTATCCAGTTCTTCAGGACTGACTTTTGTCAGCTTGACCTGCTCCGGATCGGGAGGCAACATTTCCTTCCGACGACGGACATTCCAGACATTGCTTTTTTTCTCTTTGAGTTCGGGCATTTTTTTCGCGTGCTGATCCATGGCCAGACAATACTGGAACAGGCGCACGCGGTAGGCCAGACATTGTGCCAGCGCCAGATCGTAGGCGGCACGCCAGCGGGAAGATTTTTCCTGCGCACGTAAGGGCTCAATCGATTCGAGGATACCGATGGCGACCTGTAGTAGCCCCATGGCGCGGATTGCCTTGGGAACTTCTTTACTGCCGACTTCAAAAAATTCTTTCTGCTTGAGCGGGTAATAAAGCTCTCTGACGTTTAACTGTTTATCCAGGTGTGGATTCAGTGTGACAATCACCTTCCAGATGGAAGTACGGAACTTGCTGGCACTGCGTTCTGCGTCGTAATCACGACGAGAGAGCAGGAGCGGTTGATACTCTTTCATATCCTGGAACCGGAATTGTCGATCAGCGGTACTGCCGGCTCCTCCCAGTTCCCCTTCTTTTCCGGGCAGGACGAAGAAGATTCCCCCGGTTTCACGGGCGATGCGCACCTGTTCGTAAGGCCCGAAGCCTGCGGAGAACGCATCCCAGCGACCATGGAGACCATCGTACTGCAATGCTTCAGGAAACGCGGTTTCCGGCCCGCGATTGATCCGAATCCAGTGAGGCAGGTCATACACGGGGTCGCGCCAGATCTGGCGGGCATAAGGATAACCGAACACCGATTCCCGCCCGAGGATGTAGATCGGCGTTTTAACGCGTTTGGCACGGGTAATGACTTCTTCCACCGCGGCACCGTCATCGCCTGATTCATCGGTGACCACAACGAGACAGAGCCGACGATCCGTTTTCCTGGCCATGAGGGTGTATTTATCGATGGTCGCAGAGACGGTCTGACACATGTTTTCCAAACCGGTTTCATCGGTCGGAATTTTGCTAATCGCGTCCTGGACTTCTTTCAGGTCGGTGGTGGGTTTGGGCGTGTGAACATGGACTGTGGCACCATAACTGAGAATGGAGGTCAGCAGTGTCTGATCCCGATCACGGGTTTTTGCTTCCTGCCTGGCCGCAATTCCCAGTTCGCCGTAGATTTTATTGAAGTTATCTCGGATTTCCTTCTGGTCGTCTTTCATACTGCCCGACTCATCGAACAGCCAGACGACCAGGATTTTTTCTTCCCGCATGATGCGGATCAGTTCTTTGGAAATCCGGCTCATGGCTGACCCGTAGCCTTCCACGACGGCACCCACTTCACCTGTGACTTCACCCACTCCCAGGTCCTGGCCGAGGATGTCATCGCCGGGCGCTGTGATCTCGCCGGCGTTGATTTTGATTTCGGGTTCTTTGAGGCTTTCAGATGTCTCGATCTTCTGCGAGGAAACCGCGGGCGCTGTGGAAGCCCCGACGTTGGTGGAAACCATGCCGCCCGACGTTACGCTCAGGTTTTCGGAAACTTCCAGATTGGTTTCCAGAACCTGTTCGAACTCAGCGTGATCTCGTTCATCGTCAAAGATCGTTTCGATAGCCACTTCGGGCTGATTGTCTGTCAGTTGATGGTGCATAAATCCCATCGCCAGCAGAATCACCGCGTGTACAATCAAAGAGGTGAAAAAAGCGGAATAATCTCGCGCCTGAGCCATCTGTAATAACCCCCCGGTCATTTTTATAGCAAACTGCTATTGAAAACGAGTGCCTGTTTTGTCTCAACAAATATTGAAAAAGATGCTGATCCGGTTTTAGAAAATTGAAGTGAATATAAAACTGTGGTCCGCGCTGAACCTTCCAGTCAGACCAGTCGCTAAGTTGATTGTATTATTAGAGATATTGGTATTTAACAAGGTCAGATTTTGAGTGGCTGGTTTCCATTGATGCCACGTTTCATCAGCGCCTCTTTTCTCTTACGTTCTTCTTCCTGAAAACGTGGGTTTGGTTTGCGAACACGATTCCCCTGGGGATCCAGGTTCATCTTCATTTCTTTCCATGCCCAGCCCAGCGGTTTATCCAGCTCTTTGGCAGCCAGGTAGGCCCAGGGAGTGCCTGGATGTTCGTCGATAATGCCGTTCAACAGCTCCTGAGCCTGTTTGCCCAGTTTTCGCACGGTGGGACTGGAACGCACATCTTCTGCGGGAACCAGTTGCCAGGCGTTGTTCTCTTTTTTCTCAAATGTTTTGGGGCTGCTCTTCATGTCAGCCAGTATGGTATTGTATCCAAAGGCCCGCACCCGAGCAGCCAGCACGCGTCCCAGGGCCAGATCGTAGTTGGCCCGCCAGCGGGGTTCGGAGATCTTCTGGCGGTCTTTCAGACCCTGCTCCAGAATCACCTGTAGTTCATTGAGCCCGTAATCGAGTTCGGAAACCGGCTTTTGTGCCACGGTGATGGCCTGGCGTAATACATTATCGGTATTGGCCGGGAAGAGCAGCGTGGGCGTTGGCAGTGTCCGTTTTGATGTGCGGGTGGCAGTCGCCGCCATCACCAGTGCCCGCTTTGCCATATTTTTGTTGATTTTACTCTCGTAATCACGAATGGAAATATAGTCGGGGTGATAAGCCCGCATGTCGGCTGGTTCAAACTTGGGACCGCTGGTTTCTTCAGTGATGAAATAGATCCCGTTGGTTTCTGCACACAGGCGTGTTAACGCATACGGACCGTAGCCGGAAGAAATTTCGCGGATGTCATAGTTGTTCTGTCCCCAGAAAGGCAACTTAATGCGTTCTGCCGCGACCGTTTCCGGTCCGGTTTCAGATACAGCCGGGACAAATACGCCTGGCTCGATTTCAAAATTGATTCTTACTTCCCGCTGACCGAAGGGGGCTGCGTTACCAACGACATAACATTTAATCCCTTCACGTTTCGTCAGCATGATGGCGTCTTCCAGATTTGCCTTGGCATCGGTGCCCGCTTCGTCTGTCACCACGATGACCATCATGTTACGACGGCCCTGCTTTTTATACGAGCGATAGCGTTTGGCGACCTGCGTGACGGCTGCAAACACATTTTCATCACCGGTTGTGTCTTCTTTAATAGAACGAATCTGGGAAACGACTTCTTTGACGTCGCTGACCGGATCTTTCGTGACGAACTGTGTAGTCGCACCGAAGGCGGCGACCGCGGTTCTCAGTGCGCTATCATCTTCCGCTGCATCCAGCAGACCCAACTGCTTGTAGACATTTTCAAATCGGTCGGCGATCTCGTTACGTCGCTTGCTGACGGAAGGGGACACATCAAACAGCCAGACGACCAGCAGTTTCTTTTCCTTGGCAGCGGAGGCGATTTCGAGTGTCAGGCGGTCGATGGCACCGGCAACGCCGCCATCGGGTCGGTCGGTTTCACCAGAGACTTCAACAGCAGCCATCAATTCTTCTTTGGCGGGTTGAGTCATCAGGTCGTCGATGATGGGCTCGGGGGCTTCAATTTCCGTTTCGAGCTGTTCCTGCATTGCCTGCTGCTGTTCGACCGAAGTCTGTGGCGCCGCGGCCATGGACTGCGTCATCAGCGCGGTATCACCGGCTGTGCCGACGACATCCTGAATAGTGGGGTCAAGCTTGAACACGTTATCATCAATCTCTTCAATCGAAGAGATGATGGCGTTTTCCGAATCGAGCAGCGTGATGCGGGTGAAGCTTGCCAGCATAAACAGAAACAGCAAGTGGACCCCCAGGCTGATCAGCCAGGCGGGAACTTCCTTCATGTTCAACCAGTTGTGAGGTTCAACGTCTACAATTTCTTCGACCTGAACTTCGCGGGTGGAATTGACAACACTCACGGCCTGCTCCTTATTAGGATGAGACGAAAACTTTTGCCTGCTCTCCGTTTCGTAAAGAAACAGCGAACAGAATTCGTAGTGAACACGACAGATTATCAAAACCTGCACATTACATCAGACAACATTGATGATTATAAGAATTGTCGTCCAGCAATGGTTCATCAAAACTACGATTTTACCTCTGAAATCACACAAATACAATCATTGATCACTCAAACTGACATTAGAAGTATTTTTTTGTACACTTTCTTGTAATTAAAGAGGGACGGGGCTGCACTAAAATAACCTCGAATCACGGCTCAACATTCGTCATTTTTTTGCATTCTCTAATATTTCACAACGATTTACGAAGAACGAATACCAATACCAGGCAAAATCAATAAACTGGCGTCGCAGATCCCCTGGTGTGTTTTTTCCTGCAGGTACCCGATTCATGTCATTTGAGTGGCTCACAGACTGGCTCCCCTTCACGTTTTATTACCTGATGGTGCTCCTGCTGTTTCTGGCGAACCTGACTTCGTGGGTCTCGATTCTGTTTCTGGTCCCCGGTAACTGGATCATGGTCTTTCTGTCGGCTCTGTTTTATCTGTTTATGCCGGGACGCGATGAGCATGGCATTTCGCTGACCGTACTGGTAATAGCGATCGCGCTGGCAGGTCTCGGCGAAGTCGTGGAAGCGCTGGGCAGTTCAGCCGGCGCGGCGAAAAAAGGCGCCAGCCGTCGCGCCATGATTCTGGCTCTGCTGGGAACGTTCATCGCCAGTGTGATCGGGGCGACTCTGGCGACTCCATTGCTGCCTCCTTTGGGAACCATCTTAGGCGCGATTTTCGGCGGAGCCCTGGGGGCATTCGCAGGCGCCTACCTGGGGGAAGTCTGGAAAGGGAATCATGAAGTCAACCGCATACACATCAGCACCGCGGCGTTTGTGGGGCGCCTGCTGGGTGTTGTGGGGAAACTCGCGATCGGAGTAATCATCCTGGTGATGATCACGATCGACTCTCTCTTCTGAATAGTTCACACTTCTGTCTGATGTGGGTAAAAAAAGTGATCTCCCTCCGAAGAAAGAGATCACTCTCAAAGCCAGTTCATTGTTCAGGAACTGTCAGCTTATTCGAGATCAAATTTGATCTCGTTATCTCCTTCTTTGACGACGGCGGTCAGGCCGGACGTCTTCTGCATATTATACTTCGTCGGAATATATGAAGGCTCCATGGAGGCTTCCGGATCTTCGGCAGAAACGCCTTCCATATCCCGTTCGGAAATGATGGTCACTTTATGCGTGCCGGGAAATGCGCCATCACCTTCTTCGTAGGTGGTTAACTGAAAACTGCCATCGGGCTGAATCTTTCCGTGTGCAATCTGCTCTCCCGAGTCGGGAAAGAACACGACTTCGCCAGTCTCCAGTGGCTTACCTTCAAAGGTGACGATACCTTTTACGGGTGCCGTCGGTTTCTTTTCGATCTGCTCACCACAGCCTGTCATTATTGACAGCACGAGCAGAACGGAACACAGGGATGACATGTTTAACTTCATTTTGGAGCTTTACCAGTGAATAAATTGTGAATGAAAAGACCAGTCTCTACGCAGTGAAATCGCGCAAAGTGGTTCCCGTTGATACGGAATTTAAAACGGGGGTGCTGCCTGTTCCGGACAGTCCCCCCGATAAATTTAGTTGAGTACGACTTAATATTCGCCGAGGACTTCACCGGACGAACGAGTAGCCAGACCTTTGAGCGTGTCCAGATTCATACTGGCAGACAGAAACTGCACACGACCGTCACAGAACAGCAGATGCGCGCCGCCGACATGGGCGCTTCTCCAGGATACGCCGTACTGGGAATGCGTGCTGGAACCAATCGGGTACTGTGTGGCCTTGGTATCGATCATCAGGAAGCCATCTGTGCCGGTATTACCGCCGTATGCATAGGTAGCCCAGGTCCAGGTCACCATGTCATCAAAGCCGGTGTTGCTGCCCCAGCCATTCAAAGCCGAAGAGAGTTCACCCAGCAGAAAAGTATTGGAGGTCCCATCGGTAATATCCCGCATCCGAGTTTTCGATTTGGGATAGAGCACACCCGAAGTGGTGTAGTTGTGAGTTGACGTGGAAAAACCGGACTGCAGCCCGACATCTACCGAACCGCCATTTCCCCGATAATGCAGCCCGCCATGTTGGGCGGGAACAGTGGAGTGCGTGGGAGCCGTTGAACCCAGTTCGGAAGAAGGGCAGAGAATCACCTGAATGGGTGTCGTGAATTCCTGACGCGAACCAATCGAAGAGGAACGCCAGGGAGTGATTTCATTAATCTCGCCTGTGATGGAAGAGATGCTGTTATAAAGCGGAGCCTGATCAATGTAAGGCAGAATCCGGGCAACCCAGCCAGTCTGATATCCCCCCTTTTGAAAGTAACCGGTGGGCATCATCAGGAAGTTATCATGATAGTTATGGAACGCCAGCCCCAGCTGTTTCATATTGTTGCGGCACTGTGACCGTCGGGCAGCTTCCCGGGCCTGCTGTACGGCGGGCAGCAGGAGGGCAATCAGAATGGCGATAATTGCGATTACCACCAGCAGTTCGATCAGTGTAAATCCACGTCGCTGTTGTGTCTTCAAGTTCATGTCACTCTCTTAACTAAGTAAAAACCAATAAAAATAAAGAAGATCGAAATCAGAAAAATCTTAAAATAGAAAACAGCCGGTCTATCAGAACGACAATAAAGACCGACTTACACAGATATATTAACTTATTAGAACATATATTATTAACTATTTTTTACAATACAATATTAATTTATTCATAATAAGAAGAATGTCTACTGGACTTACGACAATGAAACATATCGCATTTCATTTATATATATGAAGTTACAGACATATTACGCATTTGAATCATAACCTGCATAATCGGACAGAACACCCGCAATACACATCAACCCTATCTACCTATTCACCCTTGTCTTACATCTTAATCGGAAGCAGATCGGGGCGGCTGAATGAGCACACAGGATGGGTCTGACGTCGCTTTCAAACGAAAACTGAAACCTTACACTGGCAGCACCACTCTTTCTGTCACCGCAAAATTGTGTCACCTTCTCCCGTTGCACTCTTCGACAGGAATCTGCAAACTGAAGCAGACTTAAGTCTTCCCTACCTGACATGAAGAACGCTCCCTCAGAGAAGGACCAGTGCGGATGACCGTTGATGATACGATTCCAATGCGATTAAGGCAGGCTTACCTGACGATGCATCGTGTGGCGCAGGCCCACTTTGCTGAATTTGGCGTGACCGTGGATCAATACGTGCTGCTCTCGGTGCTGAGCGAAGCTGAAGGCATCATCCAGACCGAACTCAGCGAACGCATGTCTTCTGATGCCAATACGATCGGCGCCATGCTGAGACTGCTGGAGCAGAAAAAAGTGATCCGCCGCGAAGCCAGTAAAAACGATCGGCGGGCGTTACGCGTCTATTTAACAGCCAGCGGGAAACGGTTGCAGAAGAAACTGGTCAGGCATTCCAGTCAGATTCACCAGACCCTGGAAACCGCTCTCACGCCCCGTAAGAAACAGACCCTGATGAAGGGGCTGAAAGAAATCACCCAGGCCCTGCAATAGCATCATGAGTTGTACCTCGTTCGCAATCGATCACATAAAGTGGCAGAAACCGCGATACTTTCCATCGAGAGTCGGGTTCAATCCGACATAGTACGTGTACGTGTTATAAACACAGCCAGCCCCAGAAGGAGACCCGCATGACCCCACTTTCATTCAGAACCATTATCGCATGCCTGGCGTTCACAGTCTGCCTGGGAGAAACAGGCTTTGCACAGAAGTCCCGTCCGAATGGCCCGCCGCGGTTCAGAGGAAACCTGGTTGAACACCGCGACGTGGAATACGCGAATGTAGACGGCTCCTCCCTGCTACTCGACTTGTATATGCCGCGCAATGTCAAAAATCCACCGCTGGTTGTCTGGATTCATGGCGGCGGCTGGCGCGGCGGCAATAAAGGACGGGGAGGCAAATTTGTGCCGCTGCTGACTGATGCCGGCTACGCGTGTGCCAGCATCAATTATCGACTCAGCGGCGAAGCAAAGTTCCCGGCCCAGATCAACGACTGCAAAGCCGCCATCCGCTGGTTGCGTGCCCATGCGAAAAAATATGGATACGATGCCACCCGCATCGGCGTCGGCGGCTCTTCCGCGGGCGGGCACCTGGTCGCGTTACTGGGAACCAGCGGCGGAATCAAAGATCTGGAAGGCAATGTTGGCAAACACCTCGACCAGTCCAGCAGCGTGCAGGCGGTCTGTGACATGTGGGGGCCAACCGACTTTCTGCAGATGGACAAGCACGCGATACCCGGTTCGCGGCTCAAACACAACGATCCCCGCTCTCCCGAATCACTGCTGCTGGGCGGCCCGATTCTGGAACACAAGGACCGCGTCGCGCGGGCCAACCCGATCACCTACATCGACAAACAGGACCCTCCGTTCCTGATCATTCACGGCTCCAAAGACCCCGCGGTCCCCGTACATCAGAGCATCATTCTGGAAAAGGCTCTCAAGAAAAACAAGGTGCCCGCGCAACTGCACATCGTCGAAAACGCCGGTCACGGCGGCCCGGAATTCAACGCCCCCAAAATCAATAAAATGATCGTCGCATTCTTCGATCAACAGTTGAAGCAGCCCCCAAAAGAGCCCGAAAAACGACAGCAGAAAAAATAACGGAATCGTGGCAGCAGCGGAATACTCTGGAACCAGGCGGCGGATGCTGTCATACTGACTGCTGACGATTGAGGCTGTTGTCTCAATTGAACCCATTTCGTCATTTCTCCAAAGGATTTCAGAATGACGTCTGCTCCCGAACCTGACAGTGCCAGCAATGCCGCATCCAGTCGGCGGAATTTTCTCACCGCTACCGCCGGCATTGCCGCTGGTCTGTTGCCCGCTACCTTATCTGCAGAGGACCCCACCATGCCCTCGGTCTCCACGCGCCCCAAATGCCTGTTCTTTGATGTCAACGAAACGCTGCTTGATCTGGATGCGATGAAACAGAGTGTCGCGGCAGCACTGGGAGGTCGTCCCGATCTGCTGCCGCTGTGGTTCACGACGATGCTGCAGCATTCGCTGGTGGCAACCGTCGGCGATCATTACGACGATTTCGGCGTGATCGGCGCTGCCACACTGCAGATGGTGGCCCGCAATCATGACATTGATCTTTCAGACGACGCGGCAAAGCAGGCGCTGGCACCGATCCGCTCGTTGCCGGCCCATCCCGATGTGAGGCCGGCACTGGAGCAGTTAAAAGAAGCCGGCTACCGCATGGTGACGTTGACCAATTCCTCTCAGGCAGGCGTGGATGCGCAAATGAAAAACGCCGGTCTCACCGATCTGTTCGAAGACCGTTTGAGTGTGGAAGACGTGCAGATGTTCAAACCGCACAGCCACGTTTACAAATGGGCGTCGCGTAAAATGAATGTGCCCCCGGAAGACTGCATGCTGATCGCCGCCCACGGCTGGGACATCGCCGGCGCCCTCTGGGCCGGCTGGCGCGGCGCCTTTGTCGCCCGCCCCGGCGCCCAACTCTATCCCCTGGCAAAGCACCCCGAAATCAACCAACCGGATATGCATCAGGTGGTGGCACAGCTACTGCAGTTGAGTGGGGAATGTTGTTCGTGAGCCAGAAATCTTGAAAGCATATTTTCTTTCGTGTTTTTCGTGGTAGAAAAAATGCATGTTGGAATGTTTTAACGGATTGCATTCGGGGTTACCCTTTCTATTACATCAGTCGAACGGAGTTCACTCCGGTGTATGCAAATTGATTGCTACCACGAAAAACACGAAACTTCACGAAAATCAAAAAAATGGGTGGGCCCGGATAGACATCCGGGCCGAGCGCAGCGAGCAGGAAACTGTCAGGAAAAGCGAAGAGTCCGGGAGCGACTGGCTTTGCATTGCCGTACTGCGATTTTTTTTTAGAGCCCCGTTCCGAGCACAAATCTAAATCGAATCTCGCCAGGTGAGCGGTCACTCGGGTCCGCACCCTGATTTGATGGGGTCGGTAATGTTTCCCGCGTCTGAATGTTTTCCCTGACAATTTCCTGTTGTCTGCGACAACCCCGAATTGCATTCGGGGCTACCCGGTTGGGATTATTTTCTGGTGCTACATCGGCACCGTCGTTCAAGCCGAGCGGTGGCACACGGACGTCTGATCTGGTAAGACACATTGCAGTTTATTATTGAGGATACCGTGTGCCACGGTCCGGCTCGTCCGGCCGTGAAAAACAGTTGACGGTCACCACTCGACAGACTCAATCAAAGCCAGACAATCTCACTTAAGTAAGATGCGTCAGCAGGCTGATTTCCATAATTCTGAAGTGTTATCGATTTCAATATCTCCCGTTACAACACAAATCTTCACGCAATCTGCCATTTAAACCGGCTCTTTCACCGCTTCCCGACGGTATTCCTACAATTCCTCCCTGAAACCCTTCGCGCTGCCGAACTTTCGCTGCATAATGCGGGTCCTTATGCTCACAATAGTGCGTTTCCCCGTTTTTTCTGTTGATGTCTGATGTCCCGCGGTGATGTGAATTCGGCTGCTGCTGACGCTGGTCCTGCTAGTGAGGCTTCCACTGCTGCGCTGTCGGAACTGCCGTCTTTGATCTCAAAAGCGATGGCCGGGGACCAGTTTCGGCTCTCACAACGGCTGCGGTCGATTAAACAGGCCCAGAAAGACAAGAAGCCGTTCGATAAGAATCTGCAGCGGCTGCGGGGCGAACTGGAGAAGTCTCTGGCCCGCCGTGAAGAACGGCGCAAACTCTGCCCGAAGATCACCTTTGATCAGAGTCTGCCGATCCATGCAGAACTGGATTCGATCCAGAAAACGATTGAAGAAAACCAGGTCGTCATTGTCTGCGGGGAGACCGGGTCGGGGAAATCGACGCAATTGCCTAAGCTGTTACTGTCAATGGGTCGCGGGATCAGCGGCATCATCGGGCATACGCAGCCCCGCCGCATCGCGGCCCGCTCGGTTGCCGCCCGTATCTCGGAAGAACTGGGACGCGAACAGGGAACCGCCTGTGGCTTCAAGATTCGCTTCACGGACACCACGAACCCGAACACCTATATCAAACTGATGACCGACGGCATCATGCTGGCGGAAACCCAGACTGACAGCTTCCTCAATCAGTACGATACGATCATCATCGACGAAGCCCATGAACGCTCGTTGAACATTGACTTCCTGCTCGGCTTTCTCAAACGTCTGCTGCCCAAACGCAGAGATCTGCGGGTGATCATCACCTCGGCGACGATTGACGCGGAACGCTTCAGCGAACATTTTGCCAGCCGCCAGGGACCCGCGCCGATTCTGAATGTCTCGGGCCGCACGTATCCGGTCGAGATTCGCTATCGTCCCTTTGATGATGAACCGGCGGGCAAAGAAACTGGCAATAAATCACAGAACAGTTCCCGTGACGAACAGTCACAACTGGCGGATGCGGTCAACGAACTGGCGGCCATTGATGACGGCGACATCCTGATTTTTGTCGCGACTGAATGGGATATTCGTGAGACAGCCAAACTGTTACGCGGTCGATCGATCATCGGCGATGATGGCGGACGGCAGACTGAGATTGTGCCGCTTTACGGGCGGCTGTCGACGGCGGAACAGAACAAGGTCTTTCGTCCTTCCTCGTATCGGCGGATTGTGATTGCAACCAACGTCGCAGAATCGTCGATCACGGTGCCCGGCATCCGCTATGTGATTGATACCGGGCTGGCACGCATCAGCCGTTATTCGAGTCGCTCACAGGTACAGCGACTGCCGATTGAAGCGGTCTCGCAGGCGTCCGCCAATCAGCGGGCCGGTCGTTGCGGTCGTGTCGCGCCGGGGATCTGTATCCGGCTTTACAGCGAAGCCGACTACAAGAGCCGTGATGAATTCACGTCGCCGGAAATCCTGCGGACCAACCTGGCGTCGGTCATTCTGCAGACGCTGAATATGAGGCTGGGCGCGATTGAAGAGTTCCCGTTCATCGATCCCCCCAAGCCCACGGCGATCCGCGATGGCTACAGTACACTGTATGAACTGGGAGCGATTGACGAACAGAATCGGCTGACCGACATTGGTCGCAAGATCAGTCGCCTGCCGGTCGACCCGCGGATTGCACGGATGATTCTGGCGGCACACGACGAAAACTGTCTGCACGAAATTCTGATTATCGCCGCGGCCCTGGAACTGCAGGACCCGCGGGAACGGCCGATTGAAAAACAGCAGGCCGCCGACGAAGCCCACGAACAGTTTCGCGACCCCGATTCGGATTTCCTCAGCTTCCTCAAACTGTGGGACTTCTACCACAAGTTGAAAGAGGAGCAGTCACACAGCAAGCTGCGACGCGCGTGCGTGCAGAATTTCCTGTCGTACAATCGCCTGCGGGAGTGGGCGGATATCTTTCGCCAACTGCGTCAACTGGTGGAAGAGAGCGGAATCAAACCGCATCCGCGGAAAGACGATTCGGCGGCCATTCATCGTGCGCTGCTGCCCGGCCTGTTGTCGAACATCGCCATGCGTTCGGACTCCCACGAATACACGGGAGCAGGACAGCAGAAGTATTTTCTCTGGCCCGGCTCGGGAATTTTTGAGAAAAAGCCCAAGTGGATCATTTCCGCCGAGCTGATCGAAACCAGTAAACGCTACGCGCGGACTGTCGCGAAGATTTCACCCAACTGGATTGAGCCGGCGGCGCCGCACCTGGTGAAGAAGAGCTGGAGCGATCCCCGCTGGAACGGCGAAGCTGCTTCGGCAGTCGCGGCGGAAAAGGTGACGCTGTTCGGGCTGACCATCGTGCCCCGCCGCTCAGTGCATTATGGCAAGATCGATCCCGAGCATTCGCGGACGCTGCTATTGCAGTACGGCCTCGTCGAAGGTGACATTAATATCAACGTCGACTTTCTGGCGCACAATCAGAAATTCATCGAAGATCTGGAACAGCAGCAGGCCCGCTCGCGTCGGTATGATCTGATTCCTTCGCAGGAACAGCAGTTTGCCTATTATGATCAGCGAATTCCCGAAGACGTGTATGATGGCGTGAGCCTGAAGAAGTGGTGGAAGGTCGCCAGCCGTAAAACGCCGACGTTGTTGAATATGCGCCTGGAAGATTTCTTCGATACGCAGTCGGAAGAGATTGACGCGAGTGAATTCCCCGACGCGATCAACATGGGCAAGATGCAGTTCCCGCTCGAGTATCATCTGGAGCCGGGAGCAGAAGAAGACGGCGTTACCGTTTCGATTCCGCAGGAGAGTCTGAATCAACTGTCGCCGCAACGGCTGGGCTGGCTGGTGCCGGGACTGCTGGAAGAAAAAGTAGCCGCGATGATCAAGGCACTGCCCAAGGCGGTTCGTCGCATGCTGGTACCGGCACCGGAAACGGCAAAACAGGTCGTCAGTAAGCTGGAGTTCGGCAAGGGTTCGTTTGAAGAGACGGTGGCGGAAATGCTGTCGCAGATTTCCGGCGAGCGGATTACCGCGGACCAGTTTGAGATCCAGCGCCTGCCTCACCATCTGCAGATGAATATCCGCGTGCTCGACCAGGGGGGCGACGCGATTGCCGTTAATCGCAATCTGACTCAGCTACGCCAGGAATATGGCTCGAAAGCCGCCAGCAGTTTTACGGCTCTCTCCGATGATCACTGGAGCCAGTCTGGCTTGACGGACTGGACGTTTGGTGATTTTCCGGCAGAGGTGCAGATTCAGCACGATCAACTTTCGCTCACCGGTTTTCCGAGTTTAGTGGATGAACAGGCTTCAGTAGCGCTCTGCCTGCGTGATGCTCCCGAACGGGCGGCTTATGAAACACGGTTTGGTTTGCGCCGATTGTTCATCCTGTCAGAACACAAACGACTGAAAGCCCAGGTTGAACATCTACCCGATCTGAACCGGATCTCATTGTACGCGACCGCAATCGGCGGGATCAATTTGCGGGAACAACTGGTCGAACTGTTGGCAGAACGGACCCTGTTTGGACAAAAAGAACGACTGCCTCGGAACGAGGCCCAGTATCGCCAGCTGGTGAAAGAGTGGCGAAACCAGATTCCGGTCGCGGCGCAGGACCTGGCAAGTCTGCTGCCGGGACTGTTTGAGCAGTATCACAAGATGAAGATAACTCTCGATAAAACAAAGGTACCTGCCTGGAGTGAGCCGCTGCATGATATGCGGGCGCAACTCAATGCGATGATCAATGCCCGGTTCCTGGTGAGTACGCCTTACCCGTGGCTGCAGCAGTTCCCCCGATACCTGCAGGGGATGGAGATGCGGTTGAGTAAGCTGGGCGGAACGGGTCTCAAGAAAGACATCACGAACATTCGCAGTATCTCCCGCTACTTTGAACTGTATTCACAGCGGGCGAAGCAGCATCACGAACGGGAGATTGTCGATCCGCAGTTGATCAAATTCCGCTGGATGCTGGAGGAATTACGGGTGTCGCTGTTTGCCCAGAAGCTGGGGACGGCTTTAAAGGTCTCGCCGAAAATCCTGGATCAGCAGTGGGCAGCAGTGCGGGACTGATTTTTTGCGACTACGAAAAACATAAAACCACACGCAAAGGGATTGAATGGCTTGCTGAATAGTGAGGGAAGCCGTTTTCACAGGCACTGTCTGGCAAGCTGACAGATGGCACCCGGCGGGTAGAGGAAGTTCGGGTGTGGAGGGAGCGGGTTGGCTTTGTTGTTCTGAATTGTGCGATTGCCCTGACAGTTTCCTGTTCGCTCTGCTCACCCCGGATTGCATCCGGGGCTACCCCCTGATCTGTATATAGTGATTCGGGATTTTCATCTGCTGGGGTTGAATCGCTTCTTTTATAATGGTTGGTGAACCGGGTAAGAAGGCCTTGAGCAGAGGCACTGTCGGACAAACTGACAGATGGCACCCCGCGGGTAGAGGAAGTTCGGTTGTGGAGGGAGCGGGTTGGCTTTGTTGTTCTGAATTGTGCGATTGCCCTGACAGTTTCCTGTTCGCTGCGCTCACCCCGGATTGCATCCGGGGTTACCCTTTCTTTTGTGTTATATCGTGGTAGTCAATTCTTATTTGAAGGTCTGCCCTGGCGGTTTCCTGTTGTCTGCGACAACCCCGGATTGCATCCGGGGCTACCCCCTGATCTGTATATAGTGATTCGGGATTTTCATCTGCTGGGGTTGGATCGCTTCTTTTATAATACCTGTTGAACCAGGTAAGGAGACTCTGATCACAGGCACTGTCGGGCAAGCTGACAGATGGTACCCCGCGGGTAGAGGAAGTTCGGGTGTGGAGGGAACGGGTTGGCTTTGTTGTTCTGAATTGTGCGATTGCCCTGACAGTTTCCTGTTCGCTCTGCTCACCCCGGATTGCATCCGGGGTTACCCTTTCTTTTGTGTTATATCGTGGTAGTCAGTTCTTATTTGAAGGTCTGCCCTGGCAGTTTCCTGTTGTCTGCGACAACCCCGAATTGCATTCGGGGCTACCCCCTGATCTGTATATAGTGGTTCGGGATATTCATCTGCTGGGGTTGGATCGCTTCCTTTATAATGGTTGGTGAACCAGGTAAGGAGGCCTTGAGCAGAGGCACTGTCGGGCAGGCCGACCGATGGCACCCGGGATTTTAATCTCAAGTGGTTTCTATCTTGATGAGCATTGTCTTGCCTGTTTGATGTTGTTCTGGTGGATTGCGGTTTCATTTCATTGTTGTAGGAAAATCTTAGGGAGAGGCGTGGGGACGTCAAGGGGGATGAACAGAATCATGTGGCGAACTGTGTTGATCCGGAGCCGATGCTGGTGTGATCAGTGGCGGTGCTGGGATGAAGGACTGCGATGTGTGGCGACCCGCAGGCATACATCGGGAACTGGTGCGGTTTCAGGCAGTGCAAATCTGGAAAAACAGGCTGTTTTGTAGTGAAGATCAGGAACAAGTATCGCGTGTTTCGGTGCACTGTAAACTGGGCACGCGCGCGACTCAAGACAGCGTTTATCGCCAGCGACGCGGCGGGGTCAAGTCCAGTTTGAACACGCGCGGTGATCCGATTCTCAGCGGTGAAGTTTATGCAGTGGTTTCTTCAAACTCGTTGAATTCTTCCATCAGTGAATTGATGGAGTCGGACGAGCCGAGCACGAAGATGCTGTCGCCGGCGTTGAGGATGGACGAACTCGGAGGTGGCATCTGTGGCTGCTGATCGGGTCGGCAGATGCCTACAACCATGATGCCTTTGGTACTGAAATCGGTTTCGTGTAATTTTTTGCTGCAGTAGGGATTGGCATCGGTGATCTGGAGGTCGGCAACTTCAAAGCCGCCCACGTGTTTGCTGGCGACTTCGACGAAATCTTCGACGGCAGGATGAATCATGAAGCGAGCGATTTTAACCGCACCGCTGCGGAACGGACTGACGATGCGGTTGGCACCGGCGTGTTTGATTTTATCGCCGGCTTTGTCATCACTGGCGCGGGCGATGATCTGGAATTCGGAATTGAGCATACGAGCGGTGAGCACAACGTAAACATTATCAGCGTCGCTGGGGAGAGCGGCGGCAAGGGACTTGGCGTTTTCAATGCCTGCACTCTGTAGAATGAAATCATCGGTGGCGTCGCCATGAATATACAGCCAGCCTTTTTCTTCGCAGGTCAACTGCAGGCGTTCGTCATCTTTGTCGATGACGACGAATGGTTTTTCGCGTTCGTGGAGGTATTCACAGATGGAGGCCCCCATACGACCGATGCCACACACGATGTAGTGGCCATCCAGATTTGAGATTGCTTTCTGCATGCGACGTTTCTCCAGGATTGAACTCATCTGCTGACGAACGATCCATTGACCAAGCTGGGAGACAGAGTAAGTAAATATCCCCAGAC
Source organism: Gimesia sp. (assembly GCF_048262075.1). Lineage (GTDB taxonomy): Bacteria > Planctomycetota > Planctomycetia > Planctomycetales > Planctomycetaceae > Gimesia. The sequence continues at coordinate 295,907 of NZ_JBLXFK010000006.1, forward strand.
CAAACATGAGGTAGAAAATGATAAACAGCTTACCATTGTCGGACAGGGCAACGGGATCTTCATAACCGACGGTGGTAGCCGTGATGACAATCATATACAGGCTGTTGAGCCAGGAGGCGCCTTCGATCCAGCGAATTCCCACGGTCCCGAAGATGGTAAAGCCAACCAGCAGAACGACGATGCGTACAAACTGCGCAATGGACTGCTTCTGCTGTTTCGTCTGATTCGGGGGTACGATGAAATGAAAAACCATGCGTGAGAGTTTACAGTCTGAACAGTATTTTAGATAGAAAACTCGCTTCAGCAGGAGGTAATAAAAGGGATTCCTGTTTTCCCAGATCGGCGAGCAGAAACTCTGCTGCCTGGATTCCGCTGCGAACGGCGCCTTCCATAGTGGCAGGCCAGCCGGTGGAAGTCCAGTCTCCTGCCAGGTAGAGACCATTAACCTGAGTAGACTGCGACGGGCGAATTTGTTCCACGCCGGGCTTCACCGAGAAGACAGCCTGATGCTCGGTAACCATGCGGCTGTGCAGCAGCTCTGCGGAGTTTACTTCAGGCCAGATCAAAGCCAGTTCAGAGATGACGGCGTTGATGATGTCTGACTGGGTCCGTCCCTGCCGGGCAGTTCCTGTCAAGTTATGGCTGGCAGAGATGACGATCTGGTAGTAGTAACCGGATTCCGTAGAAGCATTCTGCATGAGTCGGCTGCGATTGAACATCCACTGCGAGAGGGTGTCGACGAAGACGGCATGGGGAAGGCTCGTGATTTCGCGATCAAACCAGAGATGGACGCTGGTGATGGGCGCAGATTCGAGCTGTTGAATGCGAGTGAGTTTCTCGCGGCCTGGAAATTCAGTGGGCAGGAGATCGAAGATCCGCTGGTGGGGAACCGCGAGGACAACCCGCGAGCAGTTGATTTCAGTACCGTCGCGTAATTGAACTCCTGCAACCTGCTGCCCGTCGATCCGGATCTTCTCGACACCGGTCTGTAGAGATATTTTTGTGCCACGCTGTTTGAGATAGTCCTGAATTACCGTGCCATACAAGTGTTCGAGGGGGACCGTGGGAATCAGTACCTGCCAACTGTCGCGGGCCCTGAGGAAGCCATCGACGAAGACTTTGCGGGCATGCGAAAGGCTGATGCGATCCAGGGTTTCGCTTAACGCGCTGACGAGGACCACATTCCAGAAACGATTTATGACGGTGGGAGACTGACCGTGTTCCACAAGCCAGTCGGCCATGGTGGGTTCGTCGTCGAGTTCAATTTTCGCGAGTGCAAGTTGCTTAAGGCCACGGGCGAGCTGGATTTTTTCAGGCCAGGACAGATAAGAGAGTCCACCAAACGCGGGAAGCAGATGCAGGGGAGCAGGCAGTAGCGGACTGGCGGTGAAGCGATTGACCTTGAGCGGTTTGACTTTCGAATCGGGGGCGGCTGAATCGGGGCCCACGAAATAGAGTTCGCTCGCGCGCTGGAAGTAGTCGGCAATGCCCACGGTTTCACAGAAACGATTGAATTCAGAACAGCAGCCCATGCTGACATGCTGGCAGTTATCGATGAGCTGTTCGGACTGTTTGTCCGCGAAGGAACTGGCACGACCGCCTAATCGGGGACGTGACTCATAAAGAGAAACCGGGATTTCACGATCTGCCAGCGTCACTGCACAGGCCAGGCCGGCCAGACCGCCTCCGATGATGACAACTTCTGACTGACTGGCTCTCAACGGATTATCCTGACGAACTCGACTGGTATTTTAAGAAAACGGGCCTGGCCTGAACATTGGATCTGTATTTCCTGAGGCGGCTGACTTACTATGTGAGGATACCGAAAAATCAAACTGATCCTAGTGGTGACTCTGCGAAATCATGAAATATCCGGGGATTGAGCGACTGCGGCGTTTCTCAACACGCTGGCTGCAGACGGGACGTAACTTTATGTATCCGCCCCGCTGTACTCTGTGTGGAATCGAGGCCGTGTGTACCGGCGTGAGTTGCGGGGAACAAATTGAAGATATTGTTCCCGTCCTCACTCGGGTCTGTCAGCGTTGTGGTGCGCCCGTGGGTCCGCATCTGGAGACATCCGGAGGCTGTATCGACTGTCGGAATGAGAAATTCGAGTTTAAGCGGGCAGTCGCGCTGGGGAAATATGAAGGTGCGTTACAGGAATTCATCTTGAATCTGAAGCAGAACCATGGTGCTTACCTGGGAGGCGGTCTGGCAAATCTGCTGTTCTACCGAAACCAGAATTTCTTTGAACAACTCGGAGCAAACCTGATTGTTCCGGTCCCTTTGCACTGGACATCCCGTCTGCGTCGCTCTCATAATCCGGCGAGTATCATTGCAGAGGCCCTGTCACACCGCTTGCAAGCGAAATACAGCGGGAATATACTCGCCAAACAAAAGAAGACTCCCCCACAGACCAGTTTATCTCCTCAGAACCGGAGAACGAATCTACGAGATGCCTTTCGAGTCCGTAGGCCCGGTCGAGTAAAAGACTTAAGTATATTACTGGTTGATGATGTCATGACGACAGGATCAACAGCGAATGCTGCGACGCGTGCCCTTCTGAAGGCAGGTGCCAGCGAAATCAATATAGCAGTCATAGCCAGAGCGCCGCGTATATGACTTTAGAAAATCAAATCTCCACACGAGACGGTTGCTGTCAGCGTGGATACAACAGACAAGGTAAGTACCTCGATGGATGCGAGTACCACTCCACCTGAAAAAACCCCCGGTAAGAAGGCGGAGAAAAAAGCGATTGGCAGAAACCATCGTTTCTTCCTGCGCGGGCTGGCCATCAGTCTGCCTCCGATTCTGACGCTGGTGATTGTGATCTGGGTCGCCGGGATTGTGAACGACTACATTATCACGCCAACCACGACGACGGTGAGATACTGTATCGCTTACTTCACCGATGATTCACAACCCCGTGATAATTTTGTAGAGATGGAAAACCTCCCGCCTCTGGAATACTGCCGCAAAGATTATCTGATCAGTAGAGCGGATGCGGCCAAAATTAAAGCGATTGAGCGGGAATCCGGACCTCAAGGGATTAACCGCAATAAAATTGCGCCTTACGCCTGGGTTCCATTTGGCGATCGAGCAGTCAAGTATGCCGATTATCGTGAAGTCGCCAAACGCATCAGGGAATCGGACATGCCGACCACGGCGATGGGCCTGTATATGGAGCTGGCTACGACGCGCTGGTTTAAAAGTCTGTTTCACCTGAGTGCTGTGGCAGTCGCATTGACTATTGTCGCGCTGTATTTTCTGGGACGTTTCGTAACCGCGCGGATTGGTGCCTGGATGGTCATCAAATTCGAACAGGGAGTCCTGGCGAGACTGCCTGTGGTGAGCAACGTTTATTCTTCGGTCAAGCAGGTCACCGACTTTTTCTTCAGTGAGCGAACCGTAGACTACAGTCGCGTGGTGGCAGTGGAATACCCGCGGCGGGGAATCTGGTCACTGGGATTTGTCACCGGCGACAGCATGCTGGAGATGACAGTGACAGCAGGAGAACCTCTGGTGGCGATCCTGATCCCGACCTCCCCCATGCCTGTGACCGGCTATACGATGAGTGTGCCTAAAAGTGAAATCGTTGATCTGAATATCACCGTGGACCAGGCATTCCAGTTCTGTCTGTCCTGTGGCGTCCTGGTGCCACCACAACAGCGGGTCACCGATGACCTGCTGCGGGAAGAGTTGGGAAAACGTCTGCTGGGAGACCGCAAGCTGGCAGGATTCAAAGTGCAGATTGCTCCTCCGATCCCGACCACACAGACATCGACGATTGAAAGCGAACATACGACAACAGAAGAAAAGCCGGAAGATTCCAATGGTTCGGAACCTGTCCCCCCGGACCAGCCCCCCGAGGATTCAAAGTAATCTGCGGCCCGGGTTCACAGCCGGTTTGGCGTTTGAACCGCCAATCGTACTAAATTTCGAGTAAATAGTGGAAAGTGGAGTGATGGACCAGACGTCTGAAGAACGTCCTTTACGGATTGCAACCCGTGCCAGCCGACTGGCGCTGTGGCAGGCCTACTACGTTTCAGATCTGCTGAAAAGGCAGACCAGCGAACGTCCGATTGAAATCGTACACATCACTTCAGAAGGAGACCGCGATCTGACGTCGCCTCTCTCCGAATTTGGCGGACTGGGTGTCTTTACCCGCGAAGTACAGAAAGCGGTGTTGGATGGTCGTGCCGATTTAGCAGTCCACAGTTTAAAGGATCTGCCAACAGAACAGGCGCCGGGGTTACTGCTGGCGGGAATCCCGGAACGGGGGCCCCTCTACGATGTGCTGATTTTCCCACAAGGGTCAAATGCTGTGGAGCGTATAGCCGATCTGCCTCCGGAAGCACGGATCGGTACCGGCAGTCTACGGAGGCGGGCACAACTGCTGCATCAGCGAAGTGATCTGCAGATGCTGGAGGTACGCGGCAATGTGGAAACCCGTCTCAAAAAACTGGACGCGGGCGAATACGATGCCCTCTGCCTGGCAGAAGCGGGTATGGTAAGACTGGAACTGCTCGAACAGCGGGCTTCCCTGCTGCTGCAGCCTCCGGAAGTATATCCGGCGGTAGGTCAGGGCGCACTGGGAATTGAATGTCGCGCGGAGGACAGTGAAACAGCAGAGTTGCTGGCTGGCCTGTCTGATCCTTCCACACAGGCGGCCACCACAGCAGAACGGAGCCTGCTGGCTCATTTGAGAGCAGGCTGTCATGCCCCGATTGGAAGTTTGTCACAGCCTGCAGGCGATCAGTTGACCCTAGAAGCAGTTGTGCTGAGCGTGGATGGCCGGGAACGGATTTGCGCATCAGTCTCCGGCTCGTTTGCTGAAGCGAAGGAAATCGGTGTGAAGGTCGCCAAAGCGCTGTTGGCAGATGGTGCAGGTCGGTTGATTTCCGGGACGGAAGATTCCTGAAGTCACGGCCAGCAATTCGAGGTTCGAAGTCAAGCCTGAATAACACCTGTAAATTATTTCCCTATTCTTAGACAAATCGCTGTGTATCATATGTCGATTCTGCAGGGCGGATGAGTTATACTCTGAGCATAAATGGACTGACTCAAATAACGTAATCAGGAAGTGCGGAAGGATCGCGACATGGAACGTCACCCTTATCGCCCCGGCTTATCCGGGATCGTTGCTACTGAGACTGAGATCTCTCAGATTCAGAATGGACTCACTTATCGGGGTTACCCGATTGAAGAGCTGGCATCAGGAGCGGCCTTCATCGAAGTGGCCTACCTGCTCCTGCACGGCGAATTGCCCAGCCATGAACAACTGGCTGATTTTCAGACCCTGCTGATTGAAACCGGCTCCCTGCCTCAACCTGTGATGGCGGCGGTTCAGGCAATTCCCCCCCACATCGACATGATGGAAGTCATTCGCAGTGGCGTGAGTCTGCTGGCACACTTTGACCCGCAGATGGAATACGGCGTTTTCCAGTCGGAAGTCTCCAATGCGCAATACCTGCTGGCGATGCTGCCACAACTGATTTCTTATCGTTATCACCAGGTGCGCGGCTCCCGTCTGATTGAACCGAACTTTCATCACTCTTACGCGGGCAGCTTCTGGTATATGCTGAAAGGAGATGAACCTTCACAGCTGGAAGAAGAAGCGTTTAATGCAGCCCTGATTATCAATGCTGACTACGGTTTATCGCCTTCCACCTTTGCCGCACGTGTTGTGACTTCCACGGGCAGCCCGCTGTACTCCGCGGTCTGTTCCGCCATCGGTTCCATTAATGGCCAGTTACACTGCAGTTGCGGAACGGGCGTGCTGGACGTACTGCAGGAAGCGATGCAATCGGGTAATGCCGAGGAATGGGTCTGTCAGGAAATCACCAAGGGACGGCGTGTGCTCGGATTTGAAAACTCTCATCACAAACCCCGCGATCCCCGCTCTGCGGTTCTGAAGTCTTACTGTGTTCAACTGGCAGATGCGCTGGGACAGAACGAGATGGAAAACACTGCAGACACGATTGAAGAGATCATGGGAAAAATTCAAAAGGTACATCCCCGGGTTGAGTGGTATGCCAGTCGGCTGCTGCATTACCTGGGTTTTGAACCGGAACTGTTCACTCCGATTTTTTCTGTATCGCGGCTCGTCGGCTGGGTGGCTCATATCGTTGAGCAGGGAGAAAACAATCACCTGTATCAACCGCTGTCCAGGTACGTTGGCATGGACCAGCGCAAATACAAACCGCTGCCGTTACGCAGCTGATTCGACCTTGTCCTTATAGAACAGTCGCAGGAGAATAGGCAACAGGACCAGGGAACCCAGCATACCGCCAATCATGGCGACACTGACCAGCGCCCCGAAATAAATCAAAGGAATGAAGTGCGACAGTGTGAGCACGCTGAAGCCGGCCACCAGCGCGCAGGTCGCGAAAATAATGGCCCGGCCTACCCCGCGATGTGTCCGCCGAATCGCATCAACGACCGATGCGCCTCGCGAACGTTCACGCAGAAAGCCGGTGATAAAGTGAATGCTGGAATCGGTCGTCAGCCCCATCGAGACACTGGCAATCATGGCAGTGCCAATATTGAGTGGCAGGTTGAACCAGCCCATTGCTCCGACAACCAGCACGATGGGAAACAGATTGGGAACCATCGAAATGATACCGATTTTGACGCTGCGAAAGGCAACGATCATCATTGCCAGAATACTGGCTCCCGCGAGTAAAAAACTGAAAAGCTGATCATTCAGCAGGCTGTCGATCAGATAGGCCAGCAGAATAAAAATGCCAGCCGCTTTGCCGGGTTCAACAGGTTTGACTTCAGCAGCGCCCGTTTTTTCTGTGACTTTCGAACCCGGAAAATGCTTCTTTGCCAGCGCATCGACTTTATCGATGAGCGAGAGCTTCTCTTCTGCCGACTGACGTTCGAGGGCTCTTAAAACTATTCGCATTCTCCCTGTTTCCGAGTTATACAGGCTGCTTTCAAAATCGGGCTGCAGGGTTTTGATCGAATCGAGTTTGGATTGAAGCGGATCAGAGGCGAATGGAATTTTCGGTATGAAGTCCAGCGTATCGGTAATCGAAATCACCTTGGTCAACTGTTGCTTGCCTGGCGGATTGACCTGTTGAAGATCGCTGGCCAACGCACGGACCCGGTCCAGAAATTCTTCATCCAACTGGGAAGGCGCCGGAAAATTGACTTCCCAGGTCGAAGCGCCGCCCAGTCGCGTTTCCACAAAGTTGAGCGCCTTGACGATATCACTGGAGTCACGGAAGTTCTTACTGAAATCAGTTTCCACTTTGAGTCGGGAAAAGCCCCCGGCAGCAAACAGGACCAGCAGAACCGTTCCCCCCAGGATCAGTCGAGGATAATGCTCTGTTCCCAGGCAGACTTTTTTGAGGATGCGTTCCAGCCCCTGTTCGGAGGAGTGTTTGAGTGGCGCACTGAGAGAACCCAGTGAAATTCCTCCCGGAAGCAGGACGGTGGCGGCGATCAGAACCATCATTGTCCCCAGCGCCATCATAATTCCGAAACTGCGGACCGGTGCAATCTCGCTGGAAAGCAGCGATGCGAAGCCGGCGGCTGTGGTGGCACAGGTCCAGAAGATCGCGGGCAGGAGTTCGACCATTGTCTGGCGAATGGCCCGTGGTCGGGAAATGTTATTTCGCTGCAGTTCCTGGAAGTGGACTGCAACGTGTGCGACCGTGGCGATGCCGATAATGGTCACCAGTGAATTGAGCATGGAGCTGACCATGCTGAGTTGAAAGTGTCCCAGGACGAGGAGGGCTTCGGTCCAGAGAATCGAGCAGATCACCACCAGTAGAGGCAGCATGACCCATCGCAACCGCCGGAACAGCAGAAACAGTACCAGCGCCAGTAGGTTGAGCGAAACTTTGAACAGGATATTGCCGTCTTCTTCAACATAGCGAAACATATCGTGCACCTGCACGGGTTCGCCGACGACGTAGGCTTGCGGCGTGTGTCCTTCGGCCAGTTGACGGATGCGGCGGAAAGTTTCTCCGCGGGATACCGGCGAATCCTCTTCGGGCAACAGTCTGAGCACGATGGCCGTTGTCTGGTTATCATCGCCAATCAACACCCCGCGGAAGAGCTCAGTCATCTCATCCTGTTTTCTTCTAATCAGAGCACGGAGAAAGAAATTGAGTTTGGGAGGCGAGAGTGCATCAGCGAGGTTCTGAGTCACTTCCGCATTCACACCGGGAACTTGATTGAGATCCTTTGAGAACCTGCGGACTTCGAGGAGTCCTTCCGGCTCAAGCAGATCGGGGGTTGTATAGGCGACAAATACAAATTCATCGCCGCCGAATAATTGCTTGCTCTCCAGATAATCGAGCAGGTGCGGATCATCTTTGGCGTAGAGTGATTCAATTGACTGCTCAAAGGAGAGCTGAGAGGCAGGATAAATGGCCAGCCCGGTGAGGACCATAAATACCAGCAGCAGAATCCAGCGAAGTTTGTACAGACGGTCTACGAATGATTCCAGCCAGCGCTGCGGGTGACTACTCATAAGGAAAGACCATATCCTGCTGCCTGTTCGGCATTCAATACTTAACTATGCGGCCCGTTGCTATGATACAGGAATACATCCCAAGCTCATGCAACCCATCTACTGTTGTCGAACTATAGCTCAAAGAAATCATGATTTCATTACAAAGTGATTGTTTTCTGCAACGTGTTGATTTTTTCCAACCTGAATACTTCAGAACCATCAGCATCCATATTTCCAGATATCTGGACCATTCCGCGCCGCACTCATACCCAGTCCCTACAGTCGGCAGAAATCTTACAAAACCCCAGTTCCGGTCTGGAGTGTCCCCTTGTGTCTGACATACGAGACCCGCATACTTGATGCAGTCCCCCCTTGGATTAACTGCCGTGTGAGCTTTACCTTGGGGATCGAAGTGCCAGTTCAGGCAAACGTAAAAATCAAGCGGACTGACTCTGAAACCGCTGTTTACGCCTCTTTGGATTGATGTCTGTGACAAAACCCGGATTCTTAACTACTGCCCTGCTGCTGATTCTGCTTCTGGCTGGCGGTTTGCGTCTGACGATGGTGATTCTGCAGAGCGATCAACTGCAGGAAGACCGGGATGCCTACATCGCGATAGCCCGGAACCTGGCTGCGGGACATGGTTTCACATCGAGTCGGGTAGCGGAGGGACGAGGCATCGAGCCGACTGCGTTTCGTCCTCCGTTGTATCCCTGCCTGCTGGCTGCCCTCTATTATGTGAAAGCAGGAGATCTGGGAGTAGGGCTGATGCAGGTGCTGCTGGGGACGCTTACCGTCTGGTTCACCTGGAAAACAGGGCGCAGATTACAATTGTCTGTCGGGGCGCTGGTCGCTGCAGCGATCGTGGCGACGGACCCTGTTTTGCTGCAATACACGTCGTATGCGATGACCGAAGTGCTGTCTGCGTTCCTTACCAGTCTGCTGCTCTACATGCTGGTATGCCATCTGACGGAGGAAAAGACTCAGCCAGCCCCCCCCAATCAAACTTTAAAAATATTCGCAACCGGCCTGACCTGGGGACTGGCGATTCTCTGCCGCCCGACTTATCTCGCGTTTTTCGGACTCTGGTTTCTGACGCGACTTTGTGCGCCGGTCTTCAAGCGTGTTTTGAAAACGCAACCGGAGGGTCTTGCATGGCGTCAACTGACTTATCTGTCAGCGGGAATTCTGATTGCGGTTTCCCCCTGGCTGATACGGAACCTGGTGGTTTTTCACGCCCCGATTCTGACAACGACTCATGGCGGATATACGTTGCTGCTGGGAAATAACCCGGTGTTCTATCAGGAAGTGGTTCAACAATCCTGGGGCACCCTCTGGTCGGGTGAGAGTCTGGATGCCTGGCAAAAAAGCCTGAAACGTGATCTTGAGACAACAGTTCCCCCTGTGAAGAGTGAGCAGGAACGTGATCAGTGGATGTATCAACGGGCGAAAGCCAATATCGCAGCGGCCCCCTCTCTGTTTGTACAGTCCTGTCTGCTCAGATTAAGACGGTTCTGGAACTTCAGCCCGCAAAACAGTGCGCTGGTAGAGTCGAGACCTCTGATCGGCTGGGTAATTACCGGTTACTATTTCCTGATACTGACTGGCGCTCTGGGGGGCTGTCTGCTGTTAATCTGGAAGAGAGAGTCAGCCTGGGAGCCGTTATTCTGGCTTGTCGTCAGCTTCACGGTGGTCCATATTTTCTATTGGACCAACATGAGAATGCGGGCGCCTCTGGTACCGGCGATCGCCTTGCTGAGCGTTTATGGCTGGTCAAAATCTGCTGATTTTCTGAAATTCCGGAAAGCAGCTGAGACAAGAGAACACGAAAGCCACAACACGTTATAGATCAATAAGTTATAACACTTTATTGAACCGTTTCGTGGCAGCGATTGTTATTGACACTCTTTCAGAAATCGACCTATAATCCGCGCCCATTTATCCCGGTCCAGTAGACGGATTTAAGTCAACTGAACTCAATTCGTTACACTCTGTCTACTGAAACTTCAGTAGTAGAGCGTGTTCCTTTCCCTACGATTTCCCTTCAACAGAAGATTGACCTACCCGGTTATCACTTCAGGAGTGCCCGTGTCGGGCGAGATCAATTCCGTACCCCGGTATGTTTCGCATCGCATCTGGCAGGTAATTGTTTTCTTAACATTGCTTGGCGGACCGGTGACGGTTGCGCCTGCTCAGACCAGTTTCTTCGGCGCACCGAAAGCATCCTATGAAGAACCAGAATACGAGCCTTCGGAAAAAGAGCCGATTGCGATCTCAGCGGAATATTCGCAACAGTGGGAAGAAGATTTTGTCAGTGTCTCGATCCTGAAAGGGAATTGCCGCATTCAGCAGGGTGATGCTACCCTGCATTCGAGGCAGATGGTGATCTGGCATCGAAAAACGCGTCAGGCCGATCGTATCTCGGTATACATGGAAGGCGAAGTTCGCGTCGACCTGCCAGGTGAATCCAAATCAGAAAACAGTTTACTGGTCAACCTGGTAACGCAAAACGGAGTGAACCAGAAATTCAGACGCCCTACTCAGACCATGACTGCCCCCGACGATCCAGTATTGAATCGTGCCATCGAACGCCGGGGAGTTCCCCATGATCATCAACTGAAACGCGCCCAGTTTATTGTTGAGAAGCCTCCTTTGGAAGGTCCTGAACTGAGTCCGGTTCCGGCTCCGGAGATGGCTACTGATTTTCGCAGAATTCGACTTTTCCCTCGTAGCGCAGTCCCCTACAACGTCCAGAGTTTTCCTTCGACTCACACCGTCCCACCGGAACAGATCTGGGTCATCACCGGCGGAGTGAATCTACTGATTGATGGTGTGGAGGACCAGGAAATGATTGACATGTCCGCCGACCGGATCATCATCTGGACGGACGGACGCAATACTCAGAATTTCAACTCCGAAATCAGACAGTCCAAAGAATTACCCTTTGAAATTTACCTCGAAGGAAACATCGAAATTCGTCAAGGCACCTACTTCCTCAAAGCAAATCGTGCCTTTTACGATGCCCGGGAAGAACGGGCCGTCATGCTGGATGCGGAACTGAAAACCCATCTGCCTGAGCTGGGTGAAGATGTCAGGGTCCGGGCCAGTCAGATTCGTCAGCTCTCGAAAGGCGCATACCTCGCACAGAATGCCTGGGCCACAGGCAGCCAGTTTGGAAAACCTGGCTACAAAATTCAATCTTCGGATGTTTTAATCGAAGACCGTTATACGACACCCTGGCTGGGGTCAGGATCCAATGAACTCGATCCGATTACAGGGCAACCACTGCCAAACAAACGTGCCTGGCTGACAAGTTCCCACAATACCTTTGAAGTTGGGAATGTACCACTCTTCTATCTGCCTTATGTCACCAGCCCGGCGGAAGACATCTATTTTCCGATCACAGGACTGCGGTTTGGGAACGACCGTATCTTTGGTTTCCAGGTCGAAACGGAATGGGATATGTTTAAGTTGCTGGGGCTCGAACAACCAGCGGGTACAAAATGGGAAGGGCAGGTTGATTACTATTCCTATCGGGGAGTGGGGATCGGACAGTCCGGCAACTACCAGGGTGCCAACCTGTTTGGCTTTGATAATATTTTCAGCGGCAATGCAGAAGCATTTTACATTCACGACAGTGGCACGGATAACCTGGGGCTGGACCGCCGCGATCTCGTTCCGTCAACAAAAGATCGTTATTTTCTGAATCATCAGCACCGACAGACTTCCCCCTTTGGCATGACGCTGACCAGCGAAGCCGGTGTATTCTCTGACAGGAACTTTCAACAGGAATATTTTCAATCTGATTTCAATAATCGTAAAGATGTGGAAACTCTGTTGCATCTCAAACAGCAGCAGGACAACTGGTCCTGGTCGGTCATTGGCAGAACAAAGCTGAATGGATACGAAGACACAACAGACTGGCTGCCTAAAGCGGATCTGTTCCTGCTGGGTGAACCACTGTTTGGGAACCTGCTCAACTGGACTTCGCATTCCTCTGTAGGTTATGGAAAACTGAAACCAGGCTCTGCGCCGTACAATCCTCAACAGGATGTTTTTACTCCCCTGCCCTTCATTGCCGATTCACAGGGGCTGGTGGCGATGACCCGTAACCAGTTGGAAGCACCATTCAATCTGGGGCCCGTCATTCTGACACCGTATGTGATGGGCGAAGCAGCTTACTGGGAGCAGGGTCTGCAACAGCAGCAAATCGATCGCCTCTACGGTTCTGCCGGACTGCGCGGCAGTATTATGGCTGAGCGTATCTTCCCGGACGTCTACAATCCTTATTTCAATTTGAATGGTCTGGCCCATAAGATGGTGCTGGAAGCAGATTACTCTTACAGTGACTCAAGCCAAAACCTGTCCGGGATCGCACAATATAATGAGTTTGATGACAACGCTCAGGAAATGTTCCGCGAGCGCCTGGTAATCAACACGTTTGGTGGAGTACTGCCGCCTCAGTTTGATCCTCGTTTTTATGCCGTTCGTACGGGAGCCGGCCGCGGTGTCACAGATCCTTATTACGAACTGGTAGACGATCAGCAGGTACTGCGTATGGCGTGGCGGCATCGACTGCAGACTAAAACCGGCCCGCCGGATCAACTGCGAACCAAAGACTGGATGACGCTCGACCTGGAAGCATCTTATTTCCCGGATGCAGATCGAGACAACTTCGGCGAAGACTTCGGCCTGCTGGGTGGCCACTATCAATGGTTCCTCGGAGACCGAACCACGATGGCAGCTAATGCCTACTACGATGTCTTTGACGGTGCACAACAACTCTGGGATGTGTCGCTCACCAGCCAGCGCACCAACAGACTGTCAGTGAATGTGGCATTGCAGCAGATTAAAGGTGGTGGCGATCTGGACAGCCAGATTTTATCAGCCGGACTGAATTATGTAATGAGCCAGAAATGGAGCGCGGGTATCAGTACAGCTTATGACCTGGGAGAACATGTTAATCGCGGACAGATCTTATCGCTCACCCGGACTGGTGCCGATTTCATCACGAGTCTGGGCATGTCTTATAACCAGAGCACTGGAAATGCCGGTATTGGTTTGACAATCATGCCTCGGTTCGGAAACTTTGGTGGCGGACCCGCTGATTTATCCTCAATTTTAGGTAACACTGCTTCACAATAGGAATCGGGACTGTGATCAAATCACAAAATACTCAAATCGAACCTTTTCAACGGCAAACCACCGCCACAGCGGAATCAGATAAATTACGTCCCGAATGGAGACAGCGTCTGATTGATGTGGAAAGCGGAATCAAATTTGGCATCAGGCTGGACAGCATATTCTTTATTCACTTTTTCGCTGGCAGTGCCGTCATCGCTGCTGCGACTTTCTTAGGTTTATCTGCGACACACTGGGCCATTCTCATACTGTCAATGACAAGCGTGCTCTGCGCCCAGATGTTCAACCAGGTCTTGAAATCGATCTGGAGCATCCTCGGGAAACATCTGCCTGCAGAATCTCAGAATACATTCAAAGCAGGTACAGCAGCGGTCGGCGTCAGCATCATCGGCTCGATCATCACAATCGCCATCATTTTCGGATCAGCCCTGTATCGTCTGCTGTTCTAACCTGGGCTGTGACACAGGTCACCTTTCCCATTCCTGAAACCGTACGCTTGCGTCAGCCCTTACTGTCATTGATAATCGTGGTCTATTGTATTTTCCATCATTTGATCTATGACAGGTATGACCATGCAGTTTACTCGCTCTTTCAAAATTCTGTTGCTGTTACTGATGACTGCTCTCCCCGCCACTGGTTTGATGGCCGCTGGAGATATCATTCAGCCTGATCCCCGTTTACCGGAATCAACCCCCTGGGATCTGAAGGCCCTCAGCAAAGCGCCTGAATTTGAATGGATCGATAAAAAGTCTCCGGTCAGGCCACTGGTGTATCAGGGACTGGAATATCGTGGGAAACCCACACAGGTGTTTGCCTTTTATGCGTCTCCGGCGACACTCAATCCTGAAGAGCCCAAAGATAAGAAGTATCCCGGCATCGTACTGATTCACGGCGGGGGTGGTACGGCTTTTCGCGAGTGGGCCGAGTTATGGGCTCAGAAGGGTTATGCCGCGATCGCCATGGATCTGGCGGGATCTCAACCAGTGGATGGAAAAAACCCGCATGATCGCAAGCATCGAAACCGACTCGAAGCGGGTGGACCTGACCAGTCTCATCAAGAGAAATTCGAAGCCGTGAAAGACGATCAGTCAGAACATTGGTGTTACCACGCTCCTGCGAATGCCATCCTGGCACATTCCCTGATTCGATCTTTCCCGGAGGTAGACAAGAACCTCACAGCCGTCACGGGTATTTCCTGGGGTGGCTATCTGACCTGCATTGTCGCCGGTCTGGATAACCGCTTCGATGCAGCTGTTCCCGTTTATGGTTGTGGATTTCTCAATGATCATTCGGTTTTTGAATCATCCATCAATAAACTGCCTGCGCCAGACAGCAAGCGCTGGATGCAACTGTATGATCCGGGTCAATATCTGCAAGCCGTTCAAATGCCGATTTTATTTGTGAACGGTACAAATGACTTTGCCTACTGGTTGAGTGCTTATCAGAAAAGCTATGAAGCCGTGCCGGAATCCACGCCGCGGAACATTCGGATCGAAGTCAAGATGGGCCACAGCCATCCGGCAGGCTGGAGACCTAAAGAAATTGCACGATTTGTTGATCAGTATCTGAAAGAGAAGACTCCGCTGGCTGTAGTACTAAACCCGACCATTAATAACGGTAAAGTGACAGCGGAACTGGCTGAGCCGATCAAAATCAAAACCGCAGTACTTAACTACACGACCGACGCAGGTCCCAACCCCGAACGAACGTGGCAGTCGATTCCCCTGGAAGTACAGGGAACAAAAATCACAGGTCCTGCTCCGCCCGCTGATACGAAAATCTGGTTCATCAACGTTACGGATGAAGCAGACGCCATGACATCCAGTCCGCTGATATCAAAACAATAGTCGATTGAATCAAGCGGCGGACTTCCCGGGAACCTGGGGGGCGATTTTTTTGGTCACGTCCCCCTTTTTCTGCTTGAGGTCAAACAGCCCGAAGATTTCTGAAGCTGTCAGACTCCGCGATTCACAGGTGGTATCGCCATCTCCCAGAATCGAGCGGAAGAGTTCCCGTTTTTGTTCGAGGACCATGTCGATCCGTTCTTCGATCGTATTATTACAGACAAATTTTGTCACGATGACCTGCGTTTTCTGTCCAATCCGATGTGCCCGGTTGATTGCCTGGTCTTCAATCGCCGGATTCCACCAGCGATCAAACAGAAAGACATAACCGGCAAACTGCAGATTCAATCCGACGGCGCCGGTACCATAACTCATCAACAACAGGTGTGAATCCGGATCATGCTTGAACTGATCGAGGATCGGCTCGCGCTGTTTGGTGGGAATCCCGCCATGATAAACGAGGGTTCCAAATCGCTCTAAACGTTTCGCCATGAAGTCCAGCGGTTTCGTCCACTGACTGAATAAAATGGCTTTGCCACCACTGGCAGCAATTTCTTCCATGTCGGCTTCCAGGCGATCCAGCTTGCAACTGTCCCCGGTCACAGGATCGAAGTTGGTGATCTGCTTGAGCCGTAAAACCAGTTCAAACACGTGTTGAACCGTGATGGAATCTCCCATCTCATTCAGCTGAATCACACCATCTTTTTCAGCCGTATCATAGGCATGCTGTTGCGCCGGATTGAGGTCCAGGTACGCGGGGCGGTCCAGCCGTGGCGGTAGATCGGTCATCACCAGATCTTTAGTGCGACGCAAAATGAATTCCTTGGAAAGGACCTGCAACTGCCTCAAATCTGGTGTACCCCGTGGTGGAATCACTTCCATCCATTCAAATAACGACGACATCTCTTCGTGTCGATTTTCGATCGGTGTTCCGGTGAGAGCCCAGCTTCGTTTACGGGGAATGGAACGGGCGGCTTCTGCTGTGCGCGATTCGCGATTTTTAATGCGTTGTGCTTCATCAAGAACGACCAGGTCAAAACGTGGGATGTTTTCTTCTCCCATCGTTTCAAAATCACGCGACATTGACTCGTAATTGGCGATCAAAATCGGCGTGTTCGGCATTTCCCAGATCATGCGTCGTCGAGCCGTATCGCCCTGCACGACCGTGACCGGCAACTCTTCCGCCCAGAATTTAAATTCACGCTGCCAGTTGGGAATCAGGGGTTTGGGACAGACGAGTAGAATCCGGCGCACCTGCCCGCTACGTAACAACAGGCGCACGCCGGTAATGGTCTGCATGGTTTTCCCCAACCCCATTTCATCTGCCAGCAAAGCTGACTTCTGCGAGAACAGCCAGGCGATCCCCTCGTACTGATAGGGAAAAGGCTCGAAAGGCATGATCAGTTCCTGACCGGCCAGCCAAGACTGCAGCGGAGGTTGAAGCAGATAAAACAGGCGATCCTCCAGCGAAAGTGCATTTGCGGGCGGCTTGAGCCGTGTGCTCTTTTTGCGTTCACTCGGCTCCTTGCTGGCGGCTTTGGGACCTTCAATCTGACTTAGTTCCCCGTTACTCTCTTTCTCCTGTTTGGGAGGCATGAACTCCAGCCCGTCAGGAAAGGTCATCCCAAAGGTTTTGACGCGCGGCCTCGTCGGTTTCCACTTGGGTTGCAGTCCTGCTCTCTCTAGCAAAGCCAGTGACGACGTTTCCAGATTGAATTTGCGAGTGAGCGCACCATTCATGCCTGAAGCAAAAACCGCTGCCGTCACAGCCAGAGAAGCCGTTTCACTACTGACCTGCTGTTTGATCTGCCAGCGATCCGCATCTGTGATGACGGTCTGCGAAGAATTCAACACAGGAGGAAGAAAATGAGGCCCACCGGAGTGACCGGTTGACGATTCTGTCTGTTGTTGATTTTGAATGTCCGAGTCTGAATAATCCACGTATCTGCCTGTTTGGGAAGAAAGTCTGATCAGCTTGTTTCAATACCATAGTTTGAACGGCGGTTTAACGGGATGATCCCATTTTTACTGCTTCGTTTAAGGCTTCACGCACACGTTCAAACGGTTCGCCCAAATCGGCGTCCGCGGGGATATTTCGGCTGGTGCTCTCAATGGTCGATTTTCCGGTCTGATGTCCCGCATCAAACCGTAAACGGTTCTTCCCAATCTGCTCGCTGATGAAGTCGGAATTTTCTTCGACAATCTGTTCCACATCACTCAGAATGGCTACCGGAATCGAAATATGGTTCTGTAATTCGATCGCCTCTTCCTGTTCGATCAAAACCAGGTTCGGTTTGACATTCATTTTTTCAACCAGAGTTTGACCGATCACCTCTCCCAGCAGAAAGGGAAGCAGTGTCGGGCCATACAGTACTTCCTGAGTCCGGTTTGCTTTGACAGGAGTTGTGCATTGAAATTCCAGCGGCCTGCCAAAATGATTGGTTACCAGCAAGCCGCCGATCAGTGAGCCATCGGGACATTCAATCGTAGTCAGGAATCCCAGCTTCAACTCTTTACTACCACCATCCGCTCCCATAAAGTCCTCGTCTCCAGATGTCATTTCTTCTGTTGTCGTCAATGATCAGACGATCCTGATTCTCACCTGAACCGTATCTCTTTCGATAATCAGGACAGCCTACTGTATCGATATCATCGTCCTTCATAATTTCTGACTTGAGTGCTTGTTGGAATGGTCGTGTTAGATAGTTTCACTTCAATAACCCTTTAAATA
Source organism: Gimesia sp. (assembly GCF_048262075.1). Lineage (GTDB taxonomy): Bacteria > Planctomycetota > Planctomycetia > Planctomycetales > Planctomycetaceae > Gimesia. Next base: position 314,094 of record NZ_JBLXFK010000006.1, read on the forward strand.
ACAAACGGTTTCAGTATGGGGAACGTTTGAATTCCAGTAGATATTTTCTACCGTGGATTGCTCTTTAGGTTGGAAATTCACTCAAGTTGCGGCAGAATAAGGGAGAACCCTGAATCTCCATTTTTGATGCAACCAGACAATTGAGCTATTATCAATATGAATGTACCAGTATCCGAACCGGAAAATCTGAGCCGGGAAGCGCTGCAGGCACGCCAACTGCAACGCCTGCAACACCTTTTGAAAGAAGTTTCTGCAACCAATGTGTTCTGGCAGAAGAAATGGGAAGCAGCAGGCGTCGATATCAATTCGATTCAGAGCCTCTCCGACCTGCAGAAATTGCCGATCACCACCAAATCGGAACTGGTAGAAGATCATCTGGCCCACGCCCCCTACGGTACGAACCTGACTTACCCGGTTGAAAATTACACCCGCATGCATCAGACTTCGGGAACGACTGGGTCCCCCATGCGCTGGCTGGATACAAAAACGAGCTGGGACTGGTTTAGCGAATGCTGGGCACAGATTTATCGCATGGTCGGTCTGTACCCTGAAGATCGACTGTTCTTTCCCTTCTCGTTTGGCCCCTTTGTCGGATTCTGGGCCGCCTTTGAGGGTGCAACGCGTCGTGGCAATTTCTGTCTGGCCGGTGGTGGCACGGGGAGTGAAGCCCGACTGCAGATGATTCTTGACAATCAGATTACTGCCGTCTGTTGTACACCCACTTATGCTTTACGACTGGCGGAAGTGGCAGAAGCAGAGAACATCAATCTCGCTGCCAGCCGAGTGCGGTCGCTGGTCGTTGCCGGTGAACCGGGGGGGAACATTGAAGCAACGAAACTTCGTATCGGCCAGGCCTGGGGGGCACGAGTCTTTGATCACTGGGGCATGACTGAAATTGGTGCACTGGGAATTGAGCCGCTGGAGAGTCCCGGCAGTCTGAATATTCTGGAAACGGAATGCATCGCTGAAATCGTCAATTCAGATACACTAGAACCGGTGACTCCCGGAGAACAGGGGGAATTGATCATTACCAACCTGGGGCGGATCGGTTCTCCTCTCATCCGTTATCGTACGGGGGATCTGGTTTCGGAAGATACTTCCCCCTGCCCTTCCGGTCGTACTTTGCTGCGTTTGAAGGGAGGCATTCTGGGACGCGCCGATGACATGGTGATCATTCGCGGTAACAACGTTTTTCCATCCAGCCTGGAAGCGATCCTGCGGACATTCGATCGAATTGCAGAGTACCGGATTGAAGTCCGCACGATTCGTGCAATGCAGCATATGAAGATTGAACTGGAACCGACTGATGCGGCGGCTGCAGAACCACATCGATTGATTCGAGATGTCAGTCACGCGATCAAGGATCGCCTGAATTTCAACGCGGAAGTGATCACTGTCGCTCCCGGTGCCTTACCCCGATTCGAACTTAAAGGCCGACGCTTCTTCAAAATAGACTGATACCACTTTTGTGAATTTCATCTATTACAGGAATAATCCATGCCAGCTCACCTGCGAATACCATCGATCCTGTTTCTGATCGTTTCCTGTTATTTCATAGCACTCAGTCGAACTTCGCATGCCGCTGAAAAAACCGTACGCCCTAATATCCTGTTTCTTTTCAGTGATGATCAACGGGCTGACGCTGTCTCGGCCTACGCCAACCCGCACATTCAAACGCCAAATCTGGATCAGCTGGTGAAATCAGGATTCAGTTTTCGTAACGCATTCTGCATGGGATCAATTCACGGTGCCGTCTGCCAGCCAAGTCGCGCGATGTTGAACAGTGGCCGCTCACTGTACCATGTTCCCATGGATCTGAAAGGGGTCATCACACTACCCCAGTTATTGAAGCAGGCGGGATACCAGACCTTCGGCACGGGTAAATGGCACAATCACCGCGATTCATTTCAGAAAAGCTTTACGACAGGGACTGCTGCTTTTATTGGTGGCATGTCGAATCATTTGAAAGTACCAGTAGTCGACCTGAATGAGGGCAAGTTTGAAAACAAACGGACGGGTAAAAAGTTTTCCAGCGAGCTCTTCGTCGATGCCGCCGTTGACTTTTTAAAGCAGCAGCCTGCAGAAAAACCCTTTTATGCCTACGTGGCATTCACAGCGCCGCATGATCCACGGATGCCGCCGAATACGTCGATGAAAGCATATAAAAACAGTCCCCCGCCCCTCCCCAAAAACTTCATGCCACAACATCCTTTTAATAATGGCTGGTTAACCGGCCGTGATGAAGCATTGACCGGCTGGCCACGTCAGCCGGAAATCGTGCGTGAACAGCTCGCGGAATATTACGGAATGATCACCCACATGGACACGCAGATCGGCCGCATCCTGCAGACATTAAAAGAGAGAAAACTCGAGAATAATACGATCGTCATTTTTTCTTCAGATCATGGTCTGGCACTGGGAAGTCACGGGTTACTGGGGAAACAGAATCTGTATGAACACAGCATGAAAGCACCATTGATCTTCAAAGGGCCCGGAATTCCCGAGAACAAATCCAGCGAGGCACTGGTTTACCTGTATGACATTTTCCCGACGGTCTGTGATTTGGCTCAGATCCAGGCCCCCTCGGGTGTCGAAGGTTCTGACCTGGCTCCTATCTGGCGTGGCAAAACAGATCGGGTTCGTGACACACTGTTTACCACATATGAAGATCTGATGCGGGCCGTTCGCGATGATCGCTGGAAACTGATTCGCTATCCACAGATTAATAAGACCCAACTGTTTGACCTCAAAGAAGATCCACACGAACTGCAGGACCTTTCAGAACATCCTAAGCAGAAAGAGCGTATCGAAAAAATGCTGGCGGACTTGAAAGAATGGCAGAAAAAAACGGACGACAAACAGCCGCTCACATCGGGGCATCCCAAACCGGAAGCCATCGATCTGACAGGACGAAAACGGAAACCCGACCCGCATCAACCTGAAGAGATCGTCAAAAAATACTTCGATTCTGAATGAAATCTGTTTTCCACCCATGCTATAATCAATGGTCTCACCACGTATTAGATTCCAACCATAATTTTGAATTGCTCACCGAACCCGGTTCGCAAAAAGATTCACACAGTCAGAGGTAATAATAATGAAAGCTTTACTGGCAACCCTTACTCTTTCCCTGTTTCTCGCCTCGACGACTCTGGCCGGTAACTGGCCTGGCTGGCGTGGACCGACTTCCAATGGCGTCGCAGAAGGTTCCGGTTATCCCGTATCCTGGGACAGTTCCAAAAATATTCTCTGGGAAGTGGCATTTCCGGGAATCAGTGGTTCGACTCCTGTGATCTGGGGCGATGACCTGTTTCTGACCACCACAACCGATGGAAAAAATGAAGTCCTCTGCCTGGATAAGAATTCGGGAAAGAAAAAGTGGTCGACTGATTTCGGTACGGAACGCGCTGGCAAACATAAGAAAGGGAGTGGCAGCAGCCCGTCCCCTGTCGCTGATGACCAGTTTGTCTTCGCCTATTTCAAAAGTGGTGATCTCGCCTGTCTGAATCGGGAAGGCAAAATTGTCTGGCAGAAAAACCTGCAGAAGATTTATGGTGAAGATACCCTCTGGTGGGATCTGGGAACTTCTCCCGTGTTAACAAACAACCTGGTGGTGGTCGCCTGCATGCAAAGCGACAACTCTTATATCGTGGCCTTTGATAAAGCCACAGGAAAAGAAGCCTGGAAACAGGACCGCAATCTGAATGCACCAGAAGAAGCCAACCAGAGTTATTCTACTCCTGTCGTCGTCAATCAGGATGGCAAAGAGATCATTTATGTTCTGGGAGCCGACCATGTCACAGCTCATGATGCCCAGACCGGAAAACAGATCTGGCAGGTGGGTGGGTTGAACCCGACTCAACACAAATACTTTCGATCGATCTCTTCTCCGGTCGTCAGCGATGGCTATCTGATTGCCCCTTATGCCCGCGGCGGCTCAGTGACTGGAATAAAACTGGGGGGCAATGGTGATGTGACTAAATCGCATGTCGCCTGGACGAATGAAGAAAAAGGCGAGTTTTCGGACGTTCCGACCCCCGCTGCTGTCAACGGGCGATTTTATATCTGCTCCGATAAAGGGGACGTCCTCTGTTTCGATGTCAAAACCGGGAAAAAGATCTGGGGCGATCGACTCCCCCGCAGCAGAAATAAATTCAGCGCTTCCCCGATCCTGGCTGATGGACACATCTATGTGACCCGCGAAGATGGCACAACCTTTGTGCTGGACCAGGGAGATGAATTCAAGCTGGTTTCTGAAAATCCACTCGAAGGTTTCGCACTGGCAACGCCAATCTTTTCTGATGGAAAGATCTATCTGAAAATGACCGACAAAATTTACTGCATCGGGAAAAAGTAACCGACTGGTCTCAAATAATAATCTGAGGGACAGGTACTTCTCCTGTCCCTCTTTTTTCGAATCTGCACTCGCCTTAATGAAACTAAGAAACCTATAAATAAGCTGCCAGCGTCTGGTTCCAGCCACTTTTTAGGAACCAGTTCAATTCAAACGACATTCGTCCTCTAAGATGGAAATCACATGAAAACACGATTTACTTTCAGCTTGCTGCTGACACTGATGCTATTAACTCCGCTGCACCAGACATCAGCAGGCGAAGAAAAACCTCAGGCGGAACCGGAAACCAAAACGGAAGCGAAAGACCCGCTTCGCCTGATTCTGCCTCCGATCATCTACGCAGTCCCGGGAATGGAAACCAGCGTCTATTTCGATAACGTTTCCTTAAGCATCAATCCAGCGAACTATGTTTTCGACGTGCATTGCAACCGGGGTCACCTGCAGCAGGAGCGCTGGACTTACACCCCCGATGAAAAAGAGATTGGCGACTATAAATTCACGCTGAATGTCATAGACCAGAACAATCAGATCATCGCCAGTCAGGACTCCCGATTGCGAGTGGTTCCCACCTCTGCCGGTAAAGACAAACCGGTCAGTATCCTGATGATCGGCGACAGTCTGACACATAACTCAACCTACCCCCGTCATGTCCGCCAGCTCAGTCAGAACTTCCAGGGTCCCAATCTGAAACTGATTGGTTCTCACAATTCGAAAGACGAGGAGGGAGTCCAGCATGAAGGATATGGGGGCTGGACCGCAGTCCGCTTTGCAACTCATTTTAAAGAGAATGCCCGTCAGGGATATTACCGGGAACGAGGCAGCCCGTTTCTCTATGCAGGTGAAGATGGAAAACCCGAACTCGATTTTCCCCGCTACTGTAAAGAATTTAACGACGGGAAAGCCCCCGATCTGGTAACGATCTTTCTCGGGCCAAATGACGTATATTCAGCCACCGATGAAACCATTGGAGAACGTACCGAAACGATGGTCAAGCATCTGGATATTCTGGTAAAAATGATTCACGACTTCAGCCCGAAAACGAAAATCGGTCTGATGCTACCCGTTCCTCCCGCAGCGACACAGGATGCCTTTGGCACCACCAATGGTCGCGGCCAGACACGCTGGCAGTATAAGCGCAATCAGCATTATGTGGTGGAACAGATGTCAAAACATTTCGGCGATAAAACCGATCAGCAGATTTTCCTGGTCCCCACACATATCAATCTGGATTGTGCCCATAATTACCCCGCCGTCAAAGTCCCCTGGAACGCACAGACCACAGAAGAGACAGTACGCCAGAACAACGCCGTTCATCCAGCTGCGAATGGCTATCAGCAGATTGGTAACAGCCTGTTCTGCTGGATCAAGGAAGTTTCGAAACAGGAGAATGCGAAGTAATCTCCTGTTAAGTTACTGCTGATCCAACGCCGGAAAGGGAAACATTTCGGAAGGCGTGCGTCCCGTTTTCATGATCGTTTTGATTCGGGCCACCACTTCCGGATGTTGATCTGCAACGTCGTGCTGCTCGCCGGGATCTGTTTTGAGGTTGTAAAGTTCAATTTTCATTTGTGGTTTTTTCTTGAGTAGATTCTGACGAATGCCTTTCCAGTCGCCCATATGCACCGCCTGCTGCCCGGTGTAAGCGGGGAATTCCCAATACAGATACTCATGCTGTTTTTGCTGATCGGGGTGCCCTTCCAGCGTTGGTACGAAGCTGATTCCATCAATGTCGGCAGGCGCTTTGGTTCCCGTCAGAGCGGCGATGGTCGGCATGACATCCCAGAACGCGGACAGATGATCGGTGACCTGTCCCGCTGGAAAATGACCGGGCCAGCGCGCGATCAGAGGTACGCGAATCCCGCCTTCGTACAGGCTGCCTTTAAAACCCCGCCAGGGTCCTGCCGACTCGAAGAATTCCGAGTCCGATCCTCCCAGCCGATTGTAAGTCGGCCCGTTATCTGATGTGAAGAAAACAACCGTATTTTTATCCAGCTTGAGCTCTTTCAGCAGCGCCATAATCTGTCCCACCCCGTCATCCATCTGGGTAATCATGGCTGCGTAGCCCGCCCGGGGATGCGGATGTTTAATATAGCCCTTATGTTTATAGTCTTCTTCAGGAATTTTGTCCCTGTATTCTGCGACATACTTTTCCGGTGACTGGATCGCCAGATGGGGTATTGCAAACGGCAGATACAGAAAGAAGGGGTCCTTCTGATGTTCGCGAATGAAAGCCAGTCCGTTCTCTACAAATTGATCCTGTGAATGGGTCTCGCCGTATAATGTTCGATCATTTCCAGGCAGAGTTTCTTTTGTATGATTCCGCCATAAAAAGACCGGGTAGTGATTGTGTGCATGCACCTGGCAGTTGAAACCATAAAACAGATCAAAACCTTGTTGATTGGGATCTCCCGTGGTTCCGAAATGCCCCAGCCCCCATTTGCCCATCGCACCGGTAGCATAGTTTTTCTGCTTGAGCATTTCAGCGATTGTGACTTCCGCATCGGGAATCGGATGCTGCCCTGGAAAGCTCCAACCCTGTTCCTCTTTCATATTCTGCACATACTCGGGCTTACCATTATTCCGTACATGAGCATGACCGGGGTGCTTGCCTGTCAGCAGATTACACCGGGAAGGGGCACAGACCGCGTTGCCTGAATAGAACTGCGTAAAGCGAATTCCCTCTTTGGCAATGCGATCAATGTTCGGTGTTTTGATCCACTTCTGACCGTAACAACCCAGCTCGTTGTAACCCAGGTCATCGGCGATAATGAATATAATATTCGGTTCCCGCTGTAACGCAGCCGCGTCACTAGCAGTGAAAACGCTCAAAAAACTGAGACTGAAAAGAGTAAAGAAGAAATGTCTGAAAAAGCGGCGCATCGCTGGCTCCTGGCTGGATCGGTCAAGGGTGGTGTGGAATCCAGACTCCATCTTATACAGACCGAACCGGAGATCGCAACTTTATCCGCTGTGACGGAACAAGATCCGGACTGTTTTTTCAGGACCAGTGGTAATCCTTCTGTTTACAAAACCCGTTCAGTATCAATGAACCATCTTCATAAACATCCAGCGTGCTGTAACCATTATTGTCCAGTCCTGAGCCTTCCACCATCGCAACCATCGTGCAGTAATGGATGCCTTTGATTTCTGAATATTTATTGTGATGACTGTGCCCCTGGAAGACCGCGGCAACTTTACCCGACTGTTCCAGAACCTTACGAACTTCCGATGAATTTTTAACGGCGTGGGAATCCGTATCTTTCAGATCGAGTGGCTGATGTGCGAAAACAATCGTGGGAAACGTCGTTTTCTTCAGATCTGTCTGCAGCCAGGCCAGCTCTTCTGGCGGGATATTCGCGTCGGTCCACGTGAAATTCTTCCGACCATAAGGAGTACCATCACTTTTGAAACAGGAGTCCAGCACGACAAAATGAAATCCGTTCTGGTCAAAAGAGTAGAACGAATTTTTCTGCCCGACTCCCTGCAGAAACTCGGCTTTTTTCAACTGGTCGACGCAATGGTTCCCCAACACATAATACTTAGGATAAGGAATCGAAGAAATAGCATGGACCACCGTCTGCAGATGTAGTTTTTCCTGCTCCAATGATTTTCCGGAATCGATCAAGTCACCTTGAAAGACAACAAAATCGGGACGATCGCTCTGAAACTGTGAAGCGGCCTCCTTCAACTTACCCAGCGTTTCACGATAATGACGCGAGCCGGCAGGAGCCTTGTCTGCATAATGCAGGTCAGTGACCAGCCCGATGCGAACCGCGCCCCGTTTATTTGTATTGATGGATCCCAACACCGTTCGACTTAAAGGGGAAAGCGCCAGGCCAGACAGGATCAGGGCACCATTTTTCAGGAACGCACGTCTTGCCAGAGATTCCATCGGAGACTGAGACTGCGACTGCGGTTTCATGATATGACCTCTTCAACACGGCAGAAGTTAATTTGACTTAAGTCTTTATTGTGACAGATATTTATGAAGATTCAATGACCAGTCAATGAATTTCCACTCTCCCTGTTTTCTGGACAAAAATGAAAAAATCCTCATTGACATATCGTAACCTCACGATATTATATATATGAGGTCAATGAATTATGAAACTGAAAGAAACACCCGAATATAATGGATCTGCATTAGAACAGGCTGCCGAATGCCTGAAGGTTCTGGCGCACCCCGCTCGAATCCGCATCGTGCAGTTATTGCTGCGCGGCCGTTATACCGTTGGGGAGCTTGCTGAAGATTGTGGGATCCCCAGTAACGTAGCATCAGAACATTTACGATTGATGCAGCGGTGCGGTTTTTTCGTCAGCGAACGGGAAGGAAGAAGCGTCTATTACCAGATCGCAGAACCTCATCTGAATAAGATTATGGACTGTATTGAAGGTCGTTTTTTCCAAAGTTGAGTTTTTTTGAAACAACATATCGTACAATTGCGACATAACGAGGTATCAAAATGGCAGAAATCAAAACGATTAAACCAGACGTCTTGGCAAAAACACAGCAGGAAAAAGAAGTTCACCTGATCGATGTCCGAACGCCGGCCGAATTCCGTGAAGTCCATGCCCCCATTGCTGTCAATATTCCCCTGGACCAATTGACGGCGGAACAAATCAAAGGTCTGGTCAATGGAAATGGGGCAGATCCGGTGTATCTGATCTGCCAGAGTGGCAACCGCTCTTCCAAAGCCTGCCAGAAACTGATCGAGACCGGTTTCGCCAACGTGGTCAGTGTTGAAGGGGGTACCAAAGCGTGGGAAGCTGAAGGCCTGCCTGTGAACCGGGGTAAAAAGACGATTTCACTGGAACGACAGGTACGTATTGCCGCTGGATTCCTGGTGCTGACAGGAGCTGTGTTAGGGATGTTTGTGAATCCCTGGTTCAGTGGGCTCTCAGCATTCGTTGGCGCGGGTCTGATGTTCGCTGGAATTACCGACACGTGTGGCATGGCCATGATCCTGGCAAAAATGCCTTGGAACCGTGCATAATGCCCGGAAATATCGAAGCGAGGTGAGCATTCGATGAATTTATAGAACCCGCAAAATATCACCTCAGATGCAATAGAAAAACCTCTGCCTGTTCCAGTAAGATACAGGCAGAGGTTTTTTCTTTTATATTTTCAGGTTTTCCTATGGTATTTCTGCCCGCTTCTCGCCCCAAACGGTACCTCGATGCCGCGGAAGGTTTTCTGATCCTTGAGATGCCTGAACAGGCTCTGCGAGAACTGTCCCGCATCACCGTAGCGGATCGAGATTCGGAAAAATACTATCGACTGCTGGGGCAGGCCCAGCAACTGGCGACCCACTATCAGGAAGCGCTGGATGCCTATCAGCACGCTTATGATAAAGATTCAGAAAACCTGACAACCCTGATGGGAATGGCCTGGTGTTATAAGCGAACCGACCAGTTGTCAGCCGCAATCACAATCATGGAAGAAGCGTATCAACATCATGCTGACGAACCTATCGTGCTTTATAACCTCTCCTGTTATTTCACCTTAGCGGGAGATAAGAATAAAGCGATTTCCTGGCTGGGACGTTCGCTGCGGATGGAACCCGGATTAATCAAATTAATTCAGGAGGAACCAGACTTCGATTCTCTGCGGAGTGACAAAGACTTTCGGTTCGTAGTAGAATCTGCTGAGGATAAAACGTCCCAGAATACGTAGTATTAATTCGACCTTCCGAGTAAAGCGGTCAGCGAGACCTGTCTTACTCCTGACAGGTCAACAAGGGAATCGAAAGTCATCAATATGGATATTGACACCCGCCGCCTGAAACAACACTGCGATGAATTGTGTAAAACAATCCGTCCTGCGGAGAGCGAGGCGCTGGAAACAGCCCGCCTGTATGTCATCCGGGAACTGGAATCCGCAGGCTGGCAGGTAGAGCGACATCCGTTTCAAGCTCAGGATTCTCTGCTGACCCTGTGGTCAGGCCAGAATCTGATCGCCCGGCATCCCGATCTGACAAATCCGGACAAACCTTTATTCTGTGTCGGCGCGCACCTCGATACCCGCCCTGAGTCACCTGGAGCTGATGACAATACCAGTGCCGTTGCCGCCCTGCTTGAAATGGCTCGCCTGCTTCCCGATGCTTTAAACTCAGGGAATCATTGGAGTATTGAACTGGTCGCCTTCGATCTGGAAGAAAACGGGATGCTGGGAGGCGCCGAGCATGCGCGATTACGGTCACAGCAACAAACGGATCTCCGCGGCATGGTTTCACTGGAAATGCTGGGTTACTGCGATCCCACTCCCGGTAGCCAGACGCTGCCACATGAACTGGTGGGCCTGTATCCGGATACCGGTGACTTTATCGCCGTTGTCGGCAACCAGAATTCAACTGGCCTGATCGCCGCTTTCCAGCAGGGAATGCAAACTGTTCCAGAGTTGCCGGTAGAGGTCCTGCAGGTTCCTCAAAATGGTGAAATGCTGCAGGCCACCCGCTTGAGTGATCACAGTCCGTTCTGGGACGCCGGCTATCCGGCTCTGATGATTACTGACACCAGCTTTCTACGAAACCCCCATTACCACCAGCCGACGGATACGGTTGATACACTCGACTTTGAATTTCTGGGAAAAGTTTCGCAAGGCTGCCTGGAATCAACAAAATGGATCCTGGCAAACGGCTATTAATGTCTTTGATTTACCTTTCAGCGCAACAGGGAATAATTGATCGAACATGAATGACACCACTCAGGAAGAAAAAGATCTTCTCCATATTACAGAACTGACCCGACAGCAACGACGTGTCATTGGCGTGTTGTTGGAAAAAGCATTTACTACACCAGATCAGTACCCGCTTACCCTGAAAGCAGTCACCACAGGCTGTAACCAGAAGAGCAACCGGGACCCCGTTTCAAATTACAGTGAGTCACAGGTTTATGAAACGCTGGATTCATTACGGGAAATGGGGATCGTAGCCGTAATTCATTCAGACAGTGGCCGCACGGAACGTTATCGTCACTACATGCGGCGCCGGTTTAATTTTACGGAACCCCAACTGGCAATCCTGACTGAGCTCTGGCTGCGTGGTCGGCAGACCATGGGAGAATTACGCGGACGTGCCAGTCGCATGGTTCCCATCGAAACTCTGGATGTATTACGCAACGAATTTAAAGGACTTCTGGATCAGAAGTATGTACAATCCAACGGCAGCATTGAACGTCGCGGAATTGAAGTAGATCACAACTGGTACCAGGAGCGTGAAGGAAAGACCCTGGGATTTGAAACATCCGTGGAAGAAGAGGAAATACCTAAGACAGAAAAGGTATCTTCATCCTCTCCTCAAACCAAAGCTGCCACACCTGATCTCTCTGGATTTTCTGCTGTAGTTGAACAGTTACAGCATGACAATCAGTCTTTGAGACGGGAGATAGAGACACTCACCCAATCGCTGGATGAATTGAAACAGCAACTGATTGAACTGAAACAGGAACTGGGTAGTTAAGCACTGACAAGGGAATTCCATTTCAAATCGAGTCGCCATGATCAAGCCACTTTATGTAATGTCATGCCTGTTGCTGATCTTATTTGTCTTGTCTGATGTCTCTTCCGGGAAGGCTGCCGAACGGCCCAATCTGATTTCGATTGTGACTGACGACCAAGGCCGCTGGGCCATGGGACTGTATGGAAACCGGCAGATTCATACTCCCTACATGGACCAGATTGGAAAACAGGGTGCGGTCTTTACCAATGCCTTTGTAGCAACGCCTGTCTGCTCACCCAGTCGCGCCACCTTTCTCTCGGGCAGATTTCCGACGGAGTTGAAGATTACCGACTGGATTTCGACAGAGGAAGCTCAAGAGGGAACCGGTCTCACAGCGATGACCTGGCCGGAAGTTTTACAGCAACAGGGATACCAGACCGCCTTGATCGGTAAATGGCATCTGGGGGAACAGAATCAGTTTCATCCACATAAAAAAGGGTTTACCCATTTCATGGGATTTCTTGCAGGGGGAACGCGCCCCATGGATCCCACTCTGGAAGTGAATGGAAAAACGGAGAAACTGAAAGGCCCGCTGCCTGATCTGCTGGTGAATGACGCGATCGACTTTATCCGCAGATCCAAAGACAAACCATTTGCCCTCTGTCTGCATTTCAGAGCTCCGCATACCCCCTATGGTCCGGTTCCCCGACAGGATTCAGCGCATTACGAGGGGATGGAAATTGATGTGCCTGTCACAGAGGGAGCCATTCCCGAACAGATTCGGCAGAAAAACAAAGAATATTATGCCAGTGTCTCTTCGGTCGATCGAAATATTGGTCGACTGCTGAAAGAACTCGACCAATTACATCTCACAGAGAATACACTGGTTATTTTCACGAGTGACCATGGTTATAACATTGGCCGCCATGGAATCAGCACTAAAGGCAACGGGCACTGGATTGCAGGGGGCGTGACCGGCCCCAAACGACCTAACATGTGGGATACCTCCATCCGGGTGCCGCTGGTCATGCGCTGGCCCGCGGTGATCAAACCGGGAACTCAATTCGATGAACTGGTATCGAACATCGACATGTTCAAATTTGTGTTAGGCGCGTTGAAAATTCCACAGCCGACCAATCTCAAGTTGCACGGTATCGACTATTCCCCTTTACTGTTCGGTCATCCCGCTCCTGTCAGGAAAGTACTGTTCGGTCAATATGATTTGCATAACAATGGATTAGCCTATCTCAGGATGATCAGAACCCCAAAGTTGAAGTACGTCAAACACTATCGTGCCAAAAGCATGGATGAGTTATATGATCTGGAATCGGATCCCGGAGAGAACACGAATCTGCTGCATCGCCGCACCAGAAAGAACTGGCAAGAGACTGCTGACCTGTTAGAGAACCAGCTGCTCGACTGGCAGAAATCGATTCAGGATCCGATTCTCGAACCTGCTTACGAATAACAGGTTAAGAGACAAAGCAGGAAACAGCTGTCCCCTGCTCTATTTTCAGAAGATTAGTGATTTTTATTTAATATCCATCAACATTTGTCAGGAATTCGTATAAAACCAGAATACGAACCCACTTTTTGAGATCACCAAAACTTAACCCTTTGAGGAAGAATATGTTTTCAATTTCGCGCATTAGCCTGCTGCTGTGTCTGCTCATGCTTTCTGCAGGCTGTCAGAAAGCCTCAGATCCAGCATCTGATACTCAATCCACTTCGCCCGACGCTACGACATCTGATGTTGAGACTCCAAAAGCTGATGCCAAAACTCCAGAAATGGCGTCGAATGAAACGGGAGAAGAAAAATCCAAAAAGGAAGAGCCCAAACCTTTTGAATTACCGAAAACGGTCAAGGGAAACTGGGTCCTCATGCTGCCTCAGCAGCAGCAATTGATGCCGCTCTATCTTTTCAAAATTACCCCTCCCGGCGAATCTGCTGACGCAGAAAAGAAAACAGATGATAAGACGGATGAAAAAACAAAACCAGGAACTGATGCCGTCGTCCTGGTTTCAAGAGGTGCGGAAGTTTTACCGGCGAAAATCCTGTCTTCTAAAGCAACCGCTGAAACGGTCGAATTTGACGAAAGCCTCATCAACGAAGAAGGTAAAGAGGTTATCCGTTTGAACTTTGAAGGTACTCTCAATAAAGGTGCCATCCTGGGAAATATTTCATTTAGTGGTGAAAACTGCGTGCCAGCTCTCTTGCTGCCAACACCTGAAAAGGATCTTTCAAATATTAAGGATCCACTTCCCGCTCCCGGGTTTCAGGAATTCATGCAGGCGATGCAGACAGATGATCCGTTCAAGAGTCTGAACGAATTCACAAAAAACGAGCGGATGCAAACCGTTCCCGTGGCTCTGGATGCTTTCACCCGCCTGATTGCTGTTGCTCTCAGTCAGAAAAAAGATGCCAAAACCGTAGAAGAGATCGTCAATCGCTATATCAAAACATCCGAAATCTGGGGGAAACGACTCCAGGTTAATGCCATGGTCAGCTCAGGTTCCATGCTGGCACGTAGTGAAACTGATGCGAGTATCGCAACTCCATACTTGAATCAGGCAGAAAAAGCCATCAAAGAAGGCGTCACTCCTCTGAAAGGCTGGGATCTGGAAATCGCATTGGCCAAAGCACGCGTAGGTCTGAAATCCGATAATCCCGAGCAGATCAAAGCGGCAGGTAAACTGCTGCAGGAAGAAATCAAAAAGCACCCTCACGATCGTGAACTGCTCACGGAACTGGTCAGCTATGAAAAGACTCATGGCGATATCGATAAAGCGATCGATCACCTGGGATACCTGGCTGGTTCACCTCTCTCATTCCAGGAACGACAGTTGATTGCAGCTTCAAAACAGAGCCCGGAGTTCGTCAAATTCGAAGATCCGCGTGATACTTTGACGACCCTCTGGAAAAAGAAGCATGGATCAACTGAAGGACTTGATGAATATCTCACGAAATCCTTCCGGCGTTACCTGAATAGTTTCGTTTCCAAGGAAGCAAAAGAGGTTGATTTGAAAAAGGGAAATCGTGTTTCTCTGATCGAGCTGTTCACGGGAGCATCCTGTCCTCCCTGTGTCGCTGCCGATCTGGCAACAGGTGTGATTGAATCATCGTTCCCACATTCCAAGGTAATCGTCCTGCGGTATCACCAGCACATTCCTGCTCCCGATCCCCTGACCAATACTGACTCAGAAGCGCGGTTCATCCTGTACAATCATGGAGGAACCCCTTCGACGAATCTGAACGGCCAGGCAGTTCCCGGAGTCGCCGGTGGAGTCGAACAGGTTGAATCATCCTATAATCAACTCCTTGAGGCCTTGATTCCAGCTCTCTCAGAAAACACCGATGTCAAAATCGAATTATCGGCAGTTGCCAAAGATGGAAATCTGGTTCTGAAAGCAAATGCTACCGGTACCAAAGATATTAAAGAACCCCTTCGTCTGGTAGCAGTTCTCGCGGAAGAAGAACTGACATTTGAAGCCCCCAACGGGATTAACGTACATGACATGATTGTCCGCTCCATGCTGAAAGAACCGAATGGTTTCCCGGCTGTTGATGGAAAATTGTCTTTGGATAAAACCATTTCTCTGAATGATTTCAAAAGCCGAATCACAGATTATCTGTCTGCCTTTGAAGAAAAATCAAGAGCCAACTTTACAGGCGTACCACTGGGGCTGGATCATCTGGAATTTGTCGTCTTCGTTCAAGGCGAACTTTCAAAAGATATCTTCCAGGTCGCTTCTGTTCCTGTTTCAGGCATGATTGAATTCAAATCAGCCCAACCAAAACCAGAGGCAAAACCGGAAACAACCAAACCAGCGACCACGCCTAAAGCACCAGCCAAGGCTGAAAAACCGGAAGCGAAGCCGGAAGCGAAGCCGGAAGCGAAGCCGGAAGCGAAGAAAGACAAATAACTTTTTCTTTCACTATCGATAGCGAATACGAAAAAACAGGGCATGGATCATCCATGCCCTGTTTTTTGTTCAAGCCACTTTCAGCCAGGAGACTGTTCACTCTTCTTCAGCAGGCGGTGTGGGAACCAGCTTCTCTCCCACAATGCCGCTGTCAGATTCTTCATTAAAGACGGGCTCACCATCCAGAATCAGTTTCGTTGTCCGTGAGGGAGATGGCTCACGTTGAATTCGACGAAACCGGGTAGGTAGCTTCCCGATTCGGGTGTCACGCTGATCCATGATAACTCGTGCTGCTTCCCGAACTTCAGCATCACTCAATCGGTTCAGGTTCCCCAACTGGGCCAGGGGTTCAAGAATCCGGGTTGCCTTGGCAACAGTGCTTTCCATCAGAATCACGTCCAGCAGTTCGCGTCGCATACCCTGCATTGAAGCCACCTGCTCTTTCACCCGGTCCTGCAGATCACCGAGCACTTCCAGCGTTTCCACAGCATCAACCACACGCCCCGTTTCCGCCAGAAGTTTGGTCTGAATCGTCATCAGCGACTGCAGGTTCTCTCCAGCGACTGAAACGTTCACCTTCTCATCGGTTAACGTTTCCTGCAGTGAAACAAGCTCCTCGGCACTTTTCCGGGCAGCCGCCAGTGGTGCCGTCTGAGCAACCAGGCTGTCCTGAAGAGCAATCAACTTCTGGCTGTTTTCACGAGCCACATCCAACTGCTGCGACTGATCGACGATCTGCTGTTTGAACTGCAGGAACTCACTGAATGCAGTTTGAGCATCTTTGATCCCGCTGCTCTGGTCCGCAGCCAGCTTCTGGATCTTAATCATCTCTTCTAAAGTGGAATGGGTCACTTTATTCTGAGCATTCTGAGAAGCCAGCTGATCCTGCATTACCAGCATTTCATCCAGCGTACTACGGGCCTGCGACGTGATTGCTGCCTGCTCAAGGACCTGCTTCTGGAACTGGTTGATCTTCTGGAAGGCGGCCAGAGCTTTTTCAGTCTGATCTGACTCTTCTTGAAAGCGAATTCTCAGATCTCGGATTTCCCCGATGGCGGACTTGGCTTCCGTCAGCTGTTTCGCCTGAGAGTTGAGAACGGTCAACAAATTATTGACCTGCCAGGCACTGGTTTTCGCACCAACCAGCTTATCCATATCCTGTTGGACCGCGACCAGTTCAGTCTGCAGTTGACCGATCTGACTCAGCATCGGCCGTGCAACCATAAAATACATACCCAACAGACCTGTTACGACCCCGACAGCGAGAATACTCCAGGTATTCTGAAATGTCGAAATACGGGCGTTGGTATCCAATCGATATTGTCGTTCCCCTGAACTTCTCAAGGCTCTATCTCCCAGCATGATGATTAAACATGGACGTAAAATTGACACATCCTGTGAGGTCTAGCCATGCATCCTTGCAAAACCATTTGTGCTGTAATACCTAATATCGCCAGTTTCACATTTTGAGTTGCTTCTTTATTTGATAAATGCCCAAACAATTCAGAAAATTTTCGCCCCGACAATAAAAATCTGAACCTGACTGCAGTAGAGTTAAATGATCACAAACTGTTTGATATCAATAACAATGTCAGTTTCTGATATTCACAGCAACAGACTCAGAATCTGCTGGAAGGAAAGGCTTCTTTATGTTGGACGTCCAAATCGATCGGGCAACCCTGGAAGACTGTGACATTATTGCCGATTTTAACATCCAGCTGGCACTGGAGACGGAATCGAAACACCTGGATCGGAAACTGGTCAGAACTGGCGTGTTGGAATCTCTCGGTGATATACGTGGATGCCAGTATTATGTAGCCCGGAATAAAGATACGGTTGTTGGCCAGATCATGTTTACACGGGAATGGAGTGACTGGCGTAATGGTGAATTCTGGTGGTTCCAGAGCGTCTATGTCTCTCCCGACTTTCGACGCCAGGGTGTCTTTCAGCAATTGTCACAACACGTACAGTCACTGGCGGAATCCAATCCGGATGTCGTGGGGCTCAGGCTCTATGTTGAATCTGATAATGAACGCGCTCAATCAACTTACCGACAATTGGGCTTTCATTTTCCCGGTTACCATGTGATGGAAAAAATGCTGGACCGTTGACATCTTCATCCCGTTCAAGGCATTCTGTCTGTAAATCAATCGTATCTCGAACGCCGCTTTCTTTATCCACTTTCTACTCAGGTCGAACCATGTCTGATACTTCTGCCACAAAAGAAATACTGCTCCACAAACAGACCCGTCGTGAATTTCGCGAGCGGATGCAATCTGGTGAATTAAAAGCATGCATTATTCCCGTAGCCGCTACAGAACAACATCTGGAACATCTGGCGATGGAACATGACTGGCGGAGTGTCATGCTGGTGGCAACCGAATCTGCCCGCCTGCTCTCACCGGAAGTGATCGTCGCCCCTTCGATGAATATTGGTATCAGCGAGCATCATATGCGGCACCCGGGTACCCTGTCTGCTCTCCCGGGAAGTTGGTTGAGCGTTTTATTCGACACGATTCGCAGTATGCACCATGCTGGATTCACTAATATTCTGGTTTTAAACGGGCATGGCGGGAACATTGCCCCCTGCCTGGGAATGTGGGGACAGTTTCAGCAGCGGCTTGAAATTAACCTGCACTTCGAGTCGTACTGGAATCTGCTGCCTGAAGAAGTCGCGTTGGCGAATTTAAAAACAAAACGCTGGCCGGGGCACGCCCAGGAATTTGAAACAGCTTTTGCGATGGCCGCCTTCCCGGAAAATGTACGCCCGGATGCAATGCAGGATCAGGACGATAAAGAACCCCTGGAAGCCACTGCCGAAGCGGGACAAAATATGATTGACGAGATCGTGAAGCAGGTGGCGAAATATGTGGCTGGCATGATCGACGGATCAAACACTGCCGAGATCCCCCCGTTTCATACCTGAAGCATGAAACGGGGCAACTCGATTTCCCGTTTTATTTAGCAGGCTGACAGTAGGACAAAGCCAGTAACGCATATGCGGTGGCCAGATTCGGATCTGATTCATACCAGCGTTTCTGCTTATTCGACCAGCTGCCATTCTCCTGCTGCAGGCTGGCCAACTGTTCGATCAGTTCAGCCCGCCAGTTGTGTTGCGTGCCCTCAGCATCTTTGAACTGATCCACTTTCATCGCATCCAGGGCTTTGGCAAACGTATGAAAGTAATAGTACAGTCCCATCAGTTCCATACCTGGGTTTTCTTTCAGTGTATAATGACGACGAATCCACTCATTGGCGGCTTTGACCCGTTTATCATCTTCATTCACTCCGGCGTAGATCATACTCTTCAAACCGGCATAAGTCATACTCCCATACGAACGCAGACCCCCATCGGGTGTTTTTCCTGCCTGTGATGTTCCACCCGCTGCAGGTGTGTAGTAAAAACCACCATCATCAATTTTAGATGCGAACGGAGTCGTATTATATTCTGATTCCAGGTTTTGAGTTCGGGATACGAAAACCAGGGCTTTCTGAATCGCAGGATCATCTGCCTTTGCGCCCGCTTTATGCAAGGCTTCGATCAGGAATTGTGTATTGGATAAATCGGGACGAGAATGTCCGCCATAACCAGCCCCGCCGTAAGCAGTATCCGAGCTCTCAATCCCTTCCCCTTCATCCCACTGCAAACCTCGTAAAAATTTCTCGGCATTCTTAATCGTACTGTCATAACGCCCGTCTGTGTTGGCGGCATGAAAGGCCATGATAGAAATGCAGGTTTCATAGTTGCGATGATTACTTTTTTCGTAATAGATACCGCCGTCCTTCTGGACATACCCTTCCAGTCGCTTCAATGCCTTCGATACAACCGGGTCACTGGCGGGAACACCACTCTCCAGTAGAGACGTTGTCACCAGTGCACTGATCCCGGGCACCGTCTCGGTGGTCCAGAGACCATCTTCCAACTGGCTGTTCTTGAGGAAGTTAACCCCCTGCATCTGGATTTTTTTCAATTCCTGTTGCCTGGCACCAGAAAGCGGAGTTTCCGCGGCCTGACTGGTCACTACACAGGCCATCAACAACGTTACCCAGAAGCTGGTGGTCCTCATAATTTGGTAATAAGCTGGCATTCGATCTCCCTCTCTCTTTCACAATCGACTTATGATATTTGAAATGGGTACCATCAATCGCGAACTGTCTCTCGATGAAAAGGTGAAAAGAGAAAAGTACTCCAGCTTCTCCATAGCAATCGAGCTGATTCAAGCGGATGATACTCCACGAGTTTGCCCGTCAAGTACAGCATGATTATATCCATCGGCAAGTCCGTAGGAAAACCATGTTTTCCCGTTTTGATAAAAATTAAGCTTTGTATAGATAACAATACGGACAATGGCCTATAATCTATGAGCTCTCCCGGGGCTTCAAAGCGTTCCTGTTTCACCGTTTACCAGCAAGATCCAGCAGCAGTCTGATATGGCATCGACGATCCCCTTAGATGAAACCAGTCCTATCGCAGCTGATTTCTCTGATTCTTATACTCTCGGTGAACGAGAGATTCTCGGATTGGAAATGCAGGTGGAAACACCGGAAAACGTGTTGCTGTCCTATCAGCTCGCCGGACCTTCACAGCGTTACATCGCTTACCTCATTGATTTCCTGATCCGGGCGATCATGTTAATCGCGATTTTCATGTTTTTCATCGCCCCCATGATGGGACTGCTGATGCCCGGGGCAATGCTGGGCTTGTTCCTCGTCATCATGTTTCTCAATACCTGGGGCTATTACACCATCTCGGAAACGTTCTTCAAAGGCAAATCCATTGGGAAACATGTCTGTGGTTTGCGCGTGATTCGCGAAGGGGGATATCCAATTACCTTCTGGCCTTCGCTATTGAGAAATCTGGCCCGCAGCGCCGATTCCATTATTCTGTACGGAGTTGGCATTACATCCATGTTGATGACGCGACGTTTCCAGAGACTGGGAGACCTGGTAGCAGGCACGGTTGTAATCCAGGAACGTTCTCTCACCCTGCCCAGAAAACCGATCATTTTAAACAAGATCAAGCCCCTTGATAAAAATGAAATTGGCAGTTTTCTTCCCCGTGATGAAGTTCTCTCGCTGATTGATGAGTTTATTGGCCGTAGACATGTTCTGACTTACGAACGAGGTCATGCCCTGGCGGCGCAGCTGGCAGAGCGGCTGGCGAAACGACTGCATTACTCCGGAGATGAGAAAAAAGTATCACAGTACCCGATGGCATTTCTGGCTTCCGTGTATAAAACATTCAGTTTTGGGCAGATTCAGGAAGAACAGGAACTACTGGACGAATACAAAAAACGATCTGATTTACAGGGGATAGAGTGATGAATAAACATAAATTTATTCAACAACGCCGCCCCCAATGGAAGAAATTTGAACTGTTTCTCAGAGAGGCTTCCAGCAGATCACTTTCAAAGCTGCCTGCAGATAAGATTTCTACTTTTTCTCAATTGCTCCGTGAAATTTCACATGATCTGGCCACGATCCGCTCACGTGGCTGGGGACATGAGTTGACATCCTATCTGAATGATCTGGTAGCCCGCGGTCATAATCTGTTTTACAGTGCGCCACCAACAAATTTTGCCCGGTTTTATCGATACCTGGCAGCCGATTTCCCACGTTTGTTTCGGGCAAATATCGGTTACTTTCTGATTGCCTGCCTGTTATTTTTCCTGCCGATGGGAGTCAGCTGGTGTGTCGTTCAAAATAACCCCGAACTGGCTTCTCGTGTTATTCCAGAAGAATATCTGGCTCAATTTGACCAGATGTACGGTGAAGGGGGTGGTCTCAATTCTGATATAGAAAACACGTCTGAGAGCGATGCGGATTCGGAAGAATCAGAAGGTACTGAAACCGGTACATTTGGCGATCAGCGTGCAGCCATGGCAGGTTTTTATATCAACCATAATGTTGGCATCGCACTCAAATGCTTTGCTTTAGGAGTGCTGCTGGGTATCGGCACGGTTTATACCCTGTTGTTTAACGGAATCTTTCTGGGAGCCGTCGCAGGATACATCATCAGTCAGGGAAACGGTGACCGATTTTTAAGTTTTGTCATTTCTCATGGTTCATTCGAATTAACGGCAATTGCGGTTGCCGGAGGTGCTGGCCTGATTTTGGGAAATGCGATCATCCACCCTGGGCAGCGTACCCGCTTTCAGTCACTGCAGGTGCGTGGCCTGGAAGCAGTTCAAATCGCAGGTGGCGCCGCCGCCATGCTGGTCATGGCGGCCATGATTGAAGCGTTCTGGTCCCCTGCAGATTTTCCTGATTCGGTGAAATATGTTGTGGGTAGCGGGCTATGGTTGATTGTGTTTCTTTATCTTGCTTTTGCCGGTCTTCAGACAGACAGCCGTTTCCCGTTACATCGTAATACCAGTCATTCACCCCGGGAAGGAGACCAGCATTAATGAGATTTCATCGGATGAATGTGGCGCTGGTCCCCAGAAATGCGTTTAATTGCCTGGACCTGGCAATCCGTTTTTACGGACGTTTTCTGATTCCCCTGCTCAAGCTGTGGGCTGTATTTGCCTTGCCCGCTTGCCTGCTGGTCTATCTGCTCAGTTATTATTTTCTGATTGAAATGAAAACTGCGATCACAGTTGCTTATTTTTTTTCCAGCCCACTAGGTGTACTGCTGACATGGAATTCCGCTTTATTCAGTTTCGGGGAAACTCAGGGAATGGGAAGTATCAAACGGCTATTTCAGCCCCCCTTGATTCGACTTATGCTGCGCTGTCTGTTTGACCGGGTTCTGCTCTTTATCGGCCCGGCACTACTGTTCTATACCGATTCCTTTTTGACGAGCATGCTGGGAATTTTCTACCTGTTCATTCCAGGCATCTGGCTGGCATTCCGAAACGGGTTTCGTGTGGAACAGGCTTCACTGAAACAGATCGGAATTGCAGGGCAGCAAGAGAACTCCCATGACCACCGAACCAAAGATCTGATTTCTACACATTTCAGTACCTTATTCTGGCGGGGTACCTGGACTTTTTTCTTTTGCTATATCTTAACCTGTGTGCTGTTCATTACGTTCGATTACCTCTGTTACACCCTGCTGGATTTTAACATCCTGATCGGACAGATGCCTTATGCGTTAGATCCGGACAATATCGGCGACCCAATCTCCAATGCCCTGCTGTTGATGAGTAGCGATCCCAGAGTGTTAACTGTCTTTACCGGCTTCATCCTGCTGATCTACCCCATAGGGAGACTCGCCTGGTTTTTTACTTATCTTGATCTACGGGTCCGCTATGACTGTTGGGATATGGAATTACGAATGGCCGAGGTTTCACAGCGACTCACCAGAAGAGAGGCAGCTTTATGAATTGTCACTCTATTTCTCTCCGAAGCATCTACCAGATTCTGATACTGTTTTTTGTGTGCCTGTCGGGGAACATGACGCCTTCATTTTCTCAGCCCCCTGAAGAAACCTCGTTTGATCTTTCCTCACCAGATCAGGTCATGCTGAAACAGGATATGCAAGAAATACTCAGTCGGACTGAGTTTCGCCACCTGACGAGGGAACGGGATATCACTAAAGATGCCCCTTTTGAATTTGATGAGTTGTTTAATCAAGAGAAAGAAACGGAACTAAGAAAGCCCTCTAATTCAGCCTTCGGTGCAATGATTGGAAATGTGATGCAGTTTCTGGCCTATGTCAGTGTCGTTGTCACTTGTGGCCTGATTCTTTATCTGCTGGTTCGTTCCCTGATGGGACTGGAACTTAAAAAGAACTCGACCAGAACCGTTACCAATCCGGATCTGCAAGGGAGCCTCACTCTGGAAGAAATCATCTCACCTGCAGAACGGGAATCCTCGATCTACCTGCAACGTGCGGAAGCATTGGCACAGGAGGGTGATTATCATAATGCCATTGTCCAACTGCTCTATGGCTCAATGAGCTATATCGAACGGTCAGGCTGGATCCGTTTCCGAAAGGGTTTAACGTATCGTGATTATATCCGTGCGGCGCGGCCACACGGGTTACCCTGCGATTCATTGCGGCAGATGATTCGTACCTATGAACCATTGGGCTTTGGCCGTCGTGAAGCTACCCGCGAACATTTTGAAAGCACCTTGAAAAATTATGAATCCGCCTTCCAGAAACAAGCGTGAACGAAGAAACGCCGGCTGGATCTGGCTGTTCTTTCTCTGTCTGCTCATTCCCCTGCATCTCTGGTTTCCAGAACTGGGGACAGGTGCGCTCGACGATTCTTACAGCGCGTCAGCCAGTGGTAAGAAAGCGTTTTTTCTGTTACTCGAACTGGAGTCCTACAATACGGAACGAAATCGTGTTCCGATCTCGGTCTTTCTGCAGACCCTGGATTACGACGAAACCCTCTGCCTGCTGGGCCCCGCCCGCTATCCAAGTCCCCAGGAATGGTCGGCACTCCTGTCATGGGTCGAGGAAGGCGGGCATCTGGTAATCACAGCGAACCAGGCTCATTCGGAATTCGATATTGATGAATTGAACATTCAAGTGACCTATCTGGATGAAACCGAAAGGGATAATTTGCCAGTCGTAGAAACGAAAAAAAAAGAAACAGTAGCGGGCGAGGACAACAAGAAAGAACTTGATACTTCTGATCTGCTTGCAGCCCTGGAAGATGAACACAGCCTGCTGGAGGGACAGGCTACGACTGTATTCCCGGATGCTCCCTCCATCATCTGGCAGACGAATGCCCAGGTGATGTCAGAATCAGGCCAGAAACTCATTTCGGTGGGTCAAACACAACAGGCAATCCGACAGAAGCATGGTGAGGGTGAGATCGTCGTCGCAGCTTCCTCTAAAATTTTTTCAAACCAGTCAATGATTGATGGCGGCAGTGTCCCCGCATTTCGACTGATCGAATCGACCGGAGCGCCTGATTTTTTCGTTGTCGATGAATCCTTGAATGCATCAGGCACCTCAAAAGTAGTTGCATTACTCATCGATCCAACGTTCCGCCCGCTGACAATTCAACTGCTGATCACCTTACTGATTTTCGGCTGGTGGCATAGTACGCGTTTTGGCCCCATCCTTTCTTCGCATATTCTGCCACGTCATAATATTGTTTCCCACACCGACAATGTCGGAAACTTACATTTTAAAAATGGTAATGGCCGCGCTCTATTATATTCATACTTGAAACAGTTATTTACTGAACTCCACCTGAGACGTTTTCGCGGAAAAGAGCATCGCGTGATCGATCCGATAGCGCGGCGGATGAAAACAGATCCGGAAAAGATCACTACCTTGCTGAAGCGGGCCTCCGAGCTTGCAAAATCCAAAAAGATTAAACGACATCAGATGGGCGACCTGATTCGCAGACTCGCTGAAATTCGACAGGCTGCCCGACATGGGAAACAGCAGGGTTAGAACCCATCACCTTTAACTATCGCATCTCTCAATCTAATCTGCTTGGGCCGAACAGCCTTGAAAAGGCTACAGCAAAACTGGACACAGTCGAGCCTGGAATTTACCTGATGCGAGTCCGGTTTATCTCGAACGAAAGACAGACTATAATTCTTGCTCTGACAGCCCCAGCAAACCTGTGAGTTCACTTCGAACCAGTTGCCTCAAGAAAGTAAATTCTGTGACCACTTATCATACGATTGCAAAAATCGGTACGATCCCCGAAGGAGAAGGCCGGGCTTTTCATGTGGAAGGGCTGATGATTGCAGTCTTCCTCAAAGAGGGACAGTACACGGCCATCAATGACTTCTGCCCGCACCAGGGCGCCCCCCTCTCTACCGGCTATGTGGATGAAGGAGGAGCAGTCACCTGCCCATGGCATGCCTGGCGTTTCTGTATCAAAGAAGGAACCTGGCTGGACAATCCCAAATCCAAACTCCAGGTTCCCGTCTACCCGGTGCGCATTGAAGGCGATGAAATACAGGTCGGCCTGGATCTGGAGAAAGAAGAAAATTCATCCTCTTCAAAGTGAGCAGGATTCACCTGGTTCCAGAACCACAGGTTCCGCGGCAGTCTGTTCCTGAATTTGATTGGCCCAGGCGGAGACATCCTGTTCGATAAGTGGCCAGGTATTATAATGCATGGGTAGCACTCGCTTAGGTTGAATCAGCTTTGTTGCCTTTACTGAATCTGCCGGTCCCATTGTGAAATTATCTCCTATCGGTAAAATCGCGATATCAATGCCTTCTTCACCAATCAGTTTCATGTCATAAAACAAACCAGTGTCCGCTGCAAAGTAAATGGTTCCACCATCCAATTTCAACAGGATTCCACAGGGGCTTCCCCCGTTACTTCCATCCGGCAACATGGATCCATGATGGGCAATCGTCAGCTTCACTGTCCCAAAGTCATATTGGTGCGCACCGCCGATATGCTGTGGGTGCACATTTTCAACTCCCTGCTTCCCCATCCATTCGATGATCTCATAGTTGGCAATCACCAGCGCTCCGGTACGCTTGGCAATTTCAACTGTATCGCCGACATGATCCCCATGCCCGTGACTGACAATAATTGCATCGGCTTCAGCGGTTGCTGCTTCCAGCGTACCACTGGGATTTCCGGTAAAAAAGGGGTCCAGCAATATCGTTTTACCGGCAGTTACAATCTGAAAGGATGAATGCCCCAGCCAGGTGATATTTGTAGCCATGATTACCTCTGAAAGTGAAGTGTTGAATGAAGTTATTTAGCCTGACAGCAAGATACAACAGATCAACAATCAATTTCAAGCGGTTCGCTTGACATACAGGGATGCCAGGCAGACCGCACCGATCAGAAAACAGGCCATGGCGAAGCCGGCGACCCCACCAGCCAGGAATAACCAGCCGATTAAACCGATCACAACCAGAGTGATTCCCAGTCGTTTTTGTGCAGCCTCTGATCGAACAACGCGAGGCAGTCCCCAGATGAAAGCGACCAAAATCGCAATCCAGACAACCGTCCAGATTAAGGCAGAACCAAATTCGAGTGTATTATCAGATCGCACATCCAAGGCCAGACGAGGTTGACCACTGATTTTGGTAAACTCCAGTTTGTGCCCCTGTAACGGGATATCAAACTTCAAAGAAATCCCCCCCGCCTGTGTCCAGCCAGCCAGTTGATTTTTTTGTAGTTGTGCTTTGTCATCTGCCGATTTCTGTTTCTCACGGACAGATTCGGGCGCCGACAGAATGCCTCCTCCCATTCCACCAGCACCACCAGAGAATGATCCTTGATCGGATTTATAAGCGTCTGCCAAGGATTCTTCCACATCGTTCAGCTGATTCCAGACATTCTGTTTCTTAATATCACGCACCCCTTTGTTGGATGCGTCCCTTCTCAGAATCTTCGCTTTCCATTCCATGGTAGTGGTCACAGGGTTCCGTGGATCGAGCGCCTTGGCCTGTTTCGCGATCGCTTCTGCTTCCGTATAGTGACGCTGATCAACCAGTTCATTAAATTTGTCTACCAGTTCGGCCAGCTCTCGCGATTCATCAGCTTTAGCGCGCCCCTTTATTTTTAATCCCGGCAGATTGGTATTCTTTCGATCCAGTGATTGCATCGACGATGATTGCAGTTGATCGGTCGTATTTTGCAAGCTCTGCTGGCGTCGGAGTGCACGGTTATCAACGCCATTTACGTCAACACCAAAGGAATTGACCGCTTGAGGCATGTTAGCTTTATCGACATTTCGAATCGTATGACTCTTCAAACTGTAGGGACTATTCAATGGAAGATGCGGGGGTCCGGGTTTCCCGATGGGAGTCCCAGCCTGCTGTAGCCCCCATTGAGTTGACTGATTCTGAGACCTGTTCGCTTCGAAAAGTGCCGCATTGTTTCCGATGACCAGTTGATTGAATGTCTCTTCCGAATCGAAATCAGCCTGACTGTCTGCGTTCGCATCCTTGGATTCACCCAACAGTCTTTCTTTCTGTGCCTGTCGCTGCTGCTCCTTTAACTGGATTTCACTGATCTGCTGCTTGATCCGCTGTCCCTGCTGTCCCTGCTGCAAACCTGAATCCAGTTTCGATTCCAATTGCTTCAGATTGCTGATCGCACGACTGCGAACGCGATCACTTTTGCTGCTGCTGTAAACGGAATACAGATTTTCCACATCCATCACCATACTGGTCAGCGGTGTGTAATCCTCAGTCTGTTGAGATTCAACAGGGGTCATATTGGTGCGGGGATCATCCAGACGGGCGGAAGCAGAATAATCGTCGGGGATATAAACATTCCACCTGGTCTGCGCGACGGGAATACCGTATTCCGCATTTTCTGCAGGCAACACCACCTGGGGTGGCTGTAGATCAATCACATCTGCCTGCCAGCGAAATGCACCTTGGGGTAAGGGTTTTGATAACCGACCAGTGAGAATCAGGTTCACTGCAAATGAGAGATCGGCTGCGCTGGTTTTAGGGAGTGCCAGCAGATATATTTGATGTTCAGATCCCGATTTTTCCTGTTCCTGTTTCAAGAACACCGGTGCCACAGGGACCTCTTTGACGAACGCGCTCAGGATCTGTGATTTTTCAGGGATCCGTATCGCCAGAAACTGGCGCGATCGATTGCGAATCCGATATGCGGCATGCGTTTTCCAGCTGCCATCATGCGCCAGAACTGTTGTCAGTTCCGAGAAATTCACGGCGGCAGCAGCTCCCTGATCCGATTGAAACTGTTGAATCTGAAATTGAGGCGGTTTTGCAGTCTCGATGATGCGTGCCAGCTCCATCGCCTGATTGGCAAGAGAGTCATTAATTTGTAAAGGCATTTCATCGCGACTGACTGAAACGATACTCTCCGGGTTCAATAAAGAGAGTCTTGCCCAGGAATGATTTACCAGCATCAGATAATGCTGCTGTGTTTCCAGTTCTGTGGTTTGCGGATCGACCAGGCCACTGGTATCCATCACGCGCACCCGGGGAATTTCGATTTCTTCTGATGCAGGCGGTGACTGCGTCGATTCTGCTGTGATAAAGTAAGAGCCCTCGACTGAATCCTGCAAATGAATGGTCCATTGAACAACGGCATCGCCGATTACTCGTTTATCAATCTGACGAATTAAATCGCCACGAAAATCCAGATGCTCTCCCAATACCAGGGGAGTCGTAAATGACAATGTGTCTGTCGCTGCGCCTTGAATTGACCAGCGAATCCCCACAGTATGACTGACCGAAACATTTCCAACCGTAGTCATTACCAGGGAGTTTGCTGTAATAGAAGGCTGAGCAGGCGAGAGATCCAGTTTGATCCATTCAGGCAGTTCCGCAGTGGAACGAAACACGAATTGCGGTAATCGTGACTGCTGTGACCTCATATCCGCTGGAAGATCTTCCGCAGAAATAGCGCGCCAGTCTTTAAGCTCTGGTACACGGGCTACCAGCGAATCATCACACCAGATCGCCAGATCGCTGCGCACTGCTGAAACTTCCAGGGGGGTCACAATCATGACTTCCGCTTCACGCTGACTGGCATCACGGGGGATCACGCCTTCGCAGACAATTTCCACCTGGTCTGTTTTGAGCTGCGCAAATTCCACGACCAGGACCCGCATGTCGTCTGCATTCTGTTCGATCACATACCAGTCGTCCATGCCGGGTGCGTTCACGTTCAATACCAGATAGGACTCAGGCAGTTCCAGGACAAACGTGGATTCCGGAATCCCTTTCAACTGGTATCGAATTCGACTGGAAAGACTCATTTTACGAGGTGAGACCAAAACGGCATGTTCGGCCACTGCCTGCTTATCGGATTGACGTCGTGACAGAGAGAAACCCAGTGATAAAGGTCGGCGGGAGAAACGATACGCCCATTGAGGCTTCAACGTCAGCCCATTGACGTTCCAATCCACAGTTGATGTCACTGGATTGATAAACTGTGCAGAATCGATCTGAATTGCGCCGCTGATTTTCTCAGGACGGATCTGAAATTGCGACTGAGCGTATACTCCAATCGTTCCATTTTCATTCGTCACATTTTCAGGGACAATTTGAGGCAGTTCCAGTGTGCGAGACTGTTTCCCTACAGACAGGGATTGAAATGCAATCAATTTAATGCTGGTCGTCTCTTTGATATCACGTCGCAGAAAGACTTTAATCTGACGAGCTTCACCACTCCCCATGATCTCCCAGCCTCCGACATCAGGGCCAGAGATGGATTGAACACGCAAGTCTTCGGAGATTTTCAGAATCGCCTGGTTAATCTGGCCCTGGCGAACCCGGTATTGGTGTGTGCTCTGCAGTTCCATTCCGGCATCCTGAAGAAGCACAGCCTGCGTTGTCTGGCACTGAACGATTCCCTGAATGACGCCCCGCTCTTCGGCTGGTCTCCAGGCAATCTGGATGTCTCCCCCCTCATCAATGGGCAGTTCCAGAGATGCTTTGTCTGCTGTTTTTACTCTGCGATAGGTTGTACGTATTCCAGTCACACTGAGCTCTGCATCCGGGCTGGGCAGGTTTACCGTCAGTCGGCCGCTGGCCACAGGTTGCAGATTCATTTGGAAACTGCCCGCTGATCCGGTCTGTTGTGCAGGGAGATCAAATTCCAGATCCAGTAGATGCAATCCCGGTTTGGTAACCACGATGGAATAAAAATGTTCTGAAACTGATTTCGTGGCACTGAACTGGTTTTTCGGATGTGTCAGCAGAGTCGCTGATTCCCCATCCAGCGTGGCGCTGCTGAGAGCGGTTTTTCCCAATGGGAGTGGGATGGTAAGTGGTTGAGACCCGGTAGTATGGATGACCAGCCTCCCCTTAATATGTACCACCGCCTGCCCTGGTTCTGCACCCGGTTTGACTTCGGCGACATACAATGCCTGACTGATCGCACCGAGAGAGTCCATCACTTGTTTTAAAGGCTGGTCGGGATGAGCGGCATTCCAGAGGCGTTTGAATTCCTCGCGAGGCAAAAAGATCCGTTGCGAATCCAGGGGATCTGTCCCTGCTTCATAAGGAATGATCAGATTTTGAGGTAGCTTTGGCGGTTTGACGATTGGCTTTTTGTGGGCTCCCATCGCGATTGGTTTTTTCTGTGCATAAACGACTGTGGAAGCACAGCAAAAACAGCCCAGCAGTATAAGAGATGTGACGGTCGCCTGTTTCACAGAGGGAGTTTTCATTGCGCCTTTGAATTCCCGTCTCAGAGTTCGAATCGCCCATTCGATTCCCCAGGACAGACCTGCCAGCAAGATGCCAAAAAACAGCCCATCCAGCACGGGTTGAAAACGAATGGGGAACAGAGAACTGCAGGCCACCGGCAACAGT
The DNA here is from genome assembly GCF_048262075.1 of Gimesia sp. Lineage (GTDB taxonomy): Bacteria > Planctomycetota > Planctomycetia > Planctomycetales > Planctomycetaceae > Gimesia. The sequence continues at coordinate 345,003 of NZ_JBLXFK010000006.1, forward strand.
ACTCCCGCCAGCAGTACCATCAAACGCTTGTAACACGATAATCTCCGGAGTAACCAGCCCGCCCAGAATACTCCAAATAACACTGCCAGAAAGAGTTTCTGACTCGACCGCGCCTGCTGTAAAGAGACCTGCAGTGACAACGGTTGTTCCTGAGGCTCCCCATAATATTGAAATGCCATCGAACGGAACCCCTCAGGCTGTGGCAACGAAGCAATCACAGACAGGCGTCCTCCCAAAGCACGTTCGGGATTAGCTACACTCAGCTGATCCACGGCTTCTTTTTTGGCAGCTTCACCTGCGACACGACCAGGTTGGTCAACCGGTTTACCCTGCATCGCGGGGTGCGGAGACTGTTCGAACGAATGCGCTGTGCCTGACGTCTTTCCTGATCGACTCACCTCATTTTTCTCTCCAAGTCCGCGTTTTGATTTTGCGAGTAATCTCTGGTTGGCCTGCCCCAGCATCTCGGATTCTGCTGGCGCAGTCTCATAATTCAACTCAATATCGGAACGAACACTGGGAGTGGCTTCAACCTGAACGTTGAAATCATAATCTGCGCCGAGGTGAGCAGAGGCATCATGGAATCGTACATCGGTTCCCCCCTGAAATTCTACGCCATCGTTCAGATAGAACGCTGATGGCATGTGGACTTCTCCAGTTTGGGCAGAGCTATACTCATGCGAAGAACGCATCCGTGAGTTCATGAGTAAACCAATCACAGCTATCAGCAGACAGAACCCAGCAAACAGTATAATGACAGCACTAAATCCACCTTTACGAAACGCAAAGATCCCGACCAGAATTGTGAGCACAAGGAAGAAGAGAATCATAGATCGGTAAAATACACCTTGAGCGGATAAAAGGTTGATATGCTGACGAAGACTTTCCAGAATGCCCAGGCGCGGTACAGGCTGATCCGGGACAAAATCCCCTGAACTTTCTGAGACGAAATAGTCGTAAGGATAAAAGATTGACCAGGTCTGATTTAAGACTCTGAGAGGTTGAACTGCACCTGTGCCATCAACGACAGCGATCCGGGGTGGAGACTGTGACAACTGATTCAAACCCCCTGAAGACAATCGATTGGCATCGTACAATAACTGCAGCGTATGAACGTTATGTTCCTGAACGTCCGAAGTAACTGGAATAATAAACGCTTTCTCCGTTTTGCGAACTTCGACGGGGGTTCCCTGGACGAGCGCAGAAAGTAACTGAGCCCCTTCTGGCAAGGTGACCTGCAATGCCTGGATCCCGACCGCAGAAAAATTGAGGAGCACTTCGTTCTGCACTTCCCGATTCGAACCGATCACACTTTTAAGAGACATGAGTTGGGCAATGGCTGTGGGCACAGCAGTCTGATCAAAGCGGGTTTCCAGAACTTCAATCTGATGTCCGATACCGACAAAACGATAAGCGGCTACAATTCTTTCTCGAGGCTGATACGCAACAGGAACTGGTAACTCTGCTGCATCAATGGTCGTCAGTGTTTGCCCCCGAATTCCCGTTGCCTTGATTTTGAGCCGCTGATCCCCCTCCGCTTCGAACGCTACTTCGCCGTACTGTCTGTCTGCAGACATGATCTGCAGTTGGGGAACATTGACTGCTTCCCCTTTCTTACGAGGCTGTTCCACCGTCACATTCAGAATCTGTTTGCCACTCAGGCGACGATCCATTTTTAAAGTCCACACACGGACGCCGTTTTGGGGCTCCTGGGCTACCTGCTCTAAGATTTTTCCCGCAGAATTGATTAATCGAAACTGAATATTCTGGCTGATACTTTCCGGGAGAGCCACCATCAGGGAACGATAACTGCCACGCTCGACTTGCAATGTCGTCTCAAAATGTGAAAACAGTGTTGTCGGGTCAAGTCTGACATATTGCAGATGATGTGCAACCAGCTGTAATGGTTTTCGTGAGATGGTCAGGCTGCCGGAGTACTGATTGTCCTGATACTGATATCCAAATCGCATCTGGGGAATCTGTTCCTGAAGTGGCTCCAGATTCACAAGCTCACTGGGAACCAGGTCCCAGTCTGAGTCAGCATTAATGATCAGAGATCCCTCCAGGATTTTCGCCTGAGGTAATTCTACCTGGGGAATCTCCAACAGTTGACTCTCTGATTCGGGAGGCCAGTTCTCCAGATCCCGATGTGCGGTCACGATCACTTTGGCTTCCTGACTTGCTGACAGCGGTTGAGGGAAAGAAAGCCTGACCAGTTTGCTGCCCGCTTCCCGTGAGGACTCTTTCCAGTCAATTACCTGGTCTTGCAGTGAGGCTCCCAGAATGGTCCACTCTGCCGGAATTTTCATCTGAAATTCGAACATGGGAGCAAACTGACTTTCGACGGTTGTTACCAGCCGCAGATCCATACCTTGCTCGTTAAGGTCTACCACCGTAGAAGCTGCCATCTGCACTTCGGAGCGTTTTTCCTGAGTTACCAGAGAGATTTCAAATTTCTGCTGCCAGAAGTCGAAATCCAGCCCGGGATCTGAAGTAGTTCGTTTCCCCATGGGAGTGACATCCAGCGCCTTACGCCGGACGTTATTCGTTTTTTCTACCTGTAAGCGCACACCGGGGGGATAGCGAATCAAAACCGAACCGACGTGCGAGTTAACTTTTTCGATAAACAGATTGGGAACCTGCCACGCTTTATCCCCTTCCGTTGTCATCACACCGCGACAGATGATCTGCCGTTCTCCTTCGACCGGTTGTCGATAATTCAGAGTAATTTCAGTACGACGACGATCTTGCATACTGTCATTGAGCACCCATGACTCAAGACCAGTAGATTCTACACTGATGATCTCCAGATTCTGAGGCACACTCAATACCAGTTGATCAAGTGACTGGCCAAAGATACTGAGCGTAGTCTGCGCCTGCCAGGCAACTTTCCCGGGGCTGACGGACACCCCAATTCCACTCCGGGCAAAAATCAGCGAGTCGTTCGATTGTTCGCGGCTCTGCTCTGTAATTTTTAATACAACCTGCCCTGTACCCCCGATCGGGAATTGATAAGAGACTAATTTTTCCGCAGTGACCGAGGATTTGACTTTCAATTCATTCACGATCAGGTGCTGTTTTTCAGGCAGTTCAATTTTGAATTGACTGGCTACTCCCGGCAGAAGCTGGAACTGAGATACCTGATCACTGCCCACTGTATTTAAAGGTGCCGAAAGCTGCAGTACCAGTTGATGCTCCCCCGACTTTTGACTGAACAACTGCAACATCTGCGTTTTGGACGCTGAGCGGGCAATCATCGCAGGCTGCTGATTCAGCTGCGCAGACTCGACTGCCAACCCACTGAAAGGCAGGTTGATCATAGTCAACTGCTGACGAAACTGTCTGATCGAAATTGTGGCCTTGATCAGTAATTGCCGATCCACAATCGTCGTCTGATAGTTGGCGGCATAAATCAAAGCATGGGACGTGGGTAAATCGACGTCTCCCGTCCCCTGCTTTGCCTGCTTCTTTAAGGCGTCATACTCGTTCCGTGATAACAGCACCCCACTCTTATCGCGGGACATAAGCGCATCGAGCTGATCAACGGGCAGATAAACCGCCGTTTCAGGCCATTTTTTCGTGTTGGAATGAATGGTTTGTTTTTTTGCAGTCGGATTCTCTGCTGCAATCACTTGTTGATTCAGACCGGATCGTATTACAAATACTGAAGCCATCAACAGGAAAACAACTGCTATGACTCTCTGCAACATTATTGTTCGCCTGACAGGAGTTGTCTTGGCAGTAGAACTTGTTTTATTCAATCTCATGGCGAACCTCATGAAGTGAGTCACTCATAGAAAAACTCTTAATACGCATGGATCATTCAACGGTCAGAAATTACTTCTGTTCGTCAGCTTGATCCGACTCGAATTCATCAAAAACTCCCGGCGGTGGAATCACAGCCGCAGTCTGTCCGCTGGAAGTTACCGGTGTGTCAGCGTGGGATACTGGATTAACCGACCGTAGTCCTGCCAGGGCATATAAAATCCAGATCGCGACCAACGCCAGTACTCCATACCGGGCCACATAAAGACCATTCAGCACCATATCTGCATTCGTCAATCCGATCATGGCCAGTATAAATACCAGAAAAATCAGCACGGCGACTTTGTTTTCCCATGGTGTCTTTCGCATGACCACCGCAATGACAACCAGAGCACTGCTTAAGATCCATGTATAGAATGACAGTTTCCACCAGGAAACACTGATCTCACTACTGTCACCGAGTCGTGTGTAGGTAAAGGTGCGTCCCTCAGTTGGGAAGTCAATTAAAGACCCTGCGGAAGCACCAATCCAGGAATCAAAGAAATTCCCAGAAAGGTTAGTGCCACCCCGCCGCGGAATGACCCCATCCAGGTAAGGCTCGTATTCAGGTTGAAAATCATCCGAGACATTGACTAGAGCGTACTGATCGGGTACCCAGATCGCGGTTTTCAACTGTTGAACCACGACATTTTCGCCTTTAACACCACCAATTCGGGGTAGAGGTAGATTCAAGTTACCGCCGAAAGAATCTGAAATTCGAGGCACTGCTTTCGTGAACAACAGACTGACCAGGAAAGACTGGTCTGAGGCCTGATCTCGGGCCACATTTACAAAATAGTTTACCCAACCTTCTTCATCCTGGCTCTGATCAGCTTTTTCAAGTGGCACGGGCTGACCGGCCACCGTGATACTCAGTGGCTCCATACCTGCGGGTAACGCGACTTTCAACTGTTGACGTTCGCTGGATTTCATCAGATAGCGACAACGATAGGTGGACCGCCCTTCTTTACTCAATACGACTTCCACGAGTGATTTGACAATAATCGTCTCCACAACCTCCTGGATTTTGTGTCGTGTGGAAGCCAGTTCCAGAGTCACGGGTTGATTGAAATACCGAAACGCCAGAAAACCATCCTGGGGTAATAGTTTGAGCTCACGTAAATCAATGGGATCAAGTTGCTCGTCGAGTTCTGAAGTTGTCACAGAGAGCATTTTTGACTTTCGAACAGCAATTTCACCATAGACTCGTGATAACGGTACCTCACGTGATCGTGAGTCCCCCTCACTCTTTTCCAGTCCCAGAACTTTCACGGGTGACAAAGCGATTTCTTTGAGTGAAATATCCCCAGCTGCGGCATCAGAAGTTTTGTTCTTCTCGGCTTTTTCTTCCGCGTTTTTCTCTCCCCCGGCCGCTTTTGCTGCTACGGTCGGACTGGTCACTAGTGCCTGCAATCCGGGAGTAATATCGTAACGTACTTCCAGAGTATAGGGTCCCTGCACACTCCGTTGTGTTGTGACAGTCCAGATCACCCAGCCATCGACGGCCTGTTCTGCCCGACTTTTCTGTTTGATAGAGGGCGCCGGTGCTGGAGAAAGCGAGCGAATTTGAACCAGATCCGCGATCGCTTCAGGAACCGCCAAACGGAACGTATCAACCCCTGCATACTGAACCTGATAATTGACCCTGGTTGTCACTTCAGCGATCTGCTCTTTCACATCGATACTGGTTGCGACATCAGCGACCAGACGCGTCGGCCGTATGCGAATCTGTACCGGAATCTCTACAGGACGACGGTTATAATCCCACATGGAAGCCAGTGACAGATTTCCAGACTGGAGACGGTGGGAGGTTGTCGATGGTTGCGCGCCAATAACATCGGGGTTGCTGATAATCAATTCCATCGCTTCTGGAGCAAAGATGGCAACCTGTCCTGTTTCCCGTTCCACATTGATGGGTTCAAGTAAAGGGACTTTCACTGTGGATTCCTGATCGGCTTTTTTAAAGTCTCGATGTGCGCGAATCTGTACTTTGAGTTTCCCCTGAAATTTCTGCTGCAATGCAATCGTCAACAGCCGTGATTGCTTATCAAAGTTGTACTCTTTTAATCCCGCCACATTGACGGAGTCGATCTCCAGTTGTTCCGGAACTTTTAATTGAAATGAGAAAATGCCAGCACGTTGGATATCATAGGTCAACTGGGCCCCCAGTCGAATTTCATCTTCTCCGAAACTGCACTCACTCAATTGATTCACAAAAATCCGGGCTTCCAGAGGCTGCACTTTGATCTGCAGTCGGGCAGTGGGATTAAAGAATCGATAGTAGATGGCATCAGATCTCTGAATACTCTCCGAAATCCCTGCGCTTTCACTACGTGTGACCCCTGATGTTTCGGTCACAGTAAAGGTCATACTTTCTCCAGGGGTGATGGCAATCTGACCACTTTCCCGAATCACATCCAGAGCATGGATTCCATAAGTCGCAGAATCGGACAATCCCAGAATATGAAATGGTTCCTCGGGAATTTCTTTTTCGGTGTGAATCTGAATGGATGCTCCACTCTGTAATTTATTGAGAAACTCAATCAGCACCACCTGCCGCTCAGCGTTTTTCTCGACCTTCCAGCTTTTGATTTTTGTATTAGAGGAAGTCAGATCCAGAATGCGGTCATCCAGGGGGACAGCAATGCGTGCCGACTGCATATCCCCCCTGAGCACATCATATTTCAATGTTGTCTGAGTATGAACCAGACCATCACGAATGGAGACCAGTGTTGAGTTGTCGACACTCGCTAACAGATCCATTTCCGGCTTTGAACTTTCGCGGGGATACCACAGGGCACTAATCTGACCGGTGGCCCCCAGTGTGGATTTTACAAGCGTTGCATCGGCGGGTGACTTGGCTGGCAGCCTCACCAGTTGCGGCGTAATTTTAACAGTCTGATCAGATTCGGGAATCAACAGCTCCAGCGTTGTAATTCCGACAGTAGGACAGACAAATTGAAAGCTCCGCCCCTCAGGCGAATTCTTCACCCGGGTCAACAGTTCAATCTGTACCTGGTGCTCACCTTTTTCTGAGAGCAACAACGTGTAACTTCCTTTCCCGGTACCTCTCAAAAATACTTTTGATTTCTGAGAGTTGACCTTTCCTATAGCAGCGTCACCAAATTGCAGTGGCACTTCCACCCAGGGATCTCCCAGGACCTGTATTGTCAGATCACATTGAATCCGGGCGACATTCTCTTGAATCTCTGCCTGATAACTGGAACTGGTGACAACAGCTTTCGCAGGAAAATTCAGACCGTTAACAGTTCCCGTACCCGCTGACTTTGACCAGAGTTCCAGGTACTCAAGGTAAGGCATGAAGATCGTGGCGTCTGATTTGTCGAACACATCCTTGATATTTTTGAACGGGACATAAATCAGACGATCCCAGTCATCCTGTTGCTTGTCCGGCGTACTCGCCGGCTTGTCAGCTTCCACAGACGATTGTGCGAAAGAAATAACAGGTGCGCCCAGACAGAAGCAGGCGATCAAAGATAACAGCAGAAAACGAGGTGCGCGTCTCAGATATCGCATATAACCCACCCTTAGCCTGTAACCAGATTTATTGTAGCGTCTCCAAAATCACTTAGACCGTGCATTACAGTGTTGAAGACTCAAAAGTTTAAGTAATCGCCATTCCGTACATTATTTTGTACCCTGCGCGATTTTGTGAACGAACGGCAAACAGGACATTCACGTAAAAAGCGTCAAATTCAGAGTTTATACAATTCAGTATAGTTTTTTTGGTTCATTGTCTGGAAGATAGGACGTAAGTGAGAGACAGGAAATTGCGAAAATATTTAAAAATACTCCAAAATTCGATGATGAAACAGGAGAACATCGTTTCTGGAATACACTAATTTGATGCTGGGCAGTGACTGGTCATTCACCAGAAAGTCGGCCCGAAATCTACTTAGATATGCCATTCTGAAAGCGAGAAGTTCGCCCGCATCAGTCTCTCTTCCTTGCCTGATTTCCGAATGCGGTTTAAGTTAGGGATTCAGCTTCAACCTGAGAGGGTCATTCCCCTCATACTTTTTTACCACTGCCAGGAATCAATAACATGCTTTTCCCCCTGCCTCTTCGCTCTTTATTTCTGGCGCTGCTGTTCATAGTCAGCCAGTTCAATGGGTTCGAACAACGATTGTACGCGGGGAACTTAAAAATCGTGACGTTCAACGAAGAAGTCACCCCCAAACTGGGTATGCCGGTCGCTTATGCCCCAGCCCGAAAAATAGTAACTCCTCTTTATGCACGGGGTGTGGTCATCCTTTCTGATGAACAACCGGTCGTTTTATGTGCCGTCGATGCCATCGGCATTGGAAATCTGGGGTATGACACATGGCGTGAAAAGCTTGCCGAGGCTGCTGGAACTTCGCCGGAGCGTGTTGCCGTTCATTCTTTACATCAACACGACGCTCCCCGGATCGATTTTGCGACAGGTAAAATCATGGAAGACCAGGGTCTTGGGGGAAAAAACTACGACAATGACTATGGAAGAGAGTGTATTGCACAGGTTGCGAATGCGATTCAATCTGGATTGAAAAGCCCTCAAACCGTCACTCACTTAGGAATCGGGAAAGCAAAAGTAAAGCAGGTCGCTTCCAATCGCCGTCTACTGGGAGCAGATGGCAAAGTCCGCCTGATGCGCTGGAGTAAATCCAAATCACCCGATGCCATCAATGCGCCCGAAGGAGTAATTGACCCCTGGCTCAGATGCCTCTGTTTCTGGAACCAGAACCAACCCATTGCTGTGCTGAATTATTATGCCACTCATCCTCAGAGTTATTATGGCCAGGGGGATGTGAACTATGAATTTGTAGGGATGGCACGCGAAGCCCGCAACAAAGCCTTACCGGGAGCTTTAAATGTTTATTTCAATGGTGCCGCAGGAAATATCGCTGCAGGGAAATACAATGATGGTTCTACCGAAATGAGGCCTGTTCTGGCAAAGCGCGTCGAGCGTGCCATGGAGTCTGCATTTAAAAACCAGGAAAAAGACCCGATCTCTTCGGCCGACTTGCACTGGAAAACAGAGATGACCACATTGCCCGTCTCCTCACACCTGGACCCAAAACTGTTACAGGCAACGATCAATGATCAGGAGAAGACAGCCAAAGAGCGATCCACAGCTGCATTTCGGCTTGTCTGGTATCAACGTGCCTCGCAGGGGCATCAGATCCCCATCACCTGCCTGCACTTGAAATCAGCATCCATCCTGCATCTGCCAGGCGAACTGTTTATTGAATATCAGTTACTGGCTCAGAAATTCGCTCCGCATCAAACCGTCTGTCTGGCAGCCTATGGGGACTATGGCCCGGGTTACATCTGCACCGAAATTGCTTACTCTCAAGGGGGATACGAATCGAGCCCCCGTGCCAGCCAGGTGGCGCCTGAAGTTGAGTCAGTCCTCACAGAAGTGATTCGCAGACTGGTTTCCTCACCAGAGGACAGCAAACCGTAAACGGCAGTCCTGGAGATGTCACAGCCACTATTCCTGCTAATTCGCAACTGGTGACAGCTTGGGTAGTAATGTGATGGAACGCCGCATCACTTCCTTGCCCTTCGATTTGATCGAAACGTAGTAATTACCAGGCTCCAGAATTTCAGAAGGATAAATCTGAAAGGTCGCCCGCATATTTTCGCGCGGCGCGATCTGTCCGGTTCTCTGTACAATGCGACCATTCTCTTCACAGAAATGACAGTCGATCCAGATATCTTCATGAGGTGGGTTAAGCGCACATTGTACGAGAATCATCTCGCCCGCTTTAAACTCCTTCTTGCGATCAATAATCCATCCGCCGGCCAATTGGGTACCGACGTCAACCGAAAGAAACTTATCTTTCACCCGCATGATCTGTTCCGGCCCCATTATTTGCGCGACCAGTTCAGGATCCACTTCATGTAAAGTCATCTTACCTTCCGCCCGTCTTAACCCATACAGGTCCTGTTGATGCTCGACATAGATACTCAGAACCAACACAGCAGAGATTCCGGTTGCCCAGGCAGCAGGAGACTTCCAGGCTGCCAGTGATTGAGGGCGAAATCGTTCAACAAGTTGACGTAATTCTGTCGTCAGCTGATAAACCCAGCCTCCCTTGCGGTACAGTCTGCGAAAGCGGGCGGAAATCCATTGTACGTCACCTGCGTTGAGGAAGCAGAAATAAATCGAAATGGAGACCATGGGGAAAATATACAACCCTAGCGAAAAAGTGGTTCCAATATGAAATGCCGTCCCCATTGCAATACCAATAATCCGCCCCCATTTGCGCCAGACAACGAATACGAAGGCAATTTCCCAGATCATCGCAATATATGACATCACCGATAATAAGATCGGATACAGTGTCATCAATTCTCCTACCGGGTGAGGGTTATTGTAGCGCGACATTGCCCAGTAGCTGATCTGGTCGCCTTCCAGATATCCAGGCGTATGCATCTTGGTGATCGCTGCCCCAAAGTAGACGAGACAGATCAAAATCTGCATCAATCTTTGTGGCCAGATCTCAAATCGGGGTAATTCGTATTTCGTGTACTGAGGCCACGACTGTTTCTGTTTTCTGCCTTTTAACCAACTGTCGACAGACCAGATGGCACCACAGTGAGAAAGTGACAGCAGGAACAAGACATGTGTTGCAATGACGGAGTACTTCGTCGCCATGCTGATGCAGTCCATGAAACAGAAATAAGTATAGAGGATCGTAGAAGCGATCAGGGAAAAACGGGTCATCCAGCCGATGCTGCTGCAGAACAGAAAAAATCCGAGTGCAGCAAACAGACCGACGACAATTGTCCCCGGTAATACAGGCAGATAATTATAGTATTGAAAGATGTCCGCCAGCGGAGCCGGTGCTCCATCAGCCGAGAATAACTCGCGCGAATAAGACCAGCGGGTACAGACGGTCCCCAGCAGGACCATGGGAAGCAGCATCCGCACTATTGCCAGTCCGTAAGGAACCTCTTTGGCAAAAAAGAAATTCTGGAAGCGATCGCGAAGAGAATTATTTGCAGTTGAAATCACTTCTGGGGCATCCATGCTTGAAATCCTGTATGATGTAGCGAATCGAAACGGAAGGAACTCTCGGGAATCCGGGTTAATTACCTACTGGTGAGGCGAGATGAACGGGGAGATTCGGATCATGCTGCGGTGGCGCAGTCGTCTCTACCTGGCTGCCAATCGTTGCTGCGAAAAACGGACGACCACGATTCATTTCTGCTACCAGACGTGGGTTGTCATTAATCTGCAGGGTTACCTGTCGTGTCAGCCAGGGAACATAGGACTGTGCTACCACTCCATCGGGAGTAATCACCCTGCGTAGACGATAATAGTTTTGGAAATCCTTGGGCTCTTCATAACGTTGATCCCAGACCATATCTGGCAGATTATATTTTTTACACCAGGTTTCTTCGATACAGAGAATTCGCAGCATCGGTTCATGCTCTGTCTTATCGAGCGTGTTCATCGCCATCCGAACCCAGGCATCTCCGGTTGTATCGTAGTGGCGTCGTCCCAGTTTTCCGTAGGGATAAAAATCACCCCAGGGACCAGGAGATAACTCATAATACTTACCGCTGATACCTTCACCGATGATATGCGTTCGGACCGAATACGCAGACCAGCCACAAAACATATCCCAGACAATATAATACATGCCTGGATGACTGCCGGTTCGATAAGTAAAGGTATGACAGAAGATACCAAACAACAATATGCCAACATAACTGGCTATGGTCAGATAGCTGAGTCCACGTTTGATAAATCGCATCAGTTGAGCCTTCCCTGGCCTGACAATGTGATCAATGATTCAGAATTTTACGTGCAGGAAAACAGGATCTCATTGACTCATTGTTCCAATTGAAGTTCTGAGTCCTTACCTCCTCAATTCCAAGGTGGGCAATATCGTAAATATTTCAATTCAGGTCAATAGCAACCTTTTTGTCCGATTTAGACTGGCTTCTCGATTCGAATTTTCATGATTCAAGTGAAGCGTATTCCTGAATTGCTGTGAAAATACCATCCCAATGGTAGTCTTTTGCTTCAGCGTCAATCTGCAAACCTGCTTCCTGAGCAGCCTGGCTCGTGACCGGACTGATACTGACCAGTTTGATTGTTTTACCCAGTTGTGCCCGCGCCGCGTCCGTTAATAACCGATCAAAGTTTCGGGCGATCGAAGGACTGCTTAATCCCACCCAATCAACTTCACCTGATTCCAGTAATCTCAAACTTTCTTCATTCCAGGCAGAAACATCATGATTTTCATAAACCACAATTTTTTCGACCGTTGCTGAGACTTCCGCCAGCTCGGTCTGTAATACCTCGCGCCCTCTATTGGCTCCTGCCCAGAGTAAATTCTGATGAGCCGCCAATGGCTTAAGCGATTCAGCGAGGGCTTCTGCCCGATACTGGGGAGGTGTCAAATCAGCCCGCAATTGATATGACAACAGTGCCTCTGCCGTTGATGGACCGATCGTGGCAATCTTCAAATGGGCAAGTTGCCTGGAATCAAATCCCAGATCCCACAAGCGATCCATGAAATACCGCACACCATTGGCGCTGGTAAAGACCAGCCATTGATAGCGATCCAGTCGCGAAATTGCCTGATCAACGGGAGCCCAGTCTGCTGGTTTGCTGATTTCAATTGTCGGCAACAATACAGGCTGTGCGCCCAGGCGAATGGCCTGCTGGATTTCGGATTCGGACTGATCTTCGGCTCGAGTGATTCCAATCCGCAGCCCAAACAGGGGTTTTTGTTCGAACCAGGCAATATGATCCCGCAGAGAGACACACTCGCCGATTACTATCAAAGAGGGTGCAACCAGCCTGGCTTTCTGCACAGATTCGGGTAATTCCTGCAATCTGCATTGAACTGTTTTTTGAAAAGGTGTCGTACCACGACTAATGGCAGCGGCCGGCGTGTCAACTGATTTGCCTGCCTGAATTAATGAACTCACGATGTGATTGAGATTATGCAACCCCATATAAAATACCAGCGTTCCGGGAAAGCGGCTCAGTGCATCATAGTCCAGAGAGGAATCAGGTTTCGTGGGATCTTCATGTCCTGTGATCAAGGCAACTGCTGATGCATACGCTCGATGCGTGACTGAGATGCCCGCATAGCCGGCAGCAGCTGTTGCCGCGGTGATTCCAGGAACAATTTCGAATTCGATACCGGCATCACGCAGAGCCACAGCTTCCTCGCTGCCTCGGCCGAAAATAAAAGGGTCTCCCCCTTTTAATCGTACTACGGTCTTTCCTTCTCGGGCTGCGGCAATTAAACGTTGGTTAATTTCGTCCTGTTTAAGAACACGACGATTTTTGCAACCTTCGGCTACCCGGCAGGTACGCTCCACTTCTGAAGAGACATGTTCCAGCAGAAGCGGATTTACCAGCCCGTCATACAGGATCAGATCGGCCTGCTTCAGGCATTCGACGCCTTTAATGGTAATCAAACCGGGATCCCCGGGACCTGCACCGACTAAATAGACTTTCCCCAGGGTCATCAGTTTTGTATCACTCCACAAGACAAAAACGCTTCAAGATAGATGTAAAGCGATATTATAGCAGAGTTTTCAAGGATGGCGAGCAGCAGAGACCACCCGCTGTGGAAGTCAGTTCTTTCTCGAACTGGTAATAAAAGTGAATCCAAGTCGCCATAGGAACAGCACAGTGTTGCACACACTCGCCAGATCGCATCGCATTTAACGATAGCGTCTCTGAATCTAATATACTCGGGCCAAACAGCCCTGAGACGCTACAGTAAAACTGAACACAGTCTAGAAATCGTACCAGGTACCAAAACCAACAAACTGTTCAGAGTTGTTAAAGAACGCGTATTGCATGGTTTTTCCATCCAGGTACTGCAGTCCGATTCGAAACAAATGATTGTTTCGGTCGCCGCGCCATTGCCAGCCTACCATGATGTTCACATTCCCGCCCCAGTTTACTTCCTCGCGCAAATAACCATTCACTGCCCAGAAGGGAGCCCCGAAAATCCCGGAATGTTCGACCGGACTGAACTCGGCTCCAAACTGGAGTTCCCAAGGTTGTGCACCGCCATCAGTATTAAAGGCATAGCCAATTTCGGCATAGAGTCGTAAATCGGGATCGGGAAAGTAACCGCCACCTAACACAAACGCATCGCGTACATAATTGATTCTCTGAAAACCGGGATTCCGCTCTATATATTCATCTCCGGCGTGGGCACTCGTATGATAATAGGCAAACTTCGCCTGATAGGCACCCCGTCTCCAGGTCAATGGAACACCGACACGGAAATCGGTCGCGTCCAGATCCATTTCTTCTTCCATATTTAAACGGGGAGGACCAGCACCTTCGATATCCAACTGCCAGCCTTCCAGCACATTATCATTTAAGGAACCGTATCTTAAGATACCAACACGTGCTCCTGCTTCCAGTTCCATCTGCCAGCCGATGTCTTTTTCGTGCAGAATAGCCAGTGCTAATCGAGATTCCTTTGGTCCTGCCAGGTAGGATTTGTAAAGCAAATCGGTGGGTAAGACCGTCCATCCCCAGCAGCTTTCGGCACATAATTGTTCAATGGAATCGGTATAACTTCCCTCAGGATCGGTCATGGTATCAAACTCAGGGTATTCAGAACTCTCCGGATACAATTCATATGTAGAAGGAAACGCGGGTTGAGAAGAATCGACCTGCTGAATCTGGTTCGGCACTAATTCAGATTCTCTTCTAGACTGGGAATAGAGGGGGGGTAAGTTTCGGGTGATATCCTGCTGTCTGCTGGCGGTTCTTATTGGTTCGGTCTGATGCAAAGGGGTACCCAACTGAATCGGATTCTGTTGGCGACTCACATATTGATTCTCCAGGTAAAGCTGCGCCTGGCTTGGCCCCTGATTGGGTTGCTGAAGACCGGATGCATGCGGAGAAGGAGCCATGAATGGCTGTGAGCTGGCAAACTGTTGCGCTTCCAGATTGGCACAAACAGCGCTAACCAACACCCCCCACAGGAAGCGTTGTAATGATATTGGAATAAATAACCTCACCTGCGAGGCTCCTTATTGTGAACCGCAGCAGTAAGTTGCTGTGACTGGGATAGTAAGTGAGAGGAGTAGAAATGTTGAGCATTGAGAGAGGAGTTCTACCAGAGGTAGATGAGAAATGCGGGCGAAGTATAGCGACATTCCCATCAGACGAAAAGGGGAATTCACTATCAACTGAGCGTGATAAATTGACCTGTACCAAGAATAAAAGACACGGCTCAAGACTTGAATATCAAATCACTTACGAGCCGTGTCTATCAATGTTGACCGCTGGGGTCCTGCTAATCACTTAGTGAGAAATCTCACAATTTAATCAAGAACTTCTGTATTATTATTTGATATGTAGAGTATTTTCTTCGTTGAGCTGCAGCGTTTGTCCCTGCGAGAGTTGTTTAACAATAACACCCTTATCGGAATAGAAACGGATCTGAACCGGATAGTTAAAGTCGTGCGATTGATTGGGTCGTAACCGGTAGGGACCATTCCAAGGCATTGATGGGCCTTTCATTTCATATAAAACAGGTATCTTCGACCGATTGATTATCTGAGCAGGGCTAACTTGCGTTCCTTCCAGAATCGTAAAGAAACAGGAATTATGTACTGGGTTTCGCTCGACAAACCAGTGATTTCGCACTTCATTTTTCCAGGCTGCCTCTGCAGCTTCATCCACTTCTTTCAGTCTATCGAAGCGACTATACTCTTCTAGAAGTAATTCAGCAATTTTGGCAGTTTCTGATTTGGGATACTTACGAATGACTTCTTTTGCAACTCGCCTTTGTTGAGAGAGTACCAGCTTCTCAACTCCCTTTAACATCTCCTGTGCATCTACTTCCTGCTGTTGGGGTGACAGCTCTTTCTGGTCGGCCCCGGGAGTAAAGGGATCATTCTGTGCTGAGGCAGTCGGGGTCAGCACACTAAATAACATCATCAATCCCAGCATCAGAGGACCGAAATAATTACGCTTTGCGAGAGAAATACAGATTAGTTTGTTCATTACTCATACCTTCAGATTCAGCAAGACTGTTAACAGAGCCCTTTTCCAAAGTTTACTCGCCAAATGCATGTGGCACGGAATTCTCCCGGAATTCTAATGCATTTTACAACCAGAATTTGAAGAGAAGCAGGATTATTTCTTTAAGTATCAGCTTGAGAATGTTCTCTATAAACTCCTTATTCCAAATAGTTTAACACTCATCTTTAGTTTACTTGTTCAGAACGACCGGCTGGAGAAGACTTCTTGGCGGGAATCGAATAAAATACAGATCGATAACAGAAATGTCAGTCACAGCAGTGATTTCTCAGAGATTGATTCGCGTAGAAAGTATTTCATCTAATGGCAAGTAATCCCCGTCCCCATTACGGGCGAGTCTGGATCACCTTCCTCCGTAATTCCCTGATTCGTGAAATGACGTTCCGTGGTAATCTGTTGATTACGGTCGTCACACGCGGATTCTGGTTTGCGGCCCAGCTGATTTTATTTGATATCATTTATCGGAATGTCAACTCGATCAATGACTGGACCCGCGATGAATACTTCGCCTTTATGGCGACGGGCATGCTGATCAACGCTTTCGTGGAAACGTTCTTCATGCCTAACTGTGCTAATTTCAGTGAATTGATTCGAAATGGCAATTTAGACTTTGTACTGTTAAAACCAATCGACACTCAGTTCCTTGTTTCTTTCGAGAAAGTAAACCTGGCGATGCTAAACCAGGTTCTGCTAGCGGGAGCGCTCCTGCTTTACTCTCTGTTGGAAACAGTTCATCTGGAATCTGCCCTCAAACTCATTGAGGAACTGATCCAATCAGGAGAATGGCTGACGATTCTTAGTTTCTGCTTCCTGGGAGCCGGCCAGATAATAATGTACTGCCTGCTCCTGGCCGTGGGAGTGGCTTTTTTTTACAGCCTGATGATCGCCTTGGCCAGCAGTAGCATCTGGTTCGGCCGCAATCAGGGCCTGTATGATTTCTGGTTTTATATTACAGTCTTTGCACGTTATCCGCGGAGTATCTACAGTGGTTCGCCGACGGGTGAAATTTTGCAGTTTGCCTTTTCGTATATCATTCCCATCCTGCTCGTTGTAACTGTACCCGCGCGCCAGTTGCTTTCCAAAGCACTTGAGCCATCCTGGATCACTCTGGTCTCGATCTCAATCACACTGCTGATGTTATTTCTTTCACGTTATATCTTCAAATGGTCGTTAAACAGCTATCGCAGCGCAAGCAGCTGATGCCCCGCTGGTTGGGACTATCCATAGAACAGAAGTCTGTTGAGCTAAATATGAACATCGTCATTATGGGTGCAGGAACCGTGGGCACATTTGTTGCCGATACTCTTTGTGCCGCGCAACACAACGTCACAATTATTGATAAATCTCGCGCTGCCCTGGAATTGATCGAAGAGCGGGTCGACGTACAGACAATCTGCGGTTCTGCCTGTGATTCTGCTATCCTGTTTCAGGCAGGAGTACTGGGTGCTGACATCTGCCTGGCAGTCACCAGCCAGGATGAAGTCAATATGGTGGGGGCCAGCCTGGCGAAAGCAATGGGGGCGCGACGTTGTGTCGCTCGTGTCTTTAACCATGCCTATCTGAATCTGAGTACGTTTGACTACCAGCGGCATTTCAGCATTGATCGGCTATTGAGTCTTGAATATCTGACAGCGTTGGAACTGGCCAAGGAAATCGGTGAACCCGGAATGTTTGCCGTCGAAAATTTTGCCCGGGGTGAAGTGGTCATTCAGGTTCTGGATGTTCAACCTGGTGTGAAAGCCGATGGCGTCGAATTGAAAAACCTCAAACTTCCCAGTGGAGTTCGCGTCGGATTGATTTCCGACGGCAAAACGACTTCCATTGCAGGCGCCGATAATATTATTCAAGCCGGCCAGATCGTCACCCTTATCGGAACACAGGAAAATATCGATCAGGTACATCGCATGTTCCAGCACAAACGTGCGTTGAAATTTCGTGTTATTATTGCCGGCGGTGGAAATATCGGTTTCAACCTCGCACGAATTCTTCAGAAAAAAGAGTATTCCGTAACCATCCTGGAAGCAGACCCTCAACGCTGTGACTTTCTCTCTCGACACCTGAACTCTACTACCGTGCTTCACGCCGATGCGACACGTCGTACGGAAATGGAAGAAGCGCGAGTGGGGAAAGCAGATGTTTTCATCGCTGCAACCGGTCGTGATGAGGACAACATTGTGTGTGGTGTGGAAGCCAAAGAGCTCGGCGCGGACCGCATCATGAGTATCGTCAGACGTCCGGACTATGCTAACGTTCTGGAAAAACTGGGGATTGATGTCGCTGTCAGCCCCCGGGAAGTCATCACGCGCCAGATTATGGGAATGGTTCAGTCAGGACCGATCATCAGTCACTCTGAAATTGGAGGAGGCAATTCCGCCATTCTGGAAGTGGAGGTGAGAAAGAATTCCCCCATCACTCAAGCCCGACTCAAAGATCTCAAACTGAGGCAAGCGCTCATCGCTGCAGTAGTCAAAGAAGATTGTGTCAAAGTTCCTGGCGCTGATGATCAGATCCAGGCGGGTGATACTGTCATTCTGCTGTGTGAACAGGATAATCTGAATGAAGTTCTCCCACTTTTCAAATCGGTAAAGCCGCAAAACTGATACAGCCAGACTCCCAGTCCAATTACTCATTTTTTTTCTGACTCCCCCACCCGCCGATTCATCTCATGACCTATACTTGACTTGCAGACCACCTTCCGATTTACATCTCATATCACCTGATGCATCAGGGCCGGTATGAGGAAGACAGACAGCAGGAATAGTTCATGACCGACCGCAGAAAATCCACCAACAGACGTACGGGTGAAGAGCGACGACTACACCAGAGACTGCAGGCAGGTCCTGAAATCCGTCTACTTCGCTCTGGAGCAAACGGCGGTAGCGAACCACTCAATGCAGTCTTATATGATGTCTCACTCGATGGGATTCGCATCCTGCTGGATCTACCGCTTTCAATCGGGGAAACGCTTTTGATCCAGGTGCATCACTCAGGCGAACATCTTTTCAACTCCACCGTGAAAGTCATGTGGCAGGAATTGACCGTTCTGGGTCAGTATACCACTGGATGCGAAATGTGTGTGTCTCTGACCCCCAAACAGGCAAGAACGCTGAAGTCATATCTGGATCATAATCCGGGCCCCGTCGCAGCAGCCCTCCATCATAAATCATAAAGCGGCCTGTTTTTTCAGCCGACTGTATATCCACCATCAACGACAATTTCCTGGCCATAAATATTCCGGGCAGCATCCGAAGCCAGAAAAACAGCAACCTCGGCGATCTCTTCAGGTTGACTGAATTTTCCAGGAATCAACCTTGAACTAACTGTCTGTGCTAATGTGTTGAGTTGCTCGGGATCCAGTCCCACAGAATCCCATAATGGAGTTGCCACCGGCCCCGGGGCGATCGAATTAACCCGGATTCCGCGCGGCCCCAGTTCTGCAGCTAAAGTCTGTGCTAAAGATTTCAAAGCAGCTTTCGAAGCAGAATAAGCAGCCAGACCGGGAAAGCCAACCTGGGTTAGAAAGGTTGTAATAAAAATGATCGCTGCCTTATCGTTGAGTACAGGTAGAAATGTACGAACGGTCTGCAATGCACCGTGAAAATTAACATCAAATGTCTCGTTAATCGCATCGCGTGATGAATCCTCTATCGGGATGACTCGAGCCAGCCCCGCATTGGGGACCAGTATATCAACGCGTCCAAACCGTCGTTCGGTTGCTGATGACAAGCGATTCAAGTCAGAAGCACTGGTGACGTCACCATCTACAACCAGCGTGCGTGCAGGAAAGCGGGATTCCAGTTCTTCCAGAAGTTCCACTCGCCGGGCAAACGCAACGACCTTTGCCCCCTCGTTCAGATAATATTCGGCGATGGAATGACCGATTCCGCTGCTCGCTCCTGTGATGACAGCAACTTTGTTAAATAAACAATCGGACATCGAACTCCCCTGCTCTGTAACTTTTGTTTCCAGATTTGAAAATAACTGCAGTGACCAGCTATATCAGTTCTGAAATGAATCTGCAAGCGGTGGAATTCCCTTAAACTTGGTCCTGGTTTTGGTTCTGGAGACGCTACAGTAAACTTGGACACAGTCTAATGAATCAGGATGAATTCATTAGAATTCAGATAAGCCCAGTAGATGTCCTGATAGCTTTGCTGAATTGCAGTTTGTGGCGAGACATTTTGAGTGGTTAAAAATCTGGTTCGCTCTTTCACCAGACGCTTTAACTCCGCAAGTTCTTTCGATGAGGGATAACGCGTCAATGCAGCCAGACTCAATTTTTTAATCCTGACGTCCGGGCTACGTTCTTTCAGCACCGATGCGAGAATGCTTCCTTCCTGTTTCACATCCAGGCTGTTCATCACCAGCGGACCATTCATCATGGTTAAAGCCTGGGTGATTGTCCCGTCAAACGTGGTTGTCTCATCATTCTCTTCATTTTCATGTGTGTAGACAAACTGTTGCAGCCACTGATCGCGTTTCAGCATCTTATTCCACGCATTGGAATAGTCAGTTACAACCAGAGCAGGATTTGCCGTCACTTGCAGCGAGTCATACAACTGTTCTGCCGTCATTTGCTTGACATACATGCGACTGAAATTGGGAGTGCTGCCATCATCAGGATTATCAGACTCGTTATGAGAAGCGAATTGACTACTCAGGCGATAGGCATCAGACAGGCAGATCCACTCAATCAATTGTTTGATATCATATCCACTATCAACAAACTGGTGAGCCAGTTCGTTGAGCAGCTCAGGATGTGTTGGTGAATTATGATAGCCCATGTCATCTACAGGCCTGGTGAAACCATAACCAAAAAAGTGTGCCCACATGCGATTTACCATCGCGCGGGCCAGTTTCTGATCGTCTCCCGAAGTCATCAGTTTTGCCAGTTCCTGTCTCCGATTTACATTGGGAGCATCGGACACCTTCACACCGGCATATTCTGGATACGCAGGCTGCATCAGCCCCTGACGTGTCTCATAAAAGGTTGTCCCCCCCTTAGAGAGAGAAACCAGTGTTAATTGAGACGCCTGCTTTTCCCCGGCTTTGGCCGGCATTTTTTTACGAACGATTTTTGTCTGTTTGAAAAAGCTGTTAATTTCCCAGAACTGGCTCTGGGTGGCATCATTAAAAGGGTGATTATGACATTGGGTACATTGAATCTGTGTGCCCAGAAACAGACGTGTGGTGATCGCGGTTGCTGGCACCGCTTCGTTATTCAAATGTGCCAATAGAAAATTGGTAGCACCATTCGTATCGGCGTCACCTTCTGCGGAAACCAGATCAAAAACGATATCGCTCCAAGGTCGATTGTCAGCAAAACTCTGAACCAGAAAATCCTGCAGGGCACGTCGATTAATATCACGCGACATCGTGCGACCGATCAACAGTCGTGTCCAGATTGTCGACCAGTTCGTCACGTAACTCGGGTTGGCAGTCAACTTCTGGATCAACTGTTGATGTTTATCGGGTTGATTCGATTTCAAAAACTGTTCCGCTTCCGCAGTCGTGGGAATGCGACCGATGACATCAAGATAGACGCGCCTGACCCACTCTTCATCTGTCGCAACGGGGGAAGCCTCAATATTCGCGGCTTTCCAGCCGTCCTGAATACGATGGTTGATAAACGTCACAATGGCTTCATCTGATGCTGATGCAGGCAGTGCTTCCACGGGAGGCAGCCGTTCCGGTTTCGCGGCAACCAGGGGGTGATTTCCTGTCGATTCCAGACGATCATTCTGCTGTGCCTGCAACATGGGATGTTTCGAGGCTTCGATATGAATTGAGCGCTGTGGATTTTTCTGTGCAGCGAGTCGTGGTTCAATCGCATTTTCAGAAGCAACGGATTCTTTCTGATCGATTGATTTTTCTACGACGACCGGTTGTTGTGACTGCCGAAACCAGGTGGTCCAGACAAACACAATCAAACCCAACGCACAGGCTGATGTCAGTCCTGAAACCAGATATTTTTTACGCAAAGTGGGTCCAGGTTGGGTGATTACAGGCAGATCTATTTCAGAAACGGGAGCCGCTTCTGGAATCTGTTCCTCTGCCCCCTGAGCCTGATCCCAGTGCAGTGTGCCATGCAGATGAGAATAGTTCAAATAGAACTGCATTGCATCGGGGTCGGAAAGCACGATCTCTTCCAGACGTGCCTGCTCCGTCAACGAAAGTCTTTCTTCGCACAATGCTTCCATCAGCAAGGAAAGCTCAGCTAATTCTATTTCTTTCTTACTCATGACTATAGGACTCTGAAGCGATATAACGGTTGATGCATTCAAATAGAGTTCGTCTGACACGCCCCAGTGACTGATACACGGAGTTAGCCGGGCGGCCCAGGTCACCAGCAAGGTCTTTACCCTGGTGGTCCCCCTGATAACGCCGTTGAATCAACTCTCGATCTTTCTTTCGCAATTTACTGAGGCAATGGGTTAACGCTGTCCGTCGCAACTCAAAGACATCCTGATTTTCTTCAACGGCCTCTGCCACCTGCGAAACGAATTCATCGCTAAACTGATGCTTGTCCCTGCCCCGTTTTTTTCTGAATTTCAGGATCTCGAAATGTGCTATCTGACAGGCCCAGGCAAAGAAATTGGTTCCGACCTCAAACTGCTGGGCCTTTTTCCAGATGATCAGATTGGTATTCTGCAGAATCTCTTCGGCCTCTGATGGATAGGGGACCATCGAGAGAATATACAGGTATATCCGTCGCTGGTGCTTTGTGAACAAGGCAATAAATTCGCGGCCCTGTTCCGAAGCAGTTTCCGGAAACACAGGTTGATCAGTCGAACTTGTCAATGTAGTTCCAATTCATTACTTCAATGCAGATTGACTTAACCTGTTTGCAGCCGAGAGTAAAACAGCGGAAGCCCTGTTCGAGCATCCGCTGTTTTCTGGCTTCAAAAATTGTCTTTGTTTACAGGCGAATGGAATTAACCAATCAGTTCTTTAATTGGAGTTCCGCCGTTGGCCAGTTTCATGGGACGACCGCGTTTCGAAGTGTGCACGATGTCCAGAGGAATCCCCAGTGAGTGAGCAACGGTTGCCCAGAGATCGCCAGGCAGATAGCTCTTACCTTCGATTCCGATACCATCCGCATCGGTTTTACCGACAGCCTGACCGTTTTTCATTCCGCCACCACCCACCATAGCTGTCCAGCTGGCAGCCCAGTGGTCACGTCCCACGTTCTGGTTGATTCGTGGCGTGCGACCGAATTCGCCCATACAGACAATTGTGACATCGTCGAGCATCGCACGCTGCTTCAAGTCCTGAACCAGTGCGGCAATCCCCATATCCAGCTGTGGCAGGTTTTGATCTTTCAACGAATTGAAAACGCCCTGATGCAAATCCCAGCTTCCGACAGAGGCAGAGACTTCTACAAATGGTACTCCCACTTCTACCAGACGGCGGGCCAGCAACAGACCCTGACCAAAATTACCAGTTCCATAAGCTTCTTTCAAAGCTGCAGGCTCCTGATCCACTTTGAATGCTTCCATCTGCTTGGAGGTCATCAGGTTGACGGCCTTCTTGTAGATGTCTTTATGGGAGTTCGCTGATTCCCCTCGTTTCGAATTGATGAAACCAGATTCCAGTACCTGCAACATATCGAGACGCTGTCCCAGTCGCTGCTGTTCTGTCGTATTGATTTCAGCGTTCTGAATCGTACCATTACTGGAGACGACGAACGGTGAGTGGGACATTCCCAGAAATCCCGCACTTCCGCGGCTACCGCCGATCGAAATGAATGAGGGGATATCCAGTTCTTTGCGGCGAGCGCCCAGTTCATAACTGACAACCGAACCAAATGTTGGGTGCACTACCGTGGGGTTAGGCACGTAGGCAGAGTGCATATAATAAGTACCACGGGCATGGTCTGCTTCTCGAGTACTCATGGAACGAATCAGCGAGAGGTTATCCATCACCTGAGCTGTCTTAGGCATATGTTCTGAAATCTGCATGTCACCCTTGGTGCTGATTGGCTTAAATTCGCCACCATTCTTTGAACCTGGTTTCAGATCCCAGATATCAATGGTAGGAGGTCCACCGGCCATCCAGATCAGGATGCAGGCTTTCTGCTGCTTTTTGACCTGACTGGCATTCGCTTCCAGATGTGACAGAAAGTGCATCGTAGGGATTGCAGTCGCTGCTCCTGCGACATGCTTCATAAAGTGGCGACGCGTCATTCCGTAAGGATTCAGAATAGTCATTGTTAAGGCCTCTTTTTGTTGATTTTTGTGATAAAGGTTGTGTTTAGCTTAATCTATATCAGCGACAGATTTAGTGATTGAATACAAATTCATTGGAGTTCAATAGCGCCCAGTACAGGTCCTGGTAAGCAGCCAGTTTGTTGGGAGCACCAGAGATCAAGCGTTGTGCACCGTTGATTTCTCGACGATCTGGATAACGGCTTAATGTGGAAAGGAACAATTTGCGAATCTTAACCTGATCATTACCCTTCTCGGATAACATTTGATTCAAATAACTTCCACGCTCTGCACTGATTGCATTTTTGGTCAAATCACCATTCATCATCATCAGTGCCTGTGGGATCGTCCCGTTGAACGTAGTTGAATCATCGCCTGAATCGTTATCAAAGGCGACCATAAACTGGCCCATCCACCGACGGCGTTGTTCTTCAGCCCGTTCCCAGTTTGACTGACCTGATTTATGAGCACCGGTCGCAACAATCAGCGAATCATAAAGCTGTTCAGCCGTCATATTCTTGATATACATATGCGAGAAGAGAGGGGTTTCTCCTCGCTCAGGACTGTCAATTTCATTATTGCGACTGAATTGACTGGTCAGGTTGTAAGCCTCAGTGTTACAAATCCAGCGTGCCAGTTGTTTGAGGTCGTAATCTTTCTTTACCAGCTCTTCAGCCATTTTATTTAACAGCTCAGGATGTGATGCCGGGTTGTGAGGGCCCATGTCATCTACGGGACGGGTAAAACCATATCCCATAAAGTAGCCCCACATCCGATTGACTATTGCTGTCGCAATCAGAGGTCTATCCCCCTGCACAATCAGTTTTGAAAATTCTTTGCGGCGTTCGACGCCACTTTGTGGATCGACCTTTTGATCTTCGAAAATCGGGTAGGCAACCTGCATCAGCCCGGAACGTTTTTCGTAATAGACAGGTCCGTTAAAACCAGTCGCTACGACTTCGGAGTAATCATCAATCTGTCGACCGGTTTTGGGATCGGTCTTACGGTGATTGATACGACGCATTTGACGGAAGAAACTGTTGTATTCCCAGAACTGATTCTGCTTCCAGTCATTGAACGGATGGTTGTGGCACTGGGTACACTGTACCTGGATCCCGAGAAAGAGACGGGTTGTAGCGGCAGTTACCTGCACGGCTTCGTCATTATTCTGCATCTGTGCCAGCAGATAGTTAACAGCACCATTTTCTTCAAAATGCCCTTCTGCAGTAACCAGATCCTGGACGATTTCATCCCAGGGCCGGTTCTTTGCAAAAGCCTCCCGCAGAAACTTTTGCATTCCGTTGCGGCTCACCCGTCGAGGAGTACGGCGACCAATGAGCAGGTTTGTCCACACATTCGTAAAGTTTTGTACGTATGCGGGATCTTCCAGCAGTTTATCGATCATTTTGGATCGCTTGGCAGGATCACGATCTTTATTAAATTGCTCTACCAGTTCTGCGGAAGGAATTTGACCAATCAGGTCGAGGTGCACGCGACGCAACCATTCTGCATCCGAAGCGACGGGAGAAGGATCTACTTCGTTATCTTCCCACCCCTGGCGAACGCGCCCATTGATATAGTCAATAAAAGGATCAAATGCGCCTGTAGAAAAAGCCTTCGCTCTGCTTTCCGGAGGAGCAGCATCCGCCATTGATACCAAGCTACCGGCACAGATCAACATGGTTAAAACAACACTGAGTTGTTTAGAAAAACGACGCATTATCTTGTTCTCCACTATATTAAAAATGATAGAACGAAAGCCTGCCAGTCTCCTTTAGCAATTCAACCTCACAGGCCAAATTGCGAAATAGAGACGGCTTCGCTACTGTATTAACCAACTCAAACACAAAAACATTCGAGAGTCTCTTAAGTATTATCTCTATTTTATTGGAATAAGCTTACTATAGGATACCCGATTTTATAGTTTTTCCAATGATAATATCAACGATTCCATATGCATCTACACGATTACCTGAAACCGATCAATCGACGCAAACACCCAATAACATTAAACTTATAAACAAATACACCCTGCATATTCCGTATTACCGTCAAATCATTCCCTGTGGACTTGATCCACACCCTTAAAAATATACATTCTTACACATACGCCGAGACATCCAAACTCAGGAAATAGAAAAGAAGCTGATGCAGAATCAATATCAGTTTGAAAACCAGATTGTGATCATTACCGGGGCTGGTAACGGAATTGGACGTGCCACAGCAATCATGATGGCAGAATCCGGTGCCCATGTCTTTGCTGGCGATTTGAACCACCTGCCTGAGAATAAGGAAATATTCTCCCGGCTGGGGATAACGGAAGTGAAATGCGATGTTCGCCAGGAATCAGACATCCAGGAATTGATCGAACAGGCGACCCATCAATATGGGCGCATTGACGTACTGGTCAATAACGCAGGAATCGGCATGGTCAAACCAATTCATCAGGTAACTGAAGAAGAATGGGATGCCTGTATCGACACAAATTTGAAAGGCACTTTTTTAGGCTGTAAACACGCAATCCGTTACATGCTGGCTACGGGAGGAGGCTCCATCGTCAATACTGCCAGCAATGCTGGCCTGCTGCCTCGCGCCCATGATCCGGTTTATTCCATCAGCAAACATGCCGTGGTCGCATTGACTGAAAGCCTGGGCCTCTGTCACGGAAAAGATAATATCCGTATCAATTGTGTCTGCCCAGGACCGGTCGGGGAAACAGGAATGATGAATGCTGACATTTCCAGTGCCGCTGATCCGGAAGGCCTGACCCAATCGATGATCCGTGCCAGTCCGATCGCAGCAGCAAACAAACGCATGATCAGCCCCGAAGAAGTGGCTTCTGCCATTTGTTACCTGGCCAGCAAAGATGCTTTAATGGTAACGGGAACCGCCATTCGCATCGATGGCGGCAAGTCCCTGGGTGTTCCCCCACAGGGAAATTGACAGACTACCCTACATAACAGGCAGGGGCATATTCTTTTAAATGTGCTACCTGCTCATTTGAAAGTGGGCATTGCAGTTTGCAGTCGATGCGCCAGAACTCCTGATCCAGAGCCGTCGAGCGCACTACTGTAGCGGCAACATTCAGTACAAAGTTGAGGCTTGTGTCTTCTACAGTCAGCTGCAATTCATCTCGCGTCTGAAAAGCCGAACGGGAAGCAAATGAGATTCCATTCTGGCTGACATTAATCGCATAACCCTTCTGCGCTGGATGTGAACCTGCTTCGACAGGCCGATGATCACCCTTATTGAGAGCCAGAACAATGGCATCACTGGTGTGTCTTGGATACGCACGACGATCAATAGACCGGGATTCCACAACGGGAGAGTCGGATTCTTCAGGTTCAAATTCTGCGGTTTGCTCAGAGTTTGCCGCAGCTCGCACCTTACTGAGCACGGAACTCCAGGTTCTTCCCGCTGCAGATCGATGAGTCTTCAGGGAGAGCCCTGACTGTTGACGGCACTTGCGAAAGGAAATCGAATGAGTTTCAGCAGCGCTGCTGGCCGTCTGCCCGGTGATCTCAGAAACGTCAACTACTGGCCGTGCATCAAGTACCATATTCATATAACCAAACCTGTCGTCAGGAATTTTAAGTATCCATATACACAGTTTACTGGTGCAGCAAACCGCAAAAACAACTGTTCAAACTTATGTCAGGAATAGCAGGCTGTCAAAAAGATCCTTCAAAAACAGACTCTTTCAGGCCTATTCAGTTAGATCTCTTTGGCATTACCCTCGGCGAGTTTCAACAACTCAAACTCAACAGAGACCCTTAAACTGCTTCCATATATACACTTACCTCATTATCATTTAAAACGTGGAAAATTCGCATGATTTCAGGATGGACAGTTGCGTCACTAGCTTGAGAAACCGGTATCGGGCAATTATACTGCCACGTTTCCAATGACTCTCAAGAATCGAATGAAGTTTAGTCGGTTCGATCATCGATAGGGGTTTCTGTATTAAACCGGTTTGACCACCGCCAGGAAATTTGAGAACCTTACCAGTCAGCCATGGTTCTTGATCACCGGTTAACCTGATTACAGCCTCTTCCAGACAGGTAGCGAGATTATACAGGCATGCGTTTTTCGCTCGTCGATCAAATTTTAGAAATGGAGAAAGGTAAGTCGATTACGGCTATCAAAAACCTTTCTCTTTCAGAAGAATATCTTCAGGATCATTTTCCGGGCTTTGCCGTGATGCCGGGAGTATTAATGGTGGAGTCGATCGTTCAGGCGGGTGCCTGGCTGATGCGGTATACCAACGATTTTCAATATAGCACCATTCTACTGAAGCAGACCAAAGCCATCCGCTTTAACAGCTTTGTCACACCAGGCAAGCAGTTGCGAGTCTCCCTGAGTATTCAGAAGTGGGAAGACAACCTGTGCACATTGAAGGCGTCCAGCCAGGTGGAAGGGGAAGCCGCAGTCAGTGGTCGGATTGTACTGGAACAGTTCAATCTGGGCGACAAGAATCCCTCGATGGCTGAAACCGATGCCACACGGATTCAAGATCTGCAGACTCAGTTCCGACAGCTCTGGAATCCCAGCAGACAAACCGCCTCCTGAATCAGACCGGTCTGCATGAGTATTAACATACACAGTAATTAAGAACTTAAAATAGAAAATTAGATTGGAATCTGGAATGAAACTGGAAGGAAGAGTAGCGTTGGTAACCGGTGGCAGCCGCGGTATTGGAAAAGCCGTTGTGCAGACCCTGGCCCGTGAAGGGGCAAAGGTTGCCTTTGTGTATCGTTCCAGTGCGGAAGCCGCAGAACAGATCGTCAAAGAGCTCGCCGATGAAAACTGCGAAGCATTCGCCATCCAGGCAGATGTCGCCAGTAAAGCGGAAGCAGATGCGGTCGTCGAACAGGTCATGGAAAAATGGGAAAAAATTGACATCCTGGTCAACAATGCCGGCATTATCCGAGATGGTCTGCTGGCAACCATGTCCGCCGAAGACTGGCAGGCTGTGATCGACACCAATCTGACCAGCGTATTCAACTTCTGCCAGGCGGTCACCCGCCCGATGATGTCGAAACGCTATGGCCGTATCATTAACATGTCGAGCGTCGCAGCTCACTTTGGCAACTCCGGGCAAACCAATTATGCCGCCAGTAAAGGGGGAATCATTGGATTCACCCGCTGCCTGGCAACTGAACTGGCCAAACGCGGAGTGACCGTCAATGCAGTTGCTCCCGGATTTATTGAGACTGACATGACCGTCGATGTCCGTAATGCGGCCGGTGATCAGATTAAAAAACATATTCCCTCACGACGCCTGGGACTTCCTGAAGATATTTCCAATGCGGTATTATTCTTTGCCACAGAAGAGTCTTCCTACATCACCGGCCAGACACTGGCTGTTGATGGCGGATTAACATTAGGTGGAATTTAGACAAGTAATTCGAAGCGGCTCGTCGTCGTTTTGAAAAATACATTTTTGTTATGTGTGATCAGTAAAATTTGAATTGGGTCAATTCTGCTTACTGCATCACGAGAACTGTCAAAACTATTCTTCTCGCCGAATAGTTTTAAATCAGGCTGGGTCGGCGGGACTTATCGACCAGCAGGTCGAACCAAGGAGTAATGAAATGCCAACTAGAGATGAAATCTTCGATTCCGTTCGTGAAACACTGGTTGATGCGCTCGGGCTGGATGACGACGAAGTAGTGCCAGAAGCCACCCTGATGGGAGACCTGGGTGCTGAATCTATCGACTTCCTCGATATCGCATTCCGTCTGGAAAAAGCCTTCGATATCAAAATTCCCCGTGGTGAACTGTTTCCGGAAAATATTGCTTCTTCCGATTCAGGCTTTGTCAAAGACGGTGAATTCACAGAAGCAGGTATCGCTGAACTCCGTACCAAGATGCCTCACGCAGACATCGATTCCTTTGCAGACAATCCTAAAGTCGAAAACATGCAGGATCTGTTTACCGTCGACATGCTGGTTAACTTCCTCGAAGCACGTCTGGCTTAATTTACAGATTCTCTTAATCAGACAGATATAATGGCTGGCACAGCTCACTTAAGTGAGCTGTGCAGTTTTCTTCCTGTCTGGTATTTGATCTGCGCTGCCAGTTGATTCATTCGAGTTTACTGGGGATTCAAATCACGAACGAAAAGGTGTTTCAAAATGCGTTGGTTCTGGATTGATCGCTTTATTGAATTTGAAAGCGGTTCTTATGCCAAAAGTGTGAAAAACGTGACACTGGCAGAAGAGCATCTGCACGACCACTTCCCTGGTTTTCCAGTCATGCCTGGTTCCCTGATGATTGAGGGGCTGGCACAGACCGGAGGCATTCTGCTGGGCGAGATCAACGATTTTGAACACATCGTCATTCTGGCCAAAGTGCCTCAGATGACTTTTCACAGCTGGGCTTGCCCTGGTGACCAGTTGATTTATACAGCGAAAATCACCAATGCGGGCGAAGAAGGAGGCGCTGTCGATGTGACTGCCATGGTGGGCGACCGCTTGGTCGCCGAGGGTAGTATCATATTTGTCCACCTCGATCAGAGTGATTCCGAATTTGGAGCCATCGACCAGAAAAACTTTGTGTTTTCGATGAATCTACTGGGAATCCTGGATGTCGGCAAAGCCGGAACGGGCGAAGATCAGGCGTGAGACAGCGATTTTTGAAAGCTTGCTATAGAGGCCTTGATTCAAATTGAACTACAATGATAATTCAGGTATTCAAAAAACGCAGACTTAAACTGGCAGCAAATCACGTTTGAACAGTACACCTGATCCAGAGATTTGCCTGCCGTTACAAAATCAATTTTAGAACAAGAGTTCGAAGCTATGAACCGCCGCGTTGTGATCACTGGAATTGGCGCTATCACCCCCTTGGGAAAAACCGTGGAAGATACCTGGAAAGCACTCCAGGAATCCAAATGTGGTATTTCCAACATCACGCATTTTGATGCTTCGAATTTTCCGACACGCTTTGCAGCGGAAGTCCATGACTTTCACCTGGAAGATTATGTCGACAACCTGGATCGCTTTGAGCATTCAGGTCGCAACATCCGCTACGCCATTGGCGCAGCCACTCAGGCGGTCAAAGATTCCGGGATTCTGGATGATGACTTTGATCCTGCTACATTTGGTGTTTACCTGGGAGCCGGTGAGGGGCAACAGGACTTCTACACCTTTATGAAGATCATTGCCCAGGCTCAGAACGATGGCGAAGTCGATCTGGAAAAATTCACCAAAGTCGGACTGGAGCAGCTTAACCCGCGGTTCGAACTTGAACAGGAACCCAATATGGCTGCCGGCCATCTGGCCAGCCTGTTCAATGCACAGGGCCCTAACCTGAACTGCCTGACTGCCTGTGCCGCTTCCAGCCAGGCGATTGGCGAAGCATCAGAGCTGATTCGTCGCGGCGATGTCGATATCATGCTCTCCGGTGGAGCCCACAGCATGATTCATCCCTTCGGCGTTACCGGCTTCAGTCTGCTGACAGCCCTTTCAACTCATAACGAAGATCCCGCCAAATCATCCCGTCCCTTTGATCGCAACCGGGATGGATTTGTGCTCGGCGAAGGTGCGGGCATGATGATTCTGGAAGATCTGGAACGGGCTCAGAAGCGTGGTGCAAAAATTTACGGGGAACTGGTTGGGTATGGTTCTACCGCAGACGCCTATCGTGTGACCGACATTCATCCCGAAGGTCGCGGTGCCATCAAGTGCATTAAGATGGCAATGAGTCACGCACAGATCAATCAGGATGAGATTCATTATATCAACGCTCATGGAACCAGTACTGCCGTCAATGATCGTGTGGAAACCAAAGCAATCAAAGGCGCACTGGGTGACGCCGCCTACAAGACTCCGGTCTCCAGCATCAAAAGTATGATGGGACACCTGATCGCTGCAGCGGGAAGTGTGGAAGCTATCACCTGCCTGATGGCCATTCGTGATAATGTCGTCCCCCCGACCATCAATTACGAAACACCTGATCCTGAATGTGACCTGGATTATATTCCGAATGAAGCACGTCAGAAAAATGTGACCACTACTCTGTCTAATAGTTTTGGATTTGGCGGACAGAACATTGCCCTGATTTTTTCAGAATTCAAAGACTAAATTTTAAGCTGATAAACGCTTGCTGGATTACGACAATTCCCTGTAATAAACCGGGCTGCGCTGCTACATCTCGCTCATATCAAATCAGAAATGAATTCTAGAGCACATCACATTTAACCATAGCGTCTCTCAAACTATTATACTCGGTTCAAATAGCTCTGGAGACGCTACAGTAAAACTGGACACAGTCTAATTTTTTTGCCGAGATCGGCTCAGACCTGTGAAATTGATCAAGGCGCTCATGGCAAAACCGGGTAAACTACGCGCGTGTAAATTCAAAGCAGATTTACACACTAAGTTATGTACGTCGATGATCCCGGAATCAAGAGTCCACATCTAATTTGAAAACAGAGCCTGTCTGCAACGCGGACTGGTAGTGTCACCACCAGGGAGACAGCAGTGAGTTGGTTGCTTTGGTGCGTTTTGAGCGCAATCGCAGTCGAAATGATAATCCAGTACTGCATCATGCGCGCAGCTTACCCGGTGCTGTTTGCGCCGATGCCTGATCGATTCAATTTGATAGGCACACTCGCGCAACTTCCGGAGAACGACGAGCACATTCAGATCAGAGATGTGTCGTTTCCCACTACAGACGGCCTGATGCTCCACGGTTTCATTGCCACTCCCGCAGCCGCTCATCCTAAAGGTGTCATACTCTTCTGCCATCCATTTAAGTCCACAGGACGAATCGCACTCTTTCAATGTCAAGGATTGCTGGAGGCAGGCTTTGCAGTCTTTTCATTTGACTTCCGTAATCATGGCGAAAGTGAAACCGATTCCCGCTATCAGTCAATTCACTGGCTCTCACAGTATGAACTCAATGATGCCAGGTCCGCCATCCAATACCTGCGAACTCAACCAGAACTTTCGCAATTGCCACTGGGGATGCTGGGGATGAGTCGCGGGGCGGGTACTGCGCTCGCGGTTGCTGCAAAAGCTCCTGAAATCCAATTCGTTGCCTGTGAAGGTGCCTTCCTGAATGAGGAACTCTTCCTGGATCACGCGATTCGCTGGGGAGAACGTTTCCTGCCGCGACTGTTTATTCAAATCGTACCCACTTCGGAAGTCATCCGCGCTTTTCGGATAATGATCTGGTATTCACAACGGCGGCAGGGCTGCCGCTACATCAATCTGAAACCGCGCGTCAAACTTCTGAAGAATCGAAACCTGTTATTTTTCACGGGAGAAAAAGACCAGAGTGTGGTTCCCCGGATGACACAGTTGATTGTGAAGCGGATCCATAATGCCCACATCACGATCTGCTCTTTACCAGGCGCCATTCACAATGCAGGCCGCTTCGCCCAGATGGAAAAATTTGACTCGGCGCTGATCGACTTTTTTTCGCAAATGGTCGAACACAGCTCCCAGAGGGAAGAGCTCGGATTTCCAGAGCCGTCAACAACTCCTGCTGACCCTCTCCCTAGAAAACGATCCGCTTGATCTGAGTCCATCCAGACGACAGATCTAATTGATAAAGCGTAGACACGAGCCGGCCTTCGATATCAATCCAGATAGTGTCTCTTTTTACTGTAACGTCTTCAGGAACATTTTGGCCGAGTCTATCAGACTGGAAGATGCTATGGTTCAATGTGATGCGCTGAGGGTTTACAACTCGTTTTGAAATTACTGCCTATTTGACAGCGACTGCACGGGGAATGTACGAAATCCTCAATGTCACCCTCTTTCCCCTGAGCTCTAAGAATAACCCTATCCGTTATATATAAAACGACTTATAATCAGAATTATTTTTCTTCATGACAATGGTATCTGATTTGCTTAACCTGAAGTACATAAAAAGCTATTTGCAGGATTCCCGTTTCAAACTAAGGTTATCATAAATATCCGCTGCTGCGGTGACCTTCCGGATTACTTGGTGAGATGTCACATGGTTAATGCCAGATCACAGGCCCCTTATCAGCTACTGATTGCTGATGATGATTCCGGGTTTCGCGCTATCCTCAAGGAAGTGCTGGCTCCTTATTTCAGACTCATCGAGGCTGAATCAGGTGAGGAAGCCGTTGAACTGGTTGAACAGATTTCTGTCGACATCGTTCTACTAGACATGCATATGGACATTCTTACCGGTCTGGAAGCCATGCGGCTGATGAAACAGATCAATGCCATGCTCCCCTGTATTTTGATCACCGCAGATGCGACTGACGAATTAAGGCAGGATGCTTCCGAAGCGAAAGCCTACGAAGTACTATCTAAACCTTTCAAACGCCAGGAGTTAGTGGCCACAGTTTCACACGCACTGGTTGACACCTACCATGACCCGGATGTAACAAACTGGCTGGGAAACTAGGCCACATCACATCTTAGCGTAGTGTCTCCTGGCTCTGAATACGCGGTCCCAATCCCCCTGAAGACGCTACTGTAAAACCGGACACAGTCCAGTTTCGGTTCTGCTATACAGGCCTGCCTTTGTCTTCTGGAATTTCAGCCACGGTACAGGGACATTTTCCACAGACTCCACTTTTCTTAAACTGCGGAGTGAAGTACACTTCCAGACAAAATTGCAATTCATACAAGCATCACTGCCACCTGCATCCCCGGTCACATTGTGGAACAATTGACGTCAGCAGGCTGAGCGGCGGAAAGGAGTCTGCCATGCCATTTGTACCAACCCGGTTTATCCATGCCAGTAATCTGCGACTGGACCATCAGGCGCAAGGGGTCGGCGCAGTTTCCATTGAATCTCAGACGATCCTTGAAGATTGTACCCTCGAGACGTTTTCCCACTTGATCGACGCCTGCCGAGAACATGAAATTGACTTTCTCCTGCTGAGTGGCAATTCCTTTGTTGCTGATGACTTCAGCATTCGCGCCCGCA
The DNA here is from genome assembly GCF_048262075.1 of Gimesia sp. Taxonomy (GTDB): domain Bacteria; phylum Planctomycetota; class Planctomycetia; order Planctomycetales; family Planctomycetaceae; genus Gimesia. The sequence continues at coordinate 379,986 of NZ_JBLXFK010000006.1, forward strand.
TCGCATTAATTGAAGGCTTTCAAAAACTGGCTGCGGATCAGATTCAGGTTTTCATCGTTCCCGGACAGCACGATCCATTGAGCGCCTGGGATCTGCAGTACAACTGGCCTGCCAACATCACGTTCCTGTCACCTCAGGACCATGATGTAATCGATATTCTGCGCGAGGACAAAACCATTGCCACCCTGCAGATTCTGGGATCTGCCAACCGTAAATTATCACAACCAATGAAACTGAATCAGCGCAATCAACTGTTTAACAAACAGGAGGCACGTGCCCTTTCCATTGGATTGATTGTCGCGAATCTACCAACAGAGCCGCTTGATACTGCCGGTCATTCGACACACGACATTCCGCTTACACTGCCTGATGAATTTGTGCCGGAAGAGTGGCGTTCGGAAGAATCCAATGCGGTGACTGTTGATTATCTGGCTCTCTGCAAAGGCACTCACAGACATACATTCGAAATGCACCCCGGTGTCGCTCATCATCCGGGAACAGCACAGGGGCTCAATTTCAGTGAGCACGAACAAAACGGAGTCACCCTGGTCACAGTGGGAACGGAAGCGCAACTGGAACAGCGGACACTGCGACTGGCGGCTGTTCGCTGGCTGGTACTGGAACTGAACCTGCAACCGGAAATAACCCGATCTCAACTGACTCAAATGATGCAGGAATTGCTCCAGTCCCAAAACAGAGGCAGCGATGAAAAGTTGTGGATGGTACGCTGGCAGTTTCAGGGATCGGGTGAGTTGTTCGAATCGCTCAGAAGTTTTAAACATCAGGGTAGCCTGAGTAATGAATTGGCGCTGGTTGTCAAAGAACGACTTCCTGTTGGCATTGAACAATCGTTTTACCTGCTGTCAGAAAACAGAGAGTTTCGCGGAACGCAATCCACTTTGGCTCAACAGTACCAGGCCCAACTGGACGCGTTCAAGTCAGAGACTGATCGCCCGCTGGATCAGTTGCTCACACATGCCACTCACCTCGATCAAAGCTGGTTGCAACGTCTGAATTCGGTCACCGAACATCTGGACGCACAGCAGATCTTCAACTCAGCCATCCACAATGGACAGACTTGGCTCGATGTTTCATCGGATGAGGAAGTACACGTATGAAAATAACCAGAATCCATGTAAACCAGTTCGGGAACTGGCAGGACCTGAATCTTGCTTCGCTCGACCCGGGAATTAATGTGTTTTATGGCCCGAACGAAACGGGTAAATCAACGCTGATGCGCATGATTCGGGGGATCCTCTATGGTTTTCAATCCGACGAGTTGCGCGAGCATTCACGTGTTTCCGATTCTGTACCCTGGTCTGCACTATTGGATATACGACACCGGGGACAGTTCTATGAAATCCAGAGACAAACCACGGCGAACGGACGAGGTCACTTCTCTTTCCAGAGTCAGACCAGGGGAATTTCAGGCACTGATCTTTTAACCTCACTCCAGGCGGGAGTGAATGAAAGTGTTTATGAAAATGTATTCGCCATCGGGTTGAATGAACTTCAGGAGTTGGGAACTCTGCACGGCGATCAGGTCGCCCAGCATATCTATGGCTTGACACTCGGGCCGGAAGGTCAGGCGATTCTCGATGCATCAAAACAGGTCAGTCAGTCCCGGCAGTCACTCCTCAGCCGCGATGCCAAAAGCGGAAAATTACCAGACCTGTATCAGCAGTTGGAGGAAATCAATGCACAACTCGCAGACCTGGAACAACAATCACAGCGTTTTTTCAATCTGTCTAACGACCTGCAAAAAATTCGTGCCGAGTCGGACAGCCTGAAAAAACGAAAATCCGGACTTCAGTATCAGATCCGGGGGCATCGATTCCTGGACCGGGTCTGGAAACCGTGGCAGGAAGTGCAAGACCTGCAGCAGCAGTTGAAGCGATTGCCCGTCGTCCACGATTTCCCCAAAGATGGCGTGAATCTGCTGACTGAATATGATCGGGAAATCAAACAGGTTGAATCAAAGCTGATCGAGATTAAAGCAGAACTCAGTGGTCTGCGTAAACAGATCGAGCAGGCGGAACTCGACAATGAATTATTAAACTTTGCGCCCAATATCCAGAGTCTGGTTGATCAGAAACTATGGATGACGGATCTGGAACAGCAGCACAAATCAGGCATCACCCGCGTACAGGAGTTAGAGACAACCCTTAAGAACTACCTGAGCCGCAATCACCATCTGGGTGATATTTCTCATATCAAAACCACTCCTGATAATAACCAGCGACTGATTGAAGCCTCACGCGAATATCGCCTTGCCGGAACGAAGCGAAGAAATGCGCACCGACGCTATAAAAAAGTGTCGCGTAAATATCAGCAGACTCTAGCCAGACTGCAGGAACAGTCTTCACGACTTCTCAACGGACATTCCACAGAAGTAGAACTCAAGCGAGCCCGGGAGCGCATGAAGCATCTCGAACGACTCAGCCAGTTACGGTTAAGAGAGTCGGAGTTTGTCATTCGCCAGGAAGCGGTCAAAGAACAGCTCGAACGCCTGCAAACCAACTCGCGTCTGCCCGGGTGGGCTAAGAAAACATTGTTCGGTTTCGCGCTGGCCGGGGCATTCCTGGTCCTCGCCGGTTTCTGGCGAGGTGTCACCGATGCGAAACTGGTGGGGTTGATTTTCTGCCTGAGTGGCCTGTTTCTGGGAGGCATCACCTGGGCCATTAAAAAACATTTCGAACTCGACGTACAGGATCAGGCTGAGGAACTACAGGATGAAAGCTGGGCCCTTGACGTCCACCTGCGCGAGACGCGCCAGGAAATCGATCGCATCATGGAAGATGAATACTTCGCGTTAAAAACTCTGTCGGAAGGGCACTCCCTCAGCAGTCACCGGCAGCGGGAGACTGTGCCGGCGCTGAATTTCAATGATGAAAATATTCTTCGGACCGATCTCTTGCACGAACTGGCGTTCAAGATCGCTGAACTGGAACAGTTGAAAACGTCCCAGGAACGCGCTCAGAAAACCCGCCAGTTACTGGTCAAATTGAGGAACCGGTCACAGGAAATCCAGCGCAACTTCAGCAGCAAGCGGCATGAGTGGTGTGAATGCCTGAAACAACTGGGACTGACCGAAACTCTTAAAGTAGATGACGCGTTCCGAATGTGGCATCAGGTTTCACAGGCAAACCTCTACCGAAATCAGTTGGAACAGGAACAACAGAAAATCAAACCCTCTGGTGATCTTGTTGACATGTATTTCAAACGAGTCCGCGAATTAAGCCTGCGGATGAATCGCAGCCAACAGAATTCAGCCCCCCCCTTTGAACAGGTTACTGCATGGGAGCGAGAACTCGAAACACTTTCAACCCAGCGTAAAGAACGTGCCAGGCTGATGAAAGAAGAACAGCGGCTGCGCCTGGAAGCAGACTCCCTGAAATTAAAGCTGGAGGAAATCAACCATCTGCGGTCAACACTTCTCATCCAGGGTGGTGCTACGAACCGCGAAGATTTTGTGAAACGGGCCGCATCGCTGACAGAACGTATCGAAATCGAAAAGACGCTGGCGACTGCGCAGCGGGAACTGGAACGAGCCAGTCAGTCTGAGCAGGAAATGGCCATAGTCGAAGATGATCTGCTGGTTTTCGATGCAAATGCGAATGCCGAGCAATTGGACATGTTGAATCTGGAACTGGAAGACATCGAACAGGATCTGGTCACGGCTGCGGAAAACATGGGGCGTCTGAAACAGGATTACCAGAATGCAAAAACCGATCGCAGCGCAGTCCAACTCCGATTTCAGCGCGAGCAGATACACGAACAGATCAGACAGACAAGCGAAGACTGGTTTACGACAGAGCTTTCAGCCATCGGTCTTCAGAAACTGCAGTCAGAATTTGAACGTACCAGTCAGCCGGAAACACTCGCGATTGCCTCTGATTACCTGAGGCAGTTAACCAATGGGAAATACTCTAATATCTGGACTCCCCTGGGCGAACAATATCCCAAAGTCGATGACAACGAAGGTCACACTCTCACGGTCAGCGAACTGAGTAGTGGCACACGAGAACAGCTCTTCCTGGCAATCCGACTGGCCATGGTCGAGCGTTTCCGCAACAACGGTGTTGAACTTCCCATGGTCCTGGACGACGTGCTTGTCAATTTCGACCAGAGCCGAACCCAAGCCGCCATTCAAACCCTGATCTCTGTCGCAAAGAAAGGTCAGCAGATCCTCTTTTTCACCTGTCATCTGCATTTAACCCGACTGTTTGAAGAACAGGGTAGACCTCCTGTCTGGCTTACAGCTGAGAACTCAACACAGCAAGCCTCATCTCCAGTTATCTCAAAGTCACCAGTGCAGTCTGATCTTCAGCCGCAACCTTCAGTTTCCCCCCAGAGCTCTACAGCCGTTCTGAATATCCCATTGGTAACTGAACCGGTTTATCAGCTGGAATGGTCATCGCGTCTTCACAAACTGCATTCTCTCAATCAGACCCAGATTCAAAAACTGAACCAGGCTGAGATCCATTCGATTGCCCAGCTCCTGTCTCCGTCGGCAGATCAGTTGGCTGCACAATTACCTGGAGAAATCACTGCAGGACTGATTTTTGAATGGCAGAGCCAGGCCAGACTGGCATCCTGTATTCGGGGAATCAAACCGCACCAGGCCGCGTTTCTCGTCCAGTGTGGGATCACAGAACCCGGCGATATCACCAGCATGTCATTCCCGGAACTCTGGTCGCTGATTGAATCCAGCCTTCCCACTGAGACGTCTAACGAGACGACGATCACTGAAACACTTGTGAAACAATGGTTTCAATCTGCACATCAGGCGCGGAAATTTCACCCGTCCAAACCTGCTGCCACAGAACAGAAACCTCAACAACCAGAACCACAGGAACGACGTGACTATCGCAGGGATGGCTCGCATACCGAGTCCGGTAATGCGAAGCCAAATACCCCGCCCTTTTACCTGAATCGATCCATGCCTGTGGAACAGGCCCCGTCCATTGGTCCGAAAACAGCACATCGCCTGGAAAAAGTCGGGATCTTCTCGGTTAATGATTTCCTGGAATGTAACCCGGAAAACATCGCAAATCAGTTGAACGTTTCTCACATTAAAGAACGCACCCTCCGCGTCTGGAAAAAACAGACAAAGCTCGTCTGTTGTATCCCCGGGCTGCGTGGCCACGATGCACAGATCCTGGTTGCCTGCGGATTTTATGAGCCAGACCAGATTGCCCGCACTTCGCCTCAGGAATTATATGGCAAAGTAAAATCATTTGTTAAAACCAGCGAAGGGCAGCAGATTATTCGCGGCGGAAAGAAACCGGACTTCAAAGAAATCACCGACTGGATTCAATGGTCTCAAAAAGCCAGGAAGCTACATGCTGCCTGAGCACTTTTGTAACGCAGACCATGTTTTAATTTTGGATCAGATTCCGTCTTAACAGATTGAGTGCAGCCTTGGTGACCCGGCTTTTCGCAATCGCCCGATTGACCGTCAGCCCAATTTCTTCCACCCATTCTGTCTCGCGATTCGCCAGAGCAACATACGCCTGCGGTATCTGATCCGGATCCTGCCAGGATTGTTGAGGATCGAGCAGGATCGCTAATGCGAAGTCGCTGTTAAATCTTTCTCTCGTCGTCTGCGCAATCTGAGCTGCGCCTTCTGCATCAAATGCAACTGTATCCTGCTCTGGTTTTGTCTCCAGGTATTTGTTGATCGACTGTAATCGAGAAACAATTCCCCCTGCATACCAGTCAGTGGAACCATTGACTTCTGTCAGCCGATAGGACAGCAATCCCCCAGTGCCACATTCACAGGTTGCCAGTGATTGCTGCCTCTGGCTGAGCAACAGCATCACGATATGTTCCAGCTCTTCGTCTTCATAACCAAAGATAAATTCACCGAGTCGCTCCTGAATCAATGTATGCGTCGCAGCTATCTTCTGCTCACACTCTTCCAGAGAACTCCCTGCAGCCTTTATTCGCAGGGTAATGGTGGCTTCATGTGCCGTGATGCCCACTTCCGGATCACGACCTCGACTTGTAATATCGCCCAGCAATTCTTCGGTTTTCGATTCCCCGACTCCGAAGCAGTTGATCCTCGCAAAGCGAATCATATTCGTCCCACGAGTCACCCGCGGTAATACCGACTGATAAAACATCGGCTTCATTTCTGAGGGAACTCCCGGCATCGCGGCAATCAGGCAGACTGATTTTCCATCATCACGAGGGACTTCCATCCAGATACCCGGAGCAGTGCCATGATCATTCTGAATCGGTTCTGCGCCCTGAGGAAACATGGCCTGAATTCGATTCCGCTCGGGCATCTCGCGCGCACGCTGCTGAAACATCGCCTCGATGATCTCCATGGATTTTTCATCCAGTACAAGATCCGTCTCTGTTAATTCTGCCAAAGCCTGACGGGTCAGGTCATCCAGTGTCGGCCCCAGCCCTCCTGTAATCAGGATCAGATCAGAACGTTGCACTGAAAGGCGAAACTGGACTGCGATTTCATCCAGATTGTCGGCGATCGTCGTATGAAAATGAGTGGAGATGCCAATCGCGGCCAGTTCTGTACTCAGCCACTGACTGTTGGTATCCAGTTTTTCTCCGTTGGTCAGCTCACTGCCAATCGCGATTATTTCTGCTTGCATTCCTGTACCCAGTAACGTGAGGGGAGAACCACTGTTCCGGCAGTGATCGACTGTCTCAGTTCCCAGTGATCAGACCGGAACCTGCAATGCCAGTTTATACTGTTCCACAGTTTTCTCAACCATGGTCTCCACCCGGAATTCCTGCCGGACCAGTTCCCGGGCAGATTCTCCCATCGCACGTGCTTTCAACGGGTCGTCCAGTAGCTTCAGTATACTGTTTGCCAGTATTTCACTGTTTGAGGGAGGAATCACCAGCCCTGTTTCCCCATCGCGGATTACAGAATAGATTCCGCCCACCCCGGTCGCGATCACAGGCTTGGCTAATGCCATCGCTTCCAGCATGATCGTACCCAGCCCCTGCCTGAGGGACGCCAGACAGAAAATGTCCATCGCTTCCAGGGAGATGGAAAAGTCATAAAGATTAGGGACAAAGGTTACGTTTTCAGAGATTTCCAGATCACGAACCAGATGCCGCAAATTACTTTCCTCCGGACCTGCTCCCGACACCAGAAACTGGACTTGTGGATTCACTTCCAGAACGCGACTGGCTGCTCCCAGAAAATAAGGCAACCCTTTGATGGCCTCCAGCGGCCCTGCTGTACCGACAACTGGCTGATGATCGCGAGCCAGAACAGGGACATGCTGAGACTGCTCAGGTACATCCACGCCACTGGAAATCACCAGTACAAAATCTTCGGGCAGACCGGTACGGGCTATCAGATCTTTTTTGACTGACTCGCTGACCGTAATGATCCCCTTGCACCACCGCATATCAATCCGCAGACGCTCATCACTCTGCAGGTAGTCATTCACAGTCAGCAGAAAGGGGCGTTTCAGTTTGCGGGCCAGCCATTGTCCCTGGGGTAAAACATGCCGTGACTGAATATGAATCAAATCGGGGGGCTTCTTTTCCAGTTCCTGTTTCACGAGATGTAAAATCATGTGCCCCAGTATCGGCACATTCAGGTTCCGGTATTCCTTAATATCCAGCTTCGCCAGCATACTGGGATCGACTTTCGTCGCATTGGGACAGATTACCCTGCTTTTGATACCATAAGCGGCCGTGTATTGCGCCAGTCTCAAAGTGTATGCTGAGGTACCTCTCACTTCAAAAGGCCCTGCAAACAATAACACATCAAGAGGTGAATCTGCTTTACTCATTTGCATCGTTCCCGCGCTGCAGCATCTGCAGACAAAACCAAAGCGATATGTTGTGACACAAATTCATGATCAGGAACGGCGCCGGGACAGAGGTGGCGAGAGTATTTCGTTCAGAATGATAGCCTGCTGAAATGATTGACGGTCGCGCAGCAACTCTCGAATCTTTCTGCTTCCCCCTCTTTTATCATCAGAGGCATGCCGGGTTTCACTGTTTCGTGAACCAAAGAGTTCCGACTGAGGGCGACTGGCCTCCTTGTCGATCTTGCTGTGAATCGTGGTTTGAAGATGTTTCTTCTGCCGCTTCTCAATCCGCTCACGCATTGAGCCGCCTAATCGCTTCTGACGTTCTTCTTCCTGCTGCTCTGCGCGTTCCCGGGCGGAAATATGAACCTTGGGCTCTTTCACCGTTTTTTGTGGGACTGCCGCTTTTTGGGGTAGCTTATTCCGACGCCGCTGTGGTTGCAAATTTTGTTTTTCCCGGCGACGTCGGGGGGGAGGCTGCTGAACGCTGGTTGTAGCCTGGACATCGTCTTCGAAGAAATCGACTTCGGCTGGTTTCTCTTTTTTCGCCTGGGGATTCATGGCCTCTTGCAGAAAATTTTCCAGCTCTTTCTGCAAAGCAGCTTTCTCTTTGACCTTGCCTGGTTGCGGCTTATTTTTTTCCTTGGCTATATTGCCGATGGCACTCGCAGCACTGATCAACAGGAAAATGACCCCGACAATCACACCGATAATATCATCGCCTGCTGCCAGTATGGGAAATTCCATCACTTGATTCCTGTCTTAAAATCCGGCCTGTAGATCCATCTCAGTATATAAACGTCTGGGGAATAACTTAATTCGCAGCAGACATATCCCGCTCGGGAGTAGCAATCGCATCACGCATCTTCGTATCAGCTTGAACATTTTTCAGTTCATAATAATCCATCAGGCCCATTTTCTTGCTACGAAATGCGCTGGCGATGGACTGCGGAACCTTGGCTTCTGCCAATACCACTTTCGCCCGGTTTTCCTGAGTCAACGCTACCATTTCCTGCTCGCGCGCTTTTTGTTCCGCACGACGCTGTTCCGCTTTGGCCTGAGCAACCCGCATTTCCGCTTCCGCGTGATCTGCCTGCAAGCGGGCACCAATATTTTCGCCCACATCAATGTCGGCAATATCAATCGATACAATCGTGTAAGCTGTCTGCTTCTCCAGACCTTCATTCAATACGATCTGGGTGATCTTATCGGGGTTTTCCAGTACCAGTTTATAGGATTCCGTTGAACCGATGGCCTGCACGATCCCCTGTCCGACGCGTGCAATCACTGTCTCTTCGGTGGCACCACCGACCAGCTGTTTCAGGTTGGTCCGCACAGTGACACGGGCTCGTACATTCAACTGAATTCCATCGCCGGCCACCGCATCGAGTGTGCTGTTTGTCTTACGTGAATCCGGACAGTCGATGACCTTGGGATAAACGCTCGTCCGGACCGCATCCAGAATATCCCGACCGGCCAGGTCAATTGCCTGGGCCGACTGCCAGTCCAGATCAATCTTTGCCCGTTGGGCGGCAATCAATGCCCGAATCACATTCGGCACATTTCCCCCCGCGAGATAATGTGCTTCCAGATCGCGCGTGGAGATGTCATAAGTACGGGTGACCCCTGCCTGAATCGCCATAATTTTACTGCGAACGATAATGGTAGGATTCACTTTTCGAATCGTCATCATGACCAGATTGGGAAATGAGATCCTGGCATTCGTCATTTTACACTGGATCCACAACCCGGCAAAACGGGCGAAGACCGCGAAAAACACCAGCACGCCGAGAAAAACAACAACCCCGACAATCCAGACAATTGTGGAGCTGCCTCCGGCTTCGGCAGCGAAAAGATTCAAGGCGTTCATTTCTGCTTTCCAATCCTATGAAAATGTAGATCCAGGTGACGTTCAGAAACAGCTGAAATCAACTATCTAAACCTGCTACTCCATTATGACTTGCGTATTGTAAATTAAATAACGTTCAGTATCCAGAGACGACCATCAGATTCAGTTCTCTGGTACATCAAAATCGAGTGACTCATCAACCGTGCTCTCATCGGTGGCAGTTGATCCCTCTTCCGACCTTGTCTCATCTGCAACCGGCTGTTTGACAACTTTGACGACCAGCCTGGTCCCTTCCACTGCGATAATTTCGACGTCCACCTGCGAATCCACAATCATTCCCTGGCTCTCGCAGTGGTGCCTTTCATGATTAACGAGTACAAACCCGCTGGGGTTCAAAAGAGTTTGCGTTTTTCCAACCTTTCCGATCAACGACCGTAAATGCTCGGTTTCCTCCTGGAAACCTGTCACCTCATCCAAGGTCGGAACTTCGTGAATCACTTTTTTCCCCCAGGCAGTATTAGGAAAAAAACGCACAGCAAACCCCAACGTAGTGGGAATCAGCACAATCACGCTGGCAATATAAGTCCACCACAATCCCGGACTCGTTTCCCACCACGCCATCCACGCTGCCCAGACCGAAGCCGCAATGCTCGACAAAGACAGCAATGCAATCAGTCCCCCGGAAGGGAGAAAGATCTCGGCGACCAGCAGTATCAACGCGACTGCTAAAGCAAGAATTGCTATGAGTGAGTAATCCATCAGGTCTACAGACTTTCCGTGCGCTGTCCTTTCCCATCTTGGCTTCAAACCGGAAAAGTACAATAGTTCGAGTGAATTCAAACAGTCATTTCTATTCGTATACTCGTACAGGACGGCAGCTTATGACGCTGCAGCCCTATTGTACCGGTTCCCTACAGCAAGGCAAGATGCGAACGGTAAATCTGGTGCTGAATCGATTCTTCCGAACAAACTTCCGCAGATGACTTCGCTTTCTGAATTACGGGTCGCAGGCCAGAGACCGGCAAGGCGTGCAATAGACCGGATCCGGCTGGTGACTTAAATCCACGATCCAGATATTCCGGAAGCGGACTGGATTCGAATGATCCTGCAACTTGATCGGAAACAGGTCGGGTCCTTCCTGCTTACCTCCGCCGGTTTTTGCGGTGATGGAGTAATCCTGGTGCACGGGGACCCCATTCAGCAGCACTGTGATAAAGGCGTTCTTGATCTTTTTTCCTTCGGCATTGAACTTGGGTGCCACAAAAGCAATGTCATAGGTCTGCCAGCTGAGAGGTGGAAAACACATATTTACATCACCCCGCTTCTGCTTGTACAGACCGCCGCATTCATTCTCCACCCCTTCCAGCCCGAAGGAATCAAGGATCTGGACTTCATAGCGACTCTGCAGATAAACACCGCTGTTACTGCGTGCCTGTCCGGTTGCGTAAGGCATATAAGGCAGACGAAATTCCAGATGCAAACGGAAACTCCGGTAAGTATTCTTGAATTCGGTGCCCTCTTTCAACAGTCCTTCTTCTGTCATTTCGGCGCCTTTCAGCATATCGGTCGAAGTACCATCGAACAGAATCGTTGACCCGGGGGGTGGGGTGGCCCCCAGAGTGATGCTGCGACGCTGAGTTTTCAGCAACTGACCGAGCAGATGTCCTGCCTCATCCCGAACATCGACGACACCCCCATGCAGAACCTGCAACTGAAAATCACCGCCTGTCAGGAATAATACATCTCCTTGCCGTACCCCTTTCAACTCTACGCGTGCGGATCGATCCCAGCCATTTCCCGGCAGTCCACCCTGATACAGGGAAGCAATAAACTGACCATCGCCGTGAGCAACGACCTGTAAACCCAGTGCTGCTTGACCACACCAGGAACAGTCATTGCCGATCAGACCATAGTATTCCCCCTGATACGGAAAGTCCTCGTCGGCTTGCTCGATATCGAGAATCGCAAATTTTTTATCCCCTTTGGGAGCCTGTGCAAATGCTGTCGAAGTCAGCAGAAATTGAAAAGCAAATAAACCGACCAGTGCAAGACGAAACATCTATCCCCCAAATTCTCTAATAACCTTAATCGAAAATGATCAACAATCCTGTGTAAACCACCATTCTGAGAAGACTTCCCAGCATTTGCAAGTCTGGAATCTTCCTGAGAATTTTAAGACGCTTCCCCGCCTGTGAAACATGAATTTGTGTAAATCAACGTTAACACTTCATGTCGGTGCCCATTGAGATCAGCCGGTTTATTGACACAATTCTAACCGATACATTGTGACTCTCCGGAGAATTTGTCACAATAGGCCCCCAGTGCGAATCAGCGGGATCCAGCGCATCCTGCTTCCCGCCCATACCCGTACTATATTATCCGGCATTAGCAAACCCACCTGAAGTAACTCTGTCAACATAGAAAAGATGACTTATGAGATACACCATCTATGGCCTGGTTGTCCTGCTTATCATCATTCACCAGGATAACTGGTTGTGGGACGACAAACGTCTCATCCTCGGCTTCATGCCGATCAGTCTGCTTTATCAGACGGGTATCTCCATCGGTGCAGCCATTGTCTGGTTCCTGGCAACCAAATTTGCCTGGCCACATCACCTTGAAGAAGTTGCAAAAGAACCACCTGCTCAGGCCCAGGAAACAGGAGAAACAGAATAATGACCCAGCTGGTAATTATCGGAATCTATTTATCTCTATTGTTGTTTCTGGGTGTGTTCTCCAGTCGGCTGTTTAAGGGAACCAGTAAGGATTACATGCTGGCCAGCCACTCGATTGGCCCTTTTCTGCTGCTGATGTCCATTTTTGGAACAACGATGACCGCCTTCGCGCTCGTCGGATCCAGTGGTGAAGCCTACAAAGAAGGAGTCGGCGTCTACGGGATGCTGGCCTCATCCAGTGGGATCATTCACTCACTCTGCTTCTTTCTGCTGGGGATTAAACTCTGGTCCTGGGGATACAAATACGGGTACACCACACAAATCCAGTTTTTCCGGGACCGCCTGGAAAGTGACCGGATTGGAATCATTCTGTTCCCGATCCTCGTCGGACTGGTCATTCCCTACCTCCTGATCGGCGTAATGTCATCCGGCGTGGTCATCAGCAGTATCACAGAAGGAGCCTTTGAAAGCTCCTTTGCTGCCTACGACTACGGCGTGCCCCCCTGGCTTGGATCTCTGGTCATCAGCCTGGTGGTATTGATCTATGTTTTCTTCGGGGGGATGCGGGGCACGGCCTGGGCCAATACCTTCCAGACCATCGTGTTTATGGTTCTGGGTGTCGTCACCTTTGTGGTGATTTCAAACAAGCTGGGCGGGCTCGATGCTGCCAGCCATGCCGTTCTGGAAAAGAATCCGTCCAAGTTAATGCGGGCCGTCGATCCGGCGGACCGAACACGTTACGCAGAACGTTATCAGACCTGGACCTTAATTGCGAAATACAATTATGCCCGTCGGATTCTTAAAACTTTGAAACTGACCGACGAGCAGAAAGCCGAAGCCTACAAAGAATTCAAGCCACGATTCCCTAATTGGCAAACCACCGCGGAAGCCGTCTACGCCAGTAAAAATGAGCTCTATAAACTCACCAACGAACAGGTCAATAAAGCCCTGCTGACTCAGGACGACCGCGTCATGCCCGATCCCTTTCCTGATAAATGGAAACAGGGATTGATGGCTCATCATGATCTCCGTGAATACCCTCGTAGAGACAATGCCGAAGATGAAAAGGCTCAGTTGATCTTTGCAGAGAACATTGGTCACCCCGAGCATGACCTGGATCCGAACGATCCCTCTAAAGGGAAAAAATGGAGTATCAAAAAAGCACTCGGCGTGTATCGCGCCAGCAGCTGGGCACCCGATGCACCACACCCGATGAGTAAGCTGGTCTTCTTCACTTACTTCTTCGTGCCTCTCTCGGTCGGTATGTTTCCTCACCTGTTTCAGCACTGGCTGACAGCACGCAGCGCTGCCACATTCAAACTGCCTGTGGTCGCTCACCCGCTCTTCATTATGATCGTCTGGGTTCCCTGTGTACTGGTCGGTATCTGGGCAACGTCTGCCACTTTCAACGGTGCGCCACTCTTCCCGCCCCACTTCCCGGCGAATGCAGTGCTGGCAGCGATGGTGAAAAAGATGACCTCACCTGTCCTGGCCGGATTCCTGACAGCGGGGATTCTGGCGGCCATCATGTCGTCACTCGACAGTCAGTTCCTCTGTATCGGCACCATGTTTACCGAAGACATTGTCGTACATTACGGCGGAAAAGATCGTTTTACCGATAAGCAGGTTGTCTTCATGGCCCGCATGTTTATTATTGTGATTGTGGCGATCACCTACGGCTTCAGTCTGCTGGAACCGAGACGGGTCTTCACGCTGGGGGTCTGGTGCTTTAGTGGCTTCTCCAGTTTGTTCCCGATCATTTTTGCCGCCGTCTATTGGAAACGGCTCACCAAAGCGGGAACCTATGCTGGTGTCATTGTCGCCATTGGATCCTGGCTGTATCTGTTTAAGGAAGCCCAATACGCTTTAAATCCTGATTATACTTTTCTGGGTATGATGCCCGTAGCGACGATGGTCGTTGCTTCGGCAACCGCGATGATCCTGGTTTCCCTGGTCACGCCGCCACCCAGTAAAGAAACTCTGGTTCGCTTCTTTCCAGAAGATAAAGCTGAATGAACCACATTATTATTGATAGAAATACAACAGGCTGTGCAGAACATCAGACGATCGTTCCACAGCCTGTTGTTGACTCACTTCTATAGAGCTACGTATGTCCTGTACTTTTAAAACAACCCGCCGCGTCGAATTCCATGAGACCGACATGGCTGGTATCGTTCACTTTGCCAACTTTTACAAGTACATGGAACAGGCCGAACACGAATACTTCCGTTCGCTGGGCCTGACGATTGTGGATAAACAGGCGGATGGCTCCATTCTCGGCTGGCCACGGGTTTCTGCCCAATGCTCGTTTGAATCACCCGCCTATTACGGCGACCTGCTCGAGATCCGCTTAAACATAGAGCGAATCGGTGTAAAATCACTGACAATGGAATACGACATCTGGCGTGAGAAAACGAAAATCGCCCGGGGACGTATGAAAACGGTCTGCTGTCAGTTTACACACGGCAGTCCCATGCAATCCATCGCTATCCCCGAGTGGATGCTGCTGAAATTTGAAGCATCGATGGATCAGGCTGAATAAACTGTTAAGCAGGGATCAATATGAATCACGCGCCAGAGCAGCTCATCGTCCGCGAGTTAACCAAAACATTTTCTATCGCCACCGAATCACTGCCGATTCTGGCCGGCGTGGATCTGGAACTCAACCGGGGGGACGCCCTCGCCATCACCGGTCCATCGGGCTCGGGCAAAAGTACCCTGCTCTACATTCTGGGTGTCCTGGATCAGCCCACCTCTGGTGAAGTCATCCAGTTTGGCCAAAACCCCTTCGCTCTGAACGCCAAAGAACAGGCCGAATATCGCAATCAGAATGTCGGTTTCATCTTTCAAGACCATCATCTGATGCCGCAGTTTTCCGTTCTGGAAAACGTTCTGATTCCAACCATGGTCTACCAGGGCGCCACCAGCGATACCGAGGAACGTGCCCGCCATCTGCTCGAACGCGTGGGATTACAGGATCGGATGCAGCACCGCCCCGCACAGATTTCAGGCGGCGAACGACAACGGGTCGCTGTCTGCCGCGCCTTGATTAATAACCCCCGTCTCTTATTGGCCGACGAACCCACAGGAAACCTCGACCGCGGCAATACTGAATCGATCGGCAAACTGCTACTCGAAATCAATCAGGAACAGAACACCGTCCTGATCTGTGTCACACACAGCACCGAACTGGCGGCCCTGTTCCCTCAACATCAGCGATTACGCGACGGACTGCTCGTTACCGAAGCTGTCTGACATTCGTTTTTCAAATCTTCACAAGAGCTCGTGTTATGAATCAAACGCGATTTGTCATCAGAAGCCTGATGTATTACTGGCGCACCAACCTGGCTGTCCTCTTGGGAGTCATCGCTGCAACCGCCGTGATCGGGGGAGCCTTAATCGTCGGAGATTCCGTCCGAGCCAGCCTGAGACAAATGACATTCGACCGCTTGGGACAGATCGATTTCGTCGTCTCCGGTCATCGTTTCTTCCGCGAACAACTGGCCGAAGATCTCACCAAATCTGCCGATCTCCCACAGCAAATCAAGACGATCGCCCCTGCGCTGGTCCTGCGAGGCAGCCTGGAAAAAGATCGGGACGACCAGCATCTCCGCGTCGGTCAGGTCAATGTTTTTGGTACCGACAAACGTCTCTGGTCGCTGCTCGAACATCCGGACATCCCTCCACCAGGGGACGATCAAGCCATTCTCAACGCCCGCGTCGCAGCACAGCTGCAAGCTTCTGTCGGCGATGTAATTACGCTCTGGATCCAACTCCCCTCCGCGATTCCCCGCGATTCCCTGCTGGGTGAACGCGAAGAACA
Source organism: Gimesia sp. (assembly GCF_048262075.1). Lineage (GTDB taxonomy): Bacteria > Planctomycetota > Planctomycetia > Planctomycetales > Planctomycetaceae > Gimesia. The sequence goes on from NZ_JBLXFK010000006.1 coordinate 396,135, forward strand.
GTCCGTCGAAATCACCCTTACCGTCAGCACAATTCTCGACGTCGACTCCAAAGCCGGACGCCTGGCACTGCTCCCTAATCAGCAACTGCCTCTCGATCTGTTTATCTCCCTCAAGACACTGCAGGCGGCATTAGACCTCGATGAAATCGTCGCTTCGCGCCGCAATCCCCAATCCAGACCGGCACGCGTGAACTCCCTCTTTTTCAGCTCTGACAGCCCCGAAGCAGTTTCGCCCGCCGCGCTGGAAACTGCCCGACAACTGGAAGCGGTATTAAAGAGCTCCCTGAAACTGGAAGACCTCAACCTCAAAATTGCTCCTAATAAGGAATATCAGTATCTTTCGCTCGAGAGTGATCAGATGATTCTTGACCCGCAGATCGAACAGGCGGGCATGTCAGCAGCGAAGGCACTGAACCTGCGCACGTCTCCCGTGATGGTCTACATCGCCAATGAAATCGAACCTGCAAAAAAAGGGCAGACTGAACTCAAAGAACAGTATTCGATGTATTCGATTGTCGCGGGACTCGAATTCACACAGCAGCCCCCATTTGGACCGTTCAAATTCATCGGCGCAAAGCCGGAACTCCCTTTAAAAGAAAACGACATCGTCCTCAACGAATGGCTGGCGAAAGACCTGAATGTCAAAGTTGGCGATGAAGTACGGATGAAATATCACGTCGTCGGCTCTCGGGGAGAACTGCCCGAAGTCGAGCAGATTTTCCAGGTGCATGGCATCATTGCACTCGACGGAACTCCCGCAGCCGATCGTAAGCTCACGCCCGAGATGGAAGGCATCACCGATGCCGACACCTTCGGTGACTGGAAACAACCCTTCCCCATGCAACTGACCCGCGTCACCGATCGCGATGAAGAATACTGGGACAAATACAAGGCCACCCCCAAAGCATTTGTCTCACTCGGAACGGCGCAGTCGTTATGGAACAGCCGTTACGGCAGTCTGACCTCTCTGCGGTTCACTCCCCTGCCCGAAAAATCTCTGGAAGAATCGGCTCCCCGCTATGCAACAGAATTACTCAAAAATATCGACGTCTTTAAAATGGGGCTCACCGTACAACCCATTAAACTACTTGGTCTGGCAGCCGCCAGTGGAACCACCGATTTCAGCGGGCTGTTTATCGGTTTCAGCTTCTTTATCATCCTTTCGGCCATCATTCTGATTCGCCTGCTGTTCAAGCTCGGTGTTGATCGTCGTGTCTCCTCAATCGGTCTCTTAGCTGCTATCGGTTTTTCGCCGCAGCAGGTCAGACAAGTCATCTTTAAAGAAGCGTTCCTTGTGATTCTGACAGGAGGCATCCTCGGCATCGCCGCTGCCATCGGTTATGCCTGGCTGATGTTATATGGCCTGAAAACCTGGTGGATCGGTGCCATCGGCACCCGCTTTCTGTATCTCGATCTCACGGTAACCAGCATTTTTATCGGTTTGATGATTTCGGTCCTCTGCTCTCTCTTCGTCACCTGGCGCGCGATGTCCGAACTCAAACAACTCTCGATTCGCAGCCTGCTGCTGGGAGTTAATACACCGGAATCAGATAAAGCAAAAGACGCCCGCCGCGTCGGCACAGTTTATAAAGCCTCCTCCCTGGCTGCATTTATTCTGGTACTGGCGACAATCTCCTCCCTCATTCCCAAACAGGAAGCCTTTTCTGGTTTCTCCTGGCAAACCGTTTCGTTTTTTCTGGTTGGCATGCTCTCTCTCATTGCCAGCCTTTCCTTTTTGTCCAGCAGACTCAGAATTGAATCGGCCATCCCCATTAGAGGCACCGGTGCGCTAGCCTTAATCAAACTTGGGTTTCGTAACGCCGGACGTTTTCGCCAGCGAAGCGTTTTAACCACTGCGCTCATCGCGTCCGCCACTTTCGTGCTCGTCTCCGTCGCCGCCGGACATCGCAATCCTGCAGTCGAATCACCCAATCAAAACTCCGGGAACGGCGGGTTCACACTCATAGCGGAATCTACTTCTCCCCTGATCTACGATTTGAATACGGCCGATGGCCGCGACAAAATGCTGGTTAACATTCCCGATGATCCAGAGACTCAAAAATTACTAAGCGAAATGACAGCGATTCCCTTTCGTGTGAAACCAGGCGAAAATGCCAGCTGCCTGAATATCTATCAAACCAGTGTCCCCACGATCCTCGGCGTCCCGCAGGAACTGATCGAACGCGGGGGCTTCAAATTCGCAGACACCCCCGACGAAAACCCCTGGAAACTGTTGAACGAACCACAGGAAGACGGCTCGATTCCTGCGCTCGGCGATATGAATACGCTGATGTACAGCCTGCATAAAGGCATCGGCGCGACCGTAGGCATCCCTTCCGACGAACGCCCCGAACACCAGTTGAAAATCAAAGGCATGCTGGACGGCAGTATCTTTCAAGGCGTGCTCCTCATTTCAGAACAGCATTTTCAAACGCTCTTTCCCGAACAGGCTGGCTTCGAATACTTTTTGATCGAAGTTCCACCCGAACACGCTGCCCAGCTATCAGGCATTCTCGAAACCGGACTGACAGAATACGGGTTCGACGCCGACCTCGTCGCCAACCGACTCGCCGACTTCCTCGCCGTACAAAATACCTACCTCTCAACCTTCCAGACGCTGGGAGGCCTGGGTCTGTTACTGGGAACTCTCGGCCTCGCGACCGTCATGTTGCGCAACGTGGTAGAGCGTCGCAGCGAACTGGCTCTGCTACGTGCGATCGGCATGACGGGTAGTGATGTCGCGGTCATCGTCCTTTCCGAAAACGCGTTTCTCCTGCTCTGGGGACTGGTTTCCGGAACCGTCTCCGCCCTGCTGGCGATGCTGCCACACCTGTTGTCCACCGGAGCGGATCTCCCCTGGGAAAGCGGCCTGGTGATCCTGCTCGCGGTCCTGGTGACAGGCATGCTGGCGGCGCTGCTGGCGGTCGCGGATGCCGTCCGGGCACCGATCCTGGCGACTTTGCGTGCTCCATAAGAGTTTGTACACAGTCGCTTTTCAGCGATTCACACAAAATACCATCCTTGTCGGGTGCTGGAATTTCACAAAGTTACTATCATAATTACAGAGTTGTCTCGCCAATAGAAATGAACCCTCCCTCCAGTATTTCAGGAGTTTGAACGATGTCGAAATGGACGATTGTCTTAATCTTTGTTGCCTGTGCTGCACTCTCCTGGGGAACCTATGTGCCTCTCGTGCATATCGCCGCCCAGAAGCTGCACAGTAACCTGCGTGCCTTCCTGTTCGTGGGTGTCGCCTACTTCCTGGTCGCCGTTCTGATTCCTGCCTTCTTCATTTTCGTGCTGGGAAAAGACCCCACCGTGAAAGGCGTACCCAACTTTGATGCCGGACCGATCGCCTGGGGCATCCTCGCCGGTACCGCGGGAGCCATCGGTGCCTTGTGTGTGATCTTCGCGGTGACCACTGGCGGTAAAGGGGCCGCCATCTATGTCGCACCACTCGTGTTCGCAGGTGCCCCCATCGTCAACACCATCGCCACCATTACCTTCTTCCATCCGACAAAAACCCTGCCTGACCTCCGCTTCTTTCTCGGACTGGGCCTTGCCGCCGCCGGCGCCGCGATGGTGATGATCTATAAACCTGTCGACAAACCACATGCGGTCCCCGCTGCTGTCGAACAACTTGTTGAACCGGCAGCCAACGACGCCGGCACAACATAATCCTCACGACGGCTTTCATTGAACAGAGCAAATAAATTCAACCCTGTTCCGGTAGTCAAATCGGAACAGGGTTTTTCTTTGAGACTGTCTCAGAAAACCTATCGCAGTGTCTTCGGAATCTGGTTGTCATTGATCGATTTAGTCCATTCCGCCAACCGATCTTTTCCCAGTACCCAGAAGTTGCCGCACAGAGCCAGATATTCCAGCACGACTTCCTTCTGATCCTTTTCCAGCAAAGCTTTTGCCAGACCGAAATCAGGGCCGAACGAATTCAGTTGAGGCGAACCTTTTGTCTTCCCCGCTTTGATCAGATACTGCTTCGCTGCATCCACATCGCCTTCCGCCAGCGCGATCTCACCAAGGGTGATGTTTCCGTAATGCTCGTTATTGCCACTGTTCCAGTCTGAGCCGATCTGATTCAACATCAACTCTGCATACTGTTTTGCTTTCTCCGTATCGCCTGCCACCAGGGCCGCCTGCGCGAGACTCTTTAACAGCGCATCTTTAGCCTGATTGGCTGATAGCTGATAAGCGATCTCCAGCTGTTCCAATGCCTTCGTAGCTGCCTCTTTCTGCACTTTAAGCGATGAACTACTCTGCATGTCCAGCGAATACAACTGCCCGAGCTTCCGGGCCCATTGGGGATTATCCGCATCCAGTTTCTGTGCTTTTTTCAATGACTTCTTCGCCAGTTCCCGATCAGGCAACAGAAAATAGTTGGCGGAGTGCTCCAGCAGTGTCAGATTGTCCGGCTGCGCTTTGAGTTGTTTTTCCCAGGCTTGTTTTCCACGGGTATAAGCCGACCCATCGAGAACCATATCCAGTTGTCCGAACGGCGTTCCCAGTACCCCTGCTTCCGGCTTATTCTCAATCAACCACAACACATTCTCCTGTTTCGCCTTTCGCGCTGCGGTATCGGTATACTGCTTCGCAAAATAATAACCCAACAGTTGAGTCCGGGCTTCGATATTCTTCGGATTCTCCTGGACTTTTTTTTCCACTGTCGCCACCTGATCCGGCGTCATTCTGCGCCCCTCAATCGCCAGCATCGTCACATCAGCAGCATGCAAAACGGAACAGAGGCCACACATCAACCCCATAACGGCGGCTGTTAAATATCGATTTCTCACGTGAATCTACCTTTCCTGATTCAGAGTTTCACTGAATCCCAAGTACCGACAGATTAGTCTGGCCTGCTTTTCTCGAAGTCTCATTGTAGCAGTCTGTCACGGGGATAGATAAACAAATTGTTATTCCGCTGCAGATTTTGAACTTGACCCCGCCGCGCCAACAGCGATAAACGCTGTTCTGTGTCGCGCGCGTGCCCAGTTTACAGTGCACCAGAACACACGATACTTGTTCCTGATCTTCACTACAAAACAGCCTGTTTTTTCCAGATTTGCACTGCCTGAAACCGCACCAGTTCCCGATGTATGCCTGCGGGTCGCCACACATCGCAGTCCTTCATCCCAGCACCGCCACTGATCACACCAGCATCGGCTCCGGATCAACACAGTTCGCCACATCATTCTGAAAACCCACTTGATCGCCTCATGCCACTCCCTAAGATGGATTCTCGAACAGGAATACAATCTCTCTGAATGAATAGAATCATGCTGCATGAAAACTCCCAAAATAGAACAAGCAAGTGCTGTAGTCATCTCGCCGAACAATCCGTTTACGTGCATTCGTGGTAGATAATTATCCCCGTGTGCCAGCTGTCTGTCTGGCACGATTCAGAGCGAATTATAAAAGAAATGACACCAGTCGCCGCAGATGAAAATCCCGAACCGCTAAATACACACCAGAGGTGACCCCATGACACGCATTGGGAATGAAAGAAAACATTCAGAGAGGATTTACTACCCAAAAAACCGAGTTAATCATTCAATCAGACCCGAATGGCACATTTTATTCCGCTTCCTGCTGATGGGAATCGCGGGTGTCTGTACTACCACAAAGTCGCCGTTCGATTACCTGTTGAACCCGATAAAGTTCCCGATCAGTGTCAAGGTACGGTGATTCGAATTGATCAATGGCAATCCACTGCGAACGTTGGCTTTCAATAATGTAGTCAGGATTATCGTCGACGATCTAGCATTCGTTCGGGGATGCATCGGGGATGTTGTAGAGGTCTTTCAAGTTGCGGTCCCAATCTATGAATGGCACATTACTGAGCCAGGACGGAGCCAGATCGTGAACTACAAGATTGTAGATAACTTCATGGCATCGACCGTCATTGACTGCAGTGTACACGTAGATGCGTTGGAATCGTTGTCGACAGAATTCCAGGAATTCGGCGAGACCGGGACGAGGAAATTGACTGATCGCATTGGAGATTAATGTTCCTTCGAGATCATGGGCGATCACTGTTTCGGCTGTCATTGTTTCTTTGCACTATCTGAAGGCAACTGTTGACGTGAATCTGATGCCTGCTGGATTAAAAAAGGTGCTGGAACCGTTGATCTGCGCTTCCAGGCTGATTCTCTGCGTGTAGTGAAGCAGCAACCATTTCGACTGATACCAGCATCCCGGAACCAGTCACCCGAATCAATTTATTTTCGTGCCCTTTCGTGTTTTTCGTGGTAGAAAAATTCAGACAGGTACGATGTTCCATCTCCGCGCATAAAAAAACGCAGCCTGAAACAGACTGCGTTTTGATATCTTCGATCGGTGTCCAGTGACTACTGGTTACTCTGCAGACGAGTCAGACGGGCACGACGCTCAGCACGGCGTCGGTTTCTACGGTTTTCATCGCTGGGCTTTTCGTAATATTCACGACGTCGCATCTCTTTTTTGATACCAGCGTGCTCAACAATCTTGCGGAACCGTTTAACTGCCTCCTGAATTGATTCGTTTTCTCGTAACCGAAGCTTAACCACTCAAATCACCTTTTCTTCTTCCTGATTTCAATAAAAGTTGTAACCATAACCAATTGAATATACATCGTCTCATCAGTGATGAGAATTCAGACGTTTTCACCTGTAACGGGTCTGTGAACAGACCTCTCGCTACCGAGCTGGAACGACAAAGATAACAAAACAAGCAGGATCTGCAAAGCCAACGGCAGAAATACTCTCTGATTTTCACACCAAAGTGCACACAAAGGCACTAACCTTCGGTTTTCAAAATGCCCAGTCGCTGCAATTTAGACTGGCATTCATCCCGTTCGCGGCTCCGTTTCAGTGATTTCCAGGTCTCATCCTGCACTTCCAGGAACGCTTCTGCCGTAAAGGGGGGCACCAGTGATTTCTCGGCGGCACTGGTCATCAGGCGTGCCAGCACCTCTTTATCCAGTCGTGTCAGGAACATCGCTCCCTGGCGGTAGTCTTCAAAAGCTTCCCAGACAACTGGAAACAGCGGCTTCACAATCGCTTCGCCAATCGCCCGTGAATACTCCTGAATCTCCCACTGAGCATGAGAGTCCATTCGTAAACTCAAGAAATGAATCAGGTTATGTAAATCAATTTTCCAGTAAGCCTCGGTGTAGGTCGCCAGTGGCAGGTCTTTTCTGGCCTGCTCGCGGGCGACGCCTGCCTCCAGACGCGATTCGTAAACATCGCGGGCATGCTTCTGAAAAGCGGTCTCTTCTTCAGTCAGTTTTGTCCCTAAATCCTCGGCAAGCGGGGCATCACTGCCCTGTCGATTCGAGGTCGCCTGGGTTCGCCATTCGCCAGGTAATGTAGTCTGAGCCGAATCGATGGCCACGGAATACCGGGTGCTGTATTCATTCACATTGGCTGTCCGGTGACGAATCCACTGCCGCCAGCAATCCATCGGAACCCGAACCAGAAACTTGAGTTCGGCCATCTCAAAGGGCGTACTGTGTCGATGCCGCATCAGGTAGCGAATCAGTGTACGGTCGTCGGAAACCCGTTTGGTTCCTTCCCCATAACTGACACGGGCTGCCTGAACAATCGAACTGTCATCGCCCATGACATCTACGAGACACACAAAACCATCATTGAGAACCGGGATTTTTTTCCAGCGCAGTTCTTCAACGAGTTCAGACCGCTCCGTCATTGGGAACACTCCCCGAATGCGTTAAAAATGAAGTAGATTGGAATACCAGACGCGGCGGCAAAACAATCGTTCCGCCACAGCACATTTATAGTCAACCACACCCTCAAGCGACACCGTACCGGCAGTGCCGTCTGTCAAAATCAATAAAATCACCTACGATTCCCGTAAACTGAGGTCACATTCAAGTGAGGCTCAGTCGGGAAGTAATGTCCACCGTGCGGTTTTCACGTGACGATTTCAACGCGGCCAGCAGGATCTCGGTCACATGCCGGGCGGTCGCCGCATTAGACAACGGCGGCTGAATCCCCATCCGGATACAGGCGGCCCAGTGCTGATGCGAATTCTGCACCGGGTAGTCTGACAGATCAACAATTTCTTCGATCAACGGCGCATCTTCATTGACCTGGGAACTGGGACAGTAATACCGCAACGACTCTGCCTGACGGCTGCTCACCAGCTTGCCTGCCGTTCCGTGTACCGAAAACTCGTAGGTTCGGGCAGCATCACACCAGCCCGTCTGCGCCGTTCCCAGGGCACCGCTTTCAAACTCCAGAATCATCGACGCCGTATCCTCCAGCTTCGTCGGTTTCGCAACCGTCGTCAATTTCGCCGTGATCGACTTGACCGCGCCGGCCACTCCCACCAGATTGGCAATCGCATATACGCCCATGTCAAACAGCGCGCCGACGTCTGCTTTGTCTGCATCGAAAAACCACAGATCATCTGCAGGTTTCTCTTCCAGGATCTGCTGGATCCCCGCGTAATAGACCTCCGGCCCGCCATGACTGGCCCGCGCCTGGGCTGACGAAATTGTGCCCAGCTTTCCATCTTGAATATAATTGCGACAGGCCAGCACATGTGGATTTGACATGTAAGGCAGCGCCAGCACCGTCTGATTGTGATTGTCGGTTGCTTCCACAAACGCATCTGCTTCATCCATCGACGTGCTTAACGGCTTCTGCATGTAAACATGCTTGCCGGCTTTGATCGCCTTAATGCCCCACTCCACATGCAGGGGATGCGGCAACGCAATCGCCACCGCGTTCACTTCTTCATCGTCAATCACGGCCTGATATTCGTGGGTCCAGCGCGGAACTTTAAACTTGCGACAGAGCACATCCAGCCGCGACTGTTTCCGACCGGACAGCATTACGACATCACAGTTCTCCACCGTCTGCAGTTCCGGCAGATGCATCTTGGCCGCAATCCCACCTGCCCCGATAATTCCAACTTTCAAATGTTCCATCAATGTCTCTCCTGATACACCTTCGTAGTCACCTCTTCAACAGCTTCAGTTTCTCCATTTCATAGCACGCTGTAAAGTCACCGTCTTTGCACAAAGCCAGGGCCGACGTTCAAGAATATTTTCTACCACGAAAGTCACAAACGAATCTAATAGCTAGCCCCGGAGGTAATCCGGGATTGTTGAAGACCACCGGAAACTATCCGAGCCTACTCTCATATCGAGAAGGAACACTACCAACCAGTGGGTTTCGATCTCGAATTATTCTCCCTTCCACTTTGAACTGTCATCTCCCTCGCGGTAGAATCAAACCAGCAAATACTGGGTGACAGACAGAATCAATTTCTTCCGTTTCAAGGAACTGCCATGCGAGAGTTTCACCATGTCGGCGTGATCACCGATGATCCCCAGCCTGACGAAATTTATGTTCCGGAAACGAAAGTCTACGTCACCAACCCTAATGAGCATCCTTATAAAATCGAATACCTGCGGTTCGAAGCCGACACCCCGGTAACCGGCCCTGTCCGCAACCAGCCACACATCGCCTTTAAAGTTCCGGATATCGACCAGGAAATTGCAGGTCTTGAAGTTCTGCTGGGCCCCTTCCAGGCGATGGATAATCTGAAAGTTGTCTTTGTGCTGATTGATGGCGCCGTGTATGAATTCATGGAGTTCACTGAAGGTTCTGAATTTGGAGAGTTTGAGAAATGAGTCAACCACTTCGCACTATTTATTTTTGCCTGAGCCTGCTTCTGCTGGTTTTATTCAGCCTGCCGAATTCCAGCCCTGCAGAAGAACCCAAAACGATCCGCATCGGCATCATTGGTCTCGACACATCGCATTCCAGTAACTTCTCCAAAATCCTGAACAATCCTGATTCAAAATATGAGGAGTTCAAACACTGCACCGTCGTCGCCGCCTATCCCCAGGGGAGCCGTACGATCAAAGAGAGCCTGGAAAGCGTTCCAGAAATTACCGCGGCTGTCAAAACGCAGGGCGTGGAAATTGCCCCCAGTATCGAAGCCTTACTTGAGCAGGTGGATGCCGTTTTACTGGAAAGTAATGATGGCCGCGTGCATCTGGAACAGGCGCTGCCTGTCTTGAAAGCGGGTAAACCACTGTTCGTCGATAAACCGATCGCCGGTGACCTGACCGATGTGATTGCCATCTATGAAGCCGCAGAACACTTTAAAACCCCCGTTTTCAGTTCTTCTTCACTGCGCTACACAGACGGGGCCAAACAGATCAACAGTGGTGTGATCGGTGAAATTATCGGCTGCGATGCCTATAGCCCCTGTCCGGTGGAAAGCACACACCCCGATTTTTACTGGTATGGCATTCATGGCGTCGAAACCCTCTACACCATCATGGGTCCTGGATGTGAGACTGTCGTGCGCGTCGCGACTCCCGAAACCGATGTAGCGATTGGTACGTGGAAAAACGGTCGCATCGGTACCTTTCGCGGGCGGCGCAAAGCCGACAATGGCTACCAGGGCGGCTATGGAGGCACCGCGTTCGGGACGAAAGGCATCACACAGATCGGCAGCTTCAGTGGTTATGAACCGCTGCTGGTCGAAGTTGTCAAATTCTTCCGCACGGGCAAAGCCCCTGTCACGCCGACAGAATCAATCGAAATCTACACATTCATGTCCGCCGCGGATCTGAGTAAGCAAAAAACAGGCACGCCTGTCAAACTCGCTGATGTTGAGAACCAGGCACGCAAAGCCGCCAAGAAAAAGCTGGCCCCGTATCTGTACCCATAAAAAAGGTGTCAGCGACTGTGTTAAAATCTGTCAAGAGGTAATCAGATTCTGATCCCAAGTCTGATTATTTTTCATCATCGAA
>NZ_JBLXFK010000007.1:0-370807 GCF_048262075.1 Gimesia sp.
TCTACGACAACCCCGGATTACATCCGGGGCCACCCGATAGTGACCTGCGGTAACCAGTGTAATCCCATCCCAAATATTAGAAAAAGGGGTGGTACCGCATGCAATTCGGTATGAGCGCAGCGAGCAGGAAACTGATAGAGAAACCGCACAAACAAATGTCATCAGCGCAAATCAGGCCGAAGAAATCGCCAGACTCACTCTGAATCAATCACCAACCCTGACAATTACCTGTTGCCTCACGACAACCCCAGAAACACAGATTACGATGAATATTAAAGGGTTATAGAATTCAACTCACCCGCCGCCGATTGCGGGGAGAAAGTGGATTTCGCTTTCGGATGTCACCTTCTGCGAGAGCCCACGCGGGGTCACGTTCTGATCGACGGTGACTGCGAGCCCTGCCCTGAGTGTGCCCTCAGGACAGAGTCGCTCTTTAACGCCGGGATACAACTCGTCTAAAGACTCAACCGCTTCCCTGACGGTGGTCCCTTCCACAACAGCTTCTGCTGCCCCTTTGCAATAAGGTTTGAGCAGCGGAGGAATAAACAGACGAGGCATATCAGATTCCGTTTCTGATCAGGATTCTTTCTTCAACAGCTCATGCAAAACACGTGGCGGCGACATCGGCAGTTCATACATTCGCACGCCGACGGCGTTGTGAATTGCTGCTTCCAGAGCCGCCGGTGGTGGCACGATGGGAACTTCTCCCACGCCTCGCACACCATAGGGATGTCCCGGGTTGGGTACTTCCACAATGAGTGCGTCGATCATCGGCAGGTCATAGCAGGTCGGAATCCGGTAATCGAGGAAGTTGGCGTTTCGCATGCTGCCTTCTTCGTCATACCAGTATTCCTCGTTCAATCCCCAGCCAATCCCCTGCACGGCGCCCCCCTGAATCTGTCCTTCGACATACGCAGGATGAATCGCGGTACCACAGTCCTGGGCGGCGGTATAACGTAGAATGTCTACTTTGCCGGTATCGGGATCGACTTCCACGTCCACTAAATGTGTTCCGAATGCGCCGCCGGGCTCGTTATGATTGGAAACACCACGTCCCACTAACGGCTCACCTCCCAAAGACAATTCGATGGCAATTTCCTTGAAGGTCATGGACTTATCCGGACCAATTACGGAACCGTCTTCATAGGAAACCAGATCTGGATCGACTTCCCACAGCTCAGCAGCCCGTGTGACGATCTGGCGCTTCAGGTCCTGAGCAGCTTCGTAAGCGGCCCAGCCTGTCGCGTACGTCACGCGGCTTCCGCCGGTCACATCGGTATAGCCCACACTGTCGGTATCGACCACAGCAGGCTTGATGTCTTCCGCTGCCAGCCCGATCGCTTCCGCGAACTGCATGGCAATCGCGGTGCGGGAACCACCAATATCCGTCGAACCTTCCAGCAGACCGACAGAGCCATCCGAGTTGACAGTCGCGGTCACGGCTGATTTCAACCCCGCGTTAAACCAGAACCCGGAGCCAATGCCCCGCCCCTGATTTTTACCGGTCAACGGCGTATTGTAATGCTCGCTGTTCTTGATGGCTTCCAATGTTTCCACCAGGCCTATCCGCGGATAGGTCACGCCGTCAATCCGGCGTGTCCCTTCTTTTGAAGCGTTGAGCAGGCGAAAATCTACCGGCTCCATACCCAGCTTTTCACAAAGCTCGTCCACAACAGTTTCCGTCGCGAACGCAGCATTGGTCGCCCCCGGTGCGCGATACGCGTTGGTGCGCGGTTTGTTGACGCAAACGTCGTAACCTTCCACGCGACCGTTGGGAATGTCATAGCAGGAGAAGACACACATCGCACCGGCGCCAATCGGCGAACCGGGATAACCGCCTGCCTCATAAGCCATCCAGGCCTCGGCGGCGGTGAGACGGCCGTCTGCATCGACGCCCATCTTGATCCTGATAAAGGAACCGGGAGTGGGGCCGGTTGCCTGCAGCACGTCCGCCCGGTCCATCACAATTTGAACGGGAACTCCTGCTTTACGGGATAAGACTGCAGCCGCTGGTGCGAGATAAACGGAGATCTTGCCACCAAATCCCCCGCCAATTTCTGCAGGGACCACTTTCACGCGGGCCAGAGGCACATGCAATAACTCTGCCATCTGCGAGCGGACCGAAAACGTGCCTTGGGTCGGAGTCCAGACGGTAATCTGACCATCGTTGTTCCACAATACGGTCGCAACGTGCGGTTCGATATACCCCTGATGCACGGTCGATGTGCGAAATTCACGTTCGACAACATATTTCGCGTCGGCGAATCCTTTTTCGAGATCCCCTTTTTCAAATACGATATGCTTGGCGACATTACTCGGCTTGTCCCCTTTCTCGCCAGTGGAGGCTTCTTCCGTCCGCACATCGGGATTCAAAACAGGTGCCGAATCTTCCATCGCTTTCAGCACATCCAGCACGGGTGGCAGAACTTCATATTCAACTTCGATCAGGCTGGCTGCTTCCTGTGCGATATGCAGATTGTCGGCAGCTACCGCAGCAACTGCGTGTCCCTTGTAAAGCACTTTGGTGCGGGCAAGATTGTTGCTGCTGAGATGGTTCAGGACGACAGCCCCTTCCCCCAACTCGGCAATTTTATCACCGGGTTCCGGCAGATCCGCACTGGTGACGACGGCACGCACACCCGGAAAAGCTTCTGCTTTTGAGGTATCGATCGATTTAATATTGGCATGGGCATGCGGGCTCCGCAGCACCGCACCGTAGATCATGCCTTTGACTTTGATATCCGCACCGTATAACGCACGGCCGGTGACTTTGTCAGCTCCGTCATGACGAATCGGTCGGGTACCAATCACCTTATATTTAGATGATTCTTCGCTACCTTCTGCGGTTCTGGTTTCATCAATGGTCGCCATTAGACAGTCTCCTTCTCACATGAGGCAGATTGAGCACATCGTGTTTCCGCAGCCTGCTGGATGGCACGTACGATTTTGTCATAACCGGTGCAACGACACAGATTGCCCGCCATCGAGAAACGAATTTCTTCTTCGGTGGGGTTCGGGTTCTCATCCAGGAAGGCTTTGGCCGACATGATATAGCCGGGTGTGCAGATTCCACACTGCAGCGCCGCATTTTCCAGAAACGCTTCCTGCAGCGGGTCCAGGCCATCACCGGGTGCCAGCCCCTCAATGGTTTCAATGTTGGCGCCCTCGACTTCCACAGCCAGCACCATGCAGGTATTGACGGCTTTTCCATCAATCAACACCGAACAGGCACCACAGTTACCGTTGGAGCAGCCTTCTTTGGCGCCTGTCAGATTCAGTGTATTTCGTAAGACTTCGAGCAATGTCTGCCGAGGCTGGCAGAGGAATTCCTCTTCACGCCCGTTGACAGTCGCGGTTACGATCCGTTTCTTCGCCATTGAAAAGTCCTTATTTAAAAATGATCTATATAATATTGCGTTGATTGGTTGAGTCAGTCAGTTGATGAATTAACCGCGAGCACGTTCGACCGCTTTTTTCAGCACACGTTCGGTCAATACGCCCGTCACATGCAGGCGGAACTCTTCTGTACCCCGCATGTCCGTAATCGGATGGATCACAGACCGAGCCGCCTCACCTGCTTTTTTGACTGTCTCGTCATTCACCGGCTGACCTGCCAGGAGTTCGCTGGCTTCCTGGGCATAAAACGGCTTGGCAGCGACCGCTCCCAGTCCAATGCGGGCGGAAACAAAGTTTTCGCCACTCTCATCCAGTACCACGGAAGCACCGACGCCGACGACAGCAATGTCCATCTCATTCCGGGGAATGAACCGCCGGTAATGGGAACCGCTGTGCTCGGGTCGTGGTGGAAATTTGAGTTCGACGATAATTTCGCCAGGCTCCAGAATATTCTGGCCTGGTCCCGTGCAGAACTGATCGACGGGAACTTCTTTGGTTCCCGAAGGTCCCTGAATGACTACGGTTGCATCCAGAGCAATCAACGCGGGAGTCGAATCCGCGGCGGCACCGGCATTCGCCAGGTTTCCCCCGACGCTGGCCCGGTTCTGGATCTGCATGCCACCTATAATATTGCTGCTGTCAGAAATCGCTGAATATTTTTCCAGAATTCCCGGATGATTGTAGATCTGGTAACAGGGAACCGCTGCTCCCAGGCGCAGACCTGCGTCAGTCAGTTCCAGCGCCATCAGTTCCGGGATCTTTTTCAGATCAACAATCAGATCAGTCGATAATCTGCCGGTCCGTACATGGTCAATTAAATCAGTTCCCCCCGCGAGCGGGCGGGCATTCCCATTACTTTTAGCCAGCAGACCAACGGCGTCTGCCAGTGAAGTGGGGGCTTCATATTCAAAGTCACGCATCGCAGGTTCATCCCTCTCCTAATTGTCCAGACAATCCTCAATTCGCGGGCGAATCTCAGACTGGTCATCGAGTATCACTGAGCCTTCATTATCAAGCACCTGTCAACTAACATCAATGCAACGAAAGAGGAACAGGCGACCTAAATTCCTAATTTTATAATTTCCTTTAGAATAAAGCCTCTCTCCCACCTGGCAAGCCCGATTCGCTCTCATCGAAGCAGAAAAGTTCTGATTGCCTGACCCGCAACACTTACCTCACCTATGCGGATTTGTTAACCTGCTTGCAGTTAACACCATATACGAATATTTCGGGTCGCAGAGACCCGTATGACGAGAGGCCAGCCCCAACACTCAAGGGAGTGTTTACGTAAGAGAATTACTGACAGGATGTCGATTTATGGGGCCTTTCTACCAATAAACTCCCCTGTCCAGTGGTCTCAGATCAATCTTAAACATTAATACCGCGACACAGAAAGTGCAGTCTGCACTCAGAGGCAGGTTATATAAGTGGCACGAAAAAAAGCGTCTTCCAACCTGAACCAGAATTTTGAGCAGCGAACGCAGGAGCTCGGCCAGCAGATCTGGGGTCTGCTCGAACGCCGCGAACCGACCATGTTCGAAAAACGCTGGTGGGACGATCGAATTCTCTCCTGGGCAATGGCCGATGAGTCAGTCAAAGTGCAGATGTTCCGCTTCGTGGACGTCCTGCCCATGCTTCGCTCACATGAATCGATCGTCAGGCATCTGCACGAATATTTTGAAGATGTCCGTAAGCATCTCCCCTGGGCGGCTCGCATTGGCCTGGAACTTTCGACACCGAACTCGGTTCTCGGCAGAGCCCTCGCCCTGAACGCCCGCTCCAATGCCCGCCGGATGGCCAGCCGTTTTATCGCCGGATCTTCAGTTGATGAAGTCCACCGCACCGTCGATCGGCTTCGCAGTGAAAACTTCACTTTTACTTTGGACCTGCTGGGTGAAGCCGTCATCAGCGAAGTCGAAGCCGAAGCCTATATGCAGTCTTACCTTGATCTGATCAGAGGCCTGGCACCGCGTGCCCGCAAGTGGTCCGAAAATGTGCAGCTCGACTGGGACAACCAGGGACATCTGCCTCGCACCAACGTTTCGATTAAGCTCTCGGCACTCTGCAGTCAGTTTAAACCCACTGATCCCGTTGGCACGATGGCGGCAGTTCAACCCCGCCTGCGAACCCTGTTACGACAGGCGATGAAATATGACGCCTATCTGCACGTCGACATGGAACAGAATTCCTACAAGCCGCTCACGCTGGAGATCTTCAAGCAGACGCTGATGGAAAAGGAATTCCGTGATTTTGACAATGTCGGCATTGTGATCCAGGCCTATCAGCCCCAGGCGGAAGCTGACCTGATGGATCTTTTGAAATGGGTCAAAAAACGCAAGACCCCCGTGTGGGTCCGACTGGTCAAAGGCGCTTACTGGGACTTCGAAACAATCACTTCCCAGTACCGCAACTGGCCCATCCCGGTTTTCCAGGAGAAATGGGAGTCGGATGCGAACTACGAAAAACTGACGCAGATCCTGTTACAGAACTTTCAGTGGCTCAAACCAGCCTTTGGCAGCCACAACATGCGGAGCCTGGCACACGCGATCGCCGTTGCACATGAACTGGATGTCCCCCCCTCTGCTTATGAAATTCAAATGCTGTACGGGATGGGCAAAGAGCAGGCGCAGGTCTTCGCGGAGATGGGACATCGGGTCCGCATTTATACTCCGTTCGGCGAACTGATCCCCGGCATGGCCTATCTGGTCCGCCGCCTGCTGGAAAACACTTCTAACGACTCATTCCTTCGACAAAGCTTTAGCGAGCACGTCAATCTGGAGACCTTGATGATGAACCCGTCCGATCACGCCAGTAAATCCAACCGGAAAAAAGCGTCCGCAGAAGAAGAAACACACTTCGAGAATGAACCGCTCACTGATTTCAGCCTCGAAGAATCACGCCAGAAGATGCGGGAAGCACTCGAAGCCGTCGAAGACCAGTTCGGCAAAGAGTATCCGCTGTTGATCAACGGACGGGCCATTGACACCAAAGCCACTCTCACCTCACGCAATCCTTCGCATCACTCGGAATCGCTGGGAACCATTTCCTCTGCCTCCGCCGACGATGCGATTGACGCCATTGACGCGGCCCGACGGGCCTTCCCCGGCTGGTCCAAAACCGAACCCCAGTACCGCGCCGAATACCTGGAATTGATCGCCGCCAACATGCGTCGCAAACGTTTCGAGCTGGCAGCCTGGATTGTCTACGAATGCGGCAAGCCCTGGGAAGAAGCCGATGGCGACGTCGTCGAAGCGATTGACTTCTGCATGTACTACGCCGACCAGATGCGCAAACTGGCAAACCCGCAACATTGTGACGTGCCCGGCGAAGAAAACGTCTATTTCTATCGCCCCCGTGGTACTGTAGCCGTAATCGCCCCCTGGAACTTCCCCCTGGCGATTCTGACTGGCATGACAGCTGCGGCCCTGGTCACTGGAAACACTGTCGTCATGAAGCCGGCGGAACAGTCCTCGATCGTCGCTGCCAAGCTCATGGACCTGATTCACGAATCCGGGATCCCCGATGGCGTGGTCAATTTCCTGCCAGGCATCGGCGAAGAAGTCGGCCCCGAACTGGTTGGCAGCCCGGATGTGGAGATGATCACATTCACTGGTTCTCGCGATGTTGGTCTCGCGATTAACGAATCTGCCTCCAATACAGACATTCGCCAGAAAATGGTGAAACGTGTCGTGGCAGAAATGGGTGGTAAAAATGCCATCATCGTGGATGATGACGCCGACCTTGACGAAGCCGTCCTGGGTGTGATTCATTCTGCGTTCAACTACGCCGGCCAGAAATGCTCTGCCTGCTCGCGGGTAATTGTGCTCGATTCCATTCACGACACGTTTGTCAGTCGTCTGGTGGAAGCCACAAAGAGCTTAAAGATCGGCCCCGCCGAAGACCCCGGTACCATCGTCGGCCCCGTCATCGATCAGGAGGCACGACAGCGGATTCTGGAATACATCGAAATCGGTAAAGAAGAAGCCACACTGGCACTCGCCTGCGACACCTCGGAACTGGAAGAGGAAGGCTACTACGTCGGGCCGCATATCTTCACTGATGTCGACTCCACCTGCCAGATCGCCCAGGAAGAAATCTTCGGACCGGTTCTGGCAGTCATGAAAGCAGAAGATTTTGAGGAAGCGATTACCATCGCTAATGATACGCCATATGCCCTCACTGCCGGTATTTACAGTCGCAGCCCGGCTCACCTGCAGAAAGCCCGTATGGAACTGATGGCAGGTAACATCTACCTGAATCGTAACATCACCGGAGCCATGGTCGAACGCCACCCGTTTGGTGGTTTCAAAATGTCAGGTATGGGCAGCAAAACTGGCGGTCCCGATTACCTGCTGCAGTTCCTGGTCCCCGTGAACGTCACCGAAAACACCATGCGTCGCGGCTTTGCTCCCACAGCAGCTGGTGAAGACGAAGATTAGACTGTGTCCAGATTTACTGTAGCGTTTCCTGGGCTGTTTGGCTCAAGTATATTAGATTGAGAGACGCTATTCTAAAAAGTGATGCGCTCTAGCCTGCGTTCAGGTTTTCCATAATAGATCTGAAGTCAATCTGACACAGACTGAACCTACTCAAACGGCTCCAAACCAGTCTGACATGATTCGCGCTATTCCTCTCAGGAAATAAAACAGACTGAGATTTGAATGCACGTATGACCTGAATCTCATTTGTCCATCGATTCACCAGCAAATGATCTCACTGCCATCTGCTGCGCGTCCCCCGCCCATACAATCCACCAAACTTCCATCACTGCACACAATTCTCATCGCACTCAAATGAGGAGGTGTATCACTGCATAACCACAATAGTTGGATACCTCACGGTTACGATTGGTGGGATTTTAGGAAGAGATTCATCCTCAAAAACATCAATTATTTCAGTCAACGAGCTATCGAGGTTTTTCTGCAATCTATGTTTTTAACCGCAGAGCAAGCATTGCATTAGACCGGCAGCGTGGCTTGTTCAAGCTGATACATGCACAACTTTGCCGATCACAGATCAATGGAACTATACAATCCGGCACTTACACGCAAGACCATGAACACGCCTCAACATCGCCTCACACAACCGGCCCGGCTCTACCAGAATCTGAATCTGCGCATTCTGATCTCGGTGGTGGCTGCGATGATGCTGATCATAGGCTGTGGGTTGTGGATGTTATACTGGCAGGAACAACAGTCGATTAATGCTGACGTGACAGCACGGGTGGAGGGAGCCTGCCAGGTGCTGGACAATAATCTCAATGAAGACACGAATGCATTAAACGGTTTTCTGCAATTAATTTCCAGAAATGAAAATCTGCAGGATGCCTGGTTGGATCAAAATCGTGAGGAACTACTTCGGCTGGCTTTGCCGATCTACCAACAACTCCATGCCTCGAATCGTGTCACGCATTTTTACTTTATCAATCTCGACCGGACCTGTGCTTTGCGGGTCCACCGCCCCAGTGATTCCGGCGATACCATCAAGCGACACACGCTACAGCAGGCAGCTGACAGAGCTCAGAGCTCATCCGGCATCGAACTGGGAAAATACGGACACTTCACTCTTAGGGTTGTCTCCCCCTGGATCGTCGATGGCCAACTTGTCGGCTATATTGAACTGGGAGAAGAAATCGAACATATCACACCCCAGCTGTCAAAAAGCATGGGAGTCGAAGTCGTCATCACGATTGAAAAGGAGCACCTCAACCGTGGACACTGGGAAACCGGACTGAAAATTCTGGAGCGCCGTGGTGACTGGAGCCAGCTTTCAAAGTTGGTCATTATCGATAAAACTATCGAACACGTTCCCGCTGCACTGACGTCACTGATCAATACCGGCAATCTGGATAACACAACGGTTACCTTCACAGAGCACACAACCCGCAAGATTTATCATGGTGGAAGTGTTCCGTTAAAAGATGTCAGCGATCAACAGGTAGGTCACCTGATCATCCTCAGAGATATTTCCACACAGACAGCGGCACTCCACAAGATGGCGGGGCTGCTGTTACTTGTCGGTTGCATCGTGGGTACAGCCCTCTTCAGCATTTGTTTACTCTACATCAGCGCTCTGCGGAAGACTTCCTGCCAACTCATTGAAACAGCACACCAGTCCGGAAAAGCAGAAATTGCCACCAGCGTCTTACATAATGTGGGAAATGTACTCAACAGTGTAAACGTCTCCGCCAGCCTGATTCAGAATAATGTAACCAATTCCAGCTCCAAAAACCTGGGTAAAGCGGTTGAAGTCATCGAACATCATCTGACAGACCTGGGCGAGTTTGTGACAAATGATGAACGGGGGAAACACCTGCCCCGCTTCCTGATTGACGTCAGCGAGGAGCTTTCCACTGAAGAAGACGAAATCCTTGACGAAATCAACTCATTGATTCGAAACATTGATCACATCAGGACCATCGTCGAGGCACAACAGAAGCATGCCAAGGATAACGAAGGTTTCGTAGAAAAATTCTCAGTGATCGAACTGATGGAAGATGCGATCAACATTAATCTCGCTTCAATGGAACGACACTCTGTCAAGATTCAACGCAATTATTCTGGCATTGATCGTATCGTCACCAATAAACAATTACTGCTGCAGGTCTTCATCAACCTGATCAATAACGCGAAATATGCCTGCCTGGAAAGCAACCATCAGGAGCACCAGATTACATTGGGTATTCAACCACTCGGTAAAGATCGAGTTATGATAAAAATAGAAGATAACGGAATGGGAATCGACCGTGAAAACCTGACTAAAATTTTTGCACATGGATTTACAACACGCCAGGAAGGACACGGCTTTGGCCTGCACAGTGCAGCCCTGGCGGCTACGGAACTGGGGGGCAGCCTGGTGGCCAACAGTGAAGGACCTGGAACCGGTGCAATCTTTATTCTGGAAATCCCCTACCGCCCAACCGGAGCGAAATTATGCAAAACATAAACGAAATCAGTAATCGGCGGATTTTGGTCATTGATGATAACCAAGACATCCAAAACGACTTTCGCAAAATCCTGGCGGAAAATGAACATCATAATTCCAGCAAGTCATCCTATTCAGGCTTGTTCGGCGAAGAACCACAATCCGACATCCCCCAGCTGTCCTTCGAAGTGGATACGGCAAGCCAGGGCCAGGAAGGACTGGAGAAAGTTCGTCAATCACTGCAGAAGCAGCGACCTTATGCCATGGCTTTTGTAGACATTCGCATGCCTCCCGGCTGGGATGGCGTTCAGACAGTCGGCCACCTCTGGGAAGCGGATCCAAATCTGTTGATCGTAATCTGTACGGCTTACAATGATTACAACTGGTCCGAGATGACCCGGACCCTGGGCCATATGAATCGCTGGCTCATTCTGAAAAAACCATTTGATATCGTGGAAGTCCGACAGTTGGCCGCTTCACTTACGCAAAAATGGGAACTGGCACGCAGAGCCGAATTCAAAGTCCATGAATTACAAAAATCACTGGGAAGCACCAACCGTAAATTAGAAGCCTATAATAAAGCCGTCGATGCTGCAGGCATTGTGGCAGTGCTTGATCCCCGGGGAAGGATCCTGGAAGCGAACGACAATTTCTGTAAGATATCGGGATACACCAAAGAGGAACTGGTAGGCCAGAGTCACGAAATGATTCACTCGGAGCACCATCCGGTCGAATTCTTCGAGGAACTGTACGCCACCATCAAGCAAAATAATATCTGGCGTGGAGAAATCTGCAACCGTGCCAAAGATGGTTCGCTCTACTGGGTCGACACAACCATTGTCCCTATGCTTGATGAGTATGACAATACCGTCAGCTATTACAGCTTCCGAATCGAAATTACCGACCGGAAACGACTGATCAGCGACCTATGTATTCAGGCCTATCATGATTCGCTAACCGGATTACCCAACCGCGCTTATATCCTTGACTTAATCCAAAGCAGCATCGATCAGAAACCCGATCATTTCTTCGCATTATTATTCCTGGATTTTGATCGTTTCAAACTGATCAATGACAGCCTGGGACACGAAATGGGAGACCAGCTCTTAATCGAAATATCGCAGCGGTTAAGTAGTACTTTACGAGAGGCAGACCAGGTCAAACCAGCCCGCCTGGGTGGCGATGAGTTTGTCGTGCTGTTGAATAACATCACAAATCTATCCAATGCCACCCGCGTAGCCGAACGACTTCTGGAAAAACTCTCACAGAGCTATCAGTTAGGCAGCCATACTGTCTACTCTTCAGTCAGCATCGGTATCGTTACCAGTGACTTTCAATATGAATCAGCCAACGACATGCTGCGTGATGCCGACCTGGCGATGTACAAAGCTAAAGCCTCGAATGCAGGTAGTTATATGGTATTTGACCAATCCATGAGAGAACAGGTTCAATTTCGCCTGCAGATCGAAAGTGATTTGCGTTTGGCAATCGAACAAAATGAATTTCAGCTCTATTATCAACCTATTGTCTCGCTGGAGTCGGGTAAAATTGACGGAGTGGAAGCGTTGTTACGCTGGGAACACCCTCTGCATGGCATGACCGGTCCGGATATTTTTATTCCCATCGCGGAAGAAACCGGACTGATTAATTCGATCGGCAAATGGGGACTGAACCAGGCATGTCAACAATTTTCAACCTGGAGGCAAACACAGGGAGATTACGCCCCCTCCATTTTACATGTCAACCTTTCGCGTAAACAGTTGCTAGACCCCGATCTGACCGACTTCGTGCTCCAGACCATTCGGAAACACGACCTTCCGCCGGATTGTCTGCATCTGGAAGTCACCGAAAGTCTGATCATGCAGGATCAGGTCAACATCATCGAGATCTTGCGAAAATTGAGAACAGCTGGAATCAAGATCGACATGGACGATTTCGGCACCGGATATTCCTCCCTGTCATGCCTCCATGAATTTCCCCTGGATGTTCTGAAAATCGATCGTTCACTGATCATGAATGTGAAACATGTCCATGACTACGCTGCCTTGTTGCAATCTGTTCTTGCCCTGGCAGATAACCTCGGCTTAAAAGTGGTTGCCGAAGGGATTGAGGATACAGAACAGCTCATTATTCTGCAGGCACTGGGCTGCGAATACGGACAAGGCTACTTATTTTCCAGACCGCGCCCCGCCGAGGAAATCGAAACTCTGTTCTATTCGGAAGCACCCTGGATACAAGCTCTGGACGCAATCCCTGTGAACGCGACAATCCAGAACTGATTATCTTCTCATTACTCAGATTGAAAACGAAGAACCCTGAACATGATAACTACTATTAAAAATCAAACACACTCGAAGAGACAAACGAGAATGCCAGGTTATCCACCAGTCGTTGAATCCTCGTTTCTTAAAATCAAAAGCATCGCTACACTTCCTGCTGTAGCCAGAAAAGTCATGGAGCTTGTAGATGACTCCGGGACCAGCGCGGAAGATCTCAGAAAAGTCATCGCCACCGATCCTGCGCTGAGCGCCTGCATTCTCAAAATCGTCAACTCTTCGTTTTATGGTTTCCCGCAACAGATCGGCTCCATTGAACGCGCCGTGGTACTGCTAGGCTTGAATGCCATCAAAAATATTGCAATCGCCAGCAGCCTGAGTAAAGTTTTCAAAACCAGCCTGATCGGACCTGAATTTAATGCCAGCGAACTCTGGCTGCACTCGGTCGCTGTCGCGAGCTGTGCACGCGAAATTTCTGTGCGAACGAAAGTGGGATCACCTGACGAAGTTTTCCTGGCAGGCTTGATTCACGACATCGGTATCATGATTGAAATGCAGGTCGACTATACAAAGTTTATGGATGTCATCCAGACTACATCCCAGAACGAGCACATCACATTTCGACAGGCTGAAAATGACATTCTAGACGCAAATCATGAATTATTTGGCGGCTATATTTGCCGAGACTGGAATTTCCCTGCTCAATTCGAATACGCCGCACGTTTCCATCACGATCCACTACAACTTCCAATTGAAGATCAGCCGCTGCCATTAATAATCCACGTGGCAGACGTGCTCGCCGCTCGACTCGGAGAAGGCTATTCCCGCACCGTCGAAACCCAGACCGTAGATCCGGAAGTCCTCTCCGCATTGGATCTTAGCGAGGCCGACATTGAAACAATCATGGAATCACTCGCCGAAATAATCCAGGAAACCCATCAGTTACTCGGCTGCAGTTCTTCCAGTTGAACTTGAACCTGCGTGAAAGCGAACGCTAAGACTCTCAGACTGGACTGATTGCCCTGTGGCAATCTTAGTTTTTCTCTGGTGACTCTTCTGGCAGAAATTCCTTAAACTCCTGCAGGTTGTTCCCCTTTTCGACCATCTCCGGCGTCAGCAGGCCCGCATAATAGATTGGTAACTCCGGTTTTGCCTGCAGGTTCTTAATGAGCCAGTCCAGACCGGTAGATCCTTGTACGAGTACCATGACGCTCACTTCACTGTTCTCCTCCAGAAATTTTTTCGTGAGGATCAGCGGTGACGCGCCCAGCCTTTGAGAAACGTATTGCTTTGAAGCCGGTATCGTACTCGCACCTTCAACACCGAACATGACAAGATACATACCCCGTGCGCCATACTCATCCGCAGTGGGTGGATCTTCGCCTGTCAGCTGCTTGTATGCACTGTCAGCCTGTTGCAGCGCCACGTCGGACAGCTTCGCATGCTCGCGTAACGCCTCTGCAAACAGGGTCGACAGGTAGTATTTATCATCTTCATGATCGCGTACGCTCCACAAGATTCGCGACCGCATGTTTCGATTGGTCGTGTCGTCGAACGGAGGAGCCATATAAACGTGAAAAAGGGCTCGCAGAACATTCCTGGTCTTGTCGGTTCCCAGTCCAAACCCATAATAGAGGGCGGCCTTCCGCACATTTTCGGGACCTTTCGGATCGAGCGCCTGATAGAAGATCTCGGTCAGACGGGGATCACGGGGCCAGCCCAGTGCACCGGAAATCCACCCGAACATCGTATTCGGTCTATGAGAAGAACGACGGAGCCCACGTCGAAACAACTCCAGCAATTCGCGATCTGTGAGTGACAGTTTTTCCCGATTCTCATACAGCTCATCCAGTTTCTGCCCCGCCTGGACATCATCGGCAAAGCAGGCCTGATAATCGGGAGCCACAAATTCCGCTGCCTGATAAGCATAAACCTGATCTGCAGACGGACGCGTATAAGCAGGCAGCCTGCTGGCAGGAGCACCCGCCGGCAGAAAACGCGCGAACTCGTTCAGACGCCTCTCCTGCAGGACCCGCGCTGAAAATAGTCCGTTAAAATCAAGTTCCGTATACTTCCGTTTTTCAAGATAGCCCACTAGCAGCCGACGTGCCTTCCGTCCCTTCAACAGGACAACAGCCGTCTCCCACCCCTCATGAACGCGGGTCACATATTCCAGTAACATCTCCTCTTGACCACGCAACGGCTGTCCTGCCATTTCGCGTAAAATCTCAGCAGCCCGGGGATGCGTGGCAGAAACATCGGTTCGATGGAAGCCGATTACCCACAGTCCAACATCATCAAAACGATTCAGTTCAGGCGGTTCCGTTTTGAATACCGCCTGGTAAGTTTCCAGCACGGCCCCGAGGGTAGAATCATTCAACTGTTTATAATCATCCAGCAGCCCCAGCAGTAACTTCCGCGTCTGCTCTTTGTCGCCATAAGTCTGCATACCCCAGGCAATCCGCCGCTGCTTTTGTGCATCAAGCCTGGGATATTGCTGCATCAGCATTCGCACGAGGTTGGGTGACCTCTGTGACACCACCGTGGGACCATGGTACATCGCACTACTCGCGATACTACCATTGTCGCTGGCACTCGCATGGTACATCAACTCGATGGCACGGGGATCCTGTTGCTCCCTGTTCCAGATATATTGATTCCCCACCTGCCCCAACAATGTTGTACGATGCTTCGAGCAATGCCGCAAACCGCGTCGAATCAAAGCCAGACGCTCATCAATGCTCGTTACCTTCAACTTTCCTTCCAGCATCAGATCAAGCTGTTTGCCGGCCTCTTTGTCGTCCGAAAAAAAAGATTTAAAATCCGGAGGTACATAGCGATCAGTACGGTTCCAGGCGAACGGAGGTTCGATTTTGAAGGGGATCGCTTGCGCGTCGGGAAGGTCCTCGGCGAATAACGGGCTACGTTCTGAACAACAAAACGCCACCACGGCTGCAATCAACAGGCACGCACGGCTGAGCTTAAAATCAGAGGTCGGTTTCATTTCACTTCCTCCATCTCTTTAAAGTCACCAGAATCAGCCAGGCTGTGATTAGCCGAAACCACCACCCCCGCTATCACCCATGTAGCCCCCTTCTGGAACATCCAGGTTTGCATAGTTGGCAAACCGCATCGACGATGCCATCCAGGTCAGATTGATAATCCCGGTGGGACCACTACGGTGCTTGGCCACGATGACTTCCGCCAGACCAGGGCTATCTTCCGGATCATACTTATCCGGACGATGCAGAAACATGATCAGGTCGGCATCCTGTTCGATGGCACCACTCTCTCGCAGGTCAGCCAGGCGCGGACGCTTGTCATCACGCAGTTCGACTCCACGGTTCAACTGGGCCAGCGCGATGATCGGAATATTCAATTCTTTACACAGGCCTTTCAGGCGGCGGGTAATCGAAGCAATTTGCTGCTCACGGGGCATCGTTTTATCTTCAGGTTCGATCAACTGCAGATAGTCGATAATAATCAGTCCCAGATTACTGAGTCGCTTCAAACGTCGGCAGATCGCACTGATCTCCTGAATCGTCCGCCCCGGTTTATCATCAATAAACAGAGGCATTTCACTGAGTTCTGACGACGCTTCAATCAGGCGGTGGCGTTCATCGTCTTCCAGGTCGCCGGCACGCAGTGAGTGACCATTCACGCCGGAACGAATACAGAGCAAACGCTCGGCTAACTCAAGCTTGGACTGTTCCAGACTGAAGACAATCGTGGCCGTCCCCCCTTCGTCCGCGGCGGCTTCCGCGAAGTTACAGACCAGCGCGGTTTTTCCCATACTGGGACGAGCCGCCAGAATAATCAGTTCGGAAGGCTGAAAACCATTGATCTGGGTATCCAGATCCAGAAAACCCGAGGTCAGCCCGGTCAGCATGCCCTCTTTCTGAGAGCGCTCATGAATCCGATCGAAGGCATCCATCAGGATGTCACGGATTTCAATCTTATCCCCTTCGCCCTGCTGTTCCAGAATACTGAAGATACTCTGCTCCGCCTTATTCAAGACGTCCAGCGTGTCACCCTGCGGTGCATAACTTTCACGGATGATTTCCGTACAGGAATGAATCAGGGTCCGTTGTACCGATTTATCCCGGACAATCTTTGCATAATACTCAGCATGCGCCGCGTGGGGCACACTCTCCAGAATCTCATGCAGATACATCACCCCGCCAGCTTCTTCCAGTTCACCTTTCGAATCCAGCTCTTCAGCGATGGTCACCGCATCGATGCCTCGCACACCGGAATCATGTAAACGGAGAATCGCGGCAAAAATCCGGGTATTTTTGTCACTGTAGAAGTGGTTGCCCTTAACGATCTGTACCAGATCATCGATCACCACATTATCCAGAAGAATTCCGCCTAACACCGCTTTTTCCGCATCCAGGTTTTGCGGTGGAACCTTACCGAATAACTCTTCGACGGATTCCTGCTTCGGACGGCGAAAATTTCCTTTACCGGCGACTGACATAACCATCCCCTGGTTCTGTAGGCAATATGAAGTGAGTTCTCTCTGCAGCACAGTGGTCAGATCAACGTAGTGCTTAAGCAATCAGCAGATCAATTCGCGCTGCGAGAGCAATCATATATAACAAAAAGAGGCCCGGCAATATAGCGGACCTCTCTCTTATTCGTGAAACTCAGACTGGTAAAATTTCTCTTACCTGACCGGGCTCAGCTTTTTTCTGCAGTCGGTACGACCCAGACTTTGACTTCGGTTTTCACCTTATCATGCAGCTGCATTTTCACGGTGTACATCCCCAGCTCTTTCAGAGGTCCTTCCAGGCGAATGCTGTCTGCACTGATATCAAAGCCACCCTCTTTCAAAGACTTGCTGATATCAACAGCCACGATGGAACCGTAAAGATGGCCCTCTTCGTTGGCATTGGCTTCCATCGTCACACTGTGCTTACTCAACTTGTCAGCCAGATTCTTCAGAGATTTCAGACGATCTTTTTCGAGCTCGGCCATCCGCTTCTGATGCTGGACGACCATCCATTTATTGTGATCAGTCGCAATCGTCGCCAGACCATAAGGCAACAGGAAATTACGGGCATACCCAGGTTTGACCCGGACAATATCTCCCTGCTCACCAAGGCTATCCACGTTTTCTGCCAGTAATACTTCGATAGATGATTTGGTACTACCGACGACAGCGGAGCTACGTTGTTTACGAACCATTATCAGTCACTTCCGTAATTTTTGTTTGATACAATCGTTTAAAAATACTGTTACCTGCTGTGTAATTCCCCAGCGACCGCGCTTCAATTAGAAGGGCACATCATCATCAGGAATTCCACCAGGGGTGTTATCATAAAATGAATCTGCAGGACTGGAACCGCCCCCCTGCGAGGGAGCATTTCCGCGTGAGGCATATCCGCCTCCCGAGGGTGCACCACCGCCGCCGCCACCTGATTCACCTTTGCCGCCCAACATGGTCATATTTTCGCCTACCACTTTGAGCTTACTTCGTTTTTGTCCGGACTCTTTATCATCCCACTGATCCAGCTGCAATCGACCTTCAATCAGGACCGAACGCCCTTTAGTCAGATATTCGCTGGCGACTTCTGCAGTACGCCCCCATAACGTCACATCAACAAAGGTGGTTTCTTCTTTGCGGGAATTTGAGTTCTTGTCAAACCAGCTGCGATTCACCGCGAGACCAATCTCAGCGACCGCACTCCCACCCGGTGTATAGCGCACCTGTGGGTCGCGTGTTAAATTGCCTACCAGTATGACTTTATTAAAACTGGCCATAATTGGTCTCCCTAAGTTTGAATGTTATAAACGGGAACATTCCAGAACAACTATTTCTGAATCATCGAACCAGCGATGAACCACAAGAACGCATCACAATTGAGTATAGCGTCTCTCAATCTTAAATACCCGGGCCAGACAGCCCTGGAAACGCTACAGTAAAACTGGATACAGTCTAGTTTTCATCATCGTCGTCAACAGCATCATAATCAGCTTCATCCGAGTCTGAATCTCCCTTGGATTCTGCTGCAGCGGATTCTGGAGCAGAACTGGGATCAATGGCAGAGACCATCGCATCAAACAGTGTCTGAGGCTGCTTGATTACCATCTGACGAATGACAATGTCACTCAGGTGGCAGGCACGGGTAATCAAATCCATACCACTACCTGGCATCGTGAAGTACACGAGATAATGCAGGCCTTTCATGTGGCCTTCGATCTCGTAAGCCAGTTTTCCATCCTGCCATGGACGGTGTGCTACGACTTCAGCACCAGCCTTCTCCAGGATTTCCATCAGATGAGCAATAGTCCCTTCATGATCAGCAGCAAATTTGCCACTGTCCAACAGGAACATTCCTTCGTAATTTACCATAACTGCTTTTTTTTCTGCTACAGACAAGACTTTTCTCCCGGAATAATTTGGCTTCTATGATTCAGCCAGATTGTTGATCCAATTCTCATTTATTTCTTATTGCCGGTTCAACCAAACCGGGATCTGTTTACTCAGGTGCATTGACCTGGTTCATGGCCATTTCAAGTCCGTCCTGAACCCAGCATTCGATCCCCCTGGCAGCATTGTCAACTGCCGTCGCGATCAGCTCGAATTCCTGTTTCCCCTGAAATCGACCTAAGACATAATCCGCTGCTGAAAATCCGGCAGGAGGCCGTCCCACACCCACTCTCAGGCGTGGTACATCCTGAGTACCCAGCTTCTGGATAATATCCTGTAATCCTTTTTGTCCACCTGCTGAACCAGACCCCCGCAAACGGAGACGCCCGACAGGCAGATTCATATCGTCACAAACAACCATCACATCTGTTGCTGGCAGTTTGAAAAATTTCGCCACAGCGGCAACACTGCGGCCACTTAAATTCATAAATGTTTGTGGAGCTACAAGTAACACTTTATCGCCGCCACAGGAAATCTCAGTGACTTCCGCTTCAAACTGGCTTCGTGCCCCAGGTGCTCCATGCCACTCTGCCAATTGATTCAACACTTCAAACCCGACATTGTGACGCGTTCGTTCGTATTTTTTACCGGGATTCCCCAGCCCTACGACCACTTTCACTGCGACACCCGCCAGATTTCAAATACTTAACCGATACTGATCACACTGAGTGATCTTAGTCTTCTGTTGTTGCTTCTTCCGTTTCAACTTCAGGCTCTTCTGCAGGCTCTGCTTCCTCAGCACCATGTGCCAGCACATGCACAACTACCAGTTCCGGTTCATTGTGAATTTTGCAGCCACGTGGGACTTCAATGTCACGAACATGAATCGCATCACCAATTTCCAGAGCATTGATTTTCACGGAAATGTAGTCCGGAATACTATGAGCCAGGCAGTCCAACTCCAGGGCATGCAGCGGCTGTTCCAGGATACCGCCATCAGTTGCTCCAGGTGATGTACCCCGCAGTCGCACGGGAACTTCCAGTGTCACTCGTTCCGAAGCATTAATCCGGATCAGGTCAACATGCAGAATTTGTGTTCCGAATGTATCCCACTGCAGATCCCGCAACATGGTTTCTTCAACATTACCATCAACGTCGATCTCGAACACACGTTCGCGATTTTTGACCAGATCCTGCAGTTCGCGTTCATCCACGCTCACATGTGCGGGGTCCTGACCGTGGCCGTAAACCACTGCCGGAATCCGACCAGCACGGCGAATATGTCGACTTTCGATCGAGCCTAGTTTTTCACGCTTCGTAGCACTGATTTTCTGCAATACAAAATCGTCTGACATTTCCCAACATTCCTCGAGGAGTGTTACAACAGTTAACGTCGCCCCACTCTTCCATTAAAGACTTTTGAATCTATCACCTGACACTATGTCATTAAATACTGTTGATGGTCAACCAGTGCCCCGCCTGAATCAGTGCTCACTGATGTGTCCCGCTTCATTCAAATACGCTTTTCGTCATTCGCAACCAACAAATGATTCCAAAGACGCATCAATTGAATTAGTCACAGGCTAAAGTCAGACAGCAAAGGCAGTTCCGTCTGAAAAGCACATATAGTCCAAGGGCAATCCCAGCGATTCCACCCGCGTGAGCGGCTGGTACTTCACCAGTTTGCTATAGTTGAAGCGTGCAAAAATAACTTCCCGCGCACAAATCTGCAACCGATTCCCCCCTCTATCTTGCTTGAAAGTTCCAAGACATGCTGTTTTTTTGATTTCCACAAGTCGATTCTTGCTGTCCCGATCAGCCACACTTTCCTTTTCCCAGAAAAAGTGTACACAAAAACATCCTGCGATTCAACCAGCGTCCCCCAGACAGATAACAGGGAACCCAATGATTCCAACAGACCGCAATTCCACCAGTTTACGTATTGGCTCCAGCAAAACAGGCTGTAGAATAGATTGAGAGTGACTCAAATGCCTTGGCATACCATATCCCCGCCAGACAACAATAAGGCTGAGTGGATGAATTTGACCAGAATAAACCGCACGAACGTTTCCATCGTTATAACCTGCCTGCTCCTGCTCCCCGTCTTGGGGCTTTATGCTGATGAACCGGAAGAAAAACAGGCCCCCTTTCAGCCCAATGCACAGAAACAGGCACCCGCACAGAATGCTCTCAACCCACTGAAGAAAATTATTCAGGGCTGGTTCGGCAACCCCAAAGCTGCCCAACAGGCAAACAAACCAGCACAATCGAAAAGTCCAGACTATTACCGTTTTCCCCAGGACCTGGAACAGGAACGACGTTTCAAAAGCGTGCAGCAGTTAATTGAAGGAGAACAATGGCAGGCAGCTCGTGAGAAATTGCAACTGATGCTGGAAAACAGCTTGAATCTGCCCGTTCACATCAATGGCTCCCGTGAGTTGATTACCGACCGTGAGCTGATCTATGAACTTTTGCAGCTTATCCCGGATGAAGAACAGGAAAAATTCACACGTCAGTATGAAGCACTGGCCAGCAAACTTCTCTCCGACGCCCTGCGAAATAATGCCGCTCCAGAGGCTTACGCTGAAATCGCCACCCGGTTTGCCAGCACCCCTGCCGGCTTCGATTCGATGAACTTCCTGACCTCGTATCATCTCGAGCGAGGAGAATTCGGCCTGGCCGCACAATACCTGCAACGCCTGCTGAAAATGCATGCCCCGATTACCAGGTCGCGACAGTGGAAAACAAAAGCAGCCTATATTTTTAAACAGACGGGAAATGAAGACCTTGTCGCTGAACTGTTCCAGCCGGATGACGCGTCTGATGGTCTCAATCAGTCCATCAGAATTGGTGGTGCCGACGAAAGTCCACTGAAGTGGTTGCAGAAACAGGAAATCCTACAGACCACCTCCAACCTGATGCTCACAGAGTGGCCGATGCTGTTCGGCTCTCCCAATCATGCAGCCCGTGCTCAAGCCGCCGATCCGTTACTGATCCCCCGCTGGTCCTATCCGCTCACATCGAATCATTCCATACAGACTCAGTTACAACTGATCCAGGAAGATCTCACCAGCGCCCGACGTGCCACCATTCCTGCGCTGCCTCCTCTGGCAATTGATGGTAAAGTCATCTTTCGTACTCTCAAGGGAGTGCAGGTACTCGATTCCCGCACGGGTGCCCCGCTCTGGGAAGCCGCGCTGGAAAATTCACCGGAAACGGCCTATATCAATGCCCAGCTCAAAAGCAGCAACACACCGCAGGCCCGAGGCTTGTTTGATGCAGAACAGGAACCACAGTCATTTTCACCTTATAAAGGGACAGACCCCGATTCCCACGCCTTAACCAGCCTGCTCTTTCGAAATGCCAACTGGGGCAGCCAGAGCAGCGACGGCAAGCACCTGTTCGTACTGGAGAGCATGCGCCTGAATCTGGGGCGCTCCGGTTCCGCAAGGAATTTCAACCGTCTGCGGCAGCGGGGCGGGTTTGATACAGACTTCTGGTCCAGCAATCAGCTGGTTGCCTACGATCTGGAAACCGGTCAACCCAAATGGAAACTGGGCGGAACCCGCTTTGAAGAACCATTTGACCTTCCCCTGGCGGGCACTTTTTTCTTCGGAGCTCCCACTCCTGCTGAAAATGAACTCTATATTATCGGCGAACGGGACCGGGAAATCCGCGTGTATGCGCTCGATCCGGAAACCGGCGAGGAACGCTGGTCGCAACAGATAGGCAATCCCGATCAGGATATTGAACTCGACATGGTCCGCCGCTGGTGGATCGCTCCCGTCGCAATCGACCAGGGAGTCATTATCTGCCCGACGACGATTGGCCTCTTAACTGCCATTGATCGCCTGAATCATTCGATTCTCTGGTCAACCAGATACGAACCGGTCAGCACCACCAACAACAACCAGCAGTTCAGTCACATCAACCAGACTGCGCGGGAACCCCTGAATCAGCGCTGGTGCCCGTCTGCCCCTGTTATCAGCGGAAACAAGGTCGTTTATACACCCCAGGACGATGAAACGCTGGTCTGCCTTGATCTGATTACAGGCTCTCCCTGCTGGACGCGACGCGCCAAAGAAAGTTCACTCTACCTGGCGGGTGTCGTTGATAATCTGATTCTGCTGGTTGGCTTGAATGGCGTACATGCGGTTTCACTGACTGACGGTAAAACGGTCTGGAACAAACCCTTTGATTCAGAAGCAGGCCTCCCTTCGGGTCAGGCAGTCATCGCCGATCACCGTCTGCACGTTCCTCTACAAAGCGGGCAGATCTGGACCTTTGACGTCAAGTCGGGCATCATTCTGAACAAAATCTTCAGCCCCGACGACAGGCAGCCGCTGGGTAACCTGATCATCTACCAGGGTCAGTTTTTGTCACTCAGCACGGCAGGACTTGCCAGCTTCGAACAGAAACAGACCTTCGAAGCGGAAATCGAACAGCTGAAACAAGAGAACGCCAGTGACCCGCTGGCACTCTTTAAAGAATCAGAACTGTTGATAATGAGTCATCTCTATCCACAGGCTCTGATGAAGTTGCAAGCGATCAATCCCGCGCAGCTTTCTGGCAAAAATCAAACTCAATATCAGGCCCTGATGATCGACTGCCTGACTTCCCTCATTCGTTCAGACTTCAATCAACATGATGAACTGGTCCAGCAACTGGAACAGCAGGTCGCCTCGAAAAATGAGCGCATTGAACTGCAAAGACTGCTCGTGGAACGTGCCCGGGCTCGCAATGAGTTTTCTACGGCTCTGAAAATTCTGCTTGAGCTCACGGCGGCGCCGGCAGACTCCCTTATCAAAACAGGCGGTACGGAAACGCAAGTTGACTGCTGGATCGCAGGACAGGCCAGTGATCTCTGGCAACAGGCCGCGCCCGCACAACAGGCCCAGTTTACACAACAGATCAGCGAGCGCGCCCGGCAGACTCTGATGAAAGATGCCGAAACCAGGATACGCTTTCTGCAGCAGTTCGGCTCCCTTGACGCTTCAATTCCGGTACTGCGGCTGCAAATCAAGCACGCAATGCAATCGGAGCAGTTCTTTGAAGCGGAACTCTGGCTGTCCCGATTGATGAATCTGAAATCGCCTCAGTATACAGCTGAAGCATTGGCGGGGATGGTTCAACTCTGTGTGAAATTCAACCTGACGGACGACGCCGCTTTTTACCTGAATCAACTTTCACAGTACGACCCCAGCCTGGTCGTAGCAGAGAACCTGACTGTTGCACAATTTCAGGATCAGTATCACCAGAACCTGCAGACAGACAGTCAGAAACAATTGCCGGAAAACTGGCGCCCCCGAAACCTGAAACTCATTGTAGGTGGTTCGGCACGATATTATTCCTCGGGAGAAAACACGCTGGATACCAGTGGCTCCAGCCTGCCGTTCTACCGGTCGCTGATCCTGACCGTCCATCCCAAAGAGAATCGTCTGACGATGAAACAGCCTGCGGGAAATCAGCTGATGTGGTCAACCCCACTGCGATCAACGATGCAATCTCGCTCATCCAGCTTTAATGAAAGTGATGTGGTCGGGCATAATCTGATTCTGCAACATCGAGATATGCTGCACTTCTTTGATCTTGTCGATCATAGGCTGATCTGGAGCCAGAAACTGGAGAAGGAACAGACAAACCGGTATTATTCCAGCTCCTACCGCCTGACACCGGCTCAACTGGGAAATGAATCCACTCTCGTGCATCGACACCACCCTTCAATTGCCATCCGCAAAGTAGGTATGATTGCCGCTGCCAATGCTGACTATACCTGCTATTACAGTCGTCGGCAGATCATCCTCATTGATACCCGTACCGGAAAAGTCCGCTGGACCCACGACAATGTCGATCAAGAAACCCGCGTGCTGGGTGACGATCGCATGATTTACCTGGTCACCCGGGATCGAGTCACCAAAAAAGTTCTGCGTGTCAGTGATGGCCAGCAGGTAGACATCGGGAAAACCAGGCAATACCTTGAAAATGCCATCTATCAAGGCGAGTCTGCATTTGTCGCCATCTCGTCAGCAGAAGACACAAAACTGCCTGGCCTGACAGCCGGCGTCAGTTCCATCTTTAGTTTTCACCCCCAGTCCAGTGAGTTCAACTGGAAGCTTGATTTTCCCCGCGACTCCCAGTTTGGCCTCTTCAGCCACCACTACCTGTCAGTATTAAGCCCTAAGGGACAGTTATCTATCATTGATCTCAGAACGGGGAAACGCTCTGAACTGGAAGGCATCCCACGGGCAGAACTCAACAATCATCAGAATTTCTATCTGGTTGCAGATCAGAATCAGATCTATTTCGCCGCCCATTCGCCTTCGCATAATTCCATTTCGGTCAACATCCCCTCAATCCCCATCAATGGAATGCTTTACACCTTCAATCGGCAGACGGGAAAACGACTCTGGAACCAGGAAATTGACAAACAACATCTGGTCCTCGACCAGCAGAATCTGCTGCCAGTTATCCTGTTGGTGTCGCGAGATTACAAACGCATGGGAAATCGCTCTACCAGCATTATTCATCTTCAGGCGATCGATAAACAGACGGGCGATAGCCTGCTCTCCTGGAATGCACCGATCGACTCCAATATCAGAGATCTGAACGTCGATTTTGGACAAAAAATGGTAGAAATCCTGACTTATAATGCAAGAATTCGCCTGTACGATGACGATGAACTGGCAATCCGCGAACAGAAACAGGCAGCCCCCCTCCCCCCCGCTGAAAAGCAGACAACTGAAAAGAATTAAAATTACTACTTGCGAAACAAGACTTATAAAAATATAATGGGGGAGTTTCGCATTAGTATAAATGTCAATCTTAAGAAAGCGTCCATGTACCGTTTCTTAGTACTGATTCTGATTGCTTGCCTGGTGTTGCCAGCTGCCCCCGTTTCGGGTTGCGAGTGCAGCCAGAAGCAGGACAGTCAGGCCAAGAGCTGCTGCTGCAGCAAATCAGCCTCTGATAAGAAGGTCTCGACGAAATCCTGCTGCTGCCGAAGTTCCCACCAACCGGATCAACAGTCCCCGTCGAACCACAAACAGACACAATGTGAGAAACCAGCTTGTCACTGTCATCAGTCGTTTTCACAGACAGCTGCAACTGTCTCTGTTAAATCAATCGAGTTAGAGCAACAATTACGCAGTCAATTCGAATCCATCAATCTGACTGCTCAGCTCACTCACCCTGTTCGCCCCGCTACCTCACGCAATTTCGAACGGCGTCCCCCTGAAACTTTTGACTCCGCAGGGGAATTCTGCGCGCACTTCTGCTTCTGGTTAATCTAGCCCTCTTTCAAATCTGGATTAATCACCTCCGTTCTCAAGCAACAGACGCTCTCGTATGAGCCTTGCGCTGTCCCCTGCCGAATTTGAGTTCCGTAGCGGAAAATGGGAACGGATCCTGCTTTCGTTTATGTTGCACTATTTTTTGTAACAACCACACAATATTTCAACACTCAAGGAGAAACCCATGCGTCAAGTATTATCCATCGCTGCTTTAATGGCAGTCGCTGCTTTTGTTGGTCAGAGCTTTGCTGCTGAAGAAGGTAAAGCAATTTGCCCCGTCGCCGGCAAACCTGCAAACCCAGCTCAGACGGTCGCTTACAAAGGTGGTTCTGTCAGCCTCTGCTGTGGAAACTGCAAAAAAGCTTTTGAAGCTAACCCCAAGAAATTTGCTGCCAAAGCCAACATGCAGTTGGTTGCAACCAAACAGGCTAAGCAGGTCAACTGCCCCTTCGCCGGCAAACCAGTCAACCCTGCCCAGGCAGTAACAGTTGCTGGCACTGAAGTGAAATTCTGCTGCGGTGGCTGCAAAGCAAAAGCATCAAAAGCAGAAGGCGATGCACAGATCAAACTGATCTTCAATGACAAAGCCTTCGAAAAAGGATTCAAAGTCACTGAAAAGTAATCTGTGCCTGCTTCGACTGTAGCATCTTGAAACCAGCGGGACGAGAGATGCTACAGCAGACACAACTGCTGACCAGTTGATAGAATTCTCCTCAGCATCCATTTGCGGACCAACATGCTGTGGCTAAAACAGGAGCGGGAGTTTTAAAGCAAACTCCCGCTCTTTTTTTGTTCGACTGATACCTGCCTGATTACGTCGTGTATTCTGAATTCAACCGCACATATTCCTGCGTCAGATCGCTGGTCCAGAACACAACCTTCTCATTTCCGAATGGCAGTTGAACCTGAATCAGTACATCCCGGTTTTGCCGAATCCCATCCGAGATCGCCTGTTCGTTATAGTCGGCAGGCCTCCCGTCCTCATAGATCAGCGCCCCGTTAATATGCAGCACGATGTCCTGTTCATTCAGTTTCACACTGGTCCGTCCGGTGGCAGAAACAATTCGACCCCAGTTGGGATCGGAGCCTGCGATCGCTGTTTTCACCAGCGCGTCATTGGCAATTGTGCGGGCAATTTCCATCGCATCAGCGCGCCCTGCTGCCCCGGAAACTTCAATCGTGACGAAATGGTCAGCACCTTCCGCATCCCGGATGATGGCCTGCCCGAGCTCCATCGCCACTTCATCCAGCGCAGTCTGGAACTGCCCCAGCTCCGCTTCTGATAGAGCATCTGCTCCCGAGGCACTATTGGCCAGCAGAAATACGGTATCACTGGTACTGGTATGACCTTCTACAGAAACACAGTTGAAACTACGATCGACAGCATGCCTTAACATCTGATCGGTTTGTGCCACACTGAGGGGGGCATCCGTCATTATCACTGATAACATCGTCGCCATATTAGGAGCAATCATTGCAGCCCCTTTCGCAACACCGCTTATCCGGATCTCCTGACCACCAGCATTGACCACCCGCGTCGCACGCTTGGGAACGGTATCAGTCGTCATCATTCCCCGGGCTGCATTCAGAAATGCTTCTGAATCAGAGCCCAAATGTTCAATCGCTGCAGGAATCCCCGTTTCAAGCGGAGTGCGAGGCAGAAATCGCCCAATAATCCCCGTCGAACAGACCAGCACCTTTTCTGCTGCAATATCCAGACCTGCGGCCACTAGACCTGTCATCCATTTCGCATCTTCAATGCCCCGCTCCCCGGTACAGGCATTCGCATTGCCAGAGTTGATCACAACCGCGCGCAACGAATCGCCGGGGACCCGTTCGCGGGAAACTTTTACCGGGGCACCACACACCTGATTTTTTGTAAACACCCCTGCTCCAGCACAGGGTACATCTGAAACAAACAGAGATAAATCAAAGGTCGATTTCTTTTCCTTGATCCCACAGGCCAGGCCTGCGGAACGAAATCCCCGGGGTAATATCATGTCAGCAGTCAACTGCTTCTCCTCACGGTAAAATTGTTTCAGACGATCAGGCCCGTTATTTCCGGGTAACCAGCCATCAGATTGAAATTCTGGACGGCAACACCCGCTGCCCCTTTGATCAAATTATCGATGGCTGAGAACACAATCAATTGATCACCGGCAAATTGCACTGAAATATCACAGTAATTGGTACCCGAAACATTCTTCGTCGCCGGGATCGCATTGATGATTCGGACGAACGGTTTGCCTTCATAAAAGGATCGATACACGTCCAGCAACTCTTCGCGACTGGCAGCTTTGGTCAGGCGGGGGTACATGGTCGCCAGAATTCCCCGATTCATCGGCGTCAGGTGTGGTGTAAAGGTTACTTTTACTTCTTTCCCGCCAACCGTGGTCAGTACTTCTTCAATTTCGGGAGTATGGCGATGGGTGCCAACTCCATATGCGGTAATACTTTCATTGCATTCGGGATAAAGGGTGCCCAGCTTGGGATTCCGCCCGGCCCCACTCACACCACTTTTGGCGTCGATAATAATGCCCGTCGGTTCAATCAGACCGGCTTCCATCAAAGGCGCCAGCCCCAGAATCGCCGTACTCGTGTAACAACCCGGGTTGGCAATCAGATCTGCTCCCGGTATTTTTTCCGCCCACAACTCGGGTAGACCATACACGGTACTCCCCAGGCGCGTGGGATCGATATGCACGTGGTGATACCATTTTTCATAGACGGCAGGATCGCTCAACCGATAGTCGGCACTCAGATCCACGACCCGACAGCCTTCTGCCAGCAGATCGGGAATGACTTCCATACTCGCCACATGCGGGAGTGCACAGAAGACAAAGTCGGACCGTTCGGCAATCTCGGCAGGCGTCAGTGCTTCGCAGCACAGATCCAGGCGACCGCTCAGACAGGGATGGATCTCACTGATATGCGGCGATTCTTCAGAACGGGAAGTCAACGCCACAATTTCAACGTCTGGATTTCGCAGCAGAATTTTGATGAGTTCCAGAGCCGCATAACCGGTAGCTCCCATGATGGCAACTTTTGTCATTATTTACTGATCCGATAAAGTTTCGCTGCAGAGCCGTCATCTGATCGACTTCTGCCAATTAAAGATTGAAAACGTACATTCTAAGCCTGATTACGGTGACGACAAGTAACTGCTCAGAAAGGATCGCCTGCTTTATCCAGATTCTGTTCTGTAAACACTGGCAAAGCATCAGACAGAGAAAAAAGAAATCCGTTCAACCTTCTGAGCTGATGAATCGATTCAGAACGCGCCATCACACTGATTTAATAATGGTTGTTTAGAATCAACAAAGTCAACACTCACACCGAGTTTGACTGTGATTCTTTCAAATTAAGCGGCAAAAAC
Organism: Gimesia sp.; assembly: GCF_048262075.1. Lineage (GTDB taxonomy): Bacteria > Planctomycetota > Planctomycetia > Planctomycetales > Planctomycetaceae > Gimesia. Next base: position 29,638 of record NZ_JBLXFK010000007.1, read on the forward strand.
AATTCGGTTTCCTTTTCAAAAACGGGTAGAAACATCACAATAAAATCATTGATTCAGGTCGTTTTTCGACAGCCATTCAATTTGCCTGTGTTCCAGACCCTTCAAACAGATGATGCTTTCGGTGAGGTCGTCATCAGGGTCACCAGCGAACATGCGCCAGTTCAACACGGAATAAAGAAGAGGATAGAATGTCTAACGTTGCCAAATTAGCCACCGATGCGCTGACTGAAGGTGGTGGAATTTTTCGTTTGTCCCCGACATGGGTCCCCCGATCATTTCTGCAGCCTGGTCGCCGACTGAAGCTGCACCCCAATGACTACTATGCATTAGGAACCCACCGTGGGGGAATCGACGAACGCTGGTTTGGCTCCACCACCGTTGCCGCCAACGAAGGTGCACCCGATGATGAAGGTTTAAGCTACTGCGTCTTCGGCGGAGAAAGATTCACTCTGCGGGACGCCATCAGTGAACTTGGTGCAGAAATCATTGGTGATGCCATCTGGGGTAAATACAACCGCTGGCCCGTCTACTCCAAATTCTTTGATAACATGGGCCCGATTCCTCATCATATGCACCAAAACGCAGAGCAGGCTGCAAAAGTCGGCCAGGAAGGCAAACCTGAGTCTTATTACTTCCCTCCCCAGATGAATGCCATCGGCAATAATTTCCCGTATACATTCATGGGTCTGGAACCTGGTACCACCAAACAGGATGTCATTGACTGCTTGGACCGCTGGAATGATGGCGATAACGGGATCCTGGATCTCTCCAAAGCCTACCGACTCAAACCGGGTACTGGCTGGCTGATTCCTCCCTGCGTTTTACACGCTCCTGGAAGTCTCGTAACCTACGAACCACAGTGGGGTAGTGACGTCTTTGGGATGTACCAGTCCATGGTGGAAGGCCGTGCGGTTCCCCGCTCACTGCTGACGAAAGATTTCCCCGAAGATAAGCACGACGATAACGAATATCTCGTCGAAGCCCTCGACTGGGAAGCGAACGTCGACCCCAACTTCAAGGACAATAACTACCTTGAACCCATCGCCATTGGCGATACCGCAGCCGACGGGTATGTTGATCGCTGGATCGTTTACGGTAAGGTCAAAGGCGAACAGCTCTTTACAGCCAAGGAACTGACCGTCGATCCCGGCGCGAAAGTCACGATCAAAGACTCTGGTGCTTACAGCTGGATCACAGTCCAGGGTGAAGGTACCATCGGGAATCTGCGACTGCAGACACCTGCCATGATCCGCTTCGGGGAAATGACCGAAGATGAAGTCTTCGTGACCGAAAAAACTGCTCAATCGGGTGTCACCATTGAAAATACTGGTAGTGAGCCATTGGTTTCACTCCGCTACTTCGGCCCCGATGCCTGTCCGAGTGCCCCCAACATCGGTGACTACCGTAAATAAAACCGATCTATCACACAGGAACTGCCCGAACTCTCGGGCAGTTTTCTTTTTGATCTCTCAACTCCTGCTAACATGAAGGACCGTCTCATGAGTGATAACGCAGCTAACAGCTTACCCAAACTTCATAATGCAGCCTGGCCGGGAGTGGTCGGTAAAGGCCCTGATTCCGAACCTCCCATTGATCTAGACACCATGCTCGACCTGACCGCCGCCGCGGAAGTCGATGGTATCAAATTTGACGGGACCGACCTGTTCCTGTTCGATCCTCACGTCAGCATCGACTCTACCGACGACGATTTGAAACAACTGGCCGAAAAAGTCCAGAGTCGTAACCTGGTCATTGGTTCGGTGGTGGCTCCTGTCTGGCCTCCCACCGGTGGTGGCTCGGCCATGGGTAGCGCAGAGGAACGAGGCCAGTTCCTCGAACAGGTACTCAAAGGCTGTACCATTGCAAAAAAACTGCGAGAACTGGGCGTCCGCCCTTACGGGGTCGTGCGGCTCGACTCCGCGGCTGGCGTGAGTGACTGGGTCGGCGACCCGGAAGGTAATCAGGCCAAAATCGCCGAGACTTTTAAACAGGCAGCCGACATCGCCGCCGATCATGGCGAACGACTCGCCGCCGAAGGCGAAATCTGCTGGGGCGGTATGCATAGCTGGAAACGCATGGTGCAACTGCTGGAAATGGTGGATCGACCCGAAACACTGGGTTTCCAGGCAGACATGTCACACACCCTGCTTTACCTGATGGGTTATAACGCTCCTGAAGATCGTCTGCTCCCCGAGGACTTCGACTGGAATGATGAAGCGACATTCGACGCCGCCTATAAAACCCTGACCGATGCCCTGCGTCCCTGGACGATCGATTTCCACGTCGCCCAGAATGATGGCACCGTGCATGGAACCGGTTCGCACGACAAAACCGGTCGACACTGTCTGCCCAAAGATCCGAATGGCAAGCTCGATATCGTCAAACGGGCCGGCTACTGGCTCAAAGATGAAAACGGCGATCCCACGAAGAAATTCGAACATATCTGCTGGGATGGCTGCATGTTCTCCAACGAGATCATGATGAGCCCACAGACATGGAATGACATTCTGGAAGCCATGATCAATGTCCGCGAAGCCCACGGCTGGTCCTGATACTGCTTAACTCGTTTTATTTTCAACCTGTATTTTCATATTGAAGGAGTCACACCAATGAGCAAACCCGTACGCGTCGGCCTGATCGGCTACGGATTCATGGGACGTACCCACTCCAATGCTTATAGACAAGTCGGTAAATTTTTTGATATCGAACACACGCCTGTCCTGCAGGCCTGCTGTGCCCGCAGCGAAGACAAAATCAAGGACTTCGCTGAAAACTGGGGCTGGGAGTCCTACGAAACGGACTGGCGAAAGCTGATCGAACGGGATGACATCGACCTGATCGACATCACGACCCCCAATAACTCGCATCACGATATCGCCATTGCAGCCGCCGAAGCTGGCAAAATGGTACTCTGCGAAAAACCGCTGGCCATGAACACCGCCGAAGCAGTCGCGATGACCGAGGCCATCGAAAAGGCAGGCGTCGCGAACATGGTCTGGTTCAACTACCGCCGTGTCCCTGCCATTACGCTGGCGAAACAGCTGGTCGACGAAAAACGTATCGGCCGCCCGTTCCATTACCGGGCCGCTTATCTACAGGACTGGACGATCGCAGAAGACGTTCCCCAGGGCGGCGCCACACTCTGGCGTCTGGATGCGAAAGTCGCCGGGAGTGGTGTTACAGGTGACCTGCTGGCCCACTCGATTGACTCGGCCATCTGGCTCAACGGGCCGATCACTTCGGTCTCTGCCGCCACGGAAACCTTTATCAAAGAACGCGTTCACCAGGAAACCGGCGAAAAGACGAAAGTCGAAATCGACGATGCCTGCATGTTCCTGGCCCGTTTCGCCAATGGCTCGATGGGAACCTTCGAAAGCTCCCGTTATGCCCGCGGACGTAAAAACTTCAACACGTTCGAACTGAACGGCGAAGACGGTTCGGTCTTCTTCGATCTGGAAGACCCACAGATCCTGCAGTACTTCGAATACGCCAACCCTACTACCGGTCAGAAAGTAGAAGACCATGTCACCGGCTGGCGACGGATCCATGTTACCAACTTCGAGCATCCTTATATGGATCACTGGTGGGTTCCCGGTTGTACCATCGGATACGAACACACCTTTACCAATGCCCTGGCAGACTTCTTCCAGGGACTCGATACTGGTAATCCAACCCAACCCGACTTCCGTGCCGCACTGGAAACGCAGAAAGTCTGCGACGCTGTTCTGCAAAGTGCGAAAGACAAGCAATGGGTTGAAATAGCATAGCATTGCAGGCACGTTTTCTGCTATAATGCCTGCATAACAAGTCTTTGTAAAAACGGGTGGCACTCTGCGTCGCCCGTTTTTGCTATATAATGAATCTAAAAACTGAAGTTATCACGAATCGGGAGTCAAAAAGATGGACCGTCATCCAATCACACAAGAAGGGTACGACAAACTGCGCGAAGAAATTCGTTATCTCGAAAGCGAAAGAATGCCCGAGATTGCAGAAAGTATCGCAGAGGCCCGCGCGGAAGGTGATTTGAAAGAAAACACCGAATACCATGCCCAACGGGAAGCACAGGGGATGACGCAGGCAAAAATCAACCAGCTGAAATCCAAACTGGCTAACTGCTATATTGCTGATAAATCCACAATGCCCAAGGGAGTAGTGACGTTCGGTTCTGTAGTAACCGTGAAGAATCTGGATGACGGTCTGGATGAGAAATATGAATTCGTAGGACCGGGTGAAGAAGACTATATGGGTGAAGTCATGAAAATTCTCACATCCAGTCCACTCGCAGAAGGCCTGCTCAACAAAAAAGTCGGCGACAAGGTCGAAGTAGAAGTCCCCTCAGGCACACTCCGATTCGAAGTACTAGAGATTGAAGACTGATTTCATTCCAGGACGGAAAAAACAAAAAGCGGCCTGAGAATTATCTCACGCCGCTTTTTTTATATCGTTTCGTCCCAGGCAGATAAAAGAAAACGTCAGACATCCAGCCTGTCTCGAGTTCCGCAGATGGAAAAGAAGCATCAAGTTTCCCACAACCAGGGGCCCACGTGCCCCGAAGATGCCTCAATTGATCTGCAACAGGCTATTTGGCCTGAACCAGAACTCGATTCATCAGTGGAACCGATGGTGCAAATGTCTGCACGGTTTGGGTGACCAGTTGCTTCAGATAATAACTGGAACTCACACCATACACGGTAATTCCTGCATGATCACAGCGAACTTTGACGTTCTGAACCTGGCGATGCGTGCCTGACAGAATCTCTGATTCCAGCTTGGCAGGAGCAGGACAGGAATCCCATGATGCGGTGAATCGCTGGGAGACTTCCCGTTCCACACGTTCAGAACGATGTGCTACTGAGATTGTTTCTTCTGCAACGGTACGCTCTGGCTTTTGTAAAATTTGCAAAGACATTGCAATCATCCAACTTAAAAAAAGTGTGTCGGCTTTGTTTGGTACTGTTTTCAGGACAGTCGCGAATCATGTGCCGAAAAGAAAACAGTTCAAAAAAAACAGCAATCACGACACGCTGACAGTGATACGCGATGCTCGTATCTGTTTCAACACACAACACTTAATCAATTCAACTTTGAACCGAATCTTAACCCGCTCCCAATATGAACGGCCCAAATTTGAAGTACCCGTGTGCGTCGTTTATTTGCGGCTGCTCTGGGGAATGCTCAAAAAGTGTGCGAACGCCTGCAACAACTCCCGCCGACCACTGATACCACAGCAAACTACCAGCGGAAACCAGGCAAATTCTTCCTAAGCTTTCCACCCTGAAATGTTGATCGATGAACTACTTCTGACCGTGGATCCAATCCGCGATGTCGCGAACCACTTCCTCAGCAACATTGCCCGGTTTCAGGTATTCCGTGGGAGTTGCAATCCCCTCACCAGCCATGAACAGGTGGTTCAGTTTCGGGTACGTATTGAACCGGACATCCTTCCGGCTCCCCAGAGCCTGTTTCCACTTCGTGAAGTCATCCATCGTCACCTGATAATCCCGCTCGCCCTGCAGGACCAGAAACGGCTTCTGAAGCGTTCTGGCACTCTCTGTGGCATCATAGCCTCTCAAAGCCAGCCAGTAACGGGCGGGGATTCCCAAAGGCAGTTGATCGGCGGGAGTCTCCGGCTTCAGACCGGATGATTTTACCATCGCCACCTGTTCTGCCAGTTTTTGCAGCTTCTGTCGGCTTGCAGCGGGGTCCTCATTGTTCAGGGAGGAAAGATACTTCACCTGTGCCAGTACGATCTCCTCCAGAGGCCGTGTCGAGCCCGCCAGACTGATCAGACCGGCAATCTCCTGCTCCTCTGCTCCCATTTGGGGAAGCAGGTAGCCTCCCAGACTGTGCCCCAGAACATAAACCCGGGTTCTGTCGATCCGCTCATGAGACTGGAGGAACCGAACTGCCGAGACGGCATCCTCGACGGTTTCTTCCCTGACTGTCAGGTTTCCCGACAGGAGTGCCATTTTCAACTGATGATGCTTTGTGCGTTTCTCATACCGTAACACCACGATTCCCCGTGATGCGAGCCCCTCCGCCAGATCACGAAATGGTTGATTCGGGCCGATCGTTTCATTCCGATCCTGTGGGCCGGAACCATGCACCAACACGACAGCTGGCAATTTCCCCTCCCCTGTCGGCACGGAGAGTGTCCCCGGCAGCGACCAGAGCCCGGTTCCGATAATAACTTCCGAGTCTTTAAACAGGTTCGGTTTCACGTAGGCAGGGCTTTGATAGCGGCCGGCAGGGAGAAAGAACAATCCAGAGATCTTCTGATTCGCTGAGAAGACAACCTTCACATCCAGTAGTCCCTTCTGGAAGCGACAGGTTACGATAGCGACCTGATACTGCTGAACCGCCTGCTGCCGAATGCGCTGAATTTCCTGCAGTTCTCCCCATTGAGCGAGAATCCCCTTCCAGAGATCCTTGAGCTTGTCTGCAGGCAGGCGATGACTCATTTGACTGTCGAAGCTGGCGGCAGCCTGACTGTACTCCCTCTGAGCCAGTCGGTTGACGAATTCCCGCGCCAGTTCATCTGCTGTCTTCTCAGCGGCCCTGGCCTCCAAGGCGATGGTAGCAAAGAACAACAGAACTCCACACAAAATCGTCTGTCTCATGCCATCAACCCCTCTGTCTCAGCGCAAGGAAAGGGTCTTCAGGCAATTGACTGAAGACCCTTTTCTATCGGAAACATAACGATTCGCGTTGTGAAAAAAGACGCTGCGAAACGATGATATTAAGCAAGAAGTCCCTGCAGCAGGTTTTCTCCTGGACCGTGATCATAACAATCACTGTTATTCCAGAGTGGCAGACCAGCAGCATAGCGTGCAGCCAGCATCAGAACCTTCTGTTCTGAACCGGGCTTTGCCTGTGTTGCTTCATCTGGGTTAATGCCCATTTCACGATACTCTTCTTCACCGAACAGAGCATCGAAGTTGGGATCGTACCCTTCACCAGAAAAATCCTGGTAATCACCATCTTCGTAGCTGACCAATGACTGATCATCTTCAAGTTCGTATGAAAGAGTCTCAACGTCATCCGTACCCATCAAAAATGCCGACATTCTCTTCTTCTTTCTCCAACAACAATTATAAAAGTCCAGAATCTCCACTCATACCACTATGAGTGGACAAACCTTCTACGTGGAACAAAACAATCAGTCATCTCTACCAAACCGAGAAATTCAATCGCTCGTAGCGTACGCATCCATTGCGTTATTTGGGAGATTGAAAGCAACACCCTCCAAGGGTGTGGGAGGTTTTTTCAGGTGGGAAACTCTTCTAAATTAGTGGTTAAAAAACATCCCGAGTTTTTTTGGCTGCAGTTGAAAACCGCAAGAGAGGACACCTATTAGGTATCCCCTGTTTCTAGGACAATTCTTTAGTTTTTATGGTAAAATGTCAACAAGATTTTTGACATTTTTGCAAACTACTTTGAAATCGAATCCCTCAACAGGCAACTCTCGCCTGAGATTCAGATTTCCCCTGCCGTTTCGGCTGAATCTGCAGGATTTTGATGACTCAAAACCACATGGTGACTACTTTCAACAGTAGCACTCGTATACAACTCACGGACGATGAATCCCATAGCGTTTCAGTTTCCGATCCAGAGTCGAACGCTCAATTCCCAGAATTTGTGCCGACCGAGATTTGTTCCAGTTGGTATTATCCAGCACAGCCAGGATATGCTCCTGCTCCACAATCTCCAGTGAGACCTCGCGAAACCGGGTGTGAGCCGGGGGGAGTACAGATTGGGGATCACTCTCCATTCCCACTGCCGACAACTGGATATCCGAAGCATCTATAATATCGCTGGTACACAATATGAAAGCCCGCTCGATCGTATTCTGCAGTTCGCGGACATTACCGGGCCAGTGATATGCTTCCAGCAATTCCTTTGCCTCCTCGGTGAAACCACGAATCGGCCGCCCTGTTTTGACCACAAAGCGATTCAGAAAATAATCTGCCAGCAGCAGGATGTCATCCGCACGTACACGTAGCGGATCCACGCTGACCTCTACCACGTGCAGGCGAAAATAAAGATCCTGCCGGAAAATTCCTTTCGCGACCGCCTTTTCCATGTCCCGGTTTGTCGCGGCGACCACCCTTACATCAACATTAATTGATACACTGCCCCCCACTCGCTCAAAAGAGTGCCCCTCCAGTACCCTCAGAAACTTGGCCTGCACTCCCAGGGACATTTCCCCGACTTCATCCAGAAACAAGGTCCCCTTATGTGCCTGTTCGAATTTACCAGGCTTCTGACCGGTTGCTCCGGTAAATGCCCCCTTTTCATGCCCGAACAATTCACTCTCGAGCAGACCTTCGCTCAGAGCCGCACAGTTCATACAGACAAACGGATGTTTCTTTCGCTGGCTGTTGAAATGGATGGCTCGTGCCACCAGCTCTTTACCAACTCCGCTCTCACCACGAATCAGCACACTGGCATCTGTAGGAGCAATTCGCAGGATCTGCGCCTTCATTGAAGTCATACTGGGGCTTTTCCCTACCAGTTCACTCTCAAGCTCCAGCTGCTCCCGCAAGGCCTTGTTTTCGCCTTCCATCCGTGCCAGACCATCCGAGAGGCGCAGTTTCTCACTCAGGTTCTCAAACGAAATGGCCAGCTGATCCGCCAGAGCCAGCGTGAACTCCAGGTCATCAGAATCCAATGGATTATCAGGATTGGTCGCATACAGGTGGATCAGCCCCGCCACCCCCCGTTTATTGCGCAGAGGCGCACAGATGACACTCTGGGCATGGATCTTTCCCAGGCTGTCACGCGTCGACAACTTGCTGTCGTCCGCGATATTATGGGCCAGAATCGCATCCCCCTCGGCAAAAACCATTTCGGACAGGAAATTGGATGGTTTCTGGTAAGGCAGCTCATCAACCGACTGAAAAGCAATCACCTTCAGATTTTCCGGTTTGCGTGCCTGCTGTTGTGTCGGATCAAAATACAAAATGGCACCAATGTCCGCACTGGTCCCCTCAAACAAACCATTCAATACGATCTGCGACAATTCCTGCTCAGACTGGACATTGCCCATCTCCAGCGCCAGACGATACAGCCGCCCCAGCTCACGACTGGTCCGATCTCGATCACGATCCACATTAGAAGGGGGAAGCGGTGTGTGAAAACGGGAATGACTTTTCCGCTGAATGATCTCTGGAATATTGAATTCATCCCAGCTGGACTGATGCCCCCCGCCCATTGTCTCACTCTCCAGTTCGGCACTGGAGCCATCTGACGTGGGACGAGAGGAGAATCGAGATACATCAAACGTAAAAATTGCCTGACTGTCACCAATCTCTACAACATCCCCATCCTGGAGTTCGTAGTCCTGGCTGATGGGAATCCCCTGCACCAGTGTTCCGTTTCGACTGCCCAGATCGCGGATGTACCAGGCTGAGTCACTGTAGAAAATCTCACAATGATTGCGGCTGCAGACTTCGTCGTCGAGCACTATCCGGTTCGTGGGCGCGCGGCCGATGGTCATCACCTGGCGATCTACCAGACGATACACCTTGCCCCGCTCTTCCAGTTCTTGAACGATCAGATACGCTACTGAGGAAGTCACGTTTGAGTTTTTCTTTTCAGAATTATGCATGTATGATGACACAGGACTGGTTTCACTGTTGAAATCCAGCGAACGTGATCCCTCATGATAGAGCCAACAGGCACCCGCCCCGCAAACATTGCCGAAATCAGTACGCCCTATTTACTTACGATAGCCCGGACATTTATTATATTCAATTAACTTGCACCAGAACATAAAATTCGTCAAGCTTATTATGTGAAATCTGAATTACATCCTGCCTCAAACGAGAATCTCCCATGAACAGACTACTCTCCAACCGCTGTTTTACTCGCACCCTGCGAATCATGCTGATAGTATGCTGCTCCCTTACAACGCTGACCGCACTGCAGGCAGAAAACTGGCCTCGCTTTCGGGGAGCTGACGGCTCAGGTATTTCGGACGAAAAAGGCTATCCCCTGGAGTGGACCGAGAAAGACTACGCCTGGCACAGGGAACTGCCTGGAATAGGTCATTCATCCCCTTCCATCTGGGAAGATAACCTGTTTGTTACCTCGGCGATCGACGAAGGCGAAACCCGTTACCTGTTCTGCATCGACCCTAAAACCGGAAAAGAAAAATGGCGACGGGATACCAAACTGAAAAAGAGTCATAAACACCGCAAGGGTAGTTGGGCTTCCAGTACCCCCGCCACCGATGGAGAACATGTATATGTTGAGTTTGCGGATGAAGAATCTTACTTGCTGATTGCCTACGACTTCAAAGGGAATAAAATCTGGGAACGCAACCTGGGAACCTTTACCAGCCAGCATGGACACGGCAGTTCCCCCATCATCTACAAAGACCTGGTCATCGCGACCAATGATCAGCAGGGGCCCAGCTTTGTCACGGCTTTCAATAAACTGACCGGTAAAACAGTCTGGAAGGCAGACCGGGCAGTCCGTAGAACATCCTATGCAACCCCCATCATTATCAATCACCCCAATACCGGACCTCAACTGATTTGTGTCAGCGGTGCCACAGGCGTCAGCAGCCTCGACCCCGAAACAGGGAAACTTAACTGGACCACGGGTGAGTTTCCTCAACGCACGGTTTCTTCCCCTGTTTACGGCGAAGGACTGATCTTCGCGACCTGCGGTGGTGGTGGTAGAGGTAAGCTGCTGTACGGCGTAGACCCCACCGGTTCCGGTAACATCAAAGAGAGCCACATTAAATATCAGCGATCTACCAAACTCCCTTACGTACCGACTCCAGTTGTCTATGAAGGCCATCTCTACCTCTGGGGTGATGCCGGCGTCGTCAGCTGTGTCGACATCGCAACTCAGAAAAACATCTGGACTGAACGCATTGACGGCGACTTCAGCAGCTCTCCTGTCTGTATTAACGGCGTCCTGTACTGCATCAATGAAAATGGTGATGTCGCCATGGTGGAAGCCTCTCCCCAGTTCAAATCACATGGAAAAGTTAAACTTGGAGATCCCAGCCATGCGACCGTGGTCGTTGCCAACAAACAGATGTTTCTGAGAACCTTCAAACACTTATACTGCCTGCAACCTAAAAATTAGTTTACGCGGTGGAATGAGCATGATATGTTATAAAATTTGATTCATTCTCCCCCATGGGTTTGCTACAATCAGAGCTAGAACAGTCCTTTTCACTTCTACGCTTTCACAATGATCTATGTGGAATCCTTTATATTAAAACTAGAGCGCATCACATTTAAACCATGGCGTCTGTCAATCTAATATACTCGGTCCTGGTGGACCTGGAGACGCTACAGTAAAACTGGACACAGTCTAAACCTCGACCGAGATAACGGGCCATCTCGAAACTTCAGCAACCTGATAACTGACTGATTGAAAAACAAGGATTTATTATGCCCGCCTGGCCCGGTGGCCCCTGCCCGCAATGTGGGGAGGACATGCCTGCAAATCTGGTACACTGTCAAACCTGCCGTGAACTGCTCAACGATGATCTGGAGCACGACACAGTAGAGATTCCTGCGTTCCACCCACTGAAAGAACTGGCTGTCTGCTGCGATGCCTATCCGGCCGGGTATTTTTTCCAGTGCCCCGACTGCCATAAAGAATTACGCGTCCATAAGAAATACCTGGGCAAACAGGTCTCCTGCAAATTTTGTCAGGCCCCTTTCTCCCTGAAAATAGATGCCAGCAAAGCCATCTCCCAAGGCTTCTATACCAGTTGTCCCCACTGCCGGCAGGAACTGCGCATTGCCCACAAGTATCTGGGCTCAGTCGCAGCCTGCAAATTCTGCCAGGGACATATCCAGTTGCTCGAGAAACCCGCAGACCCCGTAGACCAATAGCTTTGCACTGCTCTACTTTGAGAGACAGCGAGAACGACTCAGAGCTCTGCCTGTTCCGTGGCGGGCGCATCCTTCTCCCAGCTGACATCAGCCTGGGCCGGGCGGGTTTTATAAAGTGTCCCATCCTCATTAAACAGTAGCGCGACATTCAAATGCCACATTGTGCCATCTTCACGCTGCCATAGATCACAATAATAGATCGAAGGACTGGACGCAAAATCGCCTGATATTCCCGCATCGTTTAACTCACGAATCGCCTGTTCCTTGGGAGTTCCCAAAGGCGCAATCTCCAGGAGTTTTGCCGACTGCTCTTCAAAGACCAGAGGGGCAGGCACGACCGACCTGAACCCGGTGCAGGCAGCCAGACTCGTGAAGCTGAGCAGAATGAGCCACAGCGCAACCAGCCAGTGTGGTCTCCACCTGTTACCCGGATTCGATTTCATGCCTGCCTGCATCGACTCACTGCCTCCCTGAAAATGAACCTGCTTCCCTCCCTGCAGGTTTGGCGCGTAATATAGCAGTTTCTATATTTCCAGCGTACTGCAATTTGAAAAATCGCCCCCCCTGAGTTCTCTGGCCTGGTAAATTTGAGACAGGTACGTACGTAAAAAAAGCCACACCTGTTCTTTTGGACAGAAATGGCTGATTTTACGTATCTCAACTGAGAACTTAATCCACCCGGATATTATGCTGCTAAAGCAGCCTGGGCAGCTTTCACGATCTCATCAAAGATCTGTGGCTCATAAATTGCCAGTTCGCTGAGTGATTTACGGTTCAGCGTGATGCCAGCTTTTGTCAGACCGTTGATAAACTGAGAGTAATTTGTCCCCCGTGCGCGGCAGGCAGCAGTGATTCGAGTCACCCACAAAGCACGGAACTCGCGTTTACGAACGCGGCGGTCACGGTAGGCATAGACCCGGGCACGAATCAGGGTTTCTTTGACGGTTCGCAGCAGTTTACTGCGACCACCAACATTACCGCGGGCTTCTTTGAACAGTCTTTTCTTGGCTCGACGTCGAGCTGCACCTTTTCGAACTCGCATTATTACTTTCCAACTGTGATGTTAAATTTTGAATCTGTCAGCACACATCCCAGCTCAGGCAGCCGGGATCTCGGCGAAGCCTATGAACCGGGACGCAGGGCATTCACAATCAGCTTCGCTTCAGCGCCTGTCACTACACCATCACCGCGAAGTCTGATCTTTCGCTTGGGGCTCTTTTTACTGAGAATGTGACCGCGAAACGCTTTCCTGTGCTTGGCTTTACCAGAAGCAGTAATTTTGAACCGCTTCTTAATTCCTTTATGTGTCTTTTGCTTAGGCATTTTAATTTTCTATCTTCGTAAACGTTTCAGAGACACGTGCTGCCTCTGAGAAAACAGAGATCCAGTCATCATTCCTGAGTCATATTCTCTACGCGTTCTGCATTCTTCTCAAGCAGAATCCTCAACCAGCAAGACCACATCTGTCCATCAAAACGATACAGAATGGTCTTCAACAGGGAGGTTGATCGGGCAGTATAATCAGCCTCACGTTACTTTTTCCACCGAAACGGGGTGAAAAACCCGGTGACTTCGTAGAAAAAATGACGGATTGACTGAAAACCGGCGTTTCCCGAGCTGCTGACCGGTGATCGTTAAACCTGATATCAGGTTTTATAAACTGAAAATCACTCCGATCACCATTCACTTCAGAAGCTTACAGCAATTCATCGCTAAAGTACAGCCTGACACACTCCCGCAAATTAGACTTAGATCAACCTGTCGCTCCTTCTGAACTTTTCAGACGTTCTTCGATCACATCCCGCGGGATGGCCAGCATTTTCTCAATACTGATGGCTTTATGCCCTTTATACACTCCCGGGAAAGCAGTAAAAACCGGGGAGCCTTCCAGTTCAACGGTCAGGCTCTGAGCACTCCCTTTATTGCACATGATCACATCACCTACGGCCAGATTCAGAACTTCTCCCGCCGTCAATTTACTGTTGTCCAGTTCGACTCGCATCGCAATTTTCGACTTGGAGACACTGGCTTCCAGATTCAGTTGCTGCCTTAAATCCGGTGACTTCTTCTTGTAAGCCGACCAGGTATCGGAGGTCAACTTGTTCGATAATGGCTCAATCGTATTAAAGGGAATACAGAGATTGATAATCCCCCGTGTTTCCCCCATTGTGACTTCAAAAGAGATCAGCACAATTACCTCGTTCGGAGGCACAATCTGTACCAGTTGTGGATTACTTTCAACCTGGGATACCCGAAGTTTCCATTCACACAGGTTACTCCAAGCCGATTCAATCCCCTCGATTGCCAACCCGGTAATTCGGGAAACCAGGCGGATCTCAATTTCAGTTAATGCCCGGTTCGGGTACGCACCGTGAGAATTCCCATCCCCGCCTAACAACCGGTCGATAATCGGAAAAATGATCGACGGGCTGATATCCAGGATAATGTGTCCTTCCAGAGTTTCTGACTCAAGAAGATTAAAGCAGGTCGGATTCTCCAGACTGAAAACGAACTCACTATAGGTCAACTGGTCGACACTGATTAACTTGACTTCAATGATCGAACGTAACATCCCACTGAGGGCGGCGCCAAATTCACGACTGAAGCTCTCATGTAACGCGCGAAAGGCCCGCATCTGCTCTTTGCTGACGCGTTCGGGACGTTTGAAGTCATAAATACTGATCTGGGAGTTAAAGTCGGTGCTTCGCGTCGTAGGACGGCTCGAAGCACTGGTGTTGTTTGCAGAAGGATCTAACGCTGATAAGAGCGATTCGACTTCATTTTGACTGAGTACGTCTGCCATCCGTGGCCTCCCTGAAAATTGAACCACGGCGAGAGCAGACTGCCCGCGACGCGATTTCAATCATTGATCTAACTGCTACTCTCGAATCTGCCCTGCTCCATGGGCTACATATTTATAACTGGTCAGTTCATTTAACCCACAGGGACCACGCGCGTGAAATTTATCGGTACTGATTCCGATTTCCGCCCCCAGTCCAAACTCTCCACCATCATTGAAACGCGTGCTTGCGTTGACAATCACTGCGGCGGAATCAACTTCTGTAGTGAATTTTTCAGACGCAGCCAGTTCTGTCGTCACGATCGACTCTGTATGACCCGATCCATATTGATGAATATGCCGGATCGCTTCATCCATGTCATCCACAATTTTGACAGAGATAATTTTGGCTACGTATTCTGTGCCATAATCTTCTTCAGTCGCTGCTTTAGCTCCTGGTGTCAGTTCCAGTGAACGTGGACAGCAGCGTAGCTCGACCCCCTGCTGCTTGAGTGCCTCTGCCACCCGTGGGTAAATGGTTTCCGCAACATCAATATGCACAAGCAGGCTCTCTGCCGCATTACACACACCGGGACGCTGACATTTGCTGTTCACCGTAATCGATTCCGCCAACTCAGGATCGGCTGACTTATCGAGATAGACGTGGCAGACTCCGTCAAAATGCTTGATGACCGGCATCGTCGCATCGCGGGCCACACGTTCGATCAGACCTTTCCCGCCGCGGGGGATTGTCACATCAATGTATTTGCTCAGTTTCAGAAAATGCCCTACTGCTTCACGGTCTGTTGTCTCGACCAGCTGAACGGCTTCCTCCGGAAGCCCGACATCTCGCAGCCCTTCCTGCAGCAGCTTATAGAAAGCGATGTTGCTGTGAAACGCTTCTTTCCCACCCCTTAAAATCACGGCGTTTCCGCTTTTGACACACAAGGCAGCCGCATCGATGGTTACATTGGGTCGTGACTCGTAGATAAAAAACACAACCCCCAGAGGCACCCGCACGCGCGTGACCAGCAGACCATTCGGACGAATATTACTATCGATGATTTCGCCAATCGGATTGGGTAGGGCGATGATCTCTTCCAGTGCCGTAGTAATTCCCTGAAGTCGGGCCTCAGTCAATCTCAGTCGATCAATGGAAGCTTCCGTCAGTCCATACTCCGGTGCCTGCTTGATATCGACAGCATTTGCTTCCAGGAGATCCGGTGTTCGCTCACGAATCAATTCGCTCATACGGCGCAACCAGGCGTTTTTCTGATTCCCATTCGAGGAAACCAGTTTTCGTGAGGCATCACGCGCCTGCGATGCCAGCAGGTCTGTATATTGAGCCAAGTCTAATTCTGTCATGTCACTCTTAATTTATTTTGGGTAGATGGTAAATGTGTTCATCGACCATCCTGGTACGTAAAACACGTGCAGTTCGTTGAAAAGGACACCTTACGCGACCAAAAGGTGCGCACCGTGCCCCCACAGGCTAATTGCCTGATCGACTGTGTTCAACATACCGAAGTATCAAATATCCGTCGAAATGTGTCAACGCGGGATCACAAACGTCGATTCTGGCTTGATTTCCCGTTAAAATTTCCAGTCTGAGTACAGTTTCGACCGGAAGTCGTGCCATTCTGCATTTCTGGTGCGGGAACCACAGCTCTCTACCATATCCGCTGACCATTTATCCATCATCCGTAACCGGTCCGACATAATCCGCAAGGTATTGAATACGACCTTCTGGGCACCTTTGGCCCCCTCTTTTAACATCTGATCAAATTCTCGCCCAGGGATACGCACGACTTCTACATCAGATAAAGCAACGACACTCGCTGAATGAGGGGCCGGCTTGAAAAACGACATTTCGCCGAAAATAGACAGCGGGCTGAGCTGACTCAGAGTCTGCTCACTTCCATTCGACAGCTTTTTACGCACCTCACAGGAACCACTCTTAATAATCCAGAGATAGCGCGTGGAATTTCCTTCATCCAGGATACGTGCCCCTTCAGAAAACTCTTCCGTTTCAGAGTAATAGAGCAATTCTTCCATCTCAGCCGGTGTCACAGACTGAAACAGAACACAATCATTGATCAGTTCCTCTGTGGATATCATATATATTACCTCGCAAGCGTCGGGGGTGAAATAAATGTTAATCTATGTCCGAATTGAACTTAACGAAAAATGATAGCGGGGTTTCAGATGCCTCCCAAGACGGTGGCACGCCCTACCCGTCCGATTCCCAGTATGTAGGCAGCGACGCGTAGAGACACTTTTTTATCAGTGGCAATCTTCCAGACGAGTTTAAAACTGTCATTCATAATACGATCTAATTCAGAGCGAACGCGGGATTTTTCCCAGCTGAAATGCTGTCTGTTCTGAACCCATTCGAAGTAACTCACCGTCACGCCCCCGGCATTGGCTAGAATATCGGGCACCACAACCACCCCGTTTTTATCAAATATTTCGTCTGCTTCCGGGACAGTTGGATTATTGGCTGCTTCAATGATGCATCTCGCTTTGACTTCTTTAGCGATGTCTTTGGTCAATACTCCCCCTAAAGCAGCAGGAATCAACACGGTCACATTCGATGTGAGCAACTCCTCATTCGACAGGGCTTCCGTTTCCGGAAATCCTTTGACGGCTCCTGTGTCCTTAGTGTATTCGATGAGTTTGGGAATATTAATTCCATCAGCACTGTAAATTCCGCCGCTGGCGTCAGAGACAGCGACAATCTTGGCACCAAACTCATCCAGAAAATGTGCGGCATAGCTGCCCACATTGCCGAACCCCTGGATCGCGACAGTGACTCCTGTCATATCAATTTTCATGTGGTCCAAAGTATCCCGCGTCACCATCGCCACTCCACGACCGGTCGCCTCTTCACGACCATCGGCTCCGTGCAGTTCCAGTGGTTTTCCCGTGACACACGCCGGATTAAACCCCCGATATTTTTCATACTGATTCATGATCCACGCCATCACCTGCGCGTTCGTCCCCATGTCCGGCGCCGGTATATCTTTGAGAGGCCCAATCACATCATAGATCTTATCGATGAATTTACGGGTAACTCGTTCCAGTTCGCCCTGAGACAGTTTACTGGTATCTACTGAAATCCCCCCTTTGGCACCACCATAAGGAATATTCACCAAAGCCGTCTTCCAGGTCATCAGCGAGGCCAGCGCCAACACTTCATCCCCGTTGACTTCCGGATGAAAACGCAGCCCTCCTTTCATGGGGCCACGCGAACTGTCATGTTGCACGCGATAGCCGATGTAGGTCGCGATTTCGCCATTATCCCGTTCGATGGCAACTTCCACTTTGACTTCTCGCTCCGGGGTGCGCAGCAGATCCTGCATATTCTTCGATAACCCGACCTGGCGCGAAGCCTGATAAAAATAACGACATGCTGTTTCGTAAGAACTCATTACATCCTGTCCTGTCTTAACGCGAGCTGATATCTAAAAAAACCAGGAACCGAACTGGTACAAAGCGTAGTCGACTGAAATCGAAACGCCAGATGACTCGCTCCTGATTTCAATTCCTTGTGAAAACGTTTTATGGCACAAAATATTAAGATTTCTTCATACCTGAAAAGATAGGTCACGATTCTTCCATAAAGTCTTTGAAAATCAGAGAATCTGAACTTCAAAAGCGAAAACAGAGCTTCCCCTCAGATTGATACTCCGCAATAAAATCCTGTTTGAATAAAAGACCACTAAACAAACTGTTAGACTGAGTCGAATAATCGATACTTCCATCATAACCCGGCATTGAAGCCAGGTTTTCGTTTATCGTAAAGGAATCAACGCCTGCCTATCTGCCGGAGGTTCCATCTGCGAAGGAACTTCACGGGTCCAGATGCCGGGGATCTCTTTGAGAATATACAAAGCCAGTTCCCGGGCATATAAGGCATGCCCTTCCCGCGAAAACTGAGGTACATTTTGAAGATAGTATCGATCCGGGTTCTGGATACTCTGAAAAGTGCGTGAGGTATCACAGAAGGAAAGATTGATCTGTCGGGAATAAGTCTCTAACAGTTCAAATGGAAAGCGACTTCCATAAGTCACTCCTTCACGAACTCCCAACTGGGTTCTGGCATGCTCTCCACTCATCGCTGACTCTGATACCTGCCAGGGCTTCGGGTAGGATGCCAGGATAAATCGTGAATAAGTCCCCTGTGAAATCTGCTGAATATTCTGAATCGGCTCCAGGGTTTGCCTGACATAAACCGACCAGTCGGGAGGATGATCTTCCAGCCATAAATATTTTCCCTGAGGAGTATCAATATCACGTTCCAGTCCTGCAGGTTGATTTTCGACCCAGTAATCTCCCAGCCAGCGAAGTGAATACCGATAGACGAAGAACTGACTTTCCAGTCGTTCCGGTTCATTATATTTTTCAAACAGGGGATGCATCGAACACAATGGCATCCCCGCATCACTGATCTGTGTATAACGACGCAACGCATGATCGTCGGCCACATCAGACATGTCAAAATGAAACAGAATCAGGTCAGGCTGCAAGCCCACTAAGGAGTGTCTTAAATGCAGATATGACATCAGGGGACAGGCATCAGGCACGCCCGCATTGATCACTTCCACTTTCAGCTCGGTCTGATTCTGCAATAATGTTTGCAGTCGGGAGCAGAATGTATCCTCGTCTGCCATCTCCGGTGCCAGCACAGTCTCCCCCCCCAGACAGAGGATTCGGAAGACTCCCGCAGGCTTTGGTATCGCAGGTTCAGCCCCTCTGAGCCCCATACTGTTGATCGAGAACTGAATCGTTTCTCCCGTATCAGGATGCCTGCGGGATACATCCTGCATAGGCCGGATGCGGTGATAACTCACGTCAGAGGGTATTAAAAACCCTTCGGAATCATAGCTGCTGACCGAGTCTTGATCTCGATATTCGGCCACGCGCAATGCGACCTCGCTCCCAACCGCCAAGAGGATGAGAGTAATCAGTGCCAGCGTAATATGTTTAAGCCAGCGCAGAGGTGAGCGAATGATCTTCAATTCTCAGAAACCGATGTTAAGATTGTTAGCTGGTTATACTTAACGAATGCGTTATTTCCTGTCAGCAATAACGGAAACAACTCAGGAAATGGGGCAGTTCTTTGGGACAAATACGAAGTGGCTAAGAAATGCCAATTCCCGATATTTGTCGGCAAATCAGCGGGGATTCTAATTTTGATCATGATTTACAGCAATATGAGTCTCAATGCACGGGATTGAACTGAGAAGTACAGTAGCGACCGCATTGAAAAAACTCCCGTGAAAGCCTAACTTGCATCATTCGAAACAGGATGCTGTCCATCGGATGTCCCCCTTATTCTCAGCCGGCGATCCACACTCATGAGTAAACGTTCATCAATGACCGAAATTAAAATCAATCCTAAAAAAGCTTTACAGCTCGTTACAGAGCTCATGGCAATCCCCGGTAAAAGCGGCGAAGAGGCGCTGATCGCCGACGAAATTAAAAGCCGCCTGCTCAAAGCAGGGCTGCCGGAGAAATTGATTCAATTCGATAACGCCCATAAAAAAAGTCCTATCGGCGGGCAGACGGGGAATATGATCGTCAAGCTGCCGGGCACTCTGCGAGGACCACGACGTCTTTTGATGGCCCATATGGATACCGTCCCACTGTGTGTCGGCGCAAAACCTGTCAAAAAAGGAGATTTGATTCATTCTAAAAGTGATCAGACTGCATTAGGTGCTGACGACCGTTCTGGTTGCAGCGTCATTCTCAACGCCCTGCTCACCATCCTCGAACAGAACCTCCCCCACCCGCCACTTAGCTTCTGTTGGATGGTTCAGGAAGAAATCGGGCTGGTCGGCGTGCGTCTGCTTACAACCAGCAAGCTGGGCAAACCCAAAATGTGCTTCAACTGGGATGGCAAACTGTCGGATATGCTCTGCATCGGTGCAACCGGTGACTCGGGCATGCAGATCCAGATTCAAGGCATTGCAAGTCACGCCGGCGCACATCCGGAATGTGGCGTCAGTGCCGCCGTGATTGCCTCTCGCGCGATTGACGACCTCTATACCAATGGCTGGCATGGGCTGGTGATCAAAGGGAAGAATACTGGGTCCAGCAATGTCGGAGTCATGGAAGGCGGAGCCGCTACAAATGTGGTGATGCCCGAACTGACCATCAAAGCGGAAGCACGCAGTCACAATCCCGTTTTTCGTCAGAAAATACTGGATGAATTCAAAAAGGCCTTCCTGAAAGCTGCCAAATCAGTGAAAAACAGCGAAGGGAAACAGGGGAATGTTTCATTCGAATCCTACTTGAAATATGATTCCTTCCGCCTGCCGGAAGAGGAACCCGCTGTGCAGACCGCGCGACTTGCCATCGAAAAACAGGGAGGCCAGCCGGAACTGACCATCGCCAATGGAGGCCTGGATGCCAACTGGATGACCGCCCATGGATTCCCGACTGTTACACTGGGATGTGGCCAACAGGACATCCACACCACCAGCGAAACCCTGATGATTGATGAATATCTCAAAGCCTGCCAGATTGGTCTCTTGGTGGCGACGGCAACAGAATCCGCCTGAAAAAAACTTACACGAATTACACAAGATAAAAGTTAAAGCCCCTGATTGAATGAGCGCGACATCCCTGCCCTTTAAAGAAATGTGGATTAACCTGCAGACTCTGGTCAATCACCAGCTGGATCAGGCACTCGATCAATCAGCTGACTGCCCGCCGATTCTCAAAGAAGCAATGTCGTACAGCCTCTCTGCAGGCGGAAAACGATTGCGTCCCATCCTTGTGTTGCTCAGCTGCGAAGCCTGTGGCGGTGATCTGAAAACAGCCTTACCAGCTGCCTGTGCCATCGAAATGGTACATACTTACTCCCTGATTCATGATGATCTACCGGCGATGGACGACGATGAACTCCGCCGCGGTTTACCGACCAGCCATATCAAATTCGGTGAAGCAAATGCGATTCTCGCTGGCGATGCCTTGTTGACCCGGGCTTTTGAACTGCTTGCAAACGAAATCGAAGTAAAGTCTTGTGCAGCAGCCTGTTGTGTTGATCTTGCGAATGCAGCAGGCGCTATAGGAATGGTCGGAGGTCAGGTTGCTGACCTGGAATCAGAGCACCTTGAAAATCCCAGACTCGAAATTCTGGAAGCCATTCATAAGCGTAAGACAGGACGACTGATCTGCAGTGCACTAACCATGGGAGCGCGCATCGGTGGAGCAGATTCAGCGACTCTGAAAAACCTGGAAAGATACGGTACTTGCATAGGATTGGCATTCCAAATTACCGATGATCTGCTTGATTTAACCGGTGATGAAGAAAAAATGGGAAAAGGCGTGCGAAAAGATGCAGATCACGGTAAATTAACCTACCCCTCCCTGATTGGCGTTGAAGAAAGTCGACGACGCTCTCAAAATTTGATTGAAGAAGCGTGCCTCTCGATTGCCCCACTTGGGAGCCACGGCCAACGATTGGAAGAACTGGCCCACTTTATATTGGAACGAGACCACTGATGAACATCGACATTCTACCACGGATCAAGTCGCCACTTGATATGCAAACTTTATCCGGGACTGAACTCGAAACGCTGGCTGCAGAAATCCGTGAAGTTTTGTGTACGGTTGTGGAAGACCGCTCGGCACACTTTGCGAGTAACCTGGGAGTGGTTGAACTCTGCATCGCCTTGCATATCTCTTACGACTTCTCCAAAGATCGACTGATCTGGGATACAGGTCACCAGATTTACCCACACAAGTTACTGACGGGACGCTACTCCGAAATATCGACGATCCGACGCAAAGGGGGCCTGATGGGCTACCCCAATCCGGAAGAGAGCGACTACGACCTGTTCATGACCGGACACGCCGGGGCCAGTGTTTCCACCGTCCTCGGACTCAAAGCTGGTGACGATCTGAGGGGAGAATCAGATCGCAAGTCGGTCGCAGTCATCGGTGATGGTGCACTCCCTTCCGGTGTCGTGTTTGAAGCCATGAACAACGCAGCGGGCATGGATCAGGATGTGCTCGTCATCCTCAACGATAATAAAATGGGAATCTGCCCCCGCGTGGGCGGACTGGCAAAGTATCTCGATAAAGCACGCGTGGCCCCTTTTTACAATGGCCTGAAACGCGATGTCTCCTGGCTCTTGAACAAACTCCCCGTCGTAGGCGAGTCCATGGAACATACCCTGGGCAGCTTCAAAGAGGCAGTCAAAGGCTTTCTGCATGGGGGCATGCTGTTTGAAGAAATGGGCTTCCGCTATATTGGCCCTGTAGATGGCCACGATATTGAATCACTGTCCGGCTATCTGCAGATGATCAAGAATATTAAAGGCCCTGTACTGCTGCATGTATTGACGGAAAAGGGTCACGGTTTTGAACCGGCTACCAATGATCCCGTCTCATTTCATGCACCGGCGCCGTTCCAGAGGAATGAAGAAAACGAAATCGTGCCTGTAGAAAAACCGGGCAGCACTTCCCCCAAAGCCTTTACCGATGTCGTCAGCAGTTCCATTTTCCAGGCAATGACCGACAACGAACGGGTCGTCGTCCTCACGGCAGCCATGTGCGCCGGTAATAAGCTCGGAAAAGTACGCGACGGCTTCCCTGATCGCTTCTTTGACACCGGGATCTGCGAAGCCCATGCGGTCGCCTTTGCCGGCGGAATGGCCAAAGCCGGACTTCGCCCGATTGTAGATATCTACAGTACTTTCCTGCAGCGCAGCTTTGACCATATCTTTCAGGAAGTCGCTTTGCAGAACCTCCCTGTAACCTTCTGCATGGACCGGGCTGGAATCGCTGGTGAAGATGGCCCTACCCATCACGGTGCCTTCGATAACACTTACATGCGGTGCTTCCCGAACATTGTCAACATGTCCCCCGGGGACGCTCTGGATGTCGAACCCATGCTCGAATTTTCGCTGCAGCACGATGGACCGACGGCAATCCGCTACCCCAAAGCGGCCGCCGATGCAGTCGAACGTAAGGTCGCCCCCGTGGAACTGGGCAAATCCGAAGTCTATGTCTGGGGCAAAGATGGAATGCTCATCGCATTTGGCTCTCTGTTCACCAGTTGTATTCAGGCTGCGGAAAAACTGCGTGAAGAAGGACTCGATGTCGGCGTCATCAATGCCCGTTTCTCCAAACCCCTGGATACGGAAGTCATCCATCAGGCCCTGCAGGAATCGGGCTTTGTGATTACTGTTGAAGAAGGTACACTTTGTGGCGGTTTCGGTTCTGCCGTCCTCGAATCGGCAAATGATGCGGGATTAAATACCAGTCACCTTAAACGACTGGGGATTCCAGATCGTTTCATTGAACACGGAAACCGCAAAGAATTACTGGCTGACCTGGGTCTGGATGTCGACGGAATTACCGCGACGGCCCGTGAACTGGCACAGCAGACTAAAGTGGTTATCAACGATTAGTTACATCTCGCATTCTCCAATCAGTATGGACGATTGATTTACGGAGCCTTCCGCATGTTTTCATTGAGTTCTGTTTCTTCTGCACGGATTCCCGGTTTTCTCTGTCTGGCGCTGGTCACCTTAGTACTGTCACCCTTTGTGAAGCCCGCTTTCGCGGAAAGCTATGAATTCAAAGAACCCGTCCAGGACGCGCGCACCTTCAACGTAGATTCCACCATTCGGGTCAAAGGACAGCTGGAAACAGCGATTAAAACAGGACAGGCTCGCTCACTCAAACTCGACGTCGATGGAAAATTTCAGTACCTCGAACGTCGACTCCCCGGAACCGGGCGCGATGCAGAAGCATTTCGCTCACTCCGATATTATGAAGCAGCAACCGCCACTATCGATGTTCAAGGCCAGAAAACCTATGCCCGCGGCAGCGACAAACATCGACTCATCGTTGCTGAAGGGACTTTGGAAGGCCTCTCCCTGCATGCCCCCAACAGTCATCTCCTGCCTTCCGAACTCGAACTGCTGAACTCCCCGGGAGACAGCCTGCCCGTTCTGGCGCTGTTACCCCAGTCGACTGTCGATGTAGGTGAAGTCTGGACTCCGGACCGCTGGGTTCTGCAGTCCCTGACCGGCCTCGAAGCAGTTTTAAAATCGGAATTAACCTGCCAACTGGACTCCGTGGAAGATCAGCTGGCCACCATCAGCTTCACAGGCAGTATCGAGGGAGCGACCGTTGGTGCGCAGACCAATATTTCTGTCAAAGGCAAACTGCAGTTCCGCCTGAACCAAAACTATATCAGTCAACTGGAACTGCAGCAGACAGAGAAACGCTCGGTAGGTTCCGTCAGCCCGGGGATGAAAGTGACCGCGGATGTCAACTGGACACGTTCAATTGCGACTGCCCCCGGCCCGTTAACCGATGAGATGCTGGCTTCAATTCCACTGGAAACCAACCCGGAATCAAAATATCTGAGTTTCGAACCTCCCTGGGATGTCCGGTTATTACTGCCTCGCGACTGGTATGTTTTCCATCAGACGGGGCAGGTCGCTGTGCTACGACTGCTCGATAAAGGCAGCCTGGTCTCACAGGCCAATATCTCAAAAATCCCGACCGTGAAACCGGGAGAACACACCAGCGAAGAACAGTTCCAGCAGGATATTCGATCTTCCCTCGGTGACAAGCTCGTCAAGATTCTGAAAGCAGAAAACCTCTCTACAGATGACGGACGATTCATCCACCGCGTGACTGTAGCCGGGAAAGCCAACGAAATTCCAGTTCAGTGGATTTATTATCTGTGCGCTGCACCGTCCGGCAGACAGATCTCGTTTGTCTTCACCGTGGACGAGAAACTGATCAATGAACTGGATAATCGGGACATGGATATCGTATTGAGCCTGAAATTCCTCGATCCTAAGCCCGCACCGGTCCAGGCAACTCCCCTCGATGGCAACAAGCGAAAATAGCCCGGACAGGTTTCTGACGTCGAGAACTTGAGAGTCAGGTGCAGGCACAACGATCAAATCGGGATCATAATCCTCACAATCATTGCAATCGGTCACAGTGTTTCGTGATTGAACGGGGATTCCCCTGCACTTCTAACCGGAATGCGAACTAAACTTCATTTACTTGGTGTGAATTCTCCAATTTTCTCCAGGCACTCATTCGCAATCCAATCGCTTCAGATTTGATTTCCTTCCCAGACAGGAAGAGAAGTATGACACCAGTTCTCACAACATCATTATCAACACTGCCCAACGAATTACTGATCTGTTTCGGTGCGGGGTTGCTGATCGCTGTCTCACTCGGCTTTGCTGCCGGTTATATCCTGGGAAAGAGTGCGCCGGCCCGGAACTTCCGTCGTGCCCAGAAACATCTTCAAAACTGTTTTCAGCACGTCAAAGAAACACTGGATACCGCATACACGGCCTGTTCGCTTCTCGAAAAATTTCCGGGTACCACTCTGACCAATGAGCAGACTCGGGAATTGAATTCCAAACGGACCAGCCTGCTCTCACTAATCAATCGTCTGGTCGAGCGAAAAAATACAGAGCCGGACAAAACCCCGCCTGTCACAAAACAGGACAAAAAGAAACAGCAGGAATTCCCCGCCTTACAGTGGGCCTTCCAGCCGGAACATTCACATCTAAAGCTGCCTGACTCTTCTGCTTTCGAAGCCAATCTGGATATGATGCTGCTGACAGGAGCCGACACGGAAAACCACTGCGGGCTTTTACTCGTGCAGATGAATCAACATGATCAGCTCAAAGAACGTTTGGGGATTATGGCCCCTATCAAGTTCATGAAAACCCTTTCCCGCCTGATCATGCACAAAGTCCGCGACGAAGATGTCATCTGTCTCTGGAAGTCAGACACACTGGCAATCCTGTTCCCAGGCGTTGAAGTCGATGCCGGTCAGATGTGTGCCGAATCAATTCGAGAAGCAATTCGCCATCACCATTTCCGACTGGAGAGCAATAGCCCGGAAGTCGTCGTTACTGCCAGTCTCGCGTATCTCAACTGTGTTCCCGGCGATTCCGCCGAGCTGGTTCTGGAACGTGGACTTCACGCATTGGCTAAATCCCAGAAACAGGGCCGCAATCAGCTGATCATCCAGGAAAGTCACTCCTACGAACACAAACAGGCAATTTGAAGCTCCTCCGCTTCGTCTTCGCAGAATCCTAAGGTGTTTCAGAATCGGACCGTTCTCCTGGCAATTCACTGATCCACTGCCCGATCAGGTCGACTGCTTCCTGATGCACAACCCGGTTCCCGATATTAGGCATCCGCGCTGCCAGATCACTGGACTGTAGACGATACATCAGGATCGACTTCTCGGGCGCACCGGGCACGATATCGTAACTGCGTCCTCCCGACCCCCTGCCCGCGGCCACCGGATTTTTCCAGACGCCCCATTTCGCTGGATCCTGTTGAGAAAACCGCAAGTCCAGACCCGTCGTTCGCGCATTCCCTCCCGGACTGTGACAGTGAGCGCAATTCACAGCCAGATAAGCGCGGACCCGTTGATCGACTGTTCCGGAATGAGAGTCAGAAAATGCGGGAAGTTGACTGATCTCTTTCAATCGGGGAGCCCCCTGCAGCTTCCCTTTTCGTGCCAGATAGGCCAACTGATTTTCCTCACCTTCTGCATAGTGGTTCATCCGATTCAGATTCGCAGCGGTAGGCCCAATGGGCACATACTTGTCATGCTGGCTGTGACAACTGATGCATTGATTCGCGTTAGGTACCAGGTGTCGGGTTGATCGTGTCTGACCGTCAGAATGGATCCAGGACACATCGATTTCTCCGCCTCCCAGGCTGAGTTCAGCATCGGTTTGTTCTTTATTCCAAATGTAGGAATACCCGTACCAGCCAGACGCTTTCCGAAACTCAACGCGGGTTTCCAACAGTCGCTCACCAGCAGAGGGATTACGTTGATCATTCAGATAAGAAAACGTTTTGACCAAAATGCTGCCTACCGGAAACTCCAGCACACCGGATTCCTGAAAACGGATTTTCTCTCCCGCGGGCAGACGAACGAAACGATGTTTGGTTGTGTAATCGGTAAACAATGTTGTCAGTAAATCGTAGGGGATCACATCTTCGGCCGGTTCCTGTGTCACCCCATTCCCCTGAAACAAACCCAGTTCAGACAGTTTACGCGGGGCATCATAATAGACCTGCAATGCCCTGTTTTTTGTCGGCTCTGGTTTTCCGTGTGGTTGAAGTTTAACCGGATTCAGAGCTGGCAGCACTCCGGTAAAAGCAGATGAATCAGTCTCGGGTTTATATTTTCCGGTCGCAATTTTCTCTGGTGTTAAATTTCCGAAATCAATATTCAAAAAACGAACGTCACCATTATTTGACAGTCGCAGACTTTTCTCAGCCGGAATCTTTCCATCAACCCGCTTTTGAGAATCAATCACGCCATCATAAACAATCTCGGGTAAAGGGGTTCCCACAATCGACTTCAAAATCAGGCCCAGTTCCCCGTCCGGTTCTCCGCCTCCCCCTTTGATTTTGTTGTCATGGATGAAAACACCTTCCGGGTAGGGATCATAATTCGGGTCGTTCATTTTCTTGCCAAAAATCAGAAAGCTGACGACAGACACATTAAAAGATCGATTGTCCTCGATGGTATTCTCGAAGATTTCCACTTCATCAGTAGCCATCACCAGGATGCCGGTACCAGCTGGAACGGAGGCTACCATGTTCCCTGCAGGCGCAAAGTTAGCGAGGTTATTCTTAAAAATACGATTACGAAATAATCTCACATGCCTCCCGTTTTTTTGAGGCAGCCCCGGAAGATCGAAAACAAGCAACCCGCCAGTGTTTCCGGTCACCACGTTCCCATACACGTCTGCATTGACTGTATTCTCAATTTCAATACCGGCCACATTCGCTTCAGCACGGCTGTTTCGAACAATCACGTCCGTCGACTGCCCAACATAAATTCCCGCATCAGCGGCCCCTATCGCCACACAGTTTTCAATCAATACATTTTTGCATTGCACCGGATAGAGCCCGTATGCCCCGTTCGTTGTTTTCGGTCCGCCCGTCCACTCGGTGCGCACACCGCGAAAGGTCACATTCTCAGCCCCTAACACTTTAATGGCATTGTGGCTGGTATCTTCAACGGCAAAGTATTCCAGAACCAGATTATCTCCACTCGCCAGGAGCCCAAAACTGCCATCGGTCTGATTCTTGAAGGAAAGAACCGTTTTCTCATGCCCCTGTCCGCGAATGGTGACATTATCGGTCACCAGATTTAAACCGGATTGTAACTCATATCGTCCCGCTTCCAGAATCAGCACATCGCCGGGAACCGCCTGTATCAGTCGCGACTGAAATTGAAACTGAAACTCAGGTCCGGGTGTAAAGGTATAAGTTGATGCTTCCAGTCTAAACGCAGGCTTTTCCTCAGCACCTGCTAAAACAGCAACATGCAGCAAGCCGCATCCCAAAACCAGCCCACACAGGATAAACGCTCTCGAAAATGTCATCCGCTGATAAAACGCCATATCAAAGAAACCTGTCAAGAAATGAGTGGAAGTGAATTCGTTATTTTAACGCAACCGTCAATCCGGTGCGCAGCAGATTGCCCAGCGATGGTTTCGTATATAAATCAAATAGACGCCAGCCCACCGCTTCAGGATTGGAATGTGAAGGAAACCAGACTGGTTTGGGAAACAGGGTTAAGGGGCCGTACAACACAGTTTTTTCCACGTCCGCCAGAAAGTAAGTATTATGCACGTTTCCGATCCCACTGACGACATCCTGTAATGTCGCCCCCGGTGCCCCACCCCAGGGAGTCGACATGAATGCGTAATTTAAAGCAGGCCAGTGATTAATTCCTACGGCTCCATAATTCAACTCTCCAATACACCGATCAAGGATCGCTTGTTCTGCGTTGCGAAACGCATCGGGAACCGTAAGCGTCGCACACAAGGTCCCCCAGACATCCTCGTTCACAAATTCAACCGCTTGTTCCAGAAATCCCGAGGCTGTCTCTGCTTTCAATGCTGTTTCTGCGCAGACACAGACGAATGATTCTTCCTGAAACAGATGAGGCGACTGAGCAGGATCGGCATCGCGAATCAGTTTCCAGGGTAAATACTCTTTGTCATCTGGTTCAGAACCGGTAAAGCGCTGCCAGCGTTCGGCTGCCCCCGGATAGTACGCGTAACGTCGAGAGATCTGCTGTAACTTCTGCTCAATCAGCATTAGAAACTGATCCCGATCAGGCCAGTCAGCGGAAGTAACAATGACCTTGGTAGCCAGACAGTTAAAAGACGCATTATTCACAATCGAAGCCGCAATGTTTTCTGCCTGAAACTGCAATTGCCGGTCGGAATAATGACCGGGAACGACAATCCAGGGAGAGACATTGCCCAGCTCACTCGTGACGGGAATTTCCAGGCGAGGCTGGTTATTCTCTTTTCGCGTATGGCATTCCTCCGAATCGCTGCCCCACACAATCGCATCATGGGTTTGTGTCGAACCGGTAATATGAACTCGGTCAATCGCCGCATGTTCAAGCAGATAAGCGCCTGCCTCTGCATTGCCGCTGACTATCCTGAGGAGCCCTGCATCGATCAGCGGGGAGAATGACCGTTCGAACACAGGCTTGAGATAGTCATTCACCGGATTCATCTTCAGCAGCACCCGCTCGCCATCCTGCAAAATTTTAGTCAATACATCGGTCGCAGGAATCGCGGAAACATTGCCCGCCCCCAGCACCAGGGTCAGAGGCAACTCGAAGTTTGCAGAACGTTCTAAACCTGTCAGATCAAACAGGTTCTCCGGGGAAACATCAGGATTCAACCAGGCTTCAGCCGACAGTCCGTAGAATACCAGAGCATCAAAAATCCCTGAAGTGGGAAATACCGGTACGCAGATCTGACCTCCCGCTTTTGATCTCGGGCTTCCCGGCAGACGAGGTTGGCCGACGGCGGAAATTGCTTTGAGACTGATCAACAAAACCTGTAGAAACCGCGCCACTGAAACCGGTCCTGCCAGAACTTCTTCTGCGCAGGTCGAGCTCTCACGTGGAATCCGCTTCGCTGCACAGGCCAGATCAACCCACTCCCTGGCAGCTTCAGACAGACAGCACAGACACTGCTCTGTCAAATCAATTCGAGCAGCAACGGATAATCCTACCTCCGACCGGTTGTTTGCTGTCAGTTCTTCCAGCGCCTGATCGAGTTCAGACAGGTCCATACTATTAACACTTTGCTGATTCAGAATCGCCTCCTCTCGACGCTACTTCTCCAGTATTGAATGAGTGAGACAGTCGGTTGAAGTGATTAGGGAGCCTCTACGACTTCCCCTCCCTGGACTGTTGAAAGTGCCTGATAGGTTCCCATATCGATATTCTCACTGATGAAATGTACTGATCCATCTGCATAGAGAAAGTGTGCTCCCCCGACATGTTGGCTACGGAAATTACTGGTGGCATCTGCACCGCTCCCAAACGTGCAGTCTGTAAAGTTCGACAGATCGATTAGAGTTTCCGTGGTAAAAGTCTTGTTGATTCGGTCTGACGTACTCCCAAACACACTGGCGCGCGGCCCCATAAACAGGGCTGCCTTGAAATCAGATGGAGGTGGTTGTGCGATCATCCAACCCTGGCCGGCTTCGACCGGAGTTGCAGGACCAGTAGTACACCCCTGACCTTCACATAATTTGAATTGAGGTCCCGTCGCTGCTTCCCCCATGGCGATCGTATTGCTGGAACCATCCATAATATCAGACATGCGGGACCCACGATTGAGGTCAAACATCCCTTTCACCGTGCTGGAATGATTACTGGAACTACACCAGGCCACGTTCGAGCCGCGGCACATGACATAGGTAGTGATTCCAAAAGTTCCGCCGGCGGGAATGAAGCTTGCAAGAGCAGGTTCATTGATCGGATTTGCGCCCACATTGGAAGGACAGGCAAAGATGGGTAACACCGTCCGCGCTACTGTGGGAGACTGCTGTTCCCAGGGTTTGACAGAATCATAGAGGTTCGACAGGTTCGCCTGGTCAAAGTAAGGCAGCATCATCACGATACCGTTCGCAAAAAAATCGCCCCCCCCTGAAGAACCGGGTCTCAGACTGGCCCCCAGCGGAAACATGCGGTGGGCTTCGTGATAATTATGCATTGCCAGCCCGAACTGCTTCAGATTGTTTTTACATTGTGTGCGACGGGCCGCCTCCCGAGCCTGCTGGACGGCGGGTAGCAGGAGCGCAATCAGAATCGCGATGATCGCGATGACCACTAACAACTCAATGAGTGTGAATCCTCTTTTTAGAGCTCTACGATGTGACATGACGCTTCTCCTCGCTTTTCCAATTGATTGACGGAAGTATTTGAATCAAAAAATATAAGATCTCTGAGAGACCGCTCTTGAACGGGTCACTCAGTAAATAGACGCAAACACACACTCAGAAAGCGAATCCTTTTCAAAATCTGATGACTCAATGTGACTTCTACGATCACCAGACTGTCGAACAGGATGAGAAGTTGACTTCATAGAGCGCATCACATTGAACGATAGCGTCTCTCAATCTAAGATACTCGGGCCCAATAGCCCCGGAGACGCTACAGAAAACTGGACACAGTCTAAATCATCGCGCGAAGGCAAACTTCAAAACTCATAATGATCCAGCCTGAAAGGAAAAACCTCCTGCTCATGAGAAGTGTGAGCCGAAATCAGAGTTTTTTCTTAAAAAAAAGATAGATCACCGGTAACGTTACCGTTACTATTATCTCTGATGTTAATCCCGCCGAATTTCGATTTCAACAAAAATCTGAAAAATTACCGGTACTGCACGATGCCTGTGAACTCGAACACTCAAATTGCGACTTCTTCCTTTCCCAAACTGCTGCAGCTATACTCCAGAGACCTCACACATACGGAGCAAGCATGAGTTCAACTGAAGCCGGTAAGATCCCCTCTAAAAAGGAAATCAGTTCGCAGGATGCCATCCTCAAGGCAGCCATCGCGGAATTTGCAGAACGGGGCGTCGATGGTGCCCGGATCGAAGCAATCGCCAAACAGGCTAAATTCAATAAATCGCTGATTTACCGCTATTTCAACGACAAACAGGGACTGTTCGAAGCTGCTCTGCAAAGCAAACTCGAAGAACGAAACGAGAGCGTCGAAAAAATCCCCAAAGAGATTACCGAGGTGCTGCAGTTCTACTTCAAGGAAAATCTGCGCGACCAGAACTACGTGCGGGTATTGCTGAATGAAGCACAACAGAACCAGGGAGAGCCACTGATCGACGAAGACTGGCGCAGGGAATACTACCAGAACCACATCGATCGACTGAAACAATCACAGTCGGAGGGAGCCATTTCTGATGAACTTGACCCTGTCTGCCTGATGTTGATCTTTACGGCCCTGGTCTTTTTTCCCGCCACCCTGCCCCAGCTGGCACAATTGATATCCGGCCACAAAGTCGACTCGGATGAGTTTCAGGCACGCTGGTATGACTGTCTGCAGATGCTCACCCGACTCATGCAGCCTGATTAAATATCTCTGTCTTCGAAGTCACTGCAGTCAGAACGTAAATCATTTATAAGTTAACACTTATGAAAACAAAGCCTTTCAGGGGCCTGTTACACAGAATGATTGTTCGGAATTCAACGGCACTGATTTTCTAAAGAGATACCGGACTTTTAGAATTCCTTCGAATAAAGACCAACGTCTGCTGCTCACCAGACGTAATAATTTCTACTGGACTCTGAAAGAATTGAAATGGTGTTTTCATCGCGTTTTTTCCAGTTAAAACGGTCTCTGACAGACAGTTGCAAATAAAAGGTCCTGGAAATGTCACCTTGTTCTGTTTTCTCCGATCCTATAATATCAAGCGGCTGACATTAGTGAGGCTCTGTTTAACGTCAGGTCTCTCTAACGGTTTTTCTATATCACTTCAAATCCAAGCAACGGACGAAACTTATGAAGTTAAATCCTCCCTCAAAAGCAGCCTCTGCTCTCAGTCTTTGTATGGTTCTCCTTCTGGGAACTGCGATTTTTGCGCAGCAGGCTACTGTCTCTGAATCAGCCAACGATTCAACCACAGCCAAACGGGTCTGTGCGATGGTCAGCCGCTTCCATATCAGCGGCAAACCGATCAATGATGAAATCTCTCAGAAACTGATGAAGCGTTTCATCAAACAACTCGACCCACAGAAGCTGTATTTCTACAAATCAGACATTGAGGGATTCGAAGCCGACAAAACTCAGTTGGATGACAAACTGGCTGTGGGTGATGTCAACTTTGCTTATGAATCATTCGATCTGTACCTGAAGCGTCTTCAGGAACGGATGGAATATGCTCAGCAACTGGTCGATGTAGACCATGACTTCTCCGTCGATGAATCTATCATCGTTGACGCCAAAGAACAGGATTTTGCCAAAGATCCGTCAGAGTTGAATGAACGCTGGAGAAAGCGTGTCAAATACGATCTACTGAACCTGATCCTGGAAGATAAGAAGCTCGAAGAAGCACGCGAGCAGTTACACAAACGCTACCGGAATAATCTCAGAACCATGACTCAGACTGAAAAGTCAGAAAAGCTGGAAATGTATCTCAGTTCTCTGACTCACTGTTTTGACCCTCACTCCAGCTATATGTCTCCCCAGACACTGGAAGACTTCCGTATCAGCATGGAACTCAGCCTGGACGGCATCGGTGCTGCCCTGCGGTCGGAAGATGGTTTCACAGTGGTTGCCGAAATCGTTCCCGGCGGTGCCGCTGATGCAGATGGACGTTTGAAAGCAGGTGACAAAATCGTTGGCGTCGCTCAGGAAGATGGCGATTTTGTTGATGTCGTCGAAATGAAACTCAGTAAAGTGGTTCGCTACATCCGTGGAAAACGTGGGACCATTGTGCAGCTGCGAGTCAAGAAAGAAAAGAATAATGCCGTTGAAACCTATCAGCTGACTCGGAAAAAAATTGAGTTAAGCACATCCGAAGTCAAAGGCAAAATCATTGAAACCGGTGAAAGAATTCCGGGCAAAACAGGTCGCATCGGGGTAATCAGTATCCCCTCCTTCTATCGCGATTTCCGTGGTGCCCAGCGAGGCGATGAAAACTTCAAAAGCACCGCTCGCGATGTGCGTAAAGTGCTCTATGATTTCCGTGATCAGGGTGGCGTAGATGGCGTTGTCGTCGATCTGCGATTCAACGGCGGTGGTGCTCTCAGTGAAGCCATCGAAGTCTCCGGTCTGTTTGTGGATGAAGGCCCGGTTGTTCAAGTCAAACAGATGGACGGCGAACGGAAAATCCACAGTGACGTCGAACCAGGTGCCGTCTACACGGGACCTCTGGTTGTGGTCTGTAATCGACTTTCCGCATCGGCATCAGAAATTTTCGCAGGCGTGATCAAAGACTATAAACGAGGTTTGATCATTGGTGATACAACCACTCATGGTAAGGGTACCGTGCAGAATGTGATGCCAGTCAGCAACCAGATGTTTTCATTTCTGCGTGGCCAGGACCTGGGCGCTTTGAAACTGACAATCAACCAGTTCTACCGCGTCAACGGTGATAGTACTCAAAACCGGGGCGTCCGCTCTGACATTGTGCTGCCTTCATTGATTGACAACATGGATCTGGGTGAGTCCTTCCTTGACGATGCCATGGAGTTCGACCAGACAGAGGTCGCTCAGTTTGCTCCGGTCGGTATGGTGAATCCACAGATTCTGGATCAGTTGAAACAGTCCAGCTCAAAGCGGATTGTTGCTGACAAGGAATTCAAAGAAACACAGGAAGAAATTGACAAATACCTGCAGAAGAAAAATCAGAAAACCATCTCTTTGAATGAAGCTGCACGACGTAAAGAAATCTCCAGCGACAAAGAGAAGGAAGACAAGAAAAAGGAAGAAGAAAAAGCAAAGAAAGAAGCAGCCGACAAGGAGATCTTCAAAAAGGATTACTACAACGATGAAATCCTGAATATCACCGTCGATTACATGAACGTACTCAAGAACATGAATACTGTTCAGCGTTAATCCTGCTAACACATAAAACAGACTCCCCCTTGACTCCGGTCTCTGACTTCAGAGGCCGGAGTTTTTTATTCCCATGTCAGCCGGCAGCGACTCAAATCGAACAATCCATTCGGAAGGTATTGAATGCATGGAACCGGAGTCGCCGAATCGACTATAATGAATTCTGTTTATTGCGTCTCCGATTCATTTTCAGGTTCCGCCATGCCGAACTCACCTCATCTGCCCCGCTATGCTCGACAGCAGACTTATGAGTGGAATTACGAGCACGCCCCCGAGCCTATCGATCAGGAAATACCATCAGTCCCGGGCGCATGGTCATTTTGCGGACTGCCGGTCCCTTCTCCCCTGGGAATCCCCGCCGGTCCCTTATTAAATGGGAAATGGGTCCTGTATTATGCCAGCCTCGGCTTTGATGTGTTGACCTACAAAACCGTACGTACCTCACCACGTGCCTGCTATCCCCTGCCCAACCTGCAACCAGTGCAGGCATCCTCACTTAAAGGTACTGAAAGCGAAGTGAAGCTGTCAGATGAAATGCAAGGCAGTTGGGCAGTTTCCTTTGGTATGCCTTCGGTTGCCCCCGATGTCTGGCGTCGCGATGTAGAATGGACACGCAGGCAGTTGCCGGCAGAAAAACTGCTCTCTGTCTCTGTCGTCGGCAGTCTGCAGCCTGGCTGGGCACTGGAAGATCTGGCAGATGATTATGCGCGCTGTGCGAAGTGGGCCATCGAAAGTGGTGCTGACTGTATCGAAACCAATTTCTCCTGCCCGAATGTGTGCACGCGTGATGGACAACTTTATCAGCAACCCGAGGCAGCGTCACTGGTTGCCAGTCGCGTCAAAGCGGTCTCCGGTTCTATTCCCTATCTGATCAAAATCGGCCACCTGTCGGTAAAAGCAGATGCATCTGAATTTCTACAGGCAGTGCTCCCCTTCGCTGCTGGAATCGTCATGACTAACAGTGTAGCAACAACGGTAGTCGATGATCAGGGAACGCGGCTCTTCTCGGGCGAACAGCGTGGCATTTGCGGTGCCGCGACTAAGCAGGCATCGCTGAATCAACTGCGTCTGTTTACAGAACTGATCTCTGAACTCCCCGCCGATCAAACCCGCCCCGATCTGATTTCCTGTGGCGGCATCAGTTCTGCCAGCGATGTCCAGATGTTTCTGGCTTCCGGCGCAAATGCCACCCATCTGGCGACGGCAGCCATGTGTGATCCTCTGATCGCCTGTCAGATACGCAAAGAGCTGGCTGCCACCTGCTGATCTCACACCGCAACACCCGCTGACGCATTAAATTTCGCTTGCGCCAGCGTTTTTTCTGAATCGCCTGGTTTGTCGCTCGACCAGCAACCACAGGTACCGTAAGATGAGGACATGAATGCTATTGTTGTCAAAAACCTGGAAAAAACCTACAAAGTCTACCAGAAAAATGAAGGTGTCTTCGCCTCCATCAAGGGACTGTGGAGGCGCGATTACAAAACAGTTCATGCTGTTTCTGATGTCAGTTTTTCTATTGAACAAGGCGAAATCGTCGCCTTTCTCGGGCCGAATGGTGCCGGGAAAACGACCACTCTCAAGCTGCTTTCCGGCCTTATTTTCCCCTCCGCTGGTGAAGCCACAGTACTGGGACATGTTCCCTGGAAGCGGGAAAATGAATATCGACGCCGCTTTTCCCTGGTCATGGGCCAGAAAAACCAGCTCTGGTGGGACCTGCCGGCACAGGAATCGTTTCGGCTGCATAAAGAAATCTACCGCATCGATCCTCAGCAGTATGATCGCCGGATTGATGAGCTCACCAGCCTGCTCGAAGTCCGCCACCTGATCGGGCAACCAGTTCGGGAACTCTCTCTGGGAGAGCGAATGCGAATGGAGCTGATTGCCGCCCTGCTGCATAAACCAGATGTCCTGCTCCTGGATGAACCAACGATCGGACTGGACGTTGTTTCGCAACGCCGCGTGCAGGAGTTTCTCAAATACTACCAGATCGAACAGAAAACCACCGTCGTTTTGACCAGTCACTATATGAAAGATGTGGAGGCCCTTTGCAAACGCGCCATCATTATCAACCAGGGGCAGATTAAACATGACGGCCCCCTCAGTGATATCCTTGATCGGTTCAGCAACTATAAAATCATGGACGTGCAGTTTGATGGTGACGACATGCCCCGCGACTTTTCACAGTGGGGAGAAGTCATTGAAAATGAAGCACCACGAGTCAAGCTGAAAGTTCCCCGCAACAAAATACCGGAAATTCTCTCGAACCTTCTTTCCAAGTATCGCATCCTGGATGTGGGTGTGCAGGAAAGACCGCTCGAAGAAGTCATCGCAGAAGTATTCACCGAGCAGAAAAATGATGCCCAGCGTCTGCAGGACGAACAGAGTGTCCTGCAGTCTGCCTCCGATTAAAACTGTCCTCTCCCGATTTGAATTTCTACCCTGTTGATAACAGATCTATGATTGCCAGCCTGCGAACTCACTGGATTATCCTCAAAACCTCTGTCGAGGAACGCCTCGTTTATCGGGGTGACTTTGTCTTCGCGACATTTGTACGATTCCTCCCCATTGTCACCCAGATTTTCCTGTGGGGGGCCATCTATGGAATCCATACGACGAAACCAGTCGCTTCGATCAAAGGCTATAACTATAAGGAAATGGTGGCCTACTACCTGCTGGTGATGGTCGGCCGTGCCTTCTCCAGTATGCCCGGCCTGGCCAACGGGATCGCCAATGATGTGCGGGATGGAACGATCAAAAAATACCTGATCCAACCCATCGACATGCTCGGCTACCTGTTCTGGGCCCGCATGGCTCATAAGCTGGTCTATTATATGGTCGCGATCGGACCGTTCATTCTTCTCTTTTATCTCTGTCGCGATTACTTCATCGGCTGGCCAGATGCGTTTACGATTACCGTCTGGGTGTTATCGCTGTTAATGGCATTTCTCGTCGGTTTTTTAATTGAATCTTTGATCGGCCTGATCGCGTTCTGGTTCCTGGAAGTCAGTTCGCTGATCTTTATCTACATGATGCTGAATTATTTTCTCTCCGGGCATATGATTCCTCTCGACCTGTTTCCGGAGCCCTTGAGCAGTTGGATGCAGATGCTGCCGTTCAAGTACCTGGCCTATTTCCCGGGAACCGTCATTCTAGGTAAATATACCCATCAGGAACTGATTTTCGAATTGTCTATCGAAGTTGTCTGGATCATTGTGCTGTTTTCGCTAAATCGTATTGCCTTTCAGCGAGGCATCCGCCGTTATAGCGCCTTCGGGGGTTAAATCCCAAAATACAGGGATCCCCGGCCTTCACAAACTATTAATATCAGCTGAATTCAGCCTGTTTTCAGCCAAACGACCTGCCTGGCCCACCATCTTTCCAGTTTTCCCCCTTAGACGAATCGCAGCCGATCTGCTAAAATGATTTCATAAGGGTTCAGGGCACTTTCCTCACCGGTGTCAGTTTGTTGAACGAGAGGCGCTTCTCCCTTGGGAGACGAACTTGTTTTCCCGGTTCGTGTCCAGTCGTTGTACCCGCCTGCTGCCTCACATTCGAATACAAGACTTTGATGAAATCCGCTCCAACCGGCCAGGATTTCTGATTTCAAAATGCAGGCAGAAGCCGGCAGTGACCAGAGTTTTCTGGTACTGAATGCGTCAATATGTCCTAACTAAAATTAGCCAAATGTCTATTACTCCTATTATCCCTGGTGACGAAGAGGAACCCATATATAACCGGCTGTTCTGGCTGTGCTATCTGGCAAACGTCATGCTGGTCACTGCGAACGCTATTACATTCCGCTTTGCAGATCTGATCACGTATCTCGGAGGAACTGAAGAACTGGTGGGGGATATCGTCAGTTGTGGCGTCTTCGTTGCTCTGATAGCCCGCTTCTTTCTGGGACAGGGAATCGACCGATACGGAGTCCGCCGACTCTGGGCACTCTCTGCCATCATCTTTGTCATCGGCGCTGGTGGCATGACACTCTGCAGATCACTTGGCTGGGAAATCTTCGCGTTGCGTATGTTTTTTGCCACGGGGATTGCCGGGATGTTTACCTGCTCCGTGGTCCACATCCAACAGAAAGTCCCCCATCACCGCCGTACGGAAGTCATTGGCAGTCTTGGCAGCAGTGGATTTGTAGGCATGATCCTGGGGACACAAACCAGTGACTGGATGCTTCGTTCATTTGCACCAGGAAATGCCCAGTTTTATGCGTTATTTGGTATCCCGGCGATTCTGGGGCTCTGCTACTTTGCGATCGTGATTTATGTCACGCAGAATGATATTCACCGCAGGCCCAAAGTCACACCAGCCGCCCATCAGCTGCTGTTCCGTTACTGGCCCGGCCAGGTCGTCGTCGTTGCCATCATGATGGGACTCAGCTTTACAGTCATCAGTGTCTTTTTGACGCGGTTTGTTTCCCAGAAAGAACTGGGGGGGATCGGTACCTTCTTCGCCGGTTATGCGGCTTCTGCGTTCGTCATCCGTATTATGACGCGACGCTGGGGCGAAACAGTGGGTCGCAATAAAATGATTACCCTGGGACTGATGGGACATGCCATCGGCCATACGATTCTCCCTTCCATCACGCAGGAATGGCAGTTGATTGGGCCATCCCTCCTGTGCGGTTTTGGACACGCCCTGCTCTTTCCGGCTGTTGTTTCGCTGGGAACCGAATCATTCCCCTCCCACTACCGGGGCACCGGAACAACAATCGTACTGGGCTTTTTTGACGCAGGAGCCATCATTTTTGCCCCGATCCTGGGAAGTATCATTGACCGCTGGGGATTTACCCCGATGTTCTATACCTCGGCTTCTGTGATGACGCTGACCGCAACTGTTTACACATTGACGGCCAATCACAGCCTGAGTAAAGATATTGCGATTCCACAACAACAGGAGCTGTGTACATCACTTGAAGAGGCCGTTGATTGACATATTCGCCCAAGAAACAACTGTCCGTTTTCAGGACAGTTGAAGCGGGACCGTATCGTCTTAACCAATCGCTCCTGATTCAAGGTCTTGCACTACTTCAGCCAGGACAGCGGGATCAGCAGATTTGAGAACATGGTCAATGCGTGAAGCAGGAACTTCGAGTCGTTCCATCAACTCCTGCGCTTTTTCCCAGAGCTTGGCCTTTTTCTTGCCTTCCGTCAAAAAAAGATTGGTACAGAGTTCAGACAACCTCTGTTGATCGATGGAATCACGATTGTCGTAGTAACGTTTGATCACATCTTTTTGATAATTAGAAAAATCTGCCATTTGAAAAATCGACTCCTGTGATCGTTTCAGCTTAAAATCTGGTTTATAATACCTGGCATACAAGTTGTAGCTGGATATAGGAAACATTTATCGGTTTAAAAGTTCTATAAACTGACTAGAATTTAGTCCCTGTCACAACAATTTGAAATGATTGATTTTACGCAATCTGACCATAATTGTGACTAAAGAAACAGATCTTTTAATAATAATTTAAAGGCAGCCCGCAGAATCTTAAAATTAGTTTCAGATTCGCACTCCCAAGACATCCCAAATATCGTAAAATACCCATTAGTAAAAATTATACAGTATTACCTGAATTAAAAATAAGCGCAACTCAGGTTTTAGACGATAAGAGAACATACAGTATTCACAGCAAATGGCCGAAAGTTCTGATTAGTTGACTCACCAAATTTCTGGGAGTAACATTTTATGCGTTCTCAGCAGTATCTAATGTAATCTTTATCTGATACTCACAACTGTTTGAATCATCTATTAGAAAAAGTGCTGATAGTTCATAAGTCCGGAGCGAAACGTGTCCGTCACACAATTTACTGAGCAGGAATTAAAGGATCTCGAAGAAAAAACGACCATTCCTCGTTTTTTATTCTTACCCCTTGGATTAATAGGACTGGTATGCCTGGCTGTATACTGGCCGAGTAACGCCATTGGCTGGCAGATTTTCTGGACACTTTTTACGTCCTATTGCCTGTTTTGCTGGACCAGTTGTTTTCA
Organism: Gimesia sp.; assembly: GCF_048262075.1. Lineage (GTDB taxonomy): Bacteria > Planctomycetota > Planctomycetia > Planctomycetales > Planctomycetaceae > Gimesia. The sequence goes on from NZ_JBLXFK010000007.1 coordinate 71,205, forward strand.
CGAATGCTCACACCATACCCTCTCTGGTTCTAAAAATGCCAGTATCTGGCTGGGGCGCGTGCTGGGAACAGCGATGTTTGTGCCCTACACCGTCTATCGTGAAAGCCATATTCGCCATCACGCCTATTTGAATAAGCCCAGCGACTGGGAACTCTGGCCTTATTCAGACCCCAATACGTCACTGCGGTTCCGTAGAATTTTTATCTGGTTCGATCTGGGGATGGGCCTGTTCATGGCTCCCTATATTTATGGTCGGATCTTCTGGCATAAAGACTCTCCGCTCACAGACCCCAAAGTACGTCGTACCATCCGCTATGAGTATGCGGTCATGGTTCTCTTCTGGGGAACAGTTCTCGGCTTGTGTGCTTACTATGGTGCGCTCTGGGGACTCCTGCGAGTCTGGTTTCTGCCTCACTACCTGGCTGGTATTTACCAGAACACACGTAAGTTTACAGAACATCTGGGAATGAGCAGCTATGACCCCATGCTGGGTACTCGTACCGTGGTCGGTTCAAACCTGATTACGAAGCTCTGCACCTACTTCAATTTTGATATCTTTGTACATGGACCACATCACCGCCATCCTCGTATTGCTCATAACCTGCTGCTGCAGAAGATGGATGACTATCAGGAAAAAAATCCTGAAGTCAAGTACCCTGTCTTCACGACATACTGGGGGGCGATCATCGACATGGCCCCTGCCTTTATCTTTAAGCCTGGTGTGGGCATGAATGCAGGGGCTCCAGCGCCGGCCAAAGAAAAGAAGCAGATCGACAACTTCGTGCAGGATGTCGCCAAAGAAGTGATCGCCGATGACGACCTTGTCACCAAACCGGTCGATTAGACTGTGTCCTGTTTTACTGTAGCGTCTCCAGAGCTGTTTGGCCCGAGTATATTAGATTGAGAGACGCTATCGTTAAATGTGAAGCGATCTAGCCTGAAACGGGCTTATCGTATCGACATCGAAATGATTCAGAACTGAACTGTGAGGCAACGATTCCCGATGTACGCATAAAAAGTACTTCGTGGTCCTCTCGCCTGTAATTTCTTAACTGTCGCGTTTGTAGAACGGCAGTTCTGTTACTTTTGCAGGAAATCGTGTGCCTCGGATATCTGCTTCCAGGATCTGACCAACATCAGCAAATCCGGGGTCAACATATGCCATCCCGATCGGCAGGTCCAGAGTAGGTGAAAAGGAACCGGAGGTCACAATCCCCACCTGCTGGTCTCCTGAATACAGCAGCGAACCTTCACGGGCTGCCCGCTTCCCTTCCAGGGCAAAACCGATGCGAATCTTTCGATCGTTCCGAGCTTTGGCCGCCACCAGGGCCTCTTTTCCAATGAAATCAGCGGCCTTCAATTTGACAGCGAAATTCAGGCCCGCAGTAAAGGGATCGGTCGCTTCATCCAGTTCATGACCATACAAAGGCATCGCTGCTTCCAGTCGCAGAGTATCCCGACATCCCAGGCCGGCAGGAATCAGTTCGGATGACTCTCCATCGGCGATCAATCGTTCCCAGAGCGCTGCTCCCTCAGAATGATCAAGAACGACTTCAAAACCATCCTCACCAGTATAGCCCGTTCGACTGACCAGGGCATCAACACCTGAAACCCTGGTTTCAATCCCATAATAGTATTTGATATCGCTCAGTTCCGCATCAACCAGTGGGTTCAGAATCCCAAGAGATTGTGGCCCCTGAAGTGCGAGCATGAATTTCTCACGAGTCTGATCTTCAATCTGCACATCAAAATCACTTCGCTGCTGCTCAATCCAGTCCACAATTTTCAGACGATTGGAAGCATTCACTACCAGCATGTAAAAATCAGAGAAGCGGTACACCAGCACGTCATCCAGTATCCCCCCTGATTCATTCGTGACCAGCGAATAGCGGATCTGGCCCGGCTTGAGTGATTCGACACTGTTCGTCAACAACTGATCCAGGAAACGGCAGGCGTCTGGTCCGGTGAAAAACAGCCGTCCCATGTGGGCAATATCAAACAACCCCGCGGTTTTACGCACCGCATGATGCTCTGTGGTGATGTTGGAATAGAGCAGAGGCATTTCCCAGCCCGCAAAATCAACCATACGGCCACCATGGTCGACATGCCACTGATGACAGGCAGTATATAACAAGGGATCAGACACAGATTTCTCTCTTCTCTATTGACTGTTGCTGACAAAATTGATCATAAAAAACAGACGTAATACGCTGTCAATCTCGAGGCTCGTCTATTGTGGAAGCTCAGGCCGAATCTCGCAATCAACACACTCCGCGAATCTGAAATTTCCCAGACTCTTTCACTATAAAAAAAGCGAGGCCCCCGTTTTAGAAGCCTCGCTTTGCTGTAACTGATAAAAATCAATCGCGTATTATTCCTTCGAACACAGTTTGACTCGCAGGTATTCGCGGTTCAGACGGGCAATATTCGAAACGGAAATCTCGGCGGGACAGGCAGCCTCACATTCCTCTGTGTTTGTGCAGTTACCGAATCCTTCCAGATCCATTTGCGCCACCATATTCTGGACACGACTGTCTCGTTCCGGCTTACCTTGAGGCAGCGTCGACAAGTGGGAAACTTTGGCGGAGACAAACAGCATGGCTGAGGCATTCTTACAGGCGGCGACACAGGCACCACAGCCGATGCAGGCTGCTGCGTCCATCGCAGTCTCTTGAACCGGTGCTGGCACTGGAATCGCGTTTGCTTCAGGAGCATTGCCGGTACTGACCGAGATAAAGCCCCCTTTCTCGATGATACGATCAAAGGCACTCCGGTCGACGACCAGGTCACGCACGACGGGAAACGCCTGGGAACGCCAGGGCTCTATCACGATCGTATCGCCGTTGTTAAACCGACGCATATGCAGCTGGCAGGTGGTTGTCCCGGTATCGGGGCCATGTGCCTGGCCATTGATCATCAGGCTGCACATGCCACAGATCCCCTCGCGGCAGTCATGGTCAAAGGCGACCATCTCTTCACCTTCGGCATGCAGTTGCTCATTCAGGACATCCAGCATTTCCAGGAAGGACATATGAACCGAAATCCCAGTCAGCTTATATTCCACGTACTTGCCCGCGGCATCAGCGCCAGGCTGTCGCCACACTCTGAGCGTCAGATCCAGGGTCTCGCTCATTATTTATAACTCCTCGTAGCCAGAGGTACTTCGACAAAATCTAAATGCTCACGGTGTTCCACAGGCTCATTACCGACTCCCGTGAATTCCCAGGCTGCCACGTGACAGAAATTCTCATCGTCGCGAAGCGCCTCATTTTCAGGAGTCTGGTGCTCTTCACGGAAATGACCGCCGCAGGATTCTTCTCGAACCAATGCATCACGCACCATCAACTCACCAAACTCCAGGAAGTCGGCCAGGCGGCCCGCATGCTCCAGGTTCTGGTTCAACTGCTCACCCTGACCGATCACTTTGATACTGGACCAGAACTCATTCCGCAGATCGCGAATCTTACCCATCGCAGTCTCCAAACCCTGGCGTTCCCGCGACATTCCACAGTACTCCCAAAGAATGTGTCCCAGTTGGCGGTGAATACTGTCCGAAGACCGGGTTCCCTGCACTCCCAGAATCTTTGCATTCCAGTCCTGGGCATTTGCCATAGCTTCAGTAAAAGCCTCATCATCAGTCGAAACAGAGGGCAGATTCTGTGAACCAAGATAGTGTCCCGTGGTATAAGGAGCCACAAAGTAGCCATCTGCGAGCCCCTGCATCAGAGCCGAAGCTCCCAGGCGGTTTGCACCATGGTCCGAGAAATTAGCTTCTCCCAGCACGAATAGCCCAGGGATCGTACTCTGCAGATGATAATCCACCCACAGCCCGCCCATCGTATAATGCACGGCAGGATAGATACGCATAGGAACCTGATAAGGATCTTCGCCGGTAATCTTGTGATACATGTGAAACAGGTTGCCATACTTGGCTTCAATTGCATGACGACCATCGCGGATGATCGCATCACGGAAGTCCAGGAATACTGCCTGACTGGTTGCTCCCACACCAAACCCCGCGTCGCAGCGTTCTTTGGCAGCGCGAGAAGCGACATCACGGGGTACCAGGTTCCCAAATGCAGGATACCGACGCTCAAGGTAGTAATCCCGTTCGCTGTCTGGGATCTCGTTTCCACGACGTTTATCGCCGGCAACCAGAGGCACCCAGACCCGGCCATCATTTCTGAGGCTCTCACTCATCAGAGTCAGCTTGGACTGATAGTCGCCACTGACGGGAATACACGTTGGATGGATCTGCGTGTAACAGGGATTCGCAAAGAAGGCCCCGCGTTTATGACAGCGCCAGGCTGCCGTCACATTGGAACCCTTGGCATTCGTCGATAGATAGAACGCGTTTCCATAGCCGCCGGTACATAGCAGCACGCAGTCAGCCGAATATTTTTCGAACTCGCCGGTAATCAGATTCCGAACGATAATGCCCCGTGCAACGCCATCAACTTTCACCAGGTCCAGCATTTCCCGCCGGGGGAAGAGCTCGATACGACCGGCGCCAACCTGTCGCATCAGTGCACTGTAGGCTCCCAGCAGCAGCTGCTGTCCGGTCTGTCCACGGGCATAAAAAGTTCGCGACACCTGGGCACCACCGAAAGAACGGTTTGCCAGAGTTCCGCCATAATCACGCGCAAAGGGAACTCCCTGGGCTGCACACTGGTCGATGATATTATTACTGACCTGCGCCAGGCGATGCACGTTGGCTTCGCGGCTGCGGAAGTCTCCACCTTTGACGGTATCGTAAAACAGTCGCCAGACACTGTCGCCATCGTTGGGATAATTCTTAGCGGCGTTAATCCCCCCCTGTGCGGCGATACTATGTGCACGACGTGGAGAGTCTTGAAAACAGAATGACTGGACCTGATAGCCCAGTTCCGCCAGAGAAGCCGCAGCAGATGCGCCGGCCAGCCCGGTCCCGACGACGATGATTTTTTTCTTCCGTTTGTTCGCCGGATTAACCAGCTTCATTTCCTTCTTGCAACGATCCCATTTCTCGGCCATCGGCCCTTCGGGAACACGAGAATTTAAAACCGTAGTAGCCGCCTCGGCCATGATTTAAACCTTCACAACGGAAACTGTTGAACTATAAAATAATGCTTGAATTCAAACAGAGCTGAATCGCAGACATCAATGAATAAATAATCCCCAAATGGGCAGACTGGCAAAACCGATTGCAATGACTGCTGCAAACAGAATCGCCAACTTCCTGATCCAGGGTGTGTACTTTGGATGATTCAGCCCCAGCGACTGGAACGCACTCCAGAACCCATGGGATAAATGAAACCCGAGTATGATCGTTCCCACTATATAAATCGAAGCACTCCAGCTCCCCAATACCTGTACAATAATGGAATAAGGATCCGCTTCTACAACACCTTCCGGCGTCTCAGTTGTGTAAGTCACAGCAGGATTCAGATGCAGTTTCATATCGATCATATGGACGATCAGAAAAATCAATATGATTGAACCGGAAAGGAACATCCAGGAGCTGGTGCGTCCCAGGGGGGTCCGCCCAAACAGGGAAGGAGGTTCTTCGATCTTACTTTGTCGTTCTTGATAGCTGATGTGCCGCGCCTTGCGGTTATCGCTGGTCAGCTTGAAAGCCAGAGCGATGTGAGCAAACAGCAGCAGAAACAATCCGACTTCCGCCACAGGCAACAGCATCATGCTATGCAACTCATGGGCATATGTGTTGTAAGCATCTGCGCCCACATAAACAAGCAGGTTACCCGCCAGATGCACCACGAGAAAGCCACATAGTAAAAGTCCGGTAATTCCCATCACGAACTTCTGACCAAGCGAAGACGACAGTAATGTCATAATCCATTTTGTCGCTGATTTACCGCCTGCTGATGGAGAGGTTTGCTGTTTCTCAGCTGGTTTCGTCACCATAATCTAGCTCTCACACGGTTGCCCAGAGGCAAGCCATGAATAAGATTGTGATAAATAATTTTGATGCCAGTGACTGACTGTCAATCACTCATCCGGTCATAATTCAGAATGCGTTCTGGCTGCTTCTGAATTGAAGACTTAACTTAAGTTATTATATTTCTTTGCCTTCGAACATCAATCATTACATAATTATAAACTTAGATGCTTTTGTAAAATTCATGGTTTTGTAGAAGTAAATCGATAAATTTCAAGGCACACTTCGTTCTTCGGCCACTTAATTCCAGAAAGTGATCTCACTATCTCAAAACAGGAGGCCCTGCACTCTTACATCGGTCACATTGCCACTGTTCTTCGTTACGCTTGATCAATTGCTTTTTATTTTCTCTTTTTCTTTCTGGCCTTCTTTGATTTTACCTTGCGCATGTTCTCTTTCTTTTTGGACTTCGCGGCCCCCTTGGGTTGCGACTTCTCCGGGGCACCTGAACCCTTTTTTTTCGCATTCCCGTACTGTTTAGGGCGCGGCAGTCGAAAATCCAACTCGCGCCGATCCAGATCAATTTTCTCGACTTCCACCGTCAACAGATCACCTACACGATACTCCTGACCAGTTCGCTCACCCACGATACTGAATTTGGGAACATCCTGATGGAAATAGTCATGTTTTCCCAAACGACTGATGTGCAACAGCCCTTCCACAGGCACATCTGTCCCTCGGCAGAACATTCCAAAGGTTTCCACTCCGGTAATCATGGTTTCCAGAGTCCTGATGTTATTATCAATCATCCAGGTCAGTAGTTTGACTTTCGTTAATTCCCGTTCGGCAGATTCAGCGCGACGCTCCCGCAATGAAAGTTCATGCCCCAATTGCCGGAGCCCCTGTGGACTCTGTCCTTTACTTTTATCCGGTCGTTCCAGGATCTCATCAATCATGCGATGAATGGTCAAATCGGGATAGCGGCGGATCGGACTGGTAAAGTGACAGTAATGATCAACGGCTAACGCGTAATGACCTAACTCCTCATCAGTATATTCCGCCTGCTTCAGGCTCCGCAGCAGCGCATAATTAATCGCCTGCTCCACTGGAGTTCCATGAACCTCATCGACCAGTTTCTGCAGATCTTTGCGACTCTGAACTTTATTCAGCGTAAATCCGAGGGCATTAGCGAATTCCGCAAATGCAAGCTGTCGTGGCATCTCAGGTTTAGGATGGACACGACGCAAAAAACGCAATTTCCGATCATTGAATGCTTCTGCAATAGAAATATTGGCAGCCAGCATGAATTCTTCAATGATCTGGTGACTCTCGTCGTGCTCGCGTTCGACAGCGCCGGTAACGCGATGTTTGTCATCAAATGTCAGCTTCACTTCGGCAAGATGTAATTCCAGCGCACCAGCAGAGAAACGGCGTCCCCGCAGCTTCATCGCCAGATCATACATATTTTTAAGTAGTCCACGCACTTCAGATGAAACTTTTTTCCCTTCTTCATCTTTCTCCTGCACAATAGGCAGTACCTGCTCATAGGCAAATCGCTGTTTCACTTTGATCGCGGTGTTAGCAAATTCGGTATGAACGGGAATCCCTTCAGGAGTGAACTCAATGAAAGCTGATTTGGTAAACCGGACCTGCCCTTCCTGCAGACTGGCCAGGCCATTGGAAATGATCTCCGGTAACATCGGAATGACCCTCCCGGGCAGATAAACACTGGTTCCGCGGCGTTTGGCTTCCCGATCCAGCAACGAACCTTCTTTGACAAAGTGCGCCACATCTGCGATGTGCACCCCCAGCAGCCAGTGCCCCTTTTCATTTTGGGTAAGGGAAATCGCATCGTCGAAATCACGCGCATCTGCGGGATCGATGGTCACGATCGTTTCTCTGGTCAGGTCACGTCGATTCCCGAGTTTCGTTTCATCAAACAGACTGGCCTGTTCACGTGCTTCTGCCAGCACTTCATCGGGAAAATCGAGAGGAATCCCAAATTCATAGATGATCGACAGCAGGTCGACGCCGGGTTTCCCATGCGGCCCCAGTACTTTGGCAATCACCCCCTGTCCCAGGTAATTTTTGGAAGGAAAATGCAGGATGTCGATGACGACTTTGTCTTCCGAGCAAACTCCCTTGGCACCCGGGTCCCCTACATGGATCGGCGAATTGAAGATTTTGCCGTCCACGTGCACATAACCTTCCCCCTGTGTTTCAAAGTAGGTTCCCACAAAGGTTGTCGATGCCCGCTCGATGATTTCAACCACACGGCCGCAGATCTGTCCGCTACTGCGCTGGCGATTTAACACGGTGGCATAAACTTCATCACCGGTCTGCGCATCACCGAGATCACGTTCAGAGATGTAGAGATCCCCCGCGTGACGCTGATCATGTGCAATATCATCCGGCTTGTGATGAGGAATCAGATAACCGGCGCCGGAATTTGTTTTCTTAATCATCCCTGCAATCCAGCCCTCTTTTTTCACAGGACGGATCAGACCGGAGTCGGAAATCAGAATATCCTTACGCGTTCGCAGACTGGCTATCGCCTGTTCAAATTCAGAGGAATTTGATTTTGAGCCCCCTACTTTTTTCAGCAGTGTTTTTTCGCGGACCGGTGTGTAACCGGCTCTGTTCACATAATCGAGAATTTTCTTCTCAAAATCGGGCATCACCTCAATCCTCGGTTATTCCCTTGAACAATTTTCGCTGCAAGCGAGGCGAATAAGGGGTCCAGTTTGATGTGGAATTCAGATCATCGTCAATGAATCTCGCAAACTCATTCACCTTGGCATCCAGGTTATCCAGATGATGTAATGCCACTGCTTCCGGTGTCATCGGTAAGCGGGCACTGCCGAACTCATAAGTCCCATGATGACTGACTATCATATGCTTCAGCCGCAACTCTGCTTCTTTCGGAAACGATTCTCCGGTCATCTCCTGATAAGCACGGATTTTCTCGGTCAGCATCTCAACACCGATAATGAGATGCCCCAGCAACTGCCCCTCATCCGTATAGATAAACTCGTTTTCATATCCGAGTTCCCGCACTTTGCCCAGGTCATGCAGAAAGACTCCTGCCAGCAGCAAACTCATATCCGCTTTGGGATACAGATCAGAAATGCGGTGTGCTGTCTCCATCAGATTAACGACATGTTCGATTAACCCGCCGTGATAGGCATGATGTGTTTTCACACCCGCCGGTGCTCTGCAGAATTCATCCATCAAGGCTTCGTCGACCAGAAAACATTCCATCAGCGTACGGATTTCATTGTTTTCGATGCCCAGCAGCATGTCACGCAGTTTTGTCAGCAGTTGCTGTACATCTTGTGGTGCCTGAGGCTGGAAATCAGCGGGATCCAGATTCTCTGCGGAGACCGGTTCGATGTAGGTCAAAATGATCTGCAGCGTTCCCTGAAACAGATGCACTTTCCCCTTGGCCTGCACATAATTTCCCGACTGAAAATGCTGCATCCGCTCTTCAAGCACGTTCCACATCCGGGCATTCACAACGCCGGTCGAGTCCCGCAGGTCGGCTGATAGAAACAGGCTGGCATTGCGATTTGCACGTAACTGCTTATCAACTAACAGATAAACCTCATTTACTGTATCACCATCCTTGAGTTGATTTATATTTTGTCGAGACATCTCGATTCGGCTTTCAGAATCACTTTTAAAACGCTGTTGTCGATCTTAAGTTTCGCTAAGAAACACAATAGAACGATCTTAAGCCGTTCCATTCTGCTCAACAAGTCCGACACCAGTCCGTTCTGAAAGTCTCTTCCATTTGCCTGAATCGATGCCCGCCAATCCTCGGAGATCGCCTTCTCCGATCTGTGGCGAAACTCAATAAGCTGCTGATTTCATAGAACTTAGAGCCACTGGATTATTTTCACTCCGAACAAGTCCGAACCTTTTGAAGACGAATCGGTTCTGCTAGACTGTGTCCAGTTTTGCTGTAGCGTCTCCAGGCCCGTTTGGACCGAGTATATTAGATCGAGAGACGCTATGGTGAAATGCAATGCGTTTTAGAATAGATGACCGTTGACATACGTCATGCCCTGTACTCAAACGGTCTCGCATTCTAATTCATAAACATTTTCTCATCAGATACTTAAGGAAATAACGTGCGCTGGTCGAATACTCTGATCCCTACCATCAAAGAAGTTCCCGCCGACGCGGAGATTCCCAGCCATCAACTCATGCTAAGAGCCGGTCTGATCCGCCAGTTAATGGCGGGGGCATATACTTACCTTCCCCTGGGATGGAAGGCGATTCAGAAAGCATCACAAATTATCCGGGAAGAGATGGATGCCGCTGGAGCCGCTGAACTCCATATGCCAGCCCTGCAGCCGATAGGCCTGTTTGAACGCACACAACGAAAAGAAGCCTTCGGTTCTGTGTTGATTCAGTTTAATGTCCCCCGTGGAAATCGTCAGATCCCCATGGCACTTGGACCGACTCACGAAGAAGTCGTGACAGATCTTATTAGCCATTGCATCAGCAGCTACAAGCAGCTGCCGCTAACGGTCTACCAGATTCAAACAAAATTCCGCAACGAAGAACGTCCCCGTTTCGGCGTGCTGCGAACCAGTGAATTTCTGATGAAAGACGCCTACAGCTTCAGTTCTTCCGTCGAACAGCTCGACGAAATCTACGAACGCATGTACCGCGCCTACTGCCGTATTTTTGCACGTTGTGGCCTGAAATACCTGCCAGTGGAAGCAGAAAGTGGGCCGATCGGCGGCGATGCCTCTCATGAATTCATGATTCCCTCTGACAATGGTGAAGACTCCATCGTCTACTGTGAAGCCTCAGGCTATGCAGCCAATATGGAACGGGCTGATACCGGCCGTACTTCGCCGGAAATCACAACCAGCGGCAATGCAGGTCCCCTGGAGAAAAAAGCAACTCCCGAAGCAACGAGCATTGAACAGGTCAGCACGTTCCTGGGATGTGAGCCTTCACAGATGATCAAAACCCTGATTTATCTGGCAGATGGCGAGCCCATAGCCGTCCTGATCCGCGGCGATCACGAAGCCAACGAAGGCAAAATCCGCCGCGCCCTGTCTGTCAGTTCCGTCGAGTTAGCGGATGACAAAACCATTCAGCAGGTCACAAATGCACCGACCGGTTTTGCAGGGCCGGTCGGTATCAACTGCAAAATTATCGCTGACCACGACATCCCCGTCATCGAAAATGCGATTACGGGAGCGAATGAAGCAGACGCACACTACCTGAATGTCAATGTCGGCCGGGACTATCAGTTGGACACCACTTACGATCTGCGTAACGCCGAAGCAGGCGACCCCTGCCCGAAGAGCGGTAAACCGCTCGCAATTGTACATGGCATCGAGGTCGGCCATGTGTTCAAGCTGGGGACCAAGTATACAGAAGCGTTGGATGCGAACTACCTGGACGAAAAAGAAAAACGGCATCCAATCATCATGGGTTGTTATGGGATCGGCGTGAATCGTATTGTCGCTGGCCTGGCCGAAACACGGCACGACGACAATGGACTCATCTGGCCCCTTTCCATTGCCCCCTATGAAGTGCTGGTGATTCCGTTGAACACAAAAGACGACGAAGTCATGCAGACAGCGGAACGCTATTACCAGGAACTCAAAGCAGCAGGCGTCGACGTCCTGTTTGACGATCGTAATGCCCGCGCCGGTGTCAAATTCAAAGACGCTGACCTGATCGGCATTCCTTTTCGCGTCGTGATCGGCGGAAAGGGACTCCAGAATGGGGAAATCGAAACCAAGTGGCGGACCGCAGATAGCGCTGAAATGATCGCCGTCGATGCCGGCATCACTCCCATTCTGGAAGCTCTGGAATCACGCAAAGCAGAAGAGTATCAGGCGGCGAATGTACCTGAGTGAATTGTCTATCTCCAATTAGCGACAATCTATCTAGAAAACAGGCCGGTAGGGAAATCATCTCTACCGGCCTGTTTGTTATTCAATTCGTAAATTGAGTCGGACTACTTCAATTCTTTGATCCGAATATTTTTCCAGGCAACAGAATAAGGACCGGTTCCCTTGTTAATGCCGTGTACCTGTAGACCAATAAAACCTGAGGGATGAGATTTGAAAACCCGCTCATCAACCAGATCTGAAACCTGCTCCCCGTTAATCCAGGTTTGGATTCTTGGACCGTTGGCGACAACCCGGAACTTGTTCCATTCACCATCCTTCAGATTCTTGTGAGGAGTGCGCTGATCTTCCGGTGTCATCCAGCCAATGCCTTTACCATCGTATTTAATGGCTTCACCATAGATGTACCCGGCTTCGGCACCATTGTCTCCACTGGCTTCAATTTCGACCTGGGGACCATTCACACGACCGTCGCCATTCTCCTGCTGGCTGCGAATCTGGACGCCGGAGTTCAGGTTATTGTGAACTTTGACTTCAAATTCCAGTTCAAAATTTCCATAGTTCTTCTTGGTACACAAAAACGAATTCGGGCTGCCTTCTGAGGTTGTGCCTTCAATCGTGCCATCTTTGATCATATAGGTGGCTGTTCCGTTGTGTTGTACCCAGTTATTGAGTGTCTTCCCGTCGAACAGGCTTACCCAGCCAGAATCCGCTCCGGCCTGAACGCTCGCACTCAGGCAGACTGCTGTCAATAATGCTGCACTCAATCCCACGATTTGATGTCGTTTCATGTTTCTCTCCAAAAAAAGTCGCAATGTTGATAGTTCTTCGTAAGTTGTTCAAAAGTCTGATTCAACGAGATTCGCTGCTCACAGGCAGATAGAATCACTCAATCAATTGAATTGGACAAAACCGGTCCGGGCGCATTGATTTTCTGAGCCTGTTTCGCATCACCGGGCATTTCACGATGTTCAAATTCAGGAGGTTTGGGTTCCCCCGGACGTTGATTCCGATCGGGAGTCGGATTCTTGGGAATGGTATCTCCCGTCTGAACCGTCCATTGATCCAAAGCATTCCTGAGCCGCGCCAGTTCTGCGGCGTGCTCGGGATTGGATACCAGATTATGAAACTGGTAGGGATCTTTTGTCACCAGATACAGTTCTTCCTGTGGACGGGGCTTTAAAAAGACGTCCTGCTGAAACTCATTCAGTTTACCCGATTTGAATCGTTCCCAGAGCACTTTACCCGAAGGAAAATCGATTGACTCCACACACAGGTTACGCTGCTCAGGCCAGGCGTTACGAATGTAAAGCCAGTCACCAGATCTGACCATCCGTTCGTGGGCTTTGAAGACATGCCAGTTATGCTCGGCAAAGGCAAAGTCACGAACTTTCGTTTCCGGCTGTTTGAGGACCTTTTCAAAACTGACTCCCTGAATGCGTTTATCGGGAGCCACTCCTGCCAGGTCAAGAAACGTAGGCCCGATATCCAGAGAACTGACCAGGCTCTTACTTACGCCACCTGCTTTAATGGCAGCAGGCCAGCGGACCATCAGAGGTGTTTTGATGCCGCTGTCATACAGTCTGGTTTTGCAGCGTGGAAAGGGGCGGCCGTTGTCTGCGAAAAACAGAACAAGCGTATTATCAGCGATCCCCTGGGCATCCAGTTCATCCAGGATCTGGCCGGTAAAATAATCAATGCGACTGATCTCGTCGTAGTACTGTGCCAGGTCTCGGCGCGTTTCTTCACTGTCAATCAGATAGGGAGGGACAACGACTTCGGAAGGCTGATGGGGCTGATACTCTTGGGAGGCCTGCCACGCGCGGTGGGCATCGATGGATGCGAACCAGCAGAAAAATGGTTTATCTCTGGGGCGTTCTTTCAGAATGGGAACCCAGTCTGCTTCGCGGCCCGGTCCCTTTCCTTTTGACACAAGATCAAAGGCGGTCAATGCATAGTCACCCATATGCTGTTTACCGGAAATCACCGTATAATAACCGGCTTCACGTAATAGCTGCGGGAATAAAACCTGCCCTTCAGGCAATGGCGTATGCAGTTCTGGTGCACCTGTATTGTGAGGATAGCGACCGGTAATCAGACTACAGCGGCTCGGGCTACAACTGCTGATTGTCAGATAGGCATTGTCAAACCGCAGACCTTCATTGGCCAGTCGATCCAGGTTAGGAGTTCGTATGGACGGATGACCGTAGCAACCCAAATCGTTCCAGGAAACATCATCTGCAAAAATCATGACGATGTTCGGCGGAGTGGCGTAGCTTCGTTCAGACTGAAATAAAGATGCCAGCAGGAAGACTGCCAACAGACAAAATAGATGGTTCGAGGAATGAATTCGATCCTGCATGCTGCCACACTACCTCAATCAGAATTAGAGAATACAGGTCTCAACCTGTCAGAGACTGCAAACTCTACAGTACTACAACAGGTCGCACTTCTCAATCATGAGGAGGGAATTCTGTCAGTAAGTTCCAGGCAATCAATTACATAACAATGGTTAGTAAATGGCAGGATTAATCGACTTCCGGATCAATGCCAAAATCTTCTGGTTCTTCGTTATTCAGAAATGGATTTTCGTCAGTTTCGTCTTGCTCAGCATCTTCCGCGGGTTCAAATGAAATGGTCAGATGCACCTGGTGTTTCATGACGGGATTGAATTGAGAACCTAAAGGCTCGAATCGCAGATGAATATTGGCTTCTGATGCAATTTCATCGGCAGTTTTTTCAGCGCTGTCAGCCAGATCGCTCTGGCCGCTTTCGCGGTAACAGGCACCCAGGGATTTCCAGGGCAACTGGCTATGTGGTATCGGCAGTAAATCAGCCGCGTATTGTAAGGGCTTGATCGCTTCCGAATAGCGACCGACTCGTTTTAAAGACTCCCCTCGTAAAAAAGAATACGAGGCGGTTAACGATCCCGGATCAGTAATGTGATCGAGTTCTCTGAGCGCCTGTCGAGGCATTCCCAGCTCCAGATAGCCTTCAGCGGCCATCAGTCGTCTTACTGTTTTTTGAGGAATTCGAGGAATCATCATTTTTAATACCTCCCGTTTCACCATCTCATGGTGAGCATCGCTGGGTTGAATTATATGGGAAATCAATGCCTCTGAGCTTATTTACATTTCTGTTGAATTAAAAAACGCAATTTGAAGCCCGCTGGATTAATTTTACCGCACAGAATGTGCCAAATCTGCCTCCGCTTCTAATCAAAACAAGATAAGTCAAATAATATAAACAACTTATACGAATTCACCAGTCATCAATCAGAATTAGACATTGCCAATCTGGCGGTCGATCTGACACCAATCTGGTGGCAGGTTGCATCAAACATGTACAACCGCAGAGCTTTTCATTAGACAAGACAAAAGGGAAACCGGTTCGCGCGAGTCAAAATGGATCTAGAGCGTATCACATTTAAGTAAAGCGTCTCTCAGTCTAATCTACTCGGGTCAAACAGTACTGGACACAGTCTAGTGGAGTGTCATCTTTAAAATTTGGGGTGATAGATATCACGAGAGTGCGACAGCAGACTACGTAAACAACACCCCACCCCTCAATATCAAGCTTGACAAAGCACTAGCCAGCTTGAAAAACTGATTTTTCAGGCCACTTGTTTATAACTACGTGAAAAACAGCATTTATTCGGAAATAATTTTGCGAAAGGTTTCATCTACTTCAAACTTTTCCGACGGCTCGGAATCCGCAGGCTCAGCGACTGTTGTTTTCTGAGCTTCTTCGGGACCTTGAGGCCAGACAGTGGAGATCCGTGAAGTATCCCCCTGGAGCCAGTCGTGATGCCCGTTCGCTTTTTCGGGCTCTAAAAAGAGAACCGTTTTAATTTTGGAAGGTTCCACTTCAAATTCCGATTGCGGTTTTGTTGTGGGCTTCTCAGCAGTCTGCGTTTCTTTCGCTGCCACAGACTCGGCTTTTGACTGCTTCGCTTCTACAGCAGAATTCTCTTTTATGGATTCTTTTCCCGCTGTCTCAGCCTTGATCCATTCTTCCAGCGTTTTAACATTCCGTTTTTTGGTTTCCTGTTTGACTTCTGATTTTACAGGCGTCTCAACAAAACGAGCGGGTTCCAGATAATCCACGGTACTCTCATTCGAAAATTCTTCACCACTGCCCAGAGGTATTTCAATTTTCGAGCCGGCAAATTGAGCGCCTTCTTTATAAATGGTCCCTCGCTGAAAAGGCCCTGCCCCCAGGATCCAGGTATCACGGGCAGTACTCTTTGCCTGCAGGACACCTGACTGCCAGACACGCTCACGTGTTTTCTGGTTATAGGCAAACACACTGATTTTCGCTGCGGCGATCTGATTATTCTTTTTCGCCAGGGAGATTTCAGGAATTGTGGGAATCGCAGGTGCCGCTGGCATCAGTGTCGCCGCAGAGGAAAGCATATTACTGGCCGGAATTCCATAATTCACTTCATGACCATTCGTCGCCAGGGTACCGACGCGCGCCTCAACGACGTAGTCCGCATCCTCTTTCTTCTCCTGGATCAGGCAATTGGCGGCGACAATCTGCTGACGCAAGGAGCTGATAATATAGTCTCCATTGACAAAACCGACCCCTTTGATGTTTTTGATGTAGGTTGTATCAAAATAGACTTTTTTATTTGCCAGTGTGCTGAAATCAAGGTGTGAAATGGTCTGATCGACGGCATCTGACGTCAGTAACTGCTCCGTCGCACTATTACTGATCATCTTTCCGCAACCTGACAGCAGGATCAGCAGTCCCATGAGCAAACAGCTCTGAATGCGATAAGTAAGGTACCGATTAATATCAAACATGAGTTTTGGCGATCGTCTTTTCAGCACAAAGTTCGTCTACACCATTTCCACCGACTGAGCGGGAATCCCCGACAGACAGCAGCCCGGAAATACGGTGTGAAATACAACAACCATAGGTGACCAGAGAGATCAATGTTTCTATTGACTCTTTGATTGCATTTTGGAGTTGTTAATTGTGTGGGAAAGTTGGCCAGAACCAGGAAGGAACTTTGACCAGAAGGTAAGCCTGACTCGCATTGTAAGGGCTACAGTGGGAGACAGGATTTCATTTCGAATGACTTCTTAAATGAGAGGAGTTAAGTAATCACCCGAGGGCTGAAGTATAGCGAACACATCGTGAAACTCAAATATGATTTTACCCCTGATAAATTACACGTATCCATTATCTATTAAAACACTTACATCAATTTCTAAAACATCGCCTTATTAGAAAAACTCAGTCTTTTTTTGATTTTTTAACGTGGAATGCGGGGGCTCACACCCCGAGAGGACAGCGAAAAGTCAGCCATGCGAGAGTCAGAATCGGGCCAGTCCCAGGATGATCCATGGTTCTGCGTTAAACATAATACTTCACAACTCGCTTCTATCTCTTCCACCGCCTCAGCAGTCATGGACGCGACCTCTGCCAGTTCCTTGTAACCTCCCAGGCGAAAGCATTCGCTTAAGGCACACCAGGCTTTGCGACTTTCCATTACCGGAAACAGGCGTGCTGCCTGATGAAGAGGCTCAATTGCCTCCTGATATCGTTCCTGACGCAGGTAGGCCTCCCCTGTCAGAAACAGACGCATTGCTTCCAGGGGACCGGCATCTCCTAATGCAGCAAGTGCATCCAGAGCCTGAATGGGCATTCCCAGTTCCAGGTATCCTTCAGCGGCCATAATCTTGTGAACAACTTTGGGAGAAACTTTGTCTAACATAATCAATTCCTTTTTTTACCGGTGGGGCAAGCAATCCATTGCCCGGCTGCAGTGTTGTTTCCAAATACGACTCAATCCTCTGAGACGTCAACTCGATGAATTTATTAAATGCAACCTCCATACCAATCAGAAAACTCCAGACGTGGATTTCACCTATCTCAAGGCAGGTCAACACCTTTAAACCCAGAGTTATTTCTCTGCGCATCCGCAGGATCAGCCAAAATGCAGTTTCTACCCGAACGACTTCTGTAACATCTACATCTTCCGATCTCTAACCTGGTTTCAGGACTGGCGGGTCCAATACCATGCGAAAACTTGCACTTCCGCTGGTAAACCTGCATGATAGAGAGCACATAAGCCATGAGCCTTCGCCTGTGATCTAACTTCTTTTGAGACTGAGGATGAACTTTATGCTGTCGCTCTCCCAACCTGCTGTTCGCAGCTCTTTTTCATTTTTGCTGAGTCTACTGCTCAGTCCCTCTCTCTTGATCATCTGCCAGGAAGCTGAGTGCACCGCCGCGGAATCAGGCCGCCCCAACATTTTGTTTATCTTCACCGATGACCATGCCTCGCATGCCATGAGCTGTTATGGCTCGAAAGTCAACGAGACCCCGAATCTGGATCGCATCGCCCAAGAAGGCATGCGGTTTAATAACTGTTTCTGCACGAATAGTATCTGTGGCCCCAGTCGTGCTGTAATTCTGACGGGGAAACACAGCCATTTGAACGGCTTCAAACAGAACGGTAATAAATTCGATGGCGCGCAGCAGACGTTCCCCAAGATTCTTCGAAAACATGGATATCAGACTGCCATTGTCGGGAAATGGCATCTGGCATCTGATCCGACAGGCTTCGATTACTCTGAAATTCTGATTGGCCAAGGTCCCTATTATAATCCCCCGATGATCAAGAATGGGAAACGAGTCAAATACGTGGGTTACACCACTGATATCATCACCGATCTGGCACTGGACTATCTCAAGAATGATCGGGATCCCGACAAACCGTTCATGTTGATGTTTCAACACAAAGCCCCCCATCGTAACTGGCAACCCGGACCAGAATATCTCCATAAGTACGACGATGTGACCATCCCGGAGCCGGATAACCTGTTTGATAATTATGAGGGCCGTGGTACCGCAGCACGCCAGCAGGATATGACCATCGAAAAAACGATGACCCCGTTTGATCTGAAATTAACGCCACCAAAGAATCTGACTCCCGAACAGCTGGCAACATGGAACGCCGCCTATGAACCAAAAAACGAAGCATTTCGCAAAGCAAATCTCACGGGAAAGGATCTGGTACGCTGGAAATATCAGCGTTACATGAAAGACTATCTCAGATGTGTCGCTTCCGTCGATGATAATGTCGGCCGCATGCTGGACTACCTGGAATCGTCAGGACTGGCAAAGAATACCATTGTGATCTACTCTTCTGATCAGGGCTTTTATCTGGGAGATCATGGCTGGTTCGATAAACGATTCATGTATGAAGAGTCATACCGGATGCCATTGCTGGCACGCTGGCCCGGCGTAATCAAACCCGGTAGCGTCAACAACGATCTGGTATCCAACCTGGATTTCGCGGAGACCTTTCTGGACCTGGCCCACGCACCGATCCCCGCTGATATGCAGGGGGTCAGTCTGGTTCCCCTCTTTAAGGGGGAAGAAGTGAAATGGCGCAACAGCCTCTATTACCATTATTATGAATTCTATAATGATCGACGTTCGGCTCATATGGTCCGTCGGCACAACGGAGTCCGCACAAAACGCTATAAGCTGATTGATTTCTACAATCTGGGTGAATGGGAACTTTATGACCTGGAAAAAGATCCCCGTGAGATGAAAAACGTCTATTCAGATCCGGAATACGCACAGGTGGTCAAAGACCTGAAAGCAGAACTGAAGCTCCTGCAGGCAAAATATCAGGTTCCTGATGATACAGGATCCGTTGAGAAAAACCCGCCCTCACTTTATCTCAAACCGAGAAACAGTGGGGCCGCGCAGAAAAAGAAACCAGCCGGAAAAAAATGATTCAGGCAGACCGACTGCTTAGGGCTCCTGCATTCTACTTATTCAGTCATACGTCGGTGAAAACGAACTGCGGCGACAGCATACTGACGCGTGCCGAGATCCCAGCGCCAGGGAGGCAGCATCTCCACATCTTGAACCAGCTTTGCCAGGATCGTCTTACCTGTTAATTGTGCCAACAACAGACCAGGATGTACGCCATGAAAAAAATTACGTGATGACAGCAGCTGAGATAGATACTGGGTGAACTGAAAATCGGGGACATCCTTCAAATCAGCCGCGGATTCAGAAGAGACAAAATCACTGATAATCAGCCCCGCGCCCCCTTCATCAATCAAATCCAGTACCGTACGGAAATGCTGCTCGCGCACGGCGACCATCAGCGCTTCAAACTGGGGATGGGTCTCACCTACTGCATGTACGACCTGAAGGATCAGCTGGCTCAAAATGCAAGTGGAACAGACGACATCAAAAGGACAAGGAAGATTCAACTCTTGAGATTCAGTTAAAGAGGCAATGATCTCCCCCAACTCCGACTCCCGCTGATCCGGTTCTGATTTCAAAGCAGCCAACCTGTCTCCGACTCCCGTCACATCCAGAACATGCAGGCTGATCGCCGGGTTTTCTGAGACAGATTGAAATTCCACTCCGTATCTCAATGCAGATTCATCCAGATCCACCAGGTGAATTTCGCTGTACACTTGAGACAGCTTCTGCAAATCCAGGTCGTTACAGTTTCCTGCTCCCAGCACACATAACCGCCGCCCGGAAGAGGTGGCAAGGTCTGTCAAATATCCTGTAATCAAATTGCGGTGCGTTGTCCCCTGGTCCCAATTCGGACGACTCGCCTGATTAAATCGAACTTCTCCCTCAAACAATTCATTCATCACCGTCTTTCAAAGACTCCTCTTTCCTTGGTCGCCAATCGGATTATACAGGTAGGGTCAACTGTAAGTCATGCACAGGATATATCAATCGAAAACCACCAGGAAATGCATTTTTCGCTACCACTAATCCCTGATTTCAGCCAAACTAATGAAGTGTCATTTTTTAATTTTGGGTTGATAGATATCCCGAGAGTGCGACAACGGAGCACGTCAACAATACTTCCAACCCTCAATTTCTAGCTTGACAAAGCACTAGAACATATTATTCAAGATCCCACTCTGTCATTCTGAATGCCATCTGAAATGCTATTCTTTGTTTTTGCCTGCCTTGTCCCCTCATTTTTAATCTCATTTCTCGCTACGGCAGCAATGCGCAAACTGGCCCCTCGCTGGGGACTCATTGATCAACCTGCCCAACGCAAAGTACATATTTCCCCCACTCCCCTTGGTGGAGGTGTCGGCATCTGGCTGGGAGTGATCATCCCGATTGTCTGCGTGCAACTGATTGCACTGATGATTGCCAAATCAGGCAGCAACCCGACTTGGCTTCCTGCGGAACTGGTCCCCCATCTGGAAGGGGTCCTGTATCGCTCTGGACAACTTTGGATGGTTCTGGGAGGAGGAAGTGTGCTCGCCGTCATGGGATTGTTGGACGATAAACTCAATATCTCCTGGAAACCACGGCTGATGATTCAATTGCTCGTGGCGGGAGGCCTGGTGATGGGGGGCATCCGGGGCACACTTTTTATTCTGTACCCCTGGATTGGAATGCTCCTGACCGTCGCCTGGATCATTGTCCTGGTCAACTCATTAAACTTTCTGGATAACATGGATGGCCTCACTTCAGGTATCGGACTCATCGCCGCTGTCCTGTTTGCTATTATCATGTTACGTTATACCGGCGAACCACGCTGGCTGGTTGCGGGTGTGCTACTCGTTCTCGCTGGCTCGATTGCCGGTTTTTTATGCCATAACTGGCCACCAGCGAAAATCTTTATGGGAGACTCGGGCAGCTATTTTATCGGACTGATCCTCTCTACAATGACCGTTCTGGGAACATTTTATCCCGGTGCAACGACAGCCGGCGATACCATCGTGAATCGGCATGTCATCCTGGCCCCGCTTTGCATTCTGGCGATCCCCCTGTATGATTTCTGTACGGTGATGATCATTCGATTGAAAGAAGGTCGCAGCCCTTTTCATGCAGATAAAAGCCATTTCTCACACCGCCTGGTCGAGCTCGGCTTAAGTAAACGGGCTACAGTTCTCACCATCCACCTGGCGACATTGACCACGGGAATCGGCGGACTGATTCTGTATGAGGTTTCGTCCTGGAGCGCTGCTCTGCTGGTCATGCTCATGATTTTCTGTGTCCTTTCGATCGTGACGATCCTGGAAAATGTAGGTCGGAAAAATCGGGAATGAGTAAGCAGCGTAAAAAAAAACCGCCACAGCCGATTCAGGTAGAGACGAGCTCATCTCTGCCCTGGCTGACCAGTCTACTCCAGGGAACCCAGCTGTTTCTAACCGGTTCCCTGATTTTAGCACGTTACTTTCTGCCGGCAGAATCTGCGCCGGAAGGGGATACACTCACGTTCGCGCTGGGCTGGTTCCTGGTCACGATTCTGTATGCCGCCAGCTTTCTGACAGATCGTTCACGATCTGTTCGGCTGGACTGGTTTGACGGCGCGGTCTGGCTGCTGGTAGCAGGTCAGACTCTCTCCACACTGGTCATGATCTGGTTCGGAGAAGGTCAGCAGCGTGCTGCTTTGACCATGATGTGGGAATGGGTCGCACTGGGTTGCAGCTTCACTTTGATCCGTCGCCTGTTTGCCACACCCTCCCTGCGCGGCACATTGATAGTGGGATTCATCACGACTGTCGTAGTTCTTTCAGTTTACGGCATCTGGCAGCATCATTGGATGTATGACCAGCTCTCCCAAGAATACCTGGAGGCACGGCAGCAATACGATGCCACACTCTCTACCGAAGCCCGGCAGAAACTCCTATCCATGGGAGTCCCCCCGGATGCCCTCCAGGGGAGCAGTCGAAAGCTGTTTGAAGAACGACTGTTAAACAGTTCCGAACCACTGGGCATGTTTGCGCTCGCAAACACATTTGCCGGTCTGTTAGTCGTGGGTTTTCTGCTTTCGTTTGCAGTAACCATTGATTGTTTTTTCCGGAAATCTGCGTCCTCCGGTTCTCTCTGGAATAAATGGAAACCTGGAATCTTTCTGTTCTCAACGATGCTGATCGGTTACTGCCTGATCCTGACCAAGAGCCGCACTGCCTGGGTCGGCCTCATCGGAGGCCTGTTCAGCCTGGGACTGCTGAAACTGCTTCAGTCACGCCGGAACACGGCAGCTGATCCTCTGCTCTGGAAAAAGCGGGTTCTCAAATGGGGAGGTCTCGCCGCGATCCTCTGTATTGGCTTTTTGCTGCTGGCAACCCTGAGTGGAGGCTTTGACGCGGCGGTGTTGACCGAAGCCCCAAAATCTCTTCAATACCGCATCGAATACTGGACGGCGACTTGGGATGTCATCCAAGAAAATCCGATCTGGGGAACAGGCCCCGGGAACTTCCGTTCGCATTATTTGAAGTTTAAACTGCCTGGATCGAGTGAAGAAATCGCAGATCCGCACAACTTCATTCTCGATATCTGGGCGAATGCAGGCCTGATCGCACTCGCCGGATTACTATTGATTCTATGTCTGGCCTGCTACCGTTGGATGATAAAACCGTGGCCCAACCTGGATACTTCGGAGCAACAGGGCCCCTTCACCGAGAATTCCTTTTCTCACTCACAACTGGCGCTGCTGTTAGGATTCGGGCTATCCTTTGTGATGCTCTGGGGAGTTCAATTATTTCTCTTCTCTATTGATGAATTGGTACTCTGGTTGTTCTGCCTGGGCTGGCTGGCACTTTTCTTTTTACTAAATGCCAGCGCTGACTTGAATGTGACAGACTCAAATTCCCCCCCTTCATTATTGCCACTTGCATGGGGAGCAGCTTTTATTGCCTTATGCATCCACTTGACAGGTGCAGGGGGAATTGCCATGCCCGCCATCACGCAGACCTGGCTACTGCTGCTGGCACTTGCTTTTCCCGTTGTCACAGAATCAGGAATATCTGACGTAAGTTCAGTAGACCAATCGCTACCAGGCTCGCCTCGGACAGAGGCATCTATACATTTGAGAGCACTTTCATTGACTGCCTGCCTGATCTTAACGTTTTTCTTTGTCGTGACTTCGTTTGCGCCAACAATCCAGCGAAAATCAGTCGTAATAAAGGCGGAACGGTCACTCGTGAGTGGCCCATCAGTTCGCAATGCGCAACGTTATTTCACCCAGGCCAGTCAGGTAGATCCACTCTCTCCTGATCCCTGGCAGGCTCTGGCTGAGCTTGAATTTCGAGAAGGAGAACAGAATCGCAGTGCATTTGAACGGGGTGTCGAGTTGAAAAAAGCGGCGATCCAACGCGATCCATTGAATCCGCGCCAGTATTACGATCTCGGCCGTCAGCTGAAACAGCAGTATCAGGCCTCACACCAGCAGAATGACATGGTCGCTGCTCTCGAAAACTTCAGTCGAGCGGTCGACGGATATCCCAATAATTCCCTCTATCGAGCTGAATATGCGGAAGCCCTGTCAGACGCAGGTAAGTCCGCTGAGAGTCAGCGTGAGGCGCAACATGCGCTAAAACTGGATGAAGCCAACAGACGTGGTCGGCATGTGGACAAATACTTAAATGAGGATACAGTAAGTCGAATGAAAGAAATAATTAACGTAACTCAAACGAATCAGAATTGAACTCGGCCACGATTCGGCCCATAATAACTAAGTGTTTTCTGTCGGGATCCGGTCTGACCTGATTTTTCTGACATCAATATTATGTAAGTCTATTATATTCTCAAACTACTTCATTGCTGGTGAAACCATGAATTTACGAGCCGTTACGGCGATAATTGCTCTTGTTATTGCACTTGCAGGTACAGTCTGGCTGGGTCGAGGCAATGGAGATGTCCAGCCTGCGACTCCGGTTAAAAAACAGGCTGACACCTCAGAAGACCGCCCGAAAATTTCCCACACCGGCCCCTACCCCAAAGCGGTTGTAGAAAAGCCGCGTTACAACTTCGGCAGCATGGCTGTGGGACAGACACTGTCTCATCACTTCATTCTGAAAAATGAAGGGGAAGCATCTCTGGAAGTCAAAAAAGGCGCGACGACCTGCAAATGCACACTGAGCGAAATGAAAGAGAACCTCGTTGCCCCTGGTGAGTCAGTTAAAATCGAATTGACCTGGACCCCCAAAAGTCCGCAGGAGCATTTTGGACAGACTGCCACAATCTGGACCAACGACCCCGAAAACCAGGAACTCAAACTGCAGATAGAAGGTACTGCCAACAACCTGATCGCTTTTACCGGCGACCACGCAGGCAGCCCGCACTGGTCCCTGCCCACCATGTCCACAACGGATCCAGTTTCGTTCTCGGGAAAAATTCACACCAAATATCTGGACGATTTTAAAATTCTGGATATTGAATCGAGTAAGCCGGGGCTGACATCAAAATTCAAACCACTCACAGCGGAAGAGCTGAGCGAAGCCGATGCGAAAAGCGGCTATTCCATTGAAGTCACAGCAAACCCCGATCTGTTCCCACTGGGAGGATTTAACGAACGCCTCACAGTTAAAACTGATATCCCACATGATTTATCACCGCCCGGGATCGGAGAGAAACATGATCACCCGGAAATCCATGACCACAAGCATGATCATGACCATCCAGAACCAGAGGGCCCGCGAAATTTCGTGATTCAGGTTTCTGGAAATCACACCGGCCCAATTCGAATTGTTCCCACATTTGGTGTGTACTGGAACCCACAAACAATGATTTTAAACCTGGGTGAATTCTCAGCGAAGGAGGGAAAGTCAGTCATACTATCCATGTTCGTCGAAGGAACAGAGCAGCCACTGGAAATTGTTGACCAGGAAGTTGCTCCGGATTTCCTTGAATTTGAATTGAAAAAAGATGACACATTTGAGTCGAAAACCAAGCAGCGTTATGAATTGAAGTTTGCCGTTCCTGCCAAGATGTCTCCTGTCTCCTTCGGGAGAACCAATCTGGCTAAAGTCAAACTGCAGACGAATCACCCCAACGCAAAAGTAATTGAATTTCGAGTCCAGTTTATTTCTCTGTGATATTATTTCTCTGTGATTTCTTATCCCCCAAAAAATCATCCAGCCTTTCAGGCGACCAGTAACTTTTTTGTGGAAGACCTTTCCAGGGCCAGGGTCAGATCTACTTTGACGCAATACCATGTTTTGAGCTAAGATAAACAACGAGGGACTTGCCATTGTTTACTTTCCTCAATCACCTCCACGGAAGGTCAAACTGAATGTTAAGCAGCCGATTTTCAACCCGGATACTTCTGATCGCGTGTCTGAGCATCTCCTTTCAGGCAGGGTGTGAAACTAGTTCATCACCCGAAGTGAATATGGCTCCTGAGGAATCAAAACCGCAGGAATCGGAACCAGAACAAAAGGTCACTTCTAAACCGACGGTCAAGAAAAAGCAATCTCCTGCTGCAACAGATACACCAGCGGCTGCTCATGCGGAGTCTTCACACGCTGTAACACCAGCGAAAAAGACATCGACTTCCCCCAGTGGTCCCACACCACTGTTCAAAGACTGGCCCGCCCCCAAACTGGCGATTGTCCTTACCGGAGAAAGGCACGGTTATCTTGAGCCTTGTGGCTGTACGCAAAATCAGACAGGGGGAGTTTCACTACTGGCCGATCTCTTCAAACAGATCCAGGAACGAAAATGGCCCGTGACGGCATTCGATCTGGGGGGACTGGTCAAACGCAATCGCCGACAGAGTCAGATCAAATACGAAACCATTCTGGCTTCAATGAAAGACATGGACTACGCGGGCGTCGGACTCGGACCGGAAGAACTACGTTTCGGAGCCGACATCTTCCTGCAACTGCACAATCCAGAACCACAGGCTCCCAATACCACACCCACATTTCTGGCAGCCAACATCCTTATCCTGGAAACTCCAGGACTTGGTAAAACAGCATTTAAAATTGTTGAAGTGGGTGGCGTGAAAATGGCGGTCACTTCGATCTTAAGCAAAAGTCATGTTGAAAAATTCCCCGATATCACCTGGCAGGAACCCGCAAAAGTACTGCCCGATATCATAAAGCAGATGCAGGCTTCCAAACCAGACCTGATGATTCTCCTCTCGCAGTCGGAAAAAGAAGAATCAAAAGCACTCGCTGAAAAATTCCCTGAGTTTGACCTTTTACTGACTGCAGGAGGTGTAGAAGACCCCCTCGGCGAACCTGAGTTCATTGGAAAAACGATGATGGTGGATGTCGGCCACAAAGGGAAAAGTGCCGGAGTTGTGGGCTATTACCCTGGTCAGGCTGACAAAACAGATCCCTCGAAACGCTTCCGCTTCACTGTAATCGAACTGGATAAACAGCGGTTCAAAGATACCCCGAAGATGGCTGAACACATGCAGTTCTATCAGGACCGCCTCAAGCAGGAAGATCTCGCCGCGAAAGAATTGCCCATCGACCACCCCCGCGGTGCCACATTTGTTGGTGCTGAAACCTGTGGGGAATGTCACACCAAAGCCTATGAAAAATGGCTCACCACCGCACATGCTCACGCCTACGAAAGCCTGATTAACGGACGCAAAGATCAGATTGAACGAGGCGAGAAAATCGTCTCAAGAATTTACGATCCCGAATGTCTCTCCTGCCATGTCACCGGCTGGCATCCACAAGAAGTGATTCGCTACAACAGTGGATTCGTCAACAAGCAGGAATCTCCCCACCTGTTAGGTCAGCAATGTGAAAACTGCCACGGACCCGGGAGCGGGCATATTGAGCTTGTAGAAATGGATAAACTCGAAGAGGCGAAGAAAGTCATGCGGGTCACGCTTGCCGAAGCCAAAAAGAATACCTGCTATCAGTGCCATGATCTGGATAATAGCCCCAAATTTGAATTCGATTCCTACTGGGAAAAAATCAAACATCCCTGGCGCGATTAATTGATCAGCAAGTGCGATCACCACTTTCATCACTTTTTTCGGATGGCTCTCGCCCATGCTGGAAGTCGAACAAAAATTTCGGATTCAAGACAAAGATAAACTCATCGACCAGTTGGCACATCTGGGTGCCATGCGTGGAGAGCCTATCGAACAGCATGACCACTATTTTGCACATCCCGTGCGCAACTTTGCGGAAACCGATGAAGCCCTCCGCATCCGTCGCAATGGCACAGAGAACCGAATCACCTACAAAGGTCCGAAACGGGCTACTGTGAGTAAGGTTCGCAAAGAGATCGAACTTGGCTTTGAGTCGGGAGCGACGGCATTTGAACAACTGGCCGAAACGCTGGAACTGCTCGGATTCAAACAGGTTCGCACCGTCAAAAAACGACGGACCCCTTACGCTTATCCCCACAATCAACAAGAGTTTGAAATCACGATCGACGAAGTCGAGGAACTGGGAACCTTTGCAGAAATTGAACTGCTTGCTGAAGAAGATCAACTTGTAGAAGCGGAAGCAGCGATCATTGAACTGGCAAAATCTCTCGGACTTTCCAATCAAATTCGACTCTCTTATCTGGGTATGCTGATGGATCGGGAAGCTGAATCGGCCTCGGAATGAGCTTCTTTAAATTTTCGAAGCTTTCCCCGCTTTTATTCCTTTTCAGACTGGTGTGATTCTGAAATAATTGCCGACAGCTATAAATGTCTCATGTTTTCTATTGTGACAGGAGAGAAAATATTTTAATATACCTTCGTCCACAATAGACATTTCTTTAAAAACCATGGGTCGAGACGGCGTTCAATAATAGCGTCCCCGCAATTCTCGATAAATTGGGCAGTTGCTTCGCCTGACGAACTCGAACTCATTGCGGGGCAAGTGTCATATTATTGAAGGAAGACCTCAATGGCCGCTAAAGCACGATCAAAAAGAGCAACCCCCGCCCCGAGCACGAATGGTTCGAATGATTCGGAAGGGATGCTGAAAAATGCCCTGGGACAAATTGAGCAGGCATTCGGAAGAGGCGCAATCATGAAACTGACGGGCGCTAATGCCCGGACTGTTCCCTCGATTGCCAGCGGAGCACTTTCACTAGACCTGGCATTGGGGGGCACCGGATTTCCTCGAGGTCGTATTATCGAACTCTATGGCCCGGAATCGAGTGGTAAAACAACACTCGCCCTGCATGTCATTGCCAGCGCTCAAAAAGAAGGAGGCATCGCTGCCTTCATTGATGCCGAACATGCCCTGGATCCGGTTTGGGCCAAAAAACTGGGTGTTAACATTTCAGAACTTCTCGTCAGCCAGCCGACCTTCGGCGAAGAAGGTCTGCAGATTGCTGAAATGCTGATTAAATCGAACTCTGTGGACGTCATCGTGGTTGACTCAGTCG
Organism: Gimesia sp.; assembly: GCF_048262075.1. Taxonomy (GTDB): domain Bacteria; phylum Planctomycetota; class Planctomycetia; order Planctomycetales; family Planctomycetaceae; genus Gimesia. The sequence goes on from NZ_JBLXFK010000007.1 coordinate 100,068, forward strand.
CAGCTCTAGTCCCCAAAGCGGAACTGGACGGCGAAATTGGTGACACGCATGTTGGCCTGCAGGCCCGCATGATGAGCCAGGCCATGCGTAAACTGACGGGGGCCATCTCCAAGTCGAAAACGACTGTGATATTCATTAACCAGATTCGTGAAAAGATCGGCGTTATGTTCGGTAGTCCCGAAACAACACCTGGTGGCCGCGCATTGAAATTCTACAGCTCTGTACGTGTGGATGTCCGCCGGATCGCGACTCTGAAAGATGGGGATACTGTGACCGGTATTCGCATGAAAGCCAAGATTGTCAAAAACAAAATCGCCCCTCCCTTCCGGATTGCTGAGTTTGATATGCTCTCAACCGGAGGCATTAACTATGAACTGGATCTGCTTGATCTGGCGGTCGAAAACAAAATCGTCAAGAAGAGCGGCAGCTGGTTCAGCTATGGTGAATTGCGACTGGGGCAAGGGCGTGACAAGTCCAAAGTGGTCCTCGAAGAAAATCCGGATATCTGTGAGGAGATCAAACAGAAAATCCTGGCGGCACAAGGAGTCGTGCCCAATCCAGAAAACGAGCCGGAAGCCGAAGCTGTCGAAGCCTGATCTGGCTCCCAATCGACCGGCTGAAACACAACCTGAATGACAAAATGACCTTGATGCCCTATCGGTATTCAAGGTCGTTTTGCATTGGGTTCTCCCCGAAAAAAAGGTAAAATGAGTCTTGAACGGTCAAGGCGGGAAGCAGGAGACTCTTTCCGCTCAAAAGAACACTTCTGTTTTAAAACAAGGCCTTGCATGCTTGATGCTCAACCGAAAAAACCTGCTCCTGGTCGCCTGTCGTTAGTTAAAACGTTCCTCGCGGGAATCCTGATGCTCCCGCTTCTGAGTGGTTTGCCACTCAAGGCACAAATGCCAGATGCCTCTGCAGTTGCTATGGCGGTTCAGCAGCAAATTGTCAAAACCATTGAACAGTCAGAATCCTCTGTGGTGGCGATTTCGAAAATCAAAATCCCCAAGCAGAAATTTCAATCGCGCATCCCTGCTCCGTTCGGCATCGATCCCAATCAGGGTTTCAGTATTTCACAGGATCCGCAGGACCTGAATTTTATTCCCAATGAATTTGGATCAGGGGTTCTGATTCCAGACCCGACAAAACAGAATCGGGTACTGGTGCTGACAAACTTTCATCTCACGGAAGGAGGGCCGGTTGCTGAACAAACCCCCGTACCAGAAAGTCGAATCTACGTGCATACTGCCAATCGGCAGGGTTTTTATGCAGAGATACTTGCCGCAGATCCACGTAGCGATCTGGCCGTTCTCACACCGGCGCAGCCTGTGTCTCCCGAATATGCACGCTCCCTGACTCCCATCCGATATGGCAACAATAAACCTGTTAAAAAAGGACAGTTTGTCATCGCTTTGGGGAATCCCTATGCCATCGCCCGTGATGGGTCACCAAGTGCGAGCTGGGGGATTATCAGCAATTTTCATCGCTACCCGGTTCCCATTTTCAAACACTTTTTGAATCAGGAAATTGCCAAAGAAGAAACCCTGCATCACTTTGGTACCCTGCTGCAGGTCGATACCCATCTGGACCTGGGTACCAGCGGGGGTGCGTTGCTGGACCTGGAAGGAAACCTGATTGGTGTTACGACCGCATTGGCAGCACTGGAGGGATATGAAAAATCGGTAGGCTATGCAATTCCCATCGATAATTCGACCTTGAGAATCATTAACAGTCTCGCTGCGGGCCTAGAAGTGGAATATGGATTCCTGGGCATCGAACCTGGTACCCTGGATCGGGGTCAGGTACGTAGCAGCTTTCCCGGAGCCGTCGGGCTGGACGCCCCCTTTTACGTGGAAGCTTCTCGCGTCAAACAGCATTCACCCGCTCAAATCGCTGGGATGCTGCCACACGACCTCATTCTCTCCATCAATGGCGAGAAATTGACTCATGATCTGGACCTGATGCGTGAAGTGGGTAAAGCTGGTGCAGGAAATGAGATAAAGCTTCAAATATTGAGAGGAAAAAAACCGCGTGAGTTGACTCTGAACGTGAAACTGGGAAAATGGCCCGTAGCGGATGATGAAGGGATTGTACAAACCCGCTATCGCCATCCCCTCTGGCGCGGACTTAGAGTCGATTATCCTACTTCGCGCAGGAAATATACATTCAGTCCGTTCAGTTATCCACCTGCTGTCGTCGTAACCTATGTTGCTCCGGACAGCCCTGCACAACAGGCTGGGCTCAAGGAAGGTGCCTTCATCAGCCAGATCAATGGACAGGCGGTTCAAACGCCGGATGCGTTCTATCAGGAAGCACAAAAAGTCAACGACTCACCAGTAACATTACTATATCTGGATGGCCAAAAGCTGATCCTTCCCCCAGCAAGCAATAAGAAACAATGAAAACAGACGAACTTCGCGAGAGTTATCTATCCTTCTTTGAAGAAAAAGGTTGTGTCAAGCGACCCTCCGATGTGCTGGTACCACGCGATGACCGCACTGTCTTATTTACTCCCGCGGGGATGAACCAGTTTAAGGAACAGTTTCTGGGGGTGGGTAAACTTGATTTTACCCGCGCCACAACCTGCCAGATGTGCCTGAGAACCGGCGATATCCAGAACGTGGGTGTCACCGCATATCATCATACATTCTTCGAAATGCTGGGCAACTTCTCATTTGGCGATTACTTCAAACGCGAAGCCATCCACTGGGCCTGGGAATATCTCACCGATAAGAAATATCTGGGGCTCGATCCCAATCTGCTCTCCGTTACCGTCTATCAGGAAGATGATGAAGCCTACAACATCTGGCATGATGAAATCAAACTTCCTGCGAACCGAATCAGTCGTGAAAACGAACACGAAAACTTCTGGCCCGCTGGCGCCCCCTCAGAGGGCCCCGATGGTGTTTGTGGCCCGTGTAGCGAAATTTTCTACCATCCCAATGGTGGTAAAGATAATGTCGAAATCTGGAACCTTGTTTTCACTCAGTTCAATCGTGTCGGTGATCCCCCCAATAACCTGAAGCCCCTTCCCAAAAAGAATATCGATACAGGAATGGGCCTGGAGCGAACAGCCTCCGTGCTCCAGGGAGTACGCAGCAACTTTGAGATCGATACGCTCAAACAGCTCTGCCTGGCCGCCGGTGATATTGTCGGTACAGGTTACGATTTCGATGCAGCATCAGGACGACCAGTTCGTCGTATTTCAGACCACGTACGTGCCATCACCTTCAGTATCCATGAAGGAGTAAACCCTGGGAGAGACAAAGAGAGCTATGTCGTCAGGCAGCTACTCCGCCGCGCGCTACTGGAAGGATACCTGCTTGGAAAACATGAACCATTTCTACATCGCCTGGTACCGGCGGTCGTTGAGATCATGAAGACTCCCTATCCCGACATCGCCAAGACTGCTGAAAACGTACAAAGTACGATCAAAGAAGAAGAGGAGCAGTTTCTAGGCGTCATCGAAAAAGGACTCTCCCGTTTTGAAGGCTTCCTCAAATCAGCAGAACAGGCAGGCAGTTCAGTCATCTCAGGAGAAGACGCTTTCGACCTGCATCAGACCGACGGTTTTTTGATAGAACTGACCGAAGCCCTCGCTGCCAAAAATAACATGTCCGTGAACCGGACCGAGTTCAACAATATGATGCAGCGGCACCAGAAAGACAGTGGCAGTGGTGCCTTTCTGGACTCCGTCATGTCAGAAGGCCCGCTGACAGCACTCCACAAAACCATCAGTGAAACGGACTTCCAAGGCTATCAGACCACTACAACTGAATCCAAAGTCATGGGCATCATTGCAGAGGATCGCCTGGTTGAGTCCATGGTCGAAAAAGGCCATGCCCACCCGATTGTTGTGGTTCTCGACCAGACACCCTTCTACGCGGAAGCCGGTGGTCAGGTTGGTGATACTGGATTTCTCGAAGCAGATGGAATCAAATTCGAAGTCACGAATACCCAGAAGAATGCCGGCCTTTACCTTCATATTGGACATCTCTTGACAGGTAAATTGGAACAGGGGCAGACCCTCACCGCAACGGTCGCAGAACCGCGTCGTTCCGGTATTCAGCGCGCCCACTCTGCAACACACCTGCTGCATCATGCCCTGCATACTGTTCTGGGAGATAACGCCATGCAGCGTGGGTCCAAGGTGGAAGAGGACACGCTCCGCTTCGACTTTTCCCACAGTAAAGCAGTCACACCGGAAGAGATCAGCCGAATTGAAGATATTATCAACCAGCGTGTTTCTGAAGGGGCGCCCGTCACGACAGAATTGATGAAACTGCAGAAAGCCCGTGAACTCGGGGCCATGGCACTGTTTGGTGAAAAATACCCCGACTACGTTCGCGTGGTTCAAATGGGCGACTTCAGTACCGAACTTTGCGGAGGCACCCACCTTTCCAATACAGGGCAGGTTGGCTTATGTAAGATCATCAATGAAGAACTTGTCGCCAAAGGGGTGCGTCGTATCTATGCTTTAACCGGCCCCAAAGCCCTGGAAAAAACCAGGAGTACAGAGAAACTGCTACTGGAACTGGCTGCCCAGTTGAAAGTCCCGCGTCCCGACGATCTGCCGGTCCGCATTCAACATCTGCAGGATGAACTCCGCGAAACTAAAAAGCAGCTCACCAAATTTTCCAGTAAGTCACTCGCGGGAACCGCCGATGATCTACTGGAAGACGCACCTGTTGTGAACGATGTCAAAATCGTGGCCTACCATGCCAAGGATGCTTCACGTGATCAACTGCGGGAACTGGCGGACCATCTGCGGAAAAAAGGCAAACAGGTCGCTCTGATCCTGGGAACAGTCATCGATGGCAAAGTCGCCTTGATGGCTGCCGTCAATTCTGACCTGGTGAAACAGGGCCTCAAAGCCGGTGACTGCGTCAAAGCAGCCGCCAAGGTGGTAGGCGGCGGAGGCGGAGGTCGTCCCGATATGGCAGAAGCCGGCGGAAAAGATCCCGAAAAACTGGACGAAGCACTCGCGGCCGGCGCAGACTACTATCGCAGTCAACTGGAAGCTTGAGTCTGGCTGAGTTCGGTTCTACCTGACGGTTATAGCTAGAGAAGATTACGGCGATTGAGTTCTGCGACAACGCGTTGCACGATTTGTGAAACATCGTTGTTGCCGAGCTCTTCCGTAATTCCGGTAGCACAACCACCAATGGGCTCATTGGTAAAACCATGTTCGGAGAGCATGCACTGCAGAGTCCGACTCAGCGTAGAAATATCTGTCTTCTGCTCTGAGGTGATCGGCTGCCGTCCCTGCCCCATCTGAAAGCCACGCAGTTCTACCGCAGCTCGGAATCCTTCCGGAAATTCAGCGGAATAAATCATCGTATCAAACAGGGTTAACAGGTCATATTGCACGCGGCGAGCTTCATCCAACTGGGCCGACATCGTCAAATCATACAACTTACGTGTCAGTTCAGGAACGACCCCCGAACTCGCATTGGTCCCTCCATCCGCTCCACTCAGCAGTAACGGCATTAATGCGGCGTCCCAGCCGGTCAGAAATGAGAACTCGGGACGATTCGGACGCACTGCCTGAATCATACGGATCATATTGGGGATGTCCCCTGAAGAATCTTTGATCGCCACGATCTTCTCACACTCTTCTGAGAGACGCTGGATCGTAGGCACATCAATCGGGCTGGCAAACATGGGAATATTATAGAGAGTCACGTCGATCGGCGTATTATCACCAATTTCCTTGAAATAGGCATAGACGGATGCGGGACTCAATTTGTAATAAAAGGGGGCCACAATCGCGACGGCACGAATACCCAGGCCATGATAATATTCACAGGCCTTGATGGTTTCGCGGACATTCGCTTCGGCTGCACCTGCCAGAATCGGAACGCGTCCTCGAGTCTGATCTGCGATGATAGCGACGATCCGTCGACGCTCTTCTGGTGTGAATCGAGTAAATTCCCCGGTGGACCCATTGGGATACAGACCGTGCACCCCTTTTTCAATCAGCCAGTCGATATAACGTCTGAGCTCCGGCTCATTAATTTCGCCTTTGGAGTCATACGGGACCAGATTGGGTGTAAAAATTCCACTGAGCTTGGATTGGGGATTCATTCTGGGAGCTACCTATACCTAAAAACAGATTCGCTAACTTACGGAGTATAGGAAGAGTATAGCATACAAATCAAACGGACGACACAGTTTCAGGACTCTTCAATTGACTCTTCTGCAGACTCTGGATTGTCTTCGGAATCTGAATCATTCGTATCGATTATGCCTTCTTGATCGGTTTCACGATCCTCAGAAAGGTTAAATTCCTCAGCACTTACCCCGGCATCTAATAGCTTTTGGGCCTCGGCTTCCGCTGATTTACCATAAAACTGAAGGATCAGAAATAATACGATCAGGCCGACCGGCAACAGAATATAAGGTTGAATTCCGAAGCCAACAGGAATGTATCCAAACAAAATAGAAACGGTGCCGACAGTCAATGCATAAGGCATTTGTGTCAGCACATGATCCAGATGGTCAGACCCTGAAGCCGCTGAAGAGAGGACAGTAGTATCCGAAATCGGAGAGCAATGATCTCCGAAAATCGCACCCGCCAGTACTCCTCCAATCGTCCCCAGCATCAGATGATGATTGGGATCAGCTTCATTTAAGGGAACCAGGAGGCTGTAAGTCAAGGAAATCGATAAAGGCATCAACAGCCCCATTGTTGACCAGGAACTACCAGTCGCAAAACTGACGGCAGCGGCCAATAGAAAAGTAATCGTCGGCATCCAGTTGGGTGACAGGCTGCCCGAAAGCAGTTCTACCAGCACACCAGCGGTATTCAGATGATTTTCATCACACACCGTTGCCACCGACCAGGCGAGGACCAGAATCAGAATGGCCAGGAACATACTCTTCGCTCCCGCAGACCAGGCCTCAACACATTCATTCAGGGAAAGCGATTTGGAAAAACTGCAACTGGCGACAGCTGAGATAGAAGCCAGAAAAGAAGAAATCAACAGCACCCGATTCGGAGAAGCATGCTCCAGAATTTTACTCATGGATTTCTCCAGTAACGGTTTCCCCTGCTGAAGCCGTTCCAGATTCAACCGATCGATCTCAATGGTCCCTGTCCACCACAGACCAATCATCGCCAGCCCCAGTAATACCGAGAGCGGAATCAATGCGTTGCGTAACAGTTGACGGCGTGCCAGGTCACCATTTTCAGCCCCCAGCTCTGCTTCCACGATATTAAAACGCCCCGGTCTCACCAACTGGTTAAAAGCAATCGCACGTGTTTCGGCTTTGAGCATTGGCCCATAATCGTTGCCCAGATAGGCCACTAACCAGACAAAAGCCAGCAGATGGAGTGGATAAAACCGATAAGGCAGACTGTATAAAAATGTGGTGTAGTAATCTTCGCTGATTCCCAGACTGCTGTAGGTATCCGCGATATACCCGATTTCCACACCAACCCAGGTAGAGATAATCGCGATTCCAGAAACTGGAGCCGCTGTGGAATCCACCAGGAATGCCAGTTTCTCCCGCGAGACTTTCATCCGGTCGGTAAAGGGACGCATGGAAGTCCCTACCAACAGCGAGTTGGCATAGTCATCAAAAAACACGATCAGTCCCAGGAACCAGGTCATCAGCTGACTGTGTTCACGCTTCGTCGCATAACGCGAGAGACGATTAACCAGCGCAGCAGTACCTCCACCTGCCGACATCACTCCCACCATCGCTCCGAGAAACATCGTAAACAGAATGATCATCATATGGGAATAACTGCTGCTTCCCGGTTCGACGATCTCATGTATCACGAACGTATCCAGAGTATGCACGAAACCCAGAAACAGATTTCCATGCGCTAAAATAACCGCACCGACCCAAATACTGACCAGTAAAGCCAGGATGATATTTCGAAACCAGATCGCAAGAATGACAGCGATAACTGGGGGAAGCAGACTTAACCAGCGTGAGATTCGATAAACCTCGACGACGGCACTCCCCCGACTGTCAGGGTCAACAACAATCGTATCCGCAGTAATAAAAACTTTCTGATTTTGTGCCAGATCCGTCTTAAGCACGAGGACCCCGTCTTCAAATGGGGGTAATGCGGTATCAACGTCTCTGATCCACAATTCCAGGCCCATAATCTGTTTCGGGTGTCCTGAGAATTCGCTATCGAGAGTTCCATCCAGCCTGAGTGCACGAAGCGTAACCTGACTGACGGGAATCCCAATTACTGCAATCTTGGGTGCTTCCACCTCGTAGCGGGCTGGCTCTTTCTTGAGAGGCACATCCGTAATCTGATCGGTCTGTGCCAGAAAGCTGGTTAAAATAATCAGCAATGAATGAATCGCCGCCATCGTCCCTCAGGCTGCTAAATCAAAAATGATCGGCGGCGGATTGCAAAAGCCTTTAATCACGCCATCCAGTGAACGTCCTGCACAGTATATTGAAACTAATCCCCGTCTGATCTGCAAGCGTTGATTTCAGAAAGCCGTCAGTTTCCAGAATCCAGCTACCAACTATTACTCCATCTCATTGCACGGCCAAAGCAAATGAAACGTCACGCCGCGCTCCTGACTTGTTTCAGCCTCGATTCGGCCTCCATGCAAGTCGACAATCCGCCAGCATTTGGAAAGACCAAAGCCCAGTCCTCGCCCCGCCTGTCTGGCTGAGTAGAATGGATCGAACAGATGCTCCTGTTCCTGTTCTGACAGGCCTGGCCCATCGTCCTTGATTTGTAAATGCAGCATCGGAATCGCATCCACAGTTTCCTCTTCCGCTGAAATGTAAATCTGCCCTCCCTCTTCGAGAATATTCAGGCAGTTCGAAATCAGATTACTGATCACGACTTTTAACTGTGTTTCATCTGCCCAGAGGCAAGCTGTTCCTGAAAGATCAACCGTCAACAGAACCCCTGTATTGTGAATCTCCTCACTCAGGCTGTGTTGAACCTCATCAATCACATTAGAAAGATTGACGGCTGTAGGCCGGGGAGCAGGCGGTCGGCCAAACAGCATGGCATCGCCTATCATATCCCTGATCCGATATGCCTGCCCGCCAATTGTCGCCAGTGACTGTCTACGTTCCGGATCTGTCTCATTTTTCAGTAGCATCTGTACGCGTCCGGCAATCGTTGCCACAGGATTATTAATCTCATGTCCGGCACCGGCAGCAAATTCAGCCATCGCTTCCAGCTTATCTCTACTCGGTAAAAGCCGCTGAATTGCAGGCTCTCCCTGCTCTGCAGCAGAATGGCAGGACTGGCAATTATTGTGTTGCGCGTCCTGAGAATTGCCTGTTCCCCATGCCTGAGCGAAAAGTCGGCAGCTGATATCTGTTAATTCAGAAATCAGAGAAAGCATGCCCTCTAAACGATGAGCTGAAAACAGAAATACCCCCACCAGAGAAACCTGGTCACAGGGAATGAGAAAAAAATGGGCGGGGCTGCTGGAGATCAGACGAAAAGGCCGCCCCTGCTCTGCAATCAGACGAGCCTGTTCGACAAGAGTACGATTCGGATCAATCCGAATGGATGTCTGAGTGGATAAGTCCGCTTCTGCCTGAGAGCGACGGAACATCGCGGCCGTTAATTCCAGGGATGTCTGATCGAACTGAATCAGATAAGCGGCTTTCGCAGCGGTGGCTTCACACCAGACTGCTGCCAACTCCCCCAGAATAGTATCCAGGGATTCAATCGGAATTAATGAAAACAGGCGTCGGTAAAAAACATCCGGCAGGCCAAGGCTCACTCCACCGGTTTCGCTCGCCATCTGACGCTCCAGTTAGCAGTAGCCACGACGATCGGAAGCGCAATCCGATCGTCATGTCACTGATATTTCACCTGATCCTGAAATCAGCCGGCAGTATGAACGGATTCCAGATTCAATAGCCTACAGACGCGATCGGCCAGTTGCTCCACTTCAAACGGCTTCTGCATGAAGTCATTTGCACCGGCCGCTTTCAGATCATCAATTTTGTCTGCTTCTACCATACCGCTGATGCAGATAATTTTGACATCGTCCATGGAGGAATCACCGCGAACCCGCTGGCAGACTTCCTTACCATTGATATCAGGCAGCATCACATCCAGAATGATAATATCTGGATGGTATTCTTTGACCATCATTCCGGCATCAAACCCGTTATTTGCTACGCGAATTTCGAAACGGGAATCTGCGTCCAGAACATCACGGATCAATTCTACCAACTCTTCATCGTCGTCCACGATTAATGCTTTACGTTTTCCACTTTCCAAGGCATCGGTAGGGATCCCGTTGTCTTTCATAAACTTAAAAAGCACATCGCGCGGAATTCTACGAAAGCGAGAGCCCGGTACTCGAAATCCCTTTAATTGGCCTGAATCAAAACAGCGAATAATCGTTTGTTGACTCACTTTGCAAATCTTTGCGGCTTCGCCCGTGGTAAAGACCGTTTTCATATTGCTCATCCATCCTTTGAAGACCCGCCTCAAAACTGCGGGAAAGACCAAGCGCTGTAAGGCTATTACAACATGCAATAACCGAGCCCCTGCGCAGAGGTAGTGATGACCCGATCATCAACACCAATGCTTGAAACTGACATCTCCATAATCAGCCTCTTACCTATTTACCTGAAATAAGGTAAAACGATAAAAAACCACATCCTCCAAGGTGCAGTTATATGGCCCGTTCACTTGCCAAACGCCACTGATTTTCCAGACGCTTTAAGTATCCCACATAGATACAAACGCCAAAACTTTCAATACCGCTTGACTTTACCAGTATTATCAATAACTCCGATTGTATCTATTCTGACGATATGGTCAACACGCATTCGCCAGCTTGACTAAATTATTGAAATAAATCCATACTGTCTCTATACTTACACTCGTTTAAAATGGCTGAAACCGCCACTAAAAAGCATTTTTGACGGTACGAACAGGCTTATCTGGACCGCAAAAACTACCAGCGCCGCAAAGAGTTAGGGATTTTTGACCACCATCGGGGTAGATTTTCAGGTCGCCAGTCGGCTCGAACTATTTAAATAAATCACTAAAACGGTCAGGTCAGCCGGTGTTACTCCGCTGATTCTGCCCGCCTGCCCGACATTCCGTGGCTTGACGCGGCTTAGTTTTTCCTTGGCTTCATTGCGCAGATTCGGAACCAGCTGATAGTCAATATGTTCGGGAATATGTAGTGTTTCCACATTCTTCTGCTTCTCAATCTCAGCAGTCTGACGTTTGATATAGCCTGCATATTGAACTTCAATCAGTGTCTGTTGAATTGCTCGTTCTGATAGTGGGATCGCTTTTAATCCTGGAGCGAACTCGCAGATTTCCTTCCAGCCGGTATCCTGTCGCCGCAACCATTCTTCCAGAGTCTGGCCTTGATGCCGGTTCCCACGAATGAAATCCATGATCTGCACGATTTCAGCTTCGTAAGTCTGGTACTGATCCCAGCGTTCCTGGCAGACCGAACCGACACGACGTCCAAGGGGAGTCATTCGCCGATCCGCATTATCCTGCCTGAGCAGTAAGCGAAACTCTGCCCGTGATGTAAACATACGATAGGGCTCATCAACACCTTTTGTTACCAGGTCATCAATCAGCACACCCAGGTAAGCTTCATTACGATCCAGAATCAGATCTTCTTTCCCGGCAATCTTTAATGCTGCATTTAAACCCGCCAGTAATCCCTGGCCAGCGGCTTCCTCGTAACCGGTTGTCCCATTCAACTGTCCTGCAAAATACAGGCCAGCAACACGTTTGGTTTCCAGCGTGGGTTTTAGCTGTGTCGGAGTCGCGAAATCGTATTCCACCGCGTAGCCGTACCGCATGATTTCCGTTTTTTCCAGCCCCCGGATTGAATGAATCATCTCATCCTGCACATCACGGGGCAGACTGGTTGAAATCCCGTTGCAGTAATACTCGTTCGTATAACGCCCTTCCGGCTCCAGAAAGATCTGATGGGAATTTCGCTCCGAGAACCGTACCACTTTATCTTCGATAGAAGGACAATACCGCGGGCCCGTTGAATTAATCTGTCCAGAATACATGGGTGCCCGATGCAGATTCTCATTGATCAGTCGATGCACGTGCTCATTAGTTTCGGTCAGATAGCAGGGCATCTGAGGCTGAGTCAGTTTCTCTGTCATGTAGGAGAAGGGCTGAGGCTGTTCATCCCCGGGTTGTTCTTCCAGCACAGAAAAATCTATCGTGCGACCATTCAGTCGCGCAGGAGTCCCAGTTTTAAATCGCTGAAGCTCAAAGCCCAGCTGCGCCAGGCTGTCGGACAGGGTTCCGGTCGTCCCTTCCCCTGCGCGTCCCCCTTTGGTTTTTGCTTCTCCCGTATGCATGATCGCCTGCAGGAATGTGCCCGTCGTCAGAATCACTGCGCGGGCACGATATGTGGCATCACCGTGCACCTGCACTCCGGTGATCTGATCATTTTCTACGATCAGACTTTTTACGATTTCCTGCCGCAGCGCCAGATTATCCTGCTGCTCCACCTTCCATTTCATACTGAACTGATAGGCTTTTTTGTCCGCCTGTGCCCGGGGGCTATGCATGGCGGGGCCTTTGGAAAGATTGAGCATACGGAACTGAATTCCGGTTTCATCGATTACGCGTCCCATTTCGCCGCCCAGGGCATCGATTTCTCGAACGATCTGCCCCTTTGCCACTCCACCAATCGCCGGGTTACAGCTCATCTGCCCGACCGTGTCACAGTTCATGGTTAAGAGCGCTGTTTTGGCCCCGAGCCGCGCAGACGCCAGAGCGGCTTCACAGCCAGCGTGCCCGGCACCCACTACAACAACATCATAATCATACGAAACGGACTGACTCATAGTTCTACTTTGTGAAATAAAAAGAGTGTAGTTCAGATATCTATCTGAAGAGACTGCCACCCGCGGGAGGGTTCAGGTTTAAATGCTCCATGGCAGCCATTGTAACGACACGACCGCGGGGTGAACGCTGAATAAACCCGCAGCGCAATAAGAACGGTTCCACTTCGTCTTCCAGGGTATCAGACGGGATGTTCAAGGTGTGCCCCAGCGCCTGCACACCAGCAGGTCCACCGGAAAAAGTTTTAACCAGCGCCTCCAGATACCGCCGATCCTGACGTTCCAGGCCGAGCTGATCAATCTCCAGCATTTCAAAGGCTCGCTTTACCACTTCATTGGTAATATTACCATCGGCCTTGCTGGTGGCAAAGTCTCGCGCCCAGCGTAACAGATTATTGGCTTTCCGCGGCGTACCCCGACTGCGGCGGGCAATTTCATATGCAGCATCATCAGTAATAGGCGTTCTCAGCTTGCGGGCATTTCTGCGAACGATTTCCACCAGTTCCTGATCTTCATAAAAGTCCAGATGTTCGCGGCGGACGAAACGATCACGCAAGGGAGCGGTCAACATCCCACTCCGCGTCGTTGCGCCAATGACTGTAAACTTCTGCAACTTCATGTTGACGGTCCGGGCATTCAGACCTTCACCAAGGGTAATATCCACCCGGAAATCTTCCATCGCAGGGTAGATAAATTCTTCGACGGTCGCCGGCATTCGATGAATCTCATCAATAAATAGAAACGAACCGTGACTGGCATTAGTCAGATAGGGCAATAAATCCTTGGGAGCACTCAATGAGGGCCCCGAGGTAATCTGCAGTTCCGTTCCCAGCTCACGCGGTAGTACCGACGCCAAAGTTGTTTTTCCCAACCCGGGGGGACCATCGAGCAGTAAATGTCCCAGTGGTTCATTTCGTTTTCGGGTCGCATCCAGAAAGACTTCCAGCCTCTCGACGACTGCCCGCTGTCCCACAACTTCACTCAGACGCTGGGGACGCAACGCATCATCATACTCGGCATCATCGGCCAGAAAGCTGGAATCCCAGCCGCTTCCTTCTCCGGTAGAATCATTTTCCGGTTCTTCATCGCCTTTAATGACAGGCTCGCGTACCATGCTCTCATCCACACTCTGAAATACATCCCATCACGCTATCTCTTCATCCCAATAAAGAGACTTGCAATGTATAGCCCGGGAGATGCCACCATTAACCTCAATAAGGCTAATGCATACTAATCGAGACACCACCACCTCATTTGACGGTTGGTATCATAGCAAACCAACGCCCCTGCCGTAAAACCCCCGAAGCAGCTCCCTGCTCTGAATCCTGATTTAATATGACGCCTTTCGAGCTAAAGGCAGGCAGGTGTCTGAAAAAACCACCCCTGCAGTCACTTGAATCATTCAATGCGAGTCATACACCGGTAAGCAACAGCCTTCACCAGCAGCTGAAAAGTGTACACAAAACCAAAGACGATAAAGGCAAATATCCCACCAACAAGCATAACCGGTAAGGGGGAAACATTCAAAATCTCAACCAGCATTAACCCGCCGACAACAAGTCCAACCCCTAGCAATACAGGGATACCTATAATTGCCAGAAAGACAAGCGTCATACTCAGCAGGTTCTTTTTTGTGAGATCAATCGAACTGGTAAAGGCTTCAATTCCAGGTAGATCTCGATCAATGAGCAGATAGGGATATGGCCAGAACAACAGAGTCAGAAAGAAACCGATCAGAAAGAAGATCATATTTCCAAACCCGACCACCAGTTGAAAGACAAAACCACAAAGTATCATTCGCAGTACAAAGCGACCTCCAGTAAATAGATCGCCCAGTTCAGCATCATCACCTAAGGCGATTTTGAGGAAAACAATCTGAGTACCGGCTTCAATATAATTGAGTACAATTACAAGGGCGATGAATAAGATCACAAATCCTCCCCCTCCCATGAGAATGGCAAGCGGACCATTATTGACAAGGAGATCTCCCGTCGCATAGACAATCGCAAATACCACTAAAACAATTGCTGCAATAACCAGTCCGCTCAGAAGACTGGCCAGGAAGGGCACTGCCACACAAAGCCCCAGATGCTCGGTATACAATTGCCATGAGCGCGAAAAAACTTCACCAACCTTAATTTGGTTGGGTTCCCACTTCTGGTTGACGGTGTTCCGAATCACTTCACCACAGGAATCACATACCAGCGCGTCGTGTGGGTTAGCGGCACCACACATGAGACATTCAATGTCTGCCGGAGTTTCCGAACCGACCAGAAAGCGATTACTTTCCGGAACAGGCGCATCGGGACTAAATTGCTCAAAACCATCATCAAAGAGATCCGGTTCCTGCGCGGCGGGTACTGTGATCGGTTCTCCACATTGTGGACATTTCGCACGACGCCCTGCTTTGTCATCAGAGGTTTTCAGAACCTTTTCACAACCAGGACAACTAAACTCAATTGTCAAAACACCAGACCTTTTTCCATCTCGTCAATGAATAAAGTTTTTGCGAAACGACACTGCGATCATGTCCACAAATCACGATAAATGCAAGCCTGACTATACCCTTGAACAACACATTCCGCGAATGCCTGTCTGATTCTAGAGCGCATCACATTTAACCATAGCGTCTGTCAATCTAATATACCCGGACCAAATGGACCTGGAGACGCTACAGCAAAACTGGACACAGTCCAATCTCAGCTTGTGAGTCTGGCAGATCATCACCAGTAGGAGAGAATCGAATTCAAATCCGACCGGCTGTAACGACGCTTATTGATAAGTCATCTCTGCATAACTTACCGTACTAAGCAGCATGGAAAATGGGATCACCATCAGATACACGAATGCCATGAAACCGAAAAACATCAGAAGTACCAGAACTTGTGCAGGCCCCCCCTGCTGTATGGAAGACATCATTATCAACAGTACCCCGTAAGGTACCATCATCACGCCAGCCATTATCAGATAGACCAGGAACATACTGAACTTATTTCCGTTTGTGACTTTTCTGGACTCAGTGAAAGCATCAATTCCTGGTAAATTCCGGTCAATCAGCAGATAGGCATACGGCCAGAACATAAAGGCGACAATCAAACCAGGGATAATCAAGCATATCAGCCCAGCAGTATAAGCAAGCAGAAACACAATGCTACAGAGGACCATTCTGCCTAAAAAAGGACCTCCACTGAAGATTTCTCCCATTCCAGGATGTTCACCCCGAACCACTTTCAATAGAAAATTCATGACCCCCAGCATCAGATAAAATACGATACTGTAGATGAGCAATATTAAAATGATGTAGAAGATGGCTCCAAATACAATCATCAGTCCTGGTTCGATCTGTCCTAATACTAAAGCGCCTGCAAAACCAATTACTATTAAAACAATCACGGTCAAGACTGCCGCCACGACATACAGGACATAGGCAAGTATATGGATTCCAATGATTGATCCCAGGTTTGCTTTATATACTTCCCAGGTGCGGGAAAATATTTCTCCAACCTTAATCTTGCGGGGTACCCATTCCCCCGCCTGCAGAGTTTCTCCACAGTGTTGACACCGCTTTGAACCAGTGGGAATGGACTCCCCACACATGGGACAATCCATCTGAGCTTCAGCCAGAAAGCTGTCCTCTTCCCGCACGGGACCTTCAGCCAGAAAGCTCTGATCTTCCGGAACGGGTGACTCGGAATCAAGTGGATCAAAGCCATCAAAACCGTCATCCATTGAAGCAGAGGGATCAGCCGCGGGGACAAGAATTGGCTCTCCGCACTGTGGGCATTTGGCACGACGTCCGGCTTTGTCATCAGAGGTTTTCAGGACTTTGTTACAATGCGAGCAACTGAATTCAATCGTCAAAGTGGGATCCCCTGTCCTGTCTGCCTGGTGCTTAGTCGGCTGTAACCTCTGCCATGATATCGTCCGGGATATTAAAATTCGCAGTTACGCTTTGCACATCATCATGATCTTCCAGCGCTTCCATGAGTTTCAATACTTTTTTACCATCTTCTACTCCCAGATCAACGGTTGTATCCGGAATTCGTGACAGCTCGGCCAGATTCGTAGGTATCTCACGTTTTTCAAATTCTTCGGAAACCTGCTGAAATGCATCTATACTGCAAGTGACCTCAAAAACATCTCCGTTAGCAGTTACATCATCTGCGCCCACTTCCAGCGCGACTTCAAAGAGTTCATCTTCCTCAATCGCATCAGAGGGAATCAGAAACAGACCTTTGCGTTCGAACATCCAGGCGACACACCCCGTGCTGCCCAGATTTCCGCCATGCACTTCAAAGATCTTGCGAACTTCACCGGCGGTTCGATTTCGGTTTTCCGTCAGGATATCACACAAGACAGCCACACCCGCGGAACCATAGCCTTCGTAGACCAGTTCTTCAAAATTTTCACCGGATAATTCACCACAGCCTTTTTTGACAGCACGATCGATATTTTCTTTCGGCATACTGGCTTTACGGGCCTTGTCGATCGCATACCGCAGCGCAAGATTCATGACCGGATCTCCCCCGCCATGTTGTGCCGCGACGATAATCGCACGACTCAACTTGCCAAAGAGTTTACCTCGTTTCTTATCGACCACACCTTTCTTGGCCGCGATATTTGCCCAATGAGAATGACCTGCCATTTGTAACTTTGCTCAGCTCCAAGTATGCGTGAATCTACTGCGAACGAAGGACGCAGAAAAGAATAAAACCAAGCCTTATACTACAATAAATGGACGGGGAAGGAAATCGATTACTGGTTCAGTTTTTTCTGAAGCTGATCAATCAATTTCGGATCTGCGGGAGAGGACTGTTGTGCTTCTTCCAGCGCTTTCTTCCAGAGCTCATTCGCTTCTTTGGTTTTATTGAGTTTGTGGTAGCAGTCTGCCAGATGATCCAGAATCGTACTGTCTCCACCGCCTGGCAACTTGCTGGCTTTCTCAAGATATCCTGCTGCTTCCTGAAAACGTCCCAGCTTGAATAGAACCCAGCCCATACTGTCAAGATAAGCCATATTGTCCGGTTCGGATTTCAGCGCGATCCGAATCATCTTTTCCGCTTTTTCCAGGTTTTTCCCCTGGTCAGCATACAGGTAACCCAGGTCATTATTGATAGAGGGATTCTCAGGATCGTCCGCCAGCATCTCTTCCAGGACGGCTTCCCCTTTGGCAATATCCCCCTGCTGCACATAGGTATTAGAGAGCATCATCCTGACCTG
Source organism: Gimesia sp. (assembly GCF_048262075.1). Classification (GTDB taxonomy): domain Bacteria; phylum Planctomycetota; class Planctomycetia; order Planctomycetales; family Planctomycetaceae; genus Gimesia. Next base: position 118,089 of record NZ_JBLXFK010000007.1, read on the forward strand.
ATAGACACGCTCTTTCTGTTCCGGATATTTCTTGATGAAGCCGAGCATCTGCACAATCGCCTTATCCCAGTCATGGCTGTGATAGTAAATCCAGGCATGCTGATAATCCAGCAGAGGGAACTTCGGCGCAGCCTGTCGTGCTTCTTCATTCACTTTGAGCGCTGCTTCTGTCTCTCCGTTTCGCTCACGTGCATCAGCCAGGAAATACAACAGGTTGATCCGCTGAGGTGCCAGCAATGGGTTCTCAACAGCATTCTGCAGCAGAACAGCAAGCTCTCCATATTTGTCTTCCTCGCGTAGCAACTGGCTGTATTCCTGAAGGATTAACAGCGTCCAGTTACCGCGAATCTGTGGTTTTTCATGCTTGGCAGCAGAATCCATGGCAAACTGAAAAAACTCAGCAGCAGCCTGTTTCTGATCGGCCTCGGAAGCAAGCTTCGCGATGATGAATGCAGAAAACACATCCACTCCGGGCGGGTCTTTTTTCTTCAACTTCTCCGCTTCTGTAATGAGCCCTTTTACCAGTTCCGGATCTTTGGACATCTCTTCCAGATTGGACTGGATTCGTTGAACGCCGTCCCCGGTCTGTACGAGCTTAGAGAGGGTTTCGATCAACTCCGCATACTTCTGATTTTTCTGATACAGCGACAAGAGCCCTGCCAGGCCTTCCGTATTCGAAGAGTCGCCTATTGATTCCAGATAAGTTTTTTCGGCGTCAGCAAAACGCCCGTTTTTACCATATTGTTCTGCCAGATAATAATGCAGTGTTCGATTAAAGCGATCCTTTTCCGCGAGTTTTTCCAGTTGGGGAATCAGGTCGTCTGAACGATCCAACTTTGTTAAAATTTCCGCTAAAAACTCGTATGCTTTACGCCCCTTGGACTGCAGTTGCTCATCGAAATACGACTGCAGTGAATCCAAAGCCTGTTGATACTGTTTGGACTGGTAGTAAACCTGCGCCAGGTGGTACTTTAAGATTCCGGGACGCCCCTTCTGCGATTCGGCTGCTTGATTGAAAGCGTCTACCGCCAACTTGAGACGGTCGGTTTCCAGAAAGGACTGTCCGATTCGCTCATACAACTTGCCCTTCTTGGCTTCCAGTTGCGAGCGTGTATTGTACTCGAATGTAAATTCATCCGGTTTTGTAAGGGCACGAAATACGGCTTCCCAGCACTGGGCGGCTTCCTCTTTTTTCCCCAGCCGCTCATACAGGTTTGCCTGATCGTGTTGAATAATGACATAGACTCCCGATTTCTTATCAATCGAAGGAGAGTCAGAAGCTTTTTTCAGAAACGTGACCGCCTCTTCAAAACGTCCCTGTCCTGCCATATGCAGACCCAGTTTCCGCATCAGTTCATAATCTTCGGGATCCAGTTCCACTGCCTTTTGAGCATATTCGATTGCCTCATCGGTCTTATCCAGCCCGGAAGCCAGCCTGATCAGAACCCGGTAAATTTCAATGGAATTGGGATTATATTCCATTGCTTTTTTATAGGCATCGTAGGCACCGATAAAATCATTACGTGCTTCACGCATCCGCCCGGTCATATACCAGGCTGCAGAATCGATCTCTTTCTCATCCATGGGCGTGCGTGGTGTCGCAGGTACAAAGGGTAGCACTACATCATCGGCAATCCCTTCTTCCAGGGAGAAGACCTTGGGGGCCTTCTGTTTTTGAGAATCTTTTTCGCCCCCTTTCTTCCCTGGCATTTTCGCTGACAGAATATCCAAGCTGGCTGTCGACACAAATGCTGCTAACAACAGTAGCAGACAGGCCCTCAATATTAGCATCCGGGGAAATCGACTCATCTTTACACTCCATTATTAGAAATAGAGAATCTCTAAACTCAATCAGAAACCGGTAACTGCAGGCGCGCAACATCCTGCCGGGTCTGTTCATTGTAACGCGTCTTCACTACCTTCTCCAAGCCTGGTTTTGCAGGATTCCGTTATTTTCGCTTTGGGAAACAGAAGATCTGGAGCGCATCACATTTAAGTATAATGTCTCTCAATCTAATATACTCGGGCCAAACAGCCCTGGAAGCGCTACCGTAAAACTGGATACAGTCTCGTGTAAATACGGGAAAGGAGATATCCGACTCAAGCAGACCAGCCAGCGTGTTTCACTTGATTATGCCGCTGACCACTTACTTTTTGGTAGAAGAGGATTTCTTTTTCGGAACTTTTTTCGTGGTCGTAGTGCGTTTCGCTGCAGGGGTTTTCCTGGTCGTTTTTTTGACCGTCTTTTTAGCAGCCTTTGTTTTCGCGGGGACTTTCTTTTTGACTTTGGTCGCCGTCGTTTTTGTTTTTGAAGGAGCTTTCGCTTTCTTCTTTTTTACCACTTTCTTTTTCTGCTTCGATAGCGGATTGGCGAACATGGCCTCCATTCGACTGGGGGCATTCATCAAATCAACCCCCTCCTCGGGAAGCGGATTTTTTGCCAGATTGAAGTCGGCAGCCAGTTCTTCGTCAGTCGCCAGGCAACGCAATAGATGACTGAACAAGGGCGCATCCGTCTTCCGCACAGCGGACTTCAATGTGTCACTTGCAGTTTCAATTGACTCATCTTCCGACAGCAATCCCAGCCATTTGCTGGCATTGAGTATTTTTTCATCAGCTGGTACCAGGTGACTTCCCAGTATAACCTGTAACGTATGATGTAACACAAAAGGCGTTAGGGTTTTCATGCGGGCCAGCTGTTTCTGAGCTTGCTCCAGCGTTTTCTTTCGCAGCATCTCCAGATCAAAACAGAACTCTTTATCAAACACATACTGCAATACAGTCCGGATACGGTAAGCGCGCCACTCAGCATCACCGACATCTGCAAACACCAGTTCGAGCTCCGATATCGTACTGACACGAATCTCATTCAGATCATGAAAGCCATCCAGCAGAGAGTCGAATACTTCGTCTGCTTTTTCGTTTGTTGTATTCTCCAGGCAGATCGCATGCAGAATGGTCTCCAGCACGGGACGATCGTATTTCGGTAAAGTGGCCGAGTAGCGTTTTTTAAGTGACGCAATCAGCTTCTTGCAAACAGCCTGTTTATCCGATGTGGAAATTTTTTTAGCAACCATATCTGTCTGTACAATATTTGAGATGTATCAATTGGAAAGTAATGAAAACAGTTCTTTTCATGGACGAAAGCACTGCCTGCTATTCCTGAGGAGTTTCTTCTTCAGTGCCCTGCTCTTCTTCCGAAGAAGAATTTTCCGCTAACTCTTCCGCTTCTCTCTCGATCTGTAACTCATCCAGTATACGAATCGTATCCATCGTATCTTTAACAGCAGTGTCCAGCACAAACTTGATCACGGGAGTATACTTGGTCTGTATCCGATCTGCGATTTTGGACTGGAGAAACCCTTTAGCAGATTCCAGACCGTGCATACAAAGTGCTTTTGTCTTTTCATCTCCCATGATCGAAATATAAATCTTGGCTGACTGCACATCAGGTGCAACATCAACATGCAGGACTGTCACATCACGGATCCGAGGATCGCGCAAATGCAGCAGAATCGTTGTACTTACTGTTTCTAATATCGCCTGCGCGATTTTTTCTAATCGACGTGATGTCATTCAGTTTCCACCAGCATTCCTGTTTGAATTGAACCCGCTTACGAACTGGATTCGAGAGTTCGTTTCACCTCGTTAATCCGGAATGCCTCCAGCAGGTCTCCTTCTTTAATATCATTGAATCCAGAGAGCAGAATACCGCACTCCATACCTTCGCGTACTTCCTTGACATCATCTTTTTCACGCTTCAACGAAGCGATTGGATACTGATTCAGAATCTTCTGATCCCGAATCACGTGCACACGATCATTTCGATTGATCGTACCGTTCAGCACGCGACAACCGGCAATTTTTCCAAACCGGCTGACGGAGAATGTCTGTAGAACCAGAGCACGCCCGGTCTGCTCCTGAACCAGTTCGGGACGTAACATGCCTTCCAGTGACGCCCGAATATCATCCACCACTTCGTAAATGATACTGTAACGACGAATTTCAACATCTTCCTGCGTCGCCAGATTGAGGGCACGATCTTCCGCAACCACATGGAACGCGATAATAATCGCATTCGAGGCACTCGCCAGATAAACGTCACTTTCGTTGACTCCGCCAATCCCTTCGTGCAGAATTTTGACCCGGACTTCTGGATGCTCAAATTTATTGATTTCACTGCGAATGGCTTCGAGAGAGCCTGGAGTATCTGCTTTGAGAATCAAAGGCAGATCCTGAATTGCCCCTTCAACCGCTGAACCCAGAATATCTTCCAGAGTCCGCGGGCCACCACTGTGTCGGGACAGCGTGTCGGCACGACCTTCATGACGTCGCTCTTCTGCCAGCTCTCTCGCCTGATCGATCGTTTCCACAACCACAAAATGATCGCCTGCACCGGGAACGGAATCCAGACCTGTCACCTTGACGGGCATGGAGGGAGGTGCTTCCTCAATCTGCTGATCCATATCATCGTACATGGCACGAATATAACCGTACGATTTACCACAAATCACGGCATCACCAATCCGCAGCGTCCCTTTCTGAACAATCAGCCAGGCTACTGAACCACGACCTTCATCGCGGAAACCTTCCAGACAGGCTCCCACGGCAGGCCGATTGGGATTGGCTTTGAGCTCATGCAGTTCGGCTGTCACCAGCAGAGTCTCCAGCAGGTTATCCAGCCCCATTTCTTTTAAGGCTGAGACGCGGACCACTTCTGTTTCGCCACCCCATTCCGAGGGCAGAACGTTTTGTGAAGCCAACTCCTGCAGAACTTTCTGTTCATTGATATCTGGCAAATCAATTTTATTCAGTGCCACGACCATCGGAACGCCTGATGCCTTTACATGACTGATACTTTCAGCCGTCTGAGGCATCACTCCGTCATCGGCAGCAACAACCAGCACTACCATGTCAGTTACATTCGCCCCCCGAGATCGCATCTCGCTGAAAGCGGCGTGACCGGGTGTGTCAACAAAAGTCAGTTTATGGCCGTTATATTCAACCTGATAGGCGGCGATATGCTGCGTGATGCCGCCTGCTTCACCTTCAACCACTTTGACATTGGATTTTCTCAGCGTATCAACCAGAGTTGTTTTACCATGATCGACGTGTCCGAGAACGGTAATAATTGGTGGGCGGGTAACCAGATCTTCTGGAGCATCTTCCTGCTCGACAATTTCGTTGACCGACTCCAGTGCGCCTCGTTGCCGCTTGAAGGTTAAATCAACTCCCAGTTCCATCGCGACGGCCAGGGCAACATCTTCTTCGATAATCTGGTTAATGGTGACCATCTCACCAAATTCTTTGAACATAATGGACATGATGGCTTTTGCAGGGCGTCCCATCGCTTCAGACAGACTGCGCACGGTCATCGGAACTTCCACTTCCGCTTCGGTCTTGTGGACGACATTACCCGTATCGTGCTTCCGCTTGGAACGGCGGGGACGACGGCCCACAACATCCTGCTGTTCTCCACCACCCTCTCCTGAGAATCCCCGACGACCTTCCTTCCGCTGCTCACGACGCTGCTTACGCGCCTCGACCAGGCTCAGGCTGCCACGACGGGTCTTCGAATCATCATCTTGAGGATCGCGATCCTTCTCCTTCTTTTTCTGTTCTGTATGTTGAGCCAGGTGAGCAGCCAAGGGGCTTTTCTGCTCCAGAATATCAGCAGTCAAACGCACTTCCGGCTTTTGCGCCTTCTCTTCTTTTTTCTTGGGTTTTGGAATTACCGGCTGCTTATAGGCTGGAGGCGCTGCAACGTTCGGCAATGCTGACTTCGGCTTCGATTTCGGCTGTGGCTTGCTTGAACGGTTAGATCCAATTGGTTTCATTTCTCGAATATTAGAACCGGAGGCACCTCCCGCAGGAACATAATCATCCCGGGTCATTGCCTGATCAGCCTCTGGTTTTTCAGTATCCTCAATTGATTCCTCTGATCGACGCTTAAGTGCCGCCGATCGCCCTTCGGCGACTTCCACTGTTTCTTCAACGGACTCATCATCCTGGACGGTTGGCGTCTCATCTTCTATAACAGGTTCCACTTCCTCTTGCTCAACCACCACCCCAGATGTTCCTTCTTCAGAATAGGAATCTTCATCAGAGGTATTGGATGACTTTTGAGTAGAGGAACGAGATGCCTGCGGACGGGAGGACATCGTCTTGATATTGCGCAACTTTGGTGGTTCCCGTTGAGGCGTCAAAGTCTCGGGAGTCGCCGACTCGGCTGATGCACTATCAGCAGGCTTACCCTTCTCATCCAGATAGGCAATGACAATGTCACGTTGTTCGGGCGTAATGCTGGCCAAAGCGGAGTTTTTCAACTTCACTCCTGCCTTATTACATTCATCGATCAGCACTTTGCTGTCCATTCCCAACTCTTTTGCAAGAGCAAAAATACGAATCTTCAACAGCCCTTCTCCCGTGAACAAATTTGCAATACGTTTACAAGTCTGATCAGACTGAAACGACATGCCTGATGAGACAACAGCCTCATCACACTTAATCGAACGAATTATTCCTGTTTCTCAGTAGATTCTTCCGCGGAATTTTCTACATTCACTGGCGATTCTTCAACCAGTGATTCTTCAGAAACAGTCGTTACGTCTGCCTCTGCAGTATTCTCTGAATCATTTACATCTGTAACGGTTTCTTCAACCGTCTCATTTTCAGCAACAGCCGTTTCCGAGGTTATTTCCTCTGTGGACTCCGACTCATTCGCTGCAGCAGGCTCGCCCTGAGTTGCTGTTTCTTCCTCTGTAGCAGATACTTCTTCTGTGGCAGGTTCTTCCTGCACTGCAGATTTTTCTTCCGGTGACTCATCCTCTATCGTTGTAACAGATTTCTGTTCGACACCGGCAGGAGCACTTCTTTGAGCGGTCCGCATTGCCTCTTCTTCCGCTTCAACACGTTCACTTTCCCGGTCTGCCACTTCGACAATCTGCTCACACTGCTCCGCAGTCAAGCCCCCCAGTTCCGCCAGTTGATCCGGCTCAATTACAGACAGGTCGTAGTAACTGAAGAAACCCTGGGAAACCAGACTTTCTGCCAGTTCTTCAGAAACACCTGGGATGGAAGAAAACGCTTCCACTGTTTTATCCAGTTGCTCATCCAGTTCAGTTTGCGTCATAACTTCAATGTCCCAGCCGACCAGCTTGGAAGCCAGACGCACGTTCTGACCTTTACGGCCAATCGCCAGAGGCAACTGGTCATCCCGAACCAGTACGATCACCCGGCCCAGCATGGGACACAGAATGACATCTTCCACTTCCGCCGGCTGGAGGGAATTCGGCACCAGCACCTGTAACGAATCGTTCCAGCGAACAATGTCAATCCGCTCACCGGCCAACTCGTCAACGATATTCTTAATTCGGGCTCCCCGCATTCCGACACAGGCACCAACACAGTCGATACTGCTGTCAATACAAGACACAGCAACTTTTGATCGGTAACCGGCTTCTCGTGCCAGGGAACGCACATCGATAATTCGATCTGCCACTTCCGGAATTTCCAGTTCAAATAATCGGCGTACCATATCAGGATGAGTTCGAGAAAGGATCACCTTGACCCGACTCCCTGCTTTACGCACATCCAGAACGACGGCTCGGACGCGGTCATTTACACGAAAAGACTCACCTGGAATCTGTTCACCCCGCGGCAGAATCCCTTCGATTTTGCCCAGATTGATCAGCACTGCACCGCCTTCGACACGAGAAACCGTTCCCGAAACCGACTGGTACTGCATCTCCATGTATTCATCAAAGACCGTGTCGCGTTCCGCTTCTCGGATTTTTTGTATCATGACCTGCTTGGCTGTCTGTGCAGCGACACGACCCAAGATTTCCCCCAGGATGTCCTTCCCCAGTTTATCGCCATCACAAAGAACGGTCGGTTCGCCTGTATCTCGATCAATGTCTACAGAAAGCTCATGGTCATCTCCAAAGTGCCGACGCGCTGCTGACAGGATGGCCTGTTCAATTCCACCAAACACGATCTCTTTATCTATATTTTTATCGCGTTGAATGGCATCAACAATCCGGAGAACTTCCTTACCGTCCATAATTGTGTTTCCTTCATTCGACAGTTGAGATCTTCAACTGACTCGAAAACTACTCAAACAAGACCTGAACTGGTCAAATCTATTTATATACCGCGGGAACCTAAGCCCCTGCGATACCGCTATTAACAAAAAAAAGCGGGAACATGCCCACTTTATGACTACCCGCACCACCGCAAAACGGTATCCAGGCGTAGCCGCGGTTGGCATTTTTCAATACATCAAACGCGACAATCGGATTGGTGAGCGAAAGCTCGTGTTCCAACCAGCCTACATATTTGAGGACTCCATTCGAGTTTACGAATGCCGATTCATCACAAAGAAACAAACAGCCTCAGCGGCATGTCACCCCTTGCAAGCACAATGCATACTGAACACCAGTACGCAAAACAATTGCGCATAAAGCACCACTACAATGAATACTTCACTATCAAGTGAAATTAATCTTCGCGCGTTCAGATGTCAAGCACCGCAGGCAACTATTTCATAACGACTTAACTTCACCGAAATTGATTTACCAAAATGGCACAAGGTACGAATCGTACGTACAGTGTCCGGGCAGTTTTCCCAACACACCGCTCAAACCTCGCTAAGATCAAATTCAGCACTTTCTTCATGATGAGAGCAGATTGATCTCCATCGAAATACAAAACTTCTATAGTATCATACACAGAGCCCTGAAATTGGCGACCACTTCTTTTACAGATGGCTGTGCGACTTCAGTGTTCATTAACAGCAACTTTCAGATAGATCGATTCTGGATCACTGCAACTGAAAGTGCCTGCGTCATGTTGAATCTGCTCGAATGAGCCACACATTCTACCCTCATATTTTGAAGGACAACCCTGCAATGTCTCGCTTTTTGCCTCTGCTGGTTCTTTGCTTTGGAATCCCGCTCTCCGCATCTGCACAACCCCCCGCCACTACAAACGACCCTTATGCTCAACAGAAAATCCAGGCTGACCAGGCACAGCAGCAAGGGGACTACGCAAAATCGATCGCAATCACTTCCCAAGTCCTGCAGCAGAAGCCTGACGATCACGTTGCCTATTACCTGAGGGCCAGCGCCCGCGTCGAAGCAGGTCGCGAGCAAGGTAACGTCCAGTCTATCCGCGAAGGAGTCGGCGATGCCCGCGAGGCAATCCGCTTCAGCCAGAACCAGAACGTTAATTATTACCTGCCTTACCTGTACGGAATGATGAATCTGGCAGTTATGGAAAACAAGAAAAGCCATGCAGAGACTGCCTTAGGTGTCGCAAACCAGGTTCTGGCCCGCCCGACGCTCACCCCGGAAGAAAAAGCCAACTTTCATTATCAGCGTGGCATGATTTACCTGCCTTTAAACAAACCGCAGGAAGCAGCACAGGACTTTACAGAAACCATCAAACTGTCTCCTGATCACTTCGCAGCACTTCTTGCCTTGCCGGACGCCTATGCCTTAGCTGGCAACAACGACATGGCCCTGACCAGCTTCAATCAGGTAATTCAGAAACAGCCCAATTCTCCTGTGGTCTACAATAACCGGGCGATGTTTTATCAGCAGCAGGGAAAGCTTCAGGAAGCCATCAATGACTTTTCCCAGGCAATCCGGATCGACCCGAAGTACCACCACGCCATCACCAACCGTGGCTTTGCTTACTTGGAAGGCGGCAAACCCGATACCGCGGAAGCCGACCTGACACAGTCCCTGTCGATTGAGCCCAATCAGCCATTTGTTCTGGGGATGCGTGGAGAAGCCCGACTCCTGCAGGGCAAAATCACAGAGGCCATTGCAGATCAGAAAAAAGCAGTTCAGATGGACCCACAAAACCCGGCCCTGCATTCCGACCTGGGTTTCTCCTATTTCTTTAATCATGACTACCCAGCCGCCCTGGCTGAATTCAAACTGGCTGCACAGCTGGCCCCGGAACAGATGAAAGTTCTCGACCCCTGGATCTATCTGGCAATGACTCAGAGCAACCAGAAATCAGCAGCTGACGCCAGATTCCAGTCAGTCATTGCCAAAAAACCGGACACCCGTGACTCCATCGATAACCTGCTTGCCTATTTGATGGGGGCCATCTCCAATACAGAACTGCTCGATTCCATAGACCAGAAAGACGTAGAACGTGCGAAAGCTCAAATCTGTGAAGCCTACTTCTTCATCGGGGAGAAATCGCTTCTGAGCGGTGACACTGCAACCGCTTCCCAGAACTTCCAGGCCTCATTGAACACAAACATGAAGGGCCTGTCCGCCTATCGTGGCTCTCAGTATGCAATGAAGAAATTCTAGACGGTGTCCAGTTACACTGTCGCGTCTCCAGAGGCATTTGGAGTGAGTAAAATAGTATTCACGACGCTATGCTGAAATGTGATGCATTCAAGCCTTGAAGAATAATCAGTAAAAAATAAAAGCCTCGTAAGGATCACAACTCCCTACGAGGCTTTTTGATTTTCACTCCGACAGTCGACTCAGACACCACAAATCACAGAGGCACTGGCTTGACCAAAAGTGGTTGTGCTGATTTTCAGAAACAGCTTGTTATCTGTTGCCAGTGGCTCATTACGAACCACGTTAAGCGGGCAATCCGGATCAGCAGTTTCATAATTCAGCGTTGCAGGAATCACGCCCTGCTTCAATCCTACCAGCGATCCGCTGGCCTCTACGATCCCGCAGGCTGAACCAGAATTACCAAAGTAGCTTTTTAGTGCAGTAACAGGAATTTCGCTGGCCTTGTCACCAAAAATCTCCTGGATGGCCAGATACTCCTGGACATCAATCACTTGCTCACCCAAGCCATGAGCATTGATATGGCCAATATCTCCCACTTCCACATCAGCCCTCTTCAATGCCAACCTGATGGCATTGGAAATTGCCGTTTTGGTATCCACCGACCCATCCCGTTTCACAACGCATGAAGCGCCGGTCCCCAACACTTCACCCCAGACCTTTGCGCCTCTTTGCTCAGCGTGTGTTTTCTCTTCCAGCAAAAGCGAACAGGCAGCTTCTCCCAGGACTTGCCCGGTGCGTGCGTTATCAAATGGGCGTGAACGCTTCTCAAACTCTGCAGGGGAATCTGCCAGCTGATCCCAGAATTTCGCATGAATGGATTTCACTTCGTGCACCCGGGTTCCGGTCACACCAGCAACCATGACATCTGCCCAGCCTCGCTCGATCACGCGCTGCGCTTCCCCCAACACCAGATTTCCGGACGCCTCTGCCTGTGTAATTGAGTTGTTTGGACCCCGGGCATCAATGATGATACCAATATGACAGGCAGGCATGTTGGGCAGGTACTTAAGCAGCCACAATGGCTCCATTTTGGACAGGCCTTCCCCACCCCAGCGTTGATACTGAAACTCATGCCCTTCAGAAGCGGCCATACAAGCCCCTACCAGAACCTCAGGAGGACTGAGCATCAGATTGGCACCGAACTCGATCCCAAAACGCTCACTATCGACTGCTGAGAGATCCAGGGCTGAATCTTCCATCGCCAGATTTGCGGAAGCGACGCCCAGCTGAATCTCGCGGCACATCACTTTGAGACTCTTCCGCTGCTGCTTCAGATACTCTTTTTTAATGGTGGTAGCATTGAAGTCGGAAACTTCTGCAACACAGGTATCAGGGGCTGCCAGATGAGAGAAGAGTTCGGATTTTTTGACTCCTGATTTCCCGCTCATCAGGCTGTCTTGAAATGCTTGCACTCCGATTCCGATCGGGCTGAGAATCCCCATCCCGGTAATCAGAATTCGTCGCTTTGATTCTGTATTCATTTGAATCTCTTAAGAAAGTCCCGCTTATCAACTACGCCAGCTGCACTCGAAATAATGTATCTTCATCGTAGATCATAATTCTTCCCAGACAAGAGCCTTGCCTGTTTCAATCGGAAAAACCGCTGACGCAGTTAACCATGTTTAGAGAAGAAGAATTTGAGGGATCACGATGCCTGACCTGCAAGCCGACTTAACCCCATAAAACGACTACACACAGACAGACATACACCACTTTGACCCAGTTAAGCAGCTGCAACAAGGGATAGCTAAGACGATCATGCGCCGATTTTCAAGCCTGAAGCGACAACCAGATCAGGAATTATTCGGGAAAACTCTAACCCCTTACAGGCCAACCCAAAAAGAGGGCAGAAATCAGAGCAGCATGCCAGAAACCAAGGCGCCCTAAGGCGCTTTCTGCAGAATCAGACAGGCGTTATGTCCACCAAACCCGAAACTGTTCTTCATCACCCTGTTCAGCTTCATTTCACGAGGCTCGTTGGGAATGTAATCAAGATTACATTGTTCGTCTGGATTATCGAGATTAATTGTCGGAGGTGCTACCTGTTCCTGCAACGCTTTCACCCCCACAACAAACTCGACACCCCCTGATGCTCCCAGTAGATGCCCCAGATGCCCCTTCGTACTGGAAACCGGCATCTGCTTTACATGTGAATTGAAAACAGAATTGATGGCGGCAGTCTCAGCCACATCTCCCAATGGAGTACTCGTACCATGGGTATTGATATAGTCAATATCCTCTGGATTGACGCCTGCATCCTTAATCGCATGCAGCATCGCGCGAGCAGCACCCCGCCCTTCCGGATCGGGAGCTGTCATATGAGTCCCATCTGCTGACATACCATAACCGATGACTTCCGCGAGAATCGGAACTCCCCGTTTTTTAGCATGTTCGTACTCCTCGAGTACAATGATGCCGGCTCCTTCAGCCATGACGAATCCGTCCCGATCACGATCGAAGGGACGACTGGCAGACTGAGGGTCATCATTGCGTGTCGATAAAGCATTCATGCGGGCAAAACCAGATAACCCCATCGGAGTCACCGCGGCTTCACTTCCACCAGTAACCATAATATCGGCAACATCATGCTGGATCAGCTTGAACGCATCCCCGATCGCATTAGTAGCGGAGGCACAGGCAGTTGCCACAGCGCTGTTCGGTCCTTTTAACTCATATGTGACCGAAATATTCCCACTGGCAGCATTGACCATCAGCTTGGGAATCATAAAAGGAGAAACACGTGCCGGCCCCTGGTTGTAAAGTCGGTCATGCTGACTTTCGATCTCATTCAGACCGCCAATCCCACTACCGACCAGAACCCCTCTGCGATAGGGATCACCGTCAAAATCTTCGAGTTGAGCCTGGCGATAGGCAATATGAGCGCCTACCAGACCGAACTGCACAAAGCGATCAACACGCTTCAGATCTTTCGCTGAGATATTCGTATATTCGCTGGCATTGAAATCCTTGATCTCTCCACCAAAACGAACTTTGTAGTCTGAACAGTCAAAGCGTTCCAGCGGACCAATTCCACTTTTACCAGCGCATAACTTGTCCCAGAACTCTGAGACATCTAAACCCAGAGCCGTTACAACAGATACTCCGGTAACGACAACTCTCCTGCGCATTCGTGAACACTTCCTACAATGAAAAGACAGGACCAGATAGTTTCAAAACAAAGGACAGTTCAGCTGACTGGAACAGAACCGCGTTCAGCTTGCCTTTTCAGTGATGTAACCAACTACATCGCCGACAGTTTTGATTTTGTCATAGTCGTCATCAGGAATGGTCACATCAAACTCGTCTTCGAATTCCATTACGAGCTCTACAATGTCCAGAGAATCGGCCTTGAGGTCGTCGATAAATTTGCTGTCCAGCGTAATATCTTCTTTAGGGTGGCCTAATTGCTCACTAACGATACCAACCACTTTTTCTTCAATTGACACTCTTCTTCTCCTTCACCGTCTTAGTGATTTTTTTAACTTCAGGATGGCTGGAAACATCATTACCAGACCAACTTGGATGCATTCGCCTACAGATGTAGCGATGATATATCCACTTTCCCGAATTATGTAAACCTTAAAATGAGACAAGATTTATGAGTCTTGTCTACTTACCCAAAGTTCTCTCATAATTTGATCGGGCTGACTTTACCAGTCTGAGAACCCACGATTTTTGGTTCTACAGAATTTTCTTCAGAGTTCCCGCGTAAGTTGTTGTAGCACAAATTGATAGACCAGATCAAGCTCTGAATTGCCAGCAAAAATGTACCCCGCGACACCACTGTCCCTTTGCATGCTTTATTTAAACACGCACAGAAACTTACCGTCGAACCCCCTATGAATCGTTAACCGTTTCACAGGAAATTTTTCGATTGACGCGTTTCATTAAACCCTTCAGAACCTTACCAGGACCGATTTCATAAAACTCATCAAAACCTGACGCCAGCATCGTCCGCAGGGAATCCTCCCAGAGCACAGGACTAATCACCTGACGTACCAGTAAATCGCGAATCTCATCGGGTTCTTCATGAATTTCCGCATCAACATTGGAAATCACGGGAATTTCCGGTTTTTTCAGACCAACTCCCGCCAAGGCTTCTGACAGGCGACTGTCAGCCGGCTTCATGATTTCCGTGTGAAATGCTCCCGCCACTGCCAGGGGAATCGCTCGTCCCCCCTCCTGCTCAGCCAGCTCCGCTGCCAGTTCGCAGGCACTGTTTTCACCAGACAGAACGATGTTCCCGGGACAGAGATAATTGGCAACCCAGATCTTTCCCGCTGAAGACGCGGACTGACAGATCTCGGTGACCTTCTCCCGATCCAGCAGCAGAATACTGACCATCCCGGAGGGATTCGCATCGGCGGCAGCCTGCATTGCTTCGCCACGACGCTGCACCACACGCAGTCCGTCCTCAAAGCTCATCGCTCCCGCAAAAACCAGGGCAGTATACTCGCCCAGACTCAAACCAGCCGCCATCTCACAAGCCAGAACCTTGTCGGGTGAATCTGCCCGCAACATCTCCAAAGCGGCCAGGCTGGTGACAAACAAAGCAGGTTGACTGATGACAGTCGAATCCAACTCTTCACTGGGACCTTCAAAACAAAGCTTTGCCAGATCATATTCCAGAATTTCTGAAGCGCGATCATACAGCTCACGGGCTGCCGGATAATTTTCGGCAATCGTTTTACCCATTCCGACATGCTGAGCACCCTGTCCGGGAAATAAAAAAGCGATTCTGCTCACGAGTCGATCCCTCTATATTTGGAATTGCACTGCTAGTTAAGATGCCGACTCAGGCAACAGGCTTCTGCGCCAGATGCTCAGCGATCTGCGAATTGATGCCACGATTCTTGAACATGGCACTTCCCTTCAATGCGTTTGCGATCGAGTGAGCATCACTGGAACCGTGGCAAATGATACAAATCCCATCGATCCCAAGTAACGGTGCGCCGCCCGTTTCATGATAATGGAACCGCTTGCCCATCTCCTGAAATGCCAGCTTGGCCTTATCTCGCTCGGTATCCAGACTGCCGATGATCTGTCGGGAAGCTTCCTTCATCAGAAAATCAGCCATCCCCTCACTGACCTTTAAGACCACATTGCCGACAAAACCCTCACAGATCAATACGTCAGCTTCCCCCTGATAGAGCCCGCGACCTTCGACATTGCCGACAAAGCTGTCTTTCAGAAGCCCTTCATTGAGCAGGCGGTATGTGTCGCGATAGAGATCATTCCCCTTCACGTCTTCACTGCCGATATTAATCAGGCCAATCTTGGGTGACTCAATCCGCAATACCTCGCGGGCATAGATCTCACCCATCACGGCATACTGGTAGAGATGAGAAGGTCGGGCCGAAGGATTCGCACCGACATCCATCAGCACGGCATGACCGGCACTGGTAGGCAAAGTCACTGCAATCCCGGGACGCTTGACACTTTTCAGGAACAGGCGGGTTTTCAAACCAGAGGCGACAACCGCACCGGTATTCCCGGCACTCACAACCGCATCTACCTCTCGAGCTGCCATCAACTTCCAGCAGACAGAAATGGAGCTGTCCGATTTCTGACGCATGGCGTCAGTCGGTTTTTCCTCCATTCCCACAACCTGACTGGCATGGACAATCGAAAGACGATCGCCATTATAGCCCGATGCTTCAACCTGAGCTTCAAGCAGGTCACGAGGACCAACTAAAACCACATTGAGTGCAGGATCCGCCTGCAGAGCAGTGATCGCTCCTGTTATGTTCGGTTCAGGGGCATGATCTCCCCCCATTGCATCCAGTGCAATCCGCATTGACCACTAGTCCTCAGTATCAACGATGGTTCGACCCTGATAGAAACCACAATGAGGGCAAATGGCATGAGAAGGAGACGCGGTACCACATTGTGGGCAATAGGTGGGCTTAGTTGCCTTAACACCATTATGACTGCGTCTCTTACGAGAATTGGATTTTGACATCCGTCTTTTAGGAACTGCCATGAAAAAGACCGCCTTAAAACACCTGACTTATCTTAAACTAAACGTTATACGTAACTTAACACTCTTATTAGACCCTGTAAGCGCACGGAGATCTCTCATACCAGCTTTTCTGACAGGAATCGAACATACTATGCAATTTTCAAAACAACTGTCAAGCTACAGGGCCTACATCAGACGATATCAAAAATGATATTTTCGTATTGATTCGCGTAATCAAAACATCAGTACACACTTTGCCCCCCCAGGACCCCAGGAAATCGAGTATCGCAATGATGGATCATCGCCTCAAAACCCCTGTTTCACGAACCTTTCGGGGCATCCTGACAGTCACCGCTCTGATTCTACTCCTACAGAATTATGTCTCTGCTGCGCCACAACAGATGACTCCACAGGAACTTCAGGCATTTGGGAAGCAGATTCAGGATACCGCCTCTGCTCAGGATCCGGTAAAATTCCGAGCTCTATTTGACTGGAAGGCCTTCATCAATCGAGTCCTGGCAGAATATGAACAGAATTCCGCCGTCCAACAGGCACTTCAACCCGTTCGCCAGCAGCTTGAAGCCGCTTACACCGCTGAAAACCAGGGGATCGACTCAGAAATTCTCGCGGAAGTCGCCAATGGGGCTGACTATCGTTTCCTCGCCATGCGCAAAGAAGACGGACAATATAAGGTTATTTTCCGCTTCCTCAGACCCGACTGGACCCTCAACTACCAGGCTTTGATTGTTGAAAAACAGGATTCCGGCGAACTGAAAATCATCGATATCGACAGCCTTTCTACAGGAGAACTGATTTCCCAGTCTCTGCAGCGATTGTATTTACCAGAGCTGTATAAAGCCCATGGAGCAAATCAGGATAAGCTGACTCCCGAACAAAAAACACGAATTCTGGATCAAAAAAAACGCTACGACTTCCTGACTGCGACAGATGAGAAATCAGATCCTTTTCAGGCATATACACAACTTCCCACTCAATACAAAAGCGATAAAATCGTCCTGCTCTTCCTGGCACAAGACTCGATTGCAAAAGAAGACAGCAAAAAATACCAGCAGGTGTTAAACGTCTATCGCAAGTATCATCCCCAGGACCCCGCTGCGGAACTTCTGAGTATCGATTATTTCAGCATGGAAAAACAATATCCTCAGGCAATCGACAGCCTGGATCGCCTTTCCGCTTCACTCAAAACAGTGGATCCTTATCTGTACTCCCTGCGTGCTGGTATTTTGATCGAAATGGGTGACATCAATCTGGCTGGAAAATATGCCGGAAAAGCATCTGAAATCGAACCTGATCTGCTGCAACCCTACCTGCATCTGCTTAATATTTCGGTAATGCAGGGTAACTTTGACGAAACCATTAAGCAGTTGGAAACCCTCAAAACCAAATTCGGGTTTGCCTATGAAGACCTGGATCTCAGCGAACTGGAAAACATCGAAAAATTCACCGCCTCACCCCAGTTCAAAAAATGGCAGTCTGAAAAACTTCCTCCCAAAATTGAATAGTGCACCGATTCAACAAGCTGTTCAGTTTTGATCGTCTTTGTTCATTCTCTGCTGTTTTATGCGTAAATACGGTCATTCCAAATCAGCGACATTCTTCGTAAACGTCTAATTTGATTAAACTTAAAGAAATATACGGCAGACCACCCCAAAGTCGTAGACATCCGAGTTTTGATCGTATCCCGAGCTATAGAAACACTTTAACAGGCCGGCCAGGTTAAGTGAGAGTACGTCAATCCTGAGCACAGTTTCGACTATTCAGAGCCATTCATGGACTCAAACCGCGACAGAAACCAGCCTGATCCAAGCACTTCCAAAGCCGAGGGCCTCACCGGACTCAACCGCTCCCCTTACTTTGTCTCCAGCCACATGATTATCAACATTGAACTGAACTGCTGAAGCTGAATTGTGCACAGTCAACTCCAACCACCTTGGCGGTTATCGAAACTCAATACTCTCCCACAACCTGCCCGTCATTGCGAACAGCCAGACGTTGAAAGGTTGAATTAATATCCTGCAGATGGGTCGCACTGGAGACGCTCCCTTTTTTGTAGTCGATATTCTCGCTCACGAAATGCACCGATCCATCACAGAAGACGAAGTGGGCTCCCCCCACATGGTTACTGCTGAAACCGCGGACGTCATGCTCTGCACCCGCAATGGCATTAATGCCGTTATAGGTGAGCCCTATCACAGCCATTCCATTTCCTTTACGTGCATAACTGCTGCTCTGCGTATTATTGGAGGCAGAGAAACCCAGAGCATTCGCCCCCCCTACCTTGTTGTTACTTTTATAAACATAAGCACGCTCACCCACCAGAATGGTATTACTGCTCCCATCAAGAATATCGCGAAAGCGTATGCTGGAATTGGCAAAACCAATTCCATGTGCTGGCCCATATTGCGTCGCATAAACGGGGGGCGTAGTACTGTCCCAGGCATTCGCCACCATCACATAGTCTGAGCGGGCAATCTGGTAAGTCGCAGAGCCATCGGTCACGGTAAAATTATAATTATTGGATGCGGAAACATAATCATTCAGATTGGGTCCCGGGTCGGACGGACAGAGAAATACACTGATCGGCTGCTGTAGCGACTGTCGCACCGTGGCGTTCGCCAGGTTCTGATCCAGAGTCACACTCCCGGCATTGAGCAGATTATATAAAGGAGCCTGATCAATATAAGGCAGCACGAACGTCCCCCAGCTGTAGATCCCCAGTTCACCCTGGTTACAGGCTGACCAGACAGCTGAAGAACTACAGGGCGTTTTGGTAATATAGCCGGGTGGAAATGTTCCATGCGCATCGTGATAATTGTGCATCGCCAGCCCAAACTGTTTCATATTGTTTTTGCATTGTGATCGCCGTGCTGCTTCACGGGCCTGCTGCACGGCCGGTAACAGCAATGCAATCAGAATGGCGATGATCGCGATGACGACCAATAATTCAATCAGTGTGAAGCCTCGTTTTCGGTAGGTTTGACTCATTTTCATATTGGTACCCTTGGTCATTAGATATTAATGATAATATTTAATACTCGAACGATTCATTTTAAACAGCATTTCATTTAGATTTCATGTCGATAGCAAACTCGTTATCCCCTGCCTGCACATCCAGTTTCAGTTCACTTTTTGCACCATATTTAGCAGGAATTTTGGGGCCAGCTGCATCGATGCCCCACTCGACTCGCACCGTATTGGGTCCCAGTTTGACTCCGGGTTCATCAATCAGGTATTGCGCTTCATATTCTCCTGCTGAATCCGTGATGGCAGTCGATGGTCGACCATTTTGTGGTTCGAACAGGACACTCACTCCCTCGAGCGGTTTCCCATCCAATGTTACGGTTCCATGCACCTGGCCTAACTCGGGCATGTCAGGAGCCTGATCGCTGCAACCGAGATTGGTCCCCAACAGGAAGAGCGATATCAGTACATATCTTCTGCGCATGGTGACTGACCTTTTTACGGGGCACATGCATCCTTCCACACTAGAAAGGTGCAAGGCAACAGCTCACATTCGACGAATTTGAGAAATGAAATACTGGAAATTACCAGCTGTCTGAGCGCGATGGACTTTTCGCTTATAACTTGATTTGGCAACACTCTTAAGTATCCAGATGTTTAAGCAATAAAGCAAGAACTTTTTTGGCATTTCTAAAAAGATCTGGCTACGATGCAGGAGTGCGACCAGCGAAAAGGAGCTCTGTTCGATCACTCAATTCTCACCCTTGAAGACTAAGGAGATACCACCGATGCCAGCATTCCTTAAATACGTGATCATCGCAACCTTGTTACAGAGCAGCGCTGTGATGGGGGAGGATGATTTACAAACGACCAAAGAACAACCTCAGCTGATCTACTCACAAAAGTTGATTGCGCTGATTCCTCAATCCCGTGATCAGTTGATAGCTTACAGCATGACCACCAATACCTGGAGCAAAATCCAGATTCCAGTCGAAGCAGATCAAAGGGCACGTCTGACAGTCTCACCTGCCATGGCCGCGTGTCAGCTGGGTCAGTCTATTTTCGCGTACTCATCCATAGCCGGTCGCTGGGCAGAGCTGAAAATCCCAAAGGACAGCAAAACCCGATTTGAAGTCGGCAACGACAGTGTGAATGCTGTCACGAAATCAGATTCGATCAACCAGTTATATGTTTTCGGTGCCAACACCGGCGCATGGACGGGTGTAGATTTGAAGACCGGAAAAATTCTGGATGTCGACCAGCTGAATCAGGATCATTCAAATTGATCACCGACTGAGAATCCCCGCTGGACACAACACGGTAGTCCGAGTCTAATGATCAGCAACAATCTTGAGAATATTCCGCCAACACAGTGACGACAGGGAACCACTGCATCTGGTATTTTGATTTGATTCCCGGAGTCAACCGTGACTGCCTCAGTTGAACAACAGAATTATTGGCCGCTGGCACGGAAAATCCTATGGGTGATTCTGTTCCTCTTGGCACTGATTGTATTTGCCCCCGGTTACATCGCCGCATTGCATCCTGCTGACGGACAGGTTTTTGATTTTTTCAAAGAGTGGGCCTCCGTCCAGAATCGCCTGACAGGCATGCCCGTTTACGCTGATCAGGAAGCTGCATTACTCAAACACCTGAATTTGAAACTGACCGACTCGGAAGGATTTTTCGATCGCTATAATACGCATCCTCCATCGGCCAACCTGATCGCAGTCCCTTTTGCCTGGCTCTCCTATCAGGACGCTCAATTCGCCTGGAGCCTGACCTCCCTGGGTATGCTCGCCCTGGCGATCTACTGGATCATACAGTCGCTCCAGATCCGTATTACCTTCTGGAAATCACTCGCCTTGGTTACGCTCTTGCTGGCCTGCGATCCGCTGCAACAGTCGCTTATCCAGGGACAACCCAACCTGCTGCTCGCACTCCTGATTGTCGCCGCCTGGAAAACAGGGCGGTCAGGTAATTCTCTAACGGCAGGTGTCTGCCTGGGGTTAGCCACAGCAGTTAAAATCTATCCCGCTTATCTGTTCCTCTACTTTCTCATCAGGCGCGATATTCGCGCGCTGGCAGGAGGAGTTCTGGCCTTTGTCAGCATTACTCTGATCACAGTCGCCCTCTTTGGGAGTGATGCTTATCGTGACTATCTGACAGTAGTGCTGCCTTCCCTGGCCGACATCACCAACAACTGGGGCAACGCGTCACTGCTCGCCTTCTGGGAACGCCTGTTTGATCATCCCACATCAATGATCCAACCGGTGGTTGATTCCCCGCTGTTCCTGAAGATGACAGTCTGGTCATCCTGGCTGGCTCTGACAGCGCTTTCTTATCAATGCTATGCCTTACTCTTCATGATCGTACTGCTCTGGCCCGACGGTTTCGCATCGCGACAATCTGCTCAGGATTCGACAATGGCCGCAGCCTGTGGTTGCTGACGTGGAAAAAAACGCTTCAGCTTCAGAAACTGTTTCTCATAACAATGCCAGCTGACTTCAGACAGTAACAGGATAATCAAGACCGAGGCACAGAACGCGAAAATACTTTGCATCGAACCTGTATCAGCATCAGCCCCATACATCATATTAATTTTCTTTACCGGGATAAAAACCATCATCTGAAATATGTAGATTGCGTAGCTCCGATTTCCGAAGTACCGCAATACACGCCCTTCCAATACCCGATTAAGAAACTTCAACTTCGAAGAATTCAATACCACCAGCGCGATCAGCAATGCACTCATTACAGCAAACAGAGAATAACCCACGGTCTGACTGGCACGCCCATCAATATAGAACCCTTTCTCAGCGACAATCACCGCCAGTAAGGCAATACCAGTCAGGATCAGGCCGGTCAATGCTCGTCGATTCAGGTACGATTCCCACACAGGATTTCGCAGCCAGATGGCAATCAACGCACCTGCACTTAAGGTATCCAGGCGAAACAGCGTTACCGTATAAACGGTCATTGCATCGACTCCGTGATAACGGGCCACACAACGCGACAGCAGCGACAACAGGAACAGCGATCCGCAAAAAACTCCCAGCGGACGACGCCCCAGTAACCAGACAGCAAACGGCCAGAGCAGGTAGAACTGCTCTTCGACAGCCAGCGACCAGAAGGGCTGCACCACCATCGGAGGCGTACTGCCCCCGAATACAGGCACCCAGTTCTGCAGGTAGAGCCAGTACCACATCTGATCTGGAAACTCAGGGTTCTGGAGAAACAACCACAGTATGACGCCGTAATACAGCGGAAAGATTCGTAGAATTCGTCGCAAGTAAAAGTTGCGAAAGTAATGTGGGCTCGCTCTCGTATCCAGCAGGATGCCGGTGATCAGAAAACCGGACAATACAAAAAACAGATCCACACCACACCAGCAGGACCGGGAGACCATCTCGTAGAACTCCCACAGCCTTCCCGTTCCGGAAACAATGATTAGACCACTGTGAAAGAACAATACCATCAGGATGGCCACGCCACGAACTCCATCGAGGGCTGGCACATGCTTCGCAGCGTTAATCGGTTCGAGGGGGGAGACATTCATGACGCAGAATATATCAGAAGCTGTAGAAAAGTTCGGTCCAGTTCATCAAAACCGATTTTCTTCCAGGGCGCCACACGGCACAATGCCCGCCTGTGGGAAAGCCAGTCAAGCAGCACGACTGGAATTGATTATGACGATTATCTGGATCAGAATGCCCTGTCTACTCTGCTCAAAGAGCTTACTCGCCGATCTTGACCGAAATTTTCCCGCTATTATCAGCCAGTTCATGCCAGTGATCGCGACACCGGAGAAACAGCTTTCCACTCGCGGGCGCCTGAAAACGTTCTGCACCGCCCAGTTCAAATTCTGCACTCAACTCGTATTCATCATTTTCGTTTTCATACAGGACGACCCCCATCAAAGTACCACGGCCGGAATCATCGCCACTGGCTGTTACTTCTTTACTTTCTGTGGCAGTATTCCACTCTCCTATTGTTGAGATCTGATACTCCTGCCCTTCTTCCACAAGCACCCGGGATGCCTGCCAGCCCTGGTTTGCTTCGATTTTCGAGGCCAGCGGGCGTACTGAATTCGGTTTACGAAACTTGGTCTTCCAGTCCCACTGACACAGATCACAGCGATACCCCTGATCGAAGTGCCTCAGGAAGAACAGGTATTCGAACGAAATCTCCCGATCCATCGATCCATAAGTCTGATTGAAAGAGACCGGCTTGTTCATCAGTAACCCCAGCCCGAGCGGCCGAAACCGTGCCGCGTAATTTGGATTTGTGGCCAGCAGGTGACACAACGCCCAACGCCAGCAGTAATTCTGCCAGGAATCGCCTGTTGTTTCTTTGGAATTGACAATCTCATTCAAGCTCTTAGGCTCGCTCCGCTTGATATAGTCGATGACATACTGCTCACAGGTGACTGCCAGAGGTTGCCCTTTTCGGGGCACCACTTTCCAGTTATTTCCCATCTCAGCCATGCCTTCGCTGTACCACACTGGCCCCGTGCGACCGAAATTCTGGGCGCAATAGGCATGCACGGCTTCATGCTGAGGCGTCCCCCCGTTGGCGGTTGCATACACAATCGATTTGGCGGCGACAATCTGCTTCCCCCGATATGTCGTGCGGCTCATCGTAACCCCACCCCCTCCCGCAATGGACTGCATGCCCGCTGGATGCAGACTGCCGGCAGGCCAGTTCGCCATGTCCTTCACAACATAACATTCGATCACAGCCCGATTCGGACTCGCCCAGTAAGAAGAAATGATCACCAACATCTTTTCCAGGCGTTCCAGTAAATTCCGCGCATCCTCAGCCGGCAAATCGGTGTGGATCAGAAAATTTTTAGAGCGGTAATCCGCAGGTGCCTGGGGAAGGTTGGCCCGCTGCTTCGCAACACGCCGATTTCCCTGGGCAGAAAGACTGCCAACAGAAACGGTCACCATAAAGGCAAATATCAGAAATGACCGGAAGAACAATGAATTGATGATTTTTGCTGCTGACTCCACAGACAGTCTCCTCCTCGTTGATTCAGCCCGGCATTGAATTTACAGAAATATTAATTGCAAAAGACATGCTTGATTGCAGTAGATGTGCCAGTTTCCATTGTAACACGCTCAATACGAGAGACAAATTTTAATTATCCAATCAGGTCAGCTCACATCCCATACACTTGATATGTTTTCGTTTCCGACTTACCCTGAATAAACAGTTTTTAAAGAATGTTTAGTTTGCTTCGTCATTTGCACTCATTAAGTGAGAGGTCTTCTCCATGAAATATCTAACGCAGATTCGCCTCGGATTTCTACCACTTCTGCTCTGCAGCCTCTTTCAGATACAATCTGACCGCTGTTCTGCTTCAGAAGCACTCTGGAAAGCCGCCTCGGTCAGCGTCGTGATTACACCGGAAGAAAACCTCTGGATGGCCGGATATGGCGGCCGTAAAGCCCCTGCAGATGGCAAGATCCACGACCTCTGGATGAAAGTACTGGTCATCGAAGCCAGTGACGGACACCGGGGCGTGATTGTCTCCACTGACACACTGGGCATTCCCCAGTCGATCTACAACAATGTCTGCGCGGCCCTTAAGGAAAAATACAAACTGGAACGCAGCCAGATCATGTTAAACAGCTCCCATACACACTGCGGCCCTGTCTTAAGACGTGCTCTAAACGATATTTATCCGCTGACTCCCAAACACATCGAACAGATCGAAAAATATTCAACCAAACTGGAACAGCAACTGGTAGACGCGGTTGGAAAAGCCATCGAAGAACTCGCACCAGCGTCCCTCTGGTCAGGAACGGGACTCACCAGTTTCGCTGTCAATCGCCGCAACAATATTGAATCAGAAGTGCCCGGCCTCAGAAAATCCCACGGACTGAAAGGGCCCGTTGATCACAGTGTTCCTGTACTCGCCGTCAAAGATAAAGACGGCAAGCTCAAAACAATTGTTTTCGGCTATGCCTGCCATAATACCACCTTGGGAATTCAGAAGTGGTGTGGAGACTATGCCGGTTTCGCGCAATACGATCTGGAAGCCATGTTTCCCGGCGTCACCGCCATGTTCTATATGGGCTGTGGTGCCGACCAGAATCCCCTACCCCGGCGTACACAGGAACTGGCAGAATCCTATGGATCACGCCTGGCACATGCGGTCGCTGATACAGTACGACTCCCTATGGTCGAACTCGATCCTGAACTCAAAACCGAAATTGAAATCACCGACATCAAGCTGGGAGATGCTCCCACCAAAGCTGAACTCGAAAAAATTGCCGCTGGCAATCCCAATTCCTATGTCACCCGCTGGGGAACTCGACTGCTGAAAGAGCTCAACGCCGGCAAGCCTTTCATCACTTCATATGCTTTCCCCGTACAAGTCTGGCGATTGGGTAAAACCCAACTGTGGATCACCATCGGCGGTGAAGTAGTCGTGGATTATGCCTTGGGAATGAAAAAAGAGTTTGGCCCCAACACCTGGGTCGCCGGCTACTGTAACGATGTGATGGCCTACACCCCGTCACTACGCGTCCTGGAAGAAGACGTTCCCCCGCGTAAATCATCCCGCTGGGGCTACGAAGGTAACACATCCATGATGGTCTATGGATTACCCGCCCACCGTTGGTCGGATGAAATCGAAGACAAAATCGTCGAAAGTGCCCGAAGACAGGTCAAAAAGGTCCGCAATGGAAAATAGCCCTCTGCTTCGCTAAAATGACCCCTTCGACCCTGATTTTGACTGCTGTATGATGGCTTCTGAGGATGTTTTGCGTTTTTAAGCCCCTGCCGTTTGTCGCGCAGGTTATGAAGTCCTAGAATGCAGCATATTCAGATCTGTTAAGAAACATTAAGCATGACAGGTTCGCTGTGGCAACCTGACACCAATTGTTCACCCCTATTATCGTAGCACTGAGGAGAGAGTAATGGCTTCCGGAAATCCTTTTGGCGCGGAAGGTCAATTAAAGGCAGCTGGTAGTGAGTTCACTTATTACCGCTTGCAGAAACTGATTGATGATGGCATCGGCAATATTGAATCACTTCCCTATTCCATTCGCGTGCTGCTCGAGTCCTGCCTGCGAAATGTCGATGGTTTCGTGGTCAACGAATCGGATGTCACGAATCTCGCCAACTGGAGTGCTGAATCTCCAAATCCCGTTGAAGTCCCCTTTAAACCAGGTCGCGTCGTCCTGCAGGACTTCACCGGTGTGCCCGCTGTTGTCGATCTGGCTGCCCTCCGCAGTGCCATGGTCCGACTTGGTGGAGATCCTCAGAAAATCAATCCACTGGTACCGTGTGACCTGGTGATTGACCACTCGGTACAGGTCGATGAGTTCGCAACCCGACTCTCCCTGCAGCACAATGTCGAAAAAGAATTCGAACGGAATCAGGAACGCTACCAGTTCCTTCGCTGGGGTCAGCAGGCACTCGATAATTTCAGCGTCGTACCTCCTGCCACCGGTATCGTGCATCAGGTCAACCTTGAATATCTGGCCAAAGCCGTACTCACCAAAAATGGTGTTGCTTATCCAGACAGTCTGGTGGGAACAGACAGCCACACCACCATGATCAACGGACTGGGTGTTGTGGGCTGGGGTGTCGGCGGTATCGAAGCCGAAGCAGTCATGCTCGGCCAGCCGATCTACATGCTGACTCCCGAAGTCGTTGGTTTCCGATTGAGCGGCAAGCTTCCCCCCGCTGCGACAGCGACTGACCTGGTGCTCCGCATCGTACAGATGCTCCGTGAACACGGCGTGGTCGGTAAGTTCGTCGAGTTCTATGGTCCCGGCCTGTCCAACATGAGCCTGGCCGACCGTGCCACCATCGCGAACATGGCCCCCGAATACGGTGCCACCATCGGGTTCTTCCCCGTAGACGACGAAACACTGAACTACATGCGCCGTACAGGGCGTACTGATGCAGAAGTCGATCTGGTTGAACGTTACTATAAAGAACAGGGCATGTTCCGTACCGACAGTTCTCCTGAGCCCAGCTTCACCAGCAAGCTTGAACTTGATATTTCTACTATTGAAGTCTCTCTGGCCGGCCCCAAACGTCCCCAGGACCGCATCGCTTTGACCGATATGAAATCACACTGGCACAGTGATCTCAGCAAAACATTCGGCAAGCAGGACCCTTCCAATACCAGCGTTGCAGTCGACTATAATGACCAGAACTTCAATCTGAAAGATGGCTCTGTTGTGATCGCCGCCATCACCAGTTGTACCAACACCAGTAACCCCTCTGTCATGATCGGCGCAGGTCTGCTGGCGAAGAAAGCCGCAGAAAAAGGACTGACCCGCAAACCCTGGGTTAAAACCAGCCTGGCACCCGGCAGCCGCGTTGTCACCGACTACCTGGAAAAAGCCGGCCTGACTCCATATCTCGATCAGTTGGGCTTTAACCTGGTCGGTTATGGCTGCACCACCTGTATCGGCAACAGTGGTCCGCTGCCGGCCCCGATCTCCAAAGCCATCAATGATAACGACATCGTCGCAGCCGCCGTCCTCTCCGGTAACCGGAACTTTGAAGGACGGATCAGCCCTGATGTACGTGCCAACTATCTCGCCAGTCCGCCACTCGTGGTTGCCTATGCGATCGCAGGCACAACGGATATCGACCTCAGTACGGAACCACTGGGACAGGATCAAAACGGAAACAATGTCTTCCTGAAAGATGTCTGGCCTTCACAGGAAGAAGTCAACGCGACAATGGAATCATCCATCAATCCGGAAATGTTCCGCCATGAGTATGGGAAAGCCACCGAAGGCTCTCCGGAATGGCAGGCTATCAATGGTGGCGACGGAGACATTTTTGCCTGGGATGAACACAGCACCTACATTCAGGAGCCGCCGTTCTTCGTCGATATGCCTGTGACTCCGGCTCCCATCAGTTCCATCAATGACGCGCGGGTCCTGGTTTCGGTAGGCGATTCCGTCACCACCGACCACATCTCACCCGCCGGTGCCATCAAAGCAGATTCCCCCGCGGGGAAATATCTGCAGGAAAACGGCATCACTCCGGAGAACTTCAACAGCTACGGCAGTCGTCGCGGTAATGACCGGGTCATGACCCGTGGTACGTTCGCAAATATTCGCCTCAGTAACCTGCTGGCTCCCGGTACCAGCGGCGGAGTGACAACTTACCTGCCAACAGGCGAGCAGACTTCCATCTACGAAGCATCGCTCCAGTACAAAGCAGCCGGTACCCCACTGGTGGTTCTCGCCGGCGGCGATTACGGCATGGGGTCTTCACGAGACTGGGCTGCCAAAGGGACATTCCTGCTGGGCATCAAAGCTGTCATCGCAACTTCGTTTGAACGCATTCACCGTTCCAACCTGGTCGGCATGGGCGTACTGCCTCTGCAGTTCCGTGATGGAGAAAGCCGCGAAGAACTGGGGCTGGACGGAACGGAAACGTTTGACATTGAACTGGATGACAATCTCAAACCAGGCCAGGCCATCCGCGTCACCGCGACAAAGGACAACGGAACCCAGGTTCTGTTTACCGTCCAGTGTCGTATTGATACCCCCGTCGAAGTTGAATACTACCGCAATGGTGGCATTCTTCACAAAGTACTTCGCGATCTGGCTGCATCCTGATTTGATGGAGACTGCGTTTGAAACCGATCTGATTGTCGAGGATTACCTGGACGGTGCCCGCATCGATCGGTTTCTCAGCCGTCATTTCAGAAATTATTCGACACATCGTCTGCAGCGCATCGTACAAGCGGGCTTTGCTAAAGTGAATGGCATCCCCGCTGATCCGCTGCAGCGCGTGTTTCGAGGTCAGCAGATCAGTATCCGGCTCCCGGAACCGCCCGATAAAACATACGATCCGGAACCATTACCACTGGAGGTTCTGTATGAAGACGCATGGCTGATTATCGTCAATAAGCCCCCGGGGATGATCGCGCATCCAGCAGGAAATATTCTCTCAGGCACGGTTGCCAATGCCCTGCAGTATTATCTTGATCAGCAAACCGGCATACCCAGCCTGTTGCGGCCTGGCATTGTCCATCGTCTTGATCAGTTCACCAGCGGGATTCTGATCGTCGCCAAAGAGCACCTGGGACACCGCAGCCTCTCGATTCAATTCCAGCAGAACCGGATCAGCAAATCATATCTGGCGATTGTTCGTGACCAGCCGGAACACAACGAATTTGAAAACAGCGACGCCATCGGCGAACACCCCACCCAGGCGGGCGTCTGTATGACCACCCATCCACAAGCCCTGCGGGCCAAATCAGCGTTTACCCGTTTTCAAGTAGTAGAACGCTTACCCGGGCATTCGCTGGTCCGCGCGTTTCCTAAAACCGGTCGCCTGCATCAGATCCGCGTGCATCTGGCGGACCTGGGATTCCCCATCATCGCCGACGACTTTTATGGCAACGATGCCAGACTCCTCGAGGACCGCACGTTAATCACCAGGCAGGCGTTACACGCCGAGCAGATTGAGTTTGCGCACCCCGTTACTAATTTGCGGATGAAAATTTCCGCTGGAGTACCAGATGACTTTCAACGGGCAATCCAGCGGATACGGAGCGCCTAGACTGTGTCCAGTTTTACTGCAGCGACCTTCACACGATGTTCCCCAATCCGGAGAGCCTGACAAAGACTAAACTTCTATCGTTTCTTCTTCATCCAGTTCGGCTGGCTGCTCTTCCTCGGCGGTCATTGCTACTTCCGCATTGATCTTGACGAGCTTGGATTCTTCAAACAGTCGATCCAGACTCATTTTTTCAAACGCATCAAAGGCGGCCACTTTGTAGCATTCTGCCATCGTCGGGTAGTTGAAGACAGCGTTGCGGAAATATTCGATCGTGCCACCAAAGGACATGACCGTCTGACCGATGTGGACAATCTCTGTAGCGGCTTCACCAATCGCATGGATCCCTAGAATCTTGAGCGTTTCCCGATGAAACAGTATTTTCAAGATCCCGTCCCGGTCACCCGAGATCTGGCCGCGAGCAATTTCCCGATAACGGGCCGCGCCCACTTCATAGGGAATATGTGCGTCAGTCAGTTGTTGTTCCGTTTTGCCGACCATCGAAATTTCCGGAATCGTAAACAACCCGTAAGGCATCAGGTCGAATGCTTCAAACGGCTCATTAAACGCGTTGCAGACTACGCGGCGGCCCTGTTCCATCGAAACACTGGCCAAAGCGGGAAAGCCTACAATATCACCGGCTCCATAAATGTGTGGCACCCATGTCTGGTGCTCCTCGTTACACCACAGACGACCACGTTCATCAGGCTCCAGTCCGGCTGCCTGAAAATTCAGCTCATCTGCATCGCCTACGCGGCCCACCGTATACAAGACCGAATCCGCGACCAGGCGTTTGCCACTTTCAGTCTGAACTGCCGCCATCGAATCAGAAAACCGTTCGATGCCAACCACTTCTTCTCCCATCCGGAAAATCATTCCCAATGATCGGGCATGATGGATCAGCGCGTCAATAATCTCACGATCACAAAATTCCAGCAGCCGCTCGCGACCATCCAGAACCGTTACTTCTACGCCCAGCGTCGCAAACATGATCGCGTATTCAATTCCAATCACTCCACCACCCACGACGATCATCGAACGCGGAATCTCCTTCAGATCAATAATTTCATCCGAATCGAAAATCGTCTGTCCATCAAAGGGGATGTGTGGTGGACGAGAAGGCTTGGTTCCGGTAGCCACCAGAATATATTCGCCATACAACTGCTTCCGCCCTGTTTCACAGTCGACTTCCACTTCATGCGGACTGACGAATTTGGCTTCGCCAATAAATACTTCCACGCCGTTCCGTTCCAGCTGATCATGAATGATTTCCAACTCATGTTCAGCCACATCGGCCAGTTTCAAACGCAGGTCCTGCATCGTGATCCGACGCTTGCGGCGATACCATTTACTATAGACATCCCGGTGGCGATACCCGGTCAGATATAAGATCGCTTCACGCATGGTTTTAGAGGGAATCGTCCCTTTATGCAGGCAGACGCCCCCCATGCCACGAAAGTTGCGCTCAATAATGGCAACACGCTTCCCCAGTTTCGAAGCGGCAATCGCAGCTTTCTGGCCGGCAGGACCACTTCCGATAATTACAATGTCGTATTTCATGGGACCACTCTCAATGTGTCTGCCCCTCTTCCCGCTAACGGCTCTCTTGCGCCACATGTCAAAATGAGAAGACTGGCTAAACTATTCTACGTAAACGAACACTTCTAACTTCGGAATACTGGTGGTCTGACAAAGATATAAAGATTGAAGCAATCAATGAAACAAGCTATTTTGCGTGCATCTTGACGGTTATACTGATATTACCAGTATCATTGAAATGAAATACCTCCCGGGAGAACCTGCAATGCAGCAGTCTCGCCGTTATCGGTTCTTCTCTCAGCTGACTCACGATAAGGAACTTCGATGAATCACCACTTGCGAAAAATCTGGAACGTTCCCGAACACGAACACACCCCTTTCGAAGTATTTCAAAACCGGAAGCTATACCGCCGGGAATTCCTGCAACACATGGGGATGGGGCTGGGCATTGCCGGCCTTGCGGGTTTACTCACAAGTTGTGAGCAGGCAACAAAAGAAGAAATCGAACAAGCCGGAGCAAGTACACCTGTCCCTCAACAAGGCAGTTCGATTTACCCAGCGGAGCGAAATCCTGCTTTCAAATACGGACGTCCGGAAACAGAACCCATCGAAGCAGAAAAATTCACCAACTTCTACGAGTTCACTGGACCGACCTCAAAACAGGCCTGGAAATATGTAGAAAAATTCGAAACCGCTCCCTGGTCAGTCACCGTAGAAGGAGAATGTGAAAAGCCCCGCACATTCGACCTGGATGACCTGTTTAAAGAGTTAAAGTTTGAGGAACGTGCCTATCGACATCGCTGTGTCGAAACCTGGGCCATGTGCGTTCCCTGGACCGGTTTTCCCCTGGCAAGCCTGCTGAAACTGGTGGAACCCAAAGCGTCTGCCAAATTTGTCGCCTTCGAAACCTTCAACAAGCCAAAGCAGGCTCCTTACATGGAATCCAGTGGATCTGGAACCTGGCCGTGGCCTTATACCGAAGGCTTGAGCATGCCGGAAGCAATGAATGATCTGGCTTTCATCGCCACCGGCCTGTATGGCGCTCCCTTACTCAAACAGAATGGCGCGCCCATTCGACTCGTCGTTCCCTGGAAGTACGGATTCAAGTCGGGAAAATCCATCGTAAAAATCAAACTCACCAAGGACCAGCCTGCAACGTTCTGGAATACCGTCAACCCTGAAGAATATGGGTTTGTTGCGAATGTAGATCCAGACGTACCCCACCCCCGCTGGAGTCAGCGCACCGAATGGATGCTGGGAACCGAAAAACGCTACGAAACGAAACCCTTCAATGGTTACGGCGAATATGTCGCCAGCCTGTACACAGGCTGAAAAGCAGAGTTTGAAGATACAAAAAGCCCCGGTAGCGTTCATACTACCGGGGCTTTCATTTTATCTCAGTCGGATGCTCATTCAGAATCAGTCATCAGAGCTGAACATCATGACGATCCGCAACACGTACCAGAACAGTGTGGCAACAGAGGCAAACAAAGCCAGTGAAGCAGACACATACTGATCGGTCGAATATTGATGCAGCACATTTGATGTTTCATACAAAATGAAACCGCTCATCAATAGCACCATGGCAGCAGAGAACCAGAGCCCCAGCGAGACCCCGAAAAACGCAGCACCGATGGCGATGCCAATCGCAGCCATCAGAGCAATTGACAGGCCGCCCCCCAGGAAGGAGAAATTCGCGCCTGTTACTAAAACATACGCCGTCAATCCTCCAAAAATACAGAGGGTAATGATCGCCGCGATCGGAATCACATGCGCTTCAGGTCTAGATTCCGAAGCAAGGTACAAAATCGGTACGAAGATGATCGCTTCCGCCAGGGTATAAAGCCCCAGACCGGCATATTGCGTCCCCAGTGATTTGGCACTCGATGCCATGGAACTGGCAACCCAGCTGGCTCCCAGAAACGCAATCAGAATAATCCAGGGACTGACACTGAATAGACCCAGTATAGGTCGCATTAAGGCTGGGGTACTGAAAATGATAAATTCCAGTCCCATGAAAACAAAAATCGCACCAGCAAGATGCATGTAGGTCTTGCGGATAAATGCGGCGCGCTCGGAAGCAATTGCGTCAATGGCAAAGACGCCGCCGCCAGCCGTTGTATCCTGGTCGTAATAATCAGGAGTGTAGTTGTTCATTGACAGATTTCTCCAAGTGAGTGAGAAGTGATGTTCCAGACGAACACAGTTTGGGTTATCAGTTAGATTTGTCTGCTGTCGCCACATTTACTTCCGCGGCTGGCAGGCAGGATAATTATAGGTCACGGTGCACATAATTCAAGTACAGCCAATCACTCTTTTATTGTAGTTAATTTAATCAGGCGCTTTTATTCTACCGCTGGGTACAGCACTTTCGTTATTGCGGGCAATTTGTTCTGATATCTCATTACTTACGTAAGTTTACATCAGAGAATTCAAAATATTCTAGAAAATAATTGTGAAAGCCCACGAAATATTTGATGAAATGAATGAAATAAAATCAGGAAAAACAGAGCGGAACTGGGAATTCTGGATCGACGTTGGTGGCACGTTCACTGACTGTATCGCCCGTGCCCCCAGTGATGAATTCATTCCCTTTAAGACTCTTAGTTCAGGCATCACGAAAGGTCGTGCTCAGGAAATCACCGCCCCGAATACAATTGTCGACCCATCCCGGATGGGAAACCCCGCAAACTTCTGGCAGGAGTATCAGATTGAATTTCTGAATAATGATGGAAACCCCCTGCATACTGCACAGGTGACGCGATTTGACAACCTGACGGGGGCAATCACCTTCCAACCCGCGCTACCTTCCACGGTGCAGGTCTCGACAAGCTACGAACTCGCCTCCGGTGAAGAAGCCCCGATCCTTGCTATCCGCTGGATTCTGGGGCTGAGGAAATCCGACCCCATTTCCAATATCAGCGTCAAACTGGGAACCACGCGTGGCACCAATGCCCTGCTCACCCGCAACGGTGCTCGGACCGCTTTCATCACTACGCAAGGCTTCGCAGACGTCCTGCTGATCGGCAACCAGGACCGCCCGCGCCTGTTCGATCTGGCCATTCAAAAACCAGAGCCTCTCTTTGAAACCGCTCTGGAAATCGAGGAACGCATCGACGCGGAAGGCAACGTGCTCCGTGCCCCTGATCCTGCTCGCATTCGTCAGCAACTCGATCAACTTAAAGCGACTGGCGTGGAATCCCTGGCGATCTGCCTGCTGCATTCTTTCGCTAACCCCGAACATGAAGAACTGGTCGCCCGCCTCGCATCAGAGGCCGGCTTTGACGAAATCAGTGTGTCCAGCAGGCTCTCGCCGCTCATAAAAATAGTCTCCCGCGGTGATACGACGGTGATGGACGCCTACCTGAACCCGATCCTTAAAGATTACATCCGCAAACTGCGCACGCCGCTCCAGAACTGCAAGTTGAAACTCATGACGTCCGCCGGCGGTCTTGTTGATGCGGACCATTTTGTCGGCAAAGACAGCATTCTGTCCGGCCCTGCGGGAGGTGTGATAGGATATTCGCGCGTTGCGGAAACAGCCGGGTTCCCCCAGTCCATCGGCTTCGACATGGGAGGCACGAGTACCGATGTCTCCCGCTTCGACGGCGAATACGAGCGGGAATTTGAAACCACGAAAGCGGGTGTGCGAATTGTAGCCCCCATGCTGAGCATCGAAACAGTCGCCGCCGGCGGAGGTAGCATCTGTGGCTTTGATGGTATCAAGCTGCATGTCGGCCCTGACAGTGCTGGCGCAGATCCAGGTCCTGCCTGTTACGGACGGGGCGGACCGCTTACCGTCACTGACTTGAATCTGTACCTTGGCAAAATTATCCCCAGTCGCTTTCCCTTCGTATTAGACAGGCAGGCGGTCGAGCAGCGTCTATCGCAGCTCTGCGAAGAGATCGCCACTTCTCCCATGGGAAAAACTTACACTCCCCTTGAACTGGCGGAAGGCTTTTTGCAGATTGCAAACGCGAACATGGTTCGTGCCATCCGTAATATCTCTGTAGCCCGGGGCTATGATCCCGCTGATTATGCCCTGGTCAGTTTCGGCGGCGCCGGCTCGCAGCATGCCTGTGCCATCGCTCGTTCACTCGGGATCAATGAAGTTCTGATTCATCCCTATTCAGGAATCCTCAGCGCCTTTGGAATCGGACAGGCCGACGTCCGACGTTTCGGACAACAGTCGGTCCTGCAGACCTGGTCCGCCGAGCTCAAACAGGAACTGCAGCAACGGTTCACCGAACTTGATCAGAGTATTTACGATGAAGTCCGCGCAGAAGGCATTCCTGCCGAACGCATTGATGCCCCGCTGCATTCTCTGGAAATGCGTTACCTGAGAACCGATGCGACGATTCAGGTTCACTGTCAGTCGGGGCAGGACGAAGTTACCCTGTTTGAACAGGAACATCAGCGTCTTTACGGTTACACCCACAAGAGTCGCGCCATCGAAGTCACAGCGATGCGTACGGAAATCGTCGGCCGCATGGAGGAACCCAACCTCCCGGAATCAGAACTCATCAATCGCAGCCCCACACCTTTGGAAACGACACAGGCCTGTTTTCAGGGATCAATCCAGCCGACGGCAGTCTACCTCCGCGAAGATTTGCATCCCGGCGATCAGATCTCAGGCCCGGCGATTATCTGTGAAGCGATTTCCACAGTCATCATTGACCCCGGATTTACCGCCAGCATCCTCTCGCGCGGTGAAACATTGATGCATGAGACCTCCGAGAGTTCCACCAACTCGACAGAAATCGGCACCACTGCCGACCCGGTCATGCTGGAAATTTTCAACAATCTGTTTGCTTCCATCGCCGAACAGATGGGCATCACACTGCAGCGAACGTCGATCTCAACCAATGTCAAAGAGCGGCTCGATTTCAGTTGTGCCGTCTTTTCCTCAACCGGTGACCTCGTGGTCAATGCTCCCCATATTCCCGTGCATCTGGGCGCGATGAGTGAAACCGTCAAACGCATCATCGCTGACAACCCGGATCTGGCGCCCGGCGATGTTTTTGTGACGAACGATCCCTATCGAGGCGGCTCACATCTTCCCGATGTAACCGTGATTACTCCCGTGCATCACGCGGAATCAAACGAACTGATCTTCTTCACCGCCAGTCGCGCTCATCATGCGGAGATCGGCGGAATCGTCCCTGGCAGCATGCCTCCGTTTTCGAAAACGCTGGCAGATGAAGGCGTGTTGATCCGAAATTTCAAACTGGTCGACCGGGGAACATCGCGTGAAGACGCGCTGCGCGAACTATTGAAGTCAGGTGAATATCCCTCACGCGCGGTCGAAGATAATCTGGCGGATGTCTCAGCCCAGGTTGCCGCTAACAACTGTGGAGTGAATCTGCTTAACGATCTGGTCCGCCGCTACTCGCTGATGGTAGTGCTGGCTTACATGAAACATATCCAGCAGGCAGCCACGGAAAAAATGCAACTCGCATTATCTGAAATTGAAGATGGCACTTACTCCTTTACCGATCATTTGGATAACGGCACGCCACTCTCAGTCAAAATCACGATCAATGGCTCCAGCGCCGTGGTCGACTTCACAGGCACCGGTCCGGTCCTGGAGACGAATCTGAATGCCAATCGAGCCATTGTGAAGGCCGCCGTACTGTATGTTTTTCGCTGCCTGATCCAGGAAGACATCCCGTTGAACAGCGGCGTGCTGACTCCCATTGAAATAATTCTGCCTGAATGTTTCCTGAATCCCCCTGAACGAGCAACGCCGGCAGAATGTGCCGCGATGGTGGGTGGCAATGTCGAAACCTCGCAGCGGACTGTCGACACTCTGCTGGGCGCACTTAATAAAGCAGCCGCCAGCCAGGGGACGATGAACAACTTGACCTTCGGAGACGAGACCTTCGGTTATTATGAAACCATCTGCGGCGGAAGTGGCGCGACTGCCGAACAGGTGGGAGCGGACGCCGTTCACACCCACATGACAAATACCCGTCTGACAGACGCTGAAATCATCGAGCGCCGCTACCCGGTGCGATTGCACGAGTTTTCCATTCGCCAGGGATCCGGAGGGGCAGGCCAACACCATGGTGGCGCTGGCATTATTCGTCAGATTGAATTTCTGAAACCGTTAAAGATTTCCCTCATTTCCGAACGCAGAGGAGATTATGCTCCGTTTGGGCTGGCCGGTGGTTCTCCAGGACAGATCGGCGAAAATCTACTGCAAAAAGCAGGCGATTCTACAGTTGAGTCACTGGGTGGAAAATTCTCCCTCTCCGTCGCTGCTGGCGATCAATTGACAATCAAGACACCAGGCGGCGGGGGATTTGGAAAAGCTGAATAAACTGAGTCGAATCAAAAATCTGTTCACCGGACTGAGGCCAGATACCGAATGTCCCTGACCTGGAAATGCAGGTTCTGGGCATTATTGCGAGCATCTGCTTTGTGATTTTCCCCGTCACGCGGTAAGGTGACCCATAGGGCCAAAATATCAGAAATTCTTACAGCCAACCCTATGTTTAGAGAGAAGGAAAATTATCGTGTCAGAAAACCGTCGTGCTGAAGTGGATGCCGCATTGGCTGATGTTGATTTTGAAAAGTTCAACTATCAGGTCGTGTTTGAAACCACAAAAGGTACTATTAAAATGGACCTGTATCCCGACGTGGCCCCGGGACACTGCAAAAATATCATCGGTCTGACCAAAATCGGCTTTTATAATGATATTATCTTCCACCGCGTCATTCCTGATTTCGTAGTACAGATCGGCTGCCCACAGGGCACAGGAACCGGTGGTCCCGGCTATACTATTGATGCTGAGTTCAATAATCTGCCTCACGAAACCGGCATACTCTCCATGGCTCGCACCAATGATCCCAATTCAGCCGGTTCACAGTTCTTCATCTGCCTGGGGCGAGTCCCTCACCTGGATAACCAGTACACTGTTTTCGGTAAAACCAGCGATGCAGAAAGCGAAGCCGTTGTTCTGTCGATTGGTGATGTGGAAACAAATCACAGCGACCGACCGCTTGAAGATGTCAAAATTACCGGTTCAGAAGTCATTGTCACTGAAAAGTAGACTGCGATGGGCGTTGATCGAGCTTCCCTGAAGACAGGCACACTCGTACGACAGGCGTGTCGTAGCGGAGAATTCACCGGGCAGACCTCGGGGCTCGCCCCCGGGTTTGCCCAGGCGAATCTCGTGATCCTCCCACAGGCAGAAGCCCGTCAGTTTCAGGAGTTCTGTGAAAAGAACCCCAAACCCTGTCCTCTACTGGAAATCACACCACCAGGTGAGCCCTGTCCGCAGAAGCTGGCAGAAGCGGCCGACCTGCGGACCGATCTCCCCCGCTATCGTGTCTGGCGTCGGGGGGAACTTGTGGATGAGCCAACGGAAATCACTTCGCTCTGGCAGGATGATCTGGTGGCCTTCCTGATTGGCTGTTCCTTCACATTTGAAGGGGCATTGATCGCAGCCGGGCTTTCCGTGAGACACATTGATCAGGGAGTAAACGTTCCCATGTATCGCACGACAATCCCGTGTGAATCAGCGGGAATATTCAGCGGCCCGCTCGTGGTTTCGATGCGCCCTTTCAAACCAGCGGATGCAATTCACGCCGTACAGATCACCGGCCGATTTCCCGCTGTTCATGGCGCCCCCGTGCATCTTGGTTTTCCAGAACAACTGGGAATTGCAGATCTCTCCTTACCCGATTATGGAGATGCCATCACTGTAGAATCAGATGAACTGCCCGTGTTCTGGGCCTGTGGCGTGACTCCCCAGGCAGTGCTGATGCAGGCAAAACCGGAATTTGCCATCACACATAGCCCCGGTTGTATGTTCGTCTCTGATATGCGAGACGCAGACCTGGCGTCTTTATAAACAGAGTAGCCATGCATTCCTGTCTGCTCAGGAATGTGATTCGACTTCAGAAGCCTCATGAGCAGACACATTCTGATCGGGCAGATGAATCGAACGAATGCGATAGTTTTCCCACATCAATGAGTAAGCAAAGCAAGGCTCATGGTCGAGGCTGAAAGCCACTGGTTGACTTTCCCAGAAGCTCATCAAATTACCGCGAGGAGGATTGGTATAGAGTCGATGCTTACACTCGGGACAGACCATGCCGAACGGTGTGGCTTGATCTTCTTCGCGCTGATGGTCGAGACAAATTGTTTTTTGTGGTTCGTTTTTCATAACGGTTTCATTATATCGAGACGTCCTCAGCTCACTCCAGTTCTTTTTTTAATT
This sequence comes from Gimesia sp., assembly GCF_048262075.1. Lineage (GTDB taxonomy): Bacteria > Planctomycetota > Planctomycetia > Planctomycetales > Planctomycetaceae > Gimesia. The sequence continues at coordinate 157,682 of NZ_JBLXFK010000007.1, forward strand.
ACTCATACATAATTCTCTGAATCAATGCAGTTGTCCTGATTCTTTCCAGAGTTTTTGTAGACTGTGTAAACCGGACATCCCTTAGAATCGTTTTGACCCGCAACACAGACACTTGATGGTTGACAAATTCAGTCTGACTGCCAGATTCCTGCACTCAAACCCCTTGATTCATCGCATCTGGGAATCCAGTTTGGTATAAATTAATTCCTGACTGAACCTCCTTCCGGGCTCAGCAGATACGTGATCAGGGAAAATGGGGCCTGTCTAATCAGGTTCTTCTCCGCTGCAGTGACCAGATCTGTGCTTATTCGACACATCATCTGTAGAACCAGAACGGATCCCTGTTTGTTTTGAACTTAGACTCTGGTACGAGAACCCATGGCAATCAACCTTTCTGAACAACTGAAGGGAGTACTCCCTCCGGTCATTACACCACTGACTCCCGATCGCAGGCTTGATCCAGCTTCCGCTGAATCCGTTTACCGATTCATGCTCGACAAGGGGACCCATGGGCTATTCCTGTTTGGCACATCGGGCGAAGGCCCCCTGCTCTGTGAAGCAGACCGTCACGAGGCAACTGAGATCGCCGCCAAAGTAATTGATGGTAGCGTCCCCCTGCTGGTGGGAGTGATTGCTCCGGGAACCGAACAGATTATTGAACAGGCTAAAGTCGCAAAAGCGCAAGGCGCTGATGCGATCGTAGTCTGCCCCCCGTTTTATTACCCGGCCAGTCAGAAAGACATGCTCGTCCATTACCGCACGATTCGGGAAGCCGTCGACATCCCCATCTTTGCTTACGACATCCCTGTAATGACTAAAGTCAAAATCGAAATGGACACGCTGATGACTTTAGGCAGAGAAGGCACTGTGATTGGTGTGAAGGACTCCAGTGGAGATGCCGTCAGCTTTCATCGCCTGGTAGCCAATAAACCCGCTGGCATGAAACTGTTTACCGGTGCAGAAATGCTGGTGCATGCAGTTGTGCTGGCAGGCGCTGACGGAACGGTTCCCGGACTGGCGAATGTCGGGCCGGAACTCTTCGTCCAGCTCTATGAAGCTGCCGCCGCCAACAACCACCAGGAAGCGGTCCGGTTTCAAGAAGCCATCGTCCGGTTATTTGAAGTATTTGTCTGTCCCGATGGAACCATGAATGTGGGTTATATCATTGGCTCGATGAAAACTGCACTCCGCCTGCGCGGCGTAATTGAGCATGATACCCTGTTCCACCCGTTCCCGGCCTGCACACCCGAACTGATTGAACGTACCCGAACGATCATGACGGAAGTGGGCTGCCTGTAATCACCTTCGCCGGATGCACTCCCATTTCTCTTACACCATACTTCGAATTGAATGAAACATTATGAGCGGAGTTTTAAACAAACGAGCGTGCCTGTTAACAGAACAGCTGCTCGCCAGATCGGGTGAACTGAAAGTCATACCGCATGCACTTCAGAACGGCGCGGTCGTGGTGGATTGTGGAATTGAAACTCCTGCAGGCTTACAAGCCGGATTATTGCTGGCCCGCATCTGCATGGCCGACCTCTGTGACATTCAACTGGTTCCAGGAGAACTGGAAGCACTCTCTTTACCTTACCTGCAGGTTCAGACCGACCACGCCGTCGAAGCCTGCCTGTTGAGCCAATATGCCGGCTGGAAAATTGACGTCGATAAATTTTTCGCGATGGGTTCCGGCCCCATGCGGGCTGCTGCGGAAGTGGAAGACCTGTATCGCATCCTCGCATTTGGTGAATCACCTGAAAAGACCGTCGGCGTACTGGAAGCAAATACCTTACCCGGTGTGGAGGTGGTTGAGAAAATCTCCAAAGCAACGGGAGTCGAGCCCCAAGACATCGTATTGCTGGTGGCTCCCACGTCCAGTATCGCTGGTAACATTCAGGTCATTGCCCGCTCCGTGGAAACCGCCATGCACAAACTGCTGGAGTGTAAGTTTGATGTGCATCGGGTTCAGGCCGGATTCGGGACGGCTCCACTGGCGCCTGTCGCGAAAGATCACCTGACAGGCATCGGACGCACGAACGATTCCATCCTTTACGGCGGTTCTGTGACACTCTGGGTTACCGGCGATGATGAATCGCTATTGGAAATTGGTCCGTCCCTTCCCTCCGATTCTGCAGCCTGTTATGGAAAACCGTTTCTGGAAGTCTTCGCAGAAGCCAATCATGACTTCTATGAAATTGACCCCAGTTTCTTCAGCCCCGCGGTCATCATTTTCCAGAATCTGGATACCGGAAATATATTTCAGTTCGGCCAGATGAATACCGGGCTTTTGAAGAACAGTTTTGGATTCTAATCTTTCGGTACCCGTTTCAAATTGGAATACCCTTCGTGCAGATTGCCATTCTGGGAAATCAGATCAGCTGGTACTGCGATCAACTCCAGCAGGCAGCCCGCGCACGAGGACACGAAGCATGTAAGGTCGAATTCCGCGACCTGGCTGCTTTTGTCTCAAACAATGCCCGCGAACAGTTTTTCAGTTACGATTCAGAACAGACGCAAATCAACCTGCAGCATTTCGACTGCCTGATCATCCGCACCATGCCCCCAGGCTCATTGGAACAGGTCGTCTTTCGCATGGACCTGTTGGGCCGGCTGGAACAGTCCGGAATCACGGTTTTTAATTCTCCTCGCGCCATCGAATGTGCGGTGGATAAATATCTGACGACATCCCGGCTTGCCGCCGCAGGCCTGCCTGTGCCTGCCACTGCGATCTGTGAATCTTCTGAAGCAGCTTTAGGACACTTTGAACAACTGGGGGGAGATGTTGTCGTCAAACCGCTGTTTGGTTCCGAAGGGCGTGGCATTTTTCGCATCAGTGATCCCGATCTCGCCTACCGCTCGTTTCGCACACTGGAACGTACCCAGGCGATGATTTACCTGCAGCAGTATATCGCCCATCCCGGCTATGACCTGCGGATCCTGCTATTGAATGGCAGAGTGATCGGAGCAATTCGTCGACATGGGAACAATGATTTTCGCACCAATGTCTCTCGCCAGGGACAGGCCGAACTCTATCATCCCACAGATCGGGAAGCCCAACTGGCTGTCCGTGCAGCGGCGCTCACGGACGCTGAATTTGCAGGCGTCGATCTGCTTTATCCTGCTGATGCCCCAGAAGACCCCTATCTGCTGGAAGTAAATGCTGTTCCCGGCTGGCGCGGCTTTCAGTCGGCGACAAACATTGATGTCGCGACGCTGGTCATTGAATATCTGGAACAGAAACGAAACAATAAGCCTTCTGCTTAACTTAAACTTTTCATTCTGAAACGAGCTTCGACATGGAACTGAACGCACTGTTAACCGCCCTGCAAACACATCTGCCTGAAATTCTCCGCTGGTCAGGAGCGATCGCAAAGCGTTTGAGGCACTTCAACATTGCCGTTGAGAACAAAACCTCAGGCAGTGCGCTGACTGACGCATTGACGCTGGCAGACCTGACGTTGCAGGAATTGATCGTCGCAGCATTACGCGACCGTGACCCGATTTTCTGCAACTGCCGTATCGAAGCAGAGGAAAAAACGGGGGACCTGCACCGCTTTGCAGAGGATTCTCCTTATGTCATATCAATCGATCCCATCGATGGCACGAAACAGTATCGCGACAAAACAGCCGACGGCTATTGTGTGATGGTTCACTTGCGCGACAGTGAAACTGTCCATTATTCCCTGGTATACATTCCCGAGACCGGGGAACAGGGAACCTGGGTTGAAGCAGTTCATCAACGTGTCGTCTGTGGTCCCGATGATCAGAGTCGGCCAGCACGTGATGTTCTGAATGATATGCCTGCCATCGATCCTGACACACGCCCGGATTCTCCCAAAATCTATCTCATCGGCTTTCAGGATAAAGACACGTCTAATGCAGAACTCGTTACAGCAACCGGACTGGAAGGCGTGCCTCCAGAAGAGATGCCGGGCAGTATTTATGACCACCTGGCGACCGGCGCCTTCGGGGGATCACTGATCCATACCCCGAATGTCTATGATTTTCCGGTTTCTCTGCATATCGCCCGGATTCTAGGCGGAGACGCAGTCTGGGTCCACAACGGAGAGTCTGTTAATTTCCATGAACACTGGATGGATGAGCGGGCTGACATGCTGCGTCTACCCGGGATTACAGCCTGCAGTGCTAACCCGCAGACACTCGCGACACTCTGCGATCTGGCAAAAGGCTGGAGCAAGATTCGCTATCAGGACTGAACTTCCATCGGTTCCAGAGGCTTGGTGGCTTCCACTATAATGCCACCCAGTTTAAGAAACTGATGGATGGGAGTGAACCAGTGCTGCTCTTTCCAGGGCAGTCCTGATTCCTCAAAAGCCTGCTTGAGTTCGACGCGGTTGTAGGTACGACATTTCCAGGTACGGCTGTTGAGCATACCGGAGAATTTATCCTCCGTCGCCAGCAGAAACAGACTGCCTCCCGGCTGCAGCACGCGATAGATCTCCATCAGACCATGCCTGGGATCAGCCACGTATTCCAGTACCCAGCCACAGGTCACACAGTCGAATGACTCATCTTGAAAAGGCAGATTCGTCATATCTGCAGAAAGATAATTCGGACGGGGACTGTCCATTCGGGTACGAGCCCGTTTCAACATCTGATGCGACAGATCACAGGCCACCAGCCTGGCATCAGGATGCGTTTCGCGTAATAAATGCCCCAGAATCTGTCCTGCCCCCGAACCGATATCCAGAATACTGCGGAATTCAGTCACATCAAAACGTCGCGTCTTGATAATGCGCCCCACCAGTGGATCATGCAGGGATAATTTGCTCGCCAGATAGAGAACAGCACCTGCAGGGCCATCATATAATTTACGGGTCGTCGACTGAAACTGGCTCTGGTCGATCTGGTCGCCGCCACCAAATTCAATCAGGGAACGCAAAGACTTCTTCAATCGTAACCGTTTAGGGGTATTTTTACGGGGAGAGCTTAATGGAGCCATAGTTTGAATTGCTTATCAAATCTGGAGAACTTTCTGCGGTCGGGATGAAATCCCTCCTTGTCAATCGTAGCCATCTTAACGATCCCGAAACCGGAAATCGTTATGATTTCCGAATTTCTTAATATTCTCTAAAGAAGACCTCTTCTGTAAGCGTCATAAACGGCCCAATGATAATACCTTATGAATATCAATTTTTCCAGCAGCTTGATCAATCGAATTTAGCCGGTTATTATCAGTGAAAAGAAGTCTCTCTCAAATCGAAATTTACGCAGTAGTGACACGGAGATCGTGATTCGTTGCGGACCTGAAAATCTCAACATTTTTGACCGTTGAATTGCGCCAGAAAAATAATTTCTGCGACAAACTGAAGGCTTAAATTGTTCATGACCGAACGGATCAATCTAAAACAGACTGACGACATCCGCGATGTGATCCATCTTGCTGTCCAGTACCTGGCAAAAGGAGAGCTGGTCGCCTTTCCGACGGCGACAGCCTACGTGATCGCAGGCCAGTCACTCAGCCCCGCTGCGATGACAAAACTACGTGCCCTGTCTGGTGGAGACCAGCCGCTGGTCCTGTGTGTGAAGGGTTTTGACGAGGCACAGGACTATCTGCCGGAAATGCCACCGCTGGCACGAAAACTGGCCAAACGCTGTTGGCCTGGCCCCGTGGTACTCGAACTGGAACGCCCTCAACCAGGCAGCCTTTTTTCACAACTCCCCCCCGAAGTACAGTCTGAGATCTGCCCGGGCAGTCATCTGAGACTCCGGGCTCCTGCGCATGAAATCATTTTTCAGGCCATGCGTCTGTCCCCTTCTCCACTCGTGTTATTAAATGAAGATTCAAAATATCAGACAGCCGATTCGCTCATCGAAGATTTCGGAGAAGAAGTCGCTTTGGTGATCGATGACGGCCCGTCCCGCTTCGGTGATCAGTCAACAATCATCGGCATCACTGATAATCAGTGGAAAATACTACAGCCCGGAGTTGTGACAGAAACAACCCTCAAACGCCTCTCCAGCGAAATATACATGTTCATCTGTACAGGAAACACCTGCCGCAGTCCGATGGCAGAAGGCCTGTTTCGAAAACTGCTGGCTGACAAGCTGAACTGCCAGGAAGATGAATTGTCTGATCGAGGTTTTATTGTCGGGTCAGCTGGCCTTGCTGCAGCGATGGGAGCTCCTCCCAGCCCGGAAGGAGTTGCCATTCTGGCTGAACAGGGGATCGACATTCAGGCGCATGAAAGCCAACCACTGACAGAACGGCTCCTGGATCAGTCTGATCATCTTTTTACCATGACCCAGGGGCATCGTGCAGCCATTCTGGCGGAGCGCCCCGATCTGGAAGATTCCGTGAAACTCCTGTCTTTTGAGGGAAAAGATGTATCCGACCCCATAGGGGGAGGCTTTCAATGCTATGTGGAGTGTAAAAACGAAATTGAAAAGCACCTTACCCAGATTATTACTCAAATCAACATTCCACAGAATTAATATGTAACCTGAATTCCCACCCGCCCGCGATAATCTTTTTTCAATCATAATTTTCTACATGAGCAGTGAGAGCTCACTTGCTATAATAGATGGTAAACCATTAACCTTACCTTTATGAAGATAATGTTAACCCGTCATACATTCACTTGTTACGTTAGATAATCAACCTGCACCGGGTTTGATATAAATCCTGATCCGATCCAGAGACCATCACAACAGAGACAGCACGTACGAGGGAATCAGGGCTCCTCCATTATTTTTATATTCTTCTATTGCCACTTGATACAAAAGAGTTTCGATGAAAATTGCAGTTGCCAGTGATCACCGGGGATTTACCACAAAGGCGAAGATTCTCACTCTCCTTAACCAGTTAGGCCATGTGGCCTTTGATTATGGTCCCGATGATGGAGAAAGTGTCGACTATCCCGACTATGCTGTGAAAGTCGCGAAAGCCATTGGTGAGAAAACGATCGATCGTGGCATTCTGATCTGTGGGACTGGCATGGGGATGTGCATCGTCGCCAATAAATTTCCCGGAGTGCGTGCGACTCCCTGCCACGACGATATCACCGCCCAGATGAGCCGGCTGCACAATGATTCCAATGTACTCTGTCTGTCCGCGGATCTGCTGGGAGATCGACTCGTGAACCGCATGATCGAAATCTGGTTGGCAGAGGAATTTGAAGGAGGCAGGCACGCACGACGCCTGGACAAGCTACATAAGGTCGAAGAAGAAAACATGCCCCCGCATTGAGACGTCTTCTCTAGTGATGTCTAAACGAATATTCCCCATCAGCGTGAGCCAGCCAGACCTCTTACAGTCTGGCTGCGCCTGAGACTGCTGCCCGTGAGAAACAGCAATTCCCGATCTCGCAGATATACCGCGGGAGTCATGGAATTTCCCTCACTGATTCCTTTTCAAATGGAACAAATCTCTGTATCGTCAACGGTGAGTCAACAGGGAATTTTAGACTTCTTTTTTCAGGGTCTCAGCCGTTCAAGTTCCGGGAAAAAGAAATAACACAGAGGGTTATGTAATCATGGATCAGGCCAACTTAAAGTTTACCAAAACACATGAGTGGATCGGTGTCGAAGGCGATATTGCGACCGTCGGAATCTCAGATTTCGCCGTAAATCAATTGACTGATCTGGTTTATATTGAGCTCCCGAAAATCGGATCAACGTGCGAAGCTGGCAAAGTGTTTGGCGAAGTAGAAAGTGTCAAAGCCGTCAGTGATCTCTATGCTCCTGTCAGCGGGGAAATTACTGAGGCTAACGCAGCCCTTGTGGATGATCAGTCACCATTATCTGATGATCCATTTGGTACCGGCTGGATCACAAAAGTCAAAATGTCGAATCCCGCTGAACTGGATCAGTTCATGAACGCCGACGAATACAAAAAGTTTTGTGAATCAGAAGCACACTGAAGTTAACAGGTACTCCTGGCAGTAAACCGTTCCCACACGATGTTCACTGTACTTTCCTGTCCTGAGGGAATCGATTCAGTCAATCCCCTCTAAAATTGGATAAAACAGAGTTCCCACGTTTCTTCTGCGACTATAATCCCAACAGCGTTTACCACACTTACGTTTTTTATCGAGTGAACCGTGCCCTACCTCTTCAACACACCAGAACAGCAGCAGGAAATGCTGAAAACCGTCGGCGTCGACTCGCTGGAATCTTTATTTGCCACAATCCCGTCTGAGTTAAGACTGGGGCGCCCACTTGAGATCCCGCCCGCTCTGACAGAAATGGAACTGCAGGCGCATGTCACCAGGCTCGCCGCTAAGAACGTCGGACCAACGACACGTGTCTGCATGCAGGGAGGCGGTGCCTACGATCATTTTATCCCTGCTGCCGTCGATGAAATTGCTGGCCGGGGTGAATTTTACACCGCTTACACTCCCTATCAGGCAGAAGCCAGTCAGGGCAGCCTGCAGACCTTCTTTGAATTTCAATCGCTGATCTGCCAGCTCACCGGCATGGATGTTACGAATGCCAGCCTCTACGAAGGAGGAACCTGTGTCAGCGAAGCCGCCTTCATGGCAATGCGGGTAACCAACCGACACAACCGCGTGGTCCTGCTGGGTTCACTGCATCCGGAGTATCAACAGGTTGTCGAAACCTATCTGACTCATTTGAACTGTGAAGTCGTTGTGATACCTTGTACCGATGGGTCCGCCGATCCCGCAGCCGTTGATGCTGCCATGAATGAAGAAACAGCCTGCCTGGTCATCCAGCATCCGAACTTCTTTGGAACACTGGAAGAGGCAGAACAGCTGACCGAAATCGCTCACAAATATGGTGCCCTCTCTGTCGTCTCATATGACCCGATCAGTCTTGGTATTCTGAAACGGCCTGGTGACTATGGTGCAGACATCGCCATCGCTGAAGGGCAATCGCTGGGAACGCCTCTGCAATTTGGTGGTCCTTATCTGGGTCTGTTCTCCTGCAGCGAAAAATTTGTTCGCAGGATGCCTGGTCGCCTGATAGGCCAGACAGTTGATCGCAATGGCAAACGCTGTTACGTGCTCAACCTGCAGGCCCGTGAACAACATATCCGTCGTGACAAAGCCACCAGCAATATCTGCAGTAACCAGGGACTGATCGCGATTCGCGCCGCCGTCTATCTCTCACTGCTCGGCAAACAGGGGATTCGCGAAGTCGCTGAACTCTCCTGCCAGAAAGCACACTACGCTGCCGAACAATTTGCAACGGTTGAAGGGATCGAGCTTCTGTTCCCGGAACGTCCGTTCTTCAAAGAGTTTGCAGTCGGTTGCTCAGAAGGGGCAGACTACCTGCTGCGAAAAGCGCGACAGGCCGGATTTGACCTGGGTCCTGAACTATCCCGGTTCGATTACCAGCAGGCTCCTGAAAACTTCCAGACAGGTGTGCTGGTAGCGATTACAGAACAGAGAACTCGCTCAGAAATCGATCAACTGATCACTGCTTTAAAAGCATAAGCGTGCTGAACCATCCAAGTGCTTAACACATTTCCTATTTAAAAATTCGAAGTAGCATCCAATACCATGCGAAACAAATTGGCCACTGAATCTTTATTTGCTCTCTCAAAACCCGGCAGACGCGGTGCTGAATTCCCGGCTTCTGATGTTCCAGAACGCCCTTTGAGTGAGCTGATCCCGGCTTCAGCGCTGGCAGATAATCCTACCGGATTGCCGGAAGTCACCGAGCCTGATGTGATCCGTCACTTTGTCAATCTCTCAACGTTGAATATGTGTGTCGATACCCACTTCTATCCCCTGGGCAGCTGTACGATGAAGTACAATCCCAAACGCCATGAGCGACTGGCCAGCCTGCCGGGAATCGTGGATCTGCACCCCTACCAGAATCAGTCCGATCTGCAGGGCATGCTGGGCATGCTGTACGAGATGCAGGAAATGCTGGCAGAGATTTCCGGTCTGCCGGCTGTCTCCCTGCAACCCGCTGCCGGTGCACAGGGAGAATTCACTGCTCTGCTGACTGCCAAAGCCTACTTTGAAGATCGTGGCGAAAAGCGGACCAAAGTTCTGTTCCCCAACAGTGCCCACGGTACGAACCCGGCCAGTGCTGCAATCGCCGGATTTGACTGTGTTCAGCTTGCCAGCAGTAAAGAAGGCCTGGTCGATCTGGAAGACCTCAAAGCACATCTGGATGATCAGACCGCCGTCTTTATGGTCACCAATCCGAATACGCTGGGGTTATTCGAAAAAGACATCAAGCAGATCGCCCAGCTGGTGCACGATGCCGGTGGCCTGGTCTATATCGATGGAGCCAACATGAACGCCATTCTGGGATATACACGCCCTGGTGATTTCGGTGGCGACATGATGCACTTCAACGTCCACAAAACCTTTACAGGACCACATGGCGCTGGCGGTCCCGGATCGGGCCCCATTGCGGTCCGTGATTTCCTCGCAGACTTCCTGCCAGGCCCCGTGATCAACTATCACCCCGACGCGGCAGAATCAGATCAATACACGCTGGAAACCCCTGCCAAATCGATTGGCCGTGTGCGAACATATTACGGAAATATCGGCATCCTCGTCCGAGGCTACTGCTACCTGAGAACCCTGGGAGCAGCTGGTCTCAAAGCAGTATCTGAAAACGCTGTTCTGAATGCCAACTACCTGAAAGTATTACTCAAAGACGTACTGCCTGTGCCGAATGGTGACTTGTGCATGCATGAATTTGTTGCCTCCGCTTCTAAATCTAAAGCAGCCAATGGAATTACTGCAATGGACATTGCCAAGCGGCTGCTCGACTTCGGCTTCCATGCCCCCACGGTTTACTTTCCACTTGTGGTCCCCGAGGCCATCATGGTGGAACCGACCGAAACAGAATCAAAAGAAACCCTCGACGCCTTTGCGGAAACGATTATCAACATCCTCAAGGAAGACCCGGAATTTCTACATCAGGCCCCACACAGCACAATCATCCAGAGGCCCGATGAAGTGGTCGCTGCCCGCAATCCAATCCTGCAGTGCTGTGAGCCTCAATAAATTTGTTCCAGTCCGTTTCCCTGTGACTCACACTACAGTCTGGTTTCGATATGACCCTCTCTGCAAAACCGGATCACTGCCGCCTGATCATTGAGCCGGCCCCGCTTTCAGGGAGCCGGAACATGGCCATCGACGAAGCATTGCTGGAGTCAGCTGCGAATCAGGAATCATGCACATTACGCTGGTATCAGTGGAATCAACCCACCATTTCATTGGGATACTTTCAGAAAAATGAGGCTGAAGACTCTGCTGAAATCTGGAAAGATCTGCCTCGCGTGCGCAGGCTCTCTGGTGGGGGAGCAATTCTGCATCACCACGAACTCACATACTCATTCTCGCTGCCCGGCTGTCATCCCCTGGCTAAATCACCGCCAGAACTGTATGTGGCTATCCACCAGCCAATCATTGACGTTCTGGCAGCACATGGACTGCAGGTACAGTTTCGAGGAGTGTCATTTCGATCAAAATCCGAACCTTTTCTCTGTTTTGGTCGGGGCGATGAACGGGATCTGATTTGTCAGGGACAAAAAATCCTGGGAAGCGCACAACGCAGAAGGCGTGGTGCAATTGTCCAGCATGGAAGCCTGTTATTGCTTACATCAGAACATGCCACTGATTTTCCAGGTCTGCTGAATCTGACTGATCAGGTTGCGCGATATCAGAATCAGTTTCTGGAAGCATTGACTGTGGACTTTTCCCACGCCATATCACATGCCCTGGAGCTGCCGCTGGAGTCACAAATCCTGACTGACGAAGAACGCAGTCAGGCGGAGAGTCTGGAAAAAGAAAAATATACTGCTGACACCTGGACATCACGAAAATAACAGGCTTAACAGCGGTATCATCAACACTTATCAGAATCAAGAATATTTATTAGTTTATTAATAAATTATCCACACGCAGCATGAGTGTTTTATAGTTATTGACATCTCGTCAAATGCCTGATAGCGTTAATGGTGTAATACATACTTTTATTTCTTTGAGATTACGTGTTACGGAAAAAAGTAGTGGCGTTTTACTTACGAGAAAGTGAGTCAAACCACACAATGCGGGCCTGACGGACATTGTTATTTACTCCTTTCATTTACATGATGCAAAAGTAAATCACTCATTTCTGTTTCTTGTTCATTTCACATTTTTTCTTCCAATCTAAAGTCAAAAATGAAAACCAGGTGATCGGAAAAGGGATGGTATTTTTATTACCAGTCCCGCTTCCAGAGCTTTGAAGTGTTCTGTTTGAAACCTATGGAGTGAACGTTTATGTTGCAGCTTTCGTTAAAAGTCGTTGGTGGTCGTCATGATGGAAAACAAATTCCCATCAAAGGCAAAAAGTTTTTAATTGGCCGGGAAGAAGACTGCCATCTGCGACCGAACAGTGACATGGTCAGTCGGCACCACTGTGTTTTCACAGTTGATGAATATAGCGTCCGCTTACGCGATTTTGGCAGTACCAATGGGACGTCAGTCAATGGCAAACGTATCAAAGGTGAAGTGCAGCTTTCCCATGGAGATCAAATCCAGATTGGAAAACTTGATTTTCTCATTCAAATGTCGCACACTGCTGATGCGGCAATAGCACCAGACAAACCTGAAGCAGCACCACAATCAACTCCCAGTGGAGAAATTCTGACAGGCTCAGATACGGTTTTCGATATTCCTGTTCACAAACCTGAAGAGAGTACTGCCGCTCCGGTTGAAGCCGAAGCTGCTCCTGCTGCAGAAGCTCCTGCTGGCCCGGGAGTTTACGAAGGGGATACGCAGATTCTTACAGCCGAACAGCAGCGTCAGGCACAGCTGGCATACGAGCAGGCTGCACAACAGGCCGGTTACCCGCCACAGCCACAGTATGGATATCCCCCGCAACAAATGCCTCCTGGGCAGCAACCCTATCCGTACCAGATGCCACCCCAATACTATCCACAGCAGGGTTACCCACAACAGCCAATGCCCGCTTATCCACAGCAGTATCAGATGCCCCCTCAGGGCTATCCACAACAGCCTCCTCAACCCCAGGAAGCAGAGCAGGGACAATCCAAACCGGAACTGCCTCCCGTAACACTTCCACCGCCGGAACAGACCGGGCTGAAGAACAAGCAGGAAGCGGAGAAATAGTCTTAAGAGAAAGATTGCAGTCCTAGCTGACAGTTGCTCCCTCCTGCGTCGCTTGAGTGGTCTCTGCGAATCAACCGTATCTCTGCCGGATTCCATAATCCGGATTTTTTGACAGACTCGATATTCGTAACTTCCCATTGCTTTTCTGAATTGTGTTTGGCAGAATCAGGGAATAAGATCAGCGATATGATCAAGGACGCCGATTGGGAATCCCGATGCGATAGCTGTTTCGGTGCCCTCGCTTTCGCTACGATTTAACCTGTTACAAAACTGTGAATTCACAATCTATGATGCCAACAGAGGGAGATGCTTTCCGTGAATGATTCAGCCAACGCCAGCAATGATATTCAGCGACGATATCGTGAGTTTCTTGACCTGCTGCCACTGACGTTATCACTCGCCGGGCTCCCGGAAAGCGACCACGGCAAATATTACACGGAAGAGCAGGTGGAAGCCCGGGCTTACACTGTCAAACATGCCTTTAAGCAGGCCCGGATTCTGGCACGTGAATGCATTCAAAAACAATAAAACTGATGGCAGCCGCCTCTCAGCAGTTGAGATGATCACCCAGGCAATAAACGTAAAAACGGGAGTCGAATTCCTCAGAATCCGACTCCCGTTTATTGATTTCACTTAAGAGCTGTTATCATCAGCCTGGTAATACGTCAGGCCGGCTATTTACTTTTCAGTTCGAAGGTGAATTCGTTCGAACCAGAATCACTGACGTCAGCTTCCAAAGTCGTTTTCTCATTGTATTCCGCAGCAAGATACTGTTCGACTGCGGGAACGGGTGGTTCATCGGGTGCGCCACCAACGACAGTTTTTCCCGGGATCTCCTTCGTCGCGGTAATCACCACGGATTTCTTACCCGCAGTGGCTTTCAGAGTGAATGCACCGTCCTCAACCTTTCCGGCAGCACTTGCTGCTTTCCCGGAAGCATCACGAAAAATAATATCTCCTGCTGGCAGTGGTTCTCCATCCAGCGTAACTGTTCCTGAAACGGGGTAAGTTACAGGAGCATCGCTTGCCCCGCTACAACCGACAAGGGATCCCGTAAAACATACCATCAGTAACAGGCATGAGACCAACTTCATTGATTATCTCCTGAAATATAAGTGTGCCTCTGATAATGACATCAGAGGCAAAAAGTTCAGCTGAATTTATACTGCATCGCGTAATCGAATACTACTGATCAGCCCCCGATCCCTGCTTCAGGAATTAAAGGAGTGTGTCCCGGGAATTTGAAATTTTCCATATCAGTCAATATCCAGTTTACTGTTGCATCTCCAAGGCCTTTGGGACGGCGCCTACTAGATGGAGAGACACTCTGATTCAATGTGATGCGTCTAGACTGTGTCCAGTTTTACTGTAGCGTCTCCAGGGCTATTTGAACCGAGTATAATAGTTTGAGAGACGCTCTGGTTAAATGTGATGTGCTCTAGAAATCGCCAATCACTTCATCACCGGAAATGGTCGCTAAGGCACGAAAAGTACCGCGATCAATATTCTCTGAAACGAATCGAACCGCGCCGTCTGCCATACCGATATGAACACCTCCCACATGCATGCTGCGGGCATAGTTCCAACGTGTGGATGTATTACTTACACAAGGGGCGTTTACATCTGTAGTACTTTTGCAGAGATAATTCTGGTCGGGCGCTGAAGTATTGGGGGTCTCATAGGCAGTAAAAGTCACTTCTCCATGAGCACCACCAATCCAGTAACAACCGGGACAGCCCCAGGAAAATCCAGTCGGAACAGCGACACGCTGCACACCTTCACTTAACATCATCGTACTGGATGTACCGTCCGTGATATCACGCATTTTTGTTCTCGTTTCATAGCCGAACATCCCATTATCACTACCAGTGGAACGGTTATTTGCCCAGCCAATACAGCCCATGTAACTACCTCCCCAGCGAACACCAGTATTTTCAGCAAAGGCAGGACCTACGTCGGAAGGACACATGAAAGCCGGTAACGGAGTACTCACAAACTTCTGGCTGCTGGAAATATTATGCACATGATTGCTTGTACTGCCAGAAACATTCGCGCAATCTGCTTCATAAGCGTTATACATGGGAGCCTGATCCACATAAGGCAGAATTCGATGGAACCAGGTATCTCGCTGATGACATGCCTGAGGATACCAGCCGTTCCCGCCCCGGTGTGCGTAAGGAAAGACCCGATGCGCACTCTCATAGTTATGCATTGCCAGGCTGATTTGTTTCAAATTATTTTTACAGGTGCTGCGGCGCGCCGCTTCCCGTGCCTGCTGCACGGCAGGCAGAAGTAACGCAATCAGAATCGCGATAATCGCAATCACTACCAGTAACTCAATTAAAGTAAATCCACGAGATGGCCTAGTTTGACTTAAGCGTTGCATTACAGTCCTTCAATTAAAAAAATGACATAGAGCACATAAAATAATGATTGAGATTAATTAAAATCAGACATTTAACTAAATATTATTATCTTAATTTTCTTTCATGATAAGGCAATTGTCAACCACTAATCTTAAACGACGACTATGCAACGACTTAATATACATGCAAACCCTGTGTATCTGCGACCACACATCAACATTCGACTCCAAGATGGCGGACAGAATCTTCAACGCCATGTAACCATGTGTTTACAATGCGTAAATGCAGTGATTTGAATTTTCTGAAACTTAACATCCCGGAGTCTGGTATATTGAGAGAGTGACCTGAGGTTTAGACTGTGTCCAGTTTAACTGTAGCATCTCCAGGGCTGTTTAGCCTGAGTCGATTAAATTGAGAGACGCTCTAGTGCTTTGTCAAGCTTGAAATTGAGGGACAGGGGTGTTGTTAACGTGCTCCGTTGTCGCACTCTCGTGATATCTATCAACCCAAAATTTAAAAATGACACTTCACTAGTTAAATGTGATGAGATCTAGATTCAGATTGAGACAGATACGAATATCAAAACGGGATTCCTCCGTGAATGAAGACGATGCGGCGCAAGTCCGAAGTTGCCTGGATGGTAATACAGAGGCGATGCGCGCGTTCGTAGCCCGGTTTCAAAGTACTATCTTCGGACTGTGCTACCGCATGCTGGGACATCGACAAGACGCTGAAGATGTCGTTCAGGAGGTCTTTGTGCGGGCTTTTCGCAGTCTTCATCAGTGGGATCCCAATAGAACACTGAAACCCTGGTTATTAACTATCGCCGCCAACCGCTGTAGAACCTTTCTGAGTAAACGCGCCCGGCGTCCTGTTCCCTCAGAATTTGCCGCTGATCTGGCCATCAGTCAGTCGACAGAACAGTTACAGGATCTCGGTGAAGAATTACAGAATGCCATTAGTCTGTTACGCGACGACCATCGCACATGTTTTATTTTATTTCATCAGGAAAATTTGAGCTGTCAGGAAATCGGAGACATTCTGGACCGTCCGGAAGGCACGATTAAAACCTGGTTGCACCGTTCCCGACAGGAACTGGCTGCCAACTTACGACAGCGGGGAATTGTACCAGAGGTCCGCTATGAATCTCGTTGACTTTCAATCCAGACTGGAAATCATGATCGAAACACGAAACTTCGATCAGCGTTCGCGACTGGAGCAGCTTGCGACATCCTCGCCAGAACACCAACGTCTCTGGGAAGACTTTCTCATCCTGGAAACGGCAATACCCGTCTGGCAACAGACACTGCCTGAGATTGACCTGATTGATGAAGTGCTCGCTCAACTAGATGCAGCTCATTATTCAGATCCAGAGGAAATACGTACTCACGAGGTCCCGATTGCGCGGACAGGATCAAGGGTTCGACAATGGTCTGCCAGCCTGTTCGTCGTTGCAGTATTATTAATTGCCATCACCTTGAAGTTCTCGGGGAATCGGGTAGAAAATGTGGTACCCAAGCCCTTGCCTGCCAGCACCGAAGTGTCGACCGACTCCCCTGTTCCAGCGGTTGTACAACCACAACCTAATCGGAGTTTCAATCAACTCCTGAAGAATGCGGGCGCCGCTTCCTGGGGACTGGCGCAAAGTACTGCTGGTACCATGACTGAAGCAGTGAGTCTCGTTCCCGTCACGGCCTCCCCTGAAACTCCGGCCCCGCTTCCCAGGGAACCGAACTGGGTCGATGATATCAATCTTGAGATGCAACCGATCAAAGACCAGATCAGTCATGCCTGGAATTTTATCATTCATTCCGTTCCTGAAGAATCAACAAAAATTTAACGAACTGATTTTACCGAATCTGCACCATCAGATCGGTCCGGAGTTGTTCAGATATGAAGCCAATGCAACCGTATAAT
The DNA here is from genome assembly GCF_048262075.1 of Gimesia sp. Lineage (GTDB taxonomy): Bacteria > Planctomycetota > Planctomycetia > Planctomycetales > Planctomycetaceae > Gimesia. The sequence continues at coordinate 175,032 of NZ_JBLXFK010000007.1, forward strand.
TCAACATCGCAGAGCCTGAAGCAACAGCATGCATTTGCGTTCGTTCTGGTCCCGGTAATCCTCTGCCTGGCAGTTGTGTTTCCCGCCAGAGCAGCCGAACCATTGAGCCAGCTGGTTGATGAGAAGGCCGGTATCTATCTGGAAGCCATTGATCTGAACTCTCATGTCAAACAGTTTCTGCTTTCGCCTGTGGCGAATCGATTTCGGAATACTCAGGTTTTTCAAACCTGGCTGCAGTCCCAAGACGTCATTAACCTGAAACAGGGATTGCGCGACATTGAATCGGTCACCAGTCAACCCTTACTGCCTCTGTTGAATCAATTCTTTGGTCAGTCGGCCGGGCTGGCAATTTTCAATCATGGTCCGAAACAGAATCCCTCTCTGTTGCTGTTGACCACAATCCAGGAACCTGCCGCTGTTCAGAAACTGCTGGAAGACTGGTTCACTAAAACCGGCCTCAAAATCACTTCCGGTTCTTTTCAGGGTACAACCTGTTATGAGCTGCGTCAGCAGGCAGACCCCGCTGCGCCTTCGGTCATCTACGCGTTTCTGGATCAAACTCTGGTTGTGACTGACAAACGGCAAAATCTGGAATCAACCATTAGCCTGTATCATCAGAAACTCAAAAAACAATCACCGGAGCATCAACAGAGTTTGTTCAATCTGGAAATGTACCGTCGTGCTCGAGGAGTATTAGGGGATGATATCACAGGTTCTGTTTTTCTGAATCCACGGGTCTGGGATGAACATATCAAGCCCCCCCAAAATGAGATCGAACAAGGTGTCGTCAACTGGTGGAAGAAAACAGGAGCACTGATCGCAGGGCTGCATCTCAAAAACACAGTCGCCCTGGAAGCTGTGATCCTGTTTAATTCCAAAGAGATTGATTTGCCTCTATTGAATATTCTCCAGACCCCTGCCGAAATTCCTGATCAATACACACTGATTCCCAAAAAAGCGCTGGCTGTCCTCTCCGGACAACTGAACGTGAATTTACTGACAAACAGAATCATCAGTTATTATGCGGAAAAGAATCCGGAAAAATGGCAGAAATTCCACGCGGTCAGTATGGGGCTGCTGGGGGGACTCGACCCCGTGACAGAAGTCTCAAAAGTTTTGGGGCCCAGTGTTCTGTTTTATTCAGTGCCGCGCGAAACCCTCTCTTTTGATGCGATTTCCTTCGATGGTCTTGTAGCGATGCAGCTTTCTATTGACGACTCAGAACCGGGAGCAACTGACAAAAGCAAATACCAGACTGCCCTGAAAAACGTCGCAAACTTCCTGATGAACAGTATACTCAGCCATCACAACTCAGAAACAGCCCCTGGTAATCAACCTTCAATTTTAAAAATCGAAAATCACGATCAATATCATATGCGTTGGATTGAAAGCCTCGGCCCTTATCGACCCGCTTATGGAATCAACGAGCGACAGCTTGTCTTTGCCAGTTCCCCAGAACTCGTCAGAGAATTTTTCACTCTGAAATCAGAAGAGAGCCTGGCTGCATCACCATTATTTCAATCCTGGAAAGAAACCTTCTTCCGAGAAGAAAAACAACTCTGCTTCCTGAATATCGCTTCAATCAGAGCATTCATTGAGCAGAACTCCGATTTTCTTGCAGAGCAACTTTCCAAGGGGCACGGCGGAGATCTGGAGAAAGGCAATAAGAAACTTGCCGGATTGAAAAGTCTGCTCCAGTCCTTTGATGGGCTCTTCTTTGCAGCTGGACTGCAGAAAACTCAGGTCCGCGTCATCTTCGGCCTGGGCTCACTGAATTCTGCTCAGTGACATCCCCGCTTCTGTACACAATTCTGAACATGCCAGCAGAATTCGCCCCTGATAATCGGTACCATCGGGACAACTACGCAATCGGCAGGCTCGATCACGCTTATCAGTGTTAATTATTTTAAACAAACTACCCAATCCCGATTTTTGTGGGAATAATTGAGTAAGTTAGTTCCACTTTTCTGATCTGGCCAGAACTAAATAGGAATCGTGGAGCATTTTTCACAAATTTGTGATTTGGAAATTTGAGGTTCAGGGTCAACCGTCACATTTCAGCGACTTTTACCTGTCTGATTTGCGTTGGATATTACGCGTTTCTATTTGTGTTCGAATTACTTCAGACAACTATCTCCCCTCGAAAAAAGGCATTAATTTAATATGGTAAATCAACTTGATCCCCCATCCGAACTGGTTGTTGACCGTCGTCGTGTCAGCCGCAGAGATTCCGGCCAAAAAGAAGCGATCCATACGAAGCATGAAGTGGTCGATCAACGCAAAATTGAGCGTCGCCGTCAGATTGATCCCACAACCTGCGAACGTGATTACAGCGACCAGGAAATCGACTTCATGAAAGCCATGGACGACTACAAACGCCGCAGCGGTCGGCAGTTCCCGACCTGGAGTGAAGTCCTGGAAGTATTGCACAGCATGGGGTATCGTAAAGTCGCAGAACCAACCGATATCATGCTATAAACTGCATTCCCCCCCGCAGTAATAGATATCATGTACGCTTCCAAGCGAGATGCTCAGCCAGGGCATCTCGCTTGTTTTATTCTGGCGACCGACCAATGATGACTAACGTCAAATCATCATACTGTTCCGCCTGACCGGTAAATACTTTAACCGCCTTCAGTATCTGTTCTCCCAGTTCTGCGGTGTTCAGAGGGAAATTTCGAATCACTGTCTTCAACCGCTCGATCCCAAACTGTTCTCGCTCTTCATTCATCGCTTCCGTCACACCGTCTGTATATAGAATCAACTGCTCACCGGGTTTCAGATGATGTTGAATGGAACGGTACTCATAATCATCCATCACCCCCAGAGGTACACTGGGATGATCACCAGACAATTCTCGCAACGTACCATTGGCTTCCAGCAGCAGCGGTTCCAGATGTCCTGCATTGACGAACGATACCTGGTTCTCTGTCAGCTCAATCTGTCCCAGAATAAATGTGATGAACCGCCCGTCATGAGCTGATTCATCAATATGATGATTCACGCGATGCACGGCATCAGCGACATCAGTGACGAATTCTACGGTACTGCGAACGGCACTACAGACGCGCGACATTACCAGTGACGCGGGTACCCCCTTCCCGGCAACATCACCTAGTGCGAACCAGATCAGAGAATCAGTGGTTTGAATGAAATCATAGTAATCACCTCCCACAGCGCGAGCGGCTTCATAGGAGACAAAGAAATCATAACCTGGGACATGGGGAATTTTAGCCGGTAACAGTCCTTTCTGTACGCGGGCAGCTATTTCCATCTCATTATCGTAACGCTGTTTTTCCACATGAGAAATCATCAGTCGTGCGCTCTCATAAGAGAGCGCAGCCTGCCCGGCAATCACCATTAACAGCTCAAGGTCGTCGTCAGAAAACATCTGACCGGCCAGTTGTGTATCCAGGTTGATAATTCCGATGACGCTTCCATCCAGTCCAAGCATGGGTGCACATAAAATGGAACGGATCGTCAGGGTAGAAACCGATTCACTTTTCTCAAACCGTTCATCATTCGCCGCATCCGCAGACAGGACTCCTGTTTTATTATCAGTTACGGCCTTCAAAACGGTCCGGCTCAGCTGTAACGCTTCCAGATCATCTTCTCGGCGATGGCGTACCGCTTTTGGGAAAAAACGCTGATTGTCATGATCATGTAATAAAATGCAACCGCGGTCCGCAGCAGGAAAGATATGAAACAATCCTTCCAGTACACGTTCAGCCATCGAATCCAGATCAGTCGCTGTCGCAATCGTACGACTAATCTCCAGGATTGCTTTTAATTTGATTTCGGGTTTAATTTCAAAATGATTCAGGCCGCTCCCCGTCTCTGATGCTCTTAATATCGTCGATTTATCAGAAGAGGGAGGACGGACGGAAACATTTTTTAACGACGGAATTAAGCCATAAGAAGTCAACAGTCCTTCATGCTGTGAGCTTTCGTATTCCTCATCACTGGAAAACTCCAGCAGGAACGGGCCGATCGAAATCTGATCGCCGGTCTGCAGTACTAGCGGGTCATTAACGGGCACATCATTGACGAAAGTCCCGTTACCGCTCCCCAGATCTTCGATTTGATATTCGCCTTCTGCAGAAGCGGTAATACGCGCATGATGGCGGGAGACAGTATTCGATTTAAGACAGACTTCGCAGTCAGGATGCCGTCCCAGCGTCACCTGCTTGCCCTTGATTTCCAGTCGAGAGGAGTCGCCATTATTTTGCAGGAACAGACTGGCGGACATGGTAGAAGCGATCAGATTAAAATATAAACACAGTCACCTTCAGGAAACACGCCCGAAGGTCATTATCGTAATATCATCATTTTGAGGACGACCATTCGCATGGCGGCGGACATCTGCCAAAAGTGCCCGTCCTAACTCTGCCGCATTTTTATCGCGATTGTCCTTGATAAATTTCCGCATCCGGTCCAGGGTATAGAGTTCCCCTTCCGGATTCATCGCTTCATCAACACCATCGGTAAACAGCACCACAATTTCCCCGGGACCCAAATCCCGTTCTACCACTTCGAACGGGAAACCTTCCATCACGCCGATCGGCACTCCAATGCTCTCTTCAGGAAATTCATCGAGAGATCCATCAGGCTTGAGTATCATCGGGGACATATGCCCTGCATTCACCAGCGACAAACGATGATTGTTCGTATCCAGAACCACAAGCACATAAGTCACAAAACGCCCTTCGACGGCACTGTCACACATGTGATCGTTAATTGCATCTACAGCGGGCCCCACTTCATGCACAAAACGTAATGTATTCTGCACACAACTTGACATGCGGGCCATAATCATTGCCCCGGGCACTCCCTTTCCGGCGACATCACCAAACGAGAGGCCGATCTTTTCATCGGGCAGCTCGAAAATATCATAGTAATCGCCACCAACCGCCTGTGCAGAATCATAAGATGCAAAAAATTCGTAACCATCGACTTCCGGTACAGAACTGGGCAGCAATCCCTGTTGCACGCCCCGGGCGATGTCCATTTCATTGTCCTGTTTCTGTTTTTCCATATAGGACGACATCAGCCTCGCACTTTCGTAGGAAAGAGCAGCCTGCCCGGCAACTGACATTAACAGATCCAGATCTTCTTCCTGAAACTGTTGCACGGGATTCTGTGTATCGATATTTATGACGCCGATAGGCTCTTCCGCCAGTCCCAGCATGGGTACACACATCATGGAACGGATCGATAAATTCGAAATCGATTCACTGGCGTCAAATTGCGCATCGCTGGCTGCATCCGCTGATAAGATACCCGATTTTTCCTCGAGCACTTTATTCACAATCGTACGGCTCAACTTGACTGTCGCATCCTCACCTTCACGGCGATGCTTGAATGCGCGTGGCACCATCTCTCCATTGGTTTCATCCCTGAGTAAAATACATCCCCGGTCGGCAGCAGGAAAGATTTGAAACAGAGTGGTGAGAATCTGTGGCAGCAGTTTTTCCAGATCGACGGTACCTGCCAGACTGCGGCTGATTTCGATCATGGCTTTTAGTTTTGCCTCCGGTCGAATATCCAGACCGCCAAAACCACCGCCCCCGGAAACAGCCCCCATAATGGTGGCTCCGGCATCCCCGTCTTCATCATCATTCGAAAATCCGACATCAAAGCTGCTGTCGATTGACACACCCGATCGCTTTGGTTCCTGCTTTTCATCTGATTCAAATCGGAAAAGAATAGGACCGACTTTCAGGCGATCTTCGTGAGCCAGCTGCGTGCGACCTTCAATCTTTTTCCCATTAACGAATGTTCCGTTTCCACTTCCCAGATCTTCAACAAAAAACTGATCACCGGCACTAACGACCTGGGCATGCCGCCGCGAAACCATATTGGAATCGAGTTGAATCTGGCAGTCAGGATGCCTACCCAGAACCGTCTCCGATCCTGTCAGTGAGTAGGAGACCGCTTGACCAGCCTGCAGCATGACCAGAGTAGCCATATAGGGAGCCCTTAATGATGAAACTAGAATGGATATGATAAAAATGGGATATGTATCATATTTTAAATAGCATCTGTCCCTGATGCAATCACTTCATGTCATTCAGGATACCGATTCGTTGCCAAAAATGGTTTCCACATTACCCCGGAGCACCAGTTTTCCGAGTTCGATTGCTCTTTGTTCCGACCAGTTTCTCGCGATTACAAAATCACTGGCCAGTACATTTGCCAGCACACGCCGATACATACGGAACTTAGGCAGTGCGAACTCGAGCTTGTACATATCGCTGTAATAACCGATCTGCTTAGTCTTGGGAACTGCTTCCAGGCGACTCTTACAGTCAAAAGTAATGAACGCCGGCGTATTCGAGTACCACCAGTGACCGTTGATGACCACATTCGGAAAGATCCAGCTGTAGCTGACCAGTTCCTGGTTGCTGGTACTGGTCAATACTGAAACGGGGAATGTGACTTTGGGAAATGCATTGAACAGTTCTTTATATAGAATCAGAGAGGTCCGCTTGTCATACAGGTCCTGCCCTTGATACACGCCTGCTTCGTAAACGCGACGGTTCACGCCAATCATCAGATCGAAGGGCAGACGATGTTCGTCACAGTATTCCGCCAGGGTCCAGAAGACAAACTGACTTACGATTTTTGACTCGTCGGCTGTAATTTCATCGCCGGCAAACAGAGATCTCACAATTGGATCGACCTGATCAGCAGTGACAGCAACCGGGTTGAAATCGGGCGGTAATGAAATTGCACAGGCCCGCGCCCCTTTTTCTGTAAAATGCTCAAACAGTTTGCCAATCGCATTTTTCAAGGTATTGGCACAACCAACGTCAAGTTGTGTTGCCTTCGCCAGTCGTGCTCTGGTTTCGGGTTTTGCCAGATGAAATACCAGGTCATCCGTCCGCAGACAGGGAATATAAAGATTGGTATCAAATCCTTCCAGTGGATCATCGAAGTCATTTGTCAGGAATACCTGCTCAAGACCGCTCTGTTTCAAAACCTGCTGTTCCCAGTCGGGTTGAGCCATCTTCTCAGCGGCGGTATCGTACAACTTCTCCCAGTTGGACTCTGTAATGGCTTCCTCTTCGAAACCGAAAAATTCACTGCAGATATCCAGTAACCAGCTGAGCTGAATGGTATTATCCAGATCCCCCAACTGCGTCACCAGACGTCCGACCTTTTCTTTGGGATCGATACCTGGTTCTTCAATCACTTCACGAGGCAGGCCGGCAGAATGAGCCAGTTCGGTGTAGTAATGATAGCCCATGATATCCGCCAGTGTGGTTGAAGCCGCGGAATGGGGATTAATATGGGTATGAGGGTCAATCAGAACCAGACTCTCTAATTCGGTAAAGATACGTTTACTCAACTGTTCAGACATAATGCGTTGATTCCTGCTGTGTTCAAATTAATACTCACCCGAATCCGGTCTGGAATGGCTCTTCAGGGGACTGTCCCCCCAAGATTGATTTCGGGTTGCGACGATCTGGCGGAATGAATTGTTGTGTTCCGAATATAATCAGTCAGACCTTACAGTGCAATCAGGTGCCCCCTTCCTGTGGGATGCCTGAGTCTGAAACGACTGCCAGACAGAAAGCTGGCCCCGAAATGGCAAATCAGCTCTGGCAAGAAGCGCAAAAAAAAGCGACCCTGCTAATTAATTCGCGGGGTCGCTGGAAGCTTTACTATTTTTCTTGGATCAGCCAGGCTTATTTTCCGGCGCTGGCCTGCTGATTCGGGGAAACCGGAGGTGGGTTAAAGCTGTTGAGTAGCTTGCCTGTCTTTGCATCCCAGACGCGCAGAATACCATCTTCGCCACCGGCGATGACAATCGATTCATCACGACTGCCTGCCACGCTATAGACGTAATCAGTGGAACCTCCCAGATTGCGGTAGTTTGATCCGTTCGTCGTCAGATGCATACGAACGGTCTTATCACCACCACCACTGACAATATTGTCCCCCAGTCCCAGGAAGGCGATCGAAGTGACCTGCTTGGAATAACCTGCAATTGTTCGTTTCTGTTCGCCGGTTTCAATATTCCAGACTTTAATCACATTGTCGGCACCTGAACTGACAATTGTGGATTCATCGGCTTTCCAGGCAACATCCAGAACGTGATGTGTGTGACCTTCAAATGATTTCACAAATTTCCCGGTTGCCACATCAAAGATTTTCACAAATTTGTCAGCAGCCCCTGTCAGTAGCGATTTACCTGAACGAGAGAAGCGGACACCAAGAACCGTATCGCTGTGTGCTTCCCCCAGCTTCTTCACGAGTTTTCCTGTGGTGGCATCCCAGATCGTGATCTCACCGCTACGGGAAGGATCACCACCGCCAACGGCCAGCAGTTTGCCATCCGGGCTGAAATCCAGACAGAGAGCCCGGTTGGAAATTGGGGAACCGCCCACTTTAGACGGATCCTTTGCATCGGCCCCCAATTGAGCAACCAGAGTCCAGACCGGTTGAATATTCTGCACCAGAACTGTTTTGTCAGCACTACCTGACACTACCGTTGTTTTGGATGTATAATCGACGGACGAGACAGGAGCAGTATGCCCGCTTAACGTATCCAGTTCCTGACCGGAAGTAGCATCCCAGATGCGAACCATCTGGCTGTCGTCACCAGTAACAATCTGCTTGCCGTCTTCGGAAAAAGCGACTGACTTAATGGGAGTCAGAACCGCGGCCTGTTTCTTAGCTTCTGCCAGAGCGGCATCAACAGCAGTCGCAGTTTTATCAATTTCTGCTTTTTCTTTAGTGCGTTCTATCAGTTGCCCTTTGATCTTGGTAAGCGTTCCTTCAGCAACTTTGACAGACCGCTCAGATGAGGTCACTTTTTTCTCGGCAGCAGCAACCGCATCTGTCAGTTTCTTAGACGCGGCTTCTGCGTCAGCGACTTTCTTATCAGCGGCTTTCGTATCCAATTTTGCCTCGGCCAATTTCTTGGCAGCAGCAATGGCAGCAACCGCTTTGGGCACAGCCTGCTTCGCAGTCGCGATAGCCTGCGTTGCCACTTTTTCATCGTTTGTTTTTTTCTGCTGCGCTGCAGTCAGTTTTTTCTGAGCGGCATCAAAGGCTGCCTGAGCTTTCGTAACAGCTTCTTTTTTCTTTGTTTCACCTTCTTTGTCAGCTGCATCTGGCTTGATCGCATTCGCATCATCCAGAGTTTTTTTTGCGGCTGCCACTTCTTTTTCGACAGCGGCAATTGCGGCCTGATTGGCATCGTTCATCTGCTTTAACTTCGCTTCCGCGTCAACAACGGCTTTATCAGCAGCTGCCTTCTGAGTATTGGCTGCCGCAACAGCATCTTCACCCTTCTTCTTATGGTCGGCCAGCAGTTTTGCCAGCTCCGCTTTGGCAGCGGCCAGTTTCTTGGCTGATTCGTCTGCCTTTTTCTTTTCTTCTGGCACAGCTTTTTTAGCTGCTTCCAGTTCTTCATTGCGTTTCTTTAATTCTGCTTCACGATCTTTCACATTTTTATCAGCAGCTTTCATGGCAGCATCTGCCAAAGCAACCTGCTGCTTGGTGACCGTCTGAGTCTCTGTTGCCAGAATCATCTGACGCTCTTTACTCAGATCGCCGCGAAACTCTTTCAGCATTTTACCATCGGCAACCTGCCAGATTTTTCCGGTTCCATTTACCGAAACGGAAACCAGTGTCTTGCCATCAACGGTGACATCAACATCCGTGACAGGCGCTCCATGGTTAATCGAACGAATTTGCTTTTTCCCGGCCAGGTCCCAGACTCGAACCGTCCCATCTTCACTGCCGGACACCAGTTGTGTGCCAGCAGGCATGATCAGCTTCACTGAAGAAATCGGCTTGGCATGACCTTTAAGTTCATAGAGCGCTGCTGGAATCTCTGGTGCCTTTTCTCCTTCTTTAGGAGCGGGCAGAGTCAGGGGCCAGGCATAGATTATCTGATTGGCAGCGCCAGCGATGACCTGTGTCCCATCTTTACTGACGGTTAACGCATTGATGACTGCGGGAGTTTTCATTGTGGAAACCTGCTTTCCATCAGCGACATTCCAGACACGCAAACTCTGATCAGCAGAGGAAGTCACCACTTTCGCACGATCCGGAGTGAATGCCAGTCCTTTGATTTCTCCCGTATGTCCTTTCAAGTCGACCAGTTTTGTGCCTTCTGGCAGCTTCCAGAGTGAAGCGGTATTATCAGCGGTGGCGACAGCCAGAACACTGCGATCTGCATTCAATGCCAGGCCTGTTACAGCAGCGGGCAGGTCGATCTTTTTAACGACATTCCCAATCGATTTCTTCCAGAGTTTCACAACACGGTATCCCCCTGATGCCAGCAGGCTGCCATCAGAATTGAATGCCAGTGAATGGACAAAATCACGATGGGCGGCACCCAGCGGATAAAATGGTTTTCCGTCTTTCTGTAATTTTGACAGCGCGGGATCATTGAGCGTGGCTACTTCTGCTCCTGTTGCCAGGTCATAAATGGCAATCCGGTTCGCACGCCCCGCGGCTGCATAACGTGCCCAGGGGGACAAAGCGGTACTGTAAATGGAATTCAAATCGGGAGGCAGGGACTGCCAGGCGACTCCGGTATCGGCTGATTTACCGCTTGATTTCGCACCTTCCAGAATCCACTGACGTAAAATCCAGACCTGCTGAGGAGTGAGTGCTTTCGCGCCCACTTTGTTCGGCAACGGTGGCATAAAGCTCTCTTCCGTGCGGGAAGCGACGTTATACAGATAGCTCTCATCAGGCTTACCGGGCACCACAGAAGCGCCGCTGTCTCCCCCTTTGATGAGATCTTCCACATTTTCCAGGACCAGCGAACCTTCCTTTTTCGCTACGTTGTGGCAGGCAATGCAATTCGCGTCCAGAATCGGAAATACATCTTTTTCAAAACTGACAGGACGCCCCAGTTCCACCTTCGCAGGTTGGATTGGCTTTTCTTCCGCCACTGTGAATTGACTGCAGCCCAAAACTGCAGTGATGAAGACGCTTAAACTGGCAAACCGGTTCCGCATAACATGCCCCTCTGATATCGCTGATGAAACAGTTGGATCAACAACCAACCGCCAATGTTTTCTGATTATAAAAATACGGTTTATTCTATTTTACTTGGTAACTTTTAGCTTAATCGGTGCATCGACCAGTGCTTCTCCCTGGAACGTGGCCTTCGCCCTGACCACCATGTTAGCCAGGTCACCTTCAGTTGCTTCTGCAGATGCCTTAATCGGAATCGTTACTTCCGTTTTATCTGCTGGAATCTGTACCGTATCAGCAGTCACGCCGGTGACACCTGGCGGTAAGGGTAATGTTAACTCCACGGGACCTTTAAAATCATTGATGCGTTTGATGGTCGCCTTTACGTCGATTGCCGCGCCTTTTTTCAGTGCTCCCCCTCCGGGTACTGCCAATGTCAGAGTCACCGGTGCCGGCTTGACGCGGATGACCAGCGGCGTGGAAGGAGCGTACACCTTTACCGTTTTAGCAGTTGCCGCTTTGGTGGCGGCTGCAACTTTGGCGTCTACTGCTTTCTTCGCTGCTTCCGCAGCTTTGACTGCTGCAGTCGCTGTCTTAATTTCTGCTTCTGCTTTTGCCTGTTCTGTTTTTTTCTGATCGGCTGTTTTATCTGATGCTTTCGCGATCTCATCTCGTTTTTTGGTGACCGCAGCCAGAACCGCTTGTGCATCGGTCAGTTTTTTGGTGACTTCTGCCTGTTCTTTTTTGGCTTCATCGACTTGAGCAGGATTGCGACGATAAGAGACATCAACGGTGGACTGCAGATAGGTTGTATACACACCAGGCTTGGCATTGTTATTGACAAACAGTTGAAACACTTCATCTGCTTTGCCTTTGGCAATTGTTTTATTCTGTATCGTAATATTGCTGTTCTTGGGAATTCCGTTCCAGGCGAGAGCAACCGCATTGTCAAAGCCAGTACGCTTCACCACTTTGACGGGAACCAGAATCTGGCGTCCCTGATTCACATTCACTTCCGCGACATCCGCAACGACCTGGTATGGCGCGACTTCATCAATGACAGATAATGCCAGAGAGCGTGCGATACGGGAATCAGCACGGATATTATTGGCTGCGGGACGCAGTACAGTGGCAGCCCGGGCGACGCGTTCCAGTTTTGCGGCATCTGCACCGGCAGTCCCTGTGACTTCAATTTCGCCTGACCACTTCTGAGCTGATTCCTCTGCAGTCAGAATCATTTCGGCATTGCTGTCACCACTGCCAATACTGGCCGCTTTACAGGTGACTCCGGGAGGTAGACCTTTGACGGACAGCTCAATCGTCTCATTAAATCCATCCTGCCTCAATGCCATAACAGCAATCTTGCAGCTGTCCCCTTTTCTCAGTGTGATTGCCGCTGGTGAACCACCGGTGTTGACCGCCTGTGGGTAGAGTGGCAAAGCCACCAGGCGAAAATCAGGCTTGGGTTGTCGAATCACAGCCCGGTATACCATCCGTGGATTTCCTCGGGTTTCAAATTGCAGATCACGCAACGTTACCCGATATTCTCCCTCAGCGGGCGCAGTAAACAGGTAATAAGGATCGTCGGTACGGGTGTCAAATAATTTACCACTCAAATCGGCAAAGACCGTTGTGGCGCCGACATTGGCAAGTTTTTTGAATGTCTCTTTGCCTTCTTTGTCTTTGATCACCTGCTCAACCACAATGACAGGATCCATCACGATCCCGTTACGCTGGCCAAATACTTCGATTGAATATTTTTCTTTTGCTTTTCCGGTAAACCGAAAAGAGTCAACATCATTTTTCACTTCAAACTGCCCGACCAGTTCACCCGGCAGAGTTAATACTTCTTCTTTGGTCTGTTCATCACGAACAATATTTCCTTCGGCATAGTAGATCGTTACTGGGTTGGAACTCCCCGCCGGTGTCGCCCAGACATAGGAATAACCGTCTGCACTGACCTCATGGGGAAAGCCCTGCTCGCCCATCTTCAACGTAGTAGGCTTTGAAGGCAGTGTTATAAAAACAGTGACTTCCTCCAGCGGTTCGTCGCCGATACTCCAGTCGGAAGTTTTTCCCCCCGGCAGGTTGTAGCCATACAGGGTATAGCTTCCGGTTTTCCCAGGCGTCCCCGAAGGTGGCATGATGAACTCAATATGCGGTTTCTTATGGACACTCAAGCGATATACGTTATCTACACCACCCGCATATGTAAGATCATGGACTTTGATCTTATAAGTCCCATCCAGGGGAAGTGTCAGATGAATGTAAGGGTCATTGCGAAATGTATCACGCTCACTGACGAGACGCCGCTGATCAGGACCATACAGTTCGACAATGGCAACAGCAGGTGAATCAATGCGGGCTGCACGGCAGTCAATGGAGACCTTTTCCCCTTTTTTGCCCGTGAATGAATAATAATCGACATCAGTCGCACCGTTGAGTAAGGCATTCATCACCGAATCCATCGCCAGGGGTGTTGCCTGATCATCTTTATTGTTGGGTTCGACTTCGGTTTTCTCAGGAAGATCTCCCACCACGAATGATCGGGGATTACTCAAGCCATACAAGCCATTCGCGCGGACATCATATACGCCGGCAGGAACATCGTTTCCAATTTTGACCAGGAATGTATTGGCAACCGGAATCTGCTTTCCATTACTTTCCCGCATTTTAGGAACTGCTTTGATATCGGGATGACTGAACCACAGAGCATTCAACTCATCCAGATCTTTTCCATTGGTAACCCGGACTTCAACAGTCTGACCTTTCTGTCCTCCCGAAGGATTGACGGAATAGACGATCGTCTGAGGCAGTTGTGCCTGAAGAGACTGAATGCTGGTTGTTAAAACCATTCCCAATCCTGCAGCGAGAAAACAGACAACCTTCGAGGATAAACGACGACGGTCAAAAAATCGCGTATGCATCATAATACTGCTACCAATTTTCTGGATGGAATTTTCTGGGAGGAATTCAGGAGGGAACCCGTAATTAACTCGTTTCACATCTGTCTAAACGAAATCAATACAGATTATCTTAATTTTATTGTAAAAAAGCAGACCACCATTGTCTAAACATAAAACGGTAGTCAGCTTGAAATTCAGAGACTTTTGTCGGAGCTTTTATTCACTGGAAATCAGGCATTTGCCGTGAACAAATGCCATCAGCACACCGGGCCGGTATACTGATGGCATAATATGTTCGCTACCAACACACCTTAATGATTGAACAGAAATTCCTTGGTATTGATCAGAGCCCAGATGATATCTTCGTAGGCAATCTGTGGTTTTTCTTTATGTCGTTCGATATAGGACAGGGCAAATTTCATTTCCTGTTCCTGCGGAGCACGAGAATAAACCCAACGGTACAGTTCCTGAACTTTTTCCTCGTTGGACCGTTTCGTATCTTTGGCCAGCAAGGCAGCCCGACTCGACGCACCTGTAATCTTATCCTGAACCTCTTTACTGTTCAGCAGATGCAGGCTTTGTGCCAGGTTGGCGCTCTGGGAACGTTCGCACTCACAAGCCGTATCGGCCTGAGGCTGACCAAACACCTTCAGGAAGTAAGGAGCCGAAGTGGCATCCGTAATCTGAATGGCTTTTGTATCTGCAGGCAGACCTGAAAAACGCTGTGAGGAATTGGTTACCTGATGGAACACATCATACAATACTTCCGCCGTCAATCGTTTGGGGTAGTATCGCGAGAAGTTCTGTTTGTCTTTCAGGTTGTACTCATTAGGCAGCGAACTGAGCTGATAGGCATTGGAACGACAGATCGCCCGCACCAGCTCCTTCATATCGAATCCGCTTTCCACAAAATGCTTGGACAGTCCTTCCAGCAACTCAGGGTTGGCAGGAGGATTGGTAGCACGCATATCATCTTCCGGTTCGACAATGCCGCGACCAAAGAAGTGTTTCCAGTAACGGTTCACAAGTGCTTTTGCAAAGAACGGATTATCGGTTCGCGATAACCATTGCACTAAAGCCACACGGGGATCACGTTCGGGGCTTAACTCCAGAGGTTGCATACCCAGTGCGGTTGGCTTCAGATTTTCACCAGAACGGATATTCTTCGCTGTAGCCATTCCTTCTTTATGAAATACACGTTTATCACGGAAACCGCGTTGTCCGATCGAACCAGCAGTTGGATCTTTGGTTCCAACCCGGCTGAAGAATGCGGCCAGTCCGTAGTAATCATCCTGACTCCATTTTTCGAAGGGATGATGATGACAGCGTGCACATTGAATTCGAAGCCCCAGGAAGAGCTGAGCCGTGTCTTCCACCTGCTCTTCCACGGTATTCACTTCACGGTACCAGACCACAGCGGGGTTCTGACGAAACTCGCCGGAGGCAGACAGGATTTCGCCTACGAATTCGTTGTAAGGTTTATTCTCATACAGGCTGTCCCAGATCCACTGATAGAAGGCATTCGTGCCAGCAATGTCAACTGGCTGCAATTTTTTGTTACGCAGCACCATGTTCCACTTGTTGGCAAAGTAATCAGCGTACGCGGGACTGTCGATGAGTTTATCAATCAACTTATCACGTTTGGCAGGATCTTTATCAGCCAGGAAAGCTTTCACTTCTTCTTCTGTCGGAGTCGTGCCGGTGATGTCAATGTAGACACGTCGCATGAACGTCGCATCGCTGGAAACGGGTGAGGGCGGAATCCCCAGAACTTTCAGCTTATTGAAGACGGCTTCGTCAATCAGATTGCGTGATTCGGGAAGAGAAGCGATTTCAACACCCAGGGGAATCGTAGCCCGGAACGTGGAAACCTGCCCCTGATACCGGGCCATGATGGCAACTTCACCGGATAAGGTCAGTGTTTTGACCAGACCAGTCTTATTCACTTCAGCCATTTCCGTATCGTTGGCTTCAAATAGAGCCATCCGAGTTACGTCTTCGGTTGATCCGTCAGAATAAGTTGCGATGACGGAAATCTGTTGCTCCGCTTCCTGCTCCATTGTGCGGGTCGGAGGGAAACATTCAATAGAAACCACTTTACGGTCATTCTCACTTCCATAAGGCATTCCCTGCTCGATCCAGCGATACAGCAATCGATACTCATATGAATCTGGCTTAATCAGTTTTCCACCACCATGCGGCGTGACCCCAGTCCCTTTCATCAACAACAGACTTTCCGCAGGTGAAGAGGGAAACAGACGTCGTCCCCGGCCTTCTTTGACCAGAAACTCATAATCGTCTCCAGGATAAAAACCCAGCAACGACAATTTAAAACCATTCTGCCCGCTGGCTTTGCCATGACAGCCACCACTGTTACAGGTCAGTTTAGTAAAGATCGGCACAACCTGATTTTTAAAATTGATTGCTTCAGGAGTAGTGATTCCCTGCACCGCGACAGGAATGGAAACAGACTTGCCATTCTTCGCGGTCACGGTCAATGTCGTCTGACCATCTTTCAGTGGAGTCAGATAACCATCGCTGGAAATGGTAGCGACGCTCTGATCGGCGACCGCATAAACCACGTTTCGAGTGAGATCCTGCTGCTTCCCATTCGAGAGCACTCCAGTGACGACCACCTGTTGCCGAGAGTCAGGCCCTCTCAACTGCAGAATTTCTTTTCCGCCAGGCTGAGGACCAACCTGGATTTCTTTGAAATCGACAGGAGCGACTGCTGCAGGTGCAGCCTCCACATTGGTCACCGCGTTTCCAGAGAAGAGTGACAGTGTCAACACTCCACACAACATAAGGACCTGGGGTGTCCGAGAGCCATTGATTCGGAAATCCATACGTCAACTCCTGTGCAACTGGTTTCGTTCTTTACTTCGTGGTCTGGCAGCGATCAGGTTTGGCGCGGTATCACGCAGACCATTAAAAGTATGATGTTTGTTTAAGACGCTTGCTGTTGGTTGGTTTTTCAGGAAAGTTTTTTAGGTAAGTTAACCAAACAGTGGTTTCTGAGTGGTTCGATTTTGCGGGTCAGGAAAAAGCACTTAAGTACAAAGTACTTTTCCTAAGATATTCAATGTATCAAAGAATATTTAATTGTCAACGTTTTAACATATCATCTGATGGTTTTATGTTTTTTTGTCCACTGAACCATCTAAAAAACAACCGGAAATCATGTGAAACGTTTTATCTGTCATACTCGATAAAACCGTCAGAACCCATGATTCGCTGATATTTCACAGACTGCTCCCCGCATCTGGAAGCTTATAAAACAGCCACTCTGGCATTTATTTCCCGGGTAATCAGTCCGTTCTTTTAAAATCGGGATTTCTTTGATTGCCAGCCCAACTCACTTCTATAGAATAAAGTTAGCATAGATTTTCCGCCGGGAACGGCCTGCTGGAAAATTTTCTAGTATTCGTTTATCTAAAATATCCAGGTGGCTTCAAATCGTACCAATGTCTGATCCTGCTCACGCTGACTCGACCATCCCTAACATTCAACGCGTCTTCGAACAATTACGGGCGGGTAAGCCAGTCATTGTGACTGACTCCAGCGAACGGGAAAATGAAGGCGATTTTATTGTCGCAGCCGAAGCCATTACGCCCGAAATCGTGCAATTCCTGCTACGTTACGGGAGCGGAGAACTCTGTGTTTCGCTGCCGGAAGAAGTAGCAGACCGTCTTCAACTGAACCCAATCGTCGGGCCGGAAGAAAATACAGCTCCTAATCAGACCCAGTTTCTGATTCCCATCGACCATAAAGACAGTGGCAGTGGAGTTAGTGCTGAATGCCGTGCGATTACGATTCGCGCCCTGAGCGATGAACATGCACAGGCAAAAGACTTTGTCCGCCCGGGACACATTCACCCACTGCTTGCCAAGCAGGGTGGAATTTTGCGTCGGGCAGGCCATACCGAAGCGACCGGCGACCTGCTGCAGATGGCTGGTTTAAAATCAGTGGGTGTGCTGATCGAAATTCTCAGCCAGAAAGGCTTCGGCATGGCCGACGCCGACGAGCTACGGGAAATTTCCGAGCAGTTCGACATCCCGATCATCTCAACCGCCGAAGTCATACGACATCGTTATATCAGCGAGAAACTGGTTCATCGCGAAGTTGAAGTCCCCATCAACACCAAAAACTATGGTACCGTCCAGGTCATCGGCTACTCGGTAGAACACGAAAGCCAGCAACCGGTGGCCTTGGTCTGGGGTGACCTTTCTACCGTGGAAGCACCCCTGATTCGCATGCATTCATCCTGCTTTACAGGCGACCTGCTGGATTCGTTGCGTTGTGATTGTGGCGACCAGTTACACATGGCCATGTCTGCAATCAACCAGGAAGGAGCAGGAGCCGTCGTCTACCTGCCTCAGGAAGGCCGCGGAATTGGACTGATCCCTAAACTTAAAGCCTATGTGTTGCAGGACCAGGGTTACGATACAGTCGAAGCCAACATCCAACTAGGCTTCAAAGCCGACAGCCGGGATTTCACTGTGGGCGTTCAGATCCTGAAAGATCTGGGTCTGAACAAAGTTCGCCTGCTGACCAATAATCCCAAGAAAACCGATTCCGACGTCTATACGGGCTTCGACCTCGAAGTGGTGGAACAGGTCCCGATCGTCGCCCCTCCTCATAAAGATCGGGAATTCTATCTGCAAACCAAACGCGATAAGATGGGACACATTCTGCCCACTACTCCCGCAGACTGAAACCCCTCTATTCGCTGAAACGCCGAGCGGACAGGAACTCAATTGGTAAAGACGTTGCGCCAGTCGTAGCGAGGTCGGCCAGGATTTCTCCCATCACGGACGCAAATTTGAATCCGTGCCCGGAAAACCCGGCGCCATATACAACGCTCCGGTTCGCAGGATGGTGATCGACGATGAAATGCCCATCGGGAGTCCGCGTATACATACAGACGGCATGCCGCACAGGTTGAGATTCCAGTGCAGGCATCACCTCTTCCACAAAATGGGAAACCCGGGGCACATCAGACTCATGCAGCGCCCGGTCTATTTGGGACGGATCGCCCACTATTTCGCCGCCTGCGTGCTCGGCCAGTTTAACAGACGCTCCATCCAATGAAGGAAAACCATAGAACTCTCCCTCAGGCATATCAAAAAAGAAACTTCCCCGGCCCGCATCCAGGTTATAGACAGGCTCGCGAACCGGATTCCAGAACAAGACTTTCCGTACGACTTCCAGCGGCAATTGCAATTCACTCAGGCAGCCGCTGCTCCAGGCCCCCGTCGTCACAATCAATGATGTAGCGGTAAGCTGTCGCTGATCTGTTGTGACTTCGATCGACCGGTCACTGACTTTCACCGCATGAATCTGCTCATTCAGGCAAACTGCTGCCCCTTGTGCCTGTGCACATTCCAGGTGGGCCCGTACACAGTCTTCCACATGCAGAAAGCCGGCTTCCGGTTCATGTGTTACTTCAAAGCTTTCGGGAATACGAAACCCGGGAAATCGCTCTAGCGCATCCGCGGGAGACACACTTTCCACTTCCACGCCATAAAGTTCCTCTGCCAGATGCACGCCGCGGATCACGGCTCCATCAGTAGGCCCCGCCACCATGAGACCACACTGGTTAAACAGTGATTGACCTGAATCCTGTTCCAGTTCCTTCCACAGTTCGTAAGCACGCTGGAGCAGTGGAATATAATTCGGGTGCTCAAAGTATGCCTTGCGGATGATGCGGGTTTCACCGTGAGAACTGCCCAGGTCATGTGCGATACCATACTGTTCTAAACCCAGTACATCCAAGCCGCGTTTTGAAAGATGATAGAGAGCACTACTGCCGATCCCCCCTAACCCCAGTACCAGAAAATCAACATGCTGTTTCATGAATACGCAGCGATCTATTTTAAGGAATCAGTTTCCGCAACAGACCGTGATTATCGTTTGCCAGGACTGCCAGCGTCAATCTTGTTTCTGCAGACGCAAAGGCACCGCGCATAAAATTACCGGGTGTTCAAGAAATGACAGTCAACCTACCCCACATACACACTGACCATCAAATTGGAACACCCGGTAATTAATCACTTCACAGAAAATATCAAGTCTGATCATTTTCTGTTCTCATAGACCTGATACAACATCACGCGGCTTGCCACTTCACGGAACAACCCAAACAAGCCGGCGCTGTTGCAGCAGAATCTGTTATCGTCGTACTCCTTCCTCACCGCACACGCGTACTCAGCAACTGACGGCCAGCCCGAATTTCAATCTCATCGATTGAAAAATCCCCCCTGGGCTACTCTGCCGTCAGCAGCAGTTGTTTCCACTTTTTGATTAACAGACCAGGCGAGCTGCTTCGACAACCGATAAAGTTCCCCGAATACCAGTATCAGGCAGGCCCTCGCCGTCCTGATCCTTTCCCAGTCCCTTGATTACCGATTGCTTATCCATGCCCTCTTCTTCCTCGAATAGCTCAGCCCGGACGACTCGCAGATCATGCGGAGCATCAATGCCGATTTTGATGGAACCCTTTCCCGTCCGAATCACTTTCACAAGAATGTCATCGCCAATTCGGATTCCCTCAGCCAACTTCCGTGTCAAAACCAGCATTGTCGTCACTCCTTTTATCTTTTAAATCTCATTTACCGATGTGATATTTGGTTTACCTTGTTGCAATTCAGCCTGTCCACAGGTGATTGCCCTGTCTGATCAAGGGTATTTGCGATTTGCGTGCCAATGTCAGTTTTTTCGAAAGACATTGGACACAAGCCACTGAAAAATAAAGACTTATATTTATTCCTTTTTTCAAACGATCAATTTCCATTGGATGGTTTTTTCAAAAAACTGTCGCCAATAGTACAATTTTCAATCTTCTGAAATCAGATTGAGAACACATATTTCAAGTTTTCCTGCTGCGACAATCGATAAGTCAGTAGCTTCGGTTGCATTCTCGGGCAGGGAAAATATACTATTGGGTTCCTCAGCTGGCCGAATCTGTTAATCTGCGGTCACTTTACGTCAATTGAAATCAGCGAATGCTGAGTTTTCAAAACCCACTAGATAGTTAAAGAGTATACAAATGGGTCAGAAGTGTGATGCCTGTGGCAAGACTCCTGTAGTTGGTAATCGAGTTCGTCAGCGTGGTAAATATAAATACCTCGGCGGTAACGGACGTCAGACAACTGGCGTTTCCAAGCGCGTCTTCCGCCCCAACCTGCAGAAAATCCGGGTTCAGAACGGTGGCAGCGTGGTCTCCCAGCGTGTTTGCACACAGTGCATTCGCTCCGGTAAAATCACAAAAGCTGTTGCTAAAAAACCATTTACGCTACCTGCCAGCTAATACAGACTTCCTGCTCTCGAGTAGATCGACCATGAGCACTCAACTCACTCAGGATGAAGTTCTGAAAGTCGCATCGCTTTCCAGGCTCAAACTCTCCGATTCGGAAGTCACAGCCTTGGGAGAACAGATGGGGTCCGTGCTGAAATATATCGCCATGCTGGATGAACTGGATACCACAGACATCGAACCTATGGCGCATGCGATCGAGATTTCGAATGTCTTTCGGGACGATCAACTGCAGGAAAGTCTCCCCCGAGAACAAGCGCTGTCCAATGCACCTCAGACAGACGGGAATTATTTTCTGGTTCCCGCGATTCTGTAATTGACCGGCGTCTTTACCCTTGAGCACATAAAAGCAATAATCCAAGGCCCGGCTTGCTGACAAGTCGGGCCTTTAAAACTTATATGGAGACTCGACAGTCCATGTCAATCACTTCAGCCACCGCCAGCGAACTGCTGGCGAAAATGAATGCCGGGGAAGTCAGCAGCGAAGAGATTACCGCAGCCTGTCTGGAAGAAATTGCCCGTCGAGACAGCAGTATCAATGCCTTTCTCTCGCTGCAGGAAGAAACGGCACTGGAAACCGCCCGTGAAGTCGACCGGAAACGAAAAGCAGGCGAGCCACTGGGAAAACTGGCCGGCATCCCGGTTGCCCTCAAAGACAACATTTGCGCCAAAGGCGCCACCACCACCTGTGCCAGCAAGATGCTGGAAGAGTTCACTCCCCCTTATGATGCCCACATTGTCGAACAGCTCAGAGCAGCAGACGCTGTTCTGATCGGCAAAACCAACCTCGACGAATTTGCCATGGGCTCATCAACCGAGAATTCGGCCTTCAAAACAACCGCAAACCCCTGGAACACAAAGTGTGCCGCCGGCGGTTCCAGTGGTGGATCTGCAGCGGCCGTCTCCGCTGGTTTTGCCCCCCTCTCACTGGGCAGCGATACCGGTGGATCAATTCGACAACCGGCCAGCTTTTGCGGAGTTGTCGGCCTGAAACCAACCTACGGACGCGTGTCACGATATGGACTGGTCGCATTTGCCAGTTCGCTCGATCAGATTGGCCCCTTTGCCAGAGACGTAACGGATGCCGCGTTACTACTGGAAACCATCGCTGGAAAAGACCAGCGCGACACTACCAGCCTGGATGCGGAAGTTCCACTCTACACCAGGAATCTGGAACAACCACTGAAAAACCTCAAAGTCGGCTACATCGAGCATCTACACGAAGAAGGCCTGGATGAAGATGTAAAGGCAGCGACACAACAGGCACTCGACGTTTACAAGTCGCTGGGAGCGGAACTGATCCCGGTAGAACTTCCGCATGCCAAATACTGTGTCGCCACCTATTACATCATCGCCCCGTCGGAAGCCTCCAGTAACCTGGCTCGCTACGATGGTGTGCATTACGGCTATCGCGCCAAACAGTTTGACAACATGATCGACATGTATGCTGCCAGCCGGGGAGAAGCATTCGGGGATGAAGTCAAACGCCGTATCATGCTGGGAACCTACGCCCTCTCTTCCGGCTATTACGATGCCTACTACCTCAAAGCACTGAAAGTCAGACGGCTGATCCGCAACGACTTCGAACAGGCGTTTCAAAAAGTGGATGTCATTGCTTCCCCCGTCACCCCCACGCCGGCCTTTCAGATCGGTGAACTGGTGGACGACCCATTGGCGATGTACCTGGCCGACATTTTTACAACCAGCGCAAATCTTTCCGGCGTCCCCGGCGTCTCAGTCCCCGCGGGCATGAGTCAGAGCAACCTTCCCATCGGACTGCAACTGCTGGCACCGCCGCTGGAAGAAGAACGCCTGCTGAGAGCCGCCCGAATGTTTGAACGGGAAACGGACTGGCATTTGAAGCGACCTGAGTAACAGCTACGAAGCCACCGCTGAAATAGAAGATTGAAACTAGATACTTTGAATTCTGAAAAAAGGTAGCGTGATAGAATGGACTATACGGTCATCATCGGTCTTGAAGTCCACGTACAGTTACAGACCAGAACCAAGCTTTTCTGTGGCTGTTCGACCAGGTTCAATCCGGATCACCCCAACACACAGACCTGCCCGGTCTGCCTGGGACTGCCTGGTGCACTTCCGGTATTGAACCGCGAAGCTTTTCACCTGGGTATGAAAACCGGTCTGGCAATCAACTGCGAAATCCCATCCTTTACAAAATGGGACCGCAAGCAGTATTACTATCCCGATCTGCCCAAAGCATATCAGATCAGCCAGTATGATCTGCCTATGAGTCAGAATGGTTGGTTAGAAATTGAAATTAATCCGGAAACCCGCGAAACCAAAAAAGTCGGGATCATCCGGGCACACCTCGAAGAAGATGCAGGCAAAAACAGCCACGACGAATCGGGACGGGGACACGACAGCAAAGTAGACCTCAACCGCTGTGGCACCCCGCTGATCGAGATCGTTTCTGAACCAGACCTGCGTTCAGCGCAGGAAGCCCGCAAGTATCTGGAAGAGCTAAAATTGCTGCTGACCTACATTGACGTTTCTGACTGCAACATGCAGGAAGGCAGTCTGCGTTGTGACGCAAACGTGAACCTGCATATTCACCAGGAAAACGGTGAATCCATTCCGACACCGATTGTGGAAATCAAAAACCTCAACACCTTTCGCGGCGTCGAGCAGTCTATTGAATTTGAAGTCAAACGCCAGTGGGAAGCATGGCAGACATCCAGACTGAGTCTGCATGACGTTCCCAAAGAAACCCGGGGTTGGGATGCAGACCGGGGGGTCACCCTGGAACAACGGGGCAAAGAAGAGGCGGCCGACTATCGTTACTTCCCGGATCCGGACCTGGCCCCTGTAACAGTTACCGATGCAGAGCGGGAAAGAGTGAGTGGAGAACTCTGTGAACGACCGGCGAGCCGCAGAAGCCGCCTGGAACAGGAATTTCAACTCTCCGTTTATGATGCAGCCGTCATCATCGATCAGGGATTGGCTTTTGCAGACTATTTTGAACGAGTTGCGGAAGGCTGCCAGAATGGGAAACAGGCTGCCAACTGGGTCACCCAGGATGTCCTGCGTGAGCTGAATGATGGGGGACTTGAGATCTCAGCATTTCCCATCCCACCTGAAGTACTGGCTGCTTTGCTTGAAAAAGTGGAGAATAGTGAAATCACCACTAAAAGTGCCCGTACCGTCTTTCAGGAACTGTTGAGTTCCGATGAACCCCAACAGCCCGGCGTAGAGTCAATCCAGTCCATCATCGAAGAGAAGGGACTGGCCATGGTTTCCGATACGGGTGCACTCGAAGCAGCGGTTCAGGCAGTTGTTGCAAAGAACGAGAAAGCGGTCGCGGACTTCCAAAGCGGCAAACAGGCGGCAGTAGGGGCATTAATTGGTCAGGTCATGCGGGAAGTCAAAGGAGCAGATCCGAAAGTAGTGCGGAAACTCTTAATTGAAAAGATGAGTTAAGCGACCACCAGGATCATCACATTCCGATCACACGACAGGGTTTTCAGCAGCAAAACAGAATGCGATTTCCTGAAGTACTTTAATTCCAGTCCGATTAAAAAATGCCCAGCTCATCACGTGCGTCATCAGTCATTAACTCCGGTGACCATGGGGGTGACATTGTGAGCTGAATGCTGGCCTCATCCACGTCGTCCAGTCGTTCTAATGCCATCTTCGCCTGGGAGATAATCTGAGGGCCGGCAGGACAGGCAGGACTGGTTAAGGTCATCGAAACATTGACCTTGTTCTGATTCTCTTCAGATCGCTTGACATCATACACGAGACCCAGATCCACAATATTGATATTCAGCTCGGGATCAATAACCTGCTTCAACGCATCTACCAGTGACTCGTCGCCTCCCACGCCCCGAAACGCAGAAAAAACAGGTAACTGATCTGCATTCGCGCCCTGTTCATCTCCAGGATTTTCGTTGACTTCGTCTCTCATTTTCCTTTTCCCTTACAATGCGGTGCGCACGCACTTCTAGTTAGTTAAGCAATTAGAGTTATTAAACAAACATACCCATAAGGACTAGAACATGTTCTTAAAAATATGATTATTAGATAACGACCACTAACATCATTTGATTCGTATCAATTCAGGCAAATATTCCAAATTGACAAATTAATGACGAACGTAAATTTTCTGGCCTCTAACTTGTACTTCAAATGTTTGAATTGGCTTCGTGGCGGGCATACAGAGCGCTTTTCCGGTAACCAGATCAAAACGCGCTCCGTGGCGAGGACAGACAATGGCCCCCTCTTCGATACACCCATTCGTTAATGGCTGTCCATCATGGGTGCACACATCTTCAATTGCCAGAATCTGGTCTTGAACACGGATCAATAGAACAGGGGTATCCTCAAGGAATACCTCCAGCCGATCAGCGCTACCAAAATCATCCAAGGATGCTATTTCTTCGAAGTCAGGCATGTTTGATGTACTGTTAATTGTCCGTGATCAGCGGAATACTACCGACCAAATCCTAATTTTTTGATAATTGCCTGATTTAAAGTCTCACGAACGACTTCAACCGGGATCCGGTCAAACACAGTCTGAAAGAAACCTTCCACGATCATATGCATCGCTTCATATTCTGAGATACCCCGTGACATGCAGTAAAAGATCTGCTCTTCATCCACGCGACCTGCGGTAGCACCATGTGTACAACGTACGTCATCTGCTTCGATTTCCAGACCAGGAATGGCATCTCCTCGACAAGTCGACGAAAGCATGAGCGAATCATTTCGCTGGTAGCCATTCGTCTGCTGACCTTCCGGCTCAACACGAATCATTCCCCGCCAGATGGCCCGTGAATGATCGCGAAGCACCTGTTTATACAGGAGATCAGAACGAGTTTCCGGAGCATTATGAGCCTGCTTCGTATAGAACGAATGAATCTGCTGATCGGTTGAGAAAGTCACGCCATTGACTTCCGCCCCAGAACCACGTCCATCCAGCACGACATCTTGGTGAATATGAGCCAGCTTGGCACCAATTCCACCAACGGTCCATTGCAGGAATCCATTATTCTCAACTCGACCGGCCTGATGGGCAATGTGCCAGACTTTATGATTCCAGTTCTGCAGCTGGACGTATCGCAACCGGGCCTCTTTAGCCAGGATCAACTCGACCGCCCCGGAGTGTAAGCCCAGGTTTTCTTCAGTCGTGGAAGCCGTTTCTTCCAGCAGAGTTGCTGAGGCACCCTCTTCAAGAATCACCAGTGTATGACTGAAGTCTGCAGCTTTCTCGGCCTGTAGTGTAATCAGACTATGCAGAGGAGCATCCACGGCAACATTGCGAGGCACATATAAGAAAGTACCCCCCGTCCAGAACGCTGCATGCCATGCTGAGAACCGATCGGTATTGCTGTCGACGGCTTTCGTCATGAAATACTTTTGAACCAGATCGCTGTGCTCCCGTGCGACGGTCGCCAGATCGCCAAAGATCACCCCCTTGGAAACGAGCTCTTCGGAGAGGTCACTTGAAATCAGCTTCCCATCTACATGCGTCACATGACCGGCAAACTCAGCCTGATCTTTTAAAAGTGTAGATGCCTGCTGTGTCTCAGATGACTCTTTACCAGCGCTCAGCTGAAACCGGTCGGGTCTGAGTGCCCGCAAATCAACGCGACGGTACTCTTCCGGATCCAGTTCCGTTTCCAGAAGTTCGGAGTAACGCTTGAAGGCCTGTCGACGTGATTCTGTCACCCAGGCGGGTTCGTCACGGGTCGCCAGAAATGCTTCGAAAGCGGCTTCACTAAATCCAGCCGGAATGTCAGCAGAGGTATTAACGGATGAAGTACTCATACTATTGTCTGTTATGCTTTCAGTAACAATTCAGAAGAACTTCGAACCCAATCCATGAGCTGAAGTCTGCTTACTCAATTTTGAATGATAATGCTTCTCAATAAAGGCTCGCTGGACTAGCCAATGGAGCCTTCCATCTGGAGTTCAATCAGGCGATTCATTTCGACGGCATATTCCATCGGCAGCTCTTTTACCAGAGGTTCAATAAAGCCTGTGACGATCATTGAGGACGCTTCTGCTTCTGTCAGTCCGCGGCTCATCAGATAAAACAACTGTTCTTCACCGATTTTGGAAACGCTGGCTTCGTGTTCAATCGCCACATCGTTATCTTCAATTTCGATGTAGGGGTAAGTATCACTGCGGCTCTCTGGATCCAGCAGCAGGGCATCACAGACCACATTCGATTTACAGCCATGCGCTTCCGGGTCAACTTTAACCAGCCCGCGATAGCTGGATCGTCCGCCATCTTTGGAAATGCTTTTGGAAATAATTCGGCTTGAAGTATTCGGAGCACAATGCACCATCTTGGCGCCGGCATCCTGATGCTGTCCCTTACCGGCAAAGGCGATCGAAAGGGTTTCGCCCCGGGCACCTTCTCCCATCAGAAAGATAGCGGGATACTTCATGGTCAACTTGGAACCCAGGTTACCATCGACCCACTCCATCAGAGAGTCTTCGTAAGCATGCGCCCGCTTGGTCACCAGGTTATACACATTATTCGACCAGTTCTGAATGGTCGTGTAACGGAACCGCCCGCCCTTCTTGACAATAATCTCAACCACGGCTGAGTGCAGACTGTTTGAACTGTAAGTTGGAGCCGTACAACCTTCCACATAGTGGCAGGAAGCGCCTTCGTCAACGATGACTAATGTCCGTTCAAACTGACCCATGTTCTCTGAATTTATGCGAAAATAAGCCTGTAGCGGAAATTCAATATGAACCCCGGGAGGCACATACACGAACGAACCACCAGACCAGACGGCCGAGTTCAAGGCAGCATACTTGTTATCGTCAGGAGGAATAATTTTACCGAAGTACTCCCGGAACAGCTCGGGATGATCCCGTAAAGCCGAGTCGGTATCTGTAAACAGAACCCCCTGCTTGGCCAGATCTTCCTGCAGACTGCCATAGACTACTTCAGACTCATACTGCGCTTTGACACCAGAGAGAAACTTTTTCTCGGCTTCCGGGATTCCCAGACGGTCATAAGTCTTGCGAATATCATCAGGAACATCTTCCCAACTTCGTTCCTGCCCTTCAGAGGCTCGCACGAAATAATGGATATCCTGATAGTTAATCTCATTCAGATTACCGCCCCATTGCGGGGTTGGTTTCTGTTCAAAAATCTCATAAGACTTTAAACGGAAGTCCCGCATCCAGGCAGGCTCATTTTTCATCTCTGAAATCTGGGCTACTACTGCGGCATTCAAGCCTTTTTGGCCGGTAAACACATACTTGTCGGTGGGATCATGAAATCCATATTGATATTCTCCAATATCAACGTTCTCATTTTCCGAATTAGTATCCAACTTAGTAGACATTTCAAATTCTCCCACTCTGTATTAAAACCACCCCACAAGGAAGTGGCGTTACTGCTTTGATAGATCGTACATCATAATAAATATTGATTGCTGTGCTCTCGCAGAGCCTACAGGTCAGACTGCTTCGACAACTTCTTCAGCTGCTGCGTCCGGATGACGTTCACGCACACTGGAATAACCGTGTTCGTGAAGCTCAGCAGCCAGGCTGGCGTCTCCTGTTTCGACAATACGACCGGCCAGCATGACATGTGTAAACTGCGGCTGGTTAAATTCGAGAAGACGTTCATGGTGAGTAATAATCAGGACCCCCATCTCAGGCCCCGATAGACGACTGAGTCCTTCACTGACCACCTTCACAGCATCGCTGTCCAGACCACTGTCTGTCTCATCCAGAACGGCAAACTTAGGTTTTAACATGGCCAGTTGCAGAATTTCCATCCGCTTCTTTTCACCGCCGGAAAAACCATCATTCAGGTAACGACGGGCCATCTCCAGATCCATGCCCAGTTCACTCATCTGATCACGCAGCTCTTTGCGGAACTCACGCATCGGAATCAGCTTTTCGCCTTCCTTTCGATCCGGGTTCCGTACATTGGACATCGCATGTCGCAGAAAGTCAGCAACTTTGACTCCGGGAATTACAACGGGATACTGAAATGCCAGAAACAGCCCCAGACGAGCTCGTTCATTGGGATCCAGTTCTGAAATATCGGTGCCATCAATTTCAACTTTACCCTTGGTAATTTCATAACTCGGGTGACCAGCCATCGCGTAGGCCAGCGTACTTTTCCCTGAACCATTAGGGCCCATCAGAGCGTGAACTTCGCCCTGCTTAATCTCCAGGTTAACCCCCTTTAAAATAGGAGTTCCAGAAACTGATACATGTAAATCGGAAATTTTCAACAAACTCATTTTTCGTATTTCACCCTGTCATCCGGAGTTCTGAACGCATTCAGAAACATCAAATAAATTAAAAATCGGACTTAACTGATATATGCTTCAAACTCACAGCAATGATGCCCATCCAGACAACATTCTGAGAGATTCATTTTGGTACCTAAGACTCGCTCAAAAACCCTTTGCTCCAGTTCACAAATCGAAGCATCACCGCTGGCGATGTCGTGATAAGGGCAATTATGCTCCCGCAAAATCGGAAGAGGACCGGTATGATCCAGTTCGACCACAAAACCACGCTCCTCCAATGCCTGCTTCAACTGCTCCATCCGCCCCTGCAGCGAAGGCGCATCCACATTTCTTCCATACTGTTGCACTAGTGCGGTTTGAATCCGCGCTGCCAGTCGACAGCGTAACTCTTCGTCATCAATCCCTTTGAGTTCTTCCCAGAGGATATTCGCTAACTCAGCGTAGTTATCCCCCAGCAACCGCATCCCCAGGCTTGTTACTGAATAGGTATAATGAGGACGACCTCGTCCTTCCTTTACCTGAGTCCGCTCAATCAGCTCCAGTCCCTGTAACCGAACCAGACGCTGACGGACAGCAGTCGCGGTCACGCCTTCCTGTTCACAGATCTCGTGTATCGTTGCTGACTTAAGGCGATTGAGCCCCAGCAAAAAACTACGATCATTTTCATCAATCGAAACGCGCATAAATCGATTTCTACTTGGAATGAAAAAAGGAACTGATGGCCTGTAAAGAGAGTGATCCGAAGAGCGAGCATCACCACACGCTCAATTCTCTTTATACCAGCATCCTAGGCAGATCCGTTATTTTTGACAACCAATATTGTCAAAAATCGATAATTGAGATTCAGTTTCAAAAGCCTGCAACTTTTTGCGGCTTTTTCAAGAAACACCTTGGAACGTAAACCTTTATTTGATAGTCTCATACAACGATTACGAGAACGGTGAGACCAGGAGCGTTTGCAGCAGGTAATGTGATTATCCCTAAACCTGCCCTGAAAACCAACCCAAGCTAATTACAAAATCAAGGAAAAGCGGTAACAGACTGTGCTTTTTGTCGCTCTGGCCATTATTAACAGAACAAAACCAGCTCGATTTTAACCCGCGGTGAAGTTACCTGTGAATGGGAATAGACTCTTATGAATTTCGACCGGCCCTCACACCCGAAGATGATTCGCTCTGGCATGGCTGCACTCCTGTTATTTTCAATCCTCTCTACATCAGCATCTCCACTACAGGCTTATCAGGATACCCCCGCGCCCGAAACGGCCCCCGAGAAAGTAGAAGCTGCAACAGGGCTAGCCCTGGTAGAACAGAAAGTTGATAAGCTGTTTGGAATCTTTAACGGATACGTGGCAGCCGTCTTCTTTTTCCCGATTCCACTGAACTCGCAACAATTTCATGCCGGCGATGGAGTCCCCCTGGCTGTGCTGTGGCTGGTCATCGGGGCAACTTACTTCACATTCCGTATGAATTTCATCAATTTACGTGCGTTCAAACATTCCATTTTGCTGATTATGGGGAAATACGACGATCCAGATGATGAAGGAGAAGTCACCCACTTCCAGGCACTGACAGCCGCCTTGTCTGCAACCGTCGGATTGGGGAATATCGCGGGCGTGGCAATTGCGATCGCCACCGGCGGTCCGGGAGCCATGTTCTGGATGATGCTGGCCGGGCTGCTGGGTATGACATCCAAGTTCGCGGAGTGTACCCTCGCTCAGATTTATCGCCGCATAAACCCGGATGGTCGCGTGATGGGGGGACCGATGTGTTATCTCTCGGTCGGCCTACAAGACCAGTTTCCCGGTAACTCCTTCATGAAGGGATTGGGTAAGACGCTTGCCGTTTTTTTTGCGATTTTATGTATCGGCGGCTCACTGGCGGGAGGTAACTCGTTTCAGGTTAAACAATCCCTGGGTGCTGTCGCAGAGACGATCCCGATGCTGAAAGAATACAACTGGGCCTACGGTATTTTGATGGCATTTTTCGTGGGGATCGTCATTATTGGCGGGATTCGCAGCATCGCCCGGACGACCGAAAAAATTGTGCCCCTGATGTGCGGCATCTATATCCTGGCATGCCTGTCTATTATCGTGATGCAGGTCGAACAAATCCCCGCCTGTTTTAAGGCCATCTGGGATGGCGCTTTCAGCGACAATGCGATGTATGGTGGCTTTCTGGGTGTTCTGGTGATTGGATTTAAGCGAGCTGCCTTCTCAAATGAAGCGGGAGTCGGATCAGCAGCCATTGCCCACTCGGCTGCGAAAACAAAATACCCCGTTCGCGAAGGAATTGTTGCATCACTGGGCCCGTTTGTGGACACGATCATGATCTGCACCATGACTGCCCTCGTGATGATTATTACAGGCGCTTACAATGACCCCCAATACGCAGACCTGATTAAGACTAACAATGGGGCGGCGCTGACATCGTCTGCCATGAACTCTCAGATCCCTTACTTTAATTATGTTTTATCTGTTTCAGTCATTCTGTTTGCCTACTCGACGATGATCTCATGGTCCTACTATGGAGAACGTTGCTGGGCGTTTCTGTTTGGAGACAGTGCCAAAACATCACTTGCCTACCGCATTTTGTTCCTCGTATTTGTAGTGTTAGGCTCAGTTGTCTCTGCCACCAACGTTCTCGACTTTGGTGATCTGATGATTCTGGGGATGGCGTTTCCCAATATTCTTGGTGTCCTGCTGCTGTCCAATCGGGTTAAGCGGGAACTGGACGCATACTGGACCCGTTATAAATCCGGAGAATTTGACAACAACGCAGCATCAACAACAGAAAGTAAGTGACGGCTGAAATATGATCACTGTTACAGGTTAACTCTGTCTAAAACAGCCTGATTAAATTAGAATACAGACTGATGTTGTTCTTCAACTTCGTTTATCAATGAAAGCACTGCGATATGAGCTACTTCGTCGGAAAAAAAATCCTCGTGCCTGTCGATTTCTCTGAGAGCTCGCTGGAAGCCATCAAAAAAGCCATTCAAATTTCAGAGGATGCAGGAACCGTCACCGTAGTGCATGTAATGGTCCCCCTTGATCTTGTTTCACCGGGAGTTCTCTTCGGAGGACTCACCGACGAAAAACGAACCGAGCATGTGAACAAACTGGCCAAAGAAGAATTCGCCAAACACCAGATTGAAGGAGTGAAATTCGAAACGCTGGTAGGCGACCCGGGGATCAAAATCGCAGACTACGCCAAAGATCATTCTACAGATCTGATCGTAATTCCATCACATGGTTATACTGGAATTACCAGGCTGGCACTCGGTTCTGTGGCGGAACGGGTACTGCGACATGCTCCCTGCCCGACCCTGGTTCTACGACAACCCAAAACTTAACTCCCAAAGTCAGGATTTATCGGGCTTCTGTTGCGCGACTGGCTCTCTGGGTTCCACTGCCTGTTCAGGGGCAAGCACATCCACCACCAGTTTGCGGAAGTGAATTTCAGAACCTTCGCTCTGCAGTGCGATCGCCCCTTTGCTGGGATCACAGCCTGTTACTTCCCCCAGCTTGACCCCGTTAATCATCACGGAAATATTCCCGGACCGGCAGGTCAGCACACATTTATGCCATTTACCAACCGGTAAATCCAAAGGCATGGTCGGGGAAAGCTTATTCGCTGACTTGGCACCACTTCCCGGCGTGGGAAAAACGTAACCGGCCTCGGGACGATGTAACTGAACCTGAAATGCTTTGGGCCAGACTTTATCCGGCTCTGCTGTAAACAGTAAAATCCCACTGTTGGCGTTAGGGTCGTTGGGATACATCCACTCCAGGCTGAACTGAAAATTCTCGTAGATTTTTTGCGTACGAATGTAGCCATAAGGTTTTCCTGTGCAGACCAGGACGCTGGGTTGATCTGTTCCCCCACTGACGACTTTCCAGGTCACATTCGGATTGGCTTCTTTCTCATCCCCACTGATATATTTCCAATGATCCCAGAAGTTGCCACCATTCAATAGTTTTTCCGGCCCCGATAACGGTGGTGCTGGAGGCGCAGTTTTCTCAACGGGCTTTGGTTGCGGAGCCTTTTCTCCTGTTGGTGCTGCAGGAGGTTTCTTTTCATCCGCTCCAGACTTAGCAGGAGGTGCTGCCTCTTGCGCATACCCTGATGAACTGCATAACGATAGACCGGCAATGCTTACGATCACGAATAGCAAAGCAAATCGTTTTCTCATATTAACTCGATTTGGGAGCAGAGTAGACTGCCACTCCTCTCCCCAAAGTCGATGAAGAATGTACAACACGCTGTTATTGCCCGACTTGACTGTTAAAAGAACCTGTTTCTGGAAATGTAGATAAGAGAATCAGCCATTCTAAGCCCATACTCATCAACATTCAATTACGCCCATCACTCCAACCACCAGTTTTCACAAATGCATCCCCTGGCCACTGAACACAACGCCACAAAACAGACTACCACCGCGCACAGCCTGTTACCAGCAAGAAATCTGCATATTTCCAATACCCGAGGTGAGTTCAGGCAGAGCCAAGCTAACAATCCCTACCAGAAATGGGAATTATGAATTTTGTTTGACGTCCAAGTTGCAGCGCTGATAAACTGTTTTGATTCTGGAACGTTACCACTGCTCCCTCAAATTCAAGAAAAGACTGGTGCTCCCATGCAATTTAATCCACGCTCTTCCTCGCCTGAGCTAACACCCGACTCTCTCTCAATCACTCGTCGGCACTTTGTCAGAACCATGGGTGCGGCGATCGCAGGAACTCCTTTCCTCGGAGTCGATGGACTGCTGGCAGGCCAGACTGGAGATGCAGCCAAAACGACAGCACCAGAGCCTCTCGTCAAACAGTTATACGAAAGCATGACCCCGACACAGAAATCAAAAGTCTGCTTTGACTGGGACCACAAAGACAAAAATGGCCTGCTGCGTCAGCATGTCCGAGCCAACTGGAATATTACAGAGCCAATTGTAAACAGCGACTTCTTTACTAAAGACCAGCAGGAAAAGATTGAAGCCATTTTCTTCGGCCACTTTGATCCAAGCTGGCATAAAAAAATCCGCAAACAGCTAATGGACGATCAAGGCGGTTATGGAGAAGACCAGTCCATCGCTATCTTCGGTACACCCGGAACGGATCAGTTTCAGTTTGTCATGACGGGACGACATACCACCGTTCGCAGTGATGGAGACAGTGCCGAACATCTGGCATTCGGCGGGCCCATTTTCTACGGACATGCTGCTGATGAATTTAATGAAACAGCAGGACATCCAGGGAATGTCTTCTGGGAACAGGCCCTGAAAGCCAATCAGGTCTACAAGATTCTGGATGGCAATCAGCGGAAAGCGGCCTTGATTCCCAAGGCACCTCCTGAAACGAAAATTCAGTTCAAAAAATCTCCCGATCAAATCACGGGACTACAGATTTCCGACATGACTAAAGACCAGAAGCAGGAAATGCAGGCTG
The DNA here is from genome assembly GCF_048262075.1 of Gimesia sp. Lineage (GTDB taxonomy): Bacteria > Planctomycetota > Planctomycetia > Planctomycetales > Planctomycetaceae > Gimesia. The sequence continues at coordinate 209,892 of NZ_JBLXFK010000007.1, forward strand.
TCCTAAATCTGTTAATCGAGCCCTTCCGCGTTTCAGATCAGAAAGAAGTAAGAAAATGCATCAAGGCTCAAGGTGGGCTTGATCAGTGTCGCATTTCCTTCTATCAGGCAGGCGACATCGGTAATGATGGAGTCTGGGATAACTGGAGACTGGAAGGCCCGTCTTTTGTCTGGCACTATCGTGGTGCTCCTCACGTGCATGTCTGGGTTAACATCTCCGACGATCCACGCACGCAGATCATCGCTACCTGATCTGCACCACAGCGCAATCCACTGCACACTCAAAACAAGGACGCGATTCTGTAACTATATTAGGATCGTTTCTGATTCATCACAGATTGTGCGCACTGAGAACATCACTTTGGATAGTGTATGTTTTCGCATGCTGAGGGTTTCGCTGCAATGCATCCGTAACAAAATTTGAGTACAGCTGAAACATGATAAAATGATTTGCTCATCGTGTCATTCTCCGCAGTGATTCTGCAAACGTTTTCAGAATTCATTAATATATAATTTAAAGTTCGCCTCACCAGTTAGCGGTTTCTTTGCATGCTTATTTTTAGAAACAGTAATGCGCCGAACCAGGAAACAACGTTTTTATTGAACTCATTAAAAACGATGTTCAATGTCGGTTGACTTTCTGAGTGGATAAGCAATATTGGTTCTTAGTCAAAATCGTTTTTCCTTTTTTTACTATGGAAAAATTTTTGCGATCACTTATGATACTCTCCAAGACATGGCATTGGTCAAATCAGATCGTTGACCCTGCCTGTCAGACACTCGTGGAATATCATGCACAGTGTAAACTTTTTGTTATTTCCAATTAGTAACTTCGCACTAATTGTTAATATACCTGATCTTCTCTCCAGACTGCAGGTGGCCGAGTGACTAAAGAGCTTCTCTCACAGCGTAAAGTCAATTCGTTCTCAACTTCTTCTTCTCCGACCCCTAAACCTGATCATGCCAACCCAGCTCTTTCATTGATTGATCGAATTTCGATTAATCAAATTACGACTTACCACTGGTCTCTGGAAGAAAGTCTGCGTGGCCTCACGTCATGTGGTATTCCTGCCGTTGGTCTCTGGAACCGAAAGATCCTGGACCTGGAAACAGCACAGTCTGCTGAACTGGTGATCGATTCGGGCATCAAAGTCTCTACCATTTCCCTGGCAGGTGGTTTTACCGGTTCGAACGAGTACTCTTTCGAAGAAGCGATTGCTGACGCTATCCAGTTGATTGAGTTTGGTGGACAGGTCAATGCAGCGGCAGTACAAATCGCCAGTGGTCCCCGGGCCGGGCATACCCTGAATCATGCAAGAGAACTGACCGCGGATGCACTGAAGAGGCTCGGCGATGTTGCTGGCTTAAACGGCACTCGGCTGGCACTGAAAACCATGAAGAACCCGCAGGCACGAAACTGGACCTTCCTCAATTCGATCGAAGCGACGCTGGAACTGATTGACGCCTGTCAGCATCCCTCCGTGGGCATTGCAGTCGACCCCTCTCATATCTGCCTGGATAACTCCTCAAAGAGTCTGATCGCCGACATGATCTCTTTAATTGCAACGGTGCAAATTTCAGAAATTGAATCTGGCGATTCACTTCAGAACCTGTTCCCGGATCTTGATGTCATGGAAGCCCTCAACGATGCCGGTTACCAGGGTTACTACGACCTGGAAGTCTGGTGTGAACAGTTCTGGCAATCCGATTATTCAGACATCCTCACCAACCTGCGTCTTGCCTGCCAGTCTGAAACCCCTACGCAATTCAGTTGAGAACCCTGTCTGCGAACGAGATAGATTTTTCGTGACACTTGCAAATATTCATGCCTGTGATTGATAAACGGATCACACTTTGGTTACGATGGTGACCAACACTGATACGCAGATCAAATAAAACATAGATACTGGTAAAACTTCCAGCCTGTTTTTTCACTCCCTCGATTTTTGACGGCTCCCTTTAAAATGCAGGAAGCCATCAAATCCCTCGCTGATGAATTCTCTCCTGAATTTTTTAGAATGCGGTGACACGTAATGGCTCACGAATCCTTTAGCCTGAATGATCTGGCAAAACAGTTAGGCCGAGACCGGCGTGAACTGGAAAAACTTGCCAATCGAGGCAGAATTCCAGGGCGAAAGGTTCAAGGGGAATGGCAATTCCATTCCACTGAAATCACGCACTGGCTGGAACAGGAAATGCGAGGCTATACGACTTCAGAGCTGGAACGGGTTGAACAGACGAACCCACCACCTTTGCTGGATGCAGTTAATCTGATTAGCAGTCTGATGCCCGAAGAATTGATTGCAGTCCCCCTTGATGCACGCACCAAAAGGTCAGTCTTGGAAAGCCTGATTGAAGTTGCCGGCAGAACGTGGCAAATCTGGGAACCAGCAACTGTTCTGACTGCCGTTCAGGAACGGGAAGAAGCCTACTCTACAGCATTTGAAAACGGAGTAGCAATCCCCCACCCCAGAAATCCGATCCCCGATGCCGTCGGCGAGCCTGTCATTGCCTATGGACGAACGCTGTCTGGAATTCCATTTGGCGCGCAAAACGGGACTCTGACTGACATTTTTTTTCTGGTGATCTGCTCTGATGCTTCAACGCACCTGTCGGTACTCGCTCGACTGGGCAGGTTGATGCAGTTGCCGGATTTTGTCGAACAGTTACGTGAAGCTCCTACTCCGCATGACACCAGACAGGTCATTATCGACGCGGAAAAAAAAGTCTCTCCTGCCTAATCCGCCTCGAAAGACAGGGAGTACCTAATCAGACGCTGCCTGCGGATTTCCCTTGAATCAGTCCTTCCTGTTCCACTTCATCTGATTTCTACATCACGAATTCATATGAAAAGGGAGTATTCGAATAAAAGGTTTGTTATGATTCTGGATATATTTGAATATCCAACGTTGACGAAAGCTGCCGGAACACAAAGAATGGACTGCATCTTTGGTCATTGAATCACTTAGCGACACACCTCTCACACAACGACCAATTTCAGAATCAATGCCACCAGAGGATTGAGCTGTATTTTAATACTGCTCCCTGTAGTGCCTAAGAAAAGAAAGCTCATGAATTCAGCATCTCCGGAACAACTTGATGTCATCGCCGTCGGAGCCCATCCGGATGATGTTGAGATCGCCTGTGGAGGAACACTGGCAAAACTGGTCCAGCAAGGATATCGGGTAGGCATTATTGATCTCACTGATGGCGAACCAACGCCGCTCAGCCCAGGTCCGGAATCCAGGCTGCTGGAAGCAAAACAGGCCGCAGATATTCTGGGAATCCACGTCCGGGAAACACTGGAACTTACCAATCGACGCCTGTTTGACAGCTTTGAAAATCGAGTCGCACTGGCGAATCTGTTTCGAAAATATCGCCCCAAGGTTGTTCTGGGACTGGCAGGTAAAACCCCCATGGCTTCTCCTGATCACTGGCAGGCCATGCAGATTACAGATGCAGCGGTATTTTATTCTCGTTTGACCAAATGGAATGATCAATTCGATAACACAGAACCCCACACGATTCAGAAACAGGTCTGGTACCCTCTGGGATTTGGCTCCCTGAATTACCCGGAAGGCAGCGGACAGTTTGTCGTAGATATTTCAGATACATTCGAACAGAAACTTGACTCGATTCGAGCTTATCAATCCCAGTTTCCCCCCGAGAAAAAACGGGTTTACCGGCTGGTTGAGAGTCAGAATCGTCTACTGGGAACCAGTGCCGGTTTTGAAGCAGGTGAGCTGTTTATCTGCTCCACCACACTGGGGGTTCGGGATTTAGTCCAGACAGTTTGTCCCTGAAAATTCTCATAAGACGCTAAAAAACCAGCAGATACAACATTTTTAAAATTTCCTTCCCGGACAAAAGATGCTATGATACCCCAAAGGAATTTCACATTTGTCTAGCATGGGAGGTATGAGACCTCGGCCTCATCCAGAATTATCATCGACGCGCATACAGGCTTTTTAATGGTTGGAATTCGTTACGGCTCAGTCAGCATTACCGGAAATTTCCGTGAAAATAATGAGGACAATCTCTTTGTTGATGAACTCAACAAATACTTTCTTGTCGCCGATGGGATGGGCGGCCAATGTGCCGGAGAAAAAGCCAGCCAGTTGGCAATTGAAATCATTCCACAGAAACTGAATGAGCTGATCGACTTTGAAAATGAGCAGGCTGAAAAAATAACTCAGTCTATCGATCAGGCCATCGCACATGCAAATCTCGAAATCATGGCTCTAGGCGAGCTGGACCCCAACTGCCGCAGCATGGGTACAACAATCGTATTTGCTATCCAGGTTGTTGATAAATTTTACATTGGCGGTGTAGGGGACAGTCGGGTTTACCTGCTGCGAAATAATGCCCTGCATCAACTGACGACTGATCATTCTCTGACACAGGCACTGGTAGACGCTGGTACGATTACCGCTGAAGAAGCCTTAACTCACCGCTACAAAAATGTGCTCTATCGCTATCTTGGAACAAAAGACGGTGGTGCCGGCACTCAAGCACGCCATCTGGACCCGACACCGCAGGATCGAATGATACTCTGCTCGGATGGTGTCACCGATGGAATCTCTGACGAAAAACTGCAAGACCTGCTGGGACAATTTGATGAACCACAACAGGCAGCCGAAGAGATCGTAAAAGCGGCGCAGGAAGGTGGCTCCAAAGACAATATTACCTGCATCGTAATTTTTATTGATGAATAACCCGTGTCTCAACAGAAAACACGGCGTATCTCTGTCTTCGGTGCTTTGCAAACTGCCCCCTCTCAGTTTTCATTCTGGCTGAACCATGCGATTTCGAACTCTTTTACCGTTCCTGCTGACCAGCCTGATCACTATTTCCCTGCTCTGGTTGACTCAGATTCCACTAGGCGTAAAAGGTGAGTGGAACTGGGAACGTATCCCGTTTGCTGCTGCAGAACTGATTCCCGGCTGGATCGTATCCGGCATTGCATTCGCTGTCTATCTATTGCTGGCTCTGATTGCACTCTCGCGGATGCCGTACTGTCGCTGGTATGAACTGGCTGTCTGGCTGACAGGCCTGACAGCAGCCGCGGGCTTGTGGTCTCTACTCCTGCAGGACAGCCCTCCCGGAGAATACCGGCTCTCAAAAGCAGCATTTGTACTGTACTATAAGGGATCCTCAGGCTATTTTACTCAGGCACAGACAGAGATTCATGATGCCTCAAACTTCCTCAGTAACTACGAAGCAAAGATGGAACAAGGCGATGTGCTGCATGAAGGCACTCATCCACCAGGCCTGCCTCTGTTTTACTTTACATTGATTCGACTCAGTGAAATTTTTCCCGGACTGCAGTCCTTACTATTGGACACACAGCCTGCATCATTTGAGGAAGCCGCCGATGTCATCGCCGGTATGACTTCGAATTCCGAACACCCCCTCACCCCGCGCGACCGTGCCGTTCTGTGGCTGGCAACCCTGATCACATTAATCATGTCTTCACTGACCGTTGTCCCCCTGTTTCTTCTTGCTCAGGAATTTACATCGCGCACGGTAAGCTGGCAGGTGACTGCATTCTGGCCGTTGATACCGGCGACCCTGATCTTCCAACCGAAATCCGATGCGCTTTACCCTGTGATCGCGATACTGTTTCTGTATCTGTGGATAACGGCCTGCCGAAGAAACAATCTGATCTACGCTTTTCTGGCAGGTCTCCTGATCTGGGGAGGCCTGTTCCTGACGCTGGCGTTTCTGCCGGTCGGAGCATGTGCGGTCTGTTTTTCAATACTGCAACTCTGGCCTCAACTGACAGGCTCCAGAGACACCCGGATCTCCTGGAAAGCATTTGCTTTAACTTCTTTCAGTGGCCTGGCAGGTTTTTGTTTGCCGATCCTCATCCTGGCTGCCATATTCGACCTGAATCTGCTGCGGGTCTGGTTTCTGAATTTTCAAAATCATGCCGGCTTTTATAGCGAGTATACAAGGACCTACTGGAAGTGGCTGCTGCTTAACCCCCTTGAGATCAGCCTGGCACTCGGACTGCCCCTGTCCTGGATGGTCTTTCGCTCACTCTGTACTCGAATACGATTCGCCCCGGCCAGGGAATCTCTCCACGTAGACTCCAGCCTGACACCACTCCTGCTGTCGTGTGGCATTGTACTATTACTATTATGGCTTTCCGGAAAAAACATGGGAGAAGCAGCGCGGCTCTGGCTGATCTTTCTTCCCTGGTTCCTGCTGATGACCATTCCTTACTGGCAGGCGGTCCCTCATTCCCAGGCCGGTGAAAGAGGTCCGTCTGGCTCCTTTCTGAAAATGCAGACGGTCTGGATCCTCGCCTTAACTGCTCAAGCTGTCGTTTGTGTCGCGACCGTAAGCCGGATCACCGGATTTCATTTTCCTCCCGGCTGAGGGTTGAGCAATCACCCCCATACAACTCCTGTAATCGGGTTATTCGGAAATCTCGACGTATCACTGTGCACCTGATTTTTGCTGAGTCGATATTCTTCCTAGAGGGCATCGCACTTACAAATAGCATTTCTCAACTAAATATACTCGGCCCCAATGGCCCGGGAGATGCTACAGTAAAACTGAACACAGTCGAGAACGTATCATTCTGTTAATGCCTCCTGAATGGATCGGGAGCCCTTACGGTAACTCTGAACTGAAGTCGGATCTTTTACATTACTCGAAAACAGGTTAACCGACATGGCCTTTTTGAAATACAACACGACCAGACTCTGCAGAATTATCTGCTGTGTTCTCGCAGTGGTATCGGTGAACCATTCCGGTTGTTCTGAGCATTCTCTTGAGTATACTGAGCTCAAACAGATCAATGAAAAAGTAACAGAAGCAGAACTGAAGCGCTACCTCAAAGTCATTAAACTGATGCCCGCAGATAAGATCCCCACCTTTCCCACAGTGTATGCGCCAGCACCGGTCTGGAGCCATATTCGCTCACTACCTATTGAAGACCTGGTTAACAGTGAGCAGAATAATATGTCACAGATCTGGGACATACAGCGTATCAGTGATCAATTTGGCATTCGCAATCGCATTCTCAAAAAAGCACTCCTGCGGAGAGATATGTCCAAAGAGCAATTCATCAGCTTTACCCTGGCTCTTGGATTGGCAGCCAGTCGCAACCAGTTACGACCAGACCAGAAACTTGACGAGATTATCAGTAAAGGGAATAAAGCAATCCATCAGCTGCAACTGGATAAACGACCTTTTTCTTCACTCTCTCTGGAAGAACGGCATCGGACACTGCACGAGGCAATGTGGATAGCCCGAGTGAATCGCGCCGAACATCTTATTCAGGTCCCGCCAGAAAATATCAATCTGGTCAAAGATAACTGGGATCAGCTCAAAGCAGTATTGCCGCCACAGTTTTTAAAAAACCCACTAGATGAGCTGACTGATACACTGGAAGAACGTGGTATCCCCTTCACCCTAAAAGAAGATGGTTCTGATCAGCTTCTGGAATGGACCACGACTGATGCGATTATTGGGACAGATGCTCCCGACCCCAAAACAGATCCTGTGAAGATTCAGTAACGTTCTTACTGAGCGGAAGCGACATCAGGTCGCAGCTTTTGTGCTTCATTCAAATACACGTGTACGACTTCTGACTGTTTCTGATCCGTATTAACGTGAATCATGACCCTGATACAGCGAGGCATCGCCCCTTTGACAGCAATTTCAGAAGCACAGATCAGTGGCACTGATTTCATTCCCAGTTCACGGGCTGCTTCTGCGGGAAAGGCAGAGGTCAGATCGGGAGTCGTTGTAAAAAACACGGAAACTATATCTTCGTAGTTTTCAATCCGGTTTGACTTGAGAAGCTGTTCCAGAAGCTCACGCGTTGCAGACAGGACTTCTGCAGCAGCATCCTGTGTCACCGTTGTTGCACCACGAATTCCACGTACCGACATCGTAAATACCATGTATCTCTAATTATTGATTGGTTAACTGGAGTGCCTGACGTACTTTGCGTCGTCAGGCTATTGCTCCGCAAACGATCCCACAAAGCCAAGACCCCATCCTAACTAATTCATCGGCTGTTCGCTACCAGTGACATTCCTGAATTCTAATCCGCCTTTCCGATCGATACTGTTATTAACTACTGAATGAATTGAGACTCAATAAAAACTCGTCAAAACAGGAATATCCCCCATTTTAAAAAATGCTCTTGCATTAAATTCGTAAAATCAGTTAAAAATCAGCAAGATTAGGGGGAACAGCATTACAGGATTCGCCATGATGGCTGTCCCGATCCCTCTGTTGAATGTCTGACAATCGATCAACTAAACGTGCATCTTCCGGAAAGGACTCCTTGATGTCGACGACTGTCGAGTGGATCGCTCAAGAGTTGAATTGCCTGGCAAAAGGTAATCAAAGATTAGAAATACATGGTGCAGAGTCTGTTCTGAAAGCAGGTCCTCACGATATCACATTTGTCGGCGATGAGCTAAACCTCAAGCGGCTGAAATCAAGTAATGCCGGCGCTGTGCTCTTGGAAAAACGCCTGGAAGAATTGTTTGAGAAATCCTTCGAAGAAGCTCCGTTCACTTCCATTGCCGTTGTCGATGCTCAAGCAGCCTTCATCAAAATCATTCAGAAGCTGCGTCCATTACGTATGTTACCCGAGATAGGGATCTCTCCTCAGGCGCTAATCAGTGACGATGTCGAGCTGGGAGAAAACTGTCATATCTATCCCCAAGTCACCATTCGCCCCGGCGTTCGTATTGGTAATAACTGTCGGATTTATCCGGGTGTTTATATCGGAGAAGATTGCCACATTGGAGACGATGTCACGATCCATGCCAATGCTGTGCTCTATCCGGATGTTAAACTGGGCAACCGTATCATCATTCATGCTGCTGCTGTTTTAGGCTGTGATGGGTTCGGCTATCGCTTTGAACAAGGCCGGTTTATCAAAATCCCCCATCTAGGCAGCGTGCAAATTGAAGATGATGTGGAAATCGGAGCCGGCACAACAATCGACCGAGGCATGATCGGCCCGACCGTAATTGGGGAAGGGTCCAAAATTGATAACCAGGTTATGATTGCCCACAACTGCGAAATCGGGAAACATAACGCATTTGCCTCACAGGTAGGCTTTGCCGGTTCCATCACAACCGGCGACTATGTCCGCTGTGCTGGCCAGGTGGGGGTTGCTGATCATGTTTATATCGGCGATCGAGCCACACTGGGTGCCCGCGCCGGAGTGCATCGCGACATTCCTGCCGGCGAAGTCCATATTGGTACTCCCGCTGCACCGGAAAAAGAACAACGAAAAATTGTCATGTCGCTTCGCAAAGTCCCCGAGATGCGAAAACAGATTCGTGAACTGGAAAACCAGATCAAAAAAATGAGTCAGCAACTCGAGAACCTGAATCAACTCGAAGCCAACCAGTGATCAGCCCGCAGCTAATTTTACGCTTACGAAAAGTTTCAATTTGAAACTCTGAAAAATCAATGAAAGAATTGCAAACGAACAACCCAGATAATACCCACCGTCAAATCGGACTCCTGGCAGGAGCGGGCCGTTTCCCCATTGTGTTTGCGGAACAGGCGCGTCAACAGGGATATTCGGTCTGCTGCCTGGGTATCTTTGGTATGGCCAGTGAAGAATTAACCGAAGTCTGTGACACCTTTCACTGGATCCCACTGGCACGAATCGGCAGAGCAATCAAGCTGTTTCAGCGTGAAGAAGTATCGCGCATCGTCATGGCTGGCAAGATTGAGAAGACCGTCCTGTTCAGCCCCTTCCGCATCTTCAAATTATTACCTGATCTACGTACGCTGCATATGTGGTATCGCTATGCTAAAAAAGATCGCAAAGACGACACCCTGCTGCTGGCTGTGATCAAAGAATTTGAACGTGACAATTTATTCTTTGAATCCGCATTGGATTTTTGCCCGGAGTTACTTGTGAAACACGGATTTCTGACTAAACGACGCCCCAGTCATTCCCAATGGGAAGATATCAAAATGGGATGGGACATCGCTAAACAGATGGGACAGCTGGACATTGGACAAAGCATCGTAATCAACGATAAAGCAGTGATCGCGGTCGAGGCCATTGAAGGCACAGACCGGGCGATTCAACGTGCAGGGCAGCTATGTAAACGAGGTGGGTTCACGGTCGTCAAAGTGGCGAAACCACAACAGGATCGCCGGTTTGATGTCCCCACTGTGGGTATCAAAACACTTCAGACCATGCATGAAGCGGGCGGTCGGGTACTGGCAATTGAAAGCAATCAGACAATCATGATTGATCAGAAAGAAGTTGCCGACCTGGCTGACAAGCTCGGGATTGCAATCGTTTCTCTTAACGAAGAGGAACTGACACTGCAACTGGCCAGTTAAAGCACTCGGATTAGAATATCACTCGGAGATCAGCTTGATCTCGCTTCCATTTTCACTATCGGAATCCAGTGCTTCCTGCTCCTGCTGCAAATCCAGGTTGAACGCAGTCAACATTTCTGTCTTCTGATGCACCCCGACTTCCGGGTCATCTTCTTTCGGATCCCCCGAAAGCTCCACCTCAAATTTCGTTGAGGCCAATGAAAGCTCATCCCCAGGCAGTAAAGCACCACGGGTGATTTTCTGCCCGTTTACGCGTGTCCCATTCGTGCTGCACAGATCCCTCACAAACAACAAGCCGTCTGTTTTAATAATCACGCAATGGATCTTGGAAATGCTGTTCTTATCGATCTGGATATCACACAGATCTGATTTCCGACCAACAACGGTCACATCCTTTTTAATCAGGATCGGCTGACCTCCATTTACCGGAATCAATCTCGCTATCATCGCTGTAGCCCGAAAGGGAATTAATTGGGTGCGTTAGTGATTATTTAGATAATGCTTATTGTGATCTAATCAGAAATGCGTGTACATGTGAAGCCTTGAGCCCTGCCTGTCATGGTATCACAGGTCGAACTATTTTCCATGCTAAATTACTCAGTTCCCCAGATAAGGGTAATTTTTCCAATAGATTCTGGCTATGCTTTTCGGAGCAATCCCTCGAATTCGCAGGGCGTTTAACTCGATTGTGGCCAGTCGCTTGACGGTGAGTCTGAGCAATGGTAGTGTCCCTAGTAAATGTGCTGAAAATCGATGGTTGAACGTACAGGATTCCAGTCATCCGCATGATGCTTGACTGACCAGAGCAAATTCTGAAGCCGTTCAAACCAAATCGGATCAACTGGATATCAACCGCCAGCGACTGGTCTTTCTCTGCAAAGACAATCAGCAGTCTGTAAATTCTTTGCTGACTGCCGCGAGTTCCGGATATATGCATGAGAGGGGATTGAAATTCAATCCCTCATCTTAATGAGAAGCACCAAGCTTCTGAACAATAGATATGTACTGGTTAGCAACCGGTTTCTTTGCGTGAAGGAACCGAAAGCCTAACCAATTAACACTAAGAGGAAATAAGTATGTCAGGTCAAAAGTATGTGTACTTCTTTGGTGATGGAAAAGCAGATGGCGATGCGACATTGCGCAACAGCCTCGGTGGTAAAGGTGCTAACCTGGCAGAAATGATCAATATCGGCCTTCCTGTACCAGCTGGTTTCACCTTGAATACGGAAGTCTGCATTCACTACAGCAAGACCAAGGGTGAATACCCGGAAGGTGTAGAAGCACAGGTTGAAGAAGCACTGGCAAAAGTAGAAGAAGCCATGGGCGCTAAATTCGGCTGCGACACTAACCCTCTTCTGGTTTCCTGCCGCTCCGGTGCTCGTGAATCCATGCCCGGTATGATGGACACCGTCTTAAACATCGGCCTGAATGATACGACTGTGGAAGCACTGGCTAAACAGTCCGGAAATGAAGCATTCGCCTGGGACAGCTATCGTCGCTTTGTCCAGATGTATGGTGACGTGGTTCTCGGCATGAAAGGCGCTGACGAAGATCCGTTCGAACACGCTTTGGAAGCCAAACGTGAAAAAGCGGGCGTGCAGTACGATTCCGAGTTGAACGCAGAACAGTTGAAAGAACTGGTTGCCGAATTCAAAGCACTGATCAAACAAGGAACCGGCCAGGACTTCCCCACCGATCCCAAACAGCAGATCTGGGGTGCCATCGGCGCCGTATTCGGCAGCTGGGACAATGACCGTGCTGTCGTTTACCGCCGTGACTACGGCATTCCTCACAACTGGGGAACCGCCTGTAACGTACAGGCGATGGTTTACGGAAACCTCGGCGACGACTGTGCGACAGGTGTTGGCCTGACCCGTAACTGCTCGACCGGTGAACCTGGATTCTGTGGCGACTACCTGATCAACGCCCAGGGTGAAGATGTGGTTGCCGGTATCCGAACTCCCAAGCAGATCGAATCGACACTGAGCACAGATCTGCCTGAAGGTTACAAACAGCTGGACGACATCGGACGTAAGCTGGAACAGCATTACAAAGACGTCCAGGACATCGAATTTACCATTCAACGTGGTAAAGTCTGGATGCTGCAGACTCGTAATGCAAAACGAACCGGTTTTGCTGCTGTCCGTATTGCCGTCGATATGGTCAACGAAGGTCTGGTCAGCAAAGAACAGGCAATTACCAAAAAGCGTATTCCTGCAGACGACCTGAACCAGTTACTGCAGCCGATCTTTGACCCTGCGGAAAAAGAAAAGGCAGCCAAGGCTGGTGATCTGCTCACGAAAGGGATCAACGCTGGTCCCGGTGCCGCCTGTGGCCATATCTGCTTCAGTGCGGAAGACGCCGAAGCCATCTACAACAAAGACAACTCAGCCCAGCTGGTTCTGGTTCGCCGCGAAACCAGCCCGGAAGACCTGCGTGGTATGCGGGTATCTAAAGGGATTCTGACCGCACTGGGTGGTGCCAGCTCTCACGCTGCACTTGTGAGCCGTCAGATGGGTAAGGCCTGCATCGTGGGTGCTTCCGAATTGAAAATTGACTCTGCTGCCGGAACGATCACGAAAGGTGACAAGGTTCTCAAGAAAGGCGACTGGATCAGTATCGATGGATTCACCGGAGAAGTTTTTGCTGGTAAGGTCGAAACCAAACCCAGTGAAATCGTCGAAGTTTTGATTTCCAAAACGATGAAGCCGGAAGATTCCGAAACATACCAGCGTTATGAGCAGTTGATGACCTGGGTCGATGAAATCCGTAAACTGAAAGTGCGTACCAATGCTGACCAGCCCGATCAGGCTGCTGAAGCGATTTCCTTCGGTGCAGAAGGGATCGGCTTGTGCCGTACCGAGCACATGTTCTTCCACCACCTGGCCGAAATCCGCGAAATGATTGCCGCCGGTGATGTAGAATCACGAACCAAAGCAGTCAACAAACTGCTCCCATTCCAGCGTGAAGACTTCGCCGGTATTTTCCGCGCCATGAACGGTCTGCCAGTCACCATTCGACTGTTAGATCCACCTTTGCACGAGTTTCTCTCAGATCGCCACCTGGAAGAAAACCCCACACTGGCTGAAGAACTGGCAAACGAACTGGGTGTCACTGTTGAATTCATCAGCCGTCGCGTTGAAGAACTGCATGAGTTGAACCCGATGCTGGGACACCGTGGCTGCCGCCTGGGAATTGTCTACCCGGAAATCACAGCCATGCAGGCTCGTGCCATCATGGAAGCTGCTTGTGACGTTCAGAATGAAGGCATTAAAGTCTTCCCTGAAATCATGGTTCCCCTGGCCGGATTCAAAACGGAATTTGATGACCAGGCTGACATCATTCGTGCAGAAGCAGAAAAAGTACTCGAAGAGAAAGGCATCAAAGTCAACTACCTGGTTGGCACCATGGTCGAACTGCCAAGAGCTGCAATCTGTGCAGATCAGATCGCCGAAACCGCTGAGTTCTTCAGCTTCGGTACAAACGACCTGACACAGACGACCTTAGGCATGAGCCGTGATGACTACGGTACGTTTATCGGCCACTATCGTGAAAACGACATCATTCCTTCCGATCCGTTCCAGACCATCGATCAGGATGGGGTGGGACGCCTCATGCAGACAGGTGTCGAACGTGGACGTAGTACTCGTTCTGAGCTCAAGATTGGAATTTGTGGTGAACACGGTGGTGACCCTGCCAGCGTGATCTTCTGCCATGATCTGGGCCTGGATTACGTCAGTTGCTCCCCCTTCCGGGTGCCGATTGCCCGTTTGGCAGCTGCCCAGGCTGTTCTGGAAGAAAAAGCGTAAGACTATTCTCAGTCTAAATTTATCCACAGGGAGAGGTGCTTTGATGCCTCTCCCTGTGTTTAATTGCTTTCTTTTTCGGTCCAAAATGACTATACTGATTGCGCAATTAATCAGGGAGTTTTCGGAATTTAACCAAAAATCCTCTTCCCCCGAAGACGATACAACGATAAGATTCTACGCTCACACCTTACGCTCAGATTGTCTACTTGCGAAACGTTCCGGATGTTAGTGATCCCTTGTTTACAAGACCTGCCGGATCAGCCATCACAGTAGTAGAGTGATGCGATTTTGCAGGGCCTACCCCCTGTAGAACTTGAGTGTTTCTTCTCAAAAAGTTCCGACTAGTATTGAGCGCTTTGACGCGGACGGTATGTTGCCGTTCGATTTGTATCCATCACATATTATCCTTAGTAAACGTGCATTAAAGCCATGAAAAATCTGGAAAAGTATCGAAACATTGGAATTTCGGCTCACATCGACTCTGGTAAAACGACACTTACCGAACGAGTCCTGTACTACTCAGGTCGAATTCACAAAGTACGTGAAGTTCGAGGCGGCGATGGTGGCGCTACGATGGATAGTATGGATCTGGAACGCGAGCGCGGAATTACCATCGCTTCTGCTGCCACTCAGGTGCAGTGGAAAGACACCACGATCAACATTATCGATACTCCAGGCCACGTTGACTTTACCGTAGAAGTAGAACGTAGTCTCCGCGTGCTTGACGGTGCTGTTCTTGTCCTCTGCTCAGTGGGTGGAGTTCAGAGCCAGTCTCTGACCGTTGACCGCCAGATGAAACGTTATGGCGTTCCCCGTATTGCCTTCATCAACAAGATGGACCGCACCGGTGCCGACTCCGCCAGCGTAATCAAACAGATTGCAGACAAACTGCATGTGGTCCCATTACCGTTGCAGATTCCAATGGGCGAAGGGGCTCATTTCGAAGGTGTGGTTGACCTGGTTACCATGCAGGCCGTTACATACACTGGTGAGCAGGGTGAAACCGAAGTCTTCGGAGAAATTCCAGAACAGTTCAAAGCTGGCGCTGAAGAAGCCCGCGCTAACATGCTGGAAACACTGTCCATGTTCAGCGATGACCTGATGGTCGCTTTACTGGAAGAAGCTGATGTGCCTGTAGAAGACATCTACAAGGTCATTCGTGAAGCCACGCTCTCTCACGAAATCACTCCAGTCATGATGGGAACTGCTTTCAAAAATAAAGGAGTGCAGACCCTGCTGGACGCAGTCGTTCGCTACCTGCCCAGCCCGCTGGACCGCGAAATTACTGCGATCGACCTGGATGCACAGCAGAAGGCCATCAAAGAAGGTGCCGAAGATACCAGCAGCGACACATTCCGTACAAAACTGTCGCACTCTTCAGACAAGCCTCTCGTCTCCATGGCGTTTAAAATTGTTGATGAAACATTCGGACAATTGACCTACATGCGTATCTACCAGGGTAAGCTTGAAAAAGGGCAAAGTTACATCAATACACGAACGGGGAATTCCACCCGCTTCGGTCGCCTGGTCCGAATGCACGCAGACAGTCGTGAAGATGTCGACTGTGGCGAAGCCGGTGATATTATCGCTGCCGTCGGTATGGAGTGTGCCTCTGGGGATACATTCTGTAGTGGTGACGTCAACTTTGCTCTGGAAAGTATCTTTGTTCCTGAGCCTGTGATTCGTCTTTCAATCGAACCGCTCGACCGGGATGGTGCAGACCGTCTGGCCAAAGCTATTCAACGCTTCAACCGTGAAGACCCCACTTTTCACGTGATGACAGATGATGAAACCAATCAGACCATCATTGCTGGTATGGGTCAGTTACATCTTGACGTTTACATTGAACGCATCAAGCGTGAATACAAAGTAGAGTGTATTATTGGTGAACCACGTGTGGCCTACCGTGAAACCCCGACAATTCCTGTCGAATACAACCACAAGCACAAAAAACAGACTGGTGGTTCCGGTCAGTACGCTCATGTGGTTGGTAAGATTGAGCCAATGTCGGTTGAAAACGATAGTGAAACATATGAGTTTGTAAACGACATCAGCCAGGGTCGTATTCCCCGTGAATACATTCCTGCTGTCGACAAAGGCTTCCAGCGTGCTCTGGTCAAAGGGCCGCTTTGCGAATGTGAAGTGGTCGGCGTGAAAGCCACACTGTCTGATGGTTCCTACCACGATGTCGACTCATCGGAAATGGCCTTCAACGTTGCCGGTTTCAACTGTATGCGTGATGCCCTGAAGAAGTCTAACATGGCTCTTCTGGAACCCATCATGAAACTGGAAGTGGAAGTTCCTGAAGAATATCAGGGGCCTGTCTCCGGTCATATTGCACAAAAACGCGGTGTAATCAATACCTCTGAAACCCGTATGGGAACCAGTACTTTCATCGCGGAAGTCCCACTGGCAAGTATGTTTGACTACGCCAATGAACTGCGTTCGATGACACAGGGTAAAGGCGGATTCAGCATGGAATTCTCCCGATACGCTCAGGTGCCTCGAAACATTCAGGAAGAAGTCGTAGCACGTCGCCTGAAAGAAAAAGAAGAACGTATGGCAACTGCCTAGTTTTAAATACAAAGAAAAAGCCCCGTTTTACGAAACGGGGCTTTTTTTATTGTATCAAGTAATCTGCAGAACAGGTCATCATCAGGCGAGTTCGGCTTCTGCGGCCAGGATTGGTTCCATCAGCTGACGAATCTCAGCTTCCTGCTCTCCCGTCAGTGTTCGCTGTGGCGCCCGTGGCGGTCCAAAGTCGGCCCCCGTGAGTGTAATCGCATACTTCAGCATGCTGATATTGAAACTGTCACCGGCGCGAGCCCGGTAATCTTCAATGGGAAGAATCTGCTGCTGGATTCGCATACCTTCCTCATATTTCCCGGCGTGGAAAGCAGCATGCATCGCCAGTGAAAGCCGCGGGCAGACATTGCCTGCACCACTGGTGAATCCCCCCGAACCTGCCAGCATATAATAGGGCGCAAAGCGTTCTGCCGATCCACAAATCCATTCCAGTCCATCTGAGTCTGCATTTACAGTCGTACGAAACTGATGCATCTGATTCACCGAGTACTTCACGCCTACGGAACGGGAATCGGAGGCCAGTTTTAACAGCAATTCATCACTGGGGATTTCCGCTTTTTTATAGAACAACGTCGGACAGTCGACAGCATCCATCACAGTCAAATAATATTCCTCCGCTCCCCGATCGCTCATATAGGGATGTGCGAACGGCATAAACATGATTCCGGTTGCTCCCGCTTTAATACAGTCAATGGCCGTCTGGCGGGCGACGTTCACCTGGTAGCCGATTGGAGCAAAAATCAGTGTCTCCGGACCAGTCACTTCGCGCGTGATTTTCACCAGTTGGACAATTTCTTCAGGTGACAGGCTATGAAACTCACTCGTTCCTGCTCCCGGCAAATAGACACGCATTCCTGCATCAAATAAATTTTGGGTATGAGCAGCCTGCTGATCCAGATTGATCTGATCGTTCTGATCAAATGCAGTCAGCGGCACAATATGCACGGTTTGCAACTGTTGACGTTTGAGGGAGGGACTCATGAAACAATTCCTGTTACCTGGGAAGATCGGGGGACCAGAGACTTCATTTCTCTGGATTCATCCTGCAGAATGAAACCACGACGCGGAATCTCAACAGAATACTTAAGACTCTTTACATACTGTTGTACGCAGATTGCTGGCGACCATCAATCTAACCGGGGCTCATGAGTCAAAATAAACAGCAACTCGAATATTGGTGCTATCTGGCATGTATGATGGAAGCAACTGCCCGAAAGCCGGGAAACGTCCACCCAGAGGCTTCTTTCCCTGATTTGAGCTACGCCGATTTTCTAAAATCGGCAGCGGTCATCGCTCCCCTGCTGGCTCAATCTACAGAACAAACCACGGGGGAACTTGTTCTTTCCTGTATTAGAGAAACACAAAAAGCAGTGACCAGTAATTCCAATCTGGGGATGGTTTTGCTGTTGGCTCCCCTGACGCGAATTCCTGCAAAATTAAAAGTCACTGAAGGAATCCACACCGTTTTACATGAGTTGTCAGTTGAAGATGCACGTGCTGTATACGAGGCAATCCGACTTGCAAACCCCGGAGGAATGGGGACAACAGAAGCCGAAGATATCGCGCTGGAACCAACGGAAACTCTGCGCGACGTCATGAGCCTCGCTGCGGAACGGGACTTGATTGCCCGCGAATACACCACTGACTTTCAGATCATTCTGAAGACCGGCGTCCCCGCGATTTCTGAATACTGGAATCAGACAGGCTGTTGGGAATCCGCCATCATCCACTTGCAACTTCGACTGATGTCTGAGTTTCCCGATACATTAATTGCCCGAAAACTGGGCCGTGCAGAAGCAGAAAAAGCAGCCCGTCGCGCCCGATCTGTACTGCAGTCAAAAGCGGGAACAGTTCATCTTGAAGAATTTGATTCCTGGCTGCGCGCAGAGGGAAACCAGCGAAATCCCGGCACAACAGCGGACCTGATTGTGGCGACGCTCTTTGTCGCACTGCGGGATGGTTTCATTCCTGCCCCTGCTGGCGGTACAATACTCGAAAAGATTCCCCCGCAATTTCATCAGTTCCTGAATTCAAAGTACCAACATGAATAAATTCGCCCGATATCAGGTGCGTGTCACCAAAGATCATCTGGTTTTCAGTGCAGCACACTTCATCACATTTAACGGCAACATCTGTGAAAGGTTACACGGCCACAATTGGCGCGTCGCTGCTGAACTATCCGGCCCCCTGGATGAAAATGGCTACGTGTTTGACTTCATCGCGCTCCGCGACCAGTTGCAGAAATCAGTTGATGCACTTGACCATCGAGTCCTGCTGCCGACTTTACATCAGAAGATCCAGGTCAGGGAGCAGGACCAGGAAGTCGAAGTGACGTTTGAAAACCGCCGTTGGATCTTTCCCCGCGAAGACTGTATTTTACTCCCAGTGGAAAATACGACAGCGGAATTGATCGCACACTGGATTGGCCAGCAGCTGCTGGCTGTGATAGGATCCAATACTGCAAATCAGATTGAAGCGGTGCAGATCGAAGTAGAAGAAAATTTCGGACAGTGGGCTATCTGTAAACTGCCTGTCTCATAATACCCATAATCCAGTCAACGCACTGGCACATCCAAGCATAAACGAGTCAAGGAACGAAACAATGTCAGCAAACTCAGCCTGGACCATTGATATTACCGAAGAAAACTTTGAAACCGCGGTGATTCAAAAGTCCGAACAGATCCCTATAATTATCGATTTCTGGGCTCCCTGGTGTGGCCCCTGCCAACAGCTGGCACCACTGCTGGACCAGCTTGTGGATGAGTATCAGGGAAAATTTATACTCGCCAAAATAAATATCGATGAACAGCAGAATCTGGCAGCAGCGTTTCGTGTGCAATCCATTCCCATGGTGGTCGCATTTGCAAACGGACAGCCTGTCGACCAATTCCAGGGAATCCTCCCGGAAGAGTCATTGCGAGAATGGATTTCCAATCTGTTGCCTTCACCGGTAGACATGTTACTGCAGGAAGGGCAGATTCTGGAAGACTCTGATCTGGTCTCCGCGGAAGCAAAGTACAAAGAAGCCGCTGAGCTGGAACCGACCAATGATGTCATCAAAGTGCGTATGGCTGCAGTTCTGGCAAAACAGTCACGCTTTGATGAAAGCTCACACATCATTCAGGAACTGGAGAAACGAGGATTTCTGGAGCCGGAAGCAGAACAGATCAAATCGCAGCTCGAACTGCAGGCAGCTGCAGAAGAAGCAGGGGGCGTCGAAGCCGCTCGTTCAGCGCTCGATGCCGATCCAGAAAATACAGCATTGAAGATCGGACTTGCTGATGCTTTGGCAATTTCCAACAAGCATGAGGAAGCGTTGGAAATCTGCCTGTCCATTATTGAACAGGATAAAGCCGGAGCAGGAGTGGAAGCCAAAGCGACCATGCTGCGGATTTTTGATGTTCTGGGCCCTCAATCTGCTCTGGTGAGTACGTACCGCCGTAGACTGGCAACGTTACTGTATTAGCCTGACTTGTCAGCTATCGTTACTGCCCGGCTGACCGGGTACCAGCTGGAGAACCGGCAATAGGAACGCCAAAAGGCAACGGTCGTCCTGCCACCTGGTACCCCAGCGAATGGGCGTGTTTCTGCAAACTGCGGTATAACTCAAAGCTGTCTGGATATACCCAGAAGGTGAGAGTGGATCCGGTGCCGATCTCAGTGATCGCCTGGAAAAATTCAGAGTTATTCTGCATCGCCTGCGCCAGATCCTCACCAGCGATATCATCACTGCGACTGATTTCCCACTTAGAGACTCCGACGCGGAATCCACCACTGCCGCCGTTACTCAATTGATCCAGAGCGGATAAGGCCTGACGTTCTACAATGTAGTCCATCGTATAGCCGCGAAAAGGCCCCACCTTCCCGTGATGTTCCCGGTATTTCGCCAGCCAGCTCCCGCGTTTCATCACCTGGTCTTTCAGTTCCATCAGCAACTCATTGATCGGTACATAAGAGACCCGATTCTCCGAAAGCAGAAAGTGCCACTCTTTATCAGTGACAAGTTGACTGACCGGGGTTAAACGATGCTTCAACTCCTTAATCTGTTCCTGTGGTTCGGAAACCTTTCGGGACTGCGCGACGACGCGTTCCAGTTGCTCCCTGGTCTCTTTGGTCGTATCAACCAGACTCAACAACTGCCGATATTCCTGCTCCAGGCGATCGCTCTTTTGATTGACTTGAGAAACCATCGACAGTACTTTACCACTGATTTCCTGCTTCTTTAGCTTAATTTCTGCAGCTCCCGCTTTCCGACTCTGCATCAACTGATCCAGCCGTGACAGCTCCTGCTCCATCTTCCGGACTTCATCCAGCAGTTCCTGCGAGGGTTGCTGATAGATAATTTTTGGTTTCTGAGGCACAAATGGTTTGGGCTCCTGCGGTTCCAAAGCCAATACCGGAACCGGTGGTGGCTCTGGTACGATTTTAGGCAGAAATGCTTCCAGATCCTGATCAATAATTTCCGGTTGGGGAGGAATTATTTCCTGATTCTCAGCCACCATCACGGGTGCCTGGCTCATCTTGATACCAGCAATCACAATCAGAATAATGAGAATCCCAACGATATTGGCCACGATGTCCAGAAACGAATCTGACCCGAATCCTGCTTCTCCCTGTGTTGCACGGCGGCTCATTTTATTGCTCCTTCACAGTTGAGAGGGAGGAAGAACCCGGAAGCGGATCCAGTGTGTATTTGGCTTCGGTCTGAAGCCCCATTTTCTGCGCCGAGGATTTTAACCGTTCATAATACTGGTTCCCTCCCGGACTAATCGTAAACTGCAGGGTGGGAACCCAGTAAAAACCTTTGGGAGCTGGTCCCCAGGAAGTGACATATTGATCCATAACAACCATCATGGACTGTGACAGTTTTTCCTGAGTGACCCCCTGGTCCAAGGCTATCACCTTCTCGTCTCCCACGATGATCCTGTCTGCTCCTATTTGAACAGTAATCTCACGCTCAAAGCCGATGCCGGATCTTGATTGAGGAGGGCCCCACTGCCGATTCTGCGAATCCCTGTCTGACTGGGCTGCTGATTTGTGAGACCGATGCAGCGATATCGAACTGGCGTTTCCGGCCCCTCGAGCTGATTGACCTGGTGTCCGCGGAAATGGATTCGGTGGGATTGCATCTGCGCTTGCCGTCTGCTGTTGAGTCGCACTGTTTCCTGTCTGAGTCCCCTCTTTCAGGAATGGATTTTCGATCACTCGGTTCTGAGCCATTGCCGCTTGCGTTTCATTTTGTGATTCAGATTGTCCCTGCTTCTCTTCTCCCTCGGCAGTCTTTGTGGACTGCGTGCCATCCAGTTCTACCAGATGTTGTCTGGCCATTTCTTTCAACTGATCTCGGCCAATCACCTTAGCCTGCTTAACCCCCGGGCCTGCCCCTTCACTGCCACTGTAAGGGCCTTTTAAATCTTCAATGTTATAGACCTCTGCTCCCGGACGACTGCCGGGAAGATTCGCGAATGCTTTGTCATCAATCTTTCCACCACCCGATGTGGTACCGGAATAGAGCCCGCGAGGTTCTGCACCGGTATGGCCGCCTCTCCCCTGTGGCACAATATGTTGCTGGTCTGCCACTTTTGATAAATGCTCGGCCCGTGCCATCTGCTGGCGTGGTGTTAAAACATCGCTGAATCGTGATCCGCCAGAACCGTTCCTGCCTCTTGCGAGTTGTTCCGAGCCTCTGGATCCCCCTCTGCCACGACTGGAGCCTTCTTCCGGTTCAATGACCCGCACCATGCCTGTTCGCGCATCAAACTGCAGACGTCTCTCACTTGCTCCCTGTTGATTCTGGTTTAATTGAGAAACCAGATGCTTTCGCTCACTTAAAACACGATCAATGGCTTCCTGGCAGATTTGCTCCGCCCGGGAGTCTTTGTCGGGCAAAGCAAATTCCCAGTCGGCATCAATCAGCTCATAACCAGAATCCAGTTCCAGATTATTCAATAATTTGCGGGCAACATAATAACCCACACTACCACTGGGTCTGACCAGGATTAACACGTACGGTTCTTTCCCTGTCCCCTGGTCCTTGGCTTTCCAATACTGAAATAATGCCTGGGTTCCTGCCAGTAGCGGATTGTATCCAGGCGTAAACTCCTTCAGGTCTTCAGGCGTCAAGGTAATTCCCTCTGGCAGAAAGGTTAGCCCCTGGTCGGTACATTCAATTAAAACAGGACGTTTAGCCGTCCCAGTCTGACCGTCGTAAGGAATAACCGAATATTTACTGCGCGCGGTTTTCTGTGACTGTTTTTTGTCCTGTAAATTCTGTAATTCTTCCTGAAGCATTTCGGCGATACGCGCTTTCTGCTTCTGGAGTGCATTCATTTTCTGATTCAGTTCTTTGTCTTTCTGATTCAGAGACAGAACCTGCTGTTCACTCTGTTTCAACTGATCTTCCGACTGGTTCAGCTCATTTTTCAGTCGGACCAGCTTCAGGTTTTGTGCCTTCAGGTCTTCCAGCTTACGCGATCTCTGCAGGAAGAGCGCTTTCAATTTTGCCTCATGCTCTAACGCCAGATTGATTACTTGAGGCGCAGGTTCCGGAACGACTTCCGGCTCTTCAACCTGAACGACAATCGGGGCAGCAGTCGCGGGCTCCTCAATTTCTGAAGAGAAAATGACGGGAGGAAAATAATCGTCTTCGACGACTTCTTCCACAATGACCTTCTGCACCTGCAGGACTGCCTGGTGGCGAATCCGGCGGGTGGTGACGACCAGCAGGAAAATCAAAGCACCCATCGCACAAATGAGGACCGCTAAGAAGGGAAATAGCGATACCGAACGTGCTTCCTTACCTTGTCTGCTCATGGAAAAAACCGCGAATTAAATTCGTTCAGAATTGAATAGTTGAGAATCACAACCTCTGTATTTACTACTTTCAGGCAGCGTGATTTCGATTTGAGCGGGCGGTGAGTAAGTGCACAGCCGCACTCAGGCTATGCAGAGTTTCTTCAAAGGTCTCGGTGGCTCGAATCGCATCCAGATTTTCAGCCAGCCGTTTCTGCAGACCTACCAGGTGCTCTTCCTGACCAACAATTTTCAATAAATTTTCGCTTTGTGAATTCAGAGCTTCGATCTGCAGAGTAGAAACTTCTGAAGTGTCTTTCAGTTGTTGATTCCACTGTCTGACCTCGCCGGCGATTTCTTTTGTTGCCAGCTCAATCTGCGAAGTCTGTCGAGACTGCGCCGAAATCACATCCTGATGTACTTCATTCCAGATCTGGGCCAGGTGAGTCGAAAAGGTCGAATTTGATTCTTTCTGTTTTTCCTGCCAGCGGGTTAACATCAGCTCAATCTGTTCGGTCGTCGTCTGGTAAGCGGTCAAAAATTCATTCCGTAATGATTCTAATTGTGAAGAATGACTTCCCAATGTATTTGTCATTCCTTCCTGCAGGCTATGATCAAAGTTTGACTGCTGCCGTTCCATCATTTCGGACCAGCGACCGCGTAGTCCTTCCAGACTCTGTTGCCAGAGATCAGTCTGCCGTAAAATCATTTCTTCGGTCCGTAGTACCAGTTCCTGAGCAGCTTCGGCTTCAGCTGATTCCAGCGGGCTCAGTGAACTTTCTGATACACTCAGGCAGGAAGCAATATTCTCAATCCCGAAGAGCTCAATCTGCTCAAGCTGCTTTTGCTCCATCCGTTCCACAATAAAAGTGGAAAACACGAGAATCAGTGATAACCCCAGCGCGAGTGCAGTGGTATCAAAGGCAACCGCCAGGCCACCAGTCACTTCGGAGAGAGACGTGTCTAACTGATCGGGGGTCACATTGGCAATCGCAATGGTAATCCCGATCACAGTTCCCAGGAACCCGATGATCGGAACAGCCCAGGTAATTGTACGGATCAAAGAATAACTGGCGTGCATCTGCTCGGAAGCCAGCTCGGCCAGATATTTAAGATGTTCATCCAGGTCCTGGACCGAACGACGTCCCTTCACATAGGAAACCGTATCTTTCAATCGCTTGCCCAGATAGGTCTCGCCGATCCAGCTGGAAAGCGAGTCCACCTGCTCTGAAAACACATCAATTCGATCGTTGAGTTTCTCAATTTCACCGATCGTTTCCCAGTCAATTTTCGTTTCTGACAACGATTTCTTCTGACTGAGCATCCCCATGCCTTTCACACCGATAATTGCCATACCGATGAAGAACAGGCCTGCCGTAGCGTACTCCAGCGGGTGACTGCAAAAATAACGATCGATCAAAGAACGATAGACCGGCAGATAGGGAATAAGGGCATAAAACCCAAATGTGGCAGCCAATCCCCAGAAGAGAGGGGATTTCAAGATCGTTTTCGACCAGTTCAAGAAATGGTCTTCTGTTTCACTTTCCGGCAGGGATTCCAAGTGTTCCATCTGTCTATCCACATCCTTTAGGCCTGAATTCAGGTTTGTCGCCAGAGTTTCCTCAACATAAAGTCTGAGTCTTGCAGGGAAACCGTTATCATCGAAATTGCATGCACATGCTTTAAGTCTGACCAGTTGTCTGTGCCTGACACTCCCAATGCCTGGAATTTGTAGAGCCAACACTCCTTGAATCCGGGCAACTGCCTGAACAAACTGGTTGACTGAAGTTTAACTTGATCGCGTTAAACCACAGACACGCAACG
Organism: Gimesia sp.; assembly: GCF_048262075.1. Taxonomy (GTDB): domain Bacteria; phylum Planctomycetota; class Planctomycetia; order Planctomycetales; family Planctomycetaceae; genus Gimesia. Next base: position 235,249 of record NZ_JBLXFK010000007.1, read on the forward strand.
AAAGCTCACTTGAGCAATACGCACATTCGTTATAATCGTCATACTCTGACTTCTGAGTTGAGTAAAAGTTGGCAGCCGGAATCAGAAGCAAAAAGTATTCGAAAATGTCCATGAGAACACTAATTGAAACCAGAGAATCCATGCACGCTCAGTTATATTTTAGCAAACCAATAAACCCCACTGATGGCACCAGTTAGAAACAGACATCCATGCATGGAATTGACGCGCGGCATTGAAAAAGCATAATAGATTCCGGGTTTCAGTCCTTTTAGACTGTTCATGAGCGAAACAGCCTGTTTTACTGCTGACGAGCAGAATGAATTCCCGTTTATCCCGAATTAGATCCATCCATCTACGTTTACTAATATGACAGTATCGAGTAATCAACAATCAGGCGAGACTCCACTACCTGCCGTCGATCAACACATCATCCGGGAAATTTTAGGCTATCTGAATTTCTCAAATGGCAAACCGGACCCCAAGTTCCGATTTAACTGGAACCAACTTTTTTCCGATCTGGATGAACGACCTTCAGCGGAAACCCTGGAACGACTGCTGAGTATTTATCTTAAAGAACTAAAAGGCACCTCGGGAGCATTTCAGGAAATTACGCAGGCGGAAAATGTGATTCGCCTCGCCCTGCAGGAATGTCTGCCCCGTTACAGGGCACATCATCGGGATCTGCTGTTTCACATCTGCGAACGAGAATTTCTGCAACCATATTTTCTGGCAGTTCTGTTTGAATCGTTGCTGGAACAGAGTGGCCCCTGGTCAGAAACAGACCGCATTGTTTCTGCGGTAATTGACAGGCTAAATGATTTTGTCGGTTTTCGTCCGGTGGCTGTACTGGAAAACGGTCGTCAGATGCAGGTTTACCCGCATGAAAAGTTCCGGCCTCTGCCAGTCTACTTTCGTGATAGTGGCGTCGCCTGTGGTGTGTATCAGAAGCTAATTGAACAAACCATCAAGACTCTCCAGGCGACCCCTGAAGACCTGCTGCATCAGGCACACTTCCGCCTGGAACGAATGGACGAAATTGCCATCGATCTGCGGGCTCATGATCATCTGCATCCGGTCAACAAACGCACGAACTATATGTTTGGCGAATGGGACCCGCACATTATCGACAACCAGGGTTATTATCGCCGCTTCGTCATCCGCCGCCTGATCCTCGACTCTCTGCTGGCCTGGATTGATGAACACAAGGAAATTCCACTGCAGGAACGACTGGAAGACGCTGCCGCTGTACTGAGTGGTACGATGCTGATGGCCTCGTCGATCAGCGGTTCAGGGCCTGACACACACGCCAGCGATATCAGCCTGACATCACTGCTCCCCAAAGTGGCCCGTCAGCGAGATGACTATTATAACCGCCTGCTGGCTTCAGCCAGTGGGCCGCGGGCAGAACGACTGCGTAAAGAAGCCAAACAGTCGCAACAGCCCTTTGGACACATTCGTCATTATCTGAATCTGCATCTGGCACGTTATGGCGCCCAGCAGGTCCAGCACCGACAACTGTCTCGCATTTATGCGCGGATGGGTTTTTCTGTCGCTGCCCGCTGCGAAGCTGCTGTGATCCCCTGCACTTCAGTTCGGTTTGAATGCGAAATCCAATGGAGAATCACCCTGGTGCATCTGCACCTGGAACGCTACGAACTGGAACAGGCGTGGAAACTGATTCCGGAAATTGAAGATCACCTGACCCGGGGCATCGAATGTGGTGCCCTGATCGATCCCTGGAACATTCTGGGATTCCAGGGTTTATTTCCCCTGTTTATCTCACGAGAAGACAGTATTCCCGATCAGCGGAGTGAAGTCCTGCTGGACCTGATGGAAGAAATGTTTTCAGCTTACTCAGCCACTCTCAGTGAGGCGGCTGCACAGGGAAACGACCAGCTGAAACTGGAAATTTCTCATCGCTTCCAGAAACTGGCAGAAACATGGGATCGTTACGCCACGACGACGGTAGAAGATCTGCCTCACGTCAATGGCCAGGATTCTTTCGAATCGGCGGCGCATGTTTCGCAAATTTTGACGGAGTGGAAAAAAGGCGGAGAAGCCGTCGGCGATATCTCGTTCTGGCGACAGCATGTCGACCGGTTTGAGTCTGCAAAAGCGTACGCGTTGACGGTCGACGCTTTGCTGCAGAAGCAGGACCATGTCGCTGCCATCGGGCTGATTATGCAATGGTTGAGTCAGGTAGACCAGACCGGTCTTGAGTCCGGTCCCTACTCGATCCATTCTGTACTACTGCAATGGATGCGACAACTGACCTCGGAGATCGAACCGGAATTCTTCAATACGAACAGCATTTCCATCCGTAAAATGTTCGACTACCTGGAAGTAAATGCCGCCGACTACTGGTCGGTCCCCAATTTTGACGCGGTCCTCCCGGTCCCTGAAAAAGAAATTGAAGATCCATTTGATATCGAGTCGGCTGAACCCGACGAAGAAGACTCGCTGTTCAACGCCGCCTATGAAGATGTGACATTTCGTGACAGTGCCGATGATGGGGTCCAGGGGGAAATGATGGACTCGGGCTTTTCACCCAGTAATTCTGAAATCGAATCAATCAACCGACAACTCGAACCGCGTTTGAAGTTTTTAAATACGCTTTCACAACTCTGGCAATTATCAGCCGCATTTTACAGCGAAGCAGAAATCAGCCAGACGGAAAATACTGGTGACGCGAACAAGGGTGAGAAAGCTGCCAGTGTATTAAATGAGGACACGCTGCATTCCATTGCAGGCTGGATTCGTCATACCGAACATCTGCAACAGGAACTGGTCGTGCTCCTGAACTCGATCTGGAACTATCAGATTCCCAAGCCGAGTGGCGATCACGATTCGAATATTGAATATGATCTGCAAATGCAGACCAAGTTCTACCTGATGCATGCCATCATCATTACGACTGTTAACTGTCGTTCTGCACGCCTGATGCTGCTTTCAACAATCCCTCCCGCCAAGGCAGAAGGAGAACTTTCTGAAAACGAAAGTCTGCTGGTTCCGATCTACCGGGGAGTACTGACACGGGATATCGAACTGGTCAGAAAAGAGTTCCCCCACTTTCTGAGCAGTATCGCAGAAACCCCTCTGCTGTATACGCCTATTGACCAGGGAGGCAAACCGAACACCGTTCTCAAAGTACGTTCTCTACAGATGATTCTCCGCTTCCTGCTTTCACAGCTCCCCAGCCTGGGCCTGCTACGGGAAACCTGGCAGCTCTTGAAAACCGCTTATCGCATGGAACGCAGTTCACGGCCGGAGGGAATTGCCGTCAGTGAATTCGATCGCCTGTTCCGCACCGCATTACGAAGTTCCCTGTCCGCCATCATTCGCTCCTCTCATGATTGGGAGTCTGATCAACTGGATGATAAGCAACTGATTGAAATTGCTGAAAAGCTGGTGAATAAATATCAGGAACAATGGTTAAAACACAGTCGTACCATGCGACTTTCCAGCGCAGAAGCCTTGAATCAGGACTTTGTCTGGCAGGAAGTACGACAGTTCATTGAACTTTATGGAGCAGACCTGTTCCATGCACAATATCTGACACTGGGCAACTTGCGGACGATTCTACATAACGGAATCGAACAGTACCTGAATTATCTTGCGGAGTACCAGGATCCGGCAGAACCTATGGCGTTACTTACCGATCTGGAAGAAGGTAATATCGACATGGAAGAAGCGGTGACCAACCTGAAGGTCATCTTTGAATCTGTCATCGATAAGTTTGATCGCTTTGTTGAGTATAACAGTACCACGACTCAGTCTGATTATGGCGAAATGTTTTACTGCCTGCTCGACTTCCTGCGGATCGAAGCCGCTTATGAGCGTGACGACTGGAAAATGGTGCCACTCCTGATCGCCCATAAAGTCCTGGCGCAGCAGGATAGAAACGAGTCTGCTTTGATCTGGGAAGCAGTCTTCGAAACCAGATCAGAAGAGATGGCTAAGAAACATCTGAAAAAACTGAAACAGACCGAATCGGAATACAAAATCAATCTACCTCTGATTTCCGACCATCTGAATGAACAGTTTGTCAAACCGCTGGCGGTCAACCGGATGCTGGCCCTGGTCCCTCGAGCCATGAATGATGCCCGCGACGGTAATGAAGAATCAGTTGCCTTTTCGATCCTGCAGGAAGAAATCGAGCGTTACCTGGCAACGACCATTGGATCCGGCATTGATGTTCCCGACTGGATGCGAAACATCGAAGAAGAGATTGATCGACTGGACGAAAAAGTCACCAACGAACAATATGACATTGAAACACAGATCAAACTTTCTCCCGTACCAATGTCACTCGATGAAATCAAAAAACAGTTGAAAATGTGGAATCAGCCATTAAGTCACCCTAAGAAGAAAAAGAAATAGACTGTATCCAGAACCTGCAGCAACAACAGCCTGTCACTGCAGGTACGCTCTGGTATTGACTCTGTTCCCGCCCCTGCTATTCCCGGGCTTTATTGAGCAGTTCAATGATTTTACCCTGTTCATTCGGGGGGATCATTTCATAATGGCTCAATTCAATATCATAAGTGCCGCGGCCTCCCGTTAAACTGGAGAGCGTTCGGGCATAGGTCATAATTTCTGCCAGCGGAACCCGAGCCTGAATGATTTCATAACCGCCCGGTGATACAGCCATGCCTTCCATGCGGCCCCTGCGACTGGAGAGATCACTGCTGATATCTCCCACATTCTCTTCCGGAATCAGAATTTCGATTTTCACAATCGGTTCCATCAACACGGGACGCGACTTCACAAACAGTTCCGCAAAACATTTACTGCCTGCGATTTTGAAGGCGGTCTCGTTACTATCCACAGGGTGATCTTTTCCGAAGTAAACTTCACAGATCAGATCCTGTACCTGACAACCGGCGATTACCCCCTGTTTCATTTTCTCCAGCACCCCTTTTTCGACAGCAGGGATAAACTGGTTCGGAATGGAACCTCCCGAGATACGATCGACAAAGGCAAAGTTCATTTCGGGATCATAATGATAAGACCTGAGATGATCAAAGTTGTTTTTGGTAAAATATTCTTCCGGGTTCACGTCATGGGGCATCGCCGAAATCTTGAGATGAACTTCGGCGAACTGACCTGCTCCCCCCGACTGTTTTTTGTGTCGGTAACTCCCTTCAGCGCTTCCCATGATCGTTTCCCGATAGGGTATTTTCGGCAGATGCGTGATGACTTCCACTTTGTCTCGATGCAGCAATCGCTCCTGCACGATCTTCAAATGCAGTTCGCTCATTCCCTGCATGACCATTTCATGTGTCTCCTCATCATGGATCACATGGAAGGTCTGGTCTTCCTCTTCGATCTTATGCAGGGCCCCCGAAATCTTCTGCTGATCATTCTGACTTTTGGGCTCGACGGCCAGGCCGACCACGGGATGGGGAAACTTGATTTCAGGTAATGACAGACCATCCCCGTTTGCATCGGCAGCCAGCGTATCACCCAGTTTTAAATCTTCCACCTTGGCAACGGCAAAGATATCGCCAACAGATACTTCATCGACAGCTTCCTGCTTGCCTCCCTGGACATCCAGCAACTGATTAATGCGAACTGGTTTCCCGGTACGTACATTGACGACTGATGAATCTTTACTCAATTTTCCTGAAAAGACACGGAGATAACTCATTTTTGAGATAAAGGGATCGATACGGGTTTTGATAACCTGGGCGACAAATGGTTGATCGGGTGAAGGATCGAGCATTACGGAACGACCATCTTTTGTCTGTTCCATCCGCTGGATGTCTTGAGGACATAATGTGTAGTTCGACATCGCATCCATAAACTCGGCAACACCGACCCCTGTTTTAGCACTCATAAATAAGACCGGGATCAATGTACCCGCAGCCATCGCTTTCGGGATGTTGGTGGATAACTCAGCAGGACTGAGCTCTTCACCTTCAAAGAAGCGTTCCAGTAATGCTTCGTTCGATTCAACGATTGCTTCTATCAGCATCTGGCGGGTTCCCTCGGGATCGCCGAGAACGTCGGGATCCGGGGCAGCCCTGTTTTTTACCAGATCAAAAACGGCTTTGAAGTCAGCTCCCAGCCCCACAGGCAGGTTGATGGGAATACATTGAGAACCAAACGTATCTCGTACTGAATTCAAGAGCGCTTCATAATTGATATTGTCTGCATCACATTTATTGAGCACGATCATCCGGGCAATTCCGGCTTCCTGCGACATTTTAGATACACGCAGGGCATTAATTTCGACTCCGTGGCCTGCATTTAACAGTATCAAGGCGGTCTCGACAGCACGTAATGCACCGGAAACCTGCCCGATGAAATCGGGATAGCCGGGGGTGTCAATCAGGTTGATATGATGTCCACCGTAATCAAAATGGACCAGAGTGGAAGCGATGGAAATCCGATGGTCAATTTCTTCTTCATCCGTATCCAGCAGACTGGTACCATCATCAACCGAACCCAGGCGGGAGGTGGTACCAGATTGAAACAGCATTAGATCGGCTACAGTTGTTTTGCCAACAGCCCCGTGGCCGACCAAAACCACATTCCTAACGTCGTCTACCTTGTATTCGTTCATCGCTTGTCCTGCCTTTCAAGAAATTGGCCAGGCGCAATTGTCCTCCGTTCCGTTAAAGGCAACACGCTGAGCCATGAAATGATGCGAACGTGTGTGCCGGGAAATGAGATTTTCCCTGCATATCCTTAAACCGGACTCCGGTCTGAAATCCGGATCAATTCAGCGACGGGTAGATGTAGATGATGAATCGCAAGTTGTCTAATCTCTATTTTATCCTGTTGCTCCTCTAACAGAATCATATAGTTGAGATTTTCAAAAGGCGAAAGGATTTTCTGAAATTTGATCTTGTACCCGAGAATCCACAGCGTCAGAACTACAGAAAAACAGAGTAGCATTGCTGATCCGAATGACACAAAACCGCGTACCAGAATGATTTAACTGCCAGATCTGTGTCGATCATCAAAATGGAACCGGCAGCAGGAACAGATGATGCTCCATCAGAACCCGGTTCCCATGTACGCCGATAAACTGTGTAAAGAACAGTATGAATACATAGACAGCCAACAGAGGCAGAATGATCGTGCGACTCAACCAGCGCCAGCCAAACCAGGCATTTCTGGTCTTCGCAGAGGCCCGATGGTAAACCCAGCCCAGCAGGATTTTTGTAGGATAAATCGTCGCTACAAAAATGAGTGTGATTCCCCAGATGGCATCGCGTGGCAGAGCGGCTACCTTAAACAGGTAGAGCGGAAGAGAGAGCACATACACGATGACCAGGGAGAACATCCATGACAGGGGAGACCGTTTGAATTTCCGTCGGATGGTCCCTAATTCGAACATGGCACGAAAACGGTTCTCTGCGGCAAAATGTGCCTGGAGCAACGGTAACCATCCCAGCACGATCACCAGACTGACCCCTCCCAGCAAGGTCACCGCTACGGCAACTCCCTGCCCTCCTTCCGGTGAACTGGCAGCAGCAAACATGGTCGAAGGAATAATCAACCAGATTAAAGCCCCTAGGAATCCACGCAGTCCCAATGAAAAGTTCTTCCCCAGTTTCAGAGAGGAAATAAATTCACTGACATGTGCAGCGGCCCGGTCCAGATAGCCTCCCGCCCGGATCTGCCTATAGAGCCAGATTGCATTCTTGAGAGGCCTTACGAAACACCAGAGTGTCCCTCCGCGTGCTAAGGCCAGACAGAGATGTATCGAGATCGCAATCGCCACCAGTCGATTTATCAGATGCAGATTACGATCACTGCTCCCGCCGGGATCAATCAAATGCGCGTCCGCGGCAGCTCCGGCCAGCAGAAACAGGGGAATCAACCAGAGAGCGACACCAAGCACAATCATCCCCAGCCGAGGGGCGATATCCAGCAGAGGAAACGCGAGACGAATCTTACCGGTTCGCGCGACGCGACCTTCTACATCCAATAAATATCCCAACGCAATAAAGTTGACAATTGGGACGGCGGCAATGAGAGCCAGAAACAGTACCAGACTGGCAATTCCAAATGCCATGCGGATCATCCAGAAGGCAGCTTTGAGTGGATGCCGGAGCAGATGCGGAAAGGGGGGAATATTTCCCACGACTTCATCAGGGTAGAACTGTTCAATCTCCGCGGTGATGCCTTGCGTGTTAATTGACTCATCTGAAAAATCAGTGATTTCAGAAGCTGCATCTGCCCTCACGACTTTGGAGTCGGTAGAGTCTGCCTGTTGTGTCATATGTTCATTCACAACCCGCTCCCTCTGATGATCAGGAATTCGGGGGGACACAGAAAGATCGATGACATCCCCGGAATCAGCGTGCGTTTTCAAAGTAACACCTGTCAATCACTGAAGCTGATCAATGCCTTTGAGATCGTTCCAGGACTCTTACCAGACGGTTTTTCAAGTCTCCGTTAAATCACGTCTGCACACTGGGACCAGCTAAGTCCTACTTATAACAGAATTTCCTGACCGAATCGAGAAGCATTACCGTGGAGAACCTCGCTTCGGTAATACTGGTACTCAGAAAAAACTCGATAGTTTCAAGATTTCGATGAAACTTTCGAATTCCCAGTCTGGTATGATTAACAATAGAGAAGATTCATGCTTCCCGTTTTTCTGAGGGAAGTTTAAACTCATTTCGAGATGAACCTATGAAGCCCCATGCCCATCGCTGGAAAGTTGTCTGCCTGCCCCTCTGCGTTGTGGGTCTGGTTGTCACCTTGGTTACCTGGGCATCCAGCAGTCCGGTAGACAAGGCTCCTCCTCTGCCGACTGTCGCTGAAAGTGATTCTTTCACTGATACGATCCGACAGGTCGATCAGTTTTTTGAAAAGCAATGGACAGAGAAAGAGATCCCTCCGGCTTCAAGGGTTTCTGAACTGACACAGCTTAGAAGACTTTCACTGGCTTTGCATGGTACGATTCCTTCGCTTGAAGAAATTCGTGAGTTTGAAAACATGCAGGGAGCCGACCGCCTGGAACGCTGGACACAAAAACTGCTGGCCGACCGTCGTTTTGCTGACTACTTCTCTGAACGATTCACCCGCGCTTTTGTAGGCGTTGCCCAGGGACAGTTTATCATTTTTCGTCGCGATCGATTTAAAGCCTGGCTCAGTGACCAGATTCAGGAAAACACTCCCTATGATGAACTCGTGCGGAAACTGATTTCAGGTGAAGGGCTCTGGACGGGTGACCCCGAAACCAATTTCATTACCTCTGCTGTGGCTGATGGAAACCTGGACCGAAACAAATTGACCGGTAGTACCGTCCGCGCATTTTTAGGACAGCGGATTGACTGCGCCCAGTGCCACGATCATCCCTTTGATCACTGGAAGCAGGCGGACTTCGAAGGGCTGACTGCTTTTTATGGTCAGGTAGAGATTCAGGTGCTCGGCGTACGCTCGAACGAGAAATTAAAATACGAAGTAGAAGACCGCATGACACTGGAACAACGCGAAGTAGCGCCCCGCGTTCCCTTCCTGAAAGAATGCCTGCCCGCAGAGGGAACCCTGCGAGAACAACTGGCAGAATGGGTCACTCATCCGGATAACCGCCGTTTTGAACGGGCGTCCGCCAACCGAGTATGGGGACTATTGTTTGGTATTCCTTATTATGATCCCGTTGATGATCTGCCGGCCCCCACTGATCTTTCCCAGTCTCCGCCGGGGCTGCTCGATATCCTGGGACAGGACTTCCGCGAAAACGGATATGACATCAAACGGTTGATCCAGATCATTGTCGCATCCAAACCGTTCCAGTTGTCGTCTGAGTCCGAGTTTGAAACAGCCGAACAAATCGATGCAGCCACTTATAACTGGGCTTTGTTCCCACTCGTTCGTTTGCGTCCCGAACAGATCATTGGTGCGATGCTGCAGGCCTCTTCACTGAAAACCATTGACCAGAACTCCAATCTGATCATGCGGGGACGACGGTTTTTCTCCGAACTCAATTTCGTCAAAGAATATGGTGACCTGGGAAGCGATGAACTCAATGATTTTCCCGGCACGATTCCTCAGGCCCTGCTGCGGATGAATGGCGAGTTCGCTAAGGATAACGGGAGCGCGTCGCCTTTGAATTCTGTTGGACGCATTGCTTCACTCGGCGTCTCTGCGGAAAAGCGGATTGAGACCTGTTACCTGGTCTGCCTGACCCGCCTGCCCACTACAGAGGAACGCGATTATTTTCTGAAACAGTATCAGTCAGCTAAAAATCAACAGCAGCGTGTCAAAGTTACCGAAGACCTCTACTGGGCTCTTTATAATTCACCTGAATTTTCCTGGAACCATTGAACCATGTTTGAATCCCATCTGCTCTCCAGCAAAATCAGCCGTCGCGATCTGTGCAAAGTCGCCGTCGGAAGTACACTCTCATTCATGCTGCCTGGATTCGATTTAAGGGCTGCAGAACGACGGGGAAAAGAACGCCAGAAATCGGTCATCATTCTCTGGATGGGGGGCGGCCCCAGTCAGTTGGAAACCTGGGATCCGCATCCAGGAACCGCCATTGGCGGGCCAGGCAAAGCGATCAAAACAGTTGTCCCCGGTCTGCAGATTTCCGATATGTATCCCCTGCTGGCTGAGCAGTTGGATTCGATGTCCGTGATCCGCTCTATGGTCTCTAAAGAAGGTGACCACGAACGAGGGACCAAATATCTTAAAACCGGTTACCGCCCTGAACCGACAACCGTTTATCCTGCACTGGGTGCAATCATCACCCATGAGGCCCCCAGTTCACAGTTGGAAATTCCCCAGCATATTTCCATGGGGAACACACAGTTTCCCGCTCGAGGCGGATATCTGGGCGGTCATCTGGATGCCTTCCGAGTACCAGATCCCGGTCGAAATATTGGAAACATGCGGTCGGGCGTCGGTGCCCCTCGCCAGGAACGACGTCTGGAAAACCTGAGTGTCGTCTCACAGGCATTTCGAAAAAGGCGATCCATTCAGACTCAGAAAACACTGCATCAGTCGACCATTGATCGCGCCCTGACCATGATGAGCTCAGAACAACTCAACGCTTTTGAAATTGAAAAAGAACCTGAAGCAGTCCGCAAAGCCTATGGCGACTCTTCTTTCGGGCGGGGTTGCCTGGTTGCCCGCAGGCTGGTTGAACAAGGCGTGCATTCCATTGAAGTGAATCTTAGCGGCTGGGACAGTCATGCGAATAACTATACCGGGCACCAGACCCAGGCAGCGATTCTGGACCCGGCATTTTCCAGCCTGTTACAGGATCTGAAGTCACGGGACCTGCTGGACTCGACGATTGTACTCTGTATAGGCGAATTTGGCAGAACTCCAAAAATCAATCCACTCGATGGTCGCGATCACTGGCCTACCGGCTTTTCATGTATCGTCGGGGGAGGCGGCTTGAAAGGAGATATTGTCCTGGGTGAGACTGACCCAACCGGCAAGGAAAAAACACCCGTCGATCCCGTTCGTATCCAGGACCTGTATGCCACGATCATGCAGAAAATGCAAATCGACCATACCAAAGAACTCATTTCACCCATTGGACGGCCCCTGGCACTCAGCGACGGGACCCCGATTTCCAGGCTGATCTGATTTCGGAGCGAGATAAATCAGCTCCGCTGAGGGAAAATTGCTTGCCTGCGAGCATAAAACCTTCTAATTTAATAACTGTTCGAAACCTGACGCCGGATTCGTTGTTTATTTGTTAGAACCCTGCCTCCCTCCTATCCATTGGATGCTGAATATGATCCGAATGATTCTTTCCGTGATGCTCACGACAGCCTTCCTGACTTCAGTACCTCAGCAGACTCAGGCAGCAGACTGGTCACAATTCCGCGGTCCCTCTGGAAACGGTGTTTCACAAACAACGGGGCTCCCTACCGAATGGAGCTCAGAGAAGAACATTGTCTGGAAAGCAAAACTTCCCGGACATGGATCTTCCAGCCCGGTGTTGTTCGGCGATCAGGTATTCGTCACTTCCTATACCGGTTATGGACTGACGGAAGAAGATAACGGCAACCCTTCTGACTTGCGACTGCATGTAATTTCCGTCAACCGCGATAGTGGCGAAATCATGTGGGATGAATCGGTCTCCCCGATTAATGAAGTTCAAAAGATCACCAAACGGATTGTTGATCATGGCTATGCCAGCGGGACTCCTGCCTGTGATGAAACGGGGGTCTATGCTTTTTTCGGAACATCGGGTGTCGTCGCCTACGACCTGAAAGGCAAACTCAAATGGCAGACTGATGTGGGAGACGGGACTGCCGGCTTTGGCTCCGCTTCCTCTCCGATCCTGTATAAAGATTTCGTCATAGTGAATGCCAGCATTGAAAGCTCCACCGTATATGCGTTGAACAAGAGTAATGGCGAAGTGGCCTGGAAGGCGGAAGACATTGTACGCGCCTGGACCACCCCTTCGATCGTAGATGTCCCGGGAGGTAAACAGGAACTGGTAGTCAACCAGAAAAACCAGATCTTTGGCTTTGATCCCGATACGGGTAAAAAACTCTGGACCTGTGAAGGAATTCAGGACTACGTCGTGCCTGTTGTGGTGCAGAATGAAGGAATCCTTTACTGCCTGGGAGGTCGCAGCAACCGAAGTATCGCCGTTCGACCAGGAGGGCGGGGTGATGTCACGAAAACTCATAAGCTCTGGGAAGTCAATGTGGGAGCAAATGTTACTTCCCCCGTGTATCATGACGGCCATCTGTATTGGGCCAGTGATCGAGGTATTGCTTTCTGCCTGAATGCAAAAGATGGCGAAGTGGTTTACAAAAACCGTCTGCCCACCGGAGCCAGACTGTATGCGTCGATTGTTCTAGCGGATGGGAAATTGTATGTGACGACCCGGGACAGTGGTGTCATTGTGCTGAAAGCCGGGCCTGAATATGTCGAACTGGCCCGAAATGAGATTAAATCAGACGATGATCTGTTCAATGCATCACCTGCCGTCAGCGAAGGAAGTATTTATCTGCGTACGAACGGCTATCTGTATCGAATTGCAGAAAAGAAATGAGTTCTACACAAAAGATTCTGATTAAATGACTTACAAGTTTGTCAGACTTTTGGAACAGGTCGTTGTTACAGGCGTCTGCCCGCTGGAAATCCCGAATCGGGGCTTCTACAATACGAGGCATGACTGATTCATCAACTCAAAAAGACTACCTCTTCAAAACGATCGGCGTGATTGGCGTAGGTCTGCTCGGAGGTTCCATTGCCGCTGCGGCTCGACAGCGCAATCTGGCAGAAACAATCCTGGGAGCAGGCCGAAATCCTTCCCGTATGCGGGCTGCGCAGCAGTCTGGCTTAGTGGATCGGGGTACGACGAACATAGCCGAGACGGCAGCACAGTCCGATCTTGTGATTGTTTGCACCCCCGTCAACCATATTGTCCAATTCATCCAGACTGTCGCCAGAAACAGTCGCGCAGGCACAATCATTACCGATGTAGGCAGTACGAAAAAGCAAATCTGTGAACAACTGAAAGGGACACTGCCTGCAGAGGTCACTTTTGTCGCCTCGCACCCCCTGGCAGGATCGGAAAAAAGTGGCTACGAATTCTCTGATCAGAACCTGTTTCAGGATCGTCCCTGTGTCATCACTCCAGAGGAGTCAGCACCCGCAGAGGCTGTTTCCCGAGTCAGACAGTTCTGGGAAGCATTGGGCATGCATGTCCTGCAGACCACACCAGAAAAACATGATCTGATTCTGGCGGAAACCAGCCATCTACCTCATGTGGTCGCTTCCGCACTGGCAGCGACCTTAGCGTCAGAAAACACCAGATATACTTCAACCGGATTTCGGGACACAACACGCATTGCCGGTGGTGACCCGGCTTTATGGATTGAGATCCTGTTAAGTAATCGAGATGCAATTGTGACAAGTCTTGATAAATACACCCAGTCTCTCCAGCAGTTCAAGCAAGCAATTCTGGACAATGATGAAAAGCACCTCAGGCAGTTGCTGGAAGATGGTAAAAAGAAACACGAGACATTAAATTCAACCCCTTAATCAACAGCGTGGGTCAGGTTTTCGACTGACTATCATAGCGACAATAACAAATCTTTCATTTTCCCGATGGAATCAACAGTAACTGGAAAACACATGCTTTGCGAAGTCGAAATCAAACCAGCCGACAATCAGATCGACCGAGAGGGTGCCCGTATCCTGGAAGAATGCCAGATACTCGGTGCAAATTCCATCCGGACTGTCCAGACTGCACACTCCTTTCTGCTGGAAGGCGACCTGAACCAGACGAATATTGATAAAATCGCCCGCACTCTTCTGGCAGATCCGATTGTGGAAACCTTTGAGATACGCATCCTGTCTGGCGCCACCCCAGATACTGAAGGTACTGAACCACTGCTGAATGTCATGTTCAAACCCGGTGTGACTGACAATACAGCCAACAGTGCCCGCGAGGCGATCTGTGACCTGGGTCTGGCTGTAGAAAATGTGGCCACCTGCCGCAAATACTGGGTAAACCCTGATGCTACCAATGAAGAAATTGACCGCATGGCTGCGAAAGTTCTTTCCAACGAAGCGATCGAATATGTCGTGCGTGGCCCGCTGCAGATGGACAGCATTAAACTCGGCAGTGAGTATACCTTCGAACTGGTCACAATCCCTATCCGCGAGATGAATGACAAACAGCTGGAAACACTCAGTCGCGAAGGTCAGCTGTATTTAAATCTGACCGAAATGAAAACGATTAAAGCATACTACGTCAACCAGAAAAAAGACCCGACCGACGTTGAACTGGAAAGTATCGCTCAAACATGGAGTGAGCACTGTTCTCATAAAACTCTGGCTGGACGAATTCATTTTAAAGATGGCGAACGCGATCTGCATTTCGAGAACATGTTGAAGGAGACCATCTTTGCTGCGACCACTGAAATTCGCAAATCCCTGGGTGACAATGACTGGTGCGTGAGCGTCTTCGCGGATAATGCCGGGGTCATCACCTTTGATGACAAGCAGGACGTCTGTTTCAAAGTGGAAACACATAACCATCCTTCAGCCCTGGAACCTTATGGTGGTGCCAATACGGGTCTCGGGGGTGTCATCCGGGACCCGCTGGGAACCGGACTGGGCGGTAGACCCGTCTGCAATACTGATGTGTTCTGTTTTGCTCCTCCGGAAATCCCCTACGCCGAACTTCCTGCAGGAGTGCTGCATCCCAAAGCGGTTGCAACCGGCGTCGTTTCAGGGGTGCGTGACTATGGTAATCGTATGGGTATCCCCACAGTCAATGGAGCTGTCTATTTTGACGAACGATATCTGGGTAACCCCCTGGTTTATTGTGGTAATGTAGCCATGCTACCTGTCGGAAAGTCCGAAAAACAAAAGACACAACCGGGGCACTATATCGTTGCAGTCGGCGGACGGACGGGGCGCGATGGAATTCACGGTGCGACTTTTTCTTCTGCAGAACTGACCTCTGAAAGTGAAATGCTTTCCGGTGGCGCTGTGCAGATTGGAAATGCGATCACAGAAAAAATGATGCTGGATGTCATTCTGGAAGCACGTGATAAAGAATTATTCTCGGCGATTACGGACTGCGGCGCCGGTGGATTCAGCAGTGCCGTCGGCGAAATGGGTGAAAAAACCGGTGCGGAAGTCTGGCTGGATCAATGCCCGCTGAAATATGCTGGTCTGTCCTACACGGAGATCTGGATCTCCGAAGCCCAGGAACGCATGGTTCTGGCTGTCCCACCGGAAAACTGGGAAGCCTTCGAACAAGTCTGTGCCGGAGAAGGCGTCGAAGCTTCAGTCATTGGAAAATTTACAGATACCAACCACCTGGTTCTGAAATATCAGGATCAGGTCGTGGCTGATCTGGAAATGTCGTTTCTGCATGATGGACGACCTCCGGTCGTGCGTGAAGCCGTTTACAAGATACCAGCGTTCATTCCTCTGACGCCTCCGCAACGTGACAACTACACTAAAGACCTGACCTCTATACTAAGCTCACTGAATGTCTGCAGTAAAGAATGGATCATTCGACAGTATGACCAGGAGGTGCAGGCAGGCAGCGTGGTGAAACCGCTGGTCGGAGTTCAGAATGATGGTCCCTCGGACGCTGCAGTGGTTCGCCCCGACCTGACATCAACTCGTGGACTGGTAATTTCATGTGGCATGAATCCCCGCTATGGTGACTTGAATACACACTGGATGGCGGCTTCTGCCATTGACGAAGCAATCCGCAACTGCGTTGCCGTCGGTGCCGACCCGACGAAGATTGCAATTCTCGATAACTTCTGCTGGGGGAATACAGATCGTCCAGAAACACTGGGTAGCCTGGTCGCAGCTGCCCTGGCCTGTAAGGAATTCTCTATCGCGTACGGCTCCCCCTTTATCAGCGGCAAAGACAGCCTGTATAATGAATATTCTTTTGAGAATGAGCAGGGAGAAAAAGAAACAGTCGCCATTCCCGCATCGCTGCTGATCAGTGCCATCGGGCAGATTGCTGATGTCAATCTGGCAGTCACGATGGACGTCAAATCCCCCGGTAATCGCATTTTCATGGTGGGAACAACACACGATGAAATGGGAGGCAGTCACTTTGCCATGGTGAATCAGCTGGAAGGGGGACAGGTCCCCCAGGTTGATAAGGAGGAAGCACCGGAAATCTTCAAAGCCCTGCATCTGGCAATTCAAAAGCAATTGATCAGAAGCTGCCACGACCTGAGCGAGGGTGGACTGGCAGTCGCAGCTGCTGAAATGGCGTTTGCCGGTGGCTATGGAATGAAACTGGACCCGACCCGACTTCCTGAAGCACTGGAGCTTTCCACCCCCAGTTTACTGTTCTCTGAAAGCAATACTCGTTTTCTGCTTGAAGTACCTCTGGATAAAATGGATGCCTTGTATGAGTGCTTTGGTGACCTGCCTCTGGTCGATATTGGAGAAGTCATCGGTACCCGGCAGTTTACGATCAAAGGAACTTCGGGGGGCACTGCAGTCAGCGCCAGCCTGGATGAGCTGAAAGCAGCCTGGAAAAACCCACTCGCCTGGGACTGATGATCAAAACCATCGCGTACAGTACTTGACTGAATGCCACACCGGATTTCCCTGCGCATCAGCTTTCTGACAAGTTCATTCAGGAAGCTGATTTTAATACTTCCCCAGTTTGACTCTTCGAGTAAAATACTGTGGGAAGTCCTCTGAAAATCTGTTTCTATATTGAGCCTGCAACGATCCCCCTGAGATTTGAGTATCATTCGCGCCTCGATTAATGGAAAACGTTCTGATTTATCAGGAAACAGACCTGGTCAGAAACCCGTTTCCCGAGTCAAACCAAGGTTTTGAAGCTTACCGCAGATTGGCAGGAAACCCCTGTAATTTCTCGATTTATGGTCGCAAAGTCCTGTCACAGGTATTACGATAGAGTTTACGGAACTTTCTGCGCCAAGCAGTGTTTACCTTTGTAGAAAGGTGTGAAAACGGATGTCGGAAGTGAAACAAGATACCTCTGACTCTTCTGAGTTTGAAATCACTCAGGAGTCAATTAATAAACTGAGCTCCGCCTACAAGCAGATCCATGGGCAGATCTCTAAAGTCATCGTGGGTCAGGATGATGTGATTGAGCAGCTCCTGATTGCATTATTCAGCCGAGGCCACTGCCTGCTGGAAGGGGTTCCCGGTCTGGCGAAAACCCTGATGATCAGCACGCTGGCCCAAACGCTGTCCATGTCATTCAGCCGTATCCAGTTCACCCCGGACCTGATGCCTGCGGATATCACCGGAACAGACGTGTTGCAGGAAAACCGGGAAACGGGAGAACGGGAATTTCGCTTTATCCCGGGCCCCTTATTTCATAACGTGGTGCTGGCAGATGAAATCAACCGCACGCCTCCTAAAACGCAGGCTGCTCTGCTGGAAGCGATGCAGGAACACCAGGTGAGTGTCGGTCAGACCAGGCATCTGCTGAGTGATCCTTTTTTCGTACTGGCAACGCAAAACCCGATTGAGCAGGAAGGTACGTACTCGCTGCCGGAAGCACAACAGGACCGCTTCATGTTCAAGGTTTATGTGCGGTACCCTTCATTTCAGGAAGAACGGCAGATTGCCCGGCAGACGACCTCCGATTCAAAAGGTACGATTGAGCATGTCCTGAATGCCGTCGATGTCCTGGAGATTCAGAAGATTGTGAGGCAGGTTCCTGTCTCTGATCACGTCATTGATTATGCCCTGGCTCTGGTCAGGCAGACTCGTGTCAATGAACCAGGCACTCCAGAGTTTGTAAACGAATGGCTCAGTTGGGGGGCAGGACCACGGGCGGTTCAGAACCTGCTGCTTGGCGGGAAAACACGGGCGTTGCTCAATGGTCATACTCACGTCTCGACAGAAGATATCAGCGCTCTGGCTGCACCCGTTTTACGACATCGAATCGTGACAAATTTCTCTGCCGAATCGGAAGGGATTACCTCGGATCGTGTGATTGAGCGATTGATTGAAGAGACACCGTCTAAGGAAGGCGAACTGACCAGTGACCCAAGATTACAGAAAATTTTTGCTGCCTGAAGCAATCTCTCGCATTTCCCGCCTGGAAATTCGAGCACGTACGATCGTCGAAGGGTTCCTGTCGGGATTACACCGCAGTCCCTTTTTCGGGCAATCTGTAGAATTCGCTCAACACCGGGAATATGCCCCCGGTGATGATGTGCGAAATATTGACTGGAAGGTCTGGTCTAAAACAGATAAATACTACATTAAGCAGTACGAAGAAGACACGAACCTCCGCACCACGCTGCTGGTGGATGTCAGTGAATCCATGCAGTTTGGAACCGGTCCCTTATCCAAATATGAATACGGTTGCACGGCAGCCGCTGCTCTCGCGTTTCTCCTGCTCAAACAGCAGGATGCGGTTGGCATGATCACCTTTGACGACGGGATTCGCAGCCGAGTCCCCGCTTTGAGCAAGCGAAATCATCTGAATGCCCTGCTGAATGCGCTGGCTTCCGAAAAACCTGCTAAAAAAACAGACATTTATGACGTATTAAAGGAAGTGGCAGAAACGCGCTCGCAGAAGGGCACGATTATCCTCATATCCGATTTATTCGTAGACAGAGAGAGCCTGTTTAAAGGATTACGTCTGCTGCAGTATCGTGGGCATGATCTGATGCTGCTGCATATCCTGGATGATCAGGAACTTGATTTTGATTATTCTGGAACCACACGATTTGAAGGCATGGAAGAAGCGGGAGAACTGGTTTGCGACCCCCGTTCATTAAGGGATGGCTACCTCAATGCCATGCATGAGTTTTTAAATGAAATCAGAAGGCGTTGTGCCAAAAACAAATTTGACTACCAGACAATCCGGACCAGCGAGTATCTGGATGCTGCTTTGGCCCACTATTTGAATCATCGCATCGGAATGCAGCAATCCATCCGACAGTAAACGAAACAAAGTCCCCCTGTTCCCTCCAGCCTGTAACTGACGATTCGACATATGGAAGCATGGTTAACTCAACATTTTGTGAATTCCGCACTGGTCTCGACCGGCGCGCTGATGATTGCTGCGCCGATCATCATTCACCTGATTAATCGCTTTCAGTATAAACGCGTTCAATTTGCTGCAATGGAATTTCTGCTGCAAAGTCAGCAGACCAATCAGCGTCGCGTACTGATTGAACAGTTACTGCTCCTGTTATTACGCATCATTCTCATCATTTGTCTGCTGTTGTTAATCGGCCGTCTGATTCTGGACCCCAATCAGTTATCGATGTTTCACGGCGCGAAATCACATCATGTAATCGTATTGGATGACAGTGGCTCCATGGGAAATGCCTGGGGAGAACAGACGGGCTTTAAAGAAGGCCTGCAGGTCATTCGCAAAATTGCCTCTGAAGGCGCCAACCGTCCCAACACAGAAAAGTTTTCTTTAATCGTGCTGTCACGCGCCGATGCCCCCCTGTTTCTACAACGTGACATCAATGAAGAACTGATCAACGAACTGGATGCCAAACTCTCCAATCTCACCTGTTCTCATCAGAGTCTGGATCTGAATCAAGGTCTGGAAGCAGCCGTCGACCTGCTGAATGAAGATCGGGCCGTCATCAAAACACTCCACCTGATCTCCGACTTTCGCAAGTCTGACTGGCAGGAAAAAAAAGGGGTGGCTTCCACAATCGAAGAACTGAGTAACTCAGATACGGCGATCAACCTCATCAAAACGGTGCCTGATTCTCAATCGAATCTGGCAATCACAGAACTCTCCGGTGCAACCGAGGTGGCGGCCGTCGATGTGCCCCTGCGTCTGAGAATCAGTCTGAAGAATTTTGGAGAACAGATTGTCGAAGATGTGCGCGTCTCTGCTTTTGTCGATCAGAACAAACTTCCGATGAGTATTGTTTTTGATAAAATCGAAGCCGGCAGTGAAATATCGCAGGACTTTGATGTTGTATTCAACAAACCCGGTCTGCATCAAATCAATGTCAGCCTGACGAACGATGCGCTGGAGGGTGATAATGAGCGTTATATGGCCATCAATGTCAAACCCTCAAACCCGGTCCTGATTGTGGACGGCAATCCTTCCGGCAACGAGTGGATGTACATCCAGACGGCGATTGCGCCGGACGCTTCCACGACCGGATTTGCCCCCTCTGTTGAGAATGTGGACTATCTGCGCAGACAT
Organism: Gimesia sp.; assembly: GCF_048262075.1. Classification (GTDB taxonomy): domain Bacteria; phylum Planctomycetota; class Planctomycetia; order Planctomycetales; family Planctomycetaceae; genus Gimesia. The sequence goes on from NZ_JBLXFK010000007.1 coordinate 255,857, forward strand.
CCCCTCAGCCAGTTTAAAAACATTTATCTGCTGAACATTGCAGAGCTACCTCTGGATGCCATCGTCGCTCTGGAAAATTTTGTCTCTGATGGTGGTGGCCTCATCTGGTTTGCCGGTCCTTCCATCCAGCCTGCCTTTTATAACGAGAAGCTATATAAAGATGGCAATGGTCTGTTTCCAGCCCCTCTGGAAACGTCACCGCGCGCACTACCAGCCCGGGAATCGAATACGATGGTGGATCTGAATGTCAGTGATCACCCTCTCTTTTCTGTCTTTGCCGGTCAGGACAACCCTCTCATCGAAGCCGTGACCATTTCACGTTACTTTCCACTCTCGGAGCAGTGGCTGCAAACCAAGGCAGATAAAGTATCCGGCGTGAATGTGATCGCAACCCTTCGCAATCAGTCTCCGTTAATCCTCGAACACAGACTGGGTAAAGGTCGAATCATTACCTGTCTGACATCGGCCGGCCCTGTACTGACCAATGAAGGGGAACCGTGGAACACCTGGGCGTTTAATCCCAGCTACATCGTGTTCCAGCTGGAGCTGCAGAAATACCTGGTCCAGTCCCGCTCGCATGAGCAGGCAGAAATTGTGGGTGCTCCCATCCCCTTCTCTCTCGATGCCTCACTGTTTTCGGATGAAATTGAAATTCAGACTCCCGTAACGCAAGGAGGGCGGACCATTCGCCTCAAAGCAACTCCCGAAGAGCAGACGGACACCACCGGCAGCAGTACTCTGCAAGTCGTGACTGTCTACCGGGACACAGATCAGCCCGGCGTATATACCGTTCAACTGAAACGACAGGACCAGACGATCGAACCCCGCATGTATGCCTTCAACTTTCCCGTTTCCGAAAGCAACCTGGAACTGGCTACGACCGATGAACTCATGAACGAGTTGGGGAATTCAAAACAGATTCAGATTCAGGAACCGGGTGAATTTCAATGGATTCAAGGCCAGGAAGCCGGTCGAGAAATCACCAATGCAATTTTGCTGATCCTGTTCGTGTTATTGATTTGTGAACAACTTCTGGCCTATCGTTTGAGCTATCACCCTAAAATAGCGGGGGCCGCCGCATGAATTATTTCGCGTCCCTTCCTGCATCACTGATTCTGGCTGCCGACGAAACGACCGCGTTTCGTTCGATCGAATACGATACGCCCGATTCAGGCTGGGGATGGCTGTTACTGCTGTCTGGTCTGGGGCTCGTATTACTGTTATCGTTTCGAACCGTCTGGAAAGACTCAGTTCAACTCCCACTGTTCTGGCGCTGCTGGATGGCGGTATTACGACTGGGTGTCTTAGTCGCTCTGATTGCCATTGTGTTTAATCCACACGAGCGTACTCAGAAAATGTCGTTTCGCCCTTCCCGGGTTGCCGTTTTAGTCGATACATCACTTTCCATGCGACACCCGAATCAACTGGTGGCAGCAAATGCAAGTTCGCCAGCCAGTCGCAATGTTGTCTCCCGCATGGAAGCAGTCGAAAAGCTTCTGGCAGATTCTCCCCTGATCAAAGACCTGCAAAAAAATCACCAGGTCAGCATTTATTCCTTTGATAAAACTTTAGTCGGTCCCCTGCATGTATTTCAAAAGCAGGACTCGCCTGAGGATACCTCGACCCCACCCTCAGAAAAAAACAGCGTGCCGGATCAACCTGATTGGAATACACTGCTTCAGCCACAAGGGCTGGAGACGCGTCTGGGAGAACTGCTGGGCCAGCTGATACGTGAAATCAACGGCTCCACGCTGTCCGGAATCATTATTGCCACAGATGGGGCGTCCAACGCAGGCACCGACTTACTATCTGCCAATGAAGCGGCAAAAGAATCAAAGGTACGACTGATTCCCTTGGGAGTCGGAAGTCCTGTTCAACCCGCAAACATCCAGATTTCCAAAATCATCGCACCCACCGATGTGCAGTTTGGGGATGGTTTTGAGATCACTGCGATCGTGCAGGCCATTGGTATGCCTGGCAAAAATATTACGATCGAACTGCTGAGAAAAGTCCCAGGCGAAGCGGAACCGACCATTGTTGAAACGCGAGATATCCTGCTGCCTGCGGAAGACAGCCTGCCTCTGGATATCAAATTTGAACGCACCCCCGCTGAGGAGGGTGAAATTGGTTATGTCGTTCGGGCACGGGGTAATCAACTGGCGGGTGATGCCAATGCCATGGACAATGAGCTGGCCCATTCTGTTAATGTATTCAGTCGCCCTACTCGTGTACTGGTCATTGCCGGTGGTCCCATGCGGGATTATCGCTTCGCCCGCACCATGCTCTACCGACATCCTTCGATCCAGTCCTCTGTCTGGCTGCAGTCTGCCCCACCCGGGGTTTCTCAGGATGCGAACGAACTCCTGTATGAATTCCCTGAACGGGCAGATCTGTTTGAATACGATGTGGTACTCGCTTTTGATGTGAACTGGGAACTGCTGTCAGCAGAACAAATGCAAAACCTGAATGAATGGGTGTCGTCAGCTGGTGGCGGAATCGTCATGGTGGCCGGTGACGTTTACACACCTAAACTTGCTCAGGAAAGTGAGAAGTACCAGTCCATTCTGGATCTGTATCCCGTGTTTATCAACTCTTTCGTCCGCGACTACCTGGATGAGGAAGCGACACAGATTCGCCGGATCGAATGGACCCAGGCCGGCCTGGATGCAGGCTTCCTGATGCTGACCGATGATCCGGCAACCTCCAGGCAGTTATGGGAAAATTTCCCTGGGATATACCGCTGTTACCCCTCAAACGGTGCCAAAGCGGCTGCAACGGTTTATGCCCACTTCCCGGATCCTAAAACACAAACCGAATTTGGATTCTCAATTCTGATGGCGTCTCAGTATTATGGCGAAGGTCGCTGTTTCTATCTGGGCAGCCCCGAAATGTGGCGACTGCGATCCGTCGAGGAAGATTACTACGACCGTTTCTGGACCAAGCTCATCCGGAATATCGGACAGGGTCGAACGAAACGAGGTACCAAACGGGGCACTCTCATTCTGGAGCGCGATGAGTATGTACTGGGACAGACGGTCTCTGTTCGTGTCCGTCTGCTCGATCCGGAATTCAAACCACTCATCCAGGAATCGGTGCCTATGGAAGTCATTGACCCGCGAGGCAGGCCCCTGATCCCTAATCTACTACTGATGCAGGACCGGAATCGACCCGGCGAATATGTCGCCAGCTTCCGTGCCAGCCTGCCTGGTAAATATCGATTTGAAGTCACGGTCCCTAATTCCAAAGGCCAGGTTGTAGACGGAAATCTCACAGTTCTGCTGCCGCGTCTGGAAGATGAATCATTAAGTCAGAATGTGAAAGGGCTCAAGGAACTGGCCCGCGATACCGGTGGTCAATATCTCGCTCTGGAAGAAGCGGAACAGATCCCTGCCCTGCTGCCTGATCAGGGTGAAGAATTCCTGGTCGACGAACGGTTGAAAACACTCTGGGATCAGGCCTGGGTTTTCTTTCTGCTGGCAGGTCTGCTGGCTGTGGAATGGCTGACCAGAAAATTATTTAAGCTAGCTTGATTTATTGTACAATGACTATGTGTTCCCATTATTGACTCTGCTGAAATATCAGCGTGAAACGGACGTATGAACAAACCTGCCAAAGTATCAATCCCTCAGGAAATCACCGATTTGCTCAATCGGTTACGGGGCAAAATACGCAGATACATTCTGCTGGAAGGCGCAGCTAAACTACTTGCTGTAGTGGGCCTGATTTTCTGGGTCAGTTTTGTGGTCGACTGGGGTTATTTCCAACTTAGCCATTTTGAATTACCCGTCTGGTTTCGCGCCTCGTTTGTCTTAATCTCATTGACAATGATACTGGTTTTAGCGGGTACTTTTATCCTGTTCCGGCTGATGACGAAAATGAGAAAGAAATCACTGGCCCTCGTACTGGAACGCCGCTTCCCTGAGCTGAATGACCGCTTGGCAACGGCGATTGAACTGCACGAATCCAACGAACCTCAAAATGCCTTAACCCGCGCCATGCTGGAACGAACTGTGAAAGATGTCGCACGCGGCAGCAGTCAGCTTCCCCTCGAAGATGTCTTTGATAAACGCCCTTTAAGAAGAGCATTTTTCGGTGCCCTGATCCTGTCGGTTTCCATTCTGATTCTGGCTGTCGTTAATCAGCCCGCGATGGCCCGTTGGGCGAAAGGTTACCTGGAATTAAAAAGCGATTACTGGAATCGCGAAACGGGACTGGTCGTCAAAGTGATCGCCCAGCCGGGGGACCGCATCCGGGAATTTCAGGACCAGACTTACAAGCATGGTCTGGGAAATGATCTGACACTGTTAGTGGAAACCATCAAGGGCAAAAAATCTCCCGAACGCGTGCAGTTAACCTATCGCATGCAGAATGGTCGGGATGGAGGCCGAACCGTGATGTCGCGACTGGGTGAAGGTCGTTTCAAACATACGATTACGGACGTCCTCGACGGAATGCAGATCTGGGTCTCAGGCAATGATTATACCAACCCGGAACCCTATCTGATTGAAATTGTAGAGACTCCCGTCCTGGATCAGATTCAACTGGAATGCCGCTATCCGGAATATACCGGTTTGAACACCACCGATCCCGTGACCGGTGTGCCAGCACCCGATATCCAGACCGTTCAGGGAACTCAGATCGCGCTACCCGTCAACACAGACTTCCAGATGGTCTCCACAGCCAACAAACCAATCAGCCGGTTTTCGCTGGAAACAGATCAGCTTAAAATTCAGTTGGAACCATCGTCGGCTACCAGTTCCTCTTCGCAGTCTAATTTCCTGGCCTGGAAAAATTCGCAGGGAGAGATTGTCAAGCAGACCAGTTTCTCACCTGCACAGTTAGCACAGATGTGTGGCCCGGACCATCAGGTATTTCGGATTCCCTTCACTTTAGTTTCAGATAATAAAGAGACTTCCTCCTCAGGGATCCCTCTGCTCATCGATCAACCGATGCGGATCTACCTGGAGGATGAAGACGGTCTCCTGGTCACCGAGCCGATTCGCCTCAGTATTATTGGAATCATAGACCAGCCACCGAAGGTCGATACTCGCCTGGCGGGGATTGGCAAATCAATTACCCGCAAAGCGATGATTCCCGTCGAAGGAATGATCACCGATGACTATGGCATTCAGTCGGCTCGGTTTGACTTCCTGGTAGATGAGGACAAAAATTTCCGTCTTCGCCCGTTCCGTTCCAAACCCGCGGAACGTCCCAAAGAATTTACCTTGCAGCGAAATGAAAGAGAGGCGTGGGAGCGTTTTGAAGTTCTGCCGCTGGATTTAAAGGTCGGTCAGAAACTCAGCCTGACCGTGCATGCAGAAGACGCAGATAACTTGAGTGGCCCTCACCAGGTGCATGGCGAAACCTATCATTTTGAAATCGTGACCGATGAAGAATTGCTCTCGATCCTGTATTCCAAAGAACTGAACCTGCGCAAGCGTTTTGAACAGATCTTCAAAGAAGTCACGCAGACACGTGATGAACTCAAAGAACGTGTTGCACAGCTCCGTGAATCTCAGGCAATCAGGGAAAAACAAAAGCAGGGGCAGACTGATCCTGCCTGGGAAGCAACCCTACTGGAAAATCAGAGTGCCGTCTCTGTTTCAGCGGATCGATCGCTCTATGGTACGCGTAAAAATGCGACCGAAACAGCTTCCATTGTGGAATCGTTTCAGGATATTCGTGAAGAACTGGTAAACAACGGCGTTGCCACAACCCAGATCATGGGACGCATTGACGATAAAATCCTCAAACCTCTGACCATGATCCATGAGCAGGATTTTCCCGATGTCGATCAACGGCTGGGTCTGTTCCGACTGGCAGTCGAGCAGAACACCACCCCACTCACCGAAATCCAAACCAGTATTGATCTTCTGGATACCATGCTGGTCCGTATGCAGGGTGTCCTTAACGAAATGCAGGATTTACTGGAGTTTCATGAAGCCATCGAAATGCTCAAGAATCTGATCGAACGTGAGAAAGAATTGACAGAAGAGACCAAAAAGTATCGCAAAAACAAGCTTCTAGACCGTCTCAAAGGTTTAGGATTGGAGTAAACTGAAAAATTTTACCAAAACCAGAGAGAATCGCGGCTCACGGTTTCCTCACCCTTTAATGACTGGACACAAAAACACGCTTCGATCATCGTACCAAACATGATATAATATTGAATGCGTTTAAATGTTTGCATGCCTCACAAATAGACGTCCAGGCAATTGATACTTCCCCTTCCTCAACGGTTCTGAGATCACTATGAAAACTTTGGCAGAAGCAATACTTATGTGGAATCGTCCAGGGACTTTCGTTCTGATGTTCTCACTTGTCGTCTGCATGTCATTTCAGAATATCAGCGATGCGCAGCAACCCGCTTCTTCGGATCAGGGATCTGCTCCTGAAGTTGATAAAAGCAATCTGTCCGACAGGCAGGAAGCCATTACTCAGCAGTTCAAACGCTTCGAATCCACGCTCCATGATCTCGGCGAATACATGAAAAAGACAGATCCTGCCCGCGCGGATCTACTGTTTCGTGCCTTTGGTCAAAGTAAACAGAACCAGATGACCGTTGAAATGCAACGCGTTCTGCAGATGCTGGATAAAGGCCAACTGGGTGATGCGGTGGAACGTCAGGAGAATCTGTTAAAAAACATGCAGAATCTACTCGCATTGCTTCAGAGTGAAGACCGCATGAGCGAAGTCGAGAAAGAGAAACAGCGCATTCAGGATCTGCTGAAGGATGTGAATCGTCTGATGGGGCAGGAACGGGATGTGCGTGCGGCGACGGAACGGGGGGGAAACCCTGCCGACGTGAAAGACAAACAGCAAAAGACGGCAGAAAACGCCCAGAAACTGGTCGATAAAATCGAACAGCAGGACGCCGAAAAAAACGATTCCCAGAAGTCTGATTCAGATTCCAAATCAGCAGAGAAAGAGCAGGAAGGTCAACAGAAAGACCAGAAGTCCCAGGAAGGAAAGTCCGAATCGCAGAAGGATGCCGACTCCAAAAAGTCTTCGGAATCCGAGTCCAAAGGCAAGCCTCCCGAGAACGGCAAATCAGATCCAAATCAGAAAGGGTCAGAAGGTCAGAAGTCTGATCAGCAGTCTCAAGAACAGCAACAGTCACAACAACAGCAAAAAGGCCAGCAGGGGAAACCCCAGGAGGGAGAAAACCAGCAGTCCCAGGAACAACAGCAAAAGAATACTCCGGGACGGGAGCAGATCGAACAGGCCCGCCAGGAAATGGAAAAGGCCATCGAAGAGCTGGAGAAAAAACAGAAAGATGCCGCCTCCCGTCATCAGGATGATGCGATCCGTAAATTGGCGGAAGCCAAGGAAAAACTGGAAGAGATGCTGCGTCAGTTACGCGAGGAAGAACGTGAGCTGATGCTGGCTGCCATGGAAGCCCGTTTGCAGAAGATTCTGGCACAACAGAAACGCGTCTATTCCGGCACTCTTTCCATCGGACAAGTTCCCGCAAAGGAACGCACGAGCCGTCATACGGCCCGCGCTGTCCAGCTGTCCCGTGAAGAATCACAGATTGGTCTTGAGGTTGAGAAAGCGATCCTGCTGATTACTGATGAAGGTTCTTCGGTTGCGTTCAGTGAAGCATTGGCAGAGGTCCGGGAGGATGTGCAGAATGTAGGTTACCGCCTGAACCGCGTGCAAGTGGATGAGCTGACCCAGGGCATCGAACAGGATATTATCAGTTCTCTGGAAGAAATGATTGAAGCGCTGCAGAAAGAGATGGATAAATCTGACGAAGAGAAGAAGAAACAGCAACAACAGCAGCAACAGCAGGGTTCTCCGGAAGATCAGGCTTTGATTGACATGCTGGCAGAGATCAAAATGCTGCGATCCCTGCAGTTACGCGTGAATAATCGCACTCGGAGAATTGAAAAGCTGGCCTTGGAAGAGGGTGCCAACCAGCCCGACATCCTGGAACAGTTGCAGAAATTAGCCAATCGACAGACACGTATTCAAAACGCGACCTATATACTGGCAACCGGCAAAAACAAATAAGCGATTTTTCGGAACCGCTGGAACAAAGGTGACAGACTACCATGAAAGTCAGGCTCAATTTAACTCGCATCACAGGATCTACGCTCCTTTATCGAAGAGTGTTCACGCTGATTGCCCTGACCTGCTTGATGTCTGTTTCTGCATTTGCACAGCCCCCCATTCCCGTGCCGCTCCCTTTCAAGGAGCCTGTCGAAAAACAGACTGAAAAAGAAGAGACTGTTCTGTACGCTGCCCCCACTTCTGCAGAATTAAAATCTCAGTTAGAAAACTGGGTAGCTGACCAGAAAGTAAAAGATCCCGCACAATTGAAGACGGTGGCCAGCCAACTGGTGAAACTCGAAGCTGCGCTGTCTGCAGAAGAAAAGCTGGACGTAGCGATCCGTATATTCTCCGGAATTGATCGTCAGGCGGCAGAACTGGTTCGATCGAATCAGTTTTCAGACAGTGTTCCTCAATTTTCCAGCCCTCCATTTTTGACGGAAGGAAAAGCCGAGACATTCTATCCTGCCAATCTGAGATACTTTGTCGCCCGCAATTTGACGCAATTCAGACTGGTTGACCCGGCTCTGGAGATCTTCAATTCGATTAACCCGGAAATCCTGATTGATCCGGCTGGATACCTGTTTTACAAAGCAGTCTGTGAACATCATCTGTTGCAGAAAGCAGCCTGTGAAAAAACGCTGGATCAACTTTTAAACCGAACTCAGGACGTTCCAGAGCGCTTTACCCAGGTCGCAGTCCTGATGCAGGCTGACCTGGCATCACTCAAAGAAGAAAGCCTGGATGAGATTTCCCGCAAGATGAGCGATGTGGAGCGCAGGTTGGAACTCGGAAATTCCGGAAAAAAAGTTCAGAAGGTCGAAGACGAAATCATTGCCTCGCTCGACAAACTGATCAAGAAAATGGAAGACCAGGCAAAAAACAGCCCCTCTTCCGGTTCGGGAGCAGGCAACTCGAAAACTCCCGCCGCTGGTGCAGATGAAAGCCGCGTGAAAGGCACGACTGCACCTGGCGAAGTGGACAAGAAAAAACTATCCAATAATGGCGGATGGGGTCAGTTGCCTCCCAAAAAACAGGCTTCTGCCAAAAACATTATTAACCGTAATTTTCCATCTCATTACCGTAAAGCGATTGAAAAGTACTTCAAGAAGCTGGCTGCCGAGAAAGCCAATTCCGGCAAATAGCATTATCGATTCCTTTTTGAACCCACTCATTTAATTGCTGACTTTCTGGAGTTGACTACATGCCTGTTCTGTTTTTTGTTTCAATGACAACTCTGCTTGCCATTGCTCCTGATGTGGAAGTCACCTCACTCAGTGGCGCGAGTGCCTCCGGGAGTCTGCAGTCATTAAACAAAACCGTCGCGAAAATTAAAGCGGGACAGACTGAGAAAGACCTGCCTCTTTCCAATATTCTAAATATGCGATTTCCCAAAAACCGGCCTCAGCGCAGCCTCGAATTACCTTTAACCGTCAGATTAACTGATGGCTCAATATTTCCGACACAGAGTCTGCAGAGCAATGAACGTCAGGTCAAAGTCAGTGGTGATCAGACAGGCGAGTTAATCCTGCCTGCCAGAAATGTCGCCTCGATTCGTTTTGGTGCGCTCAACTCAAACATTCGAGACTCCTGGGAAAAACTGCTGAACGGTGAGAATACAAAAGATCTGCTCGTGGTTCAAAAAGAGAATGTGCTTGATTATATCGATGGAGTCGTAGGTTCGATCACCGAAGAAAAAATACAATTTTTCACCGGGGAAGACGAAGTCTCCGTGAACCGCAGTCGCGTCTTCGGGGTAATTTACTCTCGCCCCCCCTCACCGGAAGTCTCTCCCTACTGTGCGATTCGACTGACCGACGCGGGAGTATTAAATGCCTCTGCGATTACTTTTACCGGAACTGAATTTACTGCGACTCTCCTGGGAGGTACCCGGGCCCGGTTTACCCCACAGTCAATTGCCAATCTGGATTTCAGTCAGGGTAAGGTTCGCTATCTCTCTGATCTGGAACCAAGGAATATTGAATATACTCCTTTTTTTGATACGGTCTGGAAGTATCGTAAAGACCGACACCGGGATGGCGGCCCCCTGCGGGTGGGCGGTAAAGAATATACGCGTGGTCTTTACATTCATTCAAAAACACTTCTTCAATATCGCTTGAAAGGCGACTACCGGAATTTCCGTGCGATCATGGGGATCGATGAATCTGTGCCTGGTATTGGATTTGTGTATGTTGAAATTAAAGGTGACGGTCGCATCCTTTACTCGGGTAATATACGGAGCTCGGATTCTCCGGTGGAATTAAATCTGGATGTTGATGGCGTTCGTGAGTTCGAGGTTCTGGTCGACTTTGGAGATAACCTTGAAATTTGCGATCACCTCGACCTCTGTGAAGCACGTTTTATAAAATAATCAGTGACGGGGCACTCGACTGAAACAATCTGACTGGTTTCGTGGTGAGCCGTTATAGTTTGAAGGTAATTTGATGCAGAGATTATTCATCTGTGTTCCATTCGTCATCTGCACTCTTTTGTCACTACCTGCATTCTCAGCAGAATCTTCTGTTGATCCTGCGGTACTGGCGGCTCAGAGACAGCGAATTGAAGTAATCAAAGCTGTCTCTCCCTCCGTGGTTGCCATTTTTGGTGGTGCCGGTGATGGTGGAGGCTCAGGTGTGCTGGTCACGCCTGACGGTTACGCCTTGACTAATTTTCATGTCGTGTCGGGTGCCGGCAACTTCATGAAGTGTGGGCTGAATGATGGTAAGCTGTACGATGCCGTGATCGTCAGTATCGACCCTACTGGTGATGTAGCTTTGATCAAACTACTGGGCCGCACCGATTTTCCGGTTGCGCGAATGGGAGACAGTGATGCCGTGCAGGTGGGTGACTGGGCCTATGCGATGGGTAATCCGTTTCTCCTGGCGACTGATTTTCAACCAACGATCACTTATGGCATCGTCAGTGGCGTTCACCGTTATCAATATCCGGCTGGAACTTTTCTTGAATACACCGACTGTATCCAGGTTGATTCTTCGATTAATCCTGGTAACTCGGGTGGCCCCCTGTTCAACGACCGTGGCGAATTAATCGGTATCAACGGTCGCGGGTCATTTGAAAAACGGGGTCGTGTCAATTCAGGGGCCGGATATGCTATTTCCATTAACCAGATCAAACACTTCTGGGATCATCTCAAGAGTGGCCGCATCGTCGATCATGCAGCGCTGGGAGCAACCGTCACCACAGGCTTTGATTCGAATATCAATGTCGCTGAAATTCTGGAAGAATCAGACGCTTATCGAAAAGGTTTGAGGCTGGGTGACGAAATAGTTTCATTTGCAGGCCGCCCGATTCGGAGTGTGAATCAGTTCAAAAACATACTGGGTATCTACCCTGCAGGCTGGACGTTACCACTGGTTTATCGGCGGGATGAGAAAAAGAACACAATCTATGTGAGACTGCAGTCTCTGCATAGCGCTTCGGAACTGCAGGAACAGGCCGGACAGAAGCAACTGATCCCGGAGAAAGCACCTGAACCGGGAGATAAGAAGCCGCGTCTGCCGATGCCTAATCCACACGCAAAGGCAGCCCCCGAACCTCCGGAAAGATATAAACACCTTTATGTCCCGAAAACCGGATTTGCTAATTACTATTTCAATCAACAACAGCAGGAACGCCTGCTGCAGGCCTTAAGTGCCACAAGTAATTTTTCGGAACGAACGGGATCCTGGACCCTGACCGGAAAACTGGGAAACGGAACAGACTTCACCCTTACTCTGGCAGATAAAGGCGTGGGTTTTGAAGTCGGCAAGGATATCTTTCTACAGTCACTGGAAACAGACATGTTGGTTGATGAGCCACCTGGTACGGGTGGTCTACTGGCAGCGTTACATCATTTCCGACTGTTGCTCTCTGGACAATCCGAACGATTCACAGACTTTTATTATCTCGGCAGCGAACGACTGGACGGGACAAATGAAATGGTCGATGTTCTGATCGCAACGCAGACCGGTACGATCTCCCGCTGGTATTTCAATAAATCAGATCTGTCTTTGCGGGGCCTGGATTTTTACCTGACAGAAAATTCAGAAGTCTGCGCAATCCGTTTTGAACAATTCCGGTCACTCAATGGCCAGAAGTTTCCCGGTGAGTTGGATGTGCGGTATGGCAGTCGACCTGTTATGAAACTGAAAATAGAACGACTCAAGCTGGACCCGCTTGAGAACTCAAAGAAATAGCCGCCGAAGCGGATGAAAGTTGACCTTCAGTGATTCAAAGTAAAGTAATCAAACCTGTTCTGTTCAGTCTGTGCCTGGCAGTGCTCCTGCTGCCAGCTCCGCGGACTGCCTCTGCTGCATCGCAGTCAACAATAGAGTATGCGCTGCCCCGCATGGTAAAGATTTTTGGTGCGGGGGGTGTTAAAAACCTGTATGGATACAGTACCGGTTTTCTGGTTTCTCCTGAAGGACATATTGCTACAATCTGGAGCCCCGTACTCGATACCGATCGGTTGTCTGTCGTCCTGCATGATGGCCGGAAGTTTGAAGCAGAAGTACTGGGGGCAGAACCGCATCTGGATTTAGCGGTTCTCAAAATAAAATCGGAAGGGGAATTAAACCTGCCCAGTTTTGATTATAAAGCGAAGGTTACAGCAGGCCCGGGCACACGCATCCTGGGTTTCAGTAACATGTTTAAAGTCGCCACTGGTGATGAACCGGTTTCTGTATTACATGGCGTTATAGAAGCACGAACGGAATTACCACGCCGCCGAGGCGCGTTTGAGCTCTCGTATTCAGGCGATGTTTACGTAGTCGATGCAATTACCAATAACCCGGGTGCCGCCGGCGGGGCGCTGGTCACCTACGACGGGAAACTGCTGGGTATGATCGGCAAACAGGTCCGAAATGCCAAAACGAATACCTGGGTCAATTATTCACTGCCCATTGATGTCCTGAGTAAAAGCATCGAACAGATTATCACCGGTAAGTTCGATTCCAGTGAAGATCAGAAAAAACCGGAAATGGATGCGCCCCAGCGTTACCGCCCGGTTGACTTTGGGCTGGTGATGGTGCCAGACGTGCTCTACCGTACTCCCGCCTATATCGACAGGGTTCTGCCTGGTTCGCTGGTAGCGAAAGCGGGATTACAGCCCGATGATCTTGTTGTGTTTGTGAATGATGATCTGATCAAATCCTGCAAAACACTAAATACCGAGCTGGGTCAACTTGAACCCGGCGATTTACTGCGTCTGGTAGTTCGCCGCAACAATCAACTTATCTCGATCGAATTTCAGGTTCCCCCTGAAAAGAAATAACCATATCAATATTGAATCAACCATGAACAACATTTTCCGTTTACTGATACTGGGGCTGGCTTTGTCTGGTTCCTTCAATTTACTACAGGCCCAGTCTCCTGTTCCCAATCTGGAAATACTTGAAGAACGCGCCTTCAAACAGGCTGCCGCTTTCATTAACCCCTCCATTGTCCGAATAGAAACCGTCGGAGGTCAGGACCGGGTCGGCAAACTCATCACAGGTACTGGTCCGACTTCCGGAGTAATTGTCAGCCGTGATGGACTGATTATTTCCAGTGCCTTTAATTTTATCGGCAAACCCTCTTCGATTCTGGTTACTTTACCCGACGGTCGTCGTTTTCCGGCACAGAATGTCGCCACAGACCATTTGAAGATGCTGACACTTCTGAAAATTGATGCGCAAAATCTGCCTGTTCCGCTCGCCATTCCTGAGAGTGAAATACAGGTTGGCATGTGGTCGATAGCGTTGGGACGTACATTTGATCTGGACCAGCCCAGTATCTCTGTGGGAATTGTGAGTGCACTGGAACGAATCTGGGGAAAAGCGATTCAGACCGATGCGAAGATTTCTCCCGTTAACTATGGTGGCCCACTGGTGGACATCAATGGTCGTCTGATGGGGATACTGGTCCCGCTCTCACCCGGCGCTTCTGCTGAAACAGCTGGCGTGGAATGGTATGACTCAGGTATCGGGTTTGCAATTCCCATGTCGGATGTTCTCAAAATCATTCCCCGCCTCAATACCGGTAAAGATCTTTATCCAGGCCTGTTGGGAATCACGTTATCCGGCCACGGGGACCTGTCCACCGACATGAAACTTGACCGTGTCCGTTACGGCAGCCCGGCTCAGGAAGCCGGCGTCAAAGCAGGAGACACAATCACTCAACTGGACGGTAATGCCGTTGCCATGCATTCTCAGGTAAAACAGGTGCTGATGAATAAGTACGCGGGTGATTCCGTGAGTCTGATGGTCACCAGAGATGGTTCACCGAAACCACTTTCATTTCAGGCGACTATGGTAGAAAAGCTGGTGCCCTTTGAATCTGGATTTCTGGGGATTCTACCCCAGCGATCATCGACTGATCAGGCTGAAGCAGGTGTTGGCATCCGTTTTGTTTTTTCTAAATCAGCAGCTGCGGAAGCAGGCCTTAAAACCCAGGATCGTATCCTGGAATTCAACCAGCAGAAAGTATCAGACCCTGGCACGTTGGCTCTTCTGGTGAACCATTTACGACCGGGGGAAACCGCAGAGCTTCTGATTTCTCGCGATCAGAAAGAACAAACGGTTCAAGTCAAATTACAAGCGACCCCTAATACGGTAGAGTCAGAACTGCCCACACAGGCAATCCCATCCCGTACCGCTGCCGAGAACCAGAAAGACAAGATCAAAACTGGACATCTCAAAGAAGAACTTCCCGGTTCCGAATCAACTTACTGGGCTTATGTCCCGGAAAATTATAACCCGGATTTTGACTACGGTTTAATGATCTGGATTCACCCGCCGGGAAATACCATGGAGTCGACGATTTTCAAAGAATGGAAGAGTATCTGTGAGCAGCGCGGTATCATAATAGCTGGTCCTGCGGCCCAGGACGTCATTCGCTGGAATCGGGATGAGGCAGAATTTGTCAAAGAAGTGGTTGAATCAATGCGAAAGCGATACCGGATTGATAATACACGAATCTTCCTGATCAGCCATCGCGATGGAAGTGAATTTACGTTCGATCTTGCTTTTAAATATCGTGAACTGTTTCGCGGCGTCGTTGTTTCCGAAGCAACACTCAATAACAAACCGCCGGAGACTGACCCTGACTATCCATTGAGTCTGTTTTTTGTCTTGAATGCTGCTAACCCGCTGAACCAGTTACTGCAGCCTCAAATTGAAGCAATTCGAGAAATGAATTACCCCACGGTCTTCGAGTTGATCAAAAACGAAAATCCAGCTGCACAATACCTGGATAAATCGACTCTGGAAGCAATCGGTCGCTGGGCAGACAGCCTGGACCGGATTTAATCAGCTCGCATTTTATTACCAGGCTGGGTGTGGCACTTCCTGTGGATTCAGTTCCGGAGACCGTTGCAGGTATCTTCTGCCTGTAGTCGTGGAAGCGACAGACTGGGGAAGGCTACTCCTGACTGGCAGAGCTGCTCATTACAGACTGCTGTTCCGTGGTTGACATGTCCTGTTTTTGTCTGACGGCCATGACAACTGAAACAGCAATGATGATCAGTCCGATCAATTCCGGTGAGAAAAACAAGATCCAGACTAGCCCCAGAGATAATAGAGTCAAAGCAGGATGATAATTGAGCCATTCGGCTGCCCGCGATTGCACTATTTTTCCCAAAACAGGGAGTAACACGAGGAGACCGACAACCGCCAACAGCAGATTCAGGTACAGGTCAGGAATAATCCAGGCAGAGAGTGGCTCTTCTTCGGGCTCAAAGCTTCCGGTCCTCGAGAAATAGTGCACCTTCTGCTCTGCTACCGGATTTAGTTTCTGATGAAACTGAGTAAAAAACGAGGGAGTTTGTAAAATCATATCATCATCAGATCTAACATATTGTTTGAATACAAAGACCCGATCTTTTAATGCAGCAAAGCGATTTAACGTCTCACTGATCCCCTGGCGATTCAGATCGGGGTCAGCCACAATCAATTCCAGCTGCTTTAGCGATTTGAGAATTTCCTGCCATACAGGTTGTGAAACATTACTCTGATCGGCCAGTTCAAGTTCCACCTCTGCGATTTTGAGTTCCGCTTCCAGTTGATCAGCAAAGTAGGAAAAGGCAGTGACATCCTGTGAGAGGAATGTCCGATGATGATTTGATGAAATAATTTGAATTAAATTATGTGTCAATGGAAAGTTCACTGGCTGTGGTACCTGCAGCCAGGCCTTTTCCAGGAAATATTCATGTTCAATCTGGTACGACTCCCAAAAGAGAGTCAGTTCATAAAATTTAGGTCCTCCGTTCAACGGAATCGCCAAGGTTCCGTCTTTCTGTTCAATCGTAGTATCATTTTCACCATTGATCAGTACAGCCATCAACTTCGTTTTTCCAGGCCAGCTCATTTTCAGAGAACGACTGGTCTGATTGAACAGCTTAATCTGAGTCAGCCCCTGAATGACTTCCGGATTGCTTAAGATAATTTCTGATTTCATTAAGGGAATAAACTCTTCGCTTGCGACATCTGTATCGCTCAATGTCGAAATCATTTTCCAGGGTGGGTTGCCGGTAAGATAAACACGTTCCTTACTGAAATCAGGAGAGATATCACACCGTGCCTGAACCCAGTCTGGAACCTTATCCGGCTGAACTATTTTTCGTTTCTTTTTATCGGAGATCTGAAATTCCAGCTGAGAGGATAACAGAAGGTACTGCTTTTGGAGTTTGGAATTTTCCAGTGTGACTGGTGCAATAACCAGTTCATGAGCAGGCTTTAACAGTGTCGCTCTCACAGTAATACTTTTTTCCTTTGTTCTGGAGTCTGATGGCTGTAAATCAACCAGCAGCGATCCATCAGCCGCAAGTCCCGACATTTCAAAAGGCATGCCGTCGATTGAATAATTCTCAGCATATTCTTTGGGGATTATCAGAGTGATCTGCATTTCGGGATCGGGAACCGAAAAACGTAAAGTCTGTGTCACTTCAATCCTCTGATCTTCGAGCGCATCTACCATCGTCAGAGAATCTGCGGTAATGAGCATGTTATGAGGTTTGATTGAAAGTTCAATTAGATCACCCTTGGAATCGATCGCCTGAAAACGACCAACGGCGGTAAGATGCTCGACCGAAACCGGCTGGGCTGCAGCATCCTGAATCCGCTGGAAATTCGCCGAGATCAATTTGACTTCGATCTGTGGCTTCTGATAGAGAGTCAATTGAGAATCTTCTATTTTCGTCTGTTCGATCTGAATTCCTGTTATCTTCAGATCCCCCATTCTGCGAACGGGTAACCACCCCTTTAACGTCAGATCCTGTAATCCTGAAGTTTTGTTTTTGAGAAACAATGTGATCTGATTGCCGGCACGATGCCAGTGCGCCAGCCGTTCCACATCCTCTTCTTTCACCGAAAGTGATTCGATTCGGAGTGCAGCCGGAACTGTGAGAGTATGTCGAAATGCGGGTGCCTGACTGATTCGCAGTTCTGCTGAAAAGGTCCAGTCAATACTTTTCTGATTGATCACCAGTGACTGGCTGATTCGGGCAGAGCGATCTGGGTTTTTTGATTTCAGAATCAGTGAGATGGGCGCTGGCTGATTCATTTGAAATAACAGAGTCGCGGACTTCAGTATGTTATCTTCTGGCTGCCGACCCGGTGCTTTCGCAGAGATCGTGGTAACGCCTTCAGGCAACGTCCCCGACTGTTCCACTTCGAACTCCGGCCCTGTTCGCACACCCATTTGCTGCGATATGATCTTGACTGTTGCCTGCTGGGAATCAATTTTATCCGATCCAAAATAAATGGGAGGGATCGTGACTTCTTTTAAGGATTCGCTTGAAGGAAATTCAAAAACAGCATTGATGATAAATTCACCTGACTTGGATTCCGATAATTCGAGAAGCAGATCTTCATATTTATGATCGGCTGTCGGGTTCAAAGCCGGGATGACCGAAATACCAGGCGACTTCACGCTACGGACAATCATACCTGCAGGAAGCTTCCAGGAAAGATAATCCACTTTGCCATTCAGAACGTTGTATTTCACCTGTGCATCCAGGCGTGTCATTGAGGACGAAACCTCTGCATTGATGAGGATCGTTGCTTCCAGGTGAAGGGGACTGACTTCAGAACTCTGTCCCGTAAACCATTTCACCTTCAGCTGAGAATTTTCTTTCAGATATGTGGAAAAGTGCTTCTGTCCCGACAACTGATATCGGGAGCTGCCTGTACTTTCTGAAAGTTCAACTAGTTGAACCGCATCATGGAAATCAAACGAGAAATAATTGGTCGCCAGGGAAGGAATCGAGAGTTCAAACTGACCGCTGCCTGCACTGAGTTTCACGGCAGGGTGCAGGACCAGCTCAATGCGATGATCCTGGTAGTCATAATCGAAAACGGGCTTTCGTGCCTCAACAGGAGCGTTTTGATCTGAGGAGACGGGCGATGTTTCACCTCGTAGATTACTGACATTGACCAGGATACTTTGTCCATCCGCCGCCAGTAATACTGGCACCACTATCCCATCGACTCTGCAGGAATCCGGCCCGCTGAGATTCCCGCCATTGATAGGCAGTCGGATGGTTGAAGAAGTTCTGACAACGGGAATTTTCACACGGAAGTCGGCCTTCACCGTCAGTAACTGATTGTCGCGTATTTCACCTGCATATTCCGCTGAAGTCAGCAGATAGTCCGGCTGCTCGGGACCTGCTACAAATTCTTCCAAAGTCTGTAAAAAACCCGGTGTGAGATAGGCGAATGATTCTGAACCAGCGCGGGCACTGTCTGGTAGCAGCACAGTTTCGGTGCGAACCGCAGTTGATTGATTTCCGCCTGAGGAAAGATTTGTTACTGGTGAGGTTTGCGCATACCCTGTTACTGTGAGCCCCAGCATACCTGCCAGCAGCAGGCGTGCAGACATGGAAATGGAAGATAAAGAGTGCTGATAGGCTTTGGTACTTTCATCTTCAATCTGTCGCTGGGCTTCCTGCCTGAGAAATCGGCGCGGAATCAACAGGACAATTATAATTCCTGACAGACAGCTACCGGAGATTTCAGCCCAGGCAAAAGGAAAGACCCAGGAGAGAATCGCCGAAATCAGGATACCCATAATGCAAAGCTTGTCGCGCCGTTTTACATCCCAGATTCGCAGCAGTAGCCCGCCGGTTACCGTTAACAGCAAAACAACCCAGGACAAAAGTCGGACATTCCCCACATTCGCAATTTCCAGAACACCTGACTTCACCGGAAATAAAACAACGGCATCCCACTCTGATCTGCTGAAACCCTGTCCCTGCTCCGGTTTTCCCAGGACACCCAGAAAACGTCGTGTAAGGGATTCTTCAGGTAGAGATTGCTGCAGAACCATATTCAGCGGGCCCTGCATCAGTTGAGTCCCCGCAGGAAGCACAAAATTCCAATCGGTTTCCAGAACACGCTGGCTGATTTGAGGAAACGGGATCTGACGTGTCGTCGTCAGAAAATCCGCACGGGAGCTGGTCTGGTACTGGATCGTAATCTGGTAAGAATCCAACTGGTCAAACAGTGGAATCAGATACTGCTTCTCTGTTTCAACGGGAGTAATTCTTCTTCCATTGACAGTTGTCGAAATCAGCTTCACTTTTCTCGGAAACCGAAATAGAAATTTATCATCAAAAGTTTTGGAGAGATCCAGCGAAATGGCAGCTTCATGAACATCTGGCTCTCCATTGCCGTGCCCGAACCGGGAATGAATGCTGACAGTAGCGGTTCCCTGGTCCAGGCTGTTTTCCGGCATTTCAGAAGAACGGGTAATCGTTAATGCCCCCAGCGGTTGTTGATATTCCCATTCATAATTGCGCTGATTCCGGGGAAAACTGGATCTGGCTTCACTGTCCGGAGGAAGCAGGAGACCTTCTGTCTTCATTCTCAAATTGAGTTCATTGGAATTCAGTACCCGCACGATTCCCTGAAAGGGCTGTGCCTGCGGTGCATATACCAATGAAGCCCGGACCGTTTTCAGGAAAGGTCTATTCCGTTCGCCTCGTATCTCAAGCTCTTTAAAAACTGGTGCAGGAAAGGAAAGTTCCCACAATTCTCCCAGATTGGGAAGATACCACTTTTGATGTTCGGAGACCGGCAGTTTCTGAATTTTGAGTTTCGCCTGCAGGCTGGTGTCGGAAGGCAGCGTCCATTCCAGTGGATTCCCTTCTTCTGACAGGTAAACCATAACGCGCTGAATCCCTCTGGCCGGTGGCACACAATTCAGGATGTAATTTTCCTGAATCAAGTCATCATTGAGGGCCAGATAAGTGCTCGCATTCACTTGAAATGTCTGTTCCATGCTGGATTGTTTGAGGCTTCCCCAGCGGGCTCCGGAATAAGGTGAGAGGTGAAAGAACCTGGAACTCTCCTGCACGGCGGCAGGGAACTTCCAGTTTTTAGGTAATTCACTGGCAGCCAGATCTTCGACTTCTTTATCAGGATCAAATTGCAGTGCTAACTGGTTTGGTGCTGAGAGTTCCAGAATTCGATCGACGCTACTGCACCCCAGAGGTCTGATACCGGAAAGCTCAATCTGTCGATTGGAATCAGGCACAAGACGGCGTGCCTGGATTTCCAGAGTATAAGGGGCTTCAGGGGAAACAGAGACCGGCAAGCGAATACTCAACTTCTGCTGCTTATCACTTTGTTCAACATCCCACAAGATGGCTGCCGAGTGTGTCTCTGCCGGACTGCTGACTTGAGTAATTTCCCAGCCTGAAGGAATCATTGATTCCAGTCGATAGGTCGAACCAGCAGCAGACGACCAGTGAATTCGTGAAGTCAGTTTCCAGACCTTTTCTTCCACCTGTATCAGACTGTGAACCCGGGCAGAAAGATTTAACTCCGGTAATGCCAGTCGATAAACCAGCCTGGCATCGGGTGCATACTGCTTAAAATCATAGGCTTCCCCCTGCTCTTCCTGTATCAGCACGCCCGTCTGTCTCAAGTCCGTAAAACTGATCGCATGAGTCTCCAGTGGCGATGTAATATCAAGATGAATCGTGCCACCGAGAAAGTGTGCCTGCTGCAGTTTGAGCCGGGGAATCACAACCGCAGTATCCAGTGAAGGTGATGCCAGCGCACGAACAGACAAGGGGCGCCCAATGCCGATCAACGGGTCGATCAAATCGACGGTCATCAGAGTTTTATCTTTGGACTTCACTATTTCAAAAGGAAGCGCCAAGTCATTTCCCAGTGTCACTGAATAGATGTCATATTCCGCAGGAGCCGAAAACACCAGTTTCTGAACGGGTGTATTGAGTACCTCTATCTGGAAGTCTTCCCTCAATCGTAATCCATCTTCACGGATCCCTGCCTGGGCAAATTGATGGTAGAGGATTTGAGTCGGTGTATTTTTGAGTTTATCTGCCTGATGAATAATGGCCTGAAACTGAGACTGCCCCCCCAATTCGACCTGCCAGAGATCATTATCTGAATCTTTGATCTGGCGAGGGCCTGTGACATACCCGACTGATGTTGTTAATAACATTCCCCGTGGCAGCTTCAGTTGTACTCGAGAGACAACTGTCTCGGGTAACTGGAAAGTAAATTCCGTTCTTTGTGGAAGCTGACGTCCTTTCAGACTCCATTGTCCGGTGAGTGCTTCGCCAAAATGATCAACCAGCAGAAGAGTTTTCTGATCTGGAGCAAGCCCCCAGACGGCATCCTGGCTTCCCCATTTCATCTGATGAACAGCCAGGTTCAATTTGGAAAGATCAATAAAGCCGGGTTCATTGCGGGAACAGTGCATGACATACTTCAGTTCCCCGTCAACCAGTTGATCCCCCTTTAGAGTGGCAGTATATGTCGCTTCCTGTATCCAGGAATTGGGAGGTGAGTTCTGCTTGAGAAGTGCCTTTTTTTTCAGGAGCTGATACTTTTTCAACGGAACAGGAAACCAGTTGCCTTCAGGCCAGCTGGAAGTATCGCTGCCGGAAACACTGGTTTCTTCAATTCGCAATGTGGGAGACAGTTCCCAGACGGGATTGTCAGCTGCTGCGACTGTGTTTGGCTGAAACAGACAGCAGAGCCACGCGATGCCGATTCCGTAAACCAGGGCATTACGAAAACAGCTGTTGTATTGATTCCCATTCATCGATTCGCCCCGGCTTCTGATGACGAGACTGGTTTTTCAACCACTTCAGAACCGGGACGGACTGCGGTAATATCTTCAGGATCGACTTCCGAAGGACGGATACGTTCTGAAATTGAAGGGGGTGGTATGAAATCACTGGGTGCAGACATTGTCAACAGTTTCGACTCTCGACGCTTCCTTGATGTTCCATTAATCATCGCGGCCACAATCGCCAGCAGTAATCCAAATACAGCAGGTTGGAGAAGTACTTCTACCGGAGCGGTATACCAGAGTGCGACAGCAGAAACAGCGGTAATCATCAGCAGCAGGACCAAAGCACTGCGCAGTACTGAGATACTCATTAAAATGAAGCCCAGCAATAGTGCGGTTCCTGCTCCAATGAACACAATCATGGATCGGGATAACGCCTGAAACTGCAGCGAGGTTGCCGGTCCCAGTCGATAGAACTGATAGTCGTTGGCACCTGGAAACTCTTCGGATTGGGGAGGTGAATTTTTCAGTGCCACCGGCATTTCATCCTGGCCGTAGAACTGTCGAGACCAGAACAGTCCCTGATTTTCCCAGCGGAACTGAGGTGTATATCCCATCGGAATCGTAAAAAGATGCTGGTTGTTAGGCAGGCTGATTTTCCACATGGTTTTTTCGATCCACAGATTGTCTGCGAATTCTGCAGCAGCAACCGTCAGCGGTTGAAACTGAGAGTCACGTTGATGTTTCGTGGACCCATAGTCGATCGTCAGGATATTCTGTTGATTTTCCTTTTCTTTGGGAGAGGGCAGGACCAGCTGGTACTCCTGCGTCTTGCCCTGTTGCAGACTGCCGGTCACGCGCTGGTCGTTCCACCAGATGTCATCAATTTTAATGGCTGCGTTTTCCGGCATGCGAAAGGTTAATGTTCTAGGAGAGACCGGAAATTCATACTGAGCCCGTGCCTGGTAGGAACCGGTCAAATCCAGGCTGCATTGAATCCAGGCCTGACTGATTGAATAGGCAAACTGTAAACCGGATTCATTTTTATTCAGTTTGAGACTGATGTCTGCTTTCGGATCGACGGCTCTCCAGAAGGCGTTATTATTCATCGCCAACTGTTGCTGCCAGGCTGCATCCAGGCTTTCAATTTCCAGATATTCGGTATCTTCCTCATCCATCAGAGACAGTTCAAACTGGCTCTCGGAAAAAGGAACATCGTCGGAACGAATGAGTGGAACATGGAGCTCATCGGGAGAATTTTGCGGCAATAAATAGACAGCAGTGATTTTGACCAAACCCAGTTTTTTGCTGCGTAACGAGAGACGGGCATTTTGCACGGGATCTGTTTCATCAGAAGTCCAGGTAGGAACCAGCGGATTCTGTTCATTGTCCAGATAGAAATTGACTCTGTTTTTCAAAGTCAATGGAACGCGTAGCCTGATCTCAGACAGCGGTTCATATTCAATCTGATACTGAATTTCCTGTTCGACCCGCATTTCAGCACTTTCTATTTCCAGAAGTGCAGAACTTATGGCAGTAATCTCCTGATTGTGAATGGAAACCACAGCCGAAAACTCATTGGCACCGGGTTGAATCTGGTATTCGTTTTTACGGAGATTCATGACTTCGACAGGTAAGGTAAATTGTCCCCCTTGCGCAACTGGAGTGGTAAGTACCTGAGTTTTCGGTGCAGGAGTCAGATCCGTCACAACGTTCGTATCATTGACCACGACCAGGGATGTTGGTGACAGACTGGGCGCTTTAATTTCCGGCAGGGAAAAATTAAAAGGTTCCTGATCCGCGATGACCGGACGACGGGCTCGGAATGTAATTTCAAACTCACCTTTGGAACGCTTCAGCAAATTGATATTGATACGTCCCGGCTGCGACTGATTGATCTCAATCGCTTCCGTTAGAGATGGCTCCTGCATGAGTTCCAGTTCCCAACCCTCTTTGATTCGATCGGGCCAGTTGAGAGCCACCTGATCCAGAGCTCCCTGAAAAACATTGATCTGCACGCGCGCTTCCAGTTCGGCCCGGTTGCCAAACATCTGTACCAGATAAAATGGCCTGGCTGAAAAATAGGGTTTGACCCGCTCGATATTCAAGGGAAGTTGAAATGGCTGATTCAGAAAGCGATACGAACTATCCAGATCTTTCTGGTTCGCCTTAATCTGATACACAGATCGATTCTGACCTTCCGTACGGAAAATGCGATAGCCATCCAAAGTCTGGATATCAATCAATCCTGTCTGACGCTTGGCACGACTGACTTCAAACCCGTCAATCAGAAACTCTCCCTTTTCTTCGGGAAAATCTCGCTCCAGGGTCCACTGCAGTTCGATCGGGCCAACCGTCGGTTCGATCAATGAAACGTCGACGATGTTATCCTTCAGCAACTGATGACTCTTGTAGCCTTCACACTTTACATCCAGCAGACGGAATGATTTGGGTAACTTGACCTGCACGGTCTGGAAGCTGCCTGTTAAGGCCTTGATGGATTGCGAGGCATTGAGCAGCACAGAGTCGGATGTAAAGTCTGTCGTCAGCAGTGTCTCAGCCTGCAGGACCGTTTCTACTTTCTTCTCATCTGGTATGGGTTGCCAGGAAAGATCCAGCTGATCCCCCAGCCCAAACATCTCCACCAGACTCTGATCATCCGAGATTGCTTTTTTGGAAACCGCCACACCGGTTGGCACTTCCAGGCTGACCTGGGGCAGCGGAATGGTCAGTTTTAAATTACTGACTGCGGTCTGCGGGAGCACGAGTTGCAGACGGCGGGAGGGTAGCTGCTGTTTGAGTGAAACACTCACGGTCAGGTTCAGTTCGTGCGTGCCTTTCCCCTGAAACCACCAGAGATACCCTTCTGTTCGATTAAAGCCACCCGGACTTGATTCCCCCTCCCCTTTGTAACTGGTTTTAAGAAAGATCGATTCATTCAGTTTAATGGGGACACGAATCCATTTTTTTTCTTCATTGATCAATACCACGATCCGTACATCAAGAACAGCACGATCGTCTTTAATATTTCCCTCGAGTGAAACTGACGAAACAGCGTATGCCGGTGAGCGTTCGACCTGGCGCTCCTGTTTCTGTTTGAGATACTCCAGGATCTGATCCAGGCTGAGATTCGGGAATGGGAAATATTGACCATCATCCCCTTTGATATACACTTCCTGCTTAGCGGTTCCCTGAGGAGTGCTACCGATATTCTGTTTGAAATCAGTGCCTGCTGGCTGAGGATCGGCGACGGTACCACTTACTGCAGGTTGAGCAGTCTGATCTGGATTTGATGGTGAACCGTTCTTTCGCTCGCCCGCTGGTTGCAGACTGTTTTTCTCAGGTTGAGTTGACTGGGCGTAAACAGAATCACGCGTACCTTCCACGCAGAATGCAAATAGCAATACCAGTCTCAGCGCGACTGAGATGAAACGTGCAAGATATGACATAATTGCTAATAGAACCCAGTCTTAGGGAACAGATAACTTCTGATTGAATTCGACCACCCGATTGATTCTGAGCAGGGTGCTACGAAATCATGACTGACAGTTTCCTGGCAGACTCAAACCATACCCTTATGTACACAACCCGACCCTGTCTGTGTTTTTCTCACTGCTTCTATCATACGTCGTATTTTGGGCACATTAAAGAAGGAATCTCGAAGCTGACTAAAAAAGCGTCTCAGTTAACAATGCCTGCAGGGCAACATGAATGTTTGTGCCGTTCGTGGCCAAAATACTGGGAGTTTCAATGGTAAATTCCGCATTTTCGATCGAAGTAACCGCTCCCCCTGCTTCACGGCAGATGAGAACGCCCGCTGCCATATCCCAGGGTTTCAGATTACTGGACCAGTAACCTTCTATTCGACCGGCTGCAACGTAGCATAAATTCAACGCCGCCGAACCTGTGCGCTGCAGAGTCTGCGCTTCAGGCAGAACTCGTAAAAACCGGTCGATGGCGATATCGCGGCCTGTGACTCCTACCGGTAAACTGGCTACCAGCATCGCCTCGTCCAGACTGAGAAAACGGGATGGCGTAATGGGAGCCCCATTCACTGTTGCCCCGCGTCCCTGAAATGCAGAGAACATTTCGTCCCGATTCGGATCATAAACGACTCCCAGAACAAGCTCCCCCTGGTGTTCGAGTCCAATGGATACGCAATAATACGGGAATCCATGCACATAATTGGAAGTCCCATCCAGAGGATCAATAACCCAGCGATATTCCGAATCGCCATCCTGCCGATTCAAACCTTCCTCCCCTAACATGTTATGTTCGGGATAACATTCGCTGATATGGTTCAAAATCGCTTTCTGTGAAGCGAAATCCGCGTCTGTCACCAGATCGGCACGGCCTTTTTCAGAGACCCGAAATTCGTCGACCCAGTCCAGCAGACATTGGGCTCCTCGCCGGGCAGCCGTTTCAGCAACATCAAGTAATTCTGTTGAATTCAAAGTTCATCCTTCCTTGAAACACCTGTGAGCGCTCTGCGTGATGCATAAGCGTCTGTGTCTGTAATCTGTCTGATGCGCGGAAACAGAAAACCAGAGAAAAGTCCCCTGACAGGTTAGTCTCTGCGGATCATAGCGATTCTCCTGATAAAGCTCATTTTAGGAATCATGGAACGGTGCGCGAACCGTGAACCTCTTGAAATCAGAATTCTTTCGACTCTTAACTGAAATTTTAAATCCCCTGCACGGTCGCGCTCAAACGTTGTAAACAGACAACACTCATAAGAGTTTACAAAGCGAGTTGTGGTTTATTTCTCTTGAAGTGTTCCGGGAAAGTCTGTTCGCTCCAGTATGAGGTCTACTGCGACGTATCATCAAACAGATTGCGCTGATAACCGGCATTACCAGCGTTGTATCAGTTATGACGGTTCCAGGACTCATTGTTGCATTTAGAAAACAGGGAAACAGCAGAGACTGCGTTTTTTTTCAGATTGAAAGTATCTGTCGGGAAACGTGAGGTATATTTTCAACACCTGCTGTCAGGTTCAGAATAAATTCACCAGATAACGTACCTGCCCTTACCGGCAGAACTTCCATCACCAGATAGATTGATTGAAAAGAACAGCAATGGATTTTCAGCTCACACAAACTTCACTGTATGTCATGGCAATCAGCGTGGGGATCTTCACCGTGATCGCTGCGATTACGGATTACAAAGCCAGAAAAATCTATAACGTTTTGACGGTTCCCTTCTTTGTATTAGGCATCATTTACCAGCTGGTATTTAATGGCTGGGAAGGCCTGATGTACGGCGGGCTGGGATTCCTGGCAGGCTTTGGTTCTTTCTTTCTGATCTGGATCGTCGGCAGTGGTGCTGCAGGTGACGTAAAAATGATGGGAGCACTATCGATCTGGCTGGGTTTCAAAGCAACGATTGCCGTCATGATCATCGGTACGCTGTTTGTATTAATCGGCTCCTTTGCGGTGCTCTTCTGGAGTGTTGTGACACGGGGTGCACGTAAAACCAAAGAAACATACCTGGCGACAGGCAAAGCATTGAAGAATAAAAAGAAATACAAACCGGAAACCATGGCACAGAAGCAAAAGCGAGGCCTGATGCCGTTCGCGCTGCCTGTTGTGCTGGCGACATGGAGTGTCACCACATGGATGGTGATCAAGTCGGTCGTACTTTAAGCCGGCAGATATCGAGAAACAAAACACCAGAAATACTGTTGAAAGCAATTCCGCGATGAAAGTCAAACGAGTTCAACATAATTCGAGACAGCCAGAACGCCGCGGGTTCCTGAGTATGGAACTCGCACTGGTGTTACCGATTTTCGGTATCGTGCTGTTCGCGTTATTAGAATTCACACTCCTGTTTTATGCGCGGGCGGATGTCGTTGAAGCCAGCCGCATCGGCGCCCGACTGGCGTCACTACCGGGCATCACCCAGGAGAATGTAGAACAGGAAGTATTAAAAATTCTGCCTCCACAACTGGGGCAAGGCGCCGTCATCCAGACAGAGATGGGAGAGCATCCCGGTGATGTGGTGATGGTGGCCGTCAGTATTCCGATGAACCTGGCTTCGCCGAATCTGCTGTGGCCGATCGGATACGACTTACACGGACAAAATTTGTACTCAGAAACAAGGATGATCAAAGAGTGATTTGTTTCACGAAACGACTCACACCTTGTTGATTTGGAAATAATCGTAAAGCCCTCCGACGATTCAACAGGAGGGGAAACTGGAAGCCGGGCAACCGCTCAGCTTCACCAAGTTACGGGAGATTGATCCGGTGAAAAGCCTGACCCCTGCAAAAGTAACACTGTTGATGTTTGGCGTCTTCGGTATCCTGATTGCAGCCTATATAGGAAAACGATTACTGGCCGGCAAAGAAGAAGCGCCGCCGGTTGCCACACGAAACATTCCCATGGCGATCAGTGAACTGGAACCAGGTACCCTGGTAACCGATGAGCATCTGGGTCTGGGGCCGATTGCACTCAAAAATCTAAAACCGGAAATGATGACATCAAACCGTGTTATCGTCGGTCGTATCGTCAAGGAACGCATTCCTGCCGCGACCCCGATATCAACCGGTCAGTTATACCCGGCTGGAGAGACACCGCCAATAAAGGTGGAACCAGGTATGCGCGCAATTTCTGTATCTCTGGAATCTTCGGTCGATCTGGTCGATGGTCTGATCAAACCAGGTGAGTATGTCGATGTCCATATGACACCCACCGGCATGAATAATGACAAACGTTTAAATGGTGGGATGACTCTCACCCTGTTTAACGGCGTCCGCGTGATTGCCATCAATCGCAGTTACACTCAAAACAGCAGTTCACGGCGTGGTACGAATGTCACACTGGAACTGACTCCCGAGCAGGCCAACATCATGATTCTGGCCCGTGACCGTGGTGAAATCACCATGAGTTATACACCGGAAGGAAAAGGGGATGGTGGCGTTGCCGTCAGCAGTTCTGAAAAAGCCACTCTTTACGAAATCCTCGGATTGAAGGCTCCTGAAAAACCAAAAGAAGAAGAGCCCCCCAAACCATTCGTGGTGGAAGGTTATTATGGTTCCAGCCGCAGTGTGAATAAATTTGATCGTAATGGATTACGAATCGGCGACTATGACAGTTACCGTCGCGGTGGAACCGGTGGATTCAACTCGGGTGGATACCTGAACCCTCAATGGGGAAATGGTGGTGGATATGACAGCGACAGTGGTTCTATCAGTGCCCCTGCCGGTCCTTCCAATTCCAACTCTGATTCCAACGGACCAACGGCTCGAAGTAATCCGAACCCAGGCGCCCCTCAGGGTGCTCCGGGCGGTCAACCTGGCCCTTACGCCCGCTCATTTTCGTTTCCGCAAAACCAGACTGCAGGACGTTAGAGAATCAGGGGTTTTAATACCAGCGTGTTCGTTCTGTTATTGAAGACTGAAATTCAGACTTATGAAACGTGTCCCGAAAATCCAGTTCACAAGATCGTCAGCTGACGCACGCCGTGGGGTCATCACCCCTCTGGCAGCGATTGTGCTGCTTGTCGTCATGACGGGTATTGCGCTGATTGTGAATCGACTGTGGCTGGATGCTGCCTCTCTGGAAGTCACCACTTGTGTAGAGACGGCGGCACTGGCAGCAGGACATGAGCTGGTTTCTGATGAACTCCTCAAAGAAAAACCCGACTACAACCTGCTGATGGAACGGGCAGAAACAACCGCCAATCAGGCTCTGAAACTGAATACTGTTGCCGGTCACCGAATTGGCATCAATCTCACCAAAGGGGATAACTTACTCTTTGGGAAGTTAATTCCTGTTGAAGAGACGGGCTTGAGAAAGTTTCTGCAGACGGATCACGAACCGCAGAGTATTCAGATTAAAACTCATCATTCCAGCCGCCTGGCCAATCCGGTTGCCGATTTCATGGCGGACCTGACTCGCACTGATCTGGGTAAGACCGGCGCGCAAATCGAAGCGACTCTGGACAATCATGTGCTGGGGGTTCGTCCCTTTGAAAATGTCCCGGTGCCCGCCTATCCCCTGGCGATTTTGAATGACGATCCGACAGGAAAGCATACGGAAACCTGGGAACTCCAGATCAACCAGAAGCGAGGTAAAGACGAATATCGATTCGACCCCGAGACAAAAACAGTCAGTCGCGGTTCGGATGGTATCCCGGAAATTATTCTTACCGGAAAACCACGACGCGGTGAAATCACGGATGCGAACATGCAACTGCTGGATTTCGGTTCTGATTTAAAATCGGAACCGCTGGTTCGTCAGATCCTGTCAGGAATCACCAGAAAAGACTTGAAACACTTTCACGGGGAACTGCTGTTTAACGGCCCCCCTCTTCCGGTACATTGCAGTCCGGACTTTGAAAATGGGGAACAGGATGCCTTCCAGGACATGACGGGGCAGTGCCGTATCTGCTTTTTGTATGATCGGGTAACTGCTTCCAGTCAGAAATATGACGGAACGGCAGACTGTACGAATCTGGTCGCCGGGCGAGTCATGGCGGTCCAGAGAGCCGATAACCAGACTACTAAAATCATCCTGCAACCCGCAGTCATCACAACACGTACCGTGATTCTGGCGCAGCCGGAAACAGCGGATCCTGCTGAGCAATCTAAATCAGATCTGAAACAGACAGCAGACCCACAAAAACCAGTAACCAATAAATACATATACAAGCTTTATCTGACCCGTTAAGGGTGGAGAGTTCCATGGTAATACAGAGCGAAACAAGTGTAGCCAGTCCCAATGCTGATGCGAAAAAAGCCTTCCAGAGATTGAAGACTCAACTGCATCATCAGATGGTGGACGCTATCGATTTTTCCAAGGCGGGAGAACTGCCTGAAGAAGATCTGCGTATCAAACTGCGTGGTCTGGCAGAACATCTTTGCATGCAGCAGGATATTGCCCTCGATCAGACGAACCGCGATATCATGGTTCGGGAAATCCTTGATGAAATTTATGGATTCGGTCCTCTGGAACCCTTGATGAGTGATCCGGATATCAGCGACGTGCTGGTCAACGGAGCCGATCGTGTGTTCGTCGAGCGTAATGGTCTGCTGGAAGAAACCGATATCAGTTTTGCTGACGATGAGCACTTATTGCAGCTCATTCATCGTCTGGTCGGGCGAGCCGGTCGTCGTATCGATGAAGTTTCGCCGATGGTCGACGCCAAACTTCCCGATGGTTCCCGTCTGAACGCGGTGATTCCTCCCCTGGCATTAAAAGGCCCGACACTTTCCATTCGTCGTTTTCGAACCCAGGCTTTGTTATTTGACGACATGGTCAAAAAACGATCACTGGCGCCGGATATGGCCCGATTTCTTGAAATGGCCGTTCATGGTCGCCTCAATATTCTGATCAGTGGTGGTACCGGTGCCGGTAAAACCACGCTGCTGAATAACCTGAGTCGTTACATTTCGGGGAAAGAACGAATTGTAACCATTGAACAGACCGCGGAACTGCAACTCCAGCAGCCGGATGTCGTATCACTGGAAGCACGTCCTTCCAACATTGAAGGTCAGGGGGAAATCAACCAGCGAGACCTGTTGAAGAACAGTCTGCGAATGCGTCCTGACCGGGTAATCGTCGGGGAATCGCGAGGCGGTGAGGTACTGGAAATGCTGCAGGCGATGAATACGGGTCACGATGGTTCGATGAGTACCGTACACGCCAACGACACCCGCGACGCGCTGGACCGTCTGGAACTGATGATCGCATTGTCCGGTGCAGAACTGCCTAACTCGATTGCCCGCCGTTATATTGCTTCCGCGGTTCACCTGCTGGTACACATCAGCCGTCTCCCCAATGGTGAGCGAAAGGTAATGCGTATCTCGGAACTGATTGGTTTTCAGAACGGCGAATACATGGTCGAAGACCTGTTTGTCTTTCGTATCACCAGTGTGGAGAAAAATGGTCAGGTCAATGGTGCTTTCTATGCAACCGGACATCACCCTGTTGCGATGAACTGGTTAACGCAGACCAACTTCGATGACTGCGAAGATCTGTTCCACGCCCGTGAACTGAAACTTTCTGATGATTCATCAGAACAACAGGATGAACAGGAGCAATAAGCATGGCCACTGATGCCGCTATTAAAACGAATAAATTAGACGATTTTTCGGAGATCCTCCGTGATCGAGACCGGTACGCAGTCAGCGATTCAAAGCAGCTTGGGAACCGCTTGAATGGCGGTTTTGATGAGTTGATCACACACTCTGGTGTTGATGCCAATCCAGGGGTGATCCTGTTTCTCTGCCTGATGAGCGCCGCTCTGACAGGTGGCCTGATATTCATTCTGCAGGAAAACTTTCTTTCCACCTCCATTTCCTTCATGGTGGGTGGAATGGCTCCGATCGCCTATCTGATATTCAGCAGATCACGCCGTCAGAAAAAGATCAATGATCAGCTGTCCGACATGATTGACGAACTGGCACGTGCTGCTAAAACGGGCCGCAGCCTGACACACTGTTTTATCAGCGTTGCAGAGAAAACACCTGCACCACTGGGCGATGAACTCAAGGAAGCATCACGTCGTTTGCAGATGGGAGTTTCCATGAAGGCCGCATTGGACGGTTTATATGAGCGAACAGGGGTTGCAAGCCTGAATATTCTTTCAATGGCATTGATTGTCCATCAGGAAACCGGGGGGGACCTGGTGAAAGTTCTGGAACGTCTGGCGCGAACCATTCGCGACCGGGTATTGTTCCTGGGACGCCTGCGTACTGCGACTGCCGGTAGTCGAGCCACAGCGGTATTGATGATTTTGCTGCCGCCACTGATTTTAGCGTTTTTCATTTTACGGGACCCGACGTATTTGACGACCTTGATGGCCTCTTCCTGGGGGCGTGGTGCAACATTTACCGCTATCGCACTGCAGGTAGTTGGCTCTCTATGGGTCTTAAGAGTATTGAAAACCAGTCAACGAAGCTGATCACAAAGATTTTATTAACACCTGCCAGATACTGGCGAGGGTAATCCCATGTTTACACCAACAATTACAATTTCCATCTTTTACACCATCTGTGGTCTGATCATCTTATGGATGCTGTATCGCATCGTCCGTAAACGGAAACCACAGAAGGAAGAACGAGAACAGCAGCCAGCAGTTCCGCTGGAAGTCGAGAAACAATCAGAGGCTGCTTCACTGGCTCCCTCAGCAAGGTCTGCCAGCGCTACTGCAGCGACCTGGGAACATCGCCAGCTGTTTTCTGCAATCAATTCAAATCATCAGACCACTTCCACACTGCCACACGTCGAAGCGGGTGATGTGCCCTCCATGGGTGGTGATGATTATGTCTTCGGCTCTGCGACCCCTGCCCTGGCTGAGATGATGCCTGAGTCGGAAGGACGTCGTGCTCAGACGAAAAAAGAATTGCAGGCAGCCGGATACTACCAGCCTCACGCGTTACATAATTTCTCTGCCATCCGATTTCTGTCGATTGCCGGGACATTGCTCTTTTTCGGTGTTCTCTTACTGATTGCTCCCGAGCGTTTTGAAATTCCGATTCTGGCAGCCATGCTCATCGTGCCGGTCCTGGTCTGGGCGGTTCCATTCCTGATTGTCACCGGTAAAGCATCTGACCGTAGAAGTGAAATCGAACAGGGAATTCCCGACATGCTGGACATGTTAAACATGTGTGTGTCGCAAGGGATGACTGTTCCACACGCCTTAAAGAAAATTATCGGAGAGTTGACCAAAGTCTATCCGGCGCTGGCCCATGAACTGAAAATTGTGATCGAACAATCTTCGATTGGAACGTTCTCACAGGCACTCTCTAACTTCAGTAGACGTATTGACGTACCGGAAGTGCATTCGTTCGCCGCTCTGCTGATTCAGACAGACCAGATGGGTACGAATGTGACATCCGCCCTGCAGGAATACAGTGATAACATGCGAGAAAGTCTGTCACAACGGGCAGACGAAAAAGCCAACAAAGCGACATTTAAACTGTTGTTCCCCACGGTACTCTGCCTGATGCCGGCAATTTACATCTTTCTGCTCGGCCCCGCGATTGTGGAACTTTCCGACTTCTTCCATTCCGGAGGTAGCGACAGCTTGAACACTACCACCGATATGTTCCAGCAGGTTGGTGGGCCCTAATCCCTGGCGGACAACCAGCTAATATAAAAACATCCTGACGGCAACTGCTGTCAGGATGTTTTATTTTGAAATCAGGTTTGCCTGGAATCAGACTTAAGGCAGTTCCCAGTCCTGTCGATATTCACGACCGAGAAGTGCGTTGGCCTGTTCATTACCGATAATTTGATTCAGGCGTGTATCGAATTGAATTTCCTGCCCCGCACGAAACGCGACATTTCCCAGATGGCAGAGTGCGCTGGAGACATGACCGATCTCAATATCCGAAGTCGGCGTTTTGCGGGTTTTAATACAATCGATGAAGTTTCGATGGTGTGTTGTCGCCTGGTCACTGGTCCCGGAAGTCGCGGCATCTTTCTGATCGTAAACTTTCCAGCCCCCTCGATCGACGACCAGCGTTCCCTTATCCCCATAAAATGCGGCCGCTGCATTTCGTCCTTCCATGCCATGGGTACTCCAGAGACGATGTTCCCAGACAATTGTTTTGTCAGAGTAACTATACTGGACTACCTGGGTGTCCGGGGTTTCCTGATCATCGTTAAAGAAATATTTTCCACCTGACGCGGAGATTCGCTCTGGTAATTCCACTCCCAGTCCCCAACGGGCAATATCCAGCATGTGGACGCCCCAGTTCCCCATTTCACCGGTCCCATAATCCCAGAACCAGTGCCAGTTATAATGAAAGCGATTAGGATTAAAAGGACGGCTGGCAGCGGGTCCCAGCCAGAGATCATAATTCACGCCAGCGGGAACAGTGGTATTTTTCTTTTTACCGATCGGTTTGCGGCGATGGATTATCCAGGCTTTGGCCAGCTTGACTTCACCCAGTTTCCCACTCCGAACAAAATCTACTGCTGACTGAAAATGGGAGCCACTACGTTGATGGATACCGGATTGAACGACGCGCTGGTATTTTCTGGCAGCTTCGATAATTTTCAAACCTTCGTTGAGATTATGCGAAACAGGTTTTTCCACGTAGACATCCTTCCCCGCCTGGCAAGCCATGATTGCCATTAATGCATGCCAGTGATCAGGCGTGGCTATCACAACGCCGTCAATCTCCGGATCATCCAGGACTCTACGGAAGTCGGTAACAAAATCGGGAGCTGCTCCTTGCCCTTTTTCGATCGACTTGATTGCCGCGGGTGCGACGGATTCATCTACATCGCAGATAGTCTTAATGCGCACATCGGCAAATTGTGCCATGCTGGAAGTTAGAAATTTCCCCTGACCACGTACGCCGATTCCCGCCAGTACCACCCGTTCACCAGGCGATGATTCCGCGCGTGCAAGATTACTCGCCAGACCGACCACCCCGGCTGCCATCCCTGCTGCATTGCGTGCACTACGATCCAGAAACTGCCTGCGATTGACGTCCCGTTTCAGAAATTCTTCTACGTCCACTTAAAAACCTCTTGCGTTAACTTCCGGTGAAACAGGAACTTTGAAATTTGTTCCCAATCATGGATTTATTCTCGATGACCCAGAGTCTATTATAACAGATAACAGTACTGATTAAATCCTGTCATTCTACATACATTACGCATTTCTGTCACAATTAATGAACTCCAATCGAGAAAGAGATTACAGTCGACAGTCGTTTTCAGAGGAATTCCAGTTCTAATGAACCAGGAATGAATCCGTGGCGATTTTACCAGTCGCTATGTTAGTCCAGTAAAGAACTTGCAGCATGCCGATTAAATTTCGATGCCAACATTGTGATCAATTGATGGGAATCTCACACTCCAAAGCAGGAGAAGTGGTAGATTGTCCTACCTGTGGATTATCCGTACGCGTGCCCGGTCTGGATGGGGAGGTGGCACCGATTCCGAAACCTCGCCTGGACCTGAAAGATGCAGAACTGGCCAATGCCCTGGACGAACTGGCAGCGATTGGCGCCAATGTCACTGTTGATAAACAGAATATCTCTGAGCATAGACACGAATCCCTGTCTTCTGCAGCTCCTCCACCCCATTCGGAGCAGACTCCGATCCCTGAAGAAGCATTCAAAGCGATTCCGGTCAAATCGATACATACCTCAGAGCCTCCACAGCAGTTGAAACCTGCTCATGTTTCGGAGCCCCCTCAAAGACAGGCGGTCCCCATCAGTCAATTACAGGCAGAACCTGCGAATCAGGTCGAAGTCAACCATGCTGAGGAACTCTCGAATCTGGCAGGACTCGCTCAGAAGCGAGCCGCAGACATGCTGGCAGAAAAAAAGAGAAACAAATTGAAACGCCCTGTCCGGTTTGAGTTACCAACCATCACCTGGGTGATCATTCTGCTCACCTTTGGCGCATTGACTTTTTCTGTCGGTTTGCTTGTCGGACGGAATGTCCTGTGAAACCAGTGACTGCCTGATCGGTGATCATAGCAGGGCGTTCACATTCTCCGGAGGACGCCCGAGCACCGCCTGCTGACCTTGCACTACAATTGGACGCTCAATCAATTTGGGATGCGCGATCATCAGTTCAATTGCTTCGTCCCGAGACAGCTCTTTCTCTGCCAGTTTCAGCTCTCGATAAATTGCTTCTCCCTTGCGCATTAAATCGCGGGGCTCCATCTTCAGCTTCTTTAACAGCGAGTCCAGTTCCGCCGCGGTTGGCGGTGTTTTCAGATATTCGATGATCTGCGGCTCCTGGCCGGATGTCTGAATCAAAGTTAATGTCTGTCGGCTCTTGCTACAACGGGGATTATGATAAATGGTGATCATGATTTTTCTGCTTTAATTTCTTGAGCTGACTGGAAAACTCTGAGACAACCTCAGGCGACTGCTGATAAATATCAGCGACATCCCACCGATCAATGGGCTTCCGATACAGCTCTCTTTTCTGTGAATCTTCAGCATAGACAGTCTCATCAATCTCCTGACTCTCTTGCGATTCCAGATAATAATAATCAGCCGTTCGAATAGCCACTCTTTCGTCGTCGGCAGCAAAGAGTTGGGGTTCCTGAATTTCCTGATCGTCTTCGAGCAGTGACAGCAAGTTGATACCCTGATATTCTGAGCTGACATTCCACCAGGAAAGCAGCGAGGCCGGTAAATCCGCGGGCTGTGTCAGAAACTGGCGTCGACTGCCGGACTGTTCGGAACCGGACCGAAACATCATTAACGGGATGTGCGTTGATTCTTCCAGCAGGCCGCCCATGTCGGAATTTCGCAGGGGTCCCAGTAGAGAATTCCCCCCGCGAGCAGCCGTCACGATCAGGAGCAACGAGTGCGATTCTGCATATTCCAGCAGTCGATCCAGAAATCGACCAAACCACTGATCCAGCAGGGTAACATAACCTGCATAGACGACCCGCGCCATCTGTCGTTCCTGCTCATCCAGTTCTGACCATTCTTCCGGGCTGGTAAAAAGTTCTGCGACAGCAGAAACCAGTTCCTGCCAGTCTTCTGCTTCCAGATCTGTTTCTGTCTCTTCAGCGGGGAGGTCCTCAATGTCCTGAATCTCTGCTTCTAAATCTTCTTCAGACTCATCCTGATCGAGAACTTCATCCAGGTACAGCGTCGCAAAAAACTCGGGCGCGAGTGGAAATGCGGGAACTCCTTCCGAACGGATCCAGATCAGTTGATCACGCGAATCTTCCATCCACCCTGGCAATCGTTCGACTGCAGCCTGCATCAGTTTTGCGACCGGCGTCTCGATTTCGCTGACCTGATAATTGTTTACTCCTGTGAACGTGTCGACCTGATCAAAGCTGGAAAAGTACGGTTCCTGTGATCTCTCCGCAGCATTTCGTCCCGAATCAGAATCGGCTTCCAGAAGCAGAGACGTATCAACCCCCCGGTTCTTCAATTCCGTCACGAAACCGTGCTGTTTCTGACGGAACGGTTGAATTGCATATGGGATGGTCTGCCCCGTCCACCAGGGAAACGAGTTCTCAGTTGTAGACAAGTCGTTCGCAAAATGCTGATCAAACAGCACGGATAGCGAAGCCAGGCGATCAAAATTTGGCGTCTCGATCCATTGATGTCCATAGCAGCCCAGCATGCATGCAGGCAAATGTTCAAAACTGACAACAAACGCTTTTTTCATGTGATCACTGGTCTTTAAGCTATGATAAAAAAGAATCAACCCAGTTCCGGCAGCGGGTGGCATACGCGTGCGCGTCATCTGCGGTCACGATTCCTTCTGCCTGATGGACCGTCAGAAATCCCTGGTAATCGACGTCTTTCAGACCGGAGAAGACCTCTGCAAAATTGATTCCCTGCCCGGACTCATCCCAGTAAGGCAGCAACCGAAACGGGCGATCTCCCAGACACCAGGTCTCCAGATGATCGGGACCATCATCGGAAATTACAAGGTTCTGAACGTATGCATTTCTGAGCCAGGGCAGAATCTCTCGAATCGTATCTTTGCCGTATTCCTGGCCACACATTAACAGGCTCGCGGGTTCATAGATCAACCCGAAATTGGGTCGATCTATCTGCTTTAACACGGCAATCGAGTTATCCAGTTCTTCAAACAGACAGGCTGGGTGGAATTGATGGACGAGTTGAATGCCCCGCTCTGCCGCCAGATCACAGGCCTGCCGTGCATAAGGAATATCATCAACGGTTTTCAGACAGACCCGCACGAGTTGACTCCCCAGAACTTCAGCCACATGCAGCGATGGTTCAATATCACGTAATGCCTGCGGAGCTGCTTCGTTGTTCTGAGGAATATTTAAATCAGCGGTCACCATCGAAACGACGAGTCCCGCCTGATCCACAATCCCGCGAATCTGTTCGAGTTCTGCTTGAGAACTTTGCACACCGGCAACACTGGCCCGCATACAGAGTGCAGAATAGCCAGAGGCAGCTGCAATCTCAGCGACCTGGGGAAAGGGAATATTCAACCTGGTCTTACATGCTGCTTCAGCGATCCGCACTGAAAGTGAAAGCTTCATCGTTTATCCTTATATCTGTTTATTGTCCAGATCCGGCGGGATCAACCTGAACGCGTCGCGACATAACGGGAATCGGCAGTTTACCGGCAGCCCAGGCTTGCGCCGTCTCACTCCCCGGATAGGCGGACTCCACTTCGACACGATAGCTGCGCCAGCGGCCACCTGTTGCTCCCCGCATAATCTTATTGGCATTCTGTGGTTTCAGTTTTATTTTTCTGCGGATCCCCACTTCTGGCAGATACCATTCTGCATAAGTACCGGCATCGGTCAGTACCGTCACATGAAACGTCATGGGGCGAAAGGGAGAAATATTCTGCAACCAGCCCTCAATACGCGGCGGAAGCGCCGGGGAATAGGAAGTAGCTGACATTTTCACAATGGCCATTTCCTGTTTGTGTTTTTCCAGATGCACATATTTATCATCCAACGGTGGTAATTTAATCTTCGACTCAAGAATCGCTTCGATTAATTGCACTTTAAATTTCAGTTGCAGTTCCTCAGGTCGAACCTTGAGAATCTCGACAAACTCTTCGTACTGTTTTTTCGGAGATATTTCTGCAAAAGGTTCTTTGGTAGAAAGATTTTGCACATATGTGAGATACTCTTTCGGATGTTCTGTCACGAGCATCCAATGCAATCCCCAGGCATGCACGTAGGCGTCGCCGGAAAGAATACTTCCCCGGAAGACGCCATCCAAAGCCACGACTTCCCCCCAGTTCAGCAGCTTGGCAATACCAGACATCAACGCATAGTGGGAATTGATCCGATCCGGGCTGACATTGATCCGATCCCCTTTGCCTTCAAAACCAGTGGCGATGCCTTCCATAAACCAGGTCGGCACTGGAGCAAAACGTTTGACGACCCCCCGATTGGTGGTCTGCAGGTGAATGGCTTCGTGCAGTGGTGTTTCGAATGAGCTGCACTCACTCATTCTGAGAATCAGATTGTTGGAAACATGCGAGTAGTATGCCAGGATATTTTCGACGCCATCACCCAGCCCCGCGGTCTCTTTACCAAACGATTCGAAATCATCGTCCGATTCGAAGATGAGCATTGCCATGGGAAATTCATAGTCTGCCAGTTCAATTCCCATTTTCCGGGAGTAGGTTTCAAAAATGACATCCACGTTCCGCATAAATCGTCCCGCTTTTTCCAGGAACGTTTTGACGCGAAGTTCTGTGCGGTCCGATCCATCCAGGGGAGCTGCAAGCACCACGCCTACCAGAAACGGGCTCTCCAGATGAAAGCGGAATTTATCTTTACCGAATTTCTTAGTTAGTTCTTCGGACATCTGCTCGACCGTCAACGGTTTCGGTGCCGCTTTGAGCTCGCGTTTTTTGATTTTCCCCTGGGGAACCAGCACAATCGAGCCGTCCGGTTTTAACAGCCCATGCATCATCTCACCGCGCCGTTTCCCGGATCCATACAGAGATGCTTCCAGAGTTACGGTTTCGCCGGATTCGTCGACGTAGGTAAAGATATCGGCCTGCAGATTTGAACTGCAGAGCGGGAGAGATATGGCGATTACAACCAGTCTGAGAATCTGCCTGACAGTCAATTGTTTCATAAGGCACCTTACTCTTTCAGAGACGATCTCGGTTTGTGTTCAGTTGGCTTTTACGCGAACAAGCTGGAGCGCATCAACGATGACATGCCCTTTCGTTCCTCGATTGGTAACGCGCAGCACTTCCCGTTTTCCCTGCTCGAACGGAAACCGTCCCAGCAGATGGTATTTCCCCTGATTGGGTTGCTGCTTCTGATTGACCAGGATCTCATTGGTGCCTGTAGAACTGGTCACAATATAGGGTGTATTGATGGAACGGTTGGAACCGGGTGAATAATAAACGCGGACTTCATACAGGCCAGCCTGCGGGATATCTGCGGTAAAGGAAATCTCCCGCTCCCCTTTCTCGGCAGCTCCATCATGCTGATAACCTTGCCCCACATAGGGAGAACTGGCGGAGCTGCTTTTCCAGCCCAGGCTGCGTTTTGCATCGCGATCATCGATCACAATGCCGGGCAGCGAACTGGTACGAATAGGTGGCTCTCTGCGAGGCCCGTCCCAGACGAGTACCTGTTTGTCCGCGATTAATCGTTTATTCAGTCGTGTGTAATCGATATCCTGAACTGCCTGACCTGCATCAATCGATTGGCAGGCCGCGGTTGCTGCGGACTGCCCCAATACCATAAAAACCGGCTCCATGCGAATCGAACCGTAGGCGATATGAGAGGCGGCCATCGCGACCGGCACGAGCAGGTTCTGGCATTCTTCCTTTTTCGGGCGAATGGAACGATAAGAAATCGGATAGGGGTTGGGCACGCCAACCTGCACATCTCCTTCATTCAATGTTTTTCCATTCACGGCGTATCGTTGCTGATTGTGAGAATCCATTGTGTAGGCAGCCAGCCCCACGCTGTCTTCTGCAACCAATTCGGAGATACAGTTCTTTTCCGTCATCACGTATTCAGAGACCAGTCGGCGGGCTTCGCGAATATACAACTGGAACGGCCAGCCAGCGGTATCCTGAAATTCATCTTTGGTCGGCTTCCAGGTCTGAAACTGCTTACGTACTTCCACTGGCACACGTGGATTGTTTGCCAGCGTCCACATTAATCCCTGCTGGTAAGTAAGATGTTCCTGAATGATCTCATCCCGTTTGTGATAGTTGGCGTCGGGATATTCATAGTTCATCCCGATATTATCAGTGGAGATGGCAAAATTATTATTTGTATCGGTTTTGCGATTAGGCATCAGCACGGGATTCCAGGGCACCCGCAGATCACCCGCTTCAAAATTTCTTAACAGCAGCTCATAATCCAGGGGATCATAATTTTCGGGTTTCACCCACTCCCGCTGATTCTCGGGAACGTCTGTCGTACACATCCGAAAACAGTAAGCCTGCACGCGGTGATCGCCGTCTCCATCTTTACCCCCCGGTCCTTCCTGTTGAACGCCTGGCAGCAGCCCACTCTGGGAATCG
This sequence comes from Gimesia sp., assembly GCF_048262075.1. Taxonomy (GTDB): domain Bacteria; phylum Planctomycetota; class Planctomycetia; order Planctomycetales; family Planctomycetaceae; genus Gimesia. The sequence continues at coordinate 297,883 of NZ_JBLXFK010000007.1, forward strand.
CCTGGTACGACATACGGATCCACGGGTTTGATGAACTGGTGGAAGACCGCATTGCGGGTCTGAATACCATTTAAGGTTTCCCCGTAAGTCGCATTCGATTCACGCCCTACATGATAAGAGACCCCGGCAATCGCCATCAGGTCCCCTTCGTATGTGGCATCAATAAAGACATTCCCGGAAATAACTAAACCACTCTCCATTTTAATCGAAGCGATACGGCCCTGCTCTTTGTTCACCCCCTGCTTCAGATCCAGACGCTGCTGTTTCAGCACGGGAATCGACTGTTCGCGGAGCATTTTTTCAAACGTCTCTTCAGCAACATGCGGCTCGAAAGTCCACATCTCTTTTTCAGCGCCCTTGCTGCGCCGATTTTTATACTCGCCCTGTTTCTGATATTCCCAGGAGGAATCCAGACTGTAATAGTCCCCCAGACGGCGATAAAACTCACGGGCGATGCCGCCTATTGCAGCCTTATTCCCGATATCCGTGGCACCCAGGCCTCCTGAAGAGAGACCGCCCAGATGGGTTCCGGGTTCGATCAGCAGCACACTTTTTCCCATCCGTTCTGCCTGAATTGCTGCTGCGATACCTCCGGAAGTTCCGCCATAGACGACGATATCATAGCTGGATTTGAGCTGTACTGGTTTAATTTCCTGTGCCCCAGACAGATTCAAAAAACCTATCCCGAGAACCAGAACTAACACAAATCGGATTAATTTCGTAGAAACAGGCAGCATTTAGAAGACCTTCTGACTCAATCGGTGTGGGCGAAACAAAATTAATACTTAGCGGACATGTTTACACAGGCCCGTTTCGTCCATCATAATCAGTACGGTGGAATATCTAAACCGGCTTGTTGCAAATCTGAATTTATGTCGGACTTAAATTGTTAATTATGTGAGCAATACCATTTAGGACGATTTCACCATATAATTGTAACCGTCTCAAAAATGAAACCACCCCGGTGCGCGGTCCCCAACCAACTCGAATCCCCAGCAGGCTGACATGAGCTTTGATTTCCTTAATCCGATGATGCTGCTCGGTTTACTGGGAATTTCACTGCCCGTGCTCGTGCATTTGCTCAGCCGCAAAAAATACGATGTTGTGCAATGGGGGGCCATGCAGTTTCTGGAATTGGGACAGCGGACCCGGCGGCGAATTCGGCTGGAAGGCTGGTTACTGCTGGCAATGCGGATGCTGCTGATTGCATTGATCGCCCTCGCATTGTCCCGCCCCTGGGTATCTGGCGGTTTTTTATCGAAATTTATTTCCACGCAATCCAGGGATGTTGTCTTCGTGATCGACGGTTCGTACAGCATGGGCTGGGAAGGCGAAGCCGAAACACCACATGCCGCCGCCATCCAATGGGTACACCGCTTTTTGGAAGAGCTGAACCCTGGTGATACGATTACCTTGATTGATGCCCGCGACCAACCCCGGCTGATTACCGAGTCTCCGACTTCGCAATTTGATGTGGTCCGCGAGAAATTAAATCAACTGCCGCCTCCGACTGGCTCTTCCCATCTGGCAAATTCCATTACCAAAGCCATTCAGACACTCAGTAAAACTTCAAATCTGGAACGGGAAATCATCGTATTGACTGACGATCAAGCCTTCTGCTGGTCCCCTGATGATTCCATCCTGTGGACGCAGGTGAATGATCTTCTGCAGCAGGCTGCGGTTCCCATCAATCTGTGGGCCACTAATGTGGCAGCTGATAAAAACGAGGGACTGCTCACCAATCGAAAAGTAGATCAGTTGTCCGTTTCACGTGAGGTCTGTGTGAAAAATCTGCCAGTCCGAATTTCGACCACCGTTCGTTATGATGGACCAGAAGCGAATCTCATTTGCCCGGTCTATTTTGAAGTGGATGGACAACAACTGCCGGAAAAAACCCAATCCGTGAAAATTGAAAATCATGGCGAAACCGCCGTCGAGTTTCAGCATCGCTTCGAAGATGAAGGCACGCACGTCGTCAGTATTGTGCTCGACCCAGATCAGTTGCCCGGCGATGATCGCTCCGACGCTGCGCTGCATGTCACCAGCGCCTTACCCGTGTTACTGGTGGATGGCACCCCCAGTTTTGACCCGACCCGGAGTGAAGTCTTTTTCGCGAATCTGGCATTGATGGCGCCTGCCAACCGGACTCCCTGGATTCAGACAACCGTCATCGAAAAGGCGCAGCTCAATGCTGATATCCTGAAGAATCAGGCCGTCGTCATCCTGGCGAATGTGGATACACTCTCGGACACACAGGCGGGAGAACTAATCGACTTTGTCAATCACCAGGGGGGAGGCGTATTGATTGCGTTGGGTGATCAGATCAACGCAGACGATTATCAGCGGCTGTTATTCCACGATAAAGCGTTGATCCCCGTAGAATTAAAGTCGAGGGAATCGAATCCGGGAGCCGAATTCGGGAATCTGATTCAAATTCGGTCTGACAGTCTGCAAAGTCCGTGGTTGAATCGCTTTCGCGGGGAATATGCCAATGGGCTGACCTCGGCCCGGTTCAGTGACTGGTGGGATACCTCAGCCATCACGCAATCTGATCCGCCTGATGAAAAAAAGAAAGGTGAGCAAAGCGAGCAGAAAACACCGGCGACACCAGTGGAGCTGGCGAGCTTAAGTAACAACTCTCCCTTCATGCTGATGATGAATCATGAACGGGGACGCGTGCTGTTACTGACATCCTCACTCGATGCGGACTGGAATAATCTGCCGGCCAAACCAGATTATGTCCCCTTTCTGCATGAGGCGGTCTTCGAACTTTCTTCAGGGCGGGTGTTTCGTAACCTGCAGACAGACGAACCGATCGTCGTCCCGGTTCCTGCTAAAACGACGGTGGAACAGATTGAATTTCTGGATCCGAACGGCAAGCCGATCACAGGCACAATTGAGGCCGACCCTGCAGCAAATGCTGCTACTTTTCAAGCTTTAAATACTTCCTTACCCGGCATTTACAGTCTGTCCCCCAAACCAGGCAAGCAGACTGATCTTAAGGCTGATCGTTTTGTGGTGAACTTCGATCGCAGTGAATCCGATCTGTCGCCTCTAAGTGAAGCACAACAGAAAACTCTGTCGGATGAATCGCATCTGACTTTTTTCAAGACCCTTGATGAATTGAAACAAGCCATGTTTTCTGATGTCTCAGAAACAGAATTCTGGCGGATCCTGTTACTGATCTTCCTGCTGCTGATGGTAGGCGAAATGTTTCTGACCAGAAGACTGGTCCAGGGAGGCCATTCCACACTTCCCGAACAGAATGAAACATGATGCGATTAATCTTATACAGAGATGACGAATTGAAATGATCGAACGGCACTTCCAGTTTAACGGCTTCGAATGGAGCGGATGGACGATTTTGAGCGTCTGTGCCGTCGTGGCGGCGCTCGTCTCCATCGTCCTGCTGTTCCGTTATGAACGTCGCCTGGTCTCCTCTTCAATCGGTAACATTCTCATCACACTGCGAATCGCAGCGCTGATTCTGATCCTGCTTACCTTTCTGGAACCGGTGCTGACCTGGTCGTTTAATGTCAACAAGACTGGACGGCTGATTGTCGCCGTTGATGTGTCTGACAGCATGAATACACAGGATCGACATGCCAGTGATCTGGAAAAGCTGAGGCTGGCACGCGCATTAAAAATGATTGGTAATGACCAGGTTGACAGCCGCCTCGATCGCTGGGAAGCCGCTTATGCAGCCGACGAGGAACCTCCCTGGGTAGACGAAGAGGAAACGGCAAACCCGAAAAAACGGGAGGAACTTATTGCCAGTCGCAAAGAAAACCTGGCGGCGATCTTTGCCGATATTGATCAACTCTCTCGCAAAGAAATTGCGCAAAAACTGTTGTTGAATCCTGCAAATCCGATCCTGGAAAAACTTCAGGAACGGGGACAGGTCGATGTGGTCCTGTTTGCCGGCGATGCCGTCACTACGGAAAAGACGACTCTGGAGAAGTCGTTGAGTGAAGTTCCGAATCAGGTGCACATGGAACTTTCCAATCTGACGCAGGCATTAAAAAACACGGGAGGCAGCAATGAAACAAGTGAGGCACCGATCTCGGGTTACATCCTGCTGACCGACGGACGGGATAACAGCCAGTTAAATCCAGTGACGTTGGCGAAACAACTGGGACAGATGAAAGTCCCCATTTATCCGGTGATGGTTGGGACGGATCATCAGCCTAAAGATATCTCAATCGCTGACCTGGATTATCCTCAGACAGCATTCAAAGATGATCGCCCACTCTTGAAGGCCCGAATTGGAACCAATGGATATGAAGACCAGGAAATCAGGGTCGCTCTGAAACAGGGTGACCAGGAGCTGGCGGTAAAAAGTTTTATTTCCCGGGGAGTCAGTAAACTGCTTGAGTTTGAACTGGATTCAGGAAAACTGGGGCGACAGGAATTCACTCTGGAAACGGAAGTCCTGCCTGGAGAAACACGCGACGATAACAACAACAAAAACTTTGCCATCAACATCGTGGATGATAAATCGCATGTCCTGTTAGTCGAGGAAACAGCGCGCTGGGAATACCGGTTTCTGCATCATGCGCTGGAGCGGGATAAACGCATCGCGCTGGAACAGGTTTTATTCGAACAGCCATACATGGGGCTGCTGCCTCAGCCGTTTTTTCCCAATCAGCTTAAGATTAATGTACCGGTAGTTAAGCCGAACGATGAGCCGGGTACCCAGGCCCATCCGTTTGCCGAACAGGATTTGATTATTATCGGTGATGTATCGCCCGCACATCTGGAAGAAGAAAACTGGAAGCATATCCAAACGTTTGTGGGAGACCAGGGGGGGACACTGGTTTTGCTGGCTGGAAAAAAATACATGCCTCTGGAACATCGCTCCCCCACACTGAACGAGCTGCTGCCTTTAAAAACTCCTAAGATGATTGACTGGAATCAGGCGAATTTCAAGGTTCCACCGGGCGAGCGAGGAATGCGGTTGCGACTGACGCCGGAAGGCGAAGCCGAACCCCTGATGCAGTTTGACGCCAATGCTGAAATCAATCGCGATATCTGGCAGGAACTGCCGGGCCATCTCTGGTTTCTGCAGGGCGATCTGAAGCCGGGAGCAACAGTACTGGCTTATGGCGTCTCCCCATTCAATGCGCCGCCTAATGAGAAGAAGGATGGTATCATCATCCATCGTCAGTATGGTTCAGGACAGGTCATCTGGGTTGGTATCGACAGCACCTGGCGCTGGCGGTTTCGTGTGGGTGATCAGTACCACCACCGCTTCTGGGGGCAACTGGCCCGCTGGGCAGCCAAGAATAAAGCGTCCGCTGGAAATGAGTTCGTCAAATTCAGCTTAAGTAAAACGGATATCGATGCCGGTGAAATCACCACTGCCAGCGCTCGCTGGACCCAGGAATATCGAGACCAGTTTCCGGAGGTCAAATCAATCGTGTCCATTTTCAAAGCCTCTGAACCAGACAAAGTGGTTGCTTCGCTGGAACTGGTCAATCAAAAAAGTCAGCCCCTGCTGCAGGAAGCGAATCTGCCTGCCCTGCCCGAGGGGGAATACCAGCTGAAACTGCAGACGACGCCCCCCATCGCAGGCGCGAAGGACATCACGACCCCTTTATTTGTTCATAAAATCAAAACGATCGAACTGGGCAATCTGACTTCGAATCCACAACTACTGACAGAAATGGCAGAATCGAGTGGGGGAAAGCTGCTCATGCCGCAAACCATCAATGAACTCATGGAATTGCTCCCTTCCCTCAAACAGGAAACAACCAAACAGGACGAAGTTTCGGTGTGGGATCACTGGTTTTTTCTGATTCTGATCATGGGTATCCTGACGGCGGAGTGGGCCATCCGTAAATTAAACGGCTTACCCTGAACCAGCTTGCCAGGTTTTTGGCTTCTAAACCGTTTTTTCATCCCTATTTCATCTCAAATCTTGTTACAATAAGCACTGGCGAGGTCTGCGCTGCGGATGATTCCTGCCAGGGATTCATTTCGAGCCAGACTCGACTTGTGTGCTCGCTGAAACAGATTCCATAATCCACTTCCTGCTGAGATAAACTATGGATGGTCAGTTAGATCAATTTGTGAACGAACTGAAACGGCAATTGAACCAGCTTGATCGCCGTATTCGTTCTCTCGCACTGTTGCGCGGACTGGGTCTGGTGGTATTGGTACTCGTTTGCCTGGTCACGCTGCAGATCAGTATCGACTTTCTGTTTTCGCTCAACTCCACTGCCCGCATTATTATGAGTTCTATTTCACTGGCTGTGCTGACGGGCTGCCTCTGGTTTGGAATTCTGCGTCGGGTCATTCAAAAACGCACTCCGGTCGAGCTGGCAGCGATCGTTGAAGAGTCACAGTCTTCGCTGAATGAACGGCTGACTTCAGTATTGGAACTCGCTTCCGCTCAGGACGAAACCAGCTCCGTGATGATGCGGGAACGACTTGCGCGTGAAACGATCGCCTCCCTGACAAATTTTAATATTACCGATTCCGTTCCCTCAGATCGCGCCATGCGATTCATCATGAGTGCCGGCATCGCAATTCTGATTTTTATTACCCCCCTGTTGTTCTGGCCTGACCCATATCGCCTGCTGCTCTCGCGGAGCATGATCCCCTGGGGGAACTTCGCGACCGTAAGCTCACTCTATTTTGATGTCCAGCCCGGCGATGAAACTGTCGCCCGGGGAACCGATTTAAAAATTGTGGCGGAACCGCGCTGGCATACCAAGGAACCCGGCAAGATCAACGACGTCTGGATTGAATGGAAAGACAGCGCCGGCAAAGCAAACTCGCGGCGGATGGACCTTGACCAGGAATCCGGATTCTATCTGACCCAGTTTCCGCGCCTGCTCAGCGGGTTCCAGTACACGATCTCGTCCGATCGCAGTCGCTCCAAACAATACACCATTGAAATCGCGGAGCCTCCCTCGATCACTGAAACACGGCTCACAGTCAATTCCCCCGGCTATACCCAGAAACCAACAGAGCAATTGACCGTCATCCCCAGTGAGCTCCGCGTGATTGAGCAAAGCCTGCTGGACTTCAAATTGAAATTCGATCGACCGGTTACTTCAGTTATACTGGAGTATCAGCGTTACGTATCGGGAACAGAAGAGCGGCCTCCCGTGGAACAGAAAGCGTTCATGATCAGTGAAGATCAACTGTCTGCAGAGCTGGAACTTCCCGTTCACAAAAGCAGCTTTCTGTTTCACCTCACACTGGAAAGTCAGCAGGGTAAACTCAAAACCCAGACCTCGGAGCATCTGGTCAAAGTGTTTCCGGACCGTGCACCCGAAATTGAACTTTCCCTCTACAATCAACCGGAATTCATTAAGCCCACTGACGGATTAACAGTGCCAGTAAAAGTCCTGGATGATTTTTCAGTCGCGGAACTGGAAATTCATGTTCAGAAGCTGGATGAGAAAGCGACTGTGATCAAGGTTCCTGCCCAGGAGTTGGGAACTCGATCGGTGGATTACGAGTTTAAAGTCGATCTGGAAGGGCTGCGCGCAAAGCAGGCGGATATCTTTACCTATCGTGTCCGGGCAGTCGACAATCGAGAAATCCCGGAACCGAATGTCGTCTGGACTACTCCCCGCGTCTTTGGGATCGATAAAAACGCAGACCAGCAGTTATCGGCGGGTGTCGTCTCGCGTCAGCAGAAACTGAGGGATGAGCTGCAGAAAATCCAGCAGGAATACAAAGAACATAAAAAACAGGTCGACCAGAAAATTGCAGAACTGAAACAGGTCAAAGAAAAAGAAGCCTTAAAAGCAGCAGACCAGGAGCAGCTACAGGAACTGAGTAAACAGGAGCGTAAACTGGCTCAAAAACTGGAAAACCTCGCCAATGAATTTCTGCAACTGCCCCTGTATCAGAAACTGGCAGAGCAAACTCAGGAAGTCGCACGAACCGACTTCGTCAAAAATCATGATACCCTCAAAGCGACCGCAGATGCCGAAAATATCAAGCAGGCCCGTAACGATCTGAAACCGGTTCCGAAAGCCATGAAAGGAACCGAACAGAAACTCGATCAACTGGCCCGCCAGTACGACAAACTCGTCGAACTGGAAAATGATCTTTTAAACCTGAATCGACTGGCAGATGAAACTAATCATCTGGCTGATGATCTGCTGGCTTTCAATGACAAGCTGGAATCGACGCAGCCCCAATCAAAGCAACAGGCTCCACAGCCGCAGTCGAATAATCCGGACGCCAAACAACCTGCGGCTGAAAAATCAGAGATGGAGCAGAAAAAAGAAGAGGCCCATCAGCAGCGTTCCCCCGAGATGGAGAAGGAACTGGCCAATCTGCAGGCGGAATTGAAACATCGCCAGTCGCGCCTGGCCAAAGATCTGGATCAGTTACTGGACCGCCGCCCCGAACTGGTTGATGCCGCCCGTAATTATCAGATGAAACAACTGGATTCACTGGTCAGACAGACTTCTCAACTGGTGGAACCCCAAACCCAGGTGGCCGAAGCGATCGGAGAACAGGCTCCTGTCGCCGCCGGTAGACCGAGCACACCCCAGGCTACAGAACCGCCTGGAGAAGCGCATCCCGCCAAGACAACTCAAGCAGAAAATCAACCGGCTGAAAATAACCCTTCTCCGGCAGCAGCCCCTGCTGGTCAAGCGTCTCCACCAGCGGCAGAGTCTCCACAAAATGCCGCAGCGGCAGCAGCCGACGGCAAGCCGGCAACCGCTGTACAACCTGCGGAAAGCAAGATGAGTAATGAACCTTCGCGGGCAAAGGCAGAGCCTGCGGAATCGGTTCTTGATTTGCAAAGGCAACAGCAGCTGCTGGCAGAAGCAGCGGCAAATTTTGCTCTGGAAACCGCACAGCAGTTCGGTCCTGATTCGGAACCAACCCGCAAAGCCACACAACTCGCAGAAGAATCCATCAAAGCACAACAGGCAGCTAACTCAGGCCGCCTGCATGAAGCCAGCCAGGCAGCGAATCGTGCCTCGAAAGTAGCTGATGAAATTATGCAGGCCCATAAAGAACAGAACAAAGAGAATACTGAACGAGATGCCTTTCTGGAACAGGCCGAACGCATAGCAAACCTGCAACAATCCCAGGCAGATAAAATGGAACAGGCTTCTGCTTCCGAATCGAAGCGACAGGAAGCCTTACAGAATACACAACAGGCGCTCGCCCAACAGACCCAGGCTTTATCAAAGGAATTGTCTGAGACCTCTCGCAAACTGGAAACGGACCCCATTGGCTTGAAAAAAGAGAGCCAGCAGGCAGACCAGACACGCAAGAAAACCGAAACCGCCGGCCAGGCGATGGAGAAAGCAGTCGAAGGGCTGAAAGAAGAGAATCTGGCGCAGGCAGCGGAACAGGCGCAACAGGCAGCTGAAGCGCTGCAGGAAGCGGCCCGCCAGGCGCAGCAGGCCAGCAGACAGAAAGCCAAGGAATCTCCCGTTCCGGAAAAAGTGGGGAACCAGGTAACCGACGCCGCGCAACAGTTGCGCGAAGCCCAGAAGCAGCTGGAGCAGAGTCCGGAATTCAAAAACCAGTCGGATCAGTCAATGGCGCAGAAACAGCAGTCCCCGCCCGGCGATACTAAAGAAAACTCTCAAGAGGGCAGCCCCGCTGATCAAAAAGAGAAAGCGACCGAATCCGGGGATGCCAAAGCCCAGGCCAATTCTGAAGCCGGCGACAAATCGCAGTCACAGGAACAGATGGCTGAAAACGCGAATCAACAACAGGGAGATTCTGAGAAGCAGGGGAAACCATCGAAATCACGTGAAGCTGCCGAGTCGTTGAAACGAGCTGCAGAATCGTTGTCTAAGGCGGCGACGGAACTGAAATCAAAAGCACAGCAGGGTTCTGATCCCGGCAAAGGTCAACAGTCACAGACGGCTTCAAAAAATATGGCACAAGGGAAAGGTCAAGGCGAAAGTGAAGGCGGTGGTGCCCAGACCAGCGTGGACTTTTCTGAGCTGAAAACGAAACTGCAAGCTATGTCAGATCGTAACTGGGGCGAACTTCCGGGCCAGTTGGATACCGAGATCCTGCAAGGCTCGCGCACCCGTACCGATCCAGAATATGCCCGGCTGATCAAACATTATTTTGAAGCGATTTCCAAATCGAAACCGGACAGTAACTAAGCCTGTTTCTCTGACAAATCCCCTGGATTAAATTTATGATTCGCTGGTTCCCAACCCTGTTACTTCTGATTTCCCTGTTACTGCCCGCCAATATCAGTCAAGCTCAGGTACTGAATGCACAGCAGAAACAGCTGGACTCCAGTATTCAGCGAGCGATTCAGTTTCTGGCGAACTCTCAGCAGCCATCCGGTGCCTGGTCTTTTAATTCCTATGGTGAATCGACGGCTGCCACTTCACTGGCGATTATGGCATTCATGGCCGCCGGTTATGTTCCCGAAGAAGGACCCTATGGTGACCAGATCAATAAAGGCATCGACTGGGTACTGGCTCACCAGGCTGACAATGGTCTGGTCGTACACCACAAAAGTCACGGCCCCATGTATAGCCACGGTATCAGTACATTGATGCTGGCAGAAGTCGCCGGGATGCTCAAAGGCGATCGAGAGAAGAAATGCAGAGAAGTGCTGGAACGCGCGGTGAAATTGATCGTGTCTGCCCAGAGTGTCAACAAAGATAAACGGAATGCAGGAGGCTGGCGTTATACACAGACCAGCACCGACAGTGATCTAAGCGTGACCGGCTGGCAATTGCTGGCGTTACGGGCCGCCAAGAATATTGGCTGTGACATTTCCAAAGATCACATCGACAAAGCCGTCGCTTATGTCCGCAACTGTCGCGGTCGCAATAACGTCGGCTTTGCCTATCAACCAGGGGGTGCCCCCAGTGCCACGCGCACAGGAACTGGAATTTTAGCCCTGGAAATCTGTGGTCAACATCATACCCGCGATGCGCTGGAAGCCAGTGATTACCTGATTCAGAAACCATTGCATCCGGATGAATTTTATTACTTTTACGGTGCTTATTACTGCAGCGTCGGCATGTTTCAGATGGGGGGCGAGTACTGGAAAAAAACACGGGACGCGATTGTCCCGCAACTGTTGGAAACCCAGAAGCACGATGGCAGTTGGCTCGCGACCAAAGGGAGTGAAAAACAGGCCGGTAAAGTTTACGCGACTTCCCTGGCAGTACTCGCTTTGGCGGTGGAATACCAGTACCTGCCCATCTATCAGCGCTAGGTTCTGCGGGTTTGAAATCAGCAGAAAATCAGATTCTGTGTTGTTTCTGCTGGCTTTTACAGAAAAACAACAGCAGCCGGGTATTGACTGCCAGTCCCGTATTTGGATATCCCCCTGTCAACAAAGGGGTTACTCCATTCCATCAATCCAGGATGGCCACGAATTGACCTTGGTAAACCCGCCCGTTATCTTTAGACTGTGTTCGGATTTACTGTAGCGTCTCAAGGGCCATTTGGACCGAGAATAATATTACCTGAGACGCTGTGGCGTAATACAATGCGATTTAGAATTCGCTGCTGATATATGCCTGCTTGCCTCGACCTTAACCCCCCTGGATCACTGACTGTGCGGATTGCTTACTTAGATTGTTCAACTGGAATTAGTGGTGACATGACCCTGGCGGCTCTCGTGGACGCCGGCGTGGACCCCGAACAGATTTGTGCCGGCATTGACTCACTGGGACTGCCTGGAGTGAAACTCACTTTCTCTTCGACAATGAAGGGGGGATTCCATGCGACATCCGTCAAAATTGAACACCCGGAGCAACATGCACATCGCCATTTAAGTGACATCATCCAGATTCTCAAACAGTCGGATCGACTGACAGCTCGGCAGTACGAACTGGCGCTGGCGTTGTTTTCGGCAATCGCTGCCGCAGAGGCCAAAGTCCATGGTTCCACTATCGACAAAGTTCACTTTCATGAAGTGGGCGCCATCGATTCCATCGTGGATATTGTCGGCGTAGCCATCGGCTTTGATCTATTGGGAGTGGAACAGATCATTTCCAGCCCGGTTCCCACAGGTTATGGTCAGATAAAAATCGATCATGGGATCTGTACGGTTCCGGCACCGGGGACCGCGGAAATTCTGAAAGGGATTCCCCTGGCCGACATTCCGATTCAGGCTGAATTGACCACTCCTACCGGAGCCGCCATAATCGCAACACTCGTGGATCGATTTTCAATGCTGCCTGCCATGACGATTGAAGAGATCGGCTATGGCGCCGGCACGAAAAACTTTCCCGAACGAGCGAACCTGCTGCGAATTTTTGTCGGGGAACAGGCGACTTCCAGTAACACCGATTATGTGACACTGCTGGAAACCAACCTGGATGATATCACTCCGGAAGTTATCGGATATACCAAACAAAAACTGATGGAAGCCGGCGCACTGGATGTTTACACTGCGGCGATCCAGATGAAAAAAGACCGCCCGGCTGTGTTGCTGAGCGTGATTTGTAAACCCGCTGACGTAGAACGTATGGAAGCGATTCTGTTTCAGGAAACCGAAACCCTGGGGATCAGGCGACATGTCCTGCAACGTACCGTTCGTCCCCGTCAGGCTCACACCGTTAAAACAATCTGGGGAGAAGTCGCGGGTAAACTGTCACTCGCCCCGAATCATCAATCCATCTTCACGCCGGAATACGAAGCCTGTGCTCAATTAGCGGCTGAAAAACAGGTTTCACTGAGAACTATTTACCGGGCAGCAGAAGCCGCTTATCTGTTTGATGCGACCAATACGAGCCCTGCTTCGCCTGCAGCAGATGTTCCCCACGACCACGACCACGACCACGACCACGACCACGACCACGACCACGACCACGACCACGACCACGACCACGACCACGATCACGATCACGATCACGATCACGATCACGATCACGATCACGATCACGGGTAGGCGCATGTAAGAAGATCAGGATGATCTATCGAACGTAGAAAGAAATAGAGAACCGCAGTTCAACATTGTCTGGTAGTAAAGGATGACTGACCAATCATGTTTCAATTGAGCGATCCCAATATGATACTGACGGGGGTGTTACTCTTAGCGGTAGCCTGGGCGTTGCGAAAGAATTTTCGTTATCAGCGCCAGGTACGAAACCGAAACCCACTGAATGAAGCACAACAGGAACTTTCCAGCCGGGAACAGAGCCAGTTCAATCGACTGAATCAGCTGGAGATCAAGCTTTATGAGTATGGGAGAGAAATAGAATCCCGTAGCGATGCGCGACTACGTGTACTCGACGAACTGTTGCGGGAAGCCGATCAGGAAATCAACCGGTTACGCCAGCAGTTGGCGCTCACCCAACAGAAGCAGAGTGAACCTGGTGAGAAGGCAGGGCCCGATATTCTCGTGTACGAAAAATCGCAGCCTTTGTCTGCCACTGCGGAAAAGCGTCTGATGATGGTTTATCTCAGCCAGGCCGGTTTTTCAGCCCAGGAAATTGGCAACTGTTTTCAGTGCACGCGGGAAGAAGTTGAACAGGTCCTGGCAGAAGACTGTCCCCCCGGTTCAGAGACCGCCTGAGTCTTAAGTCCCTCGTTTCTGCCGTTCAGCCGCTGATCAATTCGCCAATCGGGGAAGTATCCACGAGTCTGATTTCTTCCTGGTCAGAACGTGCCAGACAACTGCCGGGATTTAATCCCAGATGATGGTAGACGGTGGCCGTCAATTCAGAGGCGTGCACCGGACGTTCGACGGGCGCACTCGCACGGGCATCGCTGGCTCCAATGACCTGGCCACCGGGCGTTCCGCCACCAGCGACGAGTGCGGACCAGACATGCGGCCAATGATCGCGACCACCGTGCGCATTCACCTGGGGTGTGCGACCGAATTCGCCCGTAGCCATGACCAGCGTATCATCGAGTAAACCTCGAGAGGAAAGATCGTCGAGCAACGTCGAAAGTGCTTTGTCAAAAGCGGGCCCCAGCGAATCCTTGTATTCGTAAACCTTGCCGGAGGTCCCTGCCCCAGTCCCGTGGCAATCCCAGGTCAACTGCTGATGCAGATCATCAAACAAATTGACGACCACACACCGCGTGCCTCGCTCTACCAGCTGACGTGCCTGCAGTAACAGCTGACCAAAGCGATGCTTACCGTACTGCTGTTGAATCGCCTTGGATTCTCCCGTAATTTCGATCTCGAATTCAGATGAAGAGGATTCACCCACTGCTGTCGCCGGTTCAAAGTCTTCACCCAGGAATGTAGCCTGCTGCCCGCGATAGGTATTCACTCCCAGTGAAGTGACCTGTCGTGGTAATACTACAAAGGGAGGTGCATCTCCACGGGGCCCCCACTGTCGCGCGATGACAGAACCAAAGCAGGGATAATTCAATGCCCCCCGAGATAGTCGGCCTGTCATGAGCAACTGGTGACCGGTTTCGTGAATCGGTGCAGCTTCATGGTACAGGGAACGCACGAGGGAAAACTGGCCAGTTCGTTGTGCTAACTGGGGAAACGCTTCACTCAGATAGACACCGGGAATGGTGGTTGAAATCGCTTTGAGTGGCCCTCTGATTTCCGCAGGTGCTTCCGGTTTGGGATCGAATGTTTCCAGTTGACTGGCACCGCCGGTCATCATGATGAAAATACAGTTTTTGCGGGAACGATCCTTTTGAGTGGTCGCCAGGGCGGCGCGTTCCGCCATCGACAACCCGACGAAGCTCAAACTGCCCACACGCAGGAAATCACGTCGTGAAACTTCCGATTGATTTTGCCTGGAACTCATAGCGTATATTACTCACTTCTTTTCAGAGTGTTTCGACTTGATCGGGGTCCCCATATTATAACAGCCTTCAACTATAGTCGAAGAATTCCTCTCTGGAATTCAACCTGTTTCTGGAACTTCCACTGCAAAACCCAAAGTTCATCAGTCCTGGTTGATCTGTATTTGGGCCCCTTCGTTCAGTGGACTGGCAGATCTCAGCTCACAAAATTCACCGTAACCATATTCTCTGATTACACTTGCCACCATCTCTACATCTTGGCAAATAATGGACAATGTCGGTCCCCAGGAGGTTTGTGCAATTCCCCTGATTCCCCGTGAAATCAGTTTCTTTTCCAGTTCAGCCATCTGAGGATCAGCAAAAATCCCCCCTTGTGCGGGGCTGAAGAATTCTCCGACCACATGTCCAAATTCCGTCAGTCCGGTTGCAAATTCTTCGAAGTCATGCGTCTGGACAGCGGGGGCCAACTGCATCAACGCCAGGCGGCAGAGTTTTTCCGTAGTAGCTGTGGGCATAGGCCCTAACCGCTGAATGGCATCGGCTTCAATGTATCCCGAGATTCCTGCGCGATTTGCGGGAGTGACGAGAAGCAACTGCCAGTCTTCAGGGAAATCGGAGCGTACCACCAGCGGACTGATCTCATCAGCAGACTGCTTACCTCCTTCGACCAGAAACCCACCGGTTGTGAATCCGTGAACTCCTAATGCGGAGCGGGCACCGCGGTCGACCCGCCGGGCCAGTTCAACAGATGACAGTGCCGGTTCGTCTGACAGCGATGCGAGCGCCTGCGCCACAGCCAGGCTCAATTGCGTCCCGGAACCAAAGCCACAATGCTGGGGGATTTCCGAATGCAGCTCCAGATCATAAAACTGATCCCGGTACAGCCCGGGATATACGTTGCGGATCGCAGCCAGTGCCTCTCTGATTTTTTTAATGCTGCCGGGGCTGCCCTTCACATTGTCGCTACTGCCAGCCGATTGTGTGACAGACAGCTTCAATTGTGGCTCCTGAATCATCAGTCCTATGCCGCCAAATTCGCGCCCCACTTGAGGAGCGAGGGAGAGCAACCCCCAATGCAGACGACTTCCCGTCGTGATGATCACTTCACGCGACATGACAGATTCAATTTCAGTTTCAGGCAGAGTGAGTTTGGTTAAGGAACAGTGTTTTAAGAGGATATTTCAGCATACGCTTTTGAAATGAATTCTTCCAGTAAACGGAACGCTGTCTGTTCATCGGGTCCCGCTGTTTTTCTGACAATTTCGGCAAGTGCCTGATACTGTGCCAGCAGATCACTTTGCTCAATTAAATGGGTACGCGTGGCAAGTATGGCTGCTTCCAGCACAGCGTGTTTTGCGCGGTTCAGACCGAAATAATCGCGGATGCGTCCCTGATGGATTACCTGCGCCTGCATGACCGTACGAGCCTCTGAGTCATCGATGGACTCAATCTGAAATTCGTACCAGCGGCAGGCTGAAGCCAATACCCGACCAGGTATTTTTTCTGCTGGAAAGGTTTCTGGCATCTCCTGCAGAGTTCCAATTGCGGTTTTTGCCAGCAGTAATACATCATCGACCACGTGAAGGACACCACACCGGGTCTCTTTCAGATTGCTGAATGTGCGTGAGGTCTGGAAGGGCCGCAGTATGAACTGTGTCATACCCTGATCGACCTGTGGCCCCATGGGAGCAATATTTAATTCTCCCGATTCATTTTGACTGGTAACAATTCCTTCCAGAATCATGCCTGGTGCTTCCTGAAGAATTTCGAAATCCAAACAATAAGCCTGTATCATAGGCTAGAGTCAGATGCTTTGAAACCAGCGCCGGCTCTGAATATGAAATCCGACAGCAGATCTGCTACCCAGTCGATACGCTAGACTGCGTCCCGTTTTTCCTGTAGCGACTTCAGGGTTGTTGGGCCCGAATATATCAGATTGAAAGGCGCTATAGGTAAATGTAATGCATTCTAGCGGGTAAACCCGACATAGAAACTGAAGACCTGTGTCTGGTCGAACGATTCTTTGGCCAGAGGCACAGAGAAGTCGAGTGCGACAGGAACAGGCCCCATCGCAGGGACTGTCAAACGCAGACCGGCACCCACGGCGACACGAAACTGATCCAGAGAGACATCCTCTTCAACGGTACCAAAGTCACTGAAGAAGACCATCTGGACCATTTCATCAGCTGTAATTGGCACCATGTACTGAGCACTACCCAGGAAGCTCCAGCGACCACCGACGGCAACGCCATTCTGGCGAGGTGTCACCCCCCGGAATTCGAAACCGCGGAACGTCTGGAAACCACCAGCATAGTAACGTTCGAAAACAGGAGTATCGGTATCGGTCCAGCCCAGAGAGGCACTCAAAGACAGGATATGACGTCCACCACCATCGGGCCGTTTGTACAATGTAAAGTACTGACTGGCATTCGTTTCCAGGCGGCTATAGTCAAAGTCACCGACAGCCTGCTCGGCCGCAAGTTCCAGAATATGCCCTTCCGCAGGCTGGAATGCCGCATCGCGTGTATCATGCGTAGCTGACAGTCGGAATGTGCTCAGCAGGTTGTTTCCCACAGACTGTTGTACGATCGGAGGTGTCGGCGTCCGTGGATTTCGCAGGTCAACATTTTCCAGACGGAACTGACCGTTGACTGACCACTCCTGTGTCAACTGACGCCCGAGACTGAGTCGGGTACCGACGCGTTCTTCATCCCAGTCGGTATAGAAGCGGGTAAAGTAAAATCCGCTGACGCCCAGGCTGAAGTTGGTATCCAGAAAATAAGGATCGGTCCAGTTAACCAGATAACGGCTGACCTGATCACCGGGAACCGCTTCTGCACGGAACCGTTGTCCGCCACCGCGCCAGGCGGTTCCATCCATGATGTCTTCAAAGCTGCGGGGCGGTCTGAGGATATCAAAGTTTTCTTCCTGCAGTACGATCGAACCCACGACCCCCGCGTCACTGTTCACACCGACGCCAAACATCAGACGACCGGTACGGCTTTCAGAAGCGTACACATCCAGATCGACCCAACCTGGTTGCTGTTGCGGAAACTCGGTTCCCATGGGATCACCCAATGGACTGTTGCCGAACAACGGATTGAGAGGTTCCGGTATACCGTTGTCGTAGTTTTGACCACGGAACACTTCCTGAGATCGCCGCTGTTCATGAATAATGCCATCATCATAAATGACACCCTGCTCAAATTTCTGATCGAGTTCGTAATTTTGTCCACGCACAACATCATCCCGACGAACCTCGGCCAGCTCACGCTGGGGATCGACACGGGTGACATTAATGCGGGGTCCGTTTTGTGGACCGGTCTGAAATACCTTGTTCCCTTCAATCCGCCGCTTGCTCTTGGCAATCAGTTTCTGATTCGCCAGATCACCGGGCGCGACCATCAGGGGATTGGTTAAAACAGAACTTTTTGTACGGGGGTTGTCCCCGGCAATATGCCCTGTAATTTTGCGGATACGATAGGGTTTGTCTTCATTGATCTGATAAACGAGGTCCACTTCACCTGGTGCTTCCAGGAAACGGGGAACCGGGTTGACCTTGGCAAACAGATGTCCGAGTTCTCCATATTTATCCGTCAGTTTCTCGACATCCGTCGAAAGTGTGCGGCTGTTAAAAAACTCGCCGGAAGCCAGTTTAATGTTATCCCGAATTTCATCTTCTGAAAAGATACGGTTCCCTTCGATCAGGATGTCTCGGATCTTGTAGCGTTTTCCTTCGTTGACCGTGTATTCAATCTGTACATGGGAACGCTCTTTGTTAAAGCCGATCTTCTCATCGATTTTCACATCGAAGAAACCCAGGCTATTGTAATACTGTTTGAGAGAAATCAGATCGTCTTCGACGGTAGAAGGATCAAATTTGCCTCCAAAGACACTTAAACCCAGCGGTGCTTTTTTAGTGAGGAGTTTGGTTTTCAAAACTCCATCCCTGACAAATTTATTGCCACTGAATTTGATTCCCGTGACAATGACCTTGGGGCCTTCTTTGATTTCAAAGATGACCTGACGATCATTGGCGTCGTCCCCTTTCAGCAGTTTAATTTCGGCAAAACGGTAACCACGTTCGACATACAGCTGTTTAATACGCTGCACTGATTCCTGGTTGGCAGCGACATCGAAAGGCGACCCGACCTTTAACCCGGTGGTTGCTTCCAGTCGCTTGGTTTTTACTTTTTTATTCCCACGAAATTCGACCTTTTCCACAATCGGTCGTTCTTTGACTTTATAAACCAGTACCAGTCCCTGATCGGTTTTGCGATAGACGGGTTGAACACTGGAGAACCAGCGGGTAGCAAACAGCAGTCGTACGTCTTCCAGGACCTGGTCACGGGAGGCCGGTCGACCGCGTTGTATTTTCGTCTTCTGTAAAATAGCCAGAGCGGGAATCGAGTGATTGCCTTCCACCCGGATATCGAAAATCGGATCGTTCAATGAGATCGACTTTTTCGCTGTTTCCTGAGCGCAGGCTGAGTTCGTCAGCGGAATGGCTCCGTTGAAACAGTCTCCGAACAATGTAAGCTGTACCAGGATCAGGCATAAAGCCAATCGAAATGCGTTTCCGCATCTGGTGTCAGACAAGACACCTCTTATCATGTCGAATCCAATTGTAATATTTACGAGAAAAGATATGAGGTTCACTCAAATGTGACAGGATGGAATTCACGTTGTTTCAGACCCTGTGATCTCAGAGAGGATTTGAGAAAAGGGAGTGTAAGACAGGAAAGTTTCCCTCAAGTTAATTGTGGGTTGCGTAGAAATAACGGAAAAGCAAAACAGCCGCAAGATGAGTTTTTCGTTGACATTCAGTTTTACTGAGATCGTTTGAAAAAAATGCGCTGCAGAAGATTGCAGCGTGTAAGTCTTACAAAAACAGGCAGTTTCAGGGCTGTTTTTTCGTAATTATTACGCGCAAGACGTCTAGATGCATGCGGAGTTTACAGAGGGGATTATTCAGCAGTCGACTGTAGATGGCAGGCCACACAAGACAGAACCACACTGTTGACGGATGACTTTTCCATCCGGGCAGTATACTTGGCGATCGCTTCGCGCTGTGCAATCCAGAGACAGGATTGTTGTCCCTGAGGGACACTGGCAGCGCCGGGCATTGAATTATCCGGTACGTCCAGAGAGATCCCCCAGCCCATCAGGATCCCGGCCATCAGAATCAGGGCAGCGTTAACCAGGCGTTTCTGATTCGACTTGAGCGGGGCGGGGCTGCTTGCCTTGCGGTTCACATCCGTTTCTGCGTTCAGGCGTGTTGCTGCCTGCTCTGCCATCCGTACCGTTTCGGCAGAGAGAAATGGTTTCCCCGCAGCGGGAAAGGCGGGTAAACCATGATGGTCCGCTGTCTGCTGCATGTCGGAATAGTGGTCTGTTAATTCATCCGCCTCTGAAGCTTCATCCAGAATCTGCTGGAACGAAGTGAGCGCAGGAGCCAATGTCTCCTGCATCTGTCGACAACGTGGACACAACTGCAGATGCCATTGCAATTCTTCGCACTGATGGTCTGTAGGATGGGTAATTAAATCAAACGCTTCGTCACAGTTCATGAGACATCTCCTTCCGAAGCTGTATCTTCAGAAAAACGATGAGCCAGTTGAAGCAACCCGTTTTTCACACGTATTTTTGCTGCTGATAAACTGCAGTCCATTGTTAACGCGATTTCCGTAAATTTCATACCGCCGAAAAAACGTAACCGCAGTGAATCCGCCTGAACTTCTGGCAGTTCTGCGAGATACATTGTCAGCTGTTCAAACTGTTCTGTTTTCAATACCGCCTGTAGCGGTGTTTCTGAGGAACTGGGTTCCGGAATCACCGTCTCATCAGAGGTACTGAACGAAGAACGCACCACTTCGCGCGGTTCACGTTTCTGTTTTTTATAATGTCGGCGACACAGGTTCAAAAAGATCGTCCAGAGCCAGGTCGAAAATGCAAAGGATGGATTATAGGAATCCCGGGCAGCAAAGGCCGCCAGGAACGCTTCCTGCACCAGGTCTTCGGCAGCGATCTGCCGGCCATACTTGCTCCAGGCGAATCTCAAGAGTCGTTCCCGGTAGCGCAATACCAGTTCGTCAAACAGGAGATAGTCTCCTGCACAAACGCGTTGCATGATATCGGCATCAATCAGATTTCGAGTCATCTGGATTCACAGCCAGCGGGAATGAGTGACTGGAGAAACATCAGTTTCTGCCAGGAGGAAGTATGTTTCGGAACGTTAATTCTAGCTGTTACAGATGAGCAATTGCAACCTGAACCTGGAATTCCAGGGCATTTTGACATCAGGAATCAAGCCTGTAAATCGACACCAATCTGATAAATTTCTTCCGTATCCAGCAGCAGGTCATTGGTTTCAAACAGCTTCTGGATGGCAGCTTTGTGGATTTTCATTTTCGTTCCGCCAACACCAATCGCTCCGTAACAGAGAATTCCGTCCCGGTCGGTTGCTTTATCCATCACATCCACTTCTTCGATTCCGGCTGGAGGCACCGCATTAAGATCGATGACCACTTTGAGCTGTTTCATGGGTTTCCAGCAGGCGGCGGGCAGCAGTTTGACTCCTGCAGCGCCGGCGGAAATGATGAGGTTTGTATCGCGGTTGGCCGCTTCGATCTGTTTGTGATCTTTGAGTGCCAGCGGTGTGAGCTGTGCTCCTTCGACAATCCGGGCAATCGTATCGCAGGCCGCCTGTGCCCGTTCTACGGAGCGAGAAGCGATAATGACTTTCGCGCCCCGCTTTGCCAGCAGTTGCGCGGCCCGTTGACCAACCGGACCGGTGCCCCCGAGCACCAGGGCAGTCGTCTCGGAAAATTCGAGATGTTTTCCCGCCGCGAGAACGGCAGCCGCTGCGGTGGTGTTGGAGCCGTTCGAATCCATCATGACGGAGACCCGCATGGGACCGAAGAAGGTGTCCTGAATTTTCTGAAAGAGTGTTTCACCGGAATGCACTTCGCTGCCACCGACAAAGAGCGCGGTATTGTTTAATTCTTTAGGTCCCCGTGTAAATATCGCGCCATGCACGAGTGGCTCCACATTGACGGGGGAAACATCACTGTAGCTCATTAACTCATCGACGCCGGCATCGATGGCAACGACTCGATCAAACGAACTGGCATGCGCATCGGTGTCCAGTTGAATCAATATTTTTTTCATGAGAGATCTCGATCCATATTCAATTTAGAAAAGATCCAAACGAAATACCCCTGTTCCAGAAGAACAGGGGTATGTATTCGATTTCGCCATCCCAGCTGTCTGGATCAGCCAGCATAGAAGGGGTGAGTTGCTTCACTCTTCTTGGCGATCATTTCATCAGCAGAAGGCTCGTTCTTCATCGCACGGGCAATGGCTTCTTTGGTTGCTTCGTAGTTGTAATCAAAGATTTTCTTGTCATCATCTGCTTCCCAGTGGATGAAGACACCACAGACGATCACGAGATCTTCGCATTGATCTTTAGGAATCACGCCGGCTTCAACACTGTCTGCGACTGCTTTCGCGACGGCGTATTGAGCGGGGCCAAACATCTGCACGGCCTGTTTTGCACCTTTGATGGTGACCTTGGTTACCATCACGGTTGCTGGCTTAACTGCGAGGTTTGGTGATAAAACAGCCAGCAGGTTACTATGCCCCATTCTCTGGCTGGACAGAGCGTTTGCAAAAGCTGTACCGACAGGACCTGTTTTGTCACCGATCAACAAATCGATATGAGCAACTTCATTACCATCACCCACAAGTGACTCACCGACAAACATTGACATTCTTCGTTCTCCATTTCTTATCAGGTTCACATAGTTATGCTGTTAGCACAATTAAAAACGGATCACGAATACCGCAGTCCTAGTAGGGACGGCGAAACAAACTATTCCAGTCTGGTTCACCTTGGATCATTCGTAGCCTCTAACAAGTAATAACAATTTAAGAAGCGGATTGCCAGTAAACCGCTGGTAATCACTCTAAATCCTCATAAAATTGTCATGTCGCTCCCCCTCTACTCTGTCAGATACTTAGAAAAATACTGTGACTTTTCCTGGACCATCTTCCTTACTGATCGTCGGCGCGAGTACGCGGGCTGCCGCCTGTTCTGCAGTACGGGCCGGCCTCCACCCAATCTGTGCGGACCAGTTTGCAGATCGGGATCTACGCGTTCTCTCTGAGGTCATTTTCAAAACAGATGACAGCGCTCACTGGCTGGAAGCGGTCATGAAACAGGAGCCACGAGACTGGATTTATACCGGTGCCCTGGAAAATCGGCCGGAACTGATTCACTCGATCAATCAACGTCATACACTGCTGGGAAACGCCGGGGAATCTTTAAAAAAAGTGCGTGATCCTTTTTTTCTGCAGGATCTGCTCACAAATCAATCAATCCCATTTGCAACCAGCCTACCCAACCAGGCAATTACTTGTTCACAGGAACAATGGCTGCGCAAGCCACTGCTGAGTGCCGGCGGTCAGGGAATCTGTTTTGTCGATTCACACACTCCTGAACCAGCGGATTCCACGCAGTATTATCTACAACAATATCAGCCTGGAATCCCGCTGTCTGCCCTGTTTATTGCCTATCCAGACCGTTGTGTGCTGGTTGGTACTGCGATCCAATTTATGGGAAACCGGGCATTAAACGCAGCCGGTTTTCAATTTTGTGGCGGAATGACATTGTCACCTGTGCCTCCAGAGTGGCGTCAAGCTCTGAAAAAACTGGGACAAAATGTTGCAAGCGGATGTCGTCTCAGAGGTCTGTTTGGCTGTGATCTGATCTGGAATCCGGAACAGCAGCCGGGATTATCGCTCGTCGAAGTCAATCCCCGTTATACTGCTTTGACCGAACTTTTTGAGCTGCAATTTCGCCTGCCTCTGCTGCAGTGGCATTTTGCCGCCTGTCATTCCTGCGAAATGCCAGCGACCGGAGGCGAATCCTCAGTCGATGAGCTGATTCAGTTACTCAAAACCGGCGAGAAACAGCCATTATCACCTGTTTCGAAGGGAATTTTGTATGCCCCGCTGAATCTGACGGCCCCGGTTATCGACTTTGAACCGCCTGTGGGACAGGCAATCTGGCAGATTCCCGCTTCCGCTGACATTCCTGATCCGGGAGCCAAAATTCCGGCGGGTTCTCCTGTGTGCACGTTGTATGGGACCGGTGCCAACCAGGAGGAATGCCTGACTTCGCTGGCAGGTCAGATTCTCAGTTACCAGCGGCAGATTCAGCCAGAGTTGACTCGGGATCTGGGCAGGCAGGAAGTCTCTAACATGCTCTGGTCCCGAAAGGAATCGGAAAAACTGTTTTTTTCGGGTTTTTTCTCAAGCAGGAATGTATCCGGTTCGTTTCTTGAAGATTGAACTGAATGGTTATAAAATCCAGTTTAGAACTGGTGTTCTACAGGACGACATATAATTCACAGATGAACTTTTCGTCAGATCTCTCTCGTAATATGAAGGAATAATTTCAGACCGATGCCCAAGTCAACAGATATCAAAATCGTTGAGGCAAAATTTTCAACTGAAGAAGTCCCTTTCCGAACCCCGCTCAAATTTGGTGGTCGGGTGATGGACAGCAGTGTTCTGTTGAATGTGGAAGTCGTCGTTGAAACACGCAATGGAAAACAGGGTATCGGGATCGGCAGCATGCCGGCGGGTAATATCTGGGCCTGGCCTTCCACAGTCGTCAGTCCGGAAGATTCACTGAAAGCGATGATCGAATTTCTGGAGGAAGCGGTTGAAATCGCCAATATCTGTCCGGAAGTCGCACACCCGATCGATCTGATGTATCACATTTCGGCTGAATACCATTTCATGGCGAAAAAGCTTACCAAGCGACTCGGTCTACCCGAGGAGATTCCGGAACTGGCACAACTGGTCGCTTCCAGCCCTCTGGATGCAGCGATCCATGATGGCTTTGGTCGTGCAAACCATATCAACAGCTATAACGGCTTGTCTTCCGAATTCATGATCCACGATCTGAGTGAATACCTGGATGATCAATTCAAGGGTGAGTACCTGGATCAATACACGTTACGTGATCCTAAACCGACACTGCCGCTGTATCACCTGGTAGGTGCATTAGACCCGATCACCGATGCCGACATTTCAGAACGTGTTGATGACGGCCTGCCGGAAACACTGGGTGAGTGGATCAAAGCTGATGGCCTGACCCATTTAAAGATCAAACTTTCCGGCGACAACATGGACTGGGATATCAGCCGCGTCGTCGCTGTCGAGAACGAAGCCGTCAAAGCTCAGGGTGAACGCGGACAGGATTCGTGGGTCTACTCTCTTGATTTCAATGAGAAATGCGAGAACGTCGATTATGTTCTGGAATTTCTCAACAAAATCCGTGAGCAGACACCGGCTGCCTTTGATCGTGTACAATACATCGAACAGCCTACCAATCGCGATCTGAAGGCTAACCCTGAAAACAAGATGCATGAAGCAGCCAAGATTAAACCTGTGGTGATTGATGAATCGCTGGTGGATTATGAATCGCTGCTGCTGAGTCGTGATCTGGGTTATTCGGGGGTGGCATTGAAAGCCTGTAAGGGACAGACAGAATCGCTGTTCCTGGGAGCCGCCGCCCAGAAGTTTGACATGTTCCTCTGCGTGCAGGACCTGACCTGCTGTGGTTATTCGTTTCTGCATTCTGCCAGTCTGGCTGCACGGATTCCTTCAATTGCTGCAATTGAAGGCAATGGGCGCCAGTACTGTCCCGGACCGAACAAAAAGTGGAAACGCTCTTATCCGGGTATGTTCAATATCACTGATGGTACGGTGAAGACGGCAGAGCTGAATGGGGATGGCCTGGGTTTCTGAACCTGTTTAGCAAGTTTCAGAACAGTTTCACCAGATCCGGT
Source organism: Gimesia sp. (assembly GCF_048262075.1). GTDB lineage: Bacteria > Planctomycetota > Planctomycetia > Planctomycetales > Planctomycetaceae > Gimesia. The sequence goes on from NZ_JBLXFK010000007.1 coordinate 323,439, forward strand.
TGCGCTGTTGGTACGCCTGAAAGTTAAAGAAGGCAAACAGTGCGAACATAATCCCTGCATAGCGCTGCTGGTGCATAAAGAAATACGCAGCCAGACCGCCGGCAACGACCATGGAAATCTGTATCGCCAGTACATCGCCGCGTGAACGTTTGACGGATTTGCAGATATCTTCACAGATATGACCGCCATCCAGTGGTAGTACCGGAGCAAGATTAATTAATCCCCAGATCAGATTAATAAACAACAGATCATAAAAGGCAACACCAATATAAACTCGGGCCTGTTCACTGAAGCCGTCCCACATTCCATAGCGAACCGAGATATATCTGATGAAAAATATTGTTCCATACAGCCCGAATCCAGCCATCGGTCCCGCAGCCGAGATAATGATGGAACGCTGTGTTGTCAGTCCGGAATAGGGCTGATAGATCGCCAGCCCCCCAAAGTGATACAGCACAATTTCCGGAGGCCAGCCAAAGTATTTCGCCATGACAGCATGGCCGAGCTCATGCACAAGGATCGAGATAAAGACGCAGGCGATCCAGATGAGCGTGATTTTCGGATCATTTGGATACCAGCCCATGAACGCCGCCATCACCCAGAACAGGGGGTGGACGCGGATCGGGATTCCAAATAAAGAAAAACGCAAATCAAATTCAGTGGGAGCAACATTGCCCAGCATCAGTATCACTTTCTGTTTGTATATCTATCTCGGCCCATCTCGCAGCATGCCTTTTTCAGCAGAACAGAGACAGCTTATCTGATCAAACACAGGAATGCACTCCTTTGAACGATCCCGGATTGATCGCACTGTAGCCGGGTCTGTAAATCGAAGCAATTGCAGTTCCGATTGTGTGATTCAGGGTAGTGAGCCTTCAATTTGATCCCATCAGTTTACAAAATATTTATCCTGATGGAAAATAGAGGCATTAGCCAGATTCCCAGGACTTAACATTGACGCATCTCACGAAAAGGATACGATTTGCAGACATAATGGGCAGTGGGTCGCACAAGTTCTGACTCTGACTGAATCTTGACAGATCACTCAGAGTTCTGCGGGGATACCCCGCGGGAGAAGGATTGACCACACTACGACACTTGAAGTGTCGCTCCGATAGACGCTTATCGTAGCAACACTTCGTCACAGGATCGGTTGTGCGGCCCGCTGGCCATTTTTTTAGGCATTGCTGATGCCTTCAATTGAAACGGAATGACTGCAGGTTTTCTTCATGGGTTTATTTGATTTCTTACGACGGATCTTCTTCGGCTCTCCCCCGAGCCAGACTGTCTCGCGTGTCGAGTCCGTTCCCGTCCCGGAAGAGGCCAGGCCCCGGAAGCCTCGACGCAAAACCACGCTGGAACCATTACGCTACTCCAGCGGGCACTCGAGCCGGGTCGAGAATATCGAAGAGGTTGCCGCGCCCCCCTACGAACTGGCACGCTATGGAGCACGGACCGGTCATTATTTCGATATGACCAATGATGGCGATGTTGAGAAACTGACGCGTTACGAACTGCCACAGTTCTCTACGCCTGTCGAACTCGCTGAATGGCTGGATATTTCATTGGGGAAACTTGCCTGGCTGACACATCGCTTCACACAATTTGACCGTCCGGATGAAGTGCAGGATTCGCATTATACCTATCACTGGAAAGCAAAACGGTCCGGATTTCGACTACTCGAATCGCCACGCCCGTTTTTAAAAATGGCACAGCAACAGATCCTGCAGGAGATCTTGAACCAGATTCCTTTGCACCCAGCCGCACATGGATTTGTGCGAGGGCGATCTTCTGTGACGAACGCGGCACCGCATACGGGCAAACGTGTGGTCGTCAAATTTGATCTCGAAAATTTTTATACCAGTGTGAAGTTTTCCCGCGTCGTTTCCATCTTTCGTAACCTGGGATACTGTCGTGAAGCGGCCCTGTATCTGGCGCGGCTCACCACTTCCGTGATTCCCATGAACCTGCCTTTCCCGGATGGCAGCCTGCGACCTTTGATTCCCTACCTGTCGCGGCATCTGCCTCAAGGTGCTTCCACATCACCTGCGCTGGCGAACCTGTCGGCTTATTCGCTGGATGTGCGACTTTCCGGCCTGGCACGTGCCTTTGATGCCGACTACACACGCTATGCCGATGATCTGACCTTTTCAGGTTCAGAACAGTTTCTGCGATCACTGCGTGTTTTTCTTCCCCTGGTCAATCAGATTATCAGGTCAGAACGATTTCAGGTTAATCAGATGAAACGCCGCGTGCTGAGAGATAATCAACAGCAGAAAGTGACGGGCGTCGTTGTAAACGAACATCCGAATGTACCTCGCAAAGAATTTGATCTGCTGAAAGCAATTCTTACAAACTGTATTCGCCTGGGTCCTGGAACTCAGAACCGTGAGAGTCATCCCGATTTTGCCAGCCATCTGCGCGGCCGCGTGGCTTATGTGCAACAACTCAACCCGAAGCGGGGACAACGTTTACTGCATCTCTATGAACAGATTCGCTGGTAAACCTCCCGCAGAAGATTTGTCTTGTCTCCTTGAAGCGTTTTAAGGCATAATAGGTTAACAGCTTACGCTAAAGACCCGGATTTTCCGCGGTCTTTTTTAATCCCTGACAGAACCACCTGCGTTGAAACTGTCAGGGAGAGAGACTCGTGCCAATACCCTTCGATCAGATAGGAATTATTGTGGGTGGATTGATTCGCATCCTGTTGAAGCCTTTAATGCGATTTTTTATCGGGCTGATTGCGATTCCGATCTTCCACCTGATGCTGAACAAGGTCATCCGAGTTCAGGAGATTGATGACGAGCTTGAGAAAGACCTGGAACAGTGGTTTCGTGGCTCCCTGTTGCTGCTGGCTGCCACCGCGAATATGGAGTCGGCATTATTTGCAGGCTGGGTTCCGCTGAGCCTGCAGGGAACCGAGCTTTCAATCCTGACAGGACTGCGTATTCTCCTGGCGATTGGTGTAATTGAAGCCATGCCTGACCAGGAACTGTTTTCAATTATTCACCCAGGCCCTCCCTCATTGAAGTTGTCCCGGGAGTATGGAATCTGGCGAGAGTTAAAAGAAAAATGGCGGCTGATTTTGAAAGGTATTGTCTGTCAGCATATCAACCGATCTTCGCCGGTATTTGCGATTCTGTCTGCGACGACGGAAGGGACCGTGGGCTGGGTCTGTTATGGAATCGCGATTACCCAATATCTGATTATTGGTCTCGTGACGTCGCGCGACCGCGCCCTGGATGTGCTGAGTGAATTTGATCGACAGGTCACATTACGACGACGCGAACTGATCGAAGAATTTGATCTCGATCGGGAGGAAGTAGATGAAGCTGACCGGAAACGGTGTGAAGAAATTGAGCAGGAGGAGACTGAGTCGGAAAAAAAACAGACCGACACCTCGAAGGCGTCGGCCTGAATTGATGAGAGATCAAGTTACTCTTCAGATTCTTCTTTTTTAGCTGCCTTCTTCTTTGTTGTTTTTTTCGCCGCTTTCTTTTTGGTAGTCTTCTTTTTTGCAGCGGCTTTTTTAGTTGTCTTTTTCGCGGCTGCTTTTTTGGTGGTCTTCTTGGCCGCGGATTTCTTCTTGGCTGCTGCTTTCTTTTTAGCTGCCTTCTTTACGCCTTTTTTCTCCGCTTTCGCTTCCAGCCATTCAATGGCCTGATCCAAGGTGACGTTGTCCACTTCGTATCCCTTGGGAATTGTCGCGTTAATTTTGCCGTGCTTCACGTACGGCCCGTAGCGACCATCGAAAATGCCGATTGGTTCTTCGTCCTCAGGATGTTTCCCCAGATCCCGAATCGGAGTCGGGGCACTGCGTTTGCGCGCCTGTTTGAGCAGTTCCACTGCGCGAGGCAGATCAATGGTCAGGATGTCGTCTTCCTTGCCCAGCGACTTATAGACTTTATCATGCAGCACATAAGGACCGAACCGACCAATGCCCGCGTTGACTTTCTTGCCGGTCTCCGGATGTTCGCCTAACGGACGAGGCAAGCTCAGATATTTCAAAGCGGTTTCAAAGTCAATCGTATCGGGATCAACGGTTTTCGGAATACTGACACGCTTGGGCTTAGGGCCATCTTCGACCACATCTCCCAGCTGCAGATAAGGACCAAAGGGTCCATGCAGTTTATAAATAGGAGTGTTTTCCTCGGGATGCATGCCGAGTGATTTCGGGCCTTCGGCTTTCAGCCGGATTAATTTCTCAGCCAGTTCGTTGGTCAGGTCAGCGGGAGCAATATTATCGGGAATCGAAGCGGAAACCGGTTCCTCTTCTGCCTCGTTGGAAACGTAAGGTCCATAGCGACCGACGCGGACAGCCGAGGTGATGCCTTCCAGATCCAGCGTGCAGATTTCCCGTGCATCAATGGTCTCTTCCTTGGCTTTGACCTGTTCGTCGAGACCCGCTTCCCCTCGATAAAACTGATTCAGATAAGGCAGACGGTCCCCTTCACCGACGGCGATGTCATCCAGTTCCTGTTCCATGGCAGCGGTGAACTGCAGGTCGACCAGGTTCGGAAAGAACTTCTCCAGCAGACGCGTCACCGCCAGCGCGGTGAAGGTTGGCACTAACTGGCTGCCAGATTTTTTGACGTAGCCGCGATCCTGGATCGTCCCAATGATTGACGCGTAGGTACTCGGACGCCCGACGCCTTCACTTTCCATTTTACGCACGATGGTCGCTTCCGTGTAGCGCGCGGGTGGTTTGGTTTCGTGCTTGAGTGGTTCAACTTCACTGGCTTCCAGCGCCTGATTCTCTTCCAGCGGAGGCAGCATCGATTCGCTGTCGTCCAATGCTGCTTCGGGATCATCGGAGCCTTCCACATACGCACGGAAGAAACCGGGAAATTCGACATGACGACCGGTGGCCCGAAATTCAGCATTGTCGGCTGTGATGGTAACAGTTTGAAAGCGCAGACGGGCTTCTTCCATCTGCGTGGCCATGGTCCGCTTCCAGATCATGGCATACAGTTTGGCCTGTTGTCCTTTGAGGCCTATTTCTTCCACCGTTTTCATCGATTTACCGGCGGGCCTGATCGCTTCGTGTGCTTCCTGCGCTCCTTTGGACTTGGTATCGAATCGGCGAATCTCAGCGCTGAGATAATCTTTGCCGTACAGATCTTCAATCCGTTTGCGTGAAGCAGAGACCGCTTCGTTGGAGAGATTGACACTGTCAGTACGCATGTAAGTAATGTGACCGTCTTCATACAGTCGCTGGGCTACCTGCATGGTTTCGCGGGCCGACATGTTCAGCTTGCGGTTGCCTTCCTGCTGCAGTGTACTGGTCGTAAAGGGAGCCGGAGGTTTGCGCGACTGCATTCGCTGTTCGACTGAGGTGACTGTCCAGTCAGATTTTTTGACCCGCTCCAGCAGATCATCGGCCTGCTGTTCATTGAGCAGCAGGACATCTGCTCCCTCTTTGAGCTTACCGGTCGACTCGTCGAAGTCTTTACCGCTGGCGACTTTTTTACCGCCAACCGTCATCAGCATGGATTCAAATTCTGCCCCTTCCCCGGTCTTGAGCTGAGCTTTCAAATCCCAGTAAGTACCACTTTTAAAGGCGAGCCGTTCCAGTTCGCGCTGCACGAGGATCCGGACAGCCACCGACTGAACACGGCCGGCAGACAAACCACGGGCAATCTTCTTCCACAACAGCGGGCTCAATGTAAATCCGTACAGACGATCCAGCACACGTCTGGTTTCCTGTGCTGAAACGAGGTTTAAATCGAGTTCGCGGGGGTTGGCGATCGCTTCCTGAATGGCTTCTTCGGTAATTTCCGAGAAAACCATACGTTTCACAGGGACTTTTGGCTTGAGCAGCTCGGCCAGATGCCAGCCGATACTTTCCCCTTCGCGGTCTTCGTCAGTCGCGAGAATGAGCTCTTCGGCATCTTTCAAAGCATCTTTGAGTTCTTTGACCGTCTTTTTCTTCTCTTTGGGGACCAGGTAATAAGGTTCGAATTCGGATTCGACATTGACCCCCAGGGTCGCCCATTTATGTTTTTTCTTGAATTCGGAAGGAACATCAGAGGCTTTCGTAGGCAGATCGCGTACGTGACCCATACTGGCCAGTACCTTATAGTCACTGCCTAAATAGCTGCCGATTTTCTTGGCTTTCGCCGGTGATTCCACGATCACCAGTGCCTTCAGCTTCTTCTTTGCCACCAGATCTGCCCTTCCTGAGAAACCGACGTCGACCTTGCCTCCAGAGTCAAGCTGGCTACAATACGCGGCTTAATCATTCCTGTTTATTCTATTTTGGATCTGCTGAATCCGGATCAGTTTGTAAACTTCAATCGGCAATCTCTAACCGCCTTAAAACTCTCTGTCAAGCCTGTAATTATTTTTTTCACAGGTCAGGCAACCCCGAAACCGGGTACTTTTGAGCGCAAGAACAGACAGGAAACAGCAGGATTCTTTCAGAGAAGACTTTCACGAATGGCCGGAATAAATTACAACACATGAAATAAACGGAAAACTCTTTTCCGATTGGAAGATACGAAAACCAGCGATTACTTGAATCGGATCTCGTTGACACCGGAAGTTCACTACAGGAATTCGAACTCATTCGACTTGCAGACTGAAGAAGGAAACAGAATGGCATCGCCACTGGAATTGTTTCGTAAAAAACAAAAAGTATTAATGGTTCCGCTTACCATTCTGGCGTTGTTCGCCTTTATTGTCATGGACCAGTTGACCCCGGCACAGTTTCCCCCGATTGCGGGAATGCTGTTCTTCGGGTTCGTTTTCTGGTACCTCGGCCGGGATCGGGGCAAAGGGATTCAATTCGCGGCAGTGGGAGTCATTATCGGCTTCTTCGTGGGTTATCTGTATATTCCACGCGTCGGTGCTGAAACTGTAGTCAAGAGTACCGCCGGTAACATTAACGAGAGAGAGTATCAGGAGATGCTCCATAACCGTAATGTTGCGAATCAGTTTATCATGAGATCCTATATGGCCTCACTGACGGAAGAAGAACAACAGCGGCCCCAACCCCCGCGTGGTGCCATGTTTGGATTCGGTCGTGAGATGGAAGACGATATTATCCTTGAGTTCCTGTTCCGCAAAGAAGCGGAAAAGATGAACCTGGTCGTCTCTGATGATGCGATTTCAAACTATATTTCCCGCTACACGAATAACAAGCTCAGTCGCAAAGCCTTTCAGAACACCTGCAAGGAAATGGGAATGACTGAAGGTCAGCTTTACGACATTTTCCGCGATCAGTTGCAGGCACGACTGGCTTTCCAGATGCTGCGACCTGAGGTTTCTCTGACTCCTGATCAATACTGGAACTTCTATAAAAAGTTCAATGTCCGGCAAGAACTGGAACTGGTTGCCTTACCAGTCAAAGATTTTGAAGCTGAGGTTCCGGCGCCGAGTGCAGCTGAGAAGAAAGCATTCTTTGAGACTTATAAAGCGGTCTTCCCAGGCGAAAAAGGTCCCGGCACCCCCGGCTTACGCCAGCCACAAAAAGTGCAGGTGGAATACCTGATGGCGGATTATGAGGATACCGAAAAACAGGTTCCCCCTGTGACAGACAAAGAAATTGCGGCATTCTACGAAGTCAATAAAGAACGTCTCTACAAAAATAATCCGATTCCGGATCTCCCCACAGGTTCGACAGTACCGACCGCACCGGAGCTGCCTGCTCCCGCCGGTCCCCAACCGAGCCAGCCAGTTGACGCATCCAAGCCCGGAGCGAGTGAGAAACCGGCCAAAGCAGAGACTCCGGCCCAACCTGCAGACCCCGCGAAACCCAAGACTGATCCGAAACCGGAGCCTGCATCAAAACCGGAACCGGAACCGGAACCGAAAACGGAAAAGAAAGAAGAATCGAGTGCACTGCCTTTCCAGTCAACTACATTCGTTTCCCTGCTAGATGAAAAACCAGCAGGAACGCCGGTTGTGGCTCCCAAACCGGGTGCTGAAGCGGCAGGAGCAAAACCGGAAGCGACCACCACGGCTCCGCCTCCACTGGAACCATATCGTCCCCTGAATGATGATTTGAAAAGTGAAATCCGCGACCAGCTGTTGCGGGAAAGCACACTGGAGCTGATGAAAGATAAAATTTCAGATGCGGTGATGTTCATGAACGAACTCAGCGACAAAATTACCAATCCGGAAGAAGGGGTCACACCACCAACTCCGGAAGAAGCCACCAAGGCATTGAAAGAGTATGCAGCTAAAAATCAGTTGATTTACAATATTACTCCGATGATGTCGGCTCAGGAAATGTCGGAATCGGAGAAATATCCATTGGGTACTGCCAAAGAGCCCACGATTAATCAGTTTGCTGCACAACCACGGACGGCCATCGAACAATTGTTTGAAACCCCTGTGAATCTGGTTTACATGCCTTACGAAGCAGAAGACTCCTTCTCCAGTGGCTTACTCTGCTACTGGAAGATCAAGCATGTCGATGCCACCATTCCTAAATTTGATGATCCTGAAATTGATCAGCAGATCACGGCACAGTTAAAACTGGAAAAAGCCCGTCCCCTGGCTCAGAAGCGGGCAGAAGAACTGAAAAAGCTGATCAGCGGTGACAAAGAAATGACGGCTGCCATTGAAGGTCAGACCATCACCGGCAAAAAAGAAGGGACCGAGCTGTCCACGACCACAACCGAATCATTCAGTTGGATGCGGACCTCAACGGCCAATGCCAGCAACCCGTTTTCCATGCCCCGTCCTGAACTGTCGAGTATTTCAGCCGTTGAAGGTGCCGGTAATGAATTCATGGAACAGGTCTTTGACAACCTGGACGACGGGGAAGTCGGCGTAGCCATGAATGCCGACAAATCGGTCTGTTATGTCGTGAAAGTCATTAATCGCATTCCTTCTACACCAGGCGGATTGACTGCCATGTACCAGGAATTCCTGAAAGAAGATATGTTCTTCTTCTTTTCGCCGTATCTGCCGATGGCCCAGATGGAGCAACAGCAGACCAACTACGAATGGAGCCAGGAACTGGAAGCGAAGTACCAGGTCGAAAAATATTTTGAGCAGGTCGAGGGACCCGAAGTTGTTGCTCAGTAGTCGATATTGAGTTTCGAAAAACAGAAAACGGTTGTACCCGGATTTGGTACAACCGTTTTTTTGTAAACTGATTTTGATTGAACCGGTCAATTTTTTCAAAAACCAGGTTTAAAAAGGCTGGACATCCGCAAACCCGGGGATTATTTCTATAGGGATCAGGTGGATGTCTTCCTGACAGCTCATCTGGAGACTCGGCGTCGGGCTATCTGAATAATCGATGACAGGCAAATCGATGACAGGCAAGATGTCGGGCAAGAAGATTCGTGTAACTCAAAACGTAATCTCCCCCATTGTTGTGTTTTTAACACTTTCCAGTTAAAAATGAACAAATCATCCAACTGCCAACTGTCTCGTCTCGTAAATGAATTTGAGCGAAGCCGCTGGCAGCCCATGAACTTACAGTCTTTCTGTTGAATCAACCCACGAGATAATCATCAGGAGTATTATTGTAATGTCGGAACAGGTTCAGCAATCTCCTGCAGAGCAGTCTGAAACTTCGTCCCGGGAGAACATGATTGAAGCCATTGGATTGAGTAAATTCTATGGCCAGTTCGCCGCGACAAAAGAAGTGACATTTTCTGTCCCCCGTGGTCAGGTTGCTGCCTTCCTGGGCCCTAACGGTGCGGGCAAATCCACCACCATGAAACTACTGACCGGGTTTCTCTCCGCCAGTGAAGGCCAGGCACGTGTCGGCGGATTTGATGTGAGTACCCATCGTATCGAAGCCAGCCAGAAACTCGGGTATCTGCCCGAAAACGGCCCGCTGTATGAAGAGATGACCCCCCAGGGTTTTCTGACCTATGCAGGCAGCGTGCGAGGCATGTCGGCCAGCGAGCTCAGCAAACGCCTGGAATTTGTCATGGAGAAATGTGACCTGAGCAGTGTCTGGAAAAAACCAATCCGCAAACTCTCACGTGGTTTTCGACAACGCGTAGGCATGGCCCAGGCTTTATTGCACGATCCGGATATTCTGATTCTGGACGAACCGACCAGTGGACTGGACCCGAATCAAAACCAGTCCGTGCGAGATCTGATTCGTGACCTGGGCAAGACCAAGACCATTCTACTGTCGACTCATATTCTGCAGGAAGTCAAAGCGGTCTGCAGCCGGGTGATCCTGATCAACCAGGGTGTGATTGTGTTTGATGGTTCCGTGGATGAACTGGGAAATAACCAGGACGACATGGAAGCCAGTTTCCACAAACTGACACACGCGTAATTTTTCTTTTACCGACCAGTTTATAGTTTCAGATAAAGCTGACGTAAGGACCCTTCTGTTATGTTGCGGAACAACGTTGTATTGGCCGTATTCAAGCGAAACGTACAGAGTTACTTTTCCGGAGTACTGGGTTATCTGTTTATCGTCGTGTTCGTGGTAGCCGGCGCATTTGCAGCATTCAACCAGCAGTTCTTCGCGAACAATCAGGCGAACCTCGATCAACTGAGCCTGTGGTATCCGTTGCTGCTGCTGTTCATTATCCCGGCGATTACCATGGGTGCCTGGGCGGATGAGAAAAAAATGGGCACGGACGAACTGCTCTTTACCCTGCCCGCTTCCGACCTGGAAATCCTGCTGGGAAAATTCCTGGCTGTGCTCGCCGTCTATACGATCGCGCTGCTGTTTTCCGTGACGCATGTTTTTGTGCTCTGGAAAATCGGTAATCCGGATATGGGCCTGATGTTTACCACTTACTTTGGTTACTGGCTGGCTGGTGCATCGCTGCTGGCAGCAGGTATGTTTGCCTCGGCTCTCACCAGCAGCGCTACCGTCGCATTTGTACTGGGAACCGTCATCTGCGCCATTCCGATTTTCATCGGGCAGATTGCTCCCACCAGCAACCTGATTCAGAGCTTAAGCCTGGTAGAACAGTTTCAGGATTTCAGTACGGGGGTCATTCCCCTGGGAGCGGTTCTGTATTTTATTTCACTGGCCGTGATGATGCTGTATCTGAACCGGGTCCTGATTACACGACGACACTGGAGCGCACAGCAGCAAAACTCCATGGGCCTGCAGTACCTGGTCCGCACCGTCTCACTGGCGGTCATTCTGATCAGCGCCAATGTCATCGTCTCCTATGGCAGCAGCCGCATCGATATGACCGGCGAAAAAGTTTACAGCCTGTCACAGACGACCAAAGACCTGCTCTCCAAAATTGATGAAAAAAATCCGATTACCATTGAAGCCTTCATCAGCCCGGAAGTTGCACGCGAGTATGTCCCGATCCGCAAACGCCTGATTGGTCTGCTGCGGGAATATAACCAGCTGGGCGGCAAACGACTGCAGGTTCGTTTTGTGGATGTCGAGCCCTTCAGTAAAGCAGAGGAAGAAGCCCGCCTGCTGAATATTACACCGCAACAGGTTCAGACTGAGCGCGGCGGTCGTGCATTCGTCGATACGATTTTCATGGGTGCCGTCGTGAAAAGTGGTACTGATGAAGTGGTGATTCCCTTCTTCAACGTGGGTACCCCGATTGAATATGAGCTGACGCGTTCGATCCGAACCGTCTCGAAAGACAAGCGTCTGACTGTCGGAATTCTCAACACCGATGCCAGTATCTTTGGTGGTCTGAATATGGGTGCGGGCGGCAACCAGCCGCCGTGGCTGATTGTCAGCGAGCTGAAGAAACAATACAAAGTCGAGCAGGTCTCACCCGATTCCCCGATCAGCGAAACCGCCTATGATGTCTTGATCGCCGTACTGCCTTCCTCTCTGACCGATCCTCAGTTAACCAACCTGGTTGAGTATGTCAAAAAAGGTAAACCGACGCTGATCTGTGACGACCCGCTGCCCGTCTATGGCGGGGGAAGAGGTATCCAGAATGCACCACGCATGCCAAAACCCAGTCCGGGTGGAGGTATGTTCGGGATGCAGCAACCACCGGCAACACCGAAAGCAGATGAAGGTCGATTGACTCCCCTGCTGAATCTGCTGCAAGTTCGCTGGGACAACGGTCAGGTTGTGTTTGATTACTTCAATCCTCATCCGGAGTTTGCCGAAGTAGTGCGACCGGAACTGATTTTCATCAGCCCCAAGAGCGGTACGGCAGGCGCCTTCAGCCAGGACAGCAATATTACCAGTGGACTGCAGGAAATCCTGACTTTCTTTCCGGGCAGTATTCAACCACTGTCCAATATGACAATGAATTTTGAACCCTTACTCAAAACAGGCCCCAATTCGGGATTACTGGAGTGGGGACAAATCACGAGCCCCTTCTTCAATTCGATTCGCATTGCGCAAGATCCACCACGCCTGATTGACAAATTCGGGCATGTGCTTGCTGCACATATTACTTCGACTGAGAAGTCCCCGGTGAAAGACCTGAATGTCATCTTCGTCGCCGATGCCGACCTGATTTCGGACGAACTGTTCAATATCCGGGAACGTCAGGCTTTCGGTTTGAAAATTGATAACGTGACGTTTTTATTGAATTGTGTCGACCAGCTGGCCGGCGATGATTCTTATATCAAACTGCGTAAACGCCGTTCCAAACTTCGCACCCTGACTCTCGTCGAACGCGAAACATCGGTATTCGTGAAAGAACGGAATGCGGAACGGGAAAAAGCGACAGAAAATGCAGATGAAAAACTGAAAGAAGCCCGTGATCGTCTTAAAGCGGAGCGTGAGAAAATCATTAAGGATACCACCATCGACGGGAATACCAAGCAGCAGATGCTGCGGATGGCGGAGGAAAATGAGAGTCGGCGGCTGGAAGTCGATGAAGCCAATATCGAGCGCGAGAAACAGCGACAGATTGAAAAAATCAAAGCCCAGACAGAGCGACAGATCCGGACCATCGAAGACCGCATCCGCTGGTATGCAATCCTGGTGCCTCCGTTTCCGGCCATCCTGCTGGGGATCTGCTTCCTGTTTTTCAGACTGAAAAATGAAAACCAGAACATATCTCCCGACCGGAGATTGAAGAAATAACGCATGCCTGCCCCGCAGGAATCACGTCGGGAAACCTAATCAGAATTCCATTTAAATCACTGTTTAATAAGTAAAATCGTTTGCCATGAATGAAACGACCCGAACTCTGACATTTGCAGGAATTGCAGCGGTTGCCTTAGTCGCCGCCTATTTCACTGATCGTGCTTCTCAACCGGTGCAACTGACCGGTTATGAAAACGTAGGGGAAGAATTCTACCCGGATTATACAGATCCAACCCAGGCCAAATCCCTGCGAGTGGTAAGCTACAATGAAGATTTAGCGACGTTGAAAGTCTTTAACGTCGAGTTCAAAGGGGGTGCCTGGATCATTCCTTCGCATCACGACTATCCGGCGGACGCTGAAGATGAGCTGGCAGAAACGGCAACCTCACTGGTGGGTGTTGTGCGTGGTGCCCTGGAAAGCCGGCGCAAGAGTGACCATGAACGCTTTGGCGTGATTGACCCCCTGGATGAATCCAATACCAACCTGAAGGGCCGCGGCCAGCGACTGACTCTTTCCAAAGAAGGCGGCGCTCCCCTGGTGGACTTCATCATCGGAAAGGAAGTCCCCGAACAGCCCAATGAATATTATGTTCGCAAGGTTGATGAAGATGCCGTCTACCGCACGAAACTGAAAGTGGATCTCTCCTCTGAATTCTCCGACTGGATTGAGCCTGATATCCTGAAAGTAGACCGTGATCGACTGGTGGAAATTTTGATCAGCCACTATTCAATCGATGAAGCGCAACAGAAAATCGTCTACGAAAGCGACAAGCGCGAAGAGAACGTAACGGTGCTCACACGCAAAAATTCCACAACCCCCTGGGATATGCAGGGATTAGATAAAGCAACTCAAAAGCTGAACACTGCCGATGTCACCCAGTTGGTGAATACCCTGACTGACTTGAAACTTCAGGGCATCCGACCCAAGTCGAGTGATCTCGCGGCAGGACTTAAAACATCGGGCTCTTTAAAGCCAAAGACCCAACTCGATCTGCTCGACCTGCAGAGTAAAGGATTTGTTCTGGCGCGCGGCCCCCAGGGGACTCCCCAACTGGCTTCCAATGAAGGTGAAGTGGTTCTGGCAACCAATCAGGGGGTCGTTTACTCCCTGTATTTCGGCGAAATTTTCACAGGCAGCACCCTCGATATTGAAGTCGGTAACAGCAATAAAAAACAGGATAAGAAAGCAGACGAGAAACAGGATGGTTCCAAATCCAGTGACGCCAAATCTGATGAGAAAGCAGAATCAGAAAACGGAAATGACAGTGCGCTGAAAACCAGCCGCTACCTGCTGGTGACTGTTTCATTCGATCCTTCCTTCCTCGGCGATCCTCCCCAAAAACCGGAAGCGCCTGAAAAACCAGCCGGGCTGAAAGAAAAACCGGAAACAGAAAAAGCCGAACAGGAGAAAAAAGAGACTGACAAAAAAGACGCCAAGGCAGATGAAAAACCCACGCCCGAGGCCGCTTATGAAAACGCTATGAAAGCCTATCAGTCTCAACTGAAGACTTATGAGCGAAAACTGAAAGAATACGACGACAAGGTGGTCAAAGGTAATGAACTGGCGCAAGAGCTTAATGAGCGATTCGCAGACTGGTACTATGTCATCTCTGCAAACAGCTTTGAAGCCCTGAAATTGAAACGCAAGGCGTTGGTGGAACCGATTGAGAAACCGGAAGCGGATCCAACCAAACCAGGTACCGCGACAGCACCAGGCGGTAAACCGGCCTCCCCAGTTGCGGGCAGCAAGCCAAAACCAGCGCCTGCCCAAAAACCGAGTCCTGTTAAACCTGAAGAAAAGAAACCAGCGGCAGGACAGCCTGCGAAAGCTGCCGCTGCGAAAAAACCTGCTGCTGAAAAACCAGCCAGCAAACCCAAGTCCGTCCCCAAAGAGACTCCCTCCAAATCGAAACCGGAAACACCGCCGAATAACTGATCATAAGACTAGGTTCCGATATCTAGAGCGCATCACATTTAACCATAGCGTCTGTTAATCTAATAGACTCGGTCCAAGTGGACCTGGAGACGCTACAGTAAAACTGGACACAGTCTCAAGCCAAAGCTGTGGCAGATTTCCCATCAAATCTGTCTGCGGCTTTGGCTTTTCTGCTTTCCGAGTCAACTCTGTTCCGGTTAGGTAAACTTTACCGGCGATGTTCCAGTTATTCAG
This sequence comes from Gimesia sp., assembly GCF_048262075.1. Lineage (GTDB taxonomy): Bacteria > Planctomycetota > Planctomycetia > Planctomycetales > Planctomycetaceae > Gimesia. The sequence goes on from NZ_JBLXFK010000007.1 coordinate 338,576, forward strand.
GTGATTCGGGTCGAATCGATCATAGAAGTTCCCCACATCACTCCGATAAAGCTTAATGAATGATTTATGACGATTCGACCTGAAATCAGGCTGTTCGTCGCTGCAAGCAGGCATTTCAGATCAAGCAAAACTGTGTCTGCCATGCCCTGAATCAATCAAATGCGTTCAGATCAATTGCTCACTCTTAACCGGGTCATCACGTTTTACCACATAAGTTCAGCTGTCAGGGATGACAGTTCAGACTTGTGAAGGAGTCATGGAAATGAAAAGACTTCCCAAACAAATTCAATGGGGCATTATTGGTTTATCGATGGTTGCCTTGGTTGGCATCTCAATTGAATTATCGAAAGCCGAGACTAAGACAGCAGATACGATCAATTGGCACACCGATCTGGAAACCGCCCATCAGGCTTCACTGAAGAGTAATAAGCCTGTTTTGATCGTATTTGACGCCAGCTGGTGCACTTACTGCCGCAAACTGGAAAAGGACACACTTTCCGATCCACGGATGACCCGCTATCTGAATCAGGCTTTCGAACCTGTTCACCTCGATTTTGACAAAGACCGTAAAATTGCGGACGTTTTGAAGGTCAAATCCATTCCCTGCACAGTGGTTTTGAGTTCAGAGGCTGATCTGCTGGCCCGCCAGGTTGGTTATGCCAAAGTTCCCCGATACCATTCAATGCTGGAAAAAGCCCGCAAATTGCAGGCTGTGATCCATCACATCGAATACTCGGACAGTCACTGATTTCCCTGAGATATAAAAATTCGGTACAGGCGCAAATCTTGAAAAAACTCTACGGAACGTGTACTTTGCGCATATGAATAAAAGCAAAGAGCCGTTTGGCATCAATCCGTCGGGTGAAGGTGACTCCTGGGAGTCTCTCGCAGGTGATCTGTTTGGCATCGATTTTGACCAGCAGGTTGAACCGCTACCCATCGACTTCGAAGATGATCTCGCAGAAGACGAGGACACCTCAGAACAGGCTGAGGAGTCTGAGCCCTCTGAAAAGGAGCATGTCGAAGCTCCGGTCGCTGCGCAATCTGCAGAGGAAGAAGATGACGACGAGGACGACGACGATCAGTTCTTCGGCGATTCGATCTTCGATGACGACGATGAGGTGCCTGCTTCCAAGAAGACAAAATCGGCCCCCGTCGAGGAACTGGACTCTGCTATCGGCTTTGATGATGAGGACGACGACGAAGAAGACGACTTTGAAGATGAAGAAGATGACGATGACATCATTGCTGCTTTTGACGACGATGATGACGACGACGACGAAGTCGAAGAAGACTTTGCTCCCGCTGCCTCGGTGACCGAAAAAGCGTCATCCGATGAAGAAGAAGATACCTATTGGGATGCATTGGATGGCTGGAACTGGGACGAAGACGATTCCTCACATTCTCGAAAAGCGGCCCCGACGGTAGCCAGCGATGAGGATGACGACGAAGAAGAAGAAGTCGCCGAAATCCAAAAGCCTGCTGCAAAAGAGCAGAAGAAGCCCCGTCCCGCAAAGAAAGAGAAACAGAAACCTGCCCCCCGGCAAATCACAGCCCGGACAGACGAGCGACTTGACGACGACAATGAGTTTGGTTTCGGACTCATTTCAGAAGAGGTCGCATTCCAGCAGGAAGCTTTCGCTGCCGACGAAGATGATAACGAAGAGCAGAATGAAGCGGTAGCAGAAACAACTGCAGAAGCCGGCAGTGAGACAGAGGGAGAAGAAGAAACAGCGGAAACCAAACGTCCCCGCCGACGTCGCCGACGCCGACGCTCTCGCTCCCGCAAGACGGAAGACACAGCAGATTCCTCAACAGAAGAAACTGAAGACGACGCGCAGGAAGTTCAGGCGGAAAGTGTTGAAGCCGATGCGGACGATGAGGACGATTCCGAAGAAGAACAGAAACCAAAACGTCCGCGACGTCGATCCCGTAGACGAAAGAGCGAAGTAACAGCTGAATCTGATGAAGTCGAATCGGAGTCGGAATCAGCAGACTCAGAAGAGTCTGCCAGTGAGTCTACCAATCCGAAAAAACAAGCCGTCGAAAACAAATACCCGAACGTCCCCAGCTGGGAGGAAGCGATTTCCTATCTGCTGAATCCGAAACTGGTCGGTGGTAAAAGTGATAAGGATGAAGATCCTAAAAACCCAACCGCAGGCGAATCGGATGACCAGAGCCGCAGACGCCCCAAAAGAAGACGTTCTTCCAGCAAACGGAGCGGAGGCGGTAATCGCAGCCAGGCTCCTAAAAAAACATAATCAAAACATGACAGTAGCTACCAGGCTGAATCATCTGGCCTGAAGTGGCCTTTGTGCCCGACCTGAAAGTTTTCGATCATGTCTGATCCAATTCTGGCAACAGTGTGTGAGATTCCTGCGCTGCGGAAGCTGGTCACATCGCGTCGTCAGCAGGGCGCAACGATCGGCTTTGTGCCTACGATGGGTGCGCTGCATGCAGGACATACCAGTCTCATAGAAGCAGCCAGAGTGGACTGCGATTTCGTCGTCGTCTCGATCTTCGTTAACCCGACCCAGTTTGGGCCGGATGAAGACTTCGAAAAATACCCGCGCATCCTGGAACAGGATCTGGCAAAATGTGCGGGGGCGGGAGCGGACCTCGTCTGGACCCCGGATACCAGTATCATGTACCCTGACGGGTTTTCAACGCATGTGACTGTCAAGGCACTCTCGCGCATTCTGGAAGGGGCCACCCGCACCAATCATTTCCAGGGTGTGACCACTGTCGTAACCAAACTGCTGCTAAGCTGCCTGCCTGATATCGCTTATTTCGGCGCGAAAGATTTCCAGCAGCAAGCCATCATCAGGCGAATGTGCCTCGATTTGAATATTCCCGTTGAGATCAAAACCTGTCCCATTATCCGAGATACGGACGGGCTGGCACTCAGCAGTCGAAACGCCTATCTTTCCGTAGAAGAACGTGAATCCGGACTATCCCTCTCACGGGCCCTGCGACTGGCGGAAGAAAAAATCGCCGCCGGCGAAACCGATCTCGAGCAGATCAAAGCAGACATGCATGAGCTGTTGCATGCGACGCCTTTATTAAAACTGGATTATGCCACCATCGCTGATCCGACGACTCTGGAAGATATCTCCACCGTTCAACCGGAGATGGTCGCACTGATCGCAGCCTGGGTCGGTGCCACGCGACTGATTGATAACTGTCAGTTGGTGCCCGCATCCGCAGAAAATTCCTGAAACGACGACTGCTCTCGCAGATTGACATTGACGTAAGCCGCTGAAAAGTAAGAAGATAGACGTTGCTCAAACCGTTTTTCGCGGAAAATCCCGGTTTTTCACAAAGCACGGGAACTTCATTTCCCCCCGGATCGTCCAAGAGGTACTGTGACCAATAATGATCAATACCTGATTCAAGAATGTTTGGCAGGTCGTACAGAGGCGTTTGATCAACTGGTACTGAAATATCAGGACCGCCTGTTTCGAACCCTTGTGCGGATTCTGGGCTCCAGTGACGATGCGCGCGATGCCGCCCAGGAAGGATTTACCCAGGCCTTTTTTAAATTGAAAACGTTCCGAGGAACCGCCGCCTTCTATTCCTGGCTGTTTCGCATTTCTTTTAATGCCGCAATCACTCAGAAACGAAAAACAAAACGAACCTCCACAACAATTGATCCACAAGAGAATCCAGCTGGCACATGGCTGGTTGATACACACCCCGAAAACCACCCTCCCGAAGTCGCCGAACTCGCTGAGCGAAAAAAACTGGTTCATCAGGCATTGAACGAGTTACAGGAAGAATATCGCACGCCTTTAATCCTGCGGGAGCTGGAAGGCATGTCGTACGGGGAAATTGCCGAAATTACGGAGATTCCATTGGGAACTGTCAGGAGCCGAATTTTCAGAGGAAGGAATGAACTAAAACAGAAACTGAGCATGTTATTTCAGGATGAACCTGTCACGCGTGTTTCCGAGTCTGATCATGAGTCATCGATAAGTGAAACCAAATGAGTAGCCAACCCCCCTTTAACGAAAATCTGTCCGCCTACTTCGATCATGAAGTTTCCGCCGAGGAACGTCTTGAGTTGGAGTCACAACTGGAGCAGTCCAGTGCCGCGCGGCAGGAACTGCACGAGTTCGGCGAACTCTCCCGCCTGCTGCAGGAGACCGCAACGGAAGCGGCGCCTCCCGAACTGGCCCCTTCGATCCGTCGCCGCATTGAACAGGAAACCCTGCTTGCTGCCCCCAAGACAGCCCCTGTCACACGCGCGCCTTCAATGCTGCGTTACCGGATCGCTGTCGCCATCAGCGCCTGCTCTTCGTTAGCTGCGCTGGTCTTATTTGTGTTACTGTTGAATACCAGCACTCCGGAAACCACCTGGCAACTCGCGCAGACAGACCGCCTGCTAGTTCAGCCAACTGCAGAAACCGTCCTCAGCACATCGGCTGATAAGAATGATAAGCTGGTATCCGCCCGGTCGACTCAATTCAACACTCAGACAGGAACGGATATCGGAAAAGCCGGCCTGCCACATCCTGTTTCCTCTGTCGAATTTCAAAAAGAGAATCGGAAACTGGCAGCCAAAGGTGTGGAAATGAAAGAAAGTCTGGCGTTGCGTCCCCTGAATGAAAAAACGTCTGCAGACTTTTCCGTTCATAATACACTAGCCGAACTGAAACCCTCAGTTCAACAGTTTAACCCGTTTGAGCAGGGTCTGGCTGCCTCCCCAGGCATTCCCAGCAACATTCCGCTGGATTCGATCCGTATAGGAGACGTACTGCCTTACTTTCGCGATATTGACGGCAAAGTAGCGGTAATCGAAGTCCGTGTTGTCGATGTCAAACAGGCTTTAGGAACGATGGAACTCCTGCTGGCACAAAACAATATCCCGGTCGATCAACAGAAACAGTCGGAAGTCGAGCGTCAACTGCAGCGCACACAAACTCTGTCCTATAGTACGGCAGACTCTAAAAAACTGGCTGGTCCAAGCAAATCTGTGACGGACCAGCAGCTGTTTGCCGTTTACGTGGAAGCCACCGATGCACAGCTGGCTTCCACGCTGGAAGAATTTCAGCAGGGTCTCAAACAGGATCAGATGCTGAGCCTGGCATTGCAGCCAGCCATCACCGAACAATCTCTCAAGGAAGAAGTGGAACGCCTGCCCCAACTGCTGGCACGACAGCCAGAAACGAAGGGTGAACGTCCTGCTGCGAAAGTAACTTCCTGGGGATTACTTTCGGAAGTAGAGCAATCCGACCAGTACAATATGACCCCGAAAGGCAGTAAGACGGTCAACGATGGTCTTGCGCAAACAAAACCTCAGGCCAAAGGTAGTCCGCAACGCTCTTACCAGATGCGGTACCGGTTGCAGGTCCCCGCTGAGCAAGAACCCGGTCCCCAGCAGCTGGCGCGATCCAACCCGCTCAAGAAACAGGATACCGAACATAAATTCAAATCAGCCGCAGATGCGCCCTTGATGGCCTCCAAGCCAACAGACGAAGGTACGGCAAAATCTCGAATGGGTAAGCAGACAGCCGCCGGGACATTGATCTCAGAGGCACCCGTCAAAGTCCTGTTCGTCTTTAAGAACTCAGAAACTCCCGCGCCCCCCACCGCTCCCCAGTAACGGGCAGCGGTGCAGCGACGGACAGGATTGTTTCCGACCTGGATTATTTCGCAGGTCCAACACGGCCTTTGGTTTTTGTCGGAATCCGAACGAGGTAGGTATCTGCCGTCAGATAGAGAACCGAACCATCATTGCCCCAGGCACAGTTGGCTGTCCGTTCGCCCGTACTGATGCGTCCCAGCAGCTTGCCCTCAGGAGTGAAGACGTAGCAGCCGCCGGGCCCGGTGGCAAACAGATTTCCATTCACGTCTGTTTTGAGTCCATCGGGCAGACCAGGCAGTTTGCCGACTTTATCTGTGACATCATAAAAGACTTTGCTGGCTCCCAGGGTGCCATCCTTGTTGACGGGGAACGCTTTCCAGAGTGCTGCCTCGGGATCAGACTGGGCAACGTACAATGTTTTTTCATCGGGTGAAAACGCAATCCCGTTCGGACGCGTCATCTCTTTGGTCAGTAACGTCAGTGTGCCATCCGTCGCCAGTCGATAGACGCCGCAGAAATCCAGCTCGCGTCGCGGGTCGTCATAGCGGTTGGGCAGTCCGTAAGGGGGATCTGTGAAGTACAAATCGCCGTTGGATTTGAAAACCCCATCATTGGGACTGTTTAATCGCTTGCCCATGTAGTTGTCGACCAGCGTCCGTTTGCCCCCTTCTTTGGTCAAAACAGAGACGCGACGATCGCCGTGCTCACAGGAAACCAGGCGGCCCTTGGGATCGAGAAACAGACCATTACAGCCCGGTTCATTCCCGTAGGGAGCGACTCCCGTATAGCCTGACGGTTTCATGAACAGCGAGGCCCCTTCCCCTTCTTTCCACTTCATGACAGAGTTGCGGGGAATGTCAGAAAATAAGAGAAATCCATCGGTGGCATTACCCATCCAGACCGGGCCTTCCGACCAGTCGAAGCCAGACGAGAGAACCTCTATCCGGGCATCCTTGTCTATTAAAGCATCCAGGCCGGGATCGACGCGGACGACTTCTCCCAGCGTGGGATAATTGGTGGAATCCTGAGCAGATAGTTCTGCCTGACAAAGGCTCAAAACGCAGGTTGCTAGAATCATGCAGGTGAATCTAATGGTTTTCATGTTTTTTCCCTGTTTTTTTCAGATAGATCAGTGTGACTTGATACGGGAACTTAAGAGGCTTCAATTCTACAGATTCTCCGCAGGAGATGCACGTATAGAGGAAATATTCCTGATTCCGGGGCTTGGAATACTTGCATCCCGAAAACAGCTTCGATAACGTAGCACATGATCCAGTTGTCATGGTTGAGAGACTTTTCAGCGGCTGGACAATTGGTTAAAATCAGGTCGATCCTGATCAAATCACTGATATGGTGGGTATAGCTCAGTTGGTTAGAGCGCCGGATTGTGATTCCGGAGGTCGCGGGTTCAAATCCCGTTACTCACCCTTTTCTCTTCTTCCGAGCCCCGGGTAATAGACCTGACAGGCTGCCGGACCACGAAGTTGCCTGCTCTGATGGATGACATTAAACCATTTATCAGCTTCTCGCTTTGACCCCCCGGGCACTATTCTGCAACGCGCTTCTGTTGGTACTCCTGAAACACGATCATAAGCACAAAGTGATAGATCGTTTTCATAATACTTCATGCCGGCTAATCTGGCGGAGCTGCCAAAACAAAGAAATACAGTGAAAATGCAGAACCTCACAGATTACCCATGCGTTCACTAAGAAACCGTATTTTTTACGCAATCAGGGCGTTGTGTGCAGGTAAAACTTATATTGCCCCTGTTTTTCGAAATGAACTATACTGGCTCCTCTATTGAAGTGATCACCATTCAAAATTGCTCGCTGCTGATCTACCGGAAGGACCGCTGCGAATTTCTTTGCATTTTGAAAGAGCATTACCAGGGACGGAGAGCTGCTCACATGCATCAGGCCAGTAAAATTATCTGCCGCAATCTGGAACGATCGATTGCTGCTAAAAAACAACTGCTGGAAAATGTCGAAATACAGCAGGAATTTTCGAAAGCCGTAGATCTCATCCTTCAGAGCTATCAGCAGGGTGGCCGACTGTATCTCGCGGGTAACGGAGGTTCCGCTGCGGATGCACAGCACCTGGCAGCAGAATTTGTGTGTCGCCTGGGTAAGGATCGCGCTTCTCTGCCGGCAGAAGCATTAACGACTGACAGTTCCATTCTCACCGCCATCGGGAATGACTACGGTTACGATGTAGTATTCTCCCGGCAACTGGAAGGCAAGCTGACAGCCAACGACATTTTCCTGGGAATTACCACTTCCGGCAACTCCCCTAATATTGTGAAAGCAGTCCAGGCCTGCCAGGAAAAAAATGTCCCCAGTATTATCTTTACCGGGAACGACGGGGGTGAAGTCCGCGGGCTGTGTGATGTGTGCGTGATTGCTCCCGGCCAGTTAACCAGCCAGATCCAGGAAGTGCATCTCGTGCTGGAACATACGCTTTGCGAATGTGTTGAAGCCGCCTTGTTCAACTTCGATCTGGACTGGGGCTCATCCGATCTGGATCAGACCGATCGCCCCAGGCTGGCAGCCTGATTGAGACATGCAGATCCCGTTATCACGTAATAAGTCACTGTTTCTCGATCGTGATGGAGTGATCAACGTCGAAAAGGACTATCTGCACCGGATTCAGGATTTCGAATTCGTCGACGGCATCTTCGAACTGTGTCAGGCAGCGGCAGACGCGGGTTACACGCTGATTATTATTACCAATCAGTCAGGGATTGCCCGGGGTTATTACACAGAACATCAATTTCAACAGTTAATGACCTGGGTCATGTCAGAATTCTCCCGACATCAACTGACCATTACCGATTATTTCTACTGTCCCCATCATCCCACCAAAGGGACAGGCCATTACCGAGTCGACTGTAACTGCCGCAAACCCGGTCCGCAAATGCTGCTGGATGCGGCACAGAAATATGATCTGGACCTGTCACAGTCAATCATGGTGGGAGATAAATTGACCGATCTTCAGGCAGGAGAAGCCGCCCAGGTTGGCACGAAGGCACTGGTAGGAACCGGACATGCTGTGAGTGGTGAAGATCAACTGGCGGCCGACGTGTATGCGGATACGTTAACCGAGTTGAAAACACGTTTATTTCCAGCAACGCCAGAGAACCACTGAAGGAACCTGCAGGGCCATGTCGAACCAGACACGTGTGATTGGAGTCATTGGTGCCAGGAGTCCGGTCGGGCAGTGTCTGTTCTCGAAGGAAGTCCCGCATGCGGATGACCGCGATGAACAGTTTGTGGCATTCACCAGAGGAAATCTTCCTGAAGAGCAGAATACGCACGCATCGGTACGCTGGCAGAGTTTCGTTGATGCTCCTCAACAATCTGAAAAAACAGAGACCATTACAGACTGGATCTGCCTGGCACCGATCTGGGTCATCCCCGAACATTTCAAGCTGCTTTCGGAATACGGTGCCCGCCGAATCGTCGCATTAAGTTCCACGAGCCGCTTTACTAAAACGGAATCGATCGACGCTGGCGAACAACAGACGGCTCAACAACTGGTAGAAGGTGAAGCAGCGCTGCAACGCTGGGCAGAAGACCGGCAGGTCTCCTGGGTCATCCTGCGACCGACGCTGATCTATGGATTTGGTCGGGATAAAAATATCGCCTCTGTTGCCAGATTCATCAGGCGCTGGAAATGTTTTCCCCTGCTGGGTAAAGCACAAGGGAAACGACAGCCCATTCATGCTGCTGATGTCGCGACCGCCAGCCTGCAGGCATTACGGGCAGAGTCCGTCGTGAACCACTCCTATAACATCTCGGGGGCGGAAACGTTGACCTATCGTGAAATGATTGCTCGTATCTTTCTCGCACTGAACCTGAAGCCACACTTCGTACGAGTCCCGCTGATTCTGTTTCGCGCGGGTATCGCAGTTGTTTGTTTTCTGCCCCGCTTCCGACATCTGACTGCGGGGATGGCGGAACGCATGAATGCAGACCTGGTCTTTGATCATTCAGAGGCAGAACAGGACTTCGGATTTCAGCCCCGTCCGTTTGAACTGCACAGCGATGATGTAACGAGCCTGTAAAGCGAACTCAGGGAATGCCTGCTATACTTCGAGCGAGACACCTTCCTGATATTCGACATTATTCGAACGCTTCTGATCCCGCTGTTCAATATTTCCCGGCTTCCCTGCACCACAACTGGCGGCCAGCAGCACCAGCGGTGTCCAGGCTGCAACAACTGTCAGCAGCCCCCAGGCAGGCCAGTATAAGGCGACAACGGACAGCGGAAACAGCCAGACGAGATTGATACACAGCGTGCCCAGACTCACCTTGCGATGGGCGCGATGCCGTGCAGGATTTCCCGTTTGGGTTGCTTCCAGAAAACGTGAGAGTCTCTGATAGGCGTGACTCTGATGTGCCTGGTACCAGCAATCACGTCTGATCATGCGCCTGAGCAGTGTAAATGTGGCATCGACCCAGAACACGGCGGGGATGATCAACCAGACCCACAGATTTAATAAACCCGAACTCAGGGAACTCAAGGCGAGCATCCCCAGGGTAAAGCCCAGATAGGTACTGCCCACATCGCCCATAAATATTTTCGCAGGAGGCCAGTTGAAAGTCATAAAACCCAGCAGGGAAACTGCCAGTAACAGCATGAGTGTCTGATCTGCTGTTTCAAAGGAGGCGGTCTTCAGTGATATCAGGAGTGTGACGGCAACCAGAATACTGGTGGCTTCTCCTCCCGCCATTCCATCGATGCCATCCATGAAGTTAAACAGATTTAACCACCAGATCAAAGCAAAAGTGGCAATTCCCCAGGTCAGCCAGGAGGCATCCAGTTTGAATCCCCAGAATTCCAGAGCGGGTAAGGGAGACAGAGCATATACGGAAGCAGCAATGATTGCTGCCTGGGCCCCAAGCCGATATCGGATAGGAACATTATAGAGATCATCCCAGAATCCCAGTGCAGCGATCAGAGTTCCGCCTGCCAGGATGACGGGAATCACAGTCCCAGAGATCAATCCAGAAAAGTACAATATCGAAAATGTAACCAGGCTCGATACGACAAAAGAAAGCCCACCGCCACGAGGCGTCGGCGTCACGTGAGAACAGCGACTCGTGGGCAACTTAACCAGCCCCAACAGAGGAGCCAGCTTGAGAATGACACCGGTACAAATTAAAGATACCAAAAAAACGCCGCCAGCAATCAGGCCTGGTATCATCAAGTTGCCGAACACCATTTGTCAACAATACCTTTTCAAAAATGACCTGGGGCGCATGTAAATCCAGGCTACTGCAAATCGCTGAAGCCTTTCTGGGTTCATATCATTTCAGTACGTTTGTATTTGCAAAAATCCCTTCGTTACCGAGGGAACTGGTTCAGACCTGGTTTGCAATAAGTATGACTACTGAACCGCGGCGGAGTATACCGGGATCGTAAAAACGGGTCAATCCGTTATAAAACGCCTGTTTTTAAGGGATAACAGGAGTTTAGATTGCTCCTGTGAATCCATTTCCTACTTTGGAAACGCACCAGAACGTGAACATGGTGTCAGATAACTGAAGTTCTGGCACTCGCTCTTTATTTGAACAGAGGTGATCCGTTCCCGCCTTACGGTCATTGATTTTGCCTCTCCTTAGAATTATCGTCGAACTGTCATGCGATATCTGTCTCGTAAACTCGTCTGGGTCCTGGCGAGCCTGGGTCTGTTGGGGATGATCCTTCAGAGCCTGCAGGTTCAGGTGGAACATACGCACTCAGCTGGTAACATCGACCACAGCCACTCGCACGGTCATAGTCATTCCCACAGCCACGGCCATTTGCATGGACACAGTCATTCGCACAGCCACCAGGGGCATTCGCATTCCCATCAGTCGGATACTGCAAACATTCCCCAGACGCACATCCACGTTTCGCTGCTCTGGTGGGAATTCACGCTGAATGTGGACTCAAAACAGAATCAAACTGCGACAGCCATCCCCAGTCAACAACTGTCGGACGACCAGCCAACAGAATCGAGAATCCACGGGCATCCAACCAGGCGTCCTACCGGGCCGCTGATCACATCAGTCTCCTGGGGACAGATCCTTGCGGAACTGTATTCCGGCTGGAACTCGCTTCTGCCTCCTGCCCGCAATCAGGTTCCCGCACAGCACGGACTGTTCGCGCTTCTGTCACCCACTGCCTGCTGTTATGAAAGTCTGGTTGAAGCTCCTCCTGTTCCCCCACCAGAAATTCCGCTTTCTGTTTCATTCACGTAATTCCCGCTGAAATGTCCACGTGCGACATTCCGGTCAAAGTGCGCAGGTATTTTGCTGCGCCCATTTTCACTCGAATGATTTTCAGAGGCTGATCTCTGTCCGCGCTGATCTTACGGACTGAGCGAGTGTCTCTGTCAGAAAGTTGGATATCCTTCCATGAAAAAGAAACGTTTTGTTTACAGGGGGTTCACACTGATTGAACTCCTGGTGGTGATTGCGATCATCGCCATTCTGATTGCCTTACTGTTGCCTGCCGTCCAGCAGGCACGGGAAGCAGCCAGAAGACTCTCGTGTAAAAATAACCTGAAACAGCTGGGGCTGGGATTACACAATTACCAGGAAACCCACGGCTGTTATCCCCCCGGCTATGTGTATAAGCCGGGAACCGATGGCAACCAGGCCGGCTTTGGCTGGGTGACAATGATTCTACCGATGATCGATCAGGCCAATCTGTACAACCAGTTTGACCTGGAAGAACCGATCTTCAGCCCCGTGAATCTGGTTCCCCGCGAACGTCAGATCCCCGGCCTGCTCTGCCCGTCCGATTCGGTTTCGGAAAATGGCTTCATCGAAATGGGGAGTTCAGCCGAGCGGTATGCCATGGGCTGCTATGTCGCCAGTTTCGGTCCTCCCGATCTGGATGACACGCAGGAGAAACGCGCGGGCATGTTCAGCCGCAACAGTTCGACGCGCCCCCGGGATGTCGTCGACGGACTCTCCAATACACTGTGTGTGGGAGAACGGCAGAACGGTGTGTTCAGAAATGGAGCCGCACATGGGAACCATTTTGAATACGAGACCACTTGGGCCGGGGCCGTCCGTGAAATTACCGATGCCACCGATGACCACGGGCACATGGTCCTGTTTCAAACAGGCCATGTCCCCAACAACCCGGCCAGTGATGACCGCGATGTTTCGGCTCCCCATGTGGGGTTTGCGCAGTTTCTACTGGGCGACGGATCGGTCAGACTGATCGGTTCCAGCATTGATTTCGGGCTCTACAACGCACTGGGTACGATTGCCGGCGGTGAGGTGATCGGCGAGTATTGATTCTCACAAGTTAACAGGAGAAACGATGCAGGCTCACATCCGACGTGGTGTGAGCCTGTTTGTTTTTTATTATTCTCATATGACCACAGTGATCCGCCATTGCAATAAAAGGTATCAGTGACTCTGGCTAAAACTGTCAATAGGTAATCAGAACTCGAGGCCATCCGGTTCCGGGGCATGACCGCCTGGGGAATCGAATTACTTCTCTTCGGTTTTTTCAAACACCAGAATATGCTGGCGGGGGAGAATGCCGATGGTTTCTTTCCACTTGAGATTCAGTTCGGGTCGGGCGGCCTCTTTTTTGGCCTGGGCTTCTGACATCTTGTGGACGAGTTTGATGGGGACGGCCGGATCTTCTTTGCGGTATTCTACGAGTACGACGCGCCCCTTGGGTTTGAGGGCTTTAGAAATTTCCTGCATCATTTCATAAGGGAATTCGAACTCGTGGTAGACGTCGACCATAATTGCCAGGTCGATGGACTCAGGTTTGAGTCCCGGCGACTTCTGTGTTCCCAATACGGGATGAATATTCTCGACCCCCTGCTTCTTCATTTTCTGATCCAGCAGATCCAGCATCTCCTGCTGCACATCCACTGCATAGACTTTACCATCGGGGCTGACATGCTCGGCGAGGATGACGGAAATCACCCCGCTGCCTGCACCGATGTCAGCGACAGCCATACCGGGCTTGAGCTTGAGCGCTTTAGGTAGCAGCGAGAGGCGTTCTTCCTGCTCGCGGGTTCTGCGTTCCAGCCAGGGAGCGCCCTGATAACCCATCACGCGGGCAATTTCGCGCCCCTGATAAAACTTGCCGATCCCGTTCCGATCGTGATCACGCAGGTTATAAGTATACCGTTCTTTCTTGCCTTCAGGTTTCGACTTTGTGCTCGCCGGTTCGCCTGCCTGCAAAGATAATGTCTGTAACAACACGATCAGCAGACAACTGAGAATTCCGATGAAACAATTATCAGATACGAATTTCTTCGACGCGATTCTCATCAGATCTCCTCAGGCGGTGAAAGGTTTCAGGAGACGACTTCTCCTGTTTCGGGATTCCGCTGGTGACGCTGCATGATCTCGGCCCACTCAGACTGAGGGACCTCGACCGCTTCGTCAACCAGCATCACAGGAATCCCATCTTTAATCGGGTACTTGAGTCGTGTTTCAGGATCGACAGAAATCAGAAACTCACCTTCGCAGATGAGTTTCGCTTTGGTTTTCGGGCAGGCAATAATATCCTGCAGATGCTGTGGATCAAATAACATTGTTTTTTACTCTCGAACGACTTTCACTTCATTGTAGCAACTGAGACAGCAAATCGACAGTTTTCTCTTCAAGCTGACGTTCCTGAAACACGAGACCCACTCAGACAATCTGTATCTGATGATTAGAAACCACGCAGTTCCTGGATATCCTTGAAGGTTCGCAGATCATAGTCGATGCCGACATAATCCAAAACGGAGCATAATGCCCGGACTGCGACGCCGATTCCGTCGGGACCGCTGAAGCCGCCGAACTGTCCGCCCCCCTTCAGATGAGGCTCAACTTCGAGGAAGACGCCGGGCACGCCAAGCTTCTTCATTTTCTTTTCCATTTTGGGTAGCATCTCGCGCAGTTCACGCAGGACGAATTCATGACCGGCGTCACCCACGTTGGCGGGCACGAAATTCTTGAGGCGTTCTTCATCAACGACCCCCGTCCATTCCAGATCGTTATCGACGGCGTAATCTTTGATGTGCAGCCAGCCCATGGATTTCTTCATGTCGTTGAATTCGCTCAGGCACTGCATGGCATCTTTATTCTGAGCAGCAATGTTACCGCCATCATAAATGGTGACCATGTTCGGCCGCTTGACTTTGCGGGCCAGTTCTGCCAGCAGCGGGCCGGTTTCCCCGATCAGGTTGGGTTCGATTTCCAGACCGTAAACGAGACCTTCCGCGGCACACAGGTCGACAATCTGGCCGATCTGGTCCACGGCCTGGCTCATGTAGGGTTTGGGATCTTCGCCTTTGGGGGGATAGAATGAGAAACCGCGAATCAATTTGGTTCCCAGGGTCGTCGCCGCGTTGATGGTGTTGGCGACCTCTTTTTTCAGGTACTCTTTAAAGGGTACGAAGACATTGTGTGAACCATCGTCTTTATCAACGAGTTTGATCTTACCGACGCGGGCCCCGATGCTGGTCACGTTGATGCCGTATTCGTCGTGCAGTTTGAGCAGCGACTTGTATTCTGATTTATTCAGATCGACTACATGCTTGATGTTGCCATCGCCGTTCACATCAATAAACCGGGGGCTGTAATATCGCAGTCCTAATGCTGAAAGTGCCACCATCTGCTCAATGGCTGTTTTATGGTTTGCTGCTTCATCTGCAAAAGCACTTAAAATTACGCGTGGGTTATCTGACATGACGAATATTTGCCTTTTAAAATTAAATCGAAAGCGAATGAGAAGATGCCCTTCCATGGACGATGCACCATGGAGTATGCGGGAGTCATTTTTGACAGGTTCGGGTTAAGTTTCAAGAGCTACGCGAAGTTCGACGCTCCTTTTTCAATGTCATTTCACAAATCATTCCTCAAATACAGCAGGAACGTGTTTAAACAATCAAACGATCAGGTCGCATGCGGGATGCATTTCTGAGATGCATGGTCATCGCGGCGGCAGCGGTCTCGGCATCGTGCTGTTTCAGCGCATCCAAGAGAACCAGATGATCATACAGGCCCCGCGTCATGATCTCCGGTGTTTCGCCGGCAGCGGAATAGGAAACCCGCTTGTAACTCCAGCATTTGTGAATGGCTTCTGAAATAGGCAGATTTCCACAGTGATCAGCGATTGTGAGGTGTAACGCATAATCGAAGGAGCGTGAAGCCGTCCCCCATTTTTGCAGGTGTTCGGGTGACTGATCGCCGTTCTCAAACTGCTGCTGACAGGTTTTCACTTCCGCCGCCATCTCCTGCAAACGGGCGATTTCATCCTCACTGATGTGTTGCGCAGCCATGCCCGCGGCACTGGGTTCCAGCAGCAGACGCAGTTCGTGGATTTCGACCAGCCAGTTCTCCGCCCCTTCCCGTACAACCGCGCGGTGATTTTTCTGCTGAATGACAATTCCATCCGCCTGGAGACGGGCCAGCGCCTGCACGACCGGTGTACGGCTGACGCCAATTTCACGAGCCAGCCGCGTACTTTTCAGCTCAGTCCCGCCGGGCAGCTCACAGCGAATAATCCGCAGCAGTAGTTTCTGATAGACCTCGTCCACCAGGGAGAGACTCTCGTCCTCCTGCAGCAGCTCCTGATCCTCGGGTTCCGTTAAGATTGAGATCTCTTTTTTCACGTGAATCTCGATTCAAAGACTTGACAATTCCGCTCTCGACCCATAAAGTGAATTCACTTTTGAGCCATTGAGACGCTTTCAACAGCGACTTAAGGCTTATTATAGCAATAATATTGAAAACCACACCTATAAAATCAAACATTTTTGAATTCACTTAGGGATACTACTATGAGTTCTGCGGGAAACGAAAAAACTCTGAAGGCCGGCCTGGTCGGATTCGGCATGATTGTCGACGAAACCTATCGCCCTTTCTTTGAAACAGTCCATGAGACAGCCCTTTACCAGAGATCCACGGGGCCGGTTGAGGTTTCCCTGGACGCCGTCGCCACGCGGACCGGTTCCCGGGCAGAGAAGTACCTGGCAGAACGCGGCGACAAAGTGGGTGGTTTTCAGAGCTTCGCCGGCGAAAACGCCATTGAAGAGATGACGGCGACCGGCCTGAACTTCGCCTGTGTCGCTTCTCCCGACGACCGCCACTTCGATTCCTGTAAAAGACTGCTGGAAGCGGGCACCCACCTGATTGTGGAAAAGCCGTCTGTCCTCAAGCTGCAGGAACTGGACGAACTGGTGGCGCTGGCTGAGAAAAATAATGTGACTGCCAAGGTCGTCTACCACAAACTGTTCGATCCGGATCACAAAAAGATGCGGACACTGGTCTACGACAACATCCTGAAGCATGTGAACAGTGGCTATTGTTCGCTGCTCGAACCCAAGGCGATTTCCGGCAAGCAGTTCGCACAGTGGATTACCGGTCGTAACCCGGGAACCTATGTTGCCGTCCATTATATCAAGTTGATCGATTACACGTTCGGCGGAAAACTGAAGACGGTCACTGCCACCGGTCAGCGTGGTCTGGTAGGCGACAAGGATGGCCCCACCTGGGACAGCTGCCAGCTGCGGATGATTTATGAATACGAGTCCGGCCGTGAAGCCGCCTTCGATATTCATACTTCCTGGGTGACGCCGGACAACTTCCCCGGCTATGTTGAGCAGGAAGTCTCTTTCCGCTTTGACAACGGGTTATGGAACGGACATTCCCGCAAGCGTGGTGTGGAATGTACGGTTGAGGAGAAAACGCCGTTTGAACTCAAGAACTCCATGAATAACCACTTCAATGCGACCTTTATTGAACCCTGGAACGAGCGTTCGCAGCGTGGATATGGGATTGAAGTGATTGAGCAGTTTGCCAAAGAAGTCGCGGAGATTGAATTTGGCGGTCCTGAATCGGAACGCCAGGCGCGACTGGAGAAGATTCGATCGCTGGGCTACAACGATTTATCCACGGACCGCCAGACCGTCGCCACCGTGCAGGCCCTGGAAGCGATTCTGGAACATCAGGCCGCCGGCGATCCTGACTGTGTCGTCCGTGTGAACGATGAAAAAGGCGGACTCGTGCTGTATCGTCCCGGCTCGGATCAGGCAGAAGTCCTTTACGACGGAACTGTGTAAGTAAACATCATGCGAATCACTTCGGAAACAATCCGACGTCGATTCATTTCCATTCAAAATTGTTCTTTACCCGATTTGTAAAAGAGAAAAACATGACCACAGCCATTCATTTCGACAATGAAAATCAATCCAACGCCGTCCGCGACGATCTGTTCCAGACCGAGCCTCTATCACTCCGGACCTTTACCCCCAGCCAGGCCGTCCTCGCGAAATCCGCCGGCTGCTATCACTGGACTCCCGAAGGACGTCGGTTGTACGACTTTACTTCGGGTGTACTGGTTGCCAACCTGGGTCACAACCCCCGCAGTTGGATGAAACGTTTCAGCGAATACATGGGCTGGAAGCCGGAACATGTGACTGGTGAAGGAGAAGGCGACTATTTCGATGCCCTCACGATGACTGCTTATAATGCGGTCACCCCGATTGAAACCGAAGCCAGCAAACGACTGATTGCCAGCATACAATCCTTCAAAGGGGGTAATCGCTGCGACAAAGTCATGTGGGCCGCCTCTGGTTCTGAAGCCGTTCAGAAAGCACTCTGGGCCTGCCTGCACCGTGATTCTGAACGTGATATCATTCTGGCAACCCGCTATGGTTTCCACGGCAAAAAAGGTCTGGCCGGCGCTGTCACCGGTTCCGAGACTGACGCCGACCGTGATCCCCGCGTGAAGTTCATCGGCTTTCCCCGCACGGAATGTGATGACATCAGCAAAGCGGAAGATACGCTCGACGTTTCTGTCTACCAGAAAGAACTGGAAGACCTGTGGACCGAATATGGCACACGGATCAACTGCCTGATTACCGAGCCTTACCTGGGTGGCGGAGGAAGTTATCATCCGCAGGTTGCGTATCACAAAGTGCTGCAGGATTTCTGTCGCGCTCATGACATCATGCTGATCCTGGATGAAGTGCAGGCCAACTTCGGTCGGACCGGCTGCATGTACGCTTTCGAGAAATATCAGATCGAACCAGATTTTGTCGTCCTGGGTAAAGGTCTGGGGAATGGTGTACCTGTTGCAGCTGCTGTCGGCCGTAACGATGTGATTGCCAGCCTGAAATACGGTGAAGCTTCTGACACCTGGAGTGCCAATCCGCTCTCTTCCGCCGCCGTGCTGGCGACACTGGATGAGTTCGAAGGGACTGATGTGATGGACAATACACAGAAACTGTCCCAGCTGTATATCGATGGTCTGAATGCGTTAAAAGAAACCGGCATCATCGCCAAGGTGCGTGGCGAAGGCATGGTCTTCGGGATCGAATGTGCCGAACTGGGTGGCAAAACCAGCCAGGAAGTCGCGATTGAGCTGGTGAAGACCTGCTACCTGGGCGAAGCAGACAGCGATGGAATTCACCTGCTGGGTGCGTTGGCCGGAAACGTGTTACGCGTCAGCCCGCCGATGACGATGACAGTATCCGAAGCAGAAGCATCCATTGCTCTGCTGAACCGTCTGTGCGTCAAACTGGCCGAGCAGTTGCAGGGTGCGACAGCATCTGCCTGATGCCCCGTGTTAGTTGAAAAACGAAACAGGCCCCGGATTCATTCGGGGCCTGTTTTTTTATGTGTGTTAACAAAGGCGTTCGTTGATTACAACTGTCGCTGGTTGCGCCATTGTTCCCGTTGTTCGGGAGTCATATTAGCAGGCGGTTTTGCGGCGTTTGTGGTACTGCCTGAGGGGGAGACATGCGCGCCTCTCATACCGGCTGCAACTGCTGTATGATTCGTTTTGACAGCCGCTGTCTTTTTCGGTTTGGCCTGAGAATAAGAGGCCTGTTTTGCTCCCTGGTTCAAACCGGCATTGGCATCTGTAGAGACACCGGCCAGCATCAGGCGGTTTTCTTTTTCGCGGCGAATTTCATCGAGCCAGTACTGTGCTTCGTTGAATTCCGGTTTCAATAAGACAGCCTGCAGGAACTGCGACTCGCTGGCCTGCAGTTCTCCACGGTCTCTTAAGATATAGCCAATATTATAGTGGGCTTCCGCTTCACCGACTGCACGAATCAGGTGAGGCATGGCTGCCTGGTAGTCGCCGGCAGACGCCATGGCGATTCCCAGTTGATACCGGATGTTTTTATCAGCCGGCGCTGCTTTGCTGGCTTCAGCTAACAGAGCAATCGCCTGATCCCACTTTTTCTCAGCAGCATAGAACTGGCCAATGCTGGCTCGAACCTGGGGATCTTTGGGAGACATCTCCAGTGCTTTCTGAAACCCTTTTTCGGCTTCCATCTTGCGGCCGGCAACCTGATCGAGGCGGGCCAGTCCCAGCACCGCATCGACCGATTTGGGGTTCTCTCCCAGAGCGACTTCATAGGAAGAGCGAGCCGAAGTCAGATCTCCCATTTTTTCCTGAAGCTGACCATGAGTGACATAGAACTTATCCGGATCTTTGAGTTTGTTTTTTGCGACAGAGATTTTGTCTTTTAAAGACGTGGGAGCTTCATCTGATTTCGCGACAAATTTATCCCGCATCGAACTGCAGCCATTACATAAAAGTAAAGCACAGGTGATGCCAGCCATCCATGTCTGTTTGGTAAATAATCCGGACATTTTCATTACCTCCATGAGGTCCACTTGCAAGACGTGATATGAGTACTTCTCAATTGACGCTCAAAAGAACACGCCTTTAGATTCTGCCAGTTCCGATCAAAGCGCACCTGTGATAGAACGCAGATGATGCTGAATCGGTCATATTAGAAACGAGTGATCATGAGTGAATCAGGTTGCTTTATCTGCCCGGTCCATTTCAGGCTGATAAAGATATTCAGGAAAGGAATTTATAGTTGACAGAAGAAACGTTGCGCTGCTTCTGAAATTAATTGAGTGGATAGAATGGGTTTCTGTCCTTTAAATCGACAAATTGACTGAATAATCTCCAGTAAATCTCGCGGGTCACTCGACCTGGGTAATTTTCCCTGCTTGTAGTAAGTGTCATACAGGTAATTTACAAAAACTGGGTCGTATTCAATTTCACGTTGGCGACAACAGAGCTTCGCAATCTCTGTGAACACATCTTGAGACGGCGCAGTGATTTCGATCTTATGACGGATACGCCTGAGGAAGGCTTCGTCGACCAGTTCCTTCGGATCGAGGTTGGTTGAGAAGACGATTAATTGTTCGAAGGGAACTGCAAATTTCTTACCGGTGGCCAGCGTCAGATAGTCAATCCGGTCTTCGAGCGGCATAATCCACCGGTTCAACAGGTCTTTAGGACTGACGAGTTGTCTACCAAAGTCGTCGATCAGAAAGACCCCGCCATTGGCTTTGATGTGCAGAGGCGCTGTGTAGAAGTTGCTGACTTTGTTGTATCGCAGGTCCAGCATTTCCAGATTCAGTTCCCCCCCTGTAATCACCACAGGGCGTCTAATGCGTCTCCAGCGCAGGTCTGTTTCTGGTTTGGCCCAGTCCTTCATTTCCGGAATCCGGCTCCCTTTTTGCAGATCAGTGGGTGCCCGATCCTGCAGTTCCAGATCGTCGGTAGTTTGATGAATGGTCGGATCAAACAGCGTGATGATGCTGTTTTCCATCTGCAGTGCGTAGGGAATATAAATTTCTCCCCCCTGCCGATTCAGAAAACGTCCCAGCCCTTTGGCAATTAAGGTCTTACCGTTACCCGGAGGTCCATAAATAAAGATGGAACGTCCACTGCAGACCGCGGGCCCGAGTTCGTCCAGCAGTCCTTCACGAATGATAAAATCGGAAAAGGCAGCTTCGAGCCGCTCCGGAGTACAGTCGATACCGACCACGGTCTGGAGGGCACACTGCCTGACATACGCTTCTAAAGGCACTGGTGCCGGTCCGACATAACGGCATTGCTCGAATGCTTCCCGTGCTCGAATCCGCCCCAGTTCGGTCAGATTGAATCGATAGGAAGAACGACCGATCAGATTACCTGACGTGACTTCGATGCATTTATCATCTTTCAGAAATACCAGCGCGGTATCAATGATGGTGAACGGCAGGTGGGCACTGCGCGAGATTTCAATACCCAGCGCACTTCCCTGCAGATATAACTGCTTCAGGACCAGGTTGCACAACTGATTCAATGTCAGTCCTGATTGATCCAGCGTGTTTGGCGCGGGAATCGAATGGTCCTGTTTAGCTGCAGCGGCAGGAGTATGGACTTTCTTTTCCGGTCGCGTCCATTCCCCTTCCTGCTGAGTTCCGGGAAACAGATCACTATACAGATCTGTCAGATCGTTCTCTTTGTCGTTTTCCCGGAAACCCTGCCCGGAGGCATCTTGTGATTCATCTTCACCAGGGCGATCAATCATAGTTGCAGTTTACGTTCAAGCTAACTTGTTGAGAGAAAAAAATCGGAACCGCCAGAAAGCAGCGATACTTTAATTACTTCCGTTGGCTGCAGAACCGCCACCTGTTGTATATTGAATCCGTGGTGCCAGAATCGAACCGACGTAGGCACGGTACTTCATATCTTCTTCACGTGCCGGACGTCCGTATGTCTGGCTGACCCGCAGCATGGCGGAAGGCACATTCTGTCCATCAGACATCTCGGTGGCAGCATACTGGACATTGGCCAGTCGTTCCTGGCTGGAGATGGAACTGTTGGCGGTCTGCACAAAAATCATACGACGATTTTCCGGTGCGTGTTCCATAATCCAGCGTAGATGCAGTAAACCGGCCTGTGTCAACTTGTTACCATCTTTATCAAAGTGGTACGCGTACAATGTATTCTGATCAGTCCAGCCATTGTGAATCTGTCGATCCATGATATCCGCTACGTAAGCGCGGTCCTGGCAGGTATAGGGGTATGGCCAGTAGTGGGCATGATGGTAACGGTTCCAGAAATGCTGTTTGGGACCGGTGGGTCGGGGGTAAGGAGGCCAGAGTTCTCCGAATTTATATTTCTGTCGAGAGCCGACAGGTCGCGAGGCGCGTTCTGCCCACTTTGCTTCTTTGGAATTATCTTCCGAACAGGTGGCACTTGACCAGGGCCAGCCCGCTTCTGCTGTCACGCCATTTATCAGGCTAACTGCAAAAACGATAAGTAGATACGATTGCATTTTGACGGCAGTAGCCATGCCATCTCCCCCCTGTTTTGATCGTGCCGGAATCGCCAGACCCTTCACGAAAGATTGATTTGCGCAAGCCAGAACAGATCTCTGTTGCGACAGTCCTTTGTGAATTTATCGGCAGCGAACAGGTCTGGTCCTGACGAGAAAAACGATTCTACCGGGAGAATAAGAGAGATAATTTACTACTGTTATCGCGGTGAAATCCGTAGTCCACCTGGTGATGCAGTGGTTCTATGCAGCGTCTGCTACCGCCAGCCAGGATGAAATCCTGTCGTATGAGCAATACCACATCACAAACACACTCTTTAAAAAGGGACATAAACCCTGCCCACTCAAACGGGGGTGCCGGTCACTCGATTTTCCGTTGCCTGAGCCTGTTAAACTGTCGTCTCTACCACTACACTTTCGGAAGTCGGGACAGAAGCGCTCCTGTCTCTGGCACGTGTGTCATAGCATGACCATTTCTATTTTTTCTCAAAACAGTTATTCTAATGTAACTGAAAAGTAGATCCTGTAACTTATCAAATTTCCAGACTCAGTTTTCGGCACCTGTAACCGAAACGAATCGAGATCGAAATGGATGCGGTTGAGATACAAGCAAATGATTCCAGCGCCCGCTTCTCTGAACGAGACGCAGAGCAGATTGCGTCGGAACTGAATCTCACATCACAACAAATTCTGAATGTGATTGCCCTGCTGGATGAAGGAAACACCGTTCCCTTCATTACCCGCTATCGCAAGGAACGCACCGGCAACCTGGATGAAGTACAGATTCGCGATATCCAGAAACGCGTGCAGTTCAAGCGTCAGATCTGGGAACGGGCCTCAACCATCCTGCGATTGATTGAAGCACAACAGCAGCTCACTCCCGAACTCAAAGCAGAGATCGAAAAAGCGGATACACTCAAACGACTGGAAGACCTGTATCGCCCGTATCGCCCCAAGCGAACCTCGCGTGCTGCGACCGCGCGAAAACACGGCTTTGAACCACTGGCAAATGCCATCTGGTCCGGTGATGCCAGCATCGAAAATCTGACGAACGCCGCACTGCAGTATACCAAAGCAGAAGACGGCGCCCGCACAACAGAAGAGGTATTAAAAGGAGCCGCCGATATTCTGGTAGAAAAAATCGGCGAAGATCCCGACGTGCGTGAGATCTCGCGTAAGATCGCCTGGCGTTCCGGCAAACTGACTGTGAATGCCACCAAAAAAGCGGAAGAGTCCGGACAGGAATACCGCGATTACTTCAACTACTCGGAGCAGGTGGTGAAAGTCCCCCATCACCGGACGATGGCGTTAAACCGCGGCGAAAAAGCGGGTGCGTTACGGGTCCGCTTTGAATGGGCTGATGACTCCGCCTGCCTGTCGATTGCCCGTCACCTGAATCTTAACGGCCATCGCTTCCATGCATTCCTGACCGAAGTAATTAACGACGCACTCTCGCGTCTGATCCAGCCCAGCCTCGACCGCGAAATCCGCCGGGAACTGACAGAAAAAGCAGAAAAACATGCAGTATCGGTCTTCGCACAGAACCTGAAAAACCTGCTGCTGCAGCCTCCCCTGCAGGGCCAGCGGATTCTGGCGATTGACCCGGGTTTAAGAACCGGCTGCAAGCTGGCGGTCCTCGATGAGCTGGGATACTGTGTCGCGAACGACCTGGTCTATGTGACCGGTTCGGCTGACAAAAAAGAGTTCGCCCGCAAGAAACTGGCGGAAATCATGACCGAGCATCAGTGCCAGCTGGTGGCAATCGGTAATGGGACCGCCTGTCGCGAAACGGAAGAGATCATCACGGAGATGATTGAGCAGGACCTGCCTGAAGCCCGTTATCTGATAGTGAATGAAGCGGGTGCCAGCATCTATTCTGCCAGCCCGGTGGCCCGCGAAGAATTTCCCGATCTGGATGCTACCATCCGCGGTACGATCTCGATTGGTCGCCGCCTGCAGGACCCGCTGAGTGAACTCGTAAAAATCGACCCTCAGCATCTGGGGGTCGGCATGTATCAACATGATGTCAATTCCAAGCGGCTCAAGGAATCGCTGGATGAAGTCATCGAATCGTGCGTGAATTATGTCGGCGTCAATCTGAATACCGCCAGTGCCTCGCTGTTACGTCACGTATCCGGAATGAATCAGTTAATCGCCCGCCGGATTACCGAATGGCGCGAGAAGCATGGTTCGTTTCAGAGTCGCCAACAACTGCTGGATGTCGCGGGAGTGGGTGAAGCGACATTTACCCAGGCAGCCGGTTTCCTGAAAATCGACCAGGGAAGTGAACCACTGGATTCGACGTGGATTCATCCAGAAAGTTACGAACATGCTTATAAGGTATTCGAGCAACTCGAACTCCCTCCCGACAGCCTGAAGACGTCGGCCCAGGATCGTGCCTCGATCATTGAGAAAGTCGGACAGATTGACAAAGGGGGCCTGAGCAAGAATCTGAAAATTGGTCTGCCGACACTGGATGATATTCTGGAGGCGATCGTTCGTCCCCGTCGCGATCCCCGTGCTGATTTGCCCGGACCGATATTCAAACAGGGTGTGCTCAAGCTGGAACAACTGACCGAAGGTATGGAACTGCAGGGTACGGTGCTGAACGTGGTCGACTTTGGTGCCTTCGTGGATGTCGGTTTGAAAGACAGCGCATTAATTCACGTCAGTGAGATGGCAAACCACTTCATTGAAAATCCTTACCAGTTTGTCTCCGTCGGTGATGTGATTACGGCGTGGGTACTGGGTGTGGACCTGGAACGTCGGCGTGTCTCATTGACGTTGATCAGACCGGGCACGGATCGTCAGCCGAAAAAAGCACAACGTCCCAAACCTGCTGAGAAATCAGCGGAAGCACAGACAACAAAACGGGCAACACCGCCGGCAGAAAAAACATCGAACGGCGGAAACAACACAGGACATCAGCAGAAAAAGCCGCCGCATCAAAAACGGAAGCGGGCTGGTAAAAAAACTCCACCTGCCAAACTCACCGATGAAATGAAAACCGGAGATCAGCCCCTGCAGGGCTTTGATCAATTGAAAGCACTTTGGAACCAGAAGAAGAAATAGAATTCCCTCATTTCTTCGGATCTGAAGATTCTCCCGAGAACGATCATGCATACCAATCAGCGCACGCGAACATTTATCGCTGTTCCCATTCAGCCCCCCCGTGGTCTGAAAAAATTAATGCCCCGCCTGGAAAAGCTGGCCCCGGCTGTCAAAACCATTGATGTCGAGCAGATGCATATCACGCTGAAGTTTCTCGGGCCGACGGAACTGGAAGACATCATGCCCGTCAGCAGAATTCTGAAAGAGATGCGCGGCCGCTTCAAGCGGATGAAACTGGCTTTCAAAGGGCTGGGCGCGTTTCCCCGCGAAGATCATCCCAATGTCATCTGGGCCGGCATCTCGGATGCCACCGCGCTCATGGAAATGGTCGAATACCTGGAAGAAGAAACCCAGAAACTGGGCTACCCCCGTGAGCGGAAAGAGTTTCATCCCCACCTGACCCTGGCCCGAGTCAAAGCAAAACCTGCTGCAGAGCTGTTTGATATCCTGCGCGACCGCAAGAACGCCGAATGGGGTGAAGTCAGCATCGATACGATCAAGTTTTTCCAGTCAGAACTCAAAACGCCACAGGCCCGCTACCACGAAATGCAGACGGTCAAACTGCCTCAGCGTTAATCGGCTTCGGCAGTGGCTTGGGTCGGAAGAACAAAAACCGGACGAGCAGCCCCAGTATGATCAGCGCACAGCCGATGAGCGTATGCAGGGAGACGGTCTCGCCCCAGAAGAGCCAGACCCAGATCGGATTCAGGATGGGTTCCGTCAGCACCAGCAGCGCCGCTTCCTGCGACTTGACGGTTTTGACCGCATGAGAAAAAACCACGTAAGGCGTTCCCATCTGCACGACCCCGAGCAGCGCAATCAGAAACAACTGCAGCCAGGTCAATGAGATTCCCAGCGCCATCACCCAGGGCGCGACGACCGCCGCGGAGACCAGCAGACTGAGTGCCACCAGCCAGGCCGGATGCTCATCACGTAATACGCGAAAAAAGATCACCACCAGCGCATAGGAAATACCGCTGAGCAAAGCAATCAGGTTGCCGGCGAAGTTTTCGCCCGACCAGTCGCCGACCACAATGCAGAAGATCCCTGTCAGCACAATAAACATGGCGAGAATCGAACCCGCTTCGATGCGTTCTTTGAGAAACAGAAAGCCGAACAGCATGGCCCAGACGACGCTCGTATTCTGCAGAAAGATGGCAGCGGCGGCAGAGGTTTTCGTCATCGCGGTCACGAACAGGAAGTTCATCGATGCGAACGCAATCAGCAGGGGAATCAGAGCGGGACGCCAGCGGACATGTTGAAATTTCACAAACGGCAGCAGAAACAGCCCGGCGAAAAACGCACGATAACAGGCCAGGATCAGCCCGCGGTCGGCTTCGGGTATCGACTGAAACGGCGGGGACTTGATGAACACGCCGCTCAGGCTCCAGAGCACGGATGCCAGCAGCACCAGCAACCGCGCTCGGAACAGTTTTGCCTGGTCAACGTCTTCGGTCATAACCTGTGTTCCGGTCCTGCTCTGCGGAAGTTTTATGAACCGGCGGCTGCGATGGCGGCGGGAACTTCGATGGTTCCCTCGTACAAAGCGCGACCGATAATCGCTCCCACCAGTCTGGGTTGTTCACGACTGACTTCCGCCAGGCGCGTGACATCTTTCAAAGTCGTCACGCCGCCGGACGCGATCACAGGCAGACCGAGTTCGGCCAGCGAAATCATATCCTGAATCGTCGCTTCATCCACGCCCTGCATCATGCCGTCATTGGCGATGTTGGTATAGATGACGGCCGCCAGCTCGACGCCGACATATTCTTTGGCCAGATCGATGGCAGACGTTTCGGAGACATCCAGCCAGCCTTCGGTGGCGACTTTGGAATCGCGGGCATCCAGTCCCAGTGCCAGCCGATTAGGATAACGCTGCACCATCTGTTTGAACCACTGCGGGTCTTTCAGTGCCTGCGTGCCGACGATTACGCGGTCGATACCCACGTCATCCAGCATGAGTTGAATGGACGCTTCATCGCGAATGCCACCCCCCATCTGGCAGGGAACAGAAACGGCGTCTACGATCTTGCGGACGACTTCGTGGTTGACCGGTTGCCCGGCTTTGGCACCGTCGAGGTCGACCAGATGCAAACGTGAAGCGCCGCCGTCGGCCCAGCGACGGGCCATTTCGGTCGGATCATCGCCGAAAACGGTTTCCTGTCCGTAATCGCCTTGTCGCAGACGCACGCATTTGCCTCCCCGGATATCGATGGCGGGCAGTATTTCCATAGCTGAGCTGACTTTCTTTTCGCTGATGAGGTGGTTTTAAAAGGAAGCAAAATTCTGCAGGAGTTTGAGTCCCGCGTTCTGACTTTTTTCAGGGTGAAACTGAGAGGCGACAATGTTATCACGGGCGACCATCGAAGCGAAGCGACACCCGTAATCGGTATAGGCGGCGACATCTTCGGAATTGTCAGGAGCCACATAATAGCTGTGTACGAAATAGAAATGCTCGTGAGCAGGAATGCCTGCCAGGATCGGGTGCTCGGCGGTCCGTTCGATCTGGTTCCAGCCCATGTGGGGGATCTTCAGACCGGGTTGATCTTCGAAGCGAACGACCTTGCCGGGGATGAGACCCAGCCCCTCATATTCGCCGTCTTCATAGCTGACATCAAACAGCAGTTGCAGCCCCAGGCAGATACCCAGAAAGGGTTTGCCGGACTGCGCATGTTCCAGAATCGGTTCGACCAGCGACTGATCTTTGAGCGCCTGAATCGCATCGCGAAAGGCACCGACGCCGGGCAAAATCAGTTTGGAGGCTTTGGCAATTTTATCCGGATCGGCACAGATGACTGCTTCCGCCCCGACCTTCTCAAAGGCCTTCTGGACACTCCGCAGATTTCCCATTCCATAATCGACAATTGTAATCATAGTGGCTTCTAAATTAAGGTCGCTATTTTCTTCATACAGTGACGCTGAACTGACACATCTGACACAGCAAAGTTCAGTACGTGCGACCGATTCTAGTCTCTCAAACCATTTTTGTGAATGATGCCCGCAAAAATGGCTGATTCAACGGTTTTTACGCCCGACTGGTCTGTGTTGAATGTTTTTTCTGTCGATGCAGGTTCTGGTGATTTCTGGTTGACACTATACAAAATACTGGTAGTTTGAGACGGAACTGAATTAGTCTGACAATTGCTGGTGTTGACTGATTTTGAAGATTGCCTCGAACCTTGAAGGGCATACAAGGCTCCATACATAATATGGTACACTAAACCTTCCGTGGTTGACAAAAAGGATCCCCTCAGCGTGGAAGAAGATCCAACGCTTACTCCTGTTTTCCTTGAAATATTCGATCTACTTAATAGCCGTAAGGATACTCTTAAGTGGATCGGTTCACTGGGTGCGCCGGAAGACGAATCGGAGCACGTAATCGATAAACTGGATCGCGCTGAAGTAGCGTTGTTGAGATCAATTGTCTCACTCGCAGACGCAGTGGAGTCTGTTTTTGCCGCAAAGGGAGCACCGACTAGCTCAACTAATCTTGTTCGGAATTGCAAACCGTTTTTGATCGCTTGCCAATTCATCGAGTCCGCAACGGACGCTTCGAAAGAAATACATGTAATCCTTCGAAATCTTGATGCTGACAGAAAGGAAGGTTCGATTGCTGAGGTAATCTTTGCCAAGCAGTATAATGAGCAAAGGATTCCTCAGTTTGGACTTGCTTTGGATCTCCTCCAGTACTGGGAGTTACTTCTACGCAATGAATCTGATATCGCCTGCGACGAGTTCTGTCGTGGTGTAAGACAAATTCTTTCGCGTCGAATTACAACATTGCTTCAATATGATTCCTTACTGTGCAAGATACCGAAAAACGTGACTGCGTCTCCACAATCACCATTGTTTGATGTGCTTGCCAAAGATATAACCGACCGACTCGAGCGTATCTCCATTCGTCTCGATCAAGTTGATTCGCTCCAGAACTTTTTTCGCAGCAAACCCAAAACAGACTTTCCGCGTATATTAAAACATAAGCGCATACTCTTAAGTGATGAGTTAACTGTGGTTTTATCAGAGTTGTATCATCTGAGTGATAACGTACGAAAATTCTTGAAAGCAAATAATGAGGATCTACAGCAACTCAAATTCTTCGAAGACCTACCATGTTTTCATGCTGCTGGGTGTTTTGTAAATACTCATAAACACGGTATCAGAGGTCGGAACAAAACGAGTGCCTTCGCGGATTATGAGATTGTGATCGAGAATGAGGGAAAGTTACAGTTTGTGGACCTGATTATAAACTACAAGGGTAATGCCTGGCAGGCTTGTTTGTTAATTGAAGATCTGCTTCAGGTATGGGAAATCTTCATTCGGTATTACACGACCATAGAGTTTCCCGACTTTCGCGAGCGTATCGGAAGCAAGTTTGCTTCCAAGGCTTCCCTAAGCACATACACATGCGAACTTGGAGAGTCCATTGGTCAGGACCTTGAACGTAAATCAACTGAGCGAAAACAATACAATATTTAGTCGGTGACAAATCGGCACGAACAATAGGAAGCATCAGAACGTGCATCTGATAATTTCGCATGAACCGATTTCTGTTTTTAAGTGATTCTCAGTTGCAATTTTACATTTTTTGCGATTTATAGACAAAAGGTTACTCAGTCTATTAGTCGTTATACCACAGAAAAAAGACGGGGAGCAGGCATGCCGCTTTCGATGTACGCTCTAGACAACTTCGTAGCCCAAGACCTGTCGCAGTTGACCGAGTGTCGGGCGTCCCCCGTCGCCCAGGAATTCCCGGACTGCGCGTCGTGGCTGAGTTCTTTCGTCTTGAACAGGATCTTACGCGTACCCTTAACAAAGGAAAAGGCTGCATTAGCATTCGCCCTGATCAGGCGAGCGGAAGGAGCTGTAGTGGATTATGAGGAAGCACGCGATCTATTGATGAACATCGTAAATGGAAATCGCAGTATTTCCCTCTACTTCCACTGTCTTCGGCGGTTCGAATCATCCGTAGGAATGTTGTACCAATCGCTCGACTTCTCTCGGAAGGCCGTCGGAATCCAGTTGTTCACACAAGGCGACGGGAGTCCGTATCAGCGACTTAACTACATCTACAACACGGGTCGACATTCAAACCCAGAAGCGCTACCTTCAGGGCAACTCCACGCAGTCTGGATTAAGAACGACGGGTTACACACAGATGGGGCCAATCTGTCCTTCGAAGAACTTCGTGATCTGATTCTGGCGATCGGACGGACCGCAGACAAACTGGCAAAGGGTGAGATTTCGATCGAGCCAGACTCTGTTGCAGATGGCGACGCTACCGGTTCATCGTGACACCTTTTATATCTGGGACGAGGCCCCGGACCGCGAAAACAAAATGCAGCATCCAATCAGCGAGTGACTATCTAATGCCCCCGCACAGCGATGTCGAAAGAATCTCACCAAAAACAAACGCAATCGCAATAACTTCCTTCACGTGTATTACTATGATTCTTGTCATATTCGGCTTGATCAATTACCAGACAACCAGTTCCATTTCGCGCATCGAAAACCTCGGCGGAGGTGTGCGTCACGATATGGCATGGGGGGCGACTGTCTACGAGATCGTTAGCCTAGACGATACGGATGCAACAGACGCCGACATGAAATATGTCCGAAATCTTTGGCCCTGTCATGGCGTTTATCTGAAGAATACGAAAATTACAGATGATGGACTTAAGGAACTTCACGGTCTTTCGTTGTATGAAATCGACCTGAGGGGAACCAGAGTGACCCCCGCGGGAATTAAAGAATTGCGTCAATCAATCCTGAACGAAAATTGTCGAATTAAATATTAATCATCATATGAATCTGAAACGTTTCCAAGAACCGATTTCTGTTCTTATTTAGCCTGTATCGGATCGAGATTATGAAACGCCGGACACCCCCAATAAACCTGTCTACCGACGATTTGCGAGATGAAAACTACGGGTCAGAATTGGGTCGACTATTCTTTGACTCGCCGGACTTTAATTTCAAACCGACTATAAATCATCTCAAAAAGATAGATCGGCTCAACATCGAATCTCACAGTATCGATGCATCCGCAGATCTAAGCTCGATCTGGCACATTCGTTTTGAATACCACGGATTTCATTTTTTCGTTGATACCAATCACCACGGAGCGACATCCTTGTTTTTCGTAACCGAGGTAAACTGCCCCAACGATATTTTATTGGATCTACTGAAAATATTTGGACAAATTGGCTCACTGACCTGGCAAGAAGCGTAACTCTGAAACAGCAACAGAATCCTGAAATGTATTCAGGAGCGGTTTTCGATTCTGACATATGACTGTAAATACCATCAACATTAAGACCATAGTTGCGGTTTATTCGCATCTCGTGATACAACCGGGGCTAACGCCTAATGGCACTTACTTTAAAGTAAGTTGGTCACCCCTGCCGTTTGGCATGGGATTTGCGCAGGATTCTATTCTTG
>NZ_JBLXFK010000008.1:0-313134 GCF_048262075.1 Gimesia sp.
GAAGACGGTAGTGGATTGACCTATGTGATCTCGCCTGCCTATGCCGGTGACGGTTCTGTTGTGAATAACGGAGATGGCACCTTCACATTCGATCCGGAAACCGACTTCCAGGATCTGGCACTTGATGAGACCACAAGCGTTTCATTTACTTATACGGCGACTGATACCCATAGTGGTGTGAGCAACACCGGGACGGTGACGGTCACTGTGACGGGGGTCAACGATCCTGTTGAAGCGAACAATGATACTGCCAACGTATCTAAAAACAGTACGGTCAACATTGATGTTCTGGGTAATGATGTTGATGTTGATGCGACCGATACTCTGACGGTGACTCTGATTGATGGTCAGGCTGTGACCAACGCAGGGGATTTTGTGACCTTGACTTCGGGTGCGACCGTCACACTCGAGGCAGATGGTAGTTTGACCTATGATCCGAACGGTATTCATCCGGATCTGTTGCCACCTGATACCGAGGCGGATTCCTTCGTCTACACTGTTAGTGATGGTACTGTAACTGATACCGCGACTGTAAATGTGACGATTCACGGTAGCAATGAGGATCTGGTCGTTACAGACGAACTGGAAGATATTTCGCGGGATGGCCTGACACCAGAAACCATTGATCTGGATCTGCATTTCAACGATCCAGACGCTGGCGATATAGTGACTTATAGTGTGGAAGCAACGCTGGTTGGCGGAGGATCGCTGCCTGCCAATTTCTGGACGAACGTGATTTCCATCTCGGGGAGTAATTTAAATATTACCTATAATGAATATGCCAGCAGTCAAGTTCGTCTGCCGGTTGAAATTACGGTGACCGCTCATTCCGATGATACACTTTCCGACGATGTTTCAAGTTCGTTTATATTGACGCCTGATGCACAGACTACGACTGAGATTCGGTTGATCGCTCGTCCGGTGGCCTCTTCGGGCACTGATTTTACTTACTTCCGTGCCTCGACAACTTTTGATACAGTCGTCTTAGGTGCTAAGGGGGGGGCCGTTTTTAATCTGACGAATGGTCAGCAGGATCTGAATTATACAATCGGCGGGCTTGCCGATTTCAATAATTCTGATTCCGGTTCAGGCCCCATCGTTGACATCGAGGCAAATCTGACTGCTGTTCGTATTATCGATACAACAAACAGTGGTAGTACGGTATTTACGATCTATCATAAAACCAATACCGACGATAACCCGACTGTCGACTTTGAAGAGGGGCTCATCAGTGGTGTCTGGGCCCATGATGATTCGACAGTGTTTACCAGCGCGATTCTGGACCAGCTCTATAATGGTGATCTGGCTGTTGAAGTGGAAATTGCCGGGCTCGGCACACAGATTCTGTCTGGTAATAATATTGGTGTCTCACCGGAAGTCGATAATGCGGTATCGCTGCCTTCCGAGCAAACCGAGTACTATGTCGGACAGGATTATGTCGTCGAGGTCTGGATCAGCGATCAATTGCAGCAACTGCTGGGAAATGATGCTAATACCGGATTCTCAGGAGCCCTGGTCTCCCTGACATGGGCGGGGGCCGGAAATATTCCAGAGGCACTGGCGGCCAACATCATGGGTGAAGCGTCGGTACTCAGTCTGAATTCTGGTAATGCTGCGATCAACATCGATAATGATGGTAATATAATTGTCGAGTTCAATGGTGGTGTGACGTCGTTATCTGCAGGTGTGGGGGGCTCCTATTCCCGTATCGGATATGCCCAGTTCAAGGCCTTCGATGTCACACTGGATGCCGACCCCATCGAATATTCAGTAGATATTTCTCAACCCGATTCACTGCAGAAAGGGGGGGGGAGTGTCCACTCCAGTCAAATTAACATTGTTGGATCCAATGTGACTCAGAAGCAGGCCTACCAGTTTGAAGTTCAGACTGATCAGAGTCATATTTCGGTCTCCGGTAGTGTGAACAGCGGTGGGGAAATTTCAAACCTGAGTTCTCAGGATATGGATCTGAATCAGACTGACCTGAGTGGTCGTATGACCGTGGTCCTGGATGATCTGGTCACTCCTACCAGCATCCAGATTGCAGATTCCTATCTGGAAATTAATCCTTCAGGACTGGTTAATCCCCAGCGAGGTGCAACTGGAAATGCCAGTAATACTTCGCTGGCAGACTTTGGTTTGACAAGTACTGTGTTTGGTGGTTTTGGTACTTATAACCTGGGGCTACGTGATGTGATTGCTTCGATGCTTTCAAGTCAGCAATCATTGAATAATGGTACTTTTTCCGTCACCGATCCATGGATTCTGGAAAATGGTA
Source organism: Gimesia sp. (assembly GCF_048262075.1). Taxonomy (GTDB): domain Bacteria; phylum Planctomycetota; class Planctomycetia; order Planctomycetales; family Planctomycetaceae; genus Gimesia. The sequence goes on from NZ_JBLXFK010000008.1 coordinate 2,279, forward strand.
AAGTCGACTCAATTACATTGAATGCATTTAATGACAGTGTGATTTCACAGAATACAGATACTGCCTCCGGTCTGGAACTGACATTCTTTGATCCAGGCGGAACTCCACCGGATGGTTTGTCTTCCTGGTCTGAAGCTGAGCTTACGGATCTGGGGGGAGGGGTTTTTGAACTGGTCGTGCCGATCAGCCGCACGCTGACTTTCACTGATTCCACTGGTGCAGAGATTACTTTGAATTTCACCGGGGCGATTACCTCGACATTCAATACTGATCAGTCGGATAAACATGGTGATACGACTGGGACGGCAACGGATACCAATTTAACCCATAACGAGCCGGGGACTCAGGTTTACCAGGGGGTCATTGGAAATAATGAAACCCTGGATGATCCCCTGGTGGACGTCGATATGTTCATGGTACAGTTGAATAATGGGGATTCTGTGACGGTCGATGTGGACGGCGACATGCTCTTCACCGGACTGGACAGCGTGATTTATATCTTCAATGAAGCAGGGGAGATCGTTGCATTTTCTGATACTAATCTGGCGCCAGATGAATACCTGGTCACTTATGGTGAAGGCGATTCGTATGTGACTTTCACCGCAGATGCGGACGGTACCTATTACATTGGTGTGAGTGCTCTGAATGGAGCCTATGATGATGTTAGTAGCTATGATCCATTCGACATTTCCAGTCATGATAGCGAAGGTAATCAGCAGGTCGGCGCGTTTGATGGCGGTGGTTATGACCTGACGATTACGGTGACGCCAGGAGTCGGTGATCCATTGCATGGCACCCAGGCTGTTACCAACGATCAGGTTCTGAATGAGGGGACTGCCTTCGATATCGTGGTCGTACGGAATCAGACTGAGATCGATTCGACCGGACACATCAGTGGTTTGCCTGTCAGTGACACCTGGATTGATGAATGGAGTTCATTCTGGGTGGAAATTTATGTGGAAACAGCGGATGCCAATTCCATCACTGATGCGACTGTTGATCTGAATTATAATACGAATTTCTTCACAGCGACTGAGATCGAATTCAGCCGCGCATTTTCTGACAATGGTACAGCCATTATTGATGATACCACGGGTGTGGTAACAGGACTCAGTGGTTCCGCGGCGTTGGATCGTGTCGGTAATTACAATAAAGCCCTGTTGGCCCGCGTGAAGTTTGAATCGCTGGTACAGGATGATGTCACGATTGACTTTGAGGATAAATTCATTGGTCCCCACGCTCTGGGGCTCTCCCTGGGCAATGTTAAAGTCGGTCTGACAGGCGATGTTGAGACGCAGATCATTGTCGGTGATGCTCCGCAGACCGATCTGTGGGCCATCGCCTTCGATGTGAATGATGACGACAAAATCAATTATCGTGACCTGATTATGCTGGTATCTGTTTACGGGCAGAACGTGCTGGATTCGAATTCCCCGTATGTCTGGGCATTGGATTCCGATAAGAGCGGAACAGTGAATCATCGCGATCTGACATTCCTGGCGACCAATTACGGCGTCCACAAAGGGGGAGACAGACAGGTTGTTTATCCATCCAACTTCCTGCAACGCTGGTACGGTAGGACGACGGATATTACCGGTGAGTCTTCGATCGATCAGGTGATGGATGAAGCGTTGGGAATCTGGCAGGATGCGTTGGGACTGGAAGAGTCCCTGGATATTCAACTGGTGATCACCGATCTGGGTGGAACTCAGTTGGGTGAAGGTCAGATTACCGGAGTGGATGAAGAGGGTCGTCCGGTTTCGGGGATCGTGACACTGGATGATAATGCCGCCGGTCTGGGCTGGTATTCGGATCTGGATTCCTCTGCCTTCAGTGATACTGATCTGGAAGGGGGTGTATCTTACACAGCTGATGCGAGTTCTGCCGCCGCCGGTCATTATGACCTGCTGACGGTTCTGTTACACGAAATCGGCCACGTGCTCGGATTCACGGACACGTATGCACCGTTTGAAAGTTTTATACAAACCGGAGTGGGAGGAACTTTGTCCTTCGTCGGGAGTGGCTTTGAAGCGACGCTGACCGATGATGGTCTGCACCTGGATGATACGGTTCATGCCGGCGACGTGATGAACGCGACCCTGGACCCGGGTGTTCGCAAACTGCCTTCCATTCTGGATACCTTGATTCTACAGTCTGCCCACGAAGCCGCTGCTGCCGGCAGCTTTGAGATCCTGATCGGGGTGAATGCTCCGCTGATGGCTAATCTGCCTCTGGTGGCGGAACCTCCTGTGACGCAGGTCACCAAGAATGAGAGTTCGCTGGTGACTGTCATCGCGCCACTGGAAGAACTGTCTCCAGTTGTGTTTGATGTGACCAGCAGCCTGTTGACAGGTGAAACGCCGGTTCAGCCAGGTTTGACTCAGTTCGTGAATCAGCTGCTGCAGAGCCAGGGTCTGGATCAAAGCGAACTGGATCTGACAGTTCTGGAAGGTTTGAGCGACGAGTTGATCAATGACTTGCGTTTGAACGGTCTTTCGATTGTCGATGGCGGAAAGATCGATGTTTCGGATCTGATCGATGAGGAAAGCGGTGATCTGGACCTGGCCGGGCTCAGCAATGAAATCGATGCCGATTTCGACGATGTCTTCTCAGACTGGGCAGGTCCTATACTTTAAATAGTCTAAGTAAATTTCAGGCCCTGGTGAGGATGCGATAGCTGTCATCAGGGCCTTTTTTCTAAAAACCCCATGTTCTGGAAGCTGTAGGAGAAATAGGTTGTCGAGTTGCGTTTTGTCAACATGCAGTCATTTTCGTAAACGCTTACAGTCTGAATTCCAAGAGTTTTAAAGTCTTTGTGTTCTGTTCTTGAATGCTGAACACCGCGGTGGTATGTTTCAGGTGTCTTGAGTACAGTCAGGACGAATCAATCAAGTATTTTCGGGGTGAACTGCCGAAGTTTCAGGGTGAAGTTCATTTCAAATCAGTTCAGGTTCTGTATTTCTGGAACCAGTTACTTCTTAAGAATTTGTATCACATTGAGGAGAAAAAAAGCGTGAGTGCTAAGAAAGATGACAAACCAGCTGATGAGACAACAGAACCTGCCGCAGAAGCGGCACAGGCTCCCGCACAGCAGCAACAGGTCAAAGTAAATGACGATAATGTGGCTGCCAGCTACGCCAACTTCTGCCGTGTTTCGAGCACACCAGAAGAACTGATTTTAGATCTGGGTCTGAATCCTCAGCCACTGGATCCAGCGAACACTGAGATCAATGTTGGTCAGCGAATCATCCTGAACCATTACACCGCCAAGCGACTGTTGAGTGCTCTCTCAATGGCTTTACAGCGTCATGAGCAGGCATTTGGTGTTCTGGAAACAGATATCCGTAAACGAGTTGTTCGTCAGCAGACTTAGTGCTTTGTCAAGCTGAAAATTGAGGGTTGGGGGTATTGTTTACGTGCTCCGTTGTCGCACTCTTGTGATATGTTTCAACCCAAAATTTAAAAATGACACTCCACTGGTCTAAATACGGTGATTGCCTTGTTTCCGGTTGCAATGGGAAACGATTGAAGGTAACAATCACGAAAGATCAAGCTTACCCGCCGGCCCGATGTCCTGGACATCGGAGCCGGTTTTTTTTTGCTGTTATCGGGAATGGAATGGTCGAATAATGCCTGTGATGGTCTGTCAGAGGGTTGATTCCCGATTTTCCGGTTTTTCCTGAAAATTTGGATAAAAGTATGGCAGCGGTTGAGTAGGAAAGTGAAATCGACTTTGGTAACTTTCTTTCGGACAGCGCAAGTCTGCTAGAGTAGAGAGCTTTAAATCTCTGATCTAATACGGTAATGTAGAAGAAACATGTTTTAAATCTGTATTCGCGACAGAGCATTCTCCCTGCGTGTCGAGTAGACACTGTTGATGCCTTTGTCCGGATTCATAACTAAGCCCGGAGAGGGCATAATGCTTGATAAACCAGATTCTGCTTCGTTTTACTCAGAAGGCAATGGGCACTCCGACAATCAGCTGCCTGAAGAAATGGTCAACGATTTAAGCTCGGAATCGTTAACTTTCGTGGAGTCGCTGTACACGAGCTATCTGGAGTCGCCGAGCTCGGTCTCGCAGGAATGGCGTGACTATTTCTCGAAGTTCTCCCAGAAGATGACCCGCAGCCGCAAGCCAGGTTTCGGGCCTTCCTTCAAACGTCATACGATGTTCAACCCTCCTGGTAAACAGAAGACCGAGGGGATGGACCGCCAGACGATGAAAATTGCAGATCGTCAGGAGCGTCTGGACCAGCTGATTCGTAATTACCGGGTGCGTGGTCACATTCTGGCATCACTGGACCCGTTGGGAAAGAAACGGGCGACGCCACCGGAATTGATGCCCGAATTCTATGATTTCTCAGAACGGGATTACGACCGCGTCTTTTCCACCTCAACATTTGGTGGTCCCAAGCAGCGCACCCTGCGTGAGATGATCCAGTGGTTGCGGAATACCTACTGCCGATCAATCGGTGCGCAGTTTATGCACATCGACAGTCTGCGCGTGCGGAAGTGGCTGCAGAACCGGATGGAGAGCACCGCGAATTTTCTGAAGTTCGAACGTCCCGAGTCATTGCGGATTCTGCGACGGTTGACCGATTCGGTTGTGTTTGAAGAGTTCATTCAGAAAAAATACGTCGGTCTGAAAAGCTTCTCGCTGGAAGGAGCCGAGAGTCTGATACCTCTGCTGGATCTGGCGATTGAAAAAGCGGGAGAGCAGGGGGTCGATGAAATCGTTTTCGGGATGGCACATCGGGGTCGTCTGAATGTTCTGACGAACATTATGGGGAAAAAGCCGCGCGAAATTTTCCGCGAATACGAAGACTCTGTCCCCGAGATGAGCGTCGGTCGAGGCGATGTGAAATATCACCTGGGTTACAGTTCCGACTGGATGACCGAGTCGGGTCACAACGTGCACCTGACGCTCTGTTTCAACCCGAGCCATCTGGAATTTGTGAACCCGGTTGCGATGGGCCGCATGCGGGCCAAGCAGGATCGCTGGGCTAATATTGATCGTACCAAAGGTATGGTCCTGCTGATTCATGGTGATGCTGCATTTGCCGGGGAAGGGGTTGTCCAGGAGAGCTTGAACCTGAGTGAGCTCCGGGGCTATCGAACCGGTGGTACCATTCATGTAGTCGTGAATAACCAGATTGGTTTCACAACTGATCCGGCACAGAGTCGTTCATCTACCTACGCGACAGACGTGGCGAAGATGTTGCAGATTCCCATTTTCCATGTAAACGGGGAAGATCCGGAAGCGGTGGCCCAGGTTGTTCGCCTGGCGATGGATTTCCGAAAAGAATTTCACCGTGATGTTGTGATCGACATGTATTGCTATCGTCGTCGTGGACATAATGAAGGGGATGAGCCCGCATTCACGCAGCCTCTGATGTACGACATTATCAACAAGCGTCCTTCGGTAAGAGACAGTTTTCTGCAGCGAATGCTGGAACGGAAGTCTGTGACGAAAGAGGACGGCGACCGACTGCAGGATGAAAGTATTTCCCATCTGGAGTCCGAGCTGGCAGCAGCCCGGGTCGAGAATTATCCGCATACCGTTGAGCTGCCCGCAGGGATCTGGGCCGGCTACCGTGGCGGTCGAGAGTTACCGGCAGACCAGATTGATACCGGTGTGCCCGAGAAAAACCTGGTGAACCTGCTGTTGAAGCAGACTGAGGTTCCCGAGCACTTTACACCTCACAAGAAAATCCAGCGGCTGCTGAATATCCGTAAGGAGATGGCAGAGGGCGAGCGAAAGATTGACTGGGGAACGGCTGAGGCGCTGGCCTTTGCCTCTTTACTGACCGAAGGATACCGAATTCGCGTCAGTGGTCAGGATGCACAACGCGGCACATTCAGCCATCGACATGCCGTGCTGCATGATGTCAAAACCGGTAAAAAATATACCCCGTTGAAACATCTGGTCGGGGGACAGGGGCCGGTCGAGTTTGTCAACAGCCCGCTTTCCGAGGCAGGGGTGCTCGGCTTTGATTATGGTTATAGTCTGGACTGTCCTGACGGTCTGATTATCTGGGAGGCACAGTTTGGTGATTTCTGTAACGCTGCCCAGGTGATTATCGATCAGTTTATCGTGAGTGCGGAAGACAAATGGCAGCGTTACAGCGGCATGGTAATGCTGTTGCCACATGGTTTTGAAGGGCAGGGGCCGGAACATTCCAGTGCTCGCTTCGAGCGTTTTCTGCAACTGGCTGCGGAAAGTAATATCCAGATTGCGATGCCCACCACTCCGGATCAGTTTTTCCATCTGCTCCGGCGTCAGATGATCCGCAAATGGCGGAAGCCATTAATTGTGATGACGCCCAAGAGCCTGTTAAGGCATCGTGACGCGGTTTCCAGCTTTAAGTCGATGTGTTCGGGATCCTTTATCAAAGTGATCGGCGATACCACCGATCTGGAGCCAGCGAAGGTCAAACGCATTCTGCTGTGTACTGGAAAGATCTATTATGATTTAAGTGAGCACCGCAAACAGACTGAGCGCGACGATGTAGCCATCATCCGCATGGAACAGCTCTATCCGGTTCCCAAAGAGGAACTGGAACAGCAGCTGGCACCGTTTCCGGATGGAACTCCCGTGTACTGGGTTCAGGAAGAGCCTGAAAACATGGGGGCCTGGCGGTTCATGTATTGTCGCTTCAAGGGCAATCTGTTTGGTCGTCATCCGTTGAAAGGCGTGTATCGTCCGGCAAGTGCCAGTCCGGCAACCGGTTCGGGACGTAGCCACCAGTTTGAACAGGAAATGCTGATTTCCGAAAGTTTTCGAAAAGAAGACTAGACTGTGTTCCGTTTTACTGTAGCGTCTCCAGGGGTGTTTGGCCCGAGTATATTAGATTGAGAGACGCTCTACTTAAATGTGATGCGCTCTAACCGATGCGGATGACCGCTCAGGCCAGAGCGGTGTCGATCAGGTCTTTAAGATGGAAGTGGTGTTTTCCCAGCTTGCCGCCATAGTTTCCGGCGGTAATCTGGAGGATGCCCGGTTGTTGACAGACAGTATGCAGGCCGACCCGCATTGCCTGTTGCACGGGTTCAAACGCTGCACCATCAATGACAATTTCATAGACGCAGCCGGTGTTCTCCGGTAGTTCGGATGTTGTCTGAGCCTGTAAAGTCGGGCAAAAGGCATCGTTGGTACTGGCCTTGAGTTTCGCATAGCGGGAGCCGACTTTACTGCCACTGCGGACGATGCCTCCGGGGAAGGGAAGAATGGTGAGATCGACCTGCTGCATGGCTGAGACGGCCGCTTCTGTTGCGAGAAGTCCGCTTTTCTGATCAGTGGCAGAGATAATCAGATTACCGCCGGCGACCCCTTTGAACGTTCCCGTCTGATCTTCGCAGACAAACTCTCCATCCATGACGGGCACGCGCCAGAGTCGTCGGTCTCCCCATTTTTTGGAGACCTGGAAGCCATCTCCAAAAAATCGTAACTGGCTGCCTAAGGCGATGTTCTTTTCCGGATCGTCGGAGGAAAAACCGGCATAGCAGGCAGTGGTCGGGCAGGTGAGGATGCATTGCCCGACGCGATTCGAGACGGCTTTTTCCAGAGACGACTGTCCGAAGGCAAAAAACATCAGGCTGACCCCGGGGCGACCATCGGGACTTTCAGCCGGTGAGAGATATTTTTCAACTCCGGCTTCGGCGTCACAGGCAATCACGCTGGTTGCATAACCGGTGACTTCTGCCGCTGCGATTCTGACCCAGGATTCTGTTAGAGCCGTCACGATGATTCGCGTGCCAACCGTGGTAAATGCTTCCGCAAACGTATCGCAAACGGGAACGCCGTTTAATGCCAGTTCGGTATGATTGTTCAAAATTGTTCCCGGGGAATCTCAAGGGGCAATTATAAAAGTGATTGAATACTGGTTTGATTATTGCGGAATCAGGGTCAAAATCAAAGTCTCAGTGATCACGGTGATACTCGGGAACATCTTTGATCTGCAGGTCCATCTGAATCAGTTTTGGCACGCTTTTGGCCTGCATTTTTTTCATGATTTTGGCGCGGTGTGCTTCGACTGTTTTAAAACTGACATTCAGTTTTTCGGCAATTTCGCGGCTGGAAAAACCGGCGACAACATACTCCATGACTTCCCGTTCGCGGCGGGTGAGTAATTCTTTGCGTTCCAGCAGATCCTGATTCTGTACCCGGTTCTGTTTATTCTGAATATCAGTTTCGATGCCTTTCTGAATGTAGTCCAACAGAACCTGATCGCTGACGGGTTTTTCGAGAAAGTCGATTGCTCCTGCTTTCATGGCCCTGACAGCCATGGGGACATCCCCATAACCAGAGACAATAATGACAGGGATATCGTAGCCTTGTTCTCGCAGTTTTTCCTGCAATTCAAGGCCACTCATGCCGGGGATTCTGACATCCAGAACCAGGCAGCCGGGGATATCCGGGGAATAACTTTCCAGAAAATCGCTGGCAAGTTCATGCGTCTGCACTTTCAGACCGATCGATTCAATCAGCCAGCGGAGTGATTTTCTGATGGCGGGGTCGTCATCAACAACAAAGACGGTTGCTTCCTGCTGGATGGTCATGTTTTCAGTCATCACTGTTTCGATCTCCATGAGCTAATGGAAGGGTGATAATGAAACTGGCTCCCTGTTTGTTACGACGTGGGGTCAGTTTCCCTCCGTGGGCTTCGATAATCGTCTGGCTGATTGACAAACCGACGCCCAGTCCTTTTTGTTTCGTAGTATAGAACGTTTCGAAGATAGAATTTTCCTGCCCTTTTTTCAAACCTGTTCCACTGTCTGTTACGCAAATCATGAGATTTCCCGTCTGATCCTGATCCGATTGAATCATGACTTTGCGGTGTTCGGGGGCATGTTCCGACATGGCTTCGAAGGCATTTAACAGCAGATTGACCAATACCTGTTCAATCTGGATCGCGTCTCCAATGATCCGAAGAGGTCCCGGGCTTAATTCCAGGTGCAGTGAGACAAAATTACGCTGAATTTCGTGTTCCAGGAGCGCGATCGAATTCTGTATGACGGCGTTGATATCCAGCTTTTTCTGTTCCACTTCGCCTTTCTGAACATGCCTCCTGAGACGCTTGATGGTTTCACTGGCACGCTGTGCCTGACGTGACATCTCTTCGAGAGGTTCAATCAGATTATCCAGGGTCGTGGTTCCTGACTGAATGCGTCGAATACAGCCATTCGTATAATTGTTGATGGCTGCCAGTGGCTGATTTAATTCGTGCGAGAGTTCGGCAGCCAGTTCTCCCATTGTAGAGAGCCTGGAAAGGTGCGCGAGTTCCGCGCGGCGTCGTACGAGTTCCTGTTCTGCCTGTTTCTGTTGAGTAATATCGGTTGCGATGACCATGGCGGCGATAATAATACCTTCACTCACCATGGCACCGATGCGGCAGGAGTAGAGTGTTTTTTTGCCTTCCGGATTGAGTCCTTCTGTCTCCATAACCTGTGTTTTTCCCGAATGAAAGACATCCTGAAGAATTTCGCGGGCTTTATGGAGGTCTGCCTGATTCATATAGCTGAAAATGGATGAGCCGATAACGTCAGCCATATTTACCGATTCGATCTGGTGATTGATGTAGAGAATGTTCCCTTCATGATCCAGGGTCAGAATCGTATCAGGTGCATTGGTCACCAGTGAGCGCCACTTGGCTTCTGTCTGTTGCAGCGCGTTATACAATCGGTTCCGTTTGGTGTATTCTTCATTGAGAATGGCATGTGCGTGTTCCAGTTCGGCCGTGCGGGAAGCGACTCTGACTTCCAGGTTTTCGTTCAATTTTTCGAGTTCTTCCAGAGCTGACTGTTCCCTGGTGACATCTTTTACGCAGGAGAGAAGGAAAGTTTCACCACGAAAGTAGATCTGGACCGCGGAGAGCATGGTGCATAAACGGGTTCCATTCGGAATGATAAAGTCAAATGAAAGCTCGCGCGCGGTGCCTTCTTTCTGAACTTTTTCAATCATCTCCCGGCGAGTTTCTTTACTGGGCCAGAAACCGATGTCAAAGGCGCTTTTCCCCAGGATAAATTCCCGGTCGCACTGCAGCGCGGATAGAAATTTTTCATTGACCTCGATAAAGATTCCGGTGTCGATCTCCGTAATGCACATGGCGATCGGGTTGACCTGAAAAATCTTGCTGAAGCGTTCTTCGGAACGGCGGAGTTCTTCCTGTGAAGTGACTTTTTCAGTGATATCAATGGCGACTGAAAGAAATCCGTCGACGTGTCCGTGTTCATCAAACAACGGATTGTATTCGACATCAAAGACAAGCTCACCTACGGCCCGGGTCTGCTGCTGTTCTTCGCCTTTGAGTGTTCGTTTGAAAATATCAATCAGTTCCGGGTCATCGGCAAACTCTTTGAAAACAGATTTCCCAACCCATTCTCCGGGAAGATATCCCAGGCGGGACAGACCACCCCCTTCAGAAAGTGTGACGCTGCCATGACGATCGACGGCCCAGATGATCAGGGGAGTGATGGAAAGGATGTTTCGGAGCAGTTGCTGATCTGAATCGATGATGTTCTGCAGAAAATCGCCGGTCTGCAGTTCCGGGAATGTTTCTGATATGATTCGTGAGGCGAGTCTGTTGTGTTCCGGTGACTGATTGTGATTCACTGCGCACCTCCTTAACACAACTAGAGACAGATTAAAGTTTTTATAATACGTGCGGTTTGAAAGCAGGCTTGTACCGCAGATGAATGTTTACTTCCTGATTATCCCGCATTGCCGGGAAATGTCAAACTTTGCAAAGCGGGATTGGTAAATCCGGTATTTGCACTCATTTAAGGTTCAAGTCGATCTCTCCGCCAGATTGTTGTTCTGATGATGCTTGCAGATGTTCGTGATCGGTTAAGTCAAATTTCAGGGGGGTGACCGTAACAAAGCCTTCCGCCAGTTCATGGATGTCTGTGCCTGGTTCGAGTTGATGGTTTTGAATGGGGTCAAGTCCACTCCAGAAATAAGGTCGCCCGCGGGGATCAATTCGTTTTTCCATGACATCGAAATGTCGTTTAACCCCCAGTGAAGTCCATTTCACTCCCCGTGGCCAATCCGGACGTATTTCAGGAAAATTGATATTCCAGAGACCATCCGAGGGTGATTTTTCCTGTAACAGTTTACTGATGATGGGGACACTCTGAGCGGCACAGCGGTCGTAGTCGGGTTTCGTGTCGTTGGCAAAACTGCTTGCGGCTGAGATCGCGATCGAGGGAATACCCGCGAAGGCACCTTCGATGGCTCCAGCGACTGTACCGGAATAGAGAACATTGATGCCCACATTCGAACCGGAATTGATGCCACTGACAATCAGATCGGGTCGTTTCGGACAGAACTCCAGAATTCCCAGTTTCACGCAGTCTGCGGGACTGCCGGCGACCGCCCAGCCCCAGTGCTTTTCACTTTCGAATTCCTGATGTATCATCAGGGGATGTAAGTAGGTAATACTTAATCCCACCCCGCTTTGTTCAGCGAGGGGAGCAACAACTTCAACATCTCCGAGTTGGGTTAACGCTTTCTGCAGGCTGCGAATGCCGGGAGCGTGTATTCCATCATCATTAGTCAACAATATTTGCACGATTCGTCCTTAACTCTGAATAGTTCAGACAAGCTCTGAACGACCACTTGGATTATGACAGTACTCCACCGGAGTCGGATTTTAAAAAGGCCGGCCTGACAGTATCTTATCGGAATGAGTGATTTAATGACAACGCGCCGCCTGTTTGCTATTGTTCCTGCTGCCGGCCGAAGTCGACGGATGGGAACACATAAACTGCTGCTGACATTGGGAACTGAAACGGTGATTCAGCGACTGGTGAGAGGCTTGAGCAGTCAGGGGATTACAAAAATCGTCATTGTCGCCCGCCGAGATGACGTGCTGTTAAAGAAGCATCTGGCTGATCTGCAGGTTGATCTGGTTCAGCCAGAATCGGACCCGCCCGATATGAAATCCAGCGTCCAGTATGCGTTACGCTGGATTGAGGAACATTATCAGCCTGAGGAAGAAGAGGGATGGTTACTGGTTCCCGCGGATCATCCTGTGCTGGAGCAGTCCGTCATAGACGAATTATGTCAGTCCTGGGAACGATGTCCGGCTGATGTAATGATTCCGACGTACCAGAATCGGAAAGGACATCCGACTTTTTTTCGCTGGTCGCTGGCAGGTGAGATTTTCAGGCTGTCTGAAGAGCAGGGCATCAATGCGCTCTGGCAGAGTCGGAACATACAACCTTATCTGCAGGAATGTGATGTGCCGGAAATTCTGCTCGACCTGGATACCCCGGAAGATTTTGATGCATTGAGCAAGAAATACGGAACAGATAAAAAAAATTGATACATCCAGTGATGTAGATGTTTTCATTTCCTGTTGGATGTGACAGATCGGATGTCGTTTCTATGATTCATGTTGAGTTCTGATAACAGTTTAGTTCGAACGGATGTTGCATTTGTGAAACTTTGCAGGTGATAACGATTATAAAGTAGATCATGCAACAAGCTCTTCACTAAAAAGAGATAACCCCCTTTTTTCCTCAAGTTGCCGAAACTATGTGATCTATGCTTGAGTGCTAAATAGAACAACCCGCTGTGATTTTGATTTTTCCGTCCGGGACGTCAGCTTTTGATTTGCATCTTTTTTCAGGTCATGTCAATAATGCAGGCAGTCATAGATGAGACGGAAAATCGGAAAACGCACACTTTCATCATGTGACGAACTTTTTTGGAGGGGGAAAAATGAAAAAGATTATGGCCTTAGCATGTGCCGCCGTGGCAATGCTGGCTGTCAATGATTCGGCGCAAGCCTGCAGGTATTTTGGAGCAGCCAGTTATAACTGCTGTCCCACGACTGCCTGTCAGCCTACAGCCTGTTATACCGCTTGTCGTGTCGAGCGGAAAACATGCTACCGTACTGTTTATGATCAGGTTGCAGAACCTCAACAGTACACGGCTTATCGCACCGAATACGAGACAGTTTACGAAGACAAGCAGCAAACCTGTTATCGCATGGTGAATGAAACGGTTTACCGCGATGTCGAATATACGGTTCAAAAACCTGTATATGAAACATCAGAGCGGGAAGAGCGTTACACTGTTCGTCGACCTGTTGTGGAAACAAAGTACCGTGATTGCAGTTATCAGGTACAGCGGCCTGTCTGGGAAAACCATGAACGCGAGTGTCGACGTACTGTGATGCGACCGGTTGTGGAAACCATCGAACAGGAATGCCGTCGAACCGTCATGCGACCTGTAACGGAAACGGTCAACCAGGAACGGTGCTATACGGTGATGAAACCGGTTACCACGTACCGTACCGTACATCGTATGCAGGGTGTCTGGGAAACAAAGCAGATTACCAAGCCTGGTAAATGCCGTCCCTGCTGGTCAACGGATCCATGTGGACGTCCCGTGATGACCATGGTTCAGGTACCAGGACGCACTCACTGCCGAAAGGTCTGGCGACTGAAACGTGTTGCCTGCCAGGTACCTTGTACCAAGTATGTGCCGCAAGTGGTTCGCCAGAACTGCCCGGTACAGGTAACTCGTTACGTACCTGAAGTGATTGTGAACAAAGTCCCTGTAAAAGTCTGTAAAATGGTACCTGAAGTGGTTGTGACCAAAATTCCCTATCGGACTTGCCGCTGGGTTACGGAAACAGTCGCTCAGAAGGTTCCTTACCAGACCTGTAACTGGGTTTGTGAAGAAAGGGTACGTAAAGTTCCTGTGCAAACCTGCAAAATGGTGTCAGAAAAGTGCAGCCGCAAAGTCGCTGAATGCGTCACGCGGAAAGTGCCTTTCACTGTCACACACCGTGTTGCCCGTTGTGTACCTAAACAGGTTCCTGTAACCTGCACGCGGTATGTTACCAAATGTGTTGCCCGTAAGGTTCCTTACGAAGTCTGCACAATGGTTCCCAGCACAGTCTGCCCGACAACTGCCTGTGCTACTGGTAACTGTAATCTGGCTCCCCAAAGTCGGGAATCAGCAAAACCAGTTGTTCCAGAACCGCAGCCAGAACCAGAAGCAAATCCGGAACTCACTCCTGTCAAGCCGAAAGTATCTGCATAACAGGACACTGGATTCGCGTGTGATGTAATTGAACAGAGGCAGGTTTCATTTGAAACCTGCCTTTTTTTTACGTTGAATTGTGAGACTGGATCTTCTTACCAGCCTTCAGTCCCGATACTTGAAGTCCCGGTAACGAGATCACAGCTGGTATTCAGGTCACAGTCATCGTACGCATCTTTAAAGTGACTGCCTGCCACATAGCTTTTGCTTTTACCATGAGAACCGGCCTGAAACCCGGTGAAGCAATAGGACTGATTGAGAGCGCCGATGGCATTGGAAACGTCGTTTAATTCCGTATTCACGGCAACAGCGACTTCGCTTAAACCAACGATCATCGCCAGAACAGCAATCGTCAGAACCAGTACTAATTCCGCAGAGATCACGAAACCAGCTTCTTCATTGTACAAACGCTGAACGATACGCAACATGAGAGAGTCCCCTTACTTAATCATAAAGTGCGCCGACAGTGAAATGCGTGTTCAACCGGCGGCAGTGTGAGAGAGAGTTTTGAATGTGAGAGAGTATTTCCGCTTGTAAAGTTTGATCGATGAGTGGTTGCTTATAGATCAGCTTACGGAAACCTGATAATGCAGACGGTATGCCAGAGGGATGTAATCTGCTGACGATGGCAGATACGTGACTCAGGCTATGTTCTAGCCTGTCAAAGACTTAGGTTGTGTCTGGAGAAAGGAGAATCGGGTGGGAACAGATGCAGGTGGGGCATGAAAGTGTTAAACAGCCTGAACATCAGGGCTAAACAAACTGTAAGAGCGTGTAATCGAAAAAAAGAACCGGCGGAAGATCCGCCGGTTCAATGAGAGAGTTAAATTGTCGCTCATCTTTACTAAGGTTTAGTACCGTTCATCCACTGTCAGACCGAGAGTACCGGTCACCAGGTCGCAACTGGTGTTTACATCGCAGTCATCAGCAGCGTCGTTGAACTTTGAACCAGAGTAATGGCTTTTGCTTTTGCCATCGCAGCTTGAGCTGGCTGCAAATCCGGTGAAAGCGTAGCTTTGGTTGAGAGAGCCGATTGCATTGGAAACGTCATTCAACTCGGTGTTGACCGCAACAGCGACTTCGCTCAGCCCAACGATCATAGCCAGAACGGCGATGGTCAAAACGAGAACCAGTTCAGCTGAAATTACGAATCCACATTCATCTTGCCATAAAGCCCGTAACATAATTATATCCCCTTGTGTTTTTAATTGTCTATGTAGAGAGAAGTTTGAGTAGAATTAAGTAAGTTGGTTGAAATTCCAGATGGCGGAGTTTCATTTTTTTCTGGTAAAAACTCTGTTCAGGAAGTCCCTGAACAGAGTTGTGCAGAGTTGACTGAGCTCCAGATTAAGGAGTTTCAGAAACAGTCAGTCCGAGAGTACCTGTAACCAGGTCGCAAGTTGTGTTAACGTCGCAGTCATCAGCAGCGTCGTTGAACTTTGAACCAGCGTAGTGGCTCTTAGCTTTTCCGCCAGTACCAGCGAAACCAGTGAAGGCATAGCTCTGGTTCAGTGATCCGATTGCGTTTGAAATGTCGTTCAGTTCAGTGTTTACAGCAACAGCAACTTCGCTCAGTCCAACGATCATAGCCAGAACAGCGATGGTCAAAACGAGTACTAATTCAGCTGAAATTACGAAACCTGCTTCATCGTTCCAAAGTTGATTTAACATCTTAGTGAGTTCCTTGGTCTTAAAAAACTAAATTGAGAGACGAGTTTGTGGTTTGCTTTCCGAGAAAGAAAGCAGCCCACGACATATCGATAAATCACGCAATGGCGAAATTTATCACTTAGCCAGATTGAGAGACTACGCTCCATTCAGGCACTTTTGTGAAATCACCGGCCCGCGATTTCACAGCACAAACTGCAGTTTTGTTTTCATCAATATTTTGTAAATCGCACGTCATGACCCGCGGAGCAATGGAAGCCCATAAATGGTGCCAATAGCATCATTCGCATTGAATGCTCTCTCACCTTCATGCAATGCCGTTGGCTTCTCTTCTTCTTTCGGGGACAAATCACTAAAAAGGAAGAAGCCTCAACACGGGTCACAACGCAGCGAATCAATCAGTATCTGTTTTATTGGGATCTAAATTTCAGTTATTGTTTTCATTCAGTCTTGTTGCAGATCTCATAACGCAGTCGTTGTGCCATTTGTCCGGTGGGGAGGCGTTGTGAGAAGTCCACAAGGCATGTGGACCTGAAGAAACGCGATTTGAGAATCGCTATAACTGTAATCAAACTTGCGATTTACAGAATCTGTCGGGAAGGGGGCCAGCAGGGCGCAGAAATTTTGACAGGTTGCATTCGGGCAACAGGCATTATCAAAGATTTTAAACAGTCTGTAAAAGAGACTGTGAATCAAATGCGTTTTTTTTGAAACATCGGAACCCTGGAAGAGGCAAACCCCTGCCAGAGTTCCGGATGAGTCGAATTAACTGATTATATCAGTTTCTCTCAATTCGCACCTTAAGACCAAGGTGTAGTCGTTTTAGAAGGTAGTACCTTCAGCAGCAGTAACAACGGCAGTACCAGTAACCAGATCACAAGTTGTGTTCAGGTCACAGTCATCAGCAGCGTCTGCAAAGCGTGAACCGGCGTAATAGCTTTTGGCTTTTCCGCCATTTCCAAGAAAACCAGTGTAAGCATAGCTCTGGTTGAGGGCTCCGATTGCGTTTGAAATATCGTTCAGTTCAGTGTTTACAGCGACAGCGACTTCGCTCAGGCCAACAATCATGGCCAGGACAGCGATGGTCAGGACGAGTACGAGTTCCGCAGAAATAACGAAACCAGCTTCGTCGTTCCAAAGTTGATTCAACATGTTTGAGTTCCTTGTGTTTTACTTGAGAGTAACGTTTTTGTTTTCGGCCCTGATCGAGAAACCATGAACCGCGAGAGACAACCCGGAGGCAAACACGCTTCCGAGTCCTGGCAATGGTCATCACCAAATCGGAAAGACCTTGAGAAGGTCTACCTGAGACTTCGATGACCACAGGGAAGCTGCAGGCCAGAACAAAAGGTGAGAACCGGTTCACTCACAATAAGCCTGGGGTCAGAGGTGTGGAGTACACATTCTTCCCCTGCGAAAATCCCATTTTGCCAGTTATGCAGATTGCATAGACCATGCCGAAGGAACAATCTTCATAAGCCCTACAGTATGCAAAACACGCAAGTTTTAACTAACGCCTTTAATGAGTGCAGCTTAACAGGAACATTTACTTGAGTGGACAGTAGTGAAGATTCAGCAGGCCAGCTTGATTTTGTAAGGAATCTGAAACACTTCTTTACATTTCGTGTTTACGAAATCCAACAAAAGCTTACATTGAACAGGATTGATTCGCATGGAAGACGATTCTGTTTTCCGCGGTTGGATGCAGCAGGGGCTGGGATGGTGATGTGATACAATTAGTGACCGGGTAAGCAGATCTAATGACCCGGATGAGCATTTCTACAATTTGTGAAAGCGTGAAGACAACATGCAGGTAACGATTACAGCCGTCGGACCGGATAACCGCGGATTAGCCGACCCTATCGTGCACTATGTGACCGGTGTCGGGGCAAATATTCATGAAATTCAGATGTATGACCATGATTCAGAACGTCTGTTTGCGATGCTGTTGCGCATCGACTGGCCGACTGAAGTCGAACCCATCTCAGTTTTACGTGAGCGGATCATGCAGATAGGAACCCAAAAAGGTCTGACACTGCGTGTCTGGGCTCGTGAGGAATACGAACGGCCCCCCCGAATTGCCATCTGCACGACTTATCGCAGTGAACCGGCAGAAGCGGTGTTGAATGCGATTGAAGCGGGAGTGATCAATGCGACTCCCGCAGTCATCATTGGAAATCGGGACCGATGTAAGTCTCTCGCGGATCGGTATCAGCTTGATTTTCAGAATATCGGCGATGATCGGGGAAATCCGGATAATGCCAGGATGGTGGAACTGTTTGATACCTATGAAGTCGATTATGTACTGCTGGCCCGTTATATGCGTGTGCTGCCTCCGAGTATCTGCTGGAGTTTTGCCGGCGGACGGATTATTAATCTGCATCATGGACTGCTTCCCTCGTATCCCGGATTCCAGCCATACGAAGATGCTTTCAGCCATCATATGCTGACTTTTGGCGCCACCATCCACTTTATTATTCCAGAACTGGACGCGGGCAATCAGATCATTCACCAGAATGCCTTTACGGTATCACCGGGAACTTCGCTCAAAGAAATCAAACGGATCGGTGAAACGGAACACGAGCCTGAATGTCTGGTGGAAGGGGTGCGCCGCGTGATTGATCAGGAAGTGGAACTGCATTTCCATCGCGTGGTCGGCATAGAAGGAAAAAGCTGAAACGGCCTTTACTGCCTATTCATCTTCTGTTTGATCAAATCAAAGATCGAATCAAACATGGGTTCGGTCAATCGGCCCGTAAACGTGTTCTGCTGACTGGGGTGATAGCTGCCGACGAGCCAGTGCCCGTCAGGAAACTGATACTCAGCACCATGCGAGAATTTAGGTCGCTTTCCGGTAAGTTTTTCCTGTCTTTTTTTGAAGTCCAGCACTGCTTTCCAGCCGATTTGCCCGAGTGCCAGGAAGACCTGAACCGGCAGCAGCTCCACAGTCTGCTCGAGCCAGGGGTGACAGTTTTCAATCTCTTCTCGCGTCGGTTTGTTAGCTGGAGGTGCACAGTGGCAGGTGGCTGTGATGGCGCAGTCACTTAATATGAGTCCGTCAGATATATGTTCTGCTTCAGGCTGGCTGGCAAACCCTGCTTTAAACAGGGCACGATACAGCCAGTCCCCACTGCGATCGCCAGTAAACATGCGGCCCGTGCGGTTGGCTCCATGGGCTGCCGGGGCCAGACCCACAATCAGCAGTCGGGCCTCTGGATCCCCGAAATTGGGCACGGGTTGCCCCCAGTAATCCCAGTCCCGGAAGGACTTTCGTTTTTCCGATGCAATTTTCTGACAGTGGGCCAATAAGCGTTCACACCTGGTGCAGGCAACGATGTTCTGATTCAATTGATTCCACTGTGAAGCAGGCATGGATTCCTCAAGACGATCAACGTGATGTACGCTGTCGGAAGTGTATATTATAACAATTAGACTAATCGAGACGATTAAATGCGAATTATCTGCACTATCAATACCAGCAAACAGGTCGAGTCGTCAAACCGGACTCTATATTTAAAAAGAACATTTTAAATTCGAGGCTTGATAATTCGTCTCAGTCCGCTTTAGGATGGTGGATACGTTATTCTATCGCCGACTGTGAGTCGGCATACGCGCCCGCATCAGATTTACTGCTTTTGATCTCGTTTCAGGAACAGCAATTGTGTCAAGACTACAACTTCCGTTGATCTCATTGGTGGCTGCCATCCCGGGTGGCTTCTTAGCCTATCTGCTGGTAATGTCATTTTTAAACCATGCAGAATCAATGCCGACCATGCTGCTGGCGGTAGCAGGTACCACTCTACTGATGAGTGGTGTTCTGGTACTGTTGCCCATCGGGGCACTGATCTTTGGCCCTAAAGGGGGCGCCAAGAAAAAAGGCAAAGATAATGTGGAAGAAGATTCATTTGACGAAGATGAGTCAGGCGATGAAGAACTGGTTTCTGATTCTGCTGCCGAGCTGTCCGGAGAGTTCGAAGAAGATGAGTTCGACGAAGCGGATGATGACATGTTCGAATCAGCCGGCGATCTCGAGATCGGTGATGATTTTGATGATGCTGAAGTCAGTGGGGAAATGTCAGATAGTGAATTCGACTTTGCGGACGATGAATACGAGTTTGACGAAGATGAAGAAGAGGACAAATAAACTTCATCCCCTTCTTCTTGTTGTGTTAACACCTTAATTCAAATTCTGCTGAAAGAACTGGTCCATATCTTCGACCATGTCCTTAAACCAGGGCAGCTGATTCCAGCAGCCATGTTTGCCTTGGGGATAAACTTTAATGCCAGTGGTGACGCCAAGCAGTTTCAGTTTTTCGCGCGATGGCACATTGCGATCGGGGTTGTCGAACTCGCCAGTCATGAACAGAAGCGGTGGGGTTTTCTTGTCGAAATGCAGGTAGGCATCACTGATCTGATACAGTTCGGGGGCCTCATCAATCGATTTTCCCAGCCACTGGTTAGAATAGGATTTGTCGCCGCTCTTGCGGGAACGTTCAGCAACAGTGCCGGAAGCCATTTCCATGGGACCGGCCATCACAATCGCTGCCTGCAGTTTTGAGGATTGATCCGGGTAGCCGGCATCTCCCTGCAACTGTTTCTCATCAGGAGCAGCCGCCATCAAGCCGACCAGATGTCCGCCGGCAGAGCCACCGACAGCACCAATCTGTTTCGGATTGACGTGATACTGTTTGGCTTCTGCTCTCAGAAACCGGACTGCCGCATTGCAGTCTTGTATTCCCGCAGGAAATTTTGCTTCATGTCCCAGGCGATATCCGACGGCCATTGTGACATAGCCACGTTCACAAAGTGCGACCGCCAGGGCGCGGAATTTGGTTTTATCTCCATGCATCCAGCCTCCGCCATGCACAACGACGACTGCGGGGAAAGGGCCTTTCCCTGTTTTGGGTACGAAAATATCGGCCAGCAGTTTCCGGGTTCCTGTCTGGCCATAGACAACATTCAAATGGGGTGTGACGGATTCCGGAACTGTGGTGGCGGGACGTTTTGTATTTCCGTTTGTTGCAGAGACCGCAGGTTCCGGCATACAGCCATAGGCATTCATGCGCTGACGATACAGGCCTCCAAAGCCGGTGATGTAAAGCGAACGCATGTCGGAATCGCCGAAGGCACAGTTGATGGGGCGTGTGGGCGTAGGGATTTTCGCCAGAAGTTTACCCGCGGGATTCCAGATCCAGATGTCAGCGGGACCGGCACAATAGACATTGCCGGCGCGGTCGACGGTCATCCCGTCTGCACCTTTGTCCGGGCCGGAATCCATTTTAGCAAACAGGCGTCCGTTCTTTGTGACGCCGGGGCTGGTGACATCATAGGCCCAGATTTCTTTAGGAACGTAGGCAGCGACATACAGGGTATTCCCATCCGGCGACAGAATCAGCCCATTCGGAGTTTTGATATCTTTGACGGCGACTGACTGTTTGCCTGCGGGAGAAATCCAGATCACTTCCCCTGCACCTGTGAGTGTGTAGTAGATGCCTCCCTGTTGATCGACGACGAGATCATTGGGTTTGCGGGGCGGTTTGGCATCCGCGGGTTGACCGGCGATCGGAGTTTTTGTTTTCCCATTCAGCACACAGATCTGGCTGTTTCCATTATCGGAGAGGAAGAGTTTACCATGATTGAAATAGCTGGCACTGATCCGGCCGGCGTCATTCAGAAAGACCGAAACTTTTCCCGTGCGAGGAAAGTAACGATACAGTTTGCCCCCCTTGACATCCGGGAAATACAGGCTGCCTCCCCCGTCCCAGGCGGGGCCGTCTGCCAGGCCGAAGTCACTGGCAATCGTTTCCAGCGGGGAAGCGGTATCGACAATGGAGTCTGCTGCCAGGGCATGATTCAAGAGTAATGTGAATGTGAAGAGTAATAGAGCGAGCGGTTTCATAGATGTTTCCTGGTGTCTGAGAAAAAGAAGTTCCCAATGAACATAGTCAGCTTATTTTGGCCGGGGAAGCGGTTTGACGGGTGGTTGAAAATTTGACTTGTGCTTCCCCATCGCAAGTGTAGCAAAAACCGTTGAGGGCACATACAATCGGGACGAGAAGAAGTCTCAAGGCGGGTTGCCTGGAATTATGAGCGAACCTCTGCTGAATTTTATGTATCATTTTTTTATACATCAAACCAGCGCCTCTGTTCTGATGGTAAATGTGAAATTGAGAGAATCAGGTTTCCATTCTCAATAAACTGAATCTGCAGATCAATCGTTAAGGGAGCGAATGAGCCTGTTCTCTGCAAGAAACATGATGAGCCTGTTTGGGCCCCTCTGTCTGTCTAATGGAATTAATTGAGAGATCATTATGAGCGATGAAGGTCAGGAATCCGATCAGACGATCATTGAACGCCGTTTTATCAGATTGGTCCAACGGGGACGCTGGGAGTTTGTGCAGCGTGTCAACACGACGGGAGTCGTCTGTCTGTTTCCGCTGACGGTTGATCAGCGGGTAATTCTGGTCGAGCAGTACCGACCACCGGTGGATGCGAACGTGATTGAATTTCCTGCAGGTCTCGCGGGTGACATTGCTGGTCAGGAAGAGGAGTTACTGGAGACTGCCGCTGCCCGGGAACTGCTGGAAGAAACCGGTTACCAGGCGGGGCAGATGGTGGCGCTCGGATCCACGGTATCCTCTGCGGGCCTGACGGATGAAGCGGTTGATTTTTTTCTTGCGCTGGATTTGCAGAAAGTCGGTGCCGGGGGCGGAGATGAATCCGAAAAAATTACAGTGCACGCAGTCCCGTTTGCAGAGATAGAAGGCTGGCTGGAGGATGCGCGGCAACGGGGATGCCTGCTGGATGCCCGGATTTATGCCGGACTGTATTTTATCACGAAGCATATTCAGAAAAACGTGTAAGCGGTTCCTGCATTCTTTGCATGAAAAGCATATGATAAACTGCAGGTAGCAAAGATGATCAATTCAGCCTTTTAATACATAGAGAACGAAAATCAAATGAGTGAAGAATGGATCGCCGACCGGATGCATCTGATTGATGCGTCTGGCATACGTAAAGTATTCGACCTGGCAGCGAAGATGGAAAATCCGATCAATCTGAGTATCGGACAACCCCACTTTGACACGCCTGATTCCATTAAAGATGCGTTGTGTCAGGCTGTGCGGGATGGCAAAAATGCCTACAGCCAGACACAGGGGATTGCACCGCTGATTGGGAAAATCCAGGAGCAGGTCGATGAGACCTATGGTCACGCTGATCGCCAGGTCTTTATCTCCAGTGGCACGAGTGGTGCGTTGATGCTGGTATTAAATGCGCTGGTCAATCCTGGTGATGAAGTGATCATTTTTGATCCCTATTTCGTGATGTATACACACCTCACACGCGTGGTGGGGGGGAAGCCGGTTTTCGTGGAGACCTACCCTGACTTCTCGATCGATATAGAAAAGGTCCGCGCTGCGATTACCGATCGCACGAAACTGATTCTGTTTAACAGCCCAAGTAACCCGACCGGACATGTGGCTTCTGAGGAAGAGACGAGGGCGCTGGCTGAGCTGGCGGCGGAAAAGAATATTGCGCTGGTCAGCGATGAGATCTATCGTTCCTTTTGTTATGACGCGCCGTTTGTGAGTCCGGCTACCTATAACGAAAATGTCATCGTGATCGATGGTTTCAGTAAATCGCACTCTATGACCGGGCATCGACTGGGTTTCGTGCATGGGCCCCAAAGCGTGATTCAGCAGATGATCAAGCTGCAACAATACACGTTTGTTTGTGCGCCGCATCCGGTGCAGTGGGCAGGGCTGGCCGCTCTGGAATGCGATATCTCTGATCGTGTGGAAGAATACCGGGAAAAAAGGGATTTGATGCGGGATCTACTCTCCGAGAAGTACGAGATCTCGGGGGCTCAGGGGGCATTTTACATGTTTATCCGCACTCCCTGGGGGACGGCAACTGAATTCTGTACCGCCGCGATCCAGAATAACCTGCTGATCATACCGGGTAATGTGTTCAGTGGTCGGGATACGCATTTTCGGATTTCGTATGCTCAGGAGAACCCCGTATTGGAGCAGGGAGCCGCAATTTTGAACCGTCTGGCAGACCGTCCAATGTGAATAATCCGTTAACCACTTGATTAAGTTCCGGCTGCCACCGGTTTTTTCAGACAAATAAAAACTTTCTCTATACCTGAAAGGGTATCACCTCTATTATGGAGAGAGTGTGCAGCTTTCTTTCAGTGATCAAACGACTTACGATACTGCCAGATAACAACTTATGCCATCTGAAAAGCCGCAGAATAAGACCAGGAAGGTTTCCGCTGAAACCTCTGATGATAGCTCTGTCTCTCCCGTTCGTGAGTCAGAAGGGATGCGTGTGCCCCCAACGTCCAGTTTCGTGGAATCTGATTCCTCACAGGAAACGATCTATCGTACCCATGAAAGCACACAAAAGTTGTATCCCCCCACCGAGTCTGTGAGTCTAATTGGCAAACAGTTGGGAGATTTTAAGATCTTACGCAAGCTGGGGCAGGGGGGAATGGCCACCGTGTACCTGGCCGAGCAGGTTTCGCTCAAGCGAGAAGCTGCCATCAAAGTCATGCACAGTGAGCTGATGAGTGATGAAACGCATGTCAGGCGATTTGAACGGGAAGCCAAGGCCGCTGCAGGGCTGACTCACCCTAATATCGTCCAGGTTTATATGACGGGCGATTTCGAGGGAACGCATTATATCGCGCAGGAATATGTGCGTGGCGTCAATCTGAAAGAGCATCTGGCTCGAAATACTCCGCCTGACTGTGCCTTGATCTTACGGATTATGCGACAGGCAACCGCCGCATTGAATGCCGCTGCAGAAAAAGGGATCGTGCATCGGGATATCAAGCCCGAGAATATCATGATCACCTCTAAAAAACTGATCAAGGTAGCTGATTTCGGACTGGCGCAGATTGGTCAGACGGAAGAACGGGTGAACCTGACCCAGGTGGGAACCACCATGGGAACGCCCCTGTATATGAGTCCGGAGCAGGTCAACGGCAGAACCCTCGATCAACGGAGCGATATCTATTCGCTGGGCGTGACCTGTTATCACCTGATTTCGGGGAAGCCCCCTTTTCATGGTGAGACGGCGTTGTCGATTGCTGTGAAACATCTGAATGAAGCGGCTTTCCCACTGAAAAAACGCCGTCCCGATTTGCCGGAAGACTTGTGTAACCTGGTGCACCGGATGATGGAAAAAAATCCGGACAAGCGGCCCGCGAATGCGACAGAGTTAATGCAGGAGATCAAAAAGATATCGGAAGAGAGTCCCGGGGTTCACAAACGCAGCTGGAGCGAACTGCTGCCTTTCCAGGGGAATCGGAGTTTTCAGAAACAGCTGCTGGCATTTGTTCTGGCGTCACTCTGCCTGGGAGGCGTGGCAGCAGCGGTGGGCTGGGTGAATCGACCGGGCAATCCACTGGAGGCGCCCTATCCGACTTCAGAGAATCAAAATTCGGAATTGGCAATCATTCCCCAGGAAGAAAGCCCGTCTCAGCAGTTTCTTCTGGCAGCCCGCCTGGGTAACAGCGAGGATGGCTGGCAGGCCGTGATTAAGAACTATCCGGAAGATAAGATATACACTCCCCGGGCTAAAATCAGGCTGGGCGTTCTGCTGATCAGACCAGGGCGATATGAGGAAGCCAAGGCGATTTTTCAGGAACTGGTGAATTCAGGACAGGCTGACCAGGTTACCAATGGCTATGCGGGTTTGATGGCTCTGGAGAGTCTCAATGGGCAGGCACGAAAATCCCAGGATATCTGGGAACTCTTTGTCAAAGATAATATCAATGGTTTGGATGCGGAATTACGGGATATCGTGATGCTGGCATTGGAGAGAAACCAGAAATCACCTCAGATTACAACCAAGGAAGATATGCAAAAGCTGTTTGAATCTTTTCAAACTGAAGAAGAGCAGAACTTTAACCCTTGATATCGGGATCTCGCTCTCTGAACGGGTTCTGAGAATCTTGGGGAGTCTCCGTGACGGAAGCGCTGTCATTTCTCAGAAAATGTTCTATAATAAGCTCTTGTACTGCATGGGCCGAGGATATTTCTGGATCTGTGAAGTGAGAAGGCAAATTCAGATAGAAGCCTCGGTTCCGGTCCGTTCAAATTTATCAGTCAAACTCCAGTCTAGTCGGGCACAACGGTGGCGATATTACAAATACTCAAAGGGAAGGTTCCCGAACAGATCGTCGAATTGAACGGCGAGCGGGTGATCATGGGGCGCCACCCGAATTGTGAGATCGTGCTCGATAATGTCGCCGTCAGTCGCTACCACGCTCAGATTCTGGAAAGCCACGGCTTTTTTTATCTGGAAGATCTGCACAGTCGCAATGGCACCCTCTTAAATGGAACCGTGATTGAAGGTCGAACGGAACTGCATGAAAACGATACCATCAGTATCTGTGACATTCAGATGCAGTTCCTTTTGGACTATCAGGAATCCCCTGATTTTATTGATTCCGCCATTCAGCAGACGCTGGAAGTCAACAGTCAGTCATTGAAACAGGACGCGCAACTTTCCCTGGATGACACGAATCCGAGTGAGGGCGTGCTGGACGGTTCCTCGATTATCAGCTCGCTCGATCTGAACACGAGCAGCCAGTTACGGATCAACGTTAAACCCGAAGTCAAACTGCATGCCGTGCTGGAAATCAGCCAGATTCTGAGTCGCGCCTTGAAACTGGATGAAGTACTGCCGCGAATTCTGGATGGTCTGTTCAAGATTTTCCCTCCCGCGGATCAGGGCTTTATCATGTTGCAGAGCCCGGAACGAAAAAAGCTGGTAGTGAAAGCAACCAAGGCCCGGCGAACTGAAGATGAAGATTCAATTCGCATCAGTACGACGATCGTCCGTCAGGCGATCATGAGCGGCTCTGCGATTCTGAGTGCGGACGCTGTCGAAGATGATCGCTTTAAAATGAGCGAGAGTATTACGTCCCTGCGGATTCGATCCATGATGTGTGTGCCTCTTGTCTCTCAGGGGGGGGACATTCTGGGAGTAATTCAAATAGCGACCCGTGATATTGGTCAGCAGTTTGATAAAGATGACCTGGACGTGCTCGTGGCGATTACCCAACAGGCAAGTCTGGCGGTTGAAAATGCGAAGTTGCATGAAGATCTGGTCAAACAGCGGGATATCGAACGCGATCTGGAATTTGCGCATCAGATTCAGCTGGGATTGCTGCCTCACAATCGTCCAAAATATAAAGAGTATGAGTTCTTTGATTATTATGAATCAGCCCAGAGTGTCGGCGGTGATTATTTTGATTACATCGAACTTCCCAACGGCAAACTGGCAGTGACGTTAGGTGATGTTGCGGGAAAAGGTGTACCCGCTGCACTGCTGATGGCACGTCTCTATGCCTCAGCCCGGTATCAAGTGCTGTCCCGAAATACCGCTGATAAAGCACTGGCCGAATTGAATACAGAAATTGCCTCGAATGGAGTCGGCCTGCGTTTCATCACGTTCATACTGGCAGTCCTGGATCCCAAAAAGCATACGGTTTCCATTGTCAATGCGGGGCATATGGCACCCCTGCTGAGAAAAAGCTCTGATGGCTCAGTAGAACCGATTGCACAGGAGAAGTCGGGGATGCCTCTGGGAGTCCTGAAGAAACAGGTCTTCCATGTAGAGACGATCACCCTGGAAAAAGGGGATACCCTGCTGATGTATACGGATGGGGTCACGGAAGCCATGGACCAGGACAATAAACTGTATCATCGGGATCGACTGGTCAAGTTTCTGAAGAGCGGTCCCGATTCCGTGGAGCCGCTCGTGAAGGGGCTGCTGGCGGACGTGGAACTCTTTTGTAATGATTCCGTGCAGAAGGACGACATCTGCGTGGTCAGTTTCCGTCGCAAAAAATAAAATTCTCTGGCAGTCCTCTCCTGAATGATCGGAGGTATTGCTGTTCTATCTCACCGGATGAGGCCCGTATTGACTACAGATGTACTTTCTATTCTTGGCAGCGATGGCAAGATCGCGCAGCGGCTCGAAAAATATGAACACCGTCCCGAACAACTGGAAATGGCGGAGGCTGTTGCCAACGCGATTGAACAGAAGCAGCATCTACTGGTAGAAGCGGGGACGGGTGTGGGAAAAAGTTTCGCGTACCTGGTACCCGCGATACTGGCGACCTGTAAACAGAATGAAACCCGTTCCGGAAAAGACCGAAAGCGGTTGATTGTCTCAACGAATACGATCAGCCTGCAGGAACAGCTGATTAACCGCGACATCCCGTTTTTGAATGCCGTGCTCCCTGTGGAATTTTCTGCGGTTCTGGTCAAGGGACGTTCAAATTATATCAGTCTGCGCCGATTGAAAGGTGCAGTGGAGCGAGCGAGCAGTACCTTTTCTAAAGAAGAAGAACTGAGCCAACTGGATCAGATCGTGCAGTGGTCCCATAAAACCAGCGATGGCAGTCGTGCGGATCTGGAGTTTCGACCCATTCCAAAAATCTGGGATGAAATTCAGAGCGAGCACGGGAACTGTCTGGGGAAACGCTGTGCGACTTACAACGACTGTTTTTATTATCGGGCGCGTCGACGTGTCTGGAATGCTGATGTGCTGGTAGTGAACCACGCGTTGTTCTTCTCCGATCTGGCGATTCGCAGAGAGGGAAGCAGCATTCTTCCGGATTACGATACCGTGATTCTTGATGAAGCACATACGATCGAGGCGGTTGCCGGAGATCATCTGGGACTGTCGATTACAAACAGTCAGTTCGATTATCTGTTTAACAAGCTGTATAACGACCGCACTCAGAAAGGACTGCTGCTGCATCACAACCTGATCGACTGTCAGCAGCATGTCACTCAACTGCGATTTATGGTGGAAGATTTATTCGATCATCTCCTGGAATGGCAGGACAGTTCCGGTCTGGCCAATCGCCGGATCAGGCAGTTGCCTCCGATTGAAAATGGTGTTTCGCAGGAAATGCGATTGCTGGCGGCCCGTATTGCTGAATATGCTTTCACTCTGAAAAATGAAGAAGAGAAAATCGAGCTGTCAGCTGCGGCTGAGCGATGTACCGCATTGGGAGACTCATTAAACAGCTGGCTGACTCAACAGGCAGAAGGCGACTCGGTTTACTGGGTGGAAACCACTCGCGGGCGAAATCAGCGGGTGAAAATGGTGAATGCGCCCGTGGATGTCGGTCCGGTGCTGCGAGACGAACTGTTTAACCAGGCACAGACCGTCATTTTGACCTCAGCTACGTTAGCGGTTGGCGATCAGGATTTCAGCTTTACGCGATCCCGCCTCGGATTGACTCAGTCTGAAGAATTGAAACTCGGCAGTCCGTTTGACTACCAGGAGCAGGTGCGGTTGATACTGCCCGCTTCGATGCCCGATCCCGGCGAGTCGCCGGCGGCGTATGAAGCGGCGGTTGCAGAGAAATTAAAGCAGTACATAGAGCAGACCGACGGGCATGCCTTCGCTTTGTTTACCAGTTATAAAATGATGCAGCAATGTGCTAACCGCATCAGTGGGTGGCTGTCAGAACACAATCTGGCTTTGTATCTGCAGGGAGAAGGTTTGCCTCGTTCTCTGATGCTGGAGCGGTTTCGTAATAATCCGCGCGGGGTACTGTTCGGTACCGACAGTTTCTGGCAGGGCATCGATGTGCCTGGGGATGCATTGACCAACGTCATTATTACCAAGCTGCCTTTCAGTGTGCCCGATCATCCCCTGCTGGAGGCCCGGATGGAAGCGATTCGGAACCGTGGCGGGAATCCGTTTATGGATTACCAGATTCCGGAAGCGGTCATCAAATTGAAACAGGGCTTTGGCCGACTGATCCGGACCGCCAGTGATTACGGGCAGGTCGTGATTCTCGATCCGCGCGTGCGAACCAAACGTTATGGAGAAAAATTTCTGCAGAGCCTGCCCGACTGCACATTGATTATCGATGAGCAGGATGCTTGATCATCAACGGTTTCCGGTTGGAATTATTCTGAACCGAAAACGATATCGCTGCTGCAGAAAGAACCGCCGAAATTGTTGGCCAGGGTAACGACCTGGTCCAGCCCATCCAGAAAAAGTGTGCGACTCAAGTCATTGAGCGGATGCAGGAAGACGGACCAGAGTACGCCATCGCCGATCGCGTAGCGGGCATCCAGAGAACGGTCAAAGTTGGCTTCCATTACATCCCACAGATCATCTTCTTCCAGGTCTTCTTCTTTGAGGATGGGGGTCATGGCGCGGACGCGATCGTGTTCTGCATCCACAATCAGAAACAGGACACGTTTGCCGTATTCTAATTTCCAACATCCCTCACCCGCTTCCAGGATGTTACCTACTTCATCAATCAGTTGTGAAATCGATTGCGCATTTAAAGTGGATTTGATCGTCGCAATCATTGTCCTGCTCCTTGAACAAATATCCTGAAATTTAGAAATTGGGGACCAGTTAAAAACAGGGTTGAACCTGACTTTCTGGTATCTTGTCCAAACCAGTAGTTTCAGGAACTCTGCCCTGTTTTTGTTAACAGGATGTGATACGATTCCTGTAACCGGGCCAATTTCAGTGTGCCTTCAATGTCTATTGTTTATCACTTCACTTCTAAAAAGCAACAATTATTTTGAATCGTGTCCGAATTAGAGAATGCGGCCAATTTCACATTCACCGATTCCTGATTATGATATGCGATTCAAAAATGCTCACGAAGTTCGATTCAAACTCAAAAGATCCTATAACGGAACTGAAGA
Organism: Gimesia sp.; assembly: GCF_048262075.1. Classification (GTDB taxonomy): domain Bacteria; phylum Planctomycetota; class Planctomycetia; order Planctomycetales; family Planctomycetaceae; genus Gimesia. The sequence goes on from NZ_JBLXFK010000008.1 coordinate 32,714, forward strand.
CACTATGAGTTTCGATTCAAATCAGTCTCAACAATAGCAGACACAATCCTGGTTTGGATTAATTCGGGAGGGATTTCATTCCTTAATTGACGCGGAATTACTTTGACTACTAATGAATCTTTACATCCTGTTTCGCTGGAAGAATTAGACCAGCAATACCAGTACCTGCTCGATGCCAATTCCCTGGATTGGCATAATCAGCGGGTGTTTTCCCGCTGCCTGGGGGTTGGTGGGCAGGGAGTGGTGTACCTGAGTGCTCGCGAAGGCGCTGATGGATTCCAGATTCCCGTCGCGCTCAAATTATTTTCTCCCAAACGTTACGCCGACTCAGCCGCCTATCAGACCGAAATGGCCCGACTATCGCAGGTTGCAGCTCAAGTCGCGCGTGTTCAGGAAAACCATCTCGTTGCCGTACAGAATTTTGTGACACGTAATCAAGTCTATATCATGGAAATGGAGTGGATCGATGGATATGACTTGCGAAGTCTGTTAACACCGGCGACCTTCAAGCAGATTCGTGAACAGGTTACGTCCCGTCGCTGGAGAAATATCAATAACAATGTTTTTACCAAAGGGGTTCAGCAACCGCGTCTGAAGCCGGGAATCGCAGTGTCGATACTTCGCGAGTGCCTGGCAGCGCTGGCGGCATTGCATCGCAACGAGATTATTCACTGTGATATGAAGCCGGCAAATATCATGCTCAAGCGGAGTGGGAATGCCAAGATTATTGATATCGGATCCGCCATCGATTTAAATAATCTACCTTCCACGCAACCCTGTACGCCAACGTATGCAGCTCCGGAAATTCTGTCCGGGGGAAGGGCAACCCCCCAGTCCGATCTGGCCAGTCTGGGATATATTCTGATCGAAGTCATCACCGGATTTCAACCATTTGCGAATCTGAAATATGCACAACTGATTAAAGCCAAACAGAATATTTTACAACAGCTTCCCCAATGGTTTCCTGCAGAGGAGTTTGCGCTCAGCGAACCGTTGATGAAACTGATCCATCGCCTGGTTCACCCCGATCCGGCAGAACGGTTCCAAACGGCGGAATCCGCAGATCTGGGTGAAGATGGCGCGGCGGAATTTCATCGACTGCTTGTCAAAAGCGATCTTCCCAGCGATTATGCAAACGAATTACGGCTCTGGATTGAGGAAGTTGAAACAGATTACTTTGAGGATGCCCAGTTGAACGCTGATCCGAATACAACCGTCTTCACAACACGTAAATGGCAGGAAGACAGTCAGAATCAATGAGCAGCGGAGTTCTGTGTCGCTGGCTTTGCCGTGATATCTTTACAAAGCTAATTAAACAGATGCGCTGAGCATTTGTTTTGAATCGTCAATTCCTGCCCTGTTTTTTGTATTTCCTGATTTGCTGTAACTCACACAGCCTGTTATTTTAGCGTAGAAGAACTATCCACTACTCAACTACCGTTATTGAGGTTTCTCCGTGAATCAGCGTCTCAGCATCTGCCTGCTTCTTTTTGTGTTTTTCTCCGCCTCCTCCGTTTCCGCGGCTCCACCTGCTTTGAGATTGAAATCGGGTGATCGGATTGTCTTTCTAGGCAATACCATGATCGAACGGTCACAGAAATTCGGGAGTTGGGAAAGTGTTTTTCTCCGCAGTTTCCCCCAGGCAAAGCTCTCGTTTCGCAATCTGGGCTGGAGTGGAGATACGGTCTGGGCGGAATCTCGTGGCATATTTGATCCGCCCGCCGTTGGTTATCAGCGCATGATCAAGCAGATCAACGAACTCAAACCGACCTATATTCTGCTGGGTTACGGGGGAAATGAAGCTTTCGCCGGTAAAGAGGGTTTACCTGCCTTTCAGGCACAGTTGCAGAAACTGATCAGTGATTTGAAACCGACTGGCGCGAAATTGATTTTTGTTTCTCCTCATCGTTACGAAAACGAAGGGGGGCCGCTGCCTGACCCGGCGAAACATAATCAGGATCTGAAATTGTATGCCGACATCCTGCAGCAGACTGCGGAAAAAGGAGATCATTATTTTGTCGACCTGTACTCACAGTTGATTCCGGAACCGAAAGGAGATCCCGGGGTCGAGTGGACAACGAACGGGATTCACCTGACGAAAGCGGGATACGAACGTGCTGCCGGCATGATCGCTGTTGATCTTGGTCTAAAGCCGATTGAACTTTCTCCTGCTGTCGCAGATGAAGTAGCCCAACTGACCTTCGATAAGAACCAGGAGTATTTTTATAACTGGCGTCCTCAAAATATTACCTATCTACTGGGTTTTCGCAAACATGAACAGGGGCAGAATGCAAAAGAGTTGCCTCAGTTCATTCCGTTAATCGAAGCCAAAGAAGCCGCGATCCACAGCCTGGTTTCCTCACATTAGCTGTCTCTGAAGTATCCCGACTCACGAATTACATCCCGACCTGTTAATAGATCTCTACAAGGATCGTTCCTGTGATAAATCAAGCCCCTTCATCATTTCAACGTCTTATCCTCAGTTCCGTCTGTCTATTGAGCCTGTTCTCTGTATCAACAGTCCGTGCCCAGCGTGACCTGACGGACATTCCCCCACCAGATCCGGAGTTGGAACGCAAGTCATTCAAAGTGGCTGAAGGGTTCGAAGTCAATCTGTACGCCGCCGATCCCCAGATCGCCAAGCCGATTCAGATGAATTTCGATGCACAGGGGCGACTCTGGATTGCCTCTTCCGAAATTTATCCACACATCAAGCCGGGTGAAAAAGCCAACGATAAGATTCTGGTGGTGGAAGATCAGGACGGAGACGGAACCGCAGACAAAACAACCGTATTTGCTGACGGCCTGTTGATTCCCACGGCGGTGATGCCCGGTGATGGGGGCGCGTATGTCGGAAACAGCACCGAACTGCTGTTTTTGAAAGATACCGATGGTGACGGCAAAGCGGATGTTCGTAAAACGGAACTGGCGGGATTTGGAACAGAAGACACTCATCATATTCTGCACACCCTCCGCCGCGGACCAGCAGGTCAACTGTTTTTTAATCAGTCGATTTATATCCACAGCCATATCGAAACACCGTATGGCGTGCGTCGGCTGAATGGGGGAGGCATCTGGAAGTATCAACCGGAGACAATGGACCTGGAAGTGGTCATGCGCGGCATGGTCAACAGTTGGGGGCATCATTTTGATCGCTGGGGGCAGTCATTCTGCACGGACGGTGCTTATGGACATGGAATCAATTATACATTCCCCGGTGCAGCCTTTGTGACAGCGGTCGGCATGGATCGGATTCTGAAAGGACTGAATCTCGGCTCTCCCAAACATTGTGGCCTGGAGATCCTCAGTGGTCGTCATCTGCCTGATGACTGGCAGGGGAATATGATTACCAACGACTTTCGTGGGCATCGTGTGTGCCGCTTTGTCGTAACCGAAAATGAAGCCGGGTATGTTTCGCGCGAGCAGGTTGAACTGATCAAAACCGATCATGTTGCCTTTCGACCCATTGATGTGAAGATGGGCCCCGATGGAGCGATTTACATCGCCGACTGGTATAACCCGATCATTCAGCATGGTGAAGTCGATTTCCGCGATCCCCGCCGCGATCATACGCATGGCCGCATCTGGAGAGTCACTTATAAAGGCAAACCGACATTACCACGACCGCAACTGGTGGATGCGTCAAACCAGGAACTGCTGGAAGCATTAAAACTGCCCGAAGAGTGGACGCGACAGAACGCCAAAAATGTGCTGCGGGAGCGGGGCCGGGAAAAAGTCGAAGCCGATCTGAAAGCCTGGCTGAAAGCACTTGATCCCCAGGATCCGCAGTTTGAACACAATCAACTGGAAGGCCTGTGGGTCGCGCAAAGCCTCAGCAGTGTGCAACCGGAACTGTTGAAACAATGTCTGTCTGCGAAAGATGGGCGCGCCCGTGCTGCCGCGATTCGTGTCGCCCGGCACTGGAAAGACAAACTGCCCGAGACGTACGCTCTGATTGCGCCCCTGGCGAATGACGAACATCCGCGCGTACGTCTGGAAGCAGTTCGTGCGCTTTCGTTGTACGACAAACCGACTGTGCTGACAGACGCTTACCAGGCGCTCGATCATCCGGCTGATGAATTTCTGGATTATGCCTTGTGGCTGACGACCCGCGAAACCAAATCGATCTGGCTGCCTCAGGTGCTGGACGGAACGTCGACCCTGCAAAAGCATCCGAAGAAGCTGCTGTTTGCATTAACGGCCGTCAATTCTCCTGAAGTCGCTCCGGTAATTACAAAACTGATTCAGACAGGCCAGATTCCGGACAGCGAACTGCAGACCAGTCTGAATCTGCTGGGGAAATTTGCCAACGCCGGCGATCTGCAGCAGCTGTATGAACTGGCTCTTAAACCGGAAACGAAGCCCGGCCATCAGGCGGCGATACTGCGTACGCTGGCTCACGCTGTTCAAGCAAGAAAAATACGTCCTACGGGAGAACTGGAAGCATTACAGCAGTTGTTTCGCTCGGAAAACCCGGCGGTTCAGCAGGCCGCGATTGAATGTGCAGGTCTCTGGAAGATTGCTTCATTGCAGCAGTCCATCCGTGAACTGGCGCAGTCTGATCAAGCCAAAGTGGAATTGCGAAAGACAAGTCTGCATGCCCTGGCACGTTTGGGAGGCAAAGAGAATCAGCAGTTGTTATTAAAACAGACTGAGAGTACAGAGTCAGAGGCGTTGGCAATTGCTGCGGTCGCTGCGCTGGCGGAGATGAATGTCAAACTGGCTGCCGCGCAGACTGTGAAACTGATGAATACCGTGACGTCGCCTGATCAATTAACCGCACTGTCAAATATCTTCCTGCAGCGTAAGGGAGGCACGGGAGTGCTGGTGAACGCATTGAAAGGCAAAACAATCGCTAAAGATGCTGCGATTCACCTGGGACGCTCGATTCAATCGACGGGCCGTTCGAATCCGGAACTGGCAAAAGCGATTGCCGTGGCCGGAGGATTGTCCAGCAGCGGGGCGCCTCAGCCGGTGAATCTTCCACCGGAGGAAATGGCAAACATGATCCATGCTGTCAAGACGCAAGGAAATGCGAAGCGTGGTGAAGCCATCTTCCGTCGGGAAGATCTGTCTTGCCTGAAGTGTCACGCGATTGGAGGCGCTGGGGGAAAAGTCGGTCCCGACCTGATCAGCCTGGGTGGCAGTTCCCAACCCGATTACATTGTCGACTCCCTGTTAAACCCCAATAAAGCAGTGAAAGAAAATTATAATGCGGTGACTGTGGTGACACTGCAGGGGAAAGTTTATTCGGGTGTGCTCGTGCGACGTTCAGACAGCCAGCTCGTGTTGCGGGATGTGAATGATAACATCATGAATATTCCCCTGGACCAGATTGACGAAGAAGCGCCGGCTGCATCACTGATGCCTGTTGGATTGCTGGAAAAATTGACTCAGCAGGAACTGACCGACCTGGTACGTTTTCTGACCGAACTGGGCAAAACAGACGCGTATACAGTGAGTAAAGACCGCGTGGTGCGTCGCTGGCGGGTGATGAAAGGGACGCCGGGCGCCATGAATGCGATTCGCCGTACGCGACATGCGACCGCAGCGACTGAGAATCCTGCTTTTGTCTGGGAACCGGCTTACAGCCGCGTGGATGGCAGTCTGCCTGTCCGCAAGTTCGATGAGATCGGCAAGCTGCATGTTTCAAACCGGGCGACAGGCGCAGCGTTTGTCCGCTGCGAACTGGAAGCACTCTCACCAGGCAAAGCGATTCTGAAATTTGATTCCGTAGATGGATTGAAGATGTGGCTCGGCGAAAAACCGATTGTCCTCAAACCGGAAACCGAAATCGAACTGACGAAAGGCGTGCATCGCCTGACATTCGCGATTGATCTCACCCCTGAACGCGACGTACTGCGACTGGAGTTACTCGATGCTCCCAGTTCGCGGGCTCAGGTGGAGATTCTTAATGGGAAGTGAGCTGAGAATCATCGCTTGGTTTTCAATTTGTAAACCGATGTAATCCAGAGTTGATCTTACTTTACGGGCATATATAGAATGTATGGCTTAGATTGAACATTAGTTTTCAAATTTGATTTAAGTCAAAAGCAAGGTTTCTATTCCGTGACGCCCCCCCCTCCCCGTCGAAGAAAACGCAGAACATCCAGTTCCTCTGAACCAGAGTATCAGTCCCCTCGCCGAAGAAAAAAGAAGCCGGGTTCCAGCAGCAAAAAGAAAAAAAAGCAGTCCGTCAATACTGCGGCACTGATCAAGATCGCTTTGTTTTCTGCCGGCGCACTGGTGCTTGTCGCCGGGGTGTTTATGGTGGACTGGCAGGCGATCGGGGAGGGTATAGGTCTACCCGGTAAATATGAAAAAATGCTCACACGGGAATTGGAACTTAAAGAACAGGCCGCTGATATGTTTGCCTCGATCACAGATGCTGCCAGTGCAGAATCAGCTGGTGACAGAATGGCAGAGTCCTCGGTTGAAGCGGTCCATCTGGAAGATCAGATCAGAAAATTCAAACGCACCAAGGAATATTCAGATCAAGAAGATCGCGAGATCAAAGAAAAACTGAAAGCACGTGATCAGGCAGCTGAAGCGAAAATCAGAACTGAGATGCAACGGTTGCAGTCGACTCCGAGTCTGGGACCTGCTCTGGCTAAGAGCGTTGGCCAGGCACAACTCGCGGCTTCTAAAGCCAGGATGGAATTGATGGAAACCAGAATGAAAGGTCAATAAACATCTGCTGTCAGCCAGTAATTCTTCACTTCTCTAGTAGAGCGGTGAGATGATCTTACTGGGGAGTGGCAGCGCTTTTGCTTACAAAGCGATACGCTCTGCCTGTAATTAAAATCGGTGTTTTGGGGGAGTTTAGACGGGCTTCTGAAAACTCAGGAGGCCCGGATCCTTCTAACTTAATCCGCGTTTACCGTTTAAATTTCAATGGGATTACGGTTATGATAAACTGCGGCAGCAGGAAGCCGTCGGGAAATAATAATGCAATAATCTGCCCTTTGATCAGTCATGGTGATATTTTAAAGATCGGGGCACGAAGCAGTCTTTACTGAAATTCATTGAACAGGAGCGCGCGATGTCAACAACTACTGCGAATGATCTGTATCCCGAAGTCCAGGCCTTTCTCGAGGGAGGACCGCTCAGAGGAGTCGTCGGCGGAAAAGAGATCGAATCCACGGGTGGCGAAACCTTTGTCACATCCGATCCGGGTTCGGGCAAACAACTGGCGGAGGTCTTCAGTTTTCAGGCCGCTGATGTCGATATGGCCGTTGATGTGGCGGATGCCGCATTCCGCAAAACCGGCTGGGCCAAACTGCCTCAGAATGAACGGAGTGCCCTGCTGCATCGTCTGGCGGATGCCGTCGAACAACAGAAACATGTGATCGCCCAGCTGGAGTCATTGGACGCCGGCAAGATTGAAGGTCAGGCGCAAGGGGATGTGCAGAACTTTGTCGATACGATTCGTTACTTTGCTGACCTGGCACAACACGTCCAGCGACGTTCGGTGCTGGCGGTTAAGAATCACGAAGCCTGGACCGTGCGTCAGCCTTACGGTGCCTGCGGATTTATCTTCCCGTGGAACTTTCCGTTCCTGTTGATCGGCTGGGGAATTGCGCCCGCTCTGGCTGCCGGTAATACGGTTGTCATCAAGCCAGCCGAAGATACGCCGATGTCCGCCATCTATCTGGCGCGACTGGCGAAAGAAGTGGGGATTCCCGATGGCGTGATCAACGTTGTACCCGGCGATGGTGCTGTCGCAGGAGCCGCATTATCTGCGAATCCCAAACTGAAGCGCATGTCATTCACTGGTTCTCCTGAAGTCGGTCGCATGGTGGCGGAAGCCTGCGGTCGTAACCTGGTTCCCGTCAAACTGGAACTGGGGGGTAAGGGAGCCGCCGTCGTGTTTAATGATGTCGACATTCCCGATACCGCAGAAAAGCTGGTGAATGCAATCACCTTCCACACCGGTCAGGTCTGCTGTGATGCGACCCGCTGGCTGGTTCACAAGAATATCTATGATGAATTCGTGAATGAATGTGTGGGACGTCTGCAAAAAGTACAGGTGGGCTATCAGTTGGATGACGCCTCGCAGATGGGACCTGTGGTCAACGCCAAACAGCATCAGCGCGTGCTTTCGTATCTGGAAAAAGGTCAGGCGGAAGGCGCCGAATGCGTGCTGGAAGGAGGCGCTGCGGAAGTCCCCGGTTATCAGGGCTATTATGTCAAACCGGCTCTGCTGGCAGGCACGCTGGATAATGTAGCGGCCCGGGAAGAAATCTTCGGACCAGTGGCATTTCTGGCGCCGTTTGAAAATGAAGAGCAGGCGATTGAAATGACCAATAGCACGGATTACGGCCTGGCCAACAGTGTCTGGACGTCCGATCTGTCACGGGCGGCCCGTGTTGCCGAAGCCATGTGTGCAGGGAACAGCTGGATTAACGCGCATAATGTGTTTGCCCACGGTATCCCTTATGGTGGTATCAATAAGAGCGGCATGGGGGGCGGCGTCCTGTCTGTCGAAACGCTGTTTGATTACTGGCGGAGCCTGTCCGTCGTACGTCCTCTGTAATCAGAGCCGCGTTTTCGACTCGGTAAACATTGTGAAACCCGCAGGTGTTCCTTGGTTGGAAACACTTGCGGGTTTCTGCGGTTTCTACGTCTGATGCCGTGAACAGTTCGAATCAGCGTGGCAATTCACCTGAGTCAAATGAAATGCTCCGCTCTGCCTGATTCGTACCTTGACAGGCGTTATTCAGAGGCTTTAAGATCGATAATACGATCCGTTTGCTGGGACCCACCTGTTCTCCCGGACCATGATGGCATGTTCCGGTTCTTAAGAGACGCACCAGGATCGAATTCAGCTGAAAAACACAGGGCATGATAAGTATGCGTACCCTTTCTCTACGACACTGGCTGCCTCTGTTGGCCGTTGGTATCTCGTGTCTGACACTGTTTGCGGATGAGAAGCAGCCGGCTCCCGCAGTGAAAGCCGATGCGACGGTCGACTTCAGTCGGGACATTCGTCCCATTCTGTCCAATAACTGTTTCTTCTGTCACGGACCGGACGAAAAACATCGCGAAGCCGATCTGCGTCTGGATACCAAGGCTGGCGCTTTTGAATCGGCGATTATTCCCGGTAATCTCAAAGCGAGTGCGCTGATCGAACGCATCCTGTCGGATGATCCCGACATGCAGATGCCGCCCGCAGAGTCTGGTAAAAAACTGAAACCGGCGGAAATCGAACTGTTAAAGCAATGGGTGCAGCAGGGGGCTGCGTGGCAGGAACACTGGGCCTATATTAAACCAGAACGGGCGGCTCTGCCGGAAGTCAAATTAAAAGACTGGCCGCAGAATGAGATCGACTATTTCGTATTGGCGCGCCTGGAAAAAGCAGGCTTGAAACCTGCGAAGCCCGCCGACAAACGGACGCTGGTGCGACGACTGTATCTGGATCTGCTGGGACTACCTCCTGGGAAAGAGGAGGTCGAACGGTTTGTGAAATCGGACGATCCCCGTGCTTATGAAAAACTGGTTGATCGTCTGCTGGAAACACCTCAATATGCAGAGCGGATGACACTCAAATGGCTGGACCTGGCCCGCTATGCGGATACGAACGGGTACTCGATTGACGGCGGACGCCATATGTGGATCTGGCGTGACTGGGTGATCGACGCCTTTCATAAAAATAAACCCTTTAATGAATTCATCACCGAACAGATTGCTGGCGACCTGTTACCCGATGCGACGGACTGGCAGAAAGTAGCGACCGGTTTTAACCGCAATCACATGATTACCCATGAAGGAGGGACGATCCCCGAAGAGAATCTGGTCAACTACACCGTCGATCGGGTGAAGACTACATCCGAAGTCTTCATGGGGCTCACCATGGGTTGTGCCCAGTGTCACGATCATAAGTACGATCCGATTACGATGCAGGACTTCTATCAGTTCTTTGCGTACTTCAATCGGCTGGAAGACCGGGGGCTGGATGGAAACAGTGGCGTGAACGCCGGACCGAAACTCTCGGTGAAAACAGAACTCTCGTTTGCCCGTGAGGAACTAAAAACGCTGAAGACGGAATTGAAGCGTTTACAGGCGGAACTGGATCACCCGGATGAAGCCGCGATGCGTAACTGGGAAGTGGCGACACAGCAGCAGTTGGCCGAACGGGGAAAAAATCTCAAATTGCATGAACTGGAGATCGTCAAGGTTTCCGATCCGAATACCCGCTCTGACTTTGAGACCAGTGAAGAGGGGCACATTCTTGCTCTGGCGGCCAGCGGGCGTTCGCCTTCGATCTCGCTGAAAGTCAAACCAGGCGTCGATCAACTGACGGGCCTGCGGATTGTTTTCTATCCCAATGAAAAACTGCCAGAAGGGGGGATCGGACATGGCAAGAAAGAGTCGTTTCCCGGTGGTTTCATTCTGACGAGCCTGGCTGCTTCGGGAACAGCCATTCACTCGGATCAGCTTGACCTGTATTCCATTTTTAATATTGCGAAGATCACTGCCAGTGAGTCACATCCCGATTATCCGGTACAGGACTGCCTGGATCCCCGCGATCATAACGGCTGGTCACCCGCGCCCCACAATCAGAACCAGCAGCATCTGACAGTGACCTTTGAGAAGCCTTATGAAACAAAAGATTCACAATATATTACCGTGATGCTGGTCTGGGGCGGGGGGAAATTTGGGGGACGTCAGGCTTTGATGGCTGGTGACTACCAGGTATTCGGGATTTCAGGCGTTGATGATGGCACGACAATCCCGAAAGCGATCCAGGCGATTCTGGCTGTCGAACCAGCCAAACGTGATGCGAATCAGCAGGCAGCACTCAAAGAATATTACAGTCTGATTGCACCCGAACTGAAAAACACGCGGTATCAACTGACGAACCTGCAGGAACGCCGCCAGATGCTGACGGAATCGTTCGAAACGATGGTGATGAATACGGCTGCGAAACCTCGCGAAACGTTTATTCTGAATCGGGGGCAATATGATCAGCCGACAGTGAAAGTCAGTACGGGGGTGCCGGGTTTTTTACCGGGCTTGCCTGAGCAGAATCCTGGAAACCGTCTGGCATTAGCGAAATGGTTGACCTCGCGGGACAATCCGTTGACGACGCGCGTGGCGGTGAACCGGTTCTGGGAAATGCTGTTCGGACAGGGAATCGTTTCGACGACGGCGGACTTCGGTTCGCAGGGAGATCCTCCCACGCATCCCCAGTTGCTGGACTGGCTGGCGGTCGAATTTTATGAGCAGGGTTGGGATGTGAAACACCTCCTGCGGAAGATTCTGCTGTCGGCGACTTATCGGCAATCATCAGCGGGCACACCCGAACTCTGGAAGGACGATCCACAAAACCGGTTACTGGCCCGCGGTGCCCGGTTCCGGTTACAGGCGGAAGTGATTCGAGATGCGACGCTGGATGTTTCCGGTCTGCTCGTTGGGCGGGTAGGGGGAGCGAGTGTGAACCCGTATCAGCCCGAAGGTTTGTGGCGAGAAGTCAGTCACTACGGCAGTTCCCCGGCGACGGCGCAGGTCTTCGTGCAGGATCATGGCGAGAAGCTGTACCGCCGGAGCATGTATACCTACTGGAAACGGACTGTGCCACCGCCGAATATGCAGACCTTTGATGCGCCGAATCGGGAAGTCTGTCTGGTAAGTCGCGCCCGTACTAATACGCCGCTGCAGTCACTGGTTTTACTGAATGATGTGCAGTTTGTAGAAGCCTCCCGCAATTATGCAGAACGCATCATGAAAAAAGGGGGCGACGGGATTGATTCACGTATTCGTTTTGCCTATGAGGAAGCGTTAGGGCGACCACCTGAAGAGTGGGAACTGAAAACGGTTCGGGCCGCCTACCAGCGAGAGTTAAAAAATTACCAGTCAAATGAACGTGCGGCTGTGGCGCTGTTGAATCAGGGGGAATCGCAGCGAGATCAAGGTCTGCCAGTAGCGGAAGCGGCTGCCTGGACGACTGTGGCGAGCATGATTTTTAATACCTACGAATTTATCACACGGGGATAAACATGGATCCTGTTTTTGAATACGAACGCAATGTGACCCGTCGGACGCTGCTCGGTCGCTCGGCCCGCGGCATCGGTGGTGCGGCGCTGGCGAGCCTGCTGCAGCCGGAGTTGTTTAACGGGAATGCGCAGGCAGAAACTGCCATTCCCGCAGGTGTGAAGAAGATCGCTCCCAAAGCGAAGCGGATCATTTATCTGTTTCAATCGGGCGGGCCTTCGCACGTCGATCTGTTTGATTATAAGCCCATCTTGAAGAAGTTGCACGGCACGGATCTGCCTGACTCGGTGAAGGGAACGCAGCGGGTGACCGGGATGACGGCGCGGCAGAAATCGTTTCCTGTTGTGGCTCCCTTCTGGGATATGAAACAGTGTGGTCAGCACCAGACCTGGATCAGCGAGCGGTTGCCTTATACTCAGACGATTGCCGATGACATTACGATTGTGAAGTCGGTGCATACCGAAGCAATCAATCACGATCCGGCGATTACGTTTATCAACACGGGTTCTCAGCAGATCGGGTATGCGAGCCTGGGTTCGTGGCTCAGTTATGGGCTGGGCAGTGAAAACGAAAATCTGCCCGCTTATATGGTGATGCTGTCGCAGGGGACCGGGAAGAACCCCGGGCAGCCGTTGTTCGATCGCCTGTGGGGATCAGGGTTTCTGCCTCCCAGTCACCAGGGGGTCAAACTGCGTCCAGGTTCGAGCCCGGTATTGTATCTGTCGAATCCGGCGGGCATTGATCGCAAACAGCGACGCAAACTGTTAGACGACCTGGCAACGCTCAATCGGGGACAGGCGGAAGAGATTGGCGATCCGGAAATTCAGGCACGGATCAATTCGTATGAGATGGCCTATCGCATGCAGACCTCTGTCCCAGGTTTGATGGATCTTTCGAGTGAGACCGAAAAAACATTCGAACTGTACGGTCCTGAAGTTCGTAAGCCGGGGAGCTTCGCTGCGAACTGCCTGCTGGCCCGTCGGATGTCGGAGCGGGGTGTGCGATTTGTGCAGCTGTTTCACCGCGGCTGGGATCAGCATGTGTCTCTCAAGAGCCAACTGCCGAACCAGTGTCTGGACGTGGATCAACCTTCAGCCGCGCTGGTTAAGGATCTGAAGCAGCGAGGTCTGCTGGATGAGACGCTGGTGATCTGGGGGGGCGAATTCGGTCGCACGGTCTACAGCCAGGGTAAGATCGGCAGCCCGAGTTCGGGCCGCGATCATCATGGCCGCTGTTTCTCGATCTGGATGGCCGGCGGTGGGATCAAAGGGGGTTTCGAATATGGGAAAACGGACGATTTCTGTTACAACATTGTCGAGAACCCGGTTCACATTCGTGATATGAACGCGACGATACTGCACTGCATGGGCATTGATCATCGACGACTGACCTACCCGTATCGTGGCCTGGACGCGAAATTGACGGGCGTGGAAGAGGCCCACGTGGTACAGGGGATCTTAAGCTGATCGTTGTTATGTTTACCAGGGGTCTGATGATTGAACCATGATGGTTACATGCGCTTGAGTTCGATTTTCAAAGACTCGTTATTCCCGTTCGGGTCTATTTTTACTGTGACCGGTGATTTGGTTGCATCTGAATAGACGGGTGGGATGATGTCTTCTTTTTCCACAACTTGAATCGGCTCTGTGACTTTTGTCCCTTCCGCTTGTCCGTCAACGGGCATGGATTCGGTATCCGGTTCCTGTGAAGTGGACTGGAAAATTGTCACACGGAATTCTCCGGCGGCGGAACCATCTCCCTCGCCATAGGTTGACATCACAAAGGATCCATCTTCATTGATCGTTCCGCCGGCGGCCTTGCCTTTTTGAGGGGAAAGCGGGACAAACGAGATCGCTCCGCCTCCGGCCATCGGCTTTCCATCGTAGAGCACTACGCCACTTGTGGGAAAAACGGGTACATTACCGTCGTTACCGCAGCCAGTCAGGGTGGAAGCAAGACTGAGCAGCAGGCAAATCTGGGTGAAGTGAGGATTCCGGAAGATCATGATATTGCTTTATGCTGAATCGGATTCAAACTGAGTTCACGATAAGAATGACTCAGTAGAAACTGAAAAGGTAGACAGGCAGTATTGAATGGTCCTGTTTTCAATACTGCCTTAAGAAGACGATGGAAAGTTCCCTTTAAAAGTTTTCGATTACTTCCCGCCCGCCGCGTGTGCTCAACGCCTGCCAGAGTGTCATGTCGATATTATCTGAGAAAAATCTCACCGAACCATCGGCCATGGCTCCTTGAACTCCACCGGCATGATAGCTGCGTGCTGCCGAGTACATTTCGGTATAAGGTGACCCGATCTGGATACAGGGCATTCCCTCGTCGGGGTAGCTGCGACAGCCCCAGATCCCGTCTGGTGTGGAACTGTTCGGGCCGGTCTGAGTACTGAAAATGTTTGCCCCCATCACTCCATAAGGCCAGGTGCCTCGAGTATCCTGACTGGAGGGGCCGGATGAACTTTGCAGTCGAAACTTCAGTTCGCTCAAAGCCAGCGTGTTGGTAGTACCGTCTTTAATATCTCGAATGGAGATACTGGAATTATTCCCGAAGATGCCACCAATTTTTGCATCATTGGTATGCACACGACCATACCCGGCTTTCCCGTAGTTGGCTGCATAATTACCCCGGCCCAGATTTTCCAGACCGGTTCCATTACCAAACTGTTCTCGATTCACCGGATGTGATGGACACAACATGGCGTTGTACGGTTTACTGCCAACCTCCATGCCTTGCGAGGTGTAGGTTCCATTCCCCAGCCAGTCCTGCACTTCGTTGCGCTCATTGGCGATGGTCATGAAATCATCGAACATGGCAGACTGCTCAAGGTTAGCCAGGATCATCAGGATCCAGGAACCCCCGATGGCGACAGCCCCTGATCCATGGGCTCCATTTGGATTATCACCCGCACCATTGACGGAGCCGGGGGGAAAAACATCATAAGTCGAATGGTAGTTCTGTAATGCGAGTGCGAGTTGCTTTAGATTATTCTTACAGGACGACCGTCGTGCCGCTTCCCGTGCCTGCTGGACTGCCGGAAGTAACAAGGCGACAAGGATCGCGATAATGGCAATAACGACCAATAGCTCGATCAAGGTAAATGCATGACGACGATGTAACCGGGAAATGTAACGGCAGAAAGAAGAGCTTTGCATCTTGTGTTCCTTGTTACTTGGATCAGTATAAGAGAAGAACCAATAAAATGAGAGAATCAGATGTGTCAATCTGTTTCAATCGGAAATGCCTATTTTCTGTAATGCACGATAATTGTTCGATTAAACTATCTACCCGATTCCAGACGTTCAATCTCATTCTGGGTAAGTCTGTTTTTATTCATCGATCATTAATCCGATGTTAATCTAATGCTGACACATCAGGCAGAAATTCGGTGAAATGAAACGTATTGCAGAAAAAGAGGGTTCTGGGCTACATTACGCGCAGAGGGGATGTCATACTCCTGATACGGTCTGGATGGGATTTGGTGCATAACGTGTTGTTGTTTATGTACTTGTGAAAGAAAATGCTGCCGTTATCGGGTTGAACAAGGAAGTGTTTCATGCTGAATCTGTCGTTGCGCCTGCTGTCGGGAGGCGTACTGTTGCTGCTGTGTCTTTCAGCGTGTATTCCGGTTCCGATGACGACCCCTGAACTGTATCGGCCGCTCTCTTATTTTGATCCGGTAGATAATATCACGGAATATGAGAATCAGCTGGCCCGCTTCAACGTGGCGATTGAAGCGGATGCGACCGACATGGATGCCCGTTTTGCCCGTGCCTTGCTTTATATGGGCGTGGGAAAATATCTGCCTGCAGAAGATGATCTGACCGCGGCGATTAAGTTGGCGGATCGACGTCCCGGTTACAGTAAAGAACGTCTGGCATCCATCTACGTGCATCGGGGATTACTGCGTTGGAACGCCGAGCAGATTGATCTGGCGATTGCCGATTATTCGCGGGCCATTGAACTGGATCCGGAAGACTGGGAAGCATATTTCCATCGCTGGCAGGCTTACAATCATCATGAGGAAGCGGAGAAAGCCGAGCAGGACCGGGAGCAGGGCATGAAACTTAAGCCCAGCGTCTTCAAGAAAGAGTACGTGTTACGCTATGACGGGATCGTGCTGAATTAATCGACCACGAACAGGGGGGACTGGCCTGTGCAGATTTCCTCTGGAACCTTGTGACGAGTGAAGATTCACTCTGCTGCGGTGATCGTGTGGTTCACGTTTTCGTCTCAGTTGACCAGCCTGTATTTTTTCCATCTATTGCGGTGAATGACGTATTCGGTGATGCCTTGACTGGTGACTTCAAGGAGCCGCTTGCCGTTTCTCATATCGTAGTACTGTTCATAGTCATCATCGTAGAGGATGAGCGCTTTCAGCGGGCCTTTGGGGGTCAGCGGGGAATCGACGGGCTTGCCTGTTTTTATGTTTGCTTCAGGCAACTGAACGTTCAGGGGCGGGACATTTTTGCCCTGTTCCTGAGAATGATTGAGCGCAGCGGGGGTTTTTACGAAGGCACAGTACGAACCTGCGTTGATGAATTTTTTCATTTCCTCGCGCCAGTTTTCATTATACTTGACGGCAATTTTCCAGCGCTGCCAGTCGTGGTCTGCATTGTAAAAGAAAATGCTCAGGCTGTTGATCTCATTGAAGTTCTCCAGATTCGGGAGCCCCTGTTTAGTCCCGGGGTTCTTGACGACTTTTTTGGGCACGAGTCTGATTGGCTGCCTTTGACGAATATAAGAGTAGGCTTTGCGGATATTCTGTGCCAGTTCTGAATTCTGTTTGTCCAGCTTGAGTTGCGAATAGCCGGCGTAACCGCAAAAGGCCAGTTCGCAGATATAGTTATAGTTAAATACCGGTTCGGGTTCCTGCTCCTGTTGTTTCAGATCTTTCAGTCTGAGTTTTGAGGGAAAGAAAGCGTCGTCCGGAAGGAAATAGTCATTCGTGGCGTCTGCAGGAGAAACCAGTGTCAGCAGGCTGAGAAAGACGACCAGGCAGATGAGTTGTATTGTGCGCATGGAACAACTTTCTTACTGAACAGAGTAGGTGGGAGACATCGTTGCCTGACTTCATCTTGTCGATTCTTGATCGAGTATGCAAGAAGATTCTGTGCAGAGTTATGCTGACTCCAGATGAGAGAGACGGAGAACCGACGATGCTGAAGTTCAGAATTCTGTCAGCCGTATCTGAACCTATTGTTATCGTGCTGGTTTTTCATGTAGGGGATGTCTCGCACTTTGGATATGATTGACCAGTGCCTCGGTAATAATCTTTGAGGATCACTTCTCGTGTGGCATCGAGTTCTTCGTCTGACATGTTCCGGATTTTTTCCGGAGTCAAGTTGTGCGTCCAGCGTTTCCGCTTATTTTGGGAGGGGCAGTCCAGTCCCAGCAACTTGTCCATACGTTCGCGGCAGCGGATCTGTTCGCGTTCGGAAAGATTCGCATTATTGAGTTTATACAGATAGTACTGAAACGACTGGGCACGCAGTTCTTCAAAGGGGATGGTCAGGCTCTCGACCATTTCACGGCGGGCACGTGTGATATAGCGTTCGACCGAGCGGGGAGACAGCTGATACTCTTTGCTGATGACACGTTTGATATCGGAAGGGTGCTTGTGCAGGCCAAGTAATGTTTTGATGGCCTGGAGCAGTTGGTGACGCTGTTCACGAGAGATGCGAGTTCGTGGTTGGGAGGAAGGTGTGGTCATGTTTTTATTCCCTGTCTGAAAAAAGAAAACAGATTGTGCGATGGAAAAGATCATGCAGGTCGGCTCGAGCAGGTCAACTGCAATAGTGCGCCTGATTGACGTCGGATTGGATGAGCCAGGGAGGAACAGTGGTATTCAAATGCAGAAAACTTGCACGAAAAGGGTCCGAAAAGTAATGAAGCAATCTGCAGTGGTGCGTCGAAAACAGGTGATTTTCAGCTGTATACAGCGGCCAGACCAGTTATCAGAGTTTTACTGGTTCAACCTGTGCATTGCGTTGAAAAACAGGCTATGCGCGCGACGCTTAACTGCGAAGTCTCTGCGGCAGCGCGACGGCGTCAAGTCGATTTCTTTCACTGGTCCACGTTTCACTGTTCAACGTGAAGTGCACAGGGAATAGAGATGACAACCTGCGCAGGCTTTGGTAGTCTGAAATGATCCCTTTTCATAAATGCGTTCCGTTTTCGGAGAGAAAGACCATGATGCGAGCGAACTTTGTGATAGCAGTCGGCTGTGTGTTTCTGCTGGCCCGCTTTGTCCAGGCAGATGAGAAAGCACCAGAGAAACTGAGTGTCCCTCAGCAGACGGCCGTTGATGATATCGTCAGGCGAGCGGAAGATCTGAAAGCGGTGAATCAGTCGATCTGGAATTACGCGGAAGTTGGTCTGCAGGAAAATCAGTCCTCCCAGTTGCTGATTGAGAAACTGAAGCAGGATGGGTTTACGGTGAAAAGTGGTGTGGCTGATATGCCAACCGCGTTTGTGGCCAGTTATGGCAGCGGAAAACCTGTGATCGGGATCCTGGCGGAATATGATGCGCTGCCCGGCCTGTCGCAGAAGACGGTTCCTTTTCGCGAATCTCAGACAGAGGGAGGCGCAGGGCATGCCTGTGGTCACAGTGGACTGGGAACAGCAGCGCTGGGCGCAGCGCTGGCGGTGAAAGAGTCGATTGACAAGCATCATTTGAAAGGAACCGTGCGTCTGTATGGAACGCCGGCGGAAGAGACCGGACTCGGAAAAGTTTACATGCTGCTGGACGGGCAGTTTAAGGATCTGGATATCTGTCTGCACTGGCATCCTTCGAATAGCACCAATGTGCATCTGGGGAGTTCGAAAGCACTGGTTTCCGTGAAGTTCACCTTCACGGGTCTGCCTGCGCATGCTTCGGTGAGTCCTGAGAGTGGCGTAAGTGCGCTGGACGCTGTCGAGCTGATGAATACCGGTGTGAATTATATGCGTGAGCATGTGAAAGAAGATGCGCGGATGCATTACGTGATTATCGACGGGGGAGGCCAGCCAAACGTGGTGCCCGCGAAAGCGACCGTCTGGTACTACGTGCGGGCAAATACACATGAGGATCTGGAGCGGAATTATCAATGGGTGGTGGATATTGCCAAAGGGGCGGCGTTGATGACGCGGACGAAACTGGCGGTGCAGGTTGACACGGATAATCACGAGTTGATCCCCAATACACCCTTGTCGGAAGTGA
The DNA here is from genome assembly GCF_048262075.1 of Gimesia sp. Taxonomy (GTDB): domain Bacteria; phylum Planctomycetota; class Planctomycetia; order Planctomycetales; family Planctomycetaceae; genus Gimesia. Next base: position 51,918 of record NZ_JBLXFK010000008.1, read on the forward strand.
TTCACGGGAAGTTGATGACGATTGGTCCCCCTGAATTTTCTGAAGAAGAGAAAGCGTTTGCCCGCCGGATTCAACAGCCACTCATTGAGGAGTTCGGTCAACAGTTTCCAGTAGCGATTGACAGCCGGGTGCATACGTTGCTGGAATCAAAGACATCCTCAAAGGGTTCTACCGATGTAGGGGATATCAGCTGGCATATTCCCACCGGGGGGGTGCGAACGACCTGTTTTGCTGCGGGGAATCCGGGACACAGCTGGCAGAATGTGGCCTGTATCGGTTCTTCGATTGGTGAGAAGGGAATTCTGTATGCGGCTCAGGCGCTGGCAGCAACGACCGTTGAGTTGATGGAGAACCCTGAAATCGTGACGGAGGCCAAAGCGGATTTTGACCAGCGGATGAAAGACCGTAAATATATTACCCTCATTCCGAAGGGGCAGAAGCCGCCGGTTAAAATCCGGTAACGAGTGGCCGGTTATTCGGGACGATCAGATGGGTGGCCGAATTTACCGATCAACGGAACGAAAACAAAGGCTCCCAGGACTTCTTCTGCAAGATTTCCGTTGCGGAGTGTGAAACGGTACATGCGCTGTCCGGTTGAATCGGAGCCGAGGGGGATGATGATTCTACCTTTCTCTTTCAGCTGGGCCAGATAGGGTTCGGGCAGCTGTTCTGCTGCAGCGGTGACGATAATGGCATCGAAGGGAGCTGCCTGAGGCAAGCCGAGCGTGCCATCATCGGTGTAGACGTGGACATTGTCATAGCCGAGTCGCTGCAGTCGCTCGGTGGCCTGAATGGCGAGTTCAGGAATGCGTTCGACGGTATGAACTACACTCGCGAGATGTGAGAGGACGGCGGCACCATATCCGGAGCCCGTGCCGATCTCAAGGACGGTTTCTTTTCCGGTCAGCTTTGCTGCTGCACACATGAAGGCGACAGTATAGGGCTGGGAGATTGTCTGGTGACAATCGATGGGGAGTGCGGAATCGTTGTAGGCAAAACGCTGCGATTCGGGGGAGACAAAGTATTCCCGGGGGACGCGTCCGATGGCTTCCAGCACGCGGGGATCAGTGATATCCCTTTTGCGGAGTTGCTGCTCGATCATCGTCTGCCTGGCAGTAACGAAGTTGTCATTGCTCTGAAGGTATTCGGAATCACTGCTCATGAGAGTACATTCCCGGAAAAAGTGGCTTGGAGTTCTAAGGAAAATACTGTTTCAATCTGTTATAATTCTATTGTGTCAAATTAAGGTCACTTCGTACATCCTTTTTGGAGACGTTATTAAATAATGTGGATTCGTATTATTGTCTGCTGTCTCGTTTTTGTAATGGGCTCTCTGGTTGAAGTGAGCCGGACTACAGGAGCTGAATCTTCCGGGAAGTCACAACCCAATGTGCTGTTGATCGCGATTGACGACTTGCGGACCGAACTGGGGTGCTATGGCCTGTCTCATGTGCAGAGTCCGTCGCTGGATCAACTGGCGTCGGAAGGAGTCCTGTTTACGAATCATTTTGTGCAGGTTCCTACCTGCGGTGCTTCGCGCTATGCTCTGCTGACGGGACGCAGCCCACAGAATTCAGGAGTGACACGTAACAACAAGGCGTTTTACCAGGGAGCCTCCGCTTTGTCTGCAAAACAGACAGCCGGGGCGCAGACGATGCCGGAACTGTTTCGGCGGAGTGGATACCAGACGACGTGTATCGGAAAGATCTCCCATACGGCGGACGGTCGGGTCTTTGAGTATAACGGGAATGGGGATGGGCGTGACGAATTGCCTCACGCGTGGGATGAGCTGGCGACGCCCTTTGGTTCCTGGAAGCGGGGCTGGGGGATCTTTTTTGCGTATGCGAACGGACGCAGCCGGGAGGATGGCAGCGGCATCCGGGACCTGATGGAGTTCAAAGTAGAGCGGGACGAAGAATTACCCGATGGTCTGCTGGCGCAACAGGCGATTAAGAAACTGCGGGAATTCAAACAGGGGGAGCAGCCTTTTTTTCTGGGACTGGGATTCATCAAGCCACATTTGCCGTTTGTCGCGCCCAAACAGGACTGGGAGGCGTTTGAGAATGTAGAAATCCCACCGGTCCCCCATCCGGAGAAAGCAGAGTCGGCGTACTGGCATAAGAGTGGCGAGTTTTACAATTATGATATGGAGTTTGAGAAAACCCGCCCCTTGTCGCGCGAGTCGCGGGAGAATGTACGGCGCGGTTATCTGGCGTGTGTGCGTTATACTGATCGACAGGTGGGAAAAGTCTTAACGGCTCTGGATGATCTGGGGTTGCGCGAGAATACAGTTGTGATTGTATGGGGTGATCATGGCTGGTTTCTGGGTGATTCGGCTTTGTGGGCCAAGCATGCACCGCTGGAGCGGGCGTTGAAGAGTACGTTGATGATCCGCGCACCCGGTGTGTCGGAAGCAGGATTGAAGTCAGCGGCGTTAGTGGAGACTGTAGATATCTATCCGACGCTGATTGATTTGTGTCAGCCTGCATTTCGACAGACAGAGTATCCCCTGGATGGAAAGAGTCTGAAACCGATTTTGACCGGTGAGGAGACAGAAATCCGCGAAGCAGCACTGAGTTACTGGAATAACGCGGTGAGTGTGCGCACACAGCAGTATCGTATGACGGCGAGCATGAAACAGGGGGAACCGACCAAAATTGAGTTATATGATATTACTGAAACGCCAGATCCGGTTGAGGATTTAACAAAGTCACAATCGAAGGTTGTGAAAAAATTGATTGAGTATCTTCCCAGACAGAAGTGAGTTTCAGGTCACTCAGAGCAGATGCGTTTTCATCCAGGTCAGGTATTCGCTGGCGTATGCGTTCAGGTTGTCGAGGCTGCCTCCGCCGCGGATGGGGGAGCACATTTCGTAGGTCGCGATGCCTTTGAAGCCGCCTTCTTTCAAGCCGTGGAAGAACGCAGAATAATCGATGAAACCCGTACCAAATTTGACAGCGCGGACCAGGTCCGGCTCCTGTCGCTGGTAGTTAATGAGATCGGGCTGGTAGGCGAAGCGGGGGAGTTTAATGTAATCGGCGTTGGTCGTGATTGCGGTGTGGGGTGCCAATTTGCGAGCGGCATCGAACAGGTTTTCGCCGCGAAGTGCAGGGGACCAGGCATCGAAGCCAAGTTTGCAGTTGGGACGGTCAATGTCAAACAGGAGTTCGAGCAGGGCATCGGAGTGGACGCCGACATCGTGATGGTTCTGAACAGCGATTGTGACATTGTATTCCGCGGCCCGGTCACAGCATTCCTGTAGTGCTGTGACCGTCTGGTTCCAGAGCGCCTGTGGAGTATGCCGGGGAGAATCATAAGAGGTAAAGATGCGAACCGTCGCAGCACCGAGCTGGTTGGCGATTTGCGCGAGCTGCTGGACGTATTGAATCTGCAATTCGATCAGGGGGACTTCCGTTGCAGCAGAGCCTGCAAAATCGGTATAGCCGCCGATGATTGCACATTGAATCTGATGATATTCGAGAGCCCCTTTGATGGAATCGGTCAGTTCCGGAGAAGTATCAAGGGGGGCCAGATGGGGGCGTTTTCCCATGAGCATCACGGAATCGTAGCCCAGTTTTGCAGACTGCGCGATGAATTCGTTCAAGCTCAAGGCATGCTGTCCCCAGAAACCGGCATAACTGACTGAAAAAAGGCAGAGCTTCATGAACGGACTCCCGGGAACAGGTTGCTTCGAAAGATTGTAGACGACTTGTTTATCCTAATTCTTTTCCAACGGCTGCTGCTACTTTGCGGCAGAGTTCCATCGTTTCTGAGAAGGCTTCCGGTGTGAGTGACTGGGCGCCATCGCTCACGGCACGAGATGGGTCCGGATGAACTTCCAGGATCAGTCCATCACAGCCGGCTGCGATCGCAGCGGCACACATGGGGGGGACCAGACTGGCGATGCCGGTTCCATGACTGGGGTCGATGACAACAGGCAGATGGGTGCGTTCATGCAGGTAGGGGACGGTGGCGAGCGGGAGTGTGAAGCGGGTATGTGTTTCGAAAGTTCGCACACCTCGTTCGCAGAGTATGACCTGCTGATTTCCCTGATCGAGGATGTACTCAGCGGCGAGCAGGAATTCTTCAATTGTTGCGGAAGGGCCGCGTTTAAGCAGGACTGGCAGACGGGTTTCCCCCACAGCCTGCAGGAGATGGTAGTTTTGCATATTGCGGGCACCAATCTGCAGGACGTCAGCGTATTGGCATAACAGATCTACATGGTTTGGTGTCATGACTTCGGTGACGACAGCGAGACCGGTTTCTTCGCGAGCCATCGCGAGGAGTTTAAGGCCGTCCTCTTTCATCCCCTGGAATGAGTAGGGGCTGGTGCGGGGTTTGAAGGCACCCCCACGGAGGCCGGTGGCGCCCGCGGCTTTGACCTGGTGAGCGACCTGCAGGATTTGTTCTTCACTTTCCACAGAGCAGGGGCCAGCAATTACGCCGACATGGGAACCACCAATTTTGAGATTGCGCGTGGTCACGACAGTTGGTTCTGGTTTGGTTTCTTTACTGGCGACTTTATAAGCGGCGATGATCGGCACGACTTTTTCGACTTCAGCACAGGATTCCAGCTCTTCCTGATGTCCATCGCGTTTGACACCTGCAGCAGCGATAACGGTGCGTTCTTCACCGACAATGACGTGGGCTTTCAGTCCCATTTCTTCGACGCGTCTGACCATGGCCTGGACCATCTCAGCAGTAGCATTTGGTTTCATTACAACTATCATGGCGTTGACTCATTTCTAATTCAGTCTCAGGGAATAAAAAAAGCCCTGTAACCAGTGAGGTTACAGGGCCAATCGATTTCAGGGTTTGTTCATCAAATATGAACGGTATCTATTCGATCGGTCAGGTAACCTGTTCCGGTAAACCAATAGCTCAAAAAGTGCCAGGCTGTAAAAAAAGACAGCCGCACGAAATTAAAGCTAAAAGTACCAGACCGACGTGTCACGGAGAAACTCCAAACAGGAGAAAATCAGATTTCTATTAAATTTCCACTAAAGGAAACAGCATAGGTAAATCATACTCCTGCGGAACAAATTAAGTCAACCGAGAAATTCAAAAGTTTCTTAATGGGTCTGGACGGCTTAGAAATGAGGGCCTTTTGAAGTTCGCTTATGGAGATGTGAAAAACTGATTCCCTGGTTTGGGGAACTGGAGTTTATTTGCTGCTGTTGTTTTGTTGGTTTGAAGTGAGGGGGATTGTGATCGTTCGAGGAGGTGTGTGGTAACAGTGTACGAAACAGTTCGGGAACTTGATCGGGGTGAGTTTCAGCGGCAAGTCCACTGCGTGCGATGCGAATGTGCTGGATTGATTTCATCATTGCAGACTGGTGGAAGCATTCTGCAGGATAGCAGGCCATGACGGCTGCCAGCATATTTTCCCAGTGGTCACTGCTTTGACTGGTCAGTCCGGCCGGGAATGAAATGCGTAACCCGGCTGTGATCAGGTCCCAGGTCTGCACGGGGGAAGGGGCATTCAGGTTTGAAGACTGGTCTTCGCCAAAATCGCGGGAGCGATCCGGATCGTGGGCAAATTCCTGCATGTTGTATCGCAGTACAAACTGGCCCAGCATCAGATCGGTCCAGCGTTCGATTGATCGTCTCGTGCGATTAATTCGTTTGAGAGCATCAAGGCTTAGATGATTTTCAGCCACCATCACAGCGAGCACGACCCGTTTCAGATCCAGAAATGCCAGGAAGAGACTACGAGAGATCGGTTCGGCCTGACATTGCTTTCGCTTTTGATCTGCTGCAGCAAGAACCGTGGTGACGACCCGCATCAGCATTTCTTCGGCGAAGAAGTCTTTGAAAATGACTTCGAGTTCAGCTTCAGAAAGATCATGAGGAGTATCAGATTGCGCCAGCGGTTCAAGAACACGTCGACGTTGCTTTAGATGTTCCTGGCCATGAAACCAGATGTCACAGAGAACATCGGAAGAAAAGGGAGTTGTTCCTTCAATGAGAGCGAGACTTTGAGATGCAATGACTGCTGCGATTTCTGCGGTAATTTGCGAATTCAATGGAATGCCGTTCTGCCTTGAGAGTGAAATGACCCGGAGCCTGGGATTACGAAGAATTCCCAAACTTTCTCTGGCAGGCTAAACGCAAAAGGAATACCACTTTGACGTGGAAAAGAAAGTGTGTCCCTAAAGGCTATATATTGAATGGTTTATGAATTAAGCAGGCTTGCAAAAATAATAGCCTGTGATGACTTAATCCATCGCTGTGTTGATCAAAATCAACGTGTGGTATTATTTCTGCGGTGCTGTTTTAGCGACTTCTTTGGGAGTCAGTTTTCTCAGTCGGATATTTTTCAAAGCAGCTGTCGTGCAGAATGATGTGATGCCGAACGGACGGGAAAGTTCGACTTCGTGTCGGATTGAGATCTTGCGATCTTTCAGATTCTGGTCGACAATCTGTTTCCCGTCCAGCCAGGCCTGAATTTTATGGTCGGTGACCTGCAGACGAATTTTATACCATTGCTTCTTCTTAAAAGTCTGAAATGTAGTGGTACTGTTTTGTGATGCGTCATCTCCATCGATGCTGGAGATTCCACACAGGCTGCCGCCCCAGCCGCCCAGAATAAATGAGCAGGGATCTTTTTTGACAGGAAAGGTCAGCCCGCAGAAGAAGTCTGTCCCATCCACGCGCATGGCTTCCAGTTCTACTTCATAGTTTGTCAGGGGAAAATCTTTCGTATCGACGAGTGTGGCGCCCGTCAGATCGACCCCCATTTCCAGGATCAGGTTTCCCTGTTCGACATGGACTTCGCCTTCGCCACCGAATTGAGGGACTTTCCAGCCATCCAGGTTCTTACCATTAAACAGTGATATCCATTTTGGATCCGGTTGTTTCTCTGTTTTTTTAGTGGCACCGACATTGTTTGGGCTGCTTTTTTCTGCGTGATCATCTGCAGAGGCAGACGGAGCCGTGATGAAGCTGAGTGTGAGAACCAGAAGCAGGCAGGTTTTTGGCAGGTGGGTCTGGAGAAACGCATTTGCAAAATGATTCAAAATATTCATAGAAGACCTGATGCTTTGTCAAAAAAATGGGAACGGTTACTACCTGGGACAGACGTACTTTGCAGCTCAACCAGCTGGTGTCACACCCGATTGTCGGTTTCAGTCATAAAGGTGAGGATCGATACGAGACGGACTTCACCTTATTAGAGAATAAAGGAGTTCAAATCGAAAGCGAAAAATATCGGTTTATCTGGATTATAACGAATTCAGGGATCAGGCAAAGTGATGAAGGCAAATCATCGAGCGAGAGGGAAAAATGTGTTCATCTGAGGGCATTTTCTGGGCTAGGTTTTGGATGAACCTCGTGGAGATTCCACGGAATTCATCAGAATATAATCTCATTTGCAGGTCAGAAAGCGCAGGGCTCAGTTGTCTTACCTTATTGCATCAATCATCGAAGTAATGACTCAAAATGTGTCGCAGGGCGTCACAAATGCCAGTGTTGCGGCCATCGCCGGTGTCTGTCTGCTGCAATACATTGTTTACACATTGAAGATGTCAGCAGTACGTAAAGAGAACGAAGAGTTCCAGCGCAATCTTTCTGAATTTGAGGAAGAGTTACATGATATTCAATCCGATCGGGCGATGACGCTGATTGAAAATCATATTCTCCGGGAGTTTGTTTCGCAGTCCGATTTTGATCAGGCAATAGAACTGCTTTTGAAACGCTACGTTCCTTCTCTGAAAGATGGATTTGGCTTATACCTGAACCACATTAATGGCGAATTTAAGCTTCGAGAATCACGGGGGATTTCGCGCAATACCAAAGCGGTTTATGACATTGACCGGATTATATTGAAACAGTTGCGGAATAAGAATGTGCTTGTATTGCGTGGCGAAAAGCTTCGAGAATCGAATGTCTATGAATGTTTTCACGATCAGGACAAAGCCCGAATTCAAAAGCTGTGCCTGATGGCCGTCTATGATAAAAAAGACATCTCCGGAATATTTATTACAACAGATCTGTATCCCGAAGGTGTTGATGAAGCCCAGCAGATCAAACTGGCAAAGCGACTGCTGATTTGTGTCTCTCGTAATATTGTCAAGAATCAGGATTTTGAATCGCATCGGTTTGAGTTACGCGTCACGCGTGAACAGCTCGAATTGCGATCCCTGGCTGATCAGCAGTATAAGACTCCGGTAATCATGCTGGAAGAATTTCTGGATCGATTACGACAACTGACCAATTCAAGCAGGGCGGGGTTATTTCTTTCGACTCCCGGTGATGCCAGTGGCTGTAAAGCAATTGTCGAATGTGGAATTACTCTCCAATCCGGAGTCAAAGCCCGCTGGAGTGAGCATGAGATGAAACTGGTCCAACTGGGGCTCAATTCAGGGGAGAATACTTCTCTGGCAGGGGATCAGCTGGAAAATCATGGAATCCGATCTCTGATCGGGGCTGCTTTGATCTCACCTCTGATCACAAATCGAAAACGGATCGGCGTGCTCTGTCTGACCAATCAGGACAGTCAACCTTATGATGAACGATCGTTAAGACTGATCTCCTGGGCCTCGCAGTTTTTATCCAATACACTGTTGAAAGTTCTGAGCCATGCAACGATTGAACGTCAGGCGCGACAGGATGGCTTAACGGGACTGGTCAATCGCCGTTCATTTGATGAATTGTTTGAAGATGAATTTAATCGGGCACAGTCGGCAGAGATGGCCTGTTCGCTGATTTTAATCGACCTGGATCATTTCAAACTGGTCAATGATAATTATGGACACCAGGCGGGAGATGAAGTCCTGCGACGGGTCGCACAGATTTTACGAGAACGGATTCAGGAGATTCGATCATCGGATAATGTGATTGCTGCCCGCTATGGTGGAGAGGAATTAGCGATTCTGCTACCAGAAGTGGGACTGACTGGTACGGAGCGAATCGCCGAAGTCATCCGTCATTCCATTGAATCCAGTGTCATCAAATTTAACGAGGTTCACATTCCCGTCACAGCGAGCCTGGGGATCTCGACCTATTCACCCCATGTGATGGACAGTGTTCAGGCGATGTTAGCTGCTGCGGACAGTGCCTTGTATCAGGCAAAAGCGGAAGGGCGCAATCGAGTTTGCAGCCTGACTTCTGCCCCGGTTTAAGTGATTCCTTAAAACGAAGCCGTTTTGACTTGTTTACGCCTATCTTCTCGTAAACAATGCATACCTGAAAGCGACCATCTCAAGCCGATATTCCGCGAAGAAGTCTTGCAGAGGTCTGTGCATTACCCCTGTTCTGTATCTGGAAAGCAGAACAGCCCAATCATCAACGTTCTGAATTTGATAATCTTATGCTCGATCCTGACTCCAGCTCAAACAGTTCCTTGCCGGAGCGAGGGCGTGTCATTGCTGTAATGCCTGCCTACAATGCTGCCAGTACCCTGGAAAGAACCGTGGCGGATATTCCCGAAGGCTCTGTTGATGAAATCGTACTGGTCGATGATTGCAGCAGTGATAATACGGTCGAAGTCGCAAAACGTCTGGGGTTAACGGTCATTCAGCATGAGCAAAATAAAGGATATGGCGGAAACCAGAAAACCTGCTATCGCTATGCTTTGGATGCGGGAGCAGACTATGTCGTGATGATTCATCCTGATTATCAATACGACAGCCGCGTGATCCCGGTAGCAACCGAACTGATCCGACTGGGGATTTGCGATGTAATTCTTGGTTCACGGATCCGGACCCGGACGGAAACCCTGTCGGGGGGGATGCCTTTTTACAAGTATGTTGCGAACCGTTTCCTGACGATCATTGAAAATATTGCACTCGGACAGAACCTGGGAGATTTTCACAGTGGTTTTCGTGCTTACAGCCGCAAAGTTCTGGAGACGATCCCCTTCGACAACAATTCGGACGATTTTATTTTCGATACTCAGTTCCTGGCGCAGGCGGTTTGCTTTGGATTCAAGCTGAGCGATATCCCGGTTCCGGTACGCTATTTTGAAGAGGCATCGAGTATCAATTTCAGACGCAGTGCCCGATATGGGATACTGACTCTGGCTGTCATGCTGCAATATTGGTTGAACCGGCTGGGGATCTGGAAATCGGATCTGTTCTCTCAGAATAAGCAGTACCTTGTCGATTGACTCGCCGGTTATTTCTCAGGCTTTTTCATCTCTGTTTTCGTTTGAGCTGCATCGTATTCTTTCCAGAATTCATCAGCCGCTTTCACAGTATCAAAGCTGGTGCCCAGTCCTTGAATCGATGAGTTTTCCCTGATTGCATCCAGGCCATTCGTGATATTGGCGGGAGTAAAAATCAGCCGCTGTAAAGGCATTCCTTTCAAAGGCGTCAAATCGGTCACTGCGGAATTCGCCAGGTTCAATCTTAGAAACTGCATCCCCCGTAAAGGAGAGAGGTCTGCAATTTTGGTATCCTGAATGTCCAGGCTCTCCAGCAACATGCCCTTGAGGGGGGAAATGTCAGTAATTTCCGTGTTGGGAATCCAGAGTGTTTTCAAGGGGAGTGTATTAACCAGTCCCAGGTTCTTGACCTTAGTGTCAAACAGATTGAGTTGATTCAGCGGCATGCCTTCCAGGGGTGAAATATCAGAAACGGGCGTATGTTCCATTCTGAGAATTCGAATAGGCATGCCCTGCAGGGGACTCAGGTCACTGACAAAGGAACCTTCCAGGTAGAGTTCCTGGATTTTCATCCCTACCAGGGGGCTCAAGTCGGAAACCGGACAGTGTGTCAGATCCAGGTACTGTAGATCCATCCCTTTGAGCGGGCTTAAGTCTGAAACCGGACAATTCATCAGATCCAGGAACTGCAGTTTCAGAGCCTTTAGTGCTGAAATATCTTCCACACCGCTTAGTTTGGCCGAGACGATTTCTCCCTTTTGCTTTCCAAACTCAGCATTGTTCTGATAGTCAGGGTTATTTTTCTTCAGGCGCTCGTGGATATCCTGCTCTGTCAGAATGACAGGATCGGCAGGCGCTGTCGGGACAGGCGGATCCTGTTTGGTCGTTTTTGCTGTCTTTTCCGGAGCAGCCTCTTTAGTACAGCCTGCAAAATTGAGGATACTGACAAAAGAGATCAGAAAAATAGTAATCAGCTGGTTTTGAGTTCTCATGATTTGCAGGGTTTCAGGGGAATAGGATTCAGGTAGTAGTGTCAGTTTACAAGTTGTAGTTGAGCTTCATCGAATAACAGACCGAAGCCAGGCCGGTCCGAAACTTCGATCATGCCCTCTTGAATGTCAGGTTGTCCCTTGACCCAGGTCATCCAGGGGCGACCGGTCTCTGCCAGGGGCTGAGGATCCAGAGCGGCGATGGCATGCAACGCCCAGATTTCACAACCACGATGCGGACAGACACGTAAGTCGGCTTGTTTTGCCATTGTGTAGATTTTGATCAGTTCCGTCAAACCACCACACCAGTTGACATCGGGCTGCAGTACTGTATGCAGCTTCTGTTCAATGAGTGGACGAAACGCGTCTGCAGTAAACTCATGCTCGCCACCAGCGATGGGGACTTCTGTTTGTTCTTTGAGTATGGCATAGCCGGCCAGATCATCCGGGGATAAGGGTTCTTCAATCCATTCGATTTGAAATGATTTGATCTCTCGCGCAATCGAGATGGTTGATTCGATGTCCCATTTCATCCAGGCGTCAACCATCAGTAAAGGCGCAGAGCCAATGCTGATCCGCGCCTGCTCGATGGAAGAGACCATTAAATCGCGTTGTTCAGGAGCAGCCACTTTTCCCAGATGCAGTTTATAGCCGGCATGCTCACCGCTCGTCGCGAGATCTTGGGTAGACCAGACCGTGTGGTAGGTAGGCATCTTTGTTCCAGGTGTGCCACCAAGCAACGTGACCACAGGTTGCTGTTCTCGTTTTCCCTGCAGATCCCAGAGTGCGAGATCAACTCCGCTGATGGCCATGATGGCAATGCCTTTACGGCCAAATGCCAGAGTTGCCTGATACATTTCATCCCAGAGTTGTGAAATCTGCTCCGGGTTTCTGCCGAGCAGGAGATCACGCAGGACGGTCTTCACCACATGTTGTCCTGCCAGACCGCCACCACCGACTCCGTAGCCTGTGATACCCGCGTCGGTATCAATGGCGATAAGAATCTGTCCCAGGCTGGTACGCCAGTCGGGAGGGGAGTTGTTTCCTGCAGGTTGTATTGCGCGAACGTCTGTGATTTGCATGCTGCTATTCTACTGTAACGTGATAGAAAAAGCAGGGATCTTCAGCGGGATGGCTGGTCAGAAACAGAGGAAATTCTGTAGTGGTATATTCAAAATAGAAAACGAGACTGTGTCCCGTTTTACTGTAGCGACTCCAGGGCTGTTTGGCCCGCGTCTATTAGATTGGGAGACGCAATCGTTAAATGTGATGCGCTCGAGGACCCCAACCGGATAGAGAAGGATTTATTTCCCTTCAGCAACCTGTTGGTTCTGCGGTTTGGCCTGTACGGGAGCGACCCTGAAGTTTTTGGGAAGTTTCTTCTTCAGCCAGTCATCCATTTCTTTGGTGACATCTGCATTAATAGGTGGAGTGACACCGGGCTGGACGATCGTGGCAATCGATTTGATGACCTGTTTGTAAGCGTCATTCACAACCGTCTGATTAATCTGTTTTTTGGTCAGACCGGTATTATCCGCCGCATTCAGGGGTTTGAATGCCTGGTAGACATTCAAGAAACAGCGTTTCCAGAAGAAAGCATTGACGTTGGCATTATAAGCCTGAATCATTTTTCGTGTCATGTCCACGATGGAATAAGTGATGAGCTTGATGTCAGCATTGGCTTTGAGGGGAAGTTTACCAAGATTCCGTGCAGCAGCGGACCTGACTTCCCAAGTCCGTTTCGCGTCATTCATGACTTTCAGTAGAGCTTCAGTGACAATTGGCTGCCGAGCCAGGTTGTCAGTAATGCCCATTGAACCAAGCGCATCAACCAGACTGCGCTGATACCAGGAGAATTCATTCACAGACTGGATCAGTTCATCAATAATTTCTTCTGCTATTTTAATTCGCAACTGGTTGGTCGCATTGCCGGTCTCTCCAATACGGGCCAGACCATTGGCAGCGACAATCTTGAGTTCTATGGGCTGAGATTTATCATTCAGGACTTTGACCAGGGGGACATAAGCCATCGTGTAAGCGACACGATCTGTTTTCTTGCGAAAATCTTCATCACGCAGATCGAGTTGAGAAAGTAAGACAACAGCGCTGAACCGAATCAGGCGATGATTGTTGAGCAGATCTTCGGCCTGTTTTGTCAATTCTTCAAGATACAATTCTCGCGCCTGATAGTTCCCGGAAACGCGCCCGGAGAACTGAATATCACGCAGGATATTGGCCCGCAGTTTGTTCAGGTCAGTCTCGTTTTCCGGTTTATTGGGGTCCTGCTTGAAAGTCATCAGATAGAGATGATATTTGGCACCTTCAGCGATCAGTTTTTTGTCTTCGGGAGAATTGATCTTTCCCCCCCGCAGCACCTCATCGAAATTCCGCAGTTTGGTTTTACGAAATTTGACCGCTTCATCAGGAGACATTAACTCTTTGTATACATTCAATGCATTATTCTGGGCATTGGGATCTGCTGGTTGCTGGCCGAGAAGTAACGAACTGGAACACAGTAACAGACCGACTGCCAACAGAGAATGTCTGCATACTCTGGCGGTCAGCATTTCAATTCCTGAAAAGGCCTGATACGAGCATATGGATTGTCGCACGGAAAGTTCCTTCATTCAACGTTCTGCTCGAACCCCGGTACATTCAGAAGCACAGGGTTTTCTCGACTTAAAAGGGAGCGTTACATTCAAGGAAAATATTACACAAATAAGGCAAATAACTCTATGGCAGCCGAATAGATTTCCTGTGATTAAGTGCCGACTGCTATTCTGGTTCCGAACGAAGCGGAATGAGGATATGAATCACTGTAAATCATACGATAAATAAAGAGCAGATACCAATTAAATCTGCCATTTTCGAGTAGCAGATTCAGGGAATCAGCGTTCCAATCCCACTTGCACGGTCAAAATAACTCCGTTGTCGCTGCAGGAATAAATTCCACTGTCTTCCATGGCATAGTTTTATTATCTTACGGTATCGCTTTAGCTTACGAACTGTCAAGAAATTTCTCAATCCTTAAGCCGGAATTCTTCTGCCGAGCCAAAGCGTCTCCGAATTATCTATGGGTTAGAAAAAATGATCAGAATCATCAATGCCGGCAGGAAATGCAGATGTGAAGAAAATGTGAATGATTGCAGAGAGAATGTTCAGTTTCCTCCTGCCGTCTGAGACACCTTATAACGGTTATCTGGATTCTGAGGAAATCAGTGTGTGTAGCCCGGTCAGGAATGGATAGCGTATGGCGGTTTATTTTCAGAGTAACACATTCTTAAAGCATGAGACCGGGGCACACCCGGAATGTGCTCTGAGGCTGGAAACGGTAACAAACGAGGTTACTGCCGCAGTCATACCCAATCTATTGATATTGAATGATCCCCAGATTGGATCGGGCGAGGAGATATTCCGGGTTCATCCTGAAAGTTACTTGAAACAGTTACAGGCCTTTTCGGCAGCAGGCGGTGGCCGCATTGAATCAGATACAGTGATGTCCGCCGACTCGTATGATGTAGCTCGTTATGCTGCAGGTTGTGCGGTTGAAGCAGTGGACCGGGTAATCAATGGGGATGTGAAGCAGGTGTTTTGTGCCAGCAGGCCACCGGGGCACCACGCCCTTTCAAGCCGGGCCATGGGATTTTGTCTGTTGAATAACGTGGCCATTGCCGCTCGACATGCCGTTGACTTTCATGGTTTAAACCGTGTTCTGATTGTTGACTGGGATGTACATCACGGTAATGGCACTCAGGATATCTTTTATGAAGAAGAGTCCGTCTATTTTTTTTCTGCACACCGACATCCGTTTTATCCTGGGACTGGTCTGGGCCATGAAACGGGAGCGGGCGCGGGCTTGGGAACAATCTGGAACCTGCCACTGGCATTCGGAATCTCCCGTCAGGACTATTTTTCCCAGTTTGAGCGGATGCTGCTTGATGCTGCCACTAAATGCCAGCCCGAACTGATTTTAATCAGTGCAGGCTTTGATGCGCACAAAGATGATCCGATTGGTTCGCTGGGTCTGGAGACTGAGGATTTTGGAACGTTAACACGACTGGTGAAAGGAGTGGCACGCGAGTACTGTGGTGGTCGTATCGTCAGCCTGCTGGAGGGAGGTTATCATCCCCAGAGATTAGCCGAGTCGGTGATCTGTCATTTAACAAGTCTGAGCAATGACTGAGTCCATATCAGGATACCTGCTATTTCTGATAGATCGGCAGGTAACCTTTATCGAGCTGTAGAATCGTCGCATTGATGGCAGTCGTATAGACAGGTCCGACATGTCCTTCCATCCAGGCACCGGATGCAGACTGTTTGCGTAGAATCTGCTTGCCGATATCTTCGATGTACTTATCCCAGTCTTTGGTTTCGCCGCGGTACATCACCTGGGCGTAATAAAAATGGGCGTAATGCCAGTGTCCAAAGTAGCGGTTTGAATTTCCCCCAGGCCAGATATTCTTCTTGCAGAAATCAAGCATATTTTTGAGGTGGTCAGAGTCATATTCTCCGGCATTGAACAGGGCGGCACAGGCAGCTGCCGTGATCGCTGGTCGAGCCCCGCCTCCTCGAATACTGTATTGGACGCCCCCTTCCGGAGTCGTACAGTCTGAGATGTATTTCTTGGCGCGGTCAATGATTTTTTTATCCACGGGGATGCCGGCATTGCGACAGGCGCGTAAACCCTGGACCTGTGTGATACAGGTTGAGCCTTCATCGAAATCATTACCGTCTTTGGCAGAAACATAACCCCAGCCGCCACGAGTGGTCTGGGCACCGGCACAGAAATCGACGGCTTTAATCAGTACTTTTTTGAGTTCTTCGCGGCGGAGCGAGTCTTCTTCTTCACCATAAACCTGGGAGAGGAAGACCATGGAATAGCCGTGTCCGTAGGTGTAGTGATAATCATTTTTATAACCGATCAAACCGTTGGGTTGACTCATCTCCAGCAGGTAATCCACAGCGTTCTTAACGTTTTTTGCGTACTTCCCGCGCGTGGTGGTGGAACCTTCTGCCAGTAATGCATTCCCCGCGAGGGCAGTCATCGCTACCCGGTACTGTCCTCCATTCGCCTCCCAGTATCCCTGGCGACGTTGTTCCCTGGCGAGATATTCCAGGGCGTTGGAAATCGCCTGCTGGACTTTTGGGTCACGGTTCTTGGCGGAGACAGTTTCTGAACCGGACAGAATCAGAACAGTAGCCAGCAAAACGACTGAAAGCATGAATCGCATCAATTACTCCCTCTATTCAGAGGACCCGGCGACCGTTATCAAACTGTGCCGGAAATATGAGAAGCTCTGAATTGAACGCAGCTTTGAAATATCAGAGCTCCCCAGATTTGGATTTCAGGTTATTTATCAACCCATTCTACGGGTTGAGGTTCCATTTCGGGTTTGGGCACATGGCCTGCATCGGCGCGCCCGCTGCCTTCCAGGCGACTGATCGCCCGGACGGTCATATCATGATCACAGAGAATCTGACAGCTGAGTCGGCAGCCGGTGACTTCACGTGCTTCGAGAGTGTTTTTTTCAGCGACCGTCATTTTTTCAGGTTCACCTTCGATAAACTCAACACGGCATGTCGTACAGCGACTCGCGCCACCACAGGCATGTAATTGATCGACCTGGGCATCTTCGGTCAGTGCCAATACCAGGCGCTTACCAGATTCCACTTCGAATTCTCCTACATTTTCAACGGTCAGTTTCGGCATTGTTTCCTCAGTATATTTAGTGGGGTGAGTCCGGATTTCATCGTGAATGCGGATGCTTCAGTACGTCTACGAATTTCCAGTGATATTAACTCAATAAATTATAGTGTGTTGCAGCAGATTATTTAAGTTGGCATTACAAATTCCCGCTCGGGGTGAGAAACCGTCAATACCGGGCAGGGGGATTTGCGGACTACTTTTTCAGCCACACTTCCGAGCAACATATGTTTGAGGCCGGTTCGGCCGTGTGTACCGATGACTATCAGGTCGATGTCTGCTTTTTTGGCATAACGAATAATTTCCAGAAATGCAGGACCGACACAAACTTTACGTACGACTTTCAGGTTTTCAGTGCCTGGCAGGCCAGGCATTTCTTCCAGCTGTTTCTGAGCCAGCCCCTGCATGTCTGCTACCAGATCATTCATCGACGTTCCCATCATATTCGGTTCTGGAAACATGGCGACGGCATCCTGAACGACATTCAGTAAATGGAGTTCGGCTTCGAACCGGTTGGCAAGCTCACATCCATAAAGCAGGGCCTGTTCTCCAAATTCACTGAAGTCGGTTGGTACGAGAATTTTTTTCAAATCAATCATGGGGTCACTCCTTGTTTCATTATATCCATCGACTGTAATTACTTCCGAGACCGGTTCTGAATTTGAATTTAACTATTCCTGAGATGCAGCCTGCCTGTCGCCGCTTGTCACTCAATAATGGTGGATTGATCGAAAACAGGCATAATCACTGAAACTTAACAGATCCTTGAAATTGTTTCAGCCGTTAATACCGTTTTATTAGTAATGATCCGTTCTATGGAACCGCTTACAGATAATACGATCGTTAGATCACAAACAATAGCTTCATCAATTACGACACTTGCATTTATGAGAAATCGTTTTAGCGAGAATAAACGGATGGCTCTTCAGCCCATTCTAACTGATTACGTACTTTCATATATGCGAAAACGGCAGATTTAACCGATTTTTATTCCGTGTGCCATACCACATTTTATGAGCTTGTCAAATTTGGAAAGTGGTTTTTTTAAGATCGGCGCTGTCTGACAGACACGGAAAGAGGAACTCAAAATGTTACGACCCTATTCGAAAACGATCACATTGTCACTATGTATGTTTTCCATATCGGGGTTAGCTGGCTGCCAGTATGTTCAACAGAAGGTCTATCAGCAGGCCTCCCGTCCCAGTGTTGAGTATCAGGAGCAGATGGACACAACGGCTCCCCGATACCAGAACCAGGGCAAATATAAACTGGAACCAGCTCCTGCTCCCGTTGATGACAGCTTTCCACCTGCCGCTCCTCCGAGCCTGATTCCACCAGGGGCAGAGCAGACATCAAACCAGAAGCGGTCTCTCATTCAGAAGGTTTCGGATGAAGAAACCATTGACGATTCTGAATATTTTAAGTCCATGTTTGATGATGAACCGGAAGAGCCGGCCCAGAAGTACCTGGGACTGGTTCCCCACTATTCAACTGTTTCCTCTTCCATGTCGAATAAAGTGAAACAGATGAATGGGAAAGTAAAAGGTTTCTATTCCAGAATGAAATCACATGTGAAGACGCCCGACTGGGTGCGCAGGGTTTCCGGCAGCCATGTCGAAGTGATCGAAGAAGAAACCTTCTGTGGAGACCTTTCGTGCATCAATTCAGAACCTGTTTTTGAAGCGACTGAGATGCCGGAAGAGGTACTGCAGCCGGAACCGGTCAAACGCGCTCCTGCACTGCCTGCTCCGCCGCAGAAACTGCAACCCCAACCGGATGTGAAATCACAGCAGCTACCTCAACTGCCACCTCCCGGAGAAGCAACTAACTTCAACAATTCCTGGAAGGTTTCTGCTATCCGTGAACCATTGGCTGTCGAGGATTTCTCGACTTCTGAAGATCAACTGGAAATGTGGCCTTATTCGAAACAGGCTCAGCAGCAACAGGTTCGCAAATTTGAGTTTAAAACGGCCACCCCGGTCTCTGTGCCAGACTTCTCTACTGAACAGCCCGAGTTCAATCATCCCCGGGAACTGACTGTGCCTTCGATGATTTCACAGGACCAGTCTGTTCCACTGCGAAAAATCAGTTTTCAACAGATTCAGGAAGAGACGTCACCCGTCAGACGAGAAACATCGATCCAGATAACACCCAGCCGAGTCTATTAACCGAATCGACTAAGGGGGATCGTAGCCTCCGGGGTGAAAAGGGTGGCAGCGACAGATCCGCAGAATACCTTTCCAGGATCCCTTGATGGCGCCGTATTTTTTCACCGCCTGAATAAAATATTCGCTGCAAGTCGGGTGGAACCTGCACTGTCTGCCTACCAGATGGCTGAGGGTCATCTGGTAGATGCGAACCAGGCCGATCAGTATTCGGGCGGGAAGCTGATACAGCATGCGGCCGATTTGCAGGGCGATCTGTTTCATCAACCAGACTGTTGCTCCAGGCGACGTTTCAGCTTCTGTGAGAGATATTTGAGTGAATTCTGGTAGCCTCGGAGATCCCCATCCTTCTCTGCACGGGGGATGGCAATCAGATCGAGCCCTGCGGGTAATTGAGATCGGATCAGGCGAAATGCCTCGCGGAGCAGTCTTTTCTTACGCGCCCGTTTAATGGCATTGCCATTCTTTTTTGAGACACTCACTCCCAGTCTGGACTGGGGGAGTTCATTCTGAATTGCAAACAGTAAGAGGTTCTGGTCGCCGGCCCGCTGTTTTGCAGCATAGATCGCATCGAAATCCTGCTGGCTACGGATACGGTATTCTCTCGGAAATCCGAATGTTTTGACGGAAGGGGTCTGGTGCCGGGGATCGTTTTGGGAACCGGTCATGATTCTGGTTTTTCGTCGCCAGTCTCTGCTTCCATGCTGGTTTCCACTGGTGGTTCAGACGTTTCTTTTTTGGGGGGATACATCTGGTTTGGATAAGGACGGCGAATCATAGTGCGTACCGAATGACCAAACAGCGAAGTAAAGATCAGAATTCCGATGCCAGCACCCGCTAGCAGCCAGACAATTAAGATCATGATCCCCAGTTCTTTAGGACGTTCGTCTTTTTTGGGTTCTTCGGAATCCGTTTCGGTACTTTCCGCTGCCGGATCGTCGGGAAGTTCCACGCTCGATTGGTTGATTGAATTCCTGGTAGTCGAACCTGTCTCCTGATCCTGTGCTGCCACGGGCTGGAGTGTCAGTAAGCATGTCAGAGAGAATACGCAGAACAGGAACAGACAGTTTTTCCCTGGGCTGGTTACAGAGGGATGTTTCAGTTGCATCGAATTCACCATGCTTTCGATCGGGGTGATTCCTGTTGTAAATCTTTGAGTTGTTCATACAGGGCTTTTGCCTGATCGCTGAGTGTTTTGGGAGCGACAATTTTGATGGCGCAAATCTGATCGCCGGTCTGTCGAGTTTTCTGATCGATGATTCCTTTTCCCCGTAAACGTAGTTTGCTGCCACTGGATGTACCGGGAGGAATCGTGACGGTCACTTCTCCTTCGCTTAATGTGGGGACATCCACTTTGGCTCCCAGTGCTGCCTCGGTAAGCGTGATAGGGACTTCCAGTAACAGGTTGCTCCCGTCTCTTTTGAAGTACGGGTGTGCGCCAACTTTGATGGTCAACAGGAGATCGCCAGCTGGCCCGCCATGAATCCCCGGGTTTCCCTGACCACTCAGCCGGATGACGGAACCACTATCGACACCTGGAGGGATCTTCACAGTCAGTCGCTCAGAACTGCTCCCTTTCTGCAGGCTGATCTCATGTTCTCCCCCAACAGCAGCCAGATGAAAGGGAATATCAATGGAGAGACGTTTCGATTCCCCTTTTTGCGGACGGGGTTGTGCCCGTTTGGATCCCCCACCTCGAAACGCGCCCCCAAATAAATCACCCAGGTCAATGCCACCCCCGCCGAACATGTCTTCAAAGTCAACCGGTCCTGCACCGCCGGCAGACTGGTAATAGCCACCACCTCCCGGACCTGCCTGCTGAAATGAGTGCCCAAACTGGTCGTATTGCTTCCGTTTCTGCTCGTCGCGTAAAACTTCGTAGGCTTCCTGAACTTCTTTAAATTTCTGATCAGCCGATTTGTCATCCGGTGCCATATCCGGATGATATTTGCGCGACAGTTTTCGGTACGCTTTTTTAATTTCGTCAGCGGTAGCGCTGCGGGAAACCCCCAGAATATCGTAATAGTCTCGTTTGCTCATGGATTCGAAATTCGTTTGATGTACCAGGCGTCTAATATTTATCGAGCGAGCCCTGCAGTATGGTGCGTTCGCCCGTTGAATGCTTTCCTGAGAGATGCTCAGCTGGGAGCATTCTACGTTTGAAATTCACTGGTTTTCAAGTTAGCTCAGTCTATAACTGCTTATAAACAGTGCTTTTATTCTAAGAATACGAATCAAAATGATTCATTGATGGATCTGATCTGCGTAGAATGCCCCTACCCTGCACAGGTCGGATCGAATTAACTCACTGGAAAACAGCTTCAATGATAAAATTTGCGATTAAAAATCTTCTAAGCCGCTCAGTTCGCTCATTTTTGTGTTTAATGGGTTTAACGATTGCGATCGCTGGGATGGTGGGGTTGTTTTCCATCGCAGGAGGGCTGGAAAAGACGGTTTCTCAGACCTTCGGTAAAATATCAGGGATCCTGGCGATGCAGCCGGGCGCGCCAATCCCGTTGTTCTCACGTATTCCCCGCGACTGGGGAACTGAGATCAAAGATGTGACCGGGGTATCTATTGTCAACCCGGAAATCTGGTCTCGAGTGAATTTGATTGAAGGGAAACCTGTGATCAGTCCGCCCCGCTTTCTGTTTGGGACCGACCTGCCGACTCGATTAGAGTTGAAGCATGGGATCTACCGGGAAGCCATCTACGAAGGTCGATTTCTGACTCTGGATGACCGCGGAACATTAAATACGGTCATAAGTCGGCAGATTGCCGAGCAGCATCACAAACAGATTGGTGACCAGATTGAAGTGAATGGCCAGACGATGAACATCGTCGGACTTTATGAGTCAGGTTCGATCCTGTTAGATGTCGCTATCATTCTGGATATAGATGTCGTACGCGAAATCACTCGATTTGATCCGGAAAGTGTGAGTTGCTTTTATATCGAACAGTCGGGAGAAGTCTCTAATGATAAGCTGGTCCAGGCAATTAAAGATCGGTTTCAAGGTCGCGAACTGGCATCCTGGCAGCCGACCTCGCTGGCTTTGGCCAGTTCGTCAAATAGCAATATCCTCAAAGAATTTATGACAGCCATCGACGATACCTTTAAAGGAAATCCCGCCGACAAAGAACTCACGAATGAAAAAGTGGAAAACACCATTTTGAAACCAACGGTCGCCGATCTGAAAACAGGGAAATTGGAATCAGAGTCTGCTGAAAGTGCGTTGGAAGTCCGTTCTGCTTCCGACTGGGGCGAACGTCTGGATACGTTTACTGCTGATCTGGATATTTTTCTGGGCCTGATGACGGGGATCGGCGTTTTGATTGCAATGCTGAGTATTATCAACACGATGCTGATGAGTGTAATGGAGCGGGTTGTGGACTTTGGAATCCTGAAAGCAAATGGCTGGTCGAATCGGGATGTGATGTTGCTGATCACGGCGGAAAGTTCTCTGTTAGGGATACTGGGGGGCGTTCTAGGAGGAATCCTCGGTTTAATTGCCATTGCCGTCGTCAACTGGAAGTTTGCCAGCCAGGTGCATCTGTATGCCAGCCCGGGGTTACTGCTGTTTGGTGTGGTCTTCAGTACTCTGCTCGGAGTTCTGGGTGGCCTGTATCCTGCAATCTGGACGACGCGTATGACTCCGATAGATGCCATTCGTCGAGGTTAATGCCGCCTCTGTTTTATAGTGGATTGAATTCTGAAAGTGGATAAGGGAATGATTGAAGTACGAAATGTGAAGAAGATCCATCAGAGTGGTGAGACCGAGGTGCAGGCATTACAGGGAGTGAGTTGCCATTTTCCCGGTCAAAAGTTTTCGTTTATCCTAGGGCCTTCCGGTAGTGGGAAGAGTACTCTGTTGTACCTGATGGGAGCATTGGATACGCCTTCTGCAGGAGAAATATTCGTACAGAACCGATCTCTCTCCGCGCTCAGCCAGAATGAACGCGATATCTACCGCCGGGAAAAAGTGGGATTTGTGTTTCAGAATTTCAATCTGCTGAAAAACCTGAATGCGCTGGAAAATGTACTGGCTCCTTATCTGCCTCAAGGGGTGACTGCAGATCAAAGGCAACGCGCTGAAGCTTTGCTGCAACAGGTCGGCCTGGGAAACCGGATTACGCATCGCCCCAGTCAACTCTCGGGGGGAGAGCAACAGCGTGTCGCGATTGCCCGTGCGCTGTTAAAGCGGCCACTTTTGATTCTGGCCGATGAGCCGACCGGGGAACTCGACACCAAAACCGGTCGGGAGATTTTTGATTGTCTGCGTGAGATGAGTGCAGAGTACAAGACAACCGTCGTGATTGTCACTCATGATGAACGCTATATTCGGGATACGGATTTTATTCTTCGTTTACGTGACGGGAAGGTGGCTGAAGAAACTGCTGTCGAACCGGTTGAATAAAAAAACAGCTACGATTCATAAGTCATGAATCGTAGCTGATCGCCTCGCAATGATGTTTCGTTATTTTTCAACTGTCTGTTTAGCAGTCAGGAAGCGTAGTTTCGAATCTCAGACGGTATCGATTTTACCATCGTGCGTTTTGCGGAACCCGGGTCCAGCCTCTTCAGGGGGAGTGGCGTAAACATTCAGACGCACGATCTCCAGGTCAGTCATGTGACCTTCAATCGTGATGTAGGCAGATGCGGTGTCATTGGTTGTGGATGAGTCAGACTGCTCCAGAAAATTAAAGTGGAACCGGTTGACCGACTCGAAACGATCCAGGAGTTGCAGTAAATCAAACTGGAAGCTGGCGGCGATGAACTGTCCATCCCGCTGACCTCCTACAATTTCTGTGCTGCCGAGAAACAGGCCCACTTCCCAGCATTTTTCTGTGAACTGACAGTCGAAGCCAACGCGGCCGACTTCGTCAAAAGGATTGAAAATATCGGCGATCTCATCGACAAAGTCATTGATCCATGAGGGACGACAGTTAAGGTTAGATTGATCTGAAGCAAAGTTTTCCATTTGTTTCATCAGGTGTTGAATCGGCAAGTGTGAGTGGGCCAACGTTGTTTCTCCGTCTCGGTCTTTGGGGGTCTCTGAGTTGTTATCAGGCAATACAGTATGGTGAGCGAAAACACTCTCGTTCTGTAGAGTTATGTATCGGGGAATTCCTTAGAACGACCACACACCATTTCCAGGCTTCTGAAGAGATGGCTTGTATCAGGTGTGTGTCGGCGCAAAATTTCCGAACCGGACTGTCGTGCCATTCTCTCTACTTGCCGGGGCCGTATTGATCAGTCCGATTGTGAAGCCTGACAGGCAATTGATTCAAGTTGGATTATGCCAGTTTGGTCATCAGAAAAACTGTAGAAACCCGGATTTAAGACGATTGAAATTGAAGTTGAGATAAAAATTGTAAATCGGCTGAAA
Source organism: Gimesia sp. (assembly GCF_048262075.1). GTDB lineage: Bacteria > Planctomycetota > Planctomycetia > Planctomycetales > Planctomycetaceae > Gimesia. The sequence continues at coordinate 76,268 of NZ_JBLXFK010000008.1, forward strand.
AAACGAAAAATGGTTCAACAGATCAGGGAGGTATTTCGAATGATTCCTGGGAATATGCCGCTCGTTTGACAGTGGAGGGGAGACATCTACAATAGGCTGCTTAACGAGAAGTCTGGCTGCAGTCATCAAACGCCTGTTGAAACGATTCTCAGGGTAACAAATTTAGAAATATTGATGTGTCCGGAAGGATGAAAGGTTCATTGTGGAAGGTGCCGTTCGTAAAGCAGCTGTATTGATCGAAGCGTTAAGCTGGATTCGCCGGTTTCGTGGTCGTTATGTCGTAATCAAACTCGGGGGAAGTGCTCTGGAAGAAGAGGCGGCAGTCAAAAGTTTCCTGACTGACGTGATCTTCATGCGTACCGTCGGCATGCATCCGATTCTGGTACATGGCGGCGGGAAAGCGATCAGCCAGGCGATGAATACCGCGGGGATCGAACCTCGTTTCGTCAACGGACGCCGTTATACTGATGAGCAGACGCTGGAAATTGCCACCGACGTACTCGCCAATCAGATCAGTGCTTCGCTGGTGGAGGAAATCCAATCACAAGGCGCTAAAGCGAAAGCCCTGCATTTTGGCACACAGAACTGCCTGCGAGGAGCACAACTGACCCTGCAGGCAGCAGATGGTTCTCCCGTTGATCTCGGGCATGTCGGGTATGTGACAGACGTCGATCAGGATCTCCTGGCGGAAATCTGTCAGTCCGATGCGATTCCAGTCATCCCTTCTGTTGCCCTGGATGCATCAGGACAGAAGTTGAATGTCAATGCAGATACCGCTGCTGCGGCTCTTGCCCGAATTCTGAAAGCGGAAAAACTGGTATTTCTGAGCGATGTTCCCGGGATTTTTCTTGATCGTCATGACCCCGAGACACTGGTTTCCCATCTGGAAACGCAACGCTGTCGCTCTCTTATTGCCGATGGAACAATCGATTCGGGAATGGTTCCCAAGGTTGATGCTGCTCTGGAAGCACTTGCCAGCGGTGTTGGCAAGGTCCATATCGTGGATGCCCGGCTCCCTCATTCTATTTTGCTGGAAATCTATTCTGATAAAGGGATCGGGACTGAAATCGTCAAATAAGCTGCTCAGGGCTCATTGATCTGGGAATCAGCGGCTGCGCTTTCAGAGGGTTCCGGTTTGGAGAAGCCGATTTCCGGATGTCGAATCAGGCCTCCCCAGTGAGCGGCTGCACTCCAGAAGCTGGCGATTGCAATCGTCCCAGCCAGAATGAGGGCACGTTGCCAGCGCGGGACGCTTTCCCCCTGAAAGCCCTGGATTAAGGCATTTCCCACCACCATCGCCAGGAGCACCATGCCCAGTAGACAGGAACGGGCGAGTACCGCGTGAAATTCCACGGTTTCTTCGTTCAACTGAACCTGGTTCTGCAACATTTCATAAGCAAGTGGGCCGGAGAAGTAAGCGACCGTCGCGATCACCAATACCGTTAATAAGAGCCAGCAGCAGATTTTCAGCAGACGCTCGTCGCGGAAGATCCAGGCCAGCAGGAACAGGATCGACAGTCCCCAGCAGCCGATAATGGGGACGTGTACCGTCATCAGATGGACCTGAGCGGCATTCATTTTCGACCTGTCTCAATGGCTTTGCTCGGATCGATGCCTTTGTCAACCTGGCTATAATCGAGTTCGCTGCCACCCATACTGTGAGGAATGAGATAGCAGACCGTCATCACAATCGTGGCTGTGAAGACGGCGATGCGTCCGATAGTGGTGTTTTTCTTCCGCGGGTTAAGCCCGATGACGGAGCAGGCAAAGACCCAGGCCAGAAACATGAACAGCATTTTGTTGTCGGTCCAGTCACCCCCCAGAGGAAACCCGGTCCAGTATTCACCGAACGCATATTTTTGCACCATTGGTCCCAGAATCATGCCTCCCACAGTCATACCGCACAGCGTGGTCCAGGCCAGCTGTTTCATATTATAGGGAGCGAAGAGCGCAGACAGTCCGGAACGCATTCCTAACAGAATCGAAAAAATCATCAATGTGACATGCGGAATCAATACACCGTCAGGGACGGGATCTTTGAAACGGATTAAAACAAATTGGTCCGCCTGCTCTGGAAAACGACGTGGCTGGCCAGCGATTTTTGCTTCGATGTAATACTGCAACTTACCCGCTGCAGGCTGTTTGGGGAGAGCCCCTTCAAACTGGGTGCCTGATTCCGAGGTCACTGCTTCCATGAGAACAGGAGTAAATTCGTCGTCGGTACGATAACGTTTATAGTAGAGTGTGGCTGTTGCTGTTTTGGCTTCTGCCTGGGGAATCGGAACTTCTACTGTCGCGTCTCCCGTTGATTCATGAGTACGAATGAGTCGGGCGACGAGATCTTCCGCTACAGGAACCTTCATGGGGTATGTAGGGCCGGTGGCACGCTGGTAAATCATCGCGGAGGCTGCCAGGAGTACTGCCAGAAACCAGAGTGCGGTCCGCTTCAGGAGCCGTTCTTTAACAGGAGGGGGCAGTTCGGCGTTAACTGCTTGTGTCTCATTGGCTTCGGGCTGGTCTGATTTCTGGTTTTCTTCCATCGGAGTCCCTTTTTTCTCAAGCATCATGAATTCTTTATTCGTAGTGTCTTATAAGCAGGCGACGATTGCAATTCTATACTGTGTCTCGGTAGGATCAAATAGTACAGAAATGTAACAAAGCCTGCCCGATTGACACTCTCCTTATTGATTCACAATCATTCTGCTGCGAATTTCAATTATGACCATGCGAGATGCCAACACAGTCTGCAAGTTTGAGAGGCTGTCTGGCTCGAAAAAACGGTTTCCGCTACGTTTTCTATTTTGTCTGACTTTGATGATCTGTGGACTTGTTCCCACGAGGAGTGATGCGCATCCGATTTCTGACAGCCAGGAAAATGTGTATGTGACTCGAGATAAAGTTTTGATTTCGATGCAGATCTATGTAGAAGACCTGTATTTCTTTCAGAAACTGGAACCCGACGAAGAAAACATCGTTTCCCAGGCGAAAATCAAAAAAGCGATTGAACAGCACAAACAGTTCCTGCTGGACCGCCTGCTGGTTCGCGATATCAATGGAGAGAAACTGCAAGGCAAGGTGGTTTCCGTAGATGATTCTTCAGTGAAGTCTGAAGGGGTCGCCATGAGCGACCTGATGCAGTTTACTCTGGTTTTCGAAATGGAATATGCACTCGCGAAACCACCCGAGTTTCTGACTTTCAGCCAGGAACTGGTTGATTCCAACGCTGGTTTTCCGGCGATGGTTCGATTCAATCTGAAGCAGGAAGGCTCTGAAACTCCCTATGCCGTAGCGATGAAGCCCCGCGATCCTCAGACGATTCGCTTCAACTGGGATCATCCTCCGCTAGACCCTGATGCGTCAGAGTCAGACTGGCAGAAGTGGCTCAAAGAACGGCGTGAGGAGACACTAGGGATTACCAGCTACGGGACGATCTATTCGTTTCTGTACATTGAAGACTTCGAAGTACGCCACGAAATTCTGATACCCCTGGCAACACTGGAATCATTTTTTACTCTGGATAAAAAAGATCCAGACTTTCTATCAGTTGCAGAGCAGGAGGCATCCCGCGCGAAGATTGAAGAGTATTTTGCGAAAGCGAATCCGATTGAGATCGATGGCATTACGGTCAAACCTGTGGTCTCCCGGCTCGATTTTTATGGACTCGATTTCACTGATTTTGCCAAACATGCCGAGAAAAAGCGGGTCAGTCTGGCGAATGCCCGCGTGGGGATCATTCTGACTTACAGCACCAAAGGAACTCCCGATACGGTTAAAGTCACCTGGGATATGTTTAACCGCAGCGTCTGGAGTGTGGAAGCAGTCTGCTTTGCCTTTGATCAGTCCTCTAGACCTGTCTTTTCCAAACTGGAGAGGAACAGTGAGTTCAAGTGGGAAAACCCGGGACGGAAAGTCAGCCTGGATGTGAATCCGGTGGCTGTCACTCTGCCTGCGCGTTCTCTATGGACAATCCCCGTCGTGAGTGGTTTCGGATTTCTGTTGTGTCTTATGATGAGCCTGAGTCTGCTTCGTCGCGGACATTCATACAAGCGGACACTGACTGCTGTGGCTGTGCTGTTTTTTATCAGTCTGCTCTGCCTGCCGCTGGCCCAGGTCAGTTTTGCCAGTCCGCTGCAACCCGTGCCTGAGGTGTCCATTGATAAAGCAGAAGCGGTCTTCAAAACCCTGCACAAGAATATTTACCGTTCGTTTGATTATCACTCTGACAGTGATGTTTATGATGCCCTGGCGAAAAGTGCTGAGGGTTCTTTTCTGGAGACACTGTATCGACAGATTAATCAGAGTCTGAAAATGCAGGAGCAGGGGGGAGCGATCTCACGCGTGACTGACGTCAACTGGGAGTCCATCGAACTCCAACCGGCATTGGATCTGAAAGAACAGAATTCTCAAGATGAACGCAGTTTTGCTGTAAAATCAACCTGGAACGTCGCAGGCACGGTCGAACACTGGGGACATATTCATACTCGTACCAACCAGTATAAAGGCATCTTTTATCTGGAACCGGTGGAGGGGGCCTGGAAGTTGACGGGTATGGACCTGCTGGATGAGAAACGTCTGCATTTTAAAACCCGTTTGCGTGATGTCAAAGAGGAAGCCCCCATGGAGACCGAGGAGACGGCTCCCGCGAAACAGTCCGCTGATACGAGTTCGCCATGATCCGCCTGCAACAGCTTCAGTTCCGCTACCCGCAATCCCCGTTTCAGCTGAGCATACCTCAACTGGAAATCAAGGATAAAGAAAAGGTCGCAGTGATCGGACCAAGTGGCTGCGGGAAAACGACGTTGCTGAACTTAATCTCGGGTATACTGGTTCCGGATCAGGGAACCCTTATTTCCTGTGATGTCGATTTGAAAACTCTCAATGACAGTCAGAGACGCGTTTATCGTATTTCAAAAATCGGTTTTGTCTTTCAGGAATTTGAGTTAATCGACTACTTGAATGTGCGCGAAAATATTTTGCTTCCCTATTACATCAATCAGGCGTTGAAAATGGATCAGGGTGTGCAGAACCGTGCGCAGGAACTGGCGGTATCCATGCAGATTGATCAATATTTAAATGGTCGGATCGATCAGATCTCTCAAGGGGAACGCCAGCGGGTGGCTATCTGCCGGGCCCTATTGCCTCAACCTGAGATTCTGTTAGCTGATGAGCCTACCGGGAATCTTGATCCCGCCAACAAACGTTTGATTCGTGATCTGCTGCTGAAACATGCCGCGCGAACCAGCGCGACTCTGATTATGGTCACGCACGATGATCGTCTGTTAGACCAGTTTGACCGCACCATCGACATTGAACAGTTTCATGAGGTGGTATCCATGTCATGAGTGGTATTTTTCGGCTGACAATCCGCTATCTACTCTATAATAAGCTCAAGACGATTACGCTGGTTCTGTGTGTCTCGCTGTCGATTTTATTGCCGGTACTGTTGCAATTGGGAGTCGCACAGTTCGAGCGGGATCTGATGGCCCGCGCCAACACAACCCCCCTGGTGGCCGGGATGAAGGGGAGCCGCTTCGATCTGGCATTGCAGAGTATGTATTTCAATCAGGCAGACCTGGAATCGACCACCATGCAGGAAGTGGAAACGATACAGGAAACAGGTTATGCCTTGTCGATTCCATTGGCGATCCGATTCACTGCGCAAGGCGCTCCGATTGTGGGAACCAGCCTGGATTATTTTGAGTTCCGCAAACTCAATGTCGTAAAAGGTACCAGCCTGCAGCGTCTGGGGGACTGTGTGATCGGTTCCAACGTCGCGAAGAGACTGCAACTTAAGCCAGGGGACCGGTTGATGTCCGATCCCTTGAACGTATTTGATCTGTCGGGCAACTATCCACTCCAGATGCGGGTTGTGGGAGTATTAGCCCGGGCGCATTCACCCGATGACGATGCCGTTTTTGTTGATCTGAAGACGGAATGGATCATTTCCGGTATCGGACATGGTCATCAGAGTATCAATGCGGAAACAGACAAAGATCTGGTCTTACAAAAAGAGGGACAAAGCACTGTTGCAAACGCAGCAGTTCCCCAATTCAATGAAGTGACTGAAGAAAATCTGGCTTCGTTCCACTTTCATGGTGAGATCGACTCCTTCCCTGTGACATCGATGATTTTGATTCCGAATGATCCGAAATCGGAAGTACTACTGCTGGGGATGTACGATACGAAAGAGTCGTCGATCCAGCTCATTCGCCCCGTCGAGATCGTGAATGAATTACTGCAACTGGTGTTTCGCGTCAAACAGCTGTTCGATGCGAATACGTTACTGGTTTCGATTTCGGTCGGTCTACTGCTGACGCTGGTGTTTATTCTGTCCCTGAGATTGCGCCAGCGGGAGCGGCAGACAATGTTCCAACTGGGGTGCAGTCGTTCGACGATCTGGAAGCTGCAGCTGACAGAACTGTGTTTCATCTTTGCAGCGAGTCTGATTGTCGTTTCAATTCTGACTGTAGTGTTACGAGTGTATTTACATCAATTAATGCGTTTCTGGTTTATTTAGTGGTATTGATAATGCGAACTGTCTTTCAGTATTTTTTATTAGTGCTGACGATTTCTGCCTGTCAGTCGAAAACAGATACGGTCCAGCAGCAGGCAAAAAAGGAGAGTCCCCGGCTTGTCGTTGTGGTCAATTATCCGCTGCAGTTTATCGTCGAATCACTGGTGGGACCTGAATTTCAAGTACTGAATCCGGTTCCCCCGGATGAGAATCCGGAATCCTGGTTGCCAGACGATGCGACAATCCAGAGCATTCAGCAGGCGGATCTGATTGTCACGAATGGTGCTGACTTTGCCGACTGGGTTAAAAAACTTTCGTTGCCACGTTCAAAGGTCTTGCGAACTTCGCTTGCGATCAAAGATGCTTTAATTACCGTCCCTGATTTTGAAGTTCACCGCCACGGATCAGGTGGGGCCCACTCACACGCGGGCACGGTCGCTTTTTTCTGGCTCGATCCCCGGCTGATGTCAAGACAGGCCGAAGCGGTAGCAGAGCGACTGATCAAACTGGATCCGGAATCAGAAACAGAAATCAGGGCAAACCTGGAGAAACTGAATGTTTCATTGAAACCGTTAAATCAGCAACTGGATCAGATTCATGAAGAATATCCGGGATTGCACTGGTATTCCCGTCGGCCCGTTTATCAGTATCTCGCCAAACGATGTGACTGGACAATGCATCATCTGCACTGGAAATCCAGTGAAAAACCGAACCAGGAGGACTGGCAGCAGCTCAAGACTTTACAGGAACAACAGAAGATATCTCTGATGCTGTGTGAATCGGAGCCTGCCGACCAACTGATCCATAAATTAGCAGAGCAGGGTATTACCGTATTCACACTGAATCCTCTGACAGTCGCACCTGCACAGGGGGATTATGTCAGTAACATGCAGCAGCAGTTAACCCATTTGCAAATGTTTCTGAAACAGCAGCAAAAAATATCCACTCCAGAAAACCAATGATGATGCAGATTCGCTTTGAAAATTCATTGGACAGTACTGAAATCAGAACGGTCAATGAAGCAGCTTTTGGTCAAACTGCGGAAGCGAATCTGGTGGATCGTTTGAGAGCGGCCTGTCCGGAACAGGTTTCCCTGGTGGCAATCCAGGATGATCACAAAATCGTTGGTCACATTCTGTTTACACCGGCTGAAATTAACTATACAGACGGTTCCAAAGTCCAAGGCTGGGGTCTGGCGCCACTGGCGGTTTTACCTGAGTTTCAAAAGCAGAGAGTCGGGTCTCAATTAGTAAAGGCAGGACTGCAAACGCTTCAAAAACAAAACCAGCAGTTTGTGATTGTGCTGGGACATCCGGAATATTATCTTCGTTTTGGCTTTGAACCCGCTTGGCTGTATGGAGTTACCTGTGAGTTTACCGGTGAAAACCAGGATGCGTTTATGGTCCATTTTCTGGAACAAAACGGTTTTCAGGAGAAATCGGGAAGAGCCGTTTATCATCCGGTTTTTTTTACTCGCCGTAATTACTACGACTGATGCATTTATACTGAAATTATGTTTCCGCTTTCGGGGAAATTGAGTTGAACTCAGTTGAGAGAGTAGGAAGTACCGATGTAAGGTATATAATAAGGAGTGACTCATTGAACCCGGGGTCGGGTTCTATGCCGCGTTTTTCGAATCTGCTCGCCTTGTGATATGAAGGTCAATGTTGAAGATTCGTCGAAAACGCTTGTGTATCATCAAGGAGCTTCACCAGACGTAAAAATCCGAAAGGTTTAAATGATGCAAACAGCTTTACAGGTTTTGGATCGAGAATATCTCGAAGCCCGTTGTGCCCTGGTAGAACTTGCTGCGACTCTGGATCGCATTGACAGGGCCCATGATCATGAAGAGGGCGCAGATGCCCTGAAGGACTCGCGGCTGGATCTTTTGAGTGAGGCAATCGCTCTTTTGCAAGAAGAAAGTCATCTGCCCAATCGATCAGAGCGGATGCTGTTGCTGTTCTCAGATCTCGATTAGTCGATCAGATTTCCTCCCTCCCCGCTTCCATCAGATTTTATCAGTGAGACGATTATGCAAATCATTCAACCTCATTATCACGCGATTGCCCGAACAGCCCAGGACTACGAACGCATGGCCATGTCCGGCGTGGTTGCCGTCGCGGAACCCGCATTCTGGGCCGGCTTTGACCGTCTGTACCCGGAAACGTTTATAGATTACTTTCACCAGATCAGCGAATTCGAACCGACTCGCGCTGCCGAGTATGGGATCAAACATTACTGCTGGGTTGCCGTGAATCCCAAAGAAGCAGAGAACCCGGAACTCAGCCGCGAAGTGCTCAAGCACATGCCCGAGTTTTATAAGAAACCAACCGTACTGGGTGTCGGGGAAATCGGTTTTCACAAAACCACAAAGAACGAAGAAGAAATTTTCGAAGCACAGGTCGAGCAGGCCATCAAATATGATCAGTTGATTTTGATTCATACACCTCACCTGCAAGATAAAGTGCGTGGCACCAAACGTACCCTGGAAGTGCTGTCCCACATGAATGTGAATCCGGAACGTGTCTGGATTGACCATGTCGAAGAACACACCATTCGTGAGCCTCTGGAAGCAGGCTACTGGGTCGGGTTCACTTTGTATCCCATCACCAAGTGCACTCCCAAACGGGCCGTTGACATGCTGGAAATGTATGGCCACGAACGTATTCTGGTGAATTCCTCAGCCGACTGGGGACCCAGTGATCCTTTCACTCTACAGGAGTGCGTTGTGCAGTACCGGGCTCGCGGGTATTCCGTTCAGGATGCTATCGAAGTTTTCCACAACAACCCGGCTCGATTCCTGGGGCAGAATCCCAAGTTTGATATCAAGCCCGTTCGACTGGAAACGATAGAAGAAGACAGTGCAAATTTAGTACAGAATTGATTCTGATACTCGAATATGAATTTTAAAAACAGGAGCAGCGATTCGTCGGCATGCTCCTGTTTTTTTATTGCGCCTATTTCTTTTTAGGACGAAACACTTTCAGGCGGGCTTCATCAGTTTCCAGGAACGGCCCTTCCAACAGATCAATGCAGTAAGGTACTGCTGGGAACACAGCGTCAAGACATTCCTGAATCGCTTTCGGCTGGCCTGGTAAATTGATAATCAGAGTTCCGCCCCGGATGACTGCTGTCTGCCGGGACAGAATCGCGGTTGGAACTTTTTCCAGCGAGACTTTACGCATCAACTCCCCAAATCCCGGCATCTCTTTTTCAGAAACAGCCAGCGTCGCTTCGGGGGTGATATCCCGCTTCGCCGGGCCAGTACCACCGGTAGTAACAACCAGGCAGCAATTCTCCTGATCGCAGAGTTCTTTCAGGGTCTGCGTAATCGTCTGCAGTTCATCGGGAATGACACGGGCGACAGGCAGCCAGTCACTGGTCAACACTTCCGAAAGATAGTCTTGGATCGCAGGGCCGCCGCGGTCTTCATATTCGCCACGACTGGCGCGGTCGGATACGGTTACAATTCCAATGCGGGCAATATTTGATTGTGGCACTGTGAGTCTTTCTGCTATCAATAAAATAACTTTTCTGGCACAATACCTTATAACCGCCCAGTCTGTTTCGCAAGCGAGTTGACCACTTGTGATCGTGCAGCAGGGGGTTCTGTTTCGCTGACTTTTGAGGCAGAAGAGGTATGTTGAAAAAGAGTTTCACGAAGTTGAATCATTTCCTTTGCTGCATGATAACGGGATGAGACGCCGAATTGTGGATAAAGTCCTCCACCTAGAATCAGCGCCACCAGGATCAGGATTGCCACATGTTCTGAAACGCGGGCTCGCAGCGAGATGGATGCGACATGGCGGGCACCTGTGAAGACTCGAAAATAGGCCCGAAGAATAGCAATGCTATTTAGCGCGGCGGCAATCATCACCGCTGTTCCAATTAACGGGTATACTTCAATAGCGCCTTCGACAAGCAGTTCGGTCGCGATGAAACCCAGTGTGCCGGGAAAACCTATTGAGGCCAGTCCTGTAACGAGAAACAGCGCTGCCAGGGTTGGTGTGTGCTCATAGAGTCCATGATATTCTAATAGCGAGATTCGACCAATTCTTGCTTCCACTGACCGAAAAGTTAAGGCAAACCCCGCGAGTGAAATTCCCACAGAAATCCAGACACACAATCCGCCGGTCAGACCCAGGGGGGTTGCCATCTCCAGACCTACCAGCACCAGCGAAGAATGACTCAGGAACAGATAACAGAAGAAACGTCGTGCTTCTTTTTGTACTAACGCCATTCCTGCCGCATAAACTGCCGTTACCAGCGAAATCAGAGCGATGCCTTGTAGAGCCCAGTCTGGGGCGATGGGATAAACGAGTCGCATGACTGCGTAGGCACCAGTCATGGGAGTGACAAACAGTAAGGCTGTTCCAAAAGTCACTTTATTAAAGAGATCTGTCATCCAGCAATGTAGTGGTATGATTCCACTGCGCAACAGGGCGGCCGTGGTAAGAAGTGCCCCTGCTATCAGTGAGGTCACATCATTCGCGTCTCCATAGCCGGACAGAACTCCCCCCAATACCAGTAAAGTGATGAACAGTCCCATATGTAATACATAAACGCGTGGGGATTCTCTGTTAGTTTTGATTTCCAGGTAGGGAGGGATCGTTGCCACTGAAAGTAAGCAGATAATCACCCAGGGGTCCCTGCTACTGAGCGTAGCTAATAGAATGGCCTCCGAAAAGAGGGTACTGCTGAAAGAGAAACGGTGACCTTTGGTCTTCAATGTGGAAAGCACGGTCAGTAGATAAAGCAGCGCTGCCAGCGGAAGTAAAGGGGCACTCAATTCGTCGGCAATGAAGAGATTTCTGTTCCAGAGGAGTTGGGTGAGGCTGAGATGATCTGTTGCTTCAAAAGCCTGCAGCATTATGAAGTCTACCCATCCACCGACAGCGGTCAGAAAAACCAGTGCGCAGGTGATGAGACAGCGTTTGTAGGCGATGTCACGATTCTTTGTGAATTTGAGCCAGAGCGAACCAGCCAGAGAAAACAGGATCGAAATTTCCATCCAGGCAAAGTGAAGTTCAGGAATCATAGGTATTCCTCCATTGATTCGGAACGTGTTTTGATCCGGTCCGATTCATGGGGTTCTTCGCCGGAAAGCAGTTCGTTCCAGCGGCGTTCCATTCTGTCACACCAGCAGAATACGGAAATGAAAGGGCCGACGATGAACCGATTGCTCAAGGCATCCAGGTATCCACGTTCAAGAGCAAATCGATAAAGTCGATATCGATACCGTTCCGGGATCACACGAATCAAAACAGATTTTTTTTGTGAAAGATGCGAGCCAATGGCATTTTCCAGCGTGTGATAATCGTGTAATAACGTAGGGGCGCGGAGAAGTTGCAGCGTTCGCAGGCAGGCGTGGCCGATGATGTGGATCAGTGCAATGTATCGTAAACCACAGCCGATTTCGACAACAATGATGCTCACCTGGGTGAGAGATGCGAAGGCAAGAGCACTTTTGATATCGGTCTGCACCCGGGCAACCAGGGTTCCATAGATTGCTGAAATCAACCCGAGTAAGATAACGGCAATTCTTAAAGTCAGGGACAGTTCGAGAATCGGACTGACTCGTAACAGCAGATATGCTCCCAGATGAACTGACAGAGAGCCATAGAAAATCGCGCTGGATGGTGTTGGCCCTTCCATGGCGCGAGGAAGCCAGCTGGAGAAGGGAACAAGTGCTGATTTTCCAGCGGCGGCAATCAGTAATAGTATGCCGACGATGAGGGCATGTTGTTCAGAAATCGTCGCGTGCCCATCAGGCCAGGAGCCGGTTCCCATCAGACCTACGAAATCGCCTGCACCCGTTAAATGATGCAGCATCAACGCGGCCAACAGAAATGCCGCATCCGCAATCCGATAAATCGTCCAGATACGCATTCCATTTCGAACCGGGTTGAGCTTTTCATGAAAAAAAGCAACAAGTAATGCAGAGGAAAGACCAACCAGTTCCCAGCCGAAGAAGAGTGTTTCAATCGTACCTGCCAGAGAAGAGACCACCATCCCGAGTAGAAAAATGGAATAACAGACGAAAAAGCGATTATAGCCTGGTTCACGATGCAGGTAACGGCTGGCGAATGCGCCTACTGTCCCACACAGAATAAATGAGAGAATACAGAAAGGGATTGAGAGACGGTCGAAAATAAATTTCAAATGAAAGTGGAAATGCTGTTCCGGAATGACAACCCAGTTCCCAAGTTCAATCGGGACGTACCGTATTCCCAATGTCAGCATCAGACCCAGAATGATCATCGACGCAAACAGGCCAATCAGGACCATCGTCTGTGTGGCCCGGGCGATCAGTCGTTCCCCGAGGGGTTTTCCCACCAGAGAAGTGACACCAAAGACCGCAAAGAGGAGTGCAGGGCTGGTTACAACGCACACGCCTAAAAAGTAAAAAACAGTGTCAGTATTCATGTTGGTCCAGATATCTAATTCAAGGCTGGAGAAGTCGTTATACAGAAGCATCTCTGATTTATCAGGTCGAAGTCTGATGTTCCCGGATGGAAGCAAAGCCCAGGTTATCGCGCCAGCCTCGGTACCAGTGGATGGATGAGTCTATGGACGGGATCTCATCCGTTTCAGGCATATAGGATTGAAAGTGACCCTTGTGATAGTATTGGATCTGTGAAGTATCAGCATCGAGAACTGCCAGTTGTACCCAGTTTCCATGCACGAGTCGGGCAATCGCCTGGTTGTTGGAAATAATGCGGTTGATCGCATCGACTGTGGTTTCAATCACGAACAGCAGCCGAACCGGTTCGTGGATCTCGACCATTTGCATAGGCAGACCAGGACGCAGATCGCTGGCCGCTCCATCCATCACACCCAGGAGAGAAGTAATGTTGTGCGCGAGTTTAGTGCCACACCCATAGCCGGTGGGATCGACATAGGAAAAATAATATTCCAGGTTGATCCCGGCACAGACGGGAATCCCGGCCTGGAGTGTCCGTTCCAGGATCGAACTGTCAGCGTCATCCTGCGACGGATCGTAAGAGGTCAGAAACGCACGACGATCAAGAAACAGACCGCGGCTCCACTCTCTACGTCCGACAAAGCATAAAGCATTGGTAGCATGTCCGCACTCCGGCCTGGACTGCGAGAGATCTTCTGCGCGACCTTCGACATGTCGTAAAGCATCGTTCACAGAAAGTAAAAGTTCCGCTGATTCAAATCGTCGGCAGCGTTCGTGAGCACTGTGAGCTCGGGCAACGTTAAGAACCTTCTCAGCTTTTTCAAATAGTTGACGCTGTGAAAAGGGGAGATGATCCAGATCGTACCATATGATGCTATCATCGCAGGTGTTATGAAAACATCCCGTAAAGAAAGTGTTATCGGGAATTATAAGACTACGTTCCGAAAGCATGCGTCGCACTCGAGGATCATTTGCCATTTGTGCAAAAGCCCGTGCATTTGGACCACCGCGACCTCCACCACAAGCGCCACAATCATAAGCAGCTTTATGCGGGTTGTTGAGACTGGATGAGCCGTGCCCACAAATGATCACCAGAGGTGACAGTAACTCTGGTTTCCCAAGTCCCAGGGCTCTTAGTCCTCCTTCAACGATATTGGTCATTTCCTCAACAGAGTAACCAAGTTGCTCATTTTGGGGACCAGGTTGGGAATCAATTCTTTCCAATCGTAACTGTGTACCTAAAGGCTGGACAATGCGATTGAATATTCGTCGAACCTGCGCCGTCGACCTGGGAAACAGAATTCGGGCAACCAGGGGAAAAGCGGCCAGTGATCCCAGTATCCCCGTTAAAAAGCCTCCTATAAATGTTCGCGTTCCCACATGTGCCTGATGAGTGGCTTGTCCAATTCGCCTTCTCGTTTCTGCCCGTCGGCGACTGACTTGCTCAAGGGAATACAGTGTCTCTTCCTGTACATAGTGAGTCGGTTTGATATTCACCGGGCAAAGGGGAGTGAAGTGCGCATCCGCCGCTCCACGGTAATACATGGCGACTCCAAAGAAACCTGCAACTCCGAATGTTTCACAATCCGGAGCAATTTCTTCCAGATGTCGCCGAAACGATTCTTCACGTTCATCTATACAGCATACTACCTGATAGGCAGGGGGAGATGATTTTGAAGCATCGATTTGTTCCTGTTGAATTCGACGCCGGGTAGAGTGAATGGCAACAGCGTCAAGTGTTTCATTACGATATTTTCGCTCAAATGCCAGGTGATAAATACGTCGGCGTTCGAGGCTGGAAAAGAGTTCTATTTCTTGAATCAGAGTGGTCCACTGCCCGTCTGAAAGATAGAGAAGATCTTCGGGATTCCAGCCACGCACCTGGGCGAGTTGGAAGATAGAAAATGCACGCTGATTCACTTCGCAGATTGTTTCTTGAGCGGTTCGACTGAGTATTTCCGTTTGGAGCGTATTCAATTGCCCTTCATACCCAAGTGAATTCTCCATGACATATTGAGATGCCAGTCGATCAAGAATCAGCCGAATTGCTAAAAATTCGATCAGGCTGTCCGCGGGAGCCGTGTGAGGCATCCATTCGGCATTTGTCTCCATTTGCCAGACCATTCCAGCCCAGCCACGCAGTGCAAGGAGGGTCTGAGCAAGATAGGTTTCATGATCTTCTTCCGCTATTCCCAATAAGGAAAGAGATTCTGCGATTGATTCCAATGGCCCGATATCAGCAGATTCCAGTCGCTGGATTTCATGTCTCAAGCCAGATAGTTCAATCGACGGTCCAATTTTTGAATCGGAATACAGCTGGAAAAATGAGCGGTAAAAACCCTGGTTGCGTTCGGGTAATGTCCATGAACTGAATCCCTGGTCAAGAAATGCTGCGCAGAAACGAATTAAGATATCGTGAACAATCAGGTCGGTATCTTCACTCGTAACTTTCAGCAACAAATCGCGGAGTCTGAGCGGTTGTGGTTTTGGCTTGCATTTCGTCTTTGCTTTTTGTGCGCCGGCATAACAGACTCGCCAGAGAAAATGTAAAACGAATGTTTCCCATTTGGGGGCATCCCACATTTCAATGGAGGCTCTTCCAAACTGATCGAACAGGCTGTCCAATAAAGGCTCGGACTGGTGCTGAATCCCATTTTGTCCGTTTAGAAAATCACGCATGATCCAGTGGCGTGTAGTTGTAATGATGCGTTCACGGATAGCGGGATCAACTTCCTGACGGAAATGACGCAAGGCATCCGTTTGGGCAATGAACCAGCGTAATTCCGAAACAGGGCCAGAGTGCAGCGGAAATTGTAACATTGCCAAGCGGAGCGCAAAACGAGTGCCGAATCCCCCGATCAGTATTTCACTACTGTCACCGAGATCCTCGAGTAAAACGGCCTCAAGATCTTGGACACGAATTCGATCGTTTTCAAACTTTTTTCGATATCGATCTTCCGACAAATAGGGATGGCAGCCAAAAGTGCGTCCCCCTTCGACGACCCCTTGCTCAAAGGGCAGATCTTCGAATGCATGCAGGGTATTGTGATGTACGAAGACCGTGATGGGCCCTTGCGCTGGTAAGAGGTGAGCTGCATGTTCAATTAAATGTCTGAGGTTTACTGATTTGTCTATTGGTAGAGCGTTTGCGGATTGATTCATGGCGATTCACAGAAATATAAGAAGACTCAGATGTCTTAAGAACTATGTGCGAACTCTGGAAGATTACCACCAGGGCTGTTTGGAAAATAAACAGAGTGATCACCTGGCTTCACTTCAAGTAAACGAAATGACCGTTGGTGCATTCACTTTGGCAGGAGCAACGTAGATCATGAAATAGCAGGATCATGATTTAGAGTGTCGCGGCAATGAGATTAGCAGAAAGATGGAATCGGAGGCGCGCGTGAACAATCAGGGCCATGCGAGACGGGAGTAGAGATGAGAGTCGATACATGCGGAATAAAATCGAACGCATGCAGGATGTGAAAATCGACAGTAATGGTTCTAAAAAGGTGGGTTGACAGATCCCACTTCTTTATTTTGGCATAAGATTCAGTCTCTTCATACTTCTCGTAAGGCTGTTCGACTGGAATAACCCCTGATTCCTCTTGAGAGACCAGAGTCAAAGCAGTGCTAAAGGAAACCCCTAGAAAGAGAAGTTGTAAAACAAAGAGTTTCATCAATGGTTCCTGCAGCAGGACGTCTTCAAAAGCCACCGCTACCGCGGATTAATTTACAGCTTTGGTATAGACAACGTGCTGGCAAAAAATAATAACATATATGAGCGCGCTAATATAATGCTTCGCTAACGTAACTGCAAGTTCGTTTTCAGTGATTCTGATCTGATCTCAGTGTTCTTTAAGAGCGGGGGGCTGTCAATTCTGATCATAAATCTACTGCCTCTGGTACTGATCTGCAGAAAAACTGAAGGATGGGATGAGGTAAGATTCCGGTTTGTTCTAAGAAAAAAATGCAATGATAATAGCCCTTGATCACTGTCTGAGAGTGTAATATTGTGCTGATAGGAGCCAACTGGCCGGGTGACACCCACTATTTTACGAGTCACAGTTTTACGAGTCACAGTCAAATTATAATACAAGCAGATTTGGGAGTGAGCAGATGCAAAAACTTGTTGATGGAATCCACGAGTTTCAAAGGAATTATTTCAGCCAGGATCAGAAGCTGTTTGAAACTCTGGCTGAAGGTCAAAATCCACTGGCCTTATTTATAACCTGTTCAGATTCAAGAATTAATCCTAATTATCTGACACAAACCAAGCCCGGTGAATTGTTCATCCTGCGAACTGCTGGAAACATTGTTCCCTCTTATGGAACGGTGCATGGTGGCGAAGCGGCAACGATTGAATATGCCGTGAGTGCCTTGAATGTGAAAGATATTATTATCTGTGGGCACTCTCATTGTGGTGCAATGGCGGGTTTACTTGACCCAAAACTTGTACAAGAGATGCCTGCCGTAAAGTCTTATCTGGAACATGCGGAATCGACGCGTCGGATTGTAAATGAAAACTATTCTCATCTAACAGATCCACAGAAGCGTCTTATTTTGACCGTTGAAGAAAATGTTCTGGTTCAAATTAAAAGCTTGAAAACTCATCCGTCCGTTGCCGCTGCAGTCAGTCGTGGAGAGTTGAAACTGCATGCCTGGGTTTATAAATTCGAAACGGGTGAAGTGTACAATTTTAATCCAGATGTAGGACAATATGTTCCCCTTGGAACTGTAGCCATTTCCGATGCGAATATGGATCACACGTTGCCCCCCATTTAGACTGTGCTCCGTTTTATTGTAGCGTCTTCCAGGCCAATTGGACTGAGTATACAAGATTGACAGTCGCTCTGGTCAAATATGATGTAATCCAGCTCTGATTCAGAAACTGTACCAGATGCATTTAATAAACATGAGTATGAAATGAAAGAAGCACTCTCTGAAGTTAATGAGAGTGCTTTTTTACAGCCCTGGGTTTCTTCAAATTAAAGTTGTCGGCAGGCGATTTCTTCTGCCTGGGGAACTTCCTCGTTGTCAATCTGGTAGTTCCGGAAGCGAATCGAATAGTTGTCGTTGAACCAGCTTTCGATGTGTGGCAGAAATTCCTGATCAAAGTCAGGAGAAGTGTAATAGGTTTTACCGAATGCATGCGTCTGAATCTCTCCGTCTGCGACAACCTGCTGGCCATCTTTATAAACCCAGCGGGGCCGCTCGAACATTTCCTGTCGATTCTGCTGCGGTGCATAGATGGTGATATCAGCATGCGCCCCTGGACCCAGATGGCCTTTATCTTTCATTCCCAGAACTCGCGCAGGAGCAGCCCGAGTGATAATGGCAATTTCATACAGTGAATATTCCCGTTCCAGATCAGCCAGCACACTGCGTTCACGAATCGCTTCAGGCATTTGAGACAGAAATTCCAGGCGGAAGCTGCGGTCCATCAACAGGTAGATGATTTCGGGATAATGATAAAAGGCACCACCATTCGGGTGATCACTGGTCATGATGACCCGCCAGGGGTCTTCCATCAACAGGTACCATTCCAATGCAATGGCCCATTGGACTGCGTTAATGAGGCTTTTCTGCGGTCGGTATTCGATGGGGATCACGCCACAACTGCTCTCCAGTTCGCAGTCGGCGGTATACCATTTATTCCGATTGATGTTGTGCAGGAACTGGCTGAAAGGCGTATCACCGGTCATTGATAGCGTAGTGCCGGGATTGATATGACCGACGTCGACCGTGATGTTTTCATGAGAGTTGACATAGTCCACCAGTTTCTGAGTCGCGGAAGAAAAACTGGCAGGATCATTTGGATCGCCATCATATGAATGAAACTGAACGTGTGCCAGATGCCCGCGATGACCTTCTAACGACTCCATCGTATTGAGGGTCGTTTCCCAGTTTCCAGGAATTCCCAGGTTATTGCAGTGGATGTGCACCGAGTGCGGCAGTTGCAGACGGTCTGCAGTTCCCGCCAGTCCGCGTACGATCTGACGAGGCGTGACACCGAAATTCTGCACGGGGGAATCAAGTTCCTTGATCGTCTTGCGACTGATTTGTTTCCAGTCTTCGACGCCGCCCGGGTTCACAATCTTGATCGTATAACCTTTGGCCGATTCCAACAGCCAGGCGCAATATGCATCAAGGGCATTCTGGTCCTGGTTCCGCAGATGCTTCATCACAAAGTGATTGTTACCGAACAGGAGATAGAAGCCTTTATCCAGAATCGGAGTATCCTGCAGTTCCTCATGTGCATGGCGTGCATGCAGTCCCGGAATGGCGGCATCCATGGCAGTCGTGTAGCCAATGCTGGCGAACAGGTAACCGGTGGCGAAGGTGCTGGGGACTACGCCGCCCGTACCCGAACGGGTGTGCTCGCCGCGATAAATAGGGGGAGCCGTGCGTTTCAGATCCGGTGTCATTTTGCGACCCGCATTGACTTTGGGACCCGCAATATGACAGTGCATGTCGATCCCCCCCGGCATCACAACGTAGCCGGTGGCATCCAGTGACTTTCCCGAGAACGAATCTGCGTTGGGAGGCGTAGCGATGATTTTGCCATCTTGAATCCACAAGTCGCGGACTTCGCCATTGACTCCATTCGCTGGATCGTAAATCGTTCCATTTTTAATACGAGACAGAGACACAGGTGACCTTCAATGTAGCAGAGGATTCAATCGAGAGAGCACGTTGACAGGAGGGGAAGTTAATGGCGGCAGCAGTTGGAGCGACCACAGCCCGGATCGGCCATCGGCAGCTGAGATTTCTTGTTCGAGCTTTCTCCTTTGAATAACAGTCCCCCTGAAATCAGGCGTTCCACCGGGGCCGATTCACAAGTGCCATTCAGGGGAAGGTCCGCTTTTTGACAAACTTCTCCCCAGGTCTGAAACGATTCTGACATCCGATGGCTGACTTCGACCGTTTTTCCATTTGTTTCACAAAAGTATTCATAAGTAATCATGGTATGACATCCATAAATTATCTGACTGGCTTATCCGGTGTATTAAACGGATTGCTGGTTGGACCTGCGTTTTTGTGCATAGCGTTTCACCAGCTCATCGGTAATCACGCCGACTAAAATCACTGCTCCAATGATAGCAAATTCCAGTTGGGAGGGAATCCCCAGCATGGTAATTGAATTCCGAAGAACCCGCATCAACGCCGCCCCGATGACTACGCCCAGAATACTGCCTTCTCCCCCTCGAATGCTGCAGCCTCCCAGAACGGCAGCTGCAATCGCGTATAATTCATAAAAGTTGCCGATTCCCTCGGGTTGTACGGAGTTAATATCTAACGCGAACAAAACCCCGCCGACTCCTGCGAGAAACGAACAGGTCACATATGCCATGATTACTGTCCGGTCGGTATTGATACCGGAATAGCGGGCGGCAGCTTCGTTATTCCCGATAGCTTTGAGATAACGACCGAAAATCGTTTTATTCAGAAAGAAAGCGGCGATCAAAGCGACGCCGATCATAATCAAAAAAGGAACAGGCAGTTTGAAACCTTCCAGCAAAGGAATATCGATTTTCCCCGTGGCCAGATAACGCAGACTATTATGAGTGGCACCGAAGCCCTGCGTCTGATCTTCTGTAATGCCCCGGGCGATGCCACGGTAGATGAGCAGCCCGCATAAGGTGACAATAAAAGGTTGCAGCTTTAATTTGGTAATCAGTAATCCATGCGTCAATCCAATGGCGATGGAGATCACCGCTGACAGGATTAAAGCAACAGGGACCGACACATCCATTTCCATGATCATATAGGGAAGCAGGCTGCCTACCAGGCAGATGACAGAACCGATCGACAAATCAATCCCGCCGGAAATAATCACAAAGGCCACGCCGATGCTGATTATGCCAAACAGGGAAGTAAGCCGAATTACATTCTGCATGTTGTAGGCTGAGAAAAAATGCTCATTCGAGACAGCCGTCACAAGGCACACGACAAGCAATAAGATTAAGATTCCCAGGATTTTCTTCATAATTCAATTTCTTAAGCGCGGTGATATCCAGGTTAATAATTCAGTTCAGTTTGTAATTGCTTCCTTGGTTTGTCCCGTAGCCAGTTGCATAATTGCTTCTTCGCTGAGCTCGGTACGGTTTAGTTCACCCGTCAGTCGTCCTTCATGCATGACCAGTACCCGGTCTGAGATGCCACGAATCTCTTCCAGATCGCTACTGACAAACAGGACAGCCATCCCACTGGAAGCCAGTTTATTCATCAGAAGATAAATTTCTTCCTTGGCACCGATGTCGACTCCCCGCGTGGGTTCATCCAGTAGCAGTACGCTCGGGTTCATCGCCATCCATTTTCCCAGGACCACTTTCTGTTGATTACCACCAGATAAAAATTGGACAATCTGAAGATCATCGGGTGTTTTGATATTCATGGCATCGATCATTTCACTGGAAATCGACTGCTCACGGGCAAAGTCAATGCGTCCCAGGCGACCTTGGTCACGAGACAGGCTGGCCAGGCTCATGTTTCCACGGACCGCCATCTGCAGAATCAGTCCCTGCAATTTACGGTCTTCCGGTACAAGGGCCAGACCGGCTTTGATCGCATCTTGGGGGGAATTTATCTGAATTTCCTGGCCGTCAACACAGATTGATCCACTCACAGGCGGGTCGATGCCGAACAGCACCTGCATCAGTTCTGTTCTTCCGGCCCCGACCAGTCCCGAGATGCCTACGATTTCACTGCGCCTGAGCGAAAAGCTGATCGGGTGAGAGGGGTTTGCCGGTGTACGCAACTGTTTGACCTCAAGGATTACTTCACCCGGTTCATGAGGAGTGTGAGGAAAAAACTGCGAGACACTGCGGCCCACCATCAGCTGAACCATGAGATCATGTGAAATGGATTCTCGATCCAACTCGCCTGCGTTTTCTCCATCGCGCAACACGACCACTCGGTCTGCCAGGTCGTTGACTTCCCCCAGTCGGTGTGAAATATAAATAATACTGACACCCCGTGATTTCAGGTCGCGAATGACCGAAAACAGGGCTTCCGATTCATGAAGTGACAGGGAAGACGTCGGTTCATCCATAATCAGAATGCGGGCATTGATGGATAATGCTTTGGCAATTTCCACCATTTGCTGCTGACCGACCGTCAGGTCGCCGACCAACGTACGTGGTGAGACATTCAAGCCAACCTGCTTGAGGAGTTTCTCTGCTTTTACCCAGGTTTGCCTGTGATCAATCATACCCCAATTGACAGGTTCGCGACCCAGAAAAATATTGGAAGCGATATCCAGATTCTCACACAGGTTAAGTTCCTGGTGTATCAAAGCGATGCCAAGATCGAGGGCATCCTCTACTTTGGATAAGGAGAACTGTGTACCATCCAAAGACAGTTGACCGGTATCCGGAGCCTGTACTCCTGCGAGAATTTTCATCAGGGTACTCTTACCTGCGCCATTCTCGCCTATAACAGCCAGGACCTCTCCTCGGTTGAGTGTCAGGCTCACCCGATGCAATGCTTTGACACCGGGAAACTGTTTTGAAATTTGTTTGACGTTCAGTAGCGGTGTCGAGTGAGCCTGGTCAGTGCTACTCATTCGACTTGGTTACTTTCGGATTATCTGGCGAGTAGCTGTCGTTCCCTAAGGGAATATTGATGGTCTCGCTTTTCGTTTTTATCGGAGCTTTCTGCTCAGCATCACCTGTCAGCTTTTTCAGTTCATCCCAGTATTCTTTCACGTTCTCTTTGGTGATTTTACGGGCAGGGATATGAATGATTTTATTTTCAGGGATCACCGATTTATCACCATTCGCCAGGGCATTGAGAACCCGTACCGATTCATATCCGTACTGATAAGGGTTCTGCACAACCGTACCAACTACGGTGCCATCGATGATTCCCTGCAGACTGGGAGCTTCTTCGTCAAAAGAGACAATTTTTATTTCGTCCAGTTTCCCGGCATCACGCACGGCTTCCAGGCAAAGCGGAGGATTGTAAGCGAACAGGCCGACCATGCATTTGAGGTTCGGGTACTTAGCGATGGCATCCTGCGCATTTGCTTTTCCCTGCGGAAAATCAAAATCATCGGTTCGAGTATCGAGAATTGTGTATTTATCGTTCTGGATGACTTTCCCAGGTTCATCGTAGCGGGTGTTATCTTCTGAGCGGCCCATGACTTCGTCGATCACTCCCTGTCGTCGCAAGCGTGCATTGACCTGACCCAGACGGCCGACAAACAACATGATCTCTCCACCCTCTGGCAACGCTTCCTTGACCAGTTCACCACACATCCGACCGGCTTTGTAGTTATCCATACCGATATAACATTCGCGGGGGCTGTCAGGCGCATCGGAATCCTGCGTGATCAAAATTGAATTATCGGCGATCTCCTGCAGCAGGTCGTTCTGATTGGCAGGATCAATGGGACTGATGGCAATACCATCAATCCCCTGGGCCAAAAGTTCCTGGACCATTCGTTTCTGGTCCGTTACGCCCTGGGGAGGCATGCGGACTTCGACGTTCACCCCCAGATCTTCACCCGCTTTTTCTGCTCCCTTTTCCGCAATGACCCAGAAGGATGCGATTCCATTAGTGACGTAAGCCACATCGTTTTTCTGGCTGGCTCCCTGTTGATTGCAGCCAGCGGAAATGAGTGAGATACTAAAGATTGTTGCAAAAAGGCTGCAACTCCGAATCAATTCGCGACAGGTCATCAAGTGAGGCTCCTTGTTTTATTGTGCGTAAGATCAGCTCAAAGAATTGAGAAGAATATGATGAATGACTTCATTATATGATGCAATGATTTCGTAGAAATATCGAGTTCACCTGCAGAAAATCAAAAAATAAAAATGAATCGAGACGAGTTTTCAATGGATTATCCAGCTGTTATGATGGAGGGGTCGTTCTATTTTAACAGCCGATCTCAGTTATCTGAAACCTACCTGTGTTGTTGATGTATCCCGCAGAAATGCCGACAGGCTTCTTTCGATCCCGTTGACAATACCACATTTCCGTCCAACTGCAATTCTATTTCCAATTGATCACGAATCAGGGGCAGCTACATGATTCAAGCATTTCAATCTCTGTGTTTTGCCATGAGCGCAATACTTGTTTCTCAGACACTACTGGCCGCCGAAACTGTCGAGTCGCCATCAACTCAGATATGGACATTCCAGAATCAGGAACACGGCTGGACTGCTTACGCCAATTGCAAACTTTCGGTCAAAGACAAACTGCTACAGGTGGACAGTACCGGAAAAGATCCCCACTTCGGTCGCGAACTGAAATCAGCAGCTGGCTGGAAGCAGGTCAAATTAAAACTGCGCGCTGACTTTCCCCTGAAGGGAGAGGTCTATTGGAAAACGGAAAAAAATAACAGCTATGCCGATTCTCGTTCTGAACGATTTGATTTGAAGAAAAGAAATCCCGACTGGCAGGAACTGTCTTTTGTCTTTTATGCCGATTCTGAAATGACCGGTCTTAGAATTGATCCGGCCAGTCAAGCAGGATTAATTGAAATGGAATCGATCTCTTTGGGAAATACGGAAGCACCACGTTCTGCAGCAGCCACACCCGCAGATCAGATCAAACTGCTCAAAGGTTTCAAAGTCGAATTATTGTATTCAGTTCCTACTGAAGTGCAGGGTTCCTGGGTGAGTATGACCATTGATCCCAAAGGGCGGCTGATTACTTCCGATCAATATGGGGACCTGTATCGCATCACGCCGTCAAAGATCGGCTCTAAAACAAATGACACTCAGGTGGAAAAACTGAAGGTGGATATGGGCATGGCACACGGACTGCTCTATGCCTTCGACAGTCTGTATGCTGTAGTGAATGGTGGTAAGGAACGACCTTCGGGCCTGTATCGCCTCAAAGATACTAATGGCGATGACCAGTATGACGAAGTGAAATTCCTGCGTGAAATTAAGGGCGGTGGCGAACATGGACCGCATGCGATTATTCTTTCGCCTGATAAGAAGTCACTTTATATCGCTGCTGGGAATCATACGGATTTACCGGGA
The DNA here is from genome assembly GCF_048262075.1 of Gimesia sp. Lineage (GTDB taxonomy): Bacteria > Planctomycetota > Planctomycetia > Planctomycetales > Planctomycetaceae > Gimesia. Next base: position 101,202 of record NZ_JBLXFK010000008.1, read on the forward strand.
CCTGAGAAATCACTGGTTCCCCGCAACTGGGGCGAAGATCTGCTGCTGCATCGGTTGTGGGATGCCCGTGGTCACGCCGCCGGTAAACTGGCGCCAGGTGGCTGGATCTGTCGGACTGATCCGGAAGGCAAAGAATTTGAAATTGTCAGCACAGGCTTCCGAAACGAATATGACATCGCCTTCAATCCCGAAGGGGAGTTGTTTACCTATGATGCCGATATGGAATGGGATGTTGGATCTCCCTGGTATCGTCCGACGCGAGTGAACCATGTCACCAGTGGCAGTGAATTCGGCTGGCGTTCGGGTACGGGGAAATGGCCCGATTATTATCCTGACAGTCTGCCGGCAGTGGTCAACATCGGTCAGGGGTCACCGACCGGGATTATCTTTGGCACCGGCGCTAAGTTTCCTGCTAAATACCAGGAATCGTTATTTATTTCGGACTGGAGTTACGGAATTATTTACGCCGTCCATCTCAAGCCCCAAGGGGCCTCTTATGTCGCGACGTATGAAAAATTTGCTTCTGCTACGCCTCTACCTGTGACTGATCTGGTAGTCAGTCCTGTGGATGGAGCGTTCTACTTTACGATCGGCGGTCGCCGCACACAGTCCGGTTTATATCGCATCACTTATACAGGCGACGAATCAACGGCTCCCGCAGAACCGAATCCGGATGCGCTCGCCGGTCTACGGGAACTCCGCCGTGACCTGGAAGAACTGCACGGACAGAAGAATGAAACAATCGTTTATTCCGTCTGGCCTTATCTCGGGCACGAAGATCGTCACATCCGTTTTGCAGCCCGGATTGCTCTAGAACACCAGCCTGTCGAACAATGGCAGAACTGCGTGCTGCTGGAGAAAGATCCAACGACGTTAATCACCGGCGGGATCGCGCTGGCACGCAATGGCAGTCCTGCATTCAAAACGCCGTTAGTGAATGTGTTAAAAAAGCTGGACTGGAATAAACTCACAGACACGCAAAAAATGGATCTGCTGCGTTTGTATCAGCTGGTGTTTGTACGGATGGGAGGTCCGACCGAAAAAGAACGATTGGACGTACTCGCGCAGATCAACAAAGCCTACCCTGCTCCTAATTCTTTTATGAATCGTGAATTAAGCCAGGTGCTGGTTTATCTGAATGCTCCCCAGGTGATTGAACGGACTCTGGAGCTTCAGGATAAAGCGCTTACTCAGGAAGAACAGATTCATTATGCAAAAGTACTGATGAATCTGACGACGGGCTGGGATGATAAACTGCGCAAGAAGTACTTTGAGTGGTATCTCAAATCGATGGCTCATAAAGGGGGCATGTCGTTCAATAAATTCCTGGTCAATATTCGAGCGGAAGCGATCAAGAATCTGTCAGAAGCGGAAAAGGAAATGTTGAAACCCGTTCTGGAAGTCAATCTCGAAAAAGCAGAGCCGGTCGCAGAAGGACCGCCACGACCTTTTGTAAAGAAATGGACCGTAGATGAATTGCTAAATGCGAAAAACAGTGATCATTCACAGCGAAACTTCGAACAGGGACGTAAGATGTTCGCTGCTGCCACCTGTTTCAAATGTCACCGCTTTGCCGGCGAAGGGGGAACGATTGGCCCCGATCTGACAGGTGCAGGCGGCCGCTTTAATGCCCAGAACCTGCTGGAGTCAATCATTGAACCTTCGAAGGTGATCTCAGATCAGTATGCTTCGACCATGTTTGTTCTGGATGATGGTCGAGTCGTGAATGGTCGCGTGATTAATCTTAGTGGGAAAAACCTGATGGTGCTTACGGATATGGCCAATCCCAGTAAGCTGACTTCGATTAACCGGGATACTGTTGAAGAAATGCTGCCTTCCAAATCGTCAATGATGCCAACGGGACTCATCGATACACTCACGAAGGAAGAAGCACTTGATCTGCTGGCCTTTTTACGATCCGGCGGAGATCCACAGCATCCTCTGTTTCAGAAGAAAGACTAATGCGAAGCAAAGTCCTTTGTAAAGCGGCTCTGTTTTATGTCTGGCTTGAGAGCAATACTGCTCTTGGGATCAATCACCTGAATCTAAAAAGGGATTAACTAAAACGATGAAGAATCTCAGGATGATGACTCGCAGAGACTGGATCGCCAGTGTCGCTGCTGCGTATGGGGTTGTTTCACAGCGTGCGTATGCAGCCCCTGTAAAGTCGGGCGCAACAAAATCGGTTGCCGCGGTCGTATCGATCTATGAACCTAAAACACATGCTGATGTGCTGATTGGGAAAATTCTGGAAGGCTGGAAACAGGATTGCGGAACGGGGCCGACCTTAAAGCTGTCCTCACTGTATGTCGATCAGGTTTCTGATCGGGATCTCTCTCGTAAAATGGCCGCGAAATATAATGTACCGATCTTTGATTCAATCGAAAAAGCAGTTACGGTGGGAACCGACCGAATTCCCGTTGATGGCGTGATCAGCATCGGCGAACATGGCGACTATCCCATCAATGCCAAAGGGCAGCAGCTTTATCCACGTCGTCGTTTTTTCAAAGAGATTACCGATACCTTTCAGAAATATGACCGCGTTGTTCCTGTCTTTAATGACAAACATCCAGGGCCCGTCTGGGCAGATGCAAAATGGATGTATGATCGTGCCCAGGAAATGAAGGTCCCCTTCATGGCCGGCTCGTCGCTTCCCCTGACGTATCGGAAACCAGAACTCAATCTACCGCTGGGATCTGAAATCGAAGCCGCAGTGGGAATCGGCTATTCCGAGCTCGACAGGTATGGCTTTCATGCACTCGAGTGTTTTCAATGCCTGGTCGAGCGACGACAGGGCGCAGAAAGTGGTGTGGAGTGGGTGCAATATTTAGAAGGGGACGCCATGTGGAACGTCCTTGATGAAGGTCTCGTTTCCCAGGCTGTCTTCGATGCCGCACTGGCAGCAGTTCCCAAGGTAAGGCAGGGGGATGTTCGAGATGATCCAGACGCGGGACTGTTTCTCTTCCAGTACAACGACGGGTTTGTGGGAGCATTGTTTATGCTGCAGTCAGTGAATCGGACCTCGGTGGCGTTAAAGATTAAAGGGCAGGCAAAACCTGCCGCCACTCAGTTCGAAGAGCGAACCGAACCTGCACATCCGCATTTTGCGTATCTGTTGAAAAGTATCGAACGCATGATTCACACGAGCCGTCCCAGCTATCCTGTCGAACGGACGTTGTTAACCAGTGGTATTCTCGACCGGGCTTTGACCTCACGCTTGGAGGGCGGCAAAAAGCTGGATACTCCCGAACTGGCGATTCGTTATCAACCCGTCGCCTATCCCCACGCACCCCTGCCGGATTTGAGTACAAACCCCTCACTGCCGTTGCGTAAATAAAACCTGCCAGACATGGTGTTACTTCACATTCGTTGCTACTGTCTTAGTTCGAACTGGTAGCCAGTTTATCCTTGTGTTTCACATGCAGCAGTACGGGAATGGAAGTCTGTTTGCCTTCCTGGTCGGCCCGCAAGTGAAACAACCGGGATGTTTCGGGGACCCACTTGGCTGCGGTCAGATAAAAAGTTCGTTCATTCTGATTGTCCAGCAATAATAGACCGTTTAAGCCAATGTTATCCACATAAACGCCGTGTGGCAGGTTTCTTCCTGCATACTCGCGACCGAAACCGACAACTCCCTGATAACCATTTCTCAAAAGCAGAACCCGGGCTGAAATTGTCTCTCCGGGATGGATGGTCAACTCAATGGGTTTAGCGGGGATCTCGACAATGTTGTCGCCGGCGACTTCCAGTTTGTCGGTTTCCATCGTCACCATGCGGATAATCAGTTTTGGCTTATTAAGTAATTTGATCTGTCCCAGTGGGTTTACCGGGTGAGTGATTTCTTTGCCACCAATTTTTGTCGTCGCTGTGACGAAAACAGATTGATAGCGACTGTCATCAGGCTGCGGTGCCACCAGTGGTCCTGAAGTTTCGGGCACCGGATCCGCGGAGACCACGCCGTATGCCCGATCGTGACCGGCCTGGATGATGATCGGACTGGTGACATGGAAGCCTGCTGGCACATCGGCGATATCAACCCGAATCGGACCATTAAAGCCATCAATGCGGTCAGCGACCACTTCAAATTCTTTTCCACTGCCGGCATTGACTTTAGGGTTAGCCCCTTTCAATGTCACTTTAAAGTCTGGCCGACGGGGACGGACCGTCAGATCATAATTGAAGTCTTTCCCCTGAAATCCGCGGACATCTGAGACACGTACATAGTAGACACCATCGTGTGGGGCTTTGAAGATCAGCCGAGAGTCGTCACCCAGTTCGCGTCTGCCATCATCGTTGTTTTCATAATAGATGGTGAAGACGGGAAGGCCATTGGGAGGCAATTCCGTACCTACGGGATGAGGTTCCACGATGTAGCAGGGTTCATGCAGCGCGTGGGTAATCGGGCTGGTTCCAAAGTAGGTATAGCGTTTTCCACCACTGCCAGGGTAGACATTGAATCCCGAGTCGGGACCGCGAGGATACAGCCAGAGTTTGACCACTTCACCATTGCAGTACAAATATTCATTCAGCTCCATTTCCTGCCAGTTCTGAATGCGGAAATCATTGACGATGTTTGAATCTTTACCGCGGAAGGTAAAATAGGAATCGCGGACGGCTCGCAGTAGAACCTGGGGGATCTGCTTACCTTCCGCATCGAGCACTTCAATTTTGGAATCGAGTTTGGATTTTTTGCGGGCGGCGTTCGTTTCAATGAGCCATTCCTGACCTGCCTTGGATTCGAAACGATACAGGTCCAGGTCAGGCTGGTCTGGCTTGTCTGAAACGATGACTCCACTGACAACGACAGCTGATGTATTCAGTTTTGTAGCGTCAACAGGCTGGTTATTTGGCTCCTGCTCTTTGAGTGAGTCGATTTTTGTAACCGGGGATGCTGGCACAGCAGCATTTCTGGTAGCGGCAATTGAGTGCTGTTTTTCATGCGAAGGAGAAAGCTGCTGTGGTAGTTCAATTTTCTCAATCAGACCATTACTGTAACCGACCAGAGTCTCTTTGGAATCAGCAGAGAAGACCACCGAGGTCGGGAGGGCAGGTAAATTTTCTTGTACATTCAATAATATCAACTGACTGGCGTCCCAGACTTTCAGTGACTGGTCATCAGAAATGGAAGCCAGCAGTTTGCCGTCAGGGGAGAAGGCAATTTGAGTTACCGGATTTTCGTGAGCGAAGCGGGCATAGATCAAGGGATTAATTTTTGCAGAGGTTCGGGAAACAAAACGCCATTTGCGAATCCGGTTATCGGCTCCTGCAGCAAGAATGAAATTACCGTCCGGGCTGAATGTCACGGAATACTGTTCCTTGAGTGGCTGGCTGAGCGTGTCCAGACGTTTGCCTGTAGAGACCTGCCAGACTTTCACGGTGGCATCAGCCGAGGCACTGGCCAGTGTGGTGCTGTCAGGACTGAAAGCCAGGTCGAAGATGGCACCGTTGTGTCCGGTCAGGAAGCGGACCTGCTTTCCTGACGCAATATCCCAGAGAATGATGTTCTGATCATAACTGCCAGTCGCAAGCCACTTCTTGTCAGGACTGATCGCAGCCGCATACAGCACGTCCTTGTGTCCCACGAACTCATGTAGTTTTTTGCCCGTTTCAACATCCCAGATCGCAGTCTGGCCGAATAAACCGGTGGTTCCCGAAGAGGTAATCAGCCACTTGCCATCCGGACTGAAACGGACGGAGTTTACCTTGCCGGGCAGTCCCTTCCAGGTCTGAATGACTTGTTTCAGATCGGATGAGAGGAGCTTAACTTCTTCAAAGCGTGCGACGGCGATCTGATTGCTTTCCGGAGACCAGGCCAGTGATGCAACCGGCTTCTGTACCGATTTTGCAGGCGCGATGTCGGGTACTGTGAGTTCCATACGAGCAGGTTCTTTACCGGAGGGACCTTTAGCTCCCTGATTGACCCACTCGACAAACAAGGCAATTTCTGAGTCGGTCAGTTTTTCGCCACTGTCTTCCGGCGGCATGACCGGTTTGGCTTCCCCTTTGATCATGCGAATCAGCCGGCTGCTCCCGCTGTCGCCAGGTAAAACTGCCGGTCCGTGCTTGCCTCCTTTGAGTAAACCCTGGTAAGAGTCGATAGCGAATTTCCCCTCTGGATCGTCCACGCTGTGGCAGCCTTCACAATATTTGCGGAACAAAGGAGCGATCTGTTTCGGGTAATCGACCTGTTTTTCTGCAGCAGGCAGCGAGTCAGGAAGACTGGCCAGCAGGCAGAGCGAACAGAGTAGCATCAGTTTTGCAGGAACGTTTATCATCAGGGGCCTCAGGTCAGCGCTATTATAAAATAATCTTAATCAGTTTCGAAATGATTTCAGCAAACGCTAGTGGTTAAACAGAAACTCGCGGCTACTGAGTACGCCCCAGAACAGATCTTCCACTGCCTGACGTTTTTCCGCAGGCGGTGTTTCCTGAAGGAGTTTCAACAGCTTGCTTTCTTCTTCTGCTGTGGGCTGGCGGGAAAGACAGAGTAGATATATTTCCGTAATCAGTTCTTTATCTGATTTTTTCGCCTCCAGCATTTTTGTGACGCGGCTGGCTTTGTCTTTCAGTTTATTGTTGATTGTGTCCCCGTTGGAAATATGCAGGACCTGGACCATCGTTGGCTCTTCCGTCCGTTCACATTCACAGGTAATCATCCGCTCGTTGCGGCCAAACGTTTTCAGAAAGTACGAAATGACCGAGGAATCATACAACTGTATCGCTTTGGTTCCCTTGGGGTAGAAGTCGGTTTTCTGAGGATTTGGTTCATAATACATGGTGAATTCTGAGGGAACATCGGTCACTTGAGAAATCGCATCCAGCAGGACTTCCGCCATCATGCGGCGAGGATAGTAGCGGGAATAAAAGCGTTTCTCATCTTTGTTCTCGGGGAGTGGCTGGCTGCTGCGCTGATACGCGGCGGATTGCAGAATGACTTTCATCAACGCTTTCAGATCGAAATCGTGGTCGACCAGGTAGTCGGAGCCAGCGACCAGTAGTTCTTCATTACTGGCAGGATTGGATTCCCGCATGTCATCGACTGCTTCTACGAGTCCCACGCCGAAATAATTAGCCCAGACGCGATTGGTAATTGCGCGGCTGAAAAAGTCATTGTCCTTAGAAGTCAGCCAGTTGGCCAGATAGACGCGGCGGTCTTCGGGAGAGTTGATGTCGATTGGTGTGCCATCCAGGGGCGTTGGTGGTTGAGGTTTGCCGGTTAAGGGTTGCACCAGATCCCCTTCGGTGGCAACAAACAGGGTGCGAATGCCATCGCCGGCACTTTGCGCACCGCCCCAACCTTTGGCGCGAACGCGGGAAAAGAAGTTGGCCATTGCGTAGTACTGGTTGTTGGTCCATTTTTCGAGGGGATGATTATGGCATTTGGCACAGCCAATCGACAGACCCAGAAATGCCTGGCTGACATTTTCCGTCATCGATTCCGGATCCTGGTGGATGGCATAAAAATTAGTGGCGCCGTTTTCAATACTGCTGCCCTGTGAGGTGATCAGTTCCCTTACCAGTTCATCCCAGGGAGTATTCTGTGTAACATGGTCGCGAATCCAGCCATGGTAGGCTTTGACAGGTTCGGGTCTGATGAGGGCACCATTCACCAGCAGCAAATCAGACCATTTATAAGTCCAGTAGTCAATAAATTCCGGACGGTTCAGCAGGCGGTCGATCAGCTGGTTACGTTTATCCTGATTCTCATCTTTGACAAATTCCTGAACTTCCGCGGGGGTGGGCAGAGTGCCAATCGTATCGACATAGGCACGACGGATGAAATCGGCATCATTCGACTGGGGAGAAGGGGGCAGGTTCAGGCGTTTTAGCTGTTTGAGGACCAGTGCATCGATGAAATTATATTGTGGTGAATTCGCATAGATTTCAGGAGCAATCTCCTGTGGATAGGGAGAGGTGATTTTTGAAATCGCAATTTTACTGGAATAATTACAGACGATTGCCCCTTCGCCATAGCCGGTGACTTTGATTAAACCTGCTGCATCGACCGAAGCGACACTTTCGTTGACTGAGGAAAAACTGGTCCAGCGAGTCACATCTCGGACAGTCTGATCTGAATAATGTGCCTGGACGAGAATGTGTTGAGTCTGACCTTTACTGAGAATCGAGCGACTCGGTAAGACTTCCAGACGCTCGATAACAGGATCGATTTTGTCAGGCGCTGCGGCTCCCTGTGCGATCCATTCGGACAGGATACGGTATTCAGGAGAATCTGTTTCGAAGCGTACACCCCCTTTGTGGGGGACGGCCCCGGTGGGCTTGATCAGAAACAGACTGCGGGCGGGATCGGAGAGTTCAATGCGTCTTCCCCGCGATTGTTTGGCAATCGTGTAGTAGTCGCCGAAAACATCGTAAGCTTTAAGTGAGAGGCGAAATCCCCCTTTACCAGCGAGCGCACCGTGACAGGGACCCGAGTTACACCCTGCTTTGGTTAAGATGGGTTGCACATCATTGCGAAAACTCCACTGGTGTGGTTCATCGATTCCAGAGACAGTGACTGTGCATTTCGCTTCCTGGTCACCAGAACGTGCTGTGATGACAGCGGTTCCATTCCCGACCGGTACCAGTGTGGTTTCGTAGATATTTACGACTTTGGGATTACTGGAAGTCAGCTTCACTTTGCCTGTGACGGGCCCGGATATTTCACCATTGGTAATCTGTTGAATTAACAGTCCATGTCGAGCTTCCCTGCTGTTGAGCTGAATCTGTTCGGGCAGGAGTACCATTCGATTGCCGGATTCTGCTGCAGGAATGGATTTCAGGATCGGACAGAAACTGAATGAGGCACACAGGCAGATCAGAATACTGAATCGGTTTATTTGTTTCGAGTAAGACATTGAGCACTTCTTTTGGGGAAAATAATTGCAAGTCGCGTGAGGAATCGAGGGATGTAATACAAGCCGTCTAAGCAGACGGACGGTAGTGCCCGCTTTGGCTCAGGATTCATTTAATCGCGTTAAATATTCATCATCAGCAGTTGTAAGCAGCTGATATTGGGTCGTTTAAAACAACTCTCGGATTTCATGCTTACCCACATCCACAATCGGGAAGGGGCGGCCTGAAGGACCGGGTAGAACCGTATGCAGGTCAAAGCCAAGGCTGTGATAAACGGTCGCTGCCAGATCGCCGGGGGAGACAGGCTGATCAGCGGGCACACCGCCAATCGGGTCACTGCTGCCGACCACGCGTCCGCCCTGAACCCCACCGCCGGCAAAGTAACAGGTGAAGCATTGAGGCCAGTGGTCTCGGCCTCCCGCGGGATTGACTTTGGGTGTTCTTCCGAATTCAGCCACATTACAGACCAGTGTTTCATCCAGCATGCCTCGATCGTACAGATCTTCGATCAGGGCGCTGTAAGCCTGGTCATACATGGGTGCCACAATATTTTTCATGCCTTCAATCGAGGTGAACGGCTTGGAGCCGTGGATATCCCAGGTCACTTCATTGAAGACGGTCAGGAAGGTATTGATGGTCACAAACCGCACACCCGATTCGACCAGTCGCCGAGCCAGCAGGCAGCATTGGCCGAAGCGATTCATACCATATCGTTCGCGAACTTTTTTGGGTTCTTTCGAAAGATCAAAGGCTTCGCGGGCTTCCTTACTGGTCATCAGCCGGTAGGCGGAATGAAAGTTCCCGTTCAGGAGTTTTGCGTCTTCGGTGGATTCGAAGTAGTTGATCGTATCATCAACGACTTCGCGGATTTTCTTACGTCGTTCCAGACGGGCTGTACCAATTTCTTTGGGAGGCAGCATGTCGGGAACTTTGAAATTCGGTTTGGAAGGGTCCGCCATCAAAGCGAATGGATCGTGGGCTTTACCCAGGAAGCCGCCTGCCTGCCCGTTTGGAAGATTTCCGCCACCACGTCCCATGGTTTCGGGGAGGACAACGTTTGCGGGCAGATCGGTTTTGCGACCGCGGAGATAATCAACAACGGAGCCGATGTGGGGGGTATTAATTCCGCCAGTAAACAGGCGACCGGTCTGCATCATCTGCCAGCCGGCGTCGTGTACGGCGGCAGCCGTATGATAGCAGGAACGCACCAGCGAGAACTTGTCGGCGACCTTTGCATGCATTGGCAAGATCTCGGAGATGTCGATCTCGGGAGAAGCTGTATTGATCGGTTTAAAGGGCCCGCGAATTTCCGCCGGAGCATCCGGTTTCATATCGAAAGTATCTAACTGACTGGGGGCTCCCAGGTTGAAGATCATAATGGCAGAACGATTGTCGTTCTTTTTATCAACGAGTCCTTGTTCTTTGGCTTCAAGATATTGGGGCAGTGAGAGTCCCATGGCACCCAGCGTTCCGACCTGCAGAAAATCTCTGCGTGTGACGCCGCTGCAGGTATGTGCCGTGCCTCGACCGGTAAACTTCAGCATAATGCACCCCAATCAAATGGATTTCAACGCAGAGTCGATTCTTCGAAAATCAACTCTGAAATGTGGTTCAATTTCGAAATTGAAAATAGACGAATTGCTGGATTCACTTAAAAAAACGCTGATTCGTTTATTTTCGCATATCGTAGACGCTCAGATCAATGTCGTCTTGTAGAAAACACGCATAAATTTGTATTATTTACGCATGTTCAATTCTCAGAAATTCCGTGATGACTTTTTAAAACGGCTGGATAACAAGCTCCATCTGGAAGAGTTGTTTAATTACATTCCCGATGCCTATTTTTTCGCGAAGGATGCCCAGGGGCGATTCATTAACATCAGTCACACGTGGATGGACATCCGCGCGATTCCCCGCGAAGAAGACATCATTGGCAAAACGGACTTTGATATTCACCCCAAAGATCTCGCTGAACAGTATGTGGCAGAAGATCGACGGGTGATGGAGTCGGCTAGCCCGCTGCCGAATCAGGTCTGGTTAATTCCCGACCGTCACGGAAATCTCAAATGGTATCTGTGCAGCAAAATTCCTCTGTTTGGTGATGGTGGTAAAGTCATTGGTGTTGCGGGTGTCCTGCGTGATATTAAAGTGGCCGGCACCGAGTTTCAGTCATACCAGGAACTGGATAAAGTCATCGCGTATGTTCTCGAACACTATCAGGAACGGATTCAGATTTCCGATCTGGCAGATCTGATGTATCTGTCGGTGAGTCAATTTGATCGCAAGTTCAAAAAGCTGTACCAGATCACGCCCCAGAAATATATTTTGCGTGTGAGAATCAATGCGGCCTGTCAGTCACTAACACGAACCGAAAAACGGGTGTCTGAAATCGCGCTGGAGTCCGGCTTTTATGATCAGAGTTATTTCACAAAACAGTTCGTGAATCTGATGGGTATTTCTCCTTCCGAGTATCGTAAAAAGTTTAAGGCAACCGAATCGATGTCCTGATGACAGTTTTGAAAGAACTGCCTTACGCAATGATCTCGTTGATCACGTGGCCGCCCACATCCGTCAGTCGAAAACGCCGTCCACTGTAAAGGTAAGTCAGTTTTTCATGATCCATGCCCAGCAGTCTAAGGATGGTGGCATGGAGATCATTTACGTGTACCTTATTCTCTGCCGCTTTAAAACCGATCTCATCGGTGGCACCGTAGCTGGTTCCCGCTTTGACACCGCCACCTGCCAGCCAGGTGGTGAAAGCATGCGGGTTGTGATCGCGACCCGGGGTGGCGCCTTTCTGGGCGATCGGAAGTCGTCCGAATTCTCCCCCCCAGATCACCAGTGTTTCATTAAGCAGGCCCCGCGCTTCCAGATCAGCGAGCAAGGCGGCAATCGGCTGGTCTGTTTCTTCCGCGAAACCACTGTGGTTGCCTTTGATATCCGAATGGCCATCCCAGCTCCGCTGGTTTTCCATACCTCCTGAATAAATCTGTACAAAGCGGGTGCCCCGTTCGACCATCCGTCGGGCAATCAGGCACTGTTTGGCAAAATGCTCACACTTCTTATTGCCAATACCATACTGCTCCTGGAGGTGTTTCGGTTCCTGGGCGATATTGAGGGCTTCCGGGGCGGCGCTCTGCATCCGGTAAGCCAGTTCGAAGCTTTCGATGCGCGCTGCCAGTTCCTGATCCCCCTCGTTTTGCTGTAGATGCTGGCGATTGAGTGATTTGAGCAGATCCAGTTGAGAACGCTGTCGGCCTTTCTCAGTGAGTACGGTGGGAGGCTGCAAGTTATCAATTGGTTCACCTGTGGGACGCAAATAGGTTCCCTGGTAAACGCTGGGCAGAAAACCGGCGCCCCAGTTCAGACTCTGTCCTTTGGGGAGACCACGTCCCAGCGGGTCGGACATCACAACAAATGCCGGAAGACTGTTACTTTCAGAACCGAGTCCATACGTGACCCAGGAACCGACACAGGGATATCCCATTTTGGGCAGGCCGCTATTCATCATAAACAGGGCAGGGCTGTGGTTATTTGATTCTGTATGCCCTGAGTGAATAAAGGCCATCTTGTCGACGTGCTGTGCCATGTTCGGGAAAATTTCAGAAACCCATTTTCCGGATTCACCATACTGTTTGAATTTGAACGGACTTTTCATCAACGGGCCAACGGAATTCTGAAAGAAGCCGGTTTTGTTGTCGAAACCTTCCAGCGCGACCCCATCCCGTTTTTCCAGTTCCGGTTTATAATCCCAGGTATCGACCTGGCTGGGACCGCCGTTGATAAACAGCCAGATCACCGCTTTGGCTTTGGGTGGAAAGTGTGTCGGCTTGGGAGCCAGCGGATTGGTGGCCTGAATCGAAGGAGCCGCCGTTGACTGTTGCAGAACGCCTTCCTGCTGAAGGAGGCTGAGTAGCCCGAGAGTCCCCAGGCCACTGCCCGCCCGTTTAAGTAACTGGCGTCGTGCCAGTAACTGGTTCAGTGAGATCGTCGGTAATTCGCTGGATGATGGTCTCATCTCAATACCTCTCAATAGGAAGTTCGTTTTGAAAACGGTTTCGCTGCCATCGTCTAAGTCACGGTAGCTTTAGTTCGGGTAGATGAATTCGTTGGTGCTGAGTAATGCATGTGTGAAATCCGTCAATGCCAGCAGGGTGGCATCCTGTTTCTTCTCCGCCTGATAGGATGCCTGGTGCTGTTGAATGAACGCGAGAGAAATCGCGGTTTCGCTGTCCGTTGGATTTCGACCCAGGGCGATCTGGTAGGCATTCTGAATGTTTGTTTCGATTGACTCCGGATGATCTTTCAGGAGCCGCGCTGCGAAAGAACCGGCGCTCTTTCTGATGAAGTCCGCATTCATAAACAGCAAAGCCTGCGGTGCGATTGTCGTGCTGGAACGCTGTCCGATACTGACCAGTGCTTCGGGCGCATCAAAAAGCTGCATCATCGGGATCAACTGGCTGCGTTTGATTTTGAAATAGATGCTGCGGCGCTGGTTGTCCTGCTGCAGTGAGCCGGGGCCATACATGGTCGGATCCAGTTGATCGCCGATATACAGGATCGCATCGCGGATCACTTCGCCTTCCAGGCGTTGCGGAGTTCGTCGCCAATGGAGTTGATTCTTCGGATCAAGTTTTGATTTCGCGGGATCAAAATCCGTGGACTGGCGATAAGTGGCGCTCAACATGATTTCTTTATGCAGTGGCTTTAACTGCCAGTTGTATTTGATTAGTCGATTTGCCAGGTATTCGAGCAACGCGGGATGTGTGGGGCGATCTCCCTGCAGGCCGAAGTCGTTGGGACTGGCTACGATTCCTGTGCCGATATGATGTTGCCAGAGTCGATTGGCCATCACGCGTGCCAACAGGGCACCTGCACCCTGTTGGGTATCGGTGATCCAGTTTGCCAGCGAGGTGCGTCGGTAGGATGTTGTCGCTGTTTCGGGTGGTGCTTTAATCCAGGAATCTTCCTGTTTCGGGTTACGCATCAGGACCTGCAGAAATCCCTGGCTGGCGACTTCGCCTTTCTGTTCCGTGTCTCCCCGGGTGAGGTAAAAGGTTTCCTCAAAGAAGTCTTTTCCCTGACTATGATGCCGGACCGGTTTGATCCCCGGCCCTTCGCTGCAGATCATGACTTTGGTCAGAGCTGGTTGTGGTTCGGATTTCAGGTGCGTTTCAACTTGCTCTTTCAAAGCGACCCACTGAGGATCCTGCTGTTCGAACTGATGCTTTAATATTTCTTTCTGAGCAGCAGACAGTGTTTCCGGTTTTCCCTCCTGAACGAGTTGCAGGGCCTGTGAAAGTGCTTCAGGACTGCCCTTACCGGTTTTTACTTCAGAAGAGGTGGTACTGCTGACCGAAAAACGAGGACGGCCGATGCTGTGATTCACATTGTTTGTGAACGACATACTGATGGTCAGTTCGGTTTCTTCTGCCTGATCCAGGGGCGTTTCCAGATCGAAGATGACCGCCTGGTCTTTGCCGATGCCTCCCAGGTCGACGGCCCAGCCCGATCCATATTGACCGTCAATGGCGCTGGCGGCGGAAAGCGTGGTCTGATTCTGTTCATGCGTCGCACGGGCGTTCGTCAATTTAATTTCTTTAGCAGTTGCTTTTTTATCCTTGGCTGATTTCGCTTTGACTTTGAAGGCGGTCAGAGAGAAGTTCCCGTTCACCGCACGTCCCGGCCCCTGCTTGGGTAGAGAACGATGCGAAAGTGCTTCCAGACGAATCGAGCGAATGGGATGGACACTGGTACGCAAAGTAAAAGTATACTGATCCTGATTGATATTAGGGCCACTGACGAGGACCGAGCCGTCGTCCAGTTTTTCAAAACGGGCTTTACCTTTCGAGGTGTGGCCGATGACTTCGGGGATAATCCATTTATCGAGGGGAACGGTCGCTGCTTTCCCTGAATGAAGCCACTTCTCGAATGCGGGATCGACGGATGATGTTTCGTAGTCCTGCAAGGTTTTCACCAGCGGTGCGTGTGTCCGATCGAAGTTTACTTTTTCTGTTTTGTATTTTTCAGGATCCAGGTCGAGTTCGATTTCCGTACGCACGGTGGTCGTAAATGTAGATAGCATCCGATAATAGTCATTACTGGGGATCGGGTCGAATTTATGATCATGGCAGCGGGCACAGCCAACGCTCAAACCCAGCATGGCCAGGCTGGTTGTATTGAGCATATCGTCCAGTGCGTCATAGCGGGTACGTTCAACTTCATTGGCGGTGATCTGAGTCGGGAAGACACCCGCGCCCAGAAAACCGGTCGCCATGAGCGCCAGCGGATTGTCTGGTTCAAGTTCATCACCTGCCAACTGCCATTTGACGAACTGATCGTAGGGCATGTCCTGGTTTAAGGCTTTGATGACAAAGTCGCGGTAGTGGTAGGCATAGTTTCGATCGTAATCGTGTTCGAAGCCATGACTCTCTGCGAAGCGGGCGATGTCCAGCCAGTGACGGGCCCAGCGTTCGCCGTAATGCGGACTGTCCAGCAACCGGTCGATCAGTTTTTCATAGGCATCGGGAGACTGGTCTGCCAGGAATTCTTCGATTTCAGCAGGTGTGGGGGGCAGGCCGATCAGATCAAAATAAGCACGGCGGATATAGACGCGTTTACTGACTTCGTCGTTGGGAGTCAGCCCTTTTTTCTGTTGCTGTGTGAGAATGAACTGATCAATGTTATTGTGTGCCCACTCACTCTGTTTTACCTGCGAGATTGCAGTCTGATGCAGTGGCTGAAATGACCAGAATTTCCGGTCGTCACTCGTGACCTGCATGGCTCCGTCATCTGCTGTTTCCGATGTTGCCAGTGGTTTGTCAAAGGGGGCGCCCAGATCAATCCATTTTGAAAGGCTCGCAATTTCCTTCGCGGAGAGTTTGGGTTCCTTGAGAGGCATATAGGGTTCTTCACGATGTTCGACCAGCGCCATCAGGTAACTGTCTTTTGCTGTTTTCTCGATCATGCCGCTCTCAAGCAGTTTTTTGCGATTTGACAGATCGAAATCTCCCTTAACTGATTTTCCGCCATGACATTTCAGACATTTGGTAACGAGCAGAGGACGGACTTCACTTTTGAAGAGATCCAGCCCCTGCTGCATACGTCTGGCATGGTCAGCTGGCAAATCGGCTTTCTTTTCCGCTGCCGGGAGTGAGCCTGTGAAAACAAATCCCAATATCATTGTGAGCGCGATTAGAAGGTTTCGCATCAATGCCTCGTTGTTATGAAGTTTCAGCTGGTGAGAATTCAGGGAGTGATCATCGAATAGTATTATGTCACAACAATTGGTGAGAGAAATCAATCAGGAATTCGGTTTTCCAGACTGATATAACTGCAATATTTCTTCAGGGGATAACGCGCGGCCGAATAAAGCGAATTCGTCCAGACGTCCGTTTAAGCTACGGATGGAGTGTGCGCCCGTATGTTCCTGTGGTCGCCAGTTGCCGATTTCCGCAGGGCCAATGACCAGGGGAATTGGGTTCTCAATTTTGTGGTGGCTGACCGCGACGCCATCCAGGTAGTGTACGACTTCCCGTTTCTGATGGTCATATACGGTCACCAGAAAGATCCAGCGTCCCAGGTCGGTGGGCTGCAGTACGACAGGAGAGAAATAGTTTTTGCCGGGACCTGTTCTGACTCCCAGGATCATTTCGCCTTTGTCACTGAGCTGCCAGTGCGGGTTACCGGGGTTGTACCCGTCAGTGAGCATTAAGGAACTGAGCCAGCGATCGAAGCCTTCAATGCGGACCCAGGCCATGAAGGTCAGCGACTGGTATTCTCCGGGAATGTGAGTGCGTACCCGGTCACTGGTCCGTTTAAATTCCAGGCTACGTTTTTGTGGCCAGCGTCCCGACGTCCACTGGCAGCCGACGATGGCTCCATGGGAAGCCGATGATGGTTTCTGCTGGCTTTTGTTATTCAGTGTGCGGAGCCAGTTAGCAGACTCTTCAAAATCGTAATATGCGATGATCGAAGGATCTGCTTTGAGACTGGCGTTCTGTTTCTGCCAGCGCAGGAACTGCTGTGCCTGTTGCTTCTCAACCAGTTGTGACAGTTCTTCCGGATTGAGTAAAGGCCGGATGGCTTCTTTGAGACGATCAATCGTGCCCCGTTGATCGAACTGCACGCCTTCGCCAGTGGTCAGACTTTGAATGTTCGCTTGTGTTGACTGATCGTCAGTGGAATGTAATTCCACTTTGCCATTGATGACCTGTACCTGTCCGCTACCTGACTGATCCAGTGAGAGGGTAAATTCTGTTCCCAGGTCAACCACGTTCACTTGAGATGTTTCCATCGTAAAGCCCTGCGCCTGTTCGGGGACAGACGCGCGTATTTTTCCATATTGGCAAAATGCTTTGAGTGGTGAGATCAGTTTTACCGCTGCGGGGCCTTCTATCAGAATGGAAGCGCCGCTGATCAGTTCGACTTGAATGGTTCCCTGTTTGAGTTTCAGCCAGCCGGCAGACAGGCCCGCACCGGCCTGCAGATTACGGTTGGTATCCCATTCGACGCCGACCGCTTGCGTTAATAAAGCGATATGGTCCGTCTGGGGTTGAGTGGTTTCATTGGTTGGTAGATCAATCGATGATTCAGTAATCACAGGCGATGAATCCGATCGCGTATTCCAACCGGCATAGTATGCCAGTGAGAGCAGGAGTGAAGCAGCAATCAATGAAGAGAACAGTAACAGGAGAAAACGAGGTGTTTTCATCGGGGATGTGGGAGCAGCCATTGTGGGCTGAGGAATCCAAGCTGCGGGTTCTGTCGTTTCGTTTGCCCAGGTGGAGAGTCCGTTATGGACCTGCATGTAGTCGATATAAAATTGACGCTGTTTGGGGTCAGAAGCAAGCAGCCGTTCCAGTTCTGCCTGTTGCTCAGTACTGATCGTTCCCAGGAGTAACGCATCGATCAATGGGATCATTGTATTGTCGGGAGAGGGAATCTGGTTCATGAGCCTGCCTCCGCGGCAAGGGATGTCTGTTGCATGCAGTCCATGAGTTTCAACCGCAAACGTGAGAGTTTCTTGTAGAGTGCCTCACAGCTGCGCCCCGTCTGTTCAGCTACTTCTTTGATGCTGAGGTCGCCACGATAGCAGTCTTGAATCAGCTTCCGGTTTTCGGTATCCAGTTTCTGAATACAGTTCTGCAAGGTCTGTTGCCTGTGTTCGGTTTCGGGTAATGAGGTAGATTGTTGCTCTGCGATGAGCGCGAGAATTTCATCTGAAAAATAATGACGATCCCGGCTCTGGACCCGTTGAAAGTTTTTCACTTCATAAAAGGCAATCCCGCAGGCCCAGGAGGAAAAACTCTGTGTCTCGTCGAAAGTATCCCATTTTCTCCACAGCACCAGGCAGGTCTGCTGAAATACATCGTCAGCATCGGTCTGATGAGGTAGTAAGGTTCCAATAAACCCGCGAATCAGGCTGTGATGTCGTGCGAGCAGCGAAACAAATTGTTCATGTGGGATCTGGTTCATGGTGGTGACTGATTCGAATTGTATTTCCAGCGACAGTTCCATACTGATATTCGTACGCTCAAATCAAAACTGGACGGCGAGAAATTATTTTTTTCGAACTGGTTTCTGATGAGATCATGAAAACGCCTGTAAGTCTGGCAAAGGAGTGGGCTTAAGGCTGCTGTTTCTAAAACGATTATTTCGACTGAGTCTCTGAGTTGTGAATGGTAATCTCCTCCTCTTACACTATACAGAAATATTACCAGAACTGTCGTTGATTCTATTACGAATCGCAAATCGGAATTGCTGCGCCACTTGCGAGTTTACAGTAGAACGGGTAATCTCCTTGGGTTAATATTTATCATTTCCTCTGCCCGGCCACTGCGGTCGAGTGGCTTATGAATCTTTATCGCATTCAAAAATCGATCAGAGTGGTATAAATCCATGCAGGCATCAATGGATGATCAAAGCAGAATTGTTATAACAGGAATCGGTTTAACCGCTCCCAATGGCAACAATCTGGATGAATTTCGGCAAAATCTGCTGGCAGGTCGTTCGGGAGTCGTAGACTACAACATTCGCTATATGGGGGATGTCCTCGCCGGCGTCTGTAATTTTGATGAATTACGCTACCAGAAGCGAAAAGAAGTCCGCCGAGGGACGCGTGCCGGTTCGATAGCAGTTTACTGTGCCAATGAAGCGGTCAATCAGTCGGGGCTGGACTGGGAAAACGTGGCCCGTGATCGTGTTGGCGTCTATCTGGGAATTACCGAGCACGGTAATGTAGAGACAGAAAACGAAGTCTACGAGATTTCGCAGTTCGATTATGACACGAAAGTCTGGTCGCATCATCATAACCCACGGACAGTCGCGAATAATCCAGCCGGTGAAGTGACCCTCAACATGGGAATTACCGGTCCCCATCTGACTCTGGGCGCTGCCTGTGCGGCTGGGAATGCCGGATTTATTCAAGGCGTGCAGATGCTGCGGCTGAATGAGGTCGATATGGCCTTGTGTGGCGGTGTTTCTGAGAGCATTCACACTTTTGGGATTTTTGCCAGCTTCCAGAGTCAAGGGGCTCTAGCGGTGCATGAAGATCCTACCAAAGCCTGTCGACCCTTTGATGTCAAACGGAACGGGATCGTGGTTGCCGAGGGGGGCGCTGTCTGTACGCTGGAGCGTCTGCCTGATGCATTGGCCCGGGGCGCCACCATTTACGGTGAAATTATCGGTTACGCGATGAATTCCGATGCCAGTGATTTCGTGCTTCCGAATTCCACCCGACAGGCGGAGTGCATTCATCTGGCTCTCAAACGGGCTGGAATAAAGCCGGAAGATATTGATATTGTCAGCAGCCACGCCACGGCAACTCACCAGGGAGATATCGAAGAAGCAAAAGCGCTTGCGAGTGTATTTGGTGATTGCCCCAACCTGGCGATCAACAATACCAAGAGTTTTATCGGACATGCGATGGGAGCCGCCGGCGCACTGGAAATGCTGGGGAATCTGCCTGCATTCGAAGACGGGATTGCTCATGCCACTCTGAATCTGGATGAACTCGATCCAGAATGCAAATTGCCTCAACTGGTTCACAATACACCTCGCCAGATGGAACGTGTGGAATGTATTCTGAATAACTCATTTGGTATGCTGGGAATCAATTCGGTTCTGATCGTTAAAAAATATTCTGACTGATCAGACTGTTCAACGGCAACTCGTCGCGCTATAAACGAATATTGGATCTTCTGCTTGAGGAACAGTGTTCACTCATCGTAAATGACGACTCTACATGGTTTTTCTGAAAAACTCTGCTTTATCAAGGCCTGAGTCGGTTTAAATCCAATATTAGATCGGGTTATAGTATTCTTCATGAGGGGCGGGTTTTTCGGACCCGGCTTCTAGCGGGGAGATTCTTCGTTTGTTATAAGGGGCTTCCCTGACCGCGTTTTTCCGTGATATTTGTGAGCTTCGCTGCACGAAATTGACGTTATTGGATTTTTAGAAAGTTTGGAGTTTCTGCATGGCGCCGGAACAAATCAGATCGGTAATCTTGGATATCTTGTCTCGTATTGCCCCCGATGAGGATCTTTCAGATCTGGACGACAGTGTTCCTTTCCGGGAACAGATGGAACTGGACAGTATGGATTTTCTGGACATCGTCATGGAGTTACGCAAACTCTATCGTGTACAGATTCCTGAAGAAGATTATGGTGAATTGGGAACAATGGACAGCACTGTGACCTACCTGACACCACTCCTGAAGGATGCGGAAAGCACCGTCTGAATCCCGTAATATCCCCGCGCCATGACCTACGATTCAATTATTATCGGTGCCGGCCTGTCTGGGCTGGCTGCTGGAATCCGGCTGGCTTATTATGGGAAGCAGGTCTGTATTCTGGAAAGGCACACCACCATCGGTGGCCTGAATTCCTTCTATCGCCTGCGCGGACGTAATCATGATGTCGGCCTGCATGCGATTACCAATTACTCACCTCCCGGCGGGAAACGTGGACCACTCAATAAAATTCTCAGACAGCTCCGCTTCAGTTGGGAAGACTTTGACCTCAGCCCCCAGCTCGGTTCATCTGTAGTTTTTCCCGGACACACTCTGCGGTTCAATAACCAGTTCGAATATTTTGAAGCTGAGATCGCAACGCAATTTCCCAGCCAGATTGATGGGTTTCGACGTCTGGTTGCAGAGATCGATGCCCATAACATTGGCGATCTGGGACAAACCTGGATTTCCGCCCGGGCTCGTATGGCAGAACATATTTCCGATCCGCTGTTGATCCACATGTTACTCTGTCCGCTGATGTTTTATGGCAGTCCATCAGAGCATGACATGGATTTTAATCAGTTTGTGATTATGTTCCGCAGTATTTACCAGGAAGGTTTTGCCCGTCCCTATAAAGGTGTGCGATTGATTCTGAAGAACCTGGTGAAAAAATTCAAATCGTTGGGAGGTGAACTCAAATTACGCGCGGGAGTTCAACAGCTGGTCACCGATGGAAAACATGTTTCAGGCGTGGTTCTCGATGATGGCCAGATCCTTGAAGCAAAAAATGTGCTGTCTTCAGCGGGATCCGCTGAGACACTGCAGATGTGTGGCGCAGATGTTCCTGTGGACGATCGTTTTACTCCCGGGGAAATTTCGTTCGTCGAAACCATTTCTGTACTCGATCAGCAACCAGCGGAATTCGGCCACGAAGAGACCATCGTATTCTATAACGATTCCGAAGACTTTTACTACGAACAGTCGAAAAACCCGGTCGATGTCCGCAGTGGGATTATCTGCTCACCGAATAATTTTGAGTATGATCAACCGTTGGAAGAGGGTTCGATCCGTATCACCGCACTGGCGAACCCGAGTTACTGGATGAATCTTCCGGAAGAAAAATATATCGAAGCCAAGAAGTACTGGTACGATCAGATTCTGGAGTCATCAATGAGATTCATTCCAGATTTCCGTCCGCATGTAATTGACGTCGATACCTTTACGCCGCGCACCATCAAAAAATTCACCGGGCATATTAATGGGTGTGTTTACGGTGCCCCGCAGAAAATCCTGGATGGCACGACTCCTTTTGATAATCTCTTCCTCTGCGGGACGGATCAGGGGTTTCTGGGAATCATTGGTTCGATGCTCTCCGGAATCAGCATCGCCAACCTGCATTTACTGAACGCGAAGTAAGCATCTCAGGCTGCATTGATGCTGTACTCTTGCATCATGATATGGCAAAAAGACGCGATTTTTTCTATTCACATGAGGTGAATTGTCACACTTTTGTCACAGCATCCTGATTTATTGCGGTTTAGTAGACAAACCCCTTGTTTTTCGATAAACAGGAGATGCAAAACATGCCATTCATGCAGGAACAGTGAACTGTCGCTGTCCCCTCTTTTATCATCTGCTACATTCAATACGACGCTGAATTATTATGGCCAAAGATTTTCTGAAAGACACCCAGGACGAATATGATGTCATTGTGATCGGCAGTGGTCTGGCAGGCATGACCTCTGCCAACATCCTCGCCCGCCAGGGATATTCCGTATTACTACTCGAACACCATTACCAGTTGGGCGGAATGGCCACCTGGTTCAAACGCCAGAACGGTCATATTTTCGATATTTCTCTGCACGGCTTCCCTTACGGCATGCTCAAGAGCTGTCGTAAATACTGGACTCAGGAAATCGCCGATTCGATCGTGCCTCTGCGTGGCGTTCGTTTTGAAAATCCGCAGTTCTCACTCGAAACGACATTTACCCGCGAAGATTTCACTCGCCTGCTGATTGAACAGTTTAATATCGCACCTGACACGGTCAAAAACTTTTTCGACACCGCCCGCAAGATGAACTTCTTCGACGATCAGGGGAAAACGACCCGCGAGCTCTTCGAAGAATTCTTTCCCGGTCGCGATGATGTCGTTCGCCTGCTGATGGAACCGATTTCCTATGCCAACGGTTCCACGCTGGAAGACCCTGCAATTACATATGGGATTGTTTTTTCCAACTTCATGCAGAAAGGCGTCTATACCTTCCGTGGTGGTACCGACCGACTGGTGAAGCTGATCAAAGCCGAAATGGAAAAGAACGGCGTCGACGTGCGAATCCGCACCCAGGTAGAGAAGGTCGAAGTCAGTCCAGACCGTCGTGTGACTGGTGTGGTTGTCAATGGGCGTCGGATTGGCTGCAAAGCCATCATGTCGAACTCGAACATCAAAGGAACCATTCTCAATCTCGTTGGTGAGGAACACTTCGATCCCAAATTTATCGAAGAGACCAAAGCCGTGCGATTGAATAACAGCAGTACGCAGGTTTACATCGCCCTCAAGCCCGGTGATGAACTCAACTTCTGCGGTGACCTGCTGTTTCACTCAGAGCATAACGGTTTCGATATTAAAGCCATGCTCAGTAAAGAGGTCAGCAGTCGCACATTCTCTTTCTATTATCCGGAAACGCGTCCCGGAAGTGATCGCTCTCTGATCGTCTCTTCTACCAACGCGAATTTCAGTGACTGGGCCGACCTCCCCGAAGATCAATACGAAGCTGATAAAAATCATCTGATTGAAACGACCCTCGACTGCCTGGAACAGTATGTCCCCAACATCCGTGACCGCGTGGATCATCTGGAAGCATCCACGCCGCGTACATTTCAGCGGTACACACAGCATCTGCAGGGCGCATCGTTTGGAACCAAGTTCGAAGGTCTCAAAGTCAGTAAGGAATTGCCTGAACAGATCGAAGGCCTGTATCACGCCGGTTCAGTGGGGATTATCATGTCAGGTTGGCTGGGCGCTGTGAATTATGGCGTGATCGTCAGTAACGATGTCGATAAATATCTGACTCCTGCTGCCGCCCGAATCTAGATCGCATCACATTTAACTATAGCGTTTCTCAATCTAATATACTCGTGGCAAACAGCCCTGGAGACGCTACAGTAAAACTGACACAGTCTCATTCTCATTGAATCTGAATTAAAGCAATTACGAAACGGAAAGTTCTCGTGAATCTGGACGATATTAAAGCCTGTATTCCTCACCGCGAACCATTTTTGTGGCTCGATGAAGTCATCACGCTCGAAGAAAACAGCATCCACGCCCGCAAGTTCGTTTCGCCTGATATCGATATCTTTCAGGGGCATTATCCCGATCACCCGGTTCTGCCTGGTGTGATTCTGTGTGAAGCCGCCATGCAGGCTGCAGCAGTCTTCATAGCGAAAACGGATGCCCCAGACACGGGTAAAGTGCCTGTCGCGACCCGCTTGAACAACACCAAGTTTCGCCGCATGGTCAAGCCGGGAGAAACGATTGACATTCAGGTCACGTTGACAGAAAAGCTGGGCGGAGCTTACTTCTTCACCGGGAAAATCTCGGTTGGAAAAGAAACCGCGGTCCGGCTTGAGTTCGCGGTGACCGCTGCCGACGCGTAATTTAACGCATGCTTATTTTCCTGCCGACTGATCTTCAATTCGATACAGGAAATGCTCGGTTCGCAGGATCAGCGACTTACCCGCTACAGCCAGGGAAGCAACACATCCCTCGTCCAGTTTATTCGAAGCCAGTTCCTTGTAATCTTTCCCCGGTAAAAACACTCGCGTCTCACCTTCGCGATCCGGAGCATAGATCTTACCATCCGCATAAATGGGAGATGCCGAAAACGAACTCCGATCCATGCGTTCTTTCCAGACCAGGTCTCCCGTTTCTGCCTCCAGGCAAGTAGCAATTCCCTTGTCGTCGATCATATATATCAGGCCGTCAATCAGCAGTTGCGATGGCTTGGAAGGGATGCCTTTCTGTTCGATCCATTTAACATGCGTGTCTGTCACAATTCCTGTGCCACCCGGGTTGACCGCATACAGATGGGCTTTACCGAACCCGGTGCCGACATAAATCTTTTCGCCATCAAACAGGGGACGATTTGCCGCGGAGTGCTGTGGGTAATAAAACTTCCAGTACTCTTCTCCAGTCAGCGGATTATATGAAATGGTTGCTTTCGCTGCCGGACTGATCAGTTGCACGCGGCCTTTATATTCAATCACCCGGGGCGTGGCGAATGCTTTTTTGGAGTCGCCGTTCTTGGTCCCGTAATCGATGTTCCGGTCTTTCTTCCAGACTTCTTTTCCCGTCTCTTTATCCAACGCGACAATGTACTGGTAATCGTAACCATCGTATTGCAGAATCAACAGATTCTGATAGATGATGGGAGACGAGCCAGCACCGCGCCAGTGATTGCACGGATAGTCGCGTCGTTCCCATAAAACTTTCGCGGTTTTCGTATCCAGACAGGCTGTGCCATATGCGCCGTAATGTAGATAGATCCGACCATCTTCAATAATTGGAGTACTCGAGGCGTGTGAATTACTGGGATCAATATACTGAGGTTTCTCAACATCAAATATCTTTTTATCGTGCAGGATCTTTCCCGTATTAAAATCGACGCAGACGACACCCAGCGTTTTACCATCTTTGGTTGAAGTTGTGACCCATACCTGATCCTTCCAGACCACCGGTGATGACCAGGCCCGCCCATGCACCGGGGTTTTCCAGACGATATTTTCTTTCTCGCTCCAGGTGGTTGGCAATCCGGTTGCCTGCGATGTGCCATCCGCGTGTGGACCGCGGAACTGATTCCAGTACGGTTCTTCTGCCATCACCAATGATGCAGTCGTCATCATCACAGCCAGCAGACAGACAGCAGAGAACAGACATCGTAAGTGAAGCAAGGCCATAACAGATTCCTGAATAGAATATAAACAGCGGGAGGGAATGCAGAGCTGATCAGTAGCGTGTGAGACACTGTTGAATCAGAGGTTAATAACTAAAGGAAGTTAACATGCAGACACGATGATCTGCCTGTTTTCGATTATATGAGACGTCCCGCCTGATGCAATTGTAAAGCCGTTTATTCTGTTTCAGAAGAATCTTTACGCGTGAACTCCACATCGATGATGTCTTCTTCTTCTGTGGGAGTATGACTTGGCTCCGACGATTGCTGAAAACCCTGAAAATGGGCTCCACTGGTATAGAAAGTATTCTGAGAGCGAACCTGCAACAGTGCCCGCTGTTTGAGCCATTCTCCGACCCGGGCTTTCAGAATTTCACGAATGGGAGGAATCAATAGGGCAAAGCCGACCATGTCGGTCATGATCCCTGGCGTAATGAGAAACGCACCGGCAATCAGAATCATCAGACCGTCCAGCAGCACCCCCGTAGGAGGCTGCCCCTGTACCATATGTTGTTGAATTTTTCGCCAGGCCTGCGACCCTTGTTTCCGCGCCAGCCAGGCGCCTAATATTCCGGTCACTACTACCAGGCCAAAAGTGACCACCGGGCTGCTCAGCGAACTGAGCCAGAGCAGCAACCACAGCTCGGCGAGGGGGATGATCGTGAACAGGAGAAACAGTCGTAACAGCACAGTCAGTCACCGGCGTTAAAGGTTCAGGGGATGAGTCATTAACTGATATTCTATACCAAACTCTCACGGCTGAACATACCCACCTGCAGAATCGGAGCCGAGGAACAGTGTGAGTATTTCCATCAACTTGAGTTCAGACCCGTTTTCTCTACTTTTCCACTGCCTGATTTTCACCACACAGATTCGACTTGATCCCTTGGTGCCCTCGAAGAAACTACGCAGTTAAGCGTCGCGCGCGTTGCAATGAATTATCAAACTGATCAAAGGTCATGCGTGATAAAAACAGCACTATCAATATTGCTTGTCTGAAAGAGTATTCGCTATTCAGAGGTTTCAGGAGTTCTGCGTGTGTACCAGTTTTCAAACCACTTTCGGACGCTTGAAAGACACACTCCCGCCTGATTTGCAAAACGTTTGGACTTATCTGAGACAATCCTGCGCCAGCCTTGATTAAAATTCTCATTCAACCTCTCACAATCTCTCAAAAATGAAAACTCACAAAAAAAGAACTGAAATAGAGAGCGTCAGGATGCTGCCAGACAGCAAACAATACCATCCAGGCTGATCGGAAGTGAATAAATACAGAGGAGGGCTCTGTATCGCGGACTCTTTTATCCTGGTCAGAGATTTTATCAGAAGACAATGTTGTCCCCACAGCTGGATATCAGATCACAGTTTGAATCATTTAGTAAGAAACAACGCAGCTCAGCTCCTTGCAGGGGCTGCATTATCCTGCGTCAGAAAGTGCAAGATCTTGTGTTTTGGGGGGCAATATCTTGCCCTGAATTTTCTTCTGAATCCAATAAACCCCGGGAACTTCGAGGTGAACTCACTGCAAAACATAAATAACTAAGGACATGAACTGACAATCCTCACAAAAATACCACAGGAAAGTGGTTGTAGACCATTAACTTAAAACTCTGGTCAAGGTGTCAAGGATCAGGCAGCTGAAGTTTTCAGTTAGATATTCCACCTCGCTCATTAAGAGGCTCGGTTTTTGGCCTGCGGTCATTTCGTCTCTGATGCTGTTGCTCACGTCATGCAAAATTCCCTGTCTTCAAGATGCGGATGAAGGACCGGGAATGCCCGACACCTTCAATGGAAGTTACGACGAAACAACCTCGGCGGAACTGGATTTCCGCGTGTTATTCGATGACCCTATGCTTTCGGGGTTGATTGATCAGGCAATGGTCGACAACCAGGAATTAAAAATCCTGGCACAGGACATTGATATCGCCAGCAACGAGACTTATGCCTGGACGGGGTCTTATTTGCCTTTCCTCAATTTACGGGCCGGGGCAGGTGTCGATAAACCTGGCCGCTATACCCGTGATGGTGCTGTTAAAGATCAACTGCAGATTGCCCCAGGCAAGGGATTCCCTGAGCCACTGCCAAATTTTCTGCTCGCAGCCGATATCTCCTGGGAGATCGACATCTGGAGAAAGCTGCGGAATTCCAGGGACGCGGCTTCGTTACGCTATCTTGCTACTGAAGAGGGAAGGAACTATATCACAACACGACTGGTTGCTGAAATCGCCGAGAATTATTATGAACTGCTGGCACTCGACAAACGGTTGGAGACGTTGGACATCACCATCGGACTACAGGAACGAAGTCTCGAGGTTGCCAAGGCGAATAAAGAAGCAGCCCAGGGAACGGAATTAGCCGTTCAGCGTTTCGAGGCAGAAGTTCGTAAGAACCAGAGTGAAAAGCTGATTATCCAGCAGCGGCTGATTGAAACTGAAAATCGGATCAACTTCCTCGCAGGTCGCTACCCACAGACCGTCGAACGCAAACTGGTGGATTTCTTCGAACTCAATATGCACACCATCAATATTGGTGTACCTTCACAGATGCTGAATAACCGTGCCGACATTCGGCAGGCAGAACGCGAATTGCAGGCAGCGGGACTCGAAATACAGGTTGCCCTGGCCCGCTTCTATCCTTCCCTGGTATTGAACGCCGGCGTGGGGTACTCGGCCTTCAATCCCCGGTATCTGTTTATTACGCCGGAATCCTTAGTATACAATGCCATCGGCGAACTCGTGGCTCCTGTGATCAACAGAAGAGCCATTAAAGCAGATTACCTGAATGCCTTTACCGAAGTGGTAAATCGCATTAACAAGGTAGAGAACTACGGCAAGAGTGTCGAAATCAAAATGCAGCAGTTGAAAGTACTTGAATCATCGGTTGATGTTGCAACCAAACTGTTCCAGAACGCCCGCGCCGAATACGTGGAGGTGCTGCTGGCCCAACGTGACCTGCAGGATGCCAAGGTTGTATTGATCGAAACAAAACAACAGCAACTGGCAGCAATCGTGAATACCTATCAAGCCATTGGTGGTAGCGGAGTGAGACCAACCTACGATTCAAGAAGGGTTACCATCACAGACGAACAATATGTACCACCAATGATTGAAGGCGATATCCCACCGATGCTGGAAGAAGAGTAAAAGCCGTATTGTTCAGTAATGAGCCGGCATTCATGAGTAATAATTCTCAGAAGCGTTTAATTCTTCTTCCATCAGAAATGACAGTGACTGGTGTTCCTGCTTCGAAGACCAGTTTGGTGAAGATATCCGCCGGCAGTTGCGGGTCCAGTTCGATGCTTTTCAAAGTATACTCTATGCGCTTTGATGGTTTTTGTCCTGGTTCTAGTTTTCCCAATCTTGCATAGTAGTGATTTGTGTGTGCTTGCTTGGGGAACCAGATTCCAGGGGAAACTTCCTGCCAGGTTTCAATGAGGGATTCTGAGATCGGGAGTTTTTTTGATACGTGGTAAATAAAGTACTGTTTACGTACCGGAATCATGTTTCGATCTTGAGCCAACCAGAGGTCTGTTCGAGAACGGGCCTTTCCGGCCGAGTCAAGGGTCTCCATCCGGAGTGTGGTGCATTTCAGTTCCTGAAACGTCTCCGTGCCTGTTTCCGTCACGCGGGTGTTCGCAGCGGGCTTTCCAGTTTCAGCCTGAACGGCTTCTTTGCCAGTCAGGAAGCGCGAGAGCGAGGCAGGTAGATACGCGGGTTCAAATAGAAAGCGATGGGGACTGGTCTGGTTCGACAGCCTGGAGGGGCGATCCGAAATTAAGCCACGTTTTTGAATATGCGGCGGTTCCTCACTTCCCTCAGTCTTGAAATTCTCTGACCAGAAACTGCGATAAGTGGTTCCATCAAATACAGATGTGCTTTCTTTGGAACCAGTTTCGACCTGGATCCAGGTTTCATTTTCATGAATCTCCGCGGGATCTGCTGCGCGATAACCATCCTGAAGCCAGTACAGTCCGAGTGTGAAAGTCAAGACGAACCGTCCTTTCGTGTCAATCTGCTGTCGGAACTTCTCCCCCTGCCTGATGAAAGAAAGGGTAGACTGACGTTTGATGGGTTTGGGACCCTCGTATTCAATCAACTCAGCATGATCAATTTCAGTGGTATTCAGTTTGAGCTGCAGATTCTGATACAAGTCTTCGTTTTGTTTTACTTCGTGAATCAATTGGCGCAGTTCGGCTGAGAGAGAGGGTTCTTTCTCTTCGCCTTGGGCCATGACAGGCTGAAGCAAAACAGTCAGAAGCAATACGCTGTAGCTGACGGGAAAAAAGTGATGCCGTATCAATCGTGTTACCAGCCACATTTCCAAGCTCCTTTTCTACGGATAGTATTCCGAATACTGAGCGAATGCCGTTTTTAAGATCTGATCATTGGGTGAATTCTGTCCTGATTAGTCGCATCACAATAGTGGAGAATATTTTTACCGGGTCGGATCGATTTATCTGTTAAAGAGTGGACCAAATATTTCTATCCGAAAATTAATTATTCCGATATCTGACTCTCATGATCGTACCTGGAGGATAGTCCAGCCTGGTAAAGATGTCTTCGGGCAGTTTTGGGTTTAATTCAATCTTCTGAATGTCGTACTCTCTTCGCCAGTACAGTTGCTTCCGGTTATCTTTGCTGATGATGAAAACACTGTTCTCTTCCTGGTGTGCTTTATGAGGAAACCAGATACCAGTGGCGATTTCCTGCCATGAGTTGACGCTGGAATCTGATTGAGGGATCGTATCTGACCTGTGACTGGCAAAACTCAATTTGCGAACAGGAATCAGGTTCCGATTCCGCGCCAGCCACAACTCGTGCCGCGCACGAACCATACCGTTGTCGTTGACGATTTTGATGCTGAGTCGAATGCACTTAAAACCAGCGAACTCCTCTTCGTCAAGTATCTGAGCCTGGATCATGCTGTCACGAAAGTAGTATGTTTCACCGGGATGAGCCGTGATCACTTTTTGCCCTTTCAGGAACGTTGACAATGGAACATAAGGGCCTTTGCCGAAGAATAGATACATATGGGGGCGGACCAAATTCGTCATCAGCGGCGGTTCAGATGTTTTATCGCCATAGCTGTGTTTTATTGCATTTCCATCTTTCCTGACTGCCGTTAAATCAGTACTCGAATAATTACGACAGAGCTCCCCATTATAAACCTGGATTCTTTTCATGACGCCTGTATTCGAATACTTCCTCAATTCTTTTTTCGGAGGAGCAAAATATTGAACCTGAAATCGGCCCTGTTTTGTTTCCTCTTCGCGAAACTGATCCCCGTGTCGGAAAAGCATTGTTTTCGTCACATGGCGAATTCGTCGATCGGCCTCTTTGCGTTTAGGAAACATTTCATTCACGCTGGTTACTTCGAGTTTTAAATTCGCATACAATTTCTCGTTCTGCTCAATTTCCT
Source organism: Gimesia sp. (assembly GCF_048262075.1). Taxonomy (GTDB): domain Bacteria; phylum Planctomycetota; class Planctomycetia; order Planctomycetales; family Planctomycetaceae; genus Gimesia. The sequence continues at coordinate 132,153 of NZ_JBLXFK010000008.1, forward strand.
CAATCAGTTGCTGCAATGCTTCCTTGTTTTCAGTCTTGTCCTGTGCATGACATTTTGCTCCAGGCAGAATCGCAACTGACAGCAATATGATCCTGATGGGAATTATGGCTTGATGACGCACTTTCAATAATGACCTGTTCAATCTCGTGTTTCCTTAAATGTTCAGTATGATTCCCAACTTCGTTTTCTACTTACTCAATGAGTTTGCCATCTCGATAGACTCTCACCGACGTTTCTGGTGGAAAGTCCAGTTTAGAAAATGCCTCTTTTGGGATTGTCGGATTCAATTCGATACTTTCCACTTTGTACGCTTTCCGCCAGGACAGTTGTTGTTGGCCTTCGCGCTTGATCTTGAGTGAATCGTAACGATCTGTGTGAGCTTTCCTGGGGAACCAGGCACCAGGACTGACCTCTTGCCACTCGTCAACAATAGATTCTGCAACAGGAATGGTTTTCGACCAGCGGTAGGTATAACTTACTTTTCGCACGGGAATCAGGTTACGGTCTTGTGCCAGCCAGAGTTCGCAGCCAGCATAGCGTGTGCCGTTGAGATGACTTGTTTCAGTGCGGATTTTCGTGCACGTCAACCCCTGGAATTCCTCCTGACCGAGAATTTCTACTTCAATGACGATCTTCTCATCAAAGTGACCTGGATTGGGGTAAGCCAGGATCGCATTGGTACCTTTCAAGTAAGTTGAGAGAGGAACCTTAGACCATCCACCATCCAGCAGAAACATATGGGGACGTACTAAATTCGACAGACTGGGGATTTCGTCGGAAATCTGGCCTCGTCTCTCATACTCTGCTTCTTCTTCTACTACCGGGGAAGGGGCAGCGCTATTCCAGAGTCCCCGATGGGTGATTCCATTATAGACTTCAATCGAGTCTGAAGTTCTCTTGTGGGAACTTTTCATGGGTGTTTTCGGAACTGAGCGATATGCTATCTGGTAACGTCCCTGCGAGTTTTCCTGTCGACGAAAATTTCGTCCCTGCAGCAGAATGGAATATTTTGTTTCACTGTGAATCTGCTTCTCAGGATTCGTATGTTTGGGAAATGTTTCGTATTCTTCGGTCAGGTTCAGTTTAAGAGCAGAGTACAACGTTTCATGCTGCTCAATATTCGTAATCAATTTCAGCAGTGCAGCCGCGTTCTCAGTCTGATCCTGTGCATAGACTGCTGTGGTAGTTAGAAACAGGCACGACAGCAACACGATCTGAAACCGGAACACGCTTGAAAGCTGATTGAGCAGCGAATTTGTCAGTAACATGCAGCTGTTCCTTTTCTGACTTGCCAAAGAAAGGCCGGTGACTTTTCTGCCTGCTATACTAATGGATAAAATAATACTGTTGAAATAGAAAATGCAGATTCCCTCAATATCAACACAAATAAATTTCCCGTTCAGTCAGCTTCGGACCTCACGGATACTACCTCATCATGTTGTTTAGTTTGAAATGGTCTCACTCTTCCTGTTTCAGTTTATCGATTTTCCTCCTGTCAAGTTCACCGCCGCTGAATGCACTGCGATTCATGCCGATTCTGTTGACCTGCCAGTAAAATGGAACGACGGCCACGAACGGAAAGAACTGGCTGGAAGACCAATCCACCTGCAGGTCTGGAGGCGTAATACGAAACTCTCTGCGATTGAATTCACAGAGTGAATAGAACGGGATACGCTCAAGCTTCTTCTTCGTCTGCTTCGATGGTCAGCAGGTCGAGAAACGATAGAAAATGATCCGCCACGAAATATTCCTCTGTCGAATCATCCAATCCCAACCCTTCCAGTAGGATCTGGAAGTCCTGGTTCACGACAATCGTTGGCGTATCGTATTCCATATGATACGCCAGTATCCAGCGTTTGCCGACTTTGAAGGGACGGCCAAAGAACTGAAATGATTCGACGGGATCAAATAAAGGCTCTACATCCAGCAGCAGTGGTTCGGGAAGTTTGATGCCGAAGCTGTTATAAGAGTTTTTATCTGGAAAATGTGTTCCGTAAAACTGCTGAGCCTTTTTGCCGCTGAGAGCACCGAAGACTTCTTCAAAGTCCAGCGGTTTACGTTTGAACCAGTTCCAGAAAACCATGGCAGAGATCTTATTCACCTGGGATCGTGTGTACTTAGAGTGCATCACATTTAACCATAGCGTCTCTCAATCTAAGATACTCGGGCTAAACTGCCGCGGAGGCGCTACAATAAAACTGGATCCAGTCTAATGCGTGATTGCAGACAGACTATGATAGATTATCATCAATCTCGATCCATTCTGCATCCAGATTAAAAATTGAGAATGCTTCTGCTATCTCCGGGTTGCGAAATTCATAAATAACACTCTCTTCATTAACAGTGATGTCGAAGTCATGGGGTGAAATCGTATTGTAGAGTACATAGGGGATGACACTCAGAATGGCGATTCCCAGCAAGATCCATTTTTGCAGGGCTCTGGGAAAGAGTTCTGCAACATAAGGCCGGAATATCAAAATCGCAGCGATTACAATGACAGTGGTTATTATCAGCCTGAGTGCCCGCTGCAGGTAGATCCGTTTTTCGCAGGATCGGCAGGCAGGCGCTTGCACATGAAAGCGTTTTCCGGAAAGACCCACAAAAAAAAGAGCCCAACTCATCGTACTTTCACGGATGACTACGGTGGAATCAGGAGCGGTGAAGCCACAGGCGACACATTTGTCCGGGAAATGGGGCGGGTGTTCTTTCGGCAATTTGATGTCAGTGCTGAATGGCATATGATTCAGGCTCAATTATATTGATGAAATCAGGAATAAACGGGAAATGCGATCACCTGTTCCAAAGGCTCATCTATATCCACGGTTACTGAGTATTGTCAACTGAGTATTTCCGCTTTTCTGCTGCTGCGAAGTGGATCGGCCTATGTTTTAACTACGTCTCATCATCTTCAATCTGATCCCGGTTTTGCAACCAGCGGGCAATCATCCAGCAGAACAGTGCCCAACTGAGGCCCGCGATCCAGCCGGCGATAACGTCGGTCGGGTAATGCACGCCCAGGTAGATTCGACTCAGGCCGACCAGAATTGTCAGCAGTATCGCTACACTGAGCACGTATACTTTCAAAATGGTTCGTGGAATGACCGAAGCCAGCAGGGCACCCAGTGTGAGATAGATGACCGCCGACAGCATGGAGTGTCCGCTGGGGAAGCTGCTGGTATAGACCTGGGAGAGATGAGGCACCACATCGGGACGTGGACGACTGATAAAATGCTTGAGCAGGGAACTGAGCAGCAACCCCCCCAGGGCGGCTGCCAGCAGCAGTGCAATCACGCGCGGCTTTTTTTCAATCCACAAATAGACCGCCACGATCACTGTAAAGAATACCAGAGCAGCGACTCCCCCGAACGCGGTCAGGTCACGGCCTATTTCCTGTGCCCAGACCGGTCCGATCGGGGTGGCAGGATCGTCTGTCTGTCGTAGCGATCGGATGACCCACTTGTCAAACGCCTGGGTATCCTGTTCAAGTACTTCATCTGCGATTTTGATAAAGGCCCAGGTGGAAACGACAAAACCCAGATAGACCACCAGCAGCAGGGGTTCTCGACCTTTCAACCAGATGAGAGTTCGACGAAGGAATTCCAGAATTCGCTGATGCATGATTTCGACTCTGTCATTTCACGGCAGGTTTATTCCAGGAGCATTGAACAGGACCCGTTGTCTCATGCTTGTATTGATCAAGATACCGTTTACTGTGGTTGGTTATTTTATGCGAAACTGTTTAAACTGGGAATAATGAATCAGAAAAAGTCCGACTCAATCCAGCATGATCTCTATAAATCACAGTCACTGCGTGACCTGCATTGGGCCATTACCAGCGCCTCTCTGATTTCACATTCCAGCCAAGATCCCGGCAGTTCGGTGAACTTGGATCTGTCGCTGATTAACGAACAGGATCTGTCGGAGTTCCTCGTGCCTTATTCCCGTTTTCGTGTGGGGCAGTACTTTGAAGGCCTGGTACTGTACTGGCTGGAACAGATCCGCCGGTTAAAGATTGTCGCGCAAAATCAACAGTTGTTTGTTGAGAACCAGACCGTTGGTGAAATCGATTTCCTGTTTGAAGATGAAGCAGGGGAGTTGAATCACTGGGAGACGGCTGTGAAATATTATCTGTATTATCCCGCTGAAAATACGACCGGCAGCCATTTTATCGGTCCCAACGCCAAGGACAACTTTGAAAAGAAGTGCAGGCGGCTGTTCGATTATCAACTGCCATTGAGTGAAACGCATTTTCCTGAGGTCGTGCGGCGTGCGGCTTTTGTCAAAGGAATCATTTTTTACAATCCTCATCTGCCAGCACTCACCCCACTTCCGGAGCGGATGTCACCTGCACATGGAAAAGGCGTCTGGTTATATTCTTCTGAGCTAGACTGGCTCAAAACGCAGTATAGCGACACTGTTTACCAGATCCGTGAAAAACCGGACTGGTTGTCCCCTGCTGTCAGAGATCCAGGTATTGAGAAGTTATTAACCTTCTCTGAACTGAAGCAAACTCTGGATGTGCATTTTCAGGAAGGGGACCGACCGCTGATGATCAGTATTTTAAAAGTGGTCGAGACTGACTGTCGGGAGATCGACCGTCTGTTCGTCGTTGATGAGAACTGGCCGGAGCAGGGTTAAGATTTGATAATAGAGCGAGCGATGTCTGATGCTGATGAGACAGCCTACTTCCTCTCCAGCATCTCGCGGTTCAGAACTACCAGACTGTTCCCTTCCCGGGAAGCGACATATAGCAGCGATCCGCGCACCGCGACGCCATAGGTTTTCTTTAACAGCTCGGAATCATGATATGCTGTCAGGAATGCGGGTTGAGCCGGGTTTGAAAGATCGACGACCGCGATACCATCTCCCTCCACCATCGGCAGGTAGGCACGATTTCCCTCTACCACACAGCGATTGGGCTTTCCCAGCCGCCTGTCGAGCAGTTTTGCCTGCAGCTCAGGGGCCGCTGGATTGGTCAAGTCGAAAACAAAAAACGCGTTGCGGTCCCAGTTGACGGCGTAGAAATTCTGACCAGCGATCTGGCCACTGGCGTGACCCATGTCGGGACCGAGTATCTGTGTGACGAGTCGCGGCTGAGCTGGGGCTTTGATATCCACAACCGCCAGACGATTCTGTTTGCCGAAGATCGTGCCTACGTAGGCATAATCCCCGTGGAGAGTCACGCTGAACGGGCCATCGTTTCCCGTCGTCACAATCACAGAACCGATGACCCGTGGCTGTTTCGAGTTCCGTACATCGACAATAAACAGTTTCTTCTCGTGTAGATTGGGAATAAAACAGAAACCGTCCCGGTATGCTGCTTTATAGAGCGCTCCTTTTTCGCCGACAGGCACCGATCCGAGCAAACGTAACGATTTCTTATCGGAGGCATCTAAAATCAGCAGCCGATGACTGCTCATGGAGGTCACATAGATCCGGTTTCCCTGCATGGCAAAACCGGCGGCTTCCCCCAGCAGGGGATGTGTGAAACTGGAAACAACAGCTGGATGTGCCGGGTCTTTAATCGAACAGACGGTCAGCCGTTTTCCTTCGCGACAGGGAAGGTAGGCGTAATCACCCTGCAGGAAGATATCCTCGGTTCCCCGCAGCCGGATGTCATCCACCAGTTGTCCCACGACAGGAGTGGGGGGCGCAGCACAGACATACCCTGAAAGGATCAGACTGCAAAAAGTGAAAGTAACGACAGCCGGCCTGTTGTGCATTGATCAAGCCTCTCACATTTGAAAAGTCAGGATAAGCCCATTCAGGCAGGCGCCATGAAAGCAAAAGGCTCAGCCGGCTGGAACTGGTCGGTCTGATCGCCGCTGAGATTGTAGTTGCCCACCAGCGTCAGTTTTCGTGTGCCTGAACCGGGGCTGAAATCGATCTGGTTGAGATCAACCCAGACCATCCCCGGGCTGGCGGTGTCCTCGTAAAAATAGATTTTTTGTTTCTGATCACTGACCGTACGCCAGATCGTGGAGGAGATGTTCGGTTGATCGGGAGTACTGATTCCGCGGGGAACACTCACATTCCGCATCACGCTGAAAACACTGGAGGCGGCCTCGCGGGGATTGGCTGTCTGCGTACAGGCATTGATATAAAAAGAGGCCCGGGCAAACCGATCTGCTGCCCGGTTGGTGCCCGGCAGCATGACCGTGCCACCAATCTGCTGCCAGTATTTGTTCAAGGCGATCTGCTCGTCGAAAACGGGAGAATTGGTCATGACCTGATGCTGACGGCCATGATGGATCTTCAACTCTCCCCCAATATATTCAAAAATGGCTGAGTCGCCTGAAGGATCGGAGAGGGAGAGATGAACCGTTCCCGCGGCACCATTGGGGGCGACCACCGTCACCATCCGGAACGTCTCTTTGCGCAATTCATTGACAGCTTCCTCGACCGTCGCAAACTGATCAAGTACATACTGTGCCCAGGCGGAAATGACAATCGCAGGCCGCGGATCGTCGTCGGCAGGATATTCCGACTCCACCAGGTACAACAGATTAGCCACCAGTCCCGCTTCATTCATGCCATCCGCAGTTCCTCCTTCGTAGAGAGAAGCGACGACGGAGCCATATTGACTGGTCCAGCTTAACGACGCAGTTCCCAGTCCCCCGTCACGGGACATCCCCCTGGGAAAAATCCAAAGGTTACTCTGCAGGTCTTCTTTCCAATCCATGGTCCGACCAGTCACAGTCTCCCCTTCCGGCCCCAGGTAAACCGCACGTGTGCACATAATCTGCTTCCTTTTCAGAATCTGGTTTCAATCCAGAAATTTCCTGTTTGTTCGAATTCTTATTACATGAAATGACTTGCTGAAATAACAAGCTACTTCATCTCATCATAGCAAATACTGTTATTACTGTCAGACCAGGAAGGGGGGGGGCTTGAGTTCGCAGAAGTTTCTACTGCAAAACAATGTGATCCTTTTTATCAGCAAATACGTTGATTTCTGGCAGGATCTGAAGTATTCGCTCCGGTGAAGCTGATCGCGTATCCTTGGGAATTCTGTCTGCTTTTTCTGTTTCCGGAGTGAAGAGGACCTCAGTTCCGGCTAAAATGAGTGTTCCCCGGCGAAACTCGTTTAGGATATTTCTGTCACAGGCTTTCAATAAAGGTGCTCATGATGTCAATTCAAGGTTCGATGGTTACGCTGATTTGTCTGCTTGCTCCGCTGCCAATCCTGGCAGGAGCACCGGAAGCCATTTCCGGCAATAATTATCAGCAGACGCTGTTCACGGACGACTTCTCTGAATCAGAACTGGGCAATCAGTGGAATCTCTACAAGAGTTCCTCCGTCATTAAAGACGGCGTGCTGCAGGGAGTCGAACTGAAGGATGGTGGTCACGCCGCCGTGCATCAGTTATTGACCAAACCTTACAGCGATGTGGAACTGACCGTTGATCTCAAGTTTGCCGGCTCTCCTTCCACCAATCTCACATTCAACCAGCACAAGTTCAAAGGCTCGCATGCGGGGCACCTCTGTCGCGTGGTGGTCTCGCCCACAAAGGTGACGCTCCGTGATGGTAAGACCGGCGTTTTCAATAATGAAATCTTCAAAAAACGCCGGTCCAAAGAAAAGCTGACGGCGGAAGAACAGGCGATCCTGAAAAAGTCGCAGGCGGTATTCCCCGTCAAACTGGAAAAAGACAAATGGTACACGGTGACAGTGCGCATCAAAGGAGATCTGATGCAGGCTTTTATCGATGGCAAGCTCATCGGTTCACTGCAGTCACCCGGTATCGCACACGCAACCAAAGACAAGATTGGACTGGTCACGCCGAAAGAGTCGATTCATTATGATAATGTGATTGTCAAAGTGCCTTAACCATTACAGGAGAGAAACCTGTGTCCCATGAATTAATCACCGTTGCGACGTTAAGTTCACCTGTGGAAGCGAGTCTGGTTCAAAATGAACTGGAGGCGGCAGGCATTCGTTCGTTTATGTCGGATGAAGTTGCGGTGGGCATGGCCTGGTACCTGGGGAACGCGATAGGCGGAATCAAAGTGCAGGTTGCCGAGTCAGATGTGCCGCGTGCATTCGAAGTTGTGCATGACCATGAACCGGTAACGATTACCGAAGAGGATTGGCGCAATACAAAGGGGCTCGACCGCGAAGCAGGAGACTTTGATGAGCAGTGGGAAGAAGACGAAGCTGCCGATGACGAAGTCACCTCTTCCGATCTGAATGAAATGGTCGACAGAGCCTGGAAGATGGCCGTCTATGGCATCCTGTTTTTTCCGCTGCAGTTGTATTCGCTCCTGCTGCTGGCAAAAATTGCGTTCAGAGGAGAGCGCCTGTCAGTCGAACAGCGGCGCAAAGTGAGGATCAGTTACTTTGTAAATACGTGGATGATTCTGGTATTACTGTTTCTGGCAATCGATGCTTCCACTCGGTTCTTTATGCAGTTTCAGTAACAGGCAGAAAATCTCATGACAAATATTTTCTCCCTCTTCGGAGCCCTGGCACTCCTGTATAGCTCAGTCATGGCCTTCTGTACCTTTGACGAGACGCATGCATTACTTCGAATGTTGAATTCTAAAAATGCAACAGCCATCCTGTTCTTCATAGCGGGATTCTTCTTTTTACCGTTTGTCATCACCCTCACTCAGCTGGGCTTGAACGGAGATCAGGGGAAATCTCTGGTTGAAGGCGAACCATCCCTTGAATCTAAGGAACGACATAAGCAGCTTGCAGAACACTGTCCGACCTGGCAGTATGTCTGGAAAGGTTCTATCACTTCGATTGGTGTGATCTGGATTGCATTTACTCTCTTTGGAAACAGAATTGATCCCGCTTGTGCCTTTTTCTCAGCGATCAGTTTTCTCAGTGGATACTGGTTTGTTTTCGTCTATCCGACGGCCAGAAAACTGTTTGGCTGAAATGAGTTTTCGAAACGTATTCTGATTTTAATGCCGGGGCGCTTGCTGTCTTCTTCCTCGCCCATCATGCTCTTGAGTGCCTGCTACTGAAAAATGAGGAATGGCACTTCCCTGACTTACCCCCCATTGAGGACCGAATTACCGATGCGATTCAGAATAATTTTAATGGGACTCCTGCTGCTGTGCAGTTCCATCGCTTTTGCCCAGAAAGATGCTACCCAAAGTAGCGAGCCAGGAACTCAGGTTAATTTCTATGTGATGGGCGACGTCCCTTACAAACCGGCCGAAGATGTCCTGCTGCCGGAACAGATTACGAAGTTACCAGACGATGCGGAATTCGTGGTACATGTGGGAGATATTAAAGCAGGCAGCACACCCTGTAACGAAGGCGTTTATATTAAAGTTGCAGGGATGCTGGCGAAATCGAAAATGCCTGTGTTTATCATTCCGGGAGATAACGAATGGAACGACTGTACCCATCCCGCGGAAGCGTGGAAGTTCTGGGAACAGTATTTCATGCGGTTCGATCGCCGCTGGCAGCATTCTTTTAAGATCTTTCGGCAACTGGAGCGGGAAGAGAACTTTTCCTTCGTGAAAGGTAATGTATTATTCATCGGTTTGAATCTGGTCGGCGGTCGTGTGCACGATCCTGCAGAATGGAAACAGCGTCACGCCGATAATCTGAACTGGGTCCGCAGTAACTTGCGTCGCTTTGGTAATGAAGCCAGTAGTCTGGTTATTTTCGGACATGCAAAACCGATCAAAGTGCACAATGACTTTTTCGACCCGTTGAATGAAACAGCGAAAACCTTTAAAAAACCAATCCTCTACATCCATGGCGACGGACATACCTGGCTGCATGATCGGCCGTTTGCCGCGAAAAATCTGCTGCGAGTGGAAGTCGATCAGGGGGGGATCGCGCCACCCCTGAAAGTGACAGTGACAGATAGTTCAGCCGAACCGTTTCAATTTGATCGACGTAATGGAAAACCGGTAAAATAAGCTGACTTTCTTCCAGTTCAAGGAGCAAAATAAATGACCCGCATCAGAAAACTGCTGGAGCGTATATCAGATTTGACTGCGGAAGACGAGGACGGCGATGAACTTGATGTGGAATTGCAGGACCCACTTTCGGCGGATGAGCTGAAAAGCCTGATCGATAAGATACCTCTCCCGCAGGAACTGCGCGACTTTTATGCTGTCACCAATGGCATGGATCTCTTATCGGAAGAGTTGTACGACGCCGATTCACTACAACACGTCGAGGGTATCATTCTGTTCCACAGTTTTGATAATGGGGATTTTACCTGCATCGCGACCAGAGAAGCACAATTCCCGGAGGGGAGCGTGCTGTACATGAATCATTCTCCGGATGTTCTGGTCCTGTTAGCTGATTCACTTCATGACTGGATTGAAAAAGTGATCGCTGAGATTCAGGAAAAAGGATGTCTACTGCATCCCGCCGACTACTATCATCAACCGGACGAGCAGGGGGTCTACAGCCATGTATTGAACGAACTGAAGGGGAGGGACTGCGAGCTGAATCGCTGATCCGTTGTGTTGTTACCTGCAGCAAAAATAGGATCTGTTCAATTAACCGGGAATAAATCCTGCCTGGAACAGATCTCATAAGCAGTAAGCGAAACTGCTTCCTTGATCTTTTTCAGGTGAGGTTCCAGCATGTCTCAGACTTTTCATCGATCGTTTTGTCGTAGTCTATATTGTTGGCTGGATCGTGAACTGCGTATATACGCGGTCGCACGAGTGGTGACATTATTTCTGGTCCTGTCGCTGCTGGCTCTACCGGGCTGCAGCTATTTTTACGATCTGTATCTCGAAGGCCAGATGTTAGCAGGAGCCGATCAAACACCGGTCGCAGACGCGAAAGTCACACTTGTATTTAGGAACTCAGATGGCGCCTCCTGTGTGACCGATGCGCAGGGGCGCTGGGAGTTAACAGAGTCCCTGAGTGGTACCTGGTTCGAGTCTGGCAAAGACAAGAAAGAGTGGCTCAAGTCGGATCAATTCAAGCTGCGCATTGAAGCCCGCGGTAAGACATATGTCGTGCCCTGTCCCCGCGTGGCGTTGCAGGATTCCTATGACTGCTTTGGTATTGTAATGACTGTGCTGGCGGTTCAACCGGAGCCCGTGGAACAGACACAACAACAGACCGACGCAGAAGATCCAGTAACAACCTGCGATTAAAGGCTTCATCGACAGCTTTCCGCAGAGATCCGAGTCAGCATAATCCTCGGGGCAGGTAGGCACGAGAGCCGGACATGCTTCTGTCGGAAGGCGGGGAGCCAACCTCCCATTCTTCAAGGGAACGCTTCGATTGCCTCATGTTCAACCATCTTGGGATTTCTCACATCCACAGGGCCCATGCACTTTTGTTGAGAGAATCTACTACTTAATCTCTATCTATGGTAACGCATGCTCGTTGCCGGCGGTTCATCACTTTTACGGAAAAACTGGAAACGATGTTCGACTTCCGCAAACCGGATCCCGCTCAGATTTCCGACTTTATCAAAGTGCAGGCACAGCAGGAGTTTACTTACTCCTCGCTTGGAGCGACGCGTGCGCCAACTCCTCCCGTCGGATTTCAGGTCGATCACAACCGGATCTGTCTGGGGCAGGGGAGAGCTGTTTATGAACAGGCGATGCGGGCACTGCAGGACTGGCAGCACTTTCGTCTGAACTGGGTCAGTCTGCATCATCCCGACACCTTGCCGGAGCCGGGACAGACCGTGGCAATCCTCGCGCAGGCGCTGGGACTGTGGGTTTTGAATGCGAGTCGCGTGGTGTATGTGCTGGAAGAGACGGAGCCCATTCAACGGTATGCGTTCGCGTATGGCACATTGCCTGAGCATGCGGAGTGTGGTGAAGAGCGCTTTCAGGTGGAATGGCGGGCCGACGATGATTCGGTCTGGTACGATCTGTATGCTTTCTCTCGACCGCAGCAGTTGTTGACGAAGATTGCTTATCCGTATGTGCGTCATAAACAGAAACAGTTTGCCCGTGACTCGCTGCAGGCGATGAAAGCAGCAGTTGAAAAGTACAAAATATGACTCGCGAACAGAGTCCTGTTATCAGTATGATCATTGAGCGCGATGCTTACTGATGACGTAATCTGATTAAGATTCCGTGACAAAAAAGAAGGCTCTCAGGTCATCAATTCTCTTCAACTCAATGGGAAACAGAATGTCAAACGGTCATACAAGCCTACCACAATATTCCCCGGTGCTCATTGTCGGAGCCGGTCCTACAGGTCTCTCACTTGCTGTAGAACTGGCGCGACGGAACATTGCTTTCCTGCTGATTGATCGTCGCCCCGAACCCCTGCCCTTTGATCGCGCGACGGTCATTCATAGTCGCTCACTGGAAATCTTTGAATCGATGGGTGTCATTGATGCCTTTCTGGAGCGGGGGCATCTGATGCGAGGCTTTAATATCTTCGCCTATGGTCAGATCGTGGCGCAGACGGATTTCAACGGACTGGAATGCCGACATCCTTACGATTTGAATCTATCAGAAAATGAAACGGAAGAAATTCTGACCGAGCGACTTGTCAGTTTGGGAGGTGCCGTCACGCGTGGGTGGGAACTCAGTAGTCTGGAACAGAATGATTCGCAAGTCACAGCGAGGCTGCGGTCTAACGAGGGAGTCGAACAGACAGTGACCGCCGACTGGCTGGTGGGAACTGATGGGATTCACAGTCGCGTCAGAGAAGCCTGTGGCATTGATGTGGACGGCCATCGTTATCTGCGGCGCTGGGGCGTGATTGATGGCCAGATACAAGACTGGCAGCATGCTTCGGATCGGGCGGCGATTCAAATCGAAGCCCCGGCTTTGAATCCGATTCCTCTTCCACGGGAACGCTGGCGGATTTACTTCCGGGCCGATGATGACATCGACAATGCTGCGCTACTGGAACAGATCAACGCCGGTCTCAATGCTCTGTCGCCCGGCTCCCGTCTGCATGAACCGGATGACCCGATGTTGTATCATACGTATCGACAGTTGAGTGCCCACTATCGGTCGGGACGGGTTCTGCTGGCCGGTGATGCCGCCCATGCCTGCAGCCCGATCGAAGGACATGGTATGAATATGGGAATCCACGACTCTTTCAATCTGGGCTGGAAGCTGGCATTGGTCATTGAGGGAATAGCGGATGCGAAACTGCTCGATAGCTATGAGCTGGAACGGCGGCCCGCTGCTGCTGCCGTGGGCGCTTCTGGAGACACCGCGGAAGCGCTTCGCAGTATTCCCAATGACCCGGCTGCCATCGAGCGAGTGAAACGTGCTCTGTGTGCCCTGCTGTATACGTCCAGGGGAAAACTGCAGGCGGCCCAGGCAGAATCTGAACTGGAACTACACTATCGCGATAGCCCTCTGGTCAGTGGTTACCATTCAGCTGGCGACGCAGCCCGGCAACACTGGTTAGGACCACTGCCCGGCGATTGCACTCCCGATGCCGGTCCGCTTGTGAAATCCAAATCAGCAGAAGAAATCCAGTTGAGTCAGCTGATGGGGCATGAGGGGCACAGTCTGCTCTGGATGGCCACTGATCAGACGGAGGTTCCTGAATTAAATGAATTCAATCATATTCTGAAAGACAGTGGTGAGTTCTGGATTATTTCGACCGCCCCACCGCCTGAATCGCTAATGGAATCACCACTTCACGATTGCTGGCTGCATGATATCGCAGGAAAGGTACATGCCCGCTTTGGTGTCATCGACCCCAGTCTGTTTCTCATTCGCCCTGATGGCCATATTGCATTTCGCAGCCAACCACCCGAATTGACGCGAGTCGCCAGTTATTTTGAGGCTCTGTTCAAATCATGAGATGCAGCAGGACAGATGAAAAAAAAGAGTGCCGGGAACCTACCGTCGACTGGTATAGCAAACAACATCGCTCGATCTCGGAGTTCGAGGATGCTGCTTGCTCCAAGGAGTTTCACCATTAAAGTCTTGGATTGATTCCCGGCAATATGATCGTGAAGACGATCGTCACACGTTTAAATATTGGGCTCTTTCGTACGTGAAGTATCCGGGTTCAGTTTCCCCTTGATCTTGTACAGAGCAGCCTTCCGTTCATCGGTATCAATGATGCCATCTCTGTTGGTGTCGAGCGTGCGGAACAATCGCTGGAGTGAGCGTGGCACTTCATCGGGACTGACAAACGTATCCAGGTTGGTATCCAGGCGCTTGAAGATATCTTCATTGAGTCCGAGTCCATTGACATCGGAGCGGCCGTTGAGCATTTTGGTGCGATCAATGACAGCCAGTTGTTCCATGCGGTTTAATACGCCGTCACCGTTGGCATCGGCGTCTTTCACTTTGGACCGCATTTTCGGAGGGACTTCGTTGCCGGCGATCATGCCATCCCGGTTCTGATCCATGCTCAGCATCATCTGCGTGACCAGGTCGGTAGTATCGGTCGAATCAGTCTGCATGCCTCCCATACCGCCGCCACCACGCATTGAGTTGCTGCCACCACCTCCCTGCTGGCATTGACCGCCGCCACCGCCGCCGCCGCCTTGTGGACCCATCTGTTGACCGCCACCTCCTCCTCCACCGCCGCCGCGGGGGCCTCCTCCTCCGCCACCACGGCCTCCACCCCCGCCGCCTCGCTGGGCAAAAGCATCTGTGGCAAACATCGATAACGCCAGAACGATGAGTAACATACTGAATTTTCGCATACGTAAAATCCCCCTATCGGACAACAAGTGTCAAACTAAAAAAATACAGTTGGCCCGATACTGCAGAAGATTACTCGCTCAAAAGCGTCAGCGGTTGGAAACAGAGGTTTCCGGTAACGAATGTTTTTAAGACAGGAATAAATACATGGATTCGTGATCTGTGTTGTATGTCGTGTTATAATAACAGTTTATCTAGGTGGACCCAGAAGTGGAGGTTCCGGCTTTCACCTCTGTAGTTAAAACGCAAAACAGAAGCAGATTGCTACCAGCGAATTGAAAAAAACGAGTAAAATCAAATTCCGCGATTCACTTTCCATTTGGAATCAGGAGTTTCACTTTCCAACTGTTACAATATGAATGCAGGAAGTGATCACTCATCACATGAGAAGATACCAATATGATTATTCTTAGAGATAGAGACTGGAATCGCGACTACCGGGAGATTGTAATCGACAGTATCTTTGATTCCTTTCCGCCGGCGACTCATTTTGCTGATATTGACGGTGAACAGTTAGTACAGGAGCGGGGAGATGATTATGATGAAATCATCAGGGATTTTTCGCATAAAACCTGGGATCAGCTGGACCACGGCTTACTTTCGTATCACCATGAAGCGCCGGTATTTATGTCATATGCGGGTTTTCTAAAATTTCTGCCCGCTTATTTAGTTGATCTGTTCCATGAAGACACTCAGGTCGTACATTCCGTCTGGAACCGGTTACTGGAACTGGAGTGTGAACAATTACCGGTTCCACAGAGTTACGAATTAAATGACGATCAACTGGTCTGCTGTATTCTGGCTTTTGTCAGAGTCACTGATTTCCCCCTGGATACAATGATGCCTCAGCGAACCGAAGAAGAATACTTTCACAATCCCAGTCCGGAAGCGGCGTTTAATATCGTAACGCTGGGACTGCATCACGAACGCATCTCTGCCATCCGTACACAAATTGAAGCGATCAATGACAGCTTTGTCGGAGAACGCTGGGACAATGGGTAACGTTCGTTTTGAATGAAATCAGCGGCGTTGCCTGAAGAATTCCAGGCTGAATAGAGTTGAATTTACTGTCTTTGATTTGTACTGGGGTGACTCTGAGCTGTCTTGGCAGAGGGATTCACTTGATGCGGACAGTCAGCTGCAGCTTCTTGTGCGTTGGGCTCAAACAGCGATGCTCATCGCAGGCCTGGTATTGCACCTGACAACTTATATCATATTCACCCGGTTTGATATCTTCCCTGGCTTGAATCAATTGCTGAAATTCCACCCGGCCTGAATAAACGGGATGACTGTCAGCTGACAGAGACCGTCCTGAGGGGGGAGCCTGCCAGTCACCCTGTGTTTGAAAACCTTCAGGCAGAGCCAGCTTGAGTTGAGTGACAACGTTCACGGGTTGTGCATCCAGTGCCCGGATTTCCCACAAGGGGGCAATTTCGAATTTCACCGTCAATGGAAAACGCTCCCCCGCTTTTATTGTTTGCTCAGGAACTTCAAGAGTGACCGAGACCTGCTGATCCTCACTTCGATCAGAAACACCAGCCGGACTTGCCTGCTGACTTGCCGGCGGAACACTGGTTTCTACCTCTGGTTGATTTTCTGAGGAGCTGTTTTCTGAAATCGCTTTCGGGGCGGAAGTCTGTTCACAGCCGGAGACTGCTGATAGACAACAGGCCAGAAAAAACGGAAACATGATAGCGCTGATACAGAATTCGGGTTGTCGTTTCAGAGAGTGGTCGTTCATTATTTCCTCAAAAACAGCCAGACGTAACCATGTGATTTTGCCAGATCGAAACTGCGGTTTCCCTTGCGGTGCGTACTCGCCAAAAAAGGCTTCATCTGCTGTGCGAATTCTGCATCGTGCTTGTCATACGCTTTGGCTTCAGGGCTGTCTTTGATGGCTTTATAGGCTTTCGACCATTCTTTATCTGCTTTATCGCTATAGATTTCATCACCCGGATAGCGTTTCGCGAAATCTTCCCGCAAGGCTTTCATTTTATCGCCATACGCTTTGCCGACCGTTTCGGCTTCAGACAACATTGCTTTAACCTGTTGTTTCTCCTGCTTTGTCAAGTCGTCACGAAAATCATAAGTTGTATTGAAATCGCCGAGGAGGAGATCCAGTTTGCCATCCTGGTTATAGTCGACCACTTCGATCTGGGAGCGAATCCCGGGGGCAATGGCATCTTCCTTCCAGATGACCTGGTTATACCCACTCCCTTCATGTTTGGGGATGAGTATCTTTCCCTCGGCAAACTGCGGTGCTGATTTCGAACCGGTATTGCGGAACCAGGTGACGCTCCCCTCATCACTGCCTGCCAGGATATCCCACAAACCGTCCTGGTCCCAGTCGGCGATCACCGGGCAGCAGTGCTTTTCTACTTTCAGGGGTTTACCGCCGGCGTCGACTGTCTGGTTCTCATCAGCAAAGACATACTTTTTCGCATCCCCTTCATTAATTCGCAATTTAAGATGCCCGTCAAAGCAGCCAATCAGCAGGTCAAAATCACCGTCTGCGTCCCAGTCTACGGGAGTATAAAAACTGCCGAATGACTGATAATTCTGTTTCTGTTTGACACTGCTGCGCACGGGGACGCCGGCTTTGTCTTTCAACTCAATGGGGGCAGCGAATTTGTGATCGGGCAGTCCTCGAAAATAGTAACAGTAGCCCGGATCGTAGGAACTGCTGATGAAATCCCGGATGCCATCGCCGTCCAGATCGACAAATCGGGGCTGTCCGCCAACACAGCAGTAAATCCGCACTGCAGCGTCTTTACCTCCCGCCTGAACCTTTCCCATATCCATATAAACCGGCGCATCGCTGCGGCCGACGTTTTTGTAGTAACGAAACGTGCCACTGAAATCACCTACCATCAGGTCTTTCAGGCCATCCCCATCCAGATCTTCAATACAGGGACTGCTGTGTCCCCACGCAGCACCAGAATCAATGATCTTTCCCTCTGCTTTCAGGCGAACCGGTTGTTCAAACTGGTCATCCGCAAAGATCGAATCGGAAGAGATCAGGTAGAAACAGAAGACACATAATGAAAGCAGGCGGTCTGAAGTCATCGAAAATCCTCGCAGATGGTTAAGATGATGTTTCAATTGTTCCGTAGAATCCTCTCACCGTAAAGAGAGTCCGTGTGCCTGCCTGATTGTCTGTTTATTTATCATTTTTATTGGAGAATAAAGGTTTTGAATCAGCTACTCTTCAGGCTACTGTCGTTGATACGCCAGATCAACTGCGATTCAGGAATTCTGTCCAATGAAATTTACTGGAAAATCTGTCGATTCGAAGGGAAAGGGATGAAACGAATTCTGTTCTGTGTTCCCACTGAGTTGCTGGAAGGTTATGATACATAAGCTTTTGAGGTTCAATCTTCACTCGAATGTAAGGACCAGCAGTTATCATGAAACGTGCCTCGCAGTTTTTAGTAATGTTATTTACCTGCCTGCTGGTGACCGCAGTCGCGTCTGCAGAAAGACTGGTGCTGGTCAGCGCTTCCTATCAGAAAGACATCCTGGCGCTCTGCGCTGCCGATGGAAAAGTGCTCTGGTCTTACAAAACCGCAGGCCCGAAGAAAGGGCACGCGGGGCATCACGATGTGCAACTGCTACCCAACGGCCATATTCTGTTTCACGACAACTGGACCGGCCTGAAAGAGATTACCCTCGATAAAAAGCTCGTCTGGACTTACGATTCGGCGAAGATGAATGGTAATGCCGGGAAACGTGTCGACGTGCATGCGTTCTCTCGACTTCCCAATGGAAACACGGTGATTGTCGAGAGTGGTGTGGGGCGAATTATTGAAGTCGATCAGGACGGCAAGCTCGTGCATCAGTTCCCGCTCAAGAAAGGAGGGACACAGTCCACCCGCCTGATGCGGATCACGCCCGCTGGTACGTATCTGGTCTGCTCTGAACAGCCCGGGGTTGTAACCGAATACAATCGGGACGGCGAAATCATCTGGGAGTACCTGATCAAGACCCGCGTCTATGGCGCGATTCGATTAAAGAACGGTAACACGCTGATCGCATCCGGCAGTGGGAACAGTATTCGCGAAGTGAATCCGAAGAAAGAGACGGTCTGGGAGATTCAGGGCAAAGTGCCCGGGACGGAGATCGAACTCAAATGGACCACCTGTCTGCAGCAACTCGACAATGGGAACATCGTGATTGGCAACTGTCACGCCGGCCCGGAAAATCCACAGATCATCGAACTGGACGCCAACAGAAACGTGGTCTGGCAGTTCGACGAATTTGATCTGGTGGGCAACGGACTGGCCTGCTGGCAGATTCTGGATGATTCTCAGTCTTCCCTGATTCGTAAACAACTAAAAGTACAAAAACCATGAGTATTGCCACCTACAACTCGATTCTGTTTGCCCTGCAGATTGGTGCGTTCGTCGCCATTTGTGTGATGATTGTTTCATTTTTCGGGATGATCATTCAATGGACGACACCCCGACGAGGCCGCCACATTCTGCGACTTCTGCTCTCTCTGGGGATCATTGTCGGCTGCATCGTCGTGCAACAGTCAATTTTCTGGGGAATGTTGCTGCCCACTCTGCGTGAAGAGCAGATGGCAGAGCAAGCGGCGGGACGAGAGAAACAACTTGATGAATCTTCCGTTTTGAAGGTGGGGGACGAGGCTCCTGAATTTACCCTGGCGATGACGGATGACAAAGAGTTTTCGATGTCAGAGGCACGCGGAGATGTGGTGCTGATCAATTTCTTTGCAACCTGGTGTGGCCCCTGTCGCATGGAACTCCCTCATATCCAGAAAATCTGGGAAGAACGGCAGGAGAACCCCCGGTTTCGCCTGCTGGTCATCGGCCGCGAAGAAACGATGGAAGCTGTGAAGCTGTTCTGTGAAGAGAACGGATTCACTTTCCCTGCGGCCCCCGATCCGGACCGCGTCGTGTTTTCCATGTTTGCCCACGATCTGATCCCGCGGACGCTGGTGATCTCTCCGGAAGGAAAAATCATCTTTTCCCAGGCCGGTTTTTATGAACCCGATGTTCCGCGGCTGGAAGCATTGCTGGATGAACAACTGGCCGGTCTGCCAGAAGAGAACAGTAAACCTGCTGTGGAATGAATTAAAGCAGAGAACTGATTGAACTATTTCGATTTCTTCGCCGCCAGTGCTTTGTCGATTTGTTCGCTGATGATGTATTCCATGATCCGCAGGCTGACACTGGCTCCCTCTTCCAGGGAGAGTTCTTCTGAAGAATCCAGGGAAATCGATAGCTTATCTGCTGCATTCTGGAAGTACATCTCACCGAGTTCTCCATCCCAGAAACGCGGACCAAAGATCACGCGACCATCCGAATCGATCAGATAAAAGCTGAGATCGAGAATGCCGCCATGATATTGAAAATTGGTGGCACCTCCTGTTGGTGCGGATTGATCAATGGCGGCGTGCGTTTCAAAACCTCGGAACTGGTGGAAGGCGCGAATCTTTTCCTTGCTGGTGCCAGGGGGGTAGAGTTCCAGGAAGACGACTTCTTTTTCGTCGTATTTCGTATGGAATGCCTTAATAGTCTGTTTGATCATCTCAAGCCACTGTTGATTTTCCACTGGAATCTGTTCAAAATCAAAATGCATCACATCGCTCAGAAATGACAGAACCACAACCTTGCCGCGGAAATCTGCGAGATTCCGTGTTTTGCCATCCACCCACTCCTGAATCTGCAGGGGAGGCGCCTGCTCAAGGAAGTTGACGAATTTTGGAGCTTCTGGCTCAGGCTCAGAGGGCAGGGGTTGTGTCTTCCCCGTTACATATTTCTGCCCGTCAAGCTTGTTTTCATAAACAGTGCCCTCTGGAAACTGGAGTGCCAGCGTTTCCGGCTCAATCGATTGATTGGCTTTGATGCGGACGACTTCCCAGGTTTTACAGCGACCCTCGATAACAGGAATGGGTAGCTGTGCTTGCCTGGCCCGCTCTGCAGGTTTCAATTTATCAGACCGCTTTTGCTGTGTGGGGTAGTCCAATGTGTATTCCTGGTACTTAATTCGTACAGGGTAGAAACTGTTCGCCACCTGTTTGATCTCAAGTGTCTCCAGGTGGTGACTCAAACCAGAGATTAACTTATTGGACGGATCAACAACCCCCCATTCAATGCGTAAGGGCAGATAACCTCGGCTGGGATCGATCCAGGCTCGCATCCGCCAGCGCGACTCCTGCGAGCGTTGAGGATAGGCACTGAAACTGTCAACCAGAATGACGGATTGGCCGTTCAACTGGCTTCGACCTACGATCTTGTATTGATCGGGATTTTTTGACATGGAATCATCGAGTGAATACGTTGGCAATTTCTCATCCCATTGATATGCCTTCAGACCCAACGGCGCACTGGTGTGAAGGGAAGGCATCTCCTTCAGTTGATTTCCAATCGAAGCCTGCAGGGAACTGCGTTCTTTATTCCTGCCAAACCAGTGCCTCAGGGGAGGCTGGTTGGCCTTTGACCAGGAGATGAGCTTGATGGAGTCGTAGTGTTGATTTAGATTCTCCGGCGGCCAGACAGGCCCTTGATCTAATTTGGGATTCTGCTGTCGTTCACTGTCGGGCCAGTATGGCCAGCGCTGGTGAAATGAGGAACCATCGGTCCAGAAATAGCGTTGCTCGACTACTTTTTCTCGCAGTCGTTCCTGGATGGCTTCGGAAGTCAACTGTCGTTCAAGTTGCTGTTGCTTCAGTTGGTATGAAATATCCATAAAGCGAAATTCATCTTCACTGGGGACTTTGCCGTCCACAGTGATCTCGCTGCGATCCAGATTTGGAAACCGTTTAATCGCTTTCAGTACAAACTGGTCTCGTGTGATACAATTCATGTTTTCTTGTGATAGAACACGATAAGTCAGCTCTATTGGCAGCAGTTGCTGAATATTCGCGTGGTAACCATCCAGAATTTCTTCCACTGTGGGTACTGTGTCTTGAGCGACTTCAACACTGGTTTCCGTTTGTGAATGAACGGCGATAGGCGCAAAGGGGAGCAGTAGCAGCGCCAGCACTGCGATTCCTGTTTTTAATGGTCGCGAGAGACGACTGCGAACGGAGTCACACATGATGGATTTCAACCGTTGCTCCAGAAAATGGTGTGAACCCATGCCCGTTGCCGCGGTGATCGGCTGTGCCTGTGAGACGAATCCCATCGCTTTCACCAGAACTTCGGCATACGCACGCCGTTGGTTTGGAAGTGTCTGAATCACCCAGGCATCACAACAGACTTCTTCCGTGATACGAATTTCTCGACGCAGCCACCATAACAGCGGGTTCCACCAGTAGACTCCCGTGGTCAGCAGTTCCAGCAGACGGACCCAATGATCGCCCCGCCGATAATGGGCCAGTTCATGTAATAACAGTGTTTCCCGCTCCGCCTGATTCAGCTGAGCGAGCAGTTTCGCTGGTAAGATGATGCGGGCCCGACTGCAGAACACCCAGAGCAGCGGGGAAATATTGGCTGAGATCAATTCGATCCGCGGTACCGACTTTAAACCGATCCGGGCTGCCAGTGATGAGGCCTGTTCAATGAGATCGGCGGACGCCGATTGTGTGTGACGTAACAGGTTCTGAAAACGAAGAATGCGAATCGCTGCCAGCAGAAAACAGACGATACTTCCGGTTCCCCATGTGAGTATAAGCGCGGTCAGAAAAGACGTTTCACGCAGTCTGTTCCCCGAGAGGAAGCCGGGCATCCAATGCGAGTCTGCAGCATCGTTGCTGACATTAGATTGATTATTATTCAGATCGATTGAACTTGCTGGTGTCAGGGAGGTGGATGCTGCCTGGCGTTCTGACAGGTTTTTCAAGGGAGCCCGCGATTGCTTTAAAGATGATGACTCCACAACTGATGAGAGTTCCTGCTTGTCTGAATGATTTGTGAGTGTGTCTGCCTGTTTCTTGTCCGAATTGTCTTCGACGAAAACGGCTTCCGCCGGAAACAGTTCGATTTGTGGCTGCCAGTAAGCCGGCATGATGAGCTTGACGAGAATCAATACCAGCAGCAGATGGATAACCGCCGGGTTTTTGATCCAGCGGCGTAACAGCATGACCACGGCAAACAGGCCAGCTGCGATCAACACGTTACTGAGCATTCCATTCAGTGTCGGATTCATGACCATCTCCTTATGGTTTTTTGTTTTGCTTCGCCAGGTCGTCAATCAGATCCATCAGCACTTTCTGCTGCTTTTTACTGAGATCTTGATGGTGTGCCAACTGTGTCAGCAGTGGTGTAAGCGAGCCTTCACAGAGCGTCTCTGCGACTTCCTGCAGACGTCGTCCGACCAGATCGTCGCGAGCTACCGTGGCTTCATAGATGAAGGCAATGCCTGCGGCTTCACGCTGCACAAAACCTTTTGATTCCAGACGTTCCAGCAGCTTTTTGACGGTCGAGTAATAGGCGTCTACACGCTGCGGTTCCAGAATTTCGGTAATTTCGCGAATCGTGAGCGGCCCTTGACACCAAAGTATCTGCAGAACACTCAGTTCGGCTTCCGTGACATCACGCGATTTATTGACCATGAGTACCTCATTTGAACATAGGACATGCTGTCGCAGGTTAGGGTAGGACATGCTGTCTCAGGTGTCAAGATCTGCTTTGAGATAAATTGAGGAGATTAAAAGCGAGTTGCGTTCCCCACAGAATCTTGTTGGCAATTCCAATGCACTCGGTTTAGGATAGAGTTTCACAATTCCAGATCTCTCATTTTCACTGGTTTGAATGATGAAAGCACTTCACCCGTTGTTTCTGCTTGTTTTTCTTTTCATTACCAAGCCGATCTCTGCAGAAGATGAACAGAAGGCAGAGAAATATCTGCAGGTGGTACAAGCCTATGCAGATGCGATGCTGGAGCACGGAACTGACACTTATGGCAGTGTGAAATCTCCGTTGTTGCTGTCGATAATGCAGCGGACGAAGCTCAAACCCTTTGCTAAAATGCCTCCCGCGCCGAATGGCATTCGTCAGGGGGACCGGGTGACGACGCATGGCTCGAATGTGAATCTGGATCAAAATCTGTATCGAGTACTCTATGCGTTATCCGAGATCACCGTCGACTCGAAATATCAACAGGCGGCGGATGCTGCTTTAAAAACGTTTCTGGAAGTCACTCCGTCTCCCGAAACCAGATTGTTTGCCTGGGGTGAGCATCTCTGCTGGGATCTCAAAACCGACCGCCCGGGGACCTACGAAACCAAAGCCATTCATGAACCCAAGCGTCCGACGGTCTTGTTCGAAAAGTTTTATGAATTGAATCCTACGGCAACGATCAACTATTGTGACGGACTCTGGGAACATCAACTCTATACTGACAGGCAGGGGAGGAAGGACGGTAATTTCAGTCGCCATGCGGCGTATGATAAACATGATCCACGCCGAAATTATGACTTTCCTAAGGAAGGAGGCTACTTCATTCATGACTGGGCACGCGCGTATGCAAAAACGCAGAATCCCAGGTTTCTGAACTATATCGATGTGCTCGCCAGTCGCTATTTACGTAAGTTGGACAAACATCAAAACAATCTGATCGAATTTGACTCAATCCGTAATTATGCCGATACCTCAGCCAGTATTTCCCTGGCGATCGACTGCCATCATGCAGCGCAACTGGTGGGCCCTGGCGATCTGCAAGAGAAACTGCTCAATCTTTCGCAATCAATTGACACGGGTCTGCAGGGACTCCCGCATCAGGTTGATAGCCTCGGTTTCGTGGAATATGTAACAGCGGAACCCAGGTATCAACTCTATGAACACAAACAAAACGGCGGTTATTCTTTTCTGTGGAATATCAAATACGGACGGAAGACAACCGGCATGCTGGGAGTCCTGTTTAATAGTCGATTTAAGCAACTCCCCGAAGGATCAGAGAAGGATCGATACCGTGAGTTGATTCTGCAGGCAGCAAATCGCTATCTGAACAGTGAGCCTGATATGTCAGAGCGTCCCTGGCCGGTCGAGATCGGGATTGCCGTTTACCTGCAGCTGGCTGCTTATGAAATGACGAATAAAGACCAGTATCTGAACCGGGCCAGGTACTTTGCGCAACTGGGGCTCAAGCATTACTGGCCCGATTCACATCCGCTCCCCAAGGCCGATCCGCAATGCAATCATTATGAAAACGTGACCCGCGCGGATACCCTCGCACTCGCTCTACTCAAGTTGTATGTCACGGAAAAATCATTGCCAGTCTCACTGGGGATCAGTGATATCGATCGCTGACGCTGTGCGGTTGGGAATTCAAAAAAATAAATATTTCAGATTACAGTTGACTCTCATGCAAAATGCATTAACATCTAATGCAGAATGAATGAGAGGTTGAAGCCCTCTTCTCACGGTAAATCGTTGGAGCGGGAAATGCCTGAAAATGAAATCGATATTGATGTGACTGATACGGAGTTGTCCGTACTGGAAATACTATGGGCAACTCCAGAGGGCATTCCAGTGCGTGAGATCGTGCTGAAACTGTACGGCCGCCACGAACATTCACTGCATGGCGGGGTGAAGAGTTTTCTGGACCGTCTGATGGAGAAAGGTCTGGTGACCGTTGATAAGAGTGGATTTGCTCATCGTTTTTCAGCCGTTCTGGATCGCCAGGAGTTTGTGGGGCTGCAGTTAAAGAAAATGGCGCATAGTCACTTTGGCGGTTCTCTGGCACCAATGCTGCTCTCACTCGTAGATCAGGTCAAACTGAACGATAAACAGCGTGCTTCGATTGAGAAAATTATCAAAAACATCAAAGACTAGGGAGCGTTACGATGAATTATCTATTGTACTGTCTACTCTGGAATATGGTGTTCGTGACCGCAGCATCGTTAATCTTATCTCTACTGGGGGCAACCCGCTGTCTATATGAACGACCGGCATTACGGCATGGTCTCTGGATGCTGGTATTATTGAAGTTTGTGACGCCACCACTGTTTGCGGTTCCATTACTACCGGCAATGCAGGCGGAACAGCCAACCAGGACCGCGTTACCACCGATAGCAGAAAGTGATCGCACTGCGGAGGAGCAGGTCACTCCTGTTTCCGTTGAATCTGCAGAGTTCTCAGTTCATCAAAGCACGCACAGCAGCGACGGGAATCATGCTGGTTTAATTATTTCAAAAGCGCTCCTCTGTTTGAGTCTTTTTGTGACGTTGGTTTTCGCTGTTTTAGCGGTTGTTCAACAGTACCGATTGAAAAAAATATCAGCCCATTTTGCTGAACCGGAACAACGCCTCTCAGAGATGCTGCAGAGTGTCTGTAAATCCTGTCAGCTTTCTAATGCTCCCGATCTGGTTGTGGTCAATACAGTCTGCTCTCCGATGTTGTGGGTGGGGTTCCGTCGTACCACGATCATTCTGCCACGTGCATTAGCAGAGACCTTAAGTGAGGAACAGCTGTTACAGATTCTTGCCCATGAAATCGGACATCTGGTCCGTAAAGATTATCTCCCCAGTCTGCTGGCCTGTGGCGTCATTAGTCTGTTCTGGTGGAATCCCATTGCCTGGCTCGCACGACGGGAAATGTTTATTGCGGCTGAAACCTGTTGTGATGCGTTTGCGATCGATAAGACACCCGGCTCACGCCAGTCATACGCCAGAACGTTGCTGGCTGCCGTTGACTATGCTGTTCATGAGAAGACTGTGTTGCCAGTCTGGGGAACACAGTTTATCGAATCCCGTTCTTTGGAAAGGAGAATTACCATGGTTGCCAGTTCTCGTGTCAAAACAACTTTAACCCGTTCACATCGTGGGGCAATCTTATGCCTCGGCCTGCTTGCGTTGATGTTGGTTCCGGTCCAGGCTGATCAGAAGCGCATCTCCGGTGATCAGATTGCAGTCGAGCAAACCTCAAAAGAAAATCTTCCGAAAAACAAGCAGCAAGAGGAAGCAGAGTCCGATCCGCCCAACACCAGATCTGCTAATTTACCGACGATTCCAAATGTGAAGTTGATTTCCTGGTCGGGGGCCAAAACATCAAGCAGAGCTTATTATTTTAAGACCGTTCAGGCCGCTGGATCATTCGCAAAGCTGGTTGAAACATTTCAGCTTGCAGACCAGTTCAAAGTAGAGATTTCGGATACAAAACCCATGCTTACCGATCAGGATAAACGGATTTGTATCATGCCTGCTAACATTGCAAAACAACTTGAACTCGACGGGGACAAGTATGTGTTATTGCAAGGCACGCGAGAAGATCATTCACGGCTGGAGAAAGTGATGAGCGCGCTGGAAACGAAGTAAGTTCAAACGACCGATTTATCATCGGGTTTTCTGTCTGTTGCGTTGTACAGGATCTAAGTAGAGAAAGACGCTACTAAGACTTTAAGGGAAAACAGGTTTCCTGGGTGGGGGCCTGATGGGGTTCATCTTACTATGATCAGAGGAGAGCAGAGATGGTCGCTAACGATAGAACCAGGAATGGCAGGCTTCGATTGATGCAGGTTGTACTGACCATTGGTGGGACAGTCCTGCTGACAGGGTTGCTGCAGGCCCGGACGGACTCGGAAACATCTGAGGAATCGGGAGCGAAACCGGGGACGAGCGCGTATCATCAACCCCAGATCGCAGATGCAAGACTCGTCATCTGGGGAGTTGAAACTTCGATCAGAGCCTATTACTTCGAGACAGGACAGCAGGCAGAATCATTTACTGAAGCCACTAAGGTATTTCAAATAGCCACTCCCTTTAAACTGGTTGTCACGGAAGCCGAACCGAGAATGGCCGACTATGATAAACAGAGACTTGTGTTTCCGCCGAATTTTGTCGATCAGATAGAGCGTAAGGATCAGGTATTCATATTACTGAATGGCACACGTAAACAACATGACCAGCTCGAAGCGGTGATGCGAGCCGTGGGACGTGATTGAGGAGCTCATTACAAAAAGACTGACGAGAGGGGAAAAGCCGGAGTATAGGATCGATGGCCTTTAATCCAAGTTCTTCCAGCAGTGTGGTCAGTTCTTTCATCGGCGGGCGATTTATTCCACCGACGTTGATTCCGCGAAATAATGCCACAAACGAATTCACTGAAGATCCTTTCATCACTCTTTATGTTTTCGGGTTAAATGTGGTGACAGTGGTTGATCCCTGTTCCACTGTTAAGAGCGACGATTCGGGCACTTCTTCCCAGTGGGCGGTTAAATCGTCCAGTGGTTCCGAGACGATTATCACCGCGTCTTCAGGGAGAACTGCATAGGTCCCGTCCAGATCATGTAATGCTCTGAGATGGCTGCTGTGATAGAGTGTACGGGACTGTCGATTACTGGAATAGCGTACTGCCCAGATCCGTTCGCCGTCAGTGACACAGGCGCTGAAATAAACGGCTCCTTCGATTCCGGCTGCCTGGCGGGCCTGTTCGACGTGCCCTATTGTTCTGGCGAGAGCCTGGGGGGCATCGTCTTTTAAACCGAACGTCAACGCCAGGTAAAACAGGATCTCCGAATCGGTGGAGCCCTCAATCGCCAGGAATAATCCGGGATCGACGTCGAACAGCAACTGTCGTTTGAGTGAATGAAATTCGGGGATGGAACCGTTATGTTGAAACAGCCAGTTCTGGTAGTTGAAGGGATGACAATTGGTATTCTGGACCGGTGTGCCTGTAGAAGCGCGTACGTGTGAGAGGAACAGGCCCGCATGAATGTGTTCGGCCAGATGTAGAAAATTGGTATCATTCCAGGCAGGGTGTGTGTCGCGATAAACGCCTGGTGTCGGATCATCGCCATACCAGCCCACGCCGAATCCATCGCCGTTCAGACTTTCCACATTCTGCGTAGCATGCCGACTCTGGTCGATCAACGAATGATTGGGGCGGGTCAGAACATCACTCAGTCTGAGCGAGGGACCGGAATAAGCGAGCCAGCGGCACATGCGGGAATCTTTCTAAAACTCGAATGATGTGAACTCAATGCATCAGATCGAACAATTCTGATGAATCCAATTAATGTCAGGGGGAAGCTGTATTCACCTCGATGTATCGTGTCATCTTCTCAGCCTCCTGGGTCCCAAAGGTAGAGACTACCTGTTCTAAGAGTTTTTGATGGGTACTTTTATTGGGGACTGTACCGACCAGATAAACCTGAGCTGCTGAGGAGAAATTAGTTTTGAGATCTGGATAGTTGCCAGAGGCGAGCAGCGTTTCGAGTTTTTCAATTATTTCCGTAGTCTGTCGTTGCGTCGATCGTAATTCTTCAGTTAGGGCTCCCATCACGAATGCGACTGAACTGCAGAAAACCGTCAAAATAAGGGTCGCTGAAATCCAGCTCACTATCGGGATCCAGGACCGGCTGGCGGGAGGATGCGACCGTTTTTGTTCTGGAGTCGTTTCGGCAGTAGTTTGGCTGTGGTCCCGTAATGCAGCCCAGGCGAGTGCTCCCAAAGCGAGAAGTAATCCGACGCCGGTTCCCTGGGTTGCCCCTAATCGAATGCCGCCAATGAAGGGATCAATACGGGCTGCCCGCCCGGAGAAGAATACGGAATCGTAATAGTTTGGAAAGATAATGCTGATCATCAAGCCGGCGAGGCCGCCCAGTATGGCAAAAGTGACACAACTGAGTAAGACCGTCCAGAAAGATTCTTTCACTGTCATGTATCTGGTATCCCAACAGTGAAGTGTAACGCCTGCTGATTGATTCTAATCAAATGGAACAATCCGGGCAACAAAATACTAACTGGAACAGTGACTTGGTTAGACAGCAGCATCTGCAGACTGGTATATTAGGAGTCTTAAACCATCACCGGTTTTATTTCCCGTTCGGAGAATTCTGTATTAGAAAGATCGTCACACCATGAGTTCGCATTTTAACCGCTCACTGCGACTGGCTGTTGTTTTCTGTCTCGCTCTCTTTTTCAGTACCGCCAGCTTACAGGCTGCGAATTTACAAAAGGAAACGCAGACGCCTCCGAATATCGTGGTGTTTCTGGTGGATGACATGGGGGTGATGGATACTTCGGTTCCCTTTCTGACGGACTCTAAAGGACAGCCGAAACGCTATCCGCTCAACGATTATTATATTACCCCCAGTATGGAACGACTGGCGAAGCAGGGGATTCGCTTCAATCATTTCTACGCGATGAGTGTCTGTTCGCCGACACGCATTTCGATTATGTCAGGCCAGAATGCTGCCCGGCACCATGCGACCAACTGGATTAATCCCCGCAAGAATAACGCCGGGCCACAGGGACCTCCTGACTGGAACTGGGCAGGATTGAAGAAAGACGACGTGACCTTACCGCGTCTGCTGGAGAAAGCCGGTTACCGTACGATTCATGTGGGGAAAGGGCACTTTGGTGCAGATGGATTTCCCGGAGCGGAACCGCTCAATCTTGGATTTGACGTCAATATCGCAGGCGCCTCGTTTGGTGCACCAGGCAGTTATTATGGTATGAAGAAATTTGGTCGGGGAACCAGGCGGGCCCATCAGGCAGTGCCGCATCTGGAGAAATATCATGATACCGATATCTTTCTGACGGAAGCGCTCACCATTGAAGCCAATGCGACTCTGGCTGAAACCGTCAAAGCGGACCAGCCATTCTTCCTGTATATGGCACATTACGCTGTACATGCCCCCTTTGATTCCGATCCTCGTTTCGCCGATCATTACAAGGACTCGGATAAACCGAAAAATGCACAAGCCTTTGCGACGTTGATTCAAGGCATGGATAAATCGCTGGGTGATATCATGAATCATCTGGACCAACTGGGAGTGGCGGAAAACACGCTGATCTTATTTCTGGGCGATAACGGCTCCGATGCGCCGCTCGGACATCAACACGCGGTCGCCTGTGCTGCTCCCCTGCGGGGTAAGAAAGGGGCCCACTATGAAGGGGGCATGCGTGTGCCCTTCATCGCTGCCTGGGCCAAGCCGGATCCCTCGAACCCCAATCAGAAGCTGCTGCCGATCCCTCAGGACGCGCTGCAGACACAGATCGCTGCTGTGCATGATCTGTTCCCGACGATTCTGAACGTGGCCGATGTCAAGCCGCCACAAGGTTACATCGTAGATGGTCAACCGCTCAATCAACTGCTCACCGGCAAGTCAGATAAAACACATCGGGATACCTTTCTGATGCATTATCCTCACTCGCCACACCGCAGTAATTACTTTACCGTTTACCGCGATGGAGACTGGAAAGTCATCTATCACTACGTGCCTTCGAAAGGTTCCGAAGACTCGCATTATCAGCTGTATAACCTTGCGAAAGATCCGTTTGAGCAGCATGATCTGGCGGCATCAGAGCCCAAACAGCTCAAGCGCATGATGCAGTCGCTGATGGAAAGTATGGAACAGCATGCAGCGCTCTATCCCACCACAAAAGAGGGTAAACAACCGCTGAAGCCGAAAATGCCCTGATTGTTTAGGGAAGACTACTGGGGATTCCGCGATTGAGGAATCGTTACCCGGAACTCAGTCAATCAACTGGGAAAACAGGGAGGGGGCTCCAGTTGCTTGAAACTGGAGCGGCGGTAAAGTGATTCTAGCAGGGATGTGTTGATAGGCGTCTGTCGGGTTCTGTTCGTTAAAGAAGTCGGTCAGGTATTTCAGGAAGCGGGGATCGAAACTCGCAGCGTGATGATTGGCCGCGTGAGTTCCTCCCTCGATGGTGAGCAGATGCCCGTGGGGGAAATACTTCAACAGTTCTTCCGCATTTTCAACAGGCGTCGATAAATCCAGTGTCCCATGAATGAGCAATACTGGTGTCTGGCTGATTTCAAATTGACGAAAAGCATCATCCACTACAGGCGTGGGAGTCACCTTCCGTGTGGCTGTATAAAACCAGTTGACATCACCTAACCAGCGACGGGCTGCTTCGTCCTCCAGTTCGAGTTGACGATTGTCGGTAATACCCAGACTGTGGTCAATCAATGTCAGTTGCAGGTTATATCGCTTCACCTCAGGTCGATCATCGATAATCTTCGCTGCCAGATACTGGTAATCCTGATCATAAAGTTCCAGAACCATTTTCGGCCAGAGTTCCAGCATGTTGCGGGAATGGAGGCGTGAATTCAAAATCGGCTTTGTCAGATAGTAGCGAACATCATCGACGCCGATGACAACCTCAGTTGTCCCTCCTCGACGCGGATGTTTGCCGCGCACGCGTACCGGCTGTTTCTCCAGCCGTGTCAGCACGGTCTTTAAAGCTCCCAGTAATCCTGCTTCTGGCAGTTTGATCGTTCCGGAGGCACGGAGTTCGTTTTCGACTCGCTGGAAGACGTTCCAGATCCCGTTGGCACTGTCATAGGTATGATTGAGCGGTTCTACCCCCGACAGCATCATGCGTTCGACCTGTTCGGGATGCTGCTTCAAGTAGGCCAGTGCCCACTGCGATCCAAAACTGCTGCCTCGCAAGGCAATCTGTTTATAACCGCAGGAACGCCGAATCGCATCGACGTCTTCAACCAGATGCAGAATATCATATCCCCGGAGATCGAACTGCAGTTTCTGACAAGTGAGAATCGAATTTTGTAAACCTGCCTTCAAGCGTGCGCCTGCCTTGTCAAAAGACAATGCTTCCAGGCGTTGACCCGGTTGCGCAAAACACAGTTCAGGCAGTTGGTGAATTCCCGGCACATGGCTGTTCCCACGCTGATTCACAATGACAACATCACGCGTCTGGTTGTAGGCACGCATTTCAGCATATTTGTTATACCGTTTTTGCTGTAATCCTGCTGTAATCTGTTTGGCCGTCACCGCTTCTCCCGGTCCGCCGGGCAGGAAGAAAACCGGTGGCTGCCCGGTGGGCTCTCGTGCAGGGAACCGAAAATAATGCACAGTGATGTTACGACTGTTGGCAGCGGTCCGGTTTTCGGGGACCACAATCAAGGCTTCTTCTCCTTGTAGTTGTGCTCCAAACTGGCATGGCTGGATGAGACTGGTACCCACTGCAGGAGCAGTCTGCGCTGCAGTCGAAGCGGTGTTGGAAGAGATTCCGACGACGACCAGGAGTAAGAAGAACCGCGCGAATTGTACGAGCATAACGGTAACCCCGAAATGAATATAGGATCAGCAGTTTCATCCTAACGCAGAATCTTCCCTGGTACCAGAATTATCTTTACGAGGCAGGGGGGACGACAGAGTCGCATAGAGACACAAAGCGACCAGCAGCATTGCCGCGAGCAGGCTGCGTTCGTAGTAGAGCCATTCGAATAACGTCGGTTGAGTTGCTCCGGGCAGACGATTCAGGCGATCGAGCGTCACCGCGGCGATCCATTTACGGTTTGCAGGTCGAAAATTGAGCGGACGCAGGTAAGATCGGACCCAGTTTAAATCGAGCCCCTCGGGAATACCATAGATCTGCATCAGTTCGACCGCATCTGAAGTTGCCAGCATTGATGCTGACACGCCTTGATACTTTTCGAATCCTCCAGCGATCTGGAAAGAGTGGGTCTGTGTGCTGTGAAACTCGCGTAGCCACTGATGGACTTGCTTGCGGTATTTCTCACGGTCGATGGGACGGTCGATCACCTCTAATAACTGTGTCACGCGGAGGGCAGTCTCCAGCATATCAGACGTTTTGACGACCGGGTTTTCAAGAGTGACCAGTAACCGCTGCTCTAGAAAGTCCCGATCCTCAGATGAGAGTTGATTACTATCAGCCAGGGCATAGAAGACCCAGGCGTTCTGATTCAGGCCATAGATTCTACGTGGTTTTCGTGAGTTGGCTACAGGCAGTAGTGATCGGCATTTTTGTTCCAGATCGGGAAGTGTATCAATCTGGTCGGGGCGCACGAGTCCTACCCGGAACGCACTGCCCAGAGTAAAGGTTAACAGAGCTTGATCGGTGGCGATTTCGTAGTCTAATACTTTGCGGGCGCGGGACAAATCTGGATGAAGTCCTTGTTCGATCGTCCAGCGCGCCGGGATCTCCCAGTTACGAAAAGTAATCGAGGGGTAAGGTCCTTGCTCAAATGCTTCCACGTAGTGCAAAATTCGTGCTGGTGTCGCCGGCCACCAGATCGTATTGGTGAGCCAGAGCAAAAACGGAAGAGTGATGCAGACATAGAGTACTCCCGGTATCCATTCAGGACGTGCCACGTGTTGTGTAGCGCCCCCCTTTCTGGAGCGTCTAACATAAGCCCAAAGCACTGCAGATATTTGAACGGCAATCATGACAGCAAAAATCAACCAGCCATATCCGCCAAAAATAGCAGGCTGGTTATAGACCGGTTTGCGAAACGGGGAAAGAACAATCAGTAAGAGGACATTAGGGATAAGAAACGTACAGAGTATAACGAGCCAATGAGGGGATTTCTGTTTAGACTCGAATGCCGTTCTCCCTCCCATGCGTGCCATACTGGTGATCACAATCGGTAGCAGGATCAAGGTGCCTGAAAGAAGGACTGCGGCGATCAGTTTTTGATCGACGAAATGAATCCCGCTTAGGGCTCCATAAGTATTCTGCATTGTCATACTAAGCAAGAGTAAGCCTGACAGACAGGACTGTGCGATCAGCAGTCGATTACCGATCCCGTGTCGGGCAAAGCTGGAGAGGAAATACAGCAATAAGCCGAAGGAAGCCAGCAGAATCAGGAAGAGAAGCCACGTCGCTCCGATCATCGGCAGGATGAGGACGGCTGCAAATACCGTGAACGCGCCCCATCTGTGGGATCGCCACCATTGGCGAACGGCTGCCTGCAATTCCTTCGCGTCGCTAATGTCAGACTGATTCTCTTGCTGCACTTTGTGAATTTTCCTGGTACTGAAAAAGGTCGCCCCGACTAACAGAAATAAACTGATCGCGGGTAGCGCCGCATACCCCAGCAGCTTCTGGGGCAGCGTTAGTGACGAGAGCGTGGCGCCTCCCCCGGCAATCTTACCGCCGGTGATCAATGGCCAGGGAATGAATGTAGCGGCGACTGTCAGTACTGGATCGTCGGTTTTCTGAGACTCATCCTGAAGAGGTACCACACCCATTTCGATTCGGGCGCGGATGCCTGCTTCAAATTCGTTGGCGTCAACTTGATACGGACGAAGTGCTGCTCGTAAGTCAGATTCGGGAACAAGTTCTACAGGCATAACAGCATCCTTCCTATTTGAGACGTCGAGACTGTTCCATCAAGTATCCGTCGTAAAGAGCGACGTGCCTGATAAAGGCGACCTTCGACCGTCTTTTCGCTGAGCGACAACAATACTGCGACTTCTTTGACGCTGGTTTCTTCCAGGTAATGCATCAGCACAACTTGACGCTGTTTGAGAGGCAGTTGATCAATGGCGCTGCGTAGTTTTTCCAGTTGGGGCGCCGGTTCCGGATCAGCAGGAGCGGCGACCGATTCGAGGGTCGTGGCTTCCACAGACACAACATGGTTTCGACGTCGTTTGCGACTGCGGGCCCAGTTGCGATAGCGGTTGCGGGCCACACCACTCAGCCAGGGCCCAAAAACCTCAGGCTCCGACCAGAGTCCGCGACAGGATTCACGACTCAGGTACGCTTCGGCAAAGCTGTCCAGGGCAATTTCCGTAGCGTCATTCCAGGGAGCCCCCCAGGAAGCGATCAGGCCTACCAGAGGGCCGCGATAGAGTTCAATTAGCTGTGTCAGGTCCATGTTGATCCTTTCTCTATCAAAGTAGTTACCGGACCTGCTGACGATCACACAAAAAAATTAGAAATACTTATGATTTCAGAAAGAAATAAAACTGATATGTCGTTCTTTACACTCTTTACACTTTTTTTAGTTGGAATGTGTGTTTACTGAGTCGATGAATGATTATCCTGAGATGGGAAACTACGTTCCTTGTCACTCCAGAATCTGCCAATTTCATTGGCGAAACGCCACCAGCAGCGATCCTCTTCAAAATGCCTGTAGTCCCAGCGAGGCCAGTTCTCTTCACAGACGATTCGAGCAGCCAGGCAGTGAATGGTCTGTTGATCACGCCAGTAAACCAGCCGACGATGTCCTGATACCTTTTTAACCAGGCCTCCTCGGTATTGAATTAAATTTGTGTAACGGGCTACCTCAAAAAATGCTTCGCAAATAGATGCAGAGTGTCCATAAATTTTAATATAACGATCTGAATAGGAATCCGTCACAAAACGGGACCAGTCCGGTAATCGCTCGGATTCCCAAAGCGCTCCGCCTGTTGACGTGAGTCGAATTCTGCGATCTGGTTGAGAATCATAGTTGAGACAGTCTTCACCTGTGATAATTCCCTTCTGCTCAAAACGGTCGAGGGTTTCATGCAACAATTCGTCAGGAAGATCATGGGAAGGATAGTTGTATTGCATCGGAAAGATCTCCCGCAAGAAAAAACTGCGGAGACCTCCATCAAGGGCAGCGATATCTAATAACAACAGTTCTGAATCTGTGAGTTCAGATATTCCAGTACGCGGGATAGTATTCATCATTTTCGCTACGACTGTGTGACGCCGTTGACTGATCAAATTCAAGTAAATCAATTTGGTATGAATTAGAAATTATAGATAAAACACTGTTATTGTATGGAATAATTCATTCTATGTTACATGACTTCATCCACGATGTCGCGAGATACTCAAAAACAAATAAGCCAGCTTTGTTATCGGTCAGCTATCTCTCGCAGATGGGTGCAATCAGGATCACCTTCCACACGCCGGAATCCAAGGGCACGATAAAAAGCATCGGCTGCCGGTGTGTCAGTACGGAGACGTAGTTCATCGAAGACACCATGGCAGCGAAGCTGGATGGCATCGACCAGCAGGCGTCCGATTCCTGTGCGTCGACTGTCTGCTGAGACATATAATCGTCTGACCCGCCCCACACGGTCGCTGTTGCTGTACGGATCACGGTTCAGACCACATACGCCCACAACCTGCTGGTTCTGCATTGCCAAAAGCAGTATTTCGCCAGCCTGGTCAAATCGATTTGTTCCCTCTTTCCATTCCTGTTGCAGACGATCGAGCATGTGAAATCCCTCTGCTCTGGATTCGTGTACCAGTGAATTTATCTGATAGGGATCTTTCAATTTATGCAATGTGATCAACTTGAAACCGTTTCTGAATGAGAAAATTCGAATGGTTAAACTGATCGAGTCAGGCCGCCATCAATGCGGAGATTTTGTCCGGTGATGTACTTTGCACCGTCGGAGACGAGAAAGGCGACAGTTTCCGAGATTTCGTCCATGGTTCCATAACGTCCCATTGGAATGCGCTGTCGCCGTTCTTCCGTTTCGGGCAGGCTGTCAATGAATCCAGGTAGAATGTTATTCATACGAATGTTATCAGACGCGTATTGATCGGCATATAGC
This sequence comes from Gimesia sp., assembly GCF_048262075.1. Lineage (GTDB taxonomy): Bacteria > Planctomycetota > Planctomycetia > Planctomycetales > Planctomycetaceae > Gimesia. The sequence goes on from NZ_JBLXFK010000008.1 coordinate 168,939, forward strand.
TTGGTGAACGCGGCCAGGCTGGCTCGAAAGGCACCCGATGTGGGGAACAGGGGATCGGGTTCGAATGCTGCAAATGTGGAAATATTGATTATCGGACCGCCTCCGCGAGACGCCATGATCGGAGTGACCAGCCGCGCGATACGCACGACATTGAGAAAATAGACGTCCAACGCCTGATGCCAGTCGTCATCGCTGATTTCCAGGATCTGTCCTTTGGGACCATGGCCCGCGCTGTTAACAACCACGTCGATTCCTCCAAAGGAATCGACGGCGGTCTCTACGAGTTGTTTTAAATCATCCGGGTTTTGATTCGATCCGGTGACACCAACACCGCCCAGTTCTTCAGCCAGCGCTTTACCGCGACCTGAGGAAGAGAGGATCACAACCTTAAATTCCCGATCAGCAAGCTTTCGCGCAATCGCAGCACCCATTCCGCTACCAGCCGCTGTAATGACTGCAACTTTATCTGACATCTGAAACACCTTTTACTTATTACTTAATGTTGAATTATATGAAGACCACGAGTTGATACCTGATCACATCCAATAAAGGTTATCAGATTTCACGTTGAAATACGTGTCTATAGTCTAGTCAGCAACCGAACGGTTATGAATTGCTTTAAATATTCGGGTACCAGAATTACTCCTTGGCCCGCCAGTTGGCAAAGGAATCGATATAGGACCAGCGAAAATCTTTTTGCTTGCGGTATTTCATATCGCGGTGGTCGAGCTGTTCCTTGACGAACGCCTCTAGATTCACGGGGTCGAGAAAAGGGTCGCGGGTCTGTTGCTGCAGTTTAGTTAAAGCGTTGATCAGTCGAGTCTTCACCATCGTATAATCAGGGTCATCGGCGAGATTTTTCCACTCGCATGGATCTTCCTGCAGGTCATATAGTTCATAGCGAGGTGGTTGAGACCAGCGAGCCAATGCCTGTTTTACCTGCGGAGAAATTGTATTCTGGTCGGCGGCGGTTGCTCCAGAAATAACAAAATGGGGATGTGATTCGTCGAGATAGCTGCCGGCGATCAGATTCTCCGTCCCCGGTCGTGGATTGGAAATCAGTTTATATCTCCCATCGCGGAGTGCATGCTGGATGTAACAGTTCCGCGGAAAAGAACCGGTCGTAAAGCCGAAAATATAGTCACGCCAGTTCTTGACAGGTGCGCCTGTGAGTAAAGGTGTCAGATCACGTCCTGCCAGCTCTTCGGGAATCTCTCTTCCCGCAGCCGCGAGGGCGGTCGGTAGCAGGTCCAGGGTTGAAGTCAGTTCCTTCCGCACCATTCCCGGTTGTGTTTTCCCTGGCCAGGAGACGATGAGGGGGACGCGGAGCCCACCTTCATAGACACTTCCCTTGCCGCGTGGAAACTGGGCTCCATGATCGCCGATGTAGAATATGAGTGTGTTTTCGGTTGCTCCCGCTTTATCGAGTTCGTTCAGCAGTAAACCCACTCCCGTATCGAGACGGGCCAGACAATTATAGTAGTTGGCTACCTGTTTTCGCAGACGTGGCGTATCAACGCCGACCCAGGGCATCGGTTTCACATCGTCGGCAGTCAGGGGGTGGGCTGGTCGTCCATTCGCTTGTTGAATGAAGGGGAGATGCGCATCGGGAAAGTTGACGGACAGAAACCAGGGCTGGTCTTTCGTTCGCGCAAAGAATTTCGCCGCTTGAGAGGCGTAAGCGGTCACCGGTTCCCGGCGATTGAAATTCGCAGAGCGGATCGCGCGAAAGTCAAAGGGAAACGCGTTTTCGGGATTTACATGGAGTTTTCCGATCAGCCCCGTTTGATAACCCTGTTCCTTCAACAGCGTGACAAAATTGGGGGTCTCCTTCTGGTACAATGCAAATTTATGCGTTGCCAGGCCGATCTGACCATTCTGATGTGGGTATTTCCCGGTCAGGAAACAGGCCCGCGAAGGCGAACAGACCGAGTAAGGCACGAACGCGTTTTCAAATCGAACTCCCTGTTCCGCCAGTTGATCCAGGTGCGGCGTTTTCGCATACGGGTCGCCGTAACAGCCCAATTCTGGACCATTGTCTTCCGAAACGATTAACAGAATATTGGGGGGCTTCGCAGCAAACGCAGGATGAGTGAACAATCCTAACAGGAATAATAATAACAAGGGAAGACAAGCTGATTTCAGAGAGTGTTGCGTCATGGCGATGTTCCCTGGTTTATTCGAGTGTGTATTCTGAACCTTAGTACGGATCGTTGAATCCGTTTATTCTGCCAGAATCATGTTACTCAAGCCAGCAATTAACAAAATATAACAGTCAATCTGAATCATATTTCGCACGTTAGAAGATATTTAAAGAGGCCAGCAACAGCTGCTACCAGTTGCCGACAGTTACTGAGTATGACAGAAAAAAATCGCTCCGACTGCATCACAAATGAGGGCATTTGTTTTTAAATATCCTCATTGATTATAGAAATTCTGTATCCATCGGTCAGGGAAGCGCTTCGAGAACTTTAACTGGTGAGCTTACTATTTCTGGACTTGTTCCAGAATTGCTGAAAGTGACTTCACAACTTCTGGATGTTTTTGCCAGACGTTCCTTGTTTCTGAGGGATCCTGTTCTAGATTGTAAAGCTGTCCCGTTGGTTCTCCTTCTTTCGGCTTGATTTCACGTGCGCGGGTGAAGCCGCCGGAACCACGTTTGGGAATCATTTTCCACGGTCCCTGTCGAACGGAGAAGTGACCCCACAGTGAATGATGGACGGCATAATCTCGCAGTGGCGTATCACTTTTCTTGCCGAGCAGGGCGGGTAGAATATTAACGCTGTCCTGTGCAGCTCCGGCAGGCAGCTTTGTATCAGTAATCGCGGCGCAGGTTGCCAGCAGGTCGGTCAGTTCCACCAGCTCATCGCTGGTGGAATCGGCGGGAGTCTGTCCGGGCCAGCGGACGATGAAGGGGACCCGATGGCCGCCCTCCCAGATATCAGCCTTCGTACCGCGGAGGTGAGCATTGCCCTGATGCCCGCGGTCTTTGACATACTGCCCACGGTGATTGGGTTTGTAATGTTTGAGGTCATCCGTTTCCTGGGGCGTCCACCAGTGATACAGTCCGCCATTGTCAGAGGTAAACATCACCAGCGTGTTATCTTCCACACCGGTACGCTGCAGGGCATCCATAATTGCTCCGACAGTCGCATCCACCTCGAGCACAAAATCACCATATTCGCCGGCGGCACTTTTGCCTTTAAATTCGTCGTTGGGTACCAGCGGCAAATGCGGCGCGGTGAGCGGGAAATACAGAAAGAAAGGCCGTTCGGGAGATTGCTTCGCCTGTCGCTCAATAAATTGCACCGCTTTCCCGGTCAGGGTGGGCATCACGCTGCGGATTGTAAAATCGGGAGACCGCATGCCTTGATCGACGGAAAGAAATTCGGTCTGAATCCGTTCCGAGGGAATGGTAGGAAGAATTACGGGTCGATCGTTTCTGATGAAACAGAAAGGAGACATATTCAGTGAAGCCGAGATGCCGAAGTAGTAGTCGAAGCCGTTGGTCAACGGTCCGCCGATAATCGGTTTCGTGTAATCCACGTCATCTCCCACGCGGGGGCGCTGACGTCGGTCGATCGGAACAGCAGGAATCGGCTGGCCATTCTTGTCTGTCCACTGCATGCCCAGATGCCATTTACCGACGCACGCCGTATCGTAACCCGCTTTTTTCAGCAGAGAAGGGACGGTGACCTGGTCCTGTTCGATGAGTGGCGGATCGAAGCCGTCCAGTACCCGATATTTCAAGCGGGTTCGCCAGCAGTAGCGGCCTGTCAGAATACCATAACGGGTTGGCGTACAGACGGCAGATGGCGTATGAGCGTCGGTAAACTTCATCCCTTCCACCGCCAGGCGATCAATGTGAGGTGTTTTGATTTTCGATTCCGGGTTGTAGCAACTGACATCACCGTAACCGAGGTCATCGGCAAGTATGTAAATGATGTTCGGTCTCTCGCCGGCGTATGTTGCTGTTTGAAAAAACAGGACGATGAGGACGACGCGGAGTATGTATTTACATAATGTCATTATCAAGTTCGACTTTCCAGAAAAAATAGTTTCATTGATATCCATTCACTATACGGATGAGAACAATGGAAAATCAATCGAGACCGGCCGCGGATCACCCCATCTCCAAAAGTAGAGTTCGTCTACTTTGGTATCCATCGTTGCGAACGCTTAAATGGTTTTCTGCATGTGGGTTTCTTCCTGTGGCATTGCAATTTCTCAGGCGATTTTCCACTCATCTGATGGATCATATTGGGTTTGTCTGTCTAATGATGTCAAGCCTGGAGGAAAGATACTGAGTGAAGCAGATCTGGTCCGTCTGTAGTGTCTGTGCTCTTTGTTCTGGATCCGGACCCGGCTATTTCTGATATTACAGAACAGTCTGCTTTTTATCTTCCTGTGGTGTGCTAAAGTTCAAAACGATTACACAATTCGAACGCCATATTCACAATAGGCTAAAATAATAAAAGGTAAACTGAAAATGATCAGAATGAATCTGAACCCGCTACTGGCCTGTTGTCTGCTTGTCACATTACTGACAGGTTGTGCGCAGGAGCAACCTGTTGCCTCTGAAACTGCGAAGGAAAAAAAATCCGAAACGCAAGCCGATATCAAGCCACTGGTGAATCGTGTGCTGACCCAGGAACAGCAGGATAAGCTGACCCCGGATGAAGTTCTGACTCTGTTGAAAGAAGGGAACCAGCGATTCGTGGCAGGAACCCTGACAGCCCGTGATCATTCCAAGCAGGTCCGTGAAGCGGCGCTGGGCCAGTATCCTAAAGCGGTCATTCTTTCCTGTCTTGACTCGCGTGTTCCCGTCGAAGATGTGTTTGATCGCGGCATTGGCGATATTTTCGTGGCCCGCGTGGCCGGTAACTTTGAGAACACCGATATCCTGGGCAGTATGGAATTTGCCTGCAAGGTTGCGGGATCCAAACTGGTGTTCGTGCTGGGCCACGAAAGTTGTGGTGCTGTGAATGGTGCCATTGACGGCGTCGAACTGGGCAACATCACGGCGATGCTGGCGAACATTAAACCGGCCGTCGATCACTTTAAAGATTACAAAGGCGAGAAAACAAGTAAGAATCCCGAGTTCGTCAAAATGGTAATCGCACAAAACGTTCTGGGTACGATCGACCGCATCAGAATCAACAGCCCGATTCTCAAAGAAATGGAAAAGCAGGGCGAGATCAAAATCGTGGGCGGTGTTTACAATATGCAGACTGGTGAGGTTGATTTGCTGGAACAGTAACAGGCGCAGGCAGGTCGGCCTCAGGCTCAGATGCTTATCGGGAAATCTGCTATTTGAGTTCCTCGGCCAGTCCGATGAGAATTCCTTCGGGGCCTCGGATGTAGCAGAGCCGGTACATATCTTCGTACTGAACTACTTTGTCAACGAGCTCCGCGCCGCGTTTTATTAGTCGGGCGACTGTATCGTCAATGTCCTCTACAGTGAACATGACCCGCAGGTATCCGAGTGAGTTCACCGGAGTGCTGCGGTGATCGGCGACGACAGGCGGGGCGAGGAATCGGGAGAGCTCAAGTCGGCTGTGACCGTCGGGAGTGCGCAGCATGGCGATCTCGACACGCATGTCGCGTAATCCCGTGACGTTATCTGCCCAGTCTCCTTCGATAGGGGCGCGTCCCTCCAGCGTGAGTCCCAGTTCGGTGAAAAATTCAATAGCGGTATCGAGATCTTCTACAACGATGCCAACGTTGTCCATGCGTTTGACTGTCATATTCTCTCCCTGGCAAACGGGCGATTCCGTTGATGATTATTCTGTTCGCAGTATCTTTTCCATCTTCCGCCCTTTTGCCAGTTCGTCGACCAGCTTGTCGAGGTACCTGACTTGCTGCGTGAGTGGATTCTCAATCTCTTCTACCCGATAGCCACAAATCACGCCTGTAATCAGGTGCGCATTGGGGTTTAGCGTGGCTTTCTGAAAAAATTGTTGAAACGTTATATTGTCTCTGATGTGTTTCTGCATCGTCTTTTCATTAAAGCCCGTCAGCCAGGTGATGACCTCACGTAATTCGTCTCTGGTCCGGCCTTTCTTTTCGACCTTTGTGACATAGTGTGGATACACTTCAGCAAACGTCAGTTTCGCAATTCGTTCATCGTGGGTGGATGTGCTGTTCATTTTACGATATTCCTTCTGCTGGTTGCGTGACTGTTTTGCATTCGCTTCGCGAAAAGGTTTCTATATCAAATACAATTTCTTATCGCTTCTCCTGCTTTGGATAAGGTCTCAAACCGAGAAGCATCTCAGCTCTCTCGGTGAGCGGCTTGTCAGCGAACTTTGGATCAGTGTACTCTGCGAGGTTGCTGGCGACGAGTGAATAGACGGTCTGACGATCCTGGCTGGTGTCGACTTCAACACACTTGTTTTTGCTCTTGAAATGCTCCACGGTGGGGAGCGTTTCCGCCTTGAAGGTGTCGAATCTCAGCTTGATGCTCTCTATGTTGTCATCACTTCTGCCGGAGTATCTGGCACGGCCCAGGATACGCTGCTCGAGAACAGGGTACGGGCATTCAAAATACAAAATTTTTGGTAGTTCTGCTTCTTTTCCGAAGATCTCGTTCCACGCTTCCAGATTCGACAGTGAGCGGGGGAAACCATCCAGCAGAAAGTTGTTCCTGCCTGTCGTTCTGATAACCGTCTCCATCTTGTCCTTTAGCAGGGTCACAATGATTTCATTGGGGACCAGCTTTCCGGCATTGATGAATTCTTCAATGATGGCGGCATTCGCGCCTCCCGCCTGAAGCGCGTCGCGACAGAGATCACCCGTGGATAAGTGAGTCCAGCCAAGTTGAGATTCGGCAAGCTCACACATCGTTCCTTTTCCAGCGCCGGGGCCTCCAAGCACAAAAACGACGTTGGGCTCGGGGCAGGGCTGTCTTGGGTCGCAGTGGTAGATTACGACTTGAGGCGCAGGTGCGACTCCTTTTTTGTAGACGTGCCATTCTCTATCGGTTGGCGGCAGCGCATCTTCGCAGGTAATGTCGTATGCGAGATGACCATCGAGACGGCAGATCCTCCAGGACTTATAGCTGTTGGAGTAAGAGAGCGCAGGGCTCCTCGCGGATTTACCATCTGCACGATCCCATGCCATCTTACCGTTCCAGTAGCCCAGGCTTGATGTGGTTCCCGATTCAGACTGGGCGGGCGGTGCCGTGGAAGGAACGAAGAGACCATCTACTTCAGGCAGACCAGATCCAGCCACTTCAATATAGAAGGTGTTGGGGGTTAACTCGTTTGTTTCGACCATTGTCTCTTTTCCTCATAGATGACTACTTTGGAGATACCGTTTGCCTGAATAACTGAACTTGTCCGGATGTCGAACGCGACCAGCTTAAAGGAGTTTCTGTTATAAACCATCATGCTGCGAGTGAACAGGGCGCGCTGATACTTCTCAACAGAGGATCTGTTCGATTCGTTGTGAGAGCTGAAATAAAAAAATGGAGATCATCGAAAAGGACTTACCTCCAGCGACCAGTGCATCTCAGCAACCGAAAAAATTCCAGAAAAACAAACTACCCGGCTGGGGCTTGTCGTCCGGTAGAGAGCATTGAACCCCCAAAGTCTAACGGGCCTCCCGGCTATTCACAGCTTGCGTCGAAGCCGCACTGACTCAAGGGAGTTGTAGGTCAGCAACAGGGCCCCCCTGGCGGCATATTTCTCGAACAAACTCGTAATCAGATACTCCTCACCGGGCCAGGGATAGGCGAAAACTACGTCAAAATCCTCAGGATCAAGCTGCAGTTCTTCATATCCATCATCTGCATCTGTGATAAGCCAGGAATATTCGGCGTTGTTTTCGGCGTAAGCTTCATCCACACAGGATTCAGCCCCCGACGGAATGAAGCTGCCTTGAACAAACTCTACGGGCAGACCAAAGTCATCTGCCAGCAATCGGGATGCCTCGACCAACTCTTCTTCAATCTCAATCCCACAGGCCATAAACTCAAGCATTGAAGCTAACGATGTTACTACGCCGAACCCACTTCCCCATTCGCATAACGAATTTCCGGGGGCAAGATTCTCGTCGGTGATGGCTTGCAGAGCGTGGTAGATTGTTTTGAAATCAGACGGGACGAAGCCCGTGGCACGGCGTGGACTAGCTTGAAGAAACTGGCTGACTCTTTCATCAGCTTCGCGAAGAAAAGCAACGATCTCGTCTGGCATGAAGGAATCGTTTTTTGAGATTTCAATTTCCACTAAAGACACATCAAGTGATCCTGTAAGAACTCGGGTTCGGTGTGAGGCAACTCACCCCGTTATATGAAGAAACAGTCGCTTCAGAATCGACTGCAGCAGAGTCAGTCACGAGCAAAAAACAGCCAGTCGGTCTGCTGTACGTTAATTAGATTGTTGAAAACGGTCACGGGTTCAATACGAACTTCGCGGAATACCTCGTGCAACGCATCGACAAACGGTGAACTCTCTGCGTACGACCAGACGCCGAGAAGCCCGTCTTCTGCAAGATGGCGCTTCGCTTGCTGCAATCCATCGGCCGTGTAGAATTGACCGTTGGCTTCACCCAGGTTGTCATCCGGTGAATGATCCACATCGATGAGGATCAGGTCATACTTCTGTTCGGGTGGACTGGCGAGACATTGATAGACGTCACTCTGAGTCACTCTAAGACGGTTGTCTGCGTTCAACTGGTCTGACAGTGGGATCAGCCTTTGCTCCAGCCAGTCGATCACCTGCGGAAGAAATTCGCTCACATCACATTGTGAAACTCGATCGGACTCCAGTGCTGTCCAGGCGGTATAACCCAGACCGAGGCCTCCGACCAGCACGCGCAGGCGGGACCCTGAATGCATCTGCAGAGCGATTTCCGACAGTGCCTTCTCGGAGGCCGTCAGGTAACTGCTCATCAGGAATTCGTGGTTAAGCGTGACTTCCGTGACGATTGTCCCAGGCTCGCACAGCAGCTCGCGACGCCGCAAACAGAGAATACCAAGTTCGGTGGGCTCGTAGGCGAGGATTTCGAAGAACGGAGGTTCCATAGAAAAGAAGGTTTCGTTATGTATGAATGGGCAGCCTGACAGGCAACAGTGCGTATCTATTTGTTTTTCTTTTCATTGTACGTACTGAGGTGCGCCCAGACAAGAATCGTCTCAGTGGATCTGATTCTGCAATAAAGGATGAGTTTAACTGACAGGTATCGAGTTCGTGAATCAGGTTGATATTCGCCACGTCCGAGAATGCAAATCAGGCTCCCGATGCCCTTCAGGGACAGTGACTTGCCCACTTTCTACTTGGGTCTTAAATCTCGGTGTGAGTGAGAGACTCTGCTTCACGCAATTGTTATTCGCCGGATTCTCCTGCTTGTGCGTGAATTGCCAAATGGTATCGGGCCGCTAGCAATTCAATGTCTCTTGAATCCTGCAAGCAGTCAATCAGATTATGCGGTATCGAATCAATGCCATGCCGTGCACCAGCCAGTGCGCCCACGATGGCACCCAGCGTATCAACATCGCCACCCAGGCGTACGGCGAATGTGACAGCTCCGAGCCAGGAATCCGGGCAAGTAAGTATACTGTATATTGAGGCCAACACCGTTGGAATAACGAATGGAGTGATGATTGGTTTCTCGAATTCCGGGGAGCGTTGACCAGCGTGGGCGATAAAATCCATTACACCTTCGTCATTCAGATGCTTAGGTAATTGCTGGAGCAGGTCAGCCATCTCAGAATTGATATCACGGCAAGCGTCTGCGAGCGACCTGCAGAAGGTTTGTGGATTGATGTCGCTGGCTGACGACAGTTGCTTTGCCGCCATTGCAATTGCGACACCCCCCGCGACGCTTCTTGAATCCTGATGTGTGATACGCGAGACATCAGCGACCACAGAAATTAGTGATTCGTCGCTGTCAAACCAAAGCCCCAGTGCGGCGGTACGCATTGCGGTGCCATTGCCAGCTTGACCAACTGTAGCGCCCATGTTGCGATGGTCCCCAGTGGCAAGGTACCGCTCGGCAGCTTGGGTACAGGCACCACCGGGACCGATGACAGAATAATGCCGCCATAGCTCCGCGATCTGCCGGGCAACATCAGCAACAATGATGTCATCTTGCTCGACGATCGACTGGATTGTCGCCAGTGTCAGTTGAGTATCATCGGTGTATTGGCCATTCGGATAACCGTGATACTCATGAAAAGCTGCAGCCAAAGAGTCAGCCGATGGAATTGAGTCGGCCCACAGTCCCTCGAACGGCGCCCCGATCGCGTCGCCGACGGCACCACCTAGGAGCGTTCCAAGTACACTGGACTTTGCGGGAAGATTCATATGATAGACTCAGACGCATAACGATCGATAGACAGAATTTGATTCTGTCTAAATATATCAGGAATTCGGTCTATTATCAATTGTCAAAAAGCGTACCTGCTCGCATCCAAAATTGTTCAAATTAGACCGACACAGGAATGGATTATGATTCTCTCTCTCTGGATCACGCAGCATGACCACTGCTGATCACCCATACTCACCGCCAGATGGAAAAGAGGGACAATGAGCAATCTCTGATCTATTTGGCAGTCGACAAAGCTGCGACAGATCCAACTCAAAACCAGGTCCTATCGACAATTCTGTTCCTCTACGGCATTACTGACTCGCCTCGATGTCCTTCTCATCCTCAATTTCGCCGACAATTTCTTCCAGGACGTCTTCCAATGTCACAATGCCGATCGTGTGGTTCGATTGTTGAACTATGGCCAGGTGCTGGTGGCGTGTGCGGAACTCCAGCAACAGTTCGTCAGCGCGTGTCTCGGCGTTGACGACAAACGGCGCGTGCATCATCGAGGTGATCGACGATTCTCCCTCACCATCCGCAAGCAACCTCAATACATCTCGGGTGATCAGCATCCCCTGAATATCGTCAGGTGATTTTCGGAAGACCGGATAGCGCGAAAACTCATTCGTGCGAATGATCTCAGCCGCTTCGCTGACTGTGGCTGAAGCAGGAATGGAAACCACTTTTTTCAAGGGGGTCATGATATCTTCAGCCGTGCGGTCGTTGAGGCGAAACGTGCGGAAGATCATGTGGCCCTCGCTCGGTTCGATGTGGCCACCCTTGCGACCCCGTTTGACGAGCGCGCGGATCTGCGTTTCTGTTCCGATCTTTCTCTGGCCCCGCATTAATGTGTCAGAAAGCCAGGCCAGCGCTATGCAGAGCGGATAGATAGCGAACCGCAGGGCGCGAATTACGGGGGCTGACCAGCGCGCCAATTGCGGCGCATAATGTGATCCCAGTGCCTTGGGAATGACCTCCGAGAAGACGATCGTGCCGAGCATGAGTACAACCGTGATGGGAACCAGGGCCTTCGTACCATAAATTCTGAATGCCTGCTGGCTGACGAGAATGGGCCCGAGGACATTGATCAGATTGGTGAGAATCACGACCACGGCCAACGAATGAGTCAGTTTCTGTTTCACTTCCCGCAGCCGTCCCGCACCCTGTTTGCCGTGTAGAATCATTTCATCAATCTCCGGATGAGAAACGCTCAGGACTGCTGCATCGACAGCGGCCATCAACCCGGACAAGGCGATAAACACGATGACTGAAACGAAAAGCCAAACCATGAACTCACATCCCACGCAAGAAGAATCTGGTAAGAAAGTATTCCAGCGCCGAATATGTCACAAATGCGGCTGCATTGCAATGTCTTGAACAGAGAAGGAGGTCAACTTCAAACGGCACCTACGTTGATGATTGTTGAATAACAGCGAGAAACGGGCATTCTAGAGCGAATCACATTTAAGTATAGCGTATCTCAATCTACTATACTCGGGCCAAACAGCTCTGGAGACGCTACAGTAAAACTGGACACAGTCTAAAGGAGAACTGCTCCCATTATTCTTCTGTAGAAACAGGCGTGGCCCCTGGGGCTGGTGAGTGTGCATTTTCGGCCCTTTCATGCTGGGGTAACCAGTCGATCATGGCATGGACCACCTCTCCCCCAAACATGGTCCAGACAGCGTGAGCACGTCCCGTTCCCTCATCGTGGATACTGGATTGATCATCATCGCTGGAAATCTGAAAGCCGTTGGCGATGGTGGTGTCAGGCAAGGTGATTGTCTCTGACAAACAGAGGGGAGATGACCATGTTTCACCAAAATCTCGCGAGCCGCGATAGTAGGTATGCCAGTTCGTCCCCCGTTTCTCCATCCACGTCACATGCACCATGGGGCCACAGGCATCTATGGCAGCCATCCGAACTTCCTCAGCGGCTTCGCTGGAAAGTCTCTTCGCGTCACTCCAGGCCTTCCTGTCAGAGTTGTGTTGGATCATCAGTGCAGTGGCACCTGCGGTGACATAGGCAACGTGCAGTCCCAACCGTCCATCTACAGATAGCACGGGAAAACGTTCGCCGTTGAATGAATGCGGGCGATCAGGCTGTAGTGATTCGACGAGAGTCGTTTTTGTCCAGGTCTTTCCGTGATCCTCGGTTACAGTGACAACGCTGCGAGATCCATTTCCTGCAACAATCCATGACGCTGCGATCATGCCGTCGTCATCGCATATGATCGAAAAAGGAATAGCATGCGCGTCTTCAAATGGCGCGGCTACTTTTTCCCATGAGTCACCCTGATTCCTCGATACGTAGATACCTGTTGAAAAACGAAACGCGGCTTGCAACTTTCGTTTCAGATCCGGGTCGCTGGAATCAAGTGGTACTGACGGGTACTGGTCCGTTTTTTTCCGAATGGAACCAGCGACAACGAGCCGTCGTCCATTCGGACTGACTGACAGAACAGGCCGATCACACCATTTCCATGGGATGGATAACGCGTGGGACCATGTTAAACCAGCGTCTTTAGAACGTCGAATGAGCGGACGTCCGTCGGAGCGGAGCACATGGACGAAATAGAAGTGACCACGTCGGTCTGTATCCAGCCACGGATCAAAGAACACTTCTCCATCCTGCGCTTGATTGGTTAGATTGACAGGCAGGCTCCAGGTATCGCCTCGATCATCCGAACGCCAAAGGAGCATATCTGATCCCAAAGGGGCGTTACTCACTCCATGTGCAACAACCAAAACGTTTCCATCGGGGTCTGCCGCCACAACTGGTTTTGCCGCGCTGCGTCCCTTTAAGGAAGGCAGTTGGAAGGAACGGCTAAGGGTTGGCTTTCTGTCCTCTGCTACTGAAGGGATTGGGGCAGGCCGTGTCACCTCAGCCCAACGGGAAGCGGGGCGCATGAACCAAATCGCACAAAGACCAGCCGCCATCAATCCAACGATGAGACGTTTATTTGCTGTCATCGGTTCCCCCAACTTCATCGCGTCAGTTCGGCAATTTTGGCTTTCAGTTGATTGCCGCGTAGTCCATTACTCACAATCCGGCCGTCTGGTCCAATCACGTAAACCGTCGGGAAGCTGGGTACGGCCCATTGGGTGGCGATCGGGCCTCTGTCGCCGTCCCAGTGCACATTCCACGCTAGCTTCCCTGAATTTACGGCGTCTGTGGTATCTGCTTTTTTTTCATCGACCAAGATGCTGAGAATGGCCAGCTTCTCTTTGTGTGCCGCCGCCAGTTCACGCAGGTCGGGATACATCGCTTCGCAGGGGCCGCAACCCTTGAACGAAAACTGGATGATCACCGTCTTCCCCCGCTGGTCTGCAAGCGACCAGTCTTCACCTGACACAAGTTGAAGTATCAGATCGGGCGCTGGTTTGCCTTCCCGTAAATGCTGCTCTTTAAAGAGGAGTCCGGCTGCCAGTTCTTTTACTAATGGCATCGTCTTTGTTTTATCGGGATCAAAGTAAATTAGATGCCAGTGTTCGTCGACGCCTTTGATGCCCGGCTGTCGCACGTCTGACTTGGAAGTTTTAAAAGACAGGAGAATTTCCAACGCCTCTCGTTCGAGTGCGGAAAGCTTTTGGGGTGGCAGTGCCTTGGCTTGCTTTTTTGCCAGTGTCTCTTTTTCCTTGAAAAATCGAGGTTCCCGTCCCGCTGCCAGTTCCTGGGACCAGCGCTCCCAGTTTTCATGGATATTTCGAACGGTCAAAGACCATCGTGCTAACATGTATTTTGCAAACAGGCGGTTCTCATCACGGACTTCAGGATCATTCATCAGATACCTCAAAAGTGGTTCTGATTCCGGTTCAACGTTTCCATAAGCTAAATGGCGAATGATTTCCGGTAACTCGGCGGCATTAGCATAGTCTCTGAGTGCTTTTAATGCATAGCGCCGTCCGGCATCGCCCGGGTAATCAGGATCGCCACCTCCCGCGCCCAGTAAAACCAGTCGACGTGCAGCCATTAAACCGGCGTGCGTGCCATGATGCGAGCGTTCGAACTCGATCAAGCGGTCTACAAATTTCGGCGTAGGATCATTCTCAGCATAGAACTTTTCTTGCTCGGCCACCTCTGTGATCTTATCAGCACGCATGTGGAGCCTGTCATAAGCCGCGTAAAGTTCTTCGTTGAGGGAAATAATCTCTGCTTCCGATTTCGAAAGTGGGCGGGGCTTTGCGTCAGTAGCTGATACCACCGACACTGAAATGAAAATCGTGCAAACCGCAACGACCACATAATATCTCCCCATGACCGACTCCCTGAGTTTGAGATTATTCTAATACCGTCTCTTTCTGCCTTCTTTGAGGCGTATATACCCGACCCGGCTTTGGGGCGAATTTGTCTATATCAATATTGGTTATTATGACAATTATGTCCTGGCAGGTGGAAGTTTAAGTGCCTGTGTCATTAACTTGTGCTCAGTCAATTCCATTTGAATTAACAGTCAGAAAGCAGCTGTCATTCTGCGTGTCATACTTGCGTTCCGCCTGTGACCATGCCATCATAAACGAGTGCTGACATTTTATTAAACTTAACTATCTAACTGAAAACAAATAAAACACGATCCAACATCAAGGAGTAGCTATGCTCACATCGGATTCACTTTCTCGTCGTCATTTTATGCTGCTAGCGGCTGCCGCTGCTGCTTCTTCTCCGTTTGTTGCTCAGGGAGCAGCGAGTCAGGATGGCTATCTCAAGGGGCGCCTGTTTAAGACGCTGAAGATCGGGATGGTCAAAGCGGGTAAGTCGCTGGAAGAAAAATTCGCGCTCGCGAAGGAAGCCGGATTTGATGGAATCGAATTGAATACTCCGGGAATCGATGTTAAAGAAGTGCGCGCTGCCATTAAAGCGACGGGACTTCCTGTAGATGGCTCAGTCAATGCCGGGCACTGGAATGTGCGCCACACCGATGCCGATCCCGCGGTGCGTGCCAAGGCTCTGGAGAGTCTGAAAGAAGCCTTACGTCAGACGCATGCCGTGGGCGGAAACTCAGTTCTGCTGGTCGTTGGCAAAGGCAGCGATGGTCCTGAAGCAGAAATCTGGAAGCGATCGGTTGAGAATATTTCCAAGGCAATCCCTGTTGCTGCAGAACTCGGCATTCATATTCTGGTTGAAAATGTCTGGAACCAGTTCTGCTACGACCACGAAGGCGACCACACTCAGACCGCGGACAAGTTTGTGAAGTACATCGACGAATTCAATTCTCCCTGGGTTGGCATGCAGTTTGACATTGGCAATCACTGGAAATACGGCAGCATGGGTGACTGGATTCGCCAGCTCAACAAACGAGTCGTCAAGCTGGACCTGAAAGGTTTCTCACGCGAAATGAGCAAGTTCACCAAGATCGGCGAAGGCGATCTGGACTGGGCCGACGTCCGCAAAGCGCTGGCCGAAATCAAGTACGCCGGCTGGGCCGCAGCCGAAGTCGTCGGCGGGGATCTGGAGCGTCTGAAAGAAATCTCCGCCAACATGGACCGCGCGTTTGGTTTGACAAGCCAATCCTGAAATTGATAACACAGACGCTTTGCGGTGCAGGACAGACTGTGCCGCAAAGCGTTTTTTTAATTCAAAGATGCTTCCCGACCTTCCGCTCTAATTCCGCGATTAAATCAGCGTCCATGAATTCATATTTGTCTGCAATATCGAAACAAACGATTCTAGTGTCTCTCAGATACTGGTTAAAACGTTTTGACAGTTTCTGTCGATGAACCGGGTCCATAACGAAGATGAGATCAGCCCATGTCAGTAGTTCCGGTGTGACGAGTGACTGAGAATCTCGATTCAAACCTGCTGAGGCGACTTCGAAATCGTTTAGAGTGGCGAAATGAACCTCTGCTGTCAGACTGCGTTTTTTGTTTCGAGAACATATAAAAAGGACTCGCATCAGGAACGGTTGCCTTACCAGTAATTTATTCGAGTGGTCTGTTTCATTATTGAAGACGTAATGAAAGAACGGTTGACAGCTGCTGTTACGATTGCACGGAATGATTCTCTACGCGAATTTGTATCCAGGTTTCGATGCAGACGTTTTCCAATGCACGGCTGAAAATATCATGGTCCATTTCTTTCAGGACTTCTGTATTGCTGTGGGGCTTTTGATCTGTTCCTGTTACTTTTATCTCATCGAACATCAGAGTCATGTTGAACTATCGTCTGTTGATTTTCCCCGTTTGGATAATCGTGAAATACAGGTGACGATTCCACAAAATATCAACAGGAGAAAGCCGATGCCCCCCAGTTTCTGTGAGATCAGATCGACTGGCGTAAACTCGACATTTCCTCTTGCCGCACGTATTCCGGAACCCCTGTTTGGCCGACTTCTTGTTCCCTTTTGCTTCGTAGCGTGAATCTTGAAAGAAGACAGGAATTTGCCTGCTTCAGGATCCGTGCGTACGTCCTTACCGAAACCCCTTGCCATGATCTTGTACGCTTTATCGTTTATTGCAACGACCTTTTGTGTTATGAAAAGTTCTGGCTCAAAATCCTGACTATAGTTAGTGATAGTGATGATTTCGTGTCCTTTCCGCCGCTCCATGGTTGAATCGAGAATCTTACCACCTAATGCTTTGGTGATCCCTTTTTCCAGAGACGATTGCCGTAGCGGCATTTTGGGTGGGATTTGAATTTCGGCAATCATGAGTGTGAGCATTCCGTCTGTTGATACCCAAATGATGGAAACAGGGGGCTCGGACTCGGTTTGCACGAAGCGAGACTGATTCGGCACAATAACGGAGATCACGCCATCGGCTGACTTCCATTCCTCGGCTGAGACACTTTGAGTGACTATGCAAACGAGAGCCAAAGATTTCAACAGTGAATGCATGGCGTCTGTCCTTATTGTAGAACGTGTCTCGTCATGGGGCGGTGTTCAGCGCGAGTCCATTGAGAGATAGCAGATGGAGCCGTCGGGGCTATTGTATATTTGGTCTGTATAGAAGTCCATGTTTCGGCCGATTTCCATCGAGCGAAGGACCTTTTATACGAGCATTATGAGCCGTTACGGTTCAACAACCTGCTGCACCCTCTGAATACGGCTGCTGCTGACGTCACCTGGTTGGTAGCTTCCGTTTTAATCTTTATCGGTACGCAGCACGGAGACAAACGCTTTCTGGGGAATATTAACGCTGCCGAACTGCTTCATTTTTGCCTTACCCTTTTTCTGCTTTTCGAGCAGTTTCTTCTTACGCGTCACATCGCCACCGTAGAGTTTTTCGGTCACGTCTTTGCGGAACGGTGCGATCGTGGTGCGGGCAATAACTTCGCCTCCAATGGCGCCCTGGATGGGGATCTTGAACTGATGTCGGGGGATTTCTTTGGCGAGTTGTTCGCAGTAGTGCAGCGCCCGCGGTCGGGCTTTTTCTCGATGCACGAGGTAGGCCAGCGTGTCAACCGATTCCTTGTTGACGAGAATATCGACTTTCACAATATCGGTGGTTCGATATTCAATCGGCTCATAGTCAAACGAGCCGTAGCCGCGGGTGATCATCTTCAGTTTGCCGTAGAAGTCGAAGAGGACCTCTCCCAGAGGCATGACGCTGGTGACTTCGATCCGATTGGCGGACAGATAATTCATCGTCTGGCTTTCCGAGCGATGTTCCCGGCAGAGTTCCATGACCGGACCGACGTACGTCTCGGGAGTCAGGATCGAAGCTTTGATATAGGGTTCACTGGCCGATTCGATCATCGTGGGATCGGGCCAGTAAGAGGGATTGTCGACTTCGATCGTGGAACCGTCTTTCAAAGTCAGATGATACTTGACCGACGGGGCGGAGATCACCAGGCCAATGTCAAATTCACGCTGGATACGCTCTTGAATCACATCCAGATGCAGCAGTCCGAGAAAGCCACAGCGAAAGCCAAATCCCAAGGCTGCGGAACTGTCTTTTTCAAACGTGAGCGCTGCATCGTTGATCGCGAGCTTCTCCAGGGCCTTGGTCAGCTCCTGGTAATCCCCCGTGTCCATGGGATAGATGGAAGAAAAGACGACCTGTCTGGCTGGCTGGTAGCCGGGAATCGGCTCCGCGGCCTGACGATTCAGCAGGGTGATCGTATCGCCGATCTCAATATCCTGCACACTTTTGACTCCCGCGACAACATACCCCACTTCACCAGCGCTGAGCTGTGTTTTGGGGATGAGTTTCATCTGGTTAAAGCCGACTTCATCTACTGTGAAGTCGCGACCGGCGTGCATGAAATGGATCGTATCGCGGGGCTTGAGTGTGCCTTCCATGATGCGGCACTGCAGAATCACGCCGCGAAACTTATCGTAGTTCGCGTCAAACACGAGCGCCTTCAGCGGCGCATCCGCATCACCCACGGGGGGCGGCAACTTCTCGACGATGCCCTGTAACACGTCTTCGATGCCAATGCCATTTTTAGCGGAAATCGGGATTGCCTCGAACGGATCGAGTCCTAATTCTTCATCAATCGACTCTTGCGCCCGTTCGATGTCCGCGGCTGGCAGATCGATTTTGTTGATCACGGGCAGCAGAGTCAAATCATGTTCCAACGCCAAGTAGAGGTTCGCGACCGTCTGGGCTTCGACTCCCTGCGAAGCGTCGACCACAATCAGGGCGCCTTCGCAGGCCATCAAGGAACGCCTGACTTCATGTGAAAAGTCGACGTGTCCCGGCGTATCGATCAGATTCAATAAATAGTCTTCGCCATCCGGAGCCCGATAATCGAGCGTAATCGAATTGCTCTTGATGGTGATGCCTCGTTCACGCTCGATATCCATCGAATCAAGCATTTGTTCATGTAGTTCGCGTTGTGTCACGCCCCCACAGGTTTGAATGAGCCGGTCGGCGAGCGTGGACTTGCCATGATCAATATGAGCGATGATGCAGAAGTTTCGTATATGTTTCATCGCGTAGTTTTAGCAGAAAGCAGCAGAAAAAAACAACCGAAAAGGCAGGGGGAGAATAGGGAGTTCAACAACTCACTCTGAGGTGTTGATTGTTCGAAGCTGAATTTTCGAAATCCGGTACGATACATTCTTTGTTTCAGAAAGGAATAATTCACGTCTCCTGGTCGCTGCTGACTTAGCAGGATGCAGGAGTCGTTTTGAATCACCGCTCCAATCTATGATTCGGCTATCGTCGACTTTGACTACCACGCTCTGCGGAGTGACTCGGCACAGGATGGTATGCTCTTTCTGATCGGGAAAGACGCCCCCCTGATAAGTGCTTTCGTTTTGGTTGCCACCGCGTCCATCAAGAAAATGCAGACCGCACGCCCGACCCCGCCAACCATCGAGTGCCACCATGGTGCCGATATTGTCCTCGCCTGCAACTATGTCGACGCCCAGGGTATCACGGCCCCTGAGGCGTGTGGCGACTATTAACAACTCATAGGACGAAGGGGCCTCGACAGGCAACTTGAGACGACCGCCACTCGATGTCGGTGTGAGTAGCACGCCATCTTCCCATTTCCACTCCCCGAGCAATGTATCGCGTTCTAAATCGATCAAGTTAAGCAAGTCAACTGGCTTCCCGAGAACGAATTCAGTTGGATCCTCTTTCGACTGAATCAGGGATTCCGGGACATAATTCGGATGATCTGCTACAAACCATTTGTATTCCAGAAAACGCCTCTGAATTACGCTATCAGTCCGATTCATGTCGTCATCGTGCCCATATCCGAACCCGTGCAGTAATTCGTGCGAGATTGCCCACGGATGATGAAACCAGTTAAAATCTCCGGTCATGCCGTTAAGTGGCATCGTCGTTCCGCCGTGGCCACCAACGGCGCCTCCGTTTAACCACCAGATCAACTTCACACCATAAGCGGGGGAGAGCGGTATTTCTCGTTCTGAGGCAATTTCACTCAGGCTTCGCTCAGCCTTAGCCAGGTAAGCAGCAGTTCGCCAGTTCATATACGCAGGCGATGTTGTCGAAACTTGTTTTGATCGACGGGGAACAAAACGTTCGGGAGACAGAACCAGTTCCTCGGGCTGATCCAACTGATACTGAGCATTAAGGAGAACCGTATCAGTTACATTTCCCAATCTCTGGATGGCTTCCTGTGTCAGGGGATGTTTCGGCGGCGCGTTGCCGTCACGCATTTGCACTTTCCATTTCCAGTCGATGGTTGATTTCTGGTGATCCATGATATGACCGTGGGGATCGATCAGGCAAATATCAGTCCATAATTGCCGTGCGTTGGGGCTCCCTAAATTCTCGTTGGTCAAAATCGCTGCACTTGCACGACCTGCCAGCGGACCGCCCAGTTCGAACAGATGATCGGACGGAGTTTGGGGCAGTACGTATCCTTGAGGATGAAAAACCGCTTTGCGACCGTTCTTAAGCTGGAACCAGTATCCAAGTTCCAGAAATTGGCGATTGGTTAAAAACAAGGTGTTCTTCGTGACGCGGAACTCGTACTTAGAGTCGGGGAAATCCAGCTTCACTCCTGCTGCGATCGGCGGCAATGATTCTGATTGCCAGTGAAAAGAGCACCGGATCATGTTCTCTTCTGTTTCGCTGATTCGACGAATTTCATTCGTTTTCAGCTCTTTCCATAAGGCGACTTGTGCAAACTCGTTACTTCCGAAGGCTCGAATGCGGTAGCTCTCGTCTTGTGAAAGAACTAATGAGACATAATTTGACTGTGGGTTTCGTTTCCATGCTACTGCGCCAGTCGGCAAGATTGAGCGAATTCCCAACTGTGTCAGTTCCAGCCTTCGGTAACCCCTCACAGTCAACTTCGGTGTTGGAATTTGAATCGATTTAAGTCTGACGGTGGTTGGCGATCCTACTTCCACGAGGCTGCTCTTTAACGCCACGAGAACATTAGGGCGAAATTGATGCTGTACTTCAAACCGGTATGAGCCTGGAGGTAAAGCGACAATAGTGCGACCGAGATGATCAAACACATGCTGTCCTGGGACAATCGTTGGAAGTTTCTCGTCTTTTGCATAACGCACGATCGTCAGTTGAGCTCCGAAAACATGTTCGGGCTTATCGCACTGAATCTCAACGGGCCAAAGCTGAGAGATCGGGATGCGAACTCGTGCAGCGTAGTTGTCGGCCCCTGGGACGTGTCGGTCGTCAAATCGAATTGTCAATCGATCGTCAGACTTTAGGAGTTGTACGGCTCCTCTCCCTTTTTTCTCAACCAATCTGGCGGCCGACAAATTTAGCCCGGCCGGGATAAAAAAGCCTTTCGATTCGGGGCTGAATTCAGATTCCTCATAGGGATTCCAGTTTCTTCCATTTAACGATACCTTTCGTGGCCAACTTGATTCATAGTGCGCCCATTTGACTTTGTCTGAATCGATATGAACGGCGTCGGCGCCGTCGATCTTTGTCTGGATGTTGAATTCGAGTTGCTGCAACGGTTGACCAGTCTCGGATTTGAGGCAGTCGATCATGCGTCGAGATTGCTCGCAAATTTGATCAGCAAACGTGATTACCACTTCGTAGGTTGCGGATCCATTGTGACGCTCGTCATTGAAACGGACGATCAATCCCTTTGTATCGTAATCCAGTTTGACCTGACCACGACCGCGAATCTTGCGAATTGTGGCACCTGCAAGTTTGATATTACTTCGCAGAAATGGCGACTCAGGACTAACCTGTAATGCTGGTTGTTGTCGTGGAGACCAAGACAGTCCATTGACCTGTACATTGGTTGGCCAGCCCCATGAACCATGCTTCCAACTGGCACTGTGGTGGGAAATATGTAAGTCATCCGTCCCGTCAATTTTTGCCACAATGCGCAAACTCGTTCCATCATTCTTAATTAACTCACCTGAGACGATCTCATTCCACGCAGATAGAAGTAAAATCAAGATCAGCGTTAAACGACGGAACCGCGAGGTGTCTCTGTAAAAGGTGCGAATGGCCTGCAGTGGCGAGTCACATATCAAGTCAAGAATCGGGAGTTTAGTTGTTCGTGGAATTGGACACATTTGATTACCTTTAATCGGTATTCCCCATTTGAGATCACCCCGAAACCATTTCGGACTAGTGGAGTGTCATTATTAAATCAGAGGTTGATAGATATCATGAGTGTGCGACAACGGAGCACGTAAACAACACCCCCAATCCTCAATTTCTAGCTTGACAAAGTACTAGAGCTTCAACCCAGTATGACATCGTCCCTGTTTTTTATCACTTGGTGAATGATCTCCCTTGTTTTGTCCGTCTGGTGCTGGTTATCTCGCTCTCTTCAGAAGATAAACACATTCAAGGAGTAGAGAAATACGTGTGCTTCAACAAGCCGTTCACAAGCATTCGTTTCGAGTGCGTTGTTTTATTATTCCGCTTTGTATTTTGCGATTCAGATCTTATATCTCGTATTGTGACGATGCGATGTGTGTTTTTCTTCAGGTAGTGTAACTCCTCTCTGAGCCGTTTCTACCCCAAACCTGCAGGCAAGGAACAAAAAACTCGGGTGGAATGACTCGAATCGGGATAAGGGAAAATGAGCGGCGAGACAAACCCATTGAATTAAGGTGGCAGCAGATGAGGATGGCTCAACCTTGAGCAGACAGTCGATACCAGACTGTGTCCCGTATTTCCGGAGTTTCTTCAGAAGTATTGGGACCGAGTTACAGAGTACGAGGGACGCCAGAGGCACATGTGATGCGCTTTAGAATGCCGTGGGGCGAACCACCGCTCCCGTAAACGTGTCTTTCATGCATGCCTGAGCCCGAATACCTTGAATACCTCAATTCGCTCGATCTTACCGATTTACTTGCGCTGGAACACGACAACCCAGATGAGGTTGACCTGTTGATCCGAATTGGTATGGCATACTTCAAATCGTATCAACTAGATAAATGCAACGAGTATTATGAGCGAGCGCTCAAGATTGATCCGTATGATGGCTGGTCTCATCTCTTTTTCGGGAACCTCTGCTACGGCTTGAAATGTTACGACGAGGCGATCACGCATTTCGGATATGCGGCTGAATTTCTTCCCGATGTCTCATGTCCTCATTGGTGTCTCGGAGATGCATACCGTGCACACGGTGATTTCACTCGCGCTGACTGGCACTATCACAAATCGGTCGAGATAGACCCCGGCGATCCCAAGGCCAGGCAGAAACTCGAAGACTGGCTCGACGAGAATGACAACGCGGAGTAGGTCTGCACTAACAGTTGCACGAAAAACGAAAATCATGTTCTGTGACGTAGACACTCCGCTTGAGAGCGGCGCTGGAAAGCACCTTGTTTGTTCCGAAAGGCAGCCTGCAAGACGGCGTCGAATTTCTCGTCCAAAGCACTTTGACAGAAGACACAAATCAGAACAACATTGGTTGAGCGGTCAGCTATGGTGATTTATCACGGCGGACTTTTTGCTCCTGGTTCCATTTAATAGTTGCTTGGACAAGGTGATCTGTAAATGCTTGAATGGTCTTGTGCTCAACCGTGAACGTGCCCGTTTCGTGGTCATAGAAAAGTATCATCTCGCCCGACGACAAAACATCGATAACCCAGTAGTTGCCGGTCTGATCATCACCGATCACGAAGTAATGATCTGGCCACGGGCCCTCGTCCTCGGTCCATGGAGTTCCAGGCACCCTGACGTCCTCATTGTAGTAGATCAGTTCGTCGATATTGAAACGAAGTTTTCGGTCTGACAACGATTCATGGCACCATCTCAGGTCAGTCTTGGTTTCGATCAAAATACTCGGGTAGTTTAGTAAGAAACGACGGTAAGCAATCGGTAGTGTGAGATTCAATCGCGCTTCTAGTCGTACGACATCGGATTCGACATTCCCGGGAAGACGCACCAGGATTGTTGGCCGAAACTCTGAATCGTCGCTTATGGAATGTGACGTTACCATCGCGTTTATCCCTGCCACCTGATTTGTTATTCACCTGCATGGTCTTGTTCGTATACGAAGCAGATATGGTACTAAAACATGCAAATAATGCTGATTTTTAATCGGATATGATGACTCCATGCTGTGTATGATATCTGGCGAAAAGGACATTTCATGGTGTAAGGTTCTCGGGGCCATGGATCTACAACAAGTCAACTGTAGGGATGGAAAACGGGCAAATAACAAAGAAGTCCGGAACCGAAAAAAGTTACCCGATACAAAACAGTATTCTTCACCTGACCAGTGTGCCGCTTGGATGCAGTGAGTCAATGTGTGCAGGCTTTGTTTTCCCATGGCGAGATTTGAGGAGCGGAGTAGTGCGTCATCACCTGGTTCTACTTTCGTTTAGAAGAGGTAACCAAGCAAATCAACTGGTTCATCCGGCCAAACCTTCTTTCCTGTTTGTTTGATCATTAATTCTTTTTCGATTCGTTCACTGCCGACGCCATAATTCTTGTGCTCATCAATTCTGAGCCAGGTGAGGCTGGTCGAAATTATTTGAAATCCATGTGTTTCATACAAGCGGTGATCATCGGCAACGAGGAACAAAAAATCGATTCCTTTCTCTTCCGCCAATGCCGAAAGTTGTTCCAGTAGCTCTGATGCAATACCTCTGCTTCTGTAGCTGCGGGAAATACATAAATCAATCACTCCAAAGATAGAGAACACTGATTTTCCAACTGAGATCACTCGATGGTCTATTCCCATTTGACCCACCAATATTCCGTCCTCATACGCTAAATATCTGAAATGAGGCAACTGCTTAAAATACGATCTTGGTTTTGAATCCTCTGGAAAGCAAGCATTTCGAAGCTCAGTAATTTTATCATGCAGTTGAGGATTGATATCGTATTCAATTTTATGATCGATTTGCATTACGTTTGCAGAACTTATTAAACACCGGCACGGACTTGTTTGTAGATGAAGCTGACAGACAACAAACACAGGTTAGCCATCGATTGTGGTCCAGATATGCTATATATGATACCGGACGAAAAAAGTTTATCAAAGGGTAGGATTGTGGTGAATCGACTGTGTCCCGAATGACTGTAGAGTCTGCAGAGGCATTTGGACCGAGTATCATTGTACGAGAGTCGCTGGAGCAGAAACAGTTCTCACCCTGAACCTGTTTTCGACGAACCGGATTATAGTAGAATTATGTGATTTGCTTTTGTGGAGTTTCACGGACTCTCGAACCTGGGTTACGCGGCCGATTTCTTACTCTCGGGTATGATTCGAGGATTGCTGTATTGTGAACAGGTCGTATTACAGCCATACAGAAACGTCTTAAAAATGTTACATACAGCAGATGAGATTCGAGAATCTGTTCAACGTATATTTGACTCTCTGGATAGAGGGAAACGTTCAACCAGACGACTGAGACCAAACCGTCGTCCTTTCATGAATGCGACAGGGTTCAACTCATTATCTCCGGTCGAAATACCACCTGGTTTCAAGCTGTTGTCGTGAACTTCAATACCAACATACAGAATACCCGGAGTTCCTTCTCGCGTTATGTAGAAGAACGTGGCAGTGTCAAGCGGTTTGGCTTTGTTTGTTTCTGCATCAAAACTTACGAGGAGATCTTGTTTGTTGAGGCGTCCTAGTTCTTTAAGTGAATTAATAGAGGTTTGTTTCAAGCTGGCTTTCCATTGCGACTTGGGTAACTCCCACGTGCTGAGCCCGATGGGACGCAGGACGAACAGAGACTTCTCATTTTCTCCTTCTATTTCGTCTCCCAGCATGTCATACCCTTGCTCTGCCGCCCACTCCTGGATTTCCAGCAGTTGCTCCTCTGAAAGCTTTTTATCACGCCAGCGTTTTGGCAGTCGCGCAGCACGCCCTGTATCGAGGTCATAAAAAGATCGCCCGCTTGAAGCACGACGCATCGGTTCCAGGATCCAGTTACTCGTGCCACTTTCGGTTTTAAGTTGAGCATCGGCAGAAATGGAATCTGATGGTGCTAAAACTGGCAGAGGCGACAACTTCACTGTATGAAAAGAGGGATCATTCGTTAACTTATGCCCCTCCAACTGCCACCACTGAGCCCAACGCTCCGCAATTCGCTGGAAGAGAACCGCCTTGGCATGCTTTTGACTGGGAAAATCGTTCTTATTCAGAAACACACTAAACAGTTCCTGTTCTCCAAAATTCTGTCCGGTTAAAGAATGTAATGCGCCAAATATTTCGCGCACTGGCCTGCCACAATCGTACTCATTCCCATTGTGTTTCGGACTCAGGTCGTGCTGCTGCATGAATTTGAGCAGTGTTTGATCGGTGCCATCAATCCGCAGTCCCATGTCTGAACCGGGACGAATTAAAGTTTTGGGAATCGCACGGATCAGGCCAGGAACCGCACGTTTGTCGCCAATCGCACGCAGCATAAAACCAAGGCAACGCAGCATCATACTATTGGAGGTCCGATCCAGTTCTGCGACCAGTTGCGGCACAACATCGGGGCCCAGTGCCACGATCCTGCGAATTTGATTCGCCCATTTGTCGCTGAATCTTTCCGATCCTGTATTCATATCATCGAGTTCGGTCAGTAGTTGCCCTACGGATGTATTTTGACGCAATGTTGCGGCTTCCGGCTTACTTTTTTGTCGCGTGACTTGTTTTTCCTCTTCGCGGCGCGTTTCTTTCATAATCTTTCTGCGAAGAAGCTGGTCCGGATCAGCACCGATGGAGATCTTGGATATCGTTCCGATGGTAAAATCGTGTTTTACCGTTTGAGCATCGCCTACTTTCAGATAGACCGGCGCAGCGTTCCCGCTCATCAGATAAACATAGTTGCGTCCAGCGGCAACGTGCAAACGATAAGTACCGTCTGTCTTCACTGGAGTCGACGTCACAGCAGCCCCGGTCATGGGTCGTGCTGGACCGTGGTGGCCAACCTGAATTTTCGTCTGACTTCCATCAACGGGTTGATTCGTTGCCGGATCAATCACTTTGCCGACTACATAGCCGCCCCGAGTCATCCGAATATCCATACCCGTCAGCCGTTGCCCCTGCGTCACTTTCAACGCTTTGATGGCCAGTGGCATACGATCCGGCGCGATGGCCCAGATATTATAATGATCGTTCGTCATCCGCAGTTGATAGTTTCCGTCGGCATCGGTTTTCGTTGTGAACCAGCCACTGCGCGCGACCCCCTGTGCTGCAACGCCTGCATTTGCCAGCGGTTCGCCAGTGACCAGATCAACAACCTGCCCCTCTACAATTGCGGGTGGTAAAAGCGTGAGATCGACCTTTTGTGGAATCTGTGAGTACGCTCCAAGAGTGATCGGGTAGTCTGCATGGTTCACCCTGAAAAAACATTTTGTCACCATGGTACCTGTTTTCGTCTTCGGATCGTATGTTTTCGTTTCTTCTGCATTCCAGGCAGCCAGATCCGTAATATTGTATTGACCGCTCTTGTCGGTTATTGCCATGCGGGCTCCTGGAATCGGATATTTGTCTGCTTGTGTTGAAACAACTGCATTTGGAATTGGAGTTCCGTTTGCGTCGGTAATCGTTCCACTCAAGGCAGCTGTTTTTGATTTCATTTTCAGCGAAATATCAGATCGGTCTGACTCTTGTCTCAGGTAACGAATCACGGAGGCAAAACCTGGTTTGGTGGCCGCCAGGACAAGTCGTCCTTTCTTCCCGACTATCGGCACTTCTTTGAATGAGAAACGACCATTCGTATCAATGGTTGTCTCATGTATGAAAACCGGTCTTGTGTTACTGTCTGAATAATAAAAAAGTCTGGCAGTGGACCCCGGTTCGCCTGTTCCCGATAGAATTTCCTCGACTAGCAGAGGCTTGACCACCGGCGGTTGAGTCTGGGAATTCGAGGTCTGATCCTGGGAGCGACTGATACTCACGGTTCCCAGAAAAATTACCGCAACTGTCGCACAAGTAATAAAGCTGCCCGTTTGCCAGCGATTGAGCACCTTGCTGGTCATGTTACGCCCCACCGCTTCGATACGTTTTCGTACTTGTGACCGACCGGCCATCGCCAGTGCAGCCATTCGGTTCTGATCAGCAACGCGCAGTGCCAGGGTTGCCAGCAGTCTCCCATACAATTTATCGTCACCCAGGTAACCAGCGGCTTTCGCATCACACAGTTCATCGCACGCGTCTGCATGAACGACGCGGATTTTCCATGCGAGAGGATAAAACCACAGCAATATTTGCAGCAGGGTGAGTAAATGATTCCAACGCAGGTCCTTTCCCTGGCAGTGTGCTAACTCGTGTGCCAACGACGCCTGTAGTTCCTGCCGCTCCGTCTCTGCACACTGGTGAGCCGGTATTAACACCCTTGGTTTCCAGGCACCAACAATGAAGGGCGATTGAATATCATCACTGTAGCGGACATCAATGGGCCCCGAGTAGTCGAGCGTTGTGGCAATCTCGAGTGCTTGATTTTGAATGTACGTGGGCACCATTGATGCACGACGATACAACGAAATGAGCCTGAGCATTCCACCCAGCCAACCCAATGAATTGAGTGCCATTCCGATTGCCCATACAGTCACAAAGTAGCCGAACAAACTAAAAGAGTGACTAGTGGCTGGGCGCGCGGCCGACTGTTGGCTGCCCATAGATACGTTTCGGTCTCCCTTCCCAGGTTTCACCATCGCAGAGGATGAATCCACTGGTGTGGGGGGCAGGTCAGACATTTCTCCTGCTTCAAATCGGGACTGATTCAGACGCACGGGAATATCAGCAGCGGGAACCCTCTTTCGCTTATCATTGGCGTGATTCGTCTCATGCAACTCAGTACTATGAGATACTGCGGGAAGAAGTGCCAGTTTCAGTCGGTACGGAATCAGACTAAGACAAAACACGCCAATAATTGCGATTGCGGTAGTTCGCCAGAGTAAGATTCTAAGGCGTGGATTCCGTCGGCTGCACGCGAAGTGACAGAGCCAGGCGACCGTGAGAATCAGCGTAGTACGAATCAGTATCAGCAGGACACTGTGTTGAAGACCGTCGCTGCTCTCCATTAACCAGTTCAATGTGGATAACATCTTCGCCTCCCGGGTCAATTTTGTTTTCGATCATCGGCGAGGCGTTTGAGTTCCAGCAAGTCGTCCTCGCTGAGTTTCTCTGCCCGAATGAGATCAAGAATGAGGTTTTTTGCTGAACCATCGCAGTAAGCATCCACGATTTCACGAACTGTCGAACGAAACGCCGAATGGCGACGCGTTATCGCCTTGTAGTAATATGCTTTCCCGATCTTCCGACGTGAAATATGGCCCTTCTCGACTAAGATTCCGAGATAGGAACGTAGTGCCGGGTTCTTGATCGGCTCTGGAAAATACTTCTGTAAATCACTCGGTTTCAACTCACCCTGATCCCACAGGATTTGCATCACAGCAAGTTCGCCTGGTGTAAAGCGCGGCATAGGTGACTCCTTCTGATGTGCAGACTATACTGCACATCGGGTGGTCGATCAAGTTTTATTTAGAGAAAATCATCTGGTGCAATAAATTGCCCCATGGAACCTCAAATATGTCTCGGTGACGCACCGCACTTTATTCAGCTGACGCAACGAGACCATACGTAGCTGGAAATCGGGACCGTTCGTGACCATTCCAATCCTGGATGACTGACTAATCCAGTAAGGATTTCTCTATTTCTTCAATCTGCTGCGATGTGATGCGTTGAACCTGACATGTCGGCAATCCCGTCTGAATTTGCGTGAGCTGCTCATCAGACAGGTCACAGTCGATGAACGTTAACAGAGTCAATTTTGGAATGGCCTTGAATGAC
The DNA here is from genome assembly GCF_048262075.1 of Gimesia sp. Classification (GTDB taxonomy): domain Bacteria; phylum Planctomycetota; class Planctomycetia; order Planctomycetales; family Planctomycetaceae; genus Gimesia. Next base: position 198,853 of record NZ_JBLXFK010000008.1, read on the forward strand.
GCCAGGCTATTTTCGGAAAGTTGTGCATTGCGAAGCGTGAGGAAATTCAGTCCCGGCAACCGGTGTAGCTGTGCAATGTTGCCATCGTTCGCGTCATACAAAATCAGTATCTCAAGCTTCGGACACTTTGCAAGATGCGCTATGCCAGTTTGTGTTGCCTGCGTTGAGTCGATACTGACCGCAACAAGGTGCGGCATTTGCGACAAAACTTCCAGTGCAGTATCCGAGATTCCCGTGCCGGGTATGGATAGGTCGACCAGATTCGGATGTGTGACCACATGCGACAAACTGGAATCGGCAAGGCCTGTGTCACTGAGGTCAATTGAGTGCAGGCACTGTAGTCCATTCAAGTAAGACAAGCCGGTCGCCGTAATCCGCGAGCCGTGCATGACGAGTGTCAGGTTGGACATGTCAGCGATTGCCGACCGGTTGTCGCGCAGCCAGTCGTCATTGATGATTCCCGGTGTAAACTCAATGACATCGAATACTGGAACTTCACTGCCACTAATCAGTTTCAAGAGCCGTTCTGTAGCCAGAGCAAAAGTCACCGGCGTCGGGTCCTTTGCCTGGTAATGCTTCCCTCCCATACTTTCAACTTGCGCAGTAAACTGCCGCGATCTCCACCACCAGCTTCCTCCCGCAAGTAATCCGGCAAGCAAAAGCACGGCGAACCCCCATAGCCAGCGAGATCGTGCTGACCGCGGTTGCCTCAACTCCGGTAGTTGTTCCCTGTTTGTCTCCATATAGTAATGGTACAACAAAACCTGGCACGGTGACAGTAGTATTTATCCGTATGTTAATTGATGTGGGCACGCGTTTTCTGCAATCTCGAATTATTTCTGCTCTCTCGACATTTCCGTGGATGGTACCAAAAATTAGACAAGACCCAAGTACCAATTATTCAAGCAATTACGGCTCCGCTGATAATTTATACCCAATAAGGCGCAGGGACTGGAGCAACTCCCCACGGGATTGTAATCTTTGCGGATGTGAAACGCTTCTGTGTCTCGCTGCTGTTACGACTGCTTTGATTCTGATAGTCTATATCTGCGGTGTATTTCTCTGCTACATCCCACTTCAGCACCAGGAACCTCATTCAGAATGAAGTCACTTTTACTTTTCATCGCCATCATGGTTTTGTCGGTTACCGACTGTTTTTCTGAAGAGAGTCCGCAGGCAGCTTCGGAGCAGTCACTCCTCCAGCGTGACATTGTAGGCCTCTGGTTAATGGGGCAATCTTTATGTGAAGGCGCCGAGTCGCTGCCCATTGTTACGCATTCCGATGGTGACTGGGGAAACTATATGTTCCAGCGTGGAGTGCGCACCTGGTCTTATGGCAGGTATGGTGATAAGCCACACGAGCGACCCGCAGAACAGTTCTCCTTGGAACCACTCACTGCCACCGTCAACGGCGGACTGGGTGAGACCATCGCTAACGGTCTGGCCGATCATTTGAAATCCAGTGTCATCGGTTCTCAGCAGGAACTGAAAGCGCGGCAGAATAAAACGCCTCATTTTTTAGTGACTTATGCAGGGCAGGGGGGACGGATGATTGACGAACTTTCCAGCGTTGATCAATCGACGGATCCTCGTACGCCTGAATCCAGGCAGCATGGCGGTGGCTATTATCAAACGAGTCTGGATGATGCCCGCCGCGCCACAGCACAAGCGGCAGCCTGGGGAGAAAGTTTTGGGATCGCGGCTTTAATCTGGATGCAGGGGGAAGCCAATGCCGGGCCGACAGGCGGGATTAATCCCAGTCGATGGGGCAAAGAAATTCCTCGTCCCGCAGGACTGCACTGGTATCGGGATCGGCTCATTGAGTACCGAAAACAATGGTCGCATGACTTGCAGAACATTACCGGGCAAACCGATGAGATTCCGCTGTTTACCTATCAGACGTTGAGTCCCGCCGGTGAGGCACAACTGTTGGCTGCGGACAAAGATCCGCACATTACCATGGTTGGCCCGCATTACATGGTGGCGAGTGCCTTGAACAGTCGCTATGCCGGCAGATATGGTGACCCGATCCATATGTCAGCCGATGGCGAACGCTGGTTTGGCGAACAGGTGGCCAAGGTGGTACATCGTGTTCTCAATCTGGGAGAAACATGGCAGCCATTGCGTCCCTTGAAAGCCTGGGTTGCTCCGGATCGTGCCAGTGTGCTGGTCGAATTTCATGTACCACGACCACCACTGGTATTGGATGAAACATTTCTGCCGCGAGAACAGTTAGTCAGAGGCGAAGGTTACCACTCGCTCTATGGTTTCCAGGTTCGTAACAGTGCCCGTGCTGTTTCAGCAATCAAGGCCATTGAACTGGAATCGCCTTCACGCCTGCGAATTCACTTGGTCTCTCCGCTCAAAACAGATACTCATTTTGCGCTCAGCTATGGATTGCCTTACGCGGGGCAAGTCGGAAAAATTTCTCAGATCAGAACGGGACCTGTCATCAATGATCAGCCCACAACCGAACTGATTCTCAATCAAAAATTCGATCCCCAACTCAAGCCACTACTGGCTGAAGGAGCCTTTTTCGTGTCCAACATGCTGGCCGGCGATGCCTACGCCCAGGCACCCATTCGACACGTGACTGAAAGTGAGGGGAAAACCATCCTCCGCTTTGAGAACCGGGAGCTTCGGAAGAATAAACCTTTCGACACCGGGCAGACGCTCACCGCCTATCGAGGTTTTTCGTTTGGAAATCTGCGAGATTCTGATCCCGAAAAAGCCATTTATCAATTTGCCGACCCGGGTTATGGCACGCGTGCAGGGGAACCTTATCCCCTCTGGAACTGGTGCGTCCTGTTTAAGCAGTTTCCCATTTCAGATCAAATGCAAGAGATGCGAAACCGTTAAACGGCAGTATTCAACGCGATTGACTGAAAGAGGGGAGCGGTATGGGTGAAATCAATCGGTTGAAATGCTAGACTCTGAGCTGCCGCAAGTAGTGAATCCGTAGAGGCTTTTCGTTCGGCTGAGTTTTTTGACCACACGACATCGGTCGCGTATTTTGGCATTTCATCCGAGGCGAAGAAAATTGAAAGTGATTGTGATTGGCGGCGGCGCAGCGGGATTCTTCGGAGCGATTGCGGCTGCCGAAAACGGTCACGAGGTGACGATCCTCGAAGCGGCTGCGACTGTATTGGCGAAAGTCCGCGTCTCCGGAGGCGGGCGCTGCAATCTGACGCACAGTTGCTTCGAACCCCGCGAACTGGTGAACAGCTACCCGCGAGGCGGGAAAGCCCTGCGGGGGCCCTTCAGCAGGTTTCAGCCTTCCGACACGATCAGCTGGTTTGAGTCGCGCGGCGTTCGCACCAAAACAGAGTCGGATGGCCGCATGTTTCCCACGACTGATGATTCCGCGACCATCGTCGATTGTCTGCAGGGCGCAGCGAAAGACGCAGGAGTCATGGTTCGGCTGCGTGCCAATGTGTCGACGATTCAGAGAACAGACTCACACTTTCTGGTCACTCTGCAATCGGGGGAATCAATGCAGGCGGACCGGATTCTCCTGGCGACCGGCGGCAGCCGCGCCGGTTACGGACTGTCGCGCAGTCTCGGGCATCAGATCGTTCCGCCGGTCCCCTCGTTGTTCACTTTCAAAGTTGACGATCCAAGGATTAAAGACCTGCCAGGGGTAGCAGTGGAACACGTAAACTGTCAGTTAGTCACCGACACGAAGACGTTCAAACAGTCGGGGCCGATCCTCGTGACGCATTGGGGATTGAGTGGTCCTGCCGTTTTGAAACTGTCCGCGTGGGCGGCCCGGGAACTGCACGATTCCAATTACAACGCCAAACTACTCATCAACTGGTTGGCGGGATCCAGTACCGAGGAGATTCGTGCGCAGTTGAATTCGTTTAAAGCCATTCATCCCAAAAAAACAATCGAGGCTGCATGCCCCTGGCAGTTACCAAAACGATTATGGAAATCGCTTGTCGATCACTCTGTCGGTCCGCAACCCGTTCGCTGGGCTGAACTTTCCAAAAAGGCAACACAGACGCTTGCGACCGAATTATCTGCCGGCGAATTCCAGGTAGCCGGGAAGGGTGTCTTCAAAGAAGAATTCGTGACCTGTGGTGGCGTGGCTCTGAAAGAAGTCGATTTCCGCACGATGGAAAGTCGCATCTGCCCGGGTCTCTATTTCGCAGGCGAAGTACTGGATATCGACGGCATCACAGGCGGCTTCAATTTTCAGAACGCCTGGACCACAGCCTGGATTGCCGGCAACGCGATGTAGCCAGCGGTTTTGATTGCCCCAGCGTAGCGTTTCTTCGTACACGCAGTGCCAAACCGCTTACCGTTGAATAGACGAAAAGCATAATGTCAGCACGATAGATCACTCATGCGTTCTATTTAAGGGCAAAGACTTCGATTGTCTGTTGACATCTCCTTGCGAATTATTACTATTTGTAGTATTACAATATGTAATACTACGGGATGTAAACTATAAATTGCAACCACATATCGAGTAAAGATGAGCATGTCACGTCCACAAAAACCGCCGCTCAGTGAGTTGGAAAACCGGGTTATGAACATCGTGTGGGAACTGTCTGAAGTGACTGTGGAACGTGTTCGTGTTGAGTTCGAGAAGTCTCAGCCGATCAAGCACTCCACCGTTCAGACAATTCTGAGGCGACTGGAAACGAAGGGGTACGTGCGACATCGCACTGAAGGTCGAACTTTCGTGTATTCGCCTACCGTCGAGTCGAACAATGCGGCTGCAGATGCCGTGCGATCCATCATCGATCGATTCTGCAACGGCTCTTTAGAATCGCTTCTGGTCGGGTTGGTCAATCGAGAAATCGTGTCTCCAGAGAAGCTTCAGGAACTGGCAAAACGCATCGCGAAAGAACAGGGCGCGCCGGCAGACGCGGTGAAAAAACAACCAAAAAATCGCAAAGGAAACTGAGATGTTTGCAATCGAATCTCTGGGGGTTGAATCATTGCTCGCACTATTGCTGAACGTCAGTTTCAAGTCCATTTTACTGGCGGTGACGGTGTGGATCACCCTGAAGTTATTTCGCGTAAACAGCGTTACTGTCAAGCACCGAGTCTGGACGCTCGTGTTGGGTTGTATGTTAGTGCTGCCGGGAATCGTATTGATCGCTCCGGTAATTGGGGTGCCTGTCACCTGGCTGTCAGATCCTTCCCCCATTAATGCTGAAGCAGTAAGACTGCCGACAGTGGCTGTGTTACAGGAGCCACTACCCCAACCCGCGATTCCGGAAATCTCCCCGAATGTTGTGCTTCCGATACAGGACCTGTCACCTGTGAGTTCCGTGCCGATCATTGAGGACGCTGCGTTTCCCTCGTTACCAGTTGAGTCGCCCAGCGCAGCACCAGAGGCTTCAATGAAACCGGTACCGGTTGGACGTAGCTGGTCGCTGTTTGCCTTGGGGGGACTCTATGCGCTTGGAGTCGCGTTACTGCTGACTCGCATCATTGTCGGGTTCGTTCATTCCCGTCGCATGATTCATCAATCGCGATCTATTGACCTGCCTGCCTGCGAAGATGGCTCACCAATGTTCGACAGAATTATGGAATCAGACCATGTGCTGGTGCCGCTGACTCTGGGTTTGTGGCGTCCTGCAGTTATTCTGCCTGCCGACTGGCATACATGGGACGCTTCCGTTGTGCAGGTTGCCGTAGCTCATGAAGCAGAGCACGTGCGCCGGCGAGACACGTGGGTTTTGCTCGCAACAACTCTGAATGCCGCAGTGTACTGGTTTCATCCATTGGCATGGCTGCTGCGCTGGCATATTAATGAACTTGCCGAACAGGCGTGCGATGATGAAGTGATTCGTACCACGGGGCAGCGAACTACGTACGCGCAGATTCTCGTGGATATGGCGTCACGTCTAGCTTCCGGAGCGGCCCGCTATCAACCAACTGGTATCGGTATGGGCGCGAAGCCAATTGTGGAAGAACGCGTGAACCGTATTCTGGATGACGGTCGGCCTCTGGCTACCCGAGTTGGCTGGTTTCGTTCTTTACTTCTGGCCAGCCTGATCGCGACTGTAGCAATCGTCACGGGGGGGCTGTCCGCTGTCCCGGTCGCCATTGCCGCGCCAAATACTGATGCAGCAGGAACGGGTTCAAAGCCAGCGACGAAGGAACCAGCTCCAGTTACACGAGCCCCAGTTGAGCCAGCGGTTGAAGAACCCAGACAGAAAACACTGGATCCAGAGACGCATACGGTCACCGGAAAAGTGGTGATGCCTGACGGTACCCCAGTCGCTGATGCCGAAGTCCGGCTCATGTCATGGCGCGCAAACAATACGAAGTACAGCACGAAGACCGCGCAGACGAATACTGAAGGTCAGTTTTTGTTCGAGGGTTTAGCAGACGGCAAGCATCGCATCGCCGCGTACGTTTATGCTCAAGATCTCTCGTCGCGAACCAAACGTTATCAAGGTGAGACAGTTGACGTTAAAGGTAAGCCTCTGTTGCTGAAACTGCAGAAGGTCCCGGCAATGAAAGTCAAAGTCGTTTCGGCGGAAACTCAACAACCAATTCCCAATGCCCGTGTGCGACTGACATGGACCGATACAGAACGCGATCATTCGACGGACGCCAATGGCCAGGTCGCGCTTCGCGGGCTAACTCCTGAAGCATGGACGATCGAAGTACAGGCAAAGGGATACGCTGAACAGGTCCATACTCTCAACCTGACGGGAGCGGAAACAGGCGAAGTGCAGGCCATACTGGAACCAGGTGCAGAATTATCTGGAGTTGTGCGTGATGAAGCCGGTGATGTGGTACCGCAGGCTGGTGTCAGCGTTTTTCCATCTGATCATTCCGGCGGTCAAATCGAATACATGAAAACAAATGCGAAAGGTGAATACCACTTCGAATACCTTCCCATTAATGGGTTGCGATTACTCGTATCGAAAGACGACTACCAGCCACTGCAACAGAACGTTGTGATGACCGTGGCTGCTGGCAAACGACAGCGGCAGGATATCACGCTGGCGAAACGACCTGATGGAGGCTCTGTTCAGGGAACGGTGGTGGATACAAACGGAAAACCGATCGCCGGAGCCGAAATTTCAAATCACGGAAATTCATCACGCGACCAGCGAAAAACAACCACAGAAATCGATGGTTCATTCCGGCTCGACAACGTCTTCCGAAGTTATCGTGGTCATCAACTGACGGTGGAAGCGAGTGGCTACGCTCCGCAGCAGATCCGATTTACGCCCGGCCCACAAGCAAAGCCCGGCCAGGTTTCGATTACACTTAAACCGGGGCGCAAGTTGTTCGGAACGGTCGTTGACGAAAAGGGGCAACCACTCAAGGATGTCCGCGTTGTTGCAGATCGACTGCCAGGAAGTGCATGGGGGGCCCGCAAAAATACAAAGACTGACGGCAAGGGGCAGTTTGCTCTGGACTCACTGACTACCGATACGTTCCTGGAATTCAGTAAGTCGGGGTATTCAGTAATTCAGAATAAGCTACTGCCACCGGATCGTGATGACGTCACGATTACTCTGTTGAGCGAAGGTGTGATTCGCGGCAAAGTCGTCGACGACGAAACCGGAAAACCGGTGTCTCCGTTTAAAGTACAGATCACTTTCTCACCCGATCGCGAGCCCGATGATCCGTCAACGTCGATTATCTCATCGCGGGTGGATCCCGGTGAAACATTTGTCGTTCCCAACGGCATGTTCCGTCTGGATGCTCTGACACAGAAAATGCCGCTGCAGGTCACCGTGGTGGCGGATGGCTATCTGCGTTCCGTTCGGCGTCGCATTGTGGCGACAACCGACAAAGATGCGAAAACCGTCGAATTTCGTTTGAAAAAGATCGACAAATCAGATTATCTTTCCGTCTCGGGGCAGTTGCTGAACGAAGACCGGAATCCGGTGCCAGGCGTGCAACTCAGGTTGATCGTCGCGGCGAAAAAACGCCCGTTTCCGCGGGATAAGTTCCCGTTCAATTGGGAAATGATTACCAGCGGACAGGTTAAACGGACGGATAATGTTCTGCAGTTCCTGAAGACGACATCGAACGCCGACGGTCGCTTTGCGTTTCCCAAGGTGTTTCCAGGTCAGGACATTGAGCTGGTCTATTGGGGGGGAGGAGTCTCTCGAAGCCGGCTGCCAGGAATCGCCAGCCTTGAACCGGCACAACGGAGCAATCTGGTCGTCAATGCGGTGGCTGCGGGATCTGTACGTGGCATCATTGACGCTGAGAAATACCCAGACATTAGCCAAGTCGCACTGAGCGGGCGGTCTGGTATTCATCGAGGGGGAGCACCAAAGTCTGACGGTAGCTACGAAGTTCGCAACATCCCTCCTGGTGAATATCAACTTCAGCTTTACGGTCCGTCAACTCCTATCTCAGGCTCATCCGCCAGAAGTACTCATGTTGTCAAACGGATTCCCGTCACCGTGGAATCCGGCAAGACTCTGATGTTGAATATTGGTTCAAAAAGCAAACCGCCGCTGCAGCCGAAGAAAAAGACGGAACCCGCGTTGTCGTCTACCGTTGATCCGGAGTCGAAGGTTCCAGTGACATCAGCGGCCGCGGTCAAGACACCTGTGAATGACAATGCGGATATTGTGATTACAGGTCGCGTCACAGATAAAGCGGGTAAAAGCGTCGCAGGCGCAAAACTCTGGATTCTTAAACATCATTTTCCCGATGATACTTACCAGGAGGCGACGACCGACAGCGAAGGAAATTATTCACTGTTTGTACCTGCCGGAGTGGCAAAACCGGGAAGCATTTCTCTTGGGTCGGTTGTCTGGTGCCACGCAGCAGGTCGCCAGATCGCGGCGGCCTCCGCCTATGGACAAATCAAACGCACTTCCGAGAAACCAGTGGATTTCATACTACAGCCCGCTTCTGATACAGGTTTCATCGTGGAAACAACGGACGGCACGCCAGTGGCTGGAGCGTTGGTTGAACCACTCCATTTCCGGGTCGGCAGTTATGATATTATTCCCAGGCCAATTCGGAAGATGATTGCGGCAACATCAGATAAAAATGGCCGCGCCTCGCTACCGGCAGTTGGACGCGATCGATTATTTACTGTTCAGGTAACGGCAGCGGGTTATGGAATCCAACAGTTGCGATTGAAAGATTCAGCCGACGCCCCGGCGATCCGCACGTTTGTCCTGAGGCCGACGGGACGTCTGGAAGGTAAGCTCATCTCTGATAAGCCGGAGGCAATCAGAAATGCAAGATTCTATGTTTACCAGGAAGACTTTCTGGGAGAACACAGCTCCGCGACGGCGTTAGTGAAGACCGACGAAGAGGGGCGATTTGTCGTACCAGAGCTTGCAGAAGGAGCGATTGAACTGGTTCCGTCTGTTCCCGACAATTCGGCGTTACCTTTGCGTCCGCGCGTGCCCAGCGGCTTACAGATTCACGCTGGTGACACGACGAAAGTTGAGATCACTTACGAACCAACAGTCCGGATCCGCGGACGAGTACAAACGAGAACGGATGCTCGACCGGTGGCAGGTGGCTTAGTGTATGTTTCCTACGGTTCATTTCGTCAGGGCCAACAGGTTCTGACTGATGCTGACGGTCGCTTTGAAGTACTCGCGTTACCGGGACAGGTTCGTCAGCAGTTGATCGCACGACCTGATGCTTATAGAGACTGGTCCGTTGAACGTGCCGGCTGGCAAAACCCGGTCAATGTTCCAAAAAATGTCGAAACCTACGACCTGCCGACGCTGGAACTGATCCAGAACCAGCGAAGAGTGGGGCGTTTGCTTGACTTCAAAAACGAACCGGTGGCCGGAATGAAGGTTTCGGCAATCAGTGGTAACCGAGTCTATAGTATGGCACCTACTGACGAACAAGGAAACTTCAGCCTGGCGATACCGGACTCCGTTGTGATTGAAAAGTTTAGGGTCCATCCGGAAAGTGGCGGTGCCCCGTTGTATGCGACGGTGGTCGAAGAATCGCCGCTAGTGCTGCAGTTACCGGCCGAATAGCGGACGCTTGAAGAAGTAAGTCAGTTGATCTAATCGCGCACAGTCTAACGCGCGTCGGAATGAAACAACCGACCACAGCAGTCGGTGTTTGAAACAGGCAACTGTTTCTCAACCTAAGTGTCAAAACACTCCAGACACAGCGCCTAATGATAATTAATATGATGGTTAGACTCTCTGAAACCGTCAGTGAAATGATTCAAGATCGCTCTTTTTATCGTAGAAGAAGATCCAAATCAGGTAGCTGATTTCTCAATGGAGCAAGCTCATTAGTATTGATACTCGCTGGGATGATGAGCGTTTTCAGGCCCGGAAGCATTCGCAACTGATTCAAACCGGCTGCAGTGATCCTGGTGTCATGTATGTCCAGGACTTCCAGACTCCACATGGCAGTCAGCTCTGACAGACCGGCGTCGGTAATCGGATTTCCCCACAGCGACATTTTTTTGACATCCTTCAGAATACCAATTCCATCGAGTTGTTGATCGGTGATTCCGGTCTCTGCCAGATAGAGGCGATCAATTTTTCCAGCCCAGCGAAGATTTTTGATGAGGTCGTCGGTGACGGGATGACCTTCAAGATGCACGTAGGTGATCCCGCTGAATTGAGCCTGTTTGATTTTTGCCCCTGCAGATTTCAGTTTCTCGGAGAACTCTTTGAGCCGTTTTGTGGGGGCGTCATACCTTTGCGGTTTTTCCTTGGGGGTTGCGGCGAGGATTGGAATGTCGCGCTGTGGTAACTGTTTTAGTTCTGCTTTTAGGCTTAAGTCATTCGAAAGCGATTGAGTCAGCGCTTCGCTGACCGCCTCAGGCCTGGTGATAGAATCAGTGATGTCGGCTCCGTTAATGACTTTTAGCGTCCCGGGGACTCGACTTGTTGCGCGGCGTAATCCACCGGGCGATCCGTTCACGAATCCGGAATTCGTTTTAATAAGCCAATCATCAGAGCCGTAAAAGAGGAACAATTCTGCCTCCAGATCACCAGTCAGAGTCTTTTCAAAGCCGACAGAATCACTGACAGTCTCCACCGATTGACGTGGAGTTCCTGGTGAACCTGCGATGAGAAGTTGACCGGGGTGAAAGAGAAGTTTTGACCACTGGCTCAACGAAGTCGCGCGCGAGTAAAGAGTCTCATTTTCTTGCAGATCGAAGAAGCTCAGCTTGCCGCGACTCGGGATGTATCCGGCAATGCTGCCATTCCTGTTCCAGAAGAGATGTTGCCCGGGTAAGTCGGCGCGGTTTTGTTCGAGATCGTCAATTGCCAGTAAAGAAGTCGTGTATTGCATAGTCGAACCGTTGGCTGGCAATTTGTTTCTAATCAACTTGTAGGAAGTTGCTGAAATCAAATTCCCTAACGGATTAACGCCGCCGACTCCGATCCCTGGATCAGGAAACATCCTCGTTTGCAGCGACCCTCCAGACCTGGCATCGATCACTCTGATCTCGTCTATGCCGGCTCTTCCATCGTTTCCTGTTGTCAGTGCAGCGACGATTCTCGATTGATCTGAGTTCCAACCGGCGTAGATGACTGCTTTGCTCGATCTGGCATAGTCTCGTTCAATTTTACCAGTCTGAAGATTCCAGATGAGAATTCCTCCTCCGTTTCCGTCATACCAGTCTCCCGTTGAGATGAGCACGTGTTTCCCATCTTTAGAAAACTGAGCAGACGTGAATGCCCCTTCAAAGTAAGAGTCTCCTTTTTTTCTTTGCAGTGATTGCAGGACCTCGCCTGAGGTCAGGTCCATGATTCTTAATTCATTATCCCGAAGAAGTACTTTGTCTTCAGTTGGGTGAAAAGATCCATAGTCGATATTCTTCAAATGATATTTCAACTCCCCCTGTTTCAGATCCCAGATTGCACTCGGTTGCCAAGGATCCCCCCAGCCTGATTTGCCTGTCAGCAGCCAGCGACCTGATGGAGAGAATGCCAGGGGAAGATGGTTTGCTGCCGCAAACAACGACGTCTGGGTGGGGATCTCAATCGCAGGAGAATCCGGTAACGGGCCATGCAGGCTTATGGTTTTCTGCTTAGAATCAACATGCAACCGCCAATGATTCTTTGTGACCCACCAGCGATTGTCTGCTGATGATTGATAGGTCGGCCATTTCTCTTTGGGAGGGGCTTTTTTATGCCGATCCAAGGGCCAGAGTTCAACTTTTCCCTGGGGGTAATTCAACAAAATATCATCATTCACAAAGGATGCATAAAGTGCAGTTCGTGGAATGGAGAGCAAGGGAAATGCGGACGCTGTCTCCCAGACGATCACACGCGGTGTGTACCAGAATTCGCCTGATCCTATGGTTAGAAATTTGCTGCCATCGTCGTTGAACTCAACAGTGTGAATCGGAATGGGAGAACAGAACCGTTGTTGTACTTTACCTGTTTTTAAATTCCATAGAATTCCAATGTTATCAGAACCTGCTAACAATAACTGTCGATCAGGTGAGAGCTTCGCTGCGCTGATATCACCTTCTGTCGGAAATTCGTTGAGGGTATCACCTGTTTCCAGATTCCAGACACGAATTGTTTCTGGTCCGCAGGAAGCGACGAAAATGGGCTGTCCTTTGTTGATCAACAGGATGTTAGAATAATTGGAGTATTTGTACTTCGCGAGGTCGATATCGCGAATGACTTCTCCATTTTCCTTATTCAACAGCCTCACCATCTCTGATGATTTCAATAACACTCGATCGTTTTGCAGAAACCTTGCAGAGAAATTTCTGGTATTGAACGGATAGTGCCGCAACGCCAGTCCCGTTTTTACATCCCACAAAACAGCGGTTGCCTGGTGTCTTGTCAGCAGATATCCTGATTCAGGATCATAGTCGCAAACACTATCGGCGGAAGCGAGCCCCCATCGCTGAATAAAGAGTTGCTCTTCCTCAGCGTAAGCATTCTTTGCAAGAGTGACGATGAACAAAATCAAGCCAATTACCAGAGTACGATTCCAGGAAAGCATCTCACACTCCGTAAAAGTAAACGTAGTTCCATATCTAGCTTTAAATGCTATATGACAATCGATGTTCGCTATTTTATTGTCACTCTCTTTATAAATTGTAACGTGCCATTATCAAATGGACAAATCAAAATGAGGTCCACAGTATGGCTGGTGTATAATCCTCAATGAGGTTTTTTACGCATGCTTATTCTCAGGCAAAGTGTAAAACATGTTTTTACCGGGACTTGAAAGCTGGGTGTCTTACGGGGGAGAACTGAATCGTCTGAATAGCGGGCATTGAACTTCACGGGATTTCGCTGGAATCGACTTTTACTTCGATTTTCGATTTCTGTTCGAAATTGATGGTTCGCTACAGTAAAACTGGCCTCAGCCTGATGAATCTTCCGATGCGACGAACCGACCATCGCTGGAGTGGAGTCCCCAAAAACGATCGATTTCTCCAACTACTATTAAATGACGTCGATTACAGGACTCAGTGATATGCTTGTGCTTCAGCGTCTCCAGTGATTCGGCGTCAGGTTACCACTTTCAGAGGCTTGAATTTTCCGCCCAGGGGGAGTGTGGCATCGATGTTGAGCCAGTCGGAGAGCAGTGATGAATAAATGCGGCGGAAGTCGATTGTTGATTTCAAGTCGCCGTCTGCGAGGTCGACGAGGGAAGGGCAATCGTTCAATATCCCGGATTTGACTGATTCTCCTGCAATGAAGACCGGGCCTGAGGTGCCATGGTCGGTTCCTGCCGAAGCATTTTCCTGGACGCGACGTCCGAATTCACTGAACGCCATTACCATGATGCGATCGCTGAGACCCGCTTGCCTGATATCAACGAGAAACGCTTTGAGGGAGCGGCTGAACTCTGTCAGCATTCGTTCGTGAGCATACTTCTGCGCGGAGTGAGTATCGTAGCCGGGTTGAGATACGTAAAAGATACGCGTGCCACCACCCAGGCGAATAATGCGGGCAATCAACCGCAGTTTGCGCGCCAGGCGATAGTTGGGAAAGCGAGTATTGTCGTTGGACTGGGTTTTTACTGATGCTGCGAATTGTTTTGCAGCTACATAGGAAGAGCTGACTGTGCTTTGGACGAAGTTCTGCAGATCGTCATCAGGCTTCGGTTTGCCCGGTGCCGCTAATTTTGAGGCTAATATGAGTTCCCGTTCATTATTCAGCGCGATGGCGTTGGTTCGACGTCCGATGATGGCGGCGGGAAGAGCGCTCTCACCAGCGAAAACCGCGTCAGGTGCCGTATTACCAGGCTGCTTCGTCTGATCAAGGGCGCGACCGAGCCAGCCCTGACCAGTGTGATCGGCAGACTGCAAACGGGCGGAATGCCAGATCGCCATGCTGCGAAAATGTGATCTGTTTGGGTTGGGGTAGCCTACGCCGGGGATGATGGCCAGTTGATTGTCGTCGAATAATTCCCCCGCGGCTTTCATGGCGGGGGGGAGGCCCAGGGAATCGTTGAGTCTGATGATGTCTTTTTTGTCGATGCGCAGTTTGTCACGGTATTTGCCGTAGTTCTCATCGGCGAAGGGGACGACCGTATTTAAGCCATCATTGCCACCATCAAGTTGAATGACCACCAGGATGCGATCGTCCTTGCTTGCTGCAGATCCTTGTGCAGTTTGCGAAAGGAATGCGGGGATCAAAGGAGACAGTGACAGTAAAGACGACTGGTTCAGGAAGCTTCGTCGATTTAACATAGTAGTCTCCGTTTTCCTGTACTTAATGCAGATGTGCATGGAATCCGCTGAGTAGCGTCAGCAGACTGTTGGCTTCACGCGAAGACGCGCTGGGAGTAATTGATTCATTTGCCTGTATTAAATTCACGTCACCGAGCAACAAGGTGTTCATCTCCTTCTCGAATTCGTCAGGCTTGGTGACGGCGTGTTTCTTTGACAGTGCGGGTAGATCGGGAACACTCGCAGGTCGATAGATGTCTCCCGAAATAATCGCAGCTGCATAGTTCGCACGGGCGATCACGGTCCGTGTCGTCAGCCACGAACGCCCGCCTGGCCAACCGGCGACATTGGGGGGATAGAACAGATCCAGGCCCATACGGTTTAACCACTCACTTAAGGCAAGCGTACTGGGTGGGGGAGTGAATAATTCGAGTGCACGTAGCGGTGTGATCAGGAGCGAGAGTGGATCACTGATACGGGAGTTGATATTCGCATCGGAAAAGAACAGCTGGGAGCGTAGCATGGTCTCAACTGCCTTACCGATGTCGAGATTTGATCTCCGAAGTTGTAAGGCCAGTTTATGGTGTGCTGATTCGCTGACGATGCCTTCACCAAAGAATTCGGCGATCAGTCGATCGGCAAGACGTTTGGAAGTGGCAGGCTGTTGCAGCAGAATCTCCGCAAGCTGATCCACATCGAAGTTCCCTGTCTTGGCGAAAATGGTCTGTTCCCCGTCATCGTGTCGACGGGGATCAAAATGAAAACGCGCATCTTTTACTGTAATCCCGGTCAGCGCGCGGGCTGCGTTTTTTACGTCGGTTTCGGTGTAGTTGCCGATTCCGAGCGTGAAGAGTTCCATGAGTTCCCGGCTCAGGTTTTCATTTGCATGTCCGCGGCGGTTCGATGGGGCATCCAGCCAGATCAGCAGAGCCGGGTCTTGCAGCATGGCGTGTAACAGGTCACCGAAGGGAGCTGCCGCGTATTTTCGTATTGTTTCGTTTTGCTGCTGCATATATGGCAGGCTTTTAACTTTTAAGTTACTGGTGGCGAAGTGGTTGTGCCACATCAATGTCAGTCGTTCCTGCAGCGGGGCAGGGGTCAAGAGGACACGATAAATCCACCAGGCTTTGAGCCGCTCTGCATTAGGTTGCTGCGTGGCGGCATTGCCGATGAGGTCGGCGAGACGTGTGAAGTCATCCGGGATGCCGTCGATGCGGACTTCATTCGAGAGGACCCGACTGACTGCATCCTGCGGATTGCCACTAAGATCACGCTGCAGTTCATTCCAGGTTGCCCCGAAAATGCAGCGACGGTGCAGGTGGACGGCACGGCCTGGAGTCCAGGGTTGCTGCGCTGTCGGTTGATAATGTTACCAGGCACTCATAATCGTCTTCTGTTGAAAAGCTGGTTTTCGATTCTTGTCAGTATGACTCCAGGAAAATTATTCTTACGTGCCTGAATCTGGTGCTTGATTCTCTATAGCTTCGGAGGCCAGTTCTGTAATGACTGGTTTACTTTTTGCTTTCGCCTGTGACCAGTCTTCCGCTTCCGGATCAAGAACCAGGTCGCTTAGATCAATGTTTTTGGGCGTTGGGTTTTCGAGGTCCTTCACAATGACAAAGTAGTTGTTGTCCGTGCGGGCAAGAATTTTATAGTTGGTGCCTGTAGGTAAAGTATAATCGAATCGACCCTTGTCGTCGGTTTGAGTCCCAGGTAGTGATCCTACCATATGCGGGTCGTTCTGATGTCGCGTTTCCAAGAATACATTTGCCAGTGGCCGGCCTTGCGGGTCGATGAGCCGTCCTGTGAGTCGACTGGGAGGGAACAATTTAACAGTGAGATGTGTCTGTCCTTTTTCAGGAATCAGACGCAGGAAGCGGGTGAGTTTGTTGGCGTTGTCAGTGAAGTTCATTGGGCGAATTTTACCGATTTCCAGACCTGTTGCCTGGGCATGGTCATCCTGAATTGTCTTCCCCTGAAGAGAGCCGTTGAGTCCATTTCCCCAGACACCTTTGACGGGTTTACCCTGTGGATCCACGAAGTTGACAGTCAACGAGATACCGGGATCCACATACATCGATAGATCAAACTCAGATTTGTCGACCGGGACCTCAATTTCCTTGAGCGAGTGGAACAGGGAAGGGACCAGATGGTCTGACAGCATGATTGGCAATTGACTCGGATCTTTTCCCTGATACGCCTCAATATTATCGGAACCATAACCTGGAATATATTCTCCTCCATTGATTGTGGCTCCGATTACCCCGCGACCGGGAATCACGGGGATCTCAAAGTAGCCATGCGCGTCGCTCAGGTACCTGGTGTCGTGATTCCCCAGCAAACTGCGAGAACCATCAGCATAGCGCTGAAAATGATCACAGTTCTCGTTTTTTATATAAGGTGCGTAGTAGATTTCTGCTGCTGCAATCGGTTCACCGTTAGTCTTGTCAGTGATCCTGCCTTTAGCCATTACCGCACGCCGGAGTTCAATATTAAACTCAACCGGATTGATTCCATCACCACGGGGAACGGGAATCGAATCGGTTTCAATGTAAGGCAGCTTACCAGGGCGGATAGCAAGTCTGTTGCGATCGTATTTTCTAATTCCCACCGGGGGAATGGGAAGCCCCTCGATACGATAACGTCCTTGTTCGTCTGTCTTTACTGAAATATAACCTTCGTGGGACATTGTTGCTCCATACACTCCCCCGACGGCAACCGGGATGCCGGCAAGAGGTTGTCTGGTTTCGATATCACGGACGACGCCATAGACGGGCACGCTGGGCTGGGTGATGAAATCAAACCTGCGACCATAATAAGGACCGGCACTGCTTATATTTGCATAATGGCTTCCGTAAACCGGTTGCATCTCGCGGGCAAGAACGTGAATAATTGTGTCAGTAATCCCTTTGCCTTTGATTCTGAGAATTACAAGATCGTCTTTTGCGGCTAAGCCTGACAGTTCGAAACTGCCTGAGCTGTTTGTCACGACAGGCGGAACAGATTGTAGAGGCAGATGGAATTGAGGACAGGGGAAGTAAGCTGATTGAGAGACAGACCCTCCCACCAGCATGGCGCGGTCATCTGCCTTGAGCGGTGGGACTTTTGAAGTCTGCTGAAGCCACTCGTCGAATCCTGCGGGATCCGGACGCCCGACCTTGAAGACGGAGACACTTACGCCTTCAACAGGCTGGCCTTCGATGGAAAGTAACTGTCCGTGAATTGTGACAGCGGGGCGAAGTTGGATGGTGAGCGACTGTTTTAGAAAACCAGGAAAAACGGATGTCTTGCCTGCAAAAAAGTGAGTCACCGATTTGGCCTGGAAGGTGGAGTAAGCGTAGTCGGGAGCGGAGACCAGAAGGATCGGCCAGCTTCGAATTTTACCAGGCTTAATCATGACCATATTTTTGGGAACGCGTTGATCGAAACGACCTGAACTATCAACTTTTAATTCAGTGATGAGCGTGGAAGTATCACTTGCGGCGTACCATTCTGGGGCCTGCAGGCGATAAAGTCGCACGGTTGCATCAGGGATCGACTTGCCACTGGTGTCAGTGACCTGACCCTGAATGCGAACTGTTTCAGCGTCGGCCGAATCAGGGGCGCTTACCGTTGTCACAGATGGTTCTGCAGGCGTTGCGACTGCCGAAGCGGGATGAATTGCCGCTGCGGCGATGATAATGGGTATGGTTATTAACGTAATGGCTGCTGTGCTGCGCCAGGTCAGGTGTTGTGAAAGTGGTCTTTTAAAGTCCAGGATTGTGGCGATTCGTGATTCTACGTTGGATGTGCGTGCCATGGATACACCTGGATGCACGCGTTGTCCACATCCCGTTGACAGCGATGTCGCTATTTCCAGTAAATGCCGTGCATAACCGGTGCGATCACCGGTGTGGCTGATGGCGGCGTCATCGCAGGCTTCCTCAGCCAGGTCTGACAAGCGCGTGCGCAACCACCAGGAAACCGGATGAAACCAGTACAGACAGCGATTCAGTTCAGCCGCCAGGGTTACAAAGAAGTCTCGCCTGGCCACGTGAGTGAATTCATGCGCCACGATGGCACTCAGTTTTTCGTGCGTCCAGGTATGCCATTCTTCGGGCAGCAGGACTGTGGGGGAGATCCATCCAATGGTAACAGGTACGCGTATTTCCTGGCTTTCGCGGATGGCGGGTATTCGTCTTAAGATTGCTGGCGAAAGTTCAGCGTGGCAGTTCTGAATTCGTGGTCCATCCAGAATTGTTGCGCGACGTAAGATTTGTGAGGACGACCAGAGTCCGGCGATCAGCCTGAAAGTAAACAGCAGGCTCACGGCGATCCAGAACATCAAAAGCGAACCGGGAATCACCTGTGCCTTACGTGCGTATGATCTGTCTGAAGCAGGGACTGATGCGTCTACGACTTCCTTAACCTGGGATGTCGGATATGTTCGGTTTTCTGCCAGGTTGACTGGCATTGCACGATTTTCAACGGGATCGCTTTCAGACGAGGCGCTGATGGAATTCAGATTGTTACTGGCTACCTGCGCGGGTTCGACTGGTGCGTGCTCTACGGTTGATCCGAATTTCGTCCAACCGACAGGGACCGAGAGTGGGATGGTGGGCAGAGCCAGCGCCAGCAGGGGGAGCAGTAACATACCTGCCAGTACACCCGACCAGACGCGATGCCGTATGTTGGAGTCCAGCACGTTCAGCAATTTCAGAGAGAGACCGGCAATCCCCGCCAGCAACAGGGCTTTGACTGAAATATCCAGCAGGAACAGCATCCATTGGCTTGAGATCTGAAACATCGGGTCTCTCCGATCAGATAGGGATCAAACACTGCGAACGAACTAATTCGTTGCTTCAGTATGTTTTAATTACGCTTCGTGCGTTTTGGCTTCTTCTGTTTTGCCTGTTCTTCTTCAGCGGCTGCAATCTGTTGTGCCAGTTCCTGTAACCGTTCTGAAGAGATTAACTTGTCGTCAACCAGTCCGACCAGCAGGTTCTCGACCGACCCTGAACAGAACTTGTCCACAATAGACCGGACGGCGGAAGCGGCAACATTGGTTTGTTCTACGGTCGCTCGGTAAATGTAAGTTCGTCCTTCGACATCGTGGGCGACATAGCCTTTTACTTCCAGTCGGCGTAGTAATGTGCGCACGGTCGAGGTTTTCAAGCCATGCGTTGCATCCATGCACTCACGGACATCTTCGCCCGTCATTGGCTGACCACTCCATACGATCTGCATGACAGCATGTTCAAGAGGGCTGAGTGCCGGTTGTTTCCTGGTTGACTTTGCCATGACAGAGATTCCATTATGTCACATTAAAAATGGTAATCAAGAAGTGTTACAAGATGTAGTGTTACAAAATGTAACAGTGAGGTGTGGTGCTGTCAAGACGATCTGGAAGTATTTTCAGAATCCCGGGAATCGTTGTTCGTGATGTTTCTGACCATGATCGGGGCGATGTCGGTGGGCAATGGATTTATCCAGCATCGAGTTGTGAGAGAGTTGCTTAAGACACTCTCAGAGCCAGACTGGAATTCTTAATCGGGGTTCAGGAGAGTATGTCATTAGCTCACTTTCGAGTGACTTTCGTCAGAATGATGCAGAAAACAGATTTGACTGTCAGATACGGGGACGTGCCGTGTATAACAGGATAAAGAAAGTACACAATTATGAATGTAACTCCTGATACACGAGCCAGTTTGCTGATCCGCGTC
This sequence comes from Gimesia sp., assembly GCF_048262075.1. Classification (GTDB taxonomy): domain Bacteria; phylum Planctomycetota; class Planctomycetia; order Planctomycetales; family Planctomycetaceae; genus Gimesia. The sequence continues at coordinate 219,148 of NZ_JBLXFK010000008.1, forward strand.
CGCGATCCTGCGGATCAGGCGGCGTGGCATGAATTCGTGGAAATCTATCGGCCGGTGATCCTGAGGCTGGCCAGACAAAAAGGGATGCAGGAAGCGGATGCTGATGATGTGGCGCAACTGGTTCTGGTAGCCATTTCCAAAGCGGTCGAGCAGCGTCCCCATGATCCACAGCGGGCAAAGTTTCGTACGTGGCTGCATCGGGTGGCGCACAATGCCATTCTGAATGCGTTAATGCGTGGCAAGCCTGATCGGGGTTCAGGTAAATCGGAATTGCAGGCTTTGTTGAATGAACATGCCTCGCATAACGGACCAGATTCGAGCTTGTTACGGTTAGAGTATCGGCGGGAAGTATTTCGCTGGGCTGCCCGGAATGTGCGTCAGGAGTTTCAGCCGGATACATGGAGTCTGTTCTGGTTGACCGCTGTCGAGGGACGCGAGATCGAAGAAGTTGCGCAAGAGTATGGCAAAAATCGAGGGGCCATTTATGCTGCCCGGAGTCGTGTGGTTCGCAGGATTCAGGAGAAGGCGGCGGAGTATGAACGGGAAATGTAGGACACACCTGTCAGGAACGGCATGGCAGTGTGTATCAGTTGTCAGGAGATCACAGAATGAAGAACAAAACAACGACCTGTCATCCGGAATCCATCGAACTGTTTCTGCAACAGAAAATGAGCAAAAGCGATCAGACCGATTTCGAACTCCACCTGGATCATTGCAGCGATTGCCGCCAACAACTGGAAGCGGGCGCTGCCAGCGACGATATCTGGGTTTCACTCCGAGAGTCGCTCCAGGACGAGAACCTCACGCTGGAATATCCGGGTGTGGATGATTCTGCTCTGGATGCGGTCACAGGAAATGAAGTCTCTTTCTCTCACAGTTCTGTCTTAAATTTGCTGGCACCCTCGGATGATGAGCGGATGCTGGGACGCCTGGGGACATATGAAATTGTGGGGGTGATTGGTGCCGGCGGGATGGGAGTCGTCTTAAAAGCCCTGGATCCTGCATTGAATCGTTATGTGGCCATCAAGATTCTGGCCCCGCATCTGGGGAGCAGTGGAGCGGCTCGTAAACGGTTCTCACGAGAAGCGCAAGCTGCCGCCGCGGTCGTGCATGACAGTGTGATTGAAATTCATGGCGTGGCGGAAACAGAGGGGCTGCCTTACCTCGTGATGTCTTATGTGCGAGGCCCGTCTCTGCAGCGGCGACTGGATGATACCGGTCCCCTGGCGTTGGTGGAAATCTTGCGTATCGGCATGCAGGCCGCTAACGGATTGGCAGCAGCACATGCGCAGGGGCTGGTGCATCGCGATGTGAAGCCGGCCAACATTTTGCTGGCGGATGGCGTGGAACGTGTCAAGTTGACCGATTTTGGACTCGCCCGCGCGGCCGACGATGCCAGCCTGACACGTACCGGAATTATCGCGGGAACGCCTCAATACATGTCGCCGGAACAGGCACGGGGCGAGACGGTCGATCAGTCCAGTGATCTGTTCAGCCTGGGTAGCGTGCTCTATACGCTGTGTACCGGTCGGCCTCCGTTCCGTTCAGAAACCAGTTATGGCGTGTTGCGGCGGATTACCGATGAAGAGCCTCGGCCCATTCGTGAGATCAATCCTGAGATACCAGAATGGCTCTGTCAGATCGTCAGTAAACTGATGGCGAAAGAGCCCGCGGCGCGTTTTGCCAGTGCCAGTGAAGTTTCAACCCTGCTGGAAGAATGTCTGGCACACGTGCAGCAACCGACCGAAGTCCCTTTACCTTCTACTCTTGGAAGTCAGACGAAACCCGGTGGATTCTTTTCGAACTCAGGTCGTAAGACGGGAGTGTTTGTAATGCTTGCTGCTCTGGCTGCGGTTGTGCTGGGATTGTGCTTCTGGCAGGCAACCGAACCGCCCGACATCGCCGGTGAATGGAAGAGTGAAGGCTGGGGGACTGTCACGCTGAACCGCGAGGAGTCGGGACTTTATACAGGGACCTACAAACAGCCTGACAATACTGATTCGGGTAGTGTCGATTTAAAATGGTCGCGTATCGAACATCGATTTAATGGAACCTGGCGCGAAGGGGAGGCACGTTTCGGCAAGCTTTCGATTCGACTCGCCAACGATGAAATTCGCGGCGCCTGGACTACAAGCCGCCAGTCACGAGTCAATCCGGGAACTCCGGAACTGGCGGACCTGTTGTGGGTACGCTCTTCTGAAGTAATGGATGCTACGGATGAAAAAACCCTGCTGGGATTCGTGACATCTGTCGCTGATGGGGAAGCCGTACTTTCCCTGGGGAAGAAAGAGGGGGTCAAAGTCGGAATGAAACTGACCGTCATAGATAAAGGGGTATTATATGGTCGGATAAAAGTTACCAAAGTGGAAGCGGAGCGATCGGTCGGACGGATTTATGAGGAGAATAAAAAAACACCGGTTCAGCCTGGGCTTCGCGTGGTGTATTTGAAGGCTGGACAGCCAGTTGATTCCAGTCGGAATTCAGCCAGTCAATCTGCTTCTGCGATCGCAGAAACTGCAAAGGCTAAACGCTTAGAGGGAACTGTGGTTTCCATCGCTGATGGGAAAGCGGTCCTTTCGATTGGAGAGAAAGACGGAATCAAAGTCGGGATGAAACTGATTGCCCTTGATCAGGGACTTGTGAGAGGCCGGATTGAGATCATAAAAGTGGAAGTGAATCATTCTATCGGTCGTATTCAGGAGAATGAGCATGATACGCCGGTCGAGGTTGGTAACCTGGTGGAAAGCCCGAGACCGGGAACTCTGTCTGCAGTGAATTCCTATTTGAAAAGCCGTCCTGCTCCCTCTTCAGAGAGTATAGGTGAAGCAATCCGTCAGCTCCATCCGGATCATTTTGGGAGCGCGGAAGAAACGATCAAGGTCCGACCTAAAACAGACGCGGAAAAAGCGATTGCGCAACTGACTTTGATCTCGTTTCAGAATCGAACGCATCGGGCCGTGCGTGGCGTCATGGTGAATGCCGGCGCGGAAACATATGTGATTACAGCCGGCCTGGGTCCCGAGGGGAAACCACCGATCGCCTCGCAAATGTACCTCGACATCCCGGGACGGGGCAAGATTGGGCTCGAGTACCAGAAAGAGAGTACCAAAGAATTATTCCTTTACCGTACGGAGCGAAAACTGACCGACTATCGACCGGTGGATGACATTCAGCTGAAAATAGGAGATCAGTTATCGGCGATTCTATTGGGGGGGACCAACGAATTATATGTAACTCCCCATGCCACGCGCATTACCACTCTGAGGCATAAGACAAAAACAGACGTGACAGGAAAGAAAAAAGAGCTTCCGCAACTGGTGGAATTCTCAATTGACCGTCAGCTGCCTTCGGGAATTCCCCTCTTCAAAGAGGGCAAGCTTGTGGGAATCACACGCAGTCGGCCCCGCTTTATGAATGATCCTCCGCAAGGGACTTTTGTCATTCCAGTAGGAGAAATGGTCGAATTATGCGAGAAGTTGAAGAGCATTCCCAAAGTCAGTTCTACCCTGGTTGATCCAGCGATCAAACAATCAGTAAGTATCGCTTCGAAGGGGTTACCACCGAAAACAGCCTCTGAAAAGGCAATTGCCCGGCTGGTGCTGGTCTACTTTCGGGATCAGTCCCGCCGTGCGATACCTGGAATTCTGGTCGATGCCGGTTCTGAAACATGTGTGGTCACCGCGGGGACAGCAGGGATTATTCCCGAGGGCGCTCCCCATGCCGTTGATCGGACGTTTCTTGAAATTTCGAATCGTCCGCCCATCGATGCGATCTATCAGACGCAGAGCACGAAGGAACTGTTCGTGTATCGGACACAGCAGAAGCTGACCGACTATCAGCCGTCAGAATATGTTTTACTGGCGGTGGGCGATGAGCTGGCGGCCATGTATCCCGGAGGTTCTCCGCAATTGACTCTAACCCCGCAGGCAGCACGCATTGTATCCTTTGACAATCAAGCGGAACTGGCGTTACCTCCTTTGAAGAATAAACATCGATTTGAAGGCCTCATTCAACTCGATCGGAGCTTGCCTGAAGGGACGCCTCTGTTCAAGGAGGGGCAACTGGCGGGACTGACTTTGCTGGGGACCCGTTTTCTGGGAGAGAAAGCGAATAAATCCTACATGGTTCCGATAGAGCGGATAGCGGCGTTCTGTCGCGATTTGAAAATCGTGCCGGAAGGCAGCAGGCAACTTTCCGATGTCGTACAGGAATTTAACCAGCAACAGCAGTTGGATCCCGTCGGCAAAGGGCAGCCGCTTCTGACTGATGACGAAGTAGTGGCGTCGGTTCGCTGGGCCTTGCTGGACAAGAAGAATCCGGGACTATCCACGGAACAGCTACAAAAGTTTCGCGAAATCGCAGAGCTGCGTAGGCTCGCTGCTGGCTGGCGATTGGAATTCGTATCCGAAGTGGACGGCGCGGACGAGGAACGTTTTCAGGGCTGGCAGGTTCAACTGATTCTCGATCAACCCCAGAGGGCACCGTTCAGACATATGATACGGACGCGACTATTGAATCAACTGGATGCGGCAGGACAGCCTGTCAAACTCAACGAACCGGGCCCTTTACTGCCAGACAACACGCCCCTGGCTGCAGCGATCCATGGTTTCAATTCCGCACATCGGAGCCTGGGAGGAATTGATCAACCTCCGTTATCCGAAGAGGAAGTCGTTGCAGCGATCCGCCGAATGAAAACCAGACGCAACGAGCTGGATGTGACCAATGCGGAATTCTCGGTGTTGCAAAAAATTGCCGATCAGCGTCAGCTCCCGGAAGATGTCGACTTTGAAATCCTGAAGATGTTTCAACCGGGAGACGGTTTTGAGTATCTGATCTGGTCGATTCGACTGACATTGCCTCGCATTGAGAATAATGTTCCCTATCCCCGTTATACAATCATTCTCAGAAAACAGTTTGTTCGCTCCCAGGCGATCGATAACGGCAAGATTGCATGGGGGCCAGTTGCCAAAAATGGATTGCAGGCAGGAGTCCGTTTCGAGCCCCATAATGAACAGTATGTGACTGGACAGCAGGTGCTGCCTCGATTTTATTATCGTAACACGGGGGATCAGTTCGTCGAAATTATGCTTCCCCGTTTAATGACGCACAATTACTACACGAAACTCTCTGCCGTCGATGGAACTGGCAAATCGATCAGCATTGATCAGGATAGAAAACCGGCAGGACCGGTAGGCTGGTGGTTACTGCCTTTTGGTTTTGGTGCTCAGCATGAAATCCGAGGTCTGCCGATTCGCCTGGGTGAAGTGGAGCGGGGACAGGCAGAAGCTGTGATCGAGGCAAAACCGGGTCAGACTGTGCGTGTCCGCTTTACCTTACCCAATTACGCGGAAAAAAATGCGCCCCCATTGACGACGGGAGAGATTCTATTTTCTATGGCTGAAGCGGTAGAGGCAGAGGATCCGGTTAACGAAAAGAAGTCATAAGAAACGAGGAATCTCAGCATTGGGGATGGCATCGTTTCACAATTAAAGGTCTGCTGCCAGAACTTTGCGTCGGTAGTGAATCAACATGCTTAAAAACAGGCAGACACAACAGATGGACAGAGGAAACAGTACGGTGGTCAGGGAATACGATTCCAGTGCCAGCAGCGCGAAGGTGTTTCTGATAAAGAATAAAAAGATAAACAGAATGCTTTCTTCAAACGGATGATCGTAGGCTTTGCGGATGGTGGGACCGAAGCCTAACAGGTCGATGACCGTCAGCAGGATGACGGCCCACATCGGGTTGGAAGTAAAATACCAGCAGGGGATGGAGAGCAGGGCCACACTGAAGAAGAGTCGGTCGAGTCGCGTAATCGAAATGTCTCCGCGTTTGATATAAGACAGAAAAGCGATGTAGACGGTGATTGTGCCCGAAACCCCAATAGGCCACGCGCCAGTTCCTCCGTCTGCTTCGAGTTGCGCAAAGAACACAATCAATGTCGTGATGCCCCAGATCAACCATGAGAACAGATGAGGTCTGATACGTCCTGCCAGAATCCCTCTTATATACGGGATAAAGGCCGTGAACGTGATGAGAATTGCCAGGCCACTGAAGAGCAGCTTGATACGGGAGTCCATGGGGATACCTGATTTATTATTGACGAATTTATTAACGCAGATCAGGGGTGAGATACTAACGGAACACCAGTTTGCTAATCCGGGAGAGCTTATCAATAATTCGTTTGAGGAACATTGTCAATCCAGTAGGGAAGAACACAATGGCCGTGCCTCGACAGTGCGGCGGAGTGAGCATACACTGATTTGAAGATACTCGCGTTTACTCTCCCTGTCTCAGCCATTGATCGGAAGTTGCTCAGGAGCCTCACCATGAGATTTCATTACGTCGTTCGTGTCACTTTACTGACATTCGTTTGTCTCGTGCTGACTGGGAAATTCTCTTCTGCTGCAGATCAAATTGACTTTGAACCGGCGTCGATTAACATTCAGCTGCCGGAAGGACTGAAGCTGGGGCCCTGTTCGGCTGTGGATTTCGACAGCAAAGGGCGCATGTATCTGTTTCACCGGGGGCCACAGCCGATTCTCTGTTTCGACCAGAGTGGTAAATATGTTCGCTCATGGGGTGACAAGCTGATCGGGCAGGCGCATGGCCTGCGAGTTGACCCGCATAACAATATCTGGGTGACGGATATTGGTAATCACATGGTGTTTCAGTTCAGCCCGGAAGGAAAACTGCTGCTGGCGCTGGGGCAGGCGGGGAAACCTGGTGACAGTCAGGATCAATTCAACAAGCCAACGGACATCGCGTTTGGGCCACAGGGGAACATTTTCATTTCAGACGGCTATGGAAACAGTCGCGTGATGAAGTTTGCGGCGAACGGGAAATATCTGAGTCAGTGGGGGACACCGGGAAAAGGAGCAGGCGAATTTAATCTGCCACATTCCATCATTGTGGATGCAAACGACCGTGTGCTGGTGGGCGACCGTGAGAACGATCGCGTGCAGATCTTCGATCTTGAGGGAAACCTGCTGGAGATCTGGACCGGGTTTGCCCCGTATGGGATGGAATTTGATTCCCGTGGGACACTGTTTGTAGCCGATGGCCGTGCCAACAAAGTATTGCAGTTGAATGCAAGCGGCAAGGTCGTCAACTCATGGGGTAAAACAGGCAACGGGCCGGGAGAATACAATCTGCCTCACATGCTGGCCGTTGATACCGCGGGGAATCTGTTCGTGACGGAAATTGGCGGCAAACGACTGCAGAAACTGCAGCGGAATTAGCGATGTTTGTCGTCTGTCAGCAGCCACTTCATTTCTGAGGCGAACCGCTTTCCAGGAACGCGAGCAGGTCTTTGATCTCCCGATCGGTTAAGGAGTTGACCAGGCCGGAGGGCATGAAGGAGACCGGTGATTCGACCATCGCCTCCACATCGTTACGGTCAAAGGTACGATTCTGCCCATGGGCATCGCGGATGGTTTCTTTGACGTAGGACCGCAGTCGAATCCCTGTAAAGGTGCGACCATCGGTGAGAATGATCGTACGGGGTTGATATTCGGGAGCCATTTCCCGACTTGGTTCGAGAATGGATTTCAGCAGCCAGGCGTGGTCCTGTTTGTTGCCCAGGCTGCTTAAGTCGGGACCGACGACATTTCCCCGACCGCCGTGCCGATGACAGTGTGCACAATTCGCGAGTCGTCCATGATGAAAGATACGTCGACCGCTTTCCGGGTCAGCAGTAACCGACACCGCCTCCAGTGCCTGTAACCAGGCTTGTGTGTCGGTCAGAGCAGGACGACCGACGCTGAGAGATTTGGGATTCAGGGCGGCAGCAAACAGGTCTGCTGATTCGGGGTACTGACCGGCCAGGCTTTTCAGGGACTGCTGTTGTGGAGGTGTGAGTGGAATCGAACGGAGTGCACGTAATGCTTCCTCACGCACGGTCTGTTCCTTTGTTCCTGCCAGTTTTAGTAAGAGCGCGGTATTCTGTTCTGCGACGGTTGCCAGCCCGGCGATTGCTTCTGCCCTCAGCAACTCGCTTTGCTTCGGATCTGCGGCGATACCGACCAGAATCTTTTGAGCAGCGATCGGGTTTCCCGACAATGTACGGACCACTTCCAGTGACAGCGTCTCATCATTCACTGCCAGAAGCTGCTGAAGCATATCCAGTGTGAGTCCTTTGGGAAAGTTTTTGACTGGCTGATTTCCCTCTTTGGGAGCGGAACGTGATTGTGTAGGCAGCAACCGCAGTGCATAAGCGCGGATGCGTGGAGCACTTTTTTCATCCTGGACCCTGGATAACAGCAGCTCTGGGTTGCGGATTCCTGCTTCAGGTTTACCCTGCAGTGTATTCAACGTGGCGATGGCGGCTTCGAACCGGCGGTAGTCGAGGTCACTTTCCGCTAATTTCTGTTCTACCAATGGCAGAAACGCTTTCAAACCATAATCAGAAATCCAACGGAGCGTCTCAAATTGTACATCTGGATTTTTATCGGCGAGAAACATCGGGACCCAGTTCTCCGGGTCCGCCTTGGCAAGTTTCAAAGCCATTACGGCCTGAATGCGATCTGCTGCCGACCAGGTGGCGACTTCTTGAGGAGTCCAGTTCGACGCATTTCGTGAGAGTGCCTGCAGGGCAGACTGCGCAAGGAACGGATCTTCTGCATGCGAAAACGTCAATAATTCTTTCAGGGTGTGTGTTGATTTCCCACTTCGCAGGAGGGCTGCGAGTTTTGCTTCAGGAGTGGGCGGTTCCAGATCCATTTTTCCGACCCAGGTGGCTTTTTTTAGATCGATTTCGAGTTTCCACAAGCGTCCATAGCCGTGGGCCTGATAACGACCATCGACCCAGTCGCAGAGATAAAACACGCGTTTTTGTTTTGTGGAGGCAGGATCTGCGGCGATGCAACTCGGACGGAAGTAGCGGCTGCCTTTGACTAACGTGATGGGCTTGGATGTATAGGATGCTCCTGCGCTAATGAGCGGATAAAAGTCAATGCGATGATCACTCCACGAAGGGACCAGCAGTCCGCGGCCCAGAGGCAAGACGCCGCAGGGGGCTTCTCCCGAGGGGTGAATCATGGGGAGGGTGCCCCGCAATTCACCATTCCAACTGACGAAGGGGTGATGTGCTTCCGAGCCATAGCTGCGCTCATAGCCGTAATCGCCTCCTTCAATAATGTGAAGTACCCGGCAGGGAGGACGTTCGCCGGGATCATTTTCGGCAGCGAAGATTTCGCCATCTGCGCGAACACAAATGCCAAACGGGTTCCAGAAACCCTCTGCAATACGTGTCAGGTTTTCCCCGTCGGCGCTGCAGCGGAAAATGCCCCCTTTACCGGCGCCTTTGACGGTCACGCCATCGGTTCCGGTCAGTGTCCAGGGCTTGGCAAAATTCTCACCGATCGCAAATACCAGGTCTCCCTTCGTGTCCCAGGCAAGTCCTTCAAGACCATTATGAGGATAATCGGCTTCACTTTTCAAAACCGCGATGTTCTCTTCGACATCGGCTTTGCCGTCGCCATTGGTGTCTTTGATGCGCAGGATACGGTCCCGTTCAGCCAGATAGACCCAGCCATCCGGTCCCAGTTCCAGGTCCATGGTCGCATCAGTCGCATTATAGAAGACCTGCCGTTTTTGAGCGCGACCCTCTTTGTTGAGATCAGAAAAGACGATGATTTCATCGTGTTCCGGGCCGACGTAATCGTCGGGGCGAAAATGAGTATGTGTGGCGACGACCCAGATGCGCCCCTGTTCGTCCACATCAATGCCTGTCGGAGTTGCCAGTTCGGGATGCTCGGCGACAAGGGTCATCCGCACGCCGGGTTGCAATATTTTGACCTGCGGTTCGCGTTCGGCTGCCGGGAGTGAACTGATGGCGAAAATCAAACTGATCGCCAGGGAGCAAATGGTCAAATGATTCATCGGAGGATCTCTCGTTGGTTCGCGTATTCTGCTCTCAAGCAAAGTTGATTTCTCGAAAAGTCATGAGGCGGTTTAGTACCGGATCATTACTTAAGATATTTTATAGTATCAGTTTGAAAAGAACAATGAATATGCATGCGTTAATGGGAAGCACTCTCTGGTACACCTGCTCTGGAAATCCAAACGATTGAATCAACTCATCCCGAACTGTATTGCGATGCTGGATCCGATTCTGGAAATCAATCTTCCCGACGCACTAAAAACAGTTTCATCTGGTCAAGACCGTTTTCACCTGAGAATGCAATTTCCGAATGTTTACCCCCACTCGCGTTTCAGCGCTGCACGGTACACTAATATGTTCAAGCTGAGGGCGCCGGCAATGGCGATCAATGCGGAAACGAACAATGTCAGCAGGTCGGGAATAAAACTTAATCGAGGCTGGTACTGCCAGGCGATTATGCTGATGACTACTGTACCTGCCAGGGTATATAGCGCAAACATGCAGCCTACAATCATCCAGGCACGTTTGAAAACCAGGACCGTCGCGTTTGTTCCCAGGATCCATAACGGAACAGCGATGCCAACCAGCAACATCAGGCTGAAAAGTTCGAGTTTGCCGATAGCGACATCTAGTGTGAGGAGTGGGAGTAGAACGAGGAAACCGATCACCAGAAAGCTGTGATCCAAAGCGAAAGCCAGGTACACCTGTTTCATCAATGAGTGACGACTGACTGGTCGTAATGATTCGATCTCCAGGTTCTTGCGTCGTTGCCACCAGATAATAACAGGCAGGAATACGCCGGTGCTGCAGAGACTCGAAAAGAGACCTACCAGTAAGGGGATGTTTTGAGTGATGAATTGCTCTCCGGTTATCAGGTGATAGATCCCTTGAACCAACAACCCGAAAATTACGATGATTCCCAATACCCCGAGCGTGCTGCTGAGCCTGAACGCATTCCCTCGTCGCCACAGGCAGGCCATTTGCCAGGTTGATTTCTCAGTATAGTGTAATTCCTGCATGCTACGATCCAGTAGCCAGATCGAAAGTATGCCAGGCTTTTGCCATTGGGCCTGTCGGGCACGGTTTTTGTCCCAGGGAGAAAATGCAGGTGGGATCATGAATGCTTCATTCACTTTCTCAGTAATCGCTGGGAACCTGATCAGGATCCAGGAAACAGAGAGGACTTCAATCACAATGAACGTGAAGGCCATTCCGGGGCGATGACCTTGCAAATACCAGATCACTTCGGTAGCAATCGCCTTAAAAATCGAATCGAAGAGTAGCGGAAAGTTCATAAAGAAGAGTGGCATGAGAGCCAGGATCAGCCAATGCCGGTAGGGGTTATTGGAAAGCTGCGCGACGGAGAACAGACTCACAATGGCAGGCAGCAGGAGAATGATACTTACCGCCGGCAGCATTCCAATGTCATAACGCAGTAATACGAGAGACAGTAACAACGATCCTGTCGCCATAATCGCGATCGCCAAACGTCGATGAGGTGCGAGATAGTTTGGGGTCAGTCTGGCAGCAGGAGTAACGAAGAGTGCCCACAGTTGGAGGGAGAGGGTGGCAAACAAGAGAGCACTGGTAAATACCGCTCGTTGAATGGCACCCAGCTTCGACTTTGAATAAGTGATCGGCAGCGCACGCACCGGAAGCAAATCCGACTCATGAAATCTTCGTATGCGTTTCATTAAGAACCAGTCTGCATAGACTTCTTTCAGTGTAGGAGACGAGCGCAGCAATTCAATTTGTTCCTGTGACAGGTCAATGGCGTTCCAGGTCTGCGGATTTCCTGATTGCTCGTGACGGGGATCATAGTTGAGAGAAGCAACAAGAGAGAGCTGCTGCAGTGCGGGGATTTGCGTGACATGCTGAAATAGTTCCGGTGATGTGTTATTATAATGGAGCGCCAATAATCTCACGTTGGTCATGTTCGGGGTTTCAGAGGAGTGTGCTTCTAATGTCGTCGCTTGTATCTCTAACTGCGACACTTTTTCACCGTAATGTTGTAAGGCACCGGAAGGGAGCAGGGTGCCCATCAACACGAGTGCATCCAGTTTGGGAAGTTGACAGATTTGTTCGACGTTCTCTGCCGTCAGTACGAAGTCATTCAGTTCCAGATAAACCAGATTTCGAAACGGCTTCAGGTCTGGTAGTGAATCGTCCATGTTCACTCTGGCCAGGCTGAGTGATTGAATCTCAGCGGGGGCAACCTGTTGCAGTAGATCGGGGAGGGTTTGCAGTCTGGGAGAATTCTCAGTATCAGGGGAGGATGCAGCAGTATAAACTCTTTCAATCTGCCCGGGTGCATGCGGTCGCGCACCGACCTGCATGACATTGCCGCCAGTCGGACCAAATGCCAGAGATAATACAAGTATGAAAAACATGACTGTCAGTAACAGTATGAGCGGGCGCTGCCAGTAGGTTTTGAGGATCTGTTGATATAATGTGGTGCGAAAGATCATTGAATGACCTCCACTTCTGCCTGAGAGGGAACTCCAGAGAGTTCCAGAAAGATTTCTTCCAGATTCAGGTCCTCGACGGTCGTTGTGGCCTGCAATTCGTTCGAGAGAATCTCCAACGCAGTGACATCAAAATCTTTGACCGCTATTAGTGCATGCGTGCCGTCGATCTCTGAACGCAGTGTGCCTGGCAGATTCAGATTCTGTGGCAAGTCGTGTTCGGCCGTGATGCGGATGCGTTTCACCTGGTGCATCAGTGAGTCCAGTTCGCCAAAGAAGCCGAGTTTCCCGTCATCCAGAAAAGCAACATGCGAAGTGATGCGCTCCAGGTCTGATGTGATGTGAGTCGAAAACAGAATCGTATTCTCTTCCTGTTCTGTGAACTCAATCAAAGACTGCAGAAACTGACGGCGGGCCACGGGATCAAGGCTGGCAACCGGTTCATCCAGAATCAGCAGTTCCGGGTGGTGGCCCAACGCTAAGATTACGGACAGTTTCTGGCGTTGCCCGGTCGAAAGTGCGCCCACGCGTTGTGTCTCATTCAGATGCCATTCCTTCAACAGAGTGTTGACATATTCCTGGTCCCACTCAGCGTAAAACGCGCCCGTATACTCTGTCAGGCCTTTGACTGTCATCCAGGGGAGCAACACGGAATCTTGTGAGACGTAACCTAAGCGTGATTTTGCTGTTTCATCCAGATCCCAGGAATTCTGACCAAAAACGGAACTTTTTCCTGAAGTCGTTCTGATTAATCCCAGGATACATTTGATTAACGTCGTTTTCCCAGATCCATTGGTACCCAGCAAACCAACGACTTGCCCCGCGTTGATTTGCAGATCCAGGCCTGTCAGTACCGGAGTGTCTTGAAACTGCTTGTGCAGATCAACGGTTTGAATGATTGCATTGCTCATGGTTTGTATTCCCGTAACAGCTTGTTGACGACTGCCAGAATCTGCTCATTACTGAGCCCGAGTTGACGTCCCTGTACAACGGCCTGCTCCATCAGCGGCTTGAGGTCCTGCATCCGCTCTTTCGAGCTTCCCGCAGGAATCGACTTGCGTACCAGCATTCCCTTGCCGCGCACCCGCTCTACGACTTTGTCCGCTTCCAGTTTGGAATAGGCTTTCGAGATCGTCATCGCATTTACCCCGAGTACTGTCGCCATTTGGCGCACGCTGGGGAGCATGTCTCCGGCGTTTAAATGCCCCCCCGCAATCATCGTATTAATCTGTCCGATGATCTGCAGGTAGATCGGCACGCCGGCAGAGGGATGCACTTCAAATTGTGTTGCATTGATTACCATCTGTGAAAACCTTATGTGTATTACTACACTAATACACCTGGTGGGGGCCGTCAATCATAAAAACGAAAAATAACCAGGTTTCTATTTTATTGGTGGGGCACTTCAATGAGAGAACGGAGTCTGTATGACTGATTAATGTCAGAACTAAAAAGAGGATCAAATTCAGTGATCGCGTACATTCAGTGCGCTGTTGCTTGACTCAGGCATCTGAATAGCCATTGGTAGCGATGTTATTAACTAAGCCTAATTTATATCCGGGTTGAAGGGTAAACCTCCTTATGTGAGTTTTATGTTTAATTCTGATTAAAAAACCATATAGTGAGAAAGAGAATGTTGTATTGAGACATGATCACTCAGATTCAATTCTTTTTTGTGGGGCCAACTATGAATACATTAAAGCGTGGATTTACACTGATTGAATTATTGGTCGTGATCGCGATTATCGCGATATTGGTTTCGCTGCTGTTACCGGCGGTCCAGCAGGCCCGTGAAGCAGCGCGGCGGAGTTCGTGCAAGAACAATCTGAAACAGATTGGATTAGCCTTACATAATTACCACGAGACGTATCGTTCGTTCCCGCCGGGGGGAGTTACACTCGGTTCATGTTGTTCAACCAAAAGCGGTATCAACTGGGCCATCGCGATACTCCCTTATCTCGATCAGGCATCCTTATTCCAAAAGTATGATTCCAGTGCATTCAATGAAGATCCTGAGAACGCAACCGTCCGGGAGCAAAATATGGTCGTCTACAACTGTCCGTCAGATAAGAATGCCGGGAAATTATTACAGCCGGAGAGTGGGCCGGGGAGCGGCGTGCAATATCGTATGAGTTCCTATCGTGCCGTATCTGGTAAAACGGACACGAGCGGTTGGATGGACAACGCTGATGGGTCGGCACTCCCGAGTAATTGGAGAGGAGTTTTGCATAGCATTGGTATGAATGGTTTCACAGTGGAGAAGTTTAATACGATAACCGACGGGACCTCAAATACCATAGTCGTGGCGGAGTATCATACGAAAACCACTCCCCGCCGCGGGACGTTCTGGGCTTACACATACACTTCTTACAGTCAGTCTTCCTTTACGGCCCAACGTCGGACTCTTATCCCCGATTATGATCGTTGTGTGGCGATCGGAGGTACCGGAGGCAGTAACGCATGTAAACGCGGTTGGGGCAGTATGCATGTGGGGGGAATGCAAGTTCTTCTGGCAGACGGCTCAAGTCGCTTTATGAGTGAGAACATCGATTTGACTCTCTTTCAAAGCCTGGCAACACCAGAAGGGGAAGAAATCATTGGAGAATGGTGATCGCTCCGTTTTTATCCCGATGGCAGGTGTCAGATGAGTGGAAAACTCATCGTTCAAGTTCTGATGAAGGAGTGTGATCACAGATGAAATGCTTTTCAAAATTCCGAATGATTCTAATCATCCTGGCAGTGGTGGTGTTTACGGGATGCGGGTCTGATGATGTGCCGCTGGCATCTGTTGCCGGGACGGTCACAATGAACGGCAAACCGCTGTCGGGGGCGACAGTACTGTATCGACCTCGAACGACAGACAAGGATAGTGACCTCAAAGGTGCGGCTGAGTCGTACGGCAAAACGGATGAAAATGGCCACTATGAACTTTCTGTGGTCATGACTGGCGATACGGGAGCAGTTGTTGGTCCGAATGATGTTATAATTACGCTCGATGTGTTTGAAGAAATTCTGCCTTCATTTGACGAATCCGGAAAAGACCAGCGAGGTCCCAACCCGATTCCTTCGCAGTACAATTCAGATACGACGCTGGAATTCGACGTACCACCGGCAGGAGTAGAGGACGCCGACTTCGAACTCCTGAATCCCGATTTCAAGGTTCCCGATAAGAGCGCACATCCAGCTCGAGATGTGTGAGAACAATATCATGGTGTTTTGAAACAGGATTAGTGTGCCGCAGAGTGGGGGAGCGACAACCAGGAGAAGAAGCTCCTCCACTGGGGGCGTTTAGCCAAACAGTTCCATGATCGGTTTGCCTGTTGTCAGTGTGCGCAGGATACCTGTCGGGTCTTTGGGATCGTTGATGGGGATGTCGAGGGCGTGATAGATCGTCGCGGCCAGTTCTTCGGGGCGGACGGGATTATCGGTCGGGTATTGGCCGTACTTATTCGATTTGCCGTAGACCTGGCCTCCGGCGATGCCAGCGCCAGCGAGAATCGATGAGAAACAGCGGGGCCAATGCTGGCGACCGGGGGGATTCTGTTTGAGCACATTCGGCGTGCGACCGAATTCGCCAGTCACGACGACCAGTGTATTCTCCAGCATGCCACGTTCTTTCAGGTCGGAGAGCAACGCAGCCAGCGCCTGATCCAGGCGTGGCAGACAGAAGCCCATGCCATACGAACCGTTACCGAAGGCGTTGCCCATCCCCATATTGCCGCCGTGCATGTCCCAACTGCTGCTGGGCGGACCCTGTTTGTCATGATCTGCCTGACCAGTCCAGCCGTTGACGGTGACAAAGCGGACCCCCGATTCGACCATGCGGCGGGCGAGTAACAGGTTCTGTCCGAGGGGATGCATACCGTAACGGTTGCGTACTTTATCGGGCTCTTCATGCATGTCAAACGCTTTGCGGCCTTCGGCGCGCGTTAACGCTTCGTAGGTTTTCTCGCGCAGGTCAGACCAGTCTTTGACGGTCTGGTCCCGATCGAGGCGATTGGATTCCAGGTTGCTCAGTACGGCTTTTCGTTTTTCGAATCGCTGTTCATCGTAGGGGGCATAAATTTCAGGTGGCTTAAAGTCTTTCATCGCCGGGTGGTTATTCGCAGAGCCGACAAACACGGGCGCATAAGCGGAACCCAGGTAACCGCCGATGCCGATATTGGGTGCGCAAAACACAGGCGGCCCTACACATTTGATGAGCCAGGCATTGGAGACGAAATTGCGTTTGCTGGGTTTGTGTCGGGCGACATGCGAGCCCAGGTAAGGTTGTTCGTTCGACATGCCCTGCTGCACGCGTTTGTTCGACTGGCCGCTGAGCAGGTTATGCATCGCGTCGAAATGGTTGCTGATCGCGCCAGGATGCGACATGGAATTGATCAGCGTGAACTCGTCAGTCAGCTTGGCCAGTTCGGTGTGCATCTCATTGATGCGCATGCCCGGCACTTTGGTGTCGATGGGCATGTAAGGCCCGCGGTATTCCAGCGGGGCCTCGGGTTTCATATCCCAGGTATCGAGGTGACTCGGCCCGCCACACAGCAGCACGAAGATGCAGGACTTTTCCGCCGCGACCGCTTTGCCCGACGCGTCGACTTTGTCGCTCCCCATGACCATGCCCGGCATGCCGAGACTGAGCGTTCCCAAGCCACTCGCAATCAGGGCCTGTCGTCGGTTCATCTGGAATTCATCCATCCTCAACCTCGCTTCGATTCGCATAGACTGGAGTTGATGTGTGGATTATATCAGTTTCGTCAGAGATGCAACACAAGATTCAGGGATCTTGAGGAGATTGCTGTGATCGGGACAGAAACCGTAACGCGTGCGTGGGTCTTCTGATCGTGTCATGCCTCGTCTGCGGGACTCATCCTGGGGGGAAATTCCCGTTGATCTGAGCCAGCAGTCTGATATGATTTCTTCATTCAGACCTTATTTTATTGTTTTTTTTCTTTCACATTGAGCCGGCAGTACAGGGCACATTGATCTTTTCAGTGCCAACACGGGCCTGCGGGAGGCAGTCATGAGTAATCTGAGTCGAAGAGATGCTGTGAAAATGGTGGCGGGGCTTGGCATTGTTGCCACTGGTGCCGGAGTCATCGCAACCAGGGGATCGGACAGCGAAGCAGCCGCGAAACCCAATCAGGCGTCAAACCATCCACCGGCTCCCGATCAGCAATCGGAAGCGGATGCAAATCAGATTGATAAGGAGCTGAGAAGGGCGATTGAAAATCCATTTCAATACTACTTCCTGGAGAAGGTATCGTTTCAGGCACCGAAGACCAATCGTGCCGTGTTTTTTACTTCTGCTTATGGCAATCCGACAAGAGAGTCCCAGGAGGAGAGAAAGTCCCGGGAGGAGAGACTGTCGCCGTCCACACTGCGGGTCTTTCGCGCGATTGCCGATCAGGATGATTTTACCAGGCAGGGGGGAGTCTACTGGAAAAGTGAAGGCACGACTGGCCAGATCCAGTTCGAACATCCGGGGGGCCTCTTCCTCGCGCTGTTCGGTCCTGAAGGGATGGTCCACTGTTATTCCCTGTTTCATCTTTTCAATTGCTGAATCACCAGGTTCACTTTCAAGAACGACGACTGTCTCACGGGATCATCTCATGCAAAGATGGTCCTTTTTTATTGGTGATCCTTGACTTGATCAACCCTGACTGCAGCCTGCCCTTCCAGAATTTTCTGTCACTGTTCAAACAAATATGTTACACTGCAGTTTCTATAAGAAGTGAACCTGTCTTTTTATCCCCTGTTCTTGGGGTCTTATTTATTTTCATTTCTTGAGAGGAGGCTGTTATGTCTGCGTCTGCTTCTCACCGCTCGGTCCTGCGTTACCTCTACAACCACAATCCGTTCTATGTCATTAGTGCGGTATTGATGTTGTTCGCCGTGCGGTCTGCTTACGGAACCATTGAGATCGGTTCCATCAATTGCTGGGTGATGATGGGAGTGCTTGCCGGGTATACCCTGCTGCTGGCGGGGATCGGCGTGCTGATTGTGCGCTGGGGCAAGGTCTGGGAAGATGCCCGCTCGATTCTGCTGCTCCTGCTGCTGCTGTTTCTCGGGGTTTCGGTCAGTATGGATGATCTGTTCTCGCGGATTACTCCCGATCAGGGAATGATGTTAATGATCGGCGGCTTTTTGTTTTCGGCGATTGTTTCTGAAGCCGTATTGTGGGGCGCCGGGATTCGCCTGGGCGCCCGCTATCGCATTCCCTTCCACCTGTTCCTGGCGTTGTTTTATTTCGCACCCTGGTGGTGTTCTCCGGAAATGCATCCGCGATCCGCTGCCGAACTCGAATGGATGCTGTTTTTATTTCCTGTTGTCGGCGCGATTCTGTTTTTGTTTCTGCTGCCTGCCGTCCGCGGAGGTGTCTCGTATGTCAGAGGAAACGGGACTCCCTGGGGCTGGCCGTGGTTTCCCTGGATTGCGTTTGGCATGTTTGCCGCCTGTGTCAGTCTGCGCTCGTTTGCGCTGTGTTTGACATTTGGACCGGCGGGGCCGATGTGGATTACTTCGGGAAGTGGGCCCCGACTGATATCCTTTGATACGTTGTGGGGCTTCTATTTTTTGATTCCACTCGGCTTTGTCCTGCTTCTGCTGTTGCTGGAAGGGGGGCTGGTCACGAAGAACAAAGCCTTTCAGGCGGGCGTGATCCGCTTTTCGCCGTTACTGCTTCTGCTGGCAATGCCGGCGACAACGGGGCCGGTTCACACCGGTTTTCTTTTCAAAGTGACGGACGTGCTGGGCGGACCGATCTGGCTGACCGTCTGGTTGTTAATCGGCTTTTATCTGCTGGCAGCGGTGCGACGTGTACCGGGCGCATTCACAGCCGGGCTGGGAGCCGTTGCGCTCCTTTCGATTGTGGGGCCGCAGACGCTGGGTTCGCGGACGCTGGTTGAGCCGACGCCCTGGCCGTTGCTCCTGGATGGAATCGTGCTGCTGATGCTGGGACTCCATAGACGTTCCTCTGGCCTCTGTACTGTCGGTATTCTGGCGGCGACAGCGGGGATCTGGCTGGTGATTCCGGACACGGTGCTGTTCGAGTAC
Source organism: Gimesia sp. (assembly GCF_048262075.1). Taxonomy (GTDB): domain Bacteria; phylum Planctomycetota; class Planctomycetia; order Planctomycetales; family Planctomycetaceae; genus Gimesia. The sequence continues at coordinate 238,546 of NZ_JBLXFK010000008.1, forward strand.
CGGTTCACGATCTGTTTTCATCTGTTGTGGATTTCAATGCTGGTACTGGGTCTGACGATGAAAGATGACTTCAGTCGCGTGCTGCAATGTGCTAGTGCGCTGCTGGTCCCGCTGGTGGCGGTCGTCGTGATTCTGAATGAGCGTGCGGCAGAAATTCCGCTGGCGTGGCGACTCTCTTATGTCGCCACGTGGGCCGTAGGCTGTCTGTTGATTGCCCGGCTCTGGTCGAATCGCTGGTTTACGTATTCGTTTGCTGCGACATTGAGTATTCTGCTCTACACCAGCGCGACCTACGGATTTCGACTGGCAACGCGCACGCTGGATCAATCGGCGGTGATTGCGTTCCTCTGGTCAGTGGGCGCGTTATTGCTCGCATTCCTGATCAGCGCCCACAAAGCCCGCTGGCTGCCCGAATATGCCTGGTTGATACCCCGGAAAGAAACGCCGCCGGAAGAGGAGTTGCTGCCACCCCCACCAGAGGAATCTACTGGTGTTGAGGAATGATGAAAATCGGGAGTATGATATGGGAGGCCGGTCTGAAGGAATCTGAACCGGTCTCTCTTTCAACTCTTCTGTTAATAAATGGTTTAGAAAGTGATCCATGTTTTTCAGAAAGAAAAAAAACAAACAGGGAATTCCTAGTTGTTGTGTCAATAAGAATCTCAAATCAGGACATTATTTATTAGTGTCTGAAGTTCTTGCCCCTGAGACCGGGGCCAACTTTACTTGGGGAAACCTTCTAGAGATCACTGAACTTGAAATGCAGAAAGAGGGCTTATCGATAATTATGAAAGACCTGGAAGCATACCATGATCGCAATGCAGACGGGCGTTCAGAGATTGATAAAATGTCGCAGGAAGAACATTTCACGTTTTTAAAAAATCACGATTGTGTTTGTATCAGTATGTGTGATGAAGAACAACTTCGATTATCACCAATGAAAACGGACCTCAATGGCAGCGGGAGAGGCAAGCAAGAGGATCAGATATTTGTTGATTTAAATTGTTCCAATGATGAATTTTATAATGCCTTAATACAGGCATTCAAAACATGCGAGACATTTCATTAATTCAAGATGGTAAAGGTGCAGTTCCGCTTGCCTTTGACAGGGTTGAGTAGAAATAAAATGGAAGGCGAGAATTTAATCCTGGAACTTTGATGAAAAAATATTATCCTGTTTTCATATTGGCAATGTTACCATTACTGGTTCCAGTGATCTGTACTTACCTGGGATTAGAAATCATCCAATATGTGAATGCCAGTAATCATCGGAGCGGGTTTGGTACTGAGTTGGTTCCATTGATGATGGTTGTTGGCATGAGTTTTATCTTTTTTTTCATTATTCTAGCCGACTATATTTGTCGTCCCTCAAAGAAGATATTGGTACGATATTTTGTAAATGTATTGCTCTTTCTTCTTGAAGCGCCTCTCGCCATCTGGATGTTTCGAGCGATCATCCATTCTTATACCGCCGATTCAACATGACATTGAATTCCGAATCCGTCGAAACGGGGAGTTCGACTCAACATCCTGATGGAATCGCTCTGACATTTGTAGTGAGCGTGTCGGAAAGTGTGTCTCCCGAATTAGTACTCGAACGGATCATCCAAGTTTGGCGAACTGTTGCTGGTTGGGGACGATGGTGTGACGAAGATTCAGGAGATTGGCCTGATACGGTAGATGCGATGCAACAACTACCAGTGTGGTTTGCTGAGTGTCTCACTTCAGAGCCAGACTATGAAGTAACAAATTGGATGGATGATCTACATGATCGTGACTGGATCAGGTGGAACGGAGCAACCATGGAACAATATATCAAGATCGATCTTAAGTCAGACTCTCTACCCATATCAACATGGACCTTGCAGTATGTCATTGAAAAGGCAGGAGGCACTGTGAAGCAAAAGGGGGAATGGATGGCAGACACAGGAGGGATCTAAATGGGTAATGCCTGTTGTCCCTGTGATCTCTATTTCATAGGAACGGAACAATCTATTGATGCCAGCTATCAACGAATCCGAAGCGATTGCCAAAGTGATCAACAAATTTGTTTTAGATGCATCTGATCAGTCTCTGAAAGAAATCTTTGCTAGACCAATTCGTCGGCTTTCAATGTTGAAAGGATCTGGTTGGAAGGTCTATTTCGTCTTTGAAGAGGACGAGCACTCCCATTTTCTGGGAAATACAATCATCTATGAAGTTAATGAACAAGGCCAAGTAGAAATATTTCCTGGCTTATAGCCGTGACGTGTTTTATCAAGCGGTGACACGTTGATTGCAGAGGGATAAAGCTCATATGAAGACGCAATCTGATGGTCTGGGCGATCTCCTTCGTAAACTTTTTGAATCATACCCCAAAAAAATCACATCATTTGAAAATGAAGACTTTCTAATTCCTACGCAGAGAGAGTGTGAAGTGAGTTCTGAAATTGAGGCAGGTATGCCCTTTTCACAGGAAATGATTGAGGTTGTCAGGGGAACACTTAGTCTGCATGAAACCTATGATTTGCGCACTTTTTCTGTACGGATCGCGATATTTGCAGCGAGAACTTATACGCCTGAATTGCTGAAGGTCAGCGCCCTTTGTTTGATGATAGTTTCCCGGGTCGATTGGCGCGATTTACTGGTAGCTTTATCTCTTATTGGAGCATGTGCCAATGACCTCGGCGTGAACCCTGAGGATATACTACAGCAGGCTGCAGAGTATGCCACTCCAGATCGTAAAGAGATTGTCCTCGATAGTTTTCTCGGCCGTAATCCAGAGATGCAAGGCCCCGATGTAATGGGATACAATGTCTCTGGAACTGGGGAAGCACTTACCTTTACCAAAAGGTTGTGGAGTTAATCAGTCAGGGTACTGATAGAGAATCAGGTACAGATTTATTGTGTCCCAACCTCTGTATTCCCTCCGTCGCTAGCTGACAAATCTTCTGGTGTTAAGGAGTGTAATACAGCTGGACCTGCCCTGATCTGTGATTCAATTCCATTCACCATCCTATTTGTGTAGTTTATAAATAGAACTTATAACCGCACTCCACGCCTGTTGTCACAGGCACACTGTTGAGGAAAATATGATGCGAAGGTATTTATTGGCGCTGGCCTGTTGTTTCAACATGCTGTTACTCTCTGTATCGCTTGCAGTATCCGCGGTGGATCAGTCACCGCGGCCCCATGTCGTAATCATCCTCGCTGATGATATGGGACTGGGAGATGTAACGGCACTCAACAGACAGAGCCGTATACCGACGCCGCATCTGGACCAGCTCGCGCGGCAGGGTCTGGTGTTTACCGACGCGCATGCCGCGGGCTCGTATTGTGTGCCTTCACGCTATGGTCTGCTCACCGGGCGGTACATGTGGCGGACCCGGCTGGGGTCGGGGGGCAACCTGGCTAACTTCGCCGGCACGTTGATTGAACCGGGACGCAGGACGATTGCGAATCTGATGCAGGACGCCGGTTATCAGACCGGACTGGTGGGCAAGTGGCATCAGGGGCTTGACTGGAAGCTGCATGACGAAAGTGAGCGGGAACAAATTCGCGTTGATCCCAATTACCAGAACTTCAAAAACATCGACTTCGCTGTTCCCGCATTAAAGGGACCGAAAGACTATGGGTTCGCCTACTCGTTCGGCACCGCTGGTTCTGCGGAGATGAACCCGGCGGCGTGGATCGAGAACAATCGCGTGACCGTGATTCCCACGCTGACGACGGATCAGGCGAAGAAAATACACGGCGAATGGTTTGGCCGGGATGATAACATCATCGCCGAGGGCTATTCGATGGATCGTCTGGTGCCGACGCTTTCGAACAAAGCGTGCGAGTTTGTGGAGACCGCGGTCCGCTCGAAACCCGATCAACCGTTCTTCCTGTATTACGCGATGACGACGCCCCACAATCCGATTGTTCCCAACCAGGAATTCGTCGGGAAGAGCAAGGCAGGTACGTACGGAGATTTCGTCGTCGAACTAGATCACCATGTCGGCAGACTGCTCAGTAAACTCGACGAACTGGGTATTGCGGACAACACGCTGTTATTCTTCACCAGCGATAACGGCCCCGTCGATCGGACACGCGGTTATTCGCAGCGCTGGGTGCGGGGTGATACGCAAATTTACGGTCACGACAGTACCGGCGACTGCAGCGGCTGGAAGGGGGGCCTCGAAGAAGGGGCACACCGCGTGCCGTTTATTGTGCGCTGGCCCGCCATCATCAAGCCGGGAGAAGAGTGTGCGACGACGATTGTCTTCAACGATGTGCTGCCCACGCTGGCGGAAATGTTGAACGTCAAGTTAGACAGCAACACTGCTGAAGACGGCGTCAGTTTCTATCCGGCATTAACGGGTGCATCGCGGCCTGTTTCGTTTCACAAAGCGCTTATCCACAATCACCACAACGGCCACTTCGCGGTTCGCCAGGGATCTTATAAGCTGATGATCAAGGGGCCCAAAACCATCAATGAGGTTCTGAACGAGCGTGTCCCGGTCAAATATCAGCTATATGACCTGGATCAGGATATTGCCGAGTCGACTGATGTTTCAGGCAAACACCCCAAGAAAGCCAAACAGATGCATGCGATTTTGAAACAGTATCTGAAAGCAGGCCGCAGCGATGGGAGAGAGTGAACCGGATTTAGATAAGTTCGACGTTGACACGTTATTTCCGTGTGATACGTTTCATATTCAAACCAAATAATCTAATTTCCTGATTCCGCGGCAATAGGTAAGACAGGTTTGAAAAGAGGTTGTAAGTTGATCAGTTAAGGCAGCAGGTATCAGGTTAACAGGAAAGAGAGGGAGCATCAGTGGATATAGATCCGGAAGATGAGCCGTTTTATCCTCACAGTTGGTTTAGCCCGGCATCAGGTGATTATGACTATGATCATCCTGTAATGAAAACCTACTTTGCTGCGCATTTTTTAAACTTTGAAGGCTTTAATCGTCTGAAACTCAGTACCAACCTCGGTACGGCGGGGCTGCTTTCGATCCTGCTTTATGTGGGACTGGCGGTTATCAGTGTTTCAATCGGAATCGGGGCCTATTACCTTCCAGCAGATTCTTTCTGGCAATCTCTGTGTATCGAAATCGCAGCAGGATTTGCAGTCTTCTCGTTGTTTCCCGTCGTCTTTGCTTTGGCCAGGAAGCAGCAGAGATACACATACTCAGTGATTGTCTTTCTCGCACTGACATTGGGAGCCATCGGTTATAATTCTTCAGGAGTGAGTCAATCCTATTTTATTGAATCCTGTGTTGCCCTGGTTTTACTCATCCTGCTTGATGTTGGTTGTAATTATCTGTTAGGTCTATTTGAGAAGATGCGAAAAGACGCGGAAGAAGCGTTAGCTGAATTTGAACGTGAAGTTGAAGAAGCTAAAGAGGCTTTATCACCGATTTATGGATTTGCATTGGGTGGCGGCACAGTTCAAGAAACCATCCAATATGAATTAGTAGTGAGACATAATGAGATTTGCAAAATCTTATCTTCCGATGAACCTTTTCATGACAAAGACGTGATATCTGTGATCAGTAGAGTGAATGATCTCAAAATAAACGACTCCATGGCGTATGCAACAGCCAGAGCCTATGCAGACCGTGACATTGATTCTTCTTCAGAGGACTGACCCTTTCACGTTTCCTTCCCCGCTGCCAAATAAAACTAAGACTCCTGCGTACTCATTCACTTTCTCTTACGCTTCAGAAACATCGTAACGATCAGTCAGAAGCTTTTATGGCGGCTTGACTAACTGTAATGAGGGTAGAACAAATGTTGAAGGATGAGAACATCACAACCTCGTTCTTGACCTGAGTTGTTTTTTTGTTGATAATATCAACGTCTTTTGATGTGTTTGTTCGATTGTCTGAACTAAGCTGACAATTTCTCACCTGCTGACTTTATCCGCTGGAAACCTTATGGCTCGAAACTTATCAGATTGCTCAGGCGTCACGCGGCGTAATTTCGTGCAGGCCGGTTTGCTGGGAGCAGGGGGCCTGGGGCTGGCTGACCTGATGAAGCTCAAGGCCGAAGCGTCGATTCCCGCGAAGCAGCAGGATACGAACGTCATCCTGTTCTGGTTGAGTGGCGGCCCCGGGCATATGGAGACCTGGGATCCCAAGCCGGATGCACCCGCTGACTATCGCGGGCCGTTTCAGTCGATCGCCACCAGTCTGACAGACGTTCGCTTCGGTGAACTGATGCCCGAGCAGGCGAAGCTGGCGGAACATCTGGCAGTGCTACGGACAGTGAATCATGGTTCGGGCGATCATACCAAAGGGAATCACTGGATGCTGACCGGCTTTGAAGGCCCCGCGTTCAATGCGCCCGACAATCGCGTGCAGCGACGCCCGTCGATGGGCTCGGCGGCTTCCTTTTTACGTGGAGCGAACCAGCCGGGCATGCCCCCCTATGTGGGAGTGCCTCACTTAAAAGGGGGAACCGATAACCTGTTTCACTATTCCTCCTACATTGGTGGTGGCAGCAATCCGTTCATCGTGAATTCTGATCCGAACACAAACGGGTTCAGCGTGCAGAACCTGACACTAACCAAAGGACTGACGTTTGATCGACTGCAGAATCGTCGGCAACTGCTGGGCTCTCTCGACAGGCTGCCGCATGCTCACGAAAAAATGATTCTGGATGTGGACGAACATCAGCAGAAAGCGTTTGAACTGCTCAACTCCAAGGGAGTCCGTTCCGCATTCGATATTTCCACCGAACCCGATGCGCTGCGCGACAGTTACGGCAGACACACGTTCGGCCAGAGTGCTTTGCTGGCGCGGCGGTTGATTGAGCATGGCGTGACTTTTGTGACGGTTAACTGTGTCCCCTGGGACCACCACGGTTCTGCAGGGCGGTATCGAACCGAAGAAGGATCCCGCAAACTGATTCCGCCTCTGGATGCGGCGATTGGGGGACTGATCCGCGACCTGATGGATCGTGGTTTGTATGAGAAAACGCTGGTCGTGGCGATGGGCGAATTCGGCCGTACTCCGCGGATGAATATCCACGCGGGCCGCGATCACTGGGGGAGAACCTTCAGTGTGCTCATGGGTTGTGGCGGGATGAAAATGGGGCAGGTCATCGGCCGTTCCAGCCGGTATGGAGAAACGGTTGTGGAACGCCCCATCAGTCCGCAGGATGTCGCCGCCACCATCTATCGTCATCTGGGCATTGATCCGCAAAAGGTGATGCTCCAGGATCGACTGGACCGTCCGCTGCCACTACTCGATAACGGCGAAGCCGTTTCAGATCTATTCGGGTAAGCTTGTTGGAGCGGTGGCAGAAGTTTATCTTACCTCTACAACATGTCATCCGGTTCGAATTCGTATCAGCGACAGTCAGACTATTGCTTGTCTATGATTCTCTCAATCGTTTTTGCAAAGTGAAAAATGTCCCATGTTACGCCATCTGCTCGAAAAGCGTCTGCCTCTGTTCCTCGAATTTCTCTCTGCTTTCAGGCGATATGCGTCATATATTCAGGAGATTATCTACGGGTTGCTATTGATTCTTTTCCTGGGAGCGATTCTGATCTGGAGATATGAGAATATCGATTTTGGGGATGCGATTTACTTTACCTGCATCACCGGTTTGACCATCGGCTATGGTGATATCACTCCTGAGACGACCATCGGAAAAATCGTGAGTGTCGGAATTGGCCTGATCGGCATGCTGGCGGTGGGTCTTTCCGTAGCGATTGCCACTCGTGCCCTGAATGATACCGCGGTCCGACATTTTGAAATTGAACGTGAAGAGCAGACTTCTTAAGAGCAAACCTGTGAGGAGCAAAGTATTAAGATTGAGTAATCTCTTAATTGTTCGTTAGTTATTTTGATTCCAGTCATGTTTCAACAGACGCAGTCCCGTCAGCCAATCAATCAGAGCGGATGCAATACTGAGAACGACCACGGACAGGGCCGCTGGAACAATCCCGGTACAGAGACCAATTATTGCCCAAACGCTGATCTGGCCTGCAGTGACTCCATCCGAATGCAACAGGAAGGAGGACATGAGCACCAGCCAGTAAGACAGCAGCGGAATACCCAGCAGAAACAGAAATTCCCGCCTGCGACTGGAACCAGATCGTTCTGCCAGAAACATGCCGACGGAGGCCCCCAGGCAAATTATGGCACCCTGCCAATAGTGCGAGAGCGCTCCAGCCAGGAGTATGAGTGCCAGAACCATCAGCAGTTTCACAATGTCGACTGGCAGAGACGACTTTTGCTGGAAATCAGAATTGAGATTCTGTTCTGACATGCTTAAACCCTGGAGCAAAATAGACACAAGCTTAATCAACAGGACTTCTGATGATTGAGTCCTCAAGACTGGTGTATAGTATATTCTATCTCACACTGAAATGATATTGCAAAAAATAAGATTGTTAGCAGACAACAAGCTCTTAATTCCGGTGAAGAATGTAATATCCAGATATGGTTTCTGGTTATCATTGTCAGACGTTGTCCGTCTGGTTAGGTGGCCAGGCATCTTTGATTTGAAAAATGTGAATGAATCGCGAAACCAGATCAGTCGTTTGGGGTTAATAACAGCATGAAACATTACATCATCATTTCAATTTGTTTTTTTTCATGTACCACGGGATTCAGTCAGGAGTCGAAGCGGCCTGTCGATGACAGGGAATCACGTCGCGCGGCACTGTTAAAACGGTTTCCGGAAAGCGATACCGATAAAGACGGTGTCCTGTCGGTTCGTGAATTGGCGGCGCATGTGAAAAAACAGCAGGACAGCCCGGAAATGCAGGCGCGACTCAAACGCATGCTGCAGCGATTTCCCAAAGCCGACATGGACAAAGATGGCAAATTAAGTGGGGAAGAACTACGGAAATTTCGGGCAGGCAACCAGAATAAAGGGACCCCGCGCTCACGACGTAATAATGCGTCCAAGATCGTTGCGACCATGCCTGATGTTGCTTATGGCGAACATAAATTGCAGCGGTTTGATCTCTGGCCGGTTCCCGATGCGAAGAAACCGACTCCCCTGGTCCTGTTTATTCATGGCGGTGGTTTTCGCGGGGGAGATAAATCGCTGTTGAAACGGGGGCTGGTGGAAACCTGTCACAAAGCGGGCGTGGCTGTCGCAGCGATGAATTATCGTCTGACCGATACGGGCCCGTATCCTATGCAGATGCACGATGCCGCCCGCGGCTTGCAGACCATTCGACATCGCGCGAAAGAATGGAATATTGACCCGGAACGCGTGGTCTGCTTTGGTGGTTCTGCGGGAGCCGGGATCAGTCTCTGGCTCGCCTTTCATGATGATCTGGCCGATCCGGACAGTGACGATCCGATCGCCCGTCAATCAACACGCGTCCTCGCAGCGGGGGCAATGAATGGCCAGCCCTCCTATGATATTCATACCTTTCGAAAATGGTTTGGCGTTCCTGATCTGGCCATGGGGCCTGCGATGCCGGCTTTTTATAATATTGAAGGTGAGGCGGACATTGATAAACCTGCCGTTAAAGCATTGATGCAGGACGCGTCTCCGATCAGCCATCTCGACAGTGATGATCGTGCGAGTGTTTACATGACATACAGCCGTCCCAATGTGAAAGTCACTCGTGATACGGAATCGGCTATCTGGGTGCACCATGTACTATTGGGGCTCAAGTTGAAGGAAGCGATGGACGCGCAGGGTCTGGAATGTACGGTGACGGCGCCTGGCATGCCTGCTGAAAAGAGTCCGTATGATTCACTGGAAGACTTTCTGATTACCAAAGCCAAAGGGGCCCAGACAGCCGAATAACGATTGTCTCTTTTGCTTGCTGCTGTCGCATGTGCCTGTTAAATTGATGTCACAGGTTTTCTTCCCACTATCTCCAGCAGCCGAGACTTCCTATGCCCGTGGATCCATTTCACCTTGCCTTTCAGGTACGTGACATTGCTGAAGCCAGAGCCTTTTATGGCGATCTGCTGGGCTGTAGTGAAGGTCGGAGTGCCGAGACGTGGGTCGATTTCAATTTCTTCGGGCACCAGGTCGTCTGCCATCTGAATCCGGCTTTGGGACCCGAGGGGAAAATCGCTTCGCACGCCAATCCTGTTGACGGACATGGCGTGCCTGTTCCCCACTTTGGCGTGGTGCTGACGATGGACCGCTGGAATTCGCTGGCGGATCGATTGCGCGAACAGAAGATCGAATTCGTGATTGAACCCTACATTCGCTTTGCCGGTCAGCCGGGAGAACAGGCGACGATGTTCTTTCTGGATCCCAGCGGCAATGCCCTGGAGTTCAAAGCCTTCAAAGATATCGAAACGCAGCTGTTTGCGACTTGATCTGTTTATGCTAAAGTCGTGCACTGGATTACTGGTTTAAAAACGAATGAGGAATATTTCGTGACAATCGAAACTGCTAAAGACCTGAGGGAATTAAGAAAGATCGGCCGAATCGTCGCGATTACCCTGCAGGAAATGATGGCCTGTACACAACCGGGCGTGACCACAGGTGAACTGGATCTGGTGGGGAAAGCGTTGCTGGAATCTCTCGGGGCCAGGTCCGCTCCGAAACTGACATACAATTTTCCCGGCTATACCTGCATCAGCGTCAATGAAGAAGCCGCGCATGGGATTCCCGGAGAGCGGGTGATTCAGCCAGGAGATGTCGTCAACATTGATGTCTCTGCTGAGAAGAACGGCTATTTTGCAGACACGGGCGGCACCTTCGTTGTGCCTCCGGGTAATCCTCTCAAAGACAAATTAATCGCTTCTACTCAGATGGCTTTAACCGAGGCCTGTCACGCTGCAAGGGCAGGTCGTCCGCTGAATGGGATCGGGAAATCGATTCAGAAAGTCGCGAAACAAACCGGTTTTCGCATCATTCGTAACCTGTGTAGCCATGGTGTCGGGCGAGGTCTGCACGAGGAACCTGGTGAGATACCCGGTTATTATGTACCAGGAGATACCAGGGTTTTGCATGAAGGGCTCGTCATTACCATCGAGCCTTTCCTGTCAACGAAAAGCAGAATCGTCACGGAAGGCAATGATGGCTGGACCCTGGCAGGGGAGGCAGGAAACTTGTCAGCCCAGTTCGAGCATACCCTGGTCATTTCGAAGGGCAAGCCAATCCTGCTGACGGTGGTCTGAACCGCTGGCCATGGCATTCAACTCGGTCTCTATTACATGGGGCGTCGCTGATGCTCCCAAGCATAGGTTGAATGGCTTTACATATTGCGAATGACTGCGCTCGTGATCCCTGAGAAAGCCAGCGTAATGAAAAACAGGATCAGCCCATAGCGGATTTTTTGTTTTAACCAGCAGACTCCCGAGATGGACATCCCTATGCCTGTAAGCAGCGAGGAACTGCCTCGTAAAATATTTTTCCAGGTGAGAGCGACGCTGTCGAGCGCCGCGTATTCACCGTTGCTGAATTCGAGGGGCCCATGCTTAATATTGTAGTATGCCAGCGAACCGAGCAGCAACAGGCCGCCCGCAATTAAAAACAGGCCGAACAGTGAAGTCACGATTCCTGCGATCAGATGCCAGCGCATGATTGAAATGAACCTTACTTTTTTAATTGAAACGAAATCGCAGGTCGACCTCTTCGTGTCGACGCAGTTTTCACGAACTATAGATGATCGAACTGATCAGTAATTGTAATGACCACGGAAGCACGATGCTGTTTCATGGCTCATGAAAAATGCGTTAATTGTATGATTGCTATTTGTGGATGCCTGTCGCTTCAGGGGCCCTCTGGTGTCGTCGCGATCTCTGCCAGAACGCCGAAATGGTCGCTGGGCCAGTCTTTCCCGACAGGTTGATTGAGCACGACGCGCGTTGAGACAACACGTGCATATCCGCGGAAATGGTGAGGGGAACCGAGGAAGATGTAATCGATGCGGCGATGATGGTCGGGCAGATGCCAGAACTGTTCGGTGGTTTTTTTAGCGTAGTGATTCTGCGTGGTCCACGTATAGCCCGCACCCCGGTTACCCGCAGCTTTCCACGCATCATAGTAATGCGTGCTGTGTCCATCCAGACTTTGAAGTCCGGTAAGATAACGGATACCGGCAGAGTCAGGCGTGGCGTCGAAGTCGCCGGCAATGATCGGGGGGAAGCCGTTGGGATCGCTGATTTCGCGAATGAAGCGGTCCAACGCTACGGCATCGCGTTCGCGCTGGAGTTCGCGGTCAAACTGCCAGCGCGCCGTCCCGAATGTGGAAACAAACAACAGACGCCCGATGGGCTGTGGTACTGCGATCTCCACTGCCAGCGCTTTGCCACTGCCGGGTAGTTTCTGGAATGCCTTGCGTTTCAAAGGCCAGCGGGATGCGACCGCCACATCCAGCAGCCGGCGTTCTTTGGTATCAGAACCATCGGATTCATGTTCAATAAAGTAGTTCATGCCCCGCAGCAACTGTTTGACCTGGTGTTCTTCTTCCGGTTTCCAACCCGCTTCCTGAAAGCCGATCACATCAGGCTGCAGTGCGGTGATCTGAGTGCGTAACAACTTCATTCGTACGTCGTAGGGTTCTGCATAGTTCCAGATGTTCGCCGTCAGAACCCGCAGCGGACGGTCAAGTGTTTCGGGGGAAGTTGGTTCCTGACCGGAAGAAACCCGGCAGAGGAAAAAGAGAGCTGGTAATGCGATACTGCTGGTTAACAGGCGGATAGAAAGGCTCTGCATATTGGTGCTTTCCTCAATTTCTGTAAGGTGGGGGGGACTTTCAGGATTTCCTTTATTATGCTTTCGAAACGTTATTATGCTTCATTTTCATTGGTTTATCGGCAGCCTGTTTTTCGTTTCTATTTTAAAAAGTTGTGGGTTACCAGCAGGTCGGCTATGATGAAGCATCGTATTCAGTGTGACGACTGCCAGCCCGGACTTCTACCCAGGGGAATATCATGAAACGCGCTCATTTCGGATTTCTGTTCGTTGGAATATTTCTATTGCTCACGTCGATGACAACGATTGCTTCCGCCGACGATGCGAAAGAGGCCGCGATCAAAAAAGACCACAAGCTGATTGAAGGAACCTGGAGGATCAAGACCCTGGAAGTCAATGGTAACAAATCCAAGGACGAGGATGCCAGAAAAATCACAGTGGTTAACGCTGCGGATGGAACCTGGAGCCTGCGATCTGAAGGGAACGAGATCGCCAAGGGAACCAGCACCATTGATCCGACACAGAAACCCAAGACGATCGACTTCATGCCAACTTCAGGGCAGGACCAGGGACAAACGCTGCTGGGGATCTACGAACTCAAAAAGAATACCCGCAAGCTGTGTTTCGCTGCCGCTGGTCAGAGTCGTCCGACCGAATTTTCCTCGACTGCCGAGAATCAGCACATTCTAGTGACGTTTGAGAGAGAAAAGTCGGAGTAGGGAACCTCGTAAGTTAAACGGAAAGTCAAATACCGAGATGAAGGTTGCGCAGAGCCGAATGTCTTTCCTGATGAGATACATGTTACTGAGATTAATTAAAATGCTAAAACGACGTTGTGTGTTATTGCCCTTTCTCTTCCTGGCAATCTGCCCGATGCTCGCGAATGCGGAAGAGGTCCGCGTGGAAACGCCGGCCGCGTTGCAAACCGCTGCGAAGTTAGCGAAACCGGGGGACATCATCAAACTCGTCGGCGCAGACTGGTCCGATGTCAAAATAAAACTCATACTCAAGGGAACGGAAGCAAAACCGATTACCGTGCAGTCGCAGGTCGCGTTCACGGGCGCGTCGGAACTGAATCTGCGCGGCGAATATGTGGTTCTCGACGGCTTCACGTTTCGAAACGGCAGTCTGAAGACAGGGCATGTCATCCGAGTGCGGGGCGCTCATAACCGGGTGACCCGCTGTACCATCGAAGGCTATAACCCTGAAAGCATCGACGTCCGCTACCAGTGGATGAGTCTGTACGGCCATCATCATCGCGTCGATCATTGCCGATTTACCGGGCAGAATCATTCCGGCACCACGCTGGTGGTCTGGCTGGACGACGATGGCGAAGTGGGGCGGCATCGGATCGAACACAATCACTTTCTCAATCGTTCGCGGGGGAATGGCAACGGCTTTGAAACGCTGCGGATTGGCACCAGTGAAACGTCCATGAAATCAGCCCGGTGTGTGGTCGCTGAGAACTTGTTCGAAAACTGTGACGGCGAAGTGGAACTCATTTCCAACAAGTCATGCGACAATATTTACGAACGCAACACCATCGTCGGCTGCGCAGGCGCTCTGACATTGCGGCACGGCAACAATTGCATCGTTCGCGAAAACCTGATCCTGGGTGACGGCGACCGGCATTCGGGTGGCATTCGCGTTGTCGGAGAAGGGCACCAGATCATCGGCAACCATATCGAAGGGGTTGGCGACCGGATTGACGGCGCGATTGCTTTAAGTGCGGGAGTGCCGAACCCGAAGTTGAATCAGCATACGCAGGTTAAGAACGTACTCATCGAAGGCAACACGCTGATCGATAACGCGGGCGAAGAAATCGTCCAGGGGCACGGTCTGGGGAGTCGCTCGCGCACACTGCTGCCGGAGAACATCACGATCAAAAACACCCGCCGAACGGGTAAGCCACAACTCAAGCGATTGAAACCGGAAGACGTCGGTCCGGATGCGAAGCAGAAGTGAGTTCTCTCCGTGTGCATTAGAATAAATAAAGTGGTTTGATTTCGCATCAATAAAAATGCCCTGTGAACTTAGACCTCACGAGAAAGACTATGCATCTCACATCAATTGAGAAATCCATTGGTACTTGCTGCTTATTTTCGTGGTGGCAGCCCGGAAGATCACACCTGGACGTCGAATACCGATCAGATTCTGACACTCTCGCTCTTTTATACCGGGCATATTACTTCCGAAGAATGTGTGAGTCGTTTCGCACGGCGTTCCTGTCTTCAGAAGTTGTATACCGCAGAGGGGGAACTGACGGAAGAGATCGAATCCCGATACCAGGCATTGATTCGTCTGATTCACGAACATCCTGAACTGATAGAAGGGAATGGAGATTTCGCACTTCCTGCCGATCCGACGTTCACAGCATGTCGGATCACAGAGGCCGGCTTCCTGTTGGCTTCTCGACTTATCAACTCATTTCCACGAAAACCAGATTTTCCAGACTGGCCTGATCAAAGAACCCTACCTGAATCACGCTGATTTAGTATAGGCTCGACAACATTGAAACGCATTGGTCCAGAATAAACAGATTCTAAAAAACCTATCCCCGGAAATACTTTTGATTGTGTTACTGTACAAGGCTGGTATCATGGAACGAATGCTCGAACCAAAAGTCACATCAATCCATGATGTGAAATCTCTGGGGAATCCTATGTGCTGTCACCGAATGCTGCGTCATCTGATACTCAACCTGGCAATCCTGATGACGATGTGGGGCTGCACTCAGGCGGTTCCCGATAAGTCGACCGGAAATTCCTCGGAAGTGACAACGGAGACAGAGCAGAAGTTCGCGTCTCCTGAAGAAGTCACCTCTGCCCTGGAAGCGCGCTGGTCGCTGGATGACATCAACACCTATTGCATTCCGGAACGACGCTACAACCCTATGTGCCAGAACCTGGTGACAGACGTCGGCGTGACCTGGGAGGGAGTGCTCTACGAAAATGTACCGACGGGCTTTGACTCGATCAGCTGGTACGGCACAGCAGTGGAGGGCAGGCTGCATGAATATTCGTTAGGCGTGAGTCGAGGCGAAAATTACTGGAATCTGGAAATCGGGAACGTCAACTCATTCGACAGGCAACCCCGTGTCGCGCCCGATCCCTCAGGACCATGCTTTATCGGCAGCGCGCCTCCTGAAAATCAGGGATCTGGCAAGTCTGATTCGGATGGCTTTGTTTCACCAGTCAAACGTGATTAGGTTTGTATGGTTCAAAGCGACATTCCTGTTGAGCCACAGAACATAAACCCCGGTTAGTCGCGTGATAGCAGAAGCCGCGGTTCACGCCGTTCGGCTGATGAGAGGGGCTCGCCCCCTTCGTTTCAATGCATCAACGAATTCAACATGTGATCTTGCAAAAAATTGATCGAATGAGTTTTTTGCTCTTGAATTCAAATGAGAATACATCAATATACATATGTAGAGATTGCATCTCGTTTTCTGCCACGACTCTTGCCAGCCCATCAGCCAGCTTCATCGATTCGTGGGAATTCTATCAATTTCGGTTTTTGAACCGTTATTAACTTGAGGAGAATCCCCATGGCTACGGCAATAAAATACCGTACTCAAAGCGGTCGCGGATCACGCGGTTTTACTTTAATAGAGCTTCTGGTGGTGATGGCGATTATCGCTTTGCTGGCATCACTGATTCTTCCCGCAGTTCAGCGGGCTCGCGAAACGGCACGAATCTCCGAGTGCATCAACAATCTTAAGCAGATCTCCCTGGCGACTCATAACTATGAAATTTCCTTTCGCAGTTTTCCGTCTGGCTGGATTCAGGATTGGGTTCTGGATGGTTCAGAGATTGGTCCTGCGAATGCCAATGTCAGGCTCCCGGAAGTAGTCTATATTCCGTTTCGGGAAGCCACGATCAATGGTGGTCTCGAGGGAGCATATCACATTTCAGAATGGGAAATCTCGCCCTGGTGGACCTGGCAGGCATTGATTCTTCCCCAAATGGGGGAGTCGATGATCCATGTGAATTACAATATCGACAAGTTTTCGACAGACAGTAAAGAGGCCTGTCGAATGAATGTTGAGAGTTATGTATGCCCCAGCGCCCCTTTGCCCTCCAATCGTCCGGGGGGGCTTGGCTACTCCACCTATCGTGGCGTCGGCGGCGTTCATAAAGGTTTTGTCGAAGTGAGACCGGGGCGCACTATTTTTTCAGGAGGCATTTTAAATGTAAACAGTGGGACCCGATTTCGTGACATCACTGATGGCGAATCGAATACACTTCTCATAGGAGAGTCTACCTATGGTTTTTGGGCAGACAGCCACAGTGCTCTGGCAGGAAGCATCGTCTCAGATGATGGCGAATGGTTATATCATGAGGGTTACAACCTGGAAGGCCGCCCCAAAGGATTCTGTTTAGGTCTTGTGGAGGATAAGATGGCTGGCTGTCCCCTCTATCTGACATTCAGTTCGTGGCACGATGGTGTCGTAGTTTTTGCACTTGCCGATGGTTCTGTCAAATCGATGGCCAAAAACATAAACAATAAACTCTTCCGCCAGTTATGTGTGCGCAACGATGGCGAACGGATCACAAGTGAATGGTAAGCCCTTATCGTGAGTAAAAAAAGGACCGCAAAGTCGCTCGTTTTCAATTCGGAAGACGGGGTCTCGGGGTTTGCTCCCTTTCACGTTTCCAGACGGTGTCCCGTTTTACTGTTACGTCTCCAGGGCTCTTTGACCCGAGTCTATTAGATTAAGAGATGCTATCGTTAAATGTGATGCGCTCTAAAGTTCTGACCGCTTCTAAGTATCAGAGTGAATTTTCCGACGTCTGCCGTAGATGATGTATACGGTGACCAACGTCAAAACGCAGCAGGCTTTCAGAATGAATAGTGAAGCCGGTTGATACCATGCCCGAGTGTTTATCTCGATAAAATCGGAGACTCCGAAGAGCGCAAAAGCGATGACACAAGTGATCGATAAATCCCTGTTTTTCTGAGTGTGACGAAGTCGGAAGAGAAATACCGACGCAATGGAAATCCAGAGAATCCCTTCAGCCAAATTGAGGATCTGATCAATTTCAAGTGACTGCAGAAAACTCATCAATATACCGATTCCCGTTGCTGCGAGGACGATTAAAAGTGGGCAGGAATGGAGGGCAACACCTTTAAGGTATTCATAGCGGGTTCATTCTTCTGGCTCTTCACGCAGTTCAGCTTCGTGTTGAAGCTTTTCGCGCTCGTCATGTGCTGCGTCTGCAATAAACAGTGGGATGTAAGGAAAGAGGATAAAGACCGACAGGAGCAAAAAGACTGCTGCGACCAGCCCTGTCATCGACCAATCTTCGACCATCGTCGCAGCCACGATGAAAGTTCCCAAAGCTAATAACAGCGTCAAGGCCAGGGCGGTATAAATGCCCGCGTATTCGACATCCATTTCTACTTCTTCTTGGGAAATGGTCGACAGGTTTTTACTGCGAAGCACTTTGGCTTTGGATTGCCGTTCCAGATAACTTACTAATATGTAACCAAGCAGCAATACAGGTACTGGTATAGCTGCCAGATAGGCCGCCGGGCGAAAGAATAATAAGAGTACGCTCGTCGCAATCAGTGCGACGATTAACAGGAAACGAATGATCGTTTTTGCATGCCGCATCATCACGTGCGAGTCGGGCTCGCCCAGCTCGGACTTTTTCGTCGTCTCTGACTTCATTTGCTCGATCTCCGATAGTAGTCACGATTTGCGTTGAGCCGTGCCGTTAATTCGCGAGAAGTTTTAAAAACTCTCTCTCTCATAACGTCTTGGATTCAAAATCGGGCGGACACAAAAATGAGATGATGTTATCCGTGACTTGTCTGACTTGGTTGTTGACAGTTCGCAGATGGCCTCACTCTGAAACCGACCCCAACCAGGAATCAACTTTATTTTAACAGTGTGTCCTTCCAAAGCAAAGACGGCACGAAATTTCGTCGTTTTACAACTACGACTCCCGTCTGCCCCCGTTTGTCTTTCAGTACCTGAGAGCAGGGGCCAACGTATGTGTCAGCCCGTGGTATCGACTTATTTGCTCGGGATCGGCTCGTACATTCCTGCTGCTGCCCACGTTAGCCGTTCTGTTTCGCGACGATCGAACTGGCTGCTGCCATTTGATCCTGCATGACGAGCACCTCAACCACTCCGGGTGCTTCCGCCCGGAACTGCGCGGTCAGGCCTCCGGTGCTGGTCGCTTTTATCCCGTGCTCTTTCAAGAGAGAAACAATCAGTTCTCCTTCCAGTTCATTCGCAGCGGTGGTCACAGTCACAAGTTTGTCGTGTTGAGCAGCCATGGTCAGTACTCCTGGTGAGAACTTGATGAGATCAAGCTCCCCCGTTTCACATATCGGCCAACAAAAATCGAAGCGGAGACGGCTACGGAGCTGATTTCCTTAACGATCGATACTTGCGCTTGAATCTGCGCAGTCGGATATTCACAATTGAACATGAATACTCTGTACTATACATCCAGCATCGGAGGTCCACAATGAATCGAGACGCGCAGGAGCAGCCACTCAACCGAATTTTAACGCAGCACAGTTGAATGACAGTAAGATTGATCTGACCCCTTTTCTATCTGCCTGTTATAGACCAACGTCAAAGTACGCACAAATCGAAAAATGACAGTGCCATTCAGGCCTGCCCCTTTTCTTCCGGGTAAAGTACCGTATAATGATGCCCATGAGTTTCTTCGATATCACCGGCATCCTCGTGGCCCTTGCAGCGGCCTTCGCGTTCATCAACCATAAACTGCTCAAGCTGCCAACGACGGTGGGCTTGATGCTGCTGGCCATGCTGCACGCGGTCGCCCTGCTGCTGATTGATTGGATCGTACCGGGGGCCTATGTGCTCACCGCGGCCGAAACACTCATGGGCTCGATCGACTTCGACCAGACGCTGATGCAGGGGATGCTCGGCTACCTGCTCTTTGCCGGGGCGTTACATGTCAACCTCAACGACCTCAAGAAACAAACTGCGGTCATCGCCCTGCTCGCAACCATCGGCGTCCTCGCCACGACGTTCATCGTCGGCGGGCTCACCTACGTCATCACCGGCTGGCTCGGCATTGAAGTCCGTTTCATCTACTGTCTGATCTTCGGCTCGATCGTCGCTCCCACCGACCCGATCGCGGTCCTGGGGATCTTCAAGAGTCTCGGCGCACCCAAGTCGTTGGAGACCAAGATCGCCGGTGAATCGCTGTTTAACGATGGTGTGGGCGTGGTGGTGTTTATTGCGCTCCTGGGCATCGCAGGGTTGGGTGGGCATGATGAGTCGCCTGTAGACCTAAATAAGCCGGATGAGTCTAATCGCATCGTTCAGCAGAGCGCAGGTGAACTTCCGCACGATGTTCAAAAAAGCAGGGAGCAGGCAGAGACGAAACCTGTCGACGTCGCGAAGCTCTTTGCCCTCGAAGCGGGCGGCGGGATTGCGCTGGGCTTTGTGCTGGGACTGCTCGCGTTCTTTCTGCTGCGATCAATTGATCATTACGCGACGGAGATTTTACTTTCGCTGGCGGTGGTGACGGGCGGATATGCGCTGGCGATGAAGCTGCATCTGTCCGGGCCGTTGGCAATGGTGGTCGCGGGGCTGATCCTGGGTAACCATGGCCGCACGTTGGCGATGTCCGATAAAACGCGCGAGCACCTGGACACGTTCTGGGAGCTGGTGGACGAACTGCTCAACGCAGTGCTGTTTGTGTTGATCGGGCTGGAGGTCCTGGTGCTGTCGTTCAAGGGGCAGTACCTGCTGGCCGGGGCGCTGGCAATCCCCGCAGCGCTGCTGGCGCGGTTCCTGTCCGTAGGCACGGTGATGACTATTTTGAAGAAGGTGACCGGCCGGGAATTCACGCCGCACGCGATCAAGGTCATGACCTGGGGCGGCCTGCGTGGCGGAATCAGTGTTGCCCTCGCGCTCTCGCTCAAGGAAGAGATCCACGCCCGGCAATCGCAGTACGACAACGTCGGTGAACTCATCCTGACCATGACCTACGTCGTCGTCGCCTTCTCAATCCTCGTCGGCGGGCTGAGCATTGGGCCGATGCTCAGCCGGCTGGGCCTCACGGGGCAGGGCAAAACAGACGCCCCATAACTACTGATCGCAACCTGCTCGCGGGGTTCGGTTCGACTCAAACCGTCAACCCGATCTCAGGATCTTCAGGCCGCGCGAGGATAGGGCGTAAGCCTGTCACTTAACTGTCCCCATACTACGAGCTACCGCAGATAAACAAGAAGATAAAAAGGGTTCAGGAGTCAAACAAATAATTCCTGAACCCTTAAATCTTGCCCACATAACAAAAATCGAAACGGAGACGGCTACAGGAGCTGATTTCCTTAATTATCGATGCTTACGCTTGATTCTGCGCACCTGGATATTAACAATTGAACATTCTTATTCTGTACTATACATCCAGCATTGGCGGGCCACAATGAATCGAGACGCGCAGGGTCAGCCACTCAACCGAACTTTTAATGTACCGCGGTAGCATGACAGGAAGAATGATGAACTGAAGAGGGAATCGGGGTCTGACCCCTTTAAATCCCTTCGTTTTGATGAGTTCTTTGCAGAGAGTAGACGTTACTCCCGTTAATTCTTTATTTATATATGTCGGCCCATTGGAGAAAGGTTATGAACGATAGAGAAAAAGTGGTTAAGGTTCGATGTTCCAAATGTGGGCATGGTTACAGAAACCATTTAGTATTGTTTGAAACGAAGAAAGAGTATGGTGATCCAGATACTGGTTGGACTCATGATGAATTCAATCAGTTAATACAATGTATGGGATGTGATACATTTAGATATCGGCGATTTAGAATCGAACTAGAGTACAATCCGCCAGATCATCGAAGTGATCCGTATGATATTCAGATTTACCCAAACGATGAATCTGAGTCTGAATTACGCAAACCAATTCAGTTTGGGGACAATTTTGAAGAAGAACAACCTTTAGTCCCAGAAAACGTATGGAAGATGTACCGAGAAACAATTGATTGTTTCAATGTGAATGCAAGGACAATGGCTGGAGGTGGGCTTCGGGCTACTGTAGAAGCAATCTGTCTTAGCCAAAAGATTAACAATGGGAATTTGCAGAAAAAAATTGATGAATTGGCAAAACGCAATTTACTAACAAAGGCACAAGCAGATTTACTTCATGAAGAACGATATATTGGAAATTCTGCTTTACATGAAATGACCACTCCATCAAGTCAGGATATAGAGGATGGTTTAGAAATTGTTGAAGGATTGATTAATACAATTTATATATTGCCGACAAAGGCTGAGGCACTTAGGAAACGTAGAACTACAATGAGTAAATCTAAAAAGAGTACAAAGAAGCTAACATCACAGAAGTCAAACACTCGCAAAAAAACTTGAAACATATCTAACGGGCAAAAGGGGGGCTGAAGTGGAAACAGAGTCGCTGAAACTTTTAATACTTCCCTAATTATTTTAGTACTTCTTGCCATCTTTCAAGATGAGTAGTGCCTCCGCTAAGTGTGGTTTGTGTTCCCCATAGTTCTGCTGCAGCCTTCAATTTGCCGATTATTTCCTCGTTACTTGCCGATTTAATCCAGTCGCGTTCTGCGATTCTTGAAAGGAGAAAGTGATAACGACAACGTTTTGCTGCAGCTGGTGTCTGTGCTAGTCTTTTAGATTTTGGGGTAGATCGATGCATTTCACCAAACTCTGCGAAAGCATGTATTTCATCAGAAATAATCCCTTTACAAATTACGCACCCACAGACTTTTTTATAGAAATCTTTGGGGGTTTTAATCTCTAATGAATCAAAGCACCGTTCAATTTGAGGTACTCCAAATCGCCTGCGAACCTGTGGAAGGTAGTAACGAACTGTGGGGGTAGACTGCCCAATTATAGGAATAACATCCTTTTGTTCGCCATAACCTACACCATGACTGAGGCCTGAAAGGCCATGTTTACTAAGAGCCATACTAAAAAAACCACCATGTCGACTATAAACAGAAACCTTGTCACTTAATGTTTCTACTAAATTTCGAAAAGCGGTCAAGTGCTCAATGCTTGCAGAATCTTCCTGAAAAGCACTAAACCAAAACCAAACTCCCTTCACACCAGTACTTGGTAGCTCTGCCTTGATTCGTTCGATGAATTTCTTATTTAACAGAAAAGAGGAATCAGCACAGATCATTATATGGACGGGATGCGATGTGATATTTCTGGCAGTGGTAGTAGCTAATCTGAGATTAAGATCAAGCCATTCGTTCTCATTGCTAGGTTCGATGTAGAAGTAAGGTGCATAAACAGCGACTGGTCTTGGTACTTTATCAATAAATTGTACTAATTCAGAATCTGATGAAAATTCCTCTGCGATTCTGTGCAACTGGTATTCAGCAACTTGACTACATGCAGATTCTATATTTGAGTTATTGAAATCGTTCCAAGTAACAGATGAATTTCTTTCTAGTGCCTCTGCAAATGGATCGCCAAGCTGATTTGCTAATTTACTATATGATCTTTTGTAATCGCGTATTAGTTCACCATTTCGTTTTTGATCAGATTTTATCCAATCTAGATCACGTCGTAATACTCCTTTTCTGTCTGCATATTCTCCGAAGGCATAAGTCATAGGGTCTATGTAAAAAGGAAGCTCCCTTTTTTTACCACCGAACCTAACCAAAAGACTAGCTGTTGCTCCAGGTGTAGCTTCAACTAAATTGGCATTGACCGCCAAACCATCAAAAAAACGCAGGGTCTTATCGAAGTATTCTTTTTCAGCATGAGTTCCCAAACGTAGGATCAAATTTGGTTCAACAACTGGCATCATTCAGTTCCCATTAATAGGTCAATGTAATGATCACGGTAATGGGGACGAACAACTGGTGAGGGAAGTGGTTCAATTATTTGGCGACAGCGTCCTGTTTCAAAGACACTAATCAAACCAATACCGTTTTCTTGAAGCAAAGATATATCGACTTTAGCGATGTTTATAGAGGGAAGTGCAATGTAAACGAAATCCGCGCAAAGCTGGTAAATACTTGCTTGTTCAAAAGCTCTTTTCCATTTAGACAATTTCAACTCTACAGCCACAGTGCTCCCTAATTTTTGCGAAAACCCAAAAAGGTCAATTCGATATTCGTAAAATGGCAATTCGTCATATTGACGTCTGAACGTTTTGCGTCTTTGATAATTAGCAACTGGTTCGAGCAAATTTGATTCAAGATCAAAGCTCAGCATATTTTAACCTCACGGATACTATTGTTCGGTAATGAATTAATCGAAATATGACAGATATAATTGCAGACATAATTGCTAATACAGAAATCGTGCTAAATGATGCAAGGACCCATAATGAAATATCAACTTTTGTTGCTTTGTCTATTAGAAATATAAAGCTCGAAAAAAGTTGCCAGCAGAACAAACCCAAAACAATATTTCTGAACGAATCAGTCCAGAAACACCATCTTTTGCTTGCATTAAAAAGCGAATGATAATCGCAAATGAATTCAATTCGATCCTCTAGAAAATCGCGAATGGATTCACGGTAAATTTCACTACCAACTGGATTTACTGAGCGTTCAACATAAGTTCCACCATTTGGTCCGAGAACCGGTGAAGGAACAGCACCCGGACTCTCAAAAACCGGATTTAAATTTATTTCTAGAGCTCTACAAATTTTTCTGCGTAGTTCTCGTAGTGTTTCGTTGTTCCCCTTGAGTGATGCAGCAAAGCCATCAGTTCGGTCACTGTAAGCATAGAAAGCTGCTAGTGATCCAAGTAATACAGCGACATGAATTCCGAGTAACAGTTCAATTAATTCGGAATGACACATTATTTATTTCGTCCTCGAAAAACCTGATCCTTAATTTCCGATTCTACGGTCATGTCTGGATACTTTTCATAGACATAATACAACAAATCAGATAGGGAGTATGTGCCATATTTCCGTTTGACGCGACGGATTCCTTCACTTAAAGGTTTGTATTCTTCAGATTCCAGAAGGGACTGTATCCGTTGCGTTCCTTCATCTGTAATTTTAAATCGACGTTCTTCAAAAGCATCAGCTGCAGCTATTCCATCCACAGCTTCATCATTGGAGTTCTCTGCCCCGTCACCGAGCAATTCTTCAAAATCGAGCAACTCTACTTCTGCTGCCTCTCCAAGAGTAGCATCAGCGGTCACTTCAGATTCAACAAATCCGAGGTTCTCTAAAAACTCCAAATCGTCATATAGTTTTGAAGAATATGGACCAGCCTTATATGCAGAAAAATCAAATCCATTTTCAGTAGGAGTCAGATTCTCCTCACGCTCCAATAAATAAAGAAGTTTTTGCAAACGTGTAATTCCACCGATGCCTTTAGCGATCTCGCCGTCTGGGTCTATTCCCAACATCAACAGGACAAGATTACGACGACTAATAGTGGGCATTAAGAGTCTCCTGGAGCTAAGTGCTTCCAATATGTTTGATTCTATGACTCATACAGTTGTACTCTGATTTCACATTTGAACATATGTACTAAAGTGCTATTGCTATGATTAGAATCTGTTTGTGAAACATTTTCAATAACTTAGTTGGATGCCTTTGAAATAATAAAGACTATTTCAGGAGATCCCATTTACTGATTTTAGAATGAATTTCCTATATCGATTATCGGTTTTTCTTACTGTTCACTACAGTGTTGTTATGAGCATGTTGGTCTTGAACTAACATTTAAGGACCGGGTAACAGCTATTGTCCGGTCATTGTTCCGTAAATATTCGCCCAGGAACGCGGTATCTCAAAATTGACGATATATACAGTAGGCTTCAGGTTTGAAGGTGTTCTACTTCCCGATCTTCACCTCGCCTGGCTGATGGCTTTCCGTATCATGAGCGGGTTATTGTTCTGGCTGCTTCCTGCTTGAATTTTATTTGGGCCAACCATTTTGTTGCTGGTGGAGGCTGGTTGCTCGATCACTGTTGGCGGGCCAACAGTGCCACACATGAGCTGATTGTGGGGGCAGACAGCGTTTTTTTTCTTTCCGAGCGTGAATTACTTAATTTCTGTTTTTCAATATCAATGTTAACCGCGGCTAACGCCGTGCGGCTGATTTTCTGGGGGTGATTCGTCAGCCGGTATGACTGATTAGCCGCAGGACATTCGCGTCGGTTGTCCCGCTTATCTAACAACAGTTCGAATTGAGAAACGCTATGGGTAAATGTGATGCGCTTCTGCTTCTGTTATGGAATGCTCGTGTTTTCGAATGGAAGGCCTGGAAGAAAATGAAAACTTTCTTTGTAACTTTGGGGGGACGGAAAAATGTTGTGCCAGTGGGTGAGATTTTCTTCAGGGGCGTGGGCAGGTCAAGAGCTGATGCTACAAAATTTGTGGCGATATTGGCTGACCTGTGCCGACACGGGGGCGATGCCGGGGCGTTCCGTTGTGACAGGGGCGCGATGTGTGGCGATACACAGAGAATGTTTGAGCAGCTTTGGTTCAAAATGGTTCTGAAACAGGGGACTTTTATAGTGCGAATCTTCTCAGTGGTTCGGGTTGATCAACTGCAAAAATACTGGACCACGCGCGCGACACACTTATAAGCGGGAATGATGGGAAACGGCGGGCAAGCGTCAAGAGGAATCTTTTCAGTAGCGACTCACTTTATACAGCACTATTTTATCAGGTGAACTCAGGGAGGAGTGACCAGATGCGCGTCTTCAAACATCAATTGAGTATTGTCTGCCTTTCAACAGCGGGCTGTCTTACGTTTTTTGCCGATGGTGCCGCGCTGCTGAACTTTGTGAATGTAGTCGACGGCGGCGGGGACTTTGCAGGCGGTCTGACCCATATCGACCGAGACAGTGCCGATCTTTTCAGCAGTGCGCAACGCGACGTCGGTCAGGCTGCTGACATAACAGCCGGTGGAAATCACAAAGCCGTTCATGGCGTAGCGCACCATGTTGGGTTGCTGATGAATCGTCTGGGCGACCTGTTTGAGCAGTCGCTTGAGTTCGGGCAGGTCGAGGTCGGCGTCGTCTTTGATCGAAACGAGATTACTGAGCGTTGTCCAGCCTGTCTGGGCTTTGGCTTCTTTGCTGGCCGTGATCCATTCCAGTGCCAGTTCGTTACCGTAACGACTTTCGGCGGTCACTCCCGCGACAACGGTGCCACAATGGGTGATGCAGTTGGCTTTGCTCAACCAGCGACGCAGGTCTTTCTTTGTCATGCGGTCGGCGTCGGCGATCAGGCCGGCGAGGTACTGTGCGTCGTAATTCCCGGTGTCGTACAGATCGAGGGCCAACTGGTAATCGGTTTTGATCTGCTTCTGCAGAACTTTCAGTTCGGCGATTTTGACGCCAAACACAGGTTCGCAGGCGCCGTGGTTCATCAGGACTCTTTTGGTGGATTCGCTTCCCAGGTCTTCCAGCTGCGCGATGATTTCGGTGACGGTCATCTTGATTCTCCTGTAGCGAGAGAACGTGTTGACTGCTTACGCGAGAATATCTTTGATCAGGTGGTCTTCGTCGGCGGGGCCGATGAGACGCTGGTCGAGTCCCTGGTAGGGGAAATTGAATTTGCGGGCTTCGAATCCGGTGAGGTGCAGGATGGTGGACTGCAGATCGCGGACGCTGGTTTTGTTTTCGGCGACGAAGTAACCGAGTTCGTCAGTCTGGCCGTAGGAGAAGCCTTTTTTGATGCCTCCGCCGGCCATCCAGATGGTGTAGCAGTGGGGGTGATGGTCGCGTCCGAGGAACTTGGAGCCGTTGCGTTCTTCGTTCATAGAGGTTCTGCCGAACTCTCCACTCCAGACAACCAGCGTTTCATCGAGCAGTCCGCGCTGTTTGAGATCGGAGATCAACGCGTAGAGGGGGCGGTCGATGTCTTTGGCTTTCTTGGGGACGGCGGTCATCAGGTCGTTGCCTTTCCCGGTGCCGTGCATGTCCCAGCCGTAATCGAAGAGCTGGATGAAGCGGACGCCGCGTTCGACCATGCGACGGGCGAGCAGACAGTTGTTGGCGAACGAAGGGGCGCCGCCGGTCGTGCCATATTGTGCGTGGGTTTCTTTGGTTTCGCTGGCGAGGTCGACGGCTTCGGGAACCGACATCTGCATGCGGAACGCGAGTTCGTACTGGTTGATGCGGGTGAGGGTTTCGGGGTTGCCGAACTGTTTGAGTTCGAATTCATTCAGCGACTTGAGGGCATCCAGGCTGCGTCTGCGGACATCGCGGTTGATGCCTTTGGGATTGGAGACGTAGAGGATGGGGTCGCCTGTGGTGCGACATTGTACGCCTTGATAGACGGAAGGGAGGAAGCCGCTGCCCCAGAGACTTTTTCCGCCACTGGGATCGCTGCCGCCACTGAGCAGAACCATGAAGCCGGGGAGGTTCTTGTTTTCAGAACCGAGTCCGTAGGTGATCCAGGAACCCATCGAGGCGCCGCCGAAACGGGGGGAGCCGGTGTAGAGGAACAGTTGGGCGGGCGCGTGATTGAACTGGTCGGTGTGCATCGATTTGATGACGGTGATTTCATCGGCGACCTGCTGGAAGTTAGGGAGCAGTTCGCTCATCCAGGTTCCACTCTCGCCGTACTGTTTGAATTTGTAGGGGGTCCCCAGCATCTTGGGGTGCCCTTTGATGAAGGGGAAGCCACGACCTTTGAGGAACGAATCGGGACAGGGCTGCATGTTGCGTTTGATGAGTTCGGGTTTGTAGTCGAACAGTTCCTGCTGTGGAGGGGAGCCGGCCATGTGCAGAAAGATGACGCTTTTGGCTTTGGTCGGCAGCCGATACGCGGGGAGTTCGGCATCTTGTTTGGCAGGCGTACTGGCGGCGAGGGGCTGGTTCTCGGCGAGCAAAGCGCCCAGCGCGAGAGAACCGATGCCGGTGGAACCCTGGGCGAGGAAATGTCGTCGGGTGACTGCCTGCAGCTGTTGTTGTTTGAGATTCATGATTTATCCTTTGGTGAGCACACCATCCATATTGAGCAGTACATTGGCGATGATTGTCCAGGCAGCGAGCTCGGCTTTGTCGTATTGAGCGGAAATCGGTTTCAGCGGGTTCTCCAGAAGTTTCTCTGCTTCTTCGGGATGGGCTTTGTAAAACGCGAGTTCCGATTCGTAGAGTTTCAGCAGCGGTTCAATCTGTTCGGGCTGGGGAGGACGAACCAGGCAGAGTTGCAATCCATATTCAATGCGGGCTTGTGGCGAGTCTCCCGAGAGGAAGAGGCGTTCGCCGAGTGCCTGGGCGATTTCGATGAAGACGGGGTCGTTCATGGTGATCATCGCCTGCAGTGGCGTGTTGGTGCTGATGCGTCGGATCGTACAGATTTCGCGACTGGGGGCATCGAAGGTGGCCATGGACGGATAGGGGACGGTTCGGCGCCAGAAGGTGTAAAGTCCGCGACGAAAGCGGTCATTATCTTTACTGGTAGCCCATGTTCGCTGACCGTTGAACGCGGCCCGCCAGATGCCTTCGGGTTGAACGGGGTAGACGGAGGGGCCGCCGAGTTTTCGGTTAAGCAGGCCACTCAGGGCGAGTGCCTGGTCGCGGATCATTTCAGCTTCCAGTCGATAACGGGCGCCCCGCGAGAGCAGACGGTTGTTGGGATCTTGCTGCAGATGCACGGGCAGGGTGGTGGAATCCTGCCTGTAAGTGCTGGACATGACGATGGTTTTGAGGAGTGCTTTCATGTCCCAGCCGTTACTGACGAATTCGGTGGCGAGCCAGTCGAGGAGTTGCGGATGACTGGGGAGTTCGCCTTGCGTGCCGAAATCTTCTTCGGTGACGACGAGTCCTTTGCCGAACAGTTGAGACCAGAGGCGATTGACGGCGACACGGGCGGTTAACGGATTTTTAGGATCGGTGAGCCATTGGGCGACGGCGATCCGGTTCGCGGGTGTTTTTGGGGGAAGCGAGTTGAAGGAACTGAGCACAGCGGGTTCCACGCGATCGCCGGGAGTAAGGAAGCTGCCTCGGACCATGATGTGGGTTTCGCGCTGTTTGTCGGCCGGGAGTTCCTGCATGACGGGGAGTTGCGGATAAACGGGCTTGGCTTTATTCAATTTGGCGATCTGATCTCGCGTTGGTTTCAAAGCAGGAGCGATGCTGCGGTAGTAGGCGGCGAGTTTGTTCTGGTCGGCGGGGCTGCGGTCTGCTGGTTTTGTGTCGACGATGGCGAGGAGGTCATCGCTGACTTTGAGTCGGGGTTCCAGTTTGGATTCTGTCGTATAGGAGAGTCGGAAATGTCCGAGGGCGTATTGAGGATCTTTATAGTTGTGAGCCAATGTGATGAGCAGACGCTGTTTGCCGGTGTCTGCGGTGGGTTTGTTTTCCAGGATGTAGTAAGCGGAGTTGGGTTTGCCGAACTGTGGCGCGATGCCCCAGCCTTTCTGATTCTTGCTGGCAGGATTGATGCTGGCGGTGACCGGGAAACCTGTCTGCGAGAAGGAAGCGAAGGCGCGGCGAACCGGGAGGGAACGTTCGTTCGAAACAGGCAGAGTGACCGACGGTTTAGGAGAGTCGGTGACAATGGTCTGCCAGACGACCTTGCGTTCGGCGTCGAGCAGGCTGACTTTGAAGTTGGCGAGACGTTCGCCGGAACCATCCGTGCGATTCCAGATGACAACGCGATCGAGCGGAGTATTTTCTTTCAATTTGAGTTCCCACCAGGGAGCGACTTCGGTGTTGGTATGAGTGGTGGATTTGGCATTGAAGAAGTGGCCGTCGGTATTGCCGTCAATCGCGAGACTGGCAGGGCCGTCATGTGTGGTGCTGGATTGAGTAGCGGTTCCCTGGCCGGCGATGTTCTGGTCATGCTGGAAGACCTGGACTTCAGCGAGCGAGAGGATCTGCTTCTGGGTTCCCTGTTGTTCGATACGCAGGAACTGTCCCTGCACGGGGGTGTCTGCTGCCAGTGGTTTGCTGGTGAGGCTGATTTCGGAGAGGACGAAGTTACCATCTGCGGCGCGGCCCGGTCCCTGAGCGGGCAGGCTGGGGTCGGGGAGTACTTCGAGTCGCAGGGCTTTGAGGGTCTGCAGATCGACCTGGGTTTCGATGGTGTAGGTTTCGTTGGAAGGGGGTCCGCTGGCGAGGAGGGACTGATCTTCCTGGATTTCAAGTTTCGTTTTATCGGAGGACGAAGTCGCGGCGAGCGGCGTCAGCGTCTGCCAGTCGGGTTTCGCCTGGAGAGTGGTTTCCCATTTCTGCTGGGCGGCAGCGAGTTCTGCGGTTGGTGTCTGCAGAATATTATTGAGGGCGGCGATTTCGGAATTGATGCGTTTGGTTTCCTGCAGCATCGCTTTAGTAGGAGCAGCGATGGTAGGGGCATCGGTGGGTTGGTCGTTGTCTGCAGTCTGATTGAAGAAGGCGTAGAGCTGATAGTATTCCTTCTGCGAGATCGGATCGTATTTATGAGTATGACATTTGGCACAACCCATGGTCAGGCCCATCCAGACCTGGATGGTGGTATCGACGCGATCGCTGACGGCGGCGACGCGGAATTCTTCATCATCGGTGCCGCCTTCGGTATTGGTCATCGAATTACGGTGGAAGGCGGTTGCGATCTGCTGTTCGAGTGTGGCTTCGGGGAGGAGATCGCCGGCCAGTTGTTCCAGCGTAAATTGATCGTAGGGCATGTTGTTGTTGAGTGCGGAGATGACCCAGTCGCGGTAACGCCAGATGGTCATGCGGAGGGGATCGGATCCGTAACCTTTGGAATCGGCATAACGGGCGAGGTCGAGCCATTTCCGGGCCCAGCGTTCGCCGTACGCGGGATCAGCTAAGCAGCGATCGACGAGTTTTTCGTAGGCGTCGGACGAGGTGTCGTTGATAAACTGATCGACTTCTGTCTGGGTAGGAGGCAGGCCACGGAGATCGAAACTGAGGCGGCGAATGAGAGTATAGCGATTGGCTTGCGGACTGGGTTTTAAGCCGGATGTTTCCAGTTTCGCGAGGATGAAGTGGTCGATGGGATTGGTCGGCCACTTCTGTTGTGTGATGTTCGGGAGTGGTGGACGTTCTGGATGAATGAAGGACCAGTGCCTTGAGTAGGGGGCGCCCTGGTTGATCCAGGCTTTGATCTTTGCGATCTGTGCTTCGGTCAGTTTTTCCCCGACATCGGGAGGGGGCATGACGGCGTCTTCATCAGTGGAAGTGATGCGCAGAAAGAGTTCGCTTTGCTCAGCCTTGTGGGGAATAATCGCATGTGCGTCGCTGGGGAGTTTGGCGATGGCGGCGGGACGCTCGTCGAGTCGGAGGTCGGCTTCGCGGGTGCCTTCATCGGGGCCGTGACAGTGAAAACAGTTTTTAGACAGGACCGGACGGATATCGCGATTGAAATCGACGTCGATATTGGTTGCGGATTTCCCTGGTACTTTTGTTGCGGGAGATTCCGCGTAGACCGCAGTGGTAGCGGTGATGAGCAGGAATGCGAGGCCTGCCTGAGAAACTGGTCTCAGGGAGAGATCAAACATGGGTATTCACCTTCGGGTAGGAATGCAAGGCGGGAGCGCAGGTGAATTGACACTCTTGCAGAGTCGCATCAGAGTGTCGCCTGATTCCCTTATTGCCATTTCAGGTTTGGTGACACCAGTCCGTCGGTCAGTAAGATCAACGGTAGCTGACGGTTTGGAAAACGGTCAGCAGGTAAGTTCAAATAAAGTAGGAGGCTCTAAAGCCACCTCTTATCTTAACTTCCGGAGTGAGCAGATGCAAGAAAATGTCCCGTTTTGCCGGGAGATGTTACTCACGAATGAACTCAGATCTCTGGGGTTATTCGATTCCCAGATTACGTTCGATATTACGGGCTTTGTTGCTCATGACGTATTTTTGCCACCAGCCATCAGGATCGGATTCTTTGGGGCGATCGCCGCGGGCTTCATCGCCGACATAGCTCCACTGGTCGATTTCCTCTTCTCCACTCCAGTCTGCGTCGAACGGTTTGGGTTTGAAGGCCCGCATGGTTTCGCGGTTCAGTTCTGAGATAGGCTGCATGATGGCATTACAACCGGCACCAATAAATAACACTGAAGAGAGGACGAGAGAGGTCAAAATCAACGATTTCATGAGATGTTCCTCCATACAATCCACGCCAGATGAGGACAAGCGGGTCCTCAACCGTTAAGATTGATGGTCACCTAATTTTAGATGTGATAATTGTTGAGTTGGGGAGATCCCCGTGAGAGAGAGTGCGGCATTTTAGTGATTTTGAAAACTGAGTCTACCCCTGTTTGAGACAGGGGACTCAGGTGTCTTTCAGCCCGGCTGTGAAGGAGTTTACGTGGATTCTGCTTTAGATGTACTTGTGGTGGCTCCGCATCCTGATGATGCGGAAATCAGTGTGGGAGGCACGATTCTGGCCTGCAAAGCTTCAGGGATGCGCGTGGGGGTTGTGGAGTTAACCAATGGTGAACCAACGCCTTATGGCAGCCCGGAGATCCGGAAACAGGAGACGGCTGCGTCTACCGCGGTCTTGGATCTGGACTGGCGTGCGAATCTGGGACTGCCGAACCGGAGTCTGGAGTCGAACCTGGAAGCACGGCGTGAGTTGGCGATTGTCTTTCGGACACAGCGTCCGCGGATTATTCTGGCTCCGTACTGGGAAGACGTGCATCCCGATCATGTGGCTGCCAGCCAGTTGGTGGATGCGGCTCGTTTCTGGGCAAAGCTGAGTAAAACGGATATGCCGGGGGAACGTTACTGGCCGCCTCAGATGTATTATTTCTGGAGTATCCACTTGCGGATTCATCCCAAGCCGAGCTTTGTTTTTGATATTTCTGAGTATATTGACCAGAAAATGCAGGCGGTGCAGTGTTATGAAAGCCAGCTGATTACAGGCCGCCCGACCGAACATCCGACCGTCTTGGACGACATCAAAGATCGAGCCCGGTACTGGGGCTGGACGATTCATCGGGCTTATGGTGAACCTTTTGCCAGTCGGGAAGAGATCGGAATTCAGAGTTTTCTACCATTAACGTCTGCGGAATGAGCGTAGAGATGGTTAGGTATGCTGATTTCGTCAATCGAGTCGTTACCGCTGCTTCGGGTGGAAAATAAGCCTGTCTGGTAGCTGAATTTTGGTTCAACCTTGAAAATTCGTACTTTCATCGGTTACACTTTGATGAAGAGTATTAAGAATGTCTTCGATTCCCAGCGTGTGGCAGGTGTGTTTTCAGATAAGTACGATCTGAATCCCTTTTCCAGAAACGATGCTGTTGTTTCGACCCCGCCTTGAATGTGCACAGTGCAACCCTACCTTCTGACAATATATATTGAGGAGAAAAAAGAAGATGTCTCAACAATCACGTCGCGAATTTCTTGAACAATCGATGTTTGCTGCAGCCGGTGCCGCTGCCTTGAGCACTTCGATTCCTCAGCTGTCAGCAGCCGAGTCACAGTCCAGCAGCCCCAACGAAAAACTGCGTGTCGCATTGCTGGGTGTGAATGGTCGTGGTCAATCTCACTTAAATGCCTTCGCTGGTCGCAAAGATACCGAGATCGTTGCCATTGTCGATCCTGACGAGAGCGTCGGAATGACGAAAGGGGTAGGTAATGTTTACAAGAAGACCGACAAAAAACCGGCTTACTACAAAGACCTGCGAAAAGCGTTTGACGACCAGGATATTGATATTGTCAGCATTGCGACTCCCAACCACTGGCATGCGCTGGGAGCGATCTGGGCCATTCAAGCTGGCAAAGATGTTTACTGCGAAAAACCGGTCAGTCACAATGTGAGTGAAGGCCGACGTATTGTAGAAGCAGCCCGCAAGTACAATAAAATTGTCCAGACAGGAACACAGTGCCGTTCACAACCTGGTCTGATTGACGCCGTGAAGTTTGTTAAAGCTGGTGGCATCGGTGAAGTCAAACTGGCCCGTGGTACCTGTTACAAACGTCGTAAATCAATCGGTCCCAAAGGGAACTACGATGTTCCTGCCAGCGTTGACTATGATCTGTGGCTCGGACCTGCACCGATGGCACAACTGACTCGTCAGCGATTCCATTACGACTGGCACTGGCAGACACCAACCGGTAACGGTGACCTGGGTAACCAGGGGATTCACCAGATGGATGTGGCCCGCTGGGGTCTGGGTGTCGATAACGTCGGCTCCAGCGTACAGGCATATGGTGGCCGACTGGGTTACACCGATGCCGGCGATGTTGCGAATACTCAGGTCAGCATTCACCAGTTTGGCGACAAGCGACTGGTTTTTGAAGTACGTGGTCTGGAAACAGATGCCTACCGTGGTGCCAAAGTAGGAGTGATCTTCTACGGAACCGATGGTTACGTTGTGATTCCTTCCTACAACAGTGCTTCTGCCTTCGACCTGGATGGAAAACTGATCAAGAAATTCTCCGGCTCAGCAGACCACTTTGCGAACTTCGTAGACGCTGTTCGCAGCCGCAAGATCAGTGATCTGAATGCGGATATCGAAGAAGGTCACGTATCGAGTGCCCTGTGTCATCTGGGTAACATCTCTTACGAACTCGGCGAAAAAATGCCTGTGAAGGAAGTTGCCGGCGAGTTCAAGGGAGACAGCGAAGCTCTGGAGACACTGGGTCGCTTCCAGGATCATCTGGGCAACAACAAGCTCGACAAAACTGACACTGTGATCAGCATGGGCCCTAAACTGGAACTGGACAGCAAGTCAGAAACCTTCACCGGTGGGATGGCTTCCAAAGCAAATCCGATGTTGTCTCGTGAGTATCGTAAACCATTCGTGGTTCCGACATCAGCTAATCTGTAAGATTTGCTGACGAAAATAAGTATAGGCAGGCTCCTTCGTCTTAATGGCAGAGGAGCCTGTTTTTTTACAGCAGGGAAACTGTGGTTCAAGAATCCTGGTGATCCCGTTTATCTTCTGGCTCACGCGAGGATTTACTCAATAGCTGATACAGAGATGATTCGAGGAACTGTTGTGCGAGACGTTCGCCGACGTGTTCTTCTTCATCGACAATCACGTCTGCACCTGCTGCCAGAAGTTGCCAGTGATGCAGATGGTAACGGCAGCGAACATACAGCGAAGTTCCGGGCGCCATTTGACGCACCAGGTGAATGATCTGCCTGCCAATCGTGGGGCTGGGGAGGGTGATAATCACCAGTCGTGTGCGGTAGAGTCCCGCATGTTCGAGGACTTCGATTTGGGTTGCATCCCCCAACTGGGCATGCAATCCGTATTGCTTGGCGATCTGGAGGTTTTCGTGATTTAAATCGATGACGACGATTTTCTTCAAGCCTACCTGCAGCAGTTCGCCGGCGACCCGTTGACCGGCAGGGCCGAAGCCCAGAATGATGATGGAATCAGATTCCGTTTGGGAGACAGGTTCCTCTTCGATTATCGCTGGCGCTGCCAGGCCGTCTGCCTGCTTTGGTTTTCGCTGTGAAAAACGACGAATCAGTCCCGCTGCCCCCGGGGCCAGCTGAATCAGGTAAGGGGTTAGAATCAGGGTAGCGATGGTCGCGGCGATCATCGCGCGAAAAGTCGATTCAGAGAGGATGCTGCTGACTCCGGGTTCACCGCGGGCCACTGTCGCCAGCACGAATGAAAATTCACCCACCTGGGCCAGGCAGAGCCCTGTACCAAGGGCAAACTGCCACGGTTGACCACACAGGTACGCCAGTCCAAAAGTAATGACCAGTTTACCCAGGACGATTGCAGCGACCACCGCCAGTACGAGTCCAAAATGTTCGGCGATCCAGCCCAGGTCTGCGAACATGCCGACCGCGGCGAAGAACAGGGTGACGAGTACCGTTTTCAGCGGTTGGATATCGGCCCGGATTTGTGTGGCAAAGGGAGAGATTGCCAGCAGGACTCCGGCGACAAATGCACCGAGGGCAGGGCTGAGTCCCAGCTGATGCGCAGACCAGGCAGATCCTGCTGCCATCAGCATTGCGAGCAGAATCGGGAAATCACGGTTTCGCCGCAGAGAAGAAAGCTCTAGCACGCGGGGCAGGACAAAATTGAACAGCCCATAAAATACGACGACAAAGACAGCTGCCAGCAGCAACGAGAATCCCAACTGGATCATAACCTCCCCCGGAGTACCTCCGTTGAGCAGAGCTGTGACAATCAACATCAGCGGGATGACGGCGATATCCTGGACGAGCAGGATACCTAATGCAACTCGTCCATGGGGAGAGTCGAGTTCTGCACGATCATTCAACATGCGAACCACGCAGGCGGTACTGCTGAGTGCGATCATGGCTCCCACCGCCAGGGATTCTGCGATGGAAAAGCCGAATAGGGCAGTCACCGCTAATCCGGCCAGCAGGGTGAAAATGACCTGCAGAGAACCCGCGAGCAGCGGTACCCGTCCCAGTCGACGAAGGCGGGGGAGTGAGAATTCGAGGCCAATGGCAAACAACAGGAGTGCCACCCCCAGTTCTGCGAGATCAAAGATATCTTTTTGATTCGAAACCCAGCCAAGCAGATTTGGTCCGACCAGTGTTCCCGCTGCAATGTACCCGAGCAGTGCGCTCTGCCTCAGTTGTTCGGCGATCGTACCCAGTAGCAACGCTGCCCCCAGCAGGACCAGGATTCCTGCCAGGGAATTCCACATGGTTCCATCTGCCACGGCGAGAACAGAAAAAGATTCAGGCAGTAAACTGCAGCAGGGAAAATAAAACATCGCTGGCGTATCCTTGGACTCTCACAACATCCGTGTCTGGTAATCAATCCGCGCCTGTCATTGTAGACCTGTCGATCGGGTGGGCCAACTGACTGATTTGGGAATTCCAATTTCATCTGGTCGATTGATGGCGGTGAGTGGCACAGGATTATAGGGGATGATACTGAATCCTGTCATCCGATCCTTGCCTCTCTTTTCGAAACAGACGAGTATTCAAGGTCCGGGGCTCTGGTTGTAAAACCACGTGATTCAGAAAAACTAACGCTGTATTAAATGGGAAGTGGAGTTATAATCGGCGGCAAATTCGATTCCAGGACTCTTTCCTTTGTATGGATGCATTTGATGTTTCAGTTTTTCTCCGGTGCGAAGAAGCAGATCAAGAATAAAGTCAAACGGGCTGTGATCAGGCATCACCGCCGAACGGGAGCCGTTCTATTCAGCGACACGACACTTCGTGATGGCGAGCAGATGCCGGGAGCGACACTGGATCCCATCGAAAAACTGCAGATCGCGAAAGCCCTCGAAGCGGCTGGAGTGCATTCTCTCGATGCCGGGTTTCCTGCCTCCTCACAGGCTGATATTGATGCAATCCAGAGTATGGTGGGGGTGATCAAAAAACCTGTGTTAACGGCTTTGTGCAGAACTTTACCCGGTGATGTGGATGCAGCTGAAGAGGCGCTCGCGGGGAATCCACCTCACAAACGGGGCGTGAGTCTATTTTGTGGTACGAGTCCGTTACATCGTCAGTTCAAGCTGGAGAAAAGTAAATCGGAAGTACTGAAACTGATTGTGGACAGCATCCAGTATGCGGCAGAGAAGTTTGACATTGTGGCATTCAGCCCGGAGGATGCCAGCCGCACGGAAGTGGATTTTTTATGCGAAGTCTACCGGGAAGCGATCGCCGCGGGTGCGACGACTATTGGTTTTCCGGATACGGTGGGGATCTTAACACCCTGGAAAGCTCAGGATTTCATCTGTCGGATCCAGGATGAAGTACCCGGGATTGAAAACGTGCTGCTGGCGGTCCATTTCCATAATGATCTGGGGCTGGCGGTGGCGAACACTCTGGCCTGTATTGATGCCGGTGCGAATGTGGTGCAGTGTACTGTGAATGGGATTGGTGAGCGGGCTGGTAATGCGGCGCTGGAAGAGGTCGCTATGGCGTTGCACCTGCATCAGGAAGAATTCCAGCGTCCCCATCATCTGGATGTGTCTCGTCTGTCACCGCTTTGCAAGCTGGTAGCAGAATTGACCGGGGTTCCCCTGTCTCCTATGAAACCGGTTGCCGGCAGCAATATTTTTGCCACAGAGGCCGGCATTCACCAGGATGGTCTGTTGAAGAACCCCGATACTTATCTGCCTTACAGACCGGAAATGGTTGGAGAAACCGGTATCAGGCTGGTGCTGGGGCGTCATAGCGGCCGAAAAGCAATTTTGCATCGGCTCCATGAACTCGGTAAAGAGCCCAATGAGCAGATAGTACAGCGGGTCTTGCAGGCCATTAAAGAGCTTCCTAAGGGAGAACTCGTCGATGATGATCTGCTGATGAAGCTGACACGCTAGACTGTGTCCAGTATTACTGTAGCGTCTCCAGGTCCACTTGGACCGAGTATATTAGATTGACAGACGCTATGGTCAAATGTGACGCGCTCTAGAAGGCATCACATTTCACAATAGTGTCTCTCGTGCTATTGTCTCGGTTCCCATACTCCTGCAGATGCTAGCGTAGAACGGAACACAATTTGAGCATGTCGCTGCAGACTACCTGCCGGTTACCGTTTCAGGCTATTCAAAATAGTTTACAGCATTGCGGAAGAGTTGTATGCCGGCACCTTCTCCGGTGAGCCCCAGACGGGTCCACTGTGGATGCTGAGTGGCAAACAGAAATCGTTCCGGGTGTGGCATCAGTCCTAATACACGACCGGCAGGATCACTGAGGGCCGCGATGTTGCAGGCAGAACCATTCGGGTTTACAGGGTAAGGGAGGATTTCTTCCTGAAGTGTCGTTTCTGCATCTCCGGCAGTCCGGTAGCACATGGCGATCTGTTGATTGGCTTTCCAGCCTTCCACAATTGCAGGGTCACTGACGGCAATTCGACCTTCTGCGTGAGCGATCGGCAGTTCAATCTGATCGATGCCCTTCAGAAACACGTTTTGCGGAGCTACGACTCCCAGATTGACCCAGAGTGATGTGTATTTTCCATTCGTGTTCCAGGTCAGGGTGGCATCGCGGGTCTGTTCTGCCTGAGGGGGCCAGCCTGTTGCACCGTCGGGCAGGATTCCCGCTTTGAGCAGAACCTGAAATCCGTTACAGATGCCTAAAACCAGTTTATCGGCAGCGAGGAAGTTTCCAATAACATCAGCCAGTTGTCCCTGGAGATGGCTGGCAAAGATGACGCCTGCTCCTACATCGTCTCCATAACTGAAGCCTCCGGGCAGACAGAGGATCTGGTAATCATCCAGTTGGCTGGGGTTTTCCAGAAGTTTTAACAGATGAATCCGAGTCGACTCGGCTCCACACAAATCAAATGCATGTGCTGTCTCGATATCGCAGTTGGTGCCAGGGGCACGTAACACACAAACTTTGGGGGGAGTAGACATAAGAGCAGAATTCATCCTTTTGCAATTCAATTTCGATTCGCGAAGTCATTTCACCTCGTTACTGAGGATGCTATTCCGAAAACGGGTTTACTTCCAGCGTCAGCAGCCGCTTAGCATTCGAAAAAGCAGGTTTTCCTGGTTCCTCCAGTCTTGATCCTGATTGTACATTCATAAATATAGAAATACGAGTAAGTTAAGACAAAGAATCGGGTACAGATGAGTGAAAAATCAGTCTATTCGATGTCAATAGCATCTGTTATAGTTTCACTCTTATCCCAGAGCCCATTCCGGCTTAATTCTCCTCACGTGAGGACCGACCTGATTTTTTCTGAGTATTCTGTTTTATGAATCCCTGTTTTCGATTGTTGCTGATTACATTGCTGTTGCCTGTATGTGCAGGTTGCATTAATGCCTCTAATACGCGGATTTCCCGTGTTTTTTCGGGGCGTCAGGCAATGACTCGCAGCGATAAAATGGAAGAAAGAAAAATGCTGGAACTGGAAGATCCCTTGCCATCCAGTGCACTGGGACCTGGTGTCGTGCGTCCGCGTGAATTCAGTACACAGAGGACAGAGTCTCGACTGGCAATCGAACAGTCCATACGCACACGGCCTTACGTTCAGCCACGTCCGGGAGAAACTTTGCATCCCGTACCTCAATTATCGGGTGGGAATTCGAAATATCCAGAAGTGATCCGACCTTAATCGGACACGTGACCTGCTTTTTCCTGACTACTGCTTTTCATTATCTTGACATATCGTACAATGCAGTAAATGAGGTGATGCTTTCAACTCTGTTCAGGGTCAGTGGTTATTTTGCGATATCGATTTATTTACAAAGAACAACTGCCAGTCTTTCATATCATCTTTGTGAGACTTCTAATTGTTTCAGGTCTGATGATCGCAGGTGGACATCCCAACTTGATGGCACAGGCGGAGATCAACCGTTCCATTGATGCCCAGGGGAAAAAGTATTACACCCTGCCAACGCGGACTGCCGTCAATCGTGGACTGCAGTTTCTGGCCGAGCGCCAGCACACGGATGGCTCTTTTGGGTCAGGTACTACCTTTAAAAGTAATGTTGCGGTGACGGCACTGTGTGGAATGGCATTTCTCGCGGATGGAAGTACTCCAGGCAGAGGCAAGTATGGAATCCAGGTGCAGAAAGCCGTCGATTTCATTCTGGCATCCTGTAAGCCCTCGGGATATATCATTTCCCCGGATAGTATTTCTCATGGACCAATGTATGGACACGGTTTTGCCACGTTGTTTCTGGCCGAAGTTTATGGGATGACTCACAGCAAAGATGTGCGCGCGAAACTGGAAAAAGCAGTTGAGTTGATTGTGAAATCACAGAATTCCAAAGGGGGCTGGCGTTACACGCCAGAGAGCAAAGACGCGGATCTCTCAGTGACTGTCTGCCAGATAATGGCACTCCGGGCGGCGCGAAACTGTGGGATTTTTATTTCTAAAGATGTAATCGATCGGTGTATTGATTATGTGAAACAGAGCCAGAACCCGGATGGCGGTTTTCGCTATCAACTGGTGCGTCAGGCAGAGAGTGAGTTTCCCCGATCCGCTGCCGGCGTTGTCGCCTTATACAGTGCAGGTATCTACGAAGGCCCAGAAGTCGAAAACGGACTGGGGTATCTGATGCGACATCTGCCGAACCAGCGTTACTTTCGAGGCAGTCATTATTACTACGGTCAATATTACGCCGTGCAGGCAATGTGGCAGGCAGGCAGAAATTACTGGGAAGGCTGGTATACGGCAATTCGTGAAGAACTTCTTTCCGGGCAGATGTCCAGCGGCAGTTGGAGACCCGACAGTTCTAACTGTGTCGAATACAGTACCGCCATGTCGTGTATCGTACTGCAGATTCCCCGGAATAATATCCCCATCTTTCAACGTTAAGATATTTCAGCTTTAATCGTTCTTGGTGACCTCATGCGATCAGCCGTTCTCTTTACTCTCTACACGCTCATCGGACTCACAATTTTGAGTCAGACGCAGGCTGCAGATCTGGAGCAGGTGAGTGGGAAAACACTGAACGGGACGCTGATGGAAATTAAGCAGAACCAGTTGACGATGCAGGTGAAGACGGGGAGCAAAACTGTACCAGCCACTGATACCATTCGCATCGATCTGGATCATGCCCGCCTTCCCTGGAAAAAGACAGGCATGCTGATATTAGCAAACAATGATCGGATTCTGGGTGAACTGGTTCGTTCTGAAGAGGAATTTCTGCTGGTACGAATGACTGCACTCCCGGGGCAGCCAGAATGGCGCGTACCACTGGAGACTGTCACGACTGCTTATTTTGACTGGCCCGCATCGCGTTTCACGCGTACCGAATTGCTAAAAAAAGCAGACAGACCGAAGCAAAATGCCGATCTCTTCTTTTTGAAAAATGGAGATCATCTGCTGGGGGAATTCATCAGTTTCGATGAGAGTTCGTTTCGTTTTGACTCAAACGCAGGAGAAACTTCGGTTCCACGCGGGGGGATTCAGTTTTTCTGTTTCAATCCGGAACTGGTTAATTTTCCACAGCCTGATCAATTGCGGTATGTGTTGACCCTCACGAATGGGACCCGTGTTACCGTGTCGGAACTTGCATTGAAGCAGGAGATGGTCTCGGCGAAAACTGTATTTGGTGACAGTCTGGCTTGCCCGTTAAGCTTGATCGAAACGATTACGCCACGGGGTGGTAAAGCCGTTTCAGTTTCCGAACTGGAACCTTCCTCTTACCGGTTTACTCCTTATTTTAACCGAAAATGGGACTGGCAACGCAATCGAAACGTTATTCGAGGGCCTCTGGTTACAGAGGGAAAAGAATATTTCTCCGGCCTGGGGATGCACAGCGCTAGCGAACTGCAATACCAGTTGGATGGTAAATATACCGGCTTTCAGACCCTGATCGGGCTGGATGATTCCGCAACCGGGCGGGGAGATGTGGAAGTGCTGATTGTGGTAGACGAACGGGTTGTCTTGCATCAGTCGATTTCAGATGACGAGAGGCGGCTGGTCGAAGTCCCGCGCATTGATGTCACTGGCGTTCAGAAACTGACTCTGAAAGTCGAGTTTGGTAAGAATGCTGATATCGATGATCATGTGAACTGGCTGCGCCCGCTTCTGCTGCAGAAACAGTGAATTCGTTATTCTGTATCTCACGCAAAAGTTGACTTGTCAATCAGTAGCATCATGGAACAGTTTTATCTATTCTGGTTGAGAGCTTCGCATGATTGTCCCACCTGTTAATTCCAAACCATTACAAAGAAGACATCTAATGAAATCCATTTCTACACTGCTGTTTCTGATTATGCTGTGTTTTTCTGCATCGTTGCTTGCTGAAGAACAGGTCGATACTTCTCCGGCGCCTGTGAAGATTGTGAAAGTATTTCCCTATCTGAAAATTGATCGGCCGATCGTGATTACCCATGCAGGCGATGATTCGAACCGTCTGTTTATTGCCGCGCAAAAAGGGAAAATATTTGTTGTTCCGAACACGCCGGAAGATGAAGATCTGGAAGAAGGCAAGTTGTTCCTCGATATTTCGGAACGGGTGTCGTACCACGATAAGAAAAACGAAGAAGGTTTACTGGGACTGGCTTTTCATCCCGATTACAAAACCAATGGTGAATTTTTCGTCTACTACAGCACGCCCGGTAAATCGCATAATTATTCTGTGATTTCGCGTTTTCGAGTTTCTAAAGATGATCCTGATAAAGCGGTTGCCGATTCTGAAGAAGTTCTGATGCGTGTTGCACAACCCGCCTGGAATCATAATGGCGGAACAGTTGTTTTTGGGCCGGACGGTATGCTGTATATTGCTTTTGGCGACGGGGGAGCAGGAGGAGATGCTTTTCATAACGGTCAGAATCTTTCCAGCGTGCTGGGAAGTATCTGCCGGATCGATGTGGATCATAAGTCGGAAGGATTAAACTACGCGATTCCCAAAGATAACCCGTTTGAAGATGGAAAAAAAGCAACGTTCCCGACCATCCGCAAGGAAATCTGGGCATATGGATTACGCAACCCCTGGCGAATTGCCTTTGATCCGAAAACCGGTGTGCTGTGGGCAGGTGATGTCGGGCAAGGGATCTGGGAAGAGATCGATCTGATTGTCAAAGGTGGAAATTATGGCTGGTCAGTTCGTGAAGGGAAGCACCCGTTTGGTCTGAATGGCGTTGAGCCTCGTAAACATCTGATAGAGCCGATCTGGGAATACAATCATGAAGTCGGCAAATCGATCACGGGTGGTTCTGTCTATCGCGGTAAAGCGATTCCCGCCATCGTGGGAGCATACATTTATGGTGATTATGTTTCCGGCAAATTCTGGGCGTTGAACTATGATGCCGAGAATAAAAAGGTGACTGCTAACCATGTGATTGAATCTCCCAGTATCCCGATGATGACTTTCGGGACGGATCAGAATGGCGAAATGTTTCTCTCTTCTTCTTTCAGTGAAATCTTCATGCTGAAGGCGAAGTAAGTGATTTATACTTCAATAAAAAACCACGGCAGACCAGATCATGGTCTCCGTGGTTTTTTTTGTCTGAAACAGTAATTCAGAAAAGTCAGACTTCGACGGCGTACTCCTGCAGATCTTCGAGATCGACAAATTCGAGAGTCGAAATATGGCAGGCTTCCAGTTTGACACGGGGAGCCATCCCGGCTTCAAGCGCTTCTTTCCAGCGTTCGACGCACAGGCACCAGCGATCCCCCGGTTTCAAGCCCGGAAAATCGTACATGGGATGGGGGGTACTCAGGTCA
This sequence comes from Gimesia sp., assembly GCF_048262075.1. Taxonomy (GTDB): domain Bacteria; phylum Planctomycetota; class Planctomycetia; order Planctomycetales; family Planctomycetaceae; genus Gimesia. The sequence continues at coordinate 283,093 of NZ_JBLXFK010000008.1, forward strand.
TTTCCACGCTCTTTCGAGAATTCAAGGAATTCCTCAGTCGCTTCAATGCACACCGTATGCAGCCCCACATCGGATCCGCCGGTATTGCAGCAGCCATCGCGATAAAATCCAGTGACAGGATCCATCGAGCAGGTTTCCAATTCTGTTCCGAGAACGTTTTTTGCTTTTTTCAAAGTCATATTAGACTGTGTCCAGTTTTATTGTAGCGTTTCCAAGGCTGTTTGCCCCGAATACATTCGATTGAGAGATGCTATACTTAAATGTGATGCGCTCTAGAACTGGTCTACCTCTCTATATGCTTCGATGACGGCCAGGTCGCCTTCTTTACCCGGTTTGGAATTTCCGTGTTCCATACCAATAATTCCATCAAAGCCTTTAGAATGAATGTGTTTGAACACATTCAGGTAATTGATTTCGCCGGTTCCCGGTTCTTTGCGACCCGGGTTATCTCCGGACTGAAAATACCCAATCTCATCCCAGCTGTTGTCGATGTTCACAATCAGATTACCCTCGGTAATCTGTTGGTGATAGATGTCAAACAGAATTTTACAGGCAGGACTGTCAACCGCTTTGCAGAGTGCGTAAGCCTGGGGAGAACCTTGCAGGAAAACTCCCCCATGATTGGCAAACCAGTTTAATGGTTCCAGAACCATGACCATTCCATGCGGTTCAAAGATGTCTGCACAGCGTCTGAGTAATTCAATCACGTTAGCAGTCTGATAGCCTTCAGCCAGTCGACTGCGGGGACCTTCGTCCAGATTTCCCGGAACGACGGTCATCCATTTCGCATTGACTCGCTTAGCGACTTCTACGGAATCTTTGATATCTTTCAGCACGGAATTCCAGACGTCTTTATCCTTGCGGGTAAAAGTCGTTTTGCCGATTGATCCGTGGGCGACGAATACACCCATCTCCATGTTCAGCTTTTCCATCGTATCTGCGATCTGCTGCTGCAGTTCTTTGGGTTTCTTTTTCATGCCGTTGTCTTCCCAGGCGGTGAACCCCTGGTCGGCAGCGAACTTCAGTTGATCAATGGGGTCATTGCCGGCAGCATTTTTAAACATACCGAAATGGGGACCGTATTTGAGCTGGAACGGTTTAGGCTCGTCTTCTCCTGCGGCTTGCGCAGCAGTCCCGGCTAAGATGGCGGCACTACCTGCTGCCATGCTGCTTTTCAGGAAATCTCGACGTTGCATCTGCTGAACTCCTTGATGTGGATTTAAATGCTGGTATGCGTCTCAATTTATGATGTCATGCACTGATATATTGAGAATCGAATTCAGGAATATTGAGACACGAATAAATTCTGGATTCGAGTGGAAGTTGATCGCAGAAATCATTCTAGCCAATATTGACTGGGGATGCACCCGATTTTACATGGAATCGGCTGACACATGCAAGAGTCGGTCAGGGTGCTGGGACAGGATATCCAGTGTACTGTTGCGTGTATTTTTCAGATGAGTCCGGGGAGTCGAATAACGACTACGATTCCAATGCCAGCCAGTAATACCAGCAGGCATTTCAGCAGAATCGAAAGCGGAGAAAGCAGCAATGTAGCTGTAACGACGAGGATCACAATCGAGATCGCCTGAATTTTGACGCTCAGACGTACGCCCCCATCCTGCTGCCATTCTTTGAGTACTTGACCGAGAACAGGCGACTTCAGTAGCGCTGCATTTAATCGCGGGGAGGTTCTGATCAGAAAATAACTGGTGAGTAAGAGAAAGGGTGTGGTTGGCAGAACAGGTAAAGCAACTCCCAGGACACCGAGCACAAAAAACATGGCCGCCAGAATGAGGAAGATGATTTTTTTAACGCCGGTGACAGTGGGAACGGTGGCTTGATCCAGTGTATCGAGAAATTCAGGATGAATTTCATCCAGGGCGATGCGCTCGAACGCGTGATCGGATTGATCAGGTTTACTGGAAAGGTCGTTTTGCGGCTGCGAATTACGAAGCATGTGATCCAAGATCTGAATGGGACATGAAACAGTAAGTGACTCTGGATTTTAACTGAATCCCGATTTGTCACAAGACCGAAACACCAGAACTCATATTGAGGCAGATCCCGCAAAACGACTGGGATCCATTCAACGGGAAGGCAACATGCCTCCGCGGACGGCGCCAGCCGCAGTGTTACCATAATTGTCCGCAAACAGCGGGTTCAGGGGGCGACTGTTGGGAACGGCTAACCAGACGCGCAGCAAATGCCGTTTCAAATGTAATTCCTCTGCGTCTTCAAAGTCATCACGTCGATGAAATGTGACCCAGTTATTCAGAAAGAGTAAGTCACCAGGTTCCTGCTGAAAGGTAACGCTCAATTCGGGAGATTCCGCTACCGCTTCCAGTTGGTCCAATGCCTCCCGTTGTTGCGGAGTCATATCGGGGAGTTCCGGGGAAGCATAAGCTCGATCGATTAATACCCGCAGAAAACTGCCGGCAAAATGTCCTTCCTGAACAGAAAAGACGGGTTGCTGACAGAACGGTTTCAGATTTCCTGCATCGACATTATGCCGGAGATAATAAAAGGGCTGCATCAGGATTTTCGTCAGTTTCGGAAAACGCAGACGCATTTCGTTAAAGAGCGAAACGGAACTGACCAGTTGGTTATTTCCTCCAGACTTTGCCTGTTGCAGGCAGAGAAAACCGATGACATCACAGCGGTCTGTGTGGAAGCTTAAGCGTTTTCGCGTGTTGGGACCGCGAGCTTCTTTCTGCCCGACCTGATAACCTTCATCCCGCACGTGAAATATTTTTTCGCCGCTGGCACTTTGCGATACCGGAGTACCAAGGTGAACTGAAATCAGCCAGAACAGGGTTTCTAACTCGGAAGCAGAATAGTTCTCTACCGGCAGGCGTTGTAACTGGCAGGCCCCTGAACCGGTTTCCAACTGTTGCTGGATCTCTCGTAAAACAGGTCCCAGATGGGGGAGGGGAAATCGGGTCGGGGTGATTTGTTCCGGCTGCAGATTTTCCAGAGAGATGGCATCAAGCGCCTGTTGAAGGTCGTCCCGATGAGATTGGGATAATGTGACACGCCAGTCGTCCCGGGTGAATAATTCATTGCCCTTCCAGGCTGCCGGTAGAGAAAACGCGGTCGGTAGATCGTCGGCAGCCTGCAGGTCACTCACGCTGAATCATCTCCTTTGAAATCAAAATCAACAGAGGTATGTCTTGGCTGATTTTAACAGATTGATTCATGGGAGAAAAGTTGCCTGCGCATTTCCAGTCGATTATTGCATAATCAGGTTTTTCTTATTTTCCTTTTGCAGACAGCGATTGATTACAGAAATAAGCCGCCTGCGGTCAATGGGCTTGCTAAGATATTCATTACAACCAGCTGCTATGCATTTTTCACGATCGCCTGGCATGACATTGGCTGTTAAAGCGACGATGGGTTTCATAAATCCCAGGGACCGTAGTCGGCGTGTTGTCGTATATCCATCCAGAACCGGCATTTGAATGTCCATCAGAATCAGATCATACTCGGCACCGATATCCTCATCCGGCATTTCATTTTTCTGCAGTTCATCCAGTGCCTGCTGACCATGTTCGACAACCTTTACTTCAGCCCCCGCTTTGCTTAATAAGAATTTGATCAGGCGTTGATTGTAGATGCCGTCTTCAACCAGCAGAATACGACTGTTTTGATTGAGCAGATCATAATTCACTTTAGACGTTTTAATTTCGCGGATAAAATTGGCAGAATTATACTGATCAATATTTTTACGCCTGAGATCTCCTGTGGCGATTGATAGTAAAATCGAAGTCTGAGAAGCTTCTCCTGGTTGGTGATAAACTGAGATCTGTCCTCCCAGTATTGCTGCCAGTTGCTTAGAGACAAACAGTCCCAACCCCGTTCCTCCACCTAAATCTGGCAAAGCGTGCCCTTCCAGTTGAGAACTGGACAGGAGCTGCTTTAATTGATTTATATGATTTATATTTAAGCTTTTATTTTCGAAGTTGATTTTGAATAACAGGAGTTCTTTTCCTTCTGGATTGGAATCAGAACTGATATTCAGATCGATGTTTCCTCTTTCGGTGATTTTAATTACCAGTCCCAGAATATTCGACAGTATTTGCTTGAGGCGAATCGGGTCTGACTTGATAGTTTCTGGAAGCTCTTGCTCAAATGCTACATTGAGTTTTAACTGTTTGAGCTCTGCTTTTCGACTCATCAGTGTTCGAACATTTTCAATTACAGTGTTGGGAGAGCATTCCAGTAGCTCCAGATCAAACCGGCCTTCTTCGATCTTCGATAGATCCAGAAAATTATTGACCGTATCCAGCAGATACTCCCCATTGATATGAATGGTTTCAGCGGAAGTCTGAGTAAATGGGTCCTGTGCTGATTCGAGGATCATTTCAGAGAAGCCCAGAATGGCAGTGAGAGGGGTACGGATTTCATGATTCATCATTGCCAGAAAGTTATTTTTATCCGCTTTCGCCTGATTCGCTTCCTGTCTTGAATAGTTTAATTCTTCTTCCGCCTGTACACGGCGTTGGATATCCGTCATTGATCCTGTCATTCTGATTGCCTGACCGGATTCATCACGCAAGACACTGGCATAACCACGAAACCAATGGTATGCGCCACCCTTGATTCGCAAACGGTACTCCAGATCAAAGCGGGTGTTTTTAATCAAAGCATCTTCAATTGCCTGAAATGTATGATCAACATCATCAGGATGCAGAAGAAGTTTCAACGTAGCCATGCTGGAATCGATTTCCTGGTTCTGGTATCCAATCAGCTCATAAAAGCGTGGGGACCACCATTGCTCTTTGGATTTCAGATCAATCCAGTCCCAGACTCCGTGATAGGAACAGTTCAGCAGCCCCTCCAGATGCTTTTCAATATTTCTGGTAGACTCGATCTGCTGATCCTGCCGTAGTAGATCGATACTGGTTGCGATATAGCCGGAAAACTCATTGGAAACAGAGGGGCGTAACTCGGCATGACATTGGAACCAACGGTATTGTCCATCAGATCGTTTCAGTCGATATTCACATTGAAACGCTGCTCGAGCCGCGAATGCATCTCGACAGGACTTCAGAAATCCATTCAAATCATTGGGATGAATGAACTGCTGCCAGCCGTCATTGAGATTCTGTTCGAGCGTACTGTTTGTGAACAGCAGCCATGCCTGATTGAACAGATCAAACTGCTGCTCTGAATTTATAGTCCAGATCAACAAGCTTTGGTTCCAACTGTTCTGAACAGGCTCTGATGTGGGGGTAGATGTCATTTGAAATTCCTGATAAAGCTTTGACGTTACTTACTTATTATCACTCTGAAAGTTCGTATAAACCTGGGTATATCTTGACTTTTTTAAATTCCGGAAGCTGGCAGCAAGTAAAGGAGTTTTAATAAAAGTAATCACCTCAGATTGAACGTACTCAGGTGGGGATACGATTCTCAATTTGCAGAAATCGTGAGGTATTACACTTGATTTCAAGGCAAAAAATACGGGAATCCGAACCGATTTAACAATTGAATTAATTAAAGGAATCAAACGTTACGTGACGTTTACTATATCGAGTATTCCCCTCCTCAATCTGACTGGCCATCAGTGAGATTAGTGTACTAAAATGCCAGGGTGCAAATCTGTGAATACTCCTTGAGTTTTAGCGGTATACGGTGGTATGTTTTTGAACTTTTCAAGGGGCCAGTTGATGAAGCAGATTCTTAATTATTTTGCCTACGGATCAAACCTTCATCCCCTCCGGCTGCAGGCCAGGATTGGGGCGTGTCAGGTGCAATCTGTGGCACAACTGGAAGGGGCGCGACTCTGTTTTCATAAAGTGGGTCTGGATGACTCGGGAAAATGTGACATCGTGCAGTCTGCTCAGCCTGGCTCAACGGTCTGGGGCGTTGTTTATCAGATCACCGCGGAACAAAAAATATTACTCGATCACTGCGAGTCGCTGGGAAGAGGGTATCAAATTCTCCATACCGAAGTCAGGTCAGCTGACGACCAACGTCTTCCCGTATTTACCTATCAGGCAATGGCTGAATACATTGACCCTCAGTTACAACCTTTTGACTGGTACCATGAATTTGTGTTTCACGGGGTCTGCTACCATGGCTTCCCAGTGGAGTACCGGGAAATGATCCATGCTGTCAATATGATCAAAGATCCAGACAGCGAACGGGCAACACACCAACAGATTTTATTGAGGGAACTCCGGAAGTCGTTTGAATCGAAGCAGGCAGATTGAATTTCGGAAAGACTTTTATTCACAGCCAGTGAGAAATGATTTCGTAAATCATTTCTTCTTCCAGAGTCTCGTGTGCCAGTAACTGATCGACCAGGTCTCCAATTGCCGACCAGTAAGAGTCTTCTCTTAGCAGGTGGTACAGGCTGATGGTCTGTTGCTCAAGATATTGCATACGTGGCTTGCGTTGTGGAACCAGGGCAGCGGCTGCTTGCCACGCCTGCTGCCAGTCACCCGACCATTCTGATACGAGTGCCGGATGAAACGGGTCTCCCGTATGGATCATTTCTGCAACGGGTCCCGCTAATGCGACCAGTACTGCTTTTTCAAGGCCGGATTTTTGATTGAATGCTCCTTCAGGCCAGGAAATCTGTGCGTCGCCAAAACGTTCCGGCCCATCATCCCAGTCAGGATCTACGGTTACAGAATGCACCCGGGCGCCTGCATAAACGGCAATCAGGACATGTCCTGCTTCGTGGTAAGCGGTGAGTTCTTCTGTCATAGCCGTTTCGGGGGGATTAAATAGAAAAGAGGGATGTAAAGAGTATGTCTTAAGCTTGACCGGGAATTAAATCAAACACTCCCATCTAGAGCAATCAGGAAATCAGAAAAATATGGAACAGGTGATCTGTTAATTAGTCTTCCTGTCAAATCAGATTCCTGCGGTAACAAAGATGTAGGGCCTGTTTCTTGCTTTGTATTGGTTTCACTCTGCTGTAGAATGAAGGCCTCAATTTGAGTTGAACCTGAAAAAGAAATTGTGAGTTTAACAACCTGGAGAAATACGACCAATGAATTTCGTTCGTCTAATCATCGTGGGCTGCCTGGGCCTGGCATTGATCACACAAACCGTTTCTGCAGCAGAGGAATATGATATCGTCATTTATGGCGGTACCTCTGGAGCAGTCACAGCTGCCGTTCAGGCAAAACGCCTGGGGAAGACTGTTGTGATTGTCTGTCCTGATCAACACCTGGGTGGTTTATCCAGTGGCGGCCTGGGTTGGACAGATACCGGTAATAAAGCCGTCATTGGTGGATTGGCGCGGGAGTTCTATCATCGAGTCTGGAAACATTATCAGTCCCCTCAGGCCTGGAAGTGGCAGAAACGTGAACAGTATGGCGATAAAGGGCAGGGGACTCCTGCGATTGATGGTAAGCAACGGACGATGTGGATTTTCGAACCGCATGTGGCTGAACAGGTCTTTGAAGAATTTGTGAAAGAGAATCAGATCCCCGTTTATCGTGACGAATGGCTGGACCGCAAACAGGGGGTGCGTAAAACAGCTGATAAAATCAGTTCCATCACGACCCTCAGCGGGAAAACATTTGCAGGCCGAATCTTTATCGATGCCACTTATGAAGGGGATCTCCTGGCCGCCGCCGGGGTGAACTATCATGTTGGACGTGAAGCAACCAGTGTGTATGGCGAAGAGTGGAATGGCGTCCAGACGGGAGTGTTGCATCACAGGCATCATTTCGGTCCAAATGCGGTCAAACAAAAAATCAGTCCTTATAAAACCCCCGGCGATCCTGCCAGCGGTTTACTCCCGCGCATTAGTGGCGCTGATCCCGGAAAATATGGTTCTGGTGATGACAAAATCCAGGCATACTGTTTTCGCATGTGCCTGACGAATCATGAGGAGAACCGTGTTCCCTTCCCTAAGCCTGAGGGATACGATCCAGCGCAGTATGAACTGATGCTGCGAATTTATAATGCTGGCTGGAGAGACACCTTTGCCAAGTTCGATCCGATTCCGAATTTCAAAACGGATACGAACAATCACGGCCCAATGAGTACAGACAACATCGGTTACAATTATGATTACCCGGAAGCTTCTTACGAACGCCGGAAAGAAATCATTCAGGAACACACCACTTATCAGCAGGGCTGGCTTTATTTTATTGCCAATGATCCACGTGTCCCCAGGGAAGTCCAGCAAAAAATGCGCAAGTGGGGACTGGCAAAAGATGAGTTTACTGATAACGGCAACTGGCCGCATCAACTCTATATCCGCGAAGCGCGCCGCATGATCGGCCAGTACGTGATGACGGAAAATGAACTCGTTAAAAAACGCCCCACACCCGATTCCGTAGGCATGGGGTCATATACCATGGATTCACATAACGTGCAGCGGTACGTGACTCCGGAGGGATACGTGCAGAACGAGGGTGATATCGGAGTTTCAACACATGGACCCTACGAAATTGCCTACGGGAGTTTGGTTCCGAAAAAAGGAGAATGCGGAAATTTACTGGTACCGGTTTGTGTTTCCAGTTCGCATATTGCCTTTGGTTCGATTCGCATGGAACCGGTGTTTATGATTCTGGGGCATTCCGCAGCAACAGCAGCAGCAATCGCCCTCGATCAGAACCTGGATGTGCAGGACGTACCTTATGCAACTCTGAAAGCACAACTCATCAAGGAAGGACAGGTTCTGGAAGCGCCTCCTGAGGTGAAGTATGGAAAGAATGGAGTAAATCCTGCGACCTTGAAAGGAATCGTTCTGGATGACAGCCAGGCAAAGCTCACCGGTGCCTGGACTACCAGCCGTTCCGCTAAAAAGTTTATTGGTTCCAGTTACAGTCACGAATCCAACACCCGCGATGGAAAAGCGATTGCACGATTTGAAACGAAAGTTCCTCAGGCAGGACGCTATGAAGTGCGTTATGCTTATACCCCAAATGGGAATCGAAGCTCTCAGGTGAACGTAAAACTGCAACATGCAAAGGGAACAGAAAACCACACGATCAACCAGAAAAAACTGCCTCCGCTGAAGGGACTGTTTGTTTCTCTGGGGGAGTATGATTTCACGCCGAATCAACCGGCGGTTGTCGAAGTATCAAATGCAGGTGCCGATGGCTATGTGATTATCGATGCGGTTCAGTGGGTTCCTGTGAATAAGTAATCAAGCTGTTTTCTTACCTCAAAATCGATTTAGGGGAGCCAGTCGTGTTAAGGCAAAGCATCGGTCTACCGTTTCTGTTGTGTTTGACTCTGGCGATGTTAATCAGTTATGAGGATCGGCTGGTCTCCGCCGCTGAGATTGATTCGAAAGAAAATGTCTCACTCGCCATGCGGAAGTCGAGTGAATATTTTCGTAACGACCTAGCCGTTCAGGGGGGCTATGTCTATTACTACAGCCTGGATCTGCGGGAACGCTGGGGGGAAGGAAAAGCCGGACCGGATCAGATCTGGGTACAGCCTCCGGGAACTCCGACAGTTGGGCTGGCATATCTGGCAGCCTACCGGGCCACGGGAGATTCGTTTTATCTTGATGCTGCCACTGACGCTGCCCTGGCCCTGGTTTATGGACAATTGAAGTCCGGCGGGTGGACGAATTCGATAGATTTTAATCCGAAAAGCAAATTGACTGCTGAATATCGGAATGGAAAAGGAAGGGGGCGTAATCATTCGACACTCGATGATGGCATCACTCAGTCCGCGATTCGTCTGTTGATTCACGTCGATCAGGCTCACCAGTTTCGGAATCAGAAAATTCACGAAGCGGCAGAGATCGCATTGAATGCTTTACTCGCAGCCCAGTTTCCGGTTGGTGCCTTTCCCCAGGTCTGGACTGAACCGGTACAAAAAGTGGAACCCAGAAAAGGGAACTTCCCAGACTACGACTGGCGGACCGAAGGGCGAATCAAGAATTACTGGGATTATTATACATTGAACGACGGATCAGCCGGTTATGTTACCAGGGCACTGATCGAAGCATACGAAATTTATCAGGACCCTCGATATCAACAGGCTGTCTTAAAACTGGGGGATTTTCTGATTGCATCACAACTGCCACAGCCTCAACCTGCCTGGGCGCAACAGTACAACTATGAAATGCAGCCCATCTGGGCGCGCCGCTTCGAGCCGCCAGCAGTGACGGGAGGCGAGACTCAGGATGTCATCGAAACACTGATGAAAATCTATCAATTCAGTGGGGGTGATGAGAAATACCTGGAACCGATTCCACAGGCTTTGGCCTGGCTGAAAAAATCCCAACTCCCGAATGGCCAACTGGCCCGCTACTATGAACTCAAAACAAACCGACCACTGTATATGACGCGGAGTGGAAAAAACTACAGTCTGACGTATGATGATGCAGATCTGCCTCGTCATTATGGCTGGAAAATTAAATCGAAACTTCCTCAACTGCAGCGGGAATATAATTTACTCAAGGCGGGTAAACAGCCATCCACAAAAGCGAGTCAGCGTGAACTATCGGCTCAGGTTAAAACCATTTTGAAAAACCTGGATCCTCAAGCACGCTGGATCAGTACCAGTACCGGAGAGCGTCTCGTGGGACAGCCTAAATTTCCAGTCAACCGCAAGTACATCGCCAGTGAGGTCTTCAGCGAAAATCTGCAGACGCTAAGTACCTATCTGCAGTTACTCAATGCCGATTGAATCTATGGCAGTGAACTCAGTGGGGAACACCATTCAAGTGGAAGATGGAGTTCATTGTGATGACTTTTGTTTCACCCTGCTGGTAGCGAATGAGGTTGATCCCGGTATTGGTCTGCGCAATGTCTTTGGCCTTGCTGATTTCCAACCCCAGTAACCGTGCCAGGTAAACCCGGTTCACTACATTGTGCGCGACTACGACAATCGTTTCTCCCAGATGTTGATCCAGCAGGTTTTGGAGGGCGGGCTCTGCCCGGTTGAGCACATCGCCGTACGATTCTCCCCCTTCGTATCGGTTAAGATGGGGATCATGCATAAACGCTTCGTAAGCTTCTGGAAACTCCTGCATGATGATGTCCCATGATTTTCCTTCCCAGAGCCCTACATCACATTCATGGATTTCAGGTACTACTCCAGGAGTCAGTCCCTGTGGTTTGCAGACTGCTTCCGCAGTTTCCCGGGCTCGGATCATGGGGCTGCTGTAGACATGATGGATCGGACTGGTGGAAAAAAGAAACTGGCCTAACGCAGCCGCCTGTTTTTGTCCCGATTCACTCAGGCTGGGGTTGATCCCACAGCCTTGCAGGATGTAGGGACGCTGTTCATTGGGAGGCGTGGCACCATGGCGAATCAGGAGCAGGTTTGTAGCATCAGATTCCGGGTAAGGTACCAGTTTGGGAGGTTTCATGTCGGGGCCTGTCTAGACTGTGTCCAGTTTTACAGTAGCGTCTCCAGGTCCATTTGGATCGAGTATGTCAGATGGACAGATGCTGTGGTTCAATGTGATGCGCTCTAGATAATGATAACGAACTCTTACCGGTCTGGTTGCTTGTGAGACAGTTTTGCTGCTGCTTTGATTGCTTCGATGATACCTCGGGTATCGGGAACTATATCGCTCCAGGCGATATCAAAGGCTGTACCATGGCTGGGGCTGGTTCTGACAATCGGCAGACCAAGCGTGATGTTGACTGCCTGGTCAAAGCCGAGCAGTTTGAACGGAATATGTCCCTGGTCGTGATACATGGCGACGACCGCATCGAACTCGCCATGGACGGCTCTGCGAATCAGCGTGTCTGCAGGCAGCGGTCCGGTTACGTCAAGCCCTGATTGAATGGCCAGTTCGACCGCGGGGGCGATGATTTGTGCTTCCTCATCGCCAAACAGGCCATGCTCACCGGCATGCGGATTCAGAGCGCAGACGGCAACGCGGGGTTGAACTGCTCCCATTTTCTGCATCAGTCCCGAGATGAGTCTGATTTTTTCAAAGATCGCATCCGTATTGAGTAAACCGGGAACGCTGGCAATGGATGTGTGCAAGGTGGTGTGGACGATGCCCAGGCCAACGGGGGGCTGGATCGCAGTACCATGGGGCAGGTAGAGCATCATACCAAAGTCTGCGACTCCACAGCGGTCAGCCAGGATTTCGGTGTGACCGGGGTAATCAATGCCTGCCAGTCGCAGTGATTCCTTATTCAGTGGAGCTGTGGTAATAGCATCCACCTTTCTGGACAGACAATCATCAATGGCACTCACCAGGTAATCATAGGCCCCCTGGCCTGCGCGGGCATCGATTTCACAGGGGACTGCGTCAGCGACATCTGATTTTCCACGATCAATGCAGTTTGCAATTCCAGACTGGAATTCCAGGTTATCTGAAACGGATTCGATCTCGCGGGTTTGCAACCGGGAACCGGATAGTTCCGAGGCACGCCTGAGAACCGCGGCATTACCATAAACAACTGGGCGACAGATCTGAAAAATCTCAGATCCTCGACAGAGCAGGTCCAGCAATTGTGGCCCAATGCCCGAGACGTCCCCCATGGTTAACGCGATGAGCGGCAGTTTCATAGTGATTCGAAAATTTCACATTCGGACAGGGGAAGTCCCTGGCGGTCTTTTTCAGACAGGATTGGTTCGCCAGTCAGAGGCCATTCAATTTCTAATGCAGGATCATTCCAGAGCAGGGTTCGTTCATGTTCCGGGAAATAATAGTCGCTGCATTTATACATGAAGTCAGCACGCGGACTGATGACATAAAATCCGTGAGCAAATCCTGCGGGCACAAAGAGTTGTTTGTGATTCTCTGCTGACAGCAGGACCGAGATCGATTTTCCGAATGTAGGAGAATTTTTTCTGAGATCAACGCAGACATCCAGAATTTCACCCTCCACTGCAAAAACCAGTTTTGCCTGGGGCCGCTGGATCTGAAAGTGTAATCCCCGCAGGATACCAGCGGAGGACCGGGAATGATTGTCCTGTACGAATGATTTCGTGATTCCCGCCTGTTCGTAGCGTTCCTGCTGGAAGGTCTCCTTGAAGAATCCACGATCATCAGAAAAAACGCGAGGTGTGATGATCACTAAGCCGGGAAATTCAGTCTGTTGTATATCCATATGACAACAAATTCTTTCTTGAGAGGAGAAGGGCTTTCATGAGACGCATGTTGAAAAAAGAAGACGTGGGCTAATAATAGCGAATATTCTGTTGGTTAAAAGCAATGCTAAGAGTCCGATCTCTGAGTTTTTAAAATCTTTACATGTGCCTGAAACATACACAAGTCCAATTATTAAATGAATTTAGAATAACTGACTACCTCTGAGTTTTTCCTGTTTTTTCTTGAAAAGTCTGACCTGTATCGCGTATTCTATAGTCAACACATATTACCTGAGGGATACAGCCTTACCAGATGTTAAGTGAAGCCTTATGAGACGAACCCCTGAAATCATTATCAGAACGGCAGTTAATGTTATGCTGAGATCCCTTCTCACTTGCGCATTCCTGTTTGCTGCCGGTGTTTCAGCAGTCCCTTTGTTTGCGCAGGACGTCAAAGTTCAGAAGCCGGTTTCTGTAGCCCCTGCGGCAAAACTGTCAGAGGTGTTCTTTAAAACGGTTCCTGATTCTCTTGAAGATTTGCAGGAAATAGAGCGACAGGTTACATCACTGACCAGAACTGCCATTGAAAGTACGGTTTCTGTTCGTGTGGGGGAAGCACAGGGCAGCGGCGTGATTATCGATAACAAGGCTGGCTATATTTTAACTGCAGCACATGTGATTGGCCTGGCGCAGAAAAATGCAACGATCATTCTGCATGATGGAAGAACCTTAAAAGGGCGAACCATGGGTTTGAACCGGGGGCTCGACGCCGGTCTGGTCAAATTGGTGGAAGATGATGATGTAGATATCAGCAAACTCTCTGCAGTGAAAATGGGAGACATTTCTGAAATCGAGGCGGGAGAATGGGTCATGGCGACCGGTCATCCCAATGGCTATCAGTCAGGACGGGCACCTGTTGTGCGACTGGGGAGAATTGTCTCTCGTAAAAAACACTTGTTACAAACCGATTGTACTCTCATCGGCGGTGATTCAGGGGGCCCCCTGTTTAACATGCAGGGGCAGGTTGTGGGAATCCACAGTCGAATTGGTCCCTCCACCAGCTGGAATTTTCATATTCCCGTCTCTGCTTTTCAGGATGACTGGCAAAAGCTTGTTTCTGGTGATGTGTGGGGCGCAAAACCCCTTGGGCAGAATGCTGTATTGGGAGTGAATGGTGAAGATACAGACCGTGGCTGTAAAGTGACAGGAGTCACCCGAGGGTTTCCTGCTGAAATTGCCGGGTTACAAACAGGTGATATTATTATTCAACTTAATGATGAGAAGATTACAGGAATCGAACAGCTTGCCGGGGTTGTACAACAATATAAGCCAGGTCAGACAGTTCAGATTACACTGATTCGCGCCGGTAAGAACATGGCGTTCGAAGTACAGCTCGCTGCACGGGATTGATGAACGACAACAAAAAATTTCGATCTTGGTTTCTGCTCCGAAAAAAAGATCACCGAAATAATCTAAACGTGAGGAGATAGACTTGAACCAGGATCAATATACTGGAAAGCATAAGGCAACTGCCGTTCGGACTGCTTTATTGCTTTTGATTGTTTCGGTTTGCATGGACGGGCTGTCTTCACAGAGCTACGCCTGGGATCAACTTCAGCCCAGCCAGTTGACCAGTGGCTCGCAGATGCGTCGCGCTTTTCGTTCTGTCGTTTCAACTCCGCGTTCCTGGACCGTCCGAGTCCGCTCCAACGGAAAAGAGACGTCATTAGGCGCCATTGTCGAGTCTGATGGTTGGATTTTGACCAAAGCCAGCCAACTGGAGGGGGAAGTTACCTGCGAATTATCGACGGCGGAACGTTATCCGGCTGAGATCGTTGGTGTGGATGGAAAGCTCGATCTGGCATTGATCAAAATTGATGCCAAAAATCTGCCGACGGTCAAATGGAAATCTGACAATGATCCACAGGTGGGACAGTGGCTTGTCACCCCCGGTTTAAGCATGTCTCCTGTAAGTGTCGGAGTGCTTAGTGTTGCCAGACGTAAAATCGAGCCGGCTCCCGGTGTCCTGGGAGTACAGATCGACGACGCTGAAGGTGGAGCCCTGGTGAAACATGTCATACGTGAAAGTGGTGCGGAAGAAGCAGGTTTGAAGCCAGGAGATGTGATCTTAAGCGTCGCTGGCGAAGAGATTGACAGTGCCCGCTCTCTTTCAAAATTTGTTCAGAAGTTTTTGCCCGGTGACCGGCTTCTTGTCAAGATCCTCCGGGAAAAAGAAGAGGTAAATGCTGTTGTAGTACTGACGGACCCTCAGATGCTGATTTATGATCGCCTGCGGGAAATGCAGAAAAAAATGGGGGGGGCTCTCAGCCGCCGGAAAACAGGATTCACCGAGGTCTTACAGCACGATACCGTGTTGCGACCGGAAGACTGTGGCGGCGTGATCGTCGATCTGCAGGGGAATGCAATTGGTTTGAATATTGCCCGTGCTGGCAGAACTAAATCGTTCGCTATCCCGGCCAATCACGTCGTTCCCATGATTCAGAAACTGAAACGGAAAGAATTTGCTCCCTATAATCCATTGAAGGATTCCAAGCAGCACACTGTCTCAGCGACCACGGCATCCTGATCGCGTTGAATTCGTGCGGAAACGCATTTGCTTCCGGAACGTTCTGATGGCAGATTCCTGGAGAACGCTGGTTCTGTTATGGTGGATACAGGCAGCTCCGCGGATACCAATGATGTCTGGTGCCAGCTCTGACAGGATCTCCAGATCCTGAATTCGCAGAGAACCAGCCAGCGCAAGCTTCAGTTGACTAGCTCTGGCCTGTTCGATGATCTCGCCGAGAGTTTCTGGCGTGAGCAGGTCCAATAGCCTGCCATGCTGTTTTGAGAAAGTGTCAATCAGCAGTCCAGCACACTGATTTTCGCACGCTGACTCCAGGACCTCGTGTGGTGAGAGGGAAGCCGCCCGATTCCAGTCAGCATAGGCAACCGCAATCCATTGGTGTGGATGTCCGCTACTCTCTTCAATCTGTTGTCTCAGGTTCTGCCAGTCTGAAACCCAGTCTCGGGATCCACTACAGTGAGAGAACCCTATTTTCAAATATTTAATCTCTGCAGGGATCTTCAGGGAGTTCTGTTCTGTACTCCATTCGTAAAGTTCCCCCAGCGCCATACTGAGAGGAATGTTCACGGAATGAAGCTGGCAGTAGTCTATCACAGCATTCAGTGTTGCATCGTCAACTCGCCCCAGTGCACCGCGACCGGGGTCTTTAAAGTCGAGGATTTCACAACCTCCTGCGATCGCAGGAGCTATTTCTTCACAGTCCCTGACACTGACCAGTAACTGT
Organism: Gimesia sp.; assembly: GCF_048262075.1. Classification (GTDB taxonomy): domain Bacteria; phylum Planctomycetota; class Planctomycetia; order Planctomycetales; family Planctomycetaceae; genus Gimesia. The sequence continues at coordinate 299,394 of NZ_JBLXFK010000008.1, forward strand.
GTGTGCTGTGGATTCAATGCTGTGTCTTTCCTGAAATGGCTCAAAGGTAGAGTTTACTTCTCTGTTTTCGCTGCTGGCTGATGACGGAGCGCTTTGCCAGCCAGACTGCCTGTGGGAAACCCGGCATTGATAGCAGGGCTGCCATTCACAAACAAATAACGGATCCCTGCCGAATACTGGTGTGGATTGTCGAATGTGGCTTTGTCAATCAGGGTACCGGAATCAAAAACGACGAGATCAGCATACGCTCCCTTCCGTAGATAGCCTCTGTCCTTGAGCCCCAGAATATCAGCAGGGAGACCGGTCATGCTTCTTATGGCATGTTCCAGGGAAATTACTTTCTGCTGCAGCGCGTAATAACCCAGCTTACGGGGAAAAGTTCCATAGTTGCGGGGATGGGGGCGGTCCGATCCCGGCAGGTAAGCCCGACCATCAGAAGCGGTGGCCACCCAGTCGATTTTCATGATCTGGCGGACGTCGGCTTCATTCATACTGAAGTTAACAACAGAAGCACCCCCGTGTCGTGTGATCTCCAGCACAATGTCCAATACGCTTTTGTTTTCTTTTTCCGCAATTTGTGACAGATTTTTGCCCACCCAGTCGGGCCTGGTTGAATAGCGGGCGATGCGAACCGCTTTTCCCTTTTCGCGTTTTTCGATATTACTCTTGATGGCTTTAATGATTTTCTCTGAGGTTTCAGGCGCTTCCAGTCGGGCTACTAGCTCTTTGTTACTGCCAGCTCTGGCCCAGGCGGGGATTAACGTCGCACCCAGCGAAGTGCTGGAGGCAATATAGGGGTATTGATCGGCGGTGACTTTCTGCCCCTGTTTTCGGGCAGCATCAATCATTGCGGCAGCGCGAATGACAAGCCCCCAGGCATCCTGGCCACTGGATTTGAAGTGAGAAATGTGAACGGGCAGCTTTGCCTGCTGACCGATTTTCAGGGCCTCATCGACGGCTGCCAGTAATTCGGTACTTTCATTGCGTATGTGACTGGCATAGATTCCCTGATAGCGGGAGACAATTTTGGCCAGATCAACCAGTTCGTCTGTTTTTGCATAGGAGCTGGGGACATAGATCAGTCCGGTGGACATCCCCCAGGCACCATCCTGCATGGCTTTCTCAGCCAGTGCTTTCATCTTCTGCAGTTCTTCGGCTGTAGGCTCTCGCTGTCCTGAGCCCATAACTTCGTCACGCAGCGATCCTTGAGGAATCAGATGCAGTACATTCGTTCCGCTTCCCGCAGCATCGATGATACGGTAATATTCTTCTGTATCGACCGGGCCACTGCCACAATTTCCAGTTACAATTGTGGTGCATCCCTGGGTGACATAGTTCATGTTAGCCCGGGTTAAAGGCGAAATAATCTGCCGGTCACTGTGGTTATGCAGGTCGATAAAACCCGGAGCAATCGTTAGTCCACGACAGGGAATTATCTCTCTGGCAGTTCCCTTGATCTCGGGGCTGATTTGTACAATCCGGTCATCTTTGATTGCGACATCGCCAGTAAACCCCGGTTTACCTGAACCATCAACGATCGTTCCCCCTTTGAGCAGGATGTCAAACGAGGACTGTTCCTGGGAAAAAATGGCGTTAGACGGCGAGAAAGCGAAGAGAAACAGATAAAGGCAAATCTGCAGGCGAAGAGAGTGCATGCGATATAACCCCTTTGTGAATAACGAATTTATGGTGAGAATTCTCACTTTGTGAAGATTGAGCGTAGTATTTGGTAAAAGTATCGCTAAAACCGATCGGAACTACCAGTAAGAATGTACAATTCTGGCCTTTGCGTTACTAATCTATTGTTGATATATTTTGCGGCTTCTATAGTTGCCTGATGCGCTGTGAGGCGGTTTTTTGGCGAAACCCTCTGTTCCCTGTAAGGAACGTTTGAATATTAAGACGGTTTCCCGAGAGATTCATTGTGGGAAGAATTAAGAGTCATGAAACGAGAAGATGTGCGGAACATTGCGATTATCGCGCACGTGGACCATGGGAAAACGACACTGGTCGATGCCTTACTGCATCAAAGTGGCCATTTTCGTGATTCTCAATTAAAGGGCGACTGTATCCTGGATTCCAACGACCTGGAACGGGAACGAGGCATCACGATTCTGGCCAAGAACATCGCATTGATGTACAAGGGCGTCAAAGTCAATATCATCGATACGCCAGGCCACGCGGACTTTGGTGGCGAAGTAGAACGCGTGCTCCGAATGGCAGACGGCGTTTTAATTCTGGTCGATGCATTTGAAGGTCCTCGTCCACAGACCCGCTTTGTATTAAAAAAGGCGCTGGAATGTGGTTTGAAACCTCTGGTGGTCATCAACAAAATTGACCGTTCCGATTGCCGACCCGATCATGTCTTAAGTGAGATGTTCGACCTGTTTGTGGAACTGGAAGCAGACGACGAAACTCTCGACTTCCCTTATATCTACGCCAGTGCCCGCGAAGGTTTCGCGACACATGATCTGGATAATTTCGGCGACAGCATCCATCCGCTACTGGACATGGTTCTTGAAAATGTGCCTGCACCTGATGTCAATCAGGACGCACCACTGACGATGATGGTGACTACACTGGAATGGTCTGAATATGTAGGACGTGTTGCGACCGGTCGTATCAGCAGTGGAAAAGTTCGTACCGGCGAGCGCGTGACCCTCATCAAACGCAATGGGGACCATCTCAAGTGCACCGTCGACTCGGTAGAACTGTTTAATAACCTGGGGCGGGCTCCCGTCGATGAGGCATCTGCCGGTGATATTGTCGCATTGGTGGGTCTGGATAATCCGGAAATTGGTGATACCGTCGCCTGTGCGGAAAAGCCGCAGGCTCTGGTTCGCATTGATGTCGATGAGCCAACGTTGTCTATGTTGTTTACCATCAACAGTTCGCCTCTCGCGGGACAGGATGGAAAGTATGTGACGAGTCGCAACCTGCGTGATCGACTGATGCGAGAACTGGAATCAAATGTAGCCTTGCGTGTAGCCGAACGAGAAGATAAAGATTCGTTCTCTGTCTCTGGTCGTGGTATTCTGCATTTGTCCGTGTTGATCGAGCAGATGCGACGCGAAGGCTATGAACTGTCTGTAGGCAAACCGGAAGTCATTCGTAAGAAGATCGATGGAAAATGGCATGAACCGTTTGAGTCTCTGGAAGTCGACGCTCCATCAGAAGTGGTCGGTTCCGTGATGGAACTGGTCTGTGCCCGTCGCGGACAGATGATCGATATGACCTCTGGTGAAACCGGCATGTCTCATCTCAAGTTTTCCATTCCCGCACGTGGTCTGATTGGTCTGCGTACCCGTCTGTTGAATGCAACCCGCGGCGAAGCAATTATCAATCACCGTTTCGAAGCTTATAAAGTTTCCGAAGGAGAGGTTCCTCGCCGTGCGAATGGCGTGCTGATTTCGCAGGATAAAGGTCAGGCCGTTGGTTATGCCTTGTGGAAATTGCGTGATCGGGCTGAGTTCTTCGTTGGACCCGGTGCTGATGTTTATGAAGGGATGATTGTCGGAGAGAATGTCCGCAATAACGATCTGGTTGTGAATCCTATTCGCGGCAAGAAGCTGACCAACGTACGTGCCTCCGGTTCAGACGAGAACATGGTACTCAAGCCGCCTCGTGACATGAGCCTGGAATCGGCCCTGGAGTACATTGAGTACGATGAATACGTGGAAATTACTCCCAAGATCATTCGCTTGCGAAAGATTCATTTAACCGAGAATGAACGTAAGCGGAATCATCGAACTACGACTGCTGAATAAACTCGATGCAGACGCGCTGCTGTGAATCGTCCGGATTCACAGCAGCTGTCAGCGGTCCCATGTTTTGAGCTGTCCTACGAGTTCCAGCATTTCATTTCTGCGTTTCTCAAACATCCCGAACACAACCAGGATGCAGATCCCCAGGCCGATCCCGAATGCCCACCACGGCCAGACATGTCCCAGTGACTGGGATGCATGCCAGATCATGCTCACAATCGAGAGCACCAGAAATGACGACCCGGCATAAAGAAAAGCACGAACGCGAAACATCATACCGGCGAAGACACCGATCACTGACAGGCTGCAGAGGATCACGGGAGGCCACAGACTGTTGGCAACACCTACGATAAACATGTCTCCGGTCGAACTGATATAGATGGACATAGTGGCGAAATAACGAATCGCAGTCAGTTGCGTTTTACTGAGTTTCTCCCGATTCAGATGTGTGGCGATTAAAACTGAGAGAGCAGGGGGGATCAACCAGAGTTGAGGATGTTGAGTAAAGACCTGCCCCTGTTCCATCCAGAAGGCCCATAAGGCGCCATTGCCGGCGAGCGCTGCAAGCGTTGTATAGACGAATGACTTTCGCCATAAGCTCATTGTGACATATACGATTCCAATGAGTAACAGGATCATCGAATAGTCGCCCACGATCGGTGACTGCCCGTGAGAGGCAGCATGAATCCAGAAACTGAGCGCCGGCAGTAAGGGGAGAAATGTACCTGTTCGCTGCAGCGGTTCAGAGAGTACATTCAGACCGATGCGATCAAAAAATTCTCCCACTCCGGCACCTGCGAATGCGATGGCAATCACAATATAAGGCCAGAAAGGAAGCAGGTAACCGCGGAAGAGCTCGGGCATGGTCAGGTAAATGTGCAGGAACAGCAGCGCCAGTACGATTTCTGCTGCATACACATACCACATCCGTCGTTTCAGCGGTAATTGAAAGGAATCGTATTTGGGAATTGCTGCCATCAGAATCAGTGCCGCAGATAAGGCAACCAGAGTCAGCGAAACGACACCGATTCTGCCAGCTGTGAGCTGCAGAGGGATTCCAGCCAAATGAAACCCGACTTCTGATATCAGAATGGAGAAAAGAGAGGATCCCGCGATAGACAGAAATGTACGTGAATTGGTTCGGACGGCTTCAGACCAGTCTGGTGAGAGGAAAGTACATTTCACCTGGATCACAGTCAGGACCAGGCTCAAAATAGCAACCACTTCCAGCAGTCGAATCAGATGGTCGAGCCAGTAAAAGTTACCGTCTACAGGTAACAGGGCCCAGCCGGCATAAACAGAGCCAATTCCCAATGCCAGCAGGGTCCGTTTTTTGAATTTTTGCGAATACTCACTGAGATCAGTGAAAGAGTAAAAAGCGAAGCCCGTAATCAGAGTTCCCACAACAGACCACCACCGCAGGTCCTGCTCTTTAAATCGAAGTACACCAGGGAGCAATGCGAGGATAGAATAAACGGCAAGCAAGGTGACCGCGGAAGGCAGCCAGCGCCAGAACTGATTTGTTTGACTCGGAATCCCCAGTCGGTAGATGAAATCAATCCATACGCTGCGTAATCTCCACAGGATGCCGATCAAGCAGGCATAGCAGGAGACAGCCAGTCCGGAATGTTGCGCCAGCAGTCGAAGTTCTGTCTGGTCACTCAGGAAAGTACCGATATAACAGAGACCGATGACGAATAACGCCTGCAGGCTATAGCGGCTTTTCGGATCCCAGAGCAACCCGATCAACAGCAGCGTTACAGTCAGTAAAGCAGTCCAGCCAGCCAGGTCTCGAATAACGGGGACTTCGATATGTATCAGTACTGTTCTAGTGACTGCGATCAGGAATGTGTAAAACAGGATCATGCAGACCAGAATTCCTGAGATGATTTGTGGTAGACCAGGTGGTTTTACAGATGTGCTCTCCGAATTAGTACGAGTCATCTGGTACAGATCAAACGTCAGCCAGCAACCGGAAATGAGAGCAGCCGTCGAGATCATCCATCTGGTCAGGTCGAGTATCTGTTGAGCAGAAACGGAGCTGTCCTGGATATTCCAGGTGGCAGTCACAGAAAACAGGGTTCCCAGTAAGGCAATGATCAGGGAGGCATATTTGAGAAATTCTTTGCGAAGACAGATGCCCAGCAGGAAATAAACCAGCGTTCCAAAGCCGGCGATGGTCGTGGCAGGCAACGGTCTCAGTGAATCGGACCAGGCACCTCGGAACGCATACAGAATCAATGCGACGACCAGGATTTGGCACCAGTAGAAATGGCGGGTGACGCCTGGTTGTGAACCAGTCGCCTGGCTGATCTGACGATGTTTCATTATGAATCGCAGGGTGTGGAAACTGGCTATCAGAATCAGTCCCGCTTCCATCAGAAAATTGATTTTCCAGGCAGGCATGTCTGAGTACTGGCGGAATAAGATGGTCGTAAAGCCAATTAAAGCGAAAGCGAGGAACGTCATTCCGTTAGTAAGCAGACTACTGGCATAGCGTCGCGAAAACCACCAGAGAAAACCGGTTGCCAGACTGATTGATACAATAACGGTTCTCGGAATCTGCGGGAAGTATTTTTCCCATTCAAGTTGGGGGTTTGCCATGTTCATCAGGAATGGTAGCAGATAAGGTCCGACCATCAGGCAGAGCATACCGAGGGCATGGACTCGTATCAGGGGCCAGTGAACGGGAGACAGGGATTGTTGTGCTTTCCAATCAGGATTAATTCTCGGTTCCAGGGCAAGCCAGCCCAGTCCATATATTGCGAACGAGAGTCCCAGAGCTATTATAGTTCGTAGCCAGGCAGCAGATCCGAATGTGGAAATCGACTCGGTGAAGCTCATGATTGTTCCCGTGATCACAACCATAATCAGAAGATGGGAACCAATCAGCATCCAGCCGGCTGATCGAAAATGAATCGCATAGAAGATCACCGCGACCAGCAACAGCAGAAGAGGCATGCAGAAAGCCAGGATCGGAATGATCCGCTCTGAGAATGAAACGACTTGAGGGGCACGGGAAAATTCCAGCCAGTATCCAAAAATCTGGTAAAGGGTCAGTACCAGAAGTGGCAGGCAGGCACCCAGGATGCTGAGGTTACGCCAGGTGGGTTTGTCGGCCAGCAGTCGAGGCAAATATCGCAATCGAATTTCTTTAGCTCGCAGATAATTGAGAAGCGATTCTGATTTGATAATCAGCAGCATCATTGTCATGGCATATAGGCTCAACCCCCATCGCAAAGCATCCGCCGCACGATTCTGATCAATAAAATACCCGGCGATCAGGAAGGGGACCAGGTAGGTAATAAACAGGACCCCTAGCGCCGTTCCTGACTGGAAGCGACTGTTAAGGTAAGGCAGGCAGGCCACGATCAGCAATCCGAGACACAGCCAGCTCCAGAAGCTAAAGGCTTCGACTGCATGTTTGAGCTGAAAGCTGAAGAGAGACAGTTCCAGATCGAAAGATCTAAAGTTGGATACAATGGTCAACAGCAGCAGTCCCATGATCAATCCAGCTGGCGTGTGCAGTCGCTTCGGTTTCGGTTTGGTCAGGGCAATACTGATTAATACCATGATGTAGATGAAGAATCCCGCCAGAAAGGGAATCGCAAGCCGATGTACAGCTGAGAGTGCAGAAATATCTTTCAACTGATTCAGAATGGCTGGGAGCAGGGCGGCGCAAAGCACGAAGCCCGTGGCGATGATCGATCCAGCCAGCAATGTCGGCTGCAGGTTCATTCGAGCGCTGCGAGACAGTGCCCCTAGCATATTGCGGGAATACTTTTTCGAATGGATGGCTGATCCCACCAGAATCCAGATCACGACAGCAAGGATGTGAATCAGCCAGTAACGGGGATGCTCACGACCTGCGCCTTCCCAGAGGTTGTAATGTTCGCCAATGGCTGTCGCGGCATACAGGCTGCCGGCTGTTCCCGCGAACTGGGAACACAGAAACCAGAAGTCTGACTTCAAGATCAATGCCACGGAGATCCAGATCAGCATCAGCCAGAACGCATAAAGGGCATGCATTTCGGCAGGCATGATCTGTCCGAGAGTGTAGATGATGACAGGAATGGTAGAACATAAGGAACCGGAGACGATGGGTAATGTAAATGCATTTGACTTGACTGGAATCAGTGACCAGGCAGATTGTAGAGGATTTCTGTGGCGACACCAGTAATGAAGGGCTATCAGAAACAGTAAGCTTGTCGTAGCATGAATCAAACACCCCCAGACAAAGGGTGCCTCAGGTAACAGTTTAAAGTGGGATAGTCCGTCTCGAAAAGTCGTATTGAGGCAGAATGCATGCTGCAGTGTCAGAAAGCCGAGGAAAGAGGCAACTCCAGAGAGAGCCTTTCTTCGTACTTGCCAGTTGGCCAGCAGGAAGAATAACGTGTTCATCAGCAACGCGAGCGTAGACCAGTTTAAATCGGTCTGCGTTACAAATCCGGCGTAGGCTGCGATCATAGTCGAGAGGACTGAAAAACATCCTGCTGTGTACAGGAAGTAGCGGGCGTCTTCCTGTTTTCCACTTCGTTTCAGGAATGACGCTCCTGCAGTTGTCAGGATTGTAAAGACGGCAAACACGATGGAACTGCGTCCCAGCAGTAGCGAGTCGATCAACCTGGTCTGTGTGGTTCCTTCCCAGGTGATGGTACCAGTAAGTAGATGGAAACCCAGCAGGCCGGCAATGGCTGCGGAAATCAAAGCAGGGATGTGGCAGAGCGCAAAGCGTGCCTGGATGGCCAGGATCGACAGGCTGATGCAATTAACGATGCCCAGTACAACCAGGATGTCAACCCGGGGCCAGGAGATCGCAAAATTGATCAAGATCATCAAAGTAGAAAAGACGGCAATGGAAGAGCCGGTCAACGCCCAGTGGGGAGTATCGTCTCCGTTTTTTCTGTGATGCAGGATCAGCCCCAGGCCGAGCAGCAGAATTTCCATCAGGCTGAACAGTGGGGTCAGGCAGGAAAACGTTTCGAGGCGATTCGTCGTATTCCAGACCAACAGCCAGCAGGGGGCCAGCACAGCGAAGACTGACAGGCCTCCGAGTGTTACCAGTTCCCGAGCTCGAGAATCTGTGATCTTATCCCACTTCAATGTCTGCTTGAGGATCAGAGTCAATCCGATGATAAAACATCCTGCAGGCAGGATTGCCAGTAGATTTGTCTGCAGAAATGAAGGATTGTTTGATGCGATTCGTGAAATAATCAGCTGTCCTGCTGATGTTCCCAGTACAATCACCAGTAAAGGAAGTCGACCAAAACTGACGAGGATGCGGCTGGCCGAACTGACCATCCAACCAAAGGCAGCAAAGCCGATACTGATAGCCAGAATAAAAAGCGGGTCGGTTGCTGGTCGATGATCGGAGAGGCGAATACCGGCCAGAAAGTTAAGCGGAACGAGTAGGACGGTGATCAACAACAGGCCGCGACTCGTGGATTCCAGTTTCCAGCGTTTGAAAGTATACAGGCCTGCTCCATGGATGGCAGCCGTTGCCAGCAGGAAGAGCAAAGCAGGCAGATAAGGGATCTGGTTTTTAAGTGTCGACCAGAGGCTCACGACGAGGCCGATAGCACTTCCTACAATCAGCAGCCCACTGACCAGTTCTCCCCAGCGAATATTTTTATCCTCCATGAACGCGTTTAACAGAGAACCAATAGCCTGTTTATCTGCCGGGGGGGTGATACTTTCACGTTGAGGGGACGGTTTTGCTGTCGGAAGCGTGAAACGTTTCGGTCTGGTTTGGATCGCCGATTCTTCCAGGAAATCACTCTCATCCAGAAAATCAGAGATTTCTTCAGCTGGGGATTGAGATTCCACTGGAGTAGAAGGGGGGAATTCAGTCTCTGTTTCAGTGGTAGAAATTATCGGTTGGGGTGAAGGATTGTGCTCAGGGCGCGTCGGGGAAATAAATTCCTCGGTAGTGTATTTAAGCAGTTTCTGAAAATCCTGTTCCGGGATTTTTCCTTCATAATACAGACGTCGCAGATAACGTTGTGTAGTCTGTCGATCCTGATTGAATGTGTTTTTTGAAGAGGATTCTACAGCGGAAGCGATTCGTTCTTCATCGCTTAGGGAATTCAGCAGCGAAGAGGATCTAAAGAGTGCAGCGACAAAGACCCAGATACCATGTCCTACCACGGTAATGATCAGCAGGATGATCATCAAACCAATAAAAATGCCGAGGTATGCGATACCAGCCATGCTGCTGCTTTCTAAAGTTGATGAGCGTCATGAATCATCGAAGTCATACTTATTTAAACAGGCGTCAGCTTTTCCAATATATCACTTTCAATCTCTGTTTTAGTCTGAAATATCTCAACTTTATTTTACTAACTTCCAAAATGACAATGGATTAGATCAATTCCAACTGCTTTATGGTATTAATTCATACCTGCTGAAATTCTGTATTAAAAAACAGAAATTCGTGTTCCCTCATCCAGTATGCGAACTGGTTGTGGTTTTTGTTGCAGTTTTCCCCACTGTCGCCTGGTAGAGGGGGTTAATCGGGTAATGGCATAAAACGAGTCGAGCCAGTGATTGCGGGCAGTCATCCTGCTGAGTTCAGGCAGTTCCCAATGGGAAAGAATTGTTTTCCAGAGATGGACACGCTGAGAATAGCGATAGTGGATCGGATCGAACCCATACCATTCCTGCGACGCAGCTACGACCGAGATCTGATCCTGGTCTGCAAATGCTGACAGGCTCTGGTTCAATTCGCGGACTTTCTCTTTAAGATCGGCCAGTGATGCTGGATTGTTGGGAAAAAATAGTCGCCGCGTCAGCTCAAAACGCCAGGATGAAAGCCGCGCGAGACTTTCTTCCGGCAGCAGGGTAATTGTGATCTGGGCCTGATGTTCCCTTAGTTGTTGAATACTCTGTGCAACCCAACTCAGAATCGTTTCAGTAGATTGGCCGTAAATCAGGTCATTGCCGATATCGGTTAATAATGCCAGGGGAGTGGTCTTGCCGTTGAGTGCGAGCGGGAATGCGTCCCAGAGTTCGCAGCGGGTAATGCCGGGCAAGGCGCGGTAAAGAACGCGGCTCCAGTTGCCATAGGATCGCCCATGTCCCATCGCAGTATAGATATCTAAAGGGGATTGCAGGGAAGATTGCAGCAGTCGCAGGATGAGTGGGAAGTCGCGAGTCAGATTACTGGCCCCCAGTAAAATGATGGGGGGGCTCGTGTGGGAAATCTCGTGTAATTCAGGAGGTGGCATTTTCGGTTAATACCTGTCATGCATAATAGATTTGTATATCCAAGGTCGGAGAGTTATTTTAATACAATCTATTTGTTCGGCTAGACTGTGTCCAGTTTTACTGTAGCGTCTCCAGGTCCATTTGGACCGAGTATATTAGAATGATAGACGCAATGGTTAAAACTGATGCGCTCCAGGCTGATTATCGGGAGCGGGATCTTAACTGGACCCGGAAGGCGTAAACTGAGAGGGATTCAGGCCAAATAAAAAAGCGATACTGTGTTAACAGTATCGCTTTGGGAAAATCAATATTTTAGACTGCGTTCAGTTTTACTGAAGCGTCTCCAGGTCCATTTGAACCGAGTATAATAGATCGAGAGACGCTATGGTTAAATGTGATTCGCTCTAGAAGACTGGCGAAGAGCTATTCTTCGTCTGCTTCTTCAGTTTCTTCTTCTGCAGCAGAAGCAGAGAAGCTGGAGCAGACCGAACGTGCCACTGCAGAGATTTTATTTTCTTCCTGAGGTTTCATTTCGGTGTCGGTGTATTCTGCTTTTTCCAGAATGACATCAACGGCTTTACGCTCACGCAGCTGTGCTTCCAGGTTTTCGATCATGCCGGATTTGACCATGCGGGCCCGAATTCGACGTGGGCTCTCACCCTGCTGCATTGCCATGTAGTAAATTTCCATGTCAATTTCCGAAGGCTGTACTTCGAGGTTTTCTGTGGTCGCAATTTTATCGAGCACAAAATGTTCTTTCAGAGCCTGGCGAGTTGAAGAAATTGCTTTCTGCCGCAATTCATTTTCGCGAGCCTGAATGTCCTGACGAGAAAATCCAGCCTGTTGCATTTCCAGAATTTCACGACGCAGTGCATTTTCAACCTGCTTGGAGACAAGTGTTTCCGGCAGATCCCAATCGGCGGATTCTGTAATCTTATCCAGAACCTGAGAACGGGTTGACTGACGCTGTTCGTAAGTCAGCTGGCGTTCCAGAATGTTCTTCACTTCTTCCCGCAGTTCTTCTTCTGATTCGGCACCAATACGCTCCAGTAATTCTTCATTGATTTCCGGAGTTTGAATGTACTTGACACTCTTGACAGTAAACAGGGCTTTTACTTTTTCGCCCCGCATCTCGATCTGGTCTGCTTCGCCGGAAATTTCGACTTCCGATTCGCGGGTGTCGCCAGTCTTGACGCCAGTCATCAACTCACCAAAGTTAGTCATTTCAGCATCCTGCAGACGTAATACAGGACGCAGCGGGACAACGAGCTCGGCGATTTCGCTGAGGTGTTTGCCATCGTGTTCAAATTTGATAGCAAGCTCAAGATAATCTTCTTTTTCTGCGGCACCTTTGCGCTCTTCCATTTCGCCGTATTGGCCGAGGAAGCGAGTCAGGTACTCGTCAACGTCTTTATCTGCTATCTCACGTGCAGGACGTTCCAGTTTCAGACCTTTGTATTCCGGAAGCTTGAAATCAGGTCGGACTTCCACTTCGAATTCGAATGTAAATTCGCCGTCTTCGGGGATTTCCAGGCTCTCAATATCAATTGTCGGCTCATTGATTGGATCAAGATCGTTATCTTCTGCGATCAGTTCCAGGCTTTCCATTAATACGCGTTGCTTAACCTGGTCAGAAAGTTCCTGACGAAAGCGTTTTTCAATCAGCTTGGTTGGCACATGGCCTACGCGGAAACCGGGGACCGTCGCCTGGCCACCTAACTCGGAGACAGACTCAGAGTAAAAATGGTCAATATCAGTGCGGGGAACCGTTACGGTTACATGTTTCTTACAGGGACCAACCTCATCGATTTTGGCGGTCACGGACATCTTGTACTCGCCATCCGCTGAGACGGTTTCTTCTGTTGTTGCGAGTTCGTCAGACACGGTCCAATCCTTTTCTTTTACTTGAGTGTGGGATACAGCAATGGGGCATTACCTAAAATCGGCACTCAATCTGAGAGTGGCAGCAGCCAGCTGCGACGTTGAATATTGGGTGATACTACTGAAAGTATTAAAAGCCCCGCATTCAAATAAGATGGGGGCTCGGTTTCTGTCCCTGAGATTCTGCATGCGAAAAAAAGAGCGGGTGAAGGGATTTGAACCCTCGACAGCCACGTTGGCAACGTGGTGCTCTACCACTGAGCTACACCCGCAAGTCGGCCTGTACCTGTTCTTAAGTGACATTGTCACCCTCGACAGCAATACGTGCTTCCTGTGCCTCAGATTATGTCTTGTTATCCGCTGAGGTCAAGAGTACGAGCGGAAGTAAATCGTGGATATCAGACACTTTTTTGAATTTTTACGTTGAAATGATACCCGCGACAGTCCATTCAATCGGACTCTGACACTTGAATTAATTATAAGGTCTCCTCTCACAGGTGATTGCAGGCAACTGGTATCGATGTTGCCGATTCGCCCCGTGTTGCCTTACTGCATCTTTGTCTTAACTAAATACCTTAAAACAGGTTACGTGGAGTCTGCGGTTTTAGGTCCCAGGCGTGTTGCTTTTTTACCTCAAGTGGTTGTACCCCGTTTCAGAGTGGTGCCGAAAATATTCTAACTGGTCTGATATTTCTATCTCCCTTTACGACAAGTACTTACGATTCTGATTCTGAACAGTTTGTAAAAAAAGATTTACGGTTTGGCCCCTTTGGTATTCAGCTTGCTTTACATCCCTTTATCAACTTGGAAACACAAACAACTCGATGCAAACTTTTCATAACAACTTTGGAGACTACCACGATGAAAAACATTCTTAACCAACTGATCAA
>NZ_JBLXFK010000009.1:0-301960 GCF_048262075.1 Gimesia sp.
TTCACTGCGTGGTTACTCCTGGCAAATTGGCAGTCTATTTTCAAGAATAGAATCCTGCGCAAATCCCATGCCAAACGTCAGGGGTGACCAACTTACTTTAAAGTAAGTGCCATTAGGCTAAGGCCCTGCGGCTAATTGGGTTTATCTCGCGAATGAGACGGACTGGTATTGATTGAATGCGACAGCTGTGACCTCCTGCTCGCTGTGCTCGGCCCGGATTGCATCCGGGCTCACCCCTTCTTTTTTGCTTACCCCGTGTCTGCTTTCGTGTTTTTCGTGGTAGAAATTTCACGATTGCATGTGTCACTGGTTTCCGATGTTGAGTGATACTGGTTCGACAATCGCCAGGCGGGCGGACATGTGGGTGTCGACTCTACACCAGGGGGCAGGTTGGTCACCTGAATCCTGATTGTAAGATTGCCCTGACAGTTTCCTGTTGTCTGCGACAACCCCGGATTGCATCCGGGGCCAGCCGCTTTTCACCATTAGCCATACAGTAATTGCTGCGGATTCTGCAGATCGGGAGACAACCGGGGCTAAGGCCCTACGGCTAATTGGGTTTCTTGGAAGCTTACCCATTCTCTGTGTTTAGTGGTTCGCGATTTTTATCTGCGAGGACTGGAAGCAGTGTTTTATAATTCGTTGTCAAGAATGTAAATGAGTATTGATCGTCTATAGATTGTTCATTTCACTGTTGACAAGCCAACTGTGCCACACGGCTGTTGTTCAGCAAGAGGGGGAGGCCTGATCACAGTCACTGTCGGACGAGCCGACAGTGGCACCCGGCGATCTTGAAAACTTAGACTGTGTCCCGTTTTACTGTAGCGTCTCCAGGGCTGTTTGGCCCGAGTATATTAGATTGCGAAACGCTATACTTAAATGTGATGCGCTCTAGTATGGGAAGTTCGGTTCTGGTACGAACGCGGCAGCTGCGACCTTCTGCTCGCTGCACTCGGCCCGGATGTGCATCCGGGCTTACCCATTTCTTTTGTGTGACCTTACGGAAAGGAGAACGAAGTGGAGTGATGGATTGTTTTCATAAATTACCCACGGATGATTTTTGTGAGAGAACCGAAATCGGGATCAGTCTGTGTTCGTTGTTCATAGGAATATTCTCTGCACGAGCGCGGGGGAGTCAAGGGGGGCTGAACAGAATCGAGTGGCGATGTTTGTTGATAGGGGACCGATGCTGGTGTGAGCAGTGGCGGTCCTGGGGGGAAAGGCTGCGAAGTGCGGCGACCCGCAGGCATACATCGGGAACACGTGTCATTCTGCGAACTGATTATCTGGAAAAAACGGGCTGTTTTATAGTGAAGAGTCAGAACAAGTGGCCCGTGTTTCAGTGCACTGTAAACTGGGCACGCGCGCGACACACGACTACGCATAATCGCCCGTGGCGCGGCGGCGTCAAGGGGAAGTTGAACAGTGAAATGCATGTGTGGTGCGCGGAAAAGCAGTCGATGTTTTTAACAACTGATTTTTCAGAACCAGAGACTTTTGTCGGCGAGGGTGAGGAAGGGTTGGCCGTTCATGAAGCAGCGGATGTTTTCCAGCAGGGTTTCCAGGTGACGTTCGGGAACGCGAGTCGAGGCGGCCGCGATGTGGGGAGTGATGATTACGTTATCCATCTGCCAGAGCGGGTGATTGGAGGGCAGGGGTTCGATTTCGAAGACGTCGAGGGCGGCGCCGGCGATGTCTTTCTGCTCCAAAACGGCAGTCAGGTCCTGCAAATCGACGATGGCACCGCGGCCGATGTTGATCAGATACGCGGAGGATTTCATCTGGCGGAACTGTTTGGCGCGAAACAGTTTTTCGGTCTGAGGGGTGTGGGGAGCGGCGATGACGACGAAATCGCTGATGGCCAGCAGGTCGGGCAGGCGGTCGATGTCCCAGACTTCATCGACGACTCCGGGTACCTCGCGGGTGAGTGGATCGACGGCGTAGACGGTCATCCCAAAGGCGGCAGCGCGGTGACAGACTTCCGCGCCGATGGAGCCGACACCCACGACGCCGAGCGAACAGTCGGCGAGATGCAGATGGCTGCGATCGACTTCGCTGACCTGTCCGGGTCCGGTAACGAAATTTGGCTTGCCAGCGGTTCCGCCGATGGGTTGCCACTCTGCTTGATACTGCTGGCGGATATAGCGGTGCAGATTGCGAGCGAAGCAGAGGACGAAGCCGAGGACGTGGTCGGCGATGACATCGTAAAACAGTCCGCGCATATTGGTGAGCTGGCAGGGATGTTCGACCAGTTCGGGGAAGACATAATGTTCGAGGCTGGCGGTGGGGGACTGGACCCACTTGAGATTTTCGGCAGCGGCCAACAGTTCGGGAGTCAGCTTACCGAAGAAGGCGTCGGCATCTATGATTTCAGTTAACGCCTGCGAGAGATCACAAGCGTTACAGACGGTGAGCTGGTTCGAGACTTGTTGAATTCGCGCGAGGCGCACGTCGTCAATGGCGGGATAGATGAGTAGCTTTTTCATAAGGATTATTTTAATCAGAAATGTTCAATGGTGCCACTGATGATGCGTTCGATGCCGGTTGCGGTCTGGAGAATGAGGAAGCCCTGGTCGTCGATTTCGAGACAGGTTCCCTGTTTGACTTCGAGTCCGGTATTGATGCGAATGGTACGGCCGGTGAGCAGGCAGTAGCGTCGCCAGTCGGCCATGAAGGCATTGGTTTCGCCGGCAACATCGTAGAGGCGGTTTTCGATGCCATTGACCAGGTCAATGAGGGTCGTGGCGAGTGAGTATTTCTGGCCGGTAGTTTCATAGAGAGAAGTGCCCCGCGACTGGAGTTCTGCTTCGGCGGAGAGGAAGGAGTTATTGAGATTCAGTCCGACGCCGATAACAACGAGCCCGGGTTGGGTGGCTGCGATTTCGACGAGAATGCCAGCGACTTTTTTCTGCTGCAGATAGACATCGTTGGGCCACTTGAGCTGGAGCGAGTAGTCGGGCAGATGTTTTTCGAGGGTTTCACAAACGGCCAGTCCGGTGGCGAGCGCGATGAGTGGCTGCTGTTCGAGCTGGATCTGCAAATTTCGGGTATCGACGACGAGGGAGAAAGTAAGTCCCCCTTCAGGCGCCCACCAGGAATTGCTGCCTCGACCGCGGCCAGCGGTCTGATTTCCGGTCAGGACCAGGCTGGGGTGACTGGTTTCGCGACTGACTGCTGAACCAGTAGAGATGCAATGTGTACTGAGAGCCCAGGAGTTGGTGGAGGCCAGGCTTTCGAAGTAGTCGAGATGTTCGACAAAGGTTTCGGTCTGGATCGCTTTCAGGTCGTCGGCTGTGAACGGCAGCATTCCAGGCTCATTGTTATCAGGAAAAAACTGGAGGACTATGAATTCGTACTGATGGCAGTCACGGCTTCTTCCCGGGTCTCGAACAGAGGCCAGAGGCTGCCGACTTTGATACATTTGAGGATATTCTGCATGTTTTCACAGGCATTACAGAAGACGGCCTGGCCGCCGGTCTGCCTGGCTCGCTGCAGGAGTCGGATGATGGAGCCGATAATGATGGAATCGAGATAATCGACTTTGGAGAGGTCAATAATCACATTCTTGATTTCCGGCGCATCAAAGAGTCTTAAGACCTTATTGGATTCGGTCTGCACGTTACTGTACAAAAACTGCAGGGTGGACCCCTGAGGAATAACGACCAGATTGGGTGCAGTCACTTCGACCTCGAAAATTTCCAGGTTCTCTACCATTATCAATCCCGTTTGCGTACTAATCAGTATGAGCTGAAAACGTCAAAAAAAGAACAGGAAGTGAAGAGCGCGCCCCATTCTTAAAACAGAGCATAACCAACCTGTATTGAAATTTCAGGCTCGGGCTCAAAAAAACATACTGTTTCCCACAAAGTGTACAAACTATACTTTTAACGGATGTTAAGGCGTGTGTTCAAAAACAGGAGTTTACCGTGGTGGGAGATTGGACGGATGATAACAGTTGCTTAACAGGAAATTGCTTAACTAGAATAGAGGCCGACTGGTAAATAATTGACTGTGCCTGATTTTTATCGTAGCGTCTCCAAAGGCATTTGGGCCGGGTATCAAAGTTTGAAAGCCGCTATGGTAAAATATGATATGCTCTCGCAGATCGGTTCCCGAGCTAATGCTGCTAAATCTTATAATCGGACTGACTGTAACAGTTACCCCGGGTAATACGACTGCACCAGACGAACATTGCATAAAGTAGCGGAATTTTGCCCGGTTCCAGCCGATAAAATAATCCTATAACACTGAATAAGTAAAACGTGGCCCCTATTCCAGACTGGATTCAGTCTGGATCAGACTCACAGAAAAAGCCTGTTGAAATAGCGATATGTCATCACCGAAACCAGCCTGGAAATACAGCCCGCGCGTGCTGCTGCGTTCGATATTAATGCTGGACGACAGTGCCCACTCCATTGCCTTGGGGACGGCCATCGGAATGTTTATCGCGTTGACCCCTACGGTTGGCATTCAAATGCTGATGGTGGTCTGCGTTGCTTTTGTGACCCGTCCCTTCTTTAAATTTAATCAGGTTGCTTCCCTGATCACCGTCTATATTTCGAATCCACTGACGATCGTGCCAATCTACTGGTTCGACTATAAAATCGGGACCTATTATGTAGGCGGTTCGATGACCCAGAAAGATTTCGCGCGGATCCTGGAATTTGAAGGATTCAGTGGCTGGTGGGAAACGGTGAAGCAGCTGCTGCTGGAAGTCGGCTCTCCGCTGATCATCGGGTCTTTGATAGTGGCCACTTTTTTCGCGCTGATGACCTACCCGATCATGCTCAGGCTGTTGCTGCATTTCAGAAAGCAGAAACCAACCGACAGCCCGAACGATCCGGAAACCCAGACCGTACTTCCCTCTCAGGCAGCGGACCCGGGGCAGAACATAAAATCTGTGCATCTACATTCCAGTTAGGTGTTGATCTCTACCTGCACTCTCGCATAATAACCAGTTCGTGAAAAAACTGACTGTATCGAGAAAAAAGGTGATCGAATGTCGTCTCCCAGGTATGACTGTTTGTGTGCGGGCATCATTGTTGCAGACCATGTGTGCAAAGCCATTGATCATCTGCCCCGACCAGGAGAGCTGGTGCTGACTGATCAGATGGAACTGACGATTGGCGGCTGTGCCTCGAATGTGGCTTCTGATCTGGCGCGTCTCGACAGGCAGGTAGCGATCGCGGGAATCGTGGGACAGGACGTTTTCGGGCAATATGTGGAAGAAAGCCTGATTCAATCAGGGGTGCACTGCGATTACCTGATGAAGTCAGACCAGTTGCCGACGAGCGGTTCTTTTGTGATTAATGTGCAGGGAGAAGACCGGCGTTTCATTCATTCGGTCGCAGCAAATGCACTGTTTACCGGAGAAACGGTCACACGGGAGCAGATTGAGTCGAGCCGCATATTGTATCTGGGGGGGTACTGCCTGTCAGAAGAGCTGTCGCCCGAGAATGTGGCTGAAATGTTTTGGATGGCAAAAGAGGCAGGAGTGACGACGGTACTGGATGTGGTGACCCCCAAACAGGCAGACTACTGGAAAATGCTGGAGCCGGTATTGCCGCTGAGTGATTATTTTCTACCTAATAATGACGAAGGAGAGTTAATCACGGGTGAATCGGACCCACTTGAACAGGCACGTGCGTTCCGCAAAGCAGGAGCAAAGCATGTGATCATCACCTGTGGCGGTGAGGGGAGTATCCTGATGGACTCTGAGCGGACGATTCAGTCTGAGATTTACCCGGTCAATCTGGTCGACGGGACGGGGAGTGGCGATGCGTTTGTTGCGGGATTTATTCACGGTTTGCTCGAAGGAGCGAGCCCGGAAGACTGCCTGAGGTTTGGATCTGCCCTGGGTCACAGTTGCGTACGGGCGACCGGTGCGACAGCGGGAATTTTCAAACGGGGAGAACTGGACGCGTTTGTTGAGGCGCATGACCTGCAAGTCAGAACGATCTGACCTGCAGGCTGTTGTAAAGCCGGTCTGTTATTTCTGATCCATATAAGGTGTCACCGCTTTTTTCCAGATCAGATAGCCAGCATGTTCCATGTGCAGGCCATCCGATTTGAACAGTTCCGGTCTGGGTTTCCCATCTTCGCCCAGCATGGGTTCCCAGACATCGGCGAATTCGAGCAGTTCATTTTTGGCGCACTGTGCAGCAATCAGCTTATTGGCCTGCTGAATCGTATCGGCCAGTTTCCAGCGGCTGATGCTGGGCTTGATGGCGATGAAGACAATGCGGGTTTCTGGCAGACTTTTATGAACTTTCGCGACAAATTTTTTAAAATCTGCGGAGACTTCTTCCGCGGTTTTCTTACGTGCAAGATCATTATCGCCGGCGTATAAGAAGATCACCTTCGGTTGATGCTTGATAACAATCCGATCAGCGAAATGGGTGGAATCCACGATTTCTGAACCGCCAAAACCACGGTTGAGCACACTCTGACCGGGGAAATACTTATCCAGATCCCACATACGGATACTGGAACTGCCTACAAACAGGATGCCCCCTTGCTTGACTCCCTGTTCCTGATCCTGTTTTTCAAACTGGGAGATCGACTTTTCCCAGCGTTCAAAATTGTGTTCTGGTTTTTCCGCTGCATGGCTACTGATGGTAAGAAGAGTGAATAGCGCGAGTACCAGTGGCCGTGAGAACAGATTCAGATTCATATCGATTCCTTAAACTTGAATTCTCTAATTTAACTATGGTGTGCTTCGGGAAATGACTGCCTGCCAGGCAGCGATGGCATCCCGGTTGGCGGCAATATCGTGCAGTCTTAAGATTTCGACTCCCTGATTGGCAAGCGCCACAGAGACACCGATGGTACCAGCCAGTCGTTCTTCGAGCGAGCGACCGAGCAGTTTTGATAAAAAACGCTTGCGGGAATGCCCGATCAACACGGGAAACCCGAGTGCCTGAAAGGACGAGATATGCGATAGAATCTGCAGATTGTGGTCTGCTGTCTTACCAAAGCCGACCCCGGGGTCAAGGACTATCTGCGCTGGCTTGACACCGGCAGCCAGGAGGACTTGAATCCGCTGCTGAAACCAGTGTATCAAGTCGGCAACAACGTCATCATATTCAGGATTTTCCTGCATGGTTTGCGGTGTGCCCTGAATGTGCATACAAATCACGCCCGCTTTTGACTCTGCAGCCAGAGGGACCATAGCGGGGTCAAAGGTCAGTCCGGAAATATCATTGATAATGGTAGCGCCTGCCAGCAGTGCCTGCCGTGCGACTTCAGCTTTGGTCGTATCAATAGAAATGGGAGTGCTCGTTCGTGTAGAGAGTGCTTCAATCACGGGGACGACCCGTCGCAGCTCTTCCGCTAAGGAAACCGGATCGGCACCAGGCCGCGTGGATTCTCCACCAATATCCAGTATGTCCGCACCGTCTTCAACCAGTTGCAATCCTTTGCTGATAGCCGATTCGATTCCAGTGGCTTCTCCCCCATCAGAGAAACTGTCTGGAGTCACATTCAAAATTCCCATTAACAGTGGCAGCTGTCCAAAGACCAGTGTTTCAGAAACACACCGCCAGATTCGCTGCGATTCGGATTGACTGAGCGGGGAATCTGCAGAAGGTATATTCACAGTGGGATCTACTCAATTACAGGATGAGGTCTGAGTGAACCAGCTGACGGATTCACACTGGTAGAGTTGTCCACAAAATACTTAGTCATTGAACTATGGCAGTGAACTAAGGCAGTTTTGCGGAAAGTATTTCCCAGGTAAATAGAGTGCCGGATCATTATTCATTTTTACTACCTCGAAATGAGGGTTGCAAGGAAATTAGCGGAAAGAGGAGCTTACAAGACCTGTACACCCTGCTATTCGAAGAACAATGGTCAAAATTTATCAAAGGGCAAATTTATAACCTAT
This sequence comes from Gimesia sp., assembly GCF_048262075.1. Lineage (GTDB taxonomy): Bacteria > Planctomycetota > Planctomycetia > Planctomycetales > Planctomycetaceae > Gimesia. Next base: position 7,886 of record NZ_JBLXFK010000009.1, read on the forward strand.
GTTTCAATCGGAGTCGTCAGGTCTGGGCGATCGATGTCTAACCAACACGGTTTGAAAATCAAGTAAAAACAGGCAGCAATTGAGACTTCAGGAAATAAAGGATTTTTAGAGAAACTTTATTTTTAGTGTTGCCTTTACTTTGACATCGCATTTCGTTCTGGTATTGTAATCAGCGTATTTGCCGTAACCGGCAAATCTTACCAAACCAGAAAAACAGACCTGTTTTCCCCAAGTGCGTAGACTTGGGGACATCGCGGGGGGGTGAAGTAGTGACTCATCTTTCGGCGAAGTGGAACCACTTTTTATTTATTGAATCTGAGGAGTACACCATGATTCGAAAAACTGTCACACTTTCTATGATCGCTGTCCTGACAATGATCGCTGCTTCTTTCAGCGTTTCAGACGCTGAAGCCTTCGGTTTCCGTAACCGTTGCTGCAAACCAGAACGCGTAAAATGCTGCAAGCCAGTTCGCGTTCGTTGCTGCAAGCCCAAAAAAGAACGTTGCTGCAAACCAGAACGAGTACGTTGCTGCAAACCAGCTCGCGTGAAATGCTGTGCACCAGCTCCTGTTTGCTGCCCCGCACCAGCACCAAAGTGCTGTGCACCAGCTCCAAGCTGTGCTCCAGCTCCTTGCTCAAGCTGTGCTCCTGCAACACCAGCTCCCAAGGTAGAAGAAGCACCAGCTCCTCCAAAGAAAGCTCCCGCACCAGCTCCTAAGAAAGCCTAATGCGGAATGAGTTCCTTTCGGAGCTACGATGAATACAGACGGCCCCATTGCTTTAGGCAATCGGGGCCGTTTCTCATTTCCAGCATGAACCCAGGCTGATGACCATCGTTTCCAGACCATTTGGAGCAGTCGTCATCGAGCCAGTGGGGATATGGTAAAAGTGAGTACACTGTAGCGTACTCATCAATCAGGCAGACTTTGCGTAGTCCTGCTCGACCTCACATGCCTGATCAGCGTCTTGTCCCGCAGCCAGTTTTCGGAGTTTTTTCTCCAGTCTGGGTAGCATTTTATTGCCCGCGGTGGTGACTTTATAAAAGACACCAGCGTCTCGTCCTGCTATCTGAAATTTGAGCAGATCAAAGGCGATTAACTTGCCATGAATCCGAGGCAGATGTTCGACGACAACCCCCTCGACTTCATTCTGGCGAACAACCCAGCCATCGGCTTCAGGATCCTGTTCTTTGACCTGAACCTGCATTTGACTGTAGTGCCTTAAAACGAGACACCACTCGGGATTTTCCAGCATCTGTTCCTGTTCGAAATCTATCATGTTGTTGTTATCGACAGGGCCGGGAAACCAATGTTATGGAATTCGCTCTGCCGACACGACCGACATAACAGGAACATTGTTTTAACCCCATGGGCAGAAATTCGATGAAAACCACTCAAGATTTCGGGAAGGCTTTTTGCCAGAATCATTAACTGATATGCAGGAGCGATTTACATGAGTTCACACACTGGCATAAGTAGATTTCAATGAGTTCAATCTGATAAGCCGTAAACTACATGTTCGTTTTTGAATCAGAGACTTCACCCAGCGCCGCATTGAGTGCATTGGTCATCTCAAGATCGTGTAGATGGTCACGGGTATAAATTCGGAAGATCAGAAAACTGACAGGGAGTGCCCGAAACAACTCATCATCGTGCAGTTCCTGTGTCTTTTCTGTTCCCTGATCCAACAGGAAATTCTGGCCTCCCGCGGGCAGTCGACCACTGGGGCGGTGATAATGCCTGGCGACATCGATGCGCAGGGGAATCTGTTTTAATTTGGCGGGCAGTTTCGCTCGAACGCGTTTTTCCACGAGTTCCGGTTCCGAAAAAATCGAAGTGTGGACAGCGGTGCCTGAATGAAAATTGAGCGAACGTTCGCAGGCCATTTTCCATTCAACATTCCGCGAAAGGATTCCCTGCCAGCGTTCTGCCAGATCTTGAACCGCCGGGTCAGAACTCTTTTTAAAACGCCCCACGTCAACCAGAAAAGAGGATTCTGTGAACCCCAGATAATCATCCAGATGCTCCAGTGGATTCCCATGAAACAGATGCTGCATGGTTTCCGCAAAAATTTCTTCCAGCGCTAAATCGAGTGCACGGACTGTACGGTGATAATAAATCGTGCGAAACAGGTTGGCCCGGGTCTCAATAAAATTCACGAGCGCCTGTAATCCGCGTCCGTGAATCGTTAAACCTTCAGCGGTAAAAAAGCTGTAATGTATCAAGCGTGACACATCGACGGCACGAATATTGTAACCTGACATATAGGCATCACGCAGGACAAAATCCATATTGTCCACAGTATAAATCCCGCTGAACATGGCGCGGAGTTTGCAAAGCCAGTCCGGATTTCCTGCTTCACTCTGCTGATCACCTGAGGGGCGCCGGATGAGCCAACCCACCTGTTTGGGATCCAGTTCTTCCAGCGGGTTTAACCGACCGTTGGGATTCCTGCGAATCCCGCGGATCAACTCTCCCAGTTCATGCTCGATAATATGCGCCCCGATATCTTCGTGGGTCAAACCATATTGATCCAGATAATGATCATCAAAAAAATGGCCGAACGGCCCATGTCCGACATCATGTAATAGCGCGGCAAGACGCACCAGGCTTTCCACGTAAGGCAGAGAAGGAACATTGCGACAGGCACTGTTGAGTGAATCATACCAGGCATGGATGGCGACCGACGCCAGATGCATTGCCCCCAACACGTGCTGAAACCGCATATGTTCTGCAGACGGGAAAACCCACCATGCAGTCTGCAACTGATGAATGTGCCTTAAACGCTGAACCCAGGGATGATCGATGATCGCCTGTTCCGAGGTTTCTTCACCGGGAATTCCCGTTCTTGATGTAAAGGGAATATACCCATGAATCGGATCATGGGCCAAACTTTCAGAAATAAAATCGCGTACCATTATCTCACTGTTTCAATTGCTTTATATTGCGAATAGAATCTGAACAGGTTTTCATAAATTCTTTTTTTGTTGCAGCTTAAACACTTATGACGTTGTCGCATCTTCCCAGCCGGATTCAGTTCCAGACACATCATCCCCGCCGATGTCGTCTGCTGCGACGTTATGAAATCATCGCATTGATCGTGGCTTTGATTGCCACTGTTATTTTACATGGCCTGCTGAAGATTACCACTATCGTCCATTGGGAACTAGGGGTGATCATTGTTGCGGCGATGCTGTACTTTACATTGAGCCTGGGATTTCGCTACTACTGGCATCTGTCCCGCAAAGAGTTTCTTCGCAATCATGCCGTGTATGTGTTTCTTTCTGGTCTCTGGATTGCCAGTGTTGTCCTGATCGTCATATTTCAGGATATTCTACCCGACTCTGCTCCTGATCGACTGCTTCTGGTTCTGGGAGCTTCTGAATTCTGTATCATCATCCGGAGTCTGTATGAATCGGTTCTCCTGATCCGACGTGTCTCCTCGCGCGGCTGGAACCCGGCTTTAATTGTCGTCTCCTCATTTCTGGTTCTGATTTCCGTCGGCACGATTCTGCTGATGTTTCCCTCGGCCCGGGTTCAGGACCCCACTACGATGAACACGGAAGGCGCTCCTTTCCTGACAGCTCTGTTTACCTCAACCAGCGCCAGTTGTGTGACAGGCCTGATCATCGTCCCCACGGGTACATACTGGAGCAGAACAGGGCACACCATCATCATGATTCTGTTTCAGATTGGTGGACTGGGAATCCTGACTTTTGGCGCCTTCTTTGCTGCAGCGTTCGGACGATCAATGCAAATACGCGAAAGTGTCACATTTGGTGAAATGCTCGAATCTCACCAGCGTGGTGACATGAGAAGGCTGCTGCTGGCGATTCTGGGTATTACTATATTTACCGAACTGGCAGGGGCTGTCTGCCTTTCTGGGCTCTGGCCGGAACTCGCATGGGAAGATCGAATCTTTCATAGCCTGTTCCACTCAATCAGCGCCTACTGCAATGCAGGCTTCAGCCTGATGGATGACAATCTGCTCGGCATGGGGCACCATTGGCAGGTCTGGGCAGTGATGCCGGCATTAATCATCATTGGGGGGCTGGGATTTGCTGTGAACTACAATTTGATGTTGTATGGAATTACTCACTTTTCCAATCTCACGGTGCGCAAACCACTGTTTCACCACCCGACTCAGAAAGTCAGGCTGACGATTTCATCGCGCCTGGTTTTTTTTACGACACTCTTTCTACTGGTGGGGGGGACGATTGGAATTTACTTATTAGAATCGATCCATGGAAACCAGGACCTGCCTTATTGGGAACGAATGAACCAGGCATGGTTTCAGTCGGTAACAATGAGGACTGCAGGTTTTAATACGGTTGACCTGGGGGAATTCCAGCCTCAGTCGAAACTGTTTTCTATCCTGCTGATGTTTATTGGTGCTTCCCCCGGTTCGACCGGAGGTGGCGTGAAAACAACGGTTTTCGCTTTGGCCATCCTGTCTGTCTGGGCTTTATTGAAAGGCAGAGACCGGGTCGAAATCATGGGAAGAACGATTCCGCCAACCCTGATTCACAGATCATTAACGATTATTTCACTGGGAATCATGATGCTGATGACTTCCACGTTGCTGGTCGTATTATTTGAAAATCGAGAGGACATATTCCTGGATCACCTGTTTGAAACCACCAGTGCCTTTGCCACCGTTGGTGTTTCGACAGGCATTACAGCAGAATTGACGACCCCTTCACACTGGGTGATAATTTTTACCATGCTGATTGGAAGAGTCGGACCGTTGACAGCTCTGATTGCATTGTCGAATCGCGGCCCCTCCTATCGGTACCGATACCCGGAAGAAAGTGTGAACCTGGGTTAATCCCTGTTACAAAACTCTTTAAAATACAGATCCATTCAGCAGACACTAAATTCATTCCCAAGGGAGTAATGATCCAGTGATAAAAGTAGCCGTCATCGGTTTAGGACGATTCGGAACGGAGCTGGCAAGACGTCTGGGTGCCAGCGGGGTCGAAGTGATCGCCATCGACAATTCCGACAAGTTAGTCAATGAAGTCAAAGATGATGTTGCAATTGCAGTCCGCCTGAATGCGACGGACGAGCTGGCATTGAAAAGTCAGGACATAGACAAGGTGGACGCCTGTGTGATCTCTATCGGCGAAAACTTTGAAGCGGCCCTGCTGACCACAGTGATACTCAAAAAACTGGGGGTCCCTAAAATCATCTGCCGGGCACAAAGTAAGTTCCATGCGGAAATATTTACGCAGATCGGCGCGACGGATGTCATTCAACCTGAAGTCCAGGCAGGCGCTCACCTCGCACGCTTACTGGCGAATCCCCACCTGGAAGACTACATCCAGGTGGGCGATGGTTATACCATGATTGAATTGATCACCCCGAAAGAATTCATTGGAAAAAACCTGACGGAACTTTCCCTGCGTTCTACGTACTCGGTTAACGTCGTCGCGATTCGCAAACGAAACTCTCCCGAGGTAGAACAGAAAACGGGCAAGATCTACACGACCGACTGTGTACCTCATCCGGATTACCAGATTCAGGAATCAGACATCCTGTTAATCATTGGAACAGATCAGAACCTGTTGCGACTTCCCACCAGTAATACCTGACATCCTGGCCAGTGACTTCCGGATCAGACCCAGTCCTTAGATCGTTCGATGGCTTTTTTCCAGCGTTGATAAAGCTGTGTTCGCCGCTGTGTATCCATCGCAGGCTGAAATTCGGCATCCAGTGCCCAGTTTTTGGTTACTTCATTTTGATTCTGCCAGAACCCAACCGCAAGCCCTGCCAGATAGGCGGCTCCCAACGCCGTAGTTTCGTGTACGACAGGTCGCTGGGCAGGCACATTAAGCATGTCGGCCTGGAATTGCATTAACAGTTGATTCGCTGCGGCTCCCCCATCCACTTTCAGGATTTTCAGTTTAATCCCGGAATCCTGCTCCATGGCATGCAACACATCACAACTCTGATAAGCCAATGATTCCAGAACAGCTCGAGCCACATGTGCTTTGGTAGAGCCACGCGTTAAACCGATTAATGTTCCCCGCGCGTTCTGATTCCAATAAGGAGCTCCCAGCCCCACAAACGCAGGCACAAAGAACACGTCTCCCGAATCTTCCACCTGGGAGGCTAAACCTTCTACTTCTTCTGACGATTTGATGATCTGCAGACCATCCCGGAGCCACTGAATCGCAGCACCAGCAATAAACACAGACCCTTCCAGGCAGTATGTTACTTTCCCATTGATACTCCAGCCGATTGTAGTCAACAAACCGGTGGTGGAAGGAACTGGCTTGTCCCCCGTATTCATCAGCATGAAGCAGCCAGTGCCATAAGTATTTTTGGCGGATCCGGTCTCAAAACACCCCTGACCGAACGTTGCAGCCTGCTGATCTCCTGCGATTCCGGCAATTTTAATTGGTGCACCAAAAAGTTCGGGTGACGTTTCCCCATAGACTTCACTGGAACTTTTCACTTCCGGCAGCATCGCTGGTGGAATATTGAAGATCTTCAACAGTTCCTCGTCCCACTCATGTGTATGAATATTATACAAGAGTGTTCGACACGCATTGGTGGGGTCAGTGACGTGGACTCTGCCTCCCGTCAGCCGCCAGATGAGAAAGGAATCAATCGTACCGAACAATACCTCTCCTTTAGCGGCCTTCTCTCTGAGCCCATCGATCTCGTTCAACAGGTATTCAATCTTGGTACCGGAGAAATAGGCATCGAGTACCAGTCCTGTTTTCTCACGGAACAGTTTTTCGTACCCTTCCGCTTTCAGTTGATCACAGCGCTTTGCGGTCAGTCGGCTCTGCCAGACAATGGCATTAGAGACCGGTTTTCCCGTATCACGATCCCAGAGCACGATCGTTTCTCGCTGGTTGGTGATGCCGATGGCTGCAATTTCGGAGAGACTGACACCGGATTGCTCAATCACCCTTTGTGCGGTTGAGAGCTGCGAATCCCAGATGGCATCAGGATTGTGTTCTACCAGCCCGGGCGAAGGAAAGATCTGTTCGAATTCCTGTTGGGCAGTCGCTTCAATTTGCCCCTGATGATTGAACAGTATCGAGCGGCTGGACGTCGTTCCCTGATCTAAAGCCAAAACATACTTAGGCATTTCAAAACTCCTTGAGGCGAACACAAACTCTTAAGCGAGATATCTTAATGTCTACATCCTGTTTACATTAAGTCAGCAGAGCCCGGTTCACAAGGAATTCCTGAGAAATCTTATAGAGTGCTGTTTGTATTACCGCTTGATCTCGATCAGTTCGAGAGTCTACCCCCACGAGAGCGCATAAAAAAACTGATGGCGAGAGAAATCATTTCTCAAGCCATCAGTCAGTCACACTTAATGGTACCTCCTGCAAAGTACCAGTGTTTCAGCAGTCTGTCCTAGTGATATGCTTGCATTCCGTGCTCAGACAGGTCCAGACCTTTCAACTCATCTTCTTCTGACACTCTCAGTTGTCCAATCACTTTGAGAACCGTGAAGAGAATAAACATGGTGACAAAGGCGTATACCGGAATCACGACGGATCCCAGAATCTGTACCCCGATATCAAACCCACCAAAGATTCCAGTAGCAACGCCACCCCAGATACCACAGAGTCCATGGACAGGGAAAGCACCAACTGGATCGTCGATTTTCAGTTTTTCCAGTGCGAGGATGCCGAAGACAACCAGCAGACCAGCAACCACTCCGATAATCAGAGCTTCGATGTTGGTGACACTGTCACAGTTTGCAGTAATACCAACCAGACCGGCCAGTACACCGTTCAGAGCCATGGAAATATCAGGCTTACCATACATGATCCAGCCCAGAACCATGGCTGCAAAACCACCGGCTGCAGCAGCCAGAGTCGTGTTGGTGGCAATTAACATGACAGCGTTCGTGTTGTCTGTTCCGGCAAATGCCAGCTGACTACCAGGGTTAAACCCATACCAGCCAACCCAGAGGATGAAGACACCCAGTGTTGCCTGAGCAATGTTGTGCCCGGGGATAGGAACAGACTTGCCGTCTTTAAAGCGACCGATACGGGGGCCGAGGACGATAGCACCAGCCAGACCGGCAAAACCACCGACTGCATGTACTACAATTGAACCAGCAAAGTCATAGAATCCCATGGCGTCCAACCAGCCACCGCCCCACTTCCAGTATCCACTGATCGGGTAAATAATCCCGGTCAGGATAACACTATAGATGAGGTAAGAGCTGAATTTCAGACGACCGGCAACCGCACCGGAAACGATGGTGGCAGCAGTTGCAGCAAAAGCAACCTGGAACAGGAAGTCGACCTGCGGATGCAATACGCCTGGCCCGGCATCTCCTGCATCTCCGATCCCAAATCCGGCATAACCGAAGTAACCATTTCCTGCATCACCCGGATACATCAGTCCGTAGCCGACGGCGAAATAGATCAACACGCCAACACAGACATCCATTAAGTTCTTAAAGAGAATATTGATTGTGTTTTTGGATGAGTTGAATCCTGACTCAACCATTGCGAAACCGGCCTGCATGAACAGAACCAGAACGGCACACAGTAACAGCATGCTGTTATCGAGTGCGTAGTAAACTTCAGATAATGAAAGTGGGGGGGCTTCTTCAGCCGGAGCTTCCTCAGCGGGAGCCTGTGTCTCTGCCGTCGCTTCTGCTGCGGGCTTTTCTGTAGGTTCAGCTTCATCAAAAGCCAAAGTGGGTTGAGAGAACGCTAATACCACGACAAGGCTTGCCGTTAAGCCTGTGAGCGCTTGTTTCCAATTCATTTTGTCGCAAACCTTTCCCGGAGTCTAATCAGTCGTTGTTTCTTCTAATGTTTGGACAATCATTTATCCTGATTAGGGCCCCTAAATACCAATCAATAATTTGAGCACTTTCTTTGGTAGAGAGACTTAATGCAAACAGTGTGCCTCAATCATATTCCTGAAGAGGTTCTATGCACCTATCATGTTTGCTAATTAGTACTTAAAAACGATCACAATAAATTCATATTTGTTATTTTTTACATTTTGTAACTTTTTCAATGCAGGTAAAGCAGGCATGCCTCGACCATCCTGCCTGCTGTTTAAGCAGTATGCCTGCATTTTTCATTGGCGAACCGAAACCATCAGTTGACATTGGACACTATGCCTGGATCTGCATGTTGAAAATCACCCCACCCAAACCCTTGATACACAAACCATTGGGAATGGACTCCTCGCTGCCAACTTGGCAGTCACAGTGTGAAACCGAAAAGTCTCCAAGTGCACAATCCCTTACATTAACGGCTCTTACAACTCATAATTCTGTTTGGCATGACGATTGCATTTATCGATTGGTGTGGTCGGGGTCCAGTTAAATCCCTGCCAACTTTGTTGTATTACACCTAAACGTACTCACGCGTCAGGCAATGCATGTCAGGCATGCAAGTGAATGTGTCAGACGTGTGAGAGATCATCGTGGTTATGGGCAAATATTATTGGCTATCATTGCTGGTTGAGGAGAGACTGTGGCAAAACTTTTAAGCTTTGACGAAGAGGCCAGGAAGAGTTTATTGGCAGGAGTCGCTAAATTGTCGCGAGCCGTAAGCAGTACGCTTGGGCCGCGAGGGCGAAATGCTGTCTTGGACAAAGGCTGGGGAACACCAAAAGTAACTAAGGATGGTGTCACTGTAGCAGAAGACATCGAACTGGAAGACCCCTTTGAGAACATGGGGGTCCAACTGGTAAAAGAAGCAGCTTCAAAAACAAATGATGTTGCCGGCGATGGAACAACCACTGCAACGGTTCTGGCAGAAGCCATTTTCCGTGAAGGGCTGAAGTACATTGCCTCAGGCGCTGACCCAATGGCATTAAGCCGTGGAGTTCAGAAAGCCGTTGAAGCAGTCGTGGAGCAAATCGGAAAGATCTCCAAGGAAGTCAAAGGCAAAGACAAAAAAGCCATCGAAACCGTGGCGACCATCGCTGGAAACAATGATCCGGAAATCGGTAAAATTCTTGCAGACGCTCTCTTAAAAGTGGGCGCTGATGGCGTGATTACTGTCGAAGAAGGCCGTGGCGTTTCAACGGAAGTTGATCTGGTTGAGGGAATGCAGTTCGAACGCGGATTCCTTTCCCCTCACTTTGTCACCGATGAAGACAATCAGACCTGTGATCTGGAACGGGCTCACATTCTGATCTACGAAGAAAAGATCAGCTCAGCCCAGGCTCTGGTACCACTCCTGGAGCAGGTTTCAAAAGATGGCTCGCCACTCTTGATTATTGCAGAAGATATTGAAGGTGAAGCACTGGCAACGCTGGTTGTCAACAAATTACGCGGCATCATTAAAGTCTGTGCAGTGAAAGCCCCTGGCTACGGCGATCGTCGCAAAGCCATGCTGGAAGACCTGGCAGTGTTAACCGGCGGCAAAGCCATTTTCAAAGACCTGGGTATCAAACTGGAAGCAGTTGAACTGAAAGACCTGGGGCAGGCCAAGAAAATTCATGTCAGCTCTGATAATACAACCATTGTCAGCGGTGGCGGAAACAAGGCTGCCGTCAGTGGCCGTGCAGATCAGATTCGAGCTGAAATCGAAGTTACTGACAGTGAATATGATCGTGAAAAACTTCAGGAACGCCTGGCCAAACTGGCAGGGGGAGTGGCTCAGATCAATGTCGGAGCTGCCACCGAAACAGAAATGAAGGAACGCAAAGACCTGATCGACGATGCCCTTGCTGCAACGCGAGCTGCCATTGAAGAAGGTATTGTTCCCGGCGGTGGAATCGCCCTGCTGCGATCCAGCAAGTCACTCGACAGCCTCAAACTGTCTGGCGACCAGGCTCTGGGTATCGCATTGATTCAAAAAGTTCTGGAAATGCCTTTGCGGGCGATTGCTGAAAACGCAGGACAGGATGGTTCTGTTGTTGCCAATCGTGTCAAAAAAGACAAAAGCAGTTCCTACGGTTACGATGCTTTGAATGATCGTTATGGCGACATGTTTGATTTTGGTGTCGTTGACCCTGCTAAAGTGGTTCGTTCCACATTGCAGAATGCATCCAGTGTAGCCTGCCTGCTGATGACAACAGATTCGATTGTTGTCGAAGAACCCAAGGACGAAGAAGACGATCACCATCATGATGACCACCACGACATGGGTGGTATGGGCGGCATGCCCGGAATGGGTGGTGGTATGCCAGGCATGGGCGGAATGCCCGGAATGGGTGGCGGCATGCCCGGCATGGGTGGCTTCTAAGTCACAATCGCCATCCTCTCAAGTATTTACAGAGGATGGCAACAGGTCCATAACTGGATCCTGATTGTTAAAAAGAAACATATTACTTCCGGGAACTGCTCCCGGATTCACACATACAACCAGACTAATTGGAATACTTGGGAGTTAACATAATGGAACTGAATCCTCTTGATGACCGTATCGTGATTGAACCCAATGTTGCAGAAGAAACAACCGCTGGTGGGATTGTTCTGCCTGACACAGCTCAGGAAAAACCACAGAGCGGTACTGTAATCGCTGTGGGACCTGGACGTCTTCTGGAAAGTGGTGAGCGTTGCCCGGTTGCCGTTGAAGTCGGTGATGAAGTTCTCTACGGTAAATACGGCGGAACCGATATCGAAGTCAGTGGTAAGGACGTCAAGATCCTGCGGGAAAGCGACATTCTTGCCAAAATCATCAAGTAAAGAACGTACTTAATTGAATCATTCGGGCAGAGAATCGAATTGTAAAACGCAATTCTTTCTCTGCCTGCTTCGAGAATCTTAATCAATCACAAATCACGCAGGGGAGAACGGAGCAATCCGATCGAAAGTTCGTTCCTGTTAAACAGAGGAGTTTATAAGCGTGGCAAAGCAACTATTGTTTGAAGATCGCGCACGTACTAAGCTGCAAAAAGGCGTGCAAACTATCAGCGACGCTGTAGCCATCACAATGGGCCCCACGGGACGCAATGTGATCATCGACAAAAGCTTTGGGAACCCCCTGGTAACCAAAGACGGTGTTACAGTCAGTAAAGAAGTTGAGCTCGAAGACCCCTTCGAAAACATGGGAGCGAAACTGGTCAACGAAGTCGCAACCAAAACCAGCGATGTCGCCGGCGATGGAACAACGACTGCTACCGTTTTAGCCCGTTCCATCTACCAGGAAGGCCTGCGTGGCTTATCCCTGGGAGCAAATCCGATGATCGTTCGTCGGGGAATTGATAAAGCCGTTGAAGCCGCTGTCGCTGCGATCGAAGCACTCGCTAAACCTGTCACCGAAAAAGCAGAGATTGCCCAGGTCGGTGCTATCTCTGCCAACAACGATAATGTCATCGGCAACCTGATTGCTGACGCCGTTGAAAAAGTAGGTCGTGACGGCGTGATCACAGTGGAAGAAGGCAAAGGAAATGAAACGACCCTGTCTTTCGCAGACGGGATGCAGTTTGATAAAGGATACATTTCACCTTACTTTGTCACTGACACGGAAGGCATGAAATGCATTCTGGAAGACTGCTATATTCTGATTCATGAATCTAAAATCTCGGCTCTACGAGACCTGGTACCTCTGCTGGAAAAAGTTTCACAGACAGGGAAGCCATTATTGATTATTGCTGAAGACGTAGAAGGTGAACCCCTGACCGCCCTGGTCGTCAACAAACTGCGTGGCGTGCTCAATATTGCTGCAGTCAAAGCTCCTGGCTTTGGTGATCGCCGCAAAGCCATGCTGGCAGACATTGCTGTGCTGACAGGTGGTACCGTGATTTCTGAAGACCTGGGAATCAAACTGGAATCAGTGGAACTGGCTCAACTGGGTCAGGCTAAGCAGATTGAAATTACTAAAGATTCCTGTACCCTGATCGAAGGTGCCGGCGAAACAGACGCATTGCAGGCACGCGTTGCTCAGATTCGTGGTCAGCTTGAAAAAACTGACAGTGAATATGATCGTGAAAAATACCAGGAACGTCTGGCTAAGCTGACTGGTGGCGTTGCCATTATTTCTGTTGGTGCAGCCACCGAAACAGAAATGAAGCAAACCAAAGCCCGCATGGAAGATGCCCTGCATGCAACACGCGCTGCAGTGGAAGAAGGAATTCTTCCCGGTGGTGGTGTTGCCCTGCTGCGATCCATTGAAGCTGTCGAAAAAGTCAAAGGCAAAAACGACGACGAGAAAATCGGCATCCAGATTGTCGCACGTGCTTTGGAAGGACCAATCCGACAGATCGCAGAAAACTGCGGAACTGATGGTGCCGTTGTCGCCGATGAAGTCAAACAGCTGACTGGCTCCAAAGGTTACAATGCCAACAGTGGTGAATACGTCGACATGTTCAAAGCAGGAATTATTGATCCGGCCAAGGTCGTGAAAAATGCCCTGAAAAACGCCGCCTCGATTGCTGGACTCATGCTGACCACCCAGGTACTTGTCACACGCAGTGACAGCACCGAAGGTAAAAAGCTGGCCGACGTCGAAGGAAGTGTTCGATAGTTTCTGATACAGACTGAGTTCTTTCACTGGAATTCAGAAGAAACATTGTGATGATAGACGGGCCGCCGTAAAATGGTGGCCCGTTTTTTTCAGTTCTGACAAGAACGATGATAGCAGGGACCTGATCAGAGCGGACATGATCTGGTTCTAAACCTTTTAGATATACGACGAGTTGTGATTTATGGCATCGAAACGCGATTATTATGAAGTTCTCGGCGTATCGCGCGAAGTGACCACCGTTGAAATCAAAAAAGCGTACAAAAAACTGGCGCTGGCTAATCACCCGGACCGCAACCCCGGTGACGAAGAAGCAGTTTTGCGTTTTAAAGAAGCTGCAGAAGCATTTGAAATCCTCGGGGATGAAAAAAAACGTGCCCATTATGATCGATATGGACACGCTGATTTTGGTGCAGGCGGCAGTCAGTTCCATGATGTCTCCGATATCTTCAGTGCATTTGGCGATCTGTTTGAAGGCTTCGGTTTCCGAAATTCATCCCAGCGCGGCGGCAACCGTCCGCGACAGGGGGAAAGCCTGAGAACCAGCCTGCAAATCGACCTGCTGGATGCCGCAGCAGGCTGTGAACGAGAAATTCATATCAATCGCCACGAAACCTGTGATTCCTGCCATGGTACGGGTGCAAAACCAGGCACGCAACCAGATGAATGCGATTACTGTGGCGGTGCCGGTCAGGTAGTGCAATCCCAGGGATTTTTCCGGGTCCAGACAACCTGTCCGCGGTGCCGCGGAGCGGGAAAAGTGATCGTCGAAAAATGTTCGGACTGCCGTGGAGAAGGTCGCGTTGCCCAAGAAACTACGCTGGAAATTAAAGTTCCTGCAGGCATTGATAACGGTATGCAACTCTGCCTGAGAGGTGAGGGAAACCCCGGTGCCAATGGGGGACCACGGGGAGACCTGTACGTCGTCATTGGGGTTGATGAGCATCCACTTTTCCGCCGCGAGGAACAGGAACTGAGTTGCCATGTTCCCATCACATACACACAGGCTGCTTTGGGAGCCAATATCGAGATCCCGACACTGGAAGGGCGACACGATCTGAAAATTCCTTCGGGAACTCAACCAGGCGAAGTCTTTCGTCTGAAAGGCCAGGGAATGCCTAATCCACATGGGGGCCGGCGCGGCGACCTGCATGTGGTCGTGCAGATTGATGTCCCTAAGAAAATATCAGAGCGGGAAGAAGAGCTGTTGCGTGAACTGGCAGAAATTGAGCACGCGGAAGTCTCGTCCCACCGCAGCCCGAACCGTAATTCGTTTTTTGACAAATTGAAGGAATACTTCACACATTCCGATTAATCGATGTGAAAGTGTGTCAGGAAGTATTCCGTTTTTTTGTTTCATATTCAAAACAGTTTGTAATAGCGTAGCAGGTCAGAAAAATGACAGACATGGAACAACCAGAAGAGATTCAAAACCAGACCGAAGAGGTTCCGGTTGAGGAGAATAATGTGACAGAGGAATCGCCGACAGTCGAAGAGCAACTGCAGACTGCTATTTCCGAGCGAGATGAGAATCAGGATCGTTTTCTGCGTTCACAGGCCGAATTGGACAATGTCCGTAAACGCCATCAGAAAGAAATGGAACTGCTCCGCCAGTATGCGGCAGCGCCTTTCATCCAGGATCTGCTACCGGCTCTGGATAACCTGAAACGGGCCGTCGATGCCGCTGAAAGTGCCGACCAGGTCGGTGACCTCAAACAGGGCGTCGAAATGGTAGCAAAACAGCTGATTGATGTTCTCTCTAAACATAATGTGACAGCCATTGATGCCTTGGGAAAACCGTTCGATCCGAACCTGCACGAAGCACTGCAACAGATGCCTTCCGAGGAGCATCCACCAATGACAGTCATTCAGGAACTGGAACAGGGTTTCATTCTCAATGATCGGGTAGTTCGTCCTACTAAAGTTATTGTTTCGTCCGGTCCTGCAGAAGCTTAATCACTTCTCATTGCCTTTTAATTGTGAGTCTCTACCAATGCCAACTTATGATTATGAATGTTCCCAGTGTGGTCATAAATGGGAAGTATTTCAGTCTATTACTGCAAAGCCTCTGAGAAAATGCCCTGAGTGCGGAAAGCTGAAAGCCAAACGCGTGATCGGAGCAGGTGGCGGAGTCATCTTCAAAGGCTCTGGTTTTTACCAAACCGATTACCGGAGCAGCTCTTACAAAAAAGATGCCGCCGCGGATTCCAAAGCACAGTCATCCAGCTCTGATTCAAAAAGCAGTGGTGATTCAGGCTCTTCCGGGAAGAGTGGTTCTTCGGATTCCTGATTACCTTTGATATTTCCATTGGAATAATCTATAAGAGAATCAGACCCTGAATTCGCTCCCCCCTTTTGTCTGAGGATCCGATGATCCAACCACAAACATGCCCCATATGCCGAAAGGTCGTCACCTCCCAGGCGAGTGATGACCAATCACCGTTTCCATTCTGCAGCCAAAAATGTCGTGATGTTGACTTCTTCCGCTGGTCAGAGGGCCGCTATGCGATTGTAGAAGAACTCGACCCGCGTATCATCGAGTTGCAGCAACTGGAGCAAGAAGGTGAAGACGATTAAAGAGACTGCATCGGATGCGCCTGCTTTGCCTGAAAACTCCGAAAGCGAATACACTGGCGGGCTCTCCCCAACAGTAAAGGGCACGTTGTATGGCCTGCTGTCTGCGATAGCTTATACCGCCGCCAATATCGCTTTGCGCGAAGCGGCTGTGGACAACAATGCTGACTGGGCGATCTGGATCTCTGCTTTAAAATCGGTGCCCGCAACCATCGTTGGCTGGGCCCTGGTTGCCTATCGGGGATCACAGGGACTTCCTGCACTACCACCGCGACGACTGGTCCTGCCATTAATTCTGACCGGACTGGTCATGCAGTTCGGTGGAAATGTCATGTTTCAATGGTCACTTAGCCTGGGGGGGCTGGCTTTTACCGTGCCCCTCTGCTTCGCCACGCTACTGACAACAGGTGCCCTGCTGGGGCGAATCTTCCTGGAAGAAGCAATCACGCCGCGCATGTTTACTTCCATGCTGATTCTAACGGCCGCGATAGTGATCCTTAGCCTGGGGGCCCACCAGGCAGAGGAATCCGTTTTTGAAAAGATGGAACATCATTCCAGCGCCATGGCGACTGTGGCACTCACTATTTTTGTCGCAGGCTTTGCTGGCTGTTCTTATGGGGCAGGAGGTGCAGTGATTCGCGGTTCGGTTCGAGGGGAAACGTCCATCTCCGCTACCCTGGTGTTGATCAGCACCACAGGACTGATCTGCCTGACTGGTGTCGCCGTTTATCGACTGGGAATCTCAATTTTCTGGATCACAACTCCCTGGCAGTACCTGGTGATGCTGGTGGGAGGCATCATGAATGCCATTGCGTTTTTCGCCATTGGTGCCTCCATGAAATATCTGACGGTGACCCGGGTCAACCTGTTAAATGCATCCCAAACGGCAATGGCGGCTTTCGCTGGCGTTCTCTGTTTCGGTGAAGAATTAACCGTCTGGCTGTTAAGTGGAACCGCTTTGACAATCGGTGGTTTGTTTTTGATGGAAAAGAAACGCCCCACTATTCCGAACAGCAGTCTGAGCCAGGCTGCCGACTTACCAGCCCCACAAGAAAAGAGTCCTTCTGATGAATTGTGAATCTTCTTCACCTGACTGGCCACAAATGCCATCCGAGATTCCCGCTCCTCCCGAATTACCTTATCCAGAAGTGGACTGTGACTGGCAGGCACTCCATGCTTCACCAATTATCGATCCTACAGCCTGGGTGACATCAGACGCAATTGTCACCGGAAGAGTTCGCCTCAAAGCTCGTAGTACGGTCTGGCATCAGTGTGTGTTGCGCGGTGACCTGGAATATATTGAGGTGGGAGAAGAGACCAACGTACAGGACGGATCAATCCTGCATACTGATTATCAGCATCCCTGTATTCTCGGTGATCGCGTGACCCTGGGACACGCTGCCATCGTGCATGGTTCTATCGTGGAAGATGATGCGATGATTGCCATCGGCGCGACTGTACTCAGCCGTTGTGTGATCGGAAAGGGAGCATTAATCGCCGCAGGCGCCTTGGTAAGGGAAGGGATTCACGTTCCCCCGGGTACACTCTGGGCAGGCTGTCCAGCCCGTCAGATTAAAGTTCTCACCGAACAGCAGCAGGAACGCCTCAAAGCTACCTGGCAACACTACGTCAATCTGGGAGCAGCCAGTCTGCAGCGCTTTGGACGAGATCACATTGATGCACTGATGACTGAGATTTAACTGAAACCCAATCTGTTCACAGGTTCAATCCCTCTTGCGAAAACCTCTTGTCAGTTCTACTTTTTGCCTCGAAAACAGTGGGTTGGGTATGGTATCCTAAGGAATCAGTTTTTCAACGAAACTAATTAATTCAGGATTATCAAATGAATACCAACCAACCTCAGACTTCTCCCTCCACTACGCGGCGTGAATTTATTAAAAACGGCACAGCAGCTGTGGCCGCTGCTTCTACATTCACAAGTGCCGCATTCGCTGGTTCCTCTCAGATGACTGCTCTGCAAACCAGTCTGTTTGCCGGAGGCAGTGATGTGATCCGCGTGGGGCTGGTTGGTTGTGGGGGACGTGGAACCGGGGCTGCTGCCCAGGCGCTGGCGGCTGACCCGAATGCCAAACTGGTCGCCATGGGTGATACTTTTTATGACCATCTGGACAAGAGCTTTCAGAATCTGAAGAAGAACCCCGTCGCCGAGCAGGTTCAGGTAGACGCCGATCACAAATTTGTCGGCTTCGATTCTTATCAGAAAGTGATTGACTGTGTCGACGTCGTACTGTTGACAACGCCCCCCCACTTCCGTCCCATGCAATTGCGCGCAGCGATTGAAGCGGGTAAACATGTATTCGCTGAAAAGCCAGTTGCCGTAGATGCGCCCGGCGTACGATCCGTTCTGGAAACCTGCAAGCTGGCAAAACAAAAGAACCTTTCGATCGTTTCCGGACTCTGCTGGCGTTATCACCAGGGAATGCGGGAAACCTTCAAGCAAATCCACGACGGCGCAGTCGGCGACGTGATGGCCATTCAATGCAGTTACAATACCCGTGGATTATGGATGTTTGAGCGGCAACCCGAATGGAGCGATATGGAATGGCAGATGCGAAACTGGCTCTATTTCACTTGGCTTTCTGGAGATTTCAACACAGAGCAACATGTCCACAGCCTGGATAAAATGGCCTGGACGATGAAAGATCAGACCCCGCTGGCCTGTAGTGGTACTGGTGGTCGGCAGACAAGAACCGGGAAAGAGTATGGCAATATCTTCGATCACTTTGCGATCGTTTATGAATACCCGAATGGCGTCAAAGGTTTCAGCCGTTGTCGACAGCAGGATGGATGCGCCGTCGATGTCTCTGATCATGTATTTGGTACTAAAGGCCGTGTCGATGTCTTTAAACATCGGATTTATAACC
Source organism: Gimesia sp. (assembly GCF_048262075.1). Classification (GTDB taxonomy): domain Bacteria; phylum Planctomycetota; class Planctomycetia; order Planctomycetales; family Planctomycetaceae; genus Gimesia. Next base: position 26,762 of record NZ_JBLXFK010000009.1, read on the forward strand.
CCCAAGGCGAAAAGACCTGGCAGTTCCGGGACAAAAGTAAAAACATGTATCAAGTTGAACATGATGAATTCTTCGCAAGCATTCGCTCAGGCGAACCGCTGAATAATGGTGACTACATGACGAAGAGCACCATGCTGGCAATTATGGGACGCATGGCAGCTTATACCGGAAAATCAATCACCTGGGATGAAGCTATGAATTCCAAAGAAGACCTGACCCCAGCCAGTTACGAGTGGGGCCCTAAACCGGTTCCTCCCGTCGCTATGCCCGGTATCACTGCGTTCAAATAACAGAAGTTTGAGCGAGAGTGCCATCAATGGATTTCAAAACGTCTGCAGTTTTCCTGCAGACGTTTTTTTTTCGGTCAGATTGTCGCAATATCACATTTTAATGTTCGTAGAAATTCTTAGAGATTATTGAGTTTTTCGAAACATTTTCTCGTCACCCGGGTTTGATTTTTGTAGCTTAAATGTGATCGAGGTACACAGCCATCTTCACTATCTCACCAATTCTTAAGAACCGGTGTGGAATCAGTAGAGAACGGACCTTGAAATCTCATTTCAATTTAACATACAGCCAGTGCTGTAAACCCACTGGTTTAAGACACTTAACATTTCTAAATCACATTTCTGGAGACCTTCAAATGCGTATGTCACGTCTATTTTCAGTTGGTGCTGCTTTACTCGCAATCAGCGCCACCACACTTGTATCGGCACAGCCTCCAAAAGAGGGAGACCGTCCCGAACGAGGCGATCGTCCGGAAGGGCGTGAACGCGGTGATCGTGACCGTGGTCCCCGGGAAGGTGGTCCCCGTGATGGCCGAGGAGGTCCTGGTGGACGTCCTAATTTCATGTTGATGTTACCGATCTTCATTACTCTGGACGTTAACAAGGACGGCGAACTCTCCAAAGAAGAAATCGACAATGCTACTGTTGCACTCCAGAAACTGGACAAAGACAAAAACGGGAAACTGACCGAAGATGAACTGCGCCCTGATTTTGGTGGCTTCGGCCGTCGTGATGGAGATCGTCGTGGCCCAGGAGGACCTGGAGGCTTTGGACCTGGAGGTTTTGGACGTGGAGAAGGAAACCGTGGTAGTCGAGGCGGTGACTTTGTCGAACGAATGATGGGTAACGATAAAAATAAAGACGGCAAACTCACCAAAGAAGAACTGCCTGAGAGAATGCAGTCCATGTTCGATCGGATCGATACCAATAAAGACAAGGAAATTGATAAAGCCGAACTGACTAAAATGTCAGAACAGTTTAACTCCCGTAACAGATCAGGTGGTAGAGATCGTGGCGACCGAGGCAACCGCGGTGGTCGTGATTCAGACGGGGATCGCCCCAAGCGTCCTGAATCGGACAACTAAACTGTGTCTTAAAAACCTGCTGTCATCCGTTTGGTTCGTTAAAGTATCCAGTTTCAGGAAGCATGCCATGCAGCCCAAAATTGCTGTCTTCGCTTTGTTGATGTTTATTTCCTCAAGCGTTCAGGCAGACTGGATGCGATTTCGGGGACCAAACGGATCAGGGGTTTCTGATGAAAAACAGGCGACGCCTGACAAATGGAGTCCTCAGCAGAACCTCAAATGGAAAGTGGCTCTGCCAGGTCATGGCTCATCCAGTCCGATCATTGTAGGTAACAAAGTTTTTGTCACCTGCTGGTCGGGCTATGGGATGACTCGCAACAACCCCGGAGATCAAAAAGACCTGCGCAGACACTTAGTCTGCCTGGATCGAAAATCAGGAAAAACCCTCTGGGATAAAACGGTGAAGCCGGTGCTTCCGGAAGACGTGTATACCGGTATGTTTGCCGAGCACGGTTATGCGTCACATACCCCGACTTCTGACGGGAAACACGTCTATGCTTATTTCGGAAAATCGGGAGCGGTTGCTTACGATCTGGATGGCAATCAGCTGTGGCAGACTATCGTCGGCGATGAACTCGACCCCCGCAGATGGGGCTCTTCATCCAGCCCGATTCTCTACAAAGATCTGCTGATCGTTACCGCGACTGCGGAAAGTGAAGCCCTGGTCGGTCTCGATAAAAAGACCGGCAAAGAAGTCTGGAGACAGGAATCCACAGGCTTTAACGCGACCTGGGGCACTCCCGTTCTGGTCAAGGGGAGTGAAGGGGAGACAGATCTGGTTCTGGGTGTTCCTTATGAGATCTGGGGCATGAATCCAGAGAACGGAAAATTACGCTGGTATTGTGAAGCCATGGATACAGACACCTATTGTTCCAGCGTGATCGCAGAGAACGGTGTTGTCTACGGAATTGAAGGTCGGGGCGGCGGATCAATCGCTGTCAAAGCAGGAGGTAAAGGTGACGTCACCAAAACAAATATCCTCTGGACCGGACGCGATGCCAACCGAATTGAAACACCGGTGATGTACCAGGGACGAATTTATTTCTTCTCGCGCGGCATCGTCAACTGCATCGACGCCAAAACCGGAGAACGGATCTTCCGTGGTCGGCTGGACTCAGGAGATTCAGTCGCCACGGATGACCGAGACGCGGCAGCAGGCGGCAACCGCTTCGGTGGACGATCTGGTGGAGGAGGCTTTCGTGGCAGTGACTATTCTTCACCAGTCATTGCTGATGGCAAAATCTATTTTATATCCCGCTCCGGCGAAACTTATGTCATCAAAGCCAGCGATCAACTGGAACAGATCTCTGTGAACCGCCTGACGAACGATAATGAAGACTTCAGCGCTTCCCCCGCGATCAGCGAGGGAGACCTCTTTATCCGCTCAGATAAACATCTTTACTGTGTGGGTAATTAAAATCGTCAGAGTAGAAGTTACTCAGACTGTTCACCCTGGATCGTGACGACCAGTCGACGACTGCCGCCATGATCGCGGTGCTCACACAGATAAATTCCCTGCCAGGTTCCCAGGCACAGACGCCCTTCACTGATCGGGATCGTCAAAGAATTTCCAAGCAGAGAAGCTTTGACATGAGCGGGCATATCATCGGGCCCCTCACAGGTATGCACATATGGAAATGATTCCGGCGCAATCTTATTAAACGACATTTCCAGATCCACGGGGACATCAGGATCCGCATTTTCATTGATTGAAAGTGAAGCGGAAGTATGCATGATAAAGACATGCATTAAGCCGACCTTGATCGCCGAGAGTTCGGGAATTTCACTGAGAACTTCGCGTGTGACAATATGAAACCCACGTCGAAACGCAGGCAGACGAATCTGCTTTTGTATCCAGGCCATGTTGGATTTCTCTCTTAAACGTTACGAGTGCAATCCGGAGCTGCCGCACATTGAGCCCGCCAGCGTAACCAGTGGTCGGCCAGAGTAATGGCAATCATTGCTTCAGCTATCGGGACGAAGCGCGGTAACAGACAGGGATCATGTCTCCCCTTTGTGCGAATCGTTGTCGCTTCCCCCTGGCTCGTAACCGTCGGTTGTTCGATCAGTAAACTACTGGTTGGTTTGACGGCGGCACGAAAGACAAGAGGTTGACCTGTGGAGATCCCGCCCAGGCTGCCTCCATGACGATTCGTGTCCGTTGCAATCACAGGAGATTCACTATTGTTACTCTCTTCAGCAACAAAGTGGTCATTATTCTCACTGCCACGCATGGTAGCACATCCGAATCCGGATCCATATTCAACGCCCAGAACCGCAGGGATACTAAACAGAGCTTTGGCAATATCCGCTTTCAGTTTGTCAAAAACCGGTTCCCCCAGACCAGCGGGGACATTGATGGCAGCAATTTCGGCAACGCCTCCGATGGAATCACCGTCTTTTCTGACGGTATCAATGAAGTCGAACATCTGACGTGCCAGATCATGATCCGGACAGCGGACCGGGTTCAAACTGCCATCTGAAAATGTTTCAACCTGTGCTGCCGTGATAGATGTCGGATCGGAGATCTTGGCCTTGAGATGCCCGACCTGAGTCACATAACCGATGATACGTCCGCCGAATGATGCGTCCAGAATTTTCTTGGCGACAACACCTGCAGCCACGCGGACATTCGTTTCACGTGCGCTGGAACGTCCACCACCACGGTAATCGCGGAAGCCGTATTTCGCATCGTAGGTGTAGTCCGCATGTCCGGGGCGATACTTGTCTTTGATATCGCTATAATCTTTACTACGCTGGTCTTCATTGCGAATAAGAATTGCCAGACTGGTCCCCGTCGTGATTCCCTCAAACACACCTGAGAGGATTTCAGGATGGTCTGCTTCTTTGCGCTGCGTGACAATCTTGCTTTGTCCCGGTTTGCGGCGATTGAGATCAACCAGCATATCTTCCACGCTGATCGGAATTCCTGGTGGAACGCCATCAATTATCACGACATTGCCCGGACCATGGCTTTCGCCAGCTGTTGTGATCCGAAATGCTTGTCCAAAACTGTTTCCTGCCATACCTTGATTGTAGCGGGACTTCGTGGAATTTCATCCTTCCCGGCTGTCTCCACAGTATGAAATCAGCGAGAAGGTAGGAATTGTTCCGAATATTCCCGCTTCAAACCTGCGGGAATCGGGGTGGCCCGCTAAAATACCCGGGTAAAACAGTGGTCTCGAATCCAGCTCCTGTCTATATGTATCGAATCAGCAGACCACCAATTGACCAGAAAAGAAAGATGATTGAGCGTGTCGACACAGCCACCCCAGCAATTTCAGACGCCTCCCGTTTCAGGTTGCATGATTCTGAGCCTGATGATTTTTTTGGGCTGCATGCTGCCACTGATCTTCGTCGATCTGGCAGAGACGGCCTTGCGAAATCTGCATCTCAGTCCGCAGGCTGCCATTCTGGTACTGTTTGGAATGATCTTTGGCTCTTTGATCAACTTCCCCATCGCAAGGTTCCCGCTCGATCGGGAAGTGAATGTCCCTGTCTTTGAATCCCTGGCTGGAATGCAGCTGATGCCGAAAATGCAGCGTTTGCGACAGGAAGCCATTATCGCTGTCAATCTGGGTGGTTGCGTGATTCCCGTTTTACTGGCTATCTGGCTCTCTCGATTCATTATCGGGGGGGGCATTACTCCCATCCTGGTGACTATTGTGGGAATCTGCCTGAATACCGTGATCTGTTACCGCACTTCACGGCTGGTTCCGGGAATGGGAATTGCGATGCCCCTCTTAATACCGCCGCTGGTTTCTGTGATCGCAACCATCCTGGGATTTGGGATTATCGGACCACTGACCGGCAATGCGGACATGAATTATCAGGCTTTGTATGCTCCCATTGCTTTTGTGATCGGTATCTCAGGTCCACTGATTGGAGCCGACCTGTTTCACTGGAATGACTTCAAAAAACTGAATTCGCCTTCAATCAGCATAGGCGGAGCGGGAACCTGGGATGGAATTGTCCTCTCGGGCATGATCGCTGCACTCATTGTTTGAGTGCGTCTGTTTTCAACATGCTCTCTACGAAAGGGATCACATCACGTTGATAAGTGTATCCTTCCTTTCCATACTCGCGACGTTCATTGTCAAAACGTTTCGCAAGTTTACCCTGCCGGTCATAAACGTAGGTAGCAGGCATTGAGGCCAGATCCAGTGTGGGAAACAATTCCTCCGCAGGCACATTACTGATGATATTCCTCATATAGGCCTTTTGTTCCGTGAGAAACTTTTCAACAGGCTTTCGATAATATTCGGGAGGATAATTCTTGCCTCCAAAATAATCACAATTGAAGGACACACAAAGCACCTCTGTCGGGTACTCCTTCTGCAAAGTAACCAGATCCGGAAACTCACGCAGGCAGGGAGGACAGGAGGTTGACCAGAGATCAACGACCACAATTTTCCCCTGATTGTCGGCAACGACCTCTTCTACATATCGCCAGTCAGCGATTTTCAGCGCAGGTTTCTGAACAGAACTCTCACTCGGAGCGTCTGATCTTTTTTGATCCAGCGACTCAGAGTGACAACCCGTATGCAGAAATAAAAGTGTCACACCACTTAGCGCAAGCAGGATTCGCTTTTTTTGAAAAAAGATTGTGAATGTTTGTCGTAAATTGAACTGCATTCTCTTGGTACTCTGCCATAGAAAGCTTTACACTTTAAACTATCGTAACTATCGCAAAGTTTACTATGCTGTCCTGGAAACGGATAGATTAGCACAACAGTCGAGAAATGATAGCGGGAGAAATCCTTAATCCCGCGGCCGAATTCAATTCCCCCAAAAGCAGGGGAACATTCAGAACATCCACATCAATATCAATTCCTGATGGAAAGAAGAACAAGTTGGTCTGGTGGCATTATCTATTACTGGCAGGTGTCGGCTGTATTGCTGGTATTCTGAATGTTCTGGCAGGCGGAGGTTCACTTATCCTGATGCCCATCATGGTGTTTCTGGATATCCCAGGTGCTGTCACCAATGGGACAGTTCGTATCGCTATTTTAGGCCAGAACCTGACTGCGATCGCTGGTTTTAAACAAAAGGGATTCTCCGATTACCGCCTCAGCCTGACATTGGCTCTGTGTGCGCTGCCTGGCACTGTGATTGGCGCATTTTTAGGCACCAAACTCAGCAATGCCTGGTTTAATCGTGTTCTGGCTGTTGTCATGCTGGGAGTTCTGGTGACAATGATTCTTGGTAATCGTAAAAAGAAAAAGCCGAACCAGAAAGTCGAAGCCCCCTCCGCCGGTTCGGCAAACGTTGAGGAGCTTTCCACGAACACCGCTTCTGAACCACCTGTGCCAGTTACCGCATATCTGCTGATGGTTCTGGCAGGATTTTATGGCGGATTCATTCAGGCAGGTGTCGGCTTTATTCTGATTGCCATTATTCATAATGTAATGAATATCGATTTATTAAGGACGAACATGCATAAGGTATTTATCGTTGCTGTCTATACGGTGGCGGCGATTGGTATCTTCGCATGGCAAGGTCAAATCTGGTGGGGTACCGGCCTGGTCCTGATGATGGGAATGTCGGTAGGGGGATGGATCGGATCAAACCTGGCAGTCAAAAAAGGGGATGCCTTCATCCGCACAGTTTTATATATTGCTCTTGTCTGCATGTCGATCAAGCTACTATTCATGTAACAGGAATCGTTTATTTGTAGATGATCCTCTTTTACAGATCATAAAAACATAACGAATGACCATGAAACGGGTACCCATGTTGTGGCGACTGAAACAAACTGTGGTTTATCTCTCCCTGCTACTCCTGGCAGGAGCGGTTTCTCTGACCGACGGCATTGCAGATGACCCAGAAACCAGGACAACATTTGACGCAAAACGCTCTTATGAATATCTCACCAGAATTTGTCGCCTCAAATCCCGCATTAGTGGTTCTCCCGGCATGGCGGCTCAGCAGAAAATCATTCTGGACCATTTCAAGGAACTGAAAGCAAAAGTCCAGTTCCAGTCCTTTGATGCACCGCACCCCATTACCGGTAATCCGGTGCGGATGAACAACATGATTGTCAGCTGGAATCCGGAAGCCAAAAAACGCATCCTGCTGGCCTGCCACTATGACACCAGGCCATTTCCCGACCGCGACCGAAATCAACCACAGGGCTTATTCATCGGGGCCAACGATGGCGGAAGCGGTGTCGCCTTCCTCATGGAACTGGGAAATGTGATGCGGGAACTCAAAGTCAGCCATGGCTACGGAGTCGATTTCGTCTTCTTTGATGGTGAAGAGCTTGTCTACCGTCAGAATGATCCGTATTTTCTGGGATCGAAATATTTTGCCAAACAGTACAAGAATCAACCGCGTGAATTCGAATATGTTTACGGGGTTCTGCTGGATATGATCGCCGACAGAAACCTGGGAATCTACATGGAAAAAAACAGCTTGAAGTATGCTCCCCAGTTAACGCGCAGCATCTGGGAAGCAGCCAGAAAAACCGGGGTGCGGGAGTTTATTCCTCAGGCCAAGTTTGAAATTCGGGATGACCATCTCCCCCTGAATGAAATCGCCGGGATCCCAACATGCGATATAATCGATTTTGATTACCCGGCCTGGCATACGACGCGCGACATTCCACGCTACTGTTCAGGAACCAGTCTGAAAAAAGTAGGAACCGTGCTCATCTACTGGCTGCAGAATCTGCCTGAATGATCGAACTATTCCCATGTGTGCATTGCCTGATTCAACTTTAAACACCCGCTTCAGAATGGAATCCGATGCATGATTGATTCACTACTGCTACATCGCGTACAGTTTGCTTTTACGGTCTCATTCCACTATCTGTTTCCCCAGTTAACAATGGGCCTGGCTCTCTTAATTTTCATCCTCAAATGTATGGGATTAAGAGGACATACCTGGGCCGACGTTGCAGCCAGGTTCTGGTTAAAAATTTTTGGTCTCACGTTTCTCATGGGAGTCGTCACAGGCATTCCACTTGAGTTTCAATTTGGGACCAACTGGGCGCAACTTGTAAAAAAGACTGGTTCGATCCTGGGGCAAACCCTGGCGATGGAAGGAATCTTTGCTTTTTTCCTCGAATCAACTTTTCTTTATCTCCTCATTTTTGGAGAAAAGAAAATGGGGAAACGTATGCATTGCCTGGTTTCCTTTCTGTTGCTGGCAGGCACATGGCTCAGTGGCTACTTCATCATTTGCACGAACGCATTCCTGCAATATCCGGTAGGTTATCGAATCGGAGAGGATGGCGTGTACCAGCTGACCAGTATCTGGGCTTTACTCAGCAATCCCTGGGCGCTCAAGCAATATCTGCATACCATGACAGGAGCCGTCATTACCGGTAGTTTCACGATGGCATCGATTGCCGCCTTTCATCTTCTGAAACAGCAGCATCAGGAAGTATCCCGTCGGTATTTGACGGTTGCGGTGCTGGTCGGATTTCCCGCCAGCATGATCGCTGCCATGCCGACCGGTGACTGGGAAGCCAAACAGGTTCAGCAGCATCAGCCTGTCAAATTTGCAGCGATGGAAGGTCACTTTCATACGGAGGATGGTGCCGGCCTGATCATCCTTGGACAGCCCAATCTCCAGGAAATGAAAATCGATAACCCGATCATCATTCCCAAAGCACTCTCGTTTCTAACCCACGCCAGCTGGAATGCAGAGGTAAAAGGGTTAACCGAATACGATCGTGACCTCTGGCCTGACAACATTGAACTGTTGTATTTTTCCTATCACATCATGGCGGGACTGGGTACGCTGTTTATCGCATTAATGGGAATCAGTCTGCTGCTTGTCTGGAAAAGAAAACTACACACCAATCGCTTCATTCTCTGGCTGTTGATGCTTTCTCTGCCATTCCCGTTTATTGCAAATACTGCAGGCTGGTTTACAACTGAAATCGGACGTCAGCCCTGGTTAATCTATGGTCTGATGAAGACTGCTGATGGCGCATCGAATAATATTTCGCAGGGAAATGTCATGTTTACCCTCCTCGGGTTTATGGGACTTTATCTGTTACTGTCGGTTCTTTATTTCTTTCTGGCAATACGAATCATTGGCCAGGGGCCCGAGCTCATTAATCAATCAGAAACAGTGACCGAAAGAGGAGCAGTTTAGTATGGAAACAGTCTGGTTGATCCTGCTGGTTTTGATGATTGCGACATATATCGTCCTGGATGGATTTGACCTGGGAGTGGGTGTTCTGCATTTGTTGATCGCCCGCGATCGCTCGGAGCAGAAACAGATCATCCAGTCGATCGCCCCAGTCTGGGACGGAAATGAAGTCTGGCTGATTGCCGCGGGTGGCACGATGATGATGGCGTTTCCCGGCTTTCTCAGCGCCATGTTCAGCGGATTTTATCTGCCACTGACCATGGTTGTCTGGCTGTTGATCTTCAGGGCGATCAGTATTGAACTACCACACTATCTCTCCGATTCTCTCTGGATTCATTTTTGGAATCTGATGCTGTTTGTTGCCAGCGGATTACTGATCGTCATTTTAGGGGCCGCCATGGCAAATATTTATCGAGGTGTCCCCTTGGATACGAATGGTTCTTTCTTTGAACCCCTATGGACGAATTTTCGTATTGGTCCGCAAACGGGAATTCTGGACTGGTACACAATCCTGAGTGGTGTAACCTCCGCAACATTTCTCCTGCATCACGGTGCGCTCTGGCTTACAGCGAAAACGGACGGAAGAGTTCAGCAACACGCGCGCGAGGCAGCTGTCTGGCTCTGGCTTGGATCTTTTGGCCTGACCTTGATCGTTTTCCTGGCCAGCTGGTATGTACAACCCCTCGCCCGGACAAGTTTTTCGGAGACTCCCTGGAAAATGATTCTGCCAGTGACGGCGGTTTTGGCTCTACTCGCCTCGGGATATCTACGCTGGAAAAATAAAAACATGCTGGCATTTTTGAGTTCAGGACTGTTCATTTACCTCATCATTTTCACTGGAACTGCCGCAATCTATCCCAATCTTCTGCCCGGATTAAACCCCGATTTTCATCTCACAATCTATAATACCTCACCTGGACCGGAAAAACTGACCACCACTTTGTACTGGTGGATTCCCGGTATTCTGCTGGTAGGCATTTATTTCACCATCCTGTTCCGATCCCTGCCTCCCGTGATTTCAGCCAACTCAGATGAAGAGCATTAGTACCGGCGATAGTTGAGTGTTGAGAAAAAACACCATTCCCGTCCATTCATTTCAGTATTCCCTGAAATGAGGGATTTCTGAAAATGGAAAGAAACCGCTCTGTTCCTGCCTCTTATTCCGTCTGCAAAATAAATTCCATCAGACACGTTTCATCTGAAACTGAATTTGTTAGACTGAAAACGAGAGGACTGGAAGATTGAAATGTTAACATTTCAGCAGACTAAGGGACTCCCCCCACCATCACTCAAGGACGCAGTAATAGTGACAGATACGATCCCAGGCATAATCGTTGGTACACTTCTTGTGCTATTCGGAGCAGGACTGATTCAATTGCATCGTACGTCCTGGTTCCATCGTCAGCATGATGATGAGCTCAGCGATGATGATCACCGGTTTTACTCAAAACAATATCGGCGACGGATGCAAACCTCGAGCCTGCTGATTGTGATCGGGTTTCTGATTGTGATCGGTGATTCGCCTTATATGCCTTGGAAAACTTATCCCGGGCTATTCGCAGCGTACTGGGGAGGGATCCTGCTGATCGCACTCTGGGTGATTCTCTGTGCGATTGGGGACATGAGTGCCTCCCGCATTCGATCAACACACCTGATTTCACGAGTTCACGATCAACAGCGACTGCTGGAAAAACAGCTTTTGGAACTGCGTAAGAACCATCAGAAGTCAGCGGACGAGGATTCCAAGCCCGAACAAGAGAATTGATACTCTCTATGAGCGGGTAGCTCAGGAAGCCACACGTGCTTTCTGCACCAGGGCTTCCGAAGGAAGTCTTTCATATCCGAACATCTCGAACGCTTTCTGCCAGCGTTCGTAGATTTTCTTCTCCTGGGCGGCATCCATTTCGTATTTGTTTTTCTTGTAGGATTTCTGATCCTTCAAATACGGCTTCATATTCTGTTCGAGCCCTTCAAAGCCCGAGAGATTCAGACGCTCATAAACTTTTCTGAGCTCACCTACCGGGTCTTCTTCCAGATCTTCAAACCGGACTTCATGCAACTGGCCTTCGGGTACAATTTGTCGATCACGTTCATAAACATTCAAGTGATTCACATAAATATTCGACATGTCCTCTTCCAGTTTCTCCATGTCCAATGGAGCAAAACCGTTATCCCCAAACATGGTTTTCCGCAGATGCAGTGTCGAATTATATACTTTGTAGGGATCCCGATAGATATAAATAAACCGCGCATCGGGGAACATTTCCAGAAGGAATGGAATCCGAAAAGTATGTGTGGGTGACTTCAGCAGCACGTGTTTTTTGGCACCCGCTTTGTATGTCAGCTTCTTCATGAAATACAAAAATGTTTTTTTCCAGATCGAAGTTTCCCGGGGAGTCAGTTGATCCAGTTCATAGTAACGGTCATAGACTTCCGGCTGATCGCTGAAGGTTGTGGCCAGGTAAGGGGACATCAAATGCAGCAGCATGATAGACGTTTCATCTTCCTGAGGCAGATCCCAGGTCACTGGCATATTATCCATGGGCCGCTGCTTTGGCAGCAGATGTTTGACAACGTGCTTAAGAACCCGCTCCGTCAGAAGGAAGTGCGAGGGAAACAGCATAGCTCCCATATTTGGATAAATGAACTGATCGTCTTTGGACATCAGATTATGCAGCAATGTTGTCCCGCTGCGCCAATGGCCAATAATAAAGACGGGAGGCTCCAACTGCGTCTGATTGACTTTGCGACTGAAGATCAAATTCTCCAGGATGCCAAAGAAAGAATTGGATACACTCAAGATGCCGGATGAAATCAACCGTCCCAGTCCAGACCACCGGATTGTTGGACGGAGCCTCATCAGTTTGACAAAATTTGTGAATCCGACACCAGACCAGACACAAAAAGGGCCTTGAGTTGATCCACTCTTCTTTTCCTGGGGTTTAGTCATCTGGGGAGACTGTCCTGCTTTTTATCAACACACTACATAGCCCGGCTGGCAAACGAATGCCCGTTTTCAGCATGGTTGATCAATTCAACACTGCTGGAAGGTCAAGATTATACTCGATTTGTATGAGATTGTCTTCGGGCAGGCAGAGTAGAATAGCGGCTATGGGTTTATTTTTCTACCACAATATCCAAATTTGAAATGATCTGAATCAGCGGACACATACTGAATTTATTTCGGCATCCCGTGTTTCAGACTTCGATCAACTCTTTCCGGTTCAACAGGATTACTCAATACAATGAGCCTGACACCGCAAAATGCATGCATTCTTACCCCGTTTAAATTAACTGTTTACCCCCAGTTACACAATTGACATCAGAAAAATTGTTTCACTCCCGGTCGACTCTCAATTATAATAGTGGAATATTGTATCCATGACTCAATTTTGGCCCCGGAGGGAATTTAACGCTCATCCAGCAGGCCACATATCTGCTGAAAATCAGGCTTTAAAGAAGAGTAAAGCTTTTGATACAAGGGAAAAGACCGATTGTAGACTTTTTTGTCTTTTGAATTGACGCTGGTACTTTCCACAACCCGAATCGTTGCAGAACAGGCTTCTACGACATCTTTGTAGGCACCGGTCCCTGCAGCAGCAAGTAACGCAACTCCGTATGCTGGGCCCTCTTCGGCGTTGATGGTCACGACTTTTTGTCCGTAGATATCAGCCTGAACCTGACGCCAGAACGGACTCCGGGCTCCACCGCCAGAAAGACGGATCTCTTTGACAGGAATATTCAGCTCCTTAATAATTTCCAGGGAATCGCGCATGGCATAAGTGGCACCTTCGATCACCGCACGACTCAGGTGAGATCGGCCGTGCCTTAAACTCAGACCAATCCAGGCTGCCCGGGCATAGGGGTCTGCATGCGGTGTTCGTTCTCCCGTTAGATAGGGCAAAAAGAACAATCCTTCGCTGCCCGCCGGCGCCTCGGCTGCCTGGGCGGTAATCAGCTGATAGGGATCTACTTTCTGCTTTCTGGCTGCAGCGACCTGCTGCTCACACAGTTGATTGCGATACCACTGCAGGCTCCCACCCGCGGACAGGACCACTCCCATTACATGCCATTTATCGCGAACGGCATGGCAGAAGGTATGTACGCGGCCCTCGGGGTCAATCTGAACTTCATCACTGTGGGCAAACACCACACCACTGGTCCCCATGGTGGCAGAAATCACTCCTTTTTTCACAATCCCGTTTCCAATTGCCCCCGCAGCCTGATCGCCGCCTCCCCCGACAACAGCCACCCCGGCAGACAGTCCCAGCAGACGTGCCGACTCCGCAGTCAAATGCCCGCTGACATCCTCTGACTCATAAACTTCCGGCAAAAGTGATTCGTCCAGCTCCAGTTTACTCAACAGGGGACGGCTCCATTTTCGCTGCTTGACATTCAGCAATAATGTCCCAGAGGCATCGCTGACTTCCGTGGCGAATTCACCGGTCAGGCGAAAACGAATGTAATCTTTAGGTAAGAGGACCTGAACCGTTTTGTCAAAATTCTTTGGTTCATGATTTCGCAGCCAGAGAATCTTGGGAGCCGTGAAACCGGTCAAAGCCGGATTGGCAACCAGGCCTATCAGCTTTTTTCGTCCGCCGGCCCGTTGTTCGATCTCGGCACACTCCGCGGCTGTCCGCTGATCGTTCCAGAGTAGAGCGGGACGAATGACTTCGTGTTTTTTATTGAGAAACACACTACCATGCATCTGCCCGCTCAATCCAATGCCTTTGACATCGGCTGGTTTGATTTTTCCTGTTTTCAAGACCTTACGAATACTTTTGATCGTGGCCTGCCACCAGTCTTCCGGATCCTGTTCCGACCAGCCGGGCTGCGGGCTATACAGGGGATACTCAATGGTCGCAGAAGATAGAATAGTACCATCTTCCTGCATCGCCAGTGTTTTTGTTCCACTGGTCCCAACATCAACGCCTAGAAAAACTGCCATGCCTCAGGTCCTTCTCTCAAAGTCAGTTACTCAATTGCAGCAAACAGAAACCAGACACGAATTCAGATCCTGAAACTTATTCAGGGCAGACACAACCAATTGGCTGGATTTCAGAGAGTTCACGTACCCAGATGTTTCGAAACTGAGTATCGTTTCTGTGAAACTGGAGTTGAATCGGCAGCTTTTCTTCATGAGCCGTATAGAAAGGGGGCTGATGATAATAGGTCGCTCCCTGCAATTCGGTATGGTTCTGTACGACCACACCATTCTGAATTACTGTTACAAATGCGGACTTTACCAGCTGTCCATATACGTTAAAGCGAGGTGCAGTGAAAATAATGTCATAAGCCTGCCATTCACCCGGCTTACGGCAGGCATTCACCAGGGGTGGATACTGTTTGTAGATCGAACCGGCCTGTCCGTCGAAGTACGTTTTATTTTCGTAAGAGTCCAGAATCTGAACTTCATACTTGCCCATCAGAAAGACACCACTATTGCCGCGTCCCTGACCTTTCCCTTCCACCTTCTCAGGAGTCGCCCATTCGATATGCAACTGGCAGTCCCCGAATGACTGTTTGGTTTCGATATTTTTATTAGTGGTAATCGCATACCCGTCTTTGATTTTCCACTGATCGCCGTCTTTCCACTTGTCGAGATTTTTTCCGTCAAACAGAACGATCGCATCGGAAGGGGGTTGATGGGGAGGTGTCTGTACGACTTCGGGCTCTTTCCAGATCAGACCATTTTTGTATTCTTCCACCAGATTTCCATAGGTGTGATAAGCGGTTCCCAGAAAAACAGTGATTACCAGAATCCGAAACGCTTTATGTAAACCTGTCATAACGTTCTCCCGTTTTATATTTATGTTTGAATAAATTGTCGAATTAAGAAAGTTGATTCTGCAACTGTCAGGCTGAAGCCTCAGTAATCGAGGCTGGCGCCCCCTTCGGCTTCGATGGCCTGCCCTGTCAGAAAACTGGAATCTTCAGTGGCAAGAAACAACGCCAGTTTTCCCATCTCTTCGATCGTTCCCATGCGTTTGAAGACCTGCAGATCGGCAACCGTTTTCAAAGCATTCTCAGCGTCAGGTAAAGTTGCCGCCCAGTCACGCATGAGGGGAGTATCGATATTACTTGGCAGGATCGCATTCACGCGCACTCCGGCTTCTCCCAGTTCGAT
Organism: Gimesia sp.; assembly: GCF_048262075.1. GTDB lineage: Bacteria > Planctomycetota > Planctomycetia > Planctomycetales > Planctomycetaceae > Gimesia. The sequence goes on from NZ_JBLXFK010000009.1 coordinate 42,364, forward strand.
CGCGAGGGACTTGGTAAAACTGACCTGCGCTCCTTTGGTTGAACAATAAGCAGTCGAATGATGCTGTCCCAGAACAGCAGTCATCGACGACATATTAATGATCGTCCCTTTGGTCTTACGCAGATGCGGCAGGGCATATTTCGCACCGGCAAACGTGCTCAGGAAGTTGACTCTCATCAACTGTTCCATTTCCTCAATGCTGGTCTCTTCCAGAGACATTGCAGGGGGATGTACGCCGGCATTATTAATGATGCAATCCAGTCTGCCGAACTGTTCCACAACCAGATCAACTGCCGATCGAATCTGCTCATGCTCACCGACATCGCATTGCACGAAGATTGCTTTGCCGGGGCCGGTTTCATTGAGTTCACGTGCCAGATCCTGTCCGGCCTGTATCCCTCGTGCAAGGATTGCCACATGGCCCCCCTCAGCACAGAACACGCGAGAGCAGCCTTCACCGATGCCTTTACTGCCGCCGGTGACAATCACCACACGATCTTGAAATCTCATAGTTCCCTCAACGGATTTATCTTGCAGGATCAAGCTCGGAACAGATAACTGAAACGTTCCAGTTCGACATTTACGGTAACAATTACCGGGAGGGAATTCCAATCCAACGCAGTTTTGTATTGAGAGTGCGTGACTAAATAAATGAGCTTTATTTTTTCTGTATGCTGATTATAACGATTCTAGACTGTGTCCTGTTTTACTATAGCGTCTCCACGCAAATTTTACCGGGTGTATTAGATTGGGAGACGCTAAGGTTTATTGCATTTTGCTCTGGATAGATGACTGCTGTGAACCGATGCGCAATATTTCGGGTAACTCGGCAAGATTTAAATTACCGCCACTCAGTACAGCAACCACTTTCTTACCTGCAAAGCGAGTCGGATATTTCAAAACCGCAGCCAGCGCCGCCGCCCCCGCTCCTTCTGCCAGATTATGCGTCTGTTTTAAAATGTGGTAAGCGGCAATTCGCATGTCATCTTCGCTGACTAATAGAAAGTCATCTAATACTGACTGCATAATTCCCTGCGTCAATTCAGCGCCCGCGCGTGTCGCAACTCCTTCTGCCCAGGTCGATGCGGTCGGCGTGGTCTGCATCATCCCCGCTTTCCAGGAAAGTTGATTCGCGGGTGCATTTTCAGCCTGCACGCCGATCACCTCGGTTTGAGGGCGGATAGACCGGGCTACTATTCCTGTTCCACAAACACCGCTCCCCATCCCCACGGGGACCAGTATCACATCCGGATTGGGAAGCGTATCGAATATTTCGATCCCCTGTGTTCCCACGCCGGCAATCAGCTTCGGTTCATTGGCAGAATGGACATAGCGCCGCTTGCCATCAACCAGATGCTCTTCGAGGTACTGCTTGGCTTCATTGAAATCTTCACCCGCTTCAATGATCTCTGCCCCCAGCATACGAATCGCTTCGACTTTGTCCGGATTATTATGCCGGGGAACCACGATCGTACACTTCACTCCATACTTCCGCGCCGCGAATGCCAGTGACTGCCCATGGTTGCCTGTTGAGCATCCCATGATGCCAGCCTGCCGTTCTTCCTCTGGAAGTGTACTCACCAGATTGATGCCGCCACGCACTTTGAACGCACCTACAGGCTGGTGATTCTCATGTTTCAGGAAAAGCTGGGCTCCGGTCAGTCGGCTCAATCCGGGCCATTCAATCAGCGGGGTCGGGGGTAAAATACTGTGAACACGGGGCAGGGCATCCTGGATCTCTTGATAAGTCGGGGCTTGCATTCTGATTACCTGAAACTGGAGTTTGAAAGAAGAACGTTTCACAAATACTGTGACACATTCCCGCCTTTGAAGTTCGTCAGACAGACCGACAATGTCAAGTTACCAATGCCTTATTTTCGATTTCGAGCCGAATCGGAAGTTCTTGCATCTGCTCTATACACCTGCTAAGATTTTAGCAGTAATGAGCCTGCCTGCTGAACTTTGGGAGTTCAGCTACCGTTAACACCAAGCGTTACGGACCGGTATCACCAAACAGTTTTCAACACGTTTGATGTGCCAGGAATTTCGGGTAGAACCCCATCTCCTCCAGCCTTTCATGCGTGTCCTCAACTGAGGGCGACTTTCCATGCCTTGGGTAATACTGCGATCACTGGGAATCTGCTGCTTTGCTATTTTGAGCCTGGTCATTCCACTCGAAGCGGTTGCAGCGAAAGTAGATTTCAACCGGGATATCAGACCGATCCTCTCCCGGAACTGTTTTCACTGCCATGGTCCTGATGCCACTCATCGCGAAGCAGATCTGCGGCTAGACATGGAACAGGGGCTCAAATCCACAGAAGAACCAGCGATGATTCATCCTGGTCAACCCAGTCATAGCGAACTTTTCGAGCGGGTTTCCAGTAAAGATCCGGACCTGGTCATGCCACCGAGCGATTCCGGGAAAAAGTTGAAACCTGCTGAAATCAACCTGATCAGACAATGGATTTCAGAAGGCGCTCCCTGGTCTCAACACTGGGCTTATGTAAAACCCAAACCAGTAAAAACTCCGACCAGCAAAGATCAGAGTTGGCCCGTTAACTGGATTGATCACTTTATCCTGTCACGACTGGAATCAAAAAATCTGAAACCAGCCAAAGAAGCAGATAAAATCACGCTCATCCGCCGACTCAGTTTCGATTTGACGGGGCTGCCCCCCACGCCAGCTGATGTAAAACGTTTCGTCGAAGATTCAGGCCCCCAGGCTTATGAAAAACTAGTCGACGGTTTACTGGCCTCTCCACATTATGGAGAGCGCATGGCGATTTACTGGCTGGATCTGGTCCGCTTTGCCGATACGGTGGGTTACCACGGAGATCAGGATCACCACATCTCTCCCTACCGGGATTATGTCATCAATGCCTTCAATCAAAATCTCCCTTATGATCAATTCGTGAGAGAACAACTGGCAGGTGATTTATTACCAGAGCCAACCCTCCAGCAAAAAATTGCATCCGGATACAACCGCGTACTTCAGACGTCCCATGAAGGGGGAGTCCAGCGCAAGGAATATCTGGCAATCTATGCTGCCGATCGAATACGTAACTTTTCCGGCGTTTTCATGGGCGCCACCATGGGTTGTTGCCAGTGTCACGATCACAAGTACGATCCTTATACCATCAAAGACTTCTACTCAATGGTGGCGTTTTTTGCGGATATCGATGAAGACCAGCACTTGAGACGGGGCGCGGACCGCATCCCCACCATCAGGGAACCGGAAATCTTTCTCTATACAGACCGGGAAAAAAATCAGATCGCTCAACTTGAATCGAGTATCAAAATAACAGAGGCGGAACTAAAGACTGCGGAACAGAAACAGGAAATTAAACAACTTAAACAGGAACTGGAAAAGCTGAAGAAGTCGCGCGCTGCCATTGATCGAAGTACGACAAAAACAATGATCACTGTTTCCATTAAGCCCCGTGAAATTCGGGTTCTCCCCCGCGGCAACTGGCTGGATGAGACGGGCCCCGTTGTACAGCCTGCCATTCCGGAGTTTTTAGGGCCCTTGAATAGTAAGCAGGACCGACTGACCCGGCTGGATCTGGCTGACTGGCTCTCCAGCCAACAAGGCTACGGACCTCTCATGGCGCGGGTTATGGTAAACCGCCTCTGGTATCTCTATTTCGGCCGTGGTATTGCTCCTGTACTGGATGATTTCGGCGGACAGGGTGGTCCCCCGCATTATCCCGAACTGCTCGATCAGCTGTCGATCAAATTCCTGGATGACCAATGGAACACGAAGCAGATGGTCAAGTTTATCGTCATGAGTCGTGCCTATCGTCAGTCCTCGATTGAATCGACCAAACAACGGACGAAAGATCCCTTTAATCACTGGCTCAATCGACAGGCCCGTTTTCGGCTGCCTGCAGAAATGATTCGCGATAATGCCCTGGCAGTAAGCGGGTTACTGGTGAAAGAGATTGGCGGTCCCAGTGTAAAACCTTATCAACCCGAGGGATACTACCGTCATCTGAATTTCCCCAAGCGAAAATACATTGCAGACACAGATGAAAGTCAATGGAGACGCGGCCTGTATGTGCATTGGCAGCGGCAATTCCTGCATCCGATGCTCAAAGCATTTGATGCTCCCAGCCGTGAAGAATGTACGGCTCAACGCCCCCGTTCCAATACACCGATTGCGGCAATGACGCTACTCAACGATCCGACTTTTGTAGAAGCATCTCGAAAATTCGCTGAAGATGTAATCCGAAATGGCGGAACATCAGATTCAGCCAAAATTAAATTCGCCTTTTCAAAAGCAACTTCTCGCCAACCGGAGAAAATAGAGCGTGAGGTTCTGCTGACTTTATTGAATTCCAATCGAACTGCATTTTCGGCGAAACCCAAGTCCGCAGATTCATTAACTCACACCGGACTGGCAAAGACGAGTTCATCGCTGAACGCGGTCGAACTGGCTGCCTGGACGGAAGTTGCGCGGGCACTGTTAAATCTGAATGAAGTGGGGACGAGGAACTGAGAATATGCTGAACTGGAATCAAATTCAAACCGGTTTGAACCGTCGTGCCTTCCTGAATAATACCGGCGTCGGACTGGGAGCCACTGCGCTGGGAAACCTGCTGAAGGATGACAAACTGTCCGCAGCGAAAAATCAAACTGCGATGGATGGCATCCCGGGTTTGCCACATTTTGCTCCTAAAGCAAAGCGGGTCATTTTTCTCTGTATGGCCGGCGGTCCCACACATCTGGAGACCTTCGACTATAAACCCAAACTGGCACAAATGGATGGAAAACCGTTCCCCGAAAGTTTTACCAAAGGCCAACCGATCGCACAGCTACAGGGGAAAGAACTCAAATGCCAGGGCCCTTTAACCAAGTTTCGCAAGTATGGACGCAACGGGCAGGAGATCAGTGATTTTCTGCCTTGGACAGCCAAGATCGCTGACGACATCTGTATCATCCGTTCGATGGTAACCGAGCAAATCAACCATGACCCTGCGCATACTTTTCTTAATACGGGAACCGCTATCAGCGGGCGTCCATCAATGGGGTCCTGGATTACATATGGTCTGGGAAGTGAAACAGAAGAGCTGCCCGGCTTCGTGGTACTCACCAGTGTCGGTGGACGGAATCCACAGCCGATCGCATCAAGGCAATGGGGCACAGGGTTCCTTCCCAGCCGCTATCAGGGCGTCCAGTTCAACTCGACCGGCGATCCAGTTAACTACCTCAAGAACCCGGCAGGCATCAGTAATGCTCAACAAAAGCAATTAATTGAAACCGTCCAGAAACTGGACCGCTATCGAAATGAACGTGTTACCAATCCGGAAATTGAGACCAGAATCGCCGCCTATGAAATGGCCTTTAAGATGCAGACCTCTGTTCCCGAACTGATGGATCTCTCCGGGGAAACCAGACAGACGCTGGAAATGTATGGTGCTGAACCCGGTTCGGGCAGCTATGCCAATAACTGCCTGCTGGCTCGGCGTCTGGCGGAGCGGGGTTCCCGATTTATTCACCTTTATCACCGTGGCTGGGACCATCATGGAGACTTGGTTCGCTATATGAATACCTGCTGTGGATTAACCGATAAACCGACCTGGGCGTTAATTAATGACCTCAAGCAACGGGGAATGCTCGATGAAACCCTCGTGATCTGGGGAGGGGAATTTGGCAGAACCCCCATGTTTCAGGGTAAAGGAGGCGCAGGCCGTGATCACCATATTAAAGGCTTTTCCATGTGGATGGCCGGAGGAGGAATAAAAGGGGGAATTAGCTATGGCGAAACCGATGAACTGGGCTATAATTCAGTAGAGAACATTGTACACGTACGTGATCTGCACGCGACGATGCTACATTTGCTGGGAATTAATCACCAGCAATTCAGCGTTGAATTTCAGGGCTTGGATACCAGGCTCACGGGTGTGGAAGAAGCGCACGTCATCGATCAAATACTGACGTAGCATGGCACTGTAAGTCCCTGAGAAACGCCCCGAATTTTTATCGGGGCGTTTTCTTTTCTGCTGTCTCAGGAATTGGTACAGGCGAAAGCAGTTACACTTTCAGGTCTTCGACAGTCAGTTGCAGATCATCCTGATATTTCTGCCTGACCGGCTCGATGATTTCTGCAATAAACGCATCTACCTGCTCCGGCGCCCGACCAATGTATTTTCGGGCATCGAGTGCACTGTTCAAATCACAGTCTTTGAAAGCAGGATCTTTCTGCAGGCGTTCGATCAGATCATTCTGGCCACCATGCACTTTGACTTCTGCTCCCGCCGCCTGGCTGTGCACGCGAATCAGTTCGTGCAGTTCCTGACGATCGCCGCCCGCTTCCACACCCGCCATCAGAAATTCTTCGGTCGCCATGAAAGGCAATTCCTCATTCAAATGTTTTTCAATGACTTTTGGATATACCACCATGCCATCCACAATGTTGCGGTATAAAATCAGCACCGCATCGATTGCCAGGAATGATTGTGGCAGAGACAGCCGACGGTTGGCACTATCATCCAGTGTTCGTTCCATCCATTGTGTAGCGGCAGTATCTTCTGCATTCGCAGTCAGGCTGATGGCAAACCGGGCCAGCGAACACATTCGCTCAGATCGCATTGGATTACGTTTGTAAGCCATGGCCGAGGAACCGATCTGATGTTTCTCAAACGGCTCTTCCAGTTCCTTGCGGTTCTGAAGGATGCGAACATCATTCCCGGCTTTATGAGCCGACTGGCCAATGCCACTCAAAGCTGACAGAACCTGAGCATCCACTTTTCGCGAATAAGTCTGACCAGTGACAGCATAACGTTCCGCAAAACCCATTTTCTCCGTGACACGTCGATCCAACTCGTCGACCTTGGCATGATCACCTTGAAACAGCTGCAGAAAGGTCGCCTGGGTTCCTGTCGTCCCTTTCACCCCACGGAAACGTAGTTTTTCCAGTCGGTATTCGATTTCTTCGAGATCCAGAATCAGATCATAACACCAGAGAGTGGCGCGTTTCCCCACAGTCGTTGGCTGAGCAGGTTGCAGGTGAGTGAATCCCAGACAGGGTAAATCCCGATTCTCTTGAGCAAATTTCGCCAGTTGATCAATGACCGAAACAAGTCGTCTGCGTACCTGTTCCAGGCTCTCGCGAATCATAATTAATTCGCTGTTATCAGTGACAAAGCAACTGGTCGCCCCCAGGTGAATGATTGCCAACGCATCCGGACAACGTTCCCCATAAGTATGTACGTGTGCCATCACATCATGACGACGTTTTTTTTCTTCTCTGGCAGCCACTTCAAAATCGATATCATCGACGGCTGATCTTAATGAATCGACTTGAGCGGCTGTGACAGGCAGTCCCATTTCATGCTGCGATTCTGCCAGCGCCACCCATAGTCTTCGCCAGGTAGAATGTTTCTTCTGCGCAGACCAGATCTGGCTCATTTCTTGTGACGCATAACGACTAATCAACGGATTTTCATAAATAAGATGACTCAATTTCTTCTCTTTCTTCAGCACGACAGGTGAAACGCATTTCACACAGATTCAATGACAGCACCTTTAATACGAGGTACTAATTATTGGGAATGGGAACGACCTTCATGTTCTCAGCGACATGAATCCCCATGGAGATCTGCTGGCCACTCCATTCTGAAATAACAATTCCGGCTTCGATATTTTTTTCTAGAACCCGTCCCTCTGAACCGATCTCCAGACCGGTGCGGGAGAGAAACCGTAAAAATTCAGGTTCCTGATCGGTCACCTGCACGATCCGCAGACTGACTCCGGTTGAACAGGCAGCCAGCGTGGTCAGATTGGGATAGGCTCGCCGCATTTGACCATCAATCGAAGGGATTGGGTCACCATGCGGATCGGTCTCAGGAAATCCCAGGTACTCATCAATATGGTCCACCAGGAAATCACTCACCGCATGTTCCATATTTTCGGCTTCTGCGTGGATCTGATCCCAGGTGAGTTTTAACGTCTGAAACAGGAACAGTTCAATCAGTCGATGCCGACGTAAAACTCGAATAGCAGACTGTTTACCTGCGTCAGTTAGACTTGCCCCTTCATACGGACGATACTCGACAAGTTTAGACTGTTTCAGAGTTTTCAGCATACTGGTGACCGTGCCCGGAGCCACATTCATGTATCTTGCTAATTCACCCGTACTGATCCATTCTGAACCAGACTGCAGACTGATCTGCAAAATGGCCTTCAGATAATTCTCAACAGTCAAACTAGTTACGTTCACAAGATTTCCTGCTTCTTCAGATAGAGAACTCTGACCGGATCGGAGTTACCTCAAACACAAGGTGCATCGCACCGTATCGGGACAATACACTCAGCAAGCACATACCTGCTTATCCTAGCAACATCGTAATTCACTTGGAATCAATACCACACTCGAAATGAATTGCATTTCGAGATAGCGAAGAGTTCCCTCCTTATAAGGCATACTTACTCAAGTCATATTGAGATAAACACTTACTGATATTTATTTCTATCGCTTGGAATCATTCCTTATTTATAAAAAACCGGCAGATTGAATCATGTTGGATGTTAGAATCTGCCGATTTTAATGATTATACGGTTTCCTCTCCTCCACTCATATTTTCTCTTTTCTATATAAATAGTCATAAGGTAGGCCGGATGGATTGCTGGCGCCAAATTGGTATCAGGTTGCTGATGGTGTTTCTGTTCACAGGAACATTTCAGGATGCTCGTGCGCAAACGGTTGTTCGTGAAATTGGCTTACCGCAAGTACAGGTCAGGGAATCTGCTGTTGTCGGATTGTTGGGTGAATTCAATCGTTGTGCCGCCTACGAACTTTCAAATCAGGAACTGCAACTCAACCAGGTTGTCACTGGAGCGGGCGGCCTGACATCTGATTCATCTGGTGTCATCCGAGTAATTCGAGGTGGTCGCAGCAGTCAGGACCTGTTCTTTAACACTGATGTCGACTTTCCACTCATGCATGGTGATGTTCTGATTGCATTGAAATCACCAGCGAACGTCATGAATGTCTCGTTCAGCACACCCGCTCAGAATGCGCAATTGCAGCAGCCCCAGAACTCTGAGTTAGTTCAGATTGCCATCCTCAATCTTTTAGATCGTCCTGTTGTATTTGGGGTACGCCCGGAAATTGCCGACCTGGCCGGCATCCTGAAATGTCTACGACAACCTCTGGAGCAATATGCGAACCTGGCAGAGTCCATCAAAGTCATTCCCCCCTATCGCAGCCGGGGAAATTCCGACTTCAAGTTGAGAAAACTGACTTCCAAATTCGACTCGGGAACAGTGATCGTCTTAAATTCTCCACAGGTATTAAATCTGTCCATGGTTCCACACTCCCTGCCAGCTGCTCGTCGATTGCGCCGTGACAATGGTACGAATTCAAATCCATTCCGAGAAACGTCAGCGCCTGGAATGTTAGGGAAAGCGGCTGCTGCTGTCGAAGAACAGACTCCTGAATTACAGAAGGTGACGCATCCGGAAGAAACCTCCCTGCCATCTGAAGATTCTTCCCTGAAAGTAGAAACAAATCCACCGCTGCTTAGAGGACCAATGCTGCAACAGACTGCCGCCAGTATAGCTGAGGTTCCCCATCCCGTGAATTCCCGATCAGAAGATTTAAATTCTACTGTTGCGAATGATAAAACTGATGAGAATACCCAACTGCTGGCTGATTCCTCTTCAGTTCCGGACCTGAATCTGACAGCAGCTCCGGCACCTCCTGTGGAATCAAACGAGAGCCGTTTCGATGAAGGCTTATCAAAATTTGAAGAGACAGACGAGTTATCTGAATCATCGTCCTGGCCCCCGGGAACCGCTTATATTTTACTCGCTGGCATTGCGGTGTTACTCTGGAAATACCTGCACAGGGAACCCCGAACGCATAAGGTAAGCACTCCGCTCGAACAGTCTGAACGCGACAATAACAGCGCGATCATTACTCACTGGGAGGAGCTGCCTCCGCTTCCGGAAAAATCATTACTGGAACAGATTCTCGAAAATCAGATTCCCGTAATTGATGAAACACCTCAAATACCAACTCAGGCATTCATATACGGACGACATCAGTCACGCTCCCTGCGAGTCGATAAAGAAGAGCCGACATTGAAAGGACCTCACTTCAATCTGAAGTCCAACCGTAATACGAAGACGCCAGATCAACAGGAATTTTCGAGCACAGGAACGGTTGTTGCACCTGAGAAACCACCGGAAAAGAAACTGAAACCACCTTCTTTCCGCTTTGACCGCTCACATCAGGACTCCTCACAGTCTGGTAAAGAAAAGAAGCCACCAACAGACACAACACGACTGGGACATTCTGAGAAGAAAAGGCATTCCGGGATTCTTGACCGTGTGCTGCAAGCAGTACAGGGAGTATTACCTAAATGAGCAGCGCATTGCAGATCGACTCAACCTGTCTCCGGACATTACAGAATGATTCGAGTCATAAACTGACACGACGTTCCATCGAAGCGTTGTATACGATCCTGGAAGACAACATTGAAAATCGGTCGATGCTGCATAAAATTGGTGTCCCGTTTCTCAATTCCGAGGAAACATTGATTATCCCCGGCGGAAATGCCGCACAGATTTCACGTTTTTCAAATGTACCTCTCTATCCGCTGTTTGCGAATGGTGAACTGGTATTGAATGATCCGGTCCACCGTCAGTTGCTTTCTACTTTGATTCAGTCCATACTCCCCAAGGCCAGACACAGTGGGGAATATTGTGCTTTCATCGGACCAGGCATTGACCCGCAGTCACCACTTAACAAGCTGACTTCTCAACTAATTGCACTGCAGGGATTCACTCCGTTTGCCACTACGATCACGCTGGCAGCGGCACTCGCAGCATTTCCTGCAGCAACTCGCTTTTCCGGATACGTAATCTACCTGGGACATTCGCATTCCGAAATTGGATTAGTCCATCAGAGTCGAGTGGTCGCGCGACATTCAGTACCATTTGGAAGTGAGTGGATGGACGAACAACTGGCCCACTCGTGGAAAATGTTCCAGAACGACTCTGAGGGGAAACAGCGGACCGACTCAAAACGGGCAAAAGCAAAACGGCTCAGTCCGCAAACCAGCTTGAGTCCCTATCTGTCGCATCACTCTGTAGTCACATCGTGGTATGAATCGCTGCTGGACAGCCTGCTGGATGAATTTACGACTCAGCTGGAGGCAATCCAAACCTACATTGCCACACTGGAACTATTGCCTGTTGCCTGCCTGGGTGACCTCGCGCAGACAGCCGGTTTCAACGAACTGCTCAGTCAGAATCTGGTAAATCACAAAATTCCGTTCAATCAAAACGAAATCAATCTGGTTCCGGATGAACCATCTACAATTACCCGTGGCGCTCTTGTTGTCGCCGCAATGGAAGAGGAAGTCGCGACACGGGCAGCTTAATTCTGCTGAACCAGTTCTGCAGTCAGCTGATCCACGAACCGCAGATAATCTACTTCAAGCGTCCTGATATTAGTCTTAAATGCTTTCTTGAAGTCCTGTTCCCTGGCATCGGCAGAGTATTCCTGCAAAGGGTCGCGTGCTGAGATCGATTTCAGATAGCGGGCATAACGTGCAGGCTGAGTCTCCACCAGAAAAAACGTCAGTGCCCAGGCTTCGGCATAGGCATCCAGAGTCGATGAACGAAACAGGGAATCATCCCGGATAAATGTTCGCAGTGACTCTTTCTCTCGGCGGGTGCGTGAATAATTCACAAACCAGATCAGTCGACTCCGGTTGACTCTGGAGAGAGCCCGGATGCTGCCGCCCGTATGAGACCGCAGCTCATCTGATTCAAACGTCGTTGCCAGACCCTCAACCACCCAGCGGGGATTCTCACCAATCCGGGTATGCAGTCCCGTATTGAAGGCAACCTGATGGGTGGCTTCGTGAATCATCGTATCCCGCAAGGCTTCTGCCATGTTTTCACCGTTAGCGGAAACCCGCGAATAGCTCAACTGCGTTTGCACCTGAGCCGGATCAGGATCCTGTAACGCAGTCGCAGCACTCTGATCAAACAGAGCTGTTCGATTGGTATGCGGGTGATAATACCCCAGCAAACCCTGGCCGGCACGCACCCCATCCTTTTTGCAATAGTCGAAGAATTGAGCCTGGTCAGGAAAGATGACTGCGACCATTAGAAATTCAGGTGCCTTGACTTGATAACCACGTAAGGAAAAATAGTGCGAGAACGATTCATAGAGATCTTCAAAAACACCGCCATACGCTTTGGCTTTCCCGCGCGGGGCGCAGATCAGGTAATGTCGAGTCGAGATAATTTCATATAACGGGCCGAATTCGTTCTGGAGCTGCAACTTCATTTTATTTAAGGGAAGTTTTTGAAATTCGGAGGCGACTCTACGAAAGGACGTGACTTTCTTCAGAGAGACTTCCGACAACTTCCCTGACTGATCCATCATCCAGCAGAGATCTGCATTGTGCGCAATCGATTTACCCACGAACACCGTGTCCCTGGTTTTCATCTCAATCAGTGTAGGTGGTTTTGCGCAGACAGACCCTGATGTCAGCCAGAACAAACTGGCCCCCAGCAGGGAAAATGGAATCAGACGCAGGCAGGTCAACATCGGGACGACCTCAAATCGAGTGGCAGGACCTCTGGTTTTTGGAGGAGAATCTCTATAGATAGTTTAACCGCTGTTTGTGTGTCCGGCTTCTCAAATCAGAATCGGAGTCCGATCAGGGCGTTGGATGACAGGGAACATAACGGTTATAATCAATAGATTAATTGGTGAAGCGGAAACCTCGGGGTATTTTCCTGTCACATTCAATAGCTACAATATAAAAGAGAAGCATGTCGAATTTTTCCTGAATCCCTTTTGAATCTGAACAGGATCTAATGGTGCCACGCCTGTTACTACACACGGCAATTACGATACTGGCTCTGGTCTGCGGCCAACTGAATGTGAGTGCAGCTGACCCGAACCCGGTTCAGAAACAGACCGATCTGAAACATCAGGTGGAAACGCTGATCTCTCAACTGGATGCCAACCAGCGACAAGTCAGAGAGCAGGCGGAACGTAAGCTGATTGATCTGGGAAAACCTGTACTCGCTCAGCTCCCTCCCCCCGAACTAGTGACGACCCCTTCGGTACGGGAAGCGCTAATACGCGTAAAACTCCAGATAGAAAAACAGGCCGCCCGAGATTCAATACACGCCTCACTGGTTACTATCAAAGGGGACTACCCCTTCAATACGGTTCTGCAGCAAATTTCCACACAGTCCGGTAACCCGCTAGATCTGAAGAATCTAACAGCTGAATTCCTTGATCAAAATATCCAGGTTGAATTCGAAAAAACTCCCTTCTGGCAAGCCATCGATGAGTTGAGTCATAAACGGCCTTTCACATATCAGTTTGATGGGGCCAGCGACTCAATGCAGTTCCAGCAAAGTGCTGCAGATAATTCCTCTCGATCCTCCAAAGCTCTACATGTTTATTATGATGGCCCATTCAGAATTACCGTTTTGGATCTTAAAAGCCGCCCCTTGCGAGGAAGTTCGAATAAAGAGTTACTGTCTGTCAAATTTCAAGTCGAAGTCGAACCCCGACTGCGACCTCTGTTTCTGAGCTATGCAGCCGAAGAGATCCATTGCAGTACCAGTCAAGCATCTAAGCTCTCTCCATTCACTCCACAGGCAAAACTGGAACTCCCCCTGGGGGAGGGGGGGAAGAACGTCAATTTTACAATGACCTGGATCCTCGACAGCGAGCAGAAGAGTTCGACGTTCGATATCCAGGGAACATTACAAATGGAACTCGCCGCGGAAACACTGCCGATTTCGTTTGATAATCTAAATCAATCAGAGGGCGCAATTCGGCGACGGGGAAATGTATCTGTTGAACTCATCCATGTCGAGCAAAAAAAACTCCCCACCAGTCAGACATTAAATGTGAGGATCGCCCTGAGTTACGACTACGGTGGCCCTGCATTTGAATCTCACCGCACCTGGATCTATCACAACCGGGCGTACCTGGAAAACCCAGCGGGGCAGAAGTACTGGCTCAACGGCGCTTCACATACGACGCTGGAAAGCGCTGGTAAAACCGGGGTTTCATATCAATTTAAAGACCTGCCCCTGCAACAGAATAACCTGCGATTCACTTATCTCGCCCCCACTCTGATCACCGCTGCACCGATCAGGTTTCATTTCGAAAAACTCAAACTTCCAGTGAACGACGATAAGAGTAAACCGTGATGCCAGCGGCCTGAGCACCTGGATCAGTTTTCTTCAGCAACCTGTTTTGCTTCACTCTGGACACGTTCCACCATTCCAAACAGTCCATTTTTGCGTTGGGAGCTCAAATACTTATCCAGTTGGAGTTGTGAGAAATACTGCCTGACATCTGTCTTCAGAATCTCTTCTGGAGTTTTATCATTATAAATCGCCAGTAGGACTGCAATCAGTCCTTTCACAATCAACGCATCACTGTCTGCATTAATATGTAGTACCTTCTGGCCTTCTGCTTTTTTCAGTTCTGTAGTCAGCCAGACCATACTCTGACAACCATGCACCCGGTTCGCTTCTGTCTTTTCAGACGCGGGCATGGCAGGAAGTTCAAATCCCAGATCGATCAGAAAGTCACAGCGTTCTTCCCAGTCGTGAAGAAATTCAAACTCCTCTATCAGTTCGTTAATGGTAATCATGTTCTGAGTTATATCTGCTGTTGTAGAGTTCTGTTGCGAGGACATTTTATTTTTAACATTTATAGCAAGTGAGCGAATTGTAGAAGCCAGACAGGCATAATTCAGCCAATCCAACATCCATCTTTAAACTATAGTATTTCCAATGGGGGTCTCGAAGGTTTTTCGATCAGTGTGCGGGCAATTTCAATCGCAGTATTTTCTGCGACCTTCAGTAGATACTCTTGCGACTCAAGACCCCCTGTCAACAATTCAGAAATATTACCCGAATCAGATTTTTCACGAATCTCTGCATTCATGGGGATTTCACCCAAACAGGGTATCTGCAATTCTTTTCCCTTCTCCTGGGCTCCCCCACGTCCAAAAATATCTCCCGACATATTTTCGACAATTCCCAGTACAGGAATCTTCACCTGTCGAAACATCTGGACGGCTTTGACAGCATCCAGTAAGGCAACTTTTTGCGGAGAACAGACCACAACGGCACCTGCCAGGTCAATCAACTGAGACAGAGTGAGTGAGACATCTCCCGTCCCCGGTGGCATATCAATAATCAGATAATCCAGTTCTCCCCACTCAGTATCCTGCAGGAACTGCGTAATCGCCTTATGCAGCATCGGCCCGCGCCAGATCACTGCCTGATCAGGTTCCACAAAGAATGCCATCGACATGACTTTCAGGCCCCTGGCTTCAACGGGAACAATGCGGGTGACTGGCTGCCCGTCTTTATTGTGAAACTCCTGGGCAACTGGCTTTTCACTGGTTCCTACCAGATGCGGTATGCTGGGACCATACACGTCAGCATCGACCAGCCCAACCCGAGCGCCAAACTGTTGTAGAGCATACGCCAGGCTTGCAGCGACCGTACTCTTACCAACTCCACCTTTGCCAGCGCCAACCGCGATGATATTTTTCACATTGAGCCCGATACGACCACCAGACTGTTTGCCACGAATGTTAACACTGTACTTAATGCTGACATCCTGACATTCAGGAAACGCCTGCTGGATCGTCGCTTGAATTAACTCCGACAGTTCAGACTCCTTCGGGTACGAAGGAACTGGCAGTTCAATCTCAACTGCAACCCGGGATGAATCATCTGCTGTGACAGATTTTAAAAATCCGGACACAGACAGTGTTTTTTCAAATACGGGATCTATTACGGAAAAAAGACAACTCTTAAGATTTGCTTCATTCAATTCAGCATTCGCCATCAGCTTATTCTGCTTTCCTTGGATTTTATCAATATCTGTTGAAGGGGTGGCCGGAACATTTTGATGCTCGTCTGAGAATCTGATCCAGTTGTCTGAAACGCCGACCGGGCTCGTATCAGGTTTTTAAATGGATCGCTGATTAATCTGTAAAGGAGTTAATTGCTCTGGCCTCTGCAGATCAAAATGCCAGCGGCAGATCTTCGCAATTCGCTCTGGCTCCAGGCTTCCCAATTGTAAATGAAAGACACCCAATTCCCGTAAAGCCCATTCCAGATTCAGCTTTGGGTCTTCTGAAAATACGATCACCGGAAAAGAACCACGAGATCCCATGAACCTTTGTAAAAACTGTAGACAGACCTGTTTACCAACACTTAAATCAAGAATGACCAGGAATTCTTCTGAATTCTCCCGCAGCACAAGCTGAAATAGATCAAGCTCAGCAGAAAACCCACGAATCTGCCAGTCGATTTCACCTTCAAACTGCCATTGCAGCTCAGAAACAATGTGTGCCCGCTCCTCTAGAACAAACACTTTTCTCATAAAGCTCCCGTCACATTGAACATTAGACCATGTCAACTGCCGCAGTTGATCGCAGACTGCCAGTCTCTAACACAATCGTATACACCCCCGCTTTGATTACAACTCATATGCAGCCTCAGGATTCGCAGGCTGATCTATTTTTTTCAGAATTCAATGAACAGTCTCTGAATCCTCAGGGGCACCAACAGGGAAAATATACAAATCAACACTCAACTACAGTCCGAATTGTAATTGAAAATCGACAATCCATTACAGCACTGAATCCATGGCCGTCATAATCGATATAAGCGAATTTTCAGGACCCACTTTGAGGGGAGAGTGGACAATTTCGTGTTTCTTCAAGGACTTCCTGAGATATCTGACCGAAAAAATAAACAGGTTTACCTTTTTAATTACGTGAGGATTTGGACTCCCAGGTTGATCGGAAAACCTCATCTGAATCAACACTGATAGAGTACCTCACTACCGTCCACGAAGCGAATCCTTGGAGATTGCCTAAATGAAATTGTTAAGTTATGTTGCCGCTTTAGCGGTTGTTTGTTGTGCTGGTGTTAATGCTGAAGCTGCTGGCTTCCTGGGTAAAGGATGCTGTGCTCCTGCCCCTAAACCAACATGCTGTGCCCCAGCTCCTAAAACCTGCTGTGCTCCAGCTCCTAAGTGCTGTGCACCAGCTCCAAAATGCTGTGCTCCTGCACCAAAGACCTGCTGTGCCCCAGCTCCTAAAACTTGCTGTGCTCCAGCTCCCAAGACCTGCTGTGCACCAGCTCCTAAGTCTTGCTGCAACACATGTGATTCCTGCTGCGGTCACAAGAAGCTCTTCAAAGGATCTTTCCTGCGAGGATGTAAAGATCGTTGCGGTAAAATGTTCAACCGTTGCAAAGACCGTTGCTGCAAAGTAAAGGTTAAGTGCTGCAAAGTTAAGAGAAGCTGCTGTGCACCAGCTCCAACCTGCTGTGCTCCAGCTCCTAAACCAACTTGCTGTGCTCCTTCTCCCAAGTCTTGCTGCAACTAGTCAGATTTGAGGATTTCTGTAATCCCTACACTACGGGATTGGCCTATCAGGTCCGAAGGGCAGCTTCAATAATCGTGAACGTCAAGTCCGAGGGAATTATTCCCTCGGACGGACTTCACAAGACAATTTGTTTTGAAACTTACGATTGAAGTTCAGAAATTTAAATAATCTGATCATTTGAGCTAGCAATTGAGAATATTTAAAAATGGTGTCTCTCTTTTTGAGAAACATCATTTTTTTTTATAGATCGTCTTTTCTACAAGTGCGCATCAGACTGAAACATAGCGTCTCTCAATCCATTATACGCGGCCCCAATGTTTCTGAAAATATGACAGTATAACTGGACACAAGACTCTGGCTCACACTATCTCCTCCTCCTTTAAATTTCAGACACATCTCTATAGACTTAAGACTCACCTGTTTTAAATGATTCCTCGTCTCAATCAACTTCTCCAGCTAACAACAAAAATCAGTATGAAAATCGAAGACTTGCTGAAACGCTTCCAATGGGAACAGATTCCCAATACCAATGGACGGTTTACACTCAGTCAAACAGAGCCTCCCAGGTCCATCACAGATTTGGTGGATGCAGCAGAGATTGAAATCAAACAGTACCCTTCCGCACATCAGCAGGAACTGATCTTTGTCGTTGAACTTGAGGATGGCGGGCTGATCTCCTATCAGCGAAAAGATGCTTCATTTATCCATACTTTGAACTCTGAAAACATGTTCAAACGCAAGCAATGGGAGCTCGGGATCATTTCCTACAGTCCTCGAGGAGTTCCTGACGACACCAGTCCGGAGTCCTGAATTTCTCAGACGCGCCATAATTGATTTGACCGGGCGGAGTTGATTTCGATAAAGAGATCTTTTTTTAAAAAAATTGATGGTATTCAAGTAAAACTTGTCTAGGATGTTTGTGGGCAACCTCATTCTAAACCATTCTCATTTCGTTAATTAAGTCACTTAGTAAATACTTAGCGATGAGGAGCAAGGTGTGCCCAAAGCGATCTGGAATGAGGCGATCCTCGTAGATTCCGATGATACGGTAACAGTTGACGGAGATGTGTACTTTCCACTTGAGTCCGTTAACAGTAGTTTTCTTAAGAAAAGCTCTTCCACCTCTACCAGCCCCCAGAAAGGGAAAGCATTCTTCTATGATGTGGTGGTCAAAGATAAAGTGAATCGCGATGCCGCCTGGTACTACCTGGATCCGCAAAAAGAGTATGGAGCGCTCAAAAACCGAATCGCCTTCTGGAAAGGCGTTGAACTTTACTGAGATTCCTGAATGGACAGGCGGACTTGGTTATAAACAATACCAGTTGATCAGTTTTCTGATATCTTGAGATCGGGACAGGGTTTTAACCCTGCTTCGAAAATGAGGCTGTCCAAACACGGGAGAGTAGCCGTGATGATGATCGGCAATCGACATCGCTTCATCCACGTCTTCCGGTTTCAAGCTGGTTCTTCCTTCTCCCGCAGCAATCCAGCGGGCAATCCATATGATCGCTGGAAACATTAATGCCAGATGATTAAACCCCTCCGCGAAGGGAATGTCATAGTAGGCAGCGCCTAGAAAATGCAGGCCTTCAATTTTGACACGATAATATCGGAAAAATAATTTCACGCTTTCCGGTGGTAAGCCACCAAAAGGCGGTTCTACCTGCGAGAATGCAACAGAATGAAATCGTTCCTGCAGACAGGGAATCTGCCCTTTTCCGATGGCGAATTTTAATGCGGAATGCAGTAAAGTGATACGTCGCCCCAAACCACGAGCCGATTCCGCATACGTATCTTTTCGGGCATATTGCGCTGCCAGAAGTCGAAACTGGATCCCCCCCAGTCGACTGGGAGCAATCCGCTCCACCTCCAGGTCGGCAGGTAATTCCTGCAGGGTTGCCTGAAAAATCAGTTCCAGGAACTCTTCCAGTCGCTCATCTCGAATGGTCTCGAATCGAGAATATTCAATCAGGTCTACAAAGTTGAGCGCACGCAGCAGACAAATTTGAAAGGGTGCCTCATTTGATTCAAAAAACTGATTTAATTTTGCAGTCACTTTCAGGGTATCCGGCCAGCTCAAGGCTTCTCGGGAAGTCAGCCGGGGTGCAGGAGGAGTCTTGCGACGTTTAGGGAGCACCTGGTTCACAATCTTCCGAATGGCAGGCTCCTGCTGATCAACCCGTTGCCCCAGATTCGAAACCACAGAAGGACAACTGAATCGCAGGCTGACAGCCACATCATTGCCCGCCGGATGAAAGGCATACGGATAGACCTGACAGGCCAGAGGTTTCGCAGGTTCTCCAAACTTCGCATGAATGCGACACAACCCCTGTTCATTCAGAAACACGCAGGAACCATCCTCCTGGTGAGCCAGTCGATATCGCTTGCTCGTCGGCGACAGCCCCAACTTCTCAATCACCGGTTGGCCCGCGGGGATCGATTCATCCAGATCCCAGCGCTGCTTTTCAATTCGTTCTTTTTCCTCAACTGTGATCTCAATCTCATGTTGTTTGCAGCAACCACCACAATTATGGCAGTTCCAGTTCTGTATCACAGGAAGCTTCAAGCGGGGAGACGGCATACGAACTCTTTAATCAGTGATGGAATCTGTTCAAATACTCTGGGGTTTATTGTAAAGATTACAAAAACCAAACGCAAAGTAAGCCGGATACCTGATTTTCTTCTCAACTTTTCCAGAGGAAGAATCAGAATCGCGGTTTCGGTATAGACACATATTCAAGATTCCCTAAAATCCCGCTCGCTTACTGGAAACAAGACCGTTTTTGTAGCTGTCTCCCCGCAGAGACGATTCACATCAATCCCCACTGCATGTGATGCAAAAACTCCCGAAATCCTGTTTTCAGCAGGCATCCCGTCCATAGATTTTTCCCTTATCTGCAGATGACCAGTCTCTTCCGGGAAAGTATTTGGAACTTTAAGGACCCTATCATGTCGACACGTTATCTTTTCAATATGAGCTGGTGCGCGCTTCTGAGTTGCGTTTTCACCGGATGCTATTCCCATCATCAGTATCCTTATGGTGGAACCTATCCTGGCCCTTATGGAGCCCCTGGTCCTTACGAAATGGCCCCTGGAACCGTCATGCCCGGCAACATGCCCCCTGGCAGTTATCCCGTGCAACCAGAACTGGGCCAACCGGTCCCGCCACCCCAGGGATCGCTACCCTCCCCTAATTCACAAGCTTACAGCGACGCGTTTCCAGGAAATACCAATAATACAAACTACGATGGCGTCGACACTCAGTGGAAGCAGCCCATTAACAGTAATCCCGGGGCAGCAACGCCCTTCGATGCCAACTCGACCGCATCTGGACGAAGCCTCAATCCCGGCAGTGGTATCAATAATAACCTTCCGAACAACCAGACGGTCCCCAGCTATCAGGACCCCAACCAGATTCAACCAAATAATCAGCCATTGAATAACGAATTTCCCGGCAACAGTAATCCTGCTCCCGGCAACAACGCATTCCCGGGAGATTCCGGAGATACCTTCGAAAGCAATTCGACACCAAAATCATCTGCAGGCTCTTCCATTCAGATGAATGACCAGTTCGGTCCCAGTGGCGGCGATCAGTTTCAAAACAACCAACCCAGCCAGTTCGAACAACCTGATCAGTTCCAGCAACCAAAAGATGAATTTGAATCAAATCAGGGCTTCAGTGTTCCCAATCCCATACAACCTCAGAACCCGGTTGAGCAGCAGAGTTTCGAGAGCAGCGATGATGCCTTCGGTGCGAATCCAAATAAATTCGAAGCCAATTCCATGCCCGCTGATGATGCTTTTAACCAGAATTCCAACGACAGCAGCCAGGAATTTCAACCTCCCATCAAACCGTTTCCAGGTAACGACAGTGGCGATGATATCTTCGGACCAAATAACAGTTCGACAATGAATCCAGCAACAGGACAAGTCAGTCACGCCGATCACCAGAGAGCCGCCTCAGGACCTCAACTGGTCAGAGACGATTCCTTTATGAAACCAGCCAGATTTCAACCTGCTTCATTCGATCTTCCTGCCAGTACCGACCAGCAATCCCCCTCTCCCTTTAATTATGATAAACAAAACTACCGCTGGTTACGGGGAATCATCGAATTTGATGAACAGGAAAAATCCTGGAACATCACCTACAATGCCACTCCCGAAAAATCTGATAAATTTGGTGGTAACATCGTACTCATCGATCAAGGTCAACTGAATCGCTTTACTAACGGCGATGTCGTACTCCTCGATGGCTCTATCGATGGCTCAAAACAGGACCGGATGGGCAAACCCTGTTATCGCATCTCGAAAGCACAACGCCTCGTTCCTAAAAAATAAATCGGTGAAACTGACAACCTGGAAGCTCAGTCCCGAAGACTCTAAACTCCAGCCCTGTTCACAGGGCTTTTTTTATTGTCTATGCGTGAAAACACGTTTTTTTACACACTGCCAGTAATTCCACCTGGCGAAACCACCAGTATGAAACCCACGGGCGGCAGACAAATCTGAATAATAATGCGATAAAACCATTCCGAATTTTCAGTATTCATGAAGCGCAAAACGCCATTTTCACGACAACAATTCGCCACAGTGTGCCTTTTCATCACCAAAAGCTCACCATACTTGCACCAGTTTCAAGCATAAAATAAACATTGCATCCTCATGGTGATCCGAAAATAATCCTCTATTATCCACAAAACTCAACATCATTATCGTCTCCTGCTCAATATCCAATTTTTTTCTCTGCTCAATCTGCTCAGTCGGCTGTCTCACATTTTAAGGAAAGAATCCAGATCGTTGAGATGAACACTCAACAGTCTCGATCGGCATCCGGCGAACTTCACTTACGGACACAGTGTCTTAGCCAGTAACAAAGTCTTGCCGTGTCTAATGTTACTGAACGCAGCCACAAAACCGCTTTTAGACGGCTCCCTTTTCATTAGCTGAATTCGTGTTAAAATTCCTGATGAACAACCTCATTTGTATTTATCACTCTGAAGCAGGCAGCAATGGTCGCCAATCTCACATCCATTCGGGATGATTTCCCGATTCTGAATCAGAACCTCCCCAACGGGCAGCCACTTGTCTATCTCGACAGTGGTGCATCCGCGCAGCGTCCCCGTTCTGTGATCAACAAAATCACTGAAGTTTATGAGCAGTATTATTCCAACGTGCACCGCGGCGTCCATCAACTGGGAGACCGTGTCACCACGGAAATGGAAGCGGCCCGCACCCGGATCCAGTCTTTCATCGGCGCGGCAGCCCCCGAAGAAATCATCTTCACTTCAGGGACAACCATGTCAATCAACCTGATTGCCCAGACATGGGGCCGCCACTTCCTTAAAGGTGGTGATGAGATCATTCTCAATGAAATGGAACACCATGCGAACTTCGTGCCCTGGCAGGCGATCGCCAGAGAGCGTGGTGCCATCCTCAAGTTCATCCAGTTGACACCCGACGGACGCCTTGACCTCGAACATTATCAAAGTCTACTCACATCCAAAACAAAACTCGTCGCCGTCACAGGCATGTCAAATGTTCTGGGAACGATTAACCCCATCTCTGAAATGGCGCAAAAAGCCCATGAAGCCGGCGCGCTGATTTTTGTCGACGGCGCACAAAGCGTTCCCCATCAACCGGTCGATGTCATCAACAGCGAGATCGATTTCCTCGCATTTTCAGGCCATAAACTGTTTGGCCCGTCAGGCGTTGGCGTCCTCTATGGCCGCAAAGCACTACTGGAAATTCTCCCTCCGTTCCTGTATGGCGGAAATATGATTTCAGAAGTGCATCTCGAAGAATCCCACTGGGCCAGTCTTCCTGCCCGCTTTGAAGCGGGAACACCAGCAATCACCGATGCCATCGCCCTGGGAACCGCCATCGAATATATTACAGAGCTGGGCTTTGACGCGATCCAGGAACAGGAACACGCCCTCGGCGAATACGCGTTACAGAAGTTGCGCGAAGTTCCCGGCTTGCAGATTTATGGCCCGCAGGAACTCGTACAGCGGGGAACCATCTTCAGCTTTAACGTCTCTGGAGCCCATCCCGAAGACCTCGCCACGCTCCTGGACCGAAAAGGAATCGCTGTGCGACACGGACATCACTGCACCATGCCCCTGCATCAGCATCTCAAAATCGCTGCCAGCGTACGTGCCAGCCTCGCGTTCTATAACACCACCGATGAAATAGACGCTTTGATTGATGCCCTCGAATTCGCCCGAAAGCGACTGCGCCTGGCATAATGATTTCAGACAGCAGAATTTCAGGCAGCTGATTTTTATCATACGGCTATAAAAAAAGAAGCCAGCGTTTTTGCGCCGGCTTCTCTGAGTTTCTGAATGTCACCATTCTCTAGTCAGGACTAGATAGGTTTAACATTTTCTGCTCTTGGTCCTTTTTCGCCACGTCCTTCAGTGAAAGAAACGCGTTGCCCTTCGTAGAGCTGCTCAAATGACACACCTTCGAGGTTAGACGAGTGGAAGAACAGGTCTTTTCCACTTTCTGTGTCGATAAACCCAAATCCCTTTTGTGTCACTTTTTTGATTGTACCTTCAGCCATCTTCTTTTCCGATTCCTAAAAAATAAAAAATGCGGCGTCTCCCGAAACAACTGGTTCAGGTCGCTCAGCCGCAAGATTCGATTCTAACCGGCCCCAATAATAAAACAAGCTGAGTGAACAATAATCTCCTGTCATGACACCCCGGAGATAGCTATTTTCGCATAGAAGTGCCTGTTTTCCAGTACTAGAAGTCCTAAAAAAACTTTTACGGTTTTGCTGAAATCCTCAAGATTTCAGGCATTCCTCCCCATTTCCGGGTAGGGAATCCTACTCTTCATCTCCCATTCCACAGGCAGCACCCACAACGCCCACTGAGTACGAAGAGGTAGTTCCTGCCTGCCTCCTCAACCAGACGGTGCCCAGCTTTACTGTAGCGTCTCCAGTGCTGTTTGATCCGAGTATCTTAGCTTGAGAGACGCTATAAATATGTGATGCGCTCTAAAATAGTTCATCACACTGAATCCCATAATCTTACCCTTCCCTTATCAGATGCTACTTGACAACTGTACCAGATCGGCAGACGATAAGAGTAGTTTCCCGATTTCGA
This sequence comes from Gimesia sp., assembly GCF_048262075.1. Lineage (GTDB taxonomy): Bacteria > Planctomycetota > Planctomycetia > Planctomycetales > Planctomycetaceae > Gimesia. The sequence goes on from NZ_JBLXFK010000009.1 coordinate 66,887, forward strand.
GTGTCACATCTTCTTATTACATCTCAGAAAGCGAGTACTCATGATGGTTCCTCGCCCGGATTCAACCCCTTTTCACACGCAGGCCGTCAGCCTGTTGGTGCTGCTGTTAGCACTCACCGTTTCAACGAATCAGGCATCTGCCCAGAGACGTTCTCCCCGTCTCAATGCCACTCCAGCCAGTACCATTGAAGCTGCTGCCTTGGAATTCGCGCTCAATGCGGAGGAAGTCGAACAGCTGATCGGCAAGACGGCTGACATCACTGCATCCAATGGGAAAGCAGAGCAGGGGGTTGAGATCACCCGCTTCTTAACCGGCCGCGACAAGAGCCAGATCAAATCGATCGAAGTCAAAGCACCCAACGCAACACGCAGTAAAAGACTGCTGGTCACACGCCTGGATGAAATGAAAGTCGACGACAAACTCTATCAGTTCCAATACCTGCCCTCCATCAAAGCAGCCATGCTGGAAGATCTCAATAAAAAGAACGCTGCGATCACTGAAAAACTCAGAACCTCAAACGAAGAGTTCTGGGAAGAGATCCCGGACGAGGAACAACAGAAATATGTCGACGAGTACAAAGAGTTCCTGGAAAAAGTCGGCAAACATTATGCCGCCTTCAATATGAAATTATACGAGACCAGGTACTTCCTGTTTTATAGCGACATGCCGGCAAATCAGGTTGCCCCCTATCTGGTGCAACTCGACAAAATGAACGAACTGCTCGGACGGTCCTTCGGATTTAAACCCGGTCACAACATCTGGCGCGGCAAAGCAGTGATCGTAGCGTTTCTCGCGAAACCCGCATTCCTGGAATTTGAGCAGCAGTTTTACAACCGCACGGAAACCGGCAACGCCATCGGTCTCTGCCACTCGCACGGCGATGGAAAAGTCATCGTCTCCTGTTATCGAGGCAATGACCCCAACTTCTTCGGTGCCGTCCTCGTCCACGAAACCGCGCACGGATACATTCATCGCTATAAATCGACCGTCAATATCCCGACCTGGATCAACGAAGGTATTGCCGACTGGATTGCCATGATGGTCGTCCCCAGTTCCAAAGAAGTCCGCTTCCGTCAGACCGAAGCCGCCCTCCGCTTAAAACAGGTCCAGACGTTCGGCGGACAGTTCTTCAATAACGAACGCCTCGACAGCTGGCAGTACGGCTCCGCCAGCGCGATCATTCAACTCATGCTCAAAGCCAGCCCGGAACAGTTCAAGCTCTTCTTCAACGGCATCAAAGAAGGACTTACCTGGCAGGACAGCCTGCAACGCGCCTATGGTTTAACCGTCGACCAACTCAGCCAGGCTTACGGCCGCACCATCGGCATCCCGGCCCTGACTCCGTAACAAAATGAAGAGCAGTGATCATCATCATGACTCAACTAATTTCAAACCGTGATATCAGACACGATTCTACGAAATAGAAACACCGACAGAAAATTTCAATTCGGAGACTTCACGGTTAAATATATTCATGTAATCTCTATTCTCCAGTGAATCGCCTTTCGGAAAACTGCCATGCCCCGTTGTTTTAGGCATCAGAGAAAAGTTTTCATCATCTCCGGACTCATTCTCTGTGTGGCCTGTTTCTGGTTCCTGAAGCCGAACAGTACCCTTCAAGTACAGGCACGGATCGAAGAACTGGGTGGCACCACCCGCCTGGATATTTACTGCGGTCCCGAAGCATCACCCATACCACCCATGCTTTCAAACCTGGAGTTGACCTTTCGATTGAAAGAATTCTTCTTACAGCCGTTTCACAAAATTGTTTATGTTCAACTCAGATCTTGTGAGATCTCAGAGGCAGACCTGACAGTGTTGGAAGAATTGGATCATGTGATCAGACTGGATCTGTCTGAATCCGATGCCTCTGACAAAACCATCGATTCCATCAGCCGCATGAGAAGCCTCAAGTACCTGGATATCAGCGAGACAAAAATCACCCAGGCCGGGGTCGCGCGACTGCTGCACCGCAATCCCTCTTTAGCTATTGAAGGCTTCAATCCACGCGAGCAATATCTGTCCGAATCAATGGATCAGTTATTCAAAAAGATAGAAGAGGGAACACAGTCTGAGAATCCGAATCTGAAACCATTCGATAGCAAACTCGAACTCATCATTTGGTGAGTAGAACTCAACTTCGAAGAACCGTCTATGATTGCCCATAAAGAATTACCACTGAACGAAAAACCAAATATTGTTTCACAGTCAGGGTTGAGTGTTCGCACTTTGTGGCTGATTCTTTCCGTCAGTATTTTCATTCTGTTGATCCCGGAAGGCCTGCAACGCTGGCGTGCCATGAAACTGGCCGAAAAAGTAATCCAGCATGACGGAGAAATAAGATTTAAAAATAGTCTACTCACCCAGATAGACTGGTGGTCGGTTTCACCCCAGACACACGCATTCTGGGGAAACATCTACAGTGTGTATACGCGTCCTTCCGGTAGCTTTCAGGTCGACGATGACTTTCTTCTGGAACTGGGAAATCTGCACTCCATTCAAAACCTCACATTAGGCAACCCCCACAATCCAACCATCATCACGGATCAGGGAGCTACATATTTAAAGCAACAGAAGCTGGGACACCTCGGTATTACGGGTGGATCCATGACAGATAATGGCTTGAATGAACTGGCTGAGATGAATTCGCTACGAACCCTCGGACTGCATCACCTGGCGATCACAGGAGATCAACTCCCTCCGAACACTTTCCCGAAATTGAAAATGCTGGACTTGTCTGATACACGATTTACAAATCAGGGACTGAAGAATCTGTCTCCCAATGCCAGTCTGGTTTACCTGCACCTCAGTAACACCAATGTCAGCAGTGCAGGACTGCAGGAATTATCAAAGTTCCCGAATCTGCGTGCTCTTCGCCTGGGAAATCTGAATATTGAAGCGGCAGCATTCGCCAAACTGGCGAATCTGAAGAGACTCTATCAACTCGATCTGCAGGGAACTGCAGTCAATGATGCCGTAGCTTTGCAATTATCCCAACTGGATCAAATCACACAACTCAGGTTAGACCAGTCTCAGATAACAGATCAGGGGCTCCGACATCTGGCAACAATGAAAAACCTGGAAACCCTGTTCCTGACAGGAGCAAAGATCACTGATTCCGGCTTAAAAGTTCTGAGTCAACTTCCGAAACTGGATTATCTGGATTTGTCAGACACGCAAATCAGTGATGAGGGGCTGCGACAACTCAGCAAAATACCGGCACTCAGAATGCTTAACCTGTCAAACACCCGCGTCACCGATCAGGCGAAACAAATTCTCCTGCAGTTTCCAGCGTTGGAATCCATTGAAGCATTCAATACCAGCATCTCCCCCGTCACCATCGAAGACATTCGCGATGCGGGCATCGACGTTTCAAAATTCCATACGGAAAGAAGCCCTTTATAATTCAATCACAATTTCCACAGAAAAATTGCTCATGGTCGTGGATCAGACAATGACCGATATTCGTAGTCAATATCAACAACTGCTCCCATGGATATCGATACGCAAATTCCTGGCACTACTCCTGATCGTTCTTGCCTTCTGTCTGGCTCCTTTTCTGTCTCAACGCTGGCAGACAAAGTCGCTCGTCGAGTCCATTCGCGGTCATGGCGGTGAAGTTCGTCTCGACCAGCATGTCTGTTATAATGGAGCCTGCTTCTACATTCCCTTAGCTGTCAGTGAAAGCTTAAGCAGGATAACCTATATCTCTTATACCGGCTCGAACTCCTGCCCCATCGACGACTCCTTTGTTGAATCGATGAATCATCAACCATTTCTTTGCACGCTGAAACTGGGAGACAGAATTCATCCGGCACGGATTACTGATCGTAGCTTTTCTGCAATGAAACAGTTCCCTGAACTTGTTTCTCTTGATTTAACAGGTGTGACATTGACTGACTCCAGTTACAAAGAACTGAGTCAGTTTCCATCACTCCGCTTTCTGAAACTTCGCAATCTCGATTCTCAGACGGATCGGTTATGTGGCATCTCTCAATTGAAAAGGCTGAATTCCTTATGTCTGGCAGATATGAATATTGCGAATACAAATTTAAATCACGTCTCGTCACTCACCGCTTTGAAATCAATTGAATTCTCTAAAACAACCATTGAGAAAGACTGTTTTCGCAAATTGTCTAATATGAGCCAACTCAGCCTTATGTCCCTCTATTTTACAGAGTTTGATCCCGGCGAACTGACTTACCTGACTGATTTGACATCACTGCAGAGTCTGCATCTGAATGGATCGACAATTAACGACACACATATCAGAGAAACAGCGAAACTGTCTCAGCTGACACAACTCCACCTGGATGAGACTGATATTTCTGACCAGAGCTTGGCCCACCTTACCGATATGAAAAACCTGAATGTACTCTTTCTGACAAATACCGCGATCTCAGATGCAGGCATCAAACATCTGACGCAACTGGACAATTTACAGTATCTGCATTTAGGTAATACAAAAATCACCAGTCAGGTTATCTACAGCCTATTGAACATGCCTCGACTGGTCCGAGTCAGAGGTGTCGAGAAAGTATTAACTGACGAGTCATTGCAAGCCCTGCAGGATGCAGGCATCGAAGTTGAACGAGAAGGTTCCTATATTAAACTTCCCTGATCAATGAAACGAAAGTGCTCTCGCATGGAACCATCCAACCTGGATTCCCGTATCGTAACACTCAGAAACTGTGCCATCGTCGTGACTCTGGTGGGCCTGTTCCAGCTTTGTGTCCTGCCAGCAGCCTTTTACCTTCAACCTCTGATGATCGAAGATGCCCTGCGGTTCGAACTGGAAGGCCTCGACTGTAAAACCGAAGCCATTCAACGAATTGTGGCCTGGAAAGAACGCACAAAAGGCCCTGCGATGCTCATCCCTTTTCTGATCGGCCTGGTACTTCTGGGCATCTCAGCTGTTCTATTCTATCAATTGTCTCGGATCAGTAAGCTAAAGTAATGTTTCACTTTGCATTCTCCAAATCCGCATTCCCACATGATTTCGAATTACCTAAACTGCAAACGCATTCAGTCTTCCTGATATCACCACATCCCATCAGAGGATAAAAATTCCATGTCGACCGCGGCTCCAAGTATGAAACCTGAAGAAACGGATACCAAAAAGATCCGGGTCCTGGCAGCCGGCTTTATTGGTAATATTCTCGAATGGTATGACTTCGCCGTTTATGGATTTTTCGCTCCCACCATCGGCAAACTCTTCTTCCCGTCGGAAGATCCCCGGGTCTCGCTGATCGCCGCCTTCGGTGCGTTCGCTGCCGGCTTTCTGATGCGACCGGTCGGCGCTGTGCTGTTCGGTCATATCGGCGATCGTATTGGTCGTAAGAAAGCGCTGACGCTCTCCGTGTTGATGATGGCGATTCCGACGATGCTCGTGGGCATCCTTCCCACACACGCTCAGATCGGTATGTACGCTGCCATCATGATGGTTCTACTCCGCATGATTCAGGGCATTTCGGTTGGCGGGGAATATACCAGTTCGTTCGTCTTCCTCGTCGAGCACGCGCCTGCAGGACGGCGTGCTTTTTTTGGTTCATGGAGTATGATCGGCGCTACCTGCGGCATTCTGCTTGGCTCCGCCGTCGGCGCGTTAATCAATACGTTTACCACGAATGAGCAACTCATGGAGTGGGGCTGGCGGATTCCGTTCCTTGCTGGCGTACTCGTCGCGTTCGTCGGCTATTTCATCCGGCATGGTATCCCCGATCAACCGATCGCAGAAGAACTGTCAGAGCAGGAAGTCTACTCGCCTCTCAAGCAGGCCTGGGGCAGCCATAAAAAAGAACTGTTGCAGTCGGCCGGCCTGAATATGATGAACGCCGTCACCTTTTATACGGTCTTCATTTATCTCTCCACCTGGCTGGTAGAAGAAGTGGGCGAAACCCGCGCGGAGGCACTCGACATCAATACCATCAGCATGGCTGCTTTAACGGTGATGGTTCCGTTTGCAGCGATGCTCGCCGATAAATATGGTCGCAAACCATTGCTGCTGTTTGGCGCAGCCGGAGTGACACTATTCTCTTACCCTCTACTATGGCTGATGCACCACCAGCATTACCAGATGATCCTCGCCGGTCAGATCGGCTTTGCTGTACTCGTCGCCTGTTTCGCCGGTGCCATCCCTGCGACGATTACCGAACTCTTCAAACGCGGCGTCCGTGTCAGCGCGGCCAGCGTGAGCTATAATATTCCGTTTGCGATCTTCGGAGGCACTGCTCCCATGGTCGCCGCCTGGCTCGTCCATGCGACCGGAAATCCGCTCTCCATCGCCTGGTACCTCTCCGGCATCGCCGCGATTTCCTTCTGTATCACCCTCACCATCAAAGAAACCCGCCACAATTCACTGGAGGAGTGATCAATCACAGCACCGGCTTCCCGGTCTCCGCGGAAAACTTCATCTTCTGCCCCTTGTTGAGCAGCATGTTTTTACCCTGTTTTTCCTGCAGCACAAATTTGTTTAACTGGCCTTCAAAATAATCTCTGCCCGCTTGGACGCATTCAAAGTGAGCGGCGATCGTCGCCGGATCCAGTGCGTAATCATAGAATGCGACTTCATCAATCACGCCACTAAATGGCTCGCGGCCTACGAATGATTCAAAATCGGAGGTAATCAGGTTACCAATCACCGCGGGGGTCGAACCACCGCTGATGATCATCGTGCCGACCGGAAATCGATGGCTCATTCGCAGCTTGCCATCAATATAAATGGCTTTCACTCCCGTCCAGCCATTATAAGTGGCAACGATATGATGTGGCTTGCCATCTCGCATTTCAGCCAGCGTGGGGCGTCCCTCTTTCCCGTCCAGGGGCATATCCAGTTCGCTGTAACCCATACCCGACAAAAACAGACCAAATGACAGACACGGACCTCCCTCCACTATAGGAATCTGAGAAATACCGGCTTTATTATCATTCTGAAAACTCAGTAACATCCGATAGCTGCCATCCTCTTTACGGAAGATTTCATCATAATCATAGGGTTTTTTAGCAGGTTGATGATCTGAAATCTGCCACTCAGAGATCACCATGGCTTCAATAGTCACCCCAGTCGAAACCGCATAATCACCGGTCCCCACCTCCTTGCCGCCCCCATTGCCCAGCAGCAGACTCGCATCAGGGTGATTGTTAAACCGTATTGCCCCCCTGCCAATGATGCCTTCAACCCGCACTGCATTTTTACCGGCACGAATTGCTCCCATGCCTATCGCATCCTGTAATGACTCCGATTCTCTCTGATCGAAGTTCCAGTAGAATCGAGGTAAACGTCCCCGGGGCTTCACTTCAACCTGACCATCCAGTACATGCACGTAAGTTTCAGAATCGGCATTCACACTGACCTCGTATTCGGTTCCCCGATTGATCAGTTCCACACTGGGCGTTTCCAGTTTAAAAGGAGCTTTGCGATCAGAGCGATGTGTGAGCAACTTCCCGGAAAAAAGTGTCCCCTGATCTTTGCCTTCCATACCGAACAGGGAAGGACTTGTCAGGGAAACATCGGCACCACCCGAAAAAGCAAAGTCCACGTTACCGGAAGTCACTTTCACAGTGCCCGGCTGGAAGTGATCTGTCATCACCGGATTCTTGCCCAGCAGTTCCCATTTCGCCTGGAGCGTCGATTGCACAACAGCGACTTCTGAGGGAGGTACGGCATTTTCATCAAAATAATATTGAGACCGATCCTGCACGACATCAGGCGCACCAGCCTTTTGAGGTGCACTCTGTAAGGACAGAAACAGCCCGACCGCGCACAGACAGACCAGCAGACAGAAGCCCGGCACAAGCAGAAACCGGGCAGACACGCGCCTTCGCTTCTGTGGAATCGTGGGAGGTTCTGCCTCAGCAGGCGGTAACTGTCCGGATTTTGCTGCACTCGCCAGCCCGATATGCAGAAACACGTAATTCAGGTATTCGCGACGGTACTCGGGATGCTCCGTCAGCAACTGCTCCAGGGCTGCCAGCTCTACTTCAGTGATGATCCCCGAACATTGTGCGTCAGCCAGTTCCAGAATTTGTTCCGGTAGTATGGATTCAGATTTTTTCATGAAGTCATCTCACTGGAAAGACGGCGATTGACACAATCAAATAATACTTTCCGGATTTTTTTGATTGTTTTGTAGATCGCATGAGAGGAACATTTCCAGCGGTCGGCGACTGTGGCCGCCGTCTCCCGGTCTCCGTAATACGCGTCGATCAGATCACGTTCGCGCGGACTTAGCTTTTGCATACACTGGGTGAGCGCCAATTGACGCTGACTCTGTTCCTCCACCATACTCGAAACATCCTCCGCCAGTTCCGTCACGAGGTTATCACTGAAGATCAGCCGTTTATTCTGATACTTCCGTCTGTATTTTCGCACCTGGTTGAATGCAATCCCGTTCGCCCAGTTCAGGAAACTGCGATCAGGATCATATCCCGAAAATTCTTTCCACAGGATCACGCAGGTTTCCTGGAATATGTCTTCCGCAGCAGAGACATCCAGTACCAGGGCGAGAATAAATCCATAGATTTTGCGGTCTTCCCGCGAGAACAGTCGAAAGAACTCTTCACTCATAACCGGATTGTCTAAATGCTTACTCATAACGAGGTAAAGTCTATCAGTCACAGAGAACGGAAGAAAACATTCAGGCGACAGAAATGCGCGCAGGAGCAGACCCGTGAAGCTGCCTTCTATAGTATGTGGCGCGCAGTCTTCCCGATTGGTACTGGAAAATTATGAATTCCACATTTTTTTATAAAAAGCAGAAAGTTCTGGTACGAATCGGCCACTCAGCGCGCCATATACCTATTGAGGGCCTGCTGCGTTTTTACTGTTCTCCCTTCTGAAATGCAGTTCCGATGATTGTTATTTCCCTCATATCCAAGGAGTTCTGTTTTCTATTTCGATTTATTTTCATCTGATTCAACCCAAGGAGAACTTATGTTCGTCGCTCGCAAACATGACTATCGCATGCGTTCCGCATTTACGTTAATTGAGTTGCTGGTCGTCATCGCCATCATTGCGATATTGATCGCCTTATTACTGCCCGCGGTACAGCAGGCACGCGAAGCAGCCCGCCGCAGTACCTGTAAAAACAATTTAAAGCAACTGGGACTGGCGCTACATAATTATCACGAAACACATCGGCTGTTTCCCCCGGGAATGATATATCGAGTTGTGACGCCATCCTCACCATCAGGAAAACGAACTCCCTTTTGCCTGCATCTGCTGCCTTATATTGACAAGGCCAATGTATACAACCTGTACGATCATGACCAGAACTGGCATGCGACCGTGCATGATCCTCAACCAGCCGGCAACGGTGTGCGACTGGTACCGCTTCCAGTCTGGCAATGTCCTACCGATCGAGAAGCCATCTGGAATTCCAATCCGGATGGAAGTATTCGAGGAAACTATGGTGTCAACTGGGGGCAGGGCACATTTGGAACTCAAATCAAACCCGCGCCATTTAAAAATGCATTCGGAGCCAAAATGCGGGATATCACAGATGGTTCCAGCAACACCCTGGCCATGATGGAGATGCTGAAGCCAGCCACGGGTGCAGACGATTATCGAGCCTGGATCTGGAATGATGAACCGGAAAGTGTCGTCATGACACGCGTCGGTCCCAACAGTTCGGCTCCCGATCTGGTTACGCATTGTGTCTCGGAAGGACAGCGTCTCCCCTGCACAGGTTCCATCTCGGGAAATGATCGCAGCAATGCCTCACGCAGTCTGCATGTGGGGGGAGTTCATGCCTTGATGTGTGATGGTGCCGTCCGTTTCATTTCTGAAAATATTGATCTTAACACCTGGCAAAGTCTGAGCAGTATGAGTGGCGAAGAAGTGATCGGCGAATTTTAAACAATTCGTGCGGACTCACTTCCTGAACATCCATCATATATGACCTGCTTAAAGGAATCCAGGAGATTCCGAGAAGGGCTGACCGATGAAATTACAGACTTGTCTGATGCTGATATTATATAGTGCAGCTGTTATCGGGCTGGGAGGTTGTAACAACCAAAGCACATTCGAGCGAACCCAGGTGGAAGGCGTAGTGACTTTGAATGGCAATCCGGTGGAACAGGGGGTCATCACATTTATCCCTGCCGGCAAAGGGGCTTCTGCTGGAGCGAAAATTGAATCGGGAAAATTTGCCATTCCTAAAGAAACTGGCCCCAGCCCGGGAGAGTATAAAGTGGAAATTGATTCCAGTATTCCTACCGGCAAACAGATTCTGGATACCGATGGTGAAACAATGGTTACCGAATATGAAAACGGCATCCCACCCCGCTTCAACAGGCAAACGGAACTGACAGTCACGCTCAAAGAGGGCAATAATCAACAGCTTTTCGATCTGGAAACCAAATAGAGAATCGCCTGCTTCACTCTGGCGTCTCTCATTTTATCCCCTGAGACGCCTGGCTCAGGTTAGTTTTTCCAATCAAGCATACATTGAATGGCCCTGTCGTTTATAATGATAAAGTCAGAGCAGACACAGCTCACGTGTACGAGCTATTACTTCTCACTCCAGAGAGATAGAAAAAACAGATGATTGTTCTTCCTCCATTCTTTGTTTCACGACTCTTTTGCCTGGCTCTCTTTCTGACAATTGCTGTCTCAGCAACGTGCGCTGCACCTGATTTTAAAGAGCAGGTTGTCCCGATTTTGCAGCAGCACTGCATACGCTGCCATAACGAGAGTACAAAGGATGGTGGACTCTCCCTGGAAACTAAGCAGGGGGCACTGGCAGGCGGAGAAAACGGTCGCATTCTGATGCCAGGTGTAGCGGATGAGAGTATACTCCTCGATTATGTAACGGGCCCTGAACCGGAGATGCCCAAAAAGGGAGAACCGCTCAGCAAAGCGGAAATTGAAACACTCCGCAACTGGATCAATGCCGGTGCCGTCTGGCCTGCCGCGTTTCGTATTCAGGAAGCACAGCTCAACGATTATGACTGGTGGTCCTTTCAGCCCTTAATGCAACCAGATTTACCCGATCTGACCGACAAAGAACAAAAGCAGGTTCGCACCCCTGTTGACGCATTTCTGCTGGCCAGGCTCCGCAAAGCCGGGTTGAATTATTCCCCACCCGCCGACCGCCGTACGTTGATCCGCCGTATCTATTTCGATCTAATCGGCTTACCTCCCACGCCGGAGGAAGTCGAGACCTTCGTCAAAGATCCTGATCCGCGTGCTTATGAAATTATGGTCGACCGACTGCTGGCTTCTCCCCGTTACGGGGAGCGCTGGGCGCGGCACTGGCTGGATGTGGTTCATTACGCGGACACACATGGCTACGACAAAGACAAACTCCGTGAAAACGCCTGGCCTTACCGGGATTACGTCATTCGTTCTCTGAATGAAGACAGACCTTACGCACAATTTATTCAACAGCAACTGGCTGGTGATGTACTCCTACCCAACAGTCCCATGTCACCAGACAGTACTCCCGCCACCGGATTCATCGTCGCAGGCCCCTTCGACTGGGTTGGCCAGATTGAAATCAGCGAAAAACTGATCGAGAAAAAGATCACCCGCAATCTCGATCGCGACGACATGGTCGCCACCGTCATGAATACCACGGTCAGTCTGACGGTCCAGTGCGCCCGCTGCCACAATCACAAGTTCGATCCAATTTCTCAGGAAGACTACTACGGCCTGCAGGCCGTCTTCGCCGGCATCGATCGCGCCGAGCGTAGCTATGATCTTGATCACGAAACTGCTCAACGACGTAACATTCTGCTGTCGGAACAGGCCCGGGTCCAACAACTGCATCAGGAACTCGATACTCAGATCAGGAAACGGGGTGGAGCCGAACTGCCCCGTCTCGAAGCAGAACTCAAACAGGCTCAAAACGCGAAAGAAGGGCAGAGTGTCGAATTTGGCTATCACAGTCAGATTGAAAAGTCAGACAGCTTTCCCAAATGGGTGCAGTTGAATTTTAAACAGCCGATGACCGCCGAAAAGATCAGACTGATTCCTGCCTTTGACAATTACAACAACATCGGCGCCGGCTTCGGTTTCCCCCGGCGGTTCAAACTGGAAATTTCAGAGACCCCTGATTTCAAATCGACCACCGTCATCGCCGATTTTACGGGCCAGGACTACGCAAACCCCGGTACAACACCTTTGGAGATTGAGCTCAAAGGAGAACGGATTCAGTATCTGCGAATGACCGCCACAAAACTCGCCCCCCGCTCCAATGATTTCATTTTCGCGCTGGGAGAAATTCAGGTCCTCGCGAAGGGAGACCGAAATCTGGCAAAACAGGCGCAGGTAACCTCGCTGGATTCAATCGATGTTCACCCCCGCTGGGCCCGCAAGAATCTGATCGATGGTAATTTTTATCAGAGCCTGGAATACTACGAGGATCTGGCCAAACTGAAACAGAAACGGGATGATCTGCTGGCCAGCCTGTCGTCCGAGGAAGAGAAAAATAATCTCCGCGACTGGACTCTCAGAATCAAACAGGCTCAGTCGAATCTCGACAAACTTCCGAAGCCTGAAAAGGTCTTCGCAGCGGCCACCGATTTCCCTGCGAAAGGTAACTTTCGACCAACGGGAGGAGAGCCGCGTCCCGTGTTTCTGCTCAGTCGGGGCAGTGAAAAAGCACCGATCCGGGAGGTTGCAGCTTCCGCCCCGAACCTGATCGACGGACTTAACGGTGATTTGCATCTGAAAGATCCAGACAACGAAGGAGCCCGCCGCCTGGCGCTGGCAAACTGGATCGTCAGCCCCCGCAACCCACTCACGTGGCGTTCCATTGTGAACCGTGTCTGGCTCTATCATTTTGGTAAAGCCATCGTCGACACACCGAATGACTTTGGCAAAATGGGAGCCAAACCTACACATCCGGAGTTGCTTGACTACCTGGCCAGCCGCTTCCGCGATGAAGGACAGTCTCTCAAAGATCTGCATCGACTCATCGTCTTAAGCACCGCCTATCGACAATCATCACGCACCAGTCCCAAAGGGAATCAGCTTGACGGCGATAACCGTCTGCTCTGGCGCATGAACCGCCGCAAACTGGAAGCAGAAGCGATTCGTGATTCCGTCCTGCAGATCAGTGGAAAACTGGATCTCCAAATGTATGGACCGGGTGACCGACTGTTTGTACTGGAGAAACCACAGCATTCTCCCCACTATCTCTATCAAAAGTATGATCCCGCGACAGCGGAAAAGCATCGTCGCTCCATCTATCGATTTATCGTCCGCTCGGTCCCCGATCCGTTCATGGAATCGCTGGATTGTGCCGACCCTTCGCAGATCACTCCCAAGCGAATTGAAACCTTGACGGCACTCCAGGCGCTCTCCCTGTTAAATGACCCGTTTATGGTCAGCATGTCAGTTTTTTTTGCAGAGAATATCGAGCCCCAATCAGCCGACTTGACGACTCAAATCAGCCAGGCATTTCAATCAGCACTAGGCAGGGAACCAGGGCCGGATGAACTGAAAATATTAAAGAATATCGGCCAACAGCATGGGCTGATAAATGTTTGTCGCCTGATTTTAAACAGCAACGAATTTATCTTTATCGATTAATCAAACACGCAGAAAGTGATCTTATGGATCGTCGAGAGTTTCTGATGTCAGCCGGCGGTGGACTGGGGGGAATGGCCCTGGCTTCGCTGCTGCAAAATGATCAACTACTGGCAGAATCTCACACCAGCACACAGACGCTGCATCACCCGCCAAAAGCGAAACGTGTTGTCCAGCTTTACATGTCAGGTGCCGCCAGTCAGTGTGATACGTTCGACTACAAACCGCAGTTGATCAAAGACAATGGCAACGACTGGGATCCCGGGGAACAGGTACAGCTCTTTCAGTCCTCACCGGGCAAAACCATGCAGGCCCCCTGGAAGTGGAAACAATATGGCCAATCTGGGAAGTGGCTGAATGAATGCGTCGCACCGCTGGGAGACTGCGTAGACGACATGGCTTTCATTCACAATATGGTCAGCAAGTCGAATGTGCATGGTCCCGCGACTTTCATGCAGGCTACCGGATTCATTCTGCCCGGATTTCCCGGCATGGGCGCCTGGGTCAGCTACGGCCTTGGCAGTATGACCGATAATCTTCCCACGTTCGTCGTGCTACCCGACCCGCGCGGCTTCGCGCCCAATGGTGCCGCGAACTGGTCAGCCGGCTTTCTGCCCGCCAATAACCAGGGGACCATGATTCGCCCGAATTCTAAAACTCCCATCTCTAATTTATTTCCCCCTGAGAATGACTTTATCACCCGAAAAAGTGATCGCGATGTTTTAACAGCTCTCAAACAGCTTAATCAAAAACACGAGCAGGATCGCGACGGTGATTCTCGACTGAATGCGCGGATTCAATCCTATGAACTCGCCGCCAAAATGCAGCTGCAGGCACCGGAAGTCCTTGATCTTTCCGGCGAAACAAAAAGTACACTTCAGATGTACGGCCTGGATACCGTCGATTTCGAAGTTCAGGAAGGCATCAGCGAAGCAGCTGAGATTGCGTATTTCGGTAGAAACTGTCTTGTGGCCCGTCGCATGCTGGAACAGGGAGTGCGTTTCGTACAAATCTGGTCGGGTGCCGACAACGGCCATCCCCGCCGCAACTGGGATTCGCACGAAGATATCAAACGCGATCACTGGCCTTTAGGGCGGGGTATGTCTATCGGAGCTTCTGCGTTAATCAAAGACCTGAAACAGCGGGGTATGCTCGATGATACCATCATTCTCTGGACGACCGAATTTGGCAGAATGCCCTGCAGTCAAGGCAGTAAAGGGCGCGACCACAATCCGTTTGTCTTCAGCAACTGGCTGGCCGGAGGCGGTATCAAAGGGGGTACGACTTATGGCGAATCAGATCAGTGGTCCTTCAAACCGGCAGATCCTGCCAATCCGACGATGTGCTACGATGTGCACGCGACGATCTTACATCAGCTTGGCATTGATCATGAAAAACTGACCTTCAGGCACAACGGCATTGATCGTCGTCTGACCGATGTACACGGCCATGTAATTACAGACATCATTTCCTGATTATTACAACAAAAAAAACGAGTGACCGGTTCAGATCCAGTCACTCGTTTTCTCTTTAAAAGATTCGTTGAATCAGGTCTTCGACTATTCGAAGTTACCCTTAGTCAACTGAGCATCCAACCATGGGCCAGAGAAGCACTCGGAAGGACGCAACTCAACTGTGGCATCGGTATAACCAGATCCACCTGTAGCAGAACCAGTGAAACCTGGGTTCAGGAAGCCATCACCATTGAGGTCAACAATTGCTTTTACACTGCCATCTGCCATCAGGATATTGCAGATCTTATTACGTCCACGACCGTGCCATGCAAACCAGTCACGTGAATCCTGCAACCACAGGATACCGTCTGAACCGGGAGTTCCGACACGATTGGGATCTGGCAGTTCTGTTGGAATAGCTCCTACAACATTGGTACCGGTTGGCATCAGATCAATGGCAGTTGAATTCCAGTAAGCAGGACCATCATTGAAAGATTCAGCCAGACGTTCACCAGCATCAAGGAAACCGGGAATCGAGTGACTTAATACCGCTTCACCAACGTCACCAGGGGCTCCGCAGCCCATGAAGGAGACAGCAGAAGAAGCGACGCGGGAAGAATCAAGACGACGAATCGTCAATGGTCCCAGTGTACCGCCAAAACCCTTCAATCCAGCAGATGTTACACCAGCGGATGTTTTGGGAGCAGAGCGAACCAGGAACCAGCTGGATGCATAGTTCGTGCCGTAACCGTCTTCCAGCAGCTTGGCAACCTGAAGCAGACGAGCGTCTGTTCCTTCAGTTCCAGTGGTCCAGGTAGCACAAACGCCTTCACTCAGGCGTGACAGCGGAGCTGAGTCCTTGTTACTGGTGTTAGCGACACCAATCATGTCGTTCAGCTTTTCAGATCCCAGCAGAGTGGAGGAAGGGCACAGCATCTTCTGGGGAAGACCTGAACCGCTGTTAACCATATCAGCAACCCAGCCCCAGGTGTCAGGACATCCATCACGACGGAAGTCGTAGGCACCCGTGCAGTATCGACCACTGGGGTCAGTAGAAGCGAAGGAGTGCATGGAAAGACCGAATTGACGCAAGTTGCTTTTGCACTGTGAAGACCGTGCAGATTCCCGAGCTGCGAATACTGCTGGAATCAGCAGAGCAGCCAATAACGCGATGATCGAAATCACCACCAGAAGTTCAATCAGAGTAAAACCTGATCGTTTCGTGTTATGAGCACGTGATTTTTGCATTGTGTTTCCTGTTTTTTAAAAAGTTGCTTGAAGTTTACGCGAACAATGAAGGCTAAAAACAATTGATTTTGATTTTGAAAGAAACAGGCCATCCCCATCAGCTTGGCGTTGGATGCATGAAACTGAACTGCTCTCCCCTTGAACTCTTATACTCACTCAGTTTTCTTAAAACTCACTCACTTCGAATTCGATTTGTAACGTGCATCTGAAAAATAGTTTGCCGGCTGTATTTCTCAGATGGGCATACGGTATCGTGCGACTGTGAAGTTTTTTCCCCCCGTTACGTTAAGAAGCAATGAATAATGCGTAGCATAATTGATCAAATACGGCGTATTATTAGCGTTTCATTAATATACAGTTAGGTTTCTGCGGTGATCTTCATAAAAATGTGCTGCGTTTCAGGCTACCTGATAGAGACAAAACTTGAATTTCCCCATCCAAAGCTCGTATAATTATGGGAGAAATATCAGGAGCCGGACTGATAAAACCGGATCCTAAGTCACCTGCTCAAAGAGTGTTAGAACTACTACGAGCTACCCCCACTTTGAGGAAAGTGGCGGACCGGTATTCACTCGTGTTTGATTTTGAGATTGAGAAATCATTCCGATTCACAGAAAATCCGGGTTTGCAGCCTGCCAGACCAGACTTCATGTTTTGTCAAAGCCGCCTCGCTTTTTCCCTGTAACGGTTCTGATTTCTGATCTTTCTCCGTAGACCGAAAGAAAAGATCATGTTCGCTCGAACGATCAGCCTGTTCGCTGCCTTTTGTGTTGTATTTGCATGCATTCTGCATCTAAACGCAGAGCCGGAAACGCCCCCTGCTTCTAATCAGACTCTCGACTTTGCGACCGACATTCGCCCTTTACTTTCCGACGCCTGTTTCTCATGTCATGGTCCTGATCCCGAACATCGTGAAGCGGAACTCAGACTGGATTTGAAAGAAGCCGTCTTCGCAGATCACAATGGGCAGGCGTTGATCGTACCAGGCAAACCTGCTGACAGCCTGATTTATCTACGCATGACTGCTGCCGATGAATCCGAACGCATGCCTCCCGCTGACTCCGGGAAAAAACTATCTGATTCCGACATTGCAAATATTCGGAAGTGGATTGAATCAGGAGCCCCCTGGGCTTCGCACTGGGCCTTTCAAACACCCGTTAAACCAGCGTTACCTCAAGTCAGACAACCAGAATTAATTCAAAACCCCATAGATGCATTCGTACTGGAAAAACTGGAACAGCAGGCATTAACCTTCTCGGAATCTGCAGATCGAACGACACTCCTGCGACGGTTAAGTCTGGATCTGATCGGCCTGCCGCCGAGCATCAAAGAAATCGATCGTTTTCTTGCTGACAAAAGCCCTGATGCATATCAGAAACAGGTAACACGCCTGCTGACTTCACCCCATTATGGAGAACGCTGGGGACGTCTCTGGCTCGACGCTGCACGCTATGCCGATTCCAACGGCTATGAAAAAGATGCACCCCGCGAAGTCTGGCTCTATCGTGACTGGGTCATTGATGCATTCAATCAGAATCTGCCCTACGACCAATTTATCATTGAACAGGTCGCCGGTGATCTACTGCCTCAGGCAACACAGGATCAGAAAATTGCCACGGGTTTCATGCGAAATTCAATGCTCAATGAGGAAGGGGGCATCGACCCGGAAGAATTTCGTATGGCTGCCATGTTCGATCGCATGGATACGATCGGAAAAAGTATTCTCGGACTGACGCTGCAATGCAGCCAATGCCATTCCCATAAGTACGATCCGTTAACTCATGAAAATTACTATCAGATTTTCGCCTGTATTAACAACTCATATGAAGCCAGTATGCGAGGTTATACAAATGAAGAACAGCAGCAGCGGGAAAAGCTGTTTACAGAAATCGAATCCATCGAAAGATCCCTCAAAACATCCCTGCCAGACTGGTCTCAACGCATGGCCGCATGGGAAAAGCAAGTACAGCAGAAGCAACCTGTCTGGCATGTCATGAAGCTGAAAAATATCGACAGTAATTCCCAGCGCTACTTTGAGCAACCCGATCATTCCATGCTGGCACAGGGTTATGCCCCGTCCCGGTTCACTTCGAACTTTGAAGCCGAGACCGATGCCTCCGAGATCACTGCTATCCGACTGGAACTGTTAAACCACCCCAATCTGCCAGCAGGAGGCCCGGGTCGCGCCACATCCGGTCTCTGTGCCCTGACCGACATCAAACTTTCTGTCGAAGATCTCAAGAACCCCGAGCAGAAAACCAATATCAAATTCACAGAAGCCACCGCCGATTTCAGTAATCCCCGACTCCAGCTACAGTATCCATATGAAGATAAAAAGGGAGTCCGTGGCTTTACCGGACCGGTCAGCTACGCGATTGATGGAGACAACTCAACAGCCTGGGGAATTGACGCGGGACCGGGGCGTGTTAACCAGCCGCACGAAGCTGTCTTTCGCGCCGAAAAACCATTCGGTTACCCGGAGGGCAGTAAATTAAAAATTAGTCTGGTGCAGATGCATGGTGGCTGGAATAGTGATAACAATCAGACGATGAACCTCGGCCGTTTCCGCATTTCCTGGAGCAATAGTCAGAATGCACAGGCAGATCCCGTTCCCGATCAGGTCAGAGAAATTCTGGCAATACCAGTTGCAGAACGCACGCCCCAACAGCAGCAGCAGGTCTTCAGCTACTGGCGGACCACTGTCCCCGAGTGGAAAGCAGAAAACGAGCGAATCGAAACACTCTGGCAACAGCATCCGGAAGGAACGACACAACTGGTTTACCAGGAACGGCCTCAGCCCCGTCAGACACATCTGCTGGATCGTGGCGACTTCCTCAAACAGAAACAGGTCGTGCAGCCAGGAGTGCCTGGTTTCCTGAACTCACTCCCCACAGAGACCCCCGTGGATCGACTGACATTTGCCCGTTGGCTTGTGGATCGTCAATCCCCGACAGCAGCTCGCGCGATCGTAAACCGGGTCTGGCAGGCTTACTTTGGCCAGGGAATTGTTTCAACCAGTGAAGATCTCGGCTCCCAGGGAGCCGCGCCCACGCATCGAAAACTACTGGACTGGTTGTCAGTCTGGTTTATGGACGAAGGCTGGGATCTGAAAAAACTTCATACCCTCATTGTGTCATCCCGTACCTATCAACAGTCATCTAAGGTCAGCCCTGAATTGATTACGAAAGATCCCTATAACCGCCTGCTGGCCCGGGGACCGCGCCACCGTGTCGACGCGGAACTTGTCCGTGATATCGCCTTGAGAGCCAGCAGTTTATTGAACCCTGAAATCGGCGGCCCGTCCGTGTATCCGCCGGCCCCCGCCTTCCTGTTTGACAAACCGGCCAGCTATGGTCCCAAAACCTGGAATGTAGATAAAGATGCCGACCGCTATCGTCGTGCAATCTATACCTTCCGGTTTCGCTCGGTTCCCTATCCAATGCTCCAGGCATTTGATGCTCCCAATGGTGATATTTCCACCGTCAAACGCACACGTTCCAATACACCGCTGCAGGCTTTGACCACACTCAATGAAACCCTGTTCATGGAATGTGCAATCGGACTTGCAGAGACTACGCTTTCTACAAAGTCTGCAACTGAGGAAGAACGGATTGAAATGGCTTTTCGAAGCTGCGTATCCCGTTATCCGACTGCTGTGGAAAAACAGGTACTGACTCGTTTCCTGAACAGGCAGCGCCAATATTTTGACGACCATCCCACAGAAGCAAAACAGATTTCCGCTAAGGGAAAAGTCAAAGATACTACTCCCGATTTTGCTGCCTGGGTCGCCCTGTCACGGGTGCTGCTCAATATGGACGAGACGATCACCAAAGAATAGCTGATTATCGAATTGAACTAGAACGCATCACATTTAATCATAGCGTCTCTCAAACTACTATACTCGGTTCAAATAGCCCCGGAGACGCTACAGTAAAACTGGACACAGTCTAGTGAACTTTAACAGGTGAAGCTGATGAATAACTTAAATCCCCCGGCACATCCGCTGGCCCGCCGCTGGTTTCTGGAACAATGTGGAGTCGGCCTCGGAGCAATCGCCGTCAATCAATTGCTCCAGGAATCCGGTTACGCTGACAGTTCAAATCGTGATGCAGCACAAGATCCGCTGGCGTCCAGGCAACCACACCATCCCCCCAAGGCGAAAAATATCATTTTCCTGTTTATGGGCGGGGGACCAAGTCACCTGGAACTGTTCGATAATAAACCAGTGCTGGGCAAGTTTGATGGACAACTGCCACCCGAAGACCTGTTAAAAGGGTACCGCGCTGCGTTTATCAATCCGAATTCCAAATTTCTCGGCCCCAAGTTTAAATTTGCAAGACATGGGGAATGCGGGGCAGAAGTTTCTGAAATTCTGCCTCACCTCGCTGAAGTTGTCGATGATACTGCCATCGTCAAGAGTATGAAAACCGACGCCTTTAATCATGCTCCCGCCCAGATACAGGCTCTGACCGGATCTCAGTTATTTGGCAAACCCAGCCTGGGTGCCTGGACCATTTATGGTCTGGGCAGCGAATCGAAAAACCTTCCCGGCTTTGTTGTTTTCAGTTCAGGAAACAAAGGCCCCAGTGGCGGCAGCTCCTGCTGGGGAAGTGGCTTTCTGCCTTCTACACATCAAGGTGTCATGTTCCGCGGGGGACAGGAGCCGGTGCTCTACCTGCAGAACCCTCCCGGAGTCTCTGCACAATTGCAACGTGATTCGCTGGATACACTCAAGGCTTTGAATCAGAATCACCTTGAACAGGTCGGTGATCCTGAGATTGCCACCCGGATCAATTCTTTTGAAATGGCCTATCGCATGCAATCGAGTGCTCCCGATGTCATGGACCTGGGTCAGGAAACCAAAGAGACACTCGATCTGTATGGCGCAGAACCGGGTAAAACGTCATTTGCAAATAACTGCCTGCTGGCCCGTCGACTGGTAGAACGGGGGGTTCGCTGTGTGCAGTTGTTTCATGAATCCTGGGATCAGCATGGCGGACTGGTCAGTGGATTAAAAAACAACTGCAAAGCCACTGACCAGGCTTCTGCGGCTTTAATCAAAGATCTCAAACAGCGAGGTCTGTTAAACGACACGCTTGTCGTGTGGGGAGGAGAATTCGGTCGCACCCCCATGGTACAGGGGGGCAATGACGGTCGCGACCATCACCCCAATGCCTTCACCATGTGGCTGGCCGGCGGGGGGATTAAAGGGGGAACCACCATTGGTGGCTCTGATGATTTCGGCTTCAATGTGATCGAAGATGAAGTCCCCGTCTACGATCTGCATGCTACGATACTGCACTTGCTGGGACTGAATCCGGATCGACTCTCGTTCCGTTTCCAGGGACTTGATCAAAAACTGATCGGTGTCAACCCGGCGAAAATCGTCACAAAAATACTGGCCTGATACAAAAGTAAACCCCTGGTCTAAACTGACCAGGGGTTTACTTTTTTGATTTTTTCAACGCGTATCAGGCAGCAATTTCCTGCTCATAGAGCCGAGCCGGTGCATTGTTCAAACGGTTCAGATAACCATTGTGCTGCTGATCGAGCAGACGCTGCAGTCCATCATCCAGCATCGGCATGGAAATGCTGAGTGACCGACGAATTTTACGTGTATGCAGAGAAGTTTCGCCGTTGGCAAAACCTGTGGTGCGTTCATTAAGAACTGTAGCCCGCGGAAGTACCGGCACAGTCAGCCCGAATGTGGCAGCCAGACGCTGCACAAATTCGATCGGGCTGATACGCTCGCCACCAGCGACATGGAAGGTTCCCGTCAATCGTTCCTGATAAGCGTGTTCGATGATCGCTGCCAGGTCCGTTGCCAGCAATGGTGTGGCATGCCGATAACAGTCCTGCTCAGAAAACGACCCGTTTTCCAGGGACTGTACCAGACTTTCTATCTGCCCCTGACCATAAGCCGCTGGGGTCCAGCCAAACACGTTGGTTCGAATAATCAGTGCGTTATCACACAGGCTGACTTCACGTTCAACCGCACGCAGTACTTCTGCCTGCTGGCTTTCACACAACCCCTGGCAGTCCTCTTCATGGAACATCCAGGGACCTGTAAATACAGCATCAGATGAAATATGCGTAAAGCGGGATGAATGCAGTTCAGCGGCATTCACCCAGTTGCGCACTGCGAGCACTGGATCCTTCGTTAAAAACTTCTCAGGATCAACAGTCCAGGCAGAATTTGCAGCAACGCCGCAATAGACCACCCAGTTGGGACGAACCATCGATAGCCAGTGCTCGGCTGTTTCGACATCGTCTTCCTGGTAAGTATGAGTTTCACATCCCTGGATGGAAACTGGTGATGCTGAAGTTAATCCGACAACCCGATATCGACTGGATAAACAGGTTGCAATATTTGCTCCGGCAACCGTATCAAGTCCAATAACCAGAACTGTTTCCACGCCGCGCCTCCATGCTTAGACGTTGTTGTTATATCAGTCAGTAAAAATTTCGTTCATTAAACTCTCGCTCAATACGAAACTCTTTGACATCTCAGTAGTTCTACGAAAGTTATTCTCGCAAACCAATCCATTTGTTTCGCGAGGGGCGGATTATAGATGGCATTCCTGATTTTCACCAACCCCAATTTTGAAGAGAAATTCATAGTGCCAGTTCAACCACTTACTCTCATTTCAATTTCAGGTTTCAACTGCAGAAAACGTTACCCCTTCCTAAGAATCCAGTGGACATAACGGTCTCTTTCGGAACGTGATTCCACACTGATTTTGATTCTGATGCAGAATTTTTTTTCAAAAAACAGATTGGAAATTGAAAAAAGATTAAAGGTTTGCCGCTTTTTTATTTCATTTCGTTCTTTCGTATTGACCTGATTCTGGAAAAGCAATATCTTCCCGCCTCACATTAGTGACCTCTGCGCCTGTTCTATAGGCTGGTCACTCACCTCCCACACTGATTACCCATCAATAGATTCGCACACAACACTTCAAGTTGATACCGCAGTGAGTTCCTTCCAAGGTAACGAATTCACTAAGCACCCCATATCATTGTCTTATTAAGATTTTGGAAACCATGTCCGTCTCGCGTCATTTACCGGATTATCCGATCCTGTTGGCTGGAGTTTCGACTCCTGTCGTAAAAGGACTGCGCGAGATGGGACTGCCGATAACAGAACTTCAGGACGATCTGGCACAATTGACGGGATATCAGTCATCCCGCTGGAATCTACTGCTGGTTGGTTCGCAGAAATGTTTTAATGAACAGGATTTGCAGACTCTCTCTCGCTGCAGGATCCCCATCATTGATCTGGCAGAATTCAATAACAAGACGGGCATAGGCCGCACGATTCCGGAACTG
Organism: Gimesia sp.; assembly: GCF_048262075.1. Taxonomy (GTDB): domain Bacteria; phylum Planctomycetota; class Planctomycetia; order Planctomycetales; family Planctomycetaceae; genus Gimesia. The sequence continues at coordinate 90,453 of NZ_JBLXFK010000009.1, forward strand.
GCGAAAAAAGCCAACTCGGGAGTAGAACAGTTCAACTCGCAGTTTGTGGTTCAACTGAAAACCCGCATTCAACAATCGGGTGGTGCCTGGATCCGCCTGGGAGATTATCCTTATCCCTACCAGGGTGTCATCTGTTATGACGAATCCGCACTCGGAAATGATTTTCGCGAATTCTCAAACGTGATGAGCCCTTTACCCTTATCTCTGGATTTGCTGCATTGCCAATCGGAAGCAGAATGGCAGGCCGAATCAAATTCAGAAACTCAGAAAAAACTGCGTGTGGAATTGATCAGCAGATACCGTCAGGGTTTACCGGTTTCGCTCTCGTCTGTTTCCTCACGCGTCGAACTGAACCAGTTATTTCAAGACATTCACCTGGATCGCAAACAGATGTCTCTGGTCTGGGTGACGTCACTCGACACATTCTTTCGCTGGTGGAAACTGAGAAGCCAATTCTCAGTCAGTATTAATCGACTTTCTACCGGCTGGGAAACTATTATCTCTGGAAACTTCGAAGGATTCAGCCCTGCGTTGCAGATCTGGAGAAGCCAGCATTCAGCCACGGTTGCCTTATACCGGGGAGTGAATGAAATCCGAGATGATGTTACCGCGTTCGCGAACAACGCCGAACGCCATCCCGGAGGATTTACTGCACATTGGGCGGGAGTCTCTTCCAGCCTGATTCCATTTGACTTTAAAAATTTTGCAGCAGCTGCTGCTTCGTAAAAACTGACTTTCCCCATGAAAGCTTGATTTCAGCGATTGAATATTTCTCTCGCTATTTTGTAGAAGAAAAGGATTGAACTCATGAAACGTTTCGGAATTACGATGCTGGGTCTCGCGTTGATCGCCCTGACAACAGGTTGCCAGTGCGGAAGATATGGCTCATGTGGCAGCTGTAATTACGGTCCCACAATGGCACCCTTTAGTGGTGGCGGCGGTGGCTGTTCAACCGGTAACTGCGGTGTTGGTGCTCCTACTTATTCACCTCAAGGCGCTTACAACACTTACGATACGTATCAGTCAACAGCAAGTGCACCTGTGATTCAGGGAAATGTGCCTACGACTGCTTACGCACCACTGGATCCACTGCCGATGTATTAACACCCCCCGGGAATTCACTACTCCCGGGTGCTCCAGAGCGCATCACATTTAAGTCTGGCGGCTCTCAATCTAATAGACTCGGGCCAAACAGCATTGGAAACGCTACAGTAAAACTGGACACAGTCTATCAGCTCGGCCTGGTTCAGGCCGATGGGCAGGTGAAAATGCGCTCCGTACCAATCCCGGTCTGCGCGGAACAAAATACGGCAACAAACCAGTTGTTCGCAGAGATATGGATTGTATCTACAGTTCAGCCTTGATATACAGGTACTAATGTTATCCATCATCCCTGCTGCGCATGATCTGCGGGCGGAGTGATGGTCTTTGGTTTCTAGAACTTCGTCTGTATATCATACCCCGCCGGGTATCCGTTTATTATGCCTGCTTTGCAAATTGTCAATTATCCGCATCCGGCACTTCGCTGGAAATCCAAAGCCGTTAAAAGTATCACACCCGAGTTGCGTGATATTGTGCGGAACATGTTTGATCTCATGTACGAAGCACGCGGAATCGGCCTGGCTGCCAATCAGGTCGCACTTCCCTATCGCCTGTTTGTGATCAATCTCACTTCGGACCCCAATGAATCAGAAGAAGAATTTGTGTTCATCAATCCGGAGATCACAAAACGCAAAGGAACCGCAGAAGGTGAAGAAGGCTGCTTGAGCCTGCCTCAGGTTTATGGCGATGTGAAACGGTCAGAAGAGATTACAGTCGAAGCTTATGACCTGGAAGGCCAGTTGTTTGAGATCACATTGGATGATCTCGCAGCCCGTGCCGTGCAACATGAACACGATCATATTGAAGGTATCATGTTCCCTGATCGCATGGTCGAAGCCAAGCGCAATGAAATTGATGTTCTGATTGCCGATTTTGAAGCAGAATTTCGTCACAAGCAGGAAACGGGGGAGTACCTGCCTGATGAAGAAATTCGCAAACAACTGGCGCAACTCGAACAGCAACTGGGCTGAGCAGAACAACCACCGCTCGAGCTGCAGATTGTGGAGCTTTCAGCCCGTGCATTAACAGCGGGGCCAGCACGACTTTACCGGCTCAAATTCAAATACTAAACGGTCCGCTATGAGGAGATACCACAGTGGCATTAAAAGTGGTCATGATGGGAACCGGTACTTTTGCCATCCCCGCCTTCCAGGCACTTATCGATTCGCGACATGAGGTCCTCGGACTGTATACACAGCCTGATCGCACAGGACGGGGACATCATAGGCACAAAAATCCGATGAAAGAACTCGCGCTGGAACATGTGATCCCTGTTTTCCAGCCTGCAAAAATAAATACTCCAGAGTCATTGGAAGAACTCAGTCAACTGAAAGCAGATGTCCTGCTCGTCGCCGCCTATGGACAGATCCTCTCACAAAAACTGCTGGACTTACCCCACCTGGGAGCATTCAATCTACATGCTTCGCTTCTGCCCGCATATCGAGGGGCTGCCCCCATTCTCTATGCGATTCGCAACGGAGAGACCAGATCCGGCGTTTCCATGTTCCGTATTGAACGTGCCCTCGATTCTGGTCCTGTTGCCGCGATGGTGGAAACTCCCATCGATCCGAAAGAAACGACCGGCATGTTACAGGATCGACTCGCGGAACTGGCTGCCCCCCTGGCGATGGACGTGCTCGACCAAATTGAGCAGGGAACCCTGGTAGAAACGCCCCAGGACCATTCCGCAGCCACATTTGCCCCCACACTGGACAAACAGGAAGGCGCCATAGACTGGAATCAGTCCGCCACACAGATCGCCTGCCACGTCAGGGCCATGCAACCCTGGCCCAGTCCGTTTTCGTTTCTGCTGCAATCCGGTCAGGAACCTTTAAGATTATTGATTCTGGATGTTGAAACGCTCTCTTCAGAAGCTGAGAAATCGCTGGAAATGGATCCTCAAACGCAGGAATGCCCCCCAGGAACAGTCGCTTTCAGCAACACTAAACGTGTCGTTATTCGCACTCGAGAGGGACTGCTGGAAATCAAACAGATCCAGCCTCAGGGGAAACGCGCTATGGAAATCAGTCAGTTTTTGTGTGGTAAACAGATCAAGCCGGGTGATGTCTTTGGTAATCCGCCCACAGAAAGCAACTAATGTACACTCACCCTGCCTAAAACGGGCAGTTCACTCTTGCCGCGTTTTACGTATTCTGAGATGATTCCGCCCCTGAACTGAGGCGAAGCAGTTTTAAGAAACACAAGGAAGTGAATTAGATGCGCCGAATCATCGCGGCACTGATCTTCATGCTCATTGGAGCGGGAGGCATGTATGCTGCCTTTGAATATCACATTGTCCAATCCAGGGAAGGCTGGCTCTTTATTCCCAAGTCCCAGGTGGGTTTGCAGGATACCTACGCCGACATCCGCAAGTGGCAGGCGACCACCTGGAAAAGTCATCCCCAGCTTGCGCAGTCACTGATCCAGAATGGCAAAGGAAATCTCATTATTCAATCCGCTTCGAATGGTAGTATCTTCGAAGGACTGTTTCAGAGTTCAAATAAAAAACGTTCTGCTGCCCGGCAGACAACTCCTGATCATCGCTATAAATAATTTGCTCAACCTTCCGTTTAACTTCTTTCATTGCCTCATGAGATAACACAGCCAACCGTGAAATCAGAAAACCCCGTCAGTCAGGACAAGACTTCAGACATGATGTCGCGAGTCACATACAATGCAGCCGTTTTGCATGCATGTATATTGTCGTGCCTGTTGCTTTTTCCCGGTTGTCATTCTGTTGCCAAAAATCAGTCCGTCCATCTGCCTGCACGACATAGTGTCAGTGCAGAGCAGCTCATCGTGCTCAGTGATTTTAAATTGGGACAGGACCACGAGCTCTTTCAGGATCTGATAAAACTGCGCGAAGATGTCGCTGAGACCCTGAATATTCCACTCAACAGCGAGCAGGTCACCGTTTACCTGTTTTCAAATCAGGAAGAGTACCGCAACTACCTGGATTTAACCTACCCGGGCCTGCCTCCGCGACGTGCTTACTTTGTGGGTACGCCTAAGGAACTCGCCGTCTATACATTCTGGGGTGATCGCATCCAGGAAGACCTGCGACACGAATTTACGCATGGACTGTTACACGCCAGCCTGAAGACCGTCCCCCTCTGGCTGGATGAGGGTCTTGCTGAATATTTTGAAGTCGCCGGTAACACGCCCGGTCAGATCAACCGCGATCATGCTTCTCGACTTTCCGCCGCACTGAATAATGGCTGGAAACCTGACATGAAACGGCTGGAACAGCTGGAAAAAGTATCGCAGATGCAACGGGTCGACTACCAGGAAGCCTGGGCCTGGGTTCATTTTATGCTGAACAGCACCCCGGAAACCAAAGATACCCTGCTCGAATATCTGGCGGAACTGAAAAGCAATGAAAAGCCGGAAGTCTTAAGTGCCCGGCTCCCTCGCAATATTCCCGGCGTCGATGAACGCTTTGTGAATTATGTGGCATCCCTGAATACCTTTCCGACCAGATAGTCTCCAGCCGGATTCCGATTTCCCATAGCACACCGCTAGTTTCATCCGGCTCTGGGTTGGGTGTCATCCCCCCATCCGCTAAGATACAGCATCAAATGCGTGCTTTGATCTTGCCCGACGGGATCTTCTCCAACTATTAACCGGATAGATGTAATGCTGGCCCGACTGCGCCTTCTCCTGGAACTGATTCGCTTCAGCCATACCATATTTGCTCTCCCATTCGCCCTCCTGTCTGCGGTTCTGGCCTGGCGTGGACAGCAGGTTCGCTGGCAGGAACTGGTGGGAATTCTGCTCTGTATGCTGTTTGCCCGTTCCGCAGCGATGGCTTTTAACCGGCTCGTAGACCGTGAGATTGATGCGAAAAATCCGCGTACTCAAGGCCGCCACCTTCCCGCCGGCCTGATCAGTGTCAGCACCGTTACCATTTTTACGATCCTGACTTCGCTGGCATTTATCGCCTCGACACTTCTGTTTCTACCCAATCGCTGGCCTCTGTACCTGTCGATTCCCGTTCTGCTGTTTCTGCTGGGATATTCCTATGCAAAACGGTTTACCATCTTCTGTCATTACTGGCTTTCTACCGCCCTCATGCTCTCTCCCATCGCAGCCTGGATTGCCATTCGTGGCAGCCTGTCGCTGGAACCACTGCTGCTGGGAGCCGTTGTATTCTTCTGGGTTGGCGGGTTTGACATTATTTACGCATGCCAGGATGTTCATTTTGATCAGGAAACCAGGCTGTCCAGTATTCCTTCCCGCTGGGGAATCAGAAACGCACTTCGATTTGCCATGTTCAGTCATTTCATGACAATCGTCTGTCTGTTCAGCCTCTGGTATGTCGCCGCCTTAGGAATTCCCTTTTTAATTGCAGTCGTTGCTGTAGCAGGGCTCTTAATATATGAGCATCTTTTGGTGAATCCGGATGATCTGGGACGCGTCAATCTGGCATTTTTTCACGTGAACGCCATCATCAGTATTGGATTGTTCTTTGTGGGATTGATTGACGTCTGGCTCGCATAAGCGGCTCTGAAACGCAATAATAGAAACAAGCTTCCATTGAGTGGTCTTTTCGACCGCCAGGTACCCAATCTGACAAACCCACAGCGAAAAGAATCAACAGTCAGTCTGATGAATCTGAATCAAAACGAACAGGAACAACTGGATCTCATTACCCGCAAAGTCGACGCGGGAGAACGCATCACCTTTGATGAAGGCGTTTTTCTGGATGAGAAAGTCGATATTCTGACACTGGGTGATCTGGCCAATCGGATACGCGAACGCAAAAACGGTAACTTCGCATTCTATAACACCAACATTCATTTAAACCCCACGAATGTCTGTGTCTATCGCTGCAAGTTCTGTGCATTCCGGGCCGACTTGAAATCCCCCCGCGGTTACACCTTCACCGATGACATGATTCGTGAACGTGTTCAGGAAGCACGCAGCACCGGTGCTACCGAAATTCACGTAGTTGGCGGTCTGCATCATCAGAAAAAATTCGAGTGGTACCTCGATGTCGTCCGTATCATCCATGAAGAATATCCTGAACTGCACATCAAAGCCTGGACCCCTGTGGAAATAAACTGGTTCAGCTTCATGACCAAAAAGCCGGTCCGCTGGGTACTGGAACAGATGAAGGAAGCGGGACTCTCCAGTATGCCGGGCGGAGGCGCGGAAATCTTTCATCCCGAAGTCCGTGAACAGATTTGCGAACACAAGGCTGACGCTGAAAGCTGGTTCGAAATTCATCGCGAAGCACATAATCTTGGTCTCCGCAGTAATGCAACCATTCTGTATGGACACTATGAACAGGCAAAGCACCGCGTTGACCACCTCTGTCGCCTGCGGGAACTGCAGGACGAAACAGGTGGATTCCAGACGTTCATCCCACTGGCATTCCATCCTGAAAACACGGGGATGTCAGAAATCATAAAACCATCCGGCCTGATGGACCTTAAAGTAATTGCGTTGTCCCGAATCATGCTCGACAACTTTGATCACATTAAAGCCTACTGGATCATGCTGGGCGAGAAGACGGCACAAACCGCATTGAGCTTCGGTGCAGATGATCTGGATGGCACCGTAGTCCATGAACTGATCTACCATGATGCCGGCGCCAAAACACCCGAAGGACTCACGGTCGAACAGTTACACCGTCTCATCGAAGAAGCAGGACGTATCCCGGTAGAACGCGATACACTCTACAGGCACATCGTCCGCGAGGGGGCCAACTGGAGCGTAGGCGAACCGATTATGGCTGCCGCCGCATCCTGATTTACTTCTATACGGGAGAGTAAGCGACTCATGAGTGATTCTGCCCTGACCGAAAACCTGCAGGTCCAGTCATTTGACCACATCACACTGGTTGTCAAAGACCTGGAAGCATCCCGCAAATTCTATGTCGACTTTCTCGGCATGGACCACGTTCCTCGGCCCGCTTTTACATTCGACGGACACTGGTTTCAGATTGGGAATCAGCAGATTCACCTGATACTCGAACACGATCAGTCGGGCAGGGCAGGCAACTCTAACCCGGATCAGAACACGAGAACTCATCATTTCGCCTTTCAGGTGGGCAATGCGAAACAGGCCTATGAGAAAGCAGTCGAACGGGGGATTCCGATCGTTTCCCCTCCCAAATCCAGGCCGGATGGGGCCACGCAGACCTTCGTCAATGACCCGGATGGTCATATTATCGAACTCTGTTCACCCACCTGAGCAACGGAATATCGGATTTGTAGCGGTTTTATCGGTCTCGCCCTGCCCGCTGGAGGCATTCGTGACAGGGTAGATGCTCCTGCCATAAAATCGACTGGAAATTGCACCAGACATTAGGCTATACTTAGTACAACAGAGCTCAGACGGGGTCTGATTTTTAACTGAAAATACAGCTCAGACAGACATCTATAAATCAAACAGCTTCAGCATGAGTAGAGAGGGACTGGGATCGCCATGGCGGATGCACCCAAAAAAATGATCATGGGCTCAATGGCCGTATCCGGGATCGTGGTATTACTGGCTCTGGCAGATATTGCCATCGGAATCCCCTTCCGGGGCAGCACCATGATGGACATCATGTTCCTGATTTCCGCTGGCCTGGTCATGTTTCTCTGCTGGGATGCGTGGAAAGATCTGCGTTAATCCAGCGGATCCAGAATTTTTTCTGTCTTCGCAGATTCTGTTTCCTTTGCTGCCTCATCAACGGGCTTCACCTCTACATCCTGCCCTGGAGACTGCCGGCTCTTTTTTGCTGCCAGCTGGATGGCCGCCCCTTGGCCTACCGTCAATTCAGTCAGCTGTTCCAGTAAATTACGGATAATTTCTTCAGCAGACACTTTTTCCTGTAACCAGAATTCCCGTTTCTGTCCCCAGGCTGCATCACGAATTGCGAGTTGCTCTGCTTCAAACCGCAATTGTTCGCTGCGCTGACGCAATTGCTCGTCACGTTCCGCTACCCATTCTGAAAGGTCCTGGCGTTCCTGGCGGAATTCATCCCGATGGCGATGAAAGAGCTCCTGGGAATGATCCAGTTCCTGACGTTCGACAGACATCGATTCACGTAATTGTCGATAGTGTGTCGCAAGTGCCTCCCTGGCTTTTTCCAGTCGCTCACGGGCAGCATCGTCTCCTTCCACCTGTGTCAATTGTGCCCAGCCTTCTTCCAGAGCCAGTCGCATTTCCAGGGTACCGCGATGTGTCTCTTCCACTTCTGCCCGCAACGTATCCAGTCGTTCGCGCCGGCGTTCCAGATTTTCAGCATGCAGAGCCAGCATGTCATGCTGCCGACGCAATTCTGCTTTCTGGGCATCACGCTCTTTCTGCCAGACCTCGTATTCACCTGACATTCTCTGTTTCTGGTTCTGCTCGTAACGTTCAACCGAACGACGCAGCTCCGCATGCAATGAGCGTTCCTTGCTCAATGATTGTTCGCGCTGCTGCAACAGGTCACGGAAGCGATCCAGTTGCTTCATTCGCAGGATATGAATCCGCTCATTTTGTTCGTGTTGCTGCTGCTGAATCTGCTGCTGTCGCTGAAACTCATGTTGTTCTTTTTCAATCTGCTTGCGCAGACGTAGCAGGTGGTTTTCCTGAAATTTGATCCGGTTCTCGATCAAGGTCCGCTTCTGGTCAAATTCTTCTTCACGGGCACCGTATTCGCGTTGCAGGTCTTCCCGCTGAATTTTAAGCTGATGCTCTATCTCTTCGGAACTGATGACAAAGTCCCGCTTGCGAGACTCTAATGCTTCCAGTTCTGCCTGACGTTTCGAATCCCAGTCTGACTGTCGCGTTTTCAGTTCCAGGTCAAACTTTTCTTTTCGTGAAGTCAAATCGGATTCAACTTTCCGCACCGCCTCTTCATGAACTTCACGTTCCCGTTTCAAGTGGTTCAGCTCTGTTTGCTTGACTCCCTGCCACTCCGCGCGGTCGTGTTCCAGTTCAGTCCGCTGCTCGGACAGAGTTTCGAGAACCTGCTCCCGAATCCGCTTCTGTTCGTTAATCAAATCCAGCCGCTGTCGCTCCAGCGTTTCCCGCTGTTCCGCAAACTCCCGCAGAATCTGGTCCCGCATTTCTGCGCGTTCCTGCTCCAGTGAATCCTGGGCTTCGAATACTTTTTCCTGTTCCCGCTGTACGGTCTTCGCCAGTTTTTCACACTCAACGGCTTTGCGAATCAGCTCGCTTTCTTTATCACGAACACTGGCCTCCCGTTCGTCGTACTGCTCCTCAATCTGCCCGACCCACATGCGGATTTTGCGACGCTCATTGTCGATTTCATTCAGCTGACTGGTAACGGTCTGTTCGCGGCGACTGATCTCTGCAAACTGGGACTTCAGGTAATTGGCGATTTCACCCGCCTGGGACAGCAGTTCTGCACCAGTTAAAGAAGCACCTGCTTCAGTAGCCCCCTGGGTCTGGGTCTCGGACGCTTGCGCTGCATGCGTCAGACTCTCTTCCAAAGCTTTCTGTTTCTGATCACTGAAGTAAGAATTCTCTTCTGAAATACCCGGTTCAGTGAAAGAATGGGGCGCATCTGCACGACGTTCCACTCCCGGAGGACTACTCAGCGGATGTGAGTCGGTTGAGTCACTGGCAGGACGTTGTACGCCTGCAAACGGGGAGGGTGCCTGAGATTTCTGATCGGGCCTGGTTTCTTCGCTCATGCCGGGATTCCTTTCCCTGAAAAGCGTCTCGCAACGTTACTCGAATCGGGATCGAAGCTGAGGAATCCAATTCCCGAGTGCAACATTCAATCCGGAATAACGCAAATATACTTATGACAAAAAGGGCAGAGAAGGAGTAACTACAACTCCTCTGCCCACTCTAATTCTTTATCACACAGCTTATCAGCCAGGTAATTATAGCTGGCTGTCCAGGGAAGCGGCAAAGCGTTCTTTAGGAGTGACGCCTACAAACTTTTCGACAACTTCGCCGTTCTTGTAAAGCATTACTGTGGGAATCGCATTAATACTGCTGGCCGAAGCAATACCCGGATTCTCGTCTGTATTCAATTTACCGACGCGGACACGGCCTGAATAATCACTGGCGATTTCCTCAATGGTGGGCATCATCATTTTGCAGGGACCGCACCAGGGAGCCCAGAAATCGACCAGGACAGGTTCAGATGCTTCCAACACTTCAGACTGGAAGTTTGCATCAGTAAATTCCAAAACATTTTCAGCCATTACTGGTTGTCTCCGTTACAATTGGATTCGATATATACCTTGAAAAAAGCAGAGAAAATCTTCTCGACTACCCTGCAATGACATAACTTTCTGGATGCGGGATCGCAACGACTCATAATAATTCAAGCAATCGGCAGCACTTAGTCTGCCTGCGATTGAAGGGAATTATAGAGATCCTCGGTTTTGTGTCAATGCTCTCTCCCGGCATTGGAACGCCAAAACCTCTTGTCAAATAAGGAATTACGCTCAGCATACCAACTGACTGCTATTTATTTTTAACCTCGACAAATCATCGGACTCTCGACAAAATAGATACAGCAGGCAATTGTCATAATACTGTTATATTAAAGAACTTAAAGAAGTGGAACCCTGGGAGCAGAATATGCTGTCTTACATCCGAATTCCAGACATCCAAATTCCAGGGATCATCCTCTGCCTGGTAATCGCCTTCCCATCGACTGTTTTCGCAAACCAGACAGAGGCAGACCCATTCAGGCCATTCCCGGATCAGTTGGCTCCATCACTCTTCAATGAAGTTCAGGATAAGGCCTTTGGTGGCATTCTGGATGAGGAGAAGGCACTCTACTACTACGTCCTCAAACACCTGCGCGACACCAGCTTGAAAGATCAGAAACAGGCCGCCGAATTCAATCTGCAACAGCGCCGTTCCGAAATCAAATCATTGCGCGATCATCCTGAACGGGAGCTTCCCATTTTCCCTGATCTCTTTAAAAACAGTGATCGTTACAAAGGTCGACTGGTCACCTTAACCGGTCGTGTCCGCAAACTGATCCATTACCCTGCGGCGGATGACAACCAGTATGGGATGAAAACACTCTATGAAGCCTGGCTCTTTACCGATGATTCACAACAAAACCCGACTGTCATCATTTGCACAGAGGTCCCTCCTGCGTTAAAAGAGGGGCTGCCGGAAGGATCAGACGTCATTGATCATGTCACCGTGACAGGATATCTGTTTAAAATGTACGTCTACAATGCACAGGATACATCCCGCGTCGCTCCCTTGATTCTGGCAAAACAACTCGAATGGAACCCAAAGACGGCAGACGAACGGGGCAGCCGGTTGTTTTCACAAATTCTGGCCGGTACACTGATCGTCCTGATGGCCGGTATCGCGATCGCCATCTGGAAAGCCACTCAGCGCGACAAAAAATTTCGCGAAAGACGCCTGCAAAAAAAACAGGACCAGGCTGACTTCAGCCAGTTGGAAACGCCTCAAGAAAAAACACAACCGGAAAAAACAACTCCGGAAACCAAAAATTCCGAATCAAATCCGCAACCCGATTCCGGTACTTAATAGTCCCACTTAATTAAAATATCTTAAAAGTATTGTTCTGATAGTATGAATGTGGACCACACTCCCAGCGTTCCCCCGAATCGCCCCTTGAAACTGGCCGTTCTCATCTCGGGTGGCGGTACGACGCTCACCAATTTCCTGGAGAAGCGTGCTGCCGGCGAACTCGATATTGAAGTTCCGCTGGTCATTGCCAGCCGACCTGACTGCGGGGGAGTCGCCAAAGCCAAAGCAGCCGGCCTGCGCTGTGAAGTCGTTCGCCGCCGTGACTTTCAAGATATCAGCGAATTCAGCACTACTATTTTCGGCCTCTGTCGCGAAGTCGGTGCCGACCTGGTCACTCTGGCAGGATATCTTTCACTGGTACATATCCCGGACGACTTTCAATACCGCGTAATGAATATCCACCCGGCTCTTATTCCCGCTTTCTGTGGACATGGTTTTTATGGTCACAAAGTACACGAAGCCGTTGTAGCCCGTGGCGTGAAAGTCAGTGGTTGCACAGTCCACTTCGCCGATAACGAATATGACCACGGCCCGATCATTGGTCAAAAGACAGTTCCCGTTTCTGGAACCGACACACCGGACCAGGTCGCCGCCAATGTTTTCCAGGCGGAATGTGAACTCTACCCGGAAATGATCCGCCTGTTCGCTGCCGGCAAAATCAAAGTCGTCGAGCGGCGAACCGTCATCCAGGATTGAGGACTCTACTTCATTTAAAGTTTCTGACTGCCTGGCGGCGGATTGAGGGGCGTGCTGGAGTTAGGTGGAATCGGCTCGTCTGTATTCATCACCTTATCATACAGATCGGGAGGCAGCACACGCATTACGGTAAACAGCCCCTTCACTCCTTTAAACCAGCCTTCCCGCATCCCCTGGACTTCGCGACGTCCATTGATCTTTCGCATGTCTTCTTTCGTCATGGGCATCGAATAATCATCAAAAGGCAGTTCTTCTCCTTCGGAGAGAACTTTCATATCCGACATGCCTTTCATCATCTGCGGATAACCGGAAACCTTAAATCCTGGGTCATTTTTTTTCTGTCGAATGATCGGCCCTACCTGCGAAACCATATGGTTCATCATGTGATGAAACATATGACAATGCAGTACCCAGTCACCGGGATTATTCGCTATCAGTTCCACATCCCGCGACTGCGCCACACCCACAATCACCGTGTTACCGGGAATCCAGGCCGACTCAGGAATCCGGCCCCCCTCTGTCCCTGTCACCCAGAACGTATGACCGTGTAAATGCATCGGATGCTGATGGAGTGTACTGAAATTCAGAAACCGAATTCGAATGCGCTCACCCAGTTTGCAGACCAGGGGAGTGGTATAGGGACCACAGCGACCATTGATCGTGAGAAAATTCCAGTCCATCGACATCGTATTGGGAATGTGTGCATTTGGCAGCATGGCAAACTGCTGAGTCATCAATACAAAATCACGGTCGACCGTCGGTTCAAAAGCGGTTTTCGGATGAATGATGAAAGGGACAACCATGCCAATCGCTTCCTGCATCGCCACGTGCGGATGCAGAAAATAGCTGCCTTCCTGGTGCACATCATATTCATACACAAACGTATGGCCCGGCTTGACCAGATCCTGAGTCACTGCGGGAATCCCATCGAAACTGATCGGAAGTTCCAGACCGTGTGAATGCAGCGTGGTTGGCTCGGGCAGATCATTACGAAAGACAATCCGGATTCGCTCTCCCTGGTACATCTCCAGAACCGGCCCGGGAAACTGGCCGTTAAATCCATAGGCGTCCATCCAGATTCCCGGCAGCACTTCCCGTCGGACCGGCATCGCGTGCAGATGGAATTCGCGCGCTCCATTCACGATTTTACCCCAGGTCGTTTTCAGATCCGGCGCGATCACATTCACGGGTGCCTGTCCCGCTTCCCTCAATCCGGGCACCAGCTTTCCCCGGTCCGTGGGGCTGCCGATCGGCCCTCCCAGCCCTGGATGCATACGCGGAAAAGTATCTCCCTGGGACTGAGCGCTACCTGTTTCTGCTGCCTTACTCATCGTGGCGCCACCAGCAAACAAGCCGGCCGTTGCTGCTGCACCATGCTTCAGAAAATCCCGACGATCGTTCGGTGAACCCATTGGTGAACCTCTTTCCTTGATTAGTGTTTCATACTTTCAGCAGATCATGTTCCGCTCAACGTGGTTTCGGTACCGCATCGATGTGCCCGCCAGACATGGGAGCAGCGGGAACTTCCAAACCGCCCGTCAGCAACATGCCTCGAATCGCAATTTCGCTTTCATGGTACTGTAACTGGCTCATGATGTATTCTGCCTGAAGATCGTAATAAATTTTCTGTGCCATCAGAACTTCAGGCCAGGGCGCACGTCTGCGTTTATAACTCTCATGCAGCAGATCGTACGCCTCTTTCGCTTTAGGCAGCATCTCGCTCCGGTAGGTTTCTACATGCTGCTGCGCCGTGCGATAGTCCCGATATTTATCAGACAGCTTACTCATCAGCGATAATTCCAGACGTTTGACATTCGCCCGTGACTGATTCAGGTCGGCCAGCGCCTGATCGACGGTCCCCTGATTGCGGTCAAAAATGGGTAGCGGCAAACCCGCGGTGACTCCTGCGACATTGTTGTTGGTCTCAAAATTGTGACCAAAGTCAACATTCATCAGGATGTTCGGAATCGGCTGCACACGCTCGCGCTCCACCGTGATTTCATCATGCTGCACCTTCTCCCAGGCAGCTACAATCTCCGGACTGTTTTCCAGCAGTTGATGCATGGCCGAACTCCAGTCATAAACTTCAGTCGCCGGCTCCAGTGATCCCTTGAGATTGGTACATTGCAAATCGGGAACCCCCACCATCGCGACCAGATCACGCCACTCCTGTTCCAGATTATTTTGTGCCGCCATCTGCTTCAGCCGCGCGCGATGCAGGTCAACTTCCGCCTGTAACAGTCCCGCCTGATTGGTCTGCCCCAGATTGAGCATCTCCTTATGTGTCTGCAGATTGTCCTGAGCATTCGTCAGCAACTGATTGTGAACCAACAACATCTGCTGTGCAGCCAGAGTACGGTAGAAGTGAATGCGTACGTCGTTGAGTACCCGCGTGTACTGAGCCGACAGATTGGTTTCGGCAATACAGATCTGCTGTGTCCACTTGGCCCGACTCAGTTTCAGTTTGCCTCCTGTGACGAATTCCTGCGAGACAAAGGCCCCCTGTAACTCTCCTGCCGTTCCATCAATGCCAATCTGATCGCTGGCATAACCAACCACCGGGTTCGGGTAGAGCCCCGCCTGATAAGCAGCACCGCGAGAGGCTTCAACCTGAGCCGCTGATTGAATCAATGTGGGATTATTTGCCTGAGCCAGTGACTCCAGATCACTCAAAGAGTATGCGGTCTGCTGCTGCCCCTCAATGGCTCCGGGAACAGGGAGCAGGGGGATATCGTATTCCGCAAAAGGAAGTTCTTCCGCCTGCTCGTGTGAGACCTGCTTTGTTTCTGAGTCCGTTGCAGCAGCGAGCTGTGAAGACTCATTCGTATTGACTTTAACCGAAGAGGAATCCCGAAGTGCAATCGACACGGGCTTTGAATCCCCCAGATCGCTGATCTGTCGCTCGGAGCTGGATGCGCACCCGCCGAGTAATACGGCAAGTAACCCGATAGTGACAGAAAATCCGGTTTTCATACTGACCCTCCATGAATGGTCTAACCTGCACGCCATCCTGGCGCGTACAAATGCCGTTGCTTTAAATCTTCATCGGAAGGAATCGCGTTCTACCTTGCCAGCAAACGCCTGAACCCGAGGACAGACATTCAGATCAATGGCAATAATCCGGGCATTCAGAACAAATGCTATTTTCGGAACCGGCTTACTGGCGGTGCCACAGAAAGAGCGCATCCTGGAGATTTCTGGATTTGATACAGGCCTGACTCAAAAACAAGACAGATACTCTGGGAAGACTTTAATGAATTCCCTCCTAAAGTGAATATTCCCTTCAGGTAAGATGAAGTCTTTAGGAAAATCCAAAACAACTGACAGATTTTGATTGTTTCTGAAAGTTTTTGATGGTATTTTGGATATATTGATTGAAAGTCAGCGCTTTGAGAGGCATATTCTACAGGGAACTATATCGTCTCAGGAGGAGTTTGCATGTCAATGTTGCTTGACGAAAGACGGGAAAGCATATTAAAGATAGTAGAAAACAAGGGTTTTGTGTCCCTTGTGGATTTGATGGATTCTGTGGGGGCTTCCGAATCTACCATTCGAAGGGATTTGGAGTATCTTGACGGGATCGGTCAGATCAGGCGGACCCGAGGTGGGGCTGCTTATAGTGGAGAATCATTAGCCACTTTTGAAGACAGGTCTTTTATGTCATCCAGGCAAAAAAGGCAGATTGCTCAAGTAGTGGCTAACATGATCTCTCCAGGAGAGGCGGTGCTGATGGATGGGGGCACAACCACTCTGGAAGTCGCCCGGCAACTGGCAGGCAAACAGTTACAGGTCGTCACTAATTCACTTCCGATCGCCAATCTGCTGGTCAATCAGCCACAGATTGACCTGATGTTGATCGGGGGATTCCTGTTTCCCAAAACAGGGGTCGCATTAGGGAAGACCGCGGTGGAATCACTGAAAAGTGTCCATGTCCGACGACTGATTATCAGCGTCGGGGGAATCACAGCAGACGGACTTTATAACAGCAACATGCTGTTAGTTGAAACAGAACAGCAAATGTTTGAAGCAGCAGAAGAAGTAATTGTGGTCACTGACAGTACCAAATTCGGACACTCGGCTCTTGCTTACCTGTGTCCGCTGGATACGGTCGACCACATCGTCGTGGATGACGGCATCACCGAAGAATGGAAAGACGTTATTCATAAGGCTGGCATCGAACTTACAGTCGTCGAAACATAATTCATCCCTTTCTGAAGCCAATACAAATTCAAAAATTGAGATCCGATAATATGACACAACTTACCAATTCCATCTCACGCTCGCAGGTAGAACAACTGGTTCGTCAGGCTTTGACACAGCAGACGGGAGGCGTTGCCACGGCATCTCAGACCGCTCCTAACCCGCTGGTCGTCAACATTTCCGCTCGACACATCCATCTATCTCAAGAACATCTGGAAATCCTGTTCGGCAAAGGTGCCCAGTTGGAAGTTCAGAAAGATCTCTACCAGGATGGATATTTTGCAGCAACACAGACGGTCGCCGTCGTTGGTCCCCGCCGCCGCATGATTCCGAACGTGCGTGTCCTGGGGCCCTGCCGTGGTGATACTCAAGTCGAACTCGCTTTTACTGACACCATTTCGCTGGGACTGGAAGTTCCCATTCGTATCAGTGGCGACCTCAAAGGCACTCCCGGCTGTGTGCTGATGGGCCCCAAAGGTGTTGTTGAACTGGAATTCGGCGTAATCCGTGCTGCCCGTCACGTGCACATGTCGCCCGCCGACTGTGCCTATTACGGTTGCTCAAATGGCGATAATTTACATTTGCGAATTGAATCAGCAGGTTGCACAACAGTGCTGGAAGACGTTGTCGTCCGCGAAAACCCCGAAGTCAAACTGGAAGTCCACATCGATACCGATGAAGGCAATGCCGTCGACCTCGACCATGCCACCTCAGTAAAACTCTTTGTTCCTGAAGGCTGCAAGTGTAAACACAGCTGATCCGACAAAGATCGACAACGGATTCAACTGCGAATTTCAGCAGATGACATCTTTGATACCTGTCGCAGAACCTGATTTCCGATTCTGCAGAAACAACGAACTGTTTTTTTTCTTAACACTCTCTAAAAGGAGAACTGACTCATGGCGAAAGCAATGGAAGCCCTGGGAATGGTGGAAACAAAAGGGCTGATCAGCCTGATTGAAGCCGCCGATGCAATGTTGAAAGCGGCCAACGTACAGATGATTGGCTGGGAAAAAGTCGGTAGCGGCCTGGTCACAGGTTTTGTCGTCGGTGATGTTGCTGCTGTAAAAGCAGCCGTTGATGCCGGTGCAGCTGCTGCCAGCAAAGTTGGTGAAGTAGTGAGCGTTCAGGTGATTCCACGTCCTCACGAAGAACTAGCCAGCGTACTGCCTAAGACTACAGCCAAGAAATCATAATCGGGTTATGAACATTGACGGCTGACATTACTGAACCTGATCGTAATGACGATGACCATAACCAGTTGACGTTCAACTGGTATGCAGTTCAGGATAATGCAGTTCAACCCATCACAACTAAAAAAATCGAGGATAAAATGAGTTCTGAAGCCATTGGTTTAATTGAAACAAAAGGTCTGGTTGCTCAAATCGAAGCATCCGACGCCATGCTGAAAGCTGCCAACGTGACTCTGGTTGACCAGATTCAGATTGGTGGTGCCTATATCACAACTGTGATCCAGGGAGATATCGGATCGGTTCGCGCTGCCGTTGACGCTGGTGCAGCCGCCGCTTCTCAAATCGGAGAACTGGTTGGCGCTCACGTGATCGCTCGCCCCTCTGAAAGCCTGATGTCACACTTTATGTAAGAGACGCACTGTTGGTTCTTCCCGCTGCTCAGCGTGTGAGCGACGGGGAAATGGAAGTCGAAACACCAGTCTTTAAGTCACAGAATGGATTCCTGCAATGAAAGTACTTGTTGCCAATTTAGGTTCCACCAGTTTCAAATATCGCCTGTTCGATATGCCCGCCGAAGTGCAGCTTGCCCGCGGGGGTATTGATCGAATTGGTGAGGAACAGAGTCATTGTTTCGTCGAAATTGGTTCGCATGGGGAAGAGCACGAACAGAACGTGCCCGACCATGCGGCTGCCGTCAACTTATGTCTGTCGCAATTAACCAACTCCGATTGGGGTTGTCTCAATTCTGCAGAAGAAGTGGCCGGTATTGGTTTCAAAGCAGTCTTTGCCGGAAACTTAAGTGGCGTGCGACTGGTCGATGAAGCGTTGCTGACCAAAATGGAGGCGCTGGCAGATATTGCACCTGCTCATAACCCTCCCTATGCCCGGGCAATGCGACAACTGCGTCAGGCGTTCCCTGAAATCCCGCTGGTTGCCGCATTGGAAACCGCCTTCCATGAAACCATCCCTCCTGAAAATCGTGCTTATGCTATTCCCCATGAATGGCAGGAAGAGTACGAAGTCCAGCGATGGGGGTTTCATGGCGCCAGTCACCGGTATATCGGCTCTCGTATGGCCGAGCTCACCGGTAAAGACGATCTGAAGGTTATTTCCTGCCACCTGGGAGGTAGTAGCTCTTTATGTGCCATCGAAGGTGGAGTCTCCAAAGCCAACAGTCTGGGAATGAGCCCTCAGACAGGATTGCCGCACAATAACCGTGTGGGTGATTTTGACCCGTTTGCTCTGCCGGTTTTGATTAAGGCCACCGGGAAATCCCTGGCGGAACTTCTGGAAGACCTGTCAAGCAAAGGCGGCTTACTGGGCATGAGCGGATTGAGTGGTGACTGTCGCGATCTGGAAGAAGCGGCCGCCAAAGGACACAAACGGGCACAACTTGCTTTGGGCGTGTTTCACTCAGCCATCCGTCAATACCTGGGAGCTTACATGACGGTACTGGGAGGCGTGGATGCGATTGTTTTCACGGGTGGAATCGGTGAGAACAGTGTCAGCTTAAGAGAAAAAGTCTGCAGCAACCTGGAGTGGGCAGGGATTCGTCTGGATTCTGAAAAGAACAAAACAGCCTCTAACGAGGCACAGATCCAGGCGGACGACAGCAAAGTACAAATCTGGGTTGTGCCTACGAATGAGGAAATTGTAGTAGGCAGACAGACAGTCGAAGTCATCGAAGGGCGTTCGTAACGCCTGGAGAGTACAGTTATCCCTTTGAGGATTTTACAGGAGTTGGTTCGATGTTTATAGGACGCATAACCGGCAGTGTTGTTTCGTCTCAGAAAGTCGAAACAATGATCGGTCAGAAACTGCTCATTGTCGAACCGTTGCGCGTCAACGAAAAAGACCAGAGTGATCTGACTCCCACCGGACGATCGTTTATCGTCGTCGATACCGTGGGAGCAGGGCAGGGTGAAGTCGTGTTGTGTGTGCAGGGGTCTTCGGCCCGTTTCACACCCGAGACTAAATCTCTGCCTATCGATGCAGCCATCATCGGCATTGTCGATCAGGTCCATATTGGTCCCAAGGAAATATTTAACTCAACGGATTGATCCGCGTTCTGTTTCGGAAACACGACATGTCCCGAGAATTGCCACAAATTACACTTCAACAGCGACAGATGATGATGACCGTCATCTGGCTGGCGCTGATCATGGGTGTGGTGACATTCGGTATTATTGTGATTTTAATTGGACAGAATAAGGAACCGGGGAAGGGATTGCCCGTCATTACTTATTTGGGAATGGGCCTGGCGGCATTGATGCTGGTGCTGCGAATGATTATTCCCAATCTGATTGCCCGGAATCAGTTTGCACAGGCAATGCAGGAGGCGAGAGAAGAGGAACATCAGGATGAAGAACAGGTGCTGGGAACTTTTTATCAGATCTTTATGGTGCGAATGATTATCGGGCTGGCGTTACTGGAAGGTGCCGCCATGCTCAATCTTGTCGCCATGATAATTGAAAACCAGAAGCTGGCTTTTATCCCGGTAGTGATTTTACTGCTGGTCATGATCGCTTCAATGCCCACGAAATCAAAACTGGACGGATGGATTCGCAACCAGATGGAAAACTATAACCTGGAACACCAAAACTGAATTTTACAGACTGAGTCAGCAGCATTGACCATTCGAGTTCAATGCCAGATCACTCGGGGAGAATTAAATTATGCAGGCGACTGAAGAAGCCATTCGTAGTGTCGTACAGGAAGTGTTATCACAACTTAATAACAAAGGCGGTTATGGTTCCGCTTCCGCTGCCACTCAAACGGATGGCGACTGGGGTGTATTCCAAAGTGTCGACCAGGCCGTCGCTGCTGCTACGGCCGGACAGAAGCAGCTGCTGAACGCCACACTGGAAGACCGGGCCAAGGCTCTGGAAATTGTGAGACAGATCTGTTCCAGCCAGGCTGATGAACTCGGTCGCATGGAAATGGAAGAGACCAAAATCGGACGCCTCGATCACAAAATCGAAAAACTGCATCTGATCAAAAACATTCCCGGCATGGAATTCCTGAAGACGGAAGCCGTCTCCGGTGACTATGGTGTCAGCCTCACCGAGTACGCCCCGTTCGGCGTCATCGGGGCCATCACCCCTGTCACTCAC
Source organism: Gimesia sp. (assembly GCF_048262075.1). Lineage (GTDB taxonomy): Bacteria > Planctomycetota > Planctomycetia > Planctomycetales > Planctomycetaceae > Gimesia. The sequence continues at coordinate 111,238 of NZ_JBLXFK010000009.1, forward strand.
TCTCTGCCTACACTGGCCTGCAACTTTATTAACATGGTTGCCGCCGGGAACACGCTGGTCGTCAACCCGCATCCCAGCGGAGCGAAAATCGCCTGCGAAGGGGTTCGCCGCTTTAACAAAGCCATTCACCAGGCGACCGGTCTGCAGAATCTGGTGACCATCGTCGGCAATCCGACTCTGGAAACCGCTGACGAAATTTTCAATCACCGCGACATTCCTCTGCTCGTCGTTACCGGAGGACCGGGCGTCGCCCGCGCTGCTCTGGCTGCCAAGAAGCGGGCAATCGTCGCTGGGCCGGGCAACCCGCCTGTCGTCGTCGACGAAACCGCCGACATCGACAACGCCGCTAAATCGATCATCATCGGGGCGGCCTATGATAACAACCTGCTCTGCATCGGCGAAAAAGAAGTCTTCGCGGTCGAAAGTATTTTTGATCAGCTGATGTCCGCCATGGGACGTCATGGCGGATTCCAGTTGAACGCACAGCAGGTCGCACAACTTACATCCCTGGCATTCTCGCCGCCCAAAGAACCGGGTGGACACCCTGTCCTCAACCGCGACATGATCGGCAAAGACGCCGCTGTACTGGCGGGGATGATCGGCGTCAGCGTGCCAGCAGGAACCGAATTACTTTACGGCGAAACTGATACGAATAACCCGTTCGTACCCGAAGAACAGATGATGCCCTTCGTACCTTTTGTTCGCTGTCGCAATGCCGATCACGGAATTGAGCTGGCCAAAGAATTCGAACACGGATTCCGCCACACCAGCATGATTCACTCACGTAATATTGAAACAATCACAAAAATGGGTCGTATCATGGATACCACTCTGTTTGTGCAGAATGGTCCCTGTGGGGCTGCCTTGGGGAACGGGGGAGAAGGTTATGCTTCATTCAGCATCGCGACTCCTACCGGTGAAGGAGTTACCAATCCACTGACATTCACACGTTTCCGTCGTTCCACCACCGTAGGACACTTACGGATTATTTAATTTAGAATATCAAGCGGAACTCTGCTGCAGGAATGAAATTTATATGTTGACAGGACAGGTCATAGGACGAGCTACCGCAACGGCAAAACATCCCAGTCTTGCCGGCTGGCGATTACTGCTGGTCCAGACTCTGGATATCCAGGGCAACGCGGATGGATTTCCTGAACTGGTCATTGATCGCCTGGGATGTGGTAAAGGGGATATTGTCCTGCTTACATCCGATGGAGCCGCTGTCCGGGACATGGTGGGGGCCAATAATACTCCCATTCGTTGGGCTACGATGGGTGTCATTGATCCCGAATAATCAAATATAGAATTAGAGTGAATTACAGAGTCATGCAGTTTTCTGAAGAATTAGTCAATCAGGTCGTCGCCGATGTACTGTCGACCCTTTCCCGCCAGGGTCAGGTCACACAGCGCACTGGCCCTGCTGCTGACTCTTCAGTTATGTTAACCGAGAAAGTCATTACAGCAGATTTGTTGGCAGCAAAGGTTAAGGGACAAACTTCCGTCGGCATCATCGCGGGAGCCATCCTGACACCAACTGCCAAAGATTATTTACGTCAGAATCAAATCAGTGTGCATCGTGCTTCGACCTCTACAGCCTCCACAGGGCAGGGAACGAAGTGGCGGGCGATTGTGCTTACACATTCCTCGGCCGTGGAAAACGCGCTGACTGATATTGAACAACAGACTGGCTCACGCTGGTCACAGGAATTAAGTACCTCACTGGATCACGCTGTGCAAGATGCGATCAGCAGCCTGTGTCGTGCTGATGCTGCAGGAGTGGTCCTGTTTGCCTCCGTGGCAGAAAAAGCAGCCTGTCAGGCAAATCGAAACCAGAAAGTCCGTGGGGCAGCAGTACAGGACGTCAATCACTTAAGAGATGTGATCTCGCAAATGGGGCCGAACCTGATTTGCGTGAACCCAAAACAGAAATCGTTTATTGAACTGAGAAACCTGGTCAAAACATTCGTCAAGGCAGGCATTCCCCAGGGAAACTAACCTGCTGAAAGTACAGAATCATGAAAATCGCAGAAGTCATCGGAAAAGTGACCTTGTCTCGCAAGCATCCCAGTCTGGATGGTGCTCGCTGGCTGGTCGCGATTCCCTTGAAGAGTGATGAACTGAATTCAAAAAAGAAGAAAAAAACGGAACCTTTTATCATTTACGATGAGCTGGGTGCCTCACCTGGCTGCCAGATAGCAGTCAGCGAAGGAGCAGAAGCAGCCGCTCCCTTTCATCCTGATGTGAAACCGATTGACGCTTACGTGTCAGCCATTCTCGATCAGGTTGAAGTTTACTGAGACAAGTTTGAAATAAATCCCTCACTGAAATCACATATTTTTTTTAATGTTTGGAGCTAAAACCATGTCAAATCAATGGAACAGTGGAATTCATGATCGGAAGCTGAAAGAAGAAATCTGCGAAATCGGACGTCGCGTGTACAACAAAGGATTTGCAGCAGCCAACGACGGAAACATTTCGATTCGCGTCGGCGAAAACGAAGTGCTCTGCTCACCCACCATGATCTGCAAAGGCTTCATGAAACCAGACGACATCTGTGCCGTTGACCTGGATGGTAATCAGATCGCCGGTACCCGCAAACGTACCAGCGAAATTCTACTGCACCTGGCGATCATGAAAGAACGCCCGGACGTGAAAGCTGTCGTGCACTGCCACCCACCTCACGCGACCGCCTTCGCTGTCGCCCGTGAGCCGATTCCTCAATGTGTACTGCCTGAAGTGGAAGTCTTCATGGGTGAAGTTCCGATGGCTCCTTATGAAACACCCGGTGGTCAGAAATTTGCTGACACAGTAGTGCCGTTCCTCAAAGGGGGCACAAACACGATCATCCTGACCGGTCACGGCACCGTGACCTTTGGTAAATCACTGGAAGACGCCTACTGGAAAACAGAGATCCTGGATGCCTACTGCAATATCCTGCTGCTCTCCAAACAACTGGGTCGCGTGACTTACTTCACTGAAAACGAAACCCGGGAACTGCTTGACCTGAAGAAGAAGCTCGGATTTGATGATCCCCGTTTCCATGTCGAAGACTGTGACCTGTGTGGTAACAGCGCATTCCGTGATGGTTATCAAGAGGGAATTCCTCAGCAGAAATCATTCGAACCTGCTCCCAGCTATCCCGGATACCTGTCGAAACCATCTACGCAGGCAACTCCCACGACCAATGACGGTAACTCAGATCAGTTGATCAAAGCGATTACCGATCAGGTCATGTCGGCTCTGGGTAAATAATCCCTGTATTCTGATTTTATATAACACGCATCACATCGTCATATAGAAAAGATATCAATATGAATGTCAGTATTATCGGTGGTGGCGGGCTCGTGGGCTCTTGTGCCGCCTTTGCATTACAGGCCGGAGGCATCGTCCGGGAAATCGCCCTGGTAGACGTCAATCAGGATCTGGTCGAAGGCCAGGCCCTGGACTTACTGCATGGCAGCTCTTTAACCGCTGACCAGAAGATCTACGCTGGTGGAACCGAACTCGTGAAAGACAGCGACGTGATTGTGATCACCGCCGGTCTGCGACGTAAACCGGATGAAAGCCGCCTGGACCTGATCAACCGGAACGTGGCCCTGTTCAAAAACATTCTGGAAGATGTGAAACGTGTCGGAACCAAGCCGGGAGCGATTGTTTTTGTCGTCTCCAACCCGGTCGACGTGCTGACCTACCTGGCAATGAAAGAACTCGGACTGCCACCACAGCAGGTGATTGGTCTGGGTACTGTGCTCGACACAACCCGTCTTCGCAGTATGCTGGCTGCCCGGCTGGACGTGCCTCCTACTCAGGTTTCGACTCTGATTCTGGGTGAGCATGGCGACAGCATGGTTCCCATCTGGTCTGCCGCTCAAATTGGTGGTCTGCCACTCGAAAAATTTCCGGGCTGTAACCCCAGCCTGATTGCCGAAGTCGAAAAGAAAACTCGTGGCAGCGGAGCTGAAGTCATCAAGAAAAAGGGGGGAGCCGGTTTTGCCGTCGGGGTGAGCATCGCCGATGTCGTACACTGCATTGCTTTGGATCAGCGTCGCATTCTGCCGGTCTCTTCGCTGCAGAATGGTGCCTTCGGATTGCGGGATGTCTGTATTTCCGTTCCCACTGTCATGGGTCGTTCTGGTGTCATGCAGCACCTGGAAATCGAACTCTGGCCGAAAGAACAGCTGGCACTCACTCAGTCGGGAAAAGTACTGCGGGAAACCGTTGATAAAGTACTGGGCGGGAATTGAGTCAGAAATGGCACCTTGCGTTTTGTTGCGTTCAGTTTAGTTGCGTTTTGTATTGAAATGATTGTCTGATGGAAAAATCACTCGACAGGAAGCTGCAGTCGATTCACGCGGACCCCAGCGGTTCCAAAGAGTTTATTATCGCAGATGCGAAAGACGCCGACATGGCGTTTGGAATTGGTGCCCCTGGCTTGTCTCCAGAGCGCCATGATCAGGAACTCAAATACAAAACACTGGCGGAATACCGGGAACAGATCCGGGAAGTGATCCAGCAGGAAGTGGTCGATATCGTCCTGATGTCCGCCAGTACCAGCGAGAAGCTGACGATTGACGAACGCCTGTTCGACAATTCGCCAATCACACCGGCTGCCCGAGCCAACGACACGACCGACGTCCACGTACCCCGGGGCGGTAAAATCCATCTGTCGCCTGCGAAACCATTTCGGTCTGCCAGTCTGGATCACATTCAATGTGGTCACCTCGACTGTGCTCCCGAAGAACGCGCCTATGGTGCTGACCTGGGTCTTTACTCAGTAACCTTTAATAACAATCTGGAAGAGGATCTGGCGACCCTCGAACGTTACAAGGAATTTCGGGAAGAAGCCGAACGCAAAAAGTTCCGCCACTTTCTGGAAATCTTCGATCCCAATATCAGTACGGCGATCGCTGCCGACCTTGCACCGGGATTTATCAATGACCTGATTGCCCGCACCCTGGCTGGCGTTGCGACGGCAGGACGTCCCACCTTCTTGAAAATGGTCTATCATGGTCCCCGGGCCATGGAAGAACTGGTCGCCTATGATCCACATCTGATTGTGGGTATCCTAGGCGGTTCAGCGGGAACCACTCTGGATGCGTTCCAGCTGATCTATGACGCCAGAAAATATGGTGGCCGCGTGGCTCTGTTTGGTCGGAAGATCAATCAGGCCGAGCATCAACTGGCATTCATTCAATTCTTGCGATATCTGGTTGAAGACAAAATTCAGCCTGTCGAAGCGGTCAAAGCTTACCATGGCGTACTCCAGGAGCTGGGTATTAAGCCAACACGTGAACTGGACGTCGACCTGACATATCAGACCGCTGTCATGAGCTACGGGGGAGAAGACGGGAAAACCTTCAGCTTCCCCACACAGAAAACGAATCGCAAACCTGCTGCCAGCAGTTCCCAAACCACAACAGCGAATAATTCGGCAGGGAATGGCAAAGGAACCCCTGATTTCGCTGCCATGAGCTCTGCAGAGAAGCTGGCTTACCATCAGGCACGATTAAACCGTATGTTTGGTGAATAACTCCTGTTGCTGTAAGTTGAGACATCATCTCAAGCGGCTTAGAATACAAGACTTGTCATTCCAGGCCGCTTTTATATTGTCAGCACAAGGTTCAGTCGTTTGAGTCGTTCTTCAAAGAAGAAAACCCGGTCACCCCAGCCGGTAACCGCAACACCTCTTAGTACTCCTGTATTTGCTGGCACAATGCTTGTCATTGCCATCGGCTTAACGTGGATCTTCTGGTACGGTCTCTGGGAGGGAGGGGGACTGATCGGCGGTGATCTTTACACTTACTTCTTTCCCCAAAAAACGTTCTTCGCAGAGCGTTTGCAGGCGGGTGAATTTCCACTCTGGAATTCCAATATCGGACACGGCGTCCCCCTGGTTGCAGAAAGCCAGACTGGTGCTTTCTATCCGTTCAACTATTTCGCCTACCGGTTTCTTCCCGTTAATACAGCCTACAACTTCGTCCAGATACTGCATTATATTCTGGCGTTCGTCTTTACCGGCATGTATGTGAAACGTCTGGGCTACTCGCTGGTCGCTGCGCTGTTTGCAGGCCTCGTCTATACTTATGGCTGGTTTCCTTCACGCATCTGTCTGGAATGGGCCATCATTGGGGGCGCGTGGCTGCCGTTGACTCTGTGGTGCGTCGAATCATTTTTCCAGACCCGCTACTGGCGGTACGCGATGCTGCTCTGTTTCGCTTTGACAATGCAGATTCTGCCTGGCCACTTCAATCTGGCCTTCATCACTCAACTAATGCTGGTCGTCTACATCCCGGCTCGGATCTGGTTCAGCCGCGATGAAACAACAGAGGCACTCAAACCCTATCGCAGACGAACCATCATACTACTGCTGTTTGCCTTTATTTCCACCTATACACTCTCTGCAGTGCAACTGGCACCGACCTGGGAATTAAAACAGCTTAGCCAGCGGGCAGAAGTAGGCGAACGCTCACATCAACCCGGCTATGGTCACATCCCGGTCTGGTATCTCTCTCAAGTGGTCGCTCCGTGGGCCTGGTATCCCTATGAGGTGAATCTGGATGCTGGTCTGGCACCGGGAGGTGATGCCACCAATCAGGTCGAAGCGCATCTGTACTTCGGCATCGCAGCAGTTCTCCTGCTGATTTACGGAACCTGGAGTGGTGCCTGGACGCGTGACCGCAGGCTGATCCTGCTGGCGATTATCGGATTTCTGGCACTCTTGTATACGCCGGGCTGGCTTCTTCCGATCACCAAACATCTGCCTGGCTTCAGCTTTTTCACCGGTCCTGGTCGGTACGGTATCCTGACCACATTCGCCGTCGCAGTCATTGCTGGCGTCTGTCTGGAAAAACTGACAGCGAACTGGAACCGTAATCTGCAACTACTGTTAGTCGCTCTCGTCTGTCTGTTTACCACAGCTGACTTCTGGGTCGTCAGCCGCTATGTGACTTATGCTGCCATCATTCCCAATCCGCCGATCAATAATGTAAACCAGAGTGCGCTCAAGAAGATTGTGACGGAATATGGAAAACCGGTCCGCCTGTTTGCACCGGGAGCAAATTTACCGACCCTGCTGGGCGTCTCTTCCACGCCCGTTTACCTGGGAATTGGTCCCGAACAGTATTTCGATCCAAAACTGACCATGCCTCAACCACTGCCTTTCAAGGAACCCGCCACACCCGAGCAGATTGCATGGCTCCGCAATGCCGGCGTGACCCACATCCTCAGCCAGCATCCACTCGATTTGAATCATTGGCCCGTAGAGCCGATCTCAAGTGACTTTGATGCAGTAATCAATCCCGCCTGGGGACGCTTCGACGAACCGGTCTATTTTTATGAACTGCAGGATTCGCGCGGACGCCTGGCCTGGGTTCATCCGGAAGCAAATCAAAGTGCCACGATCACAGGTTATCGGGCAAATGAAATTATAATAGAAGCAGAGACACCAGCAGATGATACGCTGATCTTAACCGATCTGATGTATCCAGGCTGGAAGGTCTACGTTGATGGTCAACCTGCTGAAGCAGAACTGATCGAAGGCATGTACCGCGGCGTGAAACTATCAGCGGGTAAACATGAAATAATCTGGGCGTATCAATCCGGCTGGTTTTTGATTGGGGCACTTGTCAGCTGCGTCACACTGTTGACTTTATTGACGATTGCACATTTCCGGTTCTGGCATCCCATTCTGTTTCAGATGAAACAGCGTACTATGGAAGTGCAGCCTGATGTCCCGGTGGGCGAGATTACGAAGAGGAAGAAATGAATTCCACGTTTGATCCAGTCCCTTCGAAGCGGTGACTGTCGGAATAATTTTCTTCATCTTCTTCATCGTCAGCACTTTCCAGCTCGTCGCTGGGTATCATTTCATTGGCGCTCACATTGTGGCCACTGTCTGAAATCGCAACCGGGAACTGCTGGGAGATATCCACATCTTTGGTCGGCTTCTTGAAGTGCTGGACCGATGGTGCTTTGGTAGGCGTACTATCAGTTTCAGACTGACTGTCTGCCTGTTCTTTTTTCTGATTGTAGTCAGCGCCAATATTTTCCAGATGATAGGCAACGTTTCCAATCTTCAGCTCATCATTCAGTTTCAGCCAGGCCTGCTGGTCAATCTTCTTGCCGTTCACATAAACGCCGTTCATGCTGCCCAGATCACGAACGACTGGACGGTCATTGACAATCGCAAGACAACAATGCTTACGCGAGATCTTAGGGCTGTCATTGATCACGATATCACAGTCGGGATGGCGTCCGACGAGAATGATCGCCTTATCAAGCACGATCGGGCGACCTTGATTCACGGGGACTAAGCAGACTGCCATAGAAGACTCCAGTCAGAAACGTTAGCAAACTTAATGAATATTGATTATACGAGTCATCCAGATCCAAGTAAAAGAAAAAAGGCTCAAGCCGAACAGGAGACGGTGAATTCCTCCCACTAATCCATATAACTTACGCGAATACTTAAAATGTTAATTCTTGATAAATATCGACTATTTCTAGATATACACTCAATCAAGACCTGCGGTTTCTCACACATTTGAGTCATTCAACGCATTGCTTCAAACTTAAAATCGTCCCAGATCGACCTGGACACTCTTTTTTGCAATTAGCACAACCCGCATAACCCCACTGGCGTACAGGATCTAAACAAGTTATCCTTCCTCCCGGGCTGATTTTTAACGAAGCGTAAAGCGATGAAACAGCCAGGTTCAACAGCGTTCTATCGGGAATTTGACTGATATATTTCCACATGGACTGAATCATCTGCAGCCACTATCGTTCTCAGAATAAGACCTTCTCAAATTACAGGAACGGTTCGAGAACTCATCTTAAAACTCAATCTATCGCTGAAATTTAGCTTGAAATGGAAAACTCCGAAATGAAGACACGACTGATTTCTATCGCGATGATGATATTTTCTGCCGTTTGTTTGAATTGTGAAAATTCGGCGAGTGCCAGTGACGAAGACACAAAAGCGGTGCGCACTGCGGCAAAACAGTTTTATTCTGCTCTCAATGAGCTGTTTACCGGTGAAGTGGATCCCATGAAAAAAGTCTGGTCACACCAGGATGACATCACTTTCATGGGTCCAGATGGCAGCTATCTGCGTGGCTGGAAACCGATTGCTGCTGAATGGGAAAAAACGGGATCTATGAAACTAGGCGGTAAAGTCGAAGCCGCAGAGATGCACATCACAGTCGGACCGAAACTTGCCATCGTCAGTAATTTTGAAATCGGGCATAACGTCGGGCCAGACGGTAAAGTAGAAAAAGTAAAAATTCGTGCAACGAGTCTCTTTCGCAAAGAAAATGGAATGTGGAAAATGATCGGCCACCACACGGACCTGCTTCCCTTTCTCTTGAACTAATCTGCTGACGAATGGTCTCTCATTCTATGGCGCGGTTGCGATGGATCGCTTAAGGGACGGGCTGTTGTGTTTTGAGATCTTTGCTCTTGATCTGACAGGACGGCAATGCCTGCTTGAACTTTTCAAGATCTGCCGCGGACAATTCGAGGTGTTGCAGGGAGAGAAAGCGCAGGCGCTGCATGTCTTTCAGTGATTCGAGGCAGGCTACCGTTGTTTTGCTGTGGTCCAGATCCAGTGAGTAGAGTCGATTCAAATGGAGCTGGGCCAGTTGGGCAACTCCGGCATCGGTGACTTGTGTATGTTCCAGTTTCAGCTTTTGCAGGTTAACCAGGTCTTTCAAGTCTTTGATCCCCTGGTCCGTAATGCGGCTTCCCGATAAATCGAGTTCACTGAGATACGTTAATTTTTTTATGTATTCAAGCTTCGTATTGTCGAATTCCGCCCAGTGCATACTCAGTTGCTTTAAGTCTTTCATCTCCGAAATTCGTTTCAGGCAGGAGTCGAATACTTTTGCTTTCTCAGCGCGATTATGGATCGCAAAAATACCCTGGAGGTGGTTCGGAAATTCAACTGATTCGATTACGTAGTGATGTCCCTGATTGATTACATTAACATTTGCACCTGCTTCTTTCAGTTCCTTTATCACGTATTGCAAGGAGGAGGCTAACGGCGCCGCGTATTCAATATTGCATTTTGGCTGGGAACGCTGGAAATTTTTTACCCCATCCTCGCTTACCTTGGTGTCGTTCAAATCTAAGCGGTACAACCCCCTTAGCGTTTCCAGATCTTTCAACCCTCGGTCTGTGATATAAGTAGAATTCAGAGATAACATCCCCAGTGAAGTCATCTTTCTCAGAAGGGGTGTTCCACCGTCAGTAATCGTGGTGCCGTCGAGAATCAATGTGTTTAATCGTGGCAGACGTAATAAATCTTCCAGTCCCTGATCAGCCACACGGGTGTGTTTCAGAATCAGACCTCGCAGATTTTCCAGTGATGCCAGATGGACCATTCCGTCGCTGTAAATGCGGTTCTGGCTCAGATTGAGAACTTTGAGATTCGTGAGGCCAGACAGATGTTTGAGCCCATGCTCTGTGATCTGATTTCGGGGGAGTATGAGCATATTCAGCTGCGTCATCTCCTTGAGTTGGATCAACTGATCGTTAGTGATTCCTGCATTTTCAATCTGCAGTAATTCCAGCTTTTTCAGTTGAGTCAGATGTTTAAGTCCTTCTTCAGTGAGCTTTCCACCATTCAGCTTGAGTACTCTTAACTCGGGAACATGCTCCAGATGCTTGAGTCCGGTGTCTGTTAACTCATCGCCGGTAATTTCCAACTCGTACAGTGTTTTTAAACCCTTCAGCAGGCTGAGCCGTTCGTCAAGGGGGGGGAGTTCCTTTTCTCTGCCTGGGAGGGGATAGAATCGGACGACGAGCTGTTCAGCATTCTCCGGCAGCCGACGTCGCGTGTAAAAGCCACCTGATTTTTTCAGTTTTGCGAGAATGCTCTGAATCCCGGAGTCTAGCGGAGGCGAAGCCTGAATTCGGCAGTTGGGGCACTGTTGATTCAGCATCGCGACGCCTGCTTCTGTGACGCCGGTGCCATGTAAATTGAGATCCGTTGGTTTGATCAACTTGTCATGGAAATAAGCCATTCCTGTATCCGTTACTTTGGCACCGTATAAGTCCAGGCTTTTCAGATTGAAAATCGAACTGAGAGTTTTCAGGCCTGCGTCATCAATGTCTGTCTCTCGTAAGCCCAGCATGTAAAGTTGCTTCAGTGACTGAAGTGATTTTAAACCGGCATTTGAAACCCTGGTTTCATCCAGGGACAGGACCTTTAACTGTTTCAGGTTCTCTAAATGAACCATACCTGTATCGGTGATCTCAGTTTTTCTGAGATTCAATGAGCGAAGCTTCGTCAGCTTTGTAATCGAAGCCAGCGCTGTATCATTAATTTGAGTGTAATCGAGTTTCAATGTGGTCAGTTCTGTCAGTGGTATTAGATGTTTGACTGCTGCACTGCTGATCTTTGTCTTTGTGAGAGACAAGCTTTGCAAGTGGATTAATTTGTTTACCGTTTGCAAGCCGGTCTCGTTGAGGGGAGTGAGTGATAAATCCAGCGTTTTCAGTTTTGGTAGTGCTACCAGTTCGCTCAGGCCTGTGCCTGAAACGGACGTGTTGTAAAGTTTCAGTGATTCCAGTTTTGGCAGCGCTTTTAAATGTGTCAGTCCGGCGTCAGTGACCCGGGTGCTTCCTAAATTCAAAGTTTTAAGTTGCGGGAATTTTTTCAGCGAGGCCAGTCCGGCGTCGGTAATTCCCGATCGGCTCAGGTCCAGATTTTCCAGGCTTTTCAGGTCATTCAGAGTCGCCAGTCCTTTGTCTGTGATTGCCGTACCTGGTAATTGCAGGGTTTCCAGTTCAGATAAACCGGATAGATGTCGTGTACAGCCATCGGTGATGCTGGTGCTGATGAAGGAGACCGATTTCAAGCGGGGGACATGTTTTAAGTGCTTAACCTGCGCATCGATGATTCGATTCCCAAAGAATCGAATTGAAGTAAAATACGTTGAAGTGAGTTTTCCATTCTTAAACACTCTTTGATTCTGGATGTGTACTCCCTGTGCTTTGAGGGCAGCTATCGCTGCCTGCGCCTGAGTAGGGTCGCCAGGAGCAATTGCTTTACCCGTCTCAATTTTACATTTGGGCAGTGCGGCGTGGACTCGGGCAGTTCCCGCTGAGGTGACGCCGGTAGAGATCAGGTTCAGCTTTTTCAGCTGCTTCAGTATGATGATGTGTTCCATGCCGGCGTCGGTGACGGCTGTCCTGGCGAGGTTCAACGAGGTTAAACGGGAAAACCCTGTCAGATGAGGCAGGGCTGCATCCGTGATGGGTGACTGCATTATCGTTAGTGAGGTCAGTCCCTTCAGCTCATTGAGCCTCTGCACTCCCTGGTCACTGACACTGGTATTATTCAGCGTCAAAGATTTCAACCCCGACAAGCCTTTCAGACAGGCTAGACTTTTATCGTCAACGTGTGGTCTGGAAAGACTGATAGACGACAGCACTCGATGCTGATCCAAATCTTGATACCGGACGAACCCTCCTAGTGATTTGACTTGTTGGGCAACTTTGAGATGAGCAGGCAAGACGGGTCTGTCAAACAGAATTTTGCATTCAGGGATCGCTTCCTGAAGTTTGGCGACCCCCGCGCTGGTTACTTTTGTTTCATTAACTTCGAGTTGCTTCAGTTTTTTTAATTCAGACAAATGGGTAAGGCCGGCATTGCTGATTTTTGTCTGATACAGGTTCAGAGAATTTAACTCTTTCAGGTTATTGAGATACTCCAGACCTGAATCTGAAATCTGAGTCGCAAACAACCACAGAACTTTCAGTTGGGTTAAATCTTTTAAGTGTACCAGGCATTGATCAGTTAAAGGTACATGTCGGACAAACAGGTGGGTTAACGCCGGAAATTGCTTCAAATGTTGAAAGGCGTCGTCTTCTAATGGGCAATTTTGGAATTCCAAGTTTTGCAAGTGCTTCAAATTAGTCAATGACTGCAACCCGCTTCCTGAGATCTTGACATTATAAAATCCGAGTTTGCGTATGTCTTTCAGATGATTGATGAACTTGATCTGAGTGTCAGTAATCTTGTTATTGGCAAAAGAAACTGAGTCTATTTTCTTTTTTGATCCTGAATTGGCATATCCGATTCTGCCACCCAGGGACCGGATAATTTGTATTGCCTGTGTTTCTGTTATTTCTGATGGTTCAGCCGCGGATCCTGTCTGAATCAGAATCGCGGAGTTAAGCAATAAACAGGTGGCAACGAAAAGAATTGAAAACCGCATCAGGAGAATCCCTGTTGTGAATATCCAGGCTTAAGCGAAATGTGTACGTATGGGTATGGGCATAACTATAACCCTGTGCGCAGTCAGAAGCAAATGGATGAGTCAGTCGCGGTATTATTTATTGATATCAGAGCAACTGCCGTGCTTTGATATCCAGGTAGCGGCTGATGAGATTGACCGACAGGTTTTCCGGCAGCGTGTCGAGTACGAGTAACCCAGATTTCTGCAATGCGGCGATTTGAGTTGCTTGAGAAGAAACGATCTCAGCCGCTGCGGCAATTTGAAATGCTTCGCGGTCTGAATCTGGGATTGAATTCATGCGGTTCTCAAGGGGAACATTTCGCAAAAACGCAGACAATACCAGATGCGGCCAGCGCATCATACGCAATGCGTTTCCCAGGTATTCCAGATGAACTTCATCCAGCGCGTGGGTCAGTACGACAACCAGCGAACGTTTACGATAACGCAATTGCAGTTGTTCGGACATCAGCTGATAATCGGAAGCCTCATAAATCGGTTCCAGGTCATAAACCTGACGGATCAGTTTCTGAATCGAACTGGCGCCACGTATGGGGGGAACCCAGCATTCCACCTTGTTGGAACAGGCCATCAGTGAAACAGTATCCCCCTGCCTGAGGGCGACATAGCTCAACAGAATGGCAGCGTTCAGTGCACGGTCAAAATGCGTGACACCTTCGTCGGCGTTACACATCGAACGACCACAGTCGAGAAGAAAAATTATGTTCTGATTTTTCTCAACCACATATTCACGACTGATTATTTCCTGGTGACGTGACGTGGCTTTCCAGTCAATGCTGCGAAATTCATCCCCGCGTCGATACTCACGCAGCCGATCGAAATCGGTTCCCCGCCCCCGCAAACGAGACATTTTGATTCCGGCTTCGGCCAGACGATTGCGACGCGCCAGCAGTTCCACTCCCCGCACCGATTGAATGTCGGGGTAGATCCGGATTTCCTGGCGAATGTCACGTTCATCGTATACGGTCCAGAGCCCGAAACGACTTTTCATCTGTAAAAACACACGGCGAAATCGGTTTTTGCCGCGATGGTGCGGTTCAACATGATAGATACTGAATTGATGCTTATTGGGCAGGAGTTCGATATCAAACGGAAGATCTGTGTACTGACACGGCATGGGTGGTTCATCATGCACATGAATCTTGAGCGGCACCGCGCCTCGATTATTAAACCAGAGTTTTACACTGTTCGAAGCTCCGACGCTCAAGACCTCGTTCACTTCACGATGTACATCGATTGTAAGCAGCGAGGGTGTCAGCATCAGGTCGACCAGAGCGAACAGAAAGACCAGCAGACAGATCAAAACACCAGCCTGGCCCAGTTCTGGCCAGATCGTTCCCAGCGCAAAGGGAAGCATGGCGGCTGCGAACAGATACAACAGCAATAGACGGGGCATCATTGGCGGGGAGCCTCAACGCTTTCCAGGATATCCCGAATGACTTCGTCGACTTTCATGCCTTCAATTTCCGCTTCCGGGTGTAATCGAATCCGATGACGAAGAATTGGCAGTGAGAGTTCTTTCACATCATCGGGGACAACAAAATCACGCCCCTGACACGCAGCCATGACACGTGTTCCGATCAGTAGATTCACACTGGCGCGAGGACTTGCCCCGACTTCAATGGTATGCCAACTCCGGGTCCGCGAGACAATCGACGTAATGTACTGAATGATAGATGGCTCGACGATAATTTCTGTCGCACGCTGCTGGATCGCCAGAATGGTTTCCGTGTTCAACACCGGCTGAATTCCAAAACTGTCCAGATTCCGGTTGTCCTTCCCGGTAGCATACAGATCAAGAATTGCGTTCTCCTGATCCTGTGTGGGATAATCAACGAGTAACTTGAACATGAAGCGATCCAGCTGTGCTTCCGGAAGCGGATAGGTCCCTTCCTGTTCGAGAGGGTTTTGAGTCGCAATCGTGAGAAAAGGTCTCTGCAGCGGGTAGGTCTTCCCATCGACAGATACCTGTCGTTCCTGCATTGCTTCCAATAGCGCAGACTGCGTTTTAGCAGGCGCCCGGTTCACTTCATCTGCCAGTAACAGGTTCGTAAACAACGGCCCCTGGTTGAAAGTAAACTTCTGCTCGTGCATGTCATACACGGAGTGACCGGTAATATCAGAAGGCATCAGGTCAGGAGTAAACTGAATCCGTCGAAACTCACTGGAAAGTACATGACTGAGCGCGTTAACCAGCAACGTCTTACCCAGGCCCGGAACGCCTTCAATCAAGACATTCCCTTCACAAAACAATGCGATCAGTACCCCTTCCACCAGATCTTCCTGCCCCATGAGCACTTTACCCACTTCAGCCGTTGACCGTTGGTAGTAATCTTCAATTTGTGAAACATCCATGAATGAACCGAAACCCCGATTGTCTGACTGAAGTAAGTAAACTCAAATGTGATCTGGAATCACTCTTCGAGAACTGATGTTCCCTGTTATGTTTATTCTAAAGCGAATCCGGTTCATATATCGAGCATCCGGGTCGAGAACTGACATGTTTTTTCAAATTGTCTGTCTGGAATCAGCAGCAGATCATAAAAAAAGGCCCCCATCAATAATGGAGGCCTTTTTAATAGTATGATCACGAATTGCAGGATTAAGCGAATTCCGGGCGACGTCGTCCAAGCTGTTCTTTCAAGCGGTTGACGATGCTCGAGTGCATCTGACTGACACGAGATTCTGACAGACCCAGCGTACTGCCGATCTCTTTCATAGTCAGTTCTTCATAATAGTACAGGATAATAATCAGACGCTCATTCCGATTCAAACCCTTGGTTACCAGACGCATCAGATCCCGTTTCTGAATGCTTTTGGTTGGATCTTCACCTTTAGCGTCTTCGAGGATATCCACTTCCCGTACGTCTTTATAGCTGTCGGTTTCGTACCATTTTTTATTCAAGCTCACCAGGCCTACTGCATTGGCCTCATTTTTAAGCTTTTCAAATTCTTTACGAGACAATTGCATTTTCCGGGCAATTTCTTCGTCCGCCGGGGGGCGACCATGTTCTGCTTCGACTGATTTTCGGGCAGCCTCCAGTTTACTGGCTTTACTGCGAACCAGGCGAGGTACCCAGTCCATGGTGCGCAATTCATCCAGCATGGCTCCACGAATACGGGGCACACAGTATGTCTCGAATTTGACACCCCGTTCCAGGTCGAATGCATTAATGGCATCCATCAGCCCAAAGACACCAGCCGAAATCAGGTCGTTCAAATCTACCCCTTCGGGTAGCTTGGCCCAGACTCGTTCTGCATTGTAACGGACCAGGGCAACGTATTGTTCTATGAGCGTATTACGCAAAGCCTGGTTGGATTGATCCTGCTTGAATACCTTCCAGATTTCTGCGATTTCTTCACTGGCTTTGATGGCCATTTACTCCTCCGTGATCAACTTACAGTCGTTTCATTTGGATAAAATGATGATGACGATGACTGCTAAAACGTTTTATATTTAAGCAAGATTATTTTTCCATTTTTCAAAATTTGCCCGCGCTGATTCTTCAACCACGCGAGCGGCAACTTCCCCAAACACCAGACCAAGGCCAAAAAATATGACTGCAGCGATGAGTGCGGATTGAGTCGCGCCAATGAAATCAGCATGAGAGAGGATCCCTCTCACTGATTCAGTCGCAAAAGCGATTAGCGATAATCGAAATGCATAATGCAGGGCCACAGATTATTCCCGGATCGAGTTGGAAAAACTTGCGAGAGCAATTTCACTTCACTCCGAAGAGACCTTCGCTCGTCTATCCTTTAAATATCGGCGTCCTGCTTCAGAATATTTAACCTTTCTCCTACAATTTAATTAACCGTTAAAAACTGACATTTGTATTTTCCCTGATGCGTAACGCGAACCTCGAGGTAAAACCATAAGTCAGGGAAATACCAGTGGTTGAAGAACGCGACCACAGATCTGCATCTGCAGAAACATCGTTAATATTAATTGTTAAGGGATTTAGTAGTGATGTGACTCAGGTGAGGGAGTGAACAGGAAACGAGAGAGATGAGAGAATATTTCCCGTGATTTCAATCCTTTTCCCTGAGGGTTTATGCGGCTTCGCCCAGCAAACGCTGCCAAAGTCGCGGAAAGTAAGACTCTTGTTTGTTTTGTTGTTCGGTCGTCTGGTGTCGTTCCAGCAGGTCATGGGCCAGGCGAAAAACGGATTCCGCAGCAGGACAATGCGGGTGGCTTAATACAAAAGGCTCCCGATCATAAACTGATTGGACGACATGCATGTCATGGGGGATCTGCCCGGCTTGGTTTAAACCGGTGTGTAAAAATAATTCCGTTGTTTTCTTAAGTTGCTGGAAGACCTTGTCAGCCTGATTATCTGACGTACATTGATTAATCAGGGCCTGAATTTCCAGTGATTGAATCGTCGAAAGAGACTTGATTGTCGCATAGGCATCAGCAATAGCAGTGGGTTCAGGAGTAGTTACGACCAGGACATCGTCGGCCGTTGTGACGAACTGCCGAATACTGCGATGGATCCCAGTGCCATTATCCAGAATCAAAAAATCGTGAGTGGCTTCGAGTTCCTGCATCTGTCCGAGCACATCTTTCCGAACCGCTTCCGAGCAGTCCGCCAGATCCGTCAGTCCGCTGGCTCCCGTGACAACGCTGACCCCCAGGGGACCTTCCAGTTGAATTTCTTTTAACGAACGGGCA
Organism: Gimesia sp.; assembly: GCF_048262075.1. GTDB lineage: Bacteria > Planctomycetota > Planctomycetia > Planctomycetales > Planctomycetaceae > Gimesia. The sequence continues at coordinate 129,178 of NZ_JBLXFK010000009.1, forward strand.
CCACTGACGACATGTGATAAATTCCAGTACCCATTCAGACGACATAACAGATCGATATTTCCTAACGCCAGATTCACATCAATCAGGCAGACTGAAGCCCCGGACTGTGCCAGCGCCAAAGCCAGATTCAGTGACAACACTGACTTGCCGACCCCTCCTTTTCCACTGCAGACTGCCAGCGTCCTGCAATGAGAGGTTTTGTTCTTCTCAATGATTCCGGGTCGTCTCTGTTCCATCATCCCGCGCAGAACCTTGGCCTGATCCCCCCGTGCAGTCGCCAGCGACTGTGATTCGGGTGGATTGACAGGAGGAACTGCTTCCACCTGTTTCAGCTTCCATTCATTGACGGCTGGAGCCATCGCGACTTCCTTATATCTGACTCGCGTTTGTGATGAAAATAACGAACGCAATTATGTTAAGTTAGAATAAATGATGTAATACGAATTTTTAACGCAGCTGATCCTCACCCAGAACCAATCTTGCCATACGTGCGGCATTGGCGGGTTCAATATCATCGGGAACATCCTGACCGGTTGTCAGATATCGTACAGGCAGTTTTACATTTTGACTCAAGGTCAACAGACTACCCATCACAGGAGCTTCATCCAGTTTGGTCAGAATCATTGAAGTCGGACGTGCTACCTGGAAACGCTGAGCAATCGCTTCAAGAGTTTTTACACTGGATGTCATACTCATGACCAGTGAGACTTCATCGATGGGTACTTCGTGGAACAGACTTTCGAGTTCCTGAATTTTGAGGTCATCACTGGGACTGCGACCTGCAGTATCAATCAACACCAGGTCTAACCCGACCATCTCATCGAGTGCCTGTTGCATTTCTTTCGGCGTACTGACGACCTTCATGGGGAGATCGATAATTTCTGCATAGGTTCTCAGCTGTTCGACGGCAGCAATGCGATAGGTGTCGACGGTTACCAGTCCCATTTTAATATTGTCACGCAGGCGGAAATTGGCTGCCAGTTTTGCGATGGTTGTTGTTTTACCAACGCCTGTCGGCCCCACCAGTGCCACCACTTTCCGTTGCCCGGGAACAGGACGAATCGGCACGGAACAGGTCATCTGGGATTCAATCAACGCCGCAAGAAGAGATTTGCTGGCAGCAGAGTCTTTCAGTTGCTCAGGACTTGCATGCTCTTTCAGTTGGGCAATCAGATCGTGGGCAATGTTTTCGTCCACTTCCGAATCAATCAGATCGGTATAGATATGAAATAATTCTGAAGGCACATCGGTCGATCGATGAGAGCGGGTACGGCGATCCAATGACTCAAGCATCTCCTGAATCGCATTCAATTTCTCGGTAAATTCTTCTGTGGGATCAAAATGTTTCTGTGTCGGAGGTACTTCGCGAGGGGCTGCTTCTTCAAAACGCTGGCGGAATCGCTGTTGTTCCGGCGGCTGGGAGTACACCGATTCACGACGAGGTGTCGTTTCGCGTCGGGCAGGGGCTGTTACCTGATGTGCTGCCAGGGGTTGAGATACTGTTTCCCGCTGACGGTTTTCCGGTTGCAGGTTGGAGGCCCTGTGCCTTAATGCTGAACCAGCACTGGTGGAACGATTATTTTTCTGTAATGCTGCCGGCGTCCGTGTTTCGATTCCCAATCCCGCTGTGATCTCAAATTCTTCCTGAGTTCTGGACCAGGGTAATAAGCTTTTGCGCCCTGGAATCTGACGCGTCTGCAGGATGACGGCTTCACTGCCCATCTCCTCTCGCACCAGCGTCAGTGCTTCCTGCATTGAAGCCGCTTTAAATGTTCGAACATCTGACATGATTGATGTTTCCTCTATTTGATTCCGTTGAGATCGTTTTATTTATATTATTTTTTGAGATGACCAGGCAAATGTTTTATGCTGCTCCTGCCGCAACCTCTTTTTTCAACCGACCGGCTGAGATCTGTCCGATCGCTTCCACATCAGTATCACGGGTGATTTCATTTAAACTTAGTACAATTAACCGGGGGATCATGGGAGCCGTGATCTGTTTCAATCCTGCCCTGATCTGGGGATTACATAATACAATGGGATGTCCGCCTGCTTCGACCAAAGGTTCAATCTGATCTGCGATCGCCTGAGTTATAACTTCTCCAGTCTGGGGTGCCAGCTTGATGACCAGACCATGTTCGTTGTAATCAATCCCTGACATCAGTACGTCTTCCAGCTCCGGATCGAGCGTGACGACTCTTAACAGTCGTTTACTGTCCCGATACTGCTGACAGATGGCCCGCGCCAGTCCGTTGCGAACATACTCCGTCAGAATCATGGGTTCCTTGGTCCGATCTGCGTAATCACCTAAAGATTGCAGAATGGTTTCCAGATCGCGGATCGGCACCCGCTCGCGAAGCAGATTGGAAAGGACATGCTGTACCTGGGAGATTTTCAATACATCGGGAATCAGCTCTTCAACCACTTTCGGTGAAGACTCTTTCAGATTTTCAATTAATGCATGTACCTGTTCCCGTGTCAGTAGTTCGCTACTGTGTTCACGAACCACTTCAGTCAGGTGGGTGATCACAACAGCCGAAGGTTCTACCACGTTATAACCCATCAGTTCCGCACGTTCTTTCTGTCCCATTTCAATCCACTTGGCGGGACGACCGAATGCGGGTTCCACTGTATCAATGCCCGGGATATCACCATTGGTCGCACCCGTATCGATGGCCAGTAAGCCATCGGGATAGATCGCGCCCCAGGCGACGGCCACATCGCGGATCTTGATCTGATAATCGCGCTGTCCCAGTCGGATATTATCGCGAATACGAACCTTGGGAAGAATGATTCCCAGTTCCTGAGCAATCTTGTGCCTGATGCGAGTCACGCGGTCGAGGAGATCACCACCGGTCGCGGGATCAGCCAGTCTCAGCAGTCCGACTCCCAGTTCCAGTTCCAGAGGATCGACAAACAGATGGTCTTCCGGTTTTGGTTCAGGCTGGCTCTGCGTCTGCTGTTGTGTTTCTACCTTTTGTTTGTGTACCTCCGCGACCTGGAGTCCTTTTCGCCGCATCATACCAGTCACGACACAGCCGATGGCTAATGCCAGCATCGGTCCAGCGGGGAGGCCGGTAAATGCCAGGGCAAACAGAAAAGTAGCAGCCAGAAACAGTGCTTCAGGATGGCTCGAGAACTGCTTGACGACATCGCCTGGCAGATTACTGTCAACTGAGGTACGAGTAACAATCAAACCAGCAGCCAGTGAAATCAGGAAGCCTGGAACCTGTGTGACCAGTCCATCGCCGATCGTTAGCGTTGTAAATACGGTGGCAGCTTTTGAGAGCTCCATGCCATGGTCGACCATCCCGACATACAATCCCCCTACAACATTGATCAGGGTGATAATGATACTGGCAATCGAATCACCGCGGACAAACTTGCTGGCACCATCCATGGAACCGTAAAAGTCGGCCTGCTCTGTAATTTCATTGCGGCGGAACTTGGCTTCTTCTGAACTGATTAATCCTGCATTCAGATCGGCGTCAATGGCCATCTGCTTACCGGGCATACTGTCTAAAGCAAAACGGGCAGCGACTTCACTGATACGGGTCGCACCTTTCGTAATCACCATAAACTGAATCGTGACCAGAATCACAAAGATGATCAGTCCCACTACCAGCTGACCGCCGGCCACGAACTGACCAAACGCTTCAATAACACCCCCGGCAGCAGCCGTCCCATCGGCGGCACCACGGGTTAAAATCAAGCGGGTAGAGGCAACGTTAAGCACCAGTCGTGCTAATGTGGTCCCCAGCAGAATCGCAGGAAACACACTGAATTCCAGCGGACGCTTGACATAAATCGTTGTCATCAAAATCACTACGGAAACAGTGATATTGCAGGACAACAGAAAGTCCATTACGAACGGAGGCAATGGCGCAATGATTACCAGGACTGAACTCACTATGACTAGTGGGAAAATCAGCCCGGTGTTGCGCATGATCGATCCGGATAGACCGGTATTGGACTCCGGTGGCATCCATGCCTCCGTTATACTAGGTAATGGGGATAGAGAAGTAGAATTGGTAGAAATGAAGGGAAGTGATTTGTTAAGATTTAGAGATGTGTGAGAGAGAGGCGAGTGATAATTGAATCTGCAAATTCTGTCCAGAGGATTTCTTCATAATTCACTCAAGTTTTTATCAGCTAGAGCCGAAGCCCTCGTTTCAAGCCAGCATTTTCTTCACCAGATGCGCTTCTTCGACCCCCGTTAAGCGGAAATCGAGACCCTGGTAAAAATAGGAAAGCTCATGATGATCGATTCCCAAAAGATGTAAGACCGTCGCATGAAAATCGCGGACATGAATCGTGTCGCTCACTGAATAGTATCCCAGTTCGTCAGTTTCTCCTATTGTGACACCCTGTTTGGAACCACCTCCGGCGACCCACATTGTGAAGGCATCAATGTGGTGATCGCGTCCGATGAGATCACGCGGCTCTCCCTGAGGAGTCCTGCCAAACTCACCTCCCCAAATCACCAGAGTATCCTCTAACAGACCACGCTGTTTCAGATCTTTGACCAGCGCTGCTGACGCACGGTCCGTTTCCAGGCAACGGGCATCCAATGACTCTTCCAGATCGGTTCCTTTATTCCCGTGATGATCCCAGTCAGTATGATACAATTGAACAAAGCGGCACCCTTTTTCAATCAATCTGCGCGCCAGTAAACAGTTACGGGCATAAGAGGGAGTCGCCGGATCAGCGCCATATAAATCCAGCGTTTCCTTTGTCTCGCCCGAAAGATCCATTAACTCTGGTGCACTGGACTGCATCCGATATGCCATTTCATATGCAGAAATACGAGTCGAAATCTCGGGATCTCTGGTTTTCTCCAGGCGCAGTGTATTCAATCGATTGACTGTCTCAATAAAATCCGACTGCCGTTTTGAGTCAATTCCTGAAGGATTCGATAAATTGAGAATCGGGTCGGCACCATTTAAAAATGGAACCCCCTGGTAAGTTGTTGGCAGAAAACCACTGCCCCATAACGGAGCACCGCCACGCGGACCGCGAGGACCGGACTGTAATACGACAAAGCCTGGCAGGTTCTGTGATTCACTGCCGATCCCATAGGTGACCCAGGCCCCCATACTGGGACGACCAAACTGTTGAGTACCGGTATTCATAAATAGTTTGGCGGGACCATGATTGAACACATCCGTTTTCATACTCTTCAGAACGGTGATGTCATCCGCAATGCTTGCCAGGTGCGGTACCACATCGGACAGTTCCGTACCTGCTTCGCCATATTTTTTGAATTTTCGTCGTGTCCCCAACAACTTCGCATCTTTTTTCAGAAATGCAAATTGTTTTCCTTCGACATAAGATTCCGGAATTACCTGGCCTTCCAGCTCCTGTAGCTTCGGCTTATAGTCGAACATTTCCAACTGACTGGGTCCCCCTGCCATGAACATGTAAATTACATTTTTGGCTTTGGGAGGATGATGTGTTTTACCCAGAGCAGAAGTCGCAGCCTGCGACTGTTGCTCCGACTGCATCAAGGCAGCCAGGCCGATCGCCCCTGCTCCCACGGCACAGTTTTCAAAAAAATGGCGTCGTGTCAGCTCTTGTAAACCCAAATCATTTAAACTCATTTGTCTCTCCTTAAATGTCGCTTTCGTTTGAAGTATATGACATTCATTGGGAAGAAGATGTCATTCCCGTGTGATGAATTCATCCAGGTTCATCAACACACGTGCGACAGCAGTCCAGCTGGCAGCTTCTGATACTTCGATCTCTTGGGGCAAATCGCTGGCAGCAACCTGCTTTGCCTGTTGTGGTGATTTTTTAAACCACTTCCTCTGTTCATTCAGATACTGTGTCAATACTTCCAATTCGTGATCTGCCGGTGTCCGGGACAGACAGATTTGAAAAGCCTGACTCAATCGACCCTCATCATAATCAGGGCCTTCCTGCAGAATCCGGAGTGCGAAACCCTGAATCAGTTCAAACAGGGATTGGTCATTCGCCAGCGTTAAAGCCTGCAACGGTGTATTTGAACGAACGCGGCGGGTACACGTAGTATTACTGTTAGGTGCATCGAAGGTCGGCAGCATCGGATAAGGACTCGAACGCCAGAAATAAGTATACATGCCTCGGCGAAAACGATTCGCCCCCTGCTCTTCAGGCCAGCTTTTCTTATTCTGAGTCAAAACATAGATCCCCTCTGGTTGAGGAGGATAAACACTCGGACCACCGATGGTTCGCGTCAGTAATCCACTACTGGCCAGAAACAGATCGCGAATAGACTCGGCTTCAATACGATAGCGATTCTGCCGTGAGAGAAGCAGATTGCGGGGATCCTGCTCCTGGTATTCCAGCCTGAAGTTGGAGGCCTGTCGATACGTAGCGGAAGTGACGATCAGCTTATGCAGTTGCTTTACATCCCAGTTCAGACGCATGAATTCTGACGCCAGCCAGTCTAACAGTTGCGGATGAGTTGGCGGTGTACCCTGGGTACCAAAATCATTCTCGGTCTCCACAATGCCCCTGCCGAAAAAACGTTGCCAGTAGCGGTTCACTGTGACACGTGCAGTCAGAGGCTGTTCCGGACTGGTGAGCCAGCGGGCAAAATCCAGGCGTGTCGGATTTTCTACCTCTTCAGGTAAAGACGGCAATACCGCAGGAACATTCGGGCTGACCGGTGCCCCGGGTGCCAGAAAATTTCCACGTAGCAGGATAAATGTTTCGCGTGGCTTCGGCAGTTCCTTCATGACCATTGTTGTGACGATGGCTTTATTGAGTCTGGCCTGCTCTGTTTTTTGTTTCGTCAGCCGCTGATTCAATTCAGTCCACTGAGAGTCTGACTTATGAAAGGCCTGTTTAATTGTAGTCTTCTGTTTTGCATCCCATTTTTCTTCAGGTAACTTCAAAATGGCAAGCACGGCAGGATCGACATTAAATAGGCTGGGATCATTTATTGTCGTTGAGAGTCGAAAACGCCCTACATTGTATTTCGCATTGCGCGTCTGTGATAAGCTCACCCGCAACTTCATCGGGTCAGCGTGCCGTAAAGGTGTTTTCAATGTAAACAGGACCCGGCGATTCACATTCATATTGCCCTTAGTCACATTGATGGCCCATCCGGTTTTCAGATCACTGTCTATGAGATTTTGCGCCGGAAATTTATTCTGTGAATGATCTGCAATCGCCTCAACCAGTTTCACTGGTTTAAAATCTGTCCAGCGATCCCCGATTTTGTTCGCCACTTCAACGATGACTTCATCCAGCACAAAGTTTCCATTGCCGGCCCAGCCGGGTCCCCTTTTGGGAAGGCTCTCATGTGTGAGGACTTCCAGCCTCAGCCCTTTCGTCCCTGGCGGAATACTTTCGGCTTCGACATGGTAGACATCATTGTTGGGAATTTTCCCACCGACCAATAAAGACTGGTCGTCCAGAATTGAAATGGTCGCTCCATTTTCTGAAATCACGTTTTGAGCTTTAAGTACAGTCCATTGTTTTTCTGAATCTTTTAAAATCTGTTGAATCGACGCTTTCCATGATTCGAATTCAGGAGCAAGCTTCTTTTCCTGCTCCGTCAATTGCTTCGCAACCGCAGCTATTTGCTGTTGGAGTTCAGTCTGCCTTGTTTTTTGCTCAGTGGTCGGCAGTGATAAGGTGGGAGGTGCACTGTTAATATCAGCCGTACTATTGAAAATGGCATACAGTTGATAAAAATCACGCTGCGTCAAGGGATCGTACTTATGTTTATGACATTGAGCACAACCAACGGTCAGCCCCAGAAAGGCGGCTCCTGTTGTATTCACCCTGTCCACAACGGCTTCCACACGGAACTGCTCGGGGTTCGTGCCTCCTTCCTGGTTGATCAGGGTATTTCGATGAAAGCCGGTCGCGATTAACTGCTCGGTGGTAGGCTGGGGTAGCAAATCTCCAGCTAACTGTTCTGTAACAAACTGATCAAAGGGCATGTTATCATTGATGGCATTAATCACCCAGTCCCGATACTTCCAGATCGAACGTGGTCCATCGATTGTAAAACCATTTGAATCGGCATAACGGGCTACATCCAGCCAGTGCCTGGCCCAGCGTTCTCCATAATGAGGGGACGCCAGTAATCGATCAACGAGCCGTTCATAAGCCCCCGGTTCGGAATCAGACAAAAACTCCTGCAGTTGTTCGACGGTGGGAGGCAGACCTGTTAGGTCAAGACTTAACCTGCGAATCAATGTACTTCGATCAGCTTCCACTGAAGGAGTCAGTTTGTTTTGTGTCAGCTGTTTGAGAATAAATACATCAATCGGGTTTTTAATCCAGTCCTGCTGCAAGCCAGCGGGAACGGTGGTACGCTGGATAGGTTGAAAGGCCCAGTGCTCCGATGAGACACGTGTCTGCTTCAGCACAGATTCAGACTCTGGTATGTGGCCTCCCTGTTCAATCCACTCACCAATCAGATTGATCTCCTCTGGTTTCAAAGGAGGCAGGTCATGCGGCATCCGAGGAATGTTTCGTTGTCCTGAGAGGCTTTGAAACAGAGGGCTTTCGTCTTTTTTCCCGGGAACGACAGACGGTCCGCGGTCTCCCCCCTTGAGTATGTTGGCTCCATAGTCCAGACGCAGTCCAGATTCTTCAGCATCCTGGGAATGACAGTCGTAACAATACTGCTTTAAGAGAGGTCGAATCTGTTTTTCGAAATCAATGTCGACTTTCTTGTCCACACTGTCCGCTGCCAATCCTGAATGCACCATGGCTAAGGTGATCAAAACAGCGGCTGTCACATCTCTTAACAAATTCCGCATGGAAAAACCCGAAGTATTAAGGTGAACCGCGTCTCTGTGATACTGAATCAAATTCGTTCCTGGTCAGGAATACGAAACAGAATGCGGGGTTGCTGGAGAAGCAGGCAGGTCGCTAATTATTTGAGTCTGTTACAGAGTGTTGCTGCAACATCTTCAAAACGAGTAGATTTCGTTCGTCTGGAAGAGAAGAGACTCTAGAGTGCATCACATTTAAGATAGCGTCTCCCAATCTAATACACTCGGGCCACACAGCCCTTGAGACGCTACAGTTAAACTGAACACATTCTAAACCCGGTTTCAGGCTCTCATTCAGATTACCAGTGGCGTCGGCAGATTGCAAGTTTTTGTTGAATGTACAGCTCTAATTTCACTCGGCATATTTCCCCTTATCCGCAGGAATTGCCATAGATTCACTCACCTTCAATTCGCAGTGATGTCAGATTGATACATTCACGATTTGTGACAAAGCAGAGAAAACATTCTTTTCCCGACTGGAGTGCAGGTTGGGCACAGGTCAGCACCCGTCGTCTGCCGATACTGACCACGAACCGATTCCCGGTCCCCACCAGCCGTACAGGCACCGCTTCCGATTTTGTACGGGTCAGATCTAACTTGACCTGCTTCAGTTCCTGACTGGTATCCGCAACGGTTTCCGAAATGCTGACGCCATCATTTTGAAAATGGATCACACTGGAAACAAGAATTTGATCTGGGTGTTCAGGGTTCCTGGTCAGTAATTGCAGATCGAAGTCTGGAAACTCCTTCTCAACCTGCACTCGAAAACTGACACTGATTTTCTGGTAAGGTCTGTTAAAAGTCGCCACCGAAACTCGATCCGAAGCAGACTCCATGCCCTCGTCTGTGAACTTCCAGCCCTGACTTTTCCAGAACAGTTTGTAAAACGGGTTTTGCCAACTGGTCGATTCCAGCTCACCTTCCATTACCGTATTCAAGTCAGGCAACAAAGGTTTTTGACTGGTAGTCTGAGTCAGAACCAGATCCGCTGAAGAGGCAGCTGAAATGGGACCTGGCTCTAAATCTGCAGTTTCTGCCACAACCGCTGATTGTAATGGTACATCAGCAACGGCAGGCACTGCATTCAGTTTTCCAGTTTTAGAAACTGACGGCTCCACCTGACGACTCTGAATCCAGAAAATCAGAAATGCAGAAACCAGTGTAATACAGACAAGCAGCAGCACACCAGACTGGATTCGAATTCGTTTTGGATTTGTTACTGATTCCTCAGGCATCATTGAACCTATCCATCAATCCCTGTCATTGCATGTCCAGACTTCCGGCATAAATTTTGAAACCCTTCTCCCAATCCCTGCTCCAGAGAAAATGTATTGATACTATACAGATCCTTTAATGATCGAAACTGGTGTATCAACTCACGAAATTCTCTCATAGGCAGTCGAGTCTGTCGTTTGACAGCTCGAATCAGCAGGTTTTTGGGAGTATGCTCCGTCTCAATGAATTCGATAACCTGAGTGCGATAACCGCATATTTCCAGTACCAGCGCCCGTAAGGCATCCGTCACCAGTGAGGCAGTTTTCTCTTTCAGAATTCCATGTCTCAGTAAACCGGCCTGTGGCATACTGCTGATCTGTTGAAAAATTTCATGCTGACAACAGGGAACAGCCATGATGACATCCGTCTCAGCAAGTACAGCTGCCGCAATCGCTGCATCAGTGGCAGTATCACAGGCATGCAATGAAATAGAGAGATCACATTTTCTAGACCCAAATTGAAAGCGAGAAATATCGCCTGTATTAAAAGCCAGACCATCACATTTCAAATCATCAGCGATCTGCTGACAGTGAGTTACAACAGACTGCTTTAGATCGAGCCCAGTGATGTTGACTCTGCGTTTCAGGATTTCAGTGAATAAGTAATGAGTTGCAAAAGTGAGATAACTTTTACCGCAACCAAAATCTACGATATTGAGTTCTCCACTTCCCGACAGTGACGGCACAATATCATTAATGAATTCCATATACCGGTTTATCTGTCGAAACTTACGATATTGTGCTGACTTCACCTTTCCGGCGTGAGTCATCACACCAATCGCTTCCAGAAAACTGCAGGGAACACCTTCAGGAATCAGATATTGCTTCGGACGGTTATGTGCTTCTGTTTCCGGTTGTTGTGCTTTTGTCGGGGCATGTTTCTTCATGGAAATATTGCCCTGTTTAGATTTGCGAAAATGATAGTCAGCCTGCTGCGTAAAAAGATACCCCTCGAGAAAATGCTCCGACCAGAGTTCCATGATACGCAGGAAGCTCTCCTCCCGCAGTAGATTCTCATGGACTTCCTGTCTGCCTCGCAGGAGGGCAAACTGATAATGGGGTTTCCCTTTGATAACCAGGGGTCTCAAAGTCACTTTTTTTAACGTCGAAACCTGCTTTTCCACCGGTTTACATAACAGCAGTTGAATACAGTCCCCACTTTCCAGCGACTGCATGACAATCTCAGGCAAAGCGAGTTCAGAATGGGAGAGATCTGGATTCATCAATTGAAATCTGGTCCTGTGCTTTGGTATGAGGTATCCGTTTAAGATAGATCGACTGTGACACTCCCGTCAGAACAGGGATTGCTACAATCTGGGAACCTGTTACCAGCAGATAACTCAGGTAACTCATATGAAAGGGAAGAATTGTCAGATACTTACCAAATAATAACAGTAACGTAAGTATAGATACGATAAAAGCTGAGGCCGGTAATCGCAATAGAAACTGCCTGTTTCCACGTGAAGACAACTCAAAACAAACCAGACTGAGTGCCGACAGAAAACCCAGAGTCACCACCTGCTGCCAGCCCAGGTAGACTCCCACCAGAATCAACAGCCAGGAAGTTCGTGGCGGAAACAGACTTTCTGACTGTGGCTTGAATAGAACCGGCCAGCAGAACAGGACCCCAGCAATGACCCCATATAACAGGCCCCAGACAAGCGTCGTGAGGGTCTCTAATTCGAATCCCGCATGCAGCGTTCCGTAATAGTTAAGTTCATTAAGAAGTCCTTCCGAAGTTGAAACATCAGGCTGAGTAGAAATCAAAGCAGGCACCGGATGTAGTGCGGGAATGAATGCACCTGCCCCGAGACCGATGACAAGACACCAGATCAACAGCCGACGGGGAATAAGCTGGCCGTCATATTGGATATAAGTTGATGCCAGCAGAACAATAAACAGATAACTGTAATAGACATCCAAGGCGACCAGATCCCAGGTCCGACCTTCCAGGATCTGATAGCTGCCCGAAAAACGATTAGGGGTCCGGTACGGTAAAAACTGTCCTCCAGAATGGACCAGCATTATATACAGCAGAAGAAAGAATAAACCCGTCAGCGCCTCGACGATCGGGTATCGTACCGAAATCGGCGTTTGACAGGTTCGGCATTTACCTCGCAACAGAAGCCAGCCCAGAATCGGAAGATTATCTCGTGTCTGGATCGGAGTCTCGCAGACTGGACAGCGGGACTTGGGTTTAGAAATATTTAATCCCAGCGGCATCCGGTAAATGACTACGTTTAAAAAGCTGCCAATCACAGAACCCATCACGAAACACCAGAGGGCAGTAAACACCTCCAGAACCCACAAGTGCGAACTTGAGGAAAACTCTAACATCAGTTGCATGGTTCAGGGTCTATCTATGGTTCCATTTGTTTCATGATCTAAGAATCGCTGCCAGCTGTACGTACCATACCGTCTATTACAGAATCACTTTCGAGTTCTGTAACCGGCAGATGCAGATGCCATTAACTTTACTCAAAAAGAATTCAATTCCAAATTTTGCAGAATTCCCCTAGTTCAATTCGTGCGAAGTCACCGGAATCGGAGAATGAGTAATTCAACTCAAAACATCATAATTAGATCCAAAACAAAAATACATATACCATCTTACGTAACTGGTACTCCAAATTTAACAAAGTCGGATGAGATTCCGCTTTCTCTAAATCCCCGGTCAACAGATCGAATTACATCTACCGATAATTCATGTATCTCCAAATATAAATATAAACGAACCATAGCTCCTTCGGATACGAATTTACTCTCTCAAATAGAATCTATTATCAAAATCCGAAGACGCTCACTGATAACAATTTCTGAGTCTCTCACTGACCTCAGACTTAAAACGGTTGTTGAAAGTATTACTTTCAGCAGCGCTGTTAAGAGAAATTGTTCCCCTACATCAAACTGAGATACCACCCGGAAGTATGCATGGAATTTCCCAGCCTCACGGATAGTTCCAGCCCTGTTTAGAATACAAATTGTAGATTTGGAAAGCACACAGCAATGAATTCAAGGATGAAACCCCACCTTTGGATTAAATGTTCAACTTTAATTGTATTCACCACGATTACTCAGATCGCCTGTGATCTTCAGGGTGCCTCTGGACCTCAGTTACTGGTCCCCGACCTCAAAGCTACTTCGAATGGAATCAGACAGGTCACAACGACTCCTGAAGACATGGAAGCCCCGCTGGTCGCCCGCAAACCTGACTTCAGCATTGAAGCCCAGAAACCGGAGCTTCTGGCAGATGATGCCGCGGAAAAAAAAGCAGGCTCTGCCCCGGAACCCAAACCATTTCCGGGTATCGCCGGCAAGTCTTCACCAGACATGAAAAAACCAGAGGCTCCCAAAGCCCCACCTGTTCCAGAAATTATTGACCCGCTGGACAAACTGGTAGATGAAGCAATTGAAGTCTCACACCGCAGAATGCTTTCCACCAATGTGCATACTCCCTGGCAGATTGCACACGGGATTCTCGCGCTACGCTGGGAATATACACTTTACCAAAATAACAAACGCATTCGTGCCATCGACTGGATTTCAACTGGCCCCAGTTTCCGTGGACGCCCCTGGTTCATTACCACTCCCCATGGTGGCAAGGGACACCCTTTTACAGAACCTTATGCGTTTGAAGGTCACCCGAATCAGTTCCTTGCCTTCTATGCCATGGCTGGAATTCCAATCGACCATCAATTCAAAACAGGCGAAAAAACGATCTCGATCGCTGACATGATCAGCAATGCCAAGGCGGAAGTAAATACAAATGAAGAGATCACCTGGACACTGTGGGCATTTTCCCGCTATCTCCCCTGGGATACAGAATGGGTGAGTGACCGACAGGAAGAGTGGAGTATCGAGAAACTGGTACGGGCGCAAATGCAGTCTGAACCGACCAAATCTGCCTGTGGGGGAACTCACGGTCTGTTCGCGACAGCCAGTGCCGTCAACTGCTATCTCAAAGACCAGAAACAACTGCGGGGAACCTGGCTGGAAGCCAGCATGCGGGTTCGTCAATACGCTGAATACGCTCGTTCGATGCAGAACCGGGATGGCTCGTTTTCTTCAAAATATTTTGAAGGCCCTGAGTATGCCAGTGATGTGAATAAGCGTGTCTCAACGACCGGCCATACACTGGAATTCATCATGGAAGCCTTGCCTCAGAATCGCCTGGATGAGCAGTGGGTTCGCAGTGCTGTGTATCGCATCGCGACCGACCTTATTGAATATAAAAGTCAACCATTGGAACCGGGTGGCATGTATCATGCAATTGACTCACTGGTCATTTACCGTGAACGGACTCGACCTGACTACGCGAAATATCTGGAAGAGCTGGCTAAGCATAAAGATTTTGAGAAGCCAGAACCATCGGATCAGATCATCGGATATTCAAAGCGATTTCTGCAGCAGCAAAATGCGGCACAGTACAATCAGCAGCCACAGTACAAGCAGAACAACAGCTCAAATGCAGATCCATCGCGGCAGGCACGTCGTCGTGGCCTGTTCTCCCGGTATCGATAGGCTCTCCTCAATTGTCGATTGATTATTCAGTACGATCAGACTGGGATCCCTCTGAATTTTCTTTGATATTCCGAATCGAGGGAACCCAGGTCCGTTGCTCATCAGTCGCATCCCGGATTGATTCCAGAGTAGGTGGCTGATTTGTACCATAATTGGTGTTGCTCGATTTTTTTCGGGGACGGGGCTTATACTCGTAGGGATCTGCTTCCTGCTTCTTCCAGAAGTGCCATAGCTTGAGTTTCTCCTGCTGGAATTCCGGGGGTTTATCACGCAGCAGCCAGAGAGTTAACAGCAATACAGTTATGACACCAATGGCGACCATCATGGGCCTGCCCGGTGGTTCGCCACTGGTAACGACGACGAAGATGCACGCAAATAATCCGCCGGTGAGCGTAAATACCGTCGCCAGCCAGGCCGCTGCCTGATCTCCTGAACCACGAGGGGATTGACCTGCAGTCATATAATGGTTCTCCGATGTGCTCCCAAAATGCGACAGGGATCTTTAACTCCAGACATCTCGTTAACATCAGGAGCTGTCCTCAGTTTAACAGATCTATAGTACGATCCCAATCATTTTTGGAAGTCACTCAGGAAATGAAATTAAGATAGTGCCCGCAGGAAAATATCCAGATACAGCACAAAGATCATCAGCCCCAGTACAAAGATCATCCCGACATAAGTAGCAGCTGTCAGAACTTTTTCGTTGGGTCGCTTGCGGGTGATGCCTTCCCAGCAGAGGAACACCATATGCCCACCATCCAGAACGGGAATCGGCAGGAAGTTCAAAACAGCGAGGTTCACACTCAGAAACCCCAGAAACAACAGCAGTTGGGCATATCCATCATGGGCCACTTCGTAGGCAACTTTGGCAATCGTGACGGGTCCGCTCAATTCCATAGGGGAGACACGACCGGTAACCAGACTCCTCAGAGTCAGATAGATGTCTTTCGCAGAATTCGTTGTGTACTGCACTCCCATTTCCAAAGCCTGGCCCATACTGTCAGCCTTCTGAATCTCCCGCAGTGACTGCAAGCGGATGCCGCGAACTGGCAGAGACCATTGCTCGCCTGGTTTCTGTTTCGGGTTGACCCAGGGATTGATTTTTTTCTCGACAATTTTACCATTCTGACTGAATGTCAGCTCCACAGGCCAGCCGGGGCGAACCTGCATCTCCCAGAACGCATTTGCCCAGTTCTTGTTTTTATCATCGAATTCATAGGTGACCTCTGGAATCGGAGCCCAGTCGGCCGCAGTCTCATTTTCCGGATAGAGAATTTTAATCTTCTTGACCAAAGCGTTCGGTTTAATCCCTGCTTTTTCTGCCGGGCTCCCTTCTTCCACCTTGAGTACCGTCGGAATCAGATGAAAGGCAACTCCCAATGAACCAACTGCCAGTGGAGTATTGGAAAAAACGGGATGTTCCAGCCAGGCAGGATTGTCGAGTGGAACAACATTCAGATTGACCTCAGTCGGCTGTGCACCATCCTGCTCGCGGTTAACGACAATCGGAATGGTTTCGCCGGCACGACCTGAAAAATAGTTGGGCAGTCGCAGAGGATTCAAAGCCTTTCCTACATCCTGACCATCAATATGAGTAATCTTATCACCAACTTTTAATCCTGCTCGATCTGCAGGAGACCCTTTCTGAATGGATTCAATCGGACCAATCTCCATCCAGAGTCCCAAAGTTCGAAATGGATTGTTCAGCACTTCGATTTCTACAATCTCAGTGTCGGGTGTCCCTTCGCGGACAACGCCTGTTTTTAAAGTCTCACTGCTTTTTGCTGCATAGGTCCGCTGCAGTTGTGCGTAATTCTCAATTGTTTCACCATCGATCGTTTTGATCGTATCACCCTGCAAAAAAGGAGGGTCAGCTTTGGCTGCTGCAGTCCCTTTACTGGTGATCCGCTCATTGGAATCCTGATAAACGGGAATCTGTAGACTCTGTGCCGGCAGCAGGCCAATTTGTGGCCGGGTACCTGTCTGATCTGGTGTGACTTTGACTTCGAATTTTTCGCCGTTCAGATGCGTTCCTTCCATCGTGATATCTCCATCACTGAAGGCAGAACTGCGAATGATGTCCATAAAGGATGTCGTCTCGTTACCATTGATTTTGTGAATCACATCACCAGGCTGAATACCCGACTCCCATGCAGGCATTCCCGGCACTGCCGTCCCAACAATACAAGGCGTCGATGCAACTCCCAGTCGAAAGGCAAAAGCAAAGAACAGCATGCCGGTAATGATATTCATGATCACACCCGCAGAAATAATTCCCATTCTCTGATAAACGGGTTTGGCCGAATAGGAGCGGGGATCGAGGGCAATTTCTTCACTGCTCAGCTGGCTGGGATCGACATCGTCCTGCCCCAGCATTTTCACATAACCACCGAACGGAATGATTGACAGCGCGTACTCCGTCTCACCATATTTGAAACTGTAGATGATCGGGCCAAAGCCGATACTGAATCGCTCCACTTTCACATTACACCATTTGGCGACAGCGAAATGCCCCAGCTCGTGGAAAAAAATTACCAGACCCAGCCCGAGGGCCACCATGGCAATATTGGCGATTTTTCCGGTAAGAGTCCCTAACAATAAACTGGTCAGCACTACTTCCACTTTTTTATCTCCTTGCGAGCCCAGTCATCCAGTAGAAACAGTTCTTCCAGACTCGGATTGGGATCGAATTGATGTGATTCTAATACTTGTTGACAGGAAGTCGCGATATCGCAGAAACGCAATTCACCCGACAAAAATCGTTCTACAGCAGCTTCATTGGCTGCGTTTAATACCGCTCCGCATGTCCCCCCCTGCTCTGCGACTTCGTATCCAAGTCTTAACGCGGGGAACGCTTCCAGATCGGGTGGTTCAAAGGTTAGCTCAAATGACCGGCTCCAGTCCATCGGAGTATTCAGGCCCGTTTTCCTATCAGGATACGTAAGTGCGTACTGAATGGGAAGCCTCATATCGGGTGGCGAGAGCTGCGCGATGACCGAACCATCCACAAATTCCACCATCGAATGCACAATGGACTGGGGGTGTACGACGACAGAGATCTGATCGGAAGTCAGGTTGAATAACCATTTTGCTTCGATAATCTCCAAAGCCTTATTCATCATCGTCGCTGAATCGATCGTGATTTTGGGCCCCATATCCCAGGTAGGGTGAGCCAATGCCTTTTCTGGTGTCACGTTTTTCAGCTCAGACTGACTGAAACCACGAAAAGGACCGCCACTCGCAGTGAGAATAATCTTTTTGACTTCCTGATCTCTTCCCGCCTGCAATGCCTGGAAAATTGCATTATGTTCACTGTCCACCGGGAGCAGTGTCGCGTTATTTTGCGCAGCGAGATCCATAATTAGTGGCCCGGCTACGACCAATGTCTCTTTATTGGCAATTCCAACGGTTTTTCCTGCTTCAACCGCCGCCCAGGCCCCTTTCAGGCCCGCTGCTCCCACAATCCCACAAATGACGATATCGACGTCCACAGATGAAGCCACACGTTCAATTTGATCGTGGCCAAACAGAACTTCAGTATCCGCAGCAAAGCTGCTGCGAGAAACGGTTGACTCCAGCTGTGAATTGCTCAACACAGCCCAGCGAGGTTGAAACTGCTGTGTCTGTTCAGCCAGCTGTTTCCAGCTGTTATGTGCTGTAATCGCAGTCAACTCCATTTCCTGTGGATGGGCGGCGATCACATCGAGAGTACTGGTACCAATCGAACCCGTAGACCCGAGAACGGCTATTCGCTTCATTCGACCCTGTTTTTTCATCCGCAGTCGGTATAATTGACTGTTGTATTGATTCTTGAGGAGAGCGGAAAAAAGACATTCCCTAGTACTGTTTTTTTGTCCTAACCACCAACGAATCCGCATTTTAGGCGTAATAATTAAACATGGCAAGGGGCATTCACTCCGCAAAAGAGCCTTTTCACCAGCGTTTCAACCAAGAACCCGTATTTCTCGGAATACGTTTGATTGACCCCTCTGCTGAAACGGCATACATTAGCCTTAAAGATAAGATGCATTCTGTGTTAAGATCCCTTCTGCTCTGAAATGATCTCTCACTGAGGGCTTAACCAACTGACCTTATGTTCCGTGCGTTTCAATGACCGGACTTCAGTAATACGCACGCTTGTAAAAAAGATAAATCTCCATGGCTAACCCGGATCCAAACCGCAAAGATCTTCCCTCCCCTCCTGAACGTTCTCCCAAAGGGGATGGCAAACGTCCCGACCCCAAAGGCCCCAAAAGTAATGCACTCTGGTATCTCGTCGTCGGTGGATTGATCCTGGTCATCACACTCTCAATTGTCTCGAACAATAAACGGGGAGAGAAACTCAAATTTGGTGAATTTGTCAAAGGACTGGATGATGGTAAATACACCAAAACCAACGTCCACGAACTTAAGTTCGGCACAGATTACATCGTATTCCAGGATCAGCCCAAACAGGAAGGATCTGAAAAAGGGACTCTGGCCGACACCACCAAGAATTATTACATCCCGGTCTGGGGTATTGCGTCGGAAAAACGAGCCCAATTGCAATCCAAGCTGGAAAGCAAAGATATCGTCGTCGATTCTGAAAGCCGCCCTTCCGAATGGGAATCGTTAATTGCCGTCCTGTTCTTTCCCATTGTCTTGTTGATTTTTGTGATCTACCTCTTCCGTCGTATGGGTGGCGCCGGTTCCCCGATGTCATTCGGTCGCAGTCGCGGTCGCATGTATGCCCAGGAAGATATTGAGGTCACATTCAATGATGTCGCCGGGATTGATGAAGCCGTCGAAGAACTCCGCGAAGTCGTCGAATTCCTCAGAACACCGGCAAAATACCAGGCATTGGGCGGACGCATCCCCAAAGGTGTTCTACTAGTCGGCCCTCCCGGTACAGGGAAAACGATGCTTGCCAAAGCGGTCGCCGGCGAAGCGGGAGTACCCTTTTATGGACTCTCAGGATCTGATTTCGTCGAAATGTTTGTCGGCGTGGGAGCCGCGCGTGTCAGGGATATGTTCCAACAGGCAGCACAACGGTCACCGGCAATCATTTTCATTGATGAGTTGGATGCACTTGGAAAAACACGTGGCAGCGGGATGCCTGGTGGACACGATGAGCGCGAACAGACCCTGAACGCATTGCTGGTTGAAATGGATGGTTTTGGCTCTGATCAGAGCGTCATCGTCATGGGTGCCACCAACCGCCCGGAAACGCTCGACCCCGCGCTGATGCGTCCCGGCCGGTTTGACAGGCATGTGCTCGTGGACCGCCCCGATGTACGGGGACGGGAAGCGATTCTCAAAGTTCACAGCGCAAAAATCAAAATGGATGACTCTGTCAATTTGCAGCACATTGCGAAAATTACTCCCGGTTTCGTCGGTGCCGACCTGGCCAATCTGATCAACGAAGCCGCCCTGCTCGCAGCGCGAAATAACAAAAATGCGGTCACCATGCACGAATGCGAAGAAGGCGTCGAACGCGTCGTGGCTGGACTGGAAAAATCAACGCGACTGATCCATGAAGACGAAAAAAGCCGCGTCGCATATCACGAATGTGGTCACGCACTGGTGGCGTGCTCACTCCCGAATGTCGACCCGGTTCATAAAATTTCCATCGTTCCCCGCGGACTTGGTGCACTTGGTTACACGCTGCAGCGTCCGGAAGAAGAAAAACAACTGGTCACGCAAAGTGAACTGGAAAACCGTATCTGCGTCCTGCTCGGAGGGATCGCCGCTGAAGAAATCATATATCAGGAAACCTCTACCGGCGCCCAGAATGACCTGCAGCGTGCTACCGACCTGGCCCGTCGCATGGTCACCGAGTTCGGGATGAGCCCCAAACTGGGCCGTGTCCATTACAGCGAAACCAGGCGGTCTCCGTTCCTTGGCGATTCTCAGGCAGGCGTGGAAAGCGTGCACAGTGAAAATACTCTGCGTGAAATTGACTTGGAAATCAGGAGAATTATCGATCAATGCTCTAAGATTGCCTATGAGGTCCTCGACGAAAGACGCGAACTGCTGGAGCACCTGACGAGAGACCTGCTGGAAGTAGAAGTCATGGATATGGAACAGTTACAGGCCATTCTCAAAGAGCATCAGCGTGGCCCACAGATCAAACCGGGTACCTATAAAGGGTATGCACCGGAAGGAAAAACCGACGATCAGGAATCAGATGAAAATACTTCAGAGAATGATCAGGCAGCCGACGGAACGGGAGCATGAGCACACTCAAAAGTATCTGCGTCTTCTGTGGTTCCAAATCGGGAAATGATACGCAGTACCAGCAATCTGCAATTGAACTCGGACGCCTGATGGCCGAACGCAAAATTTCACTGGTTTATGGCGGTGGCAGCGTTGGCTTGATGGGGATCATCGCGGACGCTGTTCTGGATGCTGGTGGCGAGGTGATCGGTGTCATACCACAACAACTGGCAATGAAAGAACTGATCCATCCCCGCGTTGAGCGTATGCACATTGTAGATAATATGCATACGCGTAAAGCGATGATGTCAGAACTGTGTGATGCATTCATTGCGATGCCTGGCGGGTTCGGCACGCTTGAAGAACTTTTCGAAGTTGTCTCCTGGTTACAACTTGGAATTTATAGAAAACCGGTAGGACTGCTGAATACGTCCGGTTTTTATGATCCCCTGCTGAATTTGGTCGACCACTGTATTGAAACAGAATTTATCAAACCAAAATACCGCGATCTGATCATTGCCGATCCCACGCCGACCACACTGGTAGATCATTTGACTCATCACCAACTGCCCGTCATTGAAAAGATTCTGGACCTGAAAGAGACCTGATTCGCAGAGCCCAGCAAGTTGCGAATTACTTTGACTGACCTAACGCAATTGCAGTGGCTGTGGCAAATTCCCGGCTGTGGGAGATCGTAATCAGAATCTCACTGATGCCCATTTCGCCAGCGTGGCGCTCCACTCCCCCGGAAATGACGATTGTCGGCTTACCGCTCTGTAAATTAACGACTTCAATTTCTTTCCAGCCGATCCCTTTGATGAAGCCGGTTCCCAATGTCTTCATAACAGCTTCTTTGGCGGCCCAGCGACCCGCATAATGCTGCTCTTTATTTTTTTTTGAGCCACAATACGTGTTTTCGTTCTCCGTATAAACACGATTGAGAAACGTTTCGCCATGACGTTCGATCATCTGACCAATTCGCGAGATCTCGACAATGTCTGTTCCCAATCCTACGATCACTGATATTTACCTTGCTTCTGGTCACTTGTATAATAATTAAAATCAAATCTTTCCCTGAATTCTGAAACAGATTCACCTCAGGCAGGGTAATTACCAACAGAGCCATTCAAAAACAGATTGCTCATCGGCTCTATGAAAATTGGATGAAACAGCGTTAATTCACGTTACTATCAATTCCCGTTTGGGTTAGATGATAGTCACAGTTTTCGAAACTCAAGTTGCGCCCATCATTAAATATGAGTTGAGAGGGGAGTTCAAGGTCGAATGCGAAGCTTCTATTATCTAATCACAGGAATGCTGGCCTGCTGCCTGTTTGCAGCAACAGCCTCGGCTGAATCAAAAGATGTTCTGCTTGGTAAACAGGTTAAGAACTTCACACTTCAGGATTTTCGTGGCAAATCCATTCAACTGGACGATCAACGAGAGCCAAAACTGGTTGTGATCGCTTTTCTGGGAACGGAATGTCCCCTGGCTAAGCTGTATGGGGGGCGTCTACAGAAACTGGCCGATGAGTTCTCCAGCCAGGGAGTCGCATTTTTTGCTATCATGTCCAATCAGCAGGATTCCCTGACTGAAATCGCTGCTTATGCACGGAAACATGAAATCAATTTTCCCGTACTGAAAGATGTCGGCAACCATGTCGCCGATCAGATCGGTGCCCAGCGCACTCCGGAAATCATTGTCCTCGATCAGGAGCGAAAGATCCGCTATCACGGTCGCGTTGATGATCAGTATGGGGTGGGCTATCTCCGTGATGAACCCCAGCGGGAAGATCTGAAAGTGGCCCTGACAGAATTAATCGCCGGAAAACCGGTCAGTCAGCCCTCAACAAAACCGGTGGGCTGTTTTATCGGCCGCATCCGGGAGCCAGATCTCGACAGCAAAGTGACCTACTCCAACCAGATATCTCGCCTGTTTCAGAAACATTGTGTGGAATGTCATCGTGTAGGAGAAATCGCCCCCTTTGCATTAAATGAATATGAAGAAGTGGCCGGCTGGGCAGAAACCATAGCGGAAGTGGTTCGCGATCAGCGTATGCCACCCTGGCACGCAGATCCGAAACATGGAAAATTCGCCAATGATCGCAGCTTAAGTAAAGAAGAAAAAGAACTTATCTATACCTGGGTCGAAAATGGGGCGCCCCAAGGCGATCCTGAAGATCTACCGAAACAACAGACTTTCGTCACGGGCTGGAAGTTGCCTCAAAAACCGGATGCTGTATTTTACATGGATGATAAAGCATTCAATGTTCCAGCGCAGGCTGGGAAACGGGGTGTTAAATATCAGTATTTCACTGTCGATCCTGGTTTTACAGAAGATAAATGGCTGAGAGGAGCCGAAGCTCTGCCAGGCAATCGGGCTGTCGTGCATCATATTCTGGTCTTTGCCCGTCCCCCGCAGGGAAAACGGGTTCGTGTATTCGGCGAAGGAGATCAGTTCCTGGTCGGCTATGTTCCCGGTTCACGCGAAGTCATGCTGCCGGAAGGCATGGCTAAAAAAGTACCCGCGGGTTCCAAGCTGGTATTTCAGATGCATTACACACCCATCGGTATCGAACAACAGGACCGCAGCAAAGTCGGACTGGTATTTACTGACGAATCCAAGGTGACACACCAGGTGGTAACCGCTCAAGTGATCAACGAAGATTTCGTTCGTCGTCGCTTCTCAATTGATGCCAATGATGATAATTTCAAAATTGAAGCGACTTCTCCCCCCAGTGATCGTGATGCAGTGATCCTGAGCTTTATGCCACACATGCATCTCCGAGGAAAAGCGTTCCGCTATGAACTTCGCAAAACTCCCGATCAACCAGGCGAAACGCTAATTGATGTTCCCGCTTTCGATTTCAACTGGCAGACTGCTTACAGTGTTGAAAAACCGATTCCCATCAAGACCGGGGAATACATTCACTGTGTCGCGCACTATAACAATTCCGACACTAATTTATCTAATCCGGATCCGAACAAAAACGTATCCTGGGGGGATCAGACATGGAATGAAATGATGATTGGTTATTTCAACGTGGCCATTCCCAAAGAGACAGCAGAAGCTGAAAACCAGTTCAAAACCATTGCATTTAAACTGGTACGGCGGCGCGATAAAAATTCCAACGGCAAGCTTGAACGTGACGAAGTGCCGCTACGTGAACTCCCCCTGTTCTTCCAGGCAGACCAGGACAAAGACTCAATTGTGACCGTCGACGAACTGGCGGCAATGATCGAAAAAACACGGGGCCAGAAAAAAGAGTGATTCTCATCTGCTGAGTCACTGAACACAAAAGAGATGTTGATCGATATAAAAATTGACCGAGCAACATCTCTACTTTTTCACAGGCTGTTTTTTCTTTTTTCCCTGCCCCTGCTTTTTCTTGTTCTGCTTCCTGCTTCTTTTAGAATCATGCGGGGCATCTAATGCATTCTTGCTGGGAAAGGATTTTGCCAGGCGCTGTTTAACTTCTACATACTGGGGATTATCAGCCAGGTTTTTCCATTCCATGGGATCCGTTTTGTGATCATAGAGTTCTTCACTTCCATCCCGATAGCGAATGAGTCGATATTGGTTATCGCGCAACGCATGATTCATCCGGCCGTGTGTTGTTAATGCCGGTCGATCCCAGATGATGTCGGGGTCTTTTAAAAGGGAGACCATGCTGACACCGTCCAGATAGCCGCCAATCGGCAGCTCACACAAATCACAGAGCGTCGGATAAATATTCATAAAGTCCACTGCTTGCGCGCATTTTAAATCCGGCTTTGTCACACCAGGCACCACCATCATCAATGGTGCCCTTGTCGCCTCTTCCCAGAGCGAAAACTTTCGCCAGTGGTGTTTCTCACCCAGATGCCAGCCATGGTCGCCCCATAATACTACGATCGTATTCTCTGCATACGAACTGGCGTCGAGGGCATCCAGCACGCGACCGACCTGGACATCCGCAAAAGCAATGCTGGCCAGGTATGCCTGGACCGAATAACGCCAGTTATTCGTTTTCAACATTTTGGCATGATCACCGGTCGGCCTCGCCATCTTGACTGCGGCGGCAGGGACATCATCCAGATCGTCATCAGGCACTTCAGGAAGTTGAATTTTATCAAGGGGATACATCTCATAATATTTGCGAGGCACCTGCCAGGGCATATGAGGACGATAAATACCACAGGCAAGAAAGAACGGTTTATCATGCTTTTTGCCCAGATAATTGATGGCATAATTCGCCATCTTGTAGTCACTCATCTCCCTGTCTTCGACATCCAGCACGCCCCAGATAATCGTTCCGGCACGGCTGTGCGGATCATTTAATACTGCGGGAACCGGTTTAGGATCTCCCGTCTGCTTTAAATAATCATCCCACGAACCCAGATCGTTATAACCGCCATGAAAGATTTTACCGGAACCAATCGCCTCATAACCATTATTTCGAAAATGTTGAGGCAGTGTGACGGCATCAGGCATGACCGGACGCCAGGGCTGAGAGTTCAGATATACGCCCGAACTGGAAGGCCGAACCCCCGTCATTAACGCAGCCCGGGATGGGTTGCAAGCCGGAGCCGCACAGTGAGCGTTAGTAAACAGCACCCCTCGTGATGCCAGGCGATCAATATTCGGCGTTTTACAGTCCGGATGCCCTCCCAGACAGCTGATCCAGTCATTCAGGTCATCAACGGCAATAAACAGCACATTCGGCTGCTTCGCTTCCGCTGCATCTATATCATGTCCCCAGGAAAACGCCATACTTATCAGAAAAAGTGTTCCAAAAATCGAGCGTCTCATTTCATTCCCCTGTCAACATGTTGAACTTTGATTAATCAGAACAAACGATTATATCCGTTCAAAGCAGCCACACGATAGGCCTCGGCCATCGTAGGATAGTTGAAGGTCGTGTTAATGAAATACAGAAGCGTATTCGCTTCTCCAGGCTGCGACATGATGGCCTGTCCAATGTGGATAATTTCCGAAGCGTTTGGACCAAAACAGTGGATCCCCAGAATTTCCAGAGTATCCCGGTGAAAGAGCAGTTTCAACATCCCGATCGGACGGTTCATGATCTGGGCACGTGCCAGATGTTTAAACATTGAATGACCGACTTCGTATGGGATTTTCGCTTCAGTCAGTTCCCTCTCGGTTTTTCCCAGCGAACTGATTTCCGGACTGGTATAAATTCCCGTCGGAATATCTCGAATCAACGCCCGTTCGCATTCTCCATTATCCAGGTGGCTGGCAGCATAGCGCCCCTGCACATAGGCGGCACTCGCCAGTGAAGGGTATCCGATGATATCACCTACAGCATAAATATGCGGTTGTGATGTCTGGAAATCATCATTGACTTCAATCTGACCGCGTGAATCAGGAGTAATCTCCACCGTTTCCAGCCCCAGATTTTCTGAATTTCCCGCCCGACCGGCAGCGAACAGAAAAATATCCGTTTTGAGCTTCTTGCCCGACTGCAGTGAGAGTATGACACCATCATCGGTTCCCTGGATTGATTCGTAATGCTCACAATGCCTTAACAGAACACCACTCTCACGCATGTGATAACTGAGTGCATCACTGATTTCATCATCTAGAAAGTCCAGCAGAGAATTGCGGGTATTGACCAGATTGACCTTCATTCCCATCGTGCGCAGCATGGAGGCATATTCACAACCAATCACACCGGCACCATACACACTGATCGAACGCGGTGTGAAATTCAAATCGAGAATCGTATCACTGCAGAAAATTCGCGGATGGCTGAAGTCAACGTCACTTGGTCGATACGGCCGGGAACCGGTCGCGATAATCGCATAATCAAAAGTGATCTCCTCGGTCAGCCCGCTGGGAGTATCAATATGTATGCGATGTGGATCCAGAAAGCGTGCGTGGCCTTCGACCAAATCAACACCGTTCCGTTCATAAAACGTGCGTCGCATACCCACCTGCTTCTGGATCACCGATGCCGCCGTCTTCCGCAGATCAGGAAACTCCAGATCCAACACCATTCCCAACCGGCCCATCTGCCGCATGTAGTTATTAATCTCTGACATCTGCAGAATCGAATAACGCAGAGCCTTACTGGGAATCGTTCCCTTATGCGTACAGTTACCGCCGATTTCGTAAAATTTCTCAATCGAAATCACAGACTTGCCCTGTTTGATGGCCTGCATCGCAGCCCCTTCACCCCCGGGTCCGGTACCGATTATTGCCACATCATAGTGTGCATCTGGCATCCCAAAATATTCCTTGCATCTTTACGCGTTGATACTACTGAAACGAGCGACCTGCCTGCAGTAGTGTTCTTAGATCTGCTTTTCTCCGATTGAGAACGAATACGATTACCTTACCACCAATCCGGCTCTGCAAACAAGCCTTTGACTGGCATCACGAATCCCGGCAGTATATTTTTACCTGTCAGTTTGCCCTGCACATCAATGACTTCACTCCCCGATCCCGGCTGATACTCCAGGACTTCCCGGGAATCGGGATCAATCACCCAGATCAGATCAATTCCCCAGCTGACATAATCCTCGACGTGCCCCGTCATGGATTTTCGTCGAGGATTGGTAGAGGCAATCTCGATCACTGCGTCAGGTTTCCGTTCTGAAATGGTTTTGTCGGTCTCTTCAAAGCGTTTGCCACTGTTAAACAGACTGACCGCGGGAAACCGGACCGTGTCCGGATTCCGCCTGACCAGCAGACCTAATTCAAAGCAGGCATAACCCTGGTTGACTTTGTGCAGATAGACTGAAAGCACTTTGGATATGTTAAGCACGATCGTTCCGTGCTCAAGATCGGGTGGATCCAGATTAATGATTTTTCCCTGGTTCAATTCCGTCCAGCGTCCGGCATCAGGCAATTCCGCCCGGATGTCCAGAAACTCGTCTGCCGTATATGTTGCTGAATCATCCATCCCCTGGTCCCATCAAATGATATCGATGTTAAGAGTAAAAACTCTATTAAAGGATTCCCTCGGGCTCCTTTAATTTTTGATAGCAACATCATAGCATACATCAGTCGCTCCCGTCACTCTTTTCAGAAGTTCCATTTCGTAATCCTGTTTGAATCACAGTCATGAAAATACGTTCTTATCAACCTGCAGACCTGGAAACCCTTAAATCAATCACAGTAGAAGCCTTTCAGGGTGTTTCTATTGATGAAGGAATTGAGCGAGAATACGGCCTGATCAATGGACACGACTGGAAATGGCGAAAAGCGGGACATGTGGATGCGGATGCCCGTCGAGAACCCGAGGGCATCTTCATCGCAGAAGTAGACGGGATAATTGCAGGTTATATTTCGACCTGGCATGATCCGGAAGCGGGCATCGGTTATATTCCCAATATGGCATTTGCCCCTGAGTACCGTGGTCTGGGAATGGGGCGAAAACTGCTTGAACATGCGCTACAGCATTTCCGGGATCTCAATCTGCCTCTGGCAAAAATCGAGACGCTCGAACAGAATGACGTCGGCAACCACCTTTATACTTCACTCGGGTTCCGGGAGATCGTAAAACAGGTTCATTTCGTTGCCCCACTGAAGTCAACCTTAAACAATACGTAAAATGACGTTACCAGACTGCGGCTGCGGTTTGACAAGTAAGTATCCCTTTGTAATTTAACTAAAGGTGTTATTCATGCGGCATATCTCTGTTATCGGGACTCGAGGACAACTGGGACACGATTTTACTGAAAGTCTGTCTAAAGCCGGTCACCAGGTAACCGGATTGACACATCAACAGATTTCCATTGAAGACCCTGATAGTATTTCCAGTGCATTCGCTCCAGCGCCGCCTGACCTGATTATCAATACCGCGGCCTATAATAAAGTTGATCTGGCGGAAAAAGAACCGGAACTCGCGTACGCGGTCAATGCATTAGGGCCACGTAATCTCGCACTCTATTGTTCTGAAAAGAATATCAGCTTAATGCATATCAGTTCTGACTTTGTCTATGGCCTGGAGACATCGAGACGGATTCCTTTTCAAGAACATGAAGCCCCCGGGCCTGTCAGCGCGTATGGGCTCAGTAAACTGGCTGGTGAATATTTCGTCCGCGCTCTCTGCCCGCAGCATTACGTAATTCGCACCTGTGGTCTGTACGGAGTTGCCGGAAAAACGGGAAATGGTAACTTTGTGGAAACCATGCTCCGCCTGGGAAAAGAACGAGACGAGCTCTCCATCATCAACGATCAGCACTGCACACCGACAGCCACGCGGGATCTGGCTGCCGCTTTGACCCGACTGATTGATACGGATCAGTTTGGCCTGTATCATGCCACCTGCCAAGGCCAGACCACCTGGTATGAATTTGCCTGTTCTATCTTCGAAATGACAGGCATCTCTGTAAAAACACACCCCATCACAACCGAGCAGTATAAAGCACCAGCTGACCGCCCCCGCTTCAGTGTCCTGGACTGTTCCCGACTTACTGCTACAATCGGGGATTCGATGCCCGACTGGAAAACGTCGCTCAGATTCTATCTGGAATCCCAGGAAGAAATCTGCTCTAAGTGAAATGATCAAAATGGCTTAGACGTTTCACAACAGAAATGAAAGAGTAAGGAATCTATCGATTTTCACTGTGATCGCAGCACGGGGCGCTGCATGTTCCCTGCTTTCAGACTTCAGTAAGCTGAAACTATTGCAGCTGGGTTTTTGGTTTGATACACTCCCTGTCCGTTGTGTAGTCAATTTACCGAAGTCTCTGCATATTCAAGTCTTCAATCGTTGACTTTCACCACGAAAAACAGCATAAAGAGTGCTGCTTGCCACCATTACGTGGCAATTAAAGCATTCAGGAGAGATGGCAGAGAGGCCGAATGCGCCGGTTTGCTAAACCGGTGAGCCGTGCAAACGGTTCCACGGGTTCGAATCCCGTTCTCTCCGTTTTCAAATTTCAGCCGCTGGAGACTCTTCATATCTGAGTTTCCAGCGGTTTTTTTGACGCGCTCCGGCGAACTGGATGACCAATGGCATGCCATATGCCTACTCACTCCGTCATCAGACCTGGTACGATCCCCTCTAGAGCGCATCACATTTAAGAATCGCGTCTCTCAATCTAATAGACTCGGGCCAAACAGCCTTGGAGACATTACAGTAAAACGGGACACAGTCTGGCTTCACTTCTTGAACCATTTTTTGTGATGAATCCCCGATGCAGGGAGATCCCCCAGGTCCGTTTCTTATGAACACTCACGGTTCTTAAACGACTCCTTTTCCGAACAATTGAAAAAACCGGTATTCGTTTACTGTTGAGGGATTTCCTGTTTATCTGTTGTGTCTGTTGTCGAAATGCTCAATACAGGCACTTATGTCTGATTCATCATTACATTTAACGATACAGCAATCTCAGGACATTTTTCTATCTCCGTGTTGTTTGACTCACTGCATGGATTAAATCTTCCTGAATTTCAAAACATATAGATTTCACTTTATCCATGTACATTGTTTCCCGGATCAGACAAGCTCTTTCGGTGCGAATTGCTCAGGCTGCTGTCTTCAGTATTATTCTGCTGTTGGTGGGAGCAGGACTCTGCTACTTTTCCACAACGAACATGAAGCATCTGGAAAATTCCCGATTTGACCAGATCCAGACAGCAGAGGCACAACAACTCCTGCTGCACCGCATGGTCAAAGATGTGATTCTGCTGGCAAAAGACTCTGATTATCAATCAAGCTATACTCAACTTGATGCAGATCTGGAAAGATTCACTCAACAACAGCAGTTTCTATTGAACTCCTCCTTACCTGAACAGCATTCAACGAAACTTCTTAAACTTCAAATTTCTCCTTTGACTTCACAGATTTCCCAGAATATTTTCCTGGTCCTGTCAGGAAAACGGCCCGCTGCTGCGATGCTCAGTTTAGTTCTTACAGGGGAAAAACGTCTCATGCCCGCCCTGGAACACTATCAGTCCGAATTGAAATCGGAGCATGAGTTCCTGTCTCGTCGCGATCAGGAACGCCAGGCGATGATTCTCATTCTGATCTGGCTCGGCATGGGATCACTGATTCTGCTCGTCTGGTGGTATACTCGAAAAACCACGCAAAATATGCATCCAGCACTATGCGGAACCGTTTCTTCTGATCTCCAGGCTGAACTCGAATCCAGCGCTGAAAGAGAATTACTGCTGTCCAAAGTTGGCGAAGTTGGCAAAATCGGAGGCTGGCATCTGAACCTGAAAACACAGGAACTGTTCTGGACTGCAGAAACCTACGCTATTCATGAAGTCGAACCTGATTTTAAGCCAACTCTCGAAAATGCAGTTGAATTTTATGCCCCTGACGCACTTCCCCAGATCCAGAATGCCATTAAACTCGCGATCAATACCGGTCAACCCTGGGATTTGAAACTCCCCTTTATTACAGCCAAGGGACGCCATATCTGGGTTCGTGCCAAGGGAGAACTGGAATACCAGAATAACAGACCCGCCCGACTCGTAGGCGCCTTTCAGGATATCACCAGAGAGAAGCAACTAGAGGCAGAATTTACTCTCCTGCAGGATGATCAATTCACAACGCGGGCACAATTAGAAAGCGTGATCCGGGCTGCAACAGAAATCTCTATCATTGCCACTGATCCCGAGGGGTTAATCACGCTGTTCAGTCCTGGTGCTGAACGATTACTGGGATATACTGCCGATGAAATGATTGGAATTAACACGCTTCAGCACTTCCACATTGCTTCCGAACTCAAGCAACGAAGTCAGGAATTAACTGAGAGCCTCGGACAAAAAGTAGATGGGTTTGAGGTCTTTTTCAAACCTGCCAGATGTGGTACCTGCGACAAACACGAATGGACTTATGTTCGAAAAGATGGTACGGAACGGACCGTAGAGCTGACTGTCACCGTCATCCGGGGAAAACAAAACCAGATCGACGGATACTTGGGAATTGGCATTGATGTCACCCAGAAGAAGATACAGGAACAGCAGCTTTTCGAAAGCCATGAAAGAATCAAACACCTGATCGACGCTCTTCCAGCCGCGGCTTATACCTGTGACAATGCAGGATTAATCACCTATTACAACCAGGCTGCTGCTGATTTCTGGGGACGGGAACCAGAACTCAACAGTCCAGCAGACCGCTTCTGTGAATCTTTCCAGATGTTCGATTCCGATGGGACTCCTGTCGCTCATGAAGATCGCTGGATGGCAGTTGCATTACAGAATCGTGAAGTTTATCACTGCAAAGAAATCGTTATAGAATGCGATGATGGCAACCGTAAAACGGCGCTGGCACACGTCAGTCCCATCAGGAATTCTGATGGGGACGTGATCGGAGCAGTCAACGTGGTTGTTGACATTTCAGATCGGATTACTCTCGAAAATTCCTTAAGAGAAACGACGGCTCGCCTGGAAACATGTCTCAAAATTCTCGATCAGCATGCGATTGTTGCTGAGACAGAACTCAATGGTGTGATACGTCATGTTAATGATATGTTCTGTAAAGTCAGTGGCTTTGATCGGGAAGAAACGATTGGCCAGACCCATCGAATCGTGAATTCTGGATTTCATCCAAAAGAATTCTGGCAAAACGTATTCAAAACCATTTCGACTGACGGCATGTGGCAGGGAGAGATCTGTAACAGACGCAAAAATGGAGAGCTTTACTGGTTGGATACCACAATTGCTTCGATGCAGGATGGTGATGGAAAAGCCACCGGGTACCTGGCTATTCGGAATGATATCACCGAACTCAGGCTGGCGCAGGAAGCCGCCTTGGCCGCTTCAAATAGTAAAAGTGAATTTCTCGCTAACATGAGCCATGAAATTCGGACACCTCTGACTGCGATTCTTGGTTATGCAGATCTCCTCAGGAATGATCTTGAGTTTGCCAACTCCGTCGGTAAAAAAGAACAGGCCGTCAAAACCATTCAGGAAGCAGGTAACCATTTGTTGACAGTCATCAACGACATCCTGGACCTTTCCAAAATTGAAGCAGAGAAAATTGAACTGGAACAAACTCCCACGCAACTCTTCAATATCCTGGATCATATTGAAAGTCTGCTAAGACCACCGGCGATTGAAAAAGGCGTAGAACTGATCACCCGCATCGAAACACCTCTTCCGGATTTAATCGAAACAGATCCGACGCGACTGAGGCAGATCCTGATGAATCTTGTCGGTAATGCGGTCAAGTTCACAAACGAGGGACGCATTCAGATCAATGTCAAAATTCTGGAAGAGAACGATTCCAGGCTTCTGCAATTCGATATTGAAGACTCCGGACCGGGGATGTCAGCCGGACAGGCCGCCAAAATGTTCAGGGCATTTTCCCAGGCAGACACTTCGGTGACACGTCAACATGGCGGAACCGGGCTGGGGCTGGTGATCTCCCGCAAACTCGCACGACTCATGAAAGGCGACGTTAATCTGGCCTGGACGGAATCGGGAAAAGGAACCTGTTTTCGAGTGATCCTACCTGTCCAGGCTCTGCCCGAAACCCGATACACAACAAGCCGCTTGCAGAATGGTCATGAGCATGCAGATAAAAAAGCTCCCGCTTCCACTGTTAAACTTCCTGCCCATACACGCATTCTGCTTGCTGAAGACGGTCCGGATAATCAACGCCTCATTTCTTTTCTGTTGACAAAAATGGGAGCAGACGTAGATGTTGCCGACAACGGAATTATCGCTTGTCAGAGACTCCTGGAAGCGGAAACTGCAAACGAACCCTACGACCTGCTGCTGACCGATATGCAAATGCCTGAAATGGATGGTTATACACTTGCCCGAAAATCCCGAGAGTCCGGTGTGACCATGCCCATTATAGCCTTAACTGCACATGCCATGTCAGATGATCGTCAGAAATGTCTGGATGCAGGCTGTGATGATTACCTCAGTAAACCGATTAACAGCAAAACTCTGAGCCAGACCATCCTGCACTGGCTGGCACTCAAGGCAGAGAAAAAAATCGAACCTCCTTCTCCTTCGTAATGCCAGCCCTTCACATCAGTTGCAGATTATGCAGGATGCGCTCCCGGCTGACCGGCTTCCACAACAAAAGCTGCGCGTGGGCTGACTTTTCCCCCAGGTCGGGTGACATTATCTACAACCATATACTCGCTCGTCCATTTCTCAGGTGTTACAGTACAACGCACATATCCGCGCTCAGAATTCTGGAACTGGATACAAGGATTGTTCGATAATAGTTCCGCATGACCTTTTCGCTTCTCAACGCCGTTACCACCACTGCTGATGGATGTACCCACAAATTCCGTCGCAATCACCGGAGTCTCTGACTGACGGTCATCAACGCGTAAATTGTTCACCCAGTTAGAATGAATATCTCCTGTCAGGACGACCGGGTTCGGAACCTGACGATCTGCCAGGAACTGCATCAGCCCCATCCGTTCATAAGAACAACCGGGCCATTGATCCATCGAATAGGCCAGCGCACCTGCTTTCTGTGGAAATCCGACCATTCCCATCATCACTTGCTGTGCCAGCACATTCCAGATCCCATCTGATGAAATCAGACCAGACTGCAGCCAGTGCCGCTGACGACTTCCCAGTAACGTATTTTTCCGCATCAGCGCCGCATCATTGATCGGTGACTTCTTGTCTCCGTTCGGCTGATCTGAACGATATTGCCGTGTATCCAACACAAAGAAATCGGCCAGACGCCCAAACGAAGCCTGACGGTAGAGCTGCATATGAGGTCCCTGCGGGAGAGAACCAGCCCTGAGCGGCATCATTTCATAATAGGCCTGATAGGCATTGGCCCGTCGCAACAAAAATTCCACAGGATCGACCTGTGATTCTTCGGAAATATCTCCAGCACAGTTATTATCAAATTCATGATCATCCCATGTCACAATCCATGGGCATTTCGCATGCATACCATGCAAAAGTGGATCAGAACGATACTGGGAATGTCGGGTACGGTAGTGCTCCAGAGTTTCGATCTCGGGGCCGAAATGGGCACGTACCGTATTTTTTTTCCGGTTCTCTCTTTCGTAAATATAGTCTCCCAGATGAAATACCAGATCCACATCGTCCTGAGCCATCTGTTCATAAGCGGTGAACAGTCCCGACTCATAATTCTGGCACGATGCGAACGCGAACTTCAACTGATCTGGTAATTCAGTTTCGAGAGGCATCGTTCGTGTTCGACCGGCAGGGCTTTTTGCATCCCCGGCTTGAAAGCGATACCAGTACCAGCGATCTGGTTGCAGTCCCTTAACTTCCACATGCACTGTATGCCCCAGTTGAGGAGTCGCCTGAGTTGTTCCAGATGCAACTCGTTGTGTAAACCCTTCGTCATTTGCAACTTCCCAGCGAACTGCAACCGCCTGTGGTCCCATGCCTGCATGGGGGGCCAAGGGTTCTGGCGCCAGACGCGTCCATAATATCACACTGCTGGAATCGGGATCTCCAGAAGCAACTCCCAGACTGAAAGGGTCTTTCTGAAACACGGGAGAAGGATCTGCCCAGCTCGCACGCCCCATGAGAGGAAGGGTAGAAAGTGCTGCCCCATAAGAGAGAAATAAACGTCGACTGACGCCATTTTCAGATCTGACTGCTTCCTGGAGACGTTTGTAATCGAACATATTTGAAACTACCTGTGTTGAGCAAAAGTGCGGGGAAGGAATAGCGAGGAATGAAATCTCTAACGGTTTGTAAACGATCTGAAATGGCGGGATGATACTTCACTGCTCAATGAATTCTAAAAACGCCCCAGACCGCAGACAACTGTTATACCAGACAAAAACAAGAGCTTCGCAAGCTATTAACGTGAACTTAACGATCCCATCTAATCAGCTTATAATCTCTTGAATCACATGCCCGTGCACATCAGTCAGTCGATGATCTCTCCCTCCATGTCGGAATGTGAGATCCTCATG
This sequence comes from Gimesia sp., assembly GCF_048262075.1. GTDB lineage: Bacteria > Planctomycetota > Planctomycetia > Planctomycetales > Planctomycetaceae > Gimesia. Next base: position 164,788 of record NZ_JBLXFK010000009.1, read on the forward strand.
ATTGATTCCCAGTTGATGCAGAATCGTCGCATGGATGTCATGAATCGACAGCGGATGTTCAACCACGCTGTTGCCGAACTCGTCAGTCTCTCCGAAGGTCATGCCCCCCTTCAATCCGCCACCGGCCATAAACAGGCTGTAACCATTTACATGATGATCACGGCCACAAGTCGGGCTCACTTTGGGAGTATGTGGTGTCCGGCCCATTTCTCCCGCCCAGACCACCAATGTCTCATTCAGTAAACCCCGGCGTTTTAAATCTGTGATTAACGCTGCGACTGACTGTTCTGTAATCCTCGCATTTTTTTCATGGTTCTGTTTTAGTAAACCATGCTGGTCCCAAGGCGAATTATTACTGTCAAAACTGGGGCAGGTAATTTCGACAAAGCGCACCCCCGCTTCTACCAGTCGCCTTGCCCGCAATGCCTGGGTTGCATAATAATGCTGATGCTTATCCTTCGAATCAATGCCATATTCCCGTTGCACATGAAGGGATTCCTGCGAGATATCTGCGACTTCCGGAATCAGGGTCTGCATCCGAAACGCGGTTTCATAATTTGCAATGGCACTCTCAATCGGTGACGCCTCTGAAGCCCGGGTCGCAAAAGCAAGATCCTGTTTAGCCAGTAACGCCAGTTTGCGTTGCTGCAACGATAATGTGTCTGCCGGTTGAATATTATCAACGGGACTTCCTTTGGCCCGCACTTGAGTCGCCTGGTGCGTTGCTGGTAGAAACGAACTCCCAAAATTTTCCAGCCCCCCATTGGGGACCCAGTCGTTATTCAAAACGACATAAGCCGGCAGGTTTTTATTTTCGGTTCCCAGTCCATACGAAACCCAGGCCCCCATACTTGGAGCCTGCCCGATGATTCGTCCCGTGTGTAATAACAGATTCTGCTGACCATGCAGAGGCAGTTCCCCCACCATTGATCGTACGACACATAACTCATCCGCAATCGAAGCCAGATGGGGAAACAGATCACTGACCCACAATCCGCTCTCTCCCCGCTTTCGAAATTCCCAGGGACTTCCCAGCCAGACGCGGCTGGCATTCGACTGTGACCGTTTTGAAACAGCCTCTTTTCCGATTGCTTTCCCTTCATGAGTCTTTAGTGCCGGCTTGGGATCGAACGTATCAACATGACTCGGCCCACCATCCATAAAACAGAAGATCACATTCTTCACAGGTGCAACAAACTGTGGGAGAGGCTTTTTTGTCGCTGCCTGAGCTTGTTCTCCCAGTAACCCTGCGAATGCCAGCCAGCCAAAACCCGCACTGCTATTATGTAAAAAACCACGCCGGTTTATCATGGGCAGATGGCCTGGACAGCAATTCGATTTGTTTTGTCGTCCCATGGTTTTACCTGTAATAAATGAATTCTTTTGAATTAAACAAGGTATGCGCAATCTGTTGCCAGACACGTGGAGCTACCAACAGGTACTGTTCGTCTTCGCTTCCCCCCAGCTCTTCTACAAATTCAGACCAGCGATGTAATTCCTGTTGATCCGGTTCTCGTCCATATGCTTTTCTGAACATCTGACGGATACGCGCTTCGACGGAATCAGCAGGATGTTTGCGCAAGCGTGTTGACCACTCCTCCGCCTGCGACATTACGAAGGGATCATTCATCAGAATCAATGCCTGATTGGGCACATTCGTGACATCCCGTTTCCCGGTTGGCAGTTTTAAGTCAGGTAAATTGAAGCCCACCAGAAACCGGGGCGGATCCATGATCGACATTCTTAAATATATGGAACGTCGCCCTTGTCCATCCAGTGGACCGCTAAACAGCCGCTTGGATGCATCTTCTTTTGAACGGGGCACATCAATCGGACGACCATACATCCGACGATCCAGACGCCCTGAGACTGCGAGTATCGAATCGCGAATCGCTTCTGCCTCCAACCGCCGGGTGGGATAGTGCTGCCACAATCGATTATCCGGATCCCGGTTACGCGCTGCTTCAGTCACCTTTCCGGACTGACGAAAGGCCCGTGTCATCACCAGTCTGCGAATCAGGCGTTTTGTCGACCAGCCATCGTTCATAAATTCTCGCGCCAGGTAATCCAGAAGTTGGGGATGGCTGGGCTTTACTCCCAGATGTCCAAAATCGTTCGGCGTTCTCACCAGCCCGGCCCCATAAACCCACTGCCAGACCCGATTCACATAGACCCGCGCTGTCAATGGATGATCCGGGCTGACCAGAAATTCGGCCAGCTCTAGTCTGCCACTTCCCGTACTCTGCTGAACTGCATGCCTCCCTGCAAACACTTCCAGAAAGTCGGGCTCGATCAGCGATCCGAGTTCATCAACATTCCCGCGGATATTGAGTGGGTATCTTGCAGAGATCATTCCACGTTCATCCATACTGTTTGCGGTATGAGCAAACGTGATCTGATCTTCCACTTTGCGATATTCTGAAAGCAGCTCTGCCAGACGTACGGCTGATTCTGGTGTATTTCTTAACAGCTTCTTTTCCAGTAACCAGTTGATGAGTTCCACGTCAGCCGCAGTCGCCTGATCGTCAACCCATCGCCGGACAGCGGAAGATAACCAGTCTCCGATTCGATCACAGGCTTCCTTTCGATCCCCGGGAACAGTCATGCCATATAGAGGTGCAAAGCGGGCCAGTTCATCCGCTGGTGTTCCCGTTGAGTCATGCGAGACAATGCCCGTCACGCTGAACCAGCTGCGCTTCTCAAAACCATAATCGTCTGCAGGCAACAGATTGCCTCCCGCGCGGGTTTTTCCAGTACGAGGCGGGAAATCCGGATTCAGATCGCTGGTAGAAATCTCGAACATCAGTCGCTGTATTCCATTCACCAGCGGACGATCTGCAAAAGCCTGCCACTGAGGCTGGTCCCGATCAAAAAAGATCACATTCTCGGTTTGGAATGCATTATCAGGAACACGAAGAAAGCCGCTCCATTCTCCCCCTGCCAGATTCAGACTGATTATTTTCCCTGGAATATCCCGTTCTGTGGGAGGCCTGATCGCGCCCGGTAATTTTGATGACAGGGCATGTGTATGATAACCACGAGTCAAAAGACGCTGCACAACCTGGGGTCCATCCAGAGAAATCAAAGGGACGCCATCAGCGACATATCCATGTCTTATTCCGTCGCCTTCCGTCTGCCACCCTTCTGGAAAACCGGGGTTCTCAAAGCGAGTAACATATTGAAAGCGTTTCTGATTTTCCCGCCGATGTGTCTCACTGGCGGTTTGCCACTCCTCCGACAAGACATGCCATAACTTCTTCAGTTCCGCGGGCTGCGAGTTCCTCAGCAGCCGTTGTGCAGGGTAGGCAATATCACCGGGCTTCCCTTTCTCTTTCTTTTTCGCCTGATCTGTATTCAGTTTGAATGCTTCGCGCCAGACAGTAGCCCGCGGTTTGTCCAATTTCTCAGAGACAAGCTGACGAAGCTCAGAACTAAACTGTTTGGCCTGCACATTCCAGTGAGATTTCAGTTCATGATGAATCTTATTTCGCAACTGTTTGAGTTTTTCTATTATTTTGTCATGCTTACCCGGTGCATCAATCACGCGGGACGTCCAGCGGGGTGTCATGAAGACTGCTGCAAGCGCATAGTAATCACGCTGTGAAATCGCATCCAGTTTGTGGTCGTGACATCGTGCACAAGCAACAGTGCTGGCCAAAAAAGCTTTGGAGAAGGTATCAATCTTGTTATTGATCATCTCCTGATGAATGCCATTAAAATCCATACTGTCGCCGTGCCGATGTTCTCCCATATGATAAAACATGGGCCCGATCAAACTTTCCTGAAAACCGCTGTTTTCGTCAATGCGAGGCTGCTGTAGCAGGTCACCTGCAATCTGCTCTCGTACCAGTTGATCAAAACCGACATCCTGATTAAACGCCCGAATCAGATAATCACGATACTCCCATGAGCCTTTCGCAGGATTATCCCATTCATAGCCATAGGTATCGGTATACCGCACCACGTCCATCCAGTGACGGGCAAACCTCTCGCCAAAATGAGGTGAAGCCAACAGATGATCAACGAGCCTCTCATACGCAGTATCAGGATTCTGTATTGAATCCGCTGCAAACTGCTTTACCAGTTGCGGGGTGGGAGGTAATCCCGTCAATACGAATGACAGACGACGAACAAGAACATCTGACTCTGCAGCAGGCGCGGGTTGCAACTTTTCATCACGCAACTTGTCCAGCAAAAACCGATCGACGGGTTGAGATGACCAGCTGTTATCTTTCAAATTGGGAGGTTTCACCGCTTGCAGAGGTTGCAGACTCCACCACATACGACGCTTTTCGAAAATCGTGTTCCAGGAGAGAGATGCCGCCTCTTCCACTGTAGGTGCCCGATCACGCGAGTCAGGCGCTCCCAGTTCCACCCACTTGACAAAATCCGCAATGACTTCATCTGCCAACCGTTTACCAGGTGGCATCTCAAAGGATTCATGTTTGAGTGCTCCCAGCAGTAGACTCTCATTTACTTTGTGAGGTACGACCGCGGCACCAGATTCTCCACCAGAACGAATTGCATCGCGACTATCAACACGTAATCCCCCTTTGAGAACCGAGGTCGCTGCTGAATGACATTCGTAACAATGCTCAATCAGCACCGGTCGAATTTTCGTCTCGAACAGCTCCAGACCAGGAATCGGTTTTTCTGCGGCTGCACCTTCCCCTGGAAAGAACATCAGCGACGCCATGCAAGCGGCAACGAGACACAGCAGATCACATCGACAAGCCCGAAGCATCTGATCTCTCCGGAAGAAAATATTGACTGGCTGTTTATCTGAAATAGAAACCCAGCAAAATCACATCAAAGTACGTTTATTAGTTGCCATCTTATGAAACAGCTGGAGGAAACTCAACTAGAGAGCTGTCTTTGGGGTGAGAACGCTCTATTTCCCCTCCTGAGTTTTCAGCCCCTGGTCCAGTTCCAGTACCTTGCCAATAATCCTCTCTTCGACATCAGGCTTATAGGGACGGCTCGCTTCATAGCCTCCTTCCAGCAGAACCCGTTTACTGGGAATGTATCCCGAGTACACGTTTGAATAACCGGCGACCCAGATAGCAGGACCCTCTGATTCAAACAGTTCCTGCTTGATCCGCAATGCATAATCGACGACCACTTCAGTCCCCAATGCTATCAGCGTCAGGTCATTTCCAAATTGAATCACCTGAACCGGGTAGTCCCAGGGATCGCGTTTCTTCTCAGGGAGATATTCCAGTTCGACCGTGTCATAAGCGGTTTTCAACGGGCCATGTAACACGCGCTGATGCAGTCGAGTCCGCTGATTCACTTCCAGAGCCGCTTCAATCGAAGTTGCCAGCGAACGACCATGCTTGTGGGCATAATGCAATTCGCTACGGGGATACGGATTCTGATCTCCGCCACAGCCCATCATAAACAGCGCCGTCACTCCCGGGTGATCCTTTTCAAAATATTCCTGCGCAAATCCGGCGTAATCCCCCAGCCACTTGCGAAAACCCATCGTCGTATTATGACAGGCATAACCGAACATCACCGCTTTCAATTCGCCGTTGGCATCATCCACTCTTAATACGGGAACCTGGTGATCCACACGTCCGTCAGGATTCGGATGATTCCGATATCCGGTTGCCGTTGGTGTGCGACGGTTCATTGCGACGGAACACCGGGCTGCTGACCAGCTCAATTGAGCCGGTTGCATTTTCTCCAACGCTGCGCCGATTGTTTTAACGAGGGTAGGAACGAGAACGTCGTAATATTCTTTCGCATCCTCTCGACCATAGGCGGGGCCACAATGCGTATGAGAAGCGTTCATCAACAATGCCTGCGGCGGCAAGTCATATTGTTCCTGAACCTGACTGGTCACATCCGCCCGCAGCTGTTCTATCACTCCGATCAGATCAAGGGTCAGAAAGACAGCTCGATTTCCTGCTGCATCTTCTACCGCCAGGGCTTTGGCATACAAATCCTGCTCGGTCCCTTCCGCCGGTTCCTTACGCCCTGCATAACCAGCCATTCGTAATGGTTTTTCCGGCGTGATTTTGGCAGACGCAGCCCCCGCCTTCCATTCGGTCGGTTCCGGCTTCGCAGGTTCCGCCGCCAGTGAGATGAAACAGTGACTGAAAACAAAGGTCAGACTGAGTAAAAAACGATGCATGCTGAGGGCTTTCCGATTTTCAGGTGAGTCGTGATGCAATCCAAGATGGCTCGGACGCGGAATGAAGCATGTTTTTGATCCTAACCTGCCCGTACTTGCGGATCAAGAAAATAAGTGAAATCGGAGAGGAGCATCTGTCCTCTTACTGCAAATCTCACATTATTCGCGCAGCGCGTTCTGCCCTTGACGAGAGCAATCAATTGACTCGGCAAGAATACGCGCTGCTTCCTGACCGGCATGAAAACCTGACGAATTTTCGGCTTCGACATAGTCTACATAAAACGTCGCTTTCCGCTGCCATTGTTGAGCGGCATTAATTTTTTCTTCCGTGACACCATTCGTTTTTGCAACTTTAATATCATCGATAAGATCGATTACCGCATCGAGGGCAATTTTCACCAGTTTCTGATGCCGAGACTGTATATTTTCCGTGCGGGCAATCAACTCCTGATCCCCGGTTTTATGGCAGGTTCCACAGGCTGCATTCACATTTAATAAAGGGCTGCGGATGTGATGATCGCTGATCTTCATCGCTCCCACTCGTTTATAGGCCATATGACAGTCAGCACACGCGACACCGGCCCGGGAGTGAATCCCCTGCGACCAGAGTTCAAACTCCGGGTGTTGCGCCTTCAGCATCGGAGCACCGGTTTCCGCATGCGTCCAGTCCTTGAAACCTGTTTTTTCAAAATGAGCATACGCTGCATCGACGGTCAGGCCTTCCGTCCAGGGATACGTCAGGCGTTTCTTATCACCCTGGAAATAATATTCAACATGGCACTGCCCACATACGAATGACCGCATTTCCTGACGCGTTGCATCACGATTCACATCATAGTCGGCGACCCCCTGGGATTCCTTAAAGGCAGCGATTCCTTCCATGAATGCGGGACGTGTTATCCGCAGCGCCATTGTTTCCGGCTCATGACAATCAATACAGGCCACCGGATGCTTCACATGCTCTTTGGCTTCCATATAAGGCATCGAATTTAACTTTTCAAAGCCGGCATGAATGTCTCCTTCACCCAACTCTTTCATGGGAACATAAGTGGATGCATGACAGTGAATACAGGTTCCCGGCTGCCCGACTTTCTGGCGTTCCGTGTAGATCTGGTCGTCCAGCATAAAAGCGTGCCCCCGTTTTTCCCGGTAGTCTTTGGAAAAGGCATAGCCTGCCCATAAACGCTTCAGTTGCGGAATACTTTCCAGTTTGCTACGGGAAACCAGATCCCGTGGATCTTCATCAGTAGGGGTCCGGGGAATCGCTTCACTTCCACCATAGGTGGTCTGGATCATGTCAGCGGTTTTCAGATAATCATCGTACTGCAACGGAAAATTCCGCCCCCAGACCGCAGGATCTGCCGTGTTATCATCGATTTCGACCACTTTCAAAACAGTGGTCCGGGCCTCCTGCTGACGTTCAAATATATTCGTCAGCAGGAATACCACTCCAAAACAGATCGCTGCTGATAAAATCGCCACCAGCAAGAGTGTCGAAAACGAGATCGAATGTTTTTTCTGATTCATTCTTCATTCCAGATTGTGTGAGCAGACTTGAGAACGTTGAGTCTCAGGTATCATGGCCGACTGTTGAGTGACAGCGAATACAGGAGTTGGACTCCAGGTTTTCCGCTCCTGACTGCTTTAATTCACCAACAGCCCGGATATCGATCTGGTGAACCAGATCCGCGTGACAGTTCCGGCAGGCCTGTTCGGTAACACGCCGGTTGTAATCAGTAATCCGCAGGTTCTCTTCAAAAGAACCCGTGGTGAAAGCCAGTGAGTGAAAGAAACCATTCCTGGCTTTACAGTAGTAGGCAGAAGCAGCACTGTCGTGAGGGGAGTGACAGTCGTTACAGGCAGCAAACTTTCCATGCGATGATTTCACCCACGCATCGAAGTGCCCCTGCATCACATGACAATTGGCGCAGGACTGAGAATCGGATCTGAGATAAGAGGCGCCTTTGGCATAGCCGAAAGTGAATGTCCCCACACCAGCAATCGCCCCGATAAAAATCGCGATAATCAGATAGAGTACTGTTTCCCGTTTCAGTTTATGTATCATCTGTATCAATCACAGAAAGAAAACACACTTGAAAGAACTGGCAGTGAAGAAAGGATTCATAGAATCAAGTCTGTAGTTATCTTTTGTAAAATGCAAGGACATCTCTCTGACAACTCATAATTAACTCGATCTTCTCCTGAAATTACGTTTTGTGGCTGCTGTTCTGATAACACCTCGCACGTTATCATTTCGTATAGTGTATTACTTTTGAATTCTAAAATCGTCAGGTCCAACTGTGCGGAGTCCGCTACGATGAAACATCTTTGTCTTACTTTTTTTGTCTTATTTTCTCTGGCAGTCGCGCCCATCGAGACTCCTGAACCGACTGAAAGCATCGCTCTCTGGCCTGATCGTCCGTTGCTGGACAAGAGTGATGATGAAGTCAAATACAGCAACATCATTCGCATTACCAAGGTCAATCGGCCAGCGATTGAATTCTATAAAGCCCCTGACGCGAAACCGAATGCCCCCGCGGTCGTCATCTTCCCTGGAGGCGGATACAATATCCTTGCGTATGACCTGGAAGGAACCGAGATCGCTGAATGGCTGAATTCGATCGGCATCCACGCGATCGTTGTCAAATACACGGTTCCCGGGAATCAGAGAGAAGCGGCTCTGAAAGATGCACAACGTGCATTTGGCATTGTCCGCAGTAAAGCCAGGGAGTGGGGTATCAATCCGAATCAAATCGGTGTGCTCGGTTTTTCCGCCGGCGGTCATCTGGCAGCAAATCTTTCCACAAACTACAAGAAACGCAATTACGAAACGATTGACGAAGCTGACAAGCTCAGTTGTCGACCTGATTTCACAGTCCTCATCTATCCTGCATATATCTACAAAGATGATGACAAACGCCAGTCTGCCCCCGAGATCAAAGTCGATGCGAAGACGCCCCCCGCGTTTATCGTGCAAACTCTTGATGATCGTCGCCTGGTCGACAGTGCCTTCAACTACACCCGTGATCTGAAAGACGCCAAGGTCGATGCTGAACTTCATCTTTACGCGAAAGGCGGACACGGATATGGACTGCGACCTTCCGAAAACCCAGTTTCAGGCTGGCCGAAACTCTGCAGCGAATGGCTCAAACGCACCACGCAACAACAACAGGATTAGTCATATGCCACACAACCCTCAAGGGCCGCCCACAACTTTGAAGCGGCCCTCGGGGGGTTGACTGGCTCTCTGAAATTCTACCCGCAATCCCAGATCACCGCGCAAGCTGCGATCTACTTCGAATGTCAACTGATTTCGACCGGTCGGCAAAACCAGTGTCGTTAATGCTTCGACCGGAAGTGGTATCCCGTTCTGCCAGACTTTGAGCCCTTTGACCGAATTCAATTTCAACTGAACGTTGCCTGCTTGATTGACATCTACAAAAGCAATCGCCTGGGTCAGTGGTTTTTCCAGATTCAGATCTGCAGCCGGTAGCATACCACTCACCATGCTGTATGCAGCGACTCCCGAATCATTCAGTGTTTTGAATTCCTGGATCTGTTCTGCAGTCAAAGGCTCATCCGCCCCACGCAGTCGCCAGCGTCGCACCACCTGGGCCACACTCGTGGCATAAGGACCAGGACGCCCCAGTTCTGTCACGAACTTCACCAAGTCCAGAAACTCCTGGCGGTTTTTTAATTTGCTCGCCAGCCCCTGCGGCATCAATGATGGCAGCTTCTTTGTAAATTCGATCTGTTCCGCGGGAATCGTCACCAGTGCTCCCTGACGGACCGCATCTTTGAGCACGACTTTCTTATCATCGTGTACCACCATAATTCCGTTGTACACGCGGCCCTCATCCGTCACGACCATGATGCTTTCATAGAATTCTTTGATCACCTTCGATGGTCGCAGAAACGAATCTACAATATAGTCCGGCGGTGAACTCGAACCGATGGCAGCCAGATCTGGTCCGAGAACCGGACCCGCATTCGAGATACTGTGGCACTTCATGCACGCCAGTTCGCTGCGGCGGAAGATCTGCTCACCCCGCGCTGCATCTCCTTCTTCACGAACAGCTGTCGCCAGTTCCAATACGTTTTCTTTCAACAGCTGTGCTTCCAGGGAACCCTGCATGACAGCTCCACCAAACGCCTCAATCAGCGACTGACTGGTTTCGCCCGTTTCGATCAGAGCCTGTCTGATTTGTGATGCTACCCGCGGATGCAGTGAAGCCGTCTTCAATTCCTCCGTCAGAATTTCCACTCTCCCTTTGCGAAGGGTGAAAGCCGTTAAAACCCAGGCAGGATTCTCCTCGTGAGGATCATTCTTCAGAATTGCCGGTAACAATGCTGCCGCCTCTTTCTGATCATGAGCCGCTAGTCCATAAACACCCAGCAGTCGCTGACTCATCGGCTTCTTCGATTCAGCCAGCGCCTTCAGAAACTTCAGCGAAGCCGAATCTCCGAGCATCCCCAGTGATTCCGCTGCCAGCTGTTTGACTTCGAAATCCGTCTCCGCCTTATTGATCTCACGCTGTAAACGTTTTCCTTCCCGTGTCAGTTTCCAGGATCCGACCAATCGGGCTACTGATTTCTGCACCGGTAAACCCGGTACCACGGCTGAGCGACTGAGCATCGAGCCGATATTTCCATTGGGAATCACTCCCCGTTCCCGGGCCGCCCGATCAAGGGCGTTCAGTAAAATACTCAATGCTTCCGGGGAAATCCCTTTCCCCCCCTGTGTTTTATATTCACGCGTCACTTCCAACAGACTCAATACCAGCGGTTCCAGTTGATTGGCATTCGCTCGCTCTGCGACCGTCTGAGCCGGACCCTGTAAAAGTTCAGCATCAATACTGCCCGCGTTTAACAGATCAATAATTACATCAATCGATTCATTCGAAAGTAGATTCGCCAACGCGTAATTTTGGTGGGCTGATTTTTCAAACTTCAATTTCCCCTGGCGTTGAGGTTCCAGCCACTGCGACTGCAAACCATCAATCGTCAACTTCAACGCGTGTTCCAGATAGCGGTCCATAGGAGCATCGATCGCCTTGACGGCAATCGTTACCGAATGTGGATCAGGAATATAACCAGCTGTCAGAACTGCTTCTAACCGTACGCGCGGATGCGGATCGTGGATCGCCGTCTCAACCAGTTCCAGCGGTTTTTTAATATTTGGATACCAATACCTCAGCACCCGCATGGCGGCAGCGCGGGCCCGGGCATCCTTTGCCTGCAGGAGCTCACGCAGGAGTTCTTCATTCACAACGCCAATCGTCTGGTAACACCAGAGTACTTCCAGCCGATGATGATCATAATTTGGTTCCTGCGGAACCAGGGTCAGCAACCATTCATCCAGAGCCTGCTTCGCCTGCTGCTGATCGGCATCGTACAATACGCGTTTCACCTGCTGCCGGGTAAAGCTTTCCGGATCACGCAAATGGGAAACGACTTTCGCGAGAGGCACTTCCGTCAGTTGCGGACGTTCCACCAGAGGACGTGTTTTATGCGTCACCCTCCAGACGCGGCCATGTGTGGTATCGCGGCGTTCGTCACGAAAGCTGTGCTGCATATGACCGATCAACGGATTGTACCAGTCCAGAATATACGCAGCGCCATCCGGTCCCATCTTCAAGTCAACGGGTCGAAAATAAGAACTGCTCGACTGAATCAACGGATCCAGCCCCTTAATCGTAAAGCCAGCGCCATCATCTGATACCTCATAACGGGCCATCACATGCGACTTGTACTGATTAGTCCAGATTTCTCCCTGGACTTCCGGTGGGAAATGTCTGCTGGACACAAACTCGCCGCCACACTGCTTGGTTCCTTCACCGCTGGCATCATATCCCAGCTTAGCACGACTGTTCGCAGTGAGTGGTGCAGTAAAATATAGCCGTGGGTTATCAATCACAAACGATTGCCCCCAGTCATCGAACATATGGCCCCACGGATTCGAAGCGCGATAGTCGGCGAACACATTCAACTTAAGTGTACGTGGTTGAAACTGAAACACGCCCCCGTTTTCCAGACGGACAGTTCCATAAGGCGTCTCCACTTGCGTATGCATGAAGGTTCCCTCCTGGAAGTACAGCCAGCCTCCCGGCCCCCAGCGCCAGGCACTGATCGAGTGATGATTGTCCTCTGTCGCAAACCCGGTGAGAATGACTTCACGATGGTCGGCTTTCCCGTCGCCATTCGTATCTTTCAAAAACAGCAGGTCAGGGGCATTCGCAACATATACACCCCCATCTCCCAACTCCAGTCCCGTGGGAACATAAAGCCCTTCTGCGAAGACCGTCGACTTGTCCGCGCGCCCGTCTCCATCGGTATCTTCCAGAATCACGATCTGGTCGTTCGGCTTCTCACCAGGAGAAACCTGTGGATACGAGGTCGAACAGATTACCCACAGTCGGCCCTGCGGATCCCACGTCATATGAATGGGATTAACCAGCATCGGTTCGGCTGCGAACAGATTCACCTCGTATCCAGGCAACATCTCAAATGTTTTCCGTTCCGCTTCCGGAGAATGATCCTGTGTCAGTTCGAACGGCCGTTTCAGGTTGGGAGCCGAATTCGCGACTGCCATTCGTTCGGGAGTCGTCCCTACCGGTTTCTCCAGACACCAGTGGACCGCGTTAATCAACAATCGATTAAAGGCATCCAGGCCAAACGATCTTTCGTGGCCCAGCGTTGTCGTAAACACCCGGCTGCCCCATTCGTTTTTCCACGTCCAGGCCACGGGAAAACTCATCTCGCCGGTCAGCTCATAGGTGCCAAACTGATTCTTGAAGATCCCCTTCCGTTTCGAATTACCGGTCCCCCGAAGTAAGGGGGTTGCATCGGCCGGGGGGCGGGCCTGATATAAAGTCCCGGGATCAAGAAACCTCGCAGCAACACCATTCAATATTTCATGATCACGGTGCTCCAGCACATGGTCGACCACGGTTTCCCCCAACACGTCAAACAGGAATTCAGACCCCAGCACCCGCTTACCAAAACCCTGGTTCCACTCTTCAAGCGGATGCCCCTTCTGGTAATCAAACGCATGCGTACTGGTCCGTAATCCGATCAGCGGTTTTCCGGACTCAATATAGTCCTGCAGATGTGAAAACTCACCTGGTGCCAACCGCTGAAATCGCAGGTAAAACACAGCAACATCCGCTTTTTTTAACACCTCTAATCCGGTAACTTCTTCGCGTAGATATTTCTTCTCACCTGTTTTCTCGGGGAGCAGAACCGTCGTTTTGAAACCATACTGTTCCAGCCGTTTCGCAAATGCGGGAATTGTTTTGCGAGGCAAATTATGTGTGGTCCCCACCACAAACACCACGTGTGGCTGTTCCTGCTCCGCGGCACCACAGGGTGGTTCATTCCAAAACAGGACACTCACCATTGATATCGCAACAGTTAAATTCGGCAGGATTGATCGTGGAAACATATTTCGCTCTGATATCTGATAAGATTTAATCATTAAATGGAGAAGCAGTTTTCAAACATAAAGCTGGCTAGTCTATCCGGAACAGTCCCCACTTCGTTTTATCCAACGGGCGTGCCTGGGATTGAATGGTCGCTTCACGGGCTTCAATCAGTTTGCCGAACGTCTCCATTTCCGGTGGAAAAGAAACCGCGCCGAACGGCTTAGTGCGACGCCCGAAGACATATTCAGCATTGTGCGCCCGATAGACATAGAAGAACAGTTCATTCTTCCTATCAATGTCTGCTCGCAGATCATTGACTTGTCCTTGTGAAGGTAGATTCAACAACAGCAGCCCCCGAGACCAGTCGGAGTGTCGGGCCTCTGTCACCGGCGTTCCATTCACCAGCAGTCGATACTTCCCTTCAGGCAGATTTTTAACCGTCAGTCGAGGCTGCTTTTCCAGTAACTCGCTATCTGGAATCGAAACTTTTGGTGGAGCAGGTAGCGGCAATGTTTCAGCCTGAAGAGTAAACTCGATCTGATCAGGTTGAAACTTCGAATCACTGACCTTCGCATGGGTTGCCTGGATCTGTTTCTGTGCGACGTCAATCACAACTAACGGGCTCTCGAGTTTCTGCCCCAGTAACTGTTCTGCCACGAAATGACTCATTGCCCAGTAACCATATTCATTGAGATGGATTCCGTTTCGTGTCAGTTTCTGTGAAACATTTTTCTGCATCATTTTTTTCGATCTGGAATACAGGTCCACGACTGGAATCTGATGTCGCTTCGCAACAGACTGCATTGCCTGCGTGTATTTTGCCAGACTCTGGTTATGTTCGGCCGGGTCCGGCAATGGTGGCCCCATATTTTCATGGGCGATCGGAGAAATGATGACCACCCGCGGAGCCGATTTGCCATTATATTTTTGAGAAGCCAGATGTTTCAGAAACTCTTCCCACGCCTCAGTATACTCGGCCAGTCCCGCATCTCCGTCGAACGACTCATTCATTCCAAAACAGGCGATGATCACATCAGCCTGCTGTGCTTTCAGATGATCATCCAGCGATCCAAAATTTAAAGGGCGCGGCATCAGCTTCAATGCATCGCCCGACCACGCCAGATTCCGGAACGTCAGCCCCGGGGCAGCTGACTGTGATGTCAACACTGTCTCCAGATAATTATTCAGTCTGAGCTGATCGGCAAATGTATTTCCGATCAATACAATCCGATCTCCCGTTTTCAATTCCAGGGAAGCGGGCGGATTTTGTCCAGGAAAATTCACGGCGAAAACGTTCGCGGGTAAAAAAACTACCGAACTGATCAGGATGAATAAAAAAGCACAAAGACGTATAAGCATAAAATCGAATCCCGATATCTGGTCTGTGACTTCCATAACGGTCGAGGCGTTGTTCCTTTATTATGCGATCACGTCGGGGCAAAGGAAAGGTCAGCTCAAAACAGTTTCCTGCCATGCATCCGATTTCACGGCAGTTTCGCATTGAATTGGTGGACCGGTCACTTCACAATACAGATTAGACCGCTCGAAATTCTACGAGAAAAGGATTCACCATGCCGAAGTATTCGACACAACACCGACGACGTTTCCTGCAATCTATCCTCCAGAGTTGTACCGCGGGGGCGTTGCTCCCTCAAATCGGAACTCTATTGGCCGAAGAAACTGGTCGATCCTCCCGGTCCATTCCAGCTGTTCCCGGAAAGCTCTCCGTGACACTTCGCAAAAGAAGCAAGGAAAAAGATGCGGCAGCAAAAACCGAACAGACCGAGTGGAACGCTTCGGAAACCGCGATTATCATCTGCGACATGTGGGCCGATCATCCCTGTAAACTGGCGGCACAGCGTGTGGATCGCATGGCACCTCGTATGAACGAAGTGATCTCGAAAGCCCGCGATCAGGGCGTCGCCATCATTCATGCCCCCAGCGGCGGGATTCAACTCTATGAAGAAACGCCTTTCCGCCAGCGCATTAAAGAAGCCAGACCTTCAAAGCCACCCGTCCCCATTCAAAGCTGGTGTTATCTCAACCCGGAGAAAGAACCACCACTGCCCGTGGATGACACCGTGAAACGATCTACTGAATCCAGTTTACGGGGCTGTGACGACCCGATAGCCGACTACAAAAAAAATACCGACCGCCACGAACACCCGGCGATCAAAATCGTCGGTTACGATGTCATCAGCGCCAATGGTCAGGAGATCTACAATTTCCTCGAACAGGAACAGCGGAAGAACATTGTGATCATGGGCGTGCACACCAACATGTGTGTCCTCGGCCGTCCCTTCGGGATTCGTCAATTGAGATACCTCGATAAAAATGTCGTGCTCTGTAGAGATCTGACCGATGCACTCTACGATCCCCGTGACCGCCCCTACGTCAGCCACGCGCGAGGTACGGAAATGATTATCGAACACATCGAGCGTCACTGGTGCCCTTCAATTCTCGGTAAAGATCTCACAAAGGTGATCCCCGGCTCCAACAACCCGGACAGTTAAAGTTCAGGCAGATTTATCTAATATTCAGACTCGTACTCACTATTAATCCCACTTCTCAGGACTTGCAATCTCATGGACGAATTTGAACAACAGTGGCAAAACGCACTTGAAGAACGTTTTGGCGAGATCAACGAAGTCGCCGAAGTACAGGCAGAAGACCATCTCCCCACTATCAAGATCTTTTACTTTGAAGATCTGCCGGAAGAAGGAACTCTTACCGCCGTCACCTGCGGTCTGTCCAACGCCTCACACCCTGACTGGAAACATGGGAAACCAGAATTGATCGTCTCGCTGGACACCACCGACAAGAGCTGGGGTTTTGCAGCCGGCTATTTTGCCTCAGGTTTTTTTAACGAAAAACGATTCTCCTACGGCGACATTTTTCAGGTCGACGACCCGATTTCAGAGGAAAGCGAAATGAGCGCCTATCTGGTGTTCGCCCCCTCTTTTCTAAATCAGGATGAGGCGACTTTTGAACTACCCGATCGCACCATTCATCTTGCAGGCATGTATCCTCTCTTTGCCTCGGAAATTGACCTGTATGACAAAATCGGCCTGAAAGAGTTTTGGCACTCGGAAGGCTTTGATATGTATAATTCAAAACGAACTCCCATCGCCGGCTGAATACAGGCATTTCTAATCACTGATGTTCAATCTTTCTCTGCCCACTTCCTCGCTGCTCAAGTTCAGCTTGACAGCCACGCGTCGCTGATGAAACTCCCTGAACTGCGTCGCGCGCGCGAGTCAAATTTCAGGTTAGTGAAAACACATGAACCATTGCGACATCATCACTATTAAAGTCCCTCGTTTCCGTACCATTTTTAAAATCCCTGCTCATCCGATCCCCGGTTATCGACACACTTCGTTGCACCACCACGCTGCCTTCGCGAATCGATCACCATGGGATCGCAACCTTTCACAACGGTATCGCCAACCGAATTTCCGAAATCCTGCTTGACACCACCACGTCTTTGAAGATGATCCCTTCAAAGACAATGGGATCATAAAACTCAACGGCGAAAACACACTCATTCCTCACTCCTAAATCAAAAGTTTACATTAACTGTAAGTGGACTCCAGATGAACTCGCGCAGTCGTGTATTTTAATCAATCCAGATCTCAGTCACTCAAATGAACATCCGGCACTTGAATCAGTGTGTTTCTTTTTCCTGTCATTTCATGCTTTGATTGGTAGTATAAAAAACGATTCTCAACCGAACCCGTTCTACTCAATTTTCTCATACTGATAACTCCTGTTTAAATCGGTTTCATACCGCCCCGACCAGTCAGTCATTTTGATTAGAATCCAAACCCATGACATTTGATCTGCAACCCACTCTCCACGGCGAACTGCTTCGGCTACGTCCCCTACAGCCCGATGACTATGCCACCCTGTATGCTGTCGCCTCTGACCCGCTTCTCTGGGAACAGCACCCCGCTCGCACGCGCTATCAGGAACCCATATTCCAAAAGTTATTTCAGGAATCCCTGGAGTCCGGCGGTGCGTTGGTCGCCATTGATATCATCACAGACACAGTCATCGGCTCCTCGCGTTTTAACGGCTATCACCCCGAAGCATCCGAAATTGAAATCGGCTGGAGCTTTCTGGCCCGCTCCCACTGGGGCGGCCGCTATAACGGCGAAATGAAACAGCTCATGCTGCAGCACGCTTTCCGCTTTGTCAATTCTGTCATTTTCCTCATCGGCCCTGACAATATCCGCTCTCAGCGAGCCGTCGAAAAAATCGGCGCCCTCCGCGATGGGAGCCGCACCGATGGAACAGGATTTAAAAGCTGGCTCTACCGGATTCACGCCACAGAAAAATCCTCGTAAATTGCAATAAAAACAGCTGATTTTATGCCAAATCTATTTTCTTAATATTGATACAATAAAACATACTAATAATTGTTTATTTAATAAGAGCATCTATACTGAAATGTACATACTCAACTACATATGTCAAATCCTGAGCTAAAAGACATAGCTGATCTTCACTCTGTATTATTTTCATTCGAACCAAATAAAACAGATCTAACTATAAGAACTCTGCAGGCACATAAAATCCATTTTCTCTTAAATGTAAGGTGCCCCATGCTCTCGCGTGTACTCCTGCTATTGAGTTCGTTTCTGTACGGACCGCTCACTCTCTGCATTAGTCTGTTTATTTTTTTGATCGCGATTCTGTATTTAACACGGCAGGAAATAAACGTCGACATCGGCGGAAGGCCCCTGAGTTCGAGGAAAGTCAAAATCCAGCCGATGTCCGAAAATATGCGAGAGTTATTGGAGCTTTCAGGAAAAACTGGCTGGAAAAAAGATCCTGAGATCAGAGCCAGGGTCATGGAATTAAGCAAATCGATTGAAGTAAATAAGGCTCTGTCCGAGACTGCCGAAAAGCAGCCGAAAGCGGTGCTGATCGCCCCCAGAGATTGATCACCCCGGTTCATTGGGAGTAAACAGACACTGAAGATGCCCCGCTGAGTACTCGATACCCGGCAGCTTTTCTCAATCGCGCGTCCGCATCTGATACTCCACTTTTTCTGCGATCACAAACCCATCCAGGCCAGAGATCCCCCTCACCCGATACGCTTTGAGTCCCCGCTCTTCCCAATGCCGTTCCAGTTCCGTAAGTGTTTCATAGGAACGGAGCGGCCAACCATGATTTTTTCGTTTGAGAAACAGCCACTCCCACTCAGACAGCAATGACCGGATGGTAGTGCATTCCACATCAAACAGAATACTGGGAGCGACGATATCGTTGAAATAATGTGCGCTCACTCCGGTAAATCGCAGATCAGTCTGTTCTTTCCGCTGATTCATTTCCTGATAGAGTGTCTTCAGAATAAGTGTCCCCTGTTCCAGATCAATCGATAGCGCCGTCACAAAGTTGTCGTGTACCGAAGGAACTTCCATTCCCTGAGATGGAACAATCTGACATTCCTGCCACTCTGAAAATTCATCCATTTTCTGCTCCTTATCCCGATACTCCCACCATGCCCACTACACACTTTAATTGAGTTCTTTCCCCAGCTTTTCACCCACCAGTCTACCGCTGGTGATCGCCCAGGCGATGTGCAGCCCATGTCCCCACAGTACCTGGCCTCCCATGCCGTTACTGCCGATCGCATACAAACCGGGAATGGGTTGCCCACTTTCATTCAGCGCCTGCAGTCCCGCATTAATCGCCACACCCCCTTCGGTGGTCGTAAAATACGCTTTCGCCGGTCCCAGCAATACCCAGCGTTTTCCTGCCAGAGGACATGCATCACCGGTTCGGCCAAACGAGTCTGACTGCTCCCCGCTAACGTAATGATTAAACTGTTGCGCTGCTCCTTTCATATTTGACGCGTTTAATCCCCGCTGTTCTGCGACGGCTTCCAGCGAATCTGCCGCCACACTCACATCCGGGCGCAGTCTGAGATAATCATCCACGTAAGCATACGCAATTTGCGGCGCGGTCGAAATAAAGTAAGGCCACTGGCTGTAATGCGCGGCGATCCGTTCGTCCAATAAAATATAAGCGGCTTTTCCCGGCTGCTCAGAAATCGCGATCTCGCGGGCAGGAGAATCGGTCTCATTACAGAAGCGGCAACCATCTGTATTCACCAGTATCGCGCCATCTTCAAACAGCGAATTCTCCGGATGCTGCCACGTTAACAACAGTCGTTTGATCCGCCAGTTGATCACCGCCTGCGGCAGTAAAGGCACCAGTTGCCCCAGCAGCTTTGAGAAAACACCACTGGTTGGCAGCAGTTGTTCGAAGGGATCTCCCGGCGGCGGGACAAACCGCAGTTCCGGTCCATAGGTGATCTCCATATTCAGCAGTCGCGCCCCCACCCGCTCTGCCAGCAGATGCCCGTCGCCGCACGCCTTGGGGTTCACCCCCTCAATCGTTTTAAACCGGTCCCCTTTGAACCGCCCGATCATCTCCGGCGCACTGGAATAATCGCCAGCCGCCAGCACCACCCCCCGCTGCGCGGTGATCGCCGTTCGCGTCCCCTCAATTTCCGCAACGACTCCGGTAATCCGCGTTCCGTCAGAGACCAGTTCCACTGCTGGCGCACTGCAGACTATCGTTCCCTTCAATCGGATGATCCTCGCCTGAAAGGCAGCAATATACGCTTTCGCGTTTGGCACAATATTATGCATACGAGGCACCCGGTTCGGCGGTTCCGGATTGGGTCCATGAAAATACAGGCCCATGCCCCGCAGCCATTCCAGCGTCTCCGCAGTCTCCCCTAGAAAAAACCGCCGCAGTTCACTGTTGTTATGCGTTTCAACTTCCGCAGCCGCAAACCTGCTGGCATCTTCCTCGTGATCATCCGCGTTATCGTTCACACCCGCATCACGCTGCAAACTCGTTCCGTTCGCGGTAAACGAGCCGATGGCCATCCCCGTCGTGCCCCCCAGTTGAGGCTGCTTCTCCAGCACCAGTACGCGTGCCCCCTGCTCCAGTGCCCGCACTGCCGCCGCCAGTCCACTGCCACCACCGCCAACGATAATTACGTCATAGATTGTTAACACGCTGTTCACTCTCTGTCAGTAGCCATTTTCATTTCGCAACAGATCACAATCCTATCAAAACAGCAGATCACATCAATCAGGTAAAGCTGAGCGATTAAGACTTTATCAAGCCCTGCTCACAAAAGTCTGTCGTTTTACTCTCCTACAAGCCGAAAGAAACTTAAGGTTGTTGACTTAAACACATCAACCAAGTATGATCTATCCTTGTTCACTACATCTTACCTGAACGCGTACGACTTCTCCTACCTGCATAGAATCTGTCGGCCATGCGTAAGCTCACCACCCTGATTTCTGCCACCTGCTGGTTTCTCGCGATCACGTTCTACACGGTTCCCCCTGTATTATCAGCCAGTAAATCAGTAAAGAAGCCCGTTCACGCGAAGATGAATCCCGCGCAACGGGCCTTTTTCGAAAACAAAATCCGCCCCGTCCTCGTTAAGAAGTGTTACTCCTGCCATTCTGCCAAATCAGAAGAGCTCGGTGGCAAACTCCGCATGGATACCCGCGACGGCATGCGCGAAGGAGGCGAATCAGGACCGGCTTTTGTCGAAGGACGTCCTAATGAAAGCCTGTTAATCCAGGCACTCCGCTATGACGGCCTGGAGATGCCTCCCAGCGAACCACTGCCGGCAGCAGTCATCACTGACTTCGTCAAATGGGTGGAAATGGGGGTACCCGATCCCCGCAGTGATCTCCCTCTCATTGCGAAAAAACCGAACATCGTTTCTGCCTCTGCTGATCCTGCGCTCTGGTCCTTTCAACCGATCACAAATCCCGAACTCCCCGCCATACAGAATCAACACTGGAGCGTTGATCCGCTCGATCAGTTTGTTCTCGCCCGCATCGAAGCTGCTGGCCTGAAGCCCACATACGATGCAGCGCCAAAACAACTGGTAAGACGGTTATATTATGACCTGATCGGTCTGCCCCCCACGCTGGAGCAGGTCGAAGCCTTCCTGGACGACTATCAGCGTCGACAACAGGCCGCCGTAAACACCCTGGTGGATCAGCTCCTGAACTCACCACATTTCGGCGAACGCTGGGGACGCCACTGGCTCGACGTAGCCCGCTACGGTGAATCGAACGGGAATGACGGTCTCAGTCGCAATCCGACCTTCCCGCATGCCTGGCGGTATCGTGATTATGTAATCCAGGCGTTCAACAATGATATTCCTTATGATCGTTTTCTGACCGAACAGATCGCCGGCGATTTGCTTCCTGCAGAGAATCCTGCAGAGCGCGACCGCCTGCTGATCGCCACAGGCTTTCTGGCCCTCGGTTCCAAACCCGCCAAAGCCATGAATGTCAACTTTGATATGGATGTGGTCAACGACCAGATTGATGTTGTCAGCACTGGTGTCATGGGGCTCAGTGTCGCCTGTGCCCGCTGTCACGATCACAAACACGATCCCATTCCCACCAGCGACTACTACGCCATGGCAGGCATCTTCCTCAGTACCGAAACCATGTGGGGCGCCGCCGGTCATCAACCGTTAACCGCGCCGGAAACCCCCCTGCATGTTCTGAAAGCGAAACACCACTATGTCGCGCCGCCGGACAGCGGTGCCAAGCCGGTCTTGAACAAACGTGTTCAAGCAAGAAAAAAGAAACCAAAATACGTTTATCCCGCCGGAACACCGCTGGCGATGGGCGTGCGTGAAAAGAAAAAACCGACAGATTGTAAAATCAACATCAAAGGGGAATCCAAAAAACTGGGTCCCAGTGCGCCCCGAGGCTTCCTGACTGCCTGTAACATGACGTCATCACCAAAAATCGATGCCTCACAAAGTGGTCGCCTGCAGCTGGCAGAATGGCTCACCTCTGACGATCATCCTCAGACCTCCCGCGTGATGGTGAACCGCATCTGGCTGCATCTGTTCGGTCACGCGCTCGTTCGCACTCCCGATGATTTTGGCGTGTACGGAGAACGTCCCACGCATCCGGAACTGCTCGATCATCTGGCAACCCGCTTCCGCCGTGAAGGCTGGTCGATCAAACAGCTGATTCGCAGCATCGTCCTCAGCCGCACCTATCAGCAGAGCAGCTTCTGTGAAGCCGACGTGCGGGATGCCGACCCGGAAAATAAGCTCCTCTGTCGCCACAATCGACGCCGCCTCGATGCCGAATCCCTCCGGGACAGTATCCTCGCAGCCAGCGGTCAGCTCAACCCGAACCCCGGCCTGGGCTCTTCTATCGCCAATGTAGACGAACTCGTCAATACCGCGGGTAACCTGCATCTGCCTTCAAACCATCGCAGTATCTATCTCTGCATGTTACGTCATTCCGAACCAACCCAGTTAGCCGCCTTTGATCTGCCCGATTCCACAAAACCCGTCGGCCAGCGCAATGAAACCACACTGCCTACCCAAAGTCTGTTTCTGCTCAACAGCGATTTTCTGATTGAGCAGTCACAGGCTTTTGCCCGGAATATCCTGAGCGATCCAAATATAATTGAAACGGAACGCATCAATCTGGTCTATCAACGGGCCTTAAATCGCGTCCCCGAATCTCCCGAACTGCAACGGGCGCTGACACTCCTGCAGGATCTCGATCAAAGTCTGAAAACAAAAATATCACAAACAGAACAGAGGCAGCTCACCGTCTGGTCCACACTCTGCCAGGCATTATTGACCACCAACGAATTTCGCTACGTCGATTAAGAATAGAACCCACACAGTAAACACGATCACAACCAGGGGAACGACCTCATGCCCGAAATATCACGACGCGAAATACTACGTTCAGCTTCCTGTGGCTTCGGCTACCTCGCTCTGTCTGCTCTCTGTGGTCAGACAGCAGATGCCCGTGAATCGATGGCGACTGCCAGCCTGTCTGCCCGCGCCCCGCAACTTCCAGCACGAGCCAAACGTGTGATCTTCCTCTGCATGAGCGGTGGCCCCGCACAACTGGATACATTTGATTATAAACCGCAGACCGGTAAAAAAAAGCATCCTGGCTCTGTCTTCAATTTCGCGCAACACGGCGAAAGCGGACTCTGGATTTCCGAACTGCTCCCCGAAACGGCAAAGCACGCCGACAAACTTTGTGTTCTGAATGGCATGCACGCGGACATCACCAACCACGCGCAGTCGTTTCTGCAACTGCACACCGGCGATCGACTGCGGCCCCGCCCCAGCCTGGGTTCCTGGATCCTGTATGGACTGGGAACAGAAAATCAGAATGTACCCGGTTTTATCAGTCTGTATCCCAAAAAGCCCTCCGTTTATTCCAGTGCGTTTCTGCCTCCCGTTTACGAAGGGACCCCAATCGGACTCAACACGACCAACATGTCTACCGCAAGTATTGGCAACATTCAAAGCGATCATCTGCCCACACATGTCAAGCGCCGCCAGCTCGACTTCGTGCAGTCGATGAACCGCGAACACGCCACTCTGCGGCCCGAGGATGCCCGCCTCGACGCCGTGATCCAGTCGATGGAACTGGGGTTCCGCATGCAGATGGCGGCGCCCGAACTGCTCGACCTGAGCCAGGAAACGAAATCAACGCTCGAACGCTATCGCGTCGGACAGGGCAAAACTGCAGGTACCTGTAAAGACTCCGACTTTGGTCGCCAGTGTTTGTTGGCACGTCGCTTTGCCGAAGCGGGTGTACGTTTTATTGAAGTCAATCATGGCAGCTGGGATCAGCACAAAAACCATCGTGCCGACCTGACAGCAAACTGCGAATCAACGGATGCTCCCATTGCCGCCCTGCTGGAAGATCTCGAACAACGGGGCCTGCTTGAGGAAACACTGGTCGTCTGGGGGGGGGAATTCGGTCGCCCCGGTCTTGTTCCCGAAACCAAAAAAGACGAGACTGGACACAATGCCCGTGGCTTCACGTTCTGGATGGCCGGCGGAGGCATCAAACGCGGACTGGCTTACGGAAAAACCGATCCCACCGGCGCCCGGGCCATTGAAGGCAAAGTCCATTTTCGCGATCTGCACGCTACCATCCTGCACCAGTTGGGACTGCAGCATGACAGGCTGACCTTCCACCAGGGCAACCGCGAATTCCGCCTGACCGGCACCGAAGGCGGGAGCGTCGTGCACGACATCATTGCCTGACAGACGCTTTTCATGCACAATAGTGAGTGACTACACTACGAATCTCTTTCGTCCTCTGGTTGATTCAACTCACTCTGGCAGGAATCCGATGTTGCATACTCCCCGTCGCTCAATTCCAATACTGATTTTATCTCTGTTTGCAATCTACTCTCAGTTGCAGGCGTCGGAACGACCGAACGTTCTGATTATTTTCACTGACGATCAGGGCATCAACGATGTCGGCTGTTACGGCAGTGAAATCCCGACCCCCAATATCGATCAACTGGCAAAAGAAGGATTACTGTTTCGCCAGTACTATTCTGCGTCTGCGATCTGTACCCCCTCCCGCTTTGGAATCCTCACAGGCCGCAACCCGATACGCTCGCAGGATCAACTGCTGGGAGCATTGATGTTTATGAGCGAGATTGATCAAAATCGCGGTATTCAACCAGCCGAAACAACTATCGCAGAAGTCCTGCAGCAGAACGGCTATCAGACCGCCCTGATCGGTAAATGGCATCTGGGGCATGGCACGAATTCCTTCCTGCCGACCTCGCATGGCTTTGACCTGTTTCGCGGACATACCGGAGGCTGCATCGATTACTTTACCATGACCTACGGTAATATCCCCGACTGGTATCACAACCAGCGTCATGTCTCCGAGAATGGATACGCCACCGATCTCATTACTGAAGAAGCCGAACATTTTCTGAAAGATCAACAGACGACAGACAAACCATTCTTTCTGTTCCTGTCCTACAATGCCCCGCATTTCGGAAAAGGCTGGTCCCCCTCCGATCAAAGCCCGGTGAATATTATGCAGGCGCGTGGCGATGATTTGAAACGGGTGGGAAACATCAAAGACAAAGTCCGCCGCGAGTTTGCTGCCATGACAGTTGCCCTGGATGATGGTATCGGACGCGTCATGTCATCACTGAAAAATAACGGGCTTGATCAGAACACGCTGGTGATTTTCATGACGGATCACGGCGGTGACTATGTCTATGGCGGCAATAACCAACCATTCAGGGGCGCGAAGGCGACACTCTTTGAAGGCGGCATTCGCGTTCCCTGTATCATTCGCTGGCCCGGTAAAATCAAAGCAGCGACCGAAACTGACGAAGTCACCTGGGCACTGGATCTGTTCCCCACCATCTGTCGGCTCACGAATGTGAAAACAGACGGATTGACTCTGGATGGAAAAGACATCTCCGGTCTGTTGACCGGCCAGTCTCCAGTTGGAACCAGGGAACTGTACTGGCAGCTCGGACCCCATGCCGAATTGAAACGCGGCCGCTGGTCTGCATTAAGACAAGGCGACTGGAAATACATCGAGGATGCAGCGGGCGCAGAATTTCTCTTCGATCTCAAAACGGATCCCTGCGAAAAACAGAACCTGATTCACACTCAGGCTGCGAAACTGGCAGAACTTCAGCAACGCCGCGATGCCCTTGTCGAAACAATGACGCCTCAGACAGAATCAACCGAACCATAAACTCACAATTTTTCCCAGCAAAGACGATCCCACATGTCACAGCACGTTAAAAAAAGTTTTGGCTTCCTGAAAACCACCGCAATCGGGGGACTGATCTTTCTATTACCATTAATTGTGATCGGTGCACTCGTCGGACAGATCGTGCCGATCGTACTCTCCATCGCCACATTCCTCTCCGTTTACATTGACGTTAAAACTCCTGCGGGCATTGCCATGCTGATTGGCCTCGCACTGGGCATCGTACTCCTGCTGTGTTTTGCCGCTGGCCTGGTAGCCCGCTGGTCCATTGGGCGCAGTCTGTCACGATTGATCGAGAAGAATCTGATCCTGCTCTTCCCCCGTTATGCCATCTACCGCGAGCAGCTGAAAGGCAGCATCGGCGGCGATCACAATAAACCGGAGATGCTGCCGGTCCTCGTTCGCCTGGATGACATGACCCGCATCGCCTTTGAAGCGGAACGCACGAACGACAAACTTGTATCCGTCTATCTTCCCGGCTCCCCCGATCCCTGGTCCGGCTGGGTCGTCTTCATGAACCCTGATCGCGTCGAACGACTGGATATCCCGTTCTCCGAGGCGCTCGGAATCTGTGAACGGATGGGGCGTGAATCACTGTATTTACTCGAATCTTCGCCAATACTTAAACAAAATTAACGGAAGTTTTGGTTTCACTCAGTCGGTGCGTCGTTTACGATATTAAGAATATATTGCTTTCATCCCACCTGAAACGATCCAACACAGGACGCCCTCCCATGCCCGTACATCTTCCCTCACAGAACCGACGTCAGTTCCTTTTCACGCTGGGTGCCGGCTTCGTCACCTGTTCCACCGGTCTGCTGGCGAAAGAACAAAGCACTCAGCAATCCGACGTTGTCTACCTCTTAAACGACACGCACATCGGCGAAAAGCATCCTCCAAAGTCGCCCATTCCCACCCATCTGCGGGAGATCGTCACTGAGCTGGTGGAACTACCTCAGAAACCAGCGTGTGTTTTGATTAATGGAGATCTCGCCCTGCGCGACGGTCAACCCGGCGACTATCGACACTTCGCCAAACTGATTCAGCCGCTGCAGGAAGCCAAAATCGATACACATCTGACGCTGGGCAATCACGATGAACGCAATGTCTTTTATGAAGTCATGCAGGAACAGCGTCCGTCTGCGCCACCTGTTAATTCGCGACATATTTCCGTCGTACAGACAAAGTATGCCAATTTCTTTCTACTTGATTCGCTGCACAAAACGATGGTCACTCAAGGTACACTCGGTAAAGAACAGCGCACCTGGCTGGCCCATGCACTTGATGCGCATGCCAACAAACCGGCGATCATTGTCACTCACCATAACCCGCGGCTCGGTGGCGACCCCCTGCATTTCCCGGGCGGGCTGACTGATTCGGAAGAACTCTGGGAATTACTGGAATCGCGGCCGCAGGTAAAAGCCTACATCCACGGGCACATTCATGATCGCGGTAACGCTCAGCATAAAGGCATCCACATTCTCAACACGCCAGCTACTTCGTATGTAGCCAACCCCGATCATTCCACAACAGGCTGGACCGTCGCGAAGCTCACGCCCCAGGGTGTCACGTTAACCACACGCACCAATATCAAAGACCATGCCTGGAATCACCAGACAAAAACACTCGCCTGGCGCTGAACCCACCAGGGGGCGGACAGTAGAACTTACTCCTGCCGGGGTAGATACATTCCTAATCGTTTTCCGTCACGTAAAACCGTCACCGGAACGGACTCACCCGCCTTCAATTTATTTACTCCATACGCCAGCAGGTCGGTCTCACGCTTCAAATCTTTTCTGCCGTCATAGGAAAGGATCAGATCCCCTTTCTGGAAACCGGCTTTTTTTGCCGCTGCATGGGCACCGTACTGCCCCAGGTGCTTGATGCGGAGCGCCATATCGGGTGATGCCATTGTCAGTCCAATCTGCTTGCGTTCCTCCCGCGACGCTTCTTCCAGCACGGCTCCTCCCAGCATCATTCGCCGTAAAGGCCAACTGCTCACGCGCCAGGAAATATCATCCTTGCGTCTCCAGCCAGGGGGGAGAGAAATGGTCAGATCAAGTTCCTGACCATCGCGATTGACACGGGCAGCCAGCTGATCTGTCTCATTCGCATGCTGCAATACCCACTGCACGTCGGCAATTGAAAGCAGAGGCTGGCCTTCCAATGAAATGATCTGATCTCCCGGTTTAAACCCGGCTTGAGCGGCGATCGAGTCTGCAGTGACTTCCTGCACCGTCGCTTTTTCCTGCGGGTCAAGAATCAGCCCCAGGATTTTGGGATGCGGATACGAAAACAGGATCTGATCGGGCAGCGGTTTCTGATCACGCAGATAATAATCACGCTGGGCATCACCAATCTGGTGACAGTGAATACAGCTTTTCACAATGTTCTGCTTCTGATTGATGCGCGACTTATACTTCCCTGCCAGGAGAGGATACTTTTCCGGCGAGGCGACCAGTGGCTTTGTTCCCTGTTTTCCAGCCAGTGAGGTCTTGCTGTTGTCGTAGTTCGCATGCAGTTCCAGTGCCCCTTTAATAGCCTTCCGCAAACCGGTAATCGAAACATCTTCCGACCACATCGTTCGATGCGAACGGGTTCCAAACCTCCCGTAAATCGTCCGGTCAGGGTTCAGCATGAAGACGGCGAACGACTGATCGTAGTCATATTGAAACAGAGACAGATCTAGTCCGTTAGTGGAAATCAGCCGCACTCGGACAAACTGATCCATCAATGGCTTCAGACTCTGATCCTGCTCCATCAACTGTTCATCCAGCTTCACGCATTCCTCACAGGGAATACAACGCAACACGACCAGAAGTGGTTTGCTTGACGCTTTTGCTGCCTGGAATCCCTGCTCCAGATCATTGTAGATCCAGTACCCGGTCGACTCCACATGGGCACGATCCTGTTTCACTTTTTCTTCGCGTGTCTGCGCAAAAGAAAGCGAAGTGAGCTGAACCAATAGCGCAGCTGTAATCAGAAAGCATTTCCACATCGCTCCGTCTCCTGACACCGGCGGGTTAAAAAGAGAAGTAAACACGCAGAATCTGTTTACTGAATTAGATTGTCGCCACCATTTTCTTTCTGGTGAATCGTTACAGGCCAGCCGGGAAACTGATTGGAAGCCTTCCCATCCGTTGCATCGACGAGGAAACGAAAGCTGTTCAACGTATAGGTTTTCTCCTCCGGATCAATCAGCACCAGCCCAAAGCCGCTCCCCTTTTGATGGGCCAGATCGTAACGGTTCTTTTCAGAAGCCGGTTCCGGGTTCCCCACCGCGTAGACATACACTTTATTGCCGAATCCATCGATGAATTCTCCCGTGTTTGCCAGTCCATGCTGCGGACGATTTTTGTGAGGCATCCCCACTTCATCGGGTCGCCACCAGCGCGGGTAACCGGCGGAGATTGCCGGCGTGCAGAACGACCAGCAACTGTCCCGCTGCGCGTCGGCTCCGTATTGTGAAAGCGATGTCAAATGCTGATCACCGTTGATATGTAACGGCATCCCTTTACGAATGATCTTGACCGTGCGGTTACGAGCAGTCTGAGGCCAGCTGCCACTATCAAGGTCGGCTTTCAGATAACCATCATAACTGCCATGATGTGTAGCAACACCGGCAAACACGGTCTGACTGAAGAGTACCTTTATATTGTGCGCCCGCCAGTCTTTACACCAGCGTTCCAGAAACTTTTCCTGTCGCTCACCCAAGAGGACGAGGTCGGGTTTATCGAGGACTGACGTATCAAAGTTGGGATCCATCACATGGTCTGCCCGGCCGCTACCGGTTTCGACATGCTCGGGGCCACTTTTAAACTGTCGGTCAGCAATGATGGCAAATCCCACACCGCCATACACCATATCGCCATAGTACACGCTGATGTTCTGTTTGCAGGGAGTCGGGTCAGCATAATCAGGGTGGTGGGCGGTACAGGTTTTATGAACCACATTCACCATCCGCGCGGGTTCGCGATATCCGCCATTGGAAGACGTAGTGCCTTCCTTCATTTTCATCCCGCCTTCACCCCAGATGTTTCCCTGAAACACGTCATGGTCGTCGGGAAGGCAAATTGTAGGACGGTCCCGCATGGCCTCACCAAAGGCCCAGCCATGCATATAAAACTTGCGCAGGTAATTCAGAATCGCCGGCTCCGCAGGGTCACGAATCAAGCCAAAACCGCCATGATCCTCATACAGCTGATCGCCCGAGAAATAAAGCAGATCTGGATCGACTTTCAACAGATTGTTCGCCACAGGTTCATACGGAAACCCGTAATCTTTCTGGCAGGTCAGCGCTCCCAGTTTCAGCGGACGCCCCTCCGGATTCGCCCGGATGATACCGGTTCGCTCGGCAGCCAGTTCGGTGCCATCCGTGAGCTTTTCCTGGTAAACCAGTTTGAACGGCGTTGCCTCTTTCTCGTTCCAGTTGGGCACACGGAAGGTCGCCGTCCACGCATCTGTATCCAGAGCAGCAGTCCCCAGTGACTTCCATTCCTTCTCCTGTTTGATGAACAGTTCCACGTCTTTATTATCCTGCTCACCCAGCGGGCCCGTCAGAGCAGTGATCTTCATCACAAAACCATCATCGCTCCGTGAGTCGCTGAGCGAATACTGCGACCATAAGATCGGTCCAAATTTGTGTTCGGGTGAAACGGTAAAGGCATCGCCGCTGACCGACCAATCACTGAAGCGATAGCGGGCACCGATCATCCGTTTGAAGCGGGGATCGAAATTGCTGACGACCGCCACATTGCCCAGCAGCGCCTGTGGGGGAAACGTCTGGGTCAGAGTTCCCAGTGGTTTATCTGACTCGGGGT
The DNA here is from genome assembly GCF_048262075.1 of Gimesia sp. GTDB lineage: Bacteria > Planctomycetota > Planctomycetia > Planctomycetales > Planctomycetaceae > Gimesia. The sequence goes on from NZ_JBLXFK010000009.1 coordinate 195,767, forward strand.
TGGAAACGATTAACGTCAGCGAATACTTTTCTCCGTCCGGTTTCCCGATCAGCGTCAGCACGCAGTCTTTCATGTCAGCCGGCCGAGATAACTTCTGCTGCTTGTTGCCCAGCACCATCGTGCCATCGATCACGCCTGCCTTGATGCCATTTTTGGCGAAGCAGTTGCTGCGGTATTCGTTAATATCGCTTTTCACACCCACCCGAAAACCAACGCCGCCATCCTGCTGCTTGACTTCCCGCTGACTTACATGGACGGACATCCTGAACGGCGCACCGGTATTGGTCAACTGGTGTGTGACCAACTGAATATTTCGGCTACCTCCGGTCGACAGACATTCTGCGGCACCCTCTTTGATCCGCCAGTCCTCCATTGGATTGGCCCAGAATTCTTCTCCCAGCCAGACCCGATCGTGTGTTTTAGCCCAGCGACCTACGACAGAACCTCCCTCTGCTTTATCAGCCGCCTGCAGACCGCCCGGTCTGTTGAAGCCCAGAAATGTCGTTCCTGCTGCAAACAGTTTCAAAGCCATCCGTCGAGTCAGCGATTGCATCTAGTATTCTCCCATTGAGCGCAGGTTCTGTAGTAAATAATTAATAATACCGGAACAGCCATTATCAAGGCCGCAGCAGGCGTTGTCCAGCGAGTCTCCCGGCGGGAACCACTACTTAAGGTTGTTAAGACAGTGTTCCAATTTACTCCTGCGACGCCAGCCCGGCGGTCACACTTGCCGGCAGAGTGACCTGGACTTTCTCACGCCCCGCCAGTTGAATCAGGTTCGGCAGATCATATACCTTGAGTGCGCCGTGTACCGTATTAATCAACTGATTCTGGGTCTCAGGTGTTTTCACAACTTCACCCCAGGAAGTGATCATCTGGCTCAGATTTACTTTTGAAAACAGCCCCGGTTCCAGGGCTGCTGCATGTAGTGCAGGAATTGCAGTTTCGCCGATCGCGGTCACCACAACCGGGTTTGTTTTTTTCTTTGACTGAGATTCCGACAGGAACCGTGCCGCTACGAGGATATCTTCCGCCCGTAACTTGACCATCGACTCGCCCAGAAGATACGCGAGCGCACACTCATGATAGTTCGGCCCCAGCAGTCCATGCGACCAACCAATTCGACGATTATTCTTTCGCGAAGTTTCACCAATACAACGCACATCCAACGCGAGGACGACGTCGCCCTGTTTCACCAGTTGCTCGATCGCTGCACCTGTTTCTGCTTCCACCTGTTTGCCACCGCCATGCAGGTATAACACGAGATCTCCCTGACGCATGTTCGGCAGAAACAACAGTGCTGGCAGAGGAGTTCCGTGATCGGGGGTGACAATCAGTTTCTGAATCTGATAACCGTCGCGTGAAATGCTGCCCACTTCTTTGAATTCAGGTCGCGGCAATGAACCGAGTGGCTGGATACCGGAAATCTCGCGCACTTTGTCTCTTGCGGCACTTACATCTGTTGAACTCCAAAACGCAGTCCGCTCTGCCGCCAGCTTCTGGTTCAAGTCATCATTGACAGCAAAGAGCGAACGTTCGCCTGCATCAAGCAGAATCTGCCCCGACTGCGAACACTGCAGTTCTTCGTCCGTAAAGACAGGCTGATCTTCAACTTCAAAGATCGGGTTTTCTTTGTTTAACAGCCAGCGGTTCATCCAGCGGGCCGCTCCTTCTCTCAACTGAATCGTAAATCCGTGCGGTGCGTCTGCTTCAATAATCCCGACCCGTTCCGCGTAGCCCAGTCGTGTATAAAAGCGTTTGGCTTCGCGGAACAGTTCCCATGTCCCGTCAATTTTGAATGTACTATCGAGTGTGCCGGCACAGATCAGCGTCGGTTTGGGAGCCCGCATCAGCGTATAGTCGGCGATGTCCATTCCATAGGCGAGCTGACCGAAAATATTCTGCTCGCCATCTTGCGGACCATTAAAATCGATGAGATAACGATACATGGTCGAATAACAGACCGGCGCTGCAGCCTGCACGCGATCATCCAGCGCCATGATATAACTCGTCAGTGTTCCACCCCCGGAATTTCCGGTACAGCCAATTCGTTTCGCATTAATTTCCGGACGGCTCACCAGGTAGTCAATACTCCGCATCCCATCCCAGATCCGATACCGGGCCGCGTTGCTGCCTAATGGAATCGAGCTGACCGAAAACAGCGTATGCTCGGCAGTGCAGTAGTACTGCACACGCGGATGAGGCGGTCGGTAGCGACTCCCGCCTTTAAAAAATTCGTTCGGCTGTTCGGACAGTACCTGATACCGTTCCCCCTGCCCGATGGGATCGTAGCACAGCGCCGCCATTCCGTTTTTTGCCAGCAGAATGCAGGCCCGCTGATACGCGGCGGAGGCCTTGCCGTTATGACTGTGTCCACAGGGAACCAACACCCCCGGATACGGTGGTTTGCTGTCCGGCAGGTAGAGATTCGCCGTCACATGATGACCGGGCCAGCTTTCGTAAATCACATTCTCGACCCGAAATCCGTCCCCCTTCAGCTTTCCGATTACGCGGGGATTGAGGGGCATCCGCTCCGGAAACCCGCCGATCTGCGTCCGGAAGAAATCTTTCATCCGCTTCTGGTAGGCTTCACAGTCTTCAGGCGTTTTGATGTTCTCGTAGACTTCTTTCCGTTTCGCGAAGGCTTCATGCGCACGTTTTTGCAGAGCCTGATACACCAGACCAGACTCGGCTGCTGTACCTTCCAGAGCGGGAAGCACAGTTAAATCTTCCGCCGCATTAGCAATCGGAGAAACAACAGACAGAAAGCCAAACAAAGTCAACAAAAGCAGGCGATTCATAGCAGCGACCTCATGAGCGGGAATGCGGGCAGGAGATTAAACAGCGGCAGGATCATCTGGCGGCCAGATAATTAAATGTTCTTAATTATCATACCTGCTCGCTTGCCCGGACTCAATCAAAGATCGTTTATTGAACCAGTTTTCTATTCTCCAGCCGTAATCTCATGACTCAAACAGTGTAGCGTGCCCAGCCCCCACACCAGATCGACCGCATGAATGCCTATAACGCGGCGGTCAGTAAAAAGGGCGCTGAGTATGTCCAAAGCGATTGCATCATTCGGATCATTAAAGGTCGGCACCAGCACGCAGCCGTTCGTAACCAGAAAGTTAACATAGCTGGCAGGCAACCTGAGATCTTCGAAGTCGAGTCGCGCCGGCATCGGTATTTCTACCACTTTCAGTTTGCTGCCATCTTCCAGTCGCGCACTTTTCAGTCGCTCGAGATTTTGTTCCAGGCGGCGATGATTGGCGTCTTTTTTGTTCGCTTCCATACAGGCAACTACCGTCCTCGGATTCACGAAACGGCAGATATCATCCACATGGCCGTGTGTGTCATCCCCTTCAATACCATCCCCCAGCCAGATCACATTCGTCACACCCAGGTATTCTTTGAAGATCGCAGCGTAATCTTCTTTCGTGAAACCAGGATTGCGGACCTGTGTCTTCTGATCGAGCAGACACTCTTCCGTGGTAATCAAAGTCCCTTTGCCATTGACTTCGATCGCGCCCCCCTCCAGGACCACCGGGCGTCCCTGGTAACAAACTTCTGTAAAAGGAAGCTTAAGGTTTTTCGCAACCGCGGGTGGTACCTGCCAGTCCAGGCGATGATTGGGATACTTCGCCCAGCCATTAAAACGGAACTGCAGTGCTTCCCGTTTGCCATCGCTCCGCTGTACCACAATCGGCCCCGAATCGCGCATCCAGCTGCGGTTGGTATTCTGCAGAATAAACCGGACCTGCTTTGTATTGGCGTGCGCCTGTTTCAGCATCCTCGTGATTCTCTGCTGCTGTTCGTCATTTTTCACGATCAGTAACACGCGTTCGAACTCGGCTACCTTGCGGATCAGTTCGATGAACGCCCATTTGATGACTTCGTACTTGCCGGGCCAGTCATTGCCGTTATGCGGAAAACAGAGCAGCGTCGCCTGCTGCGGTTCCCATTCTGCGGGCAGTCTACGCGTGATCTCACTCATTGAGAGGCATCATCATGATAGAGTTTAAGGATATTGCCATATGCGTCGATGCGGCGGTCGCGGAGGAACGGCCAGTTCTGACGGACCTCTGCCATCTCATCCAGGTTGACCTCGGCGATCAGAATCTCTTCCTGATCGTGCGATGCCTGGGCAATGATTTCACCCTGGGGGCCGCAGATAAAGGAAGCTCCCCAGAATTCCAGCCCCGGCTGCTCGGGTTCGGGCTGTTCAAATCCAACCCGGTTAACGGCGGCGACAAACGTGCCATTGGCAATCGCGTGACTCCGCTGAATTGTCATCCAGGAATCGTGCTGCTTTATACCATATTCTTCTTTTTCATGGGGATGCCAGCCGATCGCCGTCGGGTAGACCAGTACATTCGCGCCGCTCAAGGCGGTAATCCGCGCTCCTTCCGGGAACCACTGGTCCCAGCAGATCAGGGTACCAATTTTCCCGAAGCGGGTCTGAATCGCTTTGAAACCCAGGTCGCCGGGGGTGAAATAAAACTTTTCGTAAAAGCAGGGATCATCGGGAATATGCATCTTGCGATACAGGCCCGCTTCGCTACCGTCCGCGTCAATTACGTAAGCGCTATTATGATACAGGCCTTCGGTTCGTTTCTCGAAAAACGGCACAATGATCACCACGCCCAACTCTTCCGCCAGTTTACTGAAAGCGGTGAACGATTTGTCGTATAGCGGTTCAGCGAACTCGAAATACTTCGTCGTCTCTTTTTGACAGAAGTAGAACGAACTGTAAAGCTCAGGCAGACAGATGACCTGTCCCCCCTGCCCGGCGGCGGTGCGGACCCAGTCGAGGCACTTGATCAGATTCTCATCGGGAGTCCCGTTCAGTGAGACCTGCACCAGAGCAATATTAAATTGACGCGACATAAAGAGGGCATTCCAGAAACATGAATAAACTGTGAAGACCTGTTACAGCAACCAGCGTGCAGGCCGATCATTCGCTTGGTGCTGTTATGTACGAAATCTGAAAGTGAGTTGCAAGTCGTGCATCACCCACTTCCGCCGTTTCCCGACAAATCATGAGACAGCCATCACCGCTCAAACTCCAGCTTACAGGATTCCTTGGAGATTCTTAAGAGTAACATCGACAGACTCACCACTTTTCCACTATTCTATGCCTGATACGGGAAGTACCTCTCAGACCAGGCTGCCCGCATCACTTCCTCACCCACGACTCTTCACATCGGGATTGAATTTGACATGAATACAGGACGTACGACAGAAGAACTTTCGATCGAGAAACGCGGCACCCTGCTGGTGGAAGACCCCCTGTTGAATAAAGGAACCGCTTTTACGACCGAGGAGCGAATCCAACACGGATTACTCGGGCTCCTGCCACCGCATGTGGATACTCTCGAAGAACAGGTCGAACGCGCTTACGAAGCCTTCTGCGACTTTAAGGAACCGATTAACAAACATATTTATCTCAGACAGCTCCAGGACGAAAACGAAACTCTCTTCTATCGCCTGATGCTGGGTCATATCACAGAGATGATGCCAATCGTTTATACGCCCATTGTGGGTCTGGCGTGTGAACGCTTCAGCCATATTTACCGACGTCCCCGTGGGATTTTCATCTCTTACCCGGAACGGGATTCCATGGATGCGATCCTGGAAAACGTCGAACGGGACATTGATGTGATTGTCGTCACAGACGGCGAACGAATTCTGGGGTTGGGCGACCAGGGGGTCGGTGGCATGGGCATTCCCATCGGTAAACTATCGCTGTACACCCTGTGTGGCGGGGTTGCTCCCGAGAAAACACTGCCTATCGTACTGGATTTGGGAACCAACAATCAGGAGCGCCTCGACGATCCCCGCTACATCGGCTGGCGGGAAAATCGTATCAAGGGGGAAGAATACGACAAGTTCATCGATCAGTTCGTGACGGCGGTCAAAAAACGATTTCCGAATGTTCTGCTGCAATGGGAAGACTTTGCTTCCGTCGACGCCGAACGAATTATCGACCGCTACCGGGATGACCTGTGTACCTTCAATGACGACATTCAAGGCACCGCCGCTGTCACCACGGGCACGATTCTCGCCGCGATCGCTGCCGGGGGTGGAGAATTAAAGGACCAGAACATTCTGATGCTGGGAGCGGGTTCCGCCGGGGTTGGTATCTGTATGCAGTTGAAACAGACGATGATGGCCGGAGGCATGAGTGAACCCGAGGCCCGTTCCCATTTTTATGTAATCGATCGAGACGGTCTGCTGCATTCCGGGCGCACGGATCTCGACGAACTGCATCAGCAGCTGGCACAGCCTTCAGAAAACCTGAAAAGCTGGGATTGCGATACAACCGGAGCCGTCTCGTTTGCCGATGTGGTCCGCAATGGAAAACCAGGTGTTTTGATCGGCGCAACCGGTCAGGCGGGTGCCTTCTCAGAACCAATCATTCGTGAAATGGCATCGCATGTCGAACACCCGGTCATCTTTCCGCTATCCAATCCAACGTCCCGGGCGGAAGCCACGCCCGCAGATCTGCTGAAATGGACCGATGGCAAAGCGGTGATTGCAACCGGCAGCCCCTTTGATCCTGTTGACCACAACGGCGTCACGCATACCATCGCACAATGTAATAACAGTTATATCTTCCCGGCGATGGGTCTGGGCATCCTCGCGTCGCGGTCACGTCGTGTCACCGATGCGATGTTCATCGCCGCAGCGGAAGCCTTGAAAGAAACATCACCCGCGCTCCAGGACCGGACTGCTTCCCTGCTCCCCTCTTTGACCATCATTCGTGATGTCAGTCGCAAAATTGCTCATGCGGTTGCGCTGGCAGCCATTGCGGATGGCGTTGCCGACTCGATCACGGAAGCAGAAATTGATCAGCGGATTGAAGAGACCATGTGGCATCCTGAATATTAATTTTTCCAGCATTGCGCAACCCGGGATGATTTGCATTTATTTATAGAAGGAACTTTGATGTCTGAAAACAGCACTACCGTCGGTTCGTATCTGGCTTCTCGACTGGAGGAAATTGGTTTGCAGCACTATTTTGCAGTCCCGGGAGACTACAACCTGGTGCTGCTGGATAAATTGCTGGAAAATAAAAATCTGGAGATGATCTCCTGCTGTAACGAATTAAACGCCGGTTACGCCGCAGACGGATATTGTCGCGCCACCGGCGGTGCCAGTGCAGTCTTCGTGACTTTTAGTGTCGGCGGTTTGAGCCTGCTCAACGCCGTTGCGGGTGCCTATGCAGAAGACCTGCCGATCATAGCCGTCTCCGGCGGACCAAACACCAACTCGGAATCCGAGTTCGAAATGCTGCACCATACACTGGGTCTGCTTGACTACGACTATCAGCGCGACATCTTTTCTAAAGTGACTGCGGAAGCAGTAACCATTCACGATCCCCGCGAAGCGCCGACGCAGATTGATCATGCAATTCAGACGGCCCTCCGCTTTCGTAAACCCGTCTATATTGAAATTGCCTGTAACATCGCGGATGCAGTCACTTCGGCTCCCAACGTCCGTTCGTTCGCTGGGCCGACCGCCAGTGATCCGCTGTCGCTGAACGCCGCCGTCGATCGAGCCGTCGAACTGTTGAACACCGCGACAAAACCAGTTCTGGTCGCAGGCGTCAAACTCCGTTCGTTTGGTGCAGAAGCCAACTTTCTGAAACTGGCGGATGCCTGTGGTTACGCCGTCGCCAGCATGCCCAACGCCAAGGGATTCTTCAGCGAACAACATCCCCACTACATGGGTATCTACTGGGGCCCCGTAGGCACTCCCGGCTGTGGCGAGATTGTTGATTCCTCTGATCTCTGCCTGTTCGCAGGAGGTACCTTTACCGACTATACCACCACCGGACATGCGGCTTTGATCAATCCGGCCAAAGTCATACAGGCTCGACCGAACAGTGTAGTCTTTCCCAATCAGACTTTCAGTAATGTGAAACTCACCGAATTCCTGGAACTGCTGGCAAAGAAATTGAAACCCAATGACGGGTCGATGATCGCCTATAATCGAATCAAGGAAGAAGTCACTCCTCTGCGACCGGGGCCTCCCGAAACGGAGCTCTCCACGCGTCAGTTGTTCTCGCGCATTCAACAAATGCTGGACTCCGATTCCACTGTCATCGCGGAAACCGGTGATTCCTGGTTCAATGGCATGCAGCTGGATTTACCCGATAGGGCACGGTTTGAAGTTCAGATGCAGTACGGTTCTATCGGGTGGTCCGTGGGCGCCACACTGGGCTATAGTGTCGGAGCGCCCGATCGACGACCGATTGCCCTGATCGGAGACGGTTCATTCCAGCTGACCGCACAGGAAGTTTCCACCATCATTCGCTATGGATTGAAACCGATCATCTTTCTGATTAATAACGGCGGCTACACGATTGAAGTGGAAATTCATGATGGTCCCTATAATACCATCAAAAACTGGAACTATGCCGAACTGGTACATGTCTTCAATGCGGAAGACGGCAATGGCTTCAGCTGTAAAGCCCGCACGGAAGGCGAACTGGATGAAGCCATCAAACAGGCGACCGCGCATGATGGCCCCGCGCTGATTGAAGTCCTCATCCATCGGGATGACTGCAGCAAAAATCTACTGGTCTGGGGAGGCCATGTTGCGAAGAACAATGGCCGGCCACCGCGTTCGCATTAACATAGCCTGTCGAAACAAATCATTCGTTCGAAAAATAGTGGTCAACAGCTGTGATACGGGATTGTTGAATGATGGAAGAAACCTGTGAACTGCCGGACGGCAAGCTGATTTTGAGAACGCTGGCCATGCCGGCGGACACAAATGCCAACGGCGATATCTTTGGTGGCTGGATTATGTCGCAGATGGATATCGCCGGTGGGATCCTTTCCAAGGAGGCCTCAGGAACCCGCACGGTGACGATTGCTGTCGAGTCGATGAAATTCATTCGTCCGGTCAAGATCGGTGATGTTGTGAGTTGCTATGGCACGGTCGAACGCATTGGCAATACATCCATCACCCTGCAACTCGAAGTCTGGGTCGAACCGGTCCTGCGGCATGAAGATTCGAACTGCCCCTACTTCAAAGTCACCGAAGCGGCCTTTACCTATGTTGCCATTGATGACCAGGGGAAAAAAACGCCGATCATCAAACGGGAGTATTGAACGCGATTACTGCTTTTCCGGCAATACCGGCGATCGACGCCTGCTGCCTGTTCCACCAGTGCTTCGTCAGGTACAATTAATACACTTCCTGAAGCTGTTTTCATTTTCAGATTTCTATTCGATCAGATTTCTATTCGAAACGGCAGGAATCTCCGTTGGTTGTGCAATCATTCCGGTATCCCGTGTTGACTGTGAAAGGACGAGAGGCTCATGAAGAAAGTGGCGATTATTGGAGGTGGTTTCAGTGGAACGATGGCGGCGGTCAATCTCGCCCGCTTAAGCAGCAGCCCACTCTGTATTCAATTGATCAATGACAAATATCCACTCGGGCGTGGCGTTGCTTATGGAACCCGCCGCGAAGAACATCTATTGAATGTCGCTGCACGAAACATGTCTGCTGTCCCCGATCATGCCAATCACTTCCTGGACTGGCTCCGTACCCGGGTAGACTACAGTGATCTGCCCGATCCCCAACTCCGAGAAACCTATGTTCCGCGCCGCATCTATGGAGATTATCTGCGCAGCATCCTCGCAACCTATATGCAGCCGATCGACAGCCATCATCCTGCGGAAATTCAGGTCATCGAACAGGAAGCCGTCGACATCGAATTTAATTTTGAAGGTACAGCTGAGATTACGCTCAAAGAGGGAACGACGATCGAAGCCGATCGCGTTCTGCTGGCAACGGGAAATCAGCCCCCCTGCCCGCTTGCTGAAGATGAATTCTCCCATCCAGGTTATTGCGCCGAGCCCTGGGGCAACTGGATGGAAAAGATTCCCAACCCTGCTGAGAACATTATTGTCATGGGAACGGGGCTCTCCATGATTGATGTCTTCCTGACACTCAGCGAGCAGGACTGGCAGGGGCATCTGATCGCGATTTCTCATAACGGGATGATCCCCCAGGCCCATTTTCGCGGTATTGAATATCCGGACTTCCTCCCCGAAGAACCCGAATCACTGGGTCTGGAAAATCTGGTCCAATTGCTCGAAAAACATTGTCGCCAGCTGCAGCGGATTGGTGAAAACCCGGGAATCGTAGTTGATCGCCTGCGACCTCATACCCAGAAGATCTGGCAAAAATTTGAACTGGCGGAAAAACAGGAATTCCTCAAACGGTATGCGGCCCGCTGGAATGTGATCCGACACCGTATTGCCCAGCCGATTCATCAGCGCGTCACCGAAGCGATTACAGAAGGTCGATTGAGTGTTGTCCGGGGTCGCATTACCGGGCTGGAAGCAGACGGGGATCGCGTCTGTGTGAACCTGCAGAATCGGGCTGGCGAGTCGCAACAGGTGAGTGGCGGCCTGGTAATCAACTGCACGGGTCCCCATTCTGGTTTTTCTGACACCAGCGTACCTCTGTTTCAGAATTTGCTTCGGCGCGGGCTGATTCGACCGGATGAACTGGATATGGGCATCGATGTCGGAGCCGACTTTGCCACGATCGACGCAGAAGGCAATCCGTCCGAATTTCTGTTCGCCATCGGTCCATTGATGAAAGGGACGCTCTGGGAAACAACGGCTGTTCCCGAACTGCGCGGGCAGGCGATGCGCGTCGCGCAGTTGCTGCTGGATGACGCAGCTCTCGTCTCACCCGGACACGATTACCGCATCTCAGTCGAAGAAGAACATGTGATTGAATACTATATTTAATCTCCGGATGGATCTTTCAGCGAAATTGACGGGAACGCCTTAACCCGTTTCAATACAGGACGATACAATCCCGGTGAGAATTCCATCAACAGGTGGTTCGGACATGTATCCGTAAAATTGTCGCATTTTCGGTCCGTTTAGCGAATCCCTGTCTGAACGCTGTGAACTTCTCCGAAGTTCCTTTGAGAAACCAGACTGTTTGAAAGGGGAAATGGGCATGACACGCTTCATCCTGATCGCAATACTCGCGATAATGGGAGGATCTTATCTACAGGCAGGTGAAACACGGACCTGGGAAGGGAAGTGGAATAACCGCAAGTACAACACCACTGGTCCGCTAAAGTGCGTCGCGACTTCCGACGAGAGTGGTAAATGGAAAGCCACCTTTACCGGTTTATTCAAAGGTGATCCCTTTAAATATGAAGCGACGTTTCAATCGAAGCCCATGGGCAATCAACAAAAGCTTTCGGGGGATGCCATCATTCGTGGTCACCAGTACCAGTGGATCGGCTCAATGAAAGGCAACATGCTCAACGGAAAATATAAATCGAACATCGGTTATTACGGCGAGTTCATCTTGAAAGAGAAACAATAGCAGCTCGAACCTGTCTGACGGAACCATCTGAATTACTCACTCTCTGCGGTAATGTGTTCTTTAATCCGCTGGAGATTGGTCGATCCGGTCGGCTTCCCGACTTTCATGATAAACTTGATCAGCAGCCAGCCCCAGAAAGGAATTGACCGCTCGAAGATGATGCGTTCAATCACCTGCGTGTATCTGCCCTGAGGCACGATTTCATACACAACCGTTATATGCTCCGTGCGATTCTGCTCAGGATTCGTTTGGATTACAATGTTGCAAGTGACTTTTAGAGGATCTTCGTCTTCGGGAACCATGCCGGCAAAATCGATTGTCTTCCCTTTGAAAACCAACTCTCCAATGCATTTATCGCCTTCAACCGTGATTGAACGAATCTTATCATTGATCTTCGGCCAGTTTTCCAGATCACTCAGCCAGTCGTGAATCTGATCAGGAGGCGCTTCCAGTTTTGTTTTTTCGGTCAGTTCCAGTTGCATCGCATCATTTTCTTCGAGATAAGTTGGTAAACAGTATCTGCAAAGTATGCGGGCTTTCGAAATCTGCTGCAAGAGCGATTTGACATGACGCAATGAAACAGCCGTGTCAGGGTAGCATATTCAGATTAAGCTGGTTCTCTCCCTCAGCTGTTACCTCAGCAGTCAATGTCGTCGTTCCTCGCTGAGTATATTTGACCGGAATCTGGGACGACTTCTGGGGGACTGCGGTGCCATCCGGACTTCCATGCGAAACCTGAATAACCACTTTATGCTGGCCCAGGATGGCACCATCCCCTGATTCATATGTGGATAAATGAAACGCGCCATCAGCGCCAATCATACCGACAGCATGTTTGCCTCCTGAGTCAGGAAAAAACATAATGTTTCCGGCAGTAAGAGGCTGCCCGTCTAACGCAACGGTTCCCGAGACCCTGGCTGTGGGTAATCTGTCATCTGGTTGACCACAGCCTGAACAGAGAAAAGCGACCAGAGACAGCAGCAGACCAGATCGAATATTCATGTTGTATTCTTTCTTAAAACAAAACGAAATACTCATTCCTGTTACTTGTTGAATCCGCCTGTTGGCAATCCATCACTGGCATGTCCCAGTTGCTGATACAGGGACAGGTCCATGTTCTCACTCAAAAAATGAACACTGCCGTCTGCTAGTAGAAAGTGAGCACCACCTGTGTGAAAACTTTGCGAAGCGGTCGTCTGTGGCCAGCCGATCGTCGGATATTGACAGGGACTCGGCCCACATAGTAACGATGAACTGTTAATCGCTGCGGATGTATGTACCGGGCTGTCACTGGGCACCCAGGCACTGAAGGGATTGTAGCTGGGAGACATTTCACCAATCGCCAGCACATTCGATGCCCCATCAGTCAGATCACGAAACCGCATTACAAACGTCTGACGTCGACGAAACATTCCCCCCGGACCACTATCCGGATGTAGTCCGCAGACTTCTCCATATGTTGCAACTGCAGCGGTCGTATCGTAAGTACTGCCAGCAATATCACAGACATTAGTAGAAGTCAAAGCGCCACTGACGCCCGTTGCATTTCCAGGAAAGCACCAGTTGACATGCAGATCACTTTTCACAGCCGGAGTCGGATCGCTGGGACAGAGATAAACGGGAATGATATTCTGGCACAGGGCCAGATGTGCGGGATCAGTGATTCGTAAACTCGAATTGAATTGATTAAATAATGGTCCCTGATCGATATAGGGCAGCACTTTCATTCGCCAGCTGAAGCCGTTTGGCAGGTTTGGATCAGCGCCATTGGAATTTGGTGGAAAGACATTGAACGCATCATGGTAATTATGCAGCGCCAGCCCGATCTGCTTCAGATTGTTCTTACAAGTGGAACGACGGGCAGCCTCCCGCGCCTGCTGGACCGCCGGTAAAAGCAATGCGATGAGAATCGCGATGATCGCGATCACTACCAGCAATTCGATTAACGTAAAAGCGCGTCGACTTGGATCAGGCGAATTCATAGCATGTCCTCTATTGTTTATTCAGTAGAAATAAAAAGGTCAACTCCGATCGCTTCTAATTAATCTTATGGTGCAAGCTTAAAATCGATGTGGTTTTCTCCCTGTTTAGCCACCTCTGCAACGAGTGTTGTCTTCTGGTTATATTTATTCGGTAGATATTGAACTCGCGCGGGAACAGTTTTACCTGGTTCAGCAGGATCTGGTTCCTGCTTTGATTCATCGAATCGATAGGCAGTGATTTCCACATTTTTTTTGCCTGGCGTGCATTCACTGGAATACTGTCCATTCTTAATGATTGCTGCCTGTCGTTGTGTATTTCCTGTAGTGGGAAGAAAGACAATCTGCCCCTCTTCCACAGGTTTTCCCGAAAAGGAGACTTCACCTGTCACTGTGAATGTTTCTGGTCCCTCGTCACCACCTTGACAACCCGTGAATATCAGCAGAAGCAAGATGAGTAATTTCGAAGCGCGCATGGTTTTCAATTCCTGAACGTACTTTAATTTGAAACAATAAACAGATGATCGTACGGTCTAGAGAACATCACATTTAAGAATAGCGTCTCTCAATCTAATAGACTCGGGCCAAACAGCCCTGGAGACACTACAGTAAAATGGGACACCGTCTAGAATTCACCTAAGACTTCACCGGAAGCACGTGTTCCCAATGCATGAAAGGTCCCACGATCGACATTGGAGGAAATGAATCGAACCGCGCCATCGGCCAGCAGACAGTGTACCCCCCCAATATGGTTACTGCGGGCATAGTTCTGGATTTGTGTGGTGGAACCCACGGCCGTGCAGGGCGCTAAAGGCCATGTAGTGCTCTTGCAGGTATTATGCTCATCCGGAATGGAAGTATTGGGTGGCTCAAGCGTAGTAAACAGACCACCTCCCCAGCGACCACCACCCCAGTAATGACCGGCTGAACCCCAGTCTGCACCACTCGTCCCGCGAATGATTGATTCACTGTGCATGATGGTATTGGAAGAACCGTCTACAATATCCCGAATACGCGTTCGAGACTGCAGATACAGAATACCATCCATCTTTACATTATTGGGATTGGTGTCGTTCATTTTAATCGGAGTACTGCCCGCACAACCTGTGTAATTACCTTCGAATAAATCGGCATAGTTAAAACCGGGAGAGGAAGGGTCTGAGGGACACATGTAAACGGGGATGACAACCGCACTGATTGATTTCGGAACATTCCAGATATTTTTGGTCGTATCTGCCGTGTATTTGTTATACAGCGGCGCCTGATCAATATAAGGCAACAACTGTTGGGCCCAGCATTCACGTTCGTGTAATGCATTATTGTCCCCGGCATGTCTGACCCCATAAGGATAAGTACTGTGTGTTCCATTGTAATTGTGCATACCCAGCCCGATCTGCTTGAGATTGTTCTTACAAGTGGAACGACGGGCAGCCTCCCGCGCCTGCTGGACCGCCGGCAAGAGCAACGCGATGAGAATCGCGATGATGGCGATCACTACCAGCAATTCGATTAATGTAAACGCACGACGGGGTATCTTCGAATACTGCATAAGAGGCCTCTACCGAAATAATGATTTGAAAAAGCGAAACCGTATTAAATGACTGGGTTAAAATTGCAAAAATAATTAATCTCTTCATCATAACATTGGCATCAAAGTATATTATATTGCCGGCAATGGCAATTATAATTCACATTGGTGACAATATATTTTAACAGATTTTCTACTATTACATTGATGGAATTAACTGCCCCGACCTGATCCCCCAGCTAATCTGTCGTTGTAATCACCTTCCAAATAGAGGGTTATGTCACAGACGGCAATCAACACATCAATAGTGGTTGTTGTGTTAGAGAATCCGAAGCGCTATAATCACAAACCGACTTGAGTTGACTTTCCATGGGACCTGAATGAGGAGTGATAGCGATGGCAGGACGAATCAATCGTAGACAGGCTTTGAAGGCTATTGGCAGTCTGTGTTGTGCACTGAGCCTGTTGAGTAGTTCACAGGCCGCTGATTCCCCTCAGGGAAAAGTGCTCAAAGCGGGTGCCGCCACCAGCAATATCACACCACCACTCGGGGAAGCGATCATCGGTGGCTTTGCTCCCTTCCCTTCGGAAAATGTACACGACGAACTGCATGCCCGCTGCCTTGTGCTCGATAATGGTGAAACAAAGATTGCATTTGTTATCTGCGACAACCTGGGTATCACCGAAGACATTTATCAGGCAGCCCGAGACTTCATCAAAGCAGAAACGGACCTGCCTCCCGAGAACATCCTGATGGCAGCGACACACACGCATTCGGCGACAAGGGCCAGCAGTCCGAAGTATCGTGACTTCCTTTCCCGCCGCATCGCGGACTGTGTCCGGCGTGCTCTGGAAAAAGCGGAACCGGCTCAGATCGGCTGGGGGGGCATCGACGAAGCCTCCGAAGTTTTCAACAGACGCTGGTTTACCACTAATCCGGACTTCTGCAAGAACCCGTTTGGGGGCGTCGATCAGGTGCGCATGAATCCGCCGCGCGGCAACGCAGCCCTCGTGAAACCAGCTGGTCCCATTGATCCCGAAATCTCTTTCATCAGTGTCCAGTCGCTGGATGGTCGTCCGCTGGCACTGCTGGCTAATTATTCACTCCATTATGTCGGCGGCGTGAAGAAAGGTGAAATTTCGGCAGACTACTTCGGCATCTTCTCTGAAAAAATTGGTTCGCTCATTGGTGCCAACCGGGATGAAGGCTCCTTTGTGGGTATGCTCTCAAATGGAACCAGCGGTGATATTAATAACATCAATTTCAGTAATCCAGGTAAGCGGATGGAGGCTTACAAAAAAATGACACTGGTCGCAGACCTCGTCGCAGCACGTGTCGCAGAAGCATATAAAGATGTCAAATACCAGACCTGGGTTCCCCTGGGTTCCGCGAATGCAGAATTGACATTAAAAGTCCGTAAGCCGGACGCTGAGATGCAGGCCTACTTCAAAAAAGTGCTGGCACAACCAGAAGGCACACCACAACATCATCGCTACGAACGGAATTACGCCGGACGCGTACAAAGACTGCTCGAAGGCCCGGATGAAGTCACAGTGAAGTTGCAGGCTCTCAGAATTGGTGATCTGACAGTCGCTGCGATTCCCTTTGAAACATTCTGTGAAATCGGTTTGGAAATTAAGGATAAGGCACCGTTCAAAGATGCTTTCACGATTGAACTTGCCAACGGGTATTATGGATACCTCCCTACACCGGCTCAGCATAAACTGGGTGGATACGAAACCTGGATGGGAACCAATCGCGTTCAACTGGATGCTTCTGATAAAATCATGACGGTTCTCTTTGAACTGATGGAAGAACTCAATTCCGGAAAGTAGGCAACCCGGTTTACCTGTGATTCCTCGAACAGTGTTGAATCTCTGAAAATGGTCGCCAAATTGACCTGTTTCATCACAATGCTGATCTACTACAATGCTGAGACAGTCAGGCACATTTTGTATCAGGGACCGGATATGGGTAAACGACCAAAAAAAATGATGTATGCAGGAGGTGGAATCTTAGCGCTGGGCATTATTCTCGGACAGTATTTCGGTCTGACTCCGGGTATCAATTCCGGGCCGGGAGAAGCTGAGAAGACAGCAGCCCCGGCGGAGGAAGAATCACAGGCGATCATGGCATCCAGTGAATCGGAAATCATCCCGATCCTGATTCAACCGGAACCAAAACAGGAAAAGTCGCTCGCCGAGCTTCCCTTACAAGTTCTGGATATCCTGATTGATGACCGCAGCTATCTGGTCAAAGCCGCCTCACAGCCTAAAGACAAATACCGCCCTGCAGAGATGAGTGAGATCCTCACTCTCGCAAAGCAGGCATCCGGTGATGAAGACGGCATTCATGTGCGTGTTTATCGAACGGGCTCTGCACGAGTCGTCCCTGAAGACAGATTGAAAGAAGAGCTCGGCAAATCCGGATTGCAGCCGCAAATGATTGACTGGAAAATTCACCTCACCGACTGAATATCAATTTTTTTCAGTCGGCCTTTCCGCTCCACCAGCAGGCTGAAGGGGAGTTTCCGGGAACGGACCAGTTTGCGAAACTCCTCACTGTTCTCAATTTTTTCCCCGTCAATTTCATAAATCCGGTCATTGATTTTCAGTTCTGCCAGAGCAGCGGGTGAAGATTCGATAATATCGGAAATCACAATGACTTTGGGATCGGCCTCATCTGATTGCCACTGGATTCCCAGCTTGACCGGTTTCCCGGACAATGTTACCGGAAGTTCCAGCAGTTTATCCTGATCTTTACGACGAACCTGCAGGATAATCTTGTTGGGGGAATTCTGAACCAAGGCACCAAAACCCTGCTCCGCGATCGGAGACTTGCCATCAATTTTGACAATCTCATCACCCGTTTGGAGTCCTGCTTTTTTAGCCGGTGTATTGGCCATTACCTGTGTCAGTAGTAATTTCCCCTGTGAATAAATATCCGCGTTCCAGGCAACTCCGAGCCGCGGAGGATCGCTGTTATCAATGCGCGCCTGCTGATCGATGCCAGACAGGATATCCTGATTGGCATTTCGAAATTCTGGTTTTTCCGACTGCAATGCAAAATCCAGTGTCAGCTGTGTTAACAGCTGGGCACTCTTGCGAGCGCCCAGATAATCAATTTTATAGGCGTCGTCTTCCGGACGATGATAATCTGCATGCTTGCCTGTGTGAAACATCAGGAAGGGAATCCCTTTCTGATAAAAGGGCCAGTGATCACTGTCCGGTCGGATAGCAGAATCAAAATCAATTTTGAGATCGGTTTCTCGCTCATTTGATCGTACGGTGCTGGAACGCAGTCCGTAAGCGGATCGGGAACCAAATAGAGTCAGGGGATTCTTCTGCAACCGCCCAACCATATCCAGATTGAGATAGAGAACAACCTGGTTCAAAGGCACTGTCGGATAATTGATCCAGTGGCGTGAACCCAGAAGCCCCATTTCTTCCGCATCCCAGAATACAAAGAGAATTGAGCGACGGGGAAGCTCTTTGTGTAACGACAGTGCTTCAATCACTTCCAGCAAAGCCGCGGTTCCGCTGGCATTATCATCAGCACCATTATGGATCTGCCCGACGCCGCCTCGACTGTTGGATGGTTTCCCGTAGCCCACATGATCGTAATGGGCACCGATCACCACATATTCTTTTTTCAACTCGGGATCATTTCCAGGAATCAGGCCGATGATATTTCGAAAACCGCCATCAAACTCCTGGAAGTAGCCTTCATCAGCCATCCCCGGTTGAATCTTCTGTTTCTGTAGAAAGGTCCGGATATAAGTTCCTGCAGCCTGGCCTCCCTGTGAACCCGCCTCACGACCTTCCAATGAATCGCTGGCCAGAAATTCGATATGCGATTTCAACTCGTCCACTGTGATTGAATTCGCTGCTGCTTTATAAAAAGCCGTGGAATTTGTCTCAGCCTGAAGCCGTTCTCCGGAAACTGAAATGAAGAATCCAAAACAAACCAGCATCATCCGAATCGAAGGCAATATAATCTGACATCGCTGACTGCAGAATGGTTCCTCAACAGAGGGAAAATTCAATTGGGATTTCACTTTGAAGAATTTCTATGGCAAAGGACTGAAACAGACCGGGATAACAACCTATTTTTACTCCGCTACGCATTTTTGTCTAGATAAGTGTACGTTGGTTATCATTCAAATGCCATCTCAGGAGTGATACAACGACTGGTATTGCATATATTTACGCATTTTCGATAAAACACTGCCTGAGTGTCCCTGTATATCAACCGGCAGTTTTTGCTGCTAAGGGACGCTTGGGAAGTGACTTAGAGTAAGCTACTTTAAGTTGAGATGCAATTCTGATTTTTTAAATAACGACAGGCAAGGAAGCCATGATCCGTTCGTTTGCTCATCATCTACTCCCGTTTTCTCTCTCATTTTTGCAGCAGAGAATGGGTATCGTGTTTCTTCTGGGAACGATTTGCGGTCTGTTCGTTCTTTCCTGTGTTCAACGTTTTCAGAACCTGGTCAGTGACAGTCCCGAAGTGATGGCGGGGATTGGTCTATCAATTGTGATGGGCATCTGGCTCGGACTGCCACAGCGTGCCACCTTCTTGCGTTCAGACTCTACTCCCCAAATGGCACCTCACCAGAGACGCATCCGCTTAACGTTATTGATGCTTTCATTCTGGTCAATCTGTTATCCGGTTTTACTCACCCAGCTCAATCAGGTCCTGCATTCGATCACACTCTCACAGTTGACGAACGTCGTTTTTCTGACGGGCCTGATGACACTCGCTGCCATGATGCTGATCCTGCCTGCCGTGTTCTGGTCGACCCGCCTGTTCTGGTTTGCGACATTGTCTGAAGTCGATCACAACAATTCCCGCGTGATTATGCATTCACAATTGGCCCGATTTCTGACGGGCGTCAGTGTTTCATTGATTCTATCAGCTTACTGGCTCGTTCCCGTATTCAACTGGACCGGTACATTGCTGATTCCTCTCATCGCTACTCTGGTTTTCTGCTGTGTCCCCTGGATTAGTTCACTTTGCAAGAGTTATCTTCCTGAATATTCACAATGGCTGAAACCGGATTTTGTTCAGCCCCATACGAAATCCCATTCTGAGTTCACAGCCCCACAGCGAGCAGCTACCCCGCTCCGTATTCCACTGCTGATCCAGATCGGCTCGTATACAATGAGTGTTGCTACTGGAATTCTGCTGGTTGTCGTCAGTCGAGTTCTGTTTCAGCTTTTCCCGGATTCACTCTATCTCAAAGTCACCATCTGGGCTGGATTTCTACTCGGAATCGCCACAGCCTTTTCCTTCATCCGAGCCCGCAAACCCGGAACGCTCATGCGGACGACTTCCAGCCTGTTACTTGCAGTGGCATTGATTGGCGTCGGCAGTCTGGCGCTGTTTCCACTACTGGTCTCCTGGATGCTGTATGCCAACGCCTATATCGAATACGCGCTGCTACTGTCTGTTATCCGTGGTGGTTTAACAGCAACTATCTTCTGCCTGTTGGGAATCTGCTGGGGGGGGTGGCTCAAACTTTCCAGTTCTGCACGTTACTCCGCTGCGCAGAAATCCACCTTAACCACTCTTCCCGTCTGGCAGCCACTCTGCCTGCTGGCCGGTATGCTTGGTTGTTCATGGTTGATCGGATCGGCTGGCATTGAACTCAAAATGATCACGGTTCTCACCTGCCTGGTGCTGCTCGGTCTGGCGGTACTGGTTCGACTGACACACTTCCAACTCCCGGCGACGCGCTTGCGGGCCGCTGCAATGATTTGCTCACTGATTCTGCTCACGGCGGGTCTGTTTTATCACAATAACTATGATGTTCGTCAGTCGGCGAAGCTGTTGTTCTCAACAAACACCTTTACCGGATTACGCTATGGATTGAAACCAGAACTGCTGCCCCACCTGGATGAAGGTCGCTGCCTGTCAGAAAGGGAAGGCCAATATGGTACGTTTACGATCTGGTCTTATCGAGAAAATCAGATCCAGATTCGCAGAAGCGGTCTGCCTTTCGGCGTTACCAGTGTGGATGCTGGATTATGCCCGCATACCACTGGAGAACTGATGCCGTTTGTAATTCCCGTTATTCTACATGAGCGTCCTGCAGATGTTCTGTTTCTGGGTCTTGGCGCCGGCGTGGGCGTGAATTCCAGCCTCGACTTCCCCGTACAACATGTGACCTGCCTGGAACCGGATCGAAGCCTCGTCAAATTGTATCAGGAAGAAATTGTACCACGGAATGCGATCTCCGCCTTCGATTCAGATCGCATCGAGTTGGTTCAGACTCCCATCGCTCTGGCAATGGCAGCCCGCGCGGATACAGCAAAACAGTATGACCTGATTATCAGTAACCCCGCCCAGTCGGTTGTGACCCAATCGCAGGCAGAGTACACGGCTGAATTCTATCACAATGTTTCGCGTCATCTGAATACTGATGGTATTTTCTGTCAGCGTTTTCAACATATTGATTTTGGAGCGCAACCTCTGCGAGTGATGGCACAGACATTTCGGTCTACCTTCCAGCAGGTTCTGGCAATCGAAATTGCCAACGGCGAAACTTTATTCCTGGGCACAAATTCAGCACAGGGTTTTGTCAGAGGCAACCTGATTGATCGAATTCAGGCGCCGCAGGTCAGACGCACACTGGCACAGGTAGGCTGGGACTGGTCGGTTTTGTTGAACCTGGCAGCATATTCGGATGAGGCATTGGCAGATATGGCCACCGATGTCAAAACCAGCGTCAATAACTCTTCGAACGGTAACTTCGCTTTTACTCTCCCTTACGAAATGATGCGCTGGGGGATGAAACAGGAAGAAATCCGGAAAATGGTGTCAGCGGAAATCCACAACGAAAAACCCGTCAAAGAGTATCGCAGCAGCCGCCTGTTGAATTGGATGGAAGGCGAAAAGAACGACCCTATCGTCCTCAGACGACTATCAGAAGTGACTGCACAAAACAAACTGATGGCCCGCTATCCCGATCAGTATTGGAAGTACCGCAAACCTGCCAAAGATCAAATCACGGAAAATCCGCGTTCACTTATCAGACAGGTTGCTGCAGAAAATCTGCACAAAGAAGATTACATCCACGATGAAGACAAACGCCGCATGTATTATTTCAAAGCACTCTCGGACGCGATGGAGAAAGCAAACCCTTCGGTCGACCAGATTGGTCGCGTGACAACATTTACAACGACTTACGATCCCATGATCAGCTACTTTATGCATGACGAAGTCGCAGAGCTCTATAAAAAATCAGATGAGGCGCCAGACATTCTTGAATTTTCACACCGTCTGCATGCCATCAATTACGGTGCCGCCAATGATCGTTCGATTGTATCTGTTGTACGGGCACTGGAGATGGCAGCAACTGACGCCAGTCTGTTTCAGACACCAGGACAACAGTGGGATCACCTGAACGGGTTGCTGCAGACTTTAAAATATCGCTGGGACAACCGCTCCCAAGCGCGACCTGTAACTTCAAAACAGGCGTTGCATGACATCGAACTCAGTATTTCTGGTATCGAACGCGCATTCGAAACCATGGACGAGCTGCAGGCACAGGCGAGTGTCAGCGAAGAAGACTGGCGACTGCGAAAACGGGTTCTGGAACGCACACTGGTGCGGCCACTGGAAACCTATCACGAACGGGTACTGCCTCATCATTACAAGAAATCCCGTGAAGAACGTAAAAAGCTATTGGATGGTCTTAATCTGCCCGCTATACCATCGCTGTAAATAATTCGGTCGCTTGACTTTGCAGACTGCTTTCTTACCCCGCTGAGCAAATATCAGATTCACTGAATCTTTTTGTTTTTCGATCGGGTATACTGGGTGACTGGTATTGAATCGCTTTTCATTCAAAATCATTCCCTACCAACCCTGATCGGGTAATAAGTACACAAAATCACATATCGATAGTGTCTGTACTCCAGTCGGGTTCAGCGTTTTCAAAAGTGTGAGAAAACGCCTCCGTTTCAATACGAATCTCAACTCTACGCAAAAGGCATCGTATGAGAATTTCCTGCACTTCAGGCTCCCAGGCCATGTTCACAAAATCCATGCTCCTCATGGCACGACAATTGTCTCTTCTGATTCTGATCTTCTTCTATAGCAGCACACTTTTTGCACAGGAACCAGGGGCTGGAAAGACAGAACCTGAAAAGCAGGAAGAGCAACAGGAAAAAAAGAACGCGGGTCTGGAATCGATCCTCCCCAAACCATTAATAACCATCAATGTGGCCAGTGTTGAACAGATCCTCTCGGATATCGATTTCATCTTTGAGCTGGCAGAGCGTCCGGAAATCGCCGAGATCGCTTCAGCCTCTCTGGCGAATGTCAACGATCTGGAAGGCATCGATCAAAATAAGAACCTGGGGGTGGAACTCTATCTGAAAACTGGATTAATCCCCCAGCCGGTCCCGACCATGTATCTGCCTGTGACGAAAGTTCGTACCTTCCTTGACACTCTGGAAAAACTGATTCCTGGTGACGAAGAAACGATAAATAAATCTGCAGACCGGGATGACCTGTATATTATCAATGGACGACGAGGCGAATCTATCATTCGGTTTCAGGATGATTATGCCCATATGCTGTTTCAGGGTGTTGAGAATGAAACCAGTCTGGACATGATCAGTTCTCGCGACTTCGGTGACCCTTCGCAAAAACTGCAAAACCTTACCGATAACTACGACCTTTCTTTCAAAATCGATCTGAATGCCATTCCTGAGCTGATGCGGACCACGTTCCTGGGCTTCTTCCGTACCGCCATCGAAACACAACTGCAGCAGCGGGATGGCGAATCCAATACCGCCTATGAGCTCCGGCGTATGTCGGGCAAACAGAATCTGGAAAACATCGAATACTTTCTGAGTGAAGGCCAGGAGATGGTGTTCGGCGGCCGTATCGAAAAAGAGGAGAAACGGGGGGTTGTCGACATGCTGATCAAAGCCCGTCCCAATAGTGATCTGGCCCGAGCTGTCAAAAACATTCCCGGTAAAGCCAGCTACTTCAGTGTGATCACATCGCGCGAAAACCTGCCGCTGGCTATATCGGCATCCATGAACCTCGCCCAGCGCGATCGAAAAATCTATCAAAAGTACCTGGACTACTTCGAAAAGGAATTGAGTGTCCAATTTCTGACGGAAGAGGAACGCTTGCAGAATACCAACTCGGTTCAACAGTTCTTCAGTCCGGTTAAAACCATGGTCGACAAAGGGCACATTGATGTGTTTGCCCAGCTGGTCTCGACACCGACGAAAAAATTTGCCTTGATCGGCGGCATCAAAGTCGCACCGTCGTCAAATCTGCCTGCTGCTCTATTGGATATTATTAATCGGATTGATCAACTCCCCGATAACAAAGCACACATCTTTACAAATGCAGAAACCGTTCAGGGAATCGCGCTGCATCAGCTCCAACCCGAAACGAAAACTGCCGACGATAGACAACAACGCTTTCTCGGCGGGGTGCCTTCACTCTATATTGGAGCGGACAATGAAGTGATCTGGTTTGCCATGGGCACTGAGATTGCTGTTGCCGCTTTAAATGAAGCCATCGAAACGATTAACACAGCGACACCCGAAGCCAGAAAAGAACAACGTACCGCTCCCATGCAGATGGAATTTCATATCCGTCCCTGGCTGAACCTGTTCTCTGAAGCAGAAATTCAGGAAAGCGGCGTTATGAAAATTCTGGATAGTGCGTTCCAGAAAGAAAACGATTTGGTTCTGGTAACCACACAACCTACCGAAACCGGTGTCCGAACTCGACTGCAGTTTGACGAGGGTTATCTGAAACTGCTGGGAATTGCGATCTCAAAACAGTTTGACAGGAATCAAGAACGGCGTGCAAAACGCGAATTGGAACGTAAATTGAAAATGCCCGAAGAGGAAGAACCAGTGAAATAATATTACTTGTACTACTTCTGCTTGATCGCCAGATAATGCTTCACAAATTGTTCCTGAGGCATGGCCACCGTCAGGTCAATATTAGCTCCTTCAAACATCCGCCGCATGGAACGACTCTTTTTCCATTCTTCAGGAGAAACGGAACCATCTTTATCTCGGTCGACCAGTTTAAAGAAATAGCCTGCTTGTGCAACCAGGGGATCGGTGCTGGGTGTCGATACCTGGACTGACACTGGTTGCGACGGTTTTTCAGGTGTGGACTGCTTCGATACCTCTACTGATCCTGGAGCAGAGGTACTGCCACTCGCAGCTAGAGGATTCGCACCAGTTTGCCCGGTGTTCAAAGCAAACATGAAAGAAGCAGCACTCCGTTGGGTTTTCCCCTCTTTGGCAAGTTTGATTTCTTTTGGTGTAAGATATCCATCTCCATTCAGATCCATCGTAAAAAATTCGCCCAGCTTCGTCGGATTATTTTTGCGCCATTCATAAAGGCCGATCTGACCATCCTGATCCATGTCATGGGGCACAAACTCCTGATTCAGATCGACGGTCGTGCGAACAGGCTTGGCCGGTTCATTTTTGGAGGAACTGCTTGAAGATTTACCGCTGGAACGACCAGCTGAAGGAGAGTCTGAAGGACCTCCCCGATCCGGTTCAAAAGACCCATAGCGGCCACGCATGGCATCCCGGTCAAAACCTCCACTCCGATCATCATCGCCATTCCGATCACCGCCGGGCCGGGAAAAACCGCCGGGAGGGCCACCAAAACCGCGTGATGAACCGAAACGACTGCGGTCATCTCCACCACGACTACCCCGGTCTCCACCACCAAACGAACCGCGCTGGCTGCGCATCCGCTCCATCACCTGAGGCATAATCCGTTCAAATTCCTGCTGGCTCATGTCTCGCGACGTATTCACTCCGGCAGCTTCAAGCGTCTCTTTGAAACGGCCCGGCATCTGATCAAATTCAGAGGCCTCGATCACCCCGTTTTTGTTGCGATCCAGAAACGAAATGAAGCCACGTGAACGACTATCGCCACCTGGCTGCGCATATGCCAGATCAGTGCAAAACCCTACCAGCAGTACAGAGGGAATCAGGAGATTGGTAAAACGGAACATTTTCTTACTCCGCAACATTTAGAGCGGTCTTTGACGGGTATTACCGTGTTTAATAAACAGATACCGTGATTTTGCGCATCTGTCTGCCAGAGATGCAAGTAGAATCTCAGCACTTGACATTAGAAACACCAGTCGAGTGGAAACAGATCGATGAATTCTATTAGATTCCCGAGATCTTTGAAACGAGCTGTAAGTTCTTGAAGTATAACATGATAGTTCGTTATCCATTTGAATGATCTTGTGTTTGGTTTTGAAGCAACATAGCCTGTAGTCAGTAGATCCAGCAATGCAAAGACGACAGACATAACAAGAGAATGTTTGAGGCAATCCTTGAAACCTGATTTGACATGCCTCAGAATAATGATCACAAGAACATTAGTTTTGATTATATTTTCCGCCTGATATCAGAATCGCCATGCAAATGATGAGAAATATCAAATTCCAATTCTTTTTTTTGATCGCCCTGATGGGTGTGGTCCCCTGCTCTGAATGTCTCACGAATTCGGTACAGGCTCAGGATTCTGAAGATCGGGGTGATCGCAGTGACCGAGGTGGCAGACGAGACCGCGGTGGCTTTGGCGGCGATCGCGGAGGTTTTGGAGGAGGTCGAGGTGCCTTTGGTGGCGGAGGCGGATTCGGGGGCGACCGGGGCGGATTCGGCAGTCGAGGTGGGTTCGGTGGCCCTCGGGGGGGCATCGGTTCCCTGGTCAATCGCGAAGAAGTCCAAAAAGAGCTGCAGCTAACCCCGGACCAGATCAAACAGCTTGAAGAAGCAGCAGTCAGCATGCGGCCCACTCGCGAAAGCATGGAACCCTTCATGACACGCATGCGGGCTGCCCAGACGGATGAAGAACGAACTAAAGTCCGCGAAGAAATGGGCGCGTCCTTTGAAAAGCTGCGTACTGAAGGCGAAGCTAAAATGATGAGCCTGCTGAACGAAAAGCAGGTCACCCGACTCAAACAACTGCAATTACAGGAAACCGGTTATCGACAGCTGACCAATGACGATACCGCCAAAAAACTCAACCTGTCTGAAGACCAACTGAAGCAGATTTCGGAACTGGAAGAACAGCGTTCCAACGCCCGTCGTGAACTGGGTCGCCGTGCGACTTCAGAAGAACGTGACAAGGTTCAGCAGGAATTCGATCAAAAAATTGAAGCTGTGCTGACCAAAGACCAGCAGACCCAATGGAAGCAGATGCTGGGACCGGCACTGGTCGCAGAAGCAAAGCCGGCTGAGCCTGGTGCGCCTGCTGTCAGCAGTAATACCAGTCCAATTCCACGACCACGCCCGCAGATCCCGATGGAACCGGAAGGGTTGAAACCGGAAGACCGTCGCGTCTCGTTCGGTAGTGGCAATGCAGTCGCCATGAACGGCGCAGCCAGTGAATCTTCCGACCCCGATCAACCACAGACAGCAAAGAAACCGGGGCCTGTTAACAAAATGTCTTTCAATTTCCGCTTTGCTCCCTGGGGTGATGTTCTGAAGCTGTTTGCAGAATCAGCCGGTTATACACTCGATCTGAACGATGTCCCTCCAGGAACCTTTAATTATTTCGACCAGGGATCCTACTCCCCCACGGAAGCACTCGACATTATCAATGGTTATCTCCTGCAGAAAGGGTATATCATTGTCCGCCGTGATCAGTTTCTGGTGGTTCTTAACATCGATAACGGAATTCCGCCCAACCTCGTACCCATTGTCGATTCTGAAAAGATTACCGAACATGGTAAAAACGAACTGATGAGCGTGACCTTCCAGCTGGAAGGGGTCGACGTCAGTCAGGTCGCCAAGGAAGTTCAGGCAATTCTGGGTCCCCAAGGCAAATCAGTGGCTTTGAACACGGCCAACTCCATCATTGTGACTGATATCGGTAGTAATCTGTCGCGAGTGAAAAAACTGCTGGAAGGTGCCATGGCAAACGCAGGGCCTACCGACCTGGCGTTTCGCTCCTTTGAACTGAAATACATTGACGCGACGGAGGCCGAAAAAATTGTCCGGAGCCAGTTTGGCCTGCCTGCTGCCACACAGAACGTGAGCGCCAGCGCCACCTCTTCACGTTACTTTGACTATCGCTCCCGAAGCAGCAGAGATCGTGGTGGAAGCCCTCCACAGCCACAACCCAGTAAAGAATCTAATACTCAGGTGACCGCTGACCCTCGTACAAATCGTTTGCTGGTCACTGCCACACCCGATCAGATTAAAATCGCGGATGAAATTATCAAATCCATCGACGTGGATGAAGACAACCCGCTCGGGCCTGGTGGCAATAAGCCATTTCTACGAGTGTATACCGTCAGTTCTGCCGACTCACGCGAAGTGACCAAAACTCTGGATGCGATGATACCGGGCGTTGTCGTCAACGAAGACGCCCGCAATGATAAAATCCATATTCTCGCCACTCATAAAGAGCACGAAAAAATCGAAGAAATGATTCGTCAGCTCGACGGCGAAGGAGGCAGCCAGTCTGTTTCCGTAATCAATCTCAGCTCGATGGATCCCATTTCCGCCACAACAACGCTACGGTCGCTGTTCTTACGCGATGGTGACGATGCACCAACCATCGAAGCTGACCTGCTGGGACGTCGCCTCCTGATTCGTGGCACTCCCGATCAGGTCGTTCAGGTCAAAGCCCTTCTGGCTCAACTGGGCGAAGATGGATCGGGGCGCTCCACCGACCCCCGTGATCGTGGTCCTGTCCGGACCATCCCGCTGGGCGGCCGTGATTCTCGGGAAATCATGGAACTGATCAATAAACTCTGGTCCGCTTCCTCAGGCGATGAAAACCCCATCCGCATTGTTGTGCCTTCGGAAAACAATCTGATTCGTGAACGCATTATCGGAGGCGAAGAAGAAGCCCCTGAACGCAATCGGGGTTTTCGAAATCCTTCACAAAATACCAGTACCCCCTTGAACCGCCCGATTCGGCAGCAACAACCTGTTCGTGAAACCAATCAACAACGGTTTTTCTTTACCGCCAGCGACGAGAGAACAACATCCTCTGCAGAAGCGAAGGACGACACAGACTCCAGCAGCAAACAGGTCCCCGCTCAACAAACGGAAGCTGGGAAGAAACCAGCTAATAATGCTCCGGTTGAAAAAAAGAACCCGGTGGCTGTCTCCACCAATGGTGATAACCTGATTATTTCCTCCATGGATCTGGAAGCCCTTAATCGACTGGAAAATATGATTGAAGCGCTGACCCAGGCGATTCCACCGAAAAATCAATGGACTGTTTTTTATCTGCGCTCTGCGGATGCCACCTCGACCGCTAAGATGCTGGAAAGCCTGTTTCCCAGCAGTTCTGTCTCGGACATGGACACGGGCTCCGGGATGTTCAGTGGTATCTCCAACATTGGCGGCAGCCTGATGGATGCCACCGGACTCACTACCCTGGGCATGGGACCGCAGACACTGCGTATTATTCCGGAAGTCCGCTCCAATGCACTTTATGTGACAGGGCCATCCGATAAAGTTCGCTCTGTGGAACAGATGCTGAAAGTCCTGGATACTTCTGAACTACCTGCTTCACTGCGAGATCGATCACCGGGAATCATTCCCGTCGAATTCGCATCAGCAACGGAAGTCGCCAACATCGTCAAAGAACTTTACAAAGATTACCTGCAGGCACCACAACAGCAGAACAACTCGCGCAGAGGCGGCAATCCTTTCGCCGCCATGATGGGAGGAGGCGCTTCAGGCGGCTCAAATGCCCAGCCGGCAGAAGCCCGTCTTGCCGTCAGTGTGGATGACAACGCTAACCAGTTGCTCGTTTCCGCCAGTGATTCCCTGTTTCAGGAAATTGAATCACTGGTGCGTGAACTGGATTACTCTGCGAAAATGTCGCGAAAGTCCGTACAGGTTGTCACATTAAATAATGGGAACTCTGCTTTGATCCAGAGCGCCCTGACTTCACTGTTACCCAATGTCACCGTGAGCACGACCGGTGATGCCCGCAAAAAAACAGCCGATCCAACACCTGGTTCCCCTGGCCAGTCGACCTCTCCCTCAGGTTCCAGTGATCGTGGTGAAGAAATCCGTAACTTCTTCGAACAGCGAATGCGCGAACGCATGGGAGCCGGTGGTGCGCCGGGTGGCGATTCCAGCCGCAGCAGTTCACCTTTTGGTGGCCGCAGCTCACGTGGTTTTCGTTTCCCAGGCAGCGATGGTGGCAGCACCCGCGGAGGCGGCAGCAGTCGCTCCAGCCGTGGTCGTGGTCGCTGATACAATATTACAATTTCCTTTCCAATCCTCTGATATCAAACCATTGAGTCAACTCCATGGAAATCGGTGAAATTCTCCAAAGACGTGGCATCCTTGACGAACGTCAACTGCTCCTGGCGCAGCAGTCGGCGAACGGGAATCGTCTGGACCGCGTTATCATGGAGATGGGACTGGCCACTGAGGAAGACCTGCTCAAAGCTTTTGCCGACGAACTGGGCATGAAATACTTTGAGCTCAAAGATTATCAGGTCGACAAGGTGCTGTTGGCTCAGTTTCCTGCGACACCTATTTTTCGAAATGCTCTACTCCCTCTGCAGCGCAACAATGGTCGTGTCCTGGTCGCCTCTGCAGATCCATTTGATTTTGAAGCCATCGACGAACTCAGTTCACTGAGCGGTTTGGATCTCGAACCAGTCCTGGCATTACATGATGATGTGATGGAACTGATCAAGGAAAACCTGGGGGTCGGCGGCGATACGATTAATGAACTCGTCTCACAACGGGCCGCAGAAGATGGCGTCGAACTACTGGAGGAAGTCTCCGAAGAACATGGCGAACTGGCCGACATGGCCCAGACCGCTTCCGTCATTCGCCTGGTCAATGAACTGCTGATCGAAGCGCTGCAGCAGCAGGCCAGTGATGTCCACATTGAACCACACGAAACGGGTCTCGTTGTCCGTTACCGCGTTGACGGCCTGCTGCGGGTGCAGTCTGTCCCTCCGGAAATCAATCATTTTTATTCTGCAATTATCACGCGTCTTAAAATCATGTCTCACCTGAATATTGCTGAAAAGCGACTGCCTCAGGATGGACGCATCAAGCTCCGCATTACCGGGCGGGAAATCGACGTCCGTGTTTCGATCATCCCCATGATCTACGGCGAAGGTATCGTAATGCGTCTGCTCGACAAAGAACGCATGGTCTTCCGCCTGGATAATGTCGGCCTGAACCCGGAGATGCTGAAATCATTTCGCGAGATGATCGAACTGCCGCACGGTATTATCCTGGTCACGGGACCGACGGGAAGTGGTAAAACCTCGACTCTCTACAGTGCCTTAAACGAAATCAAAAATCCAGAAACCAAAATCATTACCGTGGAAGACCCGGTCGAATATCATAGTGAAGGCATCAGCCAGATTCAGGTGAATTCTAAGATCGGACTCACTTTCGCCGCCGGTCTTCGCAGTATTTTACGTCACGACCCCGATATTGTCCTGATCGGAGAAATTCGTGATGGCGAAACCGCTAACAGTGCCATCCAGGCATCATTGACCGGTCACCTTGTATTCAGCACACTGCACACCAACGATTCCCCCGGTGCATTCACACGACTGATTGACATGGGAGTCGAATCCTACCTCGTCGCCAGTACGGTCGAAGCCGTTTTGGCACAACGCCTGGTGCGTGTGCTCTGCAAGCATTGCAAACGACCTTATGAACCGCATCCCGATAAAATCCCACCCGATTTTCCCGTGCAGGATATCAAAGAACTCTGGGAACCGGTCGGCTGCCGCCACTGTCGTGAAATGGGATATTCCGGACGAATTGGGATCCTGGAGCTGCTGATCAATGATGCGGTCATCCGAAAATTATGTACCGAGCATGCCAGCTCAGGACAGATCCGTGACTATGCCCGCAAGAATGGCTGGCAGACATTGAGAGATGCCGGCTGGCTGAAAGTACTGGAGGGAGTGACATCCATTGATGAAATCCTCCGCGTGACCAAAGGTGATATTTAATCAAACTTCAGTCAAACCAGAAATGAAATCTTTTTATAAGCAAATGTGACCAGAGTCAGAAAAATGCCGGATTTTCAATACATCGCACGCGAAGCAACGGGCCGCCAGGTCACAGGAATTCTGTCAGCATCCAATCAGCAGGATGCTTTGAATTCACTGGCCGCGCGCAGTCTGTTTCCGGTGAAAGTCGATCTGGCAGAACAGGCAAAAGCCCAGTTGAAACACTCAGGTCGCCGTGTTCGCGCCCGGTATCTGTCAATCTTTTACACCCAGTTGGCAGACCTGCTCAAATCGGGTGTTCCCCTGTTGCGTTCACTGGAACTGTTAAATAAACAGTCCACGAACCCTTCTCTCAAACAGGTGCTGGAAGAAGTTCGCGCGGAAGTCGCCGACGGAACCCGGTTAGCGGTTGCGATGGGACAGCACCCTAAAGTCTTTTCCGAACTCGCAGTCAGTATGGTCCGTGCCGGAGAAGAAGGCAGCTTTCTGGAGGACGTACTCAAACGTATCGCCAGTTTTACTGATCATCAGGAAGAACTGAAAAACCGCGTTGTCGGTGCCATGATTTACCCAGCCTTTCTCACCACGTTTGGTACGGTCATTGTCAGCTTTCTGCTGGTTTATTTTGTGCCTAAATTTGAACCGATTTTTGCACGCATGTCGGAACGGGGCGAACTTCCCTGGGCCACGACCACCCTGCTGGGTTTCAGTGCATTTATGCAATCTTACTGGTTTATCATATTTTTCTCGATCGGAATGGCGGTCGTCGCGGTTTATAAATACATCGAAACGAAGGAAGGTCGGTTCAAATTCGATCAGTTCCGCCTGAAAGCCTATGGACTGGGTGATGTGGTCCGCAGCCTGGCAATTGCCCGCTTCTGCCGCATCCTGGGAACACTGCTCGCCAATGGTGTCCCCATTCTGCAGTCGCTCCGAATCGCCAAAGATGCCGCCGGCAATAAAGTGATCAGCAAATCGATCGGAGAAGCGGCTGAAAGTATTTCTGCCGGAAAATCAATTGCACAGCCTTTCGCATCGAGTGGCCAGTTCCCCGAAGAAGTCGTTGAGATGATTGCCGTGGGGGAAGAAGCGAATAACCTCGAACAGGTGTTAATTGATATTGCCAACAACATGGAGCGGCAAACCAACCGCAAACTCGACATGTTTGTGCGTATGCTGGAGCCGTTAATGCTCCTGTTGATGGCGGCAGTTGTGGTTTTTGTGATGTTAGCGTTACTTTTACCGGTTTTTCAAAGCTCCGGTTTACTATAATAGAGACTGAGTTCACTTATTGGTTTTATCTTCACACGGGTAGAACCCAGAATCATTCCTTCTGGAAATGTATATTGCGAAAAGGATGGAGACATGCATCGAACTAAATCACAAACCAAAAAACAACGTCGCGGTTTTACCCTGCTGGAAATGCTGATCGTACTGGGAATCATCCTGGTGATTGCAGCCATGGTGGTCCCCAACCTGCTGGGCAGTCAGAAAAAAGCCAATATCAAAGCCACCCGGGCCAGTATTCATAATCTGGAACAGGCCTTCAAACTGTATGCTGCTGAGAATAGTGGTGAATACCCGCAAGGCGGTCCCGAACAGTTAGAACTGTTGATGCAACCCGTCAGCACTGATGGTCAGGCAGCCGAGCCCTTTATTGAATCAATTCCCCTCGATGCCTGGGGGCAGGTCTTTCATTATGAATATCCCAACAACAAAGCCAAGTCAACCAAACCTGCGATCTGGTCATCTGGCCCCAATCAACAGGATGAAAATGGCTCAGGCGATGATGTCAACAACTGGGATCTGAACGAATAATCTGTCTTAGCCAAAGGCCTGCAGCAGATGAATTCAGAGGACGTCACACGTGACAAAACAGCCACACATATTCCGAAACGCGCATCAGCATCGCTCAGCCTTTACGCTGTTCGAAATGCTGCTGGTACTGGCATTACTGCTGGTGCTCGTTTCCGTGGTCTGGCCTGCCGTCCTGCGAATCAGTTCCAGTAACCGCTTGCGTCAAAGTATGCAGGATGTAGATTCGGCCTTCGCTGCCGCCCGCATCCGCGCTATTGAACATGGCGTGAATTATCATGTCTATCTGGAACTGGGAGGAAATCAGTATCTGGTGGTTCCCGTTGACCAGGGACTACTGGGTCTCAATACCGAAGAAACTGGTTCAACCACGACAGGTATCAGCGATGCATTCCTCGTCCGTGAATTACCTGAAGAATTTCAGTTCAGCAAAACAGTATCCGCTACTGTCACCGAACCGATCATCCCGTTTGGGTGGCTGTCAGGCCTCCCTAACGCAAAAGACTTACGCTGGGTTGAAAGCTCGTTCCCCATCACCTTCTATCCCGATGGAACTGCAGCCCTCGACCTGCAGCATGATATCCTGAAAAAAGAGCAAAAAGTAGCACGCATCGAAGTTCGCGGACTCACCGGTAATACCACGATTTCTTACAAACAGGAGAAATCGCCATGAAGGTTCGTCATCGGATTTCTATAAATCATACTTCACCCCGAGCAGGTTTGACGCTACTGGAAGTCTTGATCTCGCTATCAATATTTCTGGGCGCTTTAACGGCGCTTAGCCAGTTAATTGGAATCGGCTCCCGGGCCGCGGTACAGACCCAGTTAAGAACCCAGGCGATTTTCAGATGTCAGTCGGTCCTTGCAGAAGTACTGGCTGGCGCTCAGCCAATGCAATCGGTGTCGATGGCCGCGTTTGACGATGACAATGAAAACTGGAAATGGAGTCTCAACGTCGAACCAGGCGACTATGAAAACATCCTCAAACTGACAGTGCTCGTACAGTACGCTGGCGACTCTGAAACCGTATCGACCAGTTATCAGCTAATTCGGCAGGTGCGCGATCCCGCCATGCTGCTTGATGCAGCCAATACTGTCGAAACGACGACCGATACCACACTGGAGGAACAGTTATGAAAATTCATACCGTTCGCCAGAACAGACAATCCGTGGGTTCTTCCGGTTTTACAATGCTGGAAGTCATTCTGGCGATTGGCCTGACAAGCCTGCTGCTGGCCGCAATCTATTCTGCTCTCGACCTGTATTGGAAATATACCACAATTGGCCAGCAACAGGTGGAACGCGCTCAGATAGCACGCGCTGTCTTCCAGAAGATCTCGCAGGATCTGCATTCTGTCACTTACATGCAGAAAATAGAGGTAGAAGAAGAAACCTCTTCCGAAACGGAAACCGAAGAAGTGGTCATCGAAGTGACTAATCCGGATGATGCCTACACTTCAGGTAATATTGGCGTGTTTGGAGATGCGCAGTCACTGGTCCTGCATACCAGCCGTCCCGGCAGACAGCCCCTGTTCATCTCAAGTGATGGCAGCTTATCCACAATGCAGAGCGATCTGCTGTCGGTCTCCTATTTCCTGGCGGTCGCTGGCGCGGAAGGTTTACAGGGCGCCGTCGGAGATCAATATCGCGGTACTGCAACCACCGGACAGAGTACTCAGGGACTCGCCCGCCTGGAAGGAGATCGGCTGGCGATGAGCATGGCCGATGAATCAGCCGACGTCCAGGTACTGGCTCAACAGTCAAAACTGCTGGCAGCAGAAATCAACAGCCTGCAGTTTCAGTATTTTGATGGCACGGACTGGCTGGAAGTCTGGGACAGCATCGAATACGGGACCGTTCCGCAGGCAATCAAAGTGACCATCGGCTTTCAAAACGAAAATATCGAAGGTCTTGAAAGAATTGCCAACGAGAAAATCAATGGTTATGAGAACAAATTCAGCATGGTGATTGCCATCCCGCTGGCCTTGCCATCGACGTTGCAAACCACAACTCAGGACACCAGCACGTTTTGATATTTAGTGATAGATTACCGTATGAAATCAAACACATTACAACACCTTCAGACTGATGTTTTTTCTCAACAGAAAAACACGCTGAAACTACGTGCCGGCAGTACGCTGCTTGTGGTGCTTGTGGTTGTGGTCATGCTCACACTGGGGGCCTACACATTCTCGGAATTAATGATCGTCGAAGTGGAAGCAACAAATGTTTATGGTCGCTCCATCCAGTCACGAGAGCTGGCTCTATCCGGAATTGAACTCGCCGCCGCTTATATAGGCGACCGCTCAGACATTGATGGCTGGAACTCGTATCATAATCCGGATCAGTTCCAGAATATCAATTTATTGCCCGCTGATGTACCGCGCGCCAGCGGCTATTTCAGTATCGTAGCGCCCGTGACAAAAGATGCCGCTTCGAAAACAATCCGCTTTGGATTAATCAATGAATCAGGGAAGTTAAACCTGAACATCCTTGCCAGCGATGAGGAAGAGGAAGAAGGCGCTGCTGTCGAACGTTTGATGTTTATTCCCAATATGACCGAAGACATTGCTGCTGCGATTCTCGACTGGATCGACGAGGATGACGAAACCCGGACCTATGGTGCAGAAAGCGATTACTACGAAACGTTAGAGACCCCCTATTTCACAAAAAACGGGCCTCTGGAATCACTGGATGAGCTCTTATTGGTTCGCGACATTACACCGGAACTACTCTACGGCGAAGACACCAACCGTAATGGAATTCTGGATTTCAATGAAAATGACGGCGATGCCACTCTGCCCAATGACAATGCCGACGGTGTTCTCAATGCCGGCTGGTGTGAATACTTTACCGTTCACAGTCGCGAAATTAATATCCGCCCTGATGGTTCTGAAAAGATCAACGTCAATCAGACGATGCTCACAGAACTCTATGATGCGCTCGAAACCGAACTCGGCCCCGATGAAGCCCGGTTCATCGTTGCCTATCGTTTGAACGGTCCTGTTCCCACGGAAAGTGACCTGTCATCTGGTTCTTCGGGCACAACCGTGGGTGGCAGCATGACAGAGAAACAGGCCCTCAACGAGCTCGCCAATGGGATTGCCAAAGCGATGTTTTCGGAAGAAGGAGTATCTGTAACACGAGGCGGTATGGATCTCACTCCGGGTGGTGCCTTTACCATCAATTCACTCTTCGACCTCATTGGTTCCGAAGTCGAAACCGAAATCGACGGTAAGACAACAACACTCTCCAGTCCCTGGCTGGCTGACCCGGGGGCCATGACTGCTGAACTACCAGTTCTGCATGACCTGCTGACCACATCCAAAAATCAATACATCGAAGGCCGAATCCAAATTGATGAAGCACGTCTGGAAACATTGCAGGGCATTCCCGGGATGGAATCCGATCTGGCTAATGCGATCGTCAATTCCCAGATGACTGCTACAGACGGAGCCCCTTCTACAGAAATCAGTCAGGCACGCCAGACAACAGGATGGCTTGTAATCGAAGGGCTCACCACAATTGAACAAATGAGATTACTGGCCCCTTACATCTGTAGTGGCGGGGATGTCTTTCGTGTGCAGTCCCTGGGATATTACGGACAGGGAGGCCCGCTGACACGCATGGAAGCTGTGATTGATGGCACTTTTATTCCGCCACGCATCACGGCAGTTCGCGACCTCAGTAACCTGGGTAGTGGCTACCCCGTTTCTACCCTGCAGGGATTGACGCAGGAAGAATAACCTCTGCAGCAACCCGAATCAGAACCTATAATTGATATATCCATCACTGACGTTTTTTGAGAAACAGAACATGGCAGACTATCTGGCAATCAACTGGGAAAAAACCGGGCTCACCGGTGTGGAAGGTCACGTCGGCGTTTCCGGCGTCTCCGTGAAACGTACATTTCAGATTTCCTGGCCCGAACAATTGCATCCGGAAAAAGATCCTGTCTCTGCCGGCAGTTGGTTGAAAAATGAGTTCAGCCGACTGAAACTGTCTGCAAAGCAGATCCTGGTTTCGTTTCCTCGGCACGATACGACAATCCGGTTACTGGAAATACCTGAAGTTCCACTCGATGAAGTTCCTGAAATTGTCCAGCTTCAGACAGCGACCCGATCTTCGGTTCCTTTGAATCAATTATTGCTTGATTATCTGCTACTGCCCGCCCGCGAAGGAAAAGTGACACGCGAAGTACTGGTGGCGAGTATCGCAAAACAGACACACGAACAAGTTATCAATACTTTTCAATCGATGGGGCTGGAGATCACAGCCACGGGAATCAGCTCAGTCAACGCAGTTGTCTGGATCAGCCACATCAAACCTGCGGTGATGGACGCACCGGCGCTGATCGTCAACCTGGTTGAAACAAACCTGGAGATGACCCTCGTCCTCCAGCGACAAATATCATTCACCAGTTCCACAGCGATGGGTTCTACAGATCCCGTAATCGTGGATCAGACAATTCAGACAGAAATTAACCGGTTTTTACTCTCACGCAGTTCACAACTCGGCAGTGAAAAAATAAATCAAATACTGCTGATTGGCGGCCGTCCTGATTGTGCCGCGCTGTTGCAGGAACGATTACAGTGTGCTGTCGAAGTAATCAATCCATTGCAGCAGGAACAGTTTTCACAAGAGCCTCCAGAAGAAATCACTTCACCCGGTGTTCTGGCAGGCCCATTGGGAATTCTGTATTCGCTCCAGCAGAAGCATCTTGACATTATCGATTTTCTGCATCCTCATAAAGCGGAGCAAAAACCGGATCGTCGCAAATTGCAGATTGGATTGGGACTGGCCGGAACAGTATTGATTTTTCTGACGGCTCTCTATTTGACGCACCAGAGTGTTTCTGATCTGGATGAGCAAATTGCCGATCGACAAAAGATCCAGCGCGATCTGGATGAGCTGCTTAAACGAGGGCAGCCCACTCTGGAATCAGTAGCCCTCATTCAGAAATGGGAAGACACCAATTCTAAAACACTGAATGTCCTGCGGGAACTGGAGACCAACCTTCCGGGTACTGATCGCATCTACCTGAGTGAACTCGATGTAAACCGTTCGTCCAGCCAATCACTCAGTCGACTGCGAGCAATAGGTAATGCGAAAGACGATCTGGATGCGCGAGACCTTAATCAGCAGTTGTCCAAAAACAACTTTCGAGTGCATCCCAAACGCAGCTCGAATAAAACTTATGATTCCGAGTATCCAGTTCCGTTTGAAATCGATGCAGAATTACTTCCTCCGCGGGCTGAATTACCACAGCCCGCTGGACCGGCAAAACAGAACGGGAATTGACCAGGTCAAAAATCATACCTGTTGAATCCGCTTTTTTGAGTTGAATGTCAAGACAATGCAAAAACGTGAAAAAATATTAGCTGCCGCTTTTGGTGCTGTCATATTAATCTGGCTGGGAATGCCTCTGATTAACAGTACGTTCATTGAGCCTGTGGAAACGCGTCAGAACCAGCTAAAGGCTTTGAACCAGCAGATCGATCAGCGCGAACAGAAAGAACTGGAACTGTTACGCTCCGCGAAACAGCTGGGTGCCTGGGTGGATAATAGCCTGCCGCCTGATGAACACGATGCACAACGACTCTATCTGGAATGGTTGAATGATCTGGCAGAACTTTCCGGCTTCTCCAATCTTAAACTGACTCCCGGCCGACGGGTTCGGGAAGGCAAAACCTATATCGCGATTCAGGCTTCACTGGAAGGAGCAGCAACTTATACTCAGTTATGTCAGTTTCTACTCCACTTCTTCCAGACTGATTTGCAACAGAATATTATCAGCCTCGAACTGGATAGTAGCGGTACACGTCTGTCAGACCGCCTTGAAGTCAAACTGACTGCAGAAGGTCTTGCATTAGCCAAAGCCCGGCCACGAGAACTGTTATTCCCCCGTGGGAAACTGGTATCAACACTCAATTTTGATGCGACGAAAATGAAAGTTCAGAACGTAATCGAATTCCCCAGTCAGACTCCCTTTCGAATCCGCCTGGATCAGGAATACCTCACCGTCGAAAAAATTGAAGGTGATACCTGGACCGTTGCCCGTGGTACCCACCAGACAGTACCTGCCCGTTATGAACCCGGGACTCAGTTGGAACTCGCGCCGTTAAATCAATTCGCTGAAGGCAGTACCCGCCTGCAGCAGCCAATAACTCAGGATGCCTCACTACTCAAAGTACTTAGCACAACTCATTTCCCCGTTGATCAGACTTTTCTGATTAAAATTGATAACGAACTGCTGAATGTTATTAAAAGTGGTCCCACTGAATGGCGAATTCAGCGGGGCATGCTGGATACCAAACCGGTAGCGCACGCAAAAGGAGCTATTGTTACTCTGGCACCTCAATACCTGCAGGCTTTATATGATTATCGCTTCATCGCGCAGACCAGTCCGTTTGCAAAACCAGTTCCCGACAAAATCTATCAACTGGAATTAAAAGAGATCGGAAAGCAGACCGTCGTTCGGGGTAATTCTCTGAACCTTACGATTCCTCTGGCAGGTGTCAATCCGGCCCTGGCGAATCCTCAGATCACCGTCAAATCAGATCTCCCCGGTCTCGCCGCGGAAGCAGACAAATTAAAGTGGTCACCTGATAAAGAACAAAAGCCTGGAACTTACCCGGTCACCGTCACTGTGGCTCAAGAAGGACAAAAAGTCGAACGCACATTCCAACTCGACTTTCTGGAACAGAATACGCCTCCCAGAATCGAAGCTGCTGCTTCCGCTGTCGCCTACCAGACACGACCACTCTCTCTATTTGTCAAAGCAACGGACGCAGATCTTCCGGCACAGAAACTCCGATTTGGTTTAGAGGCCGGCGTTCCGGAAGGAGTTCGAATCAATCCTGATACGGGAGAATTGACCTGGACTCCCTCTGCGTCGACAGAGTTAAAAGAGTACCCGATTAATGTGACGGTGTCCGACTCTGGCACACCCCCTGTCACTTCATCTCAACAGATCAATATCAAGGTTTCGCTGGATGATGCATTTTTTACATTTTTAACAGGCAGCATTGACATCGATGGAAAAAAAATCGCCTGGATCCGAAACCGGGCGACTAACCAGAAGCGGGAAATTCAGGAAGGTGATACACTTGATGTCGCCGACATTCATGGTGTGGTAAAGTCCATTACAGATCAGCACCTGGTTCTGGAAATCGATGGCAAATCCTGGATGCTCTCACTGGGAGATAATTTCAGATCTCTGCGAAACCTGACCTCGCTTCCCGTGTTAAATTAGCGTCTCTCATTTGAGATTTAAACGGGTGAATTTTCGACACTCTCTTCCTATATCTCCCCCTCGCCCCCTTTGCCCCTATCAACCCTTTCTCACATCCAAAACAACTCGCTTCTCTGTGCGAGCCAATGCGTCTATGCGCATCTCCTTACACAACAGTGTCTTACAACCATTTCGATTTCACAGAAAACTCGCGATTTCTTGGGTTTTCTGCAACCTTTGTTCAACCACAATGTCAAACTTTACCGATAATAACGATTGTAGGGATTCTATCGGAGTCGATCTCACTTGAGATGCGTCCACACTTCCTGACTCTAATTCCTGAAATCAAATCCTGATAATCACGGGGTGAAACGGTGTTGTCTTACAAACTCAAAGCCAGAAAATATTCCAGACATCTCCGATGTCTGCTGGCGGCCCTTGTACTGAGCGGTCCGTCAATTTCTGCACACGCCGAAGGCAAATTTGGTTTCTGGAACCGACTGCGTAAACCGGCCGAAACGCAAACCAGCGAAGCCGGCTCGGCAGTCGTTGGTTCTAAGCAGCAGGTTGAAGCAGTTCAAAAACAGGTTCGCAAAGCCAGCGATGTCGCTGAGATTTCCCTGAACCACGTTCAGGCTACCTGGGCGAAGGTATTAAAACAGGTGGCAGAACAAAGTGAACTGACCCTGGTCATGGATGTCGTTCCCAAAGGATTCTTTTCAAGAATCGATAAACGGCCGCATACTCTCAGTGAAACATTTCAGATTTTAAACCGGGAGCTTGAACCCAAAGGGTTTCGGCTGCTGCAAAAAGACAGTTTCCTGATCGTACTCGACCTGCGGGAAGCGAAAGCCAAATATATTCGTCCCACCGTGCAGTCGGCTGAACGGACAGTGGAAGGCATACAACCTGGTATGAATGATATTCGTCAGGTTGAACATCTGGAGCAAGCGGAAAACACACAGACACCTGTGCCACAAGCAGAGGCACCTGCGCGATTTGAAAAAAGTGCTCGCAAACTTCAGCAGAAAAAAACGACGCCTCAGATAGTAACTTTTACCGTTCGACCGCGCACTCTGAACAGCACGGAAATCCTGCGACAGTTCTACCATGCTTTTGAATCGCGGGCTGAATTACAGGGTGAAGGCCCGAACGGTTTTCCCGGTCTGGTTGTCTTTAAAAGCCAGGAAGCCAACCTGATCGATGAACAGACACAGGAACCATTGAAAATCATCAACACACAAGTTGATTTTCGCGTGGGTATTGATAAACAGAATAACGAACTGATTTTTGAAGCGTCTCCTTCCAAAGCACAGGCGTTGAAAGTCACTGCCTTCAAACTGGATCAGTCTGCGAAAGGATTTTCACAATCCGCTCAACTGGTAATCGGATCACCTCAAGTCGGCCGGGTGGCTCAGGCGTTACACAAACAGACCCATTCCACAAACACTTCCTCAACAACATCACAACGCTTGCCCGTCAAAACCTATTCGGACAATTATGTCTCTCCCCGCGATCAGCAGATTGATCAGCTCAGACAGCGTGTGGATCAGATTGCATTTCAGGAACAAAAACCGGGGGCTGCACAAAACCCGCAACAACCTCAACCGGCTGATAAGCCAGCCGAAGTTGAGAAACAGCGTAGCCTGCCTGAACTGCTGCAGGATCTGAGCGGCAACGTCAATATCGAATCGGTCCCGGATCTGGGTGTCCTGATCCTGCGGGGTAAAGATGAAGATGTCAGTGCCTTGATGAAAATTATCAAAGAGCTGGAAAAACTCAGCGAAGGTACGCGTCCCGATATTCATTTATTAAATTTACGTCATGTGAATTCAGCCGCTCTTGCCGAGTTACTGAACGGCGTTTATGAAGACCTGGTCAAGTTGCGCGCCATTCAGGGACAGATCCAGAAAATCAAAATCATTCCACTGGTCAAACCGAATTCGTTGCTGATTCTGGCACCGGATACTGACATGCCATCAATTCTCAAGCTGGCAGAGGAACTGGATCAACCCGTTAATCCTCTGACCGAGTTTGGCGTCTTTCAGCTTAAGAGTGCCAGTGCCAGTCAGGTCGCTACGACCATTCGTGAATTTTATGACGAACGAGGGGGCCTGGGTGCACGTATTCTTGTATCTCCCAATATTCGCACCAATTCGATTATCGTCCAGGCACAGCCACGTGACATGCAGGAAGTGGCTGCCTTGATTCAGAAAATCGACCTGGATCAGTCACAGGCTGTCAGCCGCGTCAAAATTTATCCATTGAAAAATGCCATCGCTGCAGATCTGGCGGAAACTCTGAACGCCACATTGCAAAGTGTGTTAAATCCTGCTGCCGCTCAGTCAGCTGGCCTGGGAACCAATATCGGCGGTGCCGGCGGTGAAGCCGCACAACAGTTACAGGAAGCCCGTTCTGTCGTTCTGGAGTTTCTCTCACAGGAAGGGGCTCAAAGTCGAGTTCTCCGTTCAGGCTTACTGGCAGACATTCGCGTTATCGCTGATCCTCGTGCAAACACACTGGTGGTCACTGCCCCAAAAGACAGTCTGGAACTGATTGGCGCATTGATCGGTCAGTTTGATTCTCGCGTTTCAAGCGTCGCGGAGCTGAAAGTATTCACTCTGAAAAATGCGGATGCCGAATCAATGGTCACTTTACTGCAGTCGACCTTTTCATCAGACAATCAACAAACCGATCTGGGGATTCAGATTGCCGGTGTCAATGACGCTAACAGCAACCTGATCCCGTTGAAGTTTTCCGTCGATCGACGAACAAACTCCGTTGTTGCGCAGGGTGGAGCCGATGCGCTGCAGATCGTTGAAGCGATACTGTTGAAACTGGATGGTGCCGACAGCCGCAAACGTGAAACAACAGTGATTCAACTGAAAAACACCCCCGTCGCCGATGTCTCGGTTGCCATCAATGAATTTCTGGACACGCAACGATCACTGATCGCCCAGGACCCGGATCTAATCAGCAGTTTCGAACTGCTGGAACGCGAAGTGATCGTGGTTCCGGAAGCGATCAACAATAACCTGATCATCAGCGCCACTCCCCGGTATTTTGAACAGATTTCCAACCTTGTGAAACAGCTGGATAAGGAAGCACCCCAGGTAATCATCCAGGCATTGATTGTTGAAGTCGAACTGGATAACGATGATGAATTCGGGGTTGAACTTGGACTACAGGATTCCCTGCTTTTCAATCGCAGCATCATTGATAATGTATTGACCGTGCAACAGACGGTTACCGGAGCGAGTAATGTGACGCAGACCAACCAGACCATCGTTTCGCAGGAAGCAACACCAGGCTTCCTGTTTAACAGCATCAATCCTCTGGGAACAAACAATACACAAAACAACAGCAACACAGCCGGTCAGGCTCTCAGTAATTTTTCACTACAAAGAGGAAACAGCGATCTGGGATTTGGCGGTCTGGTATTATCCGCCAGTTCAGAATCAGTCAGTATTCTAATCCGCGCTCTGGCCGCCAAGCGAAATGTACATATCTTAAGCCGCCCGCAGATTCGTACTGTGGATAATGTCACCGCCCAGATCCAGGTCGGACAGATTGTCCCTGTTGTCAACGGTGTATCAGTGACGGCCGTCGGTTCCGCCAACCCGGTGATTGAACAATCGGAAGCCGGGATTATCCTGACCGTGACTCCCCGCATCAGCCCTGATGGAAATATTGTCATGGAAACCCAGGCTGAAAAGAGTGACTTTAATGGTTCAAGTGTCCCGATCTTTACAGATGCCACGACCGGAAATGTAGTGGAATCTCCCATCAAAAATATTACCCAGGTACAAACGACAGTGAGTGTTCCCA
This sequence comes from Gimesia sp., assembly GCF_048262075.1. Classification (GTDB taxonomy): domain Bacteria; phylum Planctomycetota; class Planctomycetia; order Planctomycetales; family Planctomycetaceae; genus Gimesia. The sequence continues at coordinate 240,512 of NZ_JBLXFK010000009.1, forward strand.
ACGGACAGACGGTAGTACTGGGTGGAATGATTACCGAATCAGACACAACCATCGAACGTAAGGTCCCCTGGCTGGGAGATATTCCACTGGTGGGAATTCCCTTTCGCTATGACTACACTTCGACGCGTCGCAAGGAATTGCTGGTTTTTCTGACACCTCGTATCATTCGCAATGATGCTGATTCCGAGTTTATCAAACAGGTTGAATCAGAACGTATTCATCTACAGGTCGAAAAAGCAGAGCAGATGCATGGACCGATCTTCGCTGTGCCGCCGGGAGAACCTGAATTCATCCCCGATGGTGAAGGTCTGCTGGAACCTATCCCCACGACTGTCATGCCTCAGGAAAATCTGAATCCAGAGGTGATCAACAACCAGCAGCAGGGTGGCGTAATTCAACAGATGAGCCATCAGTCAGAACCGCTGAAAAAACAAAAGAAGAAACCATTGATACAAAAGAAATTTCCCTATTGGGGGCGAGATTAAGTGATGACACACCTGATTGTGCCTGTTCGACTTTTCGTATTATTGATGCTATGTGCCTCAACATCTCTTACGGGGTGTACCAGCCTGGCACTTTCACAGTGGGGCTTGAATAAAGACCACAAATTTGCCACTGCGAAAAAGCCCGCTTTCGAAATCGTCGCCCTCTGGGAGCCGGCGGAAGGCAAAGGCGTGGATGGTATGCCTACACGTGGATTTGCCGGTCAGCTGTTGTTTTTCCAGCATAACAACACTTCTCCCGTATATGTGAAGGGGGAAGTTTATGTGAATCTGTATGATGATCAGGGAGACGCTGACGCTCAGAAAAACCCCATTCACCAGTACAAATTCGATTCGGGAGCCTGGCAGGTCCACGCAGTCGAGTCCACCCTGGGCCCCGCTTATCAGGTTTTTATCCCGTATGTCCGGAAAGGCAGAGATCAGGCAGAATGTGCACTCCGCGTTCAGCTGACTCAAAAGGATGCACCGGAGATTTTCTCACGCATGATTTCTGTTAAGCTGGATGGAAAGACACCACAGGTCACTCAAGAGACGGTCGTACAAACACCTGCAGCACAACAAACAGAGAAAATCAAAGTAGAAGTCGATACACTCGCTCGTCGGGAGAGTGGAAAATCACTGGAACTTTCATCAGAGCATAAGCTCAGACAGTTGAAACGTGCTCTGGAAGAAAGCAATCAGATTCAGCAGGTCAGTGCCGAGTCTGCTTCACCGATAGAAGACAAACGTGATGAGCGTATCCATCGTCTGGAGCAACAGTTAGGCGAATTACTCAATCAGCAGAATCGCACTACCCAAGCTGGATATCAGACTTCCAGTCAGCAGCTCCCGCAGGAGCAGCCGATACGCTATCAACAGTTCCGCTTAAACGACTCCGAACAATAACCGGAAAACAGATTATTTACTTTGTGGGCCGTTGGACGATGTTATAATAAACGAGTACGAGCTTTAATATTTTCGCTCTCATCACGGATATAACCATGCTACGCTCTAACTGCCGAAATGCCTTTTATGTAATGCTTTATGCATTTCTGCCCTTTGCTCTGTCTCCAACCGCCGAAGCACAGGTACAAACCCTGTCCAGCAGTAGTAACTCGCAGACAGGAGGAAGTACGGGAACCACGATTGGAAATCTGAATTCAGGAAATCAGGCAGGCGGAAATACACAATCGGGTCTCTCTACGATGGGAAATTTTCAGAATCTCAATCCCCAGAGTGGATTTATCGGACGAACTGATGATGCACAGGGTAATTTTATCGGCCGTACCAATGCTCAAGGCGCAACCGGCGCGAACACAGGTCAGAACCGCAACTTCAACAGAGCCTCCACGGGGGGATTACGGAATGGTCAGAATCTGAATAACACCGGTCAGACAGGCCCCAAGGTTCCCGAGTTTCGTCCTCAGTTACGCGTCGCCTTTACCGCAGCTCCTTTGCCATTGAGTAACGTTCAGTCCTCAATGGGGGAATCCTTCATGCGTATCAAAGAACGTCACGAACGATTACGGGATGTCGAGTTTCAGTTAAACGCCGATCATAGTGTGACTCTGCGAGGAGAAGTCGAGTCGGCAGGAGCAAAGAAGCTGGTCGAGTTTATGGCTATGCTGGAACCCGGAGTGAGAACGGTGAAGAATGAACTCACCATTGCTGCTCAACCGGTGATCCCGGCTCCCGCAACTCAGATTAACCAGCCTAAATAGACCCGTCAGGCCAGTGAAGGTTCCGCCGGTGATTTAACAGCTTTCATCAGCAATGCATACTGGTGATCGTGTTCTGTCAGTTGACTGGCGCGGTCTCCCAGTTGATTTTCGGCATAGGGAATTTTCACTATATGCCCGCTGCCGGGAGCGACCTCAATCGAATCCGATTTTTGATTCAGCAACGCATTGAGATTGAATACCGTGTTACCAGTGGGAGTCATCAACTCCAGTTCATCGTCGAGACCAAATTTGTTTTTGACATCCACGATGATGCCATCTGCATCACGGTCGATGATATCCCCGACAAACTGCTGCTTATTAGCCATCGAACGGCCATGCTCATAGTTCTGCATACTCTCAGAGGCATGTCGCTGGAAGAAGCCTTCGGTATAGCCACGATTGGAAAGGCTGTCGAGCATTTCCAGCAGATTTTCATTGAATTCCACACCTGCGGCAGCATCATCGATGGCTTTACGATAAACCTGGGCCGTTCTGGCTGCATAAAAGAAGGACTTGGTCCGCCCTTCAATCTTCAATGAACTAATTCCCATATCGGTGAATGTTTTCACATGCTGAACTGCGCGAAGGTCTTTCGAGTTCATAATGTAAGTGCCATGCTCATCTTCGTAAGCAGGCATATATTCACCGGGGCGCTGAGGTTCTTCGAGCAGAAAGACCTGATCGAGAATCGGTAGTTGTGGTTTTTGTGGCGGGGGTGGATTCTTTAATACGATGTCCCCTTCCAGTGTCTGCACTGCATCACTGACTTTATAATCCCAGCGGCAGGCGTTGGTGCAGTTCCCCTGATTGGAATCGCGGTGATTCATATACCCCGACAGCAGGCATCGCCCGGAATACGCAATACAGAGCGCACCATGTACGAAGACTTCCAGTTCCATATCTGGACACTCTTCCTGGATTTCAGCGACTTCTTTAATCGACAGTTCGCGCGAAAGAATGATGCGGGACAGGCCGAATTTCTGCCAGAACTTGACAGTCGCATAATTGACGGCGTTCGCCTGGACAGACAGATGAATGGGAACTTCAGGCCAGCGTTCGCGAACCATCATGATAAGCCCCGGATCCGACATGATCAGCGCATCAGGCTTCATCTCAATCACCGGTTCCATATTCTTCAGGTAACTGCGTACCTTCAGGTTATGAGGGGCAATATTACTGGCGATATAGAATTTCTTACCGAGCCGATGTGCTTCTTCGACCGCTTCTGCCATCACTTCCAGTTTGTTGAATTCGTTTTCCCGAACACGCAGACTGTATCGGGGTTGACCTGCATAAACGGCGTCTGCTCCAAAGGCATACGCGTACTGCATTGCTTTACGGGTTCCCGCGGGTGAAAGAAGTTCGGGTTTCATTCTGATACCTGTATCACTTTACATATTCGAAAACGGAGAATTGAAAGCACATTGCTCAAGGCAGGATAGTATTAGTTCCGGGGAACTTTCCATAGGGCCTGGGCAAAATTCCTGCCTAAATCCAGATAACCTTCTGAATTATAGTGCCAACGATCAGAATAACCATACTCATCCGTACTCGTGATGAGCGCTGCACGCTTGTCTTTATTTACGAATGCCGCCTGGCCTGCACGAACAACTTCACCGTGTTTCCAGACCTTTCCCTCCGGATTATCACCCGAATCCGAGATTCGGCCAATCACCACAGGCAAGTCGTCTGCATAGAGTGTCGCGCGAATTAAGTCCATAAGACGCTTGAGGTTCGCTTCATAATTCTTTGCGATTTCTTCCGTATAGGCGGCATCACTTTCCCCCTGCATCCACACAATACCGGCGGGAATCAGGGTGTCTGTTTCTCCATCCAGGTCGATATCGGTCGTTTGCAGAGCCCGTTTCATGCCAGCCAGAAAATGGTCGTACTGGTTGACGCCCTGCCCTTTTCCAGTTCCTTTTTCAAAATCAGGGTCCCAGCAGCCGAAGTTCCCGGCGGCATCTACGGCGATTGAAGTCCCTCCCCGCGAGATTTTGATCAATGCAATGTTTGCATCCGGGGCCAGTTCCTGTAATGTTTTCGCAAAAGAGAGCTCCACACCAAATCGGTTGGAATATGTATTCTGTTTTCCATCCGACTTGAACCCCGCACCATGGCCTGGTTTTAAATTGGACCAGAGCCCTCGCCCGTCAACGGGTACGGCATCCGGCGCAGGATTCGCATGAAAGATCATCACTCCCGGAACGGATTCCTTGAGCTTATCGGGCAGGTCTTTGACATAACCATACCCATCCATATTGGACTGACCACCCAGAAAATAGACTTGATATGTTTTTGCGATTGCAGAATCAGGTCTCCCCAGCAGCATAAATACAACCAGAGGCAAGACCATAAACAGAGAACGAATCATCGAGAACCCTTTCACTATAACCGTCAGAGAAGACATCAGCGGCGATGAAATATATCGCCGGTCTTTATTATACCGACGTAGAGGGTTTCGGAAAATCGTAGCGGGGGCAGGTCAGGCTATGATCTCGTCGATCGGATGGCCAAAGTCCATTTCAATGCGTTTATGACCGGGCACTTCCATCCGATGGGCATTCAATCCCAGTTGTTTCATTAACGTCGCGTGCACATCGGTCACATAATGTGGGTTTTCTTCTGCATGGAATCCGAGTTCATCAGTGGTCCCATGTGCGACGCCCCCTTTAATTCCACCGCCGGCCATCCAGATAGAAAATCCGTAAGGGTGATGATCGCGGCCGTTACTCCCCTGAGAACCGGGGGTCCGGCCGAACTCGGTCGCGAAGACGACAATGGTATCTTTCAGCAACCCGCGACGTTTTAAATCCTTCAACAACCCTGCGGCAGGCTGGTCCACCTGTTTGGCCAGTTTGGAGTGTCCCGACTTCAGATTCGAATGCGAATCCCAGGCGCCGGCTGCACCAGCACCGTGCATGATCTGAATGAAGCGTACCCCCTTCTCAACAAACCGTCGGGCGGCCAGCAGCTGCATCCCGAACGCCTTGGTTTCAGGCTGATGCAATCCATAAAGCTCCTGGGTCTCTTTCGTTTCCTGATCGAAGCGAATCACTTCCGGAACCGCTTTCTGCATCCGAAACGCCAGCTCATATGATTTAATACGGGCCTGCAGGGTACTGTCGTTAGGAAACTTCTCGGCACTCAGCTGATTGAGTTGATTGATCAAAGAAAACTCGATCTTCTGTTCAGCACTTGAGAGATCCAGTTCTGGTTTGGCATAAGGCAGCGGATTTTTGGGATCGACTTTGAGGGGGACAGAATCATAAGCTGGTCCCAGATAATGACCGTCTCGCACATCAAAATAGCGGGGCCCCATATTGATAAACTGGGGCAGATTCTGATTCAGTGAACCAAGTCCATAGTTAACCCAGGCACCGATCGTCGGCACTCGTTCATCCAACATGTGCCGGCCGGAATGAAACTGAACCTGTGCGCCATGATTATCATCGGTCGTCCACATGGAGCGCACGATTGACAGATCATCGACACATCCCCCCAGATGAGGAAACCAGTCACTGACTTCAATCCCGCTCTCGCCATATTTCTTGAAACCGACCTGCAGTGGATAGACTTTATTCCGTTGTTGCCCGTTGGCATCGTTGACCACAACCACACGGACCCGCTTCAACTTTTCAGATTGCTGGACTGATTTCCAGGGAGTTTCGCTGATTGACTTCCCGGCGTACTTGTTAAGCATTGGCTTGGGGTCGAAACTTTCCATGTGGCTCACACCGCCCCGCATGAACAACCAGATCACACTTTTGGCTTTGGGAGTGAAATGGGGTTGCCCGTTCGGAGCCTGATGCGCACCGGCTGCCCGGGCTTCATCCTGCAGCAGAGAAGCCAGCGAAATACCCGTCAGCCCGGAACTGAGATTCGTCAGAAAATTACGGCGGGGTAATGATGTCGGTTGATTGTAATTCGACATGACGCACCTTTAGCGGATCGTAATGAAATCATTATGGTTGAGTAAGGCGTGCACCAGATTTTCGCGTGAGCGCCAGATCGGATTCTGATGCTTCGCTGCTTTCAAAGTGGTCTGTGTCTCGAATAACGCCTGAGTACAGATTTCAAATTCCCGAGGCGTTGGTTCCACACATAGAATTCGTGCATAAGCCAGTCTGATAAATTCCTGATCACTCAGCGAAGACTGCTGCTCACGAATATTTTCTACAATTTTTCGCGCCATCTGCAGCGAGACTTTGCTGTTCGCGAGTGTCAATGCCTGCTGAGGAACGACACTTTCATTGCGACGATAACAGGCAAAGATATCAGCGGCATCAAACATGCCGATAAACTTCTCCTGTGAGTCACGGGAGTATGTAAAATACAGGCTGCGGCGTCTGCTGTCTTTATTCTTATCAGGATCAATTGTCGGGCCGCCCAAAGTCAGGTCCAGTTCTCCCGCCAGATGCAACAGGCTATCACGAATCACTTCTGATTCCATCCGCACGGTATTCCGTTTCCAGTAGTAACGGTTCGTTTCATCTTTCGTCAGATTCTGCGGATCGGCTTTCAGCGTGGAACTGCTCAACTGGTAAGCCTGGGAGGTCACCAGCAACGTATGCAGATGTTTCATGCTCCATTCATGTTCCATAAAGTCGACAGCCAGCCAGTCCAGCAGATCCTGATGTATCGGCCGTTTCGCTCGTAAACCGAAATCTGTCACATCTTCGACCAGTGGTTCGCCAAAATGACGCAGCCAGATATGATTCACAGCGACTCTTGCTGTCAGTGGATTTTTTCGATGCGTGATCCAGTGGGCCAGCGCCGTACGACGGCCAGTGCTGGTTTCGGGATAGGGTTGATAACGGGAATCATTTTTTTCAGCGGGACCCTCCAGGGCTTTTCGTGAGGCCCGAATCCGAGTGTACTTCTCACCGGGTTTACTGACAGCCTCTTTTGCTGTCTTGACTGCTTTTTCAGCTGCGGTGATTTCTTTCGTCAGTTTCTGCTTCGCATCTCCGCTGGCTGCTTCTGCTTTCTCTCTGGCCTGCGCCAGTTTCTCTTCTGCCACTGCCAACTCATATTTTCGAGCTGCCAATGCGGCGGCATGTGTTAATGCGGTCAGTTCGTCTGCGGGAACGCTATCCTGTCGGGCTTTTTCAACAGTGTAAGCAGTCTGTAATGTCTCTGGATACAGAGTTGCAACTTTCAGTGTCGCTTGAGCCCGGGCCAACTTAGCCTGTGCCAGTTCCAGTGACAACTTCGCAGGCTGTTTGCCTTCAATCATTGTCTCATCAGATGCCAGAGTCTGAACACTGATCTGTTCGAATTCCGCTGCCGCATCAAACGTCAGCAGTTCCAGCTTTCCAGTTTCACGCGGGAGAGAAAGACGATAGGAAAGGGTATGCGTGCCATTGATGGCGATATTCACCAGTTGGTCGCGAACTTTCAACTCCAGTTCGTATGGTTGATTCAGTTTGACTTCGCAGGCGTGCCGTCCCTCAGCGGGATAAGTGGATTTGCCATTCTCTTTATAAGAGACCTGCAACTTTGAGCCCGGCTGGACTGCGCTCAGATAGATCATCTTTTCCCGATCGCCGGTCACGTCAAACGCCAGACCGACAGAACGCCATTTATCACCACCTGTGGTTTTGAATTTGAAACGGGCTTTAAAATCATGCGGATGATTCTGTTTCGAGCGCAGATAAACCCGACCATAACCCGTTTTTGTCTGGATCAGTTTGCCATCCAGATACGACCATTCGCCAGGACCCAGCGTCCAGACTTCAGGATTCTCTTTCTGAAAATCATCTTCCAGAAATGTCACTGCCTGGCCGGAACCGTTTGCAGCCACTTTGTTCTGTGCAGCCTGTTCCAGTTGAGCCAGTTGTGTTGTCGCTTTATCAGATGTTTTCTGCGCGGCCACAATTTTTTCTGTTGCGGCTTTCAATTGATCCTGCAGGACGAACTCCTGTAAGGCAGGGTAATGTGCTTTCGCAGGGAGTGTGACCGGTGTGACCTTAAATTCATCGAATGAAAAGATCTCTGGAGTCGCCGGCTGCATCTCCTGGCTCTTATCAGGATTTTTCTCATCGCCCCGAATGTGCAAATAAGTTTTGGTGTCTGCATGGGCATCAAAGATACGCGGTAACCCATTCTGTTCCAGATCGGTTTCTCCGGGCAGTGGATCCAGTCGAACCTGGTATGGTTCGAAGATTGCCCGCATCGAATAATAGTCAACGTGGGTCAGTGGATCGTATTTATGATCGTGACACTTGGCACAATTCATCGTCAGGCCCAAAAACGCTTTGGAAGTATGTTCCAGAGTGCTGTCCAGCCAGGTCGTGCGGTTAAACAGATAATAGTGCCTGGCCAGAAATCCGGTGGCACGCAGTGCGTCGTGGTCGGTTGGCTTCAACTCATCCGCGGCAAGCATATCCTGAACCATCTCCGCATAACTGCTGTCACGGTTCAACGACTCAATAATCCAGTCACGCCAGTGCCAGATATGCTTTTGGCTGTTACGCAATTGTTTGCCCAGACCATACCAGTCAGTGTACCGCCAGATATCCATCCAATGGCGTCCCCAGCGTTCGCCGTACTGTGGGCGCGCCAGTAAATTTTGTACAACTTTTCTGTAGGCATCCTCATCGGAATCGTTCACAAACTCCTCGATCTCCTCCTGGGTCGGAGGCAGACCGATCAGGTCCAGGTAGACACGACGGATCAAAACACGACGCGATGCAGGTGCCACAGTCACCAGATCCTGTTGACTGCGTTTTACTTCCAGAAAGGCATCGATCGGATTTTTCAAGCCAACGTCGGGAACCTTCGCTTTCACAGGTGCCTGAAAGGCCCAGTGATCTTTGGGACTTCCTGGAATTTCTTCTTTGGGTGTGACGGCCCCCTGTTCGATCCAGGTTCTGACGAGTTTAATATCATGTTCAGAAAGTCGCGATCCTTCCTCAGGAGGCGGCATCTGCTCATCCTCTTTGGCCAGAATCCGCTCCAGCAGCATGCTCTCGTCCGGCTTTCCCGGATGAATGACGGCCCCCGAGTAACTCCCCTTGAGCATCAACTCGCGGGTTTCCAGGCGCAATTCAGCTTCTTCTTTCAGGGCGCTATGACAGGCAAAGCACTTCTCTGCAAAGATGGGTTTGATCTCTTTCAGGTAGTCCACTTTTTCAGCAGACTGAGCCGTCCTGACAGATCCTGTCAGCAGGAACAGCAGTATGAAGAAAGAGACGGAATGAATTCTTTGAGGATCTCGTATGCTCATACATTAATATGTACCACGGAACCCAAACCGTGATAAGAGCTTACTTTTGATTTTTATATATTATATATATTTTTCTTTGTATATTTTATACAAAGTAGAGCAAGATTCACGCATAATCAGAACAATATGAATTTCGGTACCAGTCTGAACAGTAATCGCCTGAGAACAGATCTTCTTTATATCCAAGTCGAGGACTTGATATCCGGGGCATTGATCAGCCTTGAAGTCCTGTCAGATCGAGTCTACTATTGCCGAACTGAAAACAGGACATTCGTAAATTCCCTCAATAAAAAGTAGATCATTTAAATCTCTTGGGGCCCTTACTGAAACAGTATACATAAAAACCAAAAGTGGTCTGTGGTTTTATGATCCAATCTGTCAATAAAAACGTTTCACTGTTTGCATAATATTAAAAGAGCCCGCGTCGTGCTTTTACCCATCGAGAAATCAACAAGCGATTACAGAAAAGGATTCGACAATGGCTGATGATGCTAATTTGAGCAATGAACCAGGAACTCACAATGAGTTTTCTCAGGATAGTATCTACCTGATTTCCTATCCTAAAATTGTGTTTCTGTACCCTACTCTGCTGGTTTCCATCGCCGCTGCGATTTACATGACCTTCGCTGGAGAGTCAGCCCTCATTGGTGGTGCCAGCGAACATAAGGCGGAAGTGATGGCGTTGATCTTTCTCGGGGTCTTCGGTTTTAACCTGACGGTCCTGGCATTTGATTTCCCGCGTACGACATCACTGACACTGTTCTTCCTCGGAGCTGCATTATTCATGGGGGCCTGGATGATCCTGCGGTTTAATCCGGATATTATCCCTCCCCTGACTAACATGCTGAAAGGTTTACGTCCCTGGGCGAACTCTCAGATGTACTGGCTGTTTTCCGGCATCCTGGGACTCATCTTTATCTGTGTGGCCATTTATGTCCGCTTTGATTACTGGGAAGTCAAAGGCAACGAACTTCTGCATCACCACGGATTCTTGAGCGATCTGGAACGATTTTCTGCACCAAACCTGAAGATTGATAAAGAAATCAGCGATATCTTTGAGTATCTCCTGCTGCGTTCCGGTCGGCTGGTGCTGCACCCGCGAAATGAGCCCCGGGCGATCGTACTGGATAATGTACCATTCATTTCCAAGAAGGAAAAACAGATCACCCGCATGCTGGGTGCCCTGCAGGTCCAGGTTCGGACAGACAAGAACTGACGCTGATCATGCTGAACCTCTTATAAGAGACGCGTGTCGAGCAAGAACGGGTTCACCCGATTCAACGTAAGATTTAACATCAAGTAGTATTCTGTCGCTGAACCAGTCTGGTTTGCGGCAGTCGGAGATTCTGGCAATGGGTAAAAAAGGGAAGAAGAAAGCTTCGAAAGAAGACCCGAATTCACGTACGATCTGCCAGAATCGCAAAGCCCGGCACAACTACGAAATATTGGAGACGCTGGACTGCGGGATCGTACTGGCAGGCAGCGAAGTCAAAAGTATTCGCGCGAATAAGGTTTCGATCGAAGAAGGCTTTGCGCGGATGCAGAATGATGAAGTCTGGCTGTTCAATGTCGATATTGCCCTGTACCCGCAGGCCAATACCATGAATCACCAGACCCGCCGTCCACGCAAATTGCTGATGAAGAAAGCGGAGATCCGGAAATTCGCCGAGCGATCTGAAAATTCCAGCCTGACATTGGTTCCGCTCACCATGTACTTCACTCGTGGACTGGTGAAGGTCAAGCTGGGAATCGCCAAAGGTCGCAAGCTGCACGACAAACGGGAAAAGCTCAAGAAAGATTCCGCCCGCATGGATATCCAGCGGGCGATGCGGGCCAGAAATAATTAAAGCCCCGGAGATTTATTCCCGGGGCTTTGAATGATCTGGTGGATTGTCTTCCGCAGATTAATTCTTTGCTTTATTCGGATCGATGTACAGTTTGAGGTGAACTGTCTGACCTTTTTTAGCAGTAGCACCTGGCATGGGGACCTGCTGATAAACGTGGTGGATCAATCTGGGCTCCCCTGCAGGATCACCGGGCCACACTTTAGTCTGGAAACCCATTTTTTGAAGCAAGGCTTCGGCGGATTGAAAGTCGTGTCCGACCATGTTGGGAACTTTGAAAGTCGCTTGCTGGACAGGAACCTGTTGAACTGGACGCTGTACGGGTTGCTGTACCGGGCGTTCCACTTTTTTCTCTCCTGCGTCTGCAACGACTTTTCCTTCCAGGCGATAACCAGCCAGTTTCGGAGTGAAAGGATCCCTCCCTAACCAATCGTTGAGAATTCCACTCTTCTTATTGGCGACCACTTCACTGAAAATATAAACGGTTGACTGGTCTCCACTGGGATGAATCAGTTGCACGGCTGCCGGTAAATAGGTCTTGGGATCGAGTTTTATTTTGGCTTCACGGTAATTGGCTGCATCGGCTCTACGACGTGGTTTGGCGGCAATAATGATCTGCTCGGGAGTATTAACCAGCAGTTTCAGATAGTAACGTTGCTTGGCAACTTTCGCAGGCATACCAAACAGAAAGGGTAATGGACCTTCCATGATATTAACGCCGCGTCGCTCCAGGGGAATGGGATAGACTTCATACTTTTTTTCTTTTTCATCGATGGAAAAGATCCGCTTGCCGTCACAGATCCAGCGTTCATCCTGACCTGGTTTCAGGTCATAAAAATCGCCTTTAGCATTTGGTTTATCGCTTTTCGCGCCGGCAGGAATATCCATCCCCGCAATATCAATTCGTCCTTTATCGGGTTGTTCGTAATAGAACCGGCCTTCCGATTTTTTTTCTACCTGGAACACGTCATCATATTCACGGCGAATGTGCTTACCTTCCAGCTTCTCAATTTTGGCTGATTCGTTTTCCCAGTTTCGCAGAATTTTTTCCAGGGCGGCTGGTAATTGTTGCTCGAGCTGGGGTGCCTGATTGGCAGCCGGTTGTTGCCCTTGTGCGACTGTAAACTGAGAACACAGCAGCAGACCTGCGGCTGTACAACAGGTGAAAACGAGAGCACTTTGAAGTGAGACAGGTTTTAATTTCATTGGTTATCCAAATCCTTCCCTGAATTGCAGGTCTGGCAGTTCTCTGTGCCAGTAAGACTGGCGTTGGCCCGATATGATAATGCAATCCGTGCTATTGAAGAAGACAGGTTCATCGAGTGAGGTGGGGAGTGAATTTCAGCTATATTGACTGGAGATATGGTTTTCGGTCACAAGCGACCGGATTTTAACAGGTTCCGAAAATCCTGACTATCCAAATTTGGTAATCATGTTTACCAGGGTGATTCCATTAATTGGACAATCTGGTTGGCCAGACTGTCCGTTGCGGTTTGTGTGGCTGTCGCCAGGGATTGCCCGACTTCGGGTGCAAATGAAGCCTGTGAAACAAGCTGCACTACATCCGCAGTGATGGGCACTTCCTGTTGAGACAGGATCATCCCTGTCCGCGTATCTTCCCAGGTCACCTCAACTACAAATTTCAGGTTCAGGTTTCGCGGGTCGTTATTTTGTGTTGTTCCTAAAACGCTTTTCTCGATTTGTTTTATCGTTCCGGTTAATCGTGTATCCGCCTCATCCCCTTTGGCCAGGCGAAAAGGAGTGCGTGACTGAATTTTTCGCTGGACAGCTTCAGTCAGTTGATATTCATAACCGCGTCGAAACGTATTGTTTTCAAAGATAGGTACATAAACGGTCTGCACGTCTGTTTGATAGGAATTGCCTACGGTGTACCCGCAGCCTGTCAAATCAAAAGACAGTAGAACCAGTAACAACATTTTAATCACAAAACGTTCCATAAATTTATTCAACAGATCACTGAGAATCTGACCTGCAGAGACAGCTGTTAGAGTTTGATTCGAGCTGGCTCTGCCTCTTCTTCCAGGGGTATCCTTTTGATCGGCTCACCAAAACCATCCAGTTGCAAGCGGGCCGGTGGTTCCAGTTCGCGAGGTGCCTCGGCTGCGTTCGGGGGTGCGTTCACAGGAGCTGGTTCGGATTTTCCAAATCCAGGGAGCCCAGGCAGAAATGATTTTGCTGGCTCAGGCTGTTCGGCGACCTGCTTTTTCGGTGTCGCGTAATTCGCCCAGAGATGGCCGGTGTTATCTGGTCCCAGTTCTGCCAGTAATTCACGAGCCTGATTCGCAAACGGCGAAGTGGGATAATGTTCGATCAGCAGGTTACAATAAATGGCTGCCGACTTGGGTTTACTGCGACGCATCCAGTATTGCACGGTTTCCCACTCACGCTTGGCTTTAGCCTGTTCGATTTTTTTCAGTTCTTCCTTTAACCGTGCCTGCTGGGCTTCCGGGAACAATCTCAGTGTTGTCTCTTTCAGTTCTCCCGCATCTTTCAGCACGGTGGCATCATAGGCGGGGCCCTGATAGGACATCAGTTTCACATGGGTTCCCAGCATGAAGGCATCTTTCAGATGTGGGCTTTTGGGATATTCTTCCCGCAGCAGGCTGAATGTCCGGTCGGCGTCCATGTAGCGACCTTTTTTCAGATAGTAACTGGCGGTCAGCATCAGGGAATCATCAGCGAGCGGGCCAGTCGGATCGTGCAACCAGATCGATTTGAGTGCTTCCAGTGCCCTGTTTTCAGTATCAAACACAGGACGGCTGCGGTCAAACAGATTCGGCAGTAAGGCCCAGCGTGATTTTCGATCTTTGCCGTCAGAAGGAATCTCAGGAGTTTCAGAGCCAGGTTTTTCCAGATTGACCTGCTCGATTTCACTACCTTTGACGATCGTCGGTTCCTGCAGCCAGTAACGGGCTATGGTAAACAGTCTTTTGGTCGTCTGATCCAGATGGCGCGTCGAGGGAAAATCGACCAGCAACTGGTCATAGCTGTCTTGTGCCCAGGAATATTTCTTTTGTGCAAATTGAGATTCTGCCACCATAAACTGGGCATCTTCTTTGATCGGATCGTTTTTGAACTTCTTAACGATCGCTTTGAATTCTTTTTCAGCCGCTTTGTAATCCTGCGCTTTGAAAGTTTCATTGGCCTTCTGATATTCGGCGGCACCGACTGACGGCTCGAAGAAGTGAGCATCTTTCTTTTTTTCCCACATCGCGGTCTGCATGATCCGCTGCATCGGGCCGCGCACTCCTTCGATTGATGGATCATCGGTCTCGCTCTTTTTGGACCACGGTGGTTTCATCGCGGAAAAATCAGATGCACGATCGCCAAACATGGCGCAACCCGAAACCAGGCCACAGACCATCATTGCTGCACTGAGCAAAATGAATCGAGGCCGGCTTGAATTTTGATATTGTATGTCTGAAGTGGACATGGTCATCCCTGACTTCCACCTGGGGGAAATGATGTGATTATAGTTGAAGGTAGGGCGCCATTTTGGGGCGGCGTCCCAGGATATGAGACATGGTCGTGGACAGTAGTTGTCGAATTTCTCGTTGCTGCTGAAGGGATAGGTTTAATCGCTGGGAAAGTAAAGTATTTTCGTCAGCCAGCTTCTGCAGGATTGCAATCGCACCACGGGAAACGCGTACGTTGCCGTGTCGCTGTTGTTCACAATCCTGACAATACAGCCCGCCATTACCCGCATCATACAGATACGATTCCGACGGCCCGAGTTCTCGACTGCATCCTGCACAGTATTCGAACTGAGGTAACTGACCGATTTCTTCTAAAATGGTTAACTCAAATTTTATCAACGATTTCTGGAAGTCATCATGTTCCTGCAGGTGCTGTAAAACCTCACAAGCCGCATCATAGAGCTCTGGATGAGGATCATATTCCTCAGTCAGAGCATCCAGTAATTCGGCAATGTAATAGCCCACATACAGGTTGGATAGACTTCCAGGATAAGGGCGAAAACGATTTACCAGCTGAGCTTCGGTCAAAATATCGAGCCCGCCGGAAGATTTTCGGATGAAGACTATCCGACATGTGGCTAACAAGTCAATAGCAGCCTCAAACGAGCTTTTCAGCCTTTTCGCACCTTTCGCCAACGCTGCAGTCTTCCCAAAATCTCGTGTAAACCAGGTGATGACTTTACTGGATTCGCTGAAGTCAGCCAGTCGAATCACGACACCTTCGGTTTTTTCATTGGACATGGATTAGGCCAGATTACACGGTGTGAGTTCAACCGGAGTGTCCTGTCCCGGTACTGGAATCAGAAACTTACCTGAAGTTGGATGAACGTGAAGCTTGAATTTTAGGAAGTGACCTGGTGTCCTGAAAAGGAGCATGGGGAGTATTTCAGGAAGCTGGTGGGGAAATAAAAATAGCCTGCGAAAGTGTTCGCAGGCTGAATTGTTGCTCAAAGGCAACCAGCGCTCAATTGGAGACACACTTTTGATTTAAAAGCGTGTATACCTTCAGGAGGCCCGAAAGGATCCTATGCGAGATCCTTTATTTCAGACAGACCCGAAATGAGCCTGCCGGTGTTTCTTAAAAGACGTCCAGAAAGAAGTGATTGCCTTTATGATAAGGGCGATCACTGGGATAGAAGTTATGCCAGTCTTTGTTGTAGACAGGAATTCTTCTGTTTTCCGGATAGCGATAGTAAAGGTTATCGTAGCTACCCTGTGGCCTCTGGAAGTTCTGGGGATAATACACGTAGGGGTAGTGGTAAAAACGATTCCAGTCAGTTGGTTGTCCACGACCAGCCGCCAAAGCATCGGAAGGCGAAAAGGTAGACGTGGCCAACCCAACCACAAACAGGAACAACCCTGCGAGCATGAGACGCCGCACCATCATAGTTCTCTCCTTGCCAGTCAGTAGAATAAAGCGATCAGTCCAGCCTGGACTGCCTTAGAATATCAACAGAGGAAATTCCTGAAGCAACAGGACTCCACTGTATTCATCGGCCCGGAGAGCGGCGTCACAACAGGAAACTTCTGCATAAACGGATTAATCGTCGTAATTCAACCTGATCACCCGTACCACGCACACGATTTTATGGTTCACTGAGCCCTAAACAAGCCAGGCCGTTGAAATACCTTCCATGATCCATCGGTCCAGAATGTGGAACAATTCTGAATCATGCGTGGTTTCCGTTTTCAGAGAATTGACCGTTTGAATGTCTGCCCCTGTGGTCTCCCACATGCGGCTCAACCACTGTGCAGAGAGCTTACTGTCAGAATGATCTGTGGAACGGCGGTCGAGTAGTACGCGGTTTGCTTTCAGGCTGGCACCCGATGTTTTCTGAAAATCCTTAACACTGAAGCTTCCGTTTAACAGGGCAGCGCCGGCAAAAAAGTGGGGTGCTTTCAGTAACAGCTTCGTAGCCATCGAACAGCCATTTCCAGTTCCCGCCAGATAGATTCGATCCGCATGGATATTCAGTACTTTACGCAGTTCCTGGACAGTTTTCTGAATGCTTTCCACGAACTGTGCGGCAAACAGATGACTGTCAGGCCAGTGATACCCATTCTCCGGTGCTGCAGGATCAATGGCAGGCGCACGGAAGGAGAGCCCCAGGTAATTTCGCAGACTGACTTGAGGCATGATATGATGCAGATCATGCTCCGATCCACCATCTGGATGCAACCAGATCACCAGGGGATAGGCATAACCCGGCTCATAATGTTCGGGGCGAAACAGTGAAATATGCTTTAGGGGCAGTTGTAATTGTGATTCCGTACTGCCCTGCATTCCCAGAATCCGGTTTTCAGCCGGCGGCTGCAGATGCTCGGTTTGCTCTGCATTCATTACCTGTTCAATCCATTCAAGACGCTGCGTAAAATCCATTGTCAGTCTGCTTTCGAAGAGTAAATCAGGGGGTAGTCTTAAATGTGGGGGAAGTCACAAATTTATTTCTGGGCGGCCAGTTCCATTTTTGAGGCAGGATTCGTCCCGGCAGGGGTGATTGCGCCATATACCGGAAGATCAACGGATGAAGCCACTTCACTCATCGGAAAGTATTTTCCCGGGCAGGCAGTCGCTTTGACATCGCGGTGCCCCTGTACGTGATCACTGTTAATGTTGTATTCCGCTTTAAGAACTCCAACCAGTTTTTTCACAGCCGCCAGCTGCGCATCAGTGGGGGGCTCATTTTCGAAGTTTCCAACCAGACAGATACCAATACCATGCTGGTTATATTTGTTATTTCCGGCATGGGCACCATGCATCTGCTCACGCCAGCGGAACGTAGATTCGATGGAACCGTCAGACATTCCGTTTCCGTTCCCAATCACAAAGTGATAACCAATACCCAGCCAGGAGTTACCAGATTTATCTTTTTTCTTGCTGTGTAACTCATGGATACTTTCCACACTGCCGGTCGAGGACGCGGTATGGTGAATCACAATGTACTCCCAATCGCGGACTTCCGCCTCTGGTTTCCAGGGATTTCGCGGCTCGATTGCCAGTGGTTCCACAGCAATGGTGGGGGGTGTGGTAAACAAGGGCGCACCGGGGACAGGTTTCGCGACCTGAGGCGAGTATTGGGGAGCCGGAGTTGGAGAATTGATTGCCACAGGAGGTAAGGAGTTTCGCTGAGCGCATCCTGAGATTTCAAAGGCCGGCAACATCGCAACACAACACATTATGATGCCCTTCATATTGCTGCCCTCCCTGACAGCGAACCTGCGGATCAACTCATTTGAAAAAAAGGAAACGGAATAATTTAAATCCAGACAGTTGAAACTATAAGTCGGGACTGTAATTCCGAGCCCTTTTTGTGTCAATGCGGGGAGTGCTGGTGCTTTAAGCGGTGCACCATCGGCAGCAGAAATTCTTGAATCAAACTACGCAGAAATCAGAAAATACTCCTTATTTCACCTAAACACGGGGCGCAACCTCACCCTGTTTGAACCATTTTATCTATTTTGCGTAACAGACACGATTTTGAGCAAAAAAACAAGATCCGAAATTTATGACTCAAACTGGTCTCTCAAACAGCCGAAAGGGTCTGGATTTGGTCGAGACACTAACACTGTAACTAACCGGGGTATCAGGCGTTAGAATCTATCTCAGTTGTTAGCGCGAATGACATCTGTGAAATAGGCTGACTCAGTCCATTGCTTGAACCAGACATGCAGTTGTCCAGCCAACTGGTCTGTTTCCAGTAGTCCGGCTTCAGCAAATTCGTTTATCGCCTCACCGACTTTCTGCCCCCGCTGCAGGCGGGTGAGCAGGAAGAACTCTGCTTCTGTAATCCCCGCGCGACGCACAATATAATTCCGGCGGGTGATCGCGAGGTATGTAGTCTTGGGTCCCGGGATGGCAGGCGTCTCTCCCCGTTTTGAGCTGGTAATATATTCCTGCACTGGAAACTGGAACTTCAGTAACCGAAAACAGGGGGCCATCTGCAGGACCAGATCGGGCCACTCTTCCGGAGGAATTGTATTCAGGGTTTCCGCGGTCAGCAGTTCCTGTTTTTCGATCCCGGGGCCATCAAATACTTCGCTGTATACGCGCTCCAACGTCGCCAGCTGGATCAAAAAATCAGTCCAGTCGGGTGTGTCTGCATTCGACTCTGATTCTGGTCGACTCTCCTCCAAAAACCGCGGAAATCGTGCCCCCAGTTCCCCGAGTGTATAACTGGCTGGAGGATACTTCTGCAGATATTGCATGCTGAACGCGCCAAACGCTGCTGTTCCCATGGCAGTGACCAGGGCTGCATATTCCTCACTGAGACACTCGAGCAGTCTCGCGTAGTAGGCATTGGCATAAATACCGATGCGTTCCTGACTGGTCTGCTGACTGGATCGGGTAATCACCGACTCCAGTTGATCGTCTGTCAGTGGAATCTCGCGTTGTGCCTCTTCCGAAGCGATCCCCGCTTCAACTCCGCCCGGCGCGCTGATTACGGTCTGCATCCAGCGCTGAATCTGATCCAGTTTACGTTCCTGCTGATTCATTCGACTTCTGCCACAATAAACGACGCGGGATGTGGAATGGCTTTCGTATTAAGGGGAGCCGGTTCTACCTCTGCTTGACCTTCATTCGGCACAGGGAGGTTTTTATCCATGTATTGACGGGCCTTTAATACTTCCTGATGCACGACCGGAAACGGTGGAATCTCTGCATCCCATTCCAGCAGGGTTGAGACTCCTCCGGTGCGCTGGTGCAGCAAGCGAAACAGGTTCCAGACCGGATCCACTACATGCCCGTCATGGGTATCAATCAGATGCGTCCCGCAATTGGTGTGTCCCGCCAGATGACACTGCACAACCCGCTCCGCAGGAATGGCTTCGACGTACACAACCGGATCAAATTCATGATTTACACTGGAGACATAGACGTTATTCACATCCAGTAGTAAACCGCAGTCTGCTTCTTCAGCCATACGACAGACAAACTCTGACTCGGACATTGTAGAATCCTGAAATTCGAGATAGCTGCTGGGATTCTCCAGGACCAGTGGTCGTTCAAGAATGTCCTGAACAATGCGAATCCGTTCGACCAGATGCGAAAGCGTGGATTCATTATAAGGAATGGGGAGCAGATCATGTGAATTACGACCGGCAACTCCGGTCCAGCAGACATGATCGGAAATCCAGCGTGCGTTGATAGCTTCCGCCAGCAGTTTCAGTTTTTTCAGATAGTCGCGGTTCAACGGGTCGGTACTGCCAATTGACAGTGAGACGCCATGCATGACGATCGGATAACGTTCCGCAATCTGTTCCAGTACAGCACGCGGGCGGCCGGCAGAGTCCATAAAGTTTTCAGAAATAATCTCGAACCAGTCTACTTCTGGCTGTTGTTCCAGAATATGGGAGAAGTGAACGGTCCGCAGACCTACTCCCAGTCCCAGATTCTCATGTCCCAGACGTGGTTGCCGCATGCGTCTCAACTTTCGTACCTTGAGATGAAAAAGGACTTGGAGGAGTGTCGTTAAATCAGGTCATCACACGAAGCGGGCTCCTCTTCAAACAGATTGAAAAGGAGCCCGACTTCCCTGTCTCAAGAATGACTTTTTAATTTTTTTTGGGTTCTGGTGCAGGACCGACTTTCTTACCCGCTTTCTCCATGGCTTTTTCGAATTCGGCTCGAGCGAGTTTCCAGGCATCAGGCATCAGGGGTATGTGACAGCCGCCTTTACCTTTACACGAATTCATGCCAGGGTTGCTCCCACAGCCGCCCTGCCCTTTACATTCGTTTTCACCCGAGCAACTGTGTTCTGCAACTGAAGCACAAGCCCCCAGACCGGCACATTCATTTTCAACGCCGGCATGTTTGCCTTTGCAGGTATTCAAACCGCGGCACACATGTGGTTCTTTCATCAGCAGGCTGACATCTTTATCACCCGTTTCGGCTCCCGCTTCAGCAGCGTGATCATGATCGTCGTGTCCATCGGCAGTGGTGCTACCGGCTTCTCCTTCGGTAGCAGGTTTTGCAGGTGGTGTAGCAGGCTGGCAACCCGTCATAGAACCTGCAACGACTCCCCCAAAAGCAGCAAAGGTCAGTCGATTAAAATCGCGTCGATTCATTTCTGGACGTTTCATGGAATACCTCGAAATTTCAATATGGCGAAAAGATGTGACATCAAAATGTGAACTCAGACTAAACGGAATTCAACACCCGTTCTGTGTGTTATCTCACATTTCCTGTCAGAATAAAACTGATGAGTCTGGTTTTCAATAATTATTTGAACTTCTTTTCCACAACCCGATCCTGAAGTTACGACCTCATTCCAGCTGCATTTCATCAATGTTGATTGTCTGAAACCAGCCTGTTTCATCTTCTTGTAAGCCATCTCACATTTTCATTTCCGAAAACGTTCGATACTCATTTCAGGCAATCAGAACTTCCTGTTCTCATCGAGAAAAACCGGAATACTGAAGTTAACAAACCCTCATTAAGACGGGCCGCCGTTTACTTTCAAAAAATAATCTTGAGCTGATTTCACAACCAAAATAGAGCGCATCACATTTAACCATAGCTCTGTCATTCTAATATACTCGGTCCAAGTGGACCTGGAGACGCTACAGTAAAACTGGACACAGTCTGGTGGAACCATGAACTTTAATTGTGTCCAACTCCACAATTGCTGAATCACTGATTTCAAAAGTGAACTGCGAGATCCCCTTCTAAATCAGTCTCGCTCCAAGGAGAAAAAACGACTATTGAAGCCAATCAAAACAGAATAATTGACGTATAAAGCATAGGTCCCAAGTTTGATTCATAATCTTAACCAGCTTGTTTCTGATAAACCCTGCCAGTCAAAACACTTACTTGAATCCACTGATGAAATAATCTGTTCTCGTTTTCAATTTCTGCCTGTTCCCTGATTCCTTCCCTTTAATTCAGGTTCAATGCAGGTAATTCGGAGAAAGCTTAGCAGAACGTTCAAATTTCGGGGCTCCCATGGTACTTCCCGTTATGAAGCTGACTGTAGTTGAAGACAGAGCTCTATCGGATTTGCCTCGCCCTTCTCTGTTAACACAGAGAGTTTAGACAGGTTGCAAGACATCTATAACGGACTGGCGATCTGAAATCGTTACAAACCATATATCAATTACAAAAATCTGAACCAGAATAATCCTGCAAACTGAACAGACCATCAAATATTACCGATATGTAAAGCGTGTAGGACTTCTGGATATTTATCATAAGGAACAATTATGCGTGCCGGGCACTTTATCATTTTTTCATTGAGTTTAGTCACCCTCCCTTTATTTTCTGTCTCCACATATGCAGATGAGATCAAATGGCAAACCAATTTGAAACAGGCCGCGACCCAGGCTCGTTCGGAAAATAAAGCCATGTTAATTCAGATCGGTGCCTCATGGTGTGGCTACTGCCACAAAATGGACAGGGAAACCTACAAAGACGCGAAAGTCATCAAACACGTCAACTCCTGCTTTGTTCCCATTCGTGTGGATGCAGACGAAAATTCTGAGCTGGTCGAAGCGATTGGTGTTGCCGGACTACCCACCACAGTCATCATCACTCCTGAACTGAAAATAGTGAAAAAGATTTCCGGCTATGTGGCTGCCCCCGAAATGCAGGGGCATCTCAGCAAAATCTGCCTGGTGAACCACGAACAGGCAGCGCCCCTCCGTAAGCAGGAAGCCATCCAGAAAATGAGCCAGAAGCAGGTTACACCTGAGTTCGCCTTCAAAAGTATCTGCCTGGTGAGCATGCTGGACGACCAGGAATTGACTGAAGGAACAGCAGAATTTACATCCGAATATCGAGGCCAGACGGTCTGTTTCGCATCACAAGAACACAAGCAGAAATTTGATGCAGAACCAGAGCACTATTGGCCTGCTTTTGAAGGTAAGTGCCGCGTCTCGCAATTAGAACGCAACCAGTCGATGGAAGGAGATCCTTTTGCAGGGGGCGTGTATCGCGAGCGTCTCGTATTCTTTACATCAGTGGCAGAACGCGACAAGTTTACTGCTAATCCAGGTTACTACCTGATCAAGAAATGAAGCAAAAACACCTGACAGCCATCCTCAACTCTGTTTGGAAGGGAGAGGATTAGAATCACTGCCAGGTGTCGTTTTAAATTCAATGAACAGCCTGTTACTGATTGTGGTGACAGGCTGTTTTTTTACTTTACGGATTCGATAGACTGAGGTTCCAGCCAGACGAATTTTCCCTTGTGGGCAATCTGCTTGCCCTTCACACTGACCTTCAGGCTCTGAAAACGCCCTTTATACAAATCAGGGTGTGAAGCATGTGCGCCTTCAATCACATAAATCTTTCCATCGCCGCTTTTGACAGCCAGCCCTAATTCTTCCGGATCCTGCTTGGGATGTACCCCGTATTCACAGGCGGCGCAGCCGGTAGTCCCACTGATGGAAATCAGCTCAGAATCAGCAGACGATCCGCTGGTAGCTGCCTGCTTTGATGTTAAGCCAGCGACATACTTTGCAGGATCTTTCTGAAATTTCTGCATCACAGCCTGACCGGGGAACTGATACCTCAGTCCCTGGTAGATCGCCGTAAACTCTGGTTTTCCAAGTACTTCTTTACCACCGTCTACTTTACAGACAATGCATTTTCCGTCACAGGCGAGGTCAACGTCAGCGTATTCTGCAGGTGATTTATCAAAAACAGCTTTGATGCTCTCGTTCGGGAACAGAAATACGCGGCCCTCGTAAAAGCTGACATGATCAATCTTTCCCGGGTTCCGCACACCATCATGATGAGCAAAGCAGACCGTGCAGTCTCCCTTTAACGCGGGAACATACTTTTCCGGAGCCGCTTTAAATTTCTGTTTCACTTCCTCAGACGGAAACAGATAGGTCTGGCCATCATAAACAACAGCAAACTCCGGCTTTCCGGCAACCACTTTCTTGCCATTCACCAAGCAGACTGCACAGTTCCCATTCAGGGCTACCGGAGTCTGCTTCTTTTGACTGCTTTCTGCAGCATTCACAGTACCACTGAGACAGACAACGGATATCAGAACCGCTGCTGTCATAACAAATCGAAATAAATTCATCTGCATCTCCTGAAACTTTTACTCTGTTTTCTATGAAGGGAACTCACGCTGTAACAGTCATTTCGTCAACATCGATCAAATTCCCTGACACTCGCTGACTCATGTCTCATGAATCAGAACAGTCACAGTATTGCGGCCGTTGTGGGTGTAATCTGTGGTGTATCTCACACTCACCATATTTTTTTGAATTGAATTCAATGGACTTCTCTCTGAATGCCAACAGATAAAACGGTATTGCATCAAATGGCCAAGTATTGATAATCAGACCCTCTCTCCCATTCATAAATAGACTCAGACATTTCTCAAGTCCTCTCTAATTCTCCAGTTATAACAAATCAGGTGCCTTATGTGGTGCACAAGTTGCCAGTCCGATGTGGCTGCCGAAGTTTCGTCAGATTCCAAGCGCGTCCAGTGTGCGACATGTGGAAGTGATCTGGGAACAACTGCTGCTGCGCGCATCAGTGACAAAACTAAAGAAGCCCGTGAACTGTTGGCTCGATGGTCGAATCGAGAAATCCTGGACCCGTATGGTCCTTTAACCCGATCTGAATCGCGCGTACAAAGTTCCGCTTCACTGTTTGAGCAACCTGAGCCACAGCGTACAGAACCCATTTCACAACCCGTCGAGAAATCAGAGCCAGAACCTGCTCCTTCCCTGGAGAGAACCGTTTCAAATCTGGATTCCGATACAGCTGTGGAACATACTTATGCTTACGAAGCTCATGAACCGGAGCAGCTGGATGACTTTGAAGAAGCAATCACCCCTCGATTGCATTCTGAGTATCGCGATATTCAGGATCTGATCGAAGAAGATGATCAGAAACCCAACTGGCTGGGTCTGGTAGGACAGTTGATGGCATATGGTGGCGTTGCCGTCTTGACGATTGGCACGACGCTAGTCTTGTGGGGCTATTTTGGCGGACCAGCTAACTACGCGTCAACAGGCTGGCTCATCAGTACGGCAGGACAGATGCTGCTGTTCCTCGGAGTCATCACTCTCGTCTCTGCAGGGATGGAACAGACAACCAGTTCTGTCAGCCGCCGGATTGACCGGCTGGGTAAACGCATTTTTCTGTTTGAACAGGCGATGCTGGAACAACACCAGTCTCAACAGCGCAGACGGCGTGCTCCCTCAACTCCCACACCGACTGCAGCAGAATCGGCGTCGCGTAAATCAGCATAAGCAGCCTGTCCCTAATGCGGTACCGTCTGGTCAGAGCTGTGTCCGAGATTCCAGCATCAACAGATGTTCTTTGAGCGATGTCCCCTGGGGTGCTGAAAAGCCACCCAGCTTCCCCCCGGATGCGATTACGCGATGACAGGGAATCAGAATTGGTATTCGATTCGAAGCCATGACGGTACCTACCGCACGCGCTGCACGCGGCGAACCGGCTTTCTCCGCCAGTTCCCCATACGAAATCTGCTCGCCATAACCAATTTGCTGTAAAGCGTGAATCACACGAGATTGAAACGGGGTCATCATTGTTAATTTCAGTTTGATATCCTGGAATTCCACATGGGCACCCTGAAAATAATCCTGCAGTCGTTCCTGCAATTCCGGATACCAGTTCGACTCGATGATTTCATTCGCAGAGGTCTGTCCTTCACTAACAGGCTCTGTCCTGATCATATGGAGTAGATCGTTACGATGATGCAGGCCCATCAGAAATCGTTCAACAATGAACTCCCTCCCCTGCAGTCCACACCAGCCGATTTCCGTCTGAAACAGCGACCAGCTTGCAGGTATTTCGGAAGAAGAAGTGGTTAAATGTTCTGTTTCAGGAACCATCCTGTTTACAGTAACAGTTCTTTGACCCATCTCATTTTCTCCGATAGAATAAGTTTTACTAACGAGCCCTGACTGACAATTCCAGGCTGGAGTTGTCAGTCTCAATTATATGACGATCGAGCGATTATGCACCCATACAGCATGCTGTCTGATGATTATTTCATCAACTTAAACCTGTGTACTGAAATGACACTGCCTTCCTCCCGCGATACGGTTTTGAATTTTTTTGAACGGGTCCAGAAATCATTTCCCAGCATGCGGAATTTCTACAATCGTGGCGAAAGCGGATTCATTCTGGAAGAAGATAAAGAAGAAGTCGGGCAGCAGCGCTGGATGTCACTCGAGACTCAGCGAATCTGCAGCGGCTATTTAAACCCCAAAGATCCTGAAGACTGCCTGGAACAGAACAGGCTCATGCTGGAACTGGTTCCTTATATGCTGTCAGTCAGCCCATTGGATTGTGAAGCCCTGGATTATATCGTTGGTTTTGATTTTTCTTACCGAGGCAATCATGATGCCCTGGTCGCTGAAGTGCTTGGAGCAAATCATGCGGTCGACAGCCTGCTGCAGATTCCCGGTTCACAGGCTTTGAACTACGAACCTTCGATTACTCTCAGCCTGGATGATTCCTGTCGCTGCCAGGCACGCCTGCTGATAGAAACACGTACCAACGCTTATCAGGTCAAACGCGATGAGTATCCCGACGAGCAGATTTCGGTCTTCTTCACACTCAGGCAGTATGGGAGTCAGTCGGCAGACACCAGACTCGAAGACACGATGCTGGATCTGAAAGCCAGATCGGATCGACTGCTCAACGAGTATGTGATTGATCAGGTGCTGCGTCCCCTGGCACAGGCCATTTCAACGAAATAAAGTGAGTTTCACAGAATCGGGGCTGGTCCAGTTTCAAAAACCGGCTACCCACTATAGAGTAATAGTGGACTATTAAACCTGTATTGGCTGGTGATCAATGTTAGGCGCGCACACCAACGAGCGTGCAGACTATTTCGGCCAGCGTGTTGATCCAGGCCTGAAAAGACAATAGTTCATATTGAGAATGCTTCTGGAATAACTTCAAACTCAAAGGGGATACCTTCGTGGCACTAACATTAAGTGATTTCGCTCAGTCTCTTACCGTGGAAACCGCGTTCAGCGTTCTGGCCGTTGCCAAACAGCTTAAAGCAGAAGGTAAAGATGTCGTCGAACTCGAAGTCGGCGACAGTCCGTTTGACAGTACTGCATCTGCCAAATCCACCGGGATTGAAGCCATCCAGAATAATCAGTCACACTATTGTGCTTCGCCGGGTATTCCTGAGTTTCGTAAAGCGGCAGCGGAATTTGTCTCCCGGGAATTCAATGTCGATGCAAAACCGGAAAACATCGTGGTTGGTCCCGGAGCCAAAGTCTTTGAGCAGTTCTTCTGCGAAGCATTCTTAAACCCCGGTGATGGTGTGTTGGTTTTCAGTCCGTATTTCCCCACGTATCTGCCGAACATTGAACGTCGTGGCGCTCGCATGGTACTGTCTGACCTCAAACAGTCGAATGAATTCCGACCTGATATCGCCGACATCGAAAAATTTCTGACAGAAGATCCTTCTCCCAAAGCCATTTTCCTGAACTCCCCCCATAACCCCACCGGTGGTGTGATTCAGGAATCAGATCTGAAGGCGATTGCCGATTTGATTCGCGGCAAAAACATCGCAGTCTTTAGTGACGAACCTTACTGCCACATGGTCTGGCAGGGCAAACATCACTCAATCCTCGCACAACCGGGTATGATGGAGCAATGTGTTTCCGCTTATACTTTCAGTAAATCCTATAGTATGAGCGGCTGGCGTCTGGGTTTCTGTGTCGCATCAGAAGCGGTCGCGACCTCCATCGGAAAAATGGTGAATACCACACTTTCCTGCACGCCTCCGATTGTTCAGTTAGCTGGCGCTGCTGCACTCAACTGCGATTCAGTCGAGCGGGACGAAGTCATGCTGAAATTCCGCGAGAAAGTTGTACTGCTGACGAACAAGCTGAACAAGATCGAACACTTCCATGCTCTCGATCCTCATGCCACGTTTTATGTTTTCGTCAACATCGCTCCGGTCTGTAATCAACTCGGGATTACCAGTCACGGTCTGGCGTTGTATCTGCTGGAAGGTGCCGATGATGACTTTGGCATTGCCTGCCTGGGTGGAGAATGTTTCGGAGAAGCCGGACAGGGATTTTTACGGTTCAGCTGTGCCGAGCCTAATGACCGCCTGGAACAGGCCATCGATTTCATTCCCGAAGCGCTCTCTCGTACGGACCGCATTGCCAGCTATCTGGAATCGCATCCGGCTGCTCGGCTGAAAGCACCTTACCCGGTATAAATCGGGACTCCAGCGCTCGGCACTATCGTAAGTCAGACCAGTTTTCAGGGAAGTTATGAACCGTTATCAATTACTGATACGCAGCGGACTGATTCTATACTGGATAATACTGTTCACAGCGACTCATGTTCCGCTAAAGAAGGGAACCATCCCACAGGGGACTGACGTGCCTCTGCATTTTATCGCTTATGCCGGACTGGCGTTTTTACTGACCTGGTGGCTGTCGCTGAAGTGGGATCGTCTGACAGTCAAATGTTTGATACTGATTTTTGTTGGAGTCAGCCTGTTTGGTGTGATCGACGAACTGCTGCAGGGCATTCCAATTTTACAACGCGAACCGAGTATCAAAGACTGGATCGCAGATACCACAGGCGCGCTGCTGGGAATAATACTGTTTCTGATAGTAAGCAAGCCGCTGCTATTAATCAAAAACCATTTTCAGCAGAAACCCGACCAACCGGATTGAACAGTTCGGCTACTGGCCAACAAATCTCATTACAGTTTTTTACTGGTGGAAGGAGTCCGCCAGCGCCGCTTCGATTTATCCAAAAGATTGATCGCACCGGCGGGGCCCCAGGTTCCGGCGTAATATGGTTCCGGTGTATGCTCGGGACGCTCCCATTGCTCCAGCACGGGAGTCACGAATTTCCAGGCAGCTTCCAGTTCATCACTACGTGTAAACAATGTCGAATCGCCACGGAGGACATCCATCAGCAACCGCTCGTAGGCTTCAGGCAGACTCGTGTGATACGCGTCTTCAAACGCGAAGTCCATCGTGACTGGCTGAATCTGGTATTGCATTCCGGGGCGCTTCGTTGAAAATTTCATGGAAATCGACTCTTTCGGCTGGATGCGGAAGATCAACTCATTCGGCTTGCGCTCCACCATTGAACAGATATCGCCGTCACATTCCACCGTTGTAAACAGATTCATGGGAGGATGTTTGAACTGAATCGCAATTTCACTCACACGCTCAGGCAGACGTTTTCCGGTTCGCAGATAAAAGGGGACCCCTTCCCAGCGCCAGTTTTCCACCAGAACTTCCATCGCCACAAATGTTTCACGATTTGAGTTAGCAGGGACCCGCTCTTCTTCCCGATAACCGGGAACCGCCTGATCATGGGACTGCCCGGCGGTATACTGCCCGGCGACAGCCCATTCCGATATCGGTCCTTTGGAGCCCGGAGTCAGGGTTTTGAGTACTTTAAGTTTTTCATCGCGGATTTCTTCACCACGGAAGAGCGCCGGTGGCTCCATGGCAATCAGACACAGCAACTGCAATACATGATTCTGCAATACATCCCGTAAGGCTCCGGAACGGTCATAATAACCACCACGCCCGTGTTCAATTCCCTGTGATTCCGCTACAGTAATCTGCACATGATCAACATGGTTGCGATTCAATAGCGGCTCAAAGATCGAGTTACTCAAACGGAATAACAGAATATTCTGAACGGTTTCTTTTCCAAGATAATGATCAATGCGATAAATCTGATCTTCGGATAAGAGTTCACTCAATTCCTGGCTGAGTTTCTGCGCAGATTCCAGATCGTGGCCAAACGGTTTTTCGATGACGACCCGCAACCATTGATCTTCTGAGTTGCGGGGAATCATCTCCGCTCGAGAGAGCGACTGTACGGCGGGGTAAAACAGTGAAGGGGCTGTCGCCAGGTAAGCGACGCGTTTGGAAATCACATCTCCTACCGTCTCACGTTCAACAGTTTCCACTGTCGATTTCAACGAAGCGTGATCACTTTCATCTGTGATATCGACTTCGCGATAATACAGCCTTTTGGAAAATGTTGCCCATTTCTCATCCGTCACGGTTCCTGTTCTGGTAAACTGTGCCACTGTCTCACGCTGTTCTGTGCGAAACTGCTCATCCGTTTTGGAGCGACGTGCCAACCCGATGATCGGCAGCTCTTCAGAGAGAAAACCTTCACTCCAGAGGTCGTATAACGCGGGAATCAGTTTACGTGCAGTCAGGTCGCCGGAAGCACCAAAAATCAGGATGGTTGCTGTGGTCAGGTCGACTGAAGAACTTGAATTGGCCATGACTTACATCCATGCCTTTTATGAGAAATGAGTTTCGGAAAAATTGAGAGAGCGCACCACAAGTCGACGATTAAATTTTTGCCGACTGCTGCTCAATCAGAGCGTCCAGTTCGCCTTTAAGTCGAGGCAGTATATCATCATAAGAATAGCGTCCCAGAGATTCACTCCCTTTTTTCAGATTCACATAATTAGGCCCGCACCAGAGTCCCAGGTCGGCATCATCTGTTTCGCCGGGACCATTAACGCGGCACCCCATCACGGCAATTGTGATTTTATGATCCTTCGCATAGGCGGTCATCTGCTTAACATCACCCGCCAGATCCACAAAGACTTCGTTCTCAACACGGGAACAGCTGGGACAGCTGATAATATTTAATCCCTTCTGGTCGAAATCGACAACGGATCGAACCCGTCCGGCAGCGATATCATTCAGAATCGAATGCCCGGCTTCAATTTCTTCTCCTTTGCGGTCATTAGGCACAGTCAGGGAAACGCGAATGGTATCGCCGATCCCTTTGCTGACCAGTTGCTCGAATGCGATCCGGGTTTTAATCACACCATCAGGAGGCAGCCCCGCTTCTGTGACGCCCAGATGCAGCGGAATATCAGGTCGTTTGGCGGCAAACCGGGTATTGACTTCGATCACTTTCGCCGGATCAGAATCTTTCAGTGAAACACAGAACCGAGTAAAATCTATGGATTCCAGAAATTCACAATGATCCAGTGCGCTTTCCAGCATCGGCGAAATAGAATCATGCGGATCATACTTTTCCAGCTTGGCTGGATCGACAGACCCGCAGTTCACCCCCACCCGCATTGCACAATCATTGTCCTTCGCGACTTCAGCGATGAAGCGGACTTTCTCCTGCCAGGCCTTTTCAGGCTCATGGTGATACAGGTGCCCCGGATTGTATCGCAGCTTATTCACATACGGAGCAATCACTTCCGCCAGGCGATAATTTTCCTGCAGATCGACGGTCAGTGGAACGGTTGTCTGTTTGCGGATTTCGATTAACGCTGCTGCTTCCCGCTTATTATCAACGGCAATCCGCACGATATCTGCCCCCGCCTGTTCGAGCGAGTGAATCTGGGCAACGGTCGCGTCAATGTTGCTGGTTTTGGTAGCAGTCATGCTTTGTACGGCAATGGGGTGAGCATTTCCAATAATGACTGTACCAATTCTCACTTCCCTGGTTGGATTACGTGGTAATTGCAAGTTGTTTATTCCTTGTAAGATATAACCGATGATCGGACCGCTGTCGGACTTCCGGATTGTAAAAGATCGCGGGCTCAACGTCCATTGATGAAAAAAGTGAAAAATCAATTGGGATTGACAGATTTTGGATGTCGTTTTACAAGCCTTCGGTCAATTAATTGCATTTTATGCATAAAGTGCGGATACACAAAGTAGGTGAATCAAAAAATGAATCGTCAGATTGCAGGGATGCTAGTCGGTTTTATGCTGTTCAGCGGATGTGGTTCTGAGTCGCAACCAGCGACACAGCAAGCAGTTAAACCAGAGGACACTTCCAAAATAACCGCGCAGACTGCAGTGGGCAACCCACGGGAAACAGCGATAGCTGAATCGGAACCGCACCAGAAGCCGGTCCCCACAACATCTGCTAATGATGCGCAGGCCGTCGTCGATCAAACTTCCATTCAGAAAGCGGAAGAATTCTATCTCCGTGGGATGGAATTCCAGAAGCAAGGCAAGCTGGCGGAATCGACCCAGGAACTGACCATGGCAATCAAATTGAATCCTCAAGTTTCACGATATTACTTTCATCGAGGCAGTGCCTGGGCAGATTTAAAACAGGATGCGAATGCCATCGTCGACTTGACTAAAGCGATTGAGATGAGCCCGAAAAACGCACAGTATTTCTACACACGTGCCCTGTTTTTCATGACACGTGGCGGTACAGAACTCGCTGTGAAAGATTTCACCAAAGCGATCGAGTGCCAGCCAGACAGCCATCAGGCGTTAAACAATCGGGGGCTCCTGTTTGCGACGACAGGCAAACTTAAAGAAGCCCGCGCAGATTTCGAACGGGTTCTGGAAATCAAACCTGACAGTATTGATGCGATGAATAATCTCGGATTCGCATTAATGAATTTGAATGAAATGGACAAAGCAGTAGAAGTCCTGAACCATGTACTGCAGCTGAACCCCAAATATCTGAATGCCTACGATAACAGGGGACTGGTCTGGAAGAAACGCAAAGAGTATGACAAAGCCATTGCTGATTTTACCAAAGCCATCGAACTCAGTCCCGGCAATCTGAAATTTTATCGGCAGCGCATGGCCGTCTATCAGCTGGCAAAACAGCCTGAGAAACAGAAAGCGGATGAAGAAAAAATCATCTGGCTGCAAAAGCTGGCCGGTCTCAATGAAAGACTTGCCAAAACACCCGATGATACAGAGTTGATCCTGGAACGTGCTCAGTTTTATCTGGCTTCGGATATGCGTGAAAAGGCAATGAAAGATTATGCAAAAATCGTCGAACTCACACAGGACACGGGCCGCGGCTATTATATTCGTGGTGCGCTGTATTTAGAGGAAAACAAGCTGGATCGCTGTATCCAGGAGTGCTCTCGGGCCATTAATATTCAGCCACAACCTGAAGCGTATTCAGTGCGGGGTGATGCCTTCATGAAACAGGGTGATGTGGAACATGCACTACGCGATTTCGAACGCGCCAAACGGATTGATGAAATCGTTGCCAAAGCCTACCTGATGCGTTCAAAATCATTTAAGGAACGTGGTGAACATGACAAAGCAGCGGAAGACTATGAACGTGCTGTTGCCATCGATCCCTCGCTCGGACCTGGAAAACTGGACAAAGATAAAACGGCTGGCAAACCTGTGATTCGCCCTATTAAATAGGGTTCAAACCCCCGCCTGCTGCCCCGTACGTGTCGCCACAGATCCCTTCCATTTTACACTGTAGTTCAAACCAGGCGGTTACTCATGAGCGGCGGTTTCCTGGATGAAAATGAGTATGCTGAGTATCCGACTCAGCCAGCGAACAATCTGGACATCACTGACCTGTTATTCGTCAGTTTCAATTCAAGAGTCGTCGCGCTCAACCGAGATACAGGTGCGCTGCTCTGGTCCTGGAAATCTCCTAAAGGCCGTTCCAATTATGTCGCGATTCTCGTGGATGAAGAACAGCTCTTCGTCTCAATCGACGGATATACCTACTGCCTGGACCCCTTTTCCGGACGTCAAATCTGGTTCAATCCTCTTAAAGGACATGGGTACGGAATTCCCAGCCTCGCTACCGCCAATTTCAACACCGGCTCTGCAGCGGCTGCCGAGTTAATTGCCCGAGAGCAAAATCGGCAGCAACAGGGTGCGCAGTAAAGAAAACGGCCTATCTCCGGAACATGGTCTGTTCAGGAAAGCAGCTCTGCGTTCGTCAGGTGCCATTTATTTGGATTGAGGAGGGGCTCGAGTTGGAAATCCTCGCATTCCGGATTTGCATACACAAACACGTTCGTCTGTGATCGTCTTTGAAAAAATCCAAAGCGTGCCAGCAGTTTCGAAACTTCCTCGCGACCAAAATAGTTCATCACGATTGTCTCCATACCAATCTGACGACAATAACCGCTAAAGGCCGTCAGCATCAACCGAAATGATTTCACATCACGATAGAAAAAATCCTGAATGCCCGCAGCATAATCACCACTGCGCCCCGTCTCTCCCAGCACAAAGACCATGTAACCCAACAGCCTCTGATTGCGGTCTTCCAGAGTCATGATCTGGAATCGGGTACTCGGTTCCTGTCGAAAACGCCATTCCAGAAACTCACGTGTCCGCTCAACCATTACCAGCCCTGCGGAATGCTCATGGAACAGAGTTTCGAAGCGTTCATCAATCGGGGCATCAAAATTGACTTTATTCTGATGTGGTAAAAATGTCCGTGTCTCTTCTGAATAAAGACGTAAGCCCAGATCCGCCAGACTGGCAACTCCTTTTCTGACCAGCGGCGATGAGATTCGGTCCTTGAATTTGTACTCAGTACGAAGGGGTTTCACCCAGTGTTGGAATGTCCCCACCTGTTGATAGCGACAGCGTTTGAAGACGGCAGTCGCGGTATCCGTCATACCATACACAAAACTAAAATCGGTTTTGGGCAGGTGTGCGATGAGAGCCCGCTGCAATTTTAAAGCAGCCTGAGCAGACCGATGTTCTTCATCAATATTAATCGATTCTGCCTGACCGACAGCAAATGGTTTCCCGTCGTAACACATGCGACGTGTTAATAAACCAGTCGAACCAATCAGCTTTCCCGCTGAGTCTTCATGTGCAAGCCAGCAATAGTTCTCACCGAATGGATTTTGATGATGAGACCAGTTAAACCATTGCGAGTTGGTTTTCTTAAAATTCCGATTGATCAGAGAAATCAGTTCTTCCTGATCGTCACTCGGGGTCGCCTGAGTGATTGAATAGCCCATGCCCTGGAAACCTGTCAATGCATTCTGTTGAGATGTGAAAACAGTCGCTCGATATGTTGGTGAAGTCTAGGTCACACTGAGAGAAAGTCAAATCAGATCAAAATTGACTGATATATTTTACAGCGTGCCAGCGACACCTTGGTCTGTACAGAATAGATTTCTCTCAGACGCGGGCTTATTCGGAAGCATACTCTTTCACCAGTAATTCCACGATCGCAGAGTTCGCCGCCGGAAAACTTAACTCAGGCAGTTCAGCGGCCGGGATCCAGTGAAACCCATGCAGGGTCTGTTTGAATAACTCATCCGAGGCATCTGCGGGCCGACAGAGCCAGAAATCCAGATCCAGTTCTGCATGGTCATAATGATGCTGGACCGAAAGCAGTTCATGGACCGGTATTACTTCCAGACCTGTCTCTTCCCTGCATTCCCGCGCGGCGCAGACAGACGATGGTTCCCCGGTATGGCATTTACCACCGGGAAACTCATGATAGCCTGCCAGAGGCGAATCCCCATTTCGAATTCCCACGAGGAATCGCCGCTGATATTCCACAACGGCAATTCCAATATGACTCACTTTCCGGTTACTCATGATTGCGCTCCATTTGCGGCCGGATGAGATGTGCCTGTCTCAGCGATTTTCGGTCACCCGACCGAAAATCATGCGACCTGCACTACTCTGTAGAACACTTGTAACAACAGCATCCACATCACGTCCTACCAGGTGATTGGCCTGTTCACAGACTACCATTGTACCATCATCCAGATATCCCACACCCTGGGCCTGTGATTCTCCTTCTTTGATGATTTTCAACTGGATATGTTCACCAGGCAGATAGCGTGGTTTCAATG
The DNA here is from genome assembly GCF_048262075.1 of Gimesia sp. Taxonomy (GTDB): domain Bacteria; phylum Planctomycetota; class Planctomycetia; order Planctomycetales; family Planctomycetaceae; genus Gimesia. Next base: position 275,830 of record NZ_JBLXFK010000009.1, read on the forward strand.
AGTTGGCAACATCATTCAGGTTGATCACATCGACCCCCTGCACGCTGGCAACCTTATTCAGATTGAAGTCGTTAGTGACAACTTTACCACCCAGCTTCTTCGCGGCGACTACCAGCCGCTGATCGACAGTGAGCCCTTTTTCCTTGTCGGTCTCTTTGGCCTCATACATCGAAATATCGACGGTCGGGTTATTCTGTAGAGTGGAGAGAATGTCCAGACCACGACGGCCTCTCACGCGGCGAACTTTATCGCTGCTGTCCGCGATATCCTGAACTTCTTTCAGAATAAAATCGGGAACCACCATCTCGGAATCCAGTATTTTCGTTTCTACGACATCCGCAATGCGCCCATCAATTAAAGCACTGCTATCCAGCACCAGGGGGCGTCCCCCTTTCAGTTCTCGTGAGAACTCGACATAAGGGACAATAAACCGAAAGTCATCTTTGGTCTGTAGCAGAAACGAGATACACAGATAAGGCAAGGTCAGGGTCGTAATCATGACCACTCCCTCACCCCACGGTGTCTTGGAAATCACCGGGTTTAAGGCCTGGATCAGTAGATAACTCAGTAACACGCCGACCAGCAGGCCAAAATAAATGGCCGACATCACTTCGATCCGTTTACGACTGATGAGCAGATCCAGGCAGGTCACAGCCTGTGTCAAAATCATCAGCAATACGAAGGCAATCAGTGGATACTGATCGACGGGGCTGGGCGGGTTTGAACTAACAAAGGTGGCGATGGCTCCTGCGCATACAAATGCGTAGAGCACACGAATACTGATTAACAACATTACAAATGAGTCACTTTAAGTCTAAGGCAAGATTCTAGTTACTTGTTCCCATCGATTCTCGCATGCTGAAACTCATTGTAAAAAACAGGTGATTCAGGCCGATTTCAATCGCTTGAATCTGATCCAGTAACATCCCTGTTCTCCGGAAATGAATATCAGACATCCAGAGAGTTTGGGAATGATTTTGATTTTTGCTCAAACAGGCATTCTGCATACTGGGGCATTCCCGCGATGCATTCCGCCTTGTGAACGGTCTGGATCTGGAATAGTTCATCTCTCCAGACAGCAGTTCGTTCTCTCTGTAAATATTTTGAATAGTGACAGTCAGCCAGATTTCAATACAGGACCTCGTCTGCTCCTTCATTGAAACTTCATGGTTGCGACCGACCTTCACTCCTCTTGATCTTCACAGAGTACGAGGTAACAAAATCATTGTGTGATCTCCCAAACACACAACAGACATCAGCTGTTGTTTTACGGTCTGTTAAACCGTGAAATACAAAGCTGTTATTAAAAACCTTGATACCCATATCAGGCAAAGGATAATCGTACACTATAGCCAAACAAATATGCGGTTGCTACTGAAAAGGAAACCAGAACCATTGATTCCGACATGAATTTCATAAACATCCCATGAACTTGAACTCCAGGTATGTCTTTATTTCCACTTGTTTTACGAAATGAAAACAGCTCACAGACGGGCCTGTCTGTGAGCTGTTCGAATGATTTATTACCCTGAACTGCTTAGCTTCCCGCATTCTTACTACCCACCGGTGGTGCAAACTTGATTTTTTCGATGTAACGGATGATATGTTTCCCAGTAGGATCCAGGCGTCCGGTACACGCACTTACTGCCTTCAGTGTATATTCATAATGCAGGTTGTAATCGGCTTCCAGTTCGACTTCCATATCTTTGGTAATAGGACTTCCCGGTCTACCGATAATCTTCAGAATCTCATGATTCAAGCCAGAGAATACATTGGGACCGTTACCCAGGTTGAGTTGTCCTACCCGAATTGTATTGAGCGAACCATCTTCATTCGCTACCAACCTGACCTTAATATCAGTCTTGAGGACAGGCTCATCAGCAGAAGGCGCATTGTCTGTAATTGGCATATTTACATTAAAGTCACCTTCCGGCTCCACAATATTCAACGTCAACATAAAGAAGATCAGAAGCTGAAAGACCACATCAATCATCGGCGCCATCTGAGGCTCGATTTTTTCTGCTTCTCGACCTGAACTGCGTAACTTCATAGGAATTGATCCTGACAAATTAAAAACTGTTTCATCAACAGTAATCTTTTAAGGGTCGTCACTCGATTTTTTGAGTTGCTTTAAAAGCAAACTTGGTGAAACCGTTTTCCTGCGCCAGTTTAATCAGGTCCTGAACCAGACCTGTCTCGACCAGCGCATCGGCTCTCAGAATCACAGGCACATCATTCGGATCCTGATTTTTCTGCTTGTAAATACGGGCTTCCTGCTCGAACTTCGGTCCGAATTTCAGCACGGGAATCTGCTCGCCATTATAAAAAATATATGCCTGGGGATCTGTAATCTCCCCTTGCGAGTTCCGGTCAAAACCGATGTTCAATACCAGCTCGTCCGCGGCTTTGACCTCGGGAGGTTTTGCCAGGGAATCCGAAGGCAGCTTCACGCGCTCATCCGCCTGAATCTGCTCGAAGTTGGTAATCACCATGAAAAACGCGATCAGCTGGAATACGATGTCGATCATCGGCGTCATATCAACGTCTGCCACCGCCGGCTTTTTGGTTTTAATTTTCATTGAATCACTCTTTACTCAATCAGGGTTTGACAGGATGCAAAACGCATCCTGTCTGTTTGATCGATGACACCATTATTTACTGCTGGAGGAGAAGCGGTTCATCAGGCTTTCGCTGATCATGCCGACTTCCAGTGAAAAGCGGGCGACCCGGTTTCGCAGCAGGCTGTAGAAAATCATAGCGGGAATCGCCACGGTCAAACCTTCAAGTGTAGTAAACAACGCAGTAGAAATACCATCTGCCAGCTCCGATGGCTTAGGCGAAGTCGCTGAGTTGGCAATCGTCTGGAAACTCAAAATCATACCATAAACGGTACCCATCAGTCCGATCATCGGAGCGATCGCACCGATCAGGGCCAGGTAACTCAACTTGTGTTCCATGGCCATGTTTTCGTCTTCACCAACTTCCTGCATGCCCTCAACAGCCTCAGCGTAACCCTGGTTCAGCTTACTCAGACCAGCTGCCAGCACTCGTGCGGCAAAAGAGTCATCGCTTTTTGCCAGCTCATAGGCCCCCTGGTAATCCTTGTTATTTATTTTTTCTTCAAAGGCAGCGATCAAATCTGGAGGCATGAGGTTATCCCGGCGGATGGAAAGAACATTCGCCATGATTAAAGCTACCATCAGGAAAGATAGCAGCAACAGGATAAAACCAAAAAAGCCTGATGCCCGTATCATCCAGGACAGGAAGCTTTCCTGTGTAGCCGGTGCCGCATTACCAGCAGGGGCAGGAGCTTCGCCACCACCGGCAGCAGGTGCTTCACCCGCGGGTTCAGCAGCCGGGGCCGCTTCAGTCGCAGCTGGTGCCTCGCCCGTAGCTGGTGCCGCCTCGTCCTGAAAGGCCCAGCTGTTCGCTGTCAGACCAAACGGTGTCAGAACGACAGCCAGAAGTAACAATATGCTCAGGCTACGAAAAGCCAGTGAAGTCTGATTCCGTTCCAAGGAATTCCCCATCATCATCGTTGTGGTCTCCGGTCTACTGAAAGGAGTGTTAATCGTGGATATCTTGCAGTAGGACTGAAAGTGTCTTAAATGCAAGTGTGCTATTATTTATAGGCCGAAATTGCATTGTAAAGGGAAGACTTGACGAATCTTGCCAGCAATCTGACTTTCACGTCAATTTATCAGCTTTTAGTGGCTTTTTGCGTCCATTCACTGTCAGGATACTGCTGCTGCAGTACTGCTCGCGCCTCAGCACCCCGCTCTGGTTTCTGAACTTTACCCCAGAGTGTCGAAAGATGATACAAGGCTTCAGCATGCACAGCGGGTTCTGAAGAAAACAGGACGTCAACATGCAGATAGGCAATCAAAGCCTCTTTCGATTCACCTAAAGCCTGGTAGCAGTCCCCTTTTTTCAAATACGCTTCCGCCAGCAGACTGCTCTGCTGAGAACTGACATTTTTGATAATTTCATCCAGAACTTTAATGGCATCCTGAGGTTTACCATCTTTCTCCAGACAGATGGCACTCCCCAGTTGGGCGGCATGTTTACTTGCTAGTTCACTTGGCGTTTTGCCATCCATTTTGGCAACGGTTTCAAAGGCAGCCAGTGCTCCTTTCGTATTTCCCTGAGCCAGCAAAACCCGCGCTTTCATATTCTTGGCGTCCATCTGGTAATCTTTCCAGGGGGAGCGTTCAACCGTACCAAAGGCGGAGTTTGCAGCGACATAGTCTTTTTTCGCCAGGTAGGATTCACCCAGCAGTTTCATCGCCGGATAATAACTGAAGTGATCTCCGTTGGCTTTGACAAAATCATCCAGAAGTTTAATGGCGTTATCGAGAACCGCAGGATTTGATTTTGCACTGCGGGCGGTGGCACGGGCAGTCATGTACTGCAAGCTCTTTTTCAGATTCGGACTCGCGGAGCTTTCAGCTTTCTTATATTCTTCCAGAGCGGCTGCATAATTGCCGTTCTGTTCCTGATTGCGAGCAATATTCAACTGAGGAGGCTCACCCTCCCAGCGAACGCGTTCAATTTCATTCGCTGGTATTTTGACATCGGATGCTCCGCGTTTTAAAGTCAGCTCAGTTTTCGTGTAACCGCTGATGTCTCCCAGTAACGGGCTGCTGCCATCATACTGATAAATCGTATCTGCAGCAGTAGCATTTGACGCCGTCAGAATTGACATTCCTGCCAGCAGAATCAAACTTGACCAGATCGGACGTTTCATGAGTTCATTGCTCCTCAACGATAATTGATGTCTCATCTCGGGTAGATATCTCTTCAGTATTCGAACCAGCCGGAAATCAGCTGTCCTGGGATTCGCTTTCGGGACGAGGTCGTGACGATTTCTGTTGTTTTGCCTGAGCCGCCTTTTTCTTGGCAATCGCCGCTTTCCGGGCTGCAATTTCTTCAGGCGACATTTGTGCCAGCTTAGCTTTACGGGCAGCGATTTGCTCTGGCGTCAGCTTGCGTTTTTCGTTTCCGGAATCAGTTTTCTCAGTCGGCTGCCTGCTTTTGGATTTCTCAGGTTTAGCTTTGCTGCCTGGTTTCTCTACAGAAACGTCAGGCTGAGATGATTTTGGCCCTGTCGCTCGACCTGGTTTTGAACTCGGAGGTGCAGGAGCGGGAATATCAGATGGCATTGTGACATTGGTCGCCAACTGATATGAAGTTCTTGGTGCCTTCTTCCCCGGTTTTAAGCCAAAGAAGTAAAACGCGGCGGCGCCGCCAACCCCTACCAGCAGAACCAACACGATGATCATAGTATTGGATCCGCCTGCAGCCTGTTCCGCCGGTTGTTGTGCCACTTTCTGTCGGGTATCTGCCGATGTTTCTGTTTTCAGTGGCGTCGCATCATTGGAGGCCACTGTTTCACTGACACTGACACGTCGCGCCAAATCCTGTGGATCTTCACCCATGTCAGTCTGGATCTGTCGATACAGCTGGTTGAACCGATCCCAGACATCTTCCGGCAGGTCGACACTGATCTGGCCGAACACATTGATTTCGGATTTAGCGCGTTCCAGCTTATCAGCATCATTGACAGCGATCGCATACTTTCGCAGCGACTCTACCTTATTATACTGAGCATCATAATACATTTCCTTCAGATCTTCACGACCTGGTGATTCCATTGCATTTTGTAGAAGTCGGCCCAAATAATTCCAGCCACGAATGACTGCCCCATTTTCCAGCTCCATCCCGTTAATGGCATCGAGATATTTTTTATTGTTATCGCCTTGACCGCTTGAGGCCCAGGCCTGCAGAAGGCTAGCGGCTTCAAACTGCACTTCAGGTGATTTATCTTTTTCTTTGAGTATCGGTGCGAGCAGTTTCAAAGCAGCTTCGTATTCTCCCTGTTCCCGCTTACAGTTCACCAGACGCAGGGTAATCCCCACTTGAAAATTGCCTGGGATAAAATCGCCGGTCGCCGCCTGACGCTTCAGGATCTCTTCAAACGCTGCAGCAGCCTTATCATAATATCCACGGGCTACCGTCGGGTCTTCACTGGCTCCCTGTCCCATGCCGTAATAGGTTTCACCTATCCAAACGAGTGAGCCATAAGTTTGATCTTTGCGTTTGAAGATATCTGTCAGGAATGTTTCCAGCGATTTTCGGACATCGTTAATACGTTTGGTGTCACCGGCTGTTTTCAGGCGTTCAATCTCTTCGGTGATTTTCTCACCCAACTGACGGTACATTTCAGTAATCGATTCACCACCGGAACCTGAGGCGGATTCTTCCAGTTCTTTCATCGCTTTACGCGCCAGATCAATTTGCTGCAGACCAATATAGCCACGGAGTTGTAACTGGTAGACCAGGTTCGCGAACTCGCTGCTCTGCACACCTTTTGCAGGCCGTTTTGTCCCTTTTGCAACATGAATGGCTTTTAGAACCGGATGCGGGTCTTTTGCCAGAATGTCAATTGCTTCCTGATATTTTCCGTTATTCAAGGCAATCTGTGCCAATGATGTCTTTGCAGCAGTTAAATTTTCAGGAGTCTTTGCAGTTGGGGGCACCGCTTTCAATGTCGCCGCAATTCCAGTGCGTAGATGTTTCTCTGCTAAATCTGACCACTGCTTTGCATTCTCCGGTTTTGTTTCGGAACGACGCGACATTGCAGTCAGGTAGCTGTTCCAATAGGCCTGGCCGGCTCTGATCTGGGCATCCGTGTATTGCGGAGCGGCGGGTGGAACCTGTGAAAACCATTTTGCTGCTTCAGCAGGCCGTTCGGTCGAACTGTAAATATTACCCAGCTGAATCCGGGCATCATTTGCACGTCCACTTTCAGGCCATCTGCTGGTAATCAGGTTACAGATCGCCTCCATATGTTGATTGTCAACGTAACGGAGATCCTTGGGGGAATCATTATAAGCCTGCAGATAACCAGCCAGAGCCAGGTAAGCGGCATCCAGTGACATGCCGCCATTCACTTTATCGTCACTCTTCGCGACGAACTCTGCCAGAATTGCACATTCATAACTGCGTCTGAGATTGTAATAGGTGTAACTCAGCAGAAAACGGGCATGATCCAGTTCTTTCGGATCAGTTTTATTATCCGCCAGTTTCAAGGCAATTCTCAGGATACGGGCGGTTTCTTCCATAAACTGAGTCAGCTCGACCTGTGCTTTCTTTTTATCCGCTGCTGACTTTGCTGCTGCCAGTTTGTCTTTTAACCCTTTGGACTGCTTGTTGCGGTCTTGCCCCAGGCCATAGGCTGTTGCAAAATCCTGAGGATCCCCGCCAGAACTCCCCTGTATCTTTGCATTGATTCGCCCCACCATCAGTCGGGAAACATCGCGATATTTCCCCCGGAACGCATTCACAAACCGGGCATTCGACAGGGCTTGTCTGAGAATCCGATCCTGATCACCTTTTTTGGTGCTTTCCTGATTAGCTAAAGCTTCCTGAGCACGCGCCAGTTCCCAGGTAATTCCCTGCCCAATGGCAGTACGACTGCGGGAGCGATTTTCTTTCAGCCATTGTTCTGCTTCATTAATAACCAGCTGATAGTCTTTTTTCTTTTCGTCATTCAGACAGATCAATCGGAACTGCAGACAGTTATCTTTTAATGCTTTGATAGCCGAGGACTTACCAGGGTGCCCCAGCAATTCGTTGTAGATCCCCAGGGCACGTCCCAGTTCACCCTGTTCTTCAAAACATTTCCCCTGCCACATCCGGGCATATAAGCCGCCCACCTGGCTACGATAGCGTTCATGAATCTTGGCATATTCTTCAGACGCTTTTTTCAGGAGCCGATTAAAGTCAGCACTGCCGGGATCGTAAGTCTGAGCTTCTGCATAAGTACATTGTGCCAGATCCAACTGGGCACTCATGAACTGGATTTCCGCTTTGGCCCGAGCCTCGTATTTAGCTGGTTCTTTCTGTTTGTCAATGAAAGTCGCAGGAAATGATTTCCAGGTTTTTTCATGCAGATTAAAGGCTTTCTGGAAAATATCTCTGGCCTGTGCCACCAGCTTTCGCGCTGCTTCCTGATGGGCTTTTTTATTATTCTGTTCCGCAGGCGACTGGGCTTTGCGGCCTTCCACTTCCGCTTTTTCCAGAATAATTTTACCACGTTCGGTATTCGCAGTTCCCGCCATGGGATGATTGGGGTACTGCTTTGTGAACAACGCTAACTGTGCCAGAGCCAGATTTAATGTTTCTTCCTGCTCCTCTGGCAGTTTTTGAGTCCGCGAGAACATCATCAATGTCATCGCACGTTCAAAGGGAATCAGTTCCTGAATCTCCTTTGGTGTCGATTTATCAGCGGCAATGGTATCAAGATACTGTAATGCCGTGTCATGATAGTTTTTATCCCGTAATCCCTGGAGAAATTCGAGATATTGTTCTTCTGCGGAAACGGAAGAAACCGTTGCCAAAATCGTAAACAGACTCACGATTGAAACAAAATGGAATAGACGCATATTATAAATTCCATCGCTAATGAACGGATGAACCGAGGTCGTGAAAGAGAGGACATTTTACCTGTGAAATCACGAATTAATAGGCAGCCACACAGAACATGGACATACCTCGGCTCTCATTATACCTACTTCATCTACTAAATGTTCGCTGCCAGATAGCTAATTTCTGTGAGAGTTGATTTTCCAAAGTTGATGGTGAACCATCCTTTACAGAAAACATCTATAAATTACAGCATATCCCGACAACAGAGAGTCTGCAAGAAAGATGCAGGGAATCGTTTATATTTCGAGCCCTTCAACTGGTTCTGACTCTATAACGGAATTCAGAGCAGGAGACACACTGATTTTCTTACGATAAAACAGCAAAGATAGTTGGCTGCGAAGCCTGGCAACAACAATCCTCCGGAGAGGAAGTTTTGGCTGTTCGAATTTGACGCTGGACAGTGATCAGACTATGCTGTCAGTTCATTCAGGATCCAGACCGCATTCAATCTATGATTTTCCAACCGGAGAGGTGACAGAGTGGCCGAATGTGCCGGTCTCGAAAACCGGTGTGCCGCAAGGTACCGGGGGTTCGAATCCCCCTCTCTCCGCTGTCATTTGTACACGACGGCTTTTGACCCTTTTTTTGTAGGACTAAACGATCAACCGGAATTGAAGATTCTGATTTTGTGCTAGATTTGTGCTGATCAGAAAACTGCTTCTTAAAAATCTGGTTCATGGTGAACCCTCCTGTAGAAAAACGTTTTGACATTGCTGTCGTACAAATGGGCCTGATCCATCAGGCCGCAATTAAATACGGGCCGGGGCTCTGAGACTTCCAGAGCCCCCGGCCCTGTGTTTTTTAAAGAACGACGTGCTTAAGGTCGCCGTCTCGTTCTAAATGCTCTTTCCTGGCCAGACACTATGCGTCAGGCCGATTCAATCTTTCCATCGCAGCCTGTGACTCCTGATCAGCAATATGCGTGTAGTGTTGCAGTGTCTTATGATCGACATGCCCCACCCATTTCCGAATAATTGCCTCAGGAATTCCTGCCACGATGGCTCGCGAAATAAAAGTGTGCCGGAACGTATGCAGGTGGCCGTTCAGTTCCAGCTTTTCCAGAGTCCGTTTAAGTGACTCCAGCAGCCTGCGTTCCGAGACCTGATGATCCCCCTGCGGATAATTGGGTGACGCTTTGGCCGTAAAGACCCAGCGACTGTGCCGGGTCTGTGATTGCAGAATCTCGCGTGCGCGTTCTGACATCGGTATTGTTCGCACGTTTCCGGTCTTGGTCGTCCAGTCATCCTTGGGCCGGATATGAATCAATCTCTGCTTCAGGTCCACATCGTCCCAGGTCAGCCAACGAAGTTCCCCGATCCGCATTCCGGTTTCCGCCAGAAAAGTAAATACCGGACGGTGAGTCTTGGAACTGAACTTAAGGATCTGTTCGGCCTCATCCCAGTTCCAGAACGGTTGCGGTTCCGTTTTGGGTTCAGTGTGCCTCAAACCTTCCAGCGGATCCTCGTTGATCATGCGACGCATCTTAGCAAAGCGGAACAGTCGCCGGATCACTCCAACTTCGGTATAAATCGTCTTGGGTTTCGCTCCTTTCTGTTTTCGATACTGTCGGTAGGCATCCACAAATCGAACGTCAAGCTGCTCTAACTTGTAAAGATTGCGCGATTCTGCAAACTCAGCGACGCCTTTCAAGACCTGCTTATATTTACTGATCGTCTTTGGACGACGGTCTTCTGTTTCACAGCTTTGAATTAGTTCGTCAACCGCATCGGTGATCAATGTCGGTTCGGAATCAACTGTTTTTACTGCATCTCCTTTTAACAGTTCTCGCTCCAGGGCAAGTGCCCTGGCACGCGATTCCTTCTTATTGGAAGTTTTCAGAGATTTGCGAATCTGTTTTCCACGAATCTGCATGTTGATATACCAGACACCGTTCCGGTTAAAAATAGATGCAATCTCCCCTACACGTTCGTAATTCGTATTGACGAATTCATTTTTCTTATTCATAATTTTTATATTCCTTTATTCATCGACTTGAGAATCAAGCGATCACGGAAAAAACGCAGATGCTTGCCGACCCGCTGAACGCAGCCCGTCAGCTTGCCTTCTGAGTTCCACTGATAAATCGTCGCCTTGGGAACGCTTAGTAGTTCCGCAGCTTGGACGACTGTAAGAATCGGTGGATACTTACCGGCCCACTCCCCGGTTGAAAAAGTCCTGGTGACTTCTTCCTGTGTGATTTTCAGAATTTGTCTTTTTGACATTTCTGATCTCCTGTTTTATGGAGTCATAAAAATGGGGGATCAGACGTCACACCAAATGTGGGTCTCCTCTTACATAGTGATTTCCGTACGAAATATTTTTCCTATGCGAGTCAGATGTCTGCAGGAATATAGCGCACAAACACCAGCTTTCACTTAAGCACTTATTTCAAAGGGAGTTACAGCAGTCATGGTCAGCAGAAACACAGAGGAAATTCAGTATGGGACGGTCCGGATCGAACATTTCGATTACTGGGATGAACCCTGCCCTATCCTGCGGAAGGCAATCAAAGTTGCAGATTCAGCCTCAATCTGCCGGTGGCGGCCTGAGGATGAAATCTGCGATCAATTACCAGATGATTTTGAGTTGAAGTTTCTTTGTCTGAAAGGAAGGGATTCCGTCCGGCGATTTATTCCCATGACAGGGAGCGATGCATTACTTGCCAATCTCTTTGCAGGAGGGCTGGCGATACTGAACCAGCATCAGCGACTCGGTGATGAACAACTCTGGAGCTATCGCATGATGTTTCTATTTTTTCAGAGAGTTAAAAAATTCAGTAATCACTGCAAAAGAAACTTCGCTGGTCCCATAGATTTGATCATTAAAAGAACGGGACGAGGGACTGCCGGTAGAAAAAATGTTCTGCCTGAGAATCTGGGAATCCCACACAGCAAAGATGGAGAGCCTTGGAGTATCACTAGATTACAGACAGAAGGAGAACTGTTGGCAAAAGAGAACGGTATTGAAAATCCGAACAGGCAACAGACTCTCAACTATGGCTTTTTTGCTGCAGCAAAAGCTTCACCCATCAGAATCACGGAATCTAAGGAAATTGAAAGCTTAATCCGAATAGCGTTATACAACGAGCAGAATACTGTTCCCTGTGACCCGGAATGCCAACACTGGATTGAAGATCGTATTCTGGCCGCACTGGAAAAACACCAGCATGATTCGCAGGAAGAATTTGATAACTGGTTCACCGGTCCCAAGAACTCATTTCTGACGCAAATTTCAAAGCAGAAGTGCCCCTTTGGAAAGCTCAATAACGATATGATTCGTTGGGCATTATTGGAGTTAGGCTGGAAGGCCTATCACTACGTAGGGAACTGCATTCATGCGCAGATGCGCTGCTTTCAGAATGCGTTGCCATCTCCCCTGAATGAGAGTGAGCGAAATATTTTTGAAATGGCTTACTTGAAGCAGGATTATCTGGGAGATTATCCCCTGTTGCTACTGAAAGAACGGCTTCCGTTCCTGACAGCACCGATGTTATCAGTCTTGTCTGGAGACGTTGATTTTGATTTTGTCGGAACCATTCATCAACTTCTCTATTACTACTCAGACATGACTGACATCCGACGTGATGCGGACCGGCGTACCCAGTTTATCAGCAAGGCCTGTGTTCAATATGGAGGGGTCAGCAATGCATATAAAACACTTGCAGATAAGGGAAGACTTGATCAAATTTTGGGCGATTCTAGAGACGATGATGGCTGGAACGACTGATCTCACCGCTGTCGGACGGTTTAGCTTGATGTTCTTGTTGCCACTGTATTACCAGTGCGGTCGCAATGGTGCGAGAGAATTCTCTGGCAGCGGGACTTAGTTCTTCTCCTTTTGATGTGGTTTTAGTTCCTGATTCTTGATTCATGTTTGTTCCTTTGCGGGAGTAGAGGCTTTATTCGTTTGATTGAACAACAATAAAAGTGAGTTCGATTTCCCGTCACTCGGCATTGAGTTCCATAGCGAGCAGGTTCAGCGTAATATTCTGGAGACACGGTAAACCGCGTAGCCAGCGTCCAAAGCACTGCAGCATCAACCCGGCAGCAATATTAGCCGTGTAGATGGTACCGTGGGCAGTACACCTTCCCTGCTGAGCCTCTTGTTGGGGAAACAGTGTGTCTGCATACTGCTTAAAGCTGAGTGGATCTGAGGCCGTCAGCACACGCATGATCTCTCCCTGCATACGACCATCACACCAGAACCTGCATTGTTTTCCAGCAGATCGCCAGATTGCGGCTCGCGCCGAGATGGAATCAACACAGCAGAACGCCGCTTCACCGATGGGGTTTGTTGCTCGAAAGCGATCGCTATGCGTCGTCACCCGAATCGATTCATCAAGCTCCTGTATGGCTCTGGCGGTCGCGTCCACTTTAGACTGTCCCAGATCCTGAGCCCGGTAGCCTTGAGTTGTGATATTGGTGGATTCCACCGTGTCAAAGTCAATCAACTGAATCTGCGGTGTCCCGATCGCCGCCAGTTGCAGTGCGACCTGACGACCGATCGCTCCCACCCCGATGACGGTTGCCGTCAGCTGAGAAAGTCGTTCCGCCGGGATCAGATCACTCTGTCTCTGGAAACGATCCGTAGTCACATTTAATGTATTCAAATTTGTTCTCCTTTCAATCCGTATTCAGCAAAGAGCCAGTCCTCTTCCCAGTCAAAGTCAGCGGCCTGATCAAAAGCAGACTGGGACAGACGACGGTTCTGTTGCGGATGCACATGACTTAAATATTCATCTTCCCAACATTCTGGATCGCATCCGGCAAATATTTGAGAGTAATCCCGTTTTACTGGGATTTCGTATTCGGCCGTCGGCCCCACATTAAATTTTAACCGGGCATATGTTCGTCCTCTCTTCGCCAGAATAAACATCACGGCCCAGTCGGATCGACAGAAGACGCGTTCAAAGGTTTCTTCATCCGTTTGGCTGGGAAGCGGACAATCTCCCGGATGCGTATGAATCCAGATCCGACCAAACTGTTCGGGACGGAGGCCCGCATCCACCTGATCGTCAAAGAAATTCGCCACCGCCTCATCGTCGAAGGCTACATGAGCCAACGAGCAGGTCTGTTCCACCAGCTGCAGGTCCTGCACCAGCAGCAGATCCTCATCTGATGTAATCCCAAAGCCACCAACTTCGGTGTCGCCATAATCACGCAGATACAACAGTTTCGCCCAGGCAGTCGGGCTGAACCGCAGTTGCGGCAACCGGGTTTGCTGCTGAGGGCTGGGTTTCCTGTAATTCTTCTTCTGTTTCTTCGAGTTCTTCTTCCGCATCACAGTCAGAGCACCTTTCATTTTCAAGTAAACAACGTTGGCAGCAGTCGGTATTACACTGTATGCACTGGTGCAGACAGGACGAACAGCAGTGGCCGTGACAGCTATCACAGTACGACAAACACTCATGGCAAAACGGACAATCGCAGTCCGAACAGTCGTTGGTGCACCCCGTGCAGAGAGTGATTTCACAGTTGTCACAGCGTGTCTGCTGGTTGGCTGCGATCACGTCAGCGCACTCGGTACATTCAACGCTGTCCCAGTCACTGAGCGCCACATAGGGGCTGTCGGAGTTATAAGTTCGTAACAGGCTGGCCACCATCGTAAAAAAATCAAACAGCCGCCCCTGTTCCAGCGACCGGCGTATGACTTGCTGTCCGTCCCCTTCACAGACCACGTCTGACTGAACATGTGGATGTGTGACACAATCATTGGTAAACGCCGGATGCGGGTCCCTGGCGATCACCCGATAAGGGGACCCGTTATCCATTTTCAGATTTGCATAATTGAGATGAATCTCAAATGGTCCCAGATAGACGCCTTCCAGTTCAATCGGTTCAGTGCTGACGGAAATGCATTGTTCACGGAGATCCAGTTGCCGCTCTCCGAATTCTTCTTCTATAGCCAGTAGTTCTGCATACAGTTCTCGGACAGAGGAATTCTGCTGCCGAGATGCATCAGACGACAATTCACCATGTAAAGTGGTCAGTTGCTGGATCAACTGGGTTACACCTGATTTCAGTTCTCGTTCCAACTTGGATGCAGCGAAATCCCAGCCTTTGCGTTGTGCCTGTTGGCGTTTCCGTATCAGCCGGTCACAGTGCCACCATACCTGGAATGGCATTTCATATAGTGATGGGGGTTCTTCTGATACCAGGCAGTGATGAATTCGACTGGCAGCCCGCCAGAATCGTTTTCGTGGATGTTTCATAATTCATGTTCTCCCATAAAATAAAAACAGGCTGCCGGAACCGTGATCCCGACAACCTGCCAAAGACGAAACACTTAACTTCAGGGACAACTAACTTATCGCCCCCTCAATCTTCGTCGGCGTTATGGAAATCCGGTCCCCGTCCTGTAACTGCTGATCCGGGGGACAAGGCTGGCGATTCACGCGAATCAGGTAATCGCGGGCTTCCGCATCTCCCATCTTCTGCTCAAAGAGTTGTGCCACCGTGGTTCCTGCGGGGACATCGATATAATCAGCGAAGCCACCGCCATCATTGTTGATCAATAAAAGTTTCATAAAAGGCTTTCCGTTTTTGTTTAAATTTGGTTAATAACACACACTGTTTGTTTATGTGAGCGGCCATCGTTTGCGACGTCGTTTCCTGCGGCGTGTATTGCCTTTCACACCCCGTCGTCCCTTGATGCGACCAGCGTGCAGCGTTTGCCGCAGGGTTGACTGCGAATTCGATCGTGCACTAAGGATCTTTGGGACAGTTCGACAGCATTCGCTCGTTTGAAGATCAGGCCACCACTGGTTCATGGTGTGCCCCTTGTTGCTCGGAACTCAGTCGATTGGTTTCCAGTTCATCCCAGTCGATCACATAAGGCCCTGATTCCTCTGCTGCGGGATCAACCGTCTCATCGGGCTCCGCTAATAAAAAGCCCAGACGTTTCACGGTCGACATGCTTTCGCCGGTTGCCAGGGCAACGGCCCGATTCAAATCTGCCTGTTTCATCAGTTGTCTCCTTCAAAACGAAAATGTTTAAACAAAAAAAGCCCCGGCCCTGCAGAAACGATTCTGCAAGACCGGGGCATACCGTTGTAAAATCCAATTACCCGAGGCCGGGGGAAAGCCAGTGCTGCTCCAGCCAGTCCATTTCAGCTTTCAGGGCAGCACTCCGCTGCGCGAATGGTCCCAGCTTGGGACCGTCGACCGGGGACAGGTCCAACAGCCACTGACCGGCTGCATTCGGTTCGACGTAAGAGCCACGTGAGATGGCCAGTCGACCGAGGGTTGCCAGGTCAATGGCTTCCGAATAAATGCAGTGCACTGTCCCCTGTGGTGAGATCAAAAGTTTCATGTTCATTCCCTCATTTGGGGGTTCGGATAATCTGCCGCCGCGGACGGTCGATCAACAGACCATCCAGGGCGGCCTGGACTCCGGACAGCTCAGAAGCCACCTGTTGCCGGAGTGTGTCTCGTTTTCGCAATTCCTGGGGCTGAATGCCCTGCACGATTCCCTGACACTGCGCCACCAGCACATCCAACTGCTCGTTGGACCGCACATTCAGGGAACGGAAGCGTTCAAAGAACTCGTGCAGGTTGCCGATAGCGGAATCACGAAAGACTTTGGGACGGCCATCGGCCTGGCCACTCAATCGATCCGTCAGATGCGACACCAGCTGTGACAGTTCTCCCAGAAAGGCATCTTCGGCCAGCCTGACTGCCTCTTCAAACCGCGACTGCACCCGCTGGCATTCCTGCTCGTAGAGTTCCGGGTTGAGTTGCCTGAGGTAATCAGGCGGTTCGACGCTGGGAAAGTCCCAGGAAACCTCGAACAGACCGATCAGGCTCACGGGATAATCATCGTCATTGAAGAGACTTCCCAGACGCTCTTGGGCTGCTGACTTCAACGACAGGTATTGTTCATCCAGTTGTGTGACCGCTTCGTTGAGTTCTACCACAAACTGGCGCATCTGCTCCTGAAAAGAATTCAGGGCATCCTGGCGCAGTAACCGTATCCCGGGTTCCGGAAAGGGGAGGCTGATGGAAGTCCAGTACGAGCGCACCCGCTGACGGACCGCATTCACGGCTCGGAAACGGGGATGTCCTGTATCCAGCAGTTTCTTGCCCGCACTCAGGAAGGTCCCTTCCGCACCAAACGATTCTGCAGCCTGGGTCTTCTGATCGCGTGTCAGTGACTTGCGTGTGCCGAACCACTCAAAACTGATACGCGTGGCACACATCGTTGATCGCAGCCGATCAATGGGATCGGTGCGGGTATTTACTTCTTCTAGAGCAGTCATGGTCATATTGTCTCCTTAAATAGAGTGTGGTTTAGTTTCTGTGGGGATCGCGTGAGAGATTTCGGCGTGAACGCGAGCCGGAACGTTCGTCGTTACTAAAAACGCCTGGCTGTTCCGCAGACAGACAGCGTTTGCTGGCCCAGCGTCTGAGACGGGCCACTGATTCGGCGGCTGTCACGGCCACAGGGACCACGTTTTCCGCGGCTTGAACTAAGGGCACATCAAGTAGTGCCGCCAGTCGACAGCAGGCCCGGATTTCCGAACCGGTCCAGTGCCGGTCGTCCGGCAAACGTTGATCGGATGTAAGACCAAACAGTTCACGGTAGAGACGCCAGATGGCCTGCTTCTGGTCATCTCCCGGTAAATCCAGAAAGAACAAAGCATCAAAGCGTTCGGCCCGCACAAACTCCGGCGGCAGTTTCGAAATGTCATTGGCGGTACAGACCACGAACACGTCTGAAGTGTGGTCGTTCAACCAGCCCAGCAGTGTCCCCAGCATGCGTGTGGAGACACCGCTGTCAGACTGACCGGAAGAGGCTGCGCCACCCAATCCTTTTTCGACTTCATCAATGAAGAGGACAGCCGGTTGCATGGCATCGACGATCCGGAGGGCTCTGCGAGTTCGCTCTTCCGTTTGCCCGACCAGCGCGCCCATTAGAGCCCCGACATCGAGTGTCAGTGTGGGACGCCCCGTCTCTTTTCCGAGAGCTTTGGCAAACGCGCTTTTGCCGGTTCCGGGAACTCCCAGTAACAACACGCCTCTGGGACGCACAACTGTCGTATCCTGGGAGCGAGATCGAAGAGCTTGCAGACAGAAGGCTTTGAGGGATGCCAGGCCTCCCAGACCAGCAAACGATTCTGATCCCTGGTGTAGGGATAACAGGCCGCTTTTCAGCAGCGTCTGCGATTTCAGCTCCAGTACGACAGAAGCTTCAATGCGCGCGTGCCGTACCAAGGAGAGGCTGAAAGCCCCTTCTGCTTCATAACGGGTCAGCCCTGAGGCAGCGTCCAGGACACACTCCAGTTCCGGTCCCTCCGGTAATTCATCGGCTTCCGTGGCGATACTGCGGGCAATTTCCAGCAGCTGATCACGATCAGGAAGATCATGCTCCAGGCAAACAAACAGTTTTTCCAGTTCTGTCGGGATTTGAACCAGGCTGGAAAGTATGACAATAAATGTCCGTGCCTGTTTTCCTAGTTTGATCTGTTGTGTCAGCGCCTGAATGATTTCCGGGGAATTGATAAAGCGGTGGAAATTCTTGAGAACCAGCAGTGTGGGCCGATCCGGATCGGCCTGACTGCCCAGACAGTGGATGGCTGCCAGGGGATCGAGGAGCGACGTGTCGCGGTCTTCGGCGAGTTCCGTTCCTTGCAGACCCCGGTCAATATCCCAGGAAAGCAGTCGCCAGTCTTCGCTGTGACAGAGCCGGGACATTTCCAGCAATGCCTCATCATGTTCGTGGCTCTGAATCCAGATTCCGGTAAAGCAGGCGCGTACGTTCTCCGCAAGACGTTCGGATAGTAACATAAGAGTGTCCTTGATGGATTGAAGTAAAAAGAAAGTGTGAGATGTGCTTAAGTGGTTTCAGCCAGTTGGCCGATCGTCTCCAGCCAGGAGATGATTTCTCCATCTGGATCGCGTTCCTGCAGCAGGGGAAGCGTCATCTGTTCGACTGCGCTGGTATTGAGCCAGTGCTTGGCTCGATTCCTGAGCCGGACCCGGATTCGACGAGTCAGTTGTTTCCAGCTATAGTCAGCATGCCGACTGTCGAATACCCGCTGCGCCACTTCCGATGCCACACAATCATGGTCACCGAATTCAAGAGTGATATCGGCGACAGCCTGAATGGCTTGCGGATGCAGGTAGTTCTCCAGACTCCGTTTCCGTGTCAGCACAGCACGACAACGGATGCGTTGATTAATCTGAGATATAAACTCTTCCCGCTGTTCCCTCTCAGGGGGCATTTCTCCGTCATAGAGATGGAATTCTGACAGTTGAAGTGGGGCCAGCCGCCTGAGCCAGGCCCGGGGGTGGCCGCCGATAGGCAAGAAAATGAGTTCCCTGTCGCGCTCCATCGCGGCCAAATCAGGGAGTGTGGGATGTGCCGAATGCAGGAGCGTCGAGATGCGGGTCAGAAATTCAATATCGTGGGCTCCTTCAACCACCACCAGCACACGAACCTGTGAAGGATCTTCGGGGATCGGGTCCGGCAAGACCTGAATATGTTGATTTGCGAAAGCTAATTCTCCTGTGTTAAATGGTTGGGTTGATGTTGAACACTCTGGTGGTACTCGGCGGTCAGCTGTTCTGAAGAGACCTTTCCCAGCACCGCTTCCAGAAACCGGCTGGCGTCTTTGCACCGGGAGCCGGTAAAGCCGTGGGTTTCGATGCGGGACTGACCATCGGTTGAAAATATGATGTCTATGGTTTTCACTGCTCCGCTCCAATCTGAATAGTGAGTTTAATGGAACCGTCGCTGAGCTCGTTTTCCAGGACGGAATGTCCCTTCCGGCGTGCCTCTAAACGACATTTTTCCACGCCGTAATATTGAAGCAGTCTGTTGAGCTGAGCTGGCTCGCCCCAGCGCCCCTCAAAGTTATCGAATCGAACCTGGCCCTGCTCGATATCGAAGACGACGGGATACCGCCAGTCGGGAAGACGGACGCAATAGCCGGTGGCTTCCCCACTAAACAGCGGAACGGTCTCGTGCACTGGCTCTCCCAATTCGAGTCGGCGACAAGCCAGGCCCAGGGCTTCGGCGTCGCGGACTTCTGTTTGAATGGTGACAATATGTGACATTTCAGTTTTCCCTTTCTGTAGATGAGGTATCAGGTGACAGGGGTAAATCCGTTAATCGGCGTTTGTCTGGCTTTATTGTGGTTGGTGGCACCAGACGTGGTTCCGCTGAGACCAGATCGTCCAGCAGTAATTCTGTGATCTCATTCTTGTCTGCCGGTTCAACCTTCTGCCGCAGCAACAGCCAGCAAATCAACAGGGGCAGCAGACTGACCACGACAAACGCCACCCTGGTGATTGCAGCCGCAATGATCGGATCTCGGTTTCTGCTGTCGGCGATTTCGCGACGGTCTGCTTCCAGCTGATCCCTCTGGTGTCCGATCTCGTTTCGCTCGGTCTGGATCTCACGCTGCAGGGTGACCATTTCCTTTCTAGCGTTGGCGTCTGCTTCCACTAGCTCGCGTGAACCAGAGGCGACTTCCTGCTGCAGTTCCGACATCCGGCGGTTTTGATCCGCCTGGCGTTCCAGTTGCTGGGTAGCCAGTTCTGCCACGCGAGCGTTTTCGTCTGAATTACATCCGATGCTTGTCAGCAGAATCAGAGTCAGTGTGATTTGCAGAGTCTGTTTTTCCATGTGCCCTCCAGCGTTGAATCAAGTGTCTGAGAATTCCCTGTAGCGCCAGTCGCAACCGCCGTTCCTTGATCAAAGCGACGACGGTCAGCAACAGTGCAACAGAGACGAACGTTAAAACCATGTATTCCAAGCAATGCTCCTTTCTGATAGAGGATGTGTAAAAAGCAAAACGCCCCGCATTCCAAAGAAATGCGAGGCGTTTTCACTGATGACGAATCTGTTTATGGGATCAACTAACATCGTACGATAGCTAATCTATCCCCTAAGTATTATGACACGTTTTGGGCCAAAATTTAGATAGATGAAACTCGCCTGATATCTAATATTTCCAGCTTGTGATATTCCTGGCTTGTTCTCTATTTCTTCATGTATTATGACGCGTTTTTCGCCATAATTTAGGTTGAGTGGAGATAAGCAACCGAGAAGTCTACATGAATGACGGCTCCAGCTAATTATTTCCGGAAAAAAAGTAACTGGCCCCACCACCGATCAGGTAAATCCCAATGAGAATCACAATCAGTCCTGCAATTCTATTGGCAACTGGCCTGTGTTCCGGGTTTCCTTCGGAATCATGGGCTGTCCCGGTCAGCATCGTGTAACAGCCGATTAAAACGACAGCGAAGCCACCGATGACCATCGAATAGGGTTTCACACCGTAGAGGAAGCGGAGAGCTGGTATCATTGGTGGTAGTTTGACTGTAATCCATGATAAGAATGCCACTCCCGCCAGGATGTTCCAGCCAGGCAAAGGGGGGACATTACTGTACTCGTCGGTAGGCTCTGGTTTTACAGGGACGAAGTCGGGAAATAATCCGATCTCGAATGCTTGATATTTCCGGCCGTCTTCATGAACAATCTCCGTTTCTGGCTTGATGTAGTCCAGCCCTACATATTCTACGAGTTCGTTATAAGAGTAAGGGCCTGCAAGTAGGCCCTGGTCATCAAATCGCCACTCTGTCGCTTCCCGGTTTTCAGGGATATTATTTTCACTCATAAGGACCTTTCTCTATTACCAGGTTCAAACAACATAGATCTCTATTATTTTGTCGCTCCCTCAGGTTAAGGGCAGATACCGTTCATTGCGTCGCAGCCAGAGAAGTGCGGTGACCATAAAAGTTGCTTCACACAATCCGACAACCACGACAAAGTAATCGATCAATTCAACTGCCACTGATTTAGTGGCAAAGTGACTCGGATCAGACATGGCGAAGAGTAATATCACCCCGAAAAGCATCAGAACCTGGACTGCAACGGCCACGACGATACTGAGTATGATGATCGTGATTCCGGAACGACGTAATGCTCGAAGGCGCATCCCACCGATGAACAGGGCAACGGTGATGACAAGTGATGTGAGCATACCGACAAACATTGCTAATGCATCCAAACCAGCCGGGGGAGAGTTTTCTACAAACACGAGTCCGCTGGTCAGACCTGAAACTGTATAGAACCACCATAACCAGGGAGACACCAGGAGGGTGTAGATACAGATCCAGTTTCCCATGGGGGGGAGCCTGGGGTTGGTGATCAAGGGCTCAATGGGATAGCTCTCAACCGGGGGATCCGGAGGAGATTGCACAGCGGCTTCTTCAGATCCAGAGACGAACTCACTCCAGGTAGACAGTGGCTTCCATTCCTTCGAATCTGATGAGTAGGCATAATCAGCCGAGCTGATTTTGCTTGATTTCAAGGCATCACGGATTTCCTGTTGAGACAGGGGACCTTCCGCCACACCATTCTTCGCCAGCCACCAATGGCGCTGGGGACATTCCATAGTTTTGTTATTTTCTTCGTGCATAAAACCTACCAATCTTATCTAGCAGAAATATTTTGTGATTACGTTTGTTTAAGGACTGCTGCATTTGCTGTATTCCCACTGAGCCCAGGATGACTCTCCTGGTGATTCCTGGATCTGGCCAGCTGTAAAATCAAGCTTTAGCAGTCGAAACTAATAAGGACTTTCATAACGTCTGTCTGCCTGTCGCCTGGTAATACGCGTCAACCTGTTGGACCAATTTACAGCAAGTCAATGATACTCATAGTCCGTGGTTTTATCGTCGCTGTCAAGTGTTAAATGCCTGCATGGCAAAACGAACAGATATACTGGTACGATTTGGACGGCGGGTCCGGGAACTGCGCAAAGAGCAAGGTTACTCGCAGGAGAATTTTGCCTACGCATGCGAACTGGATCGGACCTACGTCGGCGGGATCGAACGGGGGGAACGAAATCTTTCCTTACGGAATATCGAGCGGATCGCCGATACCCTCAAAATCAGCCTGGCAGAACTGATGGACGGGGTTTAAGGGAGTTTAGATCGCTGGATCAGTAACCAGGACGACTCCCAGTCGGTCAGCGGCGTCAGACTTCGTCTGGTCGGCAGCATCCGGGTTTTCAAACAGGCGGGGATTCTTCACCGATGTCGCCTCAGGGTTGCACACAGCATAGCGTAGACGTGCTGTCAATAACTGCTCACGTAGCCGCTGAATGTCTGTCTGGCCCCATGTCGGCACTCTTGGGGGGGCACCAGCATAGATCTCGAAAATCTTCGCATCTTCGAGATCCATTTCTTCATACCAGAACTGCAGAGCCGCTCTGATCAACATGATTTCTTGTCTCTGTAGCATAGATCTCCTTTCATAGAATTCTGATTTCATCCCAAGCCAATGTGGTTGAATTGAGGAACACCTTTCTGATTGAGGATTTTAATTGGAACACACCCACCTATTCGAGATGGACTTTTTTCACATTCAACAGAGATAAATATGGGGCAAATACTTACACAATAGCTAATATCTTCCCTATTTATTATGACACGTTTTTGGCCAAAATTTAGATAATAAAAGACAGTCGAAACTCAAATTTAAGCTGATCCGGTAATCGAATTAGATGAATGACCACAAACCATAATATGCTTTTGTTTTGTGAGTGTTCTAAATCGACAGCATTGAAAGATAAGGTTATTCATGTCGAAGCACTCAACTCATTTGTCGCGTTTGAACCCGATTTTGATATTCAGCCCCCCTCTCAAATTCGAAATCGGTGGAATTCTGTAGAAGATACGCTGAGCTGTCGAAGAGACCTTTGAAATTCTCAGACAGGTATCCGCCGAGGGGGCAACGCTCTTCAATTCATGACAATGCATGAGCGGAAAGAGTGAAATTCTCTACTTTACCTTTGCCGGGGCTAACAGAATCGAGTATTTCCCAGTCCCCGGAGTCGAGATGGTGATTTTCCACCTTCTAAAGATTCGGGGCGGTGATGCCAACAACCTTAGCGAGGGGCTTCTGGCTCAAACTGTTCTTCTTTCGAAGTTCTCGAAGATTTTCGCCGAATCGCATTCGCGCTCTCACCCTGCAAATTGCGAAACATCCTCACAAATGGTATTTTAACTGCAAGAAAAAGCAAGCAACAGAATTTAATCATGAAGACGGATTGTCCGGGGATCGGATGAGTCAAACAAGTACAATCAATGTCGCAAAATGTTTTGTTACTGAATTCCATTCTTTGAAAACGGTCCAGAGACATGACCTCCTCACTGGCAAGGTCGAAGTCACTATGAATTAAAAAGAGGCAGCATTCAGATGATTTACGTTTCATGTGAACTCTGGGCTCCCGTACGTCGTTTTGATGTGTACGACTATGTCCGCGGTCTCGAATTATCAGTGTATACACAGGAAGAAGACGAGAAGATTTTACTGGGCCGCTACCACGCAGAACTCCTACTACTCTCAGAGGCTGAATCCGATGGAATGTCATTGCATGAAGTCTGCGATACTCATTCTGGGGACATGGAACATCTCTATTGTTCTTTGTTCGAGCCGAAGGATGAAGAATTCCAACCAGAACTGGAACTCGATGAATTCACAGATTCAGTTCTCTTTTTATGGGATTCTGTGTTGCATCCCAAATTAAAAGCTTACGAAGCCGGTATTCTGGAAACCGTGGGAACTCTGTTCGGAAATGAGGCGGTCCTTGTTTTGCATAGGGATACCACCAGCCTGACCGATAAAGAACTTACCCACTCGGGATTTGCTAAAATCACCGGGACGAACTACATCTTCCGGCACACGGCAGTTCTATCACCATTCAATCAGGAATATCCTCAAGGAGTTGATGTCCCTTTGAAGTTTACCGCCAGTAAAGATGACGAACGCTGGGTACGGATGCGGTTGAGCGAGCAATGAGATGACCAGGACCTTTGTGAGATCCATGAACATCAATTCTCGATCCACATCTCTGTCTCCAATCGCTTGCCTCTGGTTGAAATGACAATCATATTCTTTGACGCACAGATAGATCGCGAAAAAATACTCAAATACGCCTTCGATAAACGCCAATTCAGCTATTATAGCGAACGAGACTTGGTCTCCCGGTTCATGTTCACTCAACTCCGACATGTATCTCACAGTTCCTCAACTACTTTCAGAAACGGAAGTATATATGGATTACGAAGTCGACTTAAACTTAAAAAATCTGGTAAAACTGATCAATGTATTAGAGGACCTTTCGACCTTTTCTTCATGTGGAGGACACGATAACCCAAATCCCAATCAACAACCGAGGGGCCAGTTTGTAATCAGTCTTCAAATCGAACCTACAAGAAGCGGATTAAACTCTCTTGGTCTGATTCAAACGGCAATCAATAGTCATCCACAAAATGAATCATTGATTCTTATAGCTTGGTTAAGTGCAAATGAACCAGATTCAGTTGCTTTTTCATTAGAGGGGCACAATAACGCTAAACCCGAGGTTCTGGCCGACCTGCTTCATTTAGTTATTGAAACATATGGAACATCGCCGCCATCAGATTGGAAGCCCACTTAATAGATTCATAAGTTCCTATTGTATAAAAAAATGCTTCATTCTAATCCCCTTGTGATTCAGCATATGTGCCCCAGTGACGGCAACCGTCTTCGGGACATATTGAGATGAAAGCTACCTGCTTACTCAAATTATACCTTTTCAACCTGCTTGACTTTCAATTCACATCTCGCCAGCATGAAGTGTACACGCGCAACGTGTGACACGATCTGACCAACCCCTGCAGTACACTACTGTCTAAAAGGAAACCGGTCTTCTCAACTTGCAAGGGCTCATGATGGCTGAATCTGCTCAACTGATGCGTCAATGGCGAATATTACAGATCCTTTCTCATCGTAAGCAGGGAGTCACACTTCAGGAATTATCGCAAGAAACGGAAGTATCGAGTCGGACGATTTCACGCGACCTGACGGTACTGAAAACTGTTGGATTTCCTTTATCAGAAGTCATTAGTGACCATGGAAAAAAGCAGTGGAAAGTAGCTGGAAATGTGGGCATCGCCGAATTGCAGTTTACATTAGAAGAAACAGCAGCCCTCTATCTGGGAAGGCAGTTTCTGGAACTGATGGCAGGCACCCTCTTCTGGCAGGGATCTCATAGCGCCTATCAGAAGATCAAATCAGCCCTCAGTAGTCCGGCTGTTCGTTTTCTTGAAAAACTGGCATCAGCGGTCCATTTGACGAATCATCACATTGTGAATTATGCAGAGCGTGCTGAACTCATCGATCAGTTGATGCTGGCAATTGAAGATCACCGATTGACTGTCATCACCTATCAGTCTCTCAGGTCGACTGAGCCTGTTACCTTATACGACATCCATCCTTATGCGCTGATATTTCACAAAGGAGCATTATATCTAATCGCCTGGTCTCTGGATCACGAGGCTATTCGGACTTTTAAAGTAGACCGTATTTCAGAAGTGGAAGTACAGCCGAAATTGATGACTTTTCAAAGGCCTAAAGATTTTCATCCTGCTAAATACCTGGAACATTCATTTGGTATTTTCACTGAGGAACGTGTACCTCAAACGATCAAAATCCGCTTTGCACCCAAAGTAGTCCGCATTTTACAGGAGAAAATATTCCATTCGAGCCAAAGACTCATTCAAAAAAGAGATGGTTCTGTCATTGCTGAGTACCAGTTGACTGGATTCAAAGAAATTCGCCCCTGGATACTGAGCTTCGGAAGACA
>NZ_JBLXFK010000010.1:0-254385 GCF_048262075.1 Gimesia sp.
AGAGAGACCATTTCGAAAAAAGAAAAAAGCCCCCAGAGAAATTGAAACACACTGATCTAAAGTAAGTGCCATTAGGCGTTAGCCCCGGTTGTTTTCCTGTCGGTAATTAACTGCACAATCTGATATTCAGCTTTCAGAAAGCCCGCTTCAAAGCCAGACTGCACAACCATAGACGTTTCAATACAGGCAACATGGTTCGACCTCTCTTAAGTTTTTACAGTCGCTTCCTCAGTTTGAATATCGTACCCCTCCAGATCGCCTGGGCGTTCGTAGAGTTCAAAGCCGCTTAAGCCGGGGACTGAGCTGCGGTCCAGGTTCCACCATGGGCAGCGGAAGCGAGTGCCGCAGGCATTGCATTTGACGATCTGTCCCAGCAAGGGGAGACTGGCGTTCGTTGCATTCTCACACTGCGGGCAGTGTACCCGCCAGCGGGAATCACTCAAATCGATGGGACCGGTCATTCCTGTGATAATGCGAAACGGG
This sequence comes from Gimesia sp., assembly GCF_048262075.1. Taxonomy (GTDB): domain Bacteria; phylum Planctomycetota; class Planctomycetia; order Planctomycetales; family Planctomycetaceae; genus Gimesia. The sequence continues at coordinate 484 of NZ_JBLXFK010000010.1, forward strand.
AGGTCGACCGCTTCGATGGTCGATAGCGCTTCGCGGGTGATCGGTTCACTGCTCATCGCCAGGCGGTCGGCATGATTGCCCAGCGTGCGTTCGTAGGCATTGCGGACCAGGCGGGCATTCCCGAAATTCTGATCGCGGTCGGTGAAGACCCGGTTGAGCAGGATCGCCAGGTTGCCGCGGGCGGCGGGCGTCAACTGGTACGCATTGGCGTTGCACATCAGTTCAAAAATCAGACACAGATCTGATACGTGATAATCTTCGAACACAATATAGCGGCTGAAGCGGCTTTCCAGCCCCGGGTTGGATTCGATGAACTCCGCCATCTCGACTGGATAGCCGGCGACGATGACGACCAGGCGCTCCCGCAGGTCTTCCATTTTCTTGAGGATCGTGTCGATGGCTTCCTGTCCGTAATCCTGGCCACCCGATTTTGCCAGCGTGTAGGCTTCGTCGATGAACAGCACGCCATCGGTGGCTTTCGCGATGACTTCGTTGGTTTTGATCGCCGTCTGACCGATAAAGCCGCCAACCATTGTCGCCCGGTCGGCTTCGATAAAATTGGGGGTCTTTAAAATCTGATAGCCATACAGGATCTTGGCGATGATCCGGGCGACCGTCGTTTTTCCGGTCCCCGGATTTCCCGTGAAGACGAAGTGCAGCGTCTGCGAAGCAACGGGCATCCCCATTTCCTGTCTCTGCTGGCGGATATTCAGAAAATTGGCCATACGTGTGACCTCCGCTTTGACGACGTCCAGACCGATCAACGCGTTGAGTTCCTGCAGTCCCTGTTTTAAGGATTCTTCGGGAGTGATCTGACTGGTGGTCTTGTCCGGGGCATTGGAACCAGGTGCCTGGGTTATTCTCTGATTCTCAGCAGATGTTTCCAGGTCTTGACAGATCGCTGCCTCAATTTCAGCCAGGCCCTTACTCAACTGAGCAAAATATGTCTGATCTTCCTTTTGAATTCCGTTGGCATTCAGGATGATTTTCGCCGTCAGCAACAGGATTTTACTGTAAGACTGAAATAAAGCCGGAGTTTTTTTGATATCACAGGCAATCATGACCAGGAATCGAAAGGGTTCAATCACGGCACCGTCATAAATCGCACCCCCGAGCCAGCTGTTGTCTGCTTCCCACTGGATCAGCAGTTCCCGAAATTCTTCTGCATTACAGCCATACAGATACGGTTTGTAATCTTCCATGAAACTGAAACGATGCAGGGAATACTTCATCAGTTCCGCAGAGATCTGCAGTTCTGAGTCCGCAACTTCCGTATCGGTCAGAATGCCGTTGTGTAAAATTGTGAGAACACTGTTGATTGCGGAAGCATTAATTATTGGTTTGAGGAGTGCACCCTGGTCCTGAATCGCTAATTGCAACAGTCCGGTCATACGTTCTGCCAGTTTATTTGGGCCTGTATATTCCAGTACCTTATCGAGATTGACTGAAAGGACCTCGTAAACATCATTGCACAGGAATTCGAGCATCGATTCCAGCTTCTTCGCATTGCTCATGAACTCGGTTCTCTTCGGACTGTCAACAGGGAGAGTATTTTTGAACTGTTGCCGTTCATACTACTCGACAAGATTACATGAGCCAAGCAAGAAGCGTCATCTCAGAGTGAATTGCGAGGTTTTCTGTTTCGCAAAAAAAGACTGAGAATTGAATCTCAGCCAGCGTTTTCTTCACTGGCGAGTTGAACGGCCGGCGTTTCTGCCGCACTTGACTGCAGAGCCGGGAAGGCATCTTCGTTGCGTCCCCAGTGGTAGAGCAGGTGAAAGACTCCGTTGACAGCCAGTACACCCGCGACGGCACAGAGCAGGACCAATCCGGAGACCCCTTCATGCGCAATCGTCCAGAAGAACTGGCCGATGCACAACAGCGAAACCAGCAGTAGAGTCGGCGTACGGGGAATCAGATTCACCACCAGCGCTCCAAAGGGTGCGCCCAGCGCGACAATCGGGGCGGCTGCCAGCCAGTTGGCATAGACTTCCGGATCCATGTAATACAGGCCGGGATTGATTTGCGACAGAATCGCATTCGTCGTAATTCCCACGACCGATGCAAACGCCATAATGACCACTGACGTCGGAATCGCAATTTTCAGATCGGCGCGATACAGCAGCACCAGTGTTGCATACACCATCATGTCGATCCCCACGCCGGTAATGGAAGCGACGATGCCGCCGGACAGACCGACTGCCAGGCCCAGCAGCCGGTCCAAGTTCCGCCAGCGATCACTGACTCCTGTCGCTGACACCAGCTCGCGCATTTTCAGCAGATGCATGATGCCGAAGCTGCACCAGACGACGGCAAATGTCAGCTTGACCCACAGGTCCGGTACAAACGGCGCAACGCAGACGGCTCCCAGGGGCGTACCAATGAACGCACCGATGAGCGCGGGCCGCAACAGTCCCCAGTCGAGGGGACGTCTTGCAGAGAAAATATAGATCGCAGCTGAGACCATGCCGATCGACTGCACGGCCAGTCCGAAGTTGCGTCCCAGGGAACCAGGCATGTCAAACAGTAATACGAGTACGGGGAAACCAACGGTTCCCCCACCCATGGGAGTGGAACCGGCGATATACGAACCCAACGCCATCGCCAGTGCAATCGGCCAGTGATGCTGCAGTGACTGCCAGCCGTCAGTGGTGATGAGGATCGTCAGCCAGACCGTATAGAATGCCAGTAGCCAGAGACCAAAGGGCCAAAGTTTTCGCATCGAATTACGCCACGACTGATTTGCCATCTCTGTCTCTCTGTCAGTTCATACTCTCAGATCGAAGTGGCAGCGCTGCCCGGTCGATCATTCTGATTCCAGCCAGTCACAACTCGCATCTTCATGCGGTTCCCGGGCACGTTTCAGGAGTTTGACGAGCTGCTTCTGTTGTGACATGGTCAGATGGCCCAGTTGACTCTGATGCATCTTCACAACCGCGTTGGCCATTTTTACCAGCAGAGCCTGCCCCTGTTTTGTGATCGCAATTTCCACGACCCGCCGGTTCTCGGGGAGCCGACTGCGCTGGATGAAAGATCGCTTTTCCAGTCGATCCAGCATCCGCGTGGTATCGGGAGCACGAGAAATCAGCCGCCGTCCCAGTTCCATCGTCTGCATCGTGCCCGGAGCGACGGTCTGCAGCAGACGCAATACATTGTACTGCTGTGCCGACAGGTCGTATTGCACGAACAGCGCTTCTTCGAGGGCCTTCAGGCAGTCGTACGTTCGCCATAACTGCAGATAGACTTCCTGTTCCGGCGAGTCAAAGTGAACCTGTTCAATATTGGGTTGGGGCACTGATGCTGTCATGTCGGAAATTATGAATGTCCCGACGATAATTGTCAAGACAACTATTGTCGGGACGAATAAATGCTCGAAAAATATTCTGGTGTGGAGATCGGGGGCTCTGATTCCGGGCGGAAGTTATTTCACGCACTCAATGAATGTGATGGGAGAATCAGTTAACAGGGGGGACCAGTATTCCGGCGTGTTGTCTGACAGTCCGTCAGGTGAAAGTTGCGGGGAATGCCAGCGGACCTCGTTAAAGCCGGCTGCGCGAAAGGCGGCTACGTGGGTGTCGGCGGTCAGGTGATAGTTTTCGATGTCAAACGGACCGTCCTCCAGGTGGAACGTCCAGGTGATCGGCGTGCCTTCCTGCCAGTCTGTGCTGGCAGACGTTTCAAAGCCGAAGTGACGAAACGAAGGACTGCCGGGGAAGTGGAACATCGGACTGCTGTTGACGGTGACAAAGCGTCCGCCCGGCTTCAAAGCCTTCGCGATGCCGTTACACATTGACTGCAGTTCCTCACGTGTGCGGGCATAATTCAGCAGATAGGCGGCAACGGCCAGGTCAAACTGTTCCGCGACAGGCAGTTCCCGTGCATCACCAACAATAAACTCAATTCCCTGCTGGTTCTGCGCTTCCTGTTGCTGTGCGAGTTCGATCATGCCCTGCGATAAATCGATGCCCATGACTCGTGCTGCACCACGTTCGCGGAGCATGCGCGTATAAAAGCCTTCGCCGCATGCGACATCCAGCACGGACAGACCCTGCGGATTACCGGCCAGCTCCAGCAGCGTAAAACATTCAATAAACGTGCGCCAGGGCTGCTGTTTTGACCGTTTGTACTGCTCAGCAATGGGATCGTAATTCGTCGTCATCAATGGATTACCTTGGGGTATGAATTTGATGTGAAGTTCGGTGAAATGCCTCCTTGGCTTACGAAAATATAACGCAAGTCTGAGAAGGTTACCTACGGGAACTGAGAAGATTTCTTGAATCCACTCTGTCAGCGGCTCGTATCTTCCGGAAGAGACAGCTCCTTGGGAGAAAATTGGGGCTGGGTGTCAGTTATATGCTAGGATAAAAATACCCGACCTGTGGGTGCGCCAATATAAAAAAATACTAATGTGATTTCGGAGTGTTACAGTGCGATTTGAAAAGCTGTTATTGATAGTTGTTGTGTTCTGTTTAGTCCCCGCTATGCCAGTCATGGCTCAGGAAACCAAAAAGTCGGAAGAATCAAAAAAAGAGGTACAGCCGACTCAACCCGCACCAGACCTGAAACCGTTCACAACGATTGACCCCACGATTCCACTCGACCAGTTGAAAATCATGGTCAGGCCTCTCACAAAGCAGGAACTGCAGGTCGAAGCTGATGCCTGGTTTAAATTATTGCGCAACAAGGCACGTCAGATCGCCGCTGCCCGACTGGGGGTTAAAAAAACCAACGAAGCGATCAGTACCGACGATGATCAGCAGGCCCTCGAATCACTGAAGAAAGCAGAATCCGTTCAGAAGACCGCTGACAAGATGGCGAAGGAAACAGAAGAAGATCTGATCAAGAAAGCGCAGGAAAACCTGGGTGTGGATGTGGCCGTGGATGCCTCTAAACCGGAGCAGACCGATGCAGAAAAGGCAACGGCTGATGAGGAACCGGTCGCCAGCAGTTCGGAATCAGTTAATACTGACAAGACGCCCGCTCCGGAGGAAGAGTTAACGCCCACCCATACCGCAGAAGTAATGAAGGAGCAGTTTCTGGTCAACCTGACGAAGTTGCAGGATGAAAGGACGGGATTGAGTGACCGGTTGGAAATCGTCCTGACTTCACTAGCGCTGAAAGGAGGCGATGTAGAATCCTACCGCAAGTATATCACCGCTGTTTCGGGGATCGAACTGGATACCTCTGATGCCAGTGCCACCTGGTCGGGGGTCAAAGGCTGGATCATCTCCAAGGAAGGCGGTCAGCGGATGACCTGGAATGTCGGTAAATTTCTGGCCATTCTACTCATTACCTGGTTTGTGGCCCGGATTGGTTCCGCGGTAATTCGCTGGGTCCTGGAACGTAAGGTCAAGCTGACACAACTCGCCGAAAACCTGATCAGTAGTACGATTAAGAATATCATCTTTCTCATCGGATTTGCCATCGCACTCACTGCACTGGAAGTTGATGTCACACCCATTCTGGCGGCCATTGGTGCTACCGGGCTGGTCGTCGGTCTGGCATTACAGGGCACGCTAAGCAACTTTGCCAGCGGCTTGATGATTCTGATCAACCGCCCCTTTGATGTGGGGAATGTCGTGACGGCCGGCGGGATTACGGGAACCGTCAAGCAGATGAACCTGGTTTCCACCACGTTTCGTACATTTGATAATCAGACGATTCATGTTCCCAATAATTCCATCTGGAATAATGTGATTACCAATATCACGGCCAACAAAGTCAGACGCGTCGACCTGGAATTCTGCATCGGGTACAACGACGATTTCGAACAGGCCGAACAGATTATCAAAGACGTGCTCGAAGAGAACGAACTGGTTCTGAAAGATCCCGCAGCGGTCGTGGTGACACATGCTCTGGCAGATTCCTCTGTGGATATTGTCTGTCGCCCCTGGGCCAAAACGGAGAACTGGTGGAACGTCAAAACCTCAGTCACCCGCGAAGTCAAACTTCGCTTTGATCAAGCTGGTATTTCGATACCATTTCCGCAGCAGGACATCCACGTCTATTCAGCAGAAACACTCAACGGGAAACAAGCCACGCTGGTACAAAAATAATGCCAGTTTGTAGGGACGCGAATCAGGACTGAAACGTCAAGGTATCACCCTCAGACGTTTCATCGTCCTGCGGCCTGTGCTCCGTTTGAAACCGGATAGGCCGCTGGGCAGTACGATCGACGGTCAACTGGAAAATATCAAAGCGATTGTAACCACCTGCCAGATCGTGGAGCTGTTTGGGTTCGACGCAGCGTGAGAGGTCGATGTCGGCATAGAGGAGGCCTTCGTCCGCCTGCATGATCTCGCTGACGGGTGTGCCATTCGGGCCGATCGCGACCGAGATGCCGCGGGGACTGCCATCCAGGATGCGGGCTGAATCGGGATCTCGCTCCTTCAGCAGATCATAGGCAGCCTGATCCAGGTAACCGGCGGCGACCAGGTTGAAGAGTTTGCCTTCGAATGAATGCGCCCCGGCTCGAATCAGAATCGCATTTTTCAGATCGTAGTTTTCATGAACCGCGGGATCGTGTGAAGGCCAGACCGGCGGGTACGTTGACATGTGGACCTGCTCCCCCTGCGCCAGCAGTGTAAACCGGGCCAGCGGATTCGTATTCTCACCGCAGATCAGCATACCCAGTCGTCCCAACCGCGTCGCACAGACTTCCAGGCCCGCGCCATCGCCGGGAGACCAGACCAGTTTTTCATAGAAGGTCGGCACGATCTTCCTGTGATGACACAGAATACTGCCATCATCGCCGATCAGCGCGTTGGCATTCCAGATGCAGCCATCGCTGACGGTGGTCCCTTCATTGAAGCCCATGGAGACAAACATCTCACATTCGCGGGCGGTCTCTGCGATCTGCGCCAGTTCGGGACCATCCACTTTGATCGAGTTCGCCGCCAGCTCGCAGAACAGATCGTGATTATGAATCGGTGCCTGCAATGCGCACCACACCGGGAAGGCGGGGATATAGGTCTCGGGAAACACAATAATCTGCGCCCCGTTGCGGGCGGCTTCACGGATCAGCGAACAGGCTTTTTCGACCGTCGCGTCTTTATTCAGAAATACAGGAGCGACGTGAGCGAGAGCCGCTTTGAATGCAGGATAAGTCATGGTGCAGTTCCGCAAGAAAGGAGTCCGTTAGCTGATCAAATGGAGAACAGCAGCAAAATGATGTTGTCTGATGATTCCTGTATTATAAGTAGCTCACACCTTCGCCTGAATACTTTCCAGCACGCCATCCCACAAACGCAGTCGTGCTTCCACGGCGGCCTGCGCTGCGGTAATTGCTTCCTGAATTTTCACAGGGTCATTGTCACACAGACCGTTAAGCAGTCGCAGTGAGAGCGGTGCGTGGAAGTCGCCATCCAGCTCCACATGTCGATTCAGATAGAAGTGAAATACGGGGGCCTGCTGTTCGGTGACGCCGGTCTGTTTCAGAATCGAACGGAACATTGTGGGAATAATGTGTTCGCGGCCCAGTGCGAACGCGGCGGCAATTTTATGTGGTGCCCCGTCCGCAATAAATTCAAACGTTTTAGTTGTGAACTGACGCGATGGTTCCGGCATACCGGGGTACTGGAGAGCCGCATCGATCCCCTGCTGATCGACGGTCTTGATGAACTCCTTAAGTATCCCCGTACTGGCGCCCACTTCAGTCATGGCGGTCTGGTACAGTTCGAAGTGACTGGAGAATTCGCCGTCAGCTGTTTCGTCACATTCTTCTTCGAGCACAATCTCATTGATAAACCGTCGTACGCTGGCATCACCGCGCGGCAGCCAGGGGGCACCCGTCGGGGCGATTACGCCCTGCAGGTATTTGACCAGCGACATAAAATCCCAGACAGAATACACATGGTGTTCCATGAATCGCTGCAGATCTTCCAGCGTGGCTATCGCTTCGTAGATCGGGTGCTCTTCCAGCTGGCTGGTGAAAGTATCAATAATTTCAGACGTGATTTGTTGTGTCATGGACAGCCCTGTTCCCCGGTAATATCAAGCACTTCAGTACATGGATCTTGTAACAAACTTCCGAGATTATAGTTCTCACCCGCTGTTCTGGTAGGGCTTTCGCAGGGATTTCTCTTAATCCCACCAGAAGAACCAGTAGGGAGATTTGAGAAGTGTGGCACCCAGATTACTGATCGTTTCGCAACCCTGATCCACAATATCTGCACAATACCAGTACTGTTCCCAGGCCAGTTGCATGGCTGATTGTTGATCTTGAGGAGGACGATTAACTGTGCATTCGATAACATCACCCCCAACACTACAGATTTCCGCTCCAAACTCGGCTTGCCACTTGCGATGGAAGGCACATTGAACCTCCGCTTCAGGGCAATCATTCCAGCCACCAAATTTTAAAACGGCTGGAAGCTGCCAGGACGTTTCAACCTGTGCCAGTCCGATAAAGACTTCGGGGAGAAAGTTTCCAGCCACAGCGTTTTTGTGTAAAATGAAGGAACCTTTGTCATGAATTTCTCCAGGCCATTCCCCCAGGTCCTCATAGGGAGAATATCCACACTCTTCCACTTCCGCTCTGCGTTCCGCCACCCATTCTTCGAGATCGATCTTCTGAGAGGCGAGTAGGATTTCCTCGGGTGACTGCCGGTTGAATTCGGCAGATTTGATCATCGTCTCCAGATCCTGGTGTGGCCCAATCAGAAACGGGTATTTTCCTGTTTTCGCAAACTGATCTCTCAACTCATTTAACCGTTCGACAGCCTCGGTTCCGTGGACTTGAATCGATGTGAATGTCATACTGCATGCAATCCTGCTGAATCAGAAAGGGAAACCTGAAAAATGATTAGTGTGAGTTCACAGGTCCCCATATTTCGTCGCCAGCACAATCGTATAACCATCCGGATCGCGAATCCAGATCTCCCGATGTTGGGCATTGGGATTGACCAGCGGTCCGTCGAGAATTTCCACTCCCAGATCTTCGGCCCGCCGGACGGCATCTTCAAAATCATCGATCTCAAACCAGAGCAATGCCCCGTTCCCTTTGAGCGCCTCAGGGTCACCCAGAAACGGATGCTCGTCTGTTTCCCACAGATGCAACTGCAGAATCAGCGTATCCTCATGATTCATCAACTGTTCATATTCGCTGCCGCCATGCCCGCTCTTGACATTCAGTAATCGCTGATACCAGGCACTGCTGGCTTCCACATCATTCACAACAATCATTGGTTGAGCACGCATTCCTCGTCCCCTTTCAAGTTAATTGCCGCGATCTTGTAATTCAGATCAGGCAGGATAGATCCCCGGTTTCATCGGTTGTTTCATTCTTTTAACAGCCCGCATCAAGTCGTCCCACTCTTCTTCATCAATTGCATTAATGGCACGTTTAATTGTTTTACGATTGCCAGTTGCACAATTCACAACAATCGGGTTGATATCGGTCCAGCGTTTTTTGTCGACGAGGTTTGTATTGTGAAATGTGGTGACTGTCGCCAGTTTTGAACCTTTTTTGAACGGTGCACCTGTCGCGCTTTTAATGGGACGCTTGGCGATTTTCAGCATCAGGTAAGGTCTTCCTCCCTGGGCATTCATATCTGCCAGGACGGCTATCAGATTCTTGTCAGGATTCACCACAACAGCCGGCATCAGCGCACCAGCGGCGAAGTGCCCCTTCCACGTATAGACGTTCATCAATCCAGCTACCAGCGAGATGCCCACTACAATCCCCCCAAAGGCAGGGTAGACGGTCAGTAAAGCGATGCCCACGATCACTCCTACCGCATAAAACAGAACTTCTGCAGGATAACATTTCAGTAGTACTCGAAAGTCGATTTTGATCATCTTGCAGTTCAAATCTTCGTTGTATCAGATATTTAGTAGAGTGCCGCGTTGATTGAGGTTTGTCTCAAACAGCGAGCCCTTGTTTATTACACAGATAAATATACTTATGTTCTAAACGGACTTCAAACCAAGATTGAGGTTTTCAAATTGATCTGTGTGAAAGGGAATGACTGGCTTCCACTAATATCAGTTATGAGAACGAGAGCCCCTGAGTCTTGATGGAATCTCAACTCTCTGTGATCACTCAAAATCGCAAAGAAACTCTTGGCGTGGCATCCAGGGAGCCGATACAATTGTTACGTGTTCTTTCACATAAATCGAACCTCCCCTCACCGCATGCGTTTCGCATCTGGTGTCATCCGCACCTGCGTTTATTGAGTTCCATTTCAATAGACAACAAAAATGGCCCATCATCAGGGGTGTTCCAGACGTAATCACAAACAGCGATCGAACTAACAAACCGACTGAGGAGAGAACCTTGACTCAAGACGATAACAACCAGAGCAAGCCCACAGGAAACGATCAGGGGAGACGTAATTTTCTCAAAGGGAGTGCTGCCGCCGTCGGAGCGGGACTGGCTGCTTCAGTTCCCGGAATGGCCTCTGCCGCAGACAGCGACTGTGAAATGAAAAACCCCTACGGGGCGCGTCCCGGCGGGGGGATCAGTCTGCCCGACTATTACAAGCCCTGGCCGGCGATCAAAAATCGCAACGTGTTTATGCCGGGCACGGAAATCCTGCCGAAAAATGAAATGCGGATCTCGTTTCTGGGAAGTACTCCCTGGCCTCCCACACGTCTGCAGTCCGGGACTTCCATTCTGGTCGAGCTGGGAAATGGTGAATCGCAGCCACGTCGGTTCTTTTTCGATCTGGGGAACGGCAGTATCTCGAATGCCATTGCCATGCAGGTTCCCGCGCCGCTGATCAATGATATCTTCATCAGCCATCTGCACTCCGATCACTTTGCTGACCTGCCTTACATGTATCCCTTCCGCGCCTTTTCCGGCGGATACACGCCGCTGCGGGTGTATGGTCCTTCGGGGCGAACTCCCGAACTGGGCATGAAGCATATGATCAAACATATGCGCGAAATGAACCGCTGGCATGAAGAAAACTTCAACGCCTGTCCCATCGGCGATGGCATGGAAATCGAAGTCACCGAGTTCGACTGGAAGGAAGAGAACGGCATCTGCTACGACAAAGACGGCGTTAAGGTACGTCATTGGCCGCGCTCGCATGTGAAGGATGGTGCGTCCGCCTATCGACTCGACTGGGAAGACGCGGGGCTCTCCTTTGTCTGGACCGGTGACGGTCGCCCGGATGAACTGTCTGCCAAATATGGAAAAGGAGTTGATGTCTTCGTCTCCGAAGGCACGATTGATGTGCCCAGCCTGTCCTCCATGAAGCTGGGCGCACCTGCGGAACTCTGGGAATACACGATCGACATTTTCCATACCATGTATTACGCCGCCGGCTATCTGTTTAAGCAGACGCAGCCTCGCATGGCCGCCATCTGTCATTACGAATATGCGGGCCCCGCACTCGAAGCCGAATCGACGGCGGAAGTCCGTTCCAACTGGGATGGGCTGTTCATGTTTGGCGGACCCGATGTGCAGGTCATCAATGTGACCAAAGATGCGATCTGGTCGCGCGAAGCGTTGCTACCCGATGGCGCTGCCCCTGCCTCGATGGATCCGCGCTGGCTGCTCAAGCCGGGCGAAAAGCTGCCTGCGGAAATTACACTGCCTACGCCGCGACTGCCTCGAGAAAAACAGCAGGAACAGTTTCTGCGAGATTTGGAAATTGATCCCAAACTCTATTATCCGCCCGATGCCTATCGTAAACCGGTTCAGAAATGGCCCGGTATCAAACTCAATCCGCGCGAAATGCTTGAATCGCGTGGCATCAAAGTCGACGAGGACAAGTAACGCATCGAAAACGTATTACAGGCACGTCATTGATTTACTTTGACGTGCCTGTCTTTTTTAGAGAGTAGCGACATGACAGATGAAGAACGCCCGATCCTCGCGCCGGCACCGCGGCTCGATTCGATTGAAATTGAAGGCCGCGACCCCGTACCGGTGACTCTGTTGACCGGTTTCCTGGGAGCAGGCAAGACGACACTTCTGAATCGCATTCTCAACGGCGATCATGGTCTGCGGGTGGGCGTGCTGGTCAATGATTTTGGTGCGATCAACATTGACGCAGAACTGGTGGAAGGGGTTGAAGAGAATACGATCAACCTGACGAACGGCTGTATCTGTTGTGAAATTCGCGATGACCTGGTTAATTCGCTGGAACAGCTGCTGACGCGCGAGGATTTGATTGATTACGTCATTCTGGAAGCCAGCGGCGTTGCCGACCCGGAAGGCGTCGTAATGACGTTTCTGAATGCCCGCTATGAAAAACTGTTACGATTGGACAGCATTACCTGTGTCGTCGATGCGGAAGCCATCTTCACGCACGCTGATAATGAAGAACTGACCGCGCTTAAGCTGCGGCAGATCGGCTTCGCGGATATGGTGATTCTAAATAAAATCGATCTGGTGGGCCCCACCCATCTGGAAGTCATCAACGAATGGATCGGCCAGCATCTGCAGCGAATTCGCATTGTGAATGCGGAACGCTGCGAAGTCCCGCTGGAAGTACTGCTGGCGGTCGGGAGGTTCGATCCCGCGCATCTGGAGTCACAGAAGCAGAAATCGATGAGCGAAACCTCTCCGCAGAAACACGACGCCGCCAGTCAGCTGTTTGAAACCTGGAGCTTTGAAACCGATCAACCTTTTTCCATTGAAGATCTGCAGGAGATGGTCCGCCGTAAACTGCCGGCTTCCATCTATCGCTGTAAAGGAATCATGTACTGTAGCGATGCCCCGGAGAAGCGACATGCGCTGCAGGCCGTCGGTCGGCGTACGGAACTGACGGCGCTCGACGACTGGGGCACGCGACCGCCGCGTACCCGTATCGTCGCCATCGGATCTGGTTTTGACAGCGGGGAATTGACTCAACTGTTTGAAGATTGCCTGGAAGCTGCAACTTCAGATCGCACAGCTTAATTGAACCAGAACGCCAGCGTAAAGAAGTTGTTTCTGCCAAAGGTCCGGTTAATGCGTCCCCACATTTCCGGGTTCGCGAAATCTGTGATCGTTCCATTTTCCAGGTAAGGGGCCGCCGCTGTTCCCTGGGCCCAGAGGAATGGGTCAATTTTGCGAGGTTCGGTAAAGACACGTCGCAGGTTCACCCCCTGTGTACCCGGTTTGCCGCGCCAGAACGGAATCAGCTTCTTCCCCTGCAGAACTTCTCCCGCTTCATCCAAAACCACCAGCCAGGTATCTACCATTTCCTGTGTGACTTTAATTTCCAGTACGCCGGTCTGCTGTGGATTGGGAATCCATTCGTTTTCGTTGTCGGTTTCTGCCAGGTAATATTTCCACATCGATTTCGCATGTCGCTGCATGTCTTCCAGATGCGCCAGCGCTGTTTTCATCCGTTCCGGTTCTTTGAGTTCAAATCGCCAGAGATGAATAAATGCGAGAATGTCGGAGATGAGCGGCCGGTTGAAACGCCTCAGGGAGTCGAAGTTTCGTGGCCCCTCGAGCAGAAACGGATAGGGTGTATCGACTTTTTCAAAAAACAGATGAGCCGTGCAGTTGAATATTTCCTGACCGTCAATCGCCAGCAGAACTTCTCCCCAGGCACTCAGAAAATTACAGTAACCCGCCAGCCAGTCTGCATCGCCTCGATCAAAGTCGATAATGAAAGCTGCCACCTTCTCTTGTTCCACAGGAGTATCGATTTGTCCCAGCAGAAATGTTGCATCAACGGGTTTACCCGTGCCGGTCAGGTCAACTTTAATCAATCCCACATGCAGGGGCAGTTGGACGTTTGAGTCTTTGATGGCGGACAGTGTTTTCTCAGCAGCTTTCAGATCATCGACCCATGTTTGCAGCATCTGACGCATGTCGGCATACGAGATGGTTTTCGGGTTGGGCTTCTGAGCCAGCATTTTACGAATCGGTGCAGGCAGACCGCGAAAGGCGTCTTCCGTGCGTAAGCCATACTCATATAGCGTTCCCCCTAGATGTTCAAACGACTGAAAGAACTGCACAACACCCAGCCCGAACCGCGCCTCGTCATCTTGGGGGGAGTTCTTTAAATGGGCCTGCAGCGCAGTCGCACCCTCGCTCAACTGGCCTGTCTGCAGGTACTCCTCCGCCAATGGTGCTGCACTGGCCAGTTGCGAGGACAGCAGGAACGATCCGGAAATAACTGCAATAAGTAAGGTGTGCCGCATCAGAGAACTCCCTCAAAAAAACAAAATGCCAGTTTCCTAAGTCATATTATAGTCTGCAGATAGCCGACCGAGAATGACCACACATCAGGTAAGGCGTAATGAAACCCCAAGTATCACACAAAACTTTGCAAAAAATACTTGGGCCGGTAGCCTGACGACCATTCTGGTAGTTCAGCAGTCATTTCTTAAGCTGATCTCAAGTCCGGTTCGTTCCCCTTATTTCTTTTCCCCTGTGATTAAAAAGATTTGTCATGTCTTGAGACGCTGGCATGCATTTTGCATTTCAACTGGAACTATCGATGTACGAACTTTTCAATCTTTATCAGGGAGACACAAAATGCAAGGTACGATGAAAATTAATGAAGAAGTGACCGTCGGGCCCCAGCCTAATCAGGAAGAAATTTACGAAATCGGAAAAGACGGTTTTAAGTCGATCGTGAATTTCCGCGCGCCAAACGAAAAAGACCAACCGATTACACCCCAGTCTGAAGAACAAATCGTGAAAGGTGCAGATATGGAGTATCTGCATATCCCCGTCTCAATGAATTCCCTGGATGAATCCCTGGTCGATCAGTTTCGGGACCAGTATGACGTTCTTCCCAAACCCATCTTTGCCCATTGTAAAAGTGGAAAACGGGCGGGCGCGATGGTGATGATGGATCTGGCTGTCAAACAGGGGATGAGTGGTGAGCAGACCTTGCAGAAGGCCGAAGAGATGGGCTTCGAATGCGACAAGCAGGAGTTGATCGAGTTCGTAAAAAAATACGTCGATACTCACTCTGACTGAATTGAATCCGCAGTAACAGAAAGTTTATCTGTCATGATATTTTATGAACGCTTTGTACCAGGGTTGGCTATCGCTTCTTATCTGATTGGTGATGAAAAATCTGGGGAAGCCGTCGTCATTGATCCCACGCGCGATGTAGATGTTTTCATTGAATATGCCAGAGAACATGATCTGCACATCAGGCATATCATCGAGACGCATATTCATGCTGACTTTGTCTGCGGTTCGCGCGAGTTAAAGGCGCGACTGGATGATCAGCCTCTGATCTATTGTTCGTCTTATGGTGGTGCAGACTGGAATCAGTCTTTTGCGGATCGGCAGGTGAAAGAATCTGATTCGATTCAAATGGGGGATCTGAAACTGGAATTCCGGCATGTTCCCGGACATACTCCCGAACATCTGGCAGTGCTGTTATTTGATCAATCGCGCAGTAAAACGTCACCCTGGTGCATGTTCACCGGCGATTTTCTGTTTGTGGGCGATGTCGGGCGTCCGGATCTTCTGGGGGAAGAGGAAAAACAGAAACTGGCCCGCCAGCTTTATGACAGTCTCTTCAATCACCTGGAAGGGTTACCCGATTATACGGAAATCTACCCCGCTCATGGTGCAGGTTCCTTATGTGGAAAAGCCATCGGTTCCCGCCGATCTTCGACCCTGGGATACGAGCGGCATTTTAGCAACGCCTTTGAGCAAACTTCTGTGGAGAACTGGATCGACCAGTTACTCGAAGACATGCCGCTCTCGCCTCCCTATTTTAAACGGATGAAACAGGTGAATAAAGAAGGACCTGCCATCATCGGCCCGGAATTACCGGGGCTGGATCGCTGGCAGGCAGATCAGGTTCATCAACGCGTCTGTGAAGGCTGTCTGATTCTGGATGTGCGTTCCAAAGAAGCATTTGCAGCGGCGCATATCCCAGAATCCATCAATATCCCGTTTGGCTCCAACCTTCCGGTCTGGGCAGGTTGGGTCTTACCCTATGATCGTCCCATCCTGCTTATCGTGGATGACGAGGTGCAGGTGAAAGAGGTCGTCTGGCATCTGTTGCGGGTCGGGTTTGATGATCTGCAGGGATATCTGGAAGGCGGCATTAATTCCTGGGAAACCGCCGGCTATCCCTTGGAAATGCTGAAAACGATATCCGTTCATCAACTGCAGGAGAAGATTCAGCAACAGGATCAGTTCACCATCCTGGATGTCCGGACCGAGCAGGAATGGAAGCAAGGACATATCGAGGGAGCCCTGCATATTCATGGCGGTACTTTGCAGGAGAGAGTAGGGGAACTGGAGCCGAAAGAACCAGTGGTTGTCATCTGTGGTTCGGGATACCGTGCCTCGATTGCTTCGTCTTTTTTGAGACGGGAAGGCATAGAAGATGTCACCAATGTCATGGGAGGCATGTCGGCCTGGCAGGCAGCGGAATTACCAGTCACGACGAACTCGAATTGAAACTGTCAGTAAAGAACACATAGTAGAATGGAACATGCGAGCGAGTCTTCAACGGATTACCAGAAAAACAGTCTCACTTTAATCGGCGCTGTCGCGATGGGGATCGGCGTGATGATTGGCGCCGGTATCTTTGCGCTCACAGGTCAGGTGGCTGAACTGGCACAGTCCTGGTTTCCATTGGCCTTCCTGGCTGCGGGAATCATCGCAGGTTTCAGTGCGTACTCCTATGTGAAGCTGGCACACGCCTATCCCTCGGCTGGCGGCATCGCCATGTTTCTCAAACAGGCTTATGGTAAATCTACCATGACGGGAGCCTGCGCCCTGTTGATGTATTTCTCCATGATTATCAATGAGAGTCTGGTGGCCCGCACTTTTGGAACTTACACCCTGCAGCTCTTCAATGCGGAAAACAGTGACTGGCTGATCGTAGCGCTGGGAGTCGGATTACTGGTCATTGCTTTTCTGATTAATATTCTCAGCAACCAGTACATTGAATCCATTTCTTATATTACCGCATTTATCAAAATTGCAGGTATTGTCATCTTCGCTATAGGCGGATTATGGGCTGCCGGGTTCTCCTTCGAAAACAGCTCGTCCACGGCTTCTCAGGCGGGGCCTGGTGGCTTTCTGGGTGGTGTTGCACTTGCCATTCTGGCATTCAAGGGATTCACCACGATCACCAACAGTGGTAGTGAGATAAAAGATCCTCACAAAAATGTAGGTCGCGCCATTACCATTTCGATTTGTCTCTGCCTCGGCTTATATATGCTGGTGACTCTGGCAATCAGGGGAACACTTTCGATCGATGAGATCGTCAAAGCCAGAGATTATTCGCTGGCACGTGCTGCTCAACCTGCGTTTGGAGAGTATGGACTCTGGTTTACTGTCGTCTTTGCCATTGTGGCGACCGTATCGGGAGTGATCGCCAGCGTGTTTGCAGTGTCGCGTATGCTCGCCATGCTTACAGAAATGAAGCTGGTGCCTCATTCTCATTTCGGGATGCCGGGAGACATTCAGAAACATACACTGGTATATACCGTGGTTCTGGCGATGATTTTTACCATCCTCTTTGATTTGAGCCGCATCGCTTCACTGGGAGCCATTTTTTATATCATTATGGATATTGCCATACACTGGGGCGTCTTTCGATATCTCCGCAAAGAAGTCAGTGCCAACGCAACAATCCTGATTACTGCCATGCTACTTGATGTCATCGTGCTGATTGCTTTTATCATGGTGAAAGCACAGTCTGACCCCCTGGTAATTATGATTGCGGTACCGGGACTGATACTGATTTTCCTCGGTGAGTGGCTCTTCCTCAGAAATCAAAAGCAGGAATAACTGGTTCCTCGTCCGCCAGGATGGTTGAAAATCAAACAGCAGTAACACCCTCTGTCGGTTCAATTCTTGGTGACTGCAACGGATATAAATGATCTGGTTTTACTGGGTCAGGTAATGCTCTCAAGAATCTCCCCTCTTTCTAATAGATAAGACTCCGCTTTGGCACAATATATGCGAATTTGATATAATAGTTATAAGAAGAGGTTCAATTTTGCGAACTGTCTGGACAGGAGAAATGGTTATGCCAACATCATGGACTGACAAAGATGAAAAGCAGTATCAACATATCAGGCGCAGCGAACTTGATCGAGGCAAGCCGGAAGATAAAGCCGAAGAGATTGCCGCCCGGACCGTCAATAAGCAGAGACGACAGGCCGGAAAAACTCCCAACAAAACCACGCAAGGGACCGGGAATCCTCATACCCGTCTGGAAGACCGCACGGTCGATGAGCTGCAAAATCTCGCTTCCGAAAATAACATCAAGGGACGCAGTAAAATGAAGAAAACCGAATTGATCAAAGCACTGCGTGACAAACGATAGCAGTAGCTGGAATCATTGATGCAGAAAAACGATTTCCGTGACTGAAAGTGGAGCACAGCTTAAATAGTATGTACGTTCCTGTTTCAATCTTTCATAATAATGCCGCTAGAGCGCATCACATTTAACCATAGCGTCTCTCAAACTATTGTACTCGGTTCAAATAGCCCTGGAGACGCTAAGTAAAACTGGACACAGTCTAAATCAGGATACAGTAATGAGCAGTACTCAACTTTCAGCACAGGAGACGGCTTCGCGTTCGTCTGTGATCCCCTGTTTTCTCCGGGGGTTCTTTGAGAACCCGTTGCAGGTCGCCTCGTTTGTACCAAGTTCAAGCTTCCTGCAGCGAAAACTGAGTTCCCTGGCCTGCCTGCAGACCGCCCGCTGCGTGGTGGAACTCGGCCCGGGGACAGGGGAAACCACAAGAGCCCTGCTGGAGGCGATGCCGGCAGACTCTCAACTTCTCTGTGTAGAAGTTGTGTCGGAATTTGTGGCACATCTGCAGGAACTGGCAGATCCCCGCTTGACCGTAGTGGAAAACTCTGCACTCTCACTCAAATCAATTCTTCAACAGCAGAATTTCGCGAAGCCCGATGTCATTGTCTCCGGTGTTCCCTTTTCGGTGATGTCTCCCGAAGAAGGTCGCCAGTTAATCCAAACGATACACCAGGTACTGGCTCCTGGCGGCGTGTTTGTCACTTACCAGTTCCGCAACAATGTCTGCGAACTCGCTGAAGACTGTTTCGGCGCCCCCCAGAGTCGCGATCTTGTCTTATGGAACCTGCCTCCCCTGGATCTCTACCTCTGGGAAAAAACAGCTGAATCAGGTGAACAGAAAAAAATGTCTTCCCTGACACTGGAAGCGTGAGCAGCTGAATTCCGTTGCGTTGGGTTTCCAACTTACAACTATTTCCTCTGCGCCGCGATATACGCTTTTGCCTGATCGATATAGCCGGGTGTTTTCAGGCCCACCTGTTGCGCTTCTTTTAAGGCTGCATCATATTCGATGTCGTCGTCCAGTACGCGATGCACGAGCCAGATGGCACCAACTCTGTTGGCGGACGCTGAATGTAGAATCAGCGGGTGTCGGGCCTGATCATTCAGGATGCCACGACACTGATCGAAGACAGTCGGCGTTAATGTCTCGGGAGTCAGAAACGGGATCGCCACATAATCGAGTTCGAGCATGCGCACGTAACCCGCTTCGTCCCAGTTGAGTTCCTTTGTTGTACGCAAATTGACGACCGTTTTGACGCCATCCTTCTGGAGTAGCGGAAAATCTTCTTTGGTTGGCTGGCCGGCCAGATAGATCAGCTTGCGGCGATGCAGTGGGGTGATCTGACCCAGGGAAATCGGTTTCAGTTCCTGGGGTTTCGAATCAGCCTCAGGCTCTGCTGCCACGGGAAGCGTGGTCAGTAGCAAGACGATTAACAGAAGCGATTTGACTAACGGTAAGTCTGGCATGACTTGTTCCTTCCAGAAAAGAAGTATTGGTCGAGACCCGTTACCGGTTATTATACCCTTCATATACGAAGCAGATACAAAAAAAACGCCAGTCAAGACGAGTTGACTGGCGTGAATAATCATGCATTGAAGAGGTTAAAAAAAGGAAACAGATAATCCTCTCAGGAGATAACGCATGAGATAAAAACAAGTTTTGTTGATGAATCTACTATCTTTTGATCGATCAAAATTGTCAAGTCAAATATAAATACTAAATGAAATCTTCGGGAAAATTTCTGTTTTTTTCCGGGTTGTCTGCACAACCGCATCGGTATGGCTCTGACAGACTGTCACACCCGATGAATTCCTACTGCCTGGATACCAATTCAGTATTAAAAAATGTAATATAAATTAACTGTGATCCATACCGTGCCTGGTTTCTGAACTTACTGGAAGTTTGTAATTTCAGGCTGGACCACATGGGTATCACCCTGCAATATCATTGTGAATTTGAATTTCTGCTGCCACTCACGTTACAGGCACCAGATTTTAGACTGTGTCCAGTTTGACTGTAGCGTCTCCAGGTCTATGTGGCCCGAGTATATTAGATTGAGAGACGTTATCATTAAATGTGACGCGCTCTGGAATCGTTGAATCGTAATTGAACGGACTTTGATGTTAGAACCACTTCGTTATTTACTGTTACAGGTGCGCAACCCTGATGATCCCATGTTAAAGCAGGAGGTTGTCTGTTTTGCGGACGTCCTGGAGACAGACACCAGTCAGGTCGCGGTATTCGATCTGCTGGGGGGGCCGCTGCAGGACCGGGATCTCATCGAAACTGATGTTGTCCTCATTGGGGGCAGTGGACATTACTCTGCCGCCGGTGAAGGGGACTGGCTGGAAACCGCTCTGGACAGCCTGCGACTGGTTCACGATTCCCGCAAGCCGACCTTTGCATCCTGCTGGGGGTTCCAGGCCATGGCTCGGGCACTGGGAGGTCAGGTGATTCACGATCTGGATAAAGCAGAAATCGGCGTCCACCATGTCAGACTGACGGCAGCCGGCGCAGCAGACCCGGTGTTTGGCCCGTCAGGTCCCGTGCTGCAAGGGCTGATGGGACATGAAGATACAGTGATTGAACTGCCTCCGGGAGCCGAACTGCTGGCATCGACGGATCGTGTGCAAAATCAGGCCTACCGTTTTGTGGATCGTCCCATTTACTGCACGCAGTTTCATCCGGAACTCACCTGTCAGTCGTTTCTCGGGCGATTGAATACGTATCCCGAGTATGTCAAAAAAATCGCCGGTCTGTCGCTGGATGAGTTTCGCCATTCTATTCATGATACACCTGAAGCCGCCGCTCTGTTAAAACGATTTGTGCAACAGATTGCACCACTCCATCTGGATCAAACCTGAAGCGATCTTACGCTCACCGCCAGGCAGAGAGTTTATGTCAGAACCATCACATCAAAAATTACACGTGGCCATCATCACCTCGGGAGGCGCCGGGATGTTCTGTGGCGCCTGTATGCACGACAACACCTGGACCCGGGCCATGATGCTGCAGGGCGCGGAAGCCACACTCGTGCCCACCTATACTCCCATCCGCGTCGATGAAGAGAATATGACAGGCTCGCCCGTCTTCCTGGGGGGCATCAACGTCTATCTGAATTACCGGTCCAGACTCTGGCGTAAGCTGCCACGTTTCATGAAGCATTGGCTCAACACGCCCTGGATCATCAATCTGGCCACAAAATTTGGGGTCAGCAATGATGCCCAAGAACTGGGAGCGCTGACTGTCACGCTACTGGAAGGGGATCAGGGAGCCGAAGGTCAGGAGATCGAAGAGCTGGCGCAGTTCCTGGGATCACAGCTTAAGCCCGATGTGATCTGTCTCAGTAATGCATTACTGTCAGGTACCATCAAAAAAATCAAGGAACATTACCAGGGCCCCCTGTTCTGCATTCTGCAGGGGGACGATGTCTTTCTGGAAGAATTGGGCGAACCTTATCGCAGTCGTTCGCTGGAACTGATTCGTAACAACGTGCAGCAGGTGGATGGCGTGCTGGTCCACAGTGACTACTACCGTGAATTCATGTCCGAATATCTGGATCTGCCTGTCGACCACATCCATAAAGTGCTGCTGGGAATCAATCTGGAAGGACACGATGGAACACCGGATGAGCGCACGGACGAACCTTTTACCATCGGCTTCTTTGCCCGGATCTGTAAAGAGAAGGGGCTCCACAATGTCGTTGAGGCGTTTGAGATCTTTCACAAAGCCCACCCCGACAGTCGCCTGTGTATCGGCGGGTTCCTGGGCAAGGAAAGTGAAGCGTATTTTCACGAAACGACCAAAAATCTCAGCGCTCTCAATGAGTCTTATCAATACTGGGGCAGTCCCGCTACCCGTGAAGAAAAGATCGCGTTCTATAAAAGCCTGTCTGTGCTCTCTGTTCCGACCGACTATCACGAGCCCAAGGGACTGTTTGTACTGGAAGCTCTGGCCAACGGAGTGCCTGTCGTGCAGCCTGCCCATGGTGCCTTCCCGGAACTGATCGAACAGACCGCCGGCGGTCTGCTGGTCCCCCCCGGTGATCCGCAGGCGCTCGCGGATGCCTGGGAACGACTTTACCAGGATCAGGAATATCGCCTCCAGTTGGCCCGCCAGGGCTATGAACGTGTTCGTCAGTTCTATAATGCGGATCTGATGGCGACCGAAAGCCTGAGCTTCTTTCAGAAATGGGTCGATGCCGCCGGTTTGAGGGAGAACACACCCCAATTGACGCCCGATCCCTGATTGTCACAGTATGCTGCTTAACAAGTGGCGTCGTTTTCTGTATTGTATAGCTTCCCGCTGACAGAATTGGTTCCCATTTGTGGACCACTGAATTTATAAATGTTCAATCAAAAGGTATTGAGATTTCGATGGCAGACCTGCACGCATTAATGAAAAAACTGCAAAAGAAGAATGATTCCAAAATTGTGCTCCTCGTTTCAGACGGATTGGGTGGCTTGCCACTGGAGCCGGGCGGAAAAACCGAACTGGAAACGGCGAACACACCCAACCTGGATGCCCTTGCGAAAAAAGGAACACTGGGACGCAGTATCCCTGTGATTCCCGGCATTACACCTGGCAGTGGACCCGGTCACCTGGGACTGTTCGGTTATGACCCTCTCGAATTCAACATCGGTCGGGGCGTACTCGAAGCTCTGGGCATCGACTTTGAACTCGGTCCCGATGACGTCGCCATTCGTGGCAACTTCTGTACGCTCGATGATGACGGCAAGATCACCGACCGTCGTGCAGGCCGGATCGGTAGCGACATTGGTGCCGAGCTCTGCAAAAAACTCGACAAAATCGAAATTCCCGGCGTGGAAGTGTTTGTGCGGCACGTCAAAGAATATCGCCTGGTCATCGTCCTGCGAGCCAAAGGACTGGGCGGAGATATCAACGACACCGATCCTCAGAAAACGGGTGTACCCCCGCTGGAACCGGTCGGCGAGAATGAAGCCTCTCAAAAGACTGCCGAACTCTGCAAAGAATTTCTCAAGCAGGCGGGCGAAATTCTCAAAGACGATCGTCCTGCCAACCTGCTCACCATGCGGGGCATTGCCAAAATGCCAGAAATCCCGACGTTCGAAGAAGTGTATGGCACGCGTGCTGCAGCGGTTGCCGTTTATCCCATGTACCGGGGACTGGCCCGACTGGTCAGCATGGACGTCAAAGACGCCGGTCAGACACTGGAATCACAGATGGACTGCCTGGAAAAAATCTGGGATGACTATGATTTCTTCTTCGTGCATTACAAGTACACCGATTCCACAGGTGAAGATGGTAACTTCGATGCGAAAGTCGCCCGGACGGAAGATGTCGATACCTGCATTCCCCGCATCACGGCGCTTAACCCGGACGTTTTGATCGTGACTGGCGACCACAGTACGCCTGCCAAAATGAAGTCACACAGCTGGCATCCCGTACCTGTGCTGCTGTCTGCGGAAAATGCCCGCTTTGATGGCTGCCAGAGCTTCGGCGAATCAGAGTGTATTCAGGGCGGACTGGGCCAGTTTGAAGCCAAATATCTGATGTGGCTGGCCATGGCGCACGCCGGTCGACTGGAAAAATATGGGGCCTGATTTGAAAATGAATCAGCGTTAACCTGATAAGGGATGCAGTCTTCCGCGTGAGGCCTGCATCCTTTTTCGTTATATTCGTTGTGACTGGAAGAACTGCAGCAGTGCGAGACAATATCTTCAGGAATCTTCAAGGTGCAGAGGCATTGATGATCGATTCTATAAATGAAGCCGTTTCAATCATGCGGAAGCAGATACATTCCCTGAAACAGTGGAAAGCAGAAACACTTACTATAACGGGTGGAATTGATGTCGCAGTATTTAAGCCAGCTCTCCGGGCTCTCCACAATGGTCATCACATTGGCTTGTGGCGCTCACCTGTTTTTTTTCTTTGTGCTCTGGATCTGGTCCCGCCGCGACCTGCGGGGCATCGCTTCTTCACTGGATGATTTCACACGCGGACTCAAACACCGCAGCCTGCTCGATTCCACGGGCCACCTCTCCGATCAGATCGAAGCGTTTCTGGCTGACGTGAATGAAACACTTGATCCCCAGGCCAATCCTGCCGACCGCATTGCGCTTTCCGAACGCGTACACATTCTGGATGAAAAACGCCGCTACCTGGATTCACATTTTTTCGAGACCTGCTACAACATCTGCCGCACTATGATTGAAGCCTATCCCCTGGCAGGCGTGCTGGGAACCATTCTTGCGATGGGAGCGGCGCTGCAGGCTAACGCGGGCACCGAGACGACCAACGCCATCAGTTCGATAGTCAGTCATTTCGGTGATGCGATCTGGTCGACGTTTGCCGGCCTGGCCGCCGCGATCCTGCTGATGTTTATCAACAGTGTGCTGGAGATGTCTTTTCTGGGCCTGGTCGAAAATCGCCAGCATGTGCGTGATACCATCGTCCGCGCCAAGCGGGAACTCGTTCTGGCCAGGGGAGGCGAGACACCAGCATGATCAGCCGCCAGCGTCTGACATTTCAGTTGACTCCCCTGCTCGACCTGTTGTTGATCGTGATCTTTGCGCAGTTCATGGATACACAGGAAACGACGGCACGGATTGAGCAGCGTTCTGAACAGCAGGTCATGCAAGCCGAGCAGACTGCGAAAACGCTCAGGGAAGAACAGCAAACCGTACAGAAAGAACTCGCTGAACTGAAGCGATCAAAACAGCAGGTTGTACTTGATGCGATGCAGGCGGAGCAGAACGCTCTTAAAATGCAGGACCAGGCGCGTGTCAGTCAACAGTTGGCAGAGAAGCAGAGCCGCGAACTCAGCGAACAACTGGAGCAGACACGGGAGCAGCGTGACCTCGTCGGCGAAATGGTACAGCAACTGTTTCAGCTTCCCGATGCACTGCTGGATCCGCTGTTAAATGCCAAACCGGATCCGGATTCCGAACAGACGAAAGCGGAAATCGAGCGCATCAAAAAACAACTGCAGGAACTGGCGGGAGGCAAAGCCATCGACGTCGTCAAACATTTCCTGACGTACGATGAATTGACCAAACGCAGCGATATCTGGGAACTCTATTTGACAGAGAATGGCATTTTTCGTCTGAAAGTTGGTGATCAGTCTACAGAATTCCGGGCCGACTCCCCGCAGGCATTTGTCGACCGCTTTTATGCCGTCTATAAAACGGTGCCCCAGCCCAAAAGCCTGGTGATTATCCTCTTCTCCTACGGTGATGCCCGCGCCTCTCTGCGTTTTGCAGCTACTCAAGGTCTGCCCCTGGTCGCCGAACGGATGCGAACTGACAGCAGTGGTCGCACCCGCTATGAATACGCGGTGATGGGCTTCACTCCTGAGAGGCCTGCCGCCAAAGCAGAACCGAACTGACGGAATTAAATCCCCAAGTCCGCTTTGACTTCTTTGAATTTCTCAATGGCAAAATCCAGGTCTTCAATCGAATGGGCGGCTGAGATCTGCGTCCGAATGCGTGCTTTCCCCTTGGGAACGACCGGGAACGAGAACCCGATCACATAGATGCCTTTCTGCAATAACGCATCAGCAACGCGACCTGCCAGTGCCGCATCACCCAGCATGATCGGTACAATGGGGTGTTCTCCGGGCAAGACTTCAAAACCGACTTGTGAGATCCCGGCACGGAAGTGTTTTGTATTGGCTTCCAGTTTATCGCGTAATTCTGTCGAAGCGGTCAGCATGTCAATCGCCGCGATGGAAGCGGTTACAATCGCCGGCGCCACGGAGTTTGAAAACAGGTAAGGCCGCGAACGCTGTCTCAATAGTTCGATGATCTCTTTACGCCCGCTGGTATAGCCGCCACTCGCACCGCCGAGTGCTTTGCCCAGCGTGCCTGTGATGATGTCAACCCGGTCCATCACACCATGGAATTCATGGGTCCCTTTCCCATGCTGTCCCATAAAACCGACGGAGTGGGAATCGTCCACCATCACCAGGGCATCATATTTATCGGCGAGATCACAGATCGCCGGCAGATTGGCAATGTAACCGTCCATCGAGAATACCCCGTCCGTGGCAATCATTCGATAGCGGGCAGAAGATGCAGCTTTCAACTGTTCTTCCAGGTCCTGCATGTTGTTATTTTTGTAGCGAAACCGCTGCGCTTTACAAAGTCGCACGCCATCGATAATGCTGGCATGATTCAGCTCATCCGAGATTATTGCATCTTCCGCGGTTAAGAGTGTTTCGAACAGGCCGCCGTTGGCATCGAAACAGGATGTGTAGAGAATCGTATCTTCTGTCTCCAGGAACTGGCTCAGCTTCTGTTCCAGTTGTTTGTGAATCGACTGCGTACCACAGATGAAACGGACTGAAGACAGACCGTAACCCCACTCGTCCAGGCCAGCGTGGGCGGCGGCAATCACATCCGGGTGTTCTGCCAGTCCCAGATAGTTATTGGCACACATATTAAGCACCGGCTCTCCTTCTGAGACACGGATATGTGCATCCTGGGGCGTCGTGATGATCCGCTCCGACTTATAAAGCCCTTCCTCGCGGATCGTCGAGAGTATCTGTTCCAGTTCCTGTTTGATTGATCCATACATGAGTCAAGTCCTGTTCCAATCTGGTGAATTTGTATGTCAATTAGTTTGTTGGAGGATGTTAAATATTGTTCCAGTCAAGAATGACTTTCCCCGATTGACCTGACATCATGACTTCAAATCCCGCTTCAAATTCACTGGCATGAAAGCGGTGCGTGATGATCGGGCTGATATCCAGTCCGCTCTGCAGCATGACGGTCATCTTATACCAGGTTTCGTACATTTCGCGACCGTAGATCCCTTTCAGCGTCAGCATGTTGAAGACGACCAGGTTCCAGTCGATGGCGATTTCTTTTTCCGGAATTCCCAGCATGGCAATCTTACCGCCATGACACATGTTCGTCAGCATATCCCGAAAGGCCTGCGGATTGCCCGACATTTCCAGTCCGACATCAAAGCCCTCCGTCATACCCAACTGCTGCTGTGCATCGGCGATGGAGTTCTCACGCACATCGAGAGCCAGAGTGGCGCCCATCTTGCGTGCCAGGTCGAGTCGGTACGGATTCACATCAGTGACCACCACATGCCGGGCACCCGCATGTTTCACGACAGCAGCTGCCATCACACCAATCGGGCCGGCTCCGGTAATGAGTACATCCTCGCCCAGAACATCAAATGAGAGGGCTGTGTGCACAGCATTCCCGAACGGATCAAAAATGGAAGCGACATCCCGGTCAATCGATTCATCGTGATGCCAGATGTTGGTCATTGGCAGAGAAATGTATTCCGCAAAGGCACCGGGACGATTCACTCCCACGCCTCGAGTATGAGCACACAGATGCCGTCTCCCCGCAAAACAGTTGCGACAGCGTCCACAGACCACGTGCCCTTCCCCACTCACGATTTCCCCCGGC
Organism: Gimesia sp.; assembly: GCF_048262075.1. Lineage (GTDB taxonomy): Bacteria > Planctomycetota > Planctomycetia > Planctomycetales > Planctomycetaceae > Gimesia. The sequence goes on from NZ_JBLXFK010000010.1 coordinate 28,098, forward strand.
GTGTAGTCGACGACATTTGAACCGACCTCCACAATTTCGCCGACAAATTCATGTCCCACCACCATCGGGACGGGAATCGTCTTCTGGGCCCAGTCGTCCCATTTATAAATATGCACGTCCGTGCCGCAGATGCCTGTGCGGTCGACTTTGATCAGCACATCGTTAATGCCGATTGTGGGAACAGGTACGTCTTCCAGCCAAAGCCCCGGCTTTGACTCCTTTTTAACCAATGCTTTCATAATGAAACCCATCACACGGGATAATTGGAAAAATTAAAGGGCGAGAATCCTTTATATCGACTCAATATCCATTATAATAGAAAAGGAATATCCATCTTGCAAGAGTGAATGTCCAATATAATGGATAACGAGATCATGTCGGCAAACTCCGCCAGAAAACAGTCTACGACTACAGCAGGTTCTGAATTGTCCCCCGATGAAATCAGTGGGCAGCTATCGCAGCGCGTACGGGAACTGCGCAAAGAGCGTGGCTGGTCTCTCGATTCTCTCTCTGCTGCGTGTGGCGTAAGTCGTTCGATGCTCAGTCAGATTGAGCGAGGCGAGGCGAATCCGACGCTGGCGGTAACCGTGCGGATCTCTCAAGCGTTCGGCATCGCATTAGGAGAACTGGTGGAAGCGCCGGTTTCTACCTCTTCCATTGAAGTCATCCGTGCGGAAGATCGGACATTTCATTATCGTTCTGATTCTGAATGCCGCATTCGTACGCTTTCTCCCCTGCACCTGGAAAAGGATGTTGAGTTTTACGAAGTCCAACTCCATGCCAGTGGTAAGCTGCAGAGTGCCCCCCACTTTCGGGGCACCCGTGAATTCCTGACGGTCGAGAAAGGCAAAGTCCAGGTTGATTCGGGAGAAGATACCACCCTGCTGGGACCTGGTGATTCTGCCAGCTATCGCGTCGATGTACCTCATGCGATCATCAACGTTGGTCGCGGCGAAGCAGTTCTGTTTCTGGTGGTCATTTACCAGAACTGATGAAAACGGTCTACTGTTCGCAGGCGGTCAGGCTCGGTTCTGATTCTGCCTCGGGTTGTGACAGTTCGACTTCGAAGTATTTCTCGCGATGTCGATCAGCCAGAATCGTATCAATGAAAAACTGGGATGTGTGAAACATCAGTAGTGGAAAGACGGCGGACGGAATACCGGCGTTACCAAACATCGAGGCATCGGTGGCGACGAAAACGGCAATCGGCAGCGTCTTCTGACTGCCGGCAATAGCGCTGGCAATCCGGTCGCGGGGAGCAAAACCAAAGCTTTTCCCCAAAAGCAGATTGACAGCGAATCCGCTGACATGCACCACAATGCAACTGATCCACACGACGGCAACCGCTGCCAGTGAGATACCCACTTCCGATGTCTGGATACCATATCCAGTCTGCACTGCTGCCAGCAGCACCATAAACAGCACAAAGACCAGCGCCACGGTTCCCAGTCGGGAAGTGATCCGGTCGGCAAACGCTTTGATCCGCTGGTTCATCCTGAGGATCTGTCCAAAGACGACAGGCAGCATCGCCGCATAGAACAGTTTGGTAATCATGGCGACCCGATCAAATTCCACTTCGCGCGACGTAATCAGCAGAATCCAGAACGGGACCGTGAGAAAGCAGGCACCGTTGGTGATCATGGTGACCATCAGGGAGACCCCGTCATTCCCGCCTCCGCGACGGGTCCAGACCGATGCGCCACACAACGTGCACGGCACACAGGCCATGATAATCAGGCCGATACCAAAATCAGCCGACAATTGAAGTGGTAGTATTGCCCAGGCTATCAGCGGCAGTAGAACGATATTCGTCGCCAGTGACAGGATCAGGGGACCCGGTTTTTTGATCGATGTCAGTAAGTGTTCGGAGTTCAGGCTCAGTGACATCAGAAACAGGACAATCGCCGTCAACCAGGAAGGGCGGATGAACTGTTTCACCTGCGAAAGTGTTTCCTGAGATCCTTCATGCCCTGCGTAGACGCCGATCGTTATTACAAAAGTAATACAGACTAAAAACCAGCGACGACGGAGGAAGGCAAGCATGACTCAGATTTCAGTTGGAGGAGTGCCAATTGAGTGCGTTTATTTTTTTGAAGCATTTTCGCGGAGCGCACGCCACCGTTTTTCCAGGTAGGGAAATGCCGGTTTGAGTGCTTCGGGAGGCTTATTTTCACCGACAGCTACAATCGCACTGGAGAGCTTGTCCGATTTTGCATCGCTGAATGCCATCTGGTAAACTGCTGCGATAGTGCGCTCGGGATTGACGCCGGGGTAGAGTCGAAGATAATCATTAAATGACTCACCGGCAGCAGCATTTTCTCCCTGCAGGTATTGACCTAATGCCAGGAAATAAGTGGCCTCATGGGCCGCCATCAAATGCATGAGTCGGGTTTTTTGAGGGACAATCAGGTCGGAAGGGAAACCAGCTTCCAGTCGCGTGGTGACAAAACTCTCGATCGCTGACTTCTGTTCTCCCAGCAATTGTGCGGTTCTCGTTTTCAGCAATTTCTTGGAGGGAGCCCCCCAGGGGACGACAAAGCCGTCCTTTGTCTCTTTTCTCAATTTTACATCGTAAGGCACCGGAGCGTTAAATGGTAATCGGATCGAAGCGATTTGTTTCGCCAGATCACCAGTAACGGATTCACTGGCATTGATTTCTTTATCAGGATATTCCGAAACTTTGATATCCGCGTCTTTCAGGATCCCTTTTCCGATCGTCTGAAGATGCGCGATGAAGCCGGGATCACCTTTTAATTCTTCCAGGTTGCGAAACAGCACGAAAGTCTGCTTACGCGACAGCGAATCTTCCAGACGCCGCATTCGGGTCGACCATTCACAGCTGCGTCCCATAATGAGGACCTGGGGCGTTTTCAGTTCTTCGGCTGAAAAACGATTCGCCGCTTCTTCACCATAAAAGTCTTTCAAAATTGCGGGAGACTTTAAGACATCAGCCAATGTTGCCGGGTTCGGAATCAGGACCGCATCGGAAGGTTGCTCTTTCGCTGGAATCGGCAGGCTCAGCACGGGATCAAACAGGTAAATGTTTTCATTCAGCAGCACGCCCACGAGTAATTTATAGGGAGCCTCTTCAGCAGGCTTTAACAGGACAGCGTCCATTCGCAGTTGCCTGAGCATATCGATATAAATCCAGGCTCGTTGTTCTGCAGAACCGGTACCCAGAATACAGATTTCATAAGGGGACAACGGGAGCACATTTTGTTTGTTGGTAATGAGAGCCACATTGCTCATGCAGTAATAGAAAGCGGCCGTCACGCGTTCGACATCATTCGATTTGCCCGCAATCGCCGCATTGACCATACCATTGAAAAGTTGTGAATCACGGATGAATTTTGCATCACTTTCCGTAAATCGTGTCAGATCCATTTTCGCCAGCTGGGCTTCGCCCAGGTATTTTTTGAAAAATGGCTTCTGCGAATCTGTCAAGGTCGGTGGGTCGGTATCAAAATTTGCGCAATTGAGTGTCCACTGATTCAACAGCGCCACAGCACGTTCCAGCGATGAGCTGATTTCCAGTCGTTCCGGCTCCAGCATGCTCATCGCGTTATCGATGTAGGTGTTACAGTCAGAATCACTCTGACTGGTTGAACTCGATTTGCTGGCTGTTTCCTGGGATTTGACTTTATTGGCAGATGGTGCAGGTGGTGTCTGGTTTTTACAACCTGGAACAGTGGACAACAGAGCAAAGCAGCAAACACCAGTCATCAAACCCCGGCGGGAAGCAGAGATGCATTGTATCAGATTCGAGAATGTCATATCAGTTTTGGCTTCGTGATACTGTACAGTTCCATCTTACAGAAGACGGGGCTGTGTCGGTCAAAGATCGGTTAAACCTCTGGAAGGAAATTCAATGAATATCAGAGGAGAATACGCTGTACCAGATACTATAACCAATTTTCAAGCAGATGGAATGTCTGATGCCCCACCGATTTCATTGAACAGATCCCGGAATTTCTGCATCTGCAGTGCAAAACTGGTGAAATCATCCAGCGGGAGCATATTCGGCCCATCACTCAACGCCTGGGAAGGATCGGGGTGTGTTTCTGCAAAGATGCCATCACAGCCACAGGCTACCGCAGCCCGGGCCAGAAAGGGAATCATTTCCCGCTGTCCTCCCGTTGATTTGCCCCCGGGTGTCTGTACGCTATGGGTGGCATCAAAGATCACAGGAGGCCCCATCTGCTTCATGATGGGAATGCAGCGCATATCGTTTACCAGCCGACCATAACCGAATGTTGTTCCCCGTTCTGTCAGCAGAAGTCGCTCCAGCCCGAAGGCTTCGCATTTCTTCACTGCATGAATACAGTCTTCGGGAGCTACAAATTGTGGTTTTTTGATATTCACCACGCCATCATATTTTAACGCAGCTTTGGAAGCCGCTTCCAGTAAATCAGTCTGACGTGCCAGAAACGCGGGAATCTGTAAAATCCGACAGACCTCTGCTGCGGAAGCCGCCTGGTTGGGCTCATGGATGTCGGTCGTGACTTCCAGGCCGGTTTCCTGTTTCACTTTCGCCAGAATCTCCAGGCCACGTTCGAGACCAGGACCACGAAAGCTGTCGACACTTGTGCGATTGGCTTTATCAAAACTGCATTTGAAGATCAGCGACAGGTTTTCTTTCGAGGCAATTTCAGCAAGTCGTCTGGCAGTGGTCAGTACCAGTTCTTCACTTTCAATAACGCACGGCCCGGCAATAAATACCAGTGGATGATTTTTCCCGCATGGAACCTGACCAATCGAAACTGGGTTTTGTGACACCTGTGAATCCTTTCCAACAGTATTACTTAAAATGATCCTTCGGGAATTATGGTGGAATTCTCCTGGTTCAGCAAGGGACGATAAATCGGCCTGCCCGCGGGAGAACCGTAATTTCCAGCGGTGTCTGACCTGAAGCATCCCCGTCGGTTTGAACGGGAACCGGTTTCGCAGAGCGAATCTGAATACGATTTGTCTGAATCCGTTGTACATCAGGAGAATTCAAATGTGAGCCTCGTACGATCTGGTACAGGTATCTCAGGGTGCGGAACAGCCCTTTTCCCTTGAATACAATCAGGTCGAGCAGTCCATCTTCATCGCTTGCCGAAGGAGAAAAGTTCAGATTCAGTCCATAGGCGGGAATGTTCACAACGATGGCATGGTAGGCGGTGATCTCTGCGGTGTTCTGATCTGTGGAGATTAACAGCGGTTCATACGGATAGGAACGAAGGGTACGCCAGACTGGCTTCAGATAACTCAGGTGGGAAATATTTCCTTTCCGGAATTCGGTCAGATCTGCTACTACTGCCGCGTCAAAGCCCACGCTTGCCATCAGGATAAAACGTTTCTGCTGCATCTGACACAGGTCGACTTCACGTGTCGCACCCTGCTTGATCATTTCCGCGACGAAGACGCCTGACTTTGGAATTCCCAGATGCCGGGCCATCAGGTTTTCGGTTCCCAGCGGGAGAATCGCGATTCGCTGATCGGGGTACCGATTGATCAGGTCCTGGACGGTTCCATCTCCACCGGCAGCAACAACGCACAGTGGCGGGGTTTCCGTAGACTGGTCTCGCAGCCTTTCCTGCATACGCTCTCTGTTGGAAAACAGACGTGGCCGAATGCCTTTCTGCTTCAGATGTTGGATCAGATCCATGATCAGCGAAGCACGGTTTCCTGTTCCGGAGATTGGATTTCTCTGAATGGCGACCCAGGGTAAACTCATTTGCTGTCATTCTCTATGCGGCGGCAGGTTTGCGAAACGGTTCGCTGAAAAGGGGATCAGTCATTAAAACAGGCGGAAAAACTTGAGAAAAAATATCTGGATTCAAGCAGAATTTGAAGAAATTCGCAGATTCCTTTCGTTGGATCTTAATTTTGGCTGACAGAAAGCCGATTTCATAGGTACGATATCGTTATACTGTTTATGTTGTTCAAGATTTTGGTGAAAAGCATAAAAACCAGGTCAGGTATTCTATCAATCCGGCCTGAATCTACGTAATACAAGACTGAGGTATCTTGTTTTTTATCCGGTTGTTCCTACAAATCAGGTAGGCCGGAAAAGCAGGTGTCTCCGTTTGTGATACAACATTAAGTGAAGCATCAAATGTCTTAGTGGACAAAGGCTGTTTTCGTAGTGACCAATCCGCAAAAAATTCTCTTCTGTGGGCCCACGGATGACCAGACTTCTGAGTTGCGAGAACAGTTCTCCAATGAAGACTATGTGGTCGTAACCTCGGAGAATCTGGCGGAAGGTATCGCTGAATTTGATCAGGGAAATATCTCTGCCCTGGTCGTACCAGCCACTTCAGGGACATTACCCCTGGCTTTAATTCAGTCGGGTAGCCTGCTGGAATTTCTGCCTCATGCTGTGGTGGTCCTGGATTCCGAGCTGCGCATTATCTGGTCGAATCACCGGCTGGGCCAACTCTGCGGTCATGAAAACTCGCTGGTCGGTCATTCCTTCTACGATGCCTTTGGCGCCCCCGAAATTCTAGGCCCTGACTTCAGCCCGTTTCACTCAGCTTTCTCCACACGCAAGATTGCCAAGAGCGGACTGCGGGTCGGAGATAAAAGCTATTTTGATGTCGAAGTCATGCCGGTCCTGATGGCTCCCGACAGTCAAGAGGAGCCCGCTTATCTGGTGGCCAGCGTTCGTGATATTTCGGAAGAAGTATTACAGCGGCAGAAACTCAATGCCATCTATCAGGCAGGACTTGAGCTCGGCGATCTTTCTCCCGAAGAAATCTTCGAGATGACAACAGAAGACCGCATTGAACTTCTGAAAGCTAAAATTCTGCATTACACTCAGGATCTGCTTGAATTTGAAACCGTGGAAATTCGTCTGCTGGATAAAGCCTCCAATCGACTCGATGTTCTACTTGCCGTAGGCATGGAGCAGGTGGCGACCAACCGCACACTCTATGCAGATCCCGAAGCGAACGGCGTGACCGGCTTTGTCGCCGCGACGGGAAAAAGTTATCTCTGCGAAGATACGGCGCACGACCCCCTGTATATGACAGGGGCTCCCAATGCCCGCAGTTCCCTGACGGTTCCCCTGAATCTGCACGATGAAGTTCTCGGAACGTTTAATGTGGAAAGCCCGCACGCGGGTGCCTTTGACGAAAATGATCTGCACTTCCTCGAACTGTTCAGCCGCGAAGTTGCGATTGCCTTGAATACACTGGATCTGCTCGTTGTCGAAAAACTGACGACAGCCTCTGCCAGTACTGAATTAATTATGCGTGGGGTCGTTGATCCAGTGGATGAGATCCTCAATGATACGGCCTGGATTCTGGAGCGGTATATCGGTCACGAGCCGAGTGTGTGCGAGCGATTGCAGCGTATCCTTAAAGATACTCGCCACATTAAGCAACTGATTCAACAGGTGGGAGATGAAATGGCTCCCCAGACACCTCATCATCATAAAGTGCCCACGATGAGACAGGTGAATCCCAAACTGGTCAACAAGCGGATTCTGGTCGTCGACAGTGATGCCACTGTCAGACGGGCAGCACATGAACTGCTGGGCCGACTGGGCTGTGAGGTAGAAACCGCTCACGATGGAGAAGAAGCATTCCTGATGGTCCGCAGCTTTCATTATGATGTTGTCATCGCCGATATCCGGCTACCCGATATGAACGGGTACGAATGCTTCGCCCAGATCCGGGAGATCCATGAGCACCTGCCTGTGATTCTGATGACAGGTTTCGGGTACGATCCCACGCACTCGATCGTCAAAGCCCGACAGCTCGGTCTGAAATGCGTCCTCTACAAGCCGTTCCGCCTCGATCAGCTCATTACCGGCGTTGAAAAAGCGGTCAGCATTTCGGAAGATATCACTTCAGACACCTCCAACTGAAGTTCCTTCCTCACGCTGATCTCAACGGGCCACTCCATTTCCCACTCGCTGATTTTTCCGTTTTCGAAATACAGGCTCGATTTCCCTTCGGCCCTGCGATATATTAAAAAAAGTTAATTTATTGAGGCCGTCCTCACTTGAGATGACGATTTATTACACGGATCGCCACCGGGCATATTCATTCCAGTCACATCGCAGATCACTTCCTCACAAGGAGACTTTTCATGTCAAATTCTGTCGACCGCCGCGAGTTTCTCAAGAAAGCCTTGATTGCGGGGACGGCTGTGCCTGCCTTCACTGGCGCGCTGCCTCTGATGCCACTGGAAGCCGCTTCCCAAAGTAAAAGTCCAAACGAAAAACTCAATCTGGCTTCGATCGGCGTGGCCGCCCGGGCTTATGCGAATATCAGCGGTACAAAATCAGAAAACTTTGTCGCCCTCTGCGATATCGATGCGAAGCGTCTGGAGATTGCCTCCAAAGAATTCCCCAAAGCCGACAAGTACGATGACTACCGCAAAGTTCTCGATCGCAACGACCTGGATGGCGTCCTGGTCAGTACTCCCGATCACATGCATGCCCCGGCGGCGGCAGCAGCGCTGCGAAAAGGTCTGCCTGTTTACTGTGAAAAACCACTGACTCACTCTGTCTATGAAGCTCGTGTCCTGACCGACCTGGCCGCGAAAGCCGGTGTTGCCACTCAGATGGGCAACCAGATTCACGCGACCGACAACTACCGCAAGGTGGTGGAAATGGTTCAGTCCGGTGTGATCGGACCTGTCCGCCGCGTGCATGTCTGGGTGGGAGGCGGCGTTCGTATTGAAGGCGAACGCTCCAGGGAAAATAATCCACCCGCTTACGTCAATTACGATCAATGGATCGGGCCGGCTCCGTTCCGTCCTTACAATGAATCCCACTTCCATTTCAACTGGCGCTACTGGTGGGACTTTGGAAACGGCCAGCTGGGTGACTTCGGCTGCCACTATATGGATCTCCCGTTCTGGGCATTGAAACTCAAATATCCCAAGACGGTCGTCGCCGTAGGCGAGAAAGCACATGGCGGCGTGAATGAATGCCCCAGCCTGATGAAGGTCGATTACGAATACGAGGCCCGCGAAGATCTGCCTCCGGTTCACATGACCTGGTATCATGGCGGCTGGAAACCCAAAGGCGCTGAAATGTACGAGAAAAACAGTGCCGTTCTGTTCGAAGGAGATGACGGACGCCTGCTCGCCGACTATGGCTCGAACAAGGTCTTCATGGAAGCCGGCAAAGAAGCCAAACCGGTAGAACCGTATCTGACCCGTCCCAAGAGCCATCACATCGAATGGCTGGATGCCATCCGCAACGGCACACCCACCGGCAGTAACTTCAATTACGCCGGCCCACTGACCGAGACTGTGCTGCTGGGCAATGTTTCCTACCGCGTCGGTCAGAAGAAACTGGAATGGGATGCCGACAATCTTAAAGTCACCAACGTCCCCGAAGCCGCCCAGTACATCAAACGCGAATACCGCGAAGGCTGGACACTGTAGTTGGTGTGAATCTGACAGACGGACTTTGCTTCGTCACAACAAAAAAAGAGCCTGCTGAAACCAATTCAGCAGGCTCTTTCTATTTTTTGATATCAGATTACGTCAGCTTATTTATACTTCACAACCGTTTTGTAGTTGGGAGCTAAAAACCGGGGACCGCGGCTCTTATAGACGACTTTGCCTGGAGCGTAATAAGAGTAAGCAGGCGTGGGGGCATAATAGGTGGTTACAGGCTGCACGACAATGGGAGCGGGCTGATAATAAACCGGAGTCATGACCGGTGCCGGCACCAGGGCAGGAGTATAATAAGCGTTCATTGCCGGTACATAGTAGGCGGTATTAACCGGAGCCGGAACCGAGTAAACAGGAGCGGGGCCTACATACGGAAATGGTGAGCTGTAGTAAGTGATGCGTCCGCCTGCTTCAGATACGGAAGACATCAAAGTGAAACAGGCGACAACAGCCGCCACGGTGAACAGCATTCGAATACGCATGGGTCTGACTCCTAAAGAGTGGAAAATCGAGTTTAGTCACTGATGAGCCGGGCTCAGTTCATTCTGCTCAGGCGCTTCCCCAAAGAGGTGCCTCCTGCCTGCGATCTCGACTTCCCTGTCAGACTTCATCAACTGGGTAAGTTGTGCCTGCTATAACGATTATACAGGGAATTCCGCGCACAGCTACCAGCCAGTTCATGTTTTTTCAATCTCAGACAAATCAATAAACTGTTATGGGTTATGGTTTTCCGATAAATTGGCTCGATTCGAGTGTCAAAGCAGTCCTCAGGATTTCTGAGCCCCCTCAATCAGTCCCTGCAGGTAACCGAACGCATGCAGGCGTCCCAACATCGTATATCCGGGCTCTCCCGCTTCTTCTCCCACCAGTTGCGGCACATGGTCGGGGCGAATCGGTCCTGTGAAACCAATCTTCTGATACGCTTGGACGGCGGCAAACATGTCGGTCGGGCCATTATCATGAAACGTTTCGACAAAACGTTCGCGCATTCCCCGGATATCCCGGAAATGGACATAACGGATATGAGGTCCCAATCGCTCAATCGTTGAGGGAATATCAACGCCCATTTCCGCAAACGTTCCCTGGCAGAAACAGATCCCATTGGCCGGGCTCGAAGAGAGCGCCATCAGTCGTTCAAAACTCTCCACAGAATTCATGATGCGGGATTTCCCCATAAACGTTTCCAGAGGTGGATCATCGGGATGCATGGCCAACGTCACATCACAGGCTTCGGCGACCGGCAGCAATTCTGTCAGAAAGCGTTCCAGGTTCTCCCATAACGCCTCTTTTGTAATAGGTTCGGTCTGTTGCTGCTGCGTTGTCTGAGACAGCGAAACCGCTTGCTCGGCCTGTTCCACATCAAAGCCGGTCACCAGGGCCCCGCCTCGCTCCGGTGCATCCAGTTGTGTACGGACCCAGTCTGTTCCCGCCATGAAGTTGTAACAGACAAACGGTATGCCTGCCTGCTGCATGTTTTGCAGCAGCATTTTCATTTCCGCGATCTCTTCATCAAACCGCTCATTGCCCAGCTTGATGTTTTCAATGGGCAGATATCCTTCAATTGCCGCAATCTGCAGACCACAGTTAGTGACCTGTTTATTGAAAGCCTGTAACTTTTCCAGGTCAGGTCCCGGATAACGAATCGTCACATGTGTGACACCGATTTGCGCCAGTAGTGTCAAGTTCTCATTAGTAAAAGGGGTAACCACCGATGTCAGTTGCATGCGACCTGTTCCTGTTCTCAACTCAAATGAAGTTCACCAGAAAAGTACCTCTCTTTTCCGGCAGTCACTTGCTGCATTTTCATTGTTTCTCAATGAATTCACAATGACTGACCTGTAGAATTCACAGCTTCTGCCTTTTCTCTGACACGGGAACTGAGTTAGAATTTTGCTTTCCCTTCACTGAGAACACAACATTTTCATTCTGACAGGCGCTAGCAGATGCATCGCACTACTCCTTCCTGCCCCGACGGGCCGCTGCTGAGAGACATCGATTCCCTCGCGAAAGTACTGGGACTGGGGCCGGGCGACTACGAACCCTACGGCCGCCTTAAGGCCAAGCTTGTGCATGGGCTTGCAGACAAATTCAAAGACCGTTCCCTGGCGAAATACATCGGCGTAACGGCTGTCAATCCGACTCCCCTGGGCGAAGGCAAAACCGTCACTGCGATCGGCCTGGCGATGGCCCTCTCTCAGCAGGGCCACACGACGATCGGCACACTCCGCGAACCTTCGCTGGCGCCGGTGTTTGGCATTAAGGGAGGCGGGGCCGGTGGGGGGAACTGCACACTGGAGCCCCAGTCCGATATCAATCTGCATTTCACCGGCGACATGCACGCAGTTACCTCTGCCACCAATCTGCTGGCCAGCATTATTGATAATCATATTGCCCGGCGGAAAACTCCAGAAATCAATCCGAAGACCATTACCTGGAAACGGGCCCTGGACCTCTGCGACAAAGGACTGGCCCACATCATCAGTGGACTGGATCACCCGCCCCAGGCCCCCCTCCGCGAGACCGGCTTCGATCTGACCGCCGCTTCGGAAGTCATGGCGATTCTCGCATTGGCCATTGATCCCCTCGATCTGCGTCGGCGACTGGGGCGCATTGTGGTTGGCATGACGCTCGATCGTCAACCGGTCACGGTCGAGGAGTTGGGGTGCGCCGGTGCAATGGCGGCTCTGCTCATGGATGCCCTGCGCCCCAATCTGGTACAGAGTTGTGAAGCGACTCCCTTCCTGGTGCATACCGGGCCCTTTGGCAATATTGCGCATGGCAACAGTTCGATCATCGCCGACCAGATTGCCATGCGACTGGCTGATTACGTGGTGACGGAAAGCGGCTTCGGAGCGGATTGCGGGGCCGAAAAGTTTTTCGATATCAAGTGCCGCACCAGTGGACTCCAACCCGATGCGGAAGTGCTGGTCTGCACGGCCCGGGCATTGAAGCTTCAGAGCGGCCAGTTTGATGTTCATCCGGGGAAGCCACTACCCCCCGCGCTGCTGGAAGAGAATCTGGACGCCCTCCGCGCGGGGGCCGTCAACCTGCGAGCGCACCTTGATATCATTCGCCAGTATCATCTGCCGACGGTCGTTGCCATCAATGCTTTTCCCGATGATTCTGAACGCGAACTGGAAGAAATTCAGAAAATCGCACTCGAGCAGGGCGCTTTTGCTGCTGTGATTACACGTGCCTTTCAGGAAGGAGGCGATGGTTCCCTGGCACTGGCGGAAGCGGTCGTCGAGGCAGCCGCACAACCCAGTCAGTTTCAGTACCTCTATCCCCAGGAAATGCCGATCGCCGAAAAAATCGAAACGATCGCAACCCGCATCTACGGCGCAGCCTCGGTTGAATTCGAACCGCAGGCCCGTCGACGCATGCAGGAATACGAACAGTTAGGCTATGGAGACCTGCCCGTCTGCATCGCCAAAACGCAGTACTCACTCTCCCACGATCCGCATCTATTGGGACGGCCGACCGGCTTCACCTTCCCAGTCCGTGACTTGCGTCTCTCGGCGGGCGCCGGGTTTCTCTACGCGTTGAGTGGCGAAATCCGCACGATGCCAGGTCTCCCCTCAGACCCGGCTGCTTTGCAAATTGATATCGACGACTCCGGTAATATCATCGGCCTGCATTAAGGCAACAGAAATTGCCAGGTCGCGTTTCTTGGTTAGAATACATCCTTGCAAATAGGAGAAACCGGGACTGATGATCTTCGGCTAACCAGTCATTCTGATTGGCAAATTGTCTAAAAAATTAGCCGCACGGCGTTAGCCGCGGTTGTATGTCATAGCTATGGTCCGTTCGAATTAAGAATCGCTGGTTGGGAACAGCTAAGTCAGCGTAGTCGCGCGGTACTGGTTTGTCCCCGACGTAAACAATTCGGGCAGCCAGGCAACTCCCAGGCCCGGAGTTTTCGGAATGACAATGCGTCCCTGTTCGACTTCAATCGGGGTGTCAATCAACTTGGGATATAGTATCCGCAGATGCGCCCGCAGGCTTTCCTGCCAGGCCACATTGTTCGAGCTGGCGGCAACGTGCACGCCGGATAACAGCGTTAAGGGTCCCGTACAATCATGCATCACGACGGGGACATTATAAAACTGCGCCAGACGGGTGATATTACGCGTCTGTGAAATACCCCCCACCCAGGTGGGGTCAATCATGACAAAGTCGGCGGCCCGTTTCTCCAACGCCAGGCGATAGTCATCAGGGCCGTTAAACATTTCGCTTACAGCGACCGGGATTCCCGCCTTATCGCGAAAGTCACTCAGCGTATCGACACAGTCGACCCGCAGCAGGTCTTCGGCCCAGAGAATATCATACTCCTGCAGACGTTTGGCGATCCGAATCGCCGGTGCAAGTTGAAAGAACCCGTGTCCGTCGATGATCAGTTCGATATTACTCCCCAGTGACTCCCGGATTTTCTGGAATGGTTCCAGTGCCCGCGTAATATCTTTTTGTGTGATCTGCAGGGGACCGTTGGTTTTATGCGCGGCGAAATCCAGTGTCCAGACTTTGAGCGCCTGGTAACCTTCCGAAATCAGCGAGCGGGCCAGTTCGACCGGTTCATTCACGGCAGACCAGTAATCATTCAAAGGCCCCTGGTTTCCTACGGATCCATATCCGGGCCAGGTATGAGTCGTTTTTTCCGCATTGGCGCCCCCATAAGAAGGACCGCCGCAACTGTTGTATGTACGAATCGATTCCTGGACACAGCCACCCAGCAGCTGCCAGACCGGCTGCGAAGTCGCCTGCCCGAAAATATCCCATAACGCGAGATCGATCGCAGAGATCGCACGCAATTCGGTTCCCCGCGAACCAAAGTTTGTCGCGCGTTCGTAAAGAAATCGCCAGTGTGCTTCGATATCCAGGGGATTCTTGCCCATCAGGTAATGCGACATCCAGTCGTGAATCATCGCGGCTACCGCATGCGGCGCATAATAGGTTTCACCGCAGCCGACGAGCCCTTCACTGGTATGAATGCGTACGAGCAGCAGACCGGGCATGATCGATTCCGCAATCGAAGTTTCTATTTTCGTAATCTGCATACGATCTCTTTCAAAGTAGGGGTAGACTCAGTGTCGAATTCAGTTTAATCGATCGATTCAAAGGGAAACAGTGGTTGGCGTCGGTACTGATATTGAAACTGTTCCATGTCGGCTGACGTGACGCCCGGCGTATTCACGCGAATCAGATTCGGACAGACTGGACTGTAAGCGGCCAGCGGAGCCTGCACTCCCTTGGCAATCAGGATCTGGTACTCGGCAGGATCAATGCCACACGAAGTCAACTGTCCCAGGCTGAACGGGGGCGTGCGATGACTGTTGAGCATGATCGTCAGGCCAAAACCGGTTTTCACGACTGCAGTGGGTCCCATCTGAAATTCGGTTTTACCCCCGTGTCTGACTTCCGGTTCTTTAAAATATCCGTCATGAACACTGACCACAGTCACGTCGGCGATCAGGGGCGCACCATGTAGATCATCGGTCTTGCCTCCCATTGCCAGTTGTGTCAGAGAGGCTCCTGGCCCCGCAGCGATTGCCTGTTGTGCCGCCTCGGGATCGTAGAGACAGGCGAAACTGGTGGGCCCGCCGCGCTGTTTGATCGCATGTAAAATCGTCGTGCCATCCGCGGGAGACCCGCCACCGATATTATCTCCCATGTCCAGAAAGCAGACTGGTCCCGCCAACTGTTCTGCTTGATCCAACGCATCGTCGATTCCCACCAGGTGTGCCTGGAATTCATCACGACGCTGGATCAACGTGTTGCCCAGCTGATCTGCCAGCTGTTGTGCCAGTTCTTGATCGTTATCAGTCACGACAATAAAACCTGAACCCATTTCGTGCACGTCGGCATAGGGAAACCCCAGAATGATGCTGTTGCTCAATACGCCTGGCGTCTTCAGCATTTCATCTGCCTGCTGATAGAGTGAAGCACACGGCTCTGATGAGGTATGCTGGCGCTCAATATTAATCGCGAGGGGTACGAAGCAGGCTGCCTGAGTCGGATTGACTTCCCCTTTCAGTATGCGCTGCATTAACCGGGCTGCTTCAATGCCGCGGTCGCGTTGGTCTATGTGGGGATTGGAACGGTACACGATTGTCGCATTACAGGCATCAATCATTGACTGCGACACATTCGCATGCGCATCCAGCGTACAGACAATGGGCAGATCCGGGCCGACTACGTCGCGGACCTGCGTTAGCCAGTACCCATCCAGGTCACGCGCCCCTTCACTGACTCCTGCACCATGGGGCGCGACCAGCAGACCATCCAGGGGACCCGCGTTTTTCAACTCTTCCAGCATCTGTTGCAGCAATGCTTCCACGGTCGGCTGGGAAATTGTGCCACCAGGTAGCGCACGGGCGACAAAAATCGGTACCGCTTCGATGTCCGTTTCTGAAAGACTGGCGAAAAATCCACCGATCTCATGTGCCGAATCTTTAAAAATGGGATAGATAGTGTCCCTGGTCGCCAGCACATCATATTCAAAATCCGACAGTTCCGTCGCCGACTGAATGAACGTATTGGACTCGTGTTGCAACGCAATGATTCCGACACGCATAAGCGGACTCCTCAATAAACCGGGCAAAACTTGAGACTACCAGAATTCCATAAGAAAACAGTCAGTTATATCTTAAAATGGAACGATGTATTCAGTATATTGGAACGTGGCTCTGGTTGCAAGCAGCCAGTAACTTCTCCGTTTTCTGTATTTCTGAATGTCAATCACAATGCTGGTTACCAAGGAAGTCACATCACTGGGCAAGGCATTTCTGGTACTTGAGGTGCTGGCAACTGCCGACGGTCCGCTGACATTGCTGGAAATGGTGCACGAACTCGGACTGCCCAAACCGACCATACATCGAATTCTGCAGGAACTGGTTGAGCTGGGATATGTGAGTCGCCTCGAAAAAGGCGTGTATCAGATTACGCCGAAACTCCGTCGGCTGGCTTCCGGTTCGCTGGAAGATCGCTTAACGGAACAGGCTGCTCCCCTGTTGAGGGAGCTGCATGAACTGACGGGCGAAACCGTCAATCTCGGTGTCTTGCGGGGCACTCATGTCCGCTATCTGAGCGTGCTGGAGAGCACCCATCCTTTAAGACGGATTGTCGAGCCCAGTAGCAGCGATCCCTTTTATTCGACCTCTCTGGGTCGGGCGATCACTTCGCAACTGACAGACGCAGCGTGGGATGCGCTAATCGCGCGAACTCGACTGGTTGCTCGCACCACGGAAACCATTATCGATATCAAACAGCTTCGTAAAATCCATCAACAAACCCAGGCCGATGGATATTCTGTCGAGCAGGATCAGAATGATGTCGGCGTCACCTGCATCGGAGCACCCTTGTTCGATGGTCCGCAGATCGTTGCCGCTATCAGTCTGAGTGTGCCCACCGCGCGTGCCGATGCAAAGGCGCTGCAGCGATTTATCAAAGCCGTGGTGCGGACGGCCCGGCAGATTTCTTTACAACTTCAACCCCAGACATGAGACAACCATGAATCAGACACAACCGGAAACCATCACGCTCGACATGATGCGGCAGCATCTGCACTCAGCCATCATCTGCGACGCCCTTGATTCGCTGGGATATACGAACCAGTCGCCGCGTAAAGAACTGCTGCCGATGACGGTGGAGTCGGTCGTTGTCGGACGCTGCAAAACCAGTCTCTGGGCGGACATGTACCACGTCGATCCCAGCCCGTACGAACTGGAACTGAAAGCGGTGGACTCAATCAACGCCGATGAAGTCTTCATTGCCGCTGCCAGCGGTTCGATGCGGTCCGGTATCTGGGGCGAACTGCTTTCCACCGCCGTCAAACATCGCGGCTGTACGGGTGCCATCATTGATGGTGCCGTTCGCGATGTTCGGCAGATGCGAGCCATGCAGTTTCCCGTCTGGGCCGTGGGCACGTCTCCCTATGACAGCAAGGACCGTCAACGGATTATCGACGTCGATGTGCCCGTGGAGATTGGTGGCGTTTACTTTGCTCCCGGCGATCTGGTGTTTGCCGACGTGGATGGCATCGCCGTCGTACCACAGGCCGTCGAAGCCGAAGTGATTCAGTCCGCCTGGAAAAAAGTGCACGAAGAAAATACATTCCGCGACAGCATCAAGAACGGCATGTCCGCGACGGAAGCGTTCGCGAAATATGGGATTTTATAACGTCTGCCGTTAATCGGCTTTTGCAGGGTTCCACCAGGCATCCAGTAACCGTCGCAGTTCTGCCAGTGACTCAGCAGAATCGGAGTCGTTGATCAGGTTCTTCGTCTCTCCCGGATCGTCTTCCAGATCGAACAGCACATCGCCGCTGGTGTAATTGTTCCACGTTTTCCCCTGCGCATTCGGGTTATGTGAAGTGATCAGTTTCAGGTTGCCTTTGCGAATCCAGCGGTGTGCGACTTCCCGTTCCGGCTGTTTCAATGCCGTCGCATCTCCCGGAAAGACTTCTCCATAGACGGCGCGATCTTCTGGCAATCCTGCTTCCCCTTGCGCCGAAGGCAGCAGGTTGACGCCGGGCAGCTTCGCCGCCGGTTTTTCCTGACCGGCTGCATGCAGCAGTGTCGGCACGATATCAATACTGCTGACCAGCGCCGTATGCGTGGCTGGTTTGGTGTGCCCGTCCCAGCGGATCAGGATGGGTGAACGCAAACCGTCCTCAAAGGGGGAACGTTTACTCGCTTTCGTATGATGAAAGTTCTCGCGTGGCTTCATCGGTTTTTCGCCCGGCGTCCAGCCATTGTCAATGACAAACAGGAATAGCGTGTTTTCGGAGTCGGCTTCCTGTTCCACAAACTGAACCAGTTCTCCCACGGTCTCATCGAACTGCGAACAGCTGGCGTAATACGCGATTTCATTTTTCGCGACACGTGGATTGTTGCGATACAGGTCGAAATATTTTCGGGGTGAATCGTGAGGTTGATGTGGCAGGTAGGGAGCATACCAGACCAGCCACGGCGTTGATTTCTGTTCACAGTCTTTAACGAAGTCATAAATCGGCTGCATCGTTTCCCTGCCGATCTTCAATCCCCAGTCCCCATTACCGTGCGCAGCCAGTGTGCCGTTTGCCAGTTTGCGATTCCCGCCGAACGACTGACCGGGCACCGGTTCGAAAATAGTCATGCCTTCAGTAAAACCGGCGTTGCGATAATGACCTTCCCAGAACTTGCCCGTCTGCAGACAGCGATAACCGTTCGCCGCCAGAATGCGGGGCAGTGTAGCGACGTTTTGGATCAGTTGAAACGCCTGGCTGCGGGTCGACTCGTATTCCCTGCGGGAGGTCATTTTATTGAAGGCACTGTTACCTGGTGGCGGATGATTGTAGTGAATTCCGCTTTGATGTGGATACAGGCCGGTCAGCAGAGTGGCCAGCGAGGGGCTGCAGACACTGGTCGGCAGATAACCATTCACATAACGGGCCGATTGCTGTGCCAGCCGATCAATGTGGGGCGTCTGAATCTCTTGATTGCCCATAAAACCGAAATCCCGAAATGTCTGATCGTCTGAAATGATCATTACGATATTCGGCTGACGGGCCGCTTCCGACACTCCGGTCTGACAGCAGGTGAGAAGGCAGAATAGAAAGAGCAGGTAGATGGTCAACCCGCAAAACCTCAATTCAGTCAAACGTGGCATGCTTCTCAAATCCCCCTACACCTTAAACGCTGGAACTGCTACATTAAGTCCAGCATACTGGCTGAGAAGACACCTGTCATTCCGGAATTGCGTTTTTGGTTTCTGCTTTAGCAGCCGCTTGGCGGAACTCAGCCCGTGTGAAGAATCCAATAATTCAGTACGGACCGGAAAAGTTGGAAAAACAGCGATTACAAATCGAATTCCACAGGGTAACATAGCACCAGCTATGGAAGGGATCCTGGGCTAAGTCATCTCACCATAGTTCTTTTCTTCCGTTCAATTCAGCAGACAACTACGCAATTCAGGTTTCAGAAAAGGAAAGTATTCCGTGAGCATCGATCCCATGACCTATCAGCCTGGCGGAGACAAAAAGAATTCCGAGTTTTTTGAAGACTACCGGATGAAGATTTTTGAGCGTCGTAAATCCAGCGGCATCGAAGACCTGCTGGGAACCATGCGCGGCATCGTGCTGCAGGTGGAGACGGGCGAAGTTCTGCCTTACCTGCATGAACTCTACCTGATGGGCCCTTATCGTTTTTCGGCGGCTTTCAGAAATAATACGCACAATGTGTATATCCTCACCTCGCATCCCGATTATCCGCGGATGTTCATCCTGGAACCGCTGGAAAAAGACTATGCCGACGAAATCACCATGTTCAATCGGCTCTACCCGCTCTCCAGCAAAAAGCCCAACGCCCGTTACATCGGTGAAATCTTCAGTACGAAAGATGTCAACGAGACGCGGAGCACACTTGAGTCGCACAGTGTCCGCTTCAATTATCACCACGAAACGAAAAATCCGTTCTTTACCGATGCGCATTTTGTCTTCACTTTCCCTTCCGATTTTACCTGTAACCGGGTCGGCTACACCCAGGAAGATATCGACGATTACGATGTGCTCCAACTGGGAAAACCTTTCGAACTGGCACCCGAAGTCATGGAGTCGCTGAATCAGGTGCTTGCGTTTGGCGAAGCTCACAAGCTGAATAAACTGGTGCTGGGTGTCGACCATCTGGCCACCCGGATTCTGGCCGGCGAACGGGAAGATGCCATCCTCGAGTTTCTGACCATGTCCAACCATTACTTCTGGGGTGCCTACAACATTTCGGAGATGAACTCCTCCACGAATGTGACGCGGAACGGCTACGTCGATAACGATAAAAAATCACCCGCCAAAGTCTTCACCGCCAACAACACCCCTTCCTTCGTGAACTCCTTCGAAAATCTGCCCATGCCAACCGAAGACTTCGTCCGCAATTACGGACGCCGGCTGCATCATATTGCCTATGAAGTGCTCGACGGCGATCATCGGGGCGGTGAAAAAAACGTGGACTACGTCGTGCAGACCCTCAAAGACAAAGGCATCCCGTTCCTGGCGCATGTCGTCGGGGAATGCCTGGATGAACCCAACCTGAAGCAGATTTTCTCCAAGCACTCCCAGTATTCGATTCTGATTACCGAGTACGTGGAACGCTGTCACAAATACGAGGGATTCTTCACCAAGTCCAACGTCGCCGCTCTGACCGAAGCCGCAGGCATCGACGAACGTTATGATCACGGGCATGTTTTCGACTGACAGACGTCGTTGACGTCCCCCCGGAATTCTGCGCTGTTCTACTCATACCAGGAATTGAGATCACTATGAATCAGACTTCTTCGAAGTTGCCACGGATTGTCGTCATCGGAGGAGGTTTTGGCGGCATCAATGTTGCCCAAGCATTCAAAAATGAAGCCGTTGAAATCGATCTGATTGACAAGCGGAATTATCACCTGTTTCAGCCCTTACTGTACCAGGTGGCGACGGGCGAACTGGACCCGGCGAATATCGCGGCTCCGATTCGTAAGATCCTCTGGAAGCAGAAAAACGTGCACGTCGCGCTAGGGGAAGTCACCGCGATTGACTTTGATAAGAAACTGGTCTGCTTTGATGGCGGCGAACTCGATTACGATTACCTGGTCATCGCCACCGGTGCCCGGCAGTCGTATTTCGGACATGATGAATATCGTGTGCACGCACCGGGGTTGAAGTCGATTGATGATGCGCTGGAAATTCGCAGGCGTTTATTCCTCGCCTTTGAAGAAGCAGAGTGGGAAGCGGATGAAGAAGCCCGTCGCAAAATTTTGACATTCGTCGTGGTCGGAGGCGGACCGACGGGGGTCGAACTGGCAGGCGCGATCAAAGAAGTGGCGTCTGAAACCCTGCCCCGCGAATTTCGAAATATACATTGTGATATGGCCCGCGTGATTCTTGTCGATGGCGGTTCGCGGCTGGTAGGCCCCATGCCCGAAGATCTCAGTGCGCTCGCCCAGAAAGTGCTGGAGAAAATGGGAGTCGAAATCCATTTGAACGTGCATGTGACCGATGTGACAGAAGATGGCGTGAAAATCGGCGAGGAAACCATTCAGGCGGAGAATGTGTTCTGGGCCGCGGGCGTGCAGGGACAGGATCTGGCGAAAACACTGGATACCGAAGTCGATCGAGGCAGCCGCATCGTTGTGGGGCCGGATCTGTCGATTCCCGGTCATCCCGAAGTATTTGTGGTCGGAGATGCCGCGCATGCGACCGATGCGAAAACCGGTAAACCGGTGCCCGGCCTGGCGCAGGGCGCCATTCAGACCGGTCGTTTTGTCGCGGACATTATCAAACAGGAAATCAACGGAAATGCCCCGAAAGAGCGGCCGCAGTTCAGTTATTATGACAAAGGTTCGATGGCGATGATCGGGCGCGGTAATGCCATCGCCGCGATCGGCAAAATCCATTATGGCGGAATTCTGGGCTGGATCTCCTGGAACATTCTCCACGTCATGTTCCTGGTCGGATTTCGCAATCGTTTCAAAGTCATGCTTGACTGGTGCTGGAACTACATCTGGAAAACCCGCCGCTCGCGACTGATTACCGGCGACCCTAAAGTCCACATCAAGCAATTGTATTCTGATCATCAACCTCCCGAGATCAAAGCCGACAAAAAGGAGCAGCACGAATCGGGGGAATCCTGAAATTTGTTAACGGAGCCGTGTGGGATGAAATATTTGCTTGCAGCTGTCCTGGCAGGGTTTTTAATTCTGGCGATGTTCGGTTTCATCTGGAAAACGGAAGGCGAATTTCGCCAGGCCGCCCTGGATCGGGGCTGGGATGGCGAACAGGATATGGGCATGGAACTGCCTGGTGATCTGTTGCAGCGAGTATCCGTCGCGAACCTGTTGAGAGTATATTCAATTCCCATTTCCGTCCTGCTGGTGGGGCTCTGCTTCGGGACTGCTTTCTGGATGGGAGGCTCCGGCGGAACAGATGAAGCAAATCAGCCGGTTGTAGCCGAAGAATAAAAATAGAGAAGAATCGTTACCAGTTTGATTTCAGCATGAGGAAGAATTTCATGGATACTGAAGAACACAAAGCAGAAAAACAACGAGGTTCTGCAGAAGCAGGACTGGTCTATTTTGGCGGAGTTCTGACAGGTTTTATCGGGATCATCGGATCTGTGATGGCATTTTTTAATGCGGAAGCTGTGGGAGGCAGTGTTTATCTGCTGGCTTCTGCCGTGGTCTTTGGTTTACTCGCCAATGCCATGTATCGCCATTGAATTAAATTCCAACGTGCAGCACAAAATGAGAGCCAGTGGAAGCCTGTCGGGCAAATTCGTGAAGTGTCGTCAGCACAGAGATCAGCCATGTTTTTTTTGATTTCGAGCACTTCATAGTAGCCGGCAGTTGAAGAATGGGTTGGAGGATCAGTGGTCCAGGGACCGGTCAGATGGATGAGATCGGGGGCACCTTGATAAAGCTCTTTGAGATGAAATAGAATCCGTTCCCAGTTTTCCGCTCCCTGTTTGTTGACGATGGTCGGGCCATAATAATTAAAACCGAGGCCGGTTTGCTTCTGATTGGAGACTGCGGGGTTTAGTGTGGGAATCCAGTTGAAACAGTCGTTAAAATAACGAAGCAGATCATCGGGAACACGCACGGGCGCATCTTTGCGACTCAGTAAATCATCATAATCTGAGTACGCGCGAGCGCATTCTGCAAATATCCAGAAATCATGATAAGGCCCGCTTGGCTGTACTGGTCTGTGACTCATTGTTTTTTATTCGGAGAAGGCATAGGTTGCAGCTGGTACGTGTTCGACAGGTATAATGTCAATTATTTACACCAAAAAATGATTTTAGTCTGGCAGGACCGATTTAAAACAGGCTACGATGGTTGTTCAGTATGTTCTGTCTTGTCGTTTCACCAGAAGGGAACTGGAAAATGTCCGTTCGCCCCTTGTTTCTAATGCTTTTGATCTTTCTGCCCGTTCACTTTACTCTGTTGCCTGTTCAGGGGGAAGACAACTCCAAAGCAGAGGCAGGCAAATCCAGTCTGGAGTTTCAAGGCAAAGGCCAGGTGATTATTCCAAAGTTGCGGTTTGACGGCGATCATCCGATAACGCTGGAAGCCTGGGCTAAACCCGAGGCACGGGATGACAATTACATTCGTGCGTCTGTGGTGGCAAATCTGCAGTTGGCGGGCGTGGGCATCCATTATTCGGACGGTCACTGGATGGTGCACTTCAATGAAGGTCGCAAGTCAAACGCCGGTTATGCCTCGGTCGTATCTGATGCAGAGGCGGAGCATGATAAACCGGTTCACCTGGCCGCCGTTTATGATGGCAAAAATGTGTTGCTGTTCGTCAATGGGAAAAAGCAGGAGTCCGTTAATGAAACGACCTTAAAGCATGTGGCCTCTCCCCATGATTTTATGATTGGTGCAGATCCGAACGGCACAGGTCTGCCTCATCAGTTTTTTAAGGGAGCTATCGACGAAGTTCGCATTTCCAAAGTTGCCCGTTATTCAGAAGACTTTGAACCAGCCCATCGCTTCAAGCCGGACAAGGACACCCTGGTACTCTATCACTTCGACGAAGGCACAGGCAATGTCGCCCACGATGAGTCCGGCAATCAATACGACGGCAAGATTAAAAATGCGGCCTGGGTGAAACAGATCATACCTGAGCCATGATTCGACGGAATATCTCAGGTTCTTGTCAATCGAGTGGAACGTCATTCAACCCGCGCTGAGATAAAAACCTGAAAATCCGGTTTCTGGTCTGAATCTTTGCAACTAAGCCCTCCTGGCTAACGTCTCTTCAGGCAAAGATACTTATTTCCTCATTTCAGGAGGTCCTGCCATGCGACGCGTCTTTCTGGTTTCATTGTCTGTCCTGTTGGTGGTAAGCTGTATGCCTTCCCTCGTCCGGGCTATGGGGGAAGAAACGTTTGGTAATCAACCGTTAAACGCGTTGAATTACAAGGACTGGCCGGGCATTGTGCCGGTCATCAATCATGAGAGCCGCGTCTATCATGTCTGGGTGAATGGAAACGAGTACGCTTATTACCGCGGCGAGATTGATGCGCTGAACGATGTCCTGCAGAAATTTGCCGCCACGAATCAGCAGCAGCATGAGGTCGTCCTGCGACCTGGCCCCGCTTCCACAAAGTCATTTCGACAGATAAAAACGATTCCCTTCCACTGGGACCTGCATCTGGTGGGCGGCATTGCCCGGGCCATGGCAAAGAAGGACCAGGGAGAAAAAATCTGGAACCCGTACCCGATGCTCAGCATCTATATCGACCAGACAATTCCGCTGGACCAGCTCAAAATTCCTGCTGGTGTGACTCTGCTGGAGTTAACGGATATGGAAAATCGGTTTTCCGGGGGGCTGACCAGTACCGATATCACCGTGCGTGGCTGGGATGCGGGCCAGTTGGCGCGACTCAATCCCTATAGTTCCAGTAATATGAATGCCATTGCGAAACTGCTGGATGACAACGAAATCTGGGTTCGACTGAATGCCGCCGGGGCGCTGGCTGTGTTTGGAAAAAAAGCGACCCCCCTGCTGCCAGATCTGAAGTCCAGGCTTGATACCGATGATGAAGCGTTGAAAAAACGTCTCACAGAGACGATCAAAATCATTGAGACAGCACCAGACAAATCGAAGGCGGACAAAGAGCATCAGGAAACGCTCAAGCAGATCAGCCAGTTTCTGAAGACGCGGGAAAGGTAAATTTCTTTATTGAAACCAGTCATGTTATAACGGGAGGAGAAACAATGCCGAACCGCAAACAGATCACGATGCTCTTTTGTTTTCTGGGACTATTATTGACGGGACAGCATGCCCGGGCGATTGAGTTTGGAATCGGGCAGTCGAAGGAAGAACTCGGGCTCAAATATGAGTTGTCCGTTAACGATCATGGTACCGGTCGCGTGACCGTGGTACTGGATATTGTCGATGCCGGGAAGCTGAAACCCATTAATTCCATTTCGCTCTACATTCCGGCTGAGGGAAAAACAGGTCGACCCGATCTGTTGGTCTCGCTGGCAACCAGAATGGTTGACGGAAAAACTCAGGTTCGGGCTCACCTGACAAAAGAACTGGCCGAGCGCGCCCAGTTGCAACTGAAAACAACAAGCGACCCTCGTACAGGCAAACCAACGCCACTGACCGGTTATTATTTTACTATCCACGTGGATGAATATTTCAGGGATAAAAAATAAAACGTTGGCAGTCTTTGAATGATTTATCGCAGTGCGCAAAAAAAAGCAGGCCAGCAGAGGGGCATCTGCTGGCCTGCTTCGAGAGCAATACTTCACTCCATCGTCCAGTATTGCGGTCAGGAAATAGTTCCTTATTTCTCAATCAAATTAGTTCGCTGGATTATTAGTCGGCAACGCCAGCACCAATTCCAGCTCCGATCGCTGCACCACGATTACCACCGATGGCACCTCCGATGCCAGCTCCAATGGCAGCACCTTGACGCTGATCACGATTCAAACCACGGTATCCACTACCATAGCGACCGTTAAAACCATTACCCCGGTTGTTGTAGTAACCTCGTCCATAACCACGTCCATTATAGTAGTTATTACGGTAACCATTTCCACGGTAGTAATTACGACCATAGCTATTGTTATACCCGGGATCATAGTATGTACCACCCTGGTAATAACTTCCGTTATCGTAATCGTTACTGGACTGGTAGTTATCATCGTCCTGATAGTATTCCTGGTCCATTGGCTGACCGGGTGAACGGTACGTAACGGGATCAAATGATTCCCACTGACCGTTATTATGGATCAACCAGGCACCCTGCTCAGTCTTGTACCACCAGTGACCGTTGTGGTGACGATAACGGGCACGGGTTGCATCATCGATATCCAGATGCGCGGTTCCCTGTCGCACGAAATCATCAATTTCGACATTGGTCTGGTTGTCAAAAGTCTGTGGGCGATTGGTCTGACGGCGCTGTGGTTGATTCACATCAAGGGCTGCTCCGCCTCGCACTCTTCCCTGCATTTCGACATTACCTGGCGTGCTTTGAATCGCACCATCGGCAGCATCAGGCGTCTGTGGGGGAGTCGGCAAGCCACGGGTATTTCTTTTCGCTTTGGCATCCACACCAGCGTCCGACTCATTCATGGACTTCAGCGGTGAATCCGATTCCAACTGTGATTTCGCATCCAGTTTTGACTTGGTATCCAGCTGATTATTATTCAATTCAGACTTTGAATCCAACTGTGAGTTGGCATCAATTCTGGTGTTTTTACCCGGCACTTTAGGAGCGGGGTTATTAAGCTGACCGGCGGCCTTGGACTGTGATTCCAGTTGTGCGCCTGCTCCTTCCAGGGGAGACTGCGCGGAGAGCAGAGCAGGACTGATTCCCAGAACGGCTGCAGCTGCTAATACTTTTATGTTTCGGCGTAACATTTCATTTCCTTCCATTTTGTTGTTTAGTAAAAAGTGGTTTTGTTCCTGGCCACAGAGGAAGGAAATTGCAAAGACTATGCCAACTTAAAAAATACCTCAAAAAACAACTAAAGTGCGACAGGTTGTCTGGAAAAGAAAGCGAATCTGCTGATTGTCGATCACACCACTGGATGATCAACGAGCAACTCGCTCTTAAACCTGCCAGAGAACCTGCCAGAGAACCTGCCAGAGAAGATGAAAGATTGCCCTTCGCAGGTTATTTAATAATAAACCGAAGATGTACGACGAGGAATATTTTTGGGGGCTGACGCAACAGAGAGGGTTTTCGTTCTTTATCTGATCGAATCAGAGTTTCTACTTGATCATGTGAAACCAGGGGTGCTGGAGCCAGTATTTCATAAATTCAGCATCTCCCATATGGTAGAACATGTTCAAACCATTGTGCTTGTTGTAGTGAATCTCATATAGCATTCCGCGGTAGTCAGTCAGATTTCCCAGCGTCCAGCCAAAATCGATGAGTCCCGAAAGTTCGCGGGCAAAATACAGACAGAGCTCTCCCAGAATATGATGATCCTGTGCCGAATTGCACATGGCTGCGAAACCAATCGAATCCTGAGGGATCCAACCAATCACTTCTGGAACCTCTTCCTCGATGGAGATTTGGAGTGCTTCGTCAGATTCTGGCCCTTCTGTATAAAGGAACGGGCGATCTTCTATCCAGAAATCGTATTTCCCCCGAACTTGAGACGAAATGCTTTCGAGGTACATCAGGATGTCGTTTTTTTTCACTTGCGTCAGAAGCTCAGGCAGAATAATGCCTGCAGAGGGGCCTGCCATCGTTTTCTCCTCCTGTATGCTGATGGAGATTCATTTCAGTGTCGGGGAGCAAGACACAGGAACAAGGCCGACAGGTTCGTCTAAAAAAAAGGATTACTTCATCTGACTCAGGACGATCTTATCGAACAGTTTATCGCTGAAGAGTCGTTTGACCCGGGGGAGCAGTTTGGCATCCAGGGTGGTTGCGTACCGGGTTTTGGGCTTCTTCGCTTCGATCGCTTTGACAACCGCATTGGCGGTGCTTTCCGGTCCCGGGCTTTTGGAGTAGAGGTCGCCGGTGAACTTACGGAAGGCGGCGACCAGCGGTTTGTACTCCTCCGCATGGTCCAGGCTGTCCAGTGTAGCAAACGCGACTTCGTCAAATTCGGTTTTGACGGCCCCTGGTTCGATTACGACCACTTCAATGCCCAGCGATTTGACTTCCATCCGCAGCGCATCGGAGAACGCTTCAACCGCGTGTTTCGTCGAGGCATACCAGCCCAGTACGGCGGTCGAGACATGGCCGACGACCGACGCGGTATTGATAATTCGCCCGGAACCCTGTTTCCTCATCTGCGGCAGCACGGCCTGCACGAGTCGGCCCATGCCAAACACGTTCACATCGTATTGACGCTGAATTTCTTCCAGGGGCACATCTTCAATCGTGCCATACGAACCGTAGCCCGCGTTATTGAACAGCACATCAATCCGCTGCTGTTCTTCAATCACCTTTGCAACACCTGCTTTGACCGATTCGGTATCCGTCACATCCATATGCATGATATGCGCGCCCAGGGATTCCAGGTCGCGCATTTTTTCGACCCGTCGGGCCGCGGCATAGACGGTAAACCCTTTCGCCAGCAGTTTTTCCGCAACCAGTTTCCCGAATCCAGCGGACGCTCCCGTGATTAATACCGTTTGCATGGTGTTCTGACTCCGTTCATATAACTGGTTCGATTGATTGATGATCCGACTGCAGCGGACGAATCAGCTTCGAATCGTATCAGACACCGATATGCTGTCAATCGAGGTCTCGCGCAGACAGATAGAACTCGCGATCATGCGCGTCTGCCTGGTCGAATAACTCTTCCAGCTTCTCGAACATTGCAAGAGTCGGTCGCAGTCTTTGCTGGACTTCTTCTGAAGTGGCTGCCTGACGTCGGAATTCTTTGAGAAGTGCACGGATCGTCTTGAGCCCTGCGCCGGCTGGATGCCAAACTTCTTCTTCAAAGGGAGCATATGTGAAATCGTCGAGTGGTGTGATGCCCAGTTGCTGGGCTAAGTCGAATGTGCCATGCCAGGCAAATTCTTCTGGATCGACGGCCTGAAAATGGTTGATACCGGGGATCGGCTCATCCAAAATGACGTACAGTTTTTCAAGACGAAAGTCAGCCATGTGAATTTCTCCGCATAGAAGAGTCTTTCATGACTCATTCGGATATTTCATAGATCACCGTGCAGAACTGGTGAGCTATGAAAGCTTCCTGGAAATCAATTCGCAACGAATGTTACAGTTTTTGTATCATGATTAAGGTATCTTCACGTGAATTTCTTAATGATACAACAACACTATGAGTGTCCGATGGCGAATTTCATTTCACGTAACTGCGTACGATCTTGCCTGCTTCAATTTCATAGACTGGAGCGCCATCCGGAAACTCAACATCTTGGAAGAATTTCACATCATACTCAGGATTCAACAAGACATCAGTGACAGTGTATTCTCTCTTCCATGAGACAACGGGCCTGTTTTCTTTACGAAGCGTGATCCCGTCCATCACAGTGATGGAACTGGTAAAAGGAAACCATCTCCCTGGCTGAATCTCTTGCAGATTTTCGAGCACAGCTTCCTCAATAGGAACGTCTTTCGAGTAAAAATAGTTATAGCTTTCAGTCTTTATTGGAAGATAGTTTCTGTCAGCAGCAAGCCAATAGGCTCGTCTGCCTGTCGTTCTTTCTGTAGATGTTCCTTTATTTCTGACATGATCAAGAGTGATCTTGTGGCATCGCAAACCATTTAACGTTTCTTCTCCCCCGTAAGATGCTGTCGGAAACAGGTTCGAAGCAACATCTCCCTTAGTTCCACGCGGATGCGCAAGAATTGCTTCACGACCACTTAAAAATGTGGATAACGGCACAGCGGTACGAGCCCACCGGAGAGGGATCGTGTGCGGATAGAATCCGCGGTAGTTGTAAGCCGGACCTTTAATAATATTTCCGACATAGTTGTGCCGCAGTTGGAGAAGGCGGGTGAGTTCTCCGTCGTATCCTGTTTTTTCATGAATTCCTGTTTGCTTTGGATCGGCAGGAGGCCCTGTGCGTTTCCCCTCGTAATTAAGATAAAACATCCCATTCTGAACAACCCAGCGACCTTTAATATCAGATGCCTGTGGAATGTCAGCTTTCTGCACTTCCGGATAATACTTCTTTCGGTAGGTTTCACGCCAATGAACTTCTACATTGTCATAAAATCCTTCGTTCTCCCGCAGGTTTACGAGAATCGCCTGTAGTCGGTCATTGCTGTTTGCTAACGTCGGGGAATCAAAAGACATTAATATCAGAAGAGCAAATGAGAACCAGCACCAAGGGCCGAAATGAACCACTCTCTCCCATGAAAAGATCAGTCTCATGATATTTTCCTTTATGTAAAAGCATTCATACAAGTCATGAATTATCTGCGCTCTTCTCCTGCGTCCCATCACCCATCCTCCTGAAAACTACGATTTGATTTTACATGATAACAGAAATGTCAAAAGGTTTTTTCCTCAGGATGTGAGACAGTGTCTGGTTTTACCGTAGCGCTTCGGGGGTGTATGGGACTGCAGTCATAGTACGAGAGATGCTATGTTAAGATATAATGAGTTCCTGGACTTTCCTGTTGTGAACATTACTCTCTGTGGCTTTGTTGGACTCAGTATTCGCTGGAGGACAAACAATGGTAGAGAAGAGGCTGTTGTCAGACCTGATCATTCTCTTTGACGTTTGTCTGCCGCTCGTGAATCTGGGCCTGCCGGATGTAGACATCAATGTCAAAGCTGTCATACAGACAAGCTCGCAGTAATGCAAAACGCTGGGCGGTCAGAGAAGTGGTTATGGGATCTGAATACGAGGGGAATGCATTCCACCCTCCGCTCTGGCATTCTCGATCATTGAGACTGGCTCGAAACCACCACTGACCTCCATCCAGAATCTGCATGCCTACATCGATAGGATTGTAATCATCTCGCCAGATCCAGACATCAAGCAGATTCAGTGCAGCAAAGAAAGAGTCCAGCTGTATCTGGGAGACGGGAATGCGTCTGTTAATTAGGCCCGCGTATTTCTTGCTGCCACGATATCGCAGTTCACCCTCTTTCAGTCGCCACGAATATTGTCCGATCAACTCCTGGTTTTCACCTAATTCAAATGCTGGATCGATCATTACGATGCCCTCCTGATCTAAGGTCTGTATGTTGCTGTTCGGATTTCCTGACTCTTTGCTGGACTTTGATTGAGACACTTTAAGGCAGAGTTTTCTGATGATCGCTTACGATTTCAAAATAATCATTTTGCCTGATAATAATCTGATATTTGATTTGGGAAATTAAATACCCACTGCGCACAAAAAAACGCTCGCTGTCAATGATGACAACGAGCGTAGTAAGCGAGGCCGACGGGACTTGAACCCGCAACCCCCGGATCGACAGTCCGGTACTCTAACCAATTGAGCTACGGCCCCTTACAGGTGGTCGGAAATGATAGGCGATCATTTTCGTGATTGCCACTCATTCGACACAAAATTCATGAGAATGTTCGAAAAATTCTCACGCAGACACAGACGAATCTCGTCTTGTTCTGAATTCAATATACCGCGACTTTCCATAGACAGCAAGTCATATGAGAGTCGTATCTTAGGAATCGGAATTCCTAGCCGGACTCATTATAAAATCAGTCTCGGTTTCCCACAGAAAACAAAAGTTCTCCCCGACTCGAGGTCAGTCTGTGATAGTTGTGCGGTAAAAATCATTTGCAGCAGCTACGCCGGCCCCGGGGGAAAGTTGATAACCAGCGTGCAGCAGGCATTGTTCCAGGGCTGCCAGAAACAGCAGTACATGGCTGCTCTGGCTGCTTTCACCCATCAGGCCAATTCGCCAGGTTTTACCTTTCAAAGGTCCCAGACCACCGCCGATTTCAATGCCGAACCGTTTCAGCAACTGGCCGCGAATGGCAGCGTCATCCACGCCATCCGGGATATTGACTGCGTTCAACATGGGAAGTTGATGGTCTTCGGCGACCGCAAATTCAATTCCGATCGCATTCAGACCGGCTTTCAGGGCACAATGGTTAGCATAATGACGCGAATAGCGGTTTTCCATGCCCTCCTCGAGGACCAGGCGAAGTGCCTGATGCAGGCCAAAATTCATGTTAATCGGTGCAGTATGATGATAGGCGCGTGAATCACCCCAGTAGGAACGGACCATCGACATATCCAGATACCAGCTGGAAACCTTCGTCTTTCTCGCGTCCATAGTGGCGACCGCGCGGGGACTGAAAGTCACGGGAGAGAGCCCGGGAGGACAGCTCAGGCATTTCTGGGTGCCACTGTAGGCAGCGTCGATATCCCATTCATCAATCTTGACGGGCATTCCGCCCAGCGACGTCACACAATCGACGAGCAGCAAAGCGTCGGCTTCGTGAACGGCTTTGGAAATTTCTTTCAGAGACTGGGCAGCACCGGTCGAAGTTTCCGCATGCACAATGCCCAGAACTTTGGGTTTCTCTTTCTGCAGGACATCAATTACTTCTTCTACAGAGAAGACTTCCCCGAACGGGCGATGAATCTGCACGACTTCGGCCCCAATTCGACCAGCAACATCTGCCATGCGGGCGCCAAATACGCCGTTCGTACAGACAACAAACTTGTCACCCGGTTCCAGCAGGTTAACCACACAGGCTTCCATTCCGGCACTTCCTGTGCCACTCACTGCGAGTGTGAGTTCGTTCGTTGTGTGGAAAATGGTTCGCAGCATATCCTGAACTTCATCCATCACCTTCAGAAAATAGGGATCGAGGTGTCCTACAGTCGGTGCGCCCAGTGCAGCCAGCACACTGGCGGCAACATCACTGGGACCAGGGCCCATCAGAGTACGACGGGGCGGAGCAATCGGGGGATGCAGATGATGTTCGATGGTCATGAGAGTGGCTCTTTACGATTTGAAGGACTCAAAATAGATTAATTTCTGTAATTGATGTCTATGGTTTTTCGGTTACCAGTCGGCTGATCTGTTTAAATTCCGCAGTACCAGCAACCTCACACCATTCAAACAGAATTGATTCGGTGGTTGTGATGCAGGCACCGGAATTTTCCATGCGTTTGATCGCAATCTCCCAGTCCAGTTGATTTCGACTGGCAATCGCATCTACTGGAATGATAACGCGATAACCGGCGGCTAACAAATCCAGCGCCGTCTGCTGCACGCAAATATGCGCTTCAATTCCCGTCAGTACAATCCGGGTGCGGCTGTCGATGGTATTCACGGCGGTTTCCCAACCTAAGCATTCGGCGGCACTGAATCGCAGTTTTTCTTTGGAAGCCGGCAGTAATTCTGCTAACTCAGGAACGGTTGCCCCCAGTCCTTTGGGATATTGTTCGGAGCAATGCAACGGGATTTCAAACAGTGCGGCTGCCTGAAGCAGTTGACGGATACGCTGAGTCAGCTTCTCTCTATCCGGAATCACCGGCAGCAGTTTTTCCTGAACGTCAACCACGACCAGCTGGCATTCCTGGTGCGACAGGAGATCAATGCTGCGTGGAATTAAGTGGGAAGACTCTGACATGAATAGACCTGACTCCAATAAGAACCTGAACGTGAAACAGGAACAAAACAGCAATTCTCAACCTGCTGAGTTCATGCCGTGTTCTGCTTTAGGCACTCTCTCAGCTTTCGAATTCACTACGGCGTTGGTAAAATGCGTTTGCAGCTGTACCCTAACAAAATCCGAACCAGTAGTGAAGCATATGAACCATCCCCAAAATGTTACATCGGCCCGGCAACAGTTTGTCGTGATCACTCTTATGTATTTCATGCTAACCGGACTGACAACACTGTCTGCTGCAGAAAAACCGAACTCATCCCCAGCAGACCCCAGTGCGAAAACAGAGCTGTTAAAAGTGTTTGTCAAAGAGCTGGTGCCGATCACACCTGGAAAAGGGAAGTTTCCCCGGTCATTTCAAATGGGTTCCACAAAAGGGGAACCTTCAGAAAGACCTGTTCATAAAGTTACACTGTCTGATGATTTCTGGATGAGTAAATACGAAGTGCCTCAGAATCTGTATCAGGCTGTGATGGGAAACAATCCCAGCCGCTGGGGAGGCCCCCGCAATTCAGCAGAAATGTTCGACTGGAAAACAGCCAGGGATTTCTGTGTCAAACTGACTAAAGATTTAAGGGAAGCAAAGCTGATTGCTGCCGATGAAGAGGTTCGACTGCCCAGTGAAGCGGAGTGGGAGTACTGCTGCCGGGCGGGGACCAACACGGAATACAGTTTTGGTGATCAACCTCAGAAGCAGGGAGATGAGGGGAAACTGGCTCGAATTCTGGACGAATATGCATGGCATACAGGAAATGCAGCAGGAAATGACCCTCCCGTGGGGGCCCTGAAGCCGAATCCCTGGGGTTTGTATGATATGCACGGTTACTTGTGGGAATTCGTCGCTGACCCCTGGCATGACAACTATGAAAATGCGCCCGGAGATGGCAGTGTCTGGGGCTCTGTAACCGTTGATAAGCCTGTCGTAGTGCGTGGCGGCGCCTGGACGGACCGATACGACCGCCTGCGATCTGCCTGTCGAAAGCGAGAGGCAGCAACTTCAGTCAGTCCTGCACTGGGGTTACGATGTGTGAAAGCAAAAGTGAAAAAATCGGAAAACTAGGCCCTGCGAATTGCAGGTATGCTGCAGCGGTGATACTCTTTTAATTAGTCCGGCAGGTTTTTGAGCCTGAATTGAAGAAGTAACTGCAGTCGGGTGGATGTCTGTCTGCGGCTGGCCTGACGAGCCTGTGAAACATTCCTGTATCTTGAAGTAAGTAATTAGGCGAGAAAGTTCATCTCCCATGAGTTCAGAACGACCATCTACTGAAGAAGTCAATACGAGTGAAGAAGCTTTGGAAGCGAAATCACCAGCCGATCAGGACCAGCCAGCCGCTCCCCAGGAGTCCGATGCCGGCGTGAATGAGGCAACCTCTTCAGCTCCCGCTGAAACTCCTCAAACCGAAACACCTGCGGAACCAGAGGCTGTGAAACCACAGGATACGGACACAGCGGAACGCAAAGTCCAGTTGAAGCCTAAGGTGGATCCGGATCAGTTCAAAGCAATTCCTGCAAAAGGTTCCAGTTCCGCTCCTGCTCCCAAAGAAGGTGATGCAGGATCAGCCGTAGAACCTTCAGAGGAACAGCTTCAGGAAGCGGCCATGATGCAGATTGCAGAAGCAGCCGAGCCGGTCGATATTCCTCCGGCAGTGGATGATCTGGACGGTGATCTGGAAGCGGAACTTGCAGCCGCTTTATCCGGTCAGGGAGCCCAGGAACTCGCCAAATCGCTGAGTGATGAAGAAGTCGCTGCCGAAGCAAAGTCAGAGGACACTGAAACACCTGCCGCTCCTGCTGCAAAATCGGGAACCGCAGAAGAAGGCATTGGTGAAGGAGATCGTTTAAAAGGGATTGTGGAATCAATCAACAACGATGATGTCTTTATTGATCTTGGTGCAAAAGCAATGGGAGTACCAGGAATGGTGCCCCTGCGTCAGTTTGGCGATAAAACACCTGTGATCGGACAGGAAGTAGGCGTCAAAGTAACCAGCATTAAAGAAGCAGAAGGACTGATCCTGCTCTCGCTGCCACGTGGTCACCACAAGCCTGCTGGTGACTGGGATGCGGTCTCTGCCGGTCAGGTAGTTGAATGTGTCGTCAATAAATCAAACAAAGGGGGGCTGGAAGTCAACGTGGGAAGCCTGCGAGGTTTTCTACCCGCCAGCCAGGTCGACCTGTATTTTGTGGGCGATCTGGAACCGTTCGTAGGTCAGAAGCTGACGGTTCAGATCACGGAAGTGAATCCCAAGAAACGTAATCTGGTTGTGAGTCGTCGTAAGTATCTTGAATCAGAACGCGAAGAAATTCAGAAAGAGCTATGGGAAAAACTGGCCATCGGTCAGGAACATACCGGGACCGTGAAGAATATCAAGGATTACGGTGCTTTCGTGGATCTGGGAGGCATTGATGGTTTCCTGCACATTGGCGAGATCAGCTGGAACCGGATCAAGCATCCTAAAGACGCTTTGAGCGAACAACAGCAGATCAATGTAAAAATTCTCAAGATCGACAAAGAAAAAAACCGCATCAGCCTGGGAATGAAGCAACTGCAGCAGGACCCCTGGCAACTGGCCGAGGATCGTTATGTGACCGGGTCAACGATCTCCGGCAAGGTGACCCGTACCACAGACTTTGGCGCTTTCATCGAGCTGGAGCCAGGTCTGGAGGGCTTGATTCATATCAGCGAACTGGATCATCGTCGTGTGAAACGGGTAACGGAAGTACTGACAACCGGGCAGGAGACTTCAGCAAAAGTTCTGGAAGTCGATCCCAGTCGAAAGCGGATCAGTCTGTCGATTAAAGCTTTGGTCGATAAGCCAGAGGAAGTGGTAGAAGAACAACCCACTTACGAGCGCAAACGCAAAGGACCACTTCTGGGTGGGAACGCAGATGAATCAGCCGGTGGTGGAGGTGGCGGTCTATTTGGTAATCCCAACGATTTCAAATAAGGAATCTCTTCCGCATTACATAATACAGCCAGAGCCTTTTAAATCGCAGAAGGCTCTGGCTGTTTCTGTATTGTAAACGGGTACTCAATTCTCAGATCACAACGGATTCCAACAGCATTCTCAGTTTTCGTAGTTCCAGCGCCCTGTCAATATCTTTCATCAGCTCTGGAAGAATTTCAACTGAGAGAAACTGGTGAAATTCCTGACGTTCCAACATGCTGATCAGGCGACTGTAATCGATCTCTCCCAGGCCGACCGGAACCTGAATCTGGTCGGCGGTTGAATCGCGCAGATGAATGTGACAGACATACGGAAATACCATGTCGTATGACGTAGTACTGTAAGGGCCACAGGTGTAGTAACTCGGATCCAGTGTCAGGCCTAAGCCTTTCACAGACTGACAGAGTTCTGTCGCGGTACGCGGGTCTTCGGTCAGTTGACCTGTTTTGGTTTTGATGGAAAGTCGAATACCATCGCGACTGGCAATTTCCAGTAATGCTTTGAGCCGGTCAATTTCCGTATTAAACGGTGTACCCATTGGGGAAGCCGGGATGGTGATCTGTGCGATCCGCAACATCTTGGCTGCCTTGCATAAGGATTTGAACGCATCTGGTGTGATGTCGTTCTCCAGGCAGAACGCGATCGGGGTCAACCGGGTGGCTTCCCGAAAACGTGAATAAAAATCTTCCGGTGACGAGACGACTTCAGATGGTTTCAGATGATTACTTTCTTCACTCATCCAGATTTCGATTTTGTCGAACTCCAGATCGGTGAGACGCTCACAACTGACTTCAAATGTTTCATCAGAAAAGCAACGTGATGATGCAGCTACAAACACGCCGAACACTCCCTTGTTGGCTAAAGACAAAGCTATATGAGCACTTCGTCACAGACGATGTCTTGCCTGAAAAAATCTCAAACTTTAAAACAACCCACTTTATCTATTTTATGTATACAGTCTTATAGAGTAGGAAACTACGATAATCTATCCCGGTTTTAACGATTCTGCAAGGTCGATCAGTTTTGAATATTACACCGGTTTTCCGATTCTTGGTGATTTTAACTATTGTTTGACTCGGAATGGTCGATAAAAGAATTAAGTATTTTGTAGACCATTTACGATCTTAGACCAGTTCAGTGTCCACAGAATTCTCAGCAGGTATCACTCATACCCAATGTCGAGCGCGAACGGAAACACGCTCAAATTCAGAAAAACCGGGGGAAAGGAAGCCAATGAAGCCTCACTTGTTATGTAAAATGGCCGCTTGTCTGATTCTACCATTGTGTGTGGGATGCTCGAATAGCCAGGTCATTCGGGGTCAGTCGGCCGACGGAGAGTTCCTGATGCAGCAGCAGGCAAAAATGGTTAAATACCAGCAGGCTATGCACAAGCAGTATGCTGGTCAACAGGCCCCCATACAGCAGATGGGTCACCACTATCGGGGTGGTGCTTACTGTCCACCCGGAAACGGTGGTGCTTATTGCCCACCAGGAGCAGGTGGCTGGAAAACCGGTCACAAAAATACCTATCATCAAAATAAACGTCCAAGGAACTATCAGACATACAAATATATCCCCCCTGCAACCGTTTATCCGCAGCAAAATCAGCCCCTGGGGATTGTGCAGTATCCTTACTACACGCACAAAGGACCAGATGATTTCTTCCTGAAATAAGAAATCAGACTGTTGTACAACAAGAATTAAAGAGCTGATTGAGTTTCGACTCAGTCAGCTTTTTTTATTTTCAAATGAGGGATGAATCGTTTTCCGGTTTTTATATATAATCTCTGCAAAGCGAACCGAGTTCCCGTATTCCAGAAGATTTCCAGAACGCATCACATTTTACCATAGCGTCTCTCAAATTATTATACTCGGTTCAAATAGCCCTGGAGACGCTACAGTAAAACTGGACACAGTCTAATCCTTCATTTGCAGTTAAATAATTATGAATCATAACCCACCCGATCTGGCACAAACCATTAAAGCCATTGAGTCAATTGCACCCGACGGATACGGCCGTATGTCGCTTCCCTGTGAAACCGATGAAGAGCTACAGAAGCAGATTGAAATCGCACTGCAGTTTGAAAGCCGAAAAGACTTTCTCTTGAATCAGCGTGGCATCGATAACCTGCTGAAATTTGTCGAACGTATGGCTTCAGAGTGTTTGCGTGAAACACGTTTTAAAGACTGTCTGCATGCAGCCCAGTCGCTTGAGCTACTGCTTGGCCAGCCCGACAATGATGAGCATCCCCTGCTGGTCGCATTGGCGTTGATTCAAGATGCTTATTTTCGACTGCCGGAACCACGGCCTGAATTTGATCAAGCGCAACTGCCCCGGTTCCGTGCGGAGTGGGACCGTTTCGATCAGCAACAAAAAGAAAAAGCAGTTCATTTTCGCATCAGGGAAGAGCCGGAGGGGCCCCGCTATGTCTGTTACTGGTAAGAGGAGCCCGTTAGCGAAGACGCAAGAGATTTAATAATTGCTCTGCGCATGTAAGGCTCAATCCAGGTAGTGGCAGATTATTCCTGTAGCGGGATTTCCAACTGTGATGGAACCGGTTTTACGGTTTTCTGATGTTTTGCGGCAGCCGCTTTCAGCGCTTTGATAACGTCGGGATGAGCTTTAGACACGTCATACTTTTCGGAAGGATCATGCTCCAGATGGTATAAAACGGGTGGATCATGGTCCTGGAATGGTTCGCGCCCATAAGCAGGTTTTGTGATGAAGTGTGCTTTCCAGGGACCCTTTCTTAACGCCATCAGTTTGGTCCCTCGATAGTAGATCATTTCTTCGCGAGGGCTGTTTCCCCCTTCCAGTAACACGGGGGTAAGATCCACTCCATCGACCATTCGGTCAGTCGGGACGGTTCCCCCCGCCAGATTGATGGATGTGGTATAAATATCCATTGTACTTCCCAGTTCCTGTGACACGGAACCGGAAGGAATGTGGCCGGGCCACCAGGCGAGCGTTGGTTCACGCATCCCCCCTTCCCAGGTACTGCCTTTCCCGTCCCGTAACAACCCCGCTGATCCTCCCTGCTCGTTAAAGATCAGCCAGGGGCCATTATCACTGCAAAACCAGACAATGGTATTCTGATCCAGGTTTTG
This sequence comes from Gimesia sp., assembly GCF_048262075.1. GTDB lineage: Bacteria > Planctomycetota > Planctomycetia > Planctomycetales > Planctomycetaceae > Gimesia. Next base: position 67,605 of record NZ_JBLXFK010000010.1, read on the forward strand.
TGTTTTGAGTTCTTTCAGAACCTGACCTACACTCCAGTCGATTTCTTCAATCACGTCTCCATACAATCCCCGCCGGCTTTTATCCTGAAATTCCTGGGAGCGAAAGAGAGGCACATGGGGCATGCTGTGGGCGAGGTAGATGAAGAACGGCTGTTTCTTGTTCTCCTGAATCAGCTTAATTGCCTCTTCTGTATAGCGTTTTGTGATCGTAGTCTGGTCGGCTGGTTGTTCGACGACTTCTGTATCGCGCATCAGGGGAATATTCCAGAATTTGACTTCCGGTTTAAGGAAGATTTTGCGCCCCAGCTTGTGGTTTGCGGATCGATCCATATCGTTGGAATACGGAATTCCAAAGTAGCTGTCAAAGCCGTTGTTGGTAGGGAGAAACTGAGGCAAATGGCCCAGATGCCACTTACCAACGCAAGCCGTTTTATACCCGGCAGCTTTCAAGGCTTCTGCGAGTGTGACTTCGCTTCCAGGAATTCCCCCGCCGGAATTGGGAAACAGGACTCGCCGTTTGTCGCTGCACATCCCTGAACGAATCGGATAGCGACCCGTTAACAACGCGGCGCGACTGGGGGTACACACAGGAGCCGCTGAGTAGAACTGGGTAAATTTCATCCCTTCAGCTGCCATCTGATCCAGGGCAGGTGTCTTTATGGTGGGGTGTCCGAAGCAGGCCAGATCCCCATATCCCAGATCGTCGGCGTAGATCACGATGACATTTGGCTTGGTTGCTGCGTAGATATCGGTGTCTAAGGCCAATAGTAAGAATAGAGAAAACAGGGCGAATACGTATCTATGTGCCAGATGAAGCGTGAGTGCTGATCGTTTCATGTAAAGCGTTCTCCCGGATGGGGTTTCGATTAAACCTGTCTCAAAGCATCCTGTCGATTGTTCCTACTTTGCTGAGCAAGTGCAACCTGAAATCGGATTTTACTTATGTAAAACTTTGCGGGTTATACCGATAACTCCTTCAGATACTAATACTTCATGTCCGAAATATGAATAAGGGCTTTTGTGCTGCCCAACATACAGAGTGTTCAAATTGAAACGGGTTGGAAGAATCAGTTTAAGGCTGAAATATATGGAACAGGAAAGTAATACAAAATTCGAATCAATGTCTGGTTCTGCTGACTGGCGTTCTCTACAGCATCATGAGAGCGTCGAGCAGATCGATCTTTTGATCCGCACCGCACATTTGATCCGGGTGGCATTGAATCAAAGTTTCTCACAGCTGGAAATCAATGAAGTCCGCTATTCCGCATTGAAAGTGATCGATTCGGTCACTGAGACCGGCTGTTCACAATCTGAACTGGCGCGAAAGCTGGGGCAGTCCGAGTCAAATATCTGCACGTTGATCGAACGCATGGAAGGTGACCAGCTGGTGATTCGCCGTCAGTCTCAAAAGGATCGGCGGAAACGCGTGCTCGAAGTGACTGAGCAGGGCGCTCAATTGCTGGAACGGGTGAAGACCTTTCATGGCATCGTTTCGCAGCGACTGCTGGCAACAATCTCTGCTGATCAGAGAAGACAGTTGAATGCCATGTTGCAGTCATTATTAAAGTCTGCACATATTCAGCGTTCTCAACGGGAAACCGTCAAAACATTTCCCGATACAATAGGGCCGTTCCCACTTCAGGGATCTCCTGCGGCTTAGTGTTTCATTTTATTTTCTTAGATACTACCAGGCTTCTAATAATACTGTAACGGATGCTCATTCATGAGACGCACAAGTCTGTTTTCCTGTTATGACACTTACAAGTCAGCCCTCTCTGTCGTGATGATGGCCTGTCTGGTTGTGTTGTCAACGGGTTGCTCTCCTACTTTCTGGGCTGATCAGGCCAACTCGGACAGTTATGATATTCTGGCTGAGAAAGCCAACGACCCGGCATGGGAAGTTCCTCGCTATGATGTAGAACCGGATCCACGCAGTCGCTTCTACGATCCCTATGATCCGAATCATGAGCCTCTGCCTCCCGACGATCCGGCGGCAAATGTTTACATGCACTGGTTACAGTGTAAAAAAGGTTATAAGAGCTGGCATAAATTTGGCCGTGCTCTCAGTATCGAAAACCCGGACTGGTTAGTGCAGTATGGAATCAGCCCTGAATTGAGTGCCGAAATTGCAGCTTCCGGTAATTCAATGCCGGGTGTGGAATTACCCGCGCTCGAAGATGTGACCCTGCGAGAAACCATTGATATTGCCAACATCAACAGTCGGGAGTATCAGTTTCAAATTGAGAATCTGTTTCTGGCTGCTCTGGATTTGACTTTCGGACGTTTTCAGTTCGATGTTCGTTATCTCGGAGTCGGCGGACAGAATCCCCAGGCCGAACTGAATCGTCGACGTCTGGCGAACGGAACTCAGGAACTGGATCTGGGCAGCCGGATGGGCGTCAATCAGGTTCTGCCCAGTGGTGCCCAATGGGCGGTGGAACTGGCCAACAATACGCTCTGGTTATTTTCCGGCTCGAATCAGACGAACTCTGTCAGTGTGCTTTCCTATTCACTCGTGCAACCTCTGTTGTTTGGAGCAGGACGAAAAGTCGTCTTGAATAACCTGACTCAGGATGAACGTAATGTCTTGTATCAGACACGAATTCTGGCCCGCTTTCGTAAAACATTTTTTACACAGAACGTAGCAGGCGGAAACGGCTTTCTGCAGCTGTTACAACAGCTGCAGGTGGTTTACAACGAACGAGACAACATCAAACGGCTCGAACGCCAGGTGGAAATGCTCAGAGCGTTGTCTTCACAAAAACCAAAAGTGCAGTCGGAACGCCTCGAGAAACTGCCTGAGAACTGGATCATTCCGCCTGAGCTTGCAGAGAAAATGGAATTCGATGAAGAGGCACGGATGCTCTCCTGGAAAGGGGAGATGACTGCGGACCAGGAAAAACGTCTGCTCGCGCTCAGTGATGAAGACGCTTATCAGGCCACCGCGAGTGAACTCGTGCAGCGGATTCGTACCGAAGTCGTCACTCTGGATGTGGCACAGCTGGAAACCAGGCTGGCCCAGTCAATCAACCGTCTGCGTTCTCTTGAGCGCGCCTTTCAGGATTCCCTGGGGGATTTTAAGCTCTTTCTCGGTCTGCCTCCTGATATGCCAATGAGCATTGATGAATCTCTACTGAAACCATTTCAGTTGATCGATCCCCTGCTGCCGGAAATTGAACAGGAAATCTATGACTATGTCGAAGTCTGGGCAAAAGTTTATGTTGAAGACTGGGAAGATCCCAATCTTGTCCCGCCCACGACTGATGACTTGCTCAAGGTTGTTGAAGGTCTTCAGGTATTACTCGGTCGGCTCAAAACGGATGCTCAACTGACATTGGAGCAGGACATTAAAAATGTGGATCTGCTGCTGGGTGAAACCGAGGAAGGGGTCTCTGAGGAGATTCTGGCGTTACGCAAACGCCGTCTCGTATCGGCTGAGGATCGCGACCGGGTACGTCAAAGTACTGCAAATGATATACGATTGTATTCTGGTATTCGCAAAGAGGTTCAGGAAATCGAAAGCCGTCTGGAAGGGTTAAAAGGCTTTCTCAGCGAGGAAACGCTCTCCAATGACCAGAAAAAACGAATTATTCTGGAAATGGCCAATCTGCGGGAAGATATGCTCAGAACTTCCCAGGGAATGCAGGTGATCGAAATTGGTTTGCGGGTCGAACTCATTACACTGGAACCATTTACGATGGGTATTTCTGAAGCCGTACGCATTGGTCTGGAGAATCGCCTCGACCTGATGAATGAGCGCGGATACGTCATGGATGCCAGAAGATTGATGGAAGTGCGGTCTAATTCTCTCGAAGCGGTGTTAAATGTCGTAGTAGATGGAGACGTAAGTACGCCTCTCGGCAAAAATAAGCCTCTCGACTTCCGCGGTAGTCAGGCTGGATTGCGGGCAGGTATCGAATTTACGGCTCCGTTGTCATTAGTACAGGAGCGTAATGCTTATCGCGAATCTCAAATTGACTACCAGAGACAGCGTCGTACTTTCATGGAAGCACAAGACAATGTCAAATTCGATATTCGACAGAGCTGGCGCCAGCTGAATGTCCTCCGTCAGAATTTCGAAACATCACGGGTTCAGATTCGTCTGGCGGCACTGCAGTACGACAGTGCAGTCGAGGCCACCTCGGGACCTGCCCAGGCTGGACGAACCCCGGGGTTAACACTGTTAAATGCGTTATCTTCGGTATTAGAGGCACAAAACGGTTTAATCAGCAACTGGGTAAATTATGAACAAAACCGACTTAACATCTATCGAGATATGGGTATCATGGAGATAGATGAAAATGGTATTTGGAAAGACGATTTCTATCAACACCGCGCGGGAAGAATCAGGCCTACCAATGAGCACCGCCAATCCACCCCAGGAACAACAGAAACAAGAGTCACTGCAGGAGAAGACATCCAACCAGTCGTCTTCCGACCTGCAGCAGAACTCAACGCACTCACCGAAACAGAAGAAGAGCCAGCGCAGGCGCCTTAAAAAATCAACAGTGCTGATCATCGCACTGGTTGTCGTCGTGACTTCAGTCCTGACCATACCTGCTTTGCGCACCCCGCTCTTTTCTGTGTTTTCGTCTGGGGTGAAGAAGAATACTTCTTACATCACAGACAAGGCAACCAGAGGCCCGTTCCGGGTATCGGTTACCGAACGAGGTCAGCTTGACAGTCTGAATAATGTGACCCTGTCCAGCAAAGTGAAAGGCTTCACGACCATCCTCAGCATTGTTCCGGAAGGAACAATGGTAGAGAAAGGGGATGTCGTTTGTGAACTCGATTCTTCACTATTGGTCGACAAAGAAAAACAGCAGCAGATTCAGGTGACGCAGACGGAAGCCGAACTGAAGCAGGCCGAGGAAAATGTCGCGATTCAAAAGACACAGAATGAAAGTGATACCTCCGCTGCAGAACTGGCGTTAGTGCTGGCGAAACTCGATCTGGAGAAATTTCTCAGAGGGGAATCACAGCGGGATATCAACGTGAAAGAAGGCGCGATCACCAAAGCGCGTGAGGATCTGCAACGTGCTGAAGAGACTTTCGAGTTCTCAAAACGCATCGCCAAAAAAGGGTATAAAAACCAGAATGATGTCGAAGCCGACCGTATTACTGTCGTCAAAGCCGAGATTGATCTGGAGATTGCCAAAGAAGATCTTAAGGTAGAAAAAGATTACGTTCAGACCCGTAAGAGCAAAGAACTCGAAGCAGATGTAGACGAGAAAATACGAAACCTGGAACGCGTAAAGCGCCAGGGCGTTGCCACGCTGGCCCAGTATGATGCCCGCCTCAAAGCCAGCCAGTTGACTTACGAAGTGGAAAAGAGCGAACTGGAACGCATTCGTGAGCAGATACTCGCCTGTAAGCTGATTGCACCACAAAACGGTCAGGTCGTTTACGCAAACCAGGACAGCGGTCGACGCAGTAGTGGTGAGGATGTGATTGAAGAAGGGACAGAAGTCCGCGAACGTCAGTCGATTATTCAACTCCCTGACTTTTCACAAATGAAAGTGGATGCCCGCATTCACGAATCGAAAATCAGTATGATCAGTCAAGGCTTGCCTGTTGATATCCGCGTCGACGCCTTTCCCGAGCAACTCTATCGCGGTACCGTCGATCAGGTTTCCTCAGTGCCGATTTCTTCCAACTGGATGCGACCTGACTTAAAAGAGTACAAAGCCACGATCAGAATTCTTCCTGACAATGGTGACATCACCAAACTCAAGCCTGGTTTAACTGCAGAAATTGAAATTCGCGTTGATCAGCGCCCAGATATTCTGCAGGTGCCGGTACAGTCTGTGATTACAATTGGCGAACAACGCTATATGTTTATTTTAATGCCAGATGGAACCTCTGAACGCAGAGAAGTCAAAATTGGTCAGGCCAGTGATACCATGATCGAAATCCTGTCTGGCATCGAAGCCGGGGAAGAAGTGATTTTGAATCCACGGACCCACTTTGCCGACGAGCTGATCGATCTGGAAGAACAGCTGGCCATGGAAAAGAAAAAACAGGCTGACAAAAAGGGCCCCGCCAGTGCTGATGCAAAGTCGGGAGGTCCTGCAGTTGGAAATACAGGCGGTAAAAAATCTGGTGGTCAATCGGCAGCCAAGAAAAAACCTGCCGGTGGAAATGCCGCTGGTATGCTACAGCGCCTGGATAAGGACTCCGATGGAAAACTTTCCAAGGATGAAACCCCGGAACGAATGCAGGAACGTTTCGATGAACTGGATGCCAACAAGGACGGTTTTCTGGATGCAGGAGAGCTCAGTAAACTCCGAGTCCCCGGCGGCGGTGCTGGTGGTCCCGGTGGTACATCAGGCGGCTCGAGGCCCGGCGGAGAAAACCGACCATGAAGCTTGCTGCTCAAATTGTCGATCTCACCAAGTTCTATGACCTGGGATCGGTTGTGGTCAAAGCACTGCGGGGCGTGTCTACGGACTTCCCTGAAGGGGACTTTGTGGCCATTATGGGCTCGTCCGGGAGTGGTAAAAGTACCATGTTGAACCTGTTGGGGGCGCTGGACCGTCCGACCAGCGGTCAGTACATCCTTGGCGGCCGCGATGTCTCTACGCTGAATGATGATGAACTCTCAGAGATGCGGAACGACATGATCGGATTTATCTTTCAGTCGTTTAATCTGATTTCACAATATACGGTACTCGAAAATATTGAAGTCCCCCTGCTCTACCGGTCTGGTTACCCGGCGATTGGACGCGTCGAGCGGGAATGGTGTATGGAACTGGCACGCATGGTGGGGCTGGGCGATCGCATGGATCACCGCCCCTTTCAGTTGTCCGGGGGGCAGCAGCAGCGTGTGTCCATTGCCCGTGCGTTGGTCAATGACCCTCAGGTTATTCTGGCAGATGAACCAACCGGAAACCTGGATTCCGCCACCGAAGCGGAAATTATGGATATCCTGCATAATCTGAATGCAGAGGGACGCACCATTATTATGGTGACCCATGAACCGGGGATTGCCAAACAGACCAAGCGCCAGATCATGATGAAAGATGGTCTGATTGAAAGTGAAACCATCCTGCAACAGGCCCTCCCTGTCTCTTAACGCGACACATAGTCACCCCTTTACTTTTTCATTCTGTCTTACACTCAGGCCTCTGGCATGTCCCGTATTATTCGTATTGTTCGGCTCGCTTTAAAAAGCTTAATGCTGCATAAGCTCAGGTCCGGATTAACGATGCTCGGGATTGTGTTTGGTGTGTTCTCGGTGATCGCGATGCTGGCGATTGGTGAAGGTGCCAGCGCCCAGGCACAGAAGCAGGTTCTCGAACTGGGGGCCACGAATGTGATTGTCCGCAGTGTCAAACCGCCCCATGAGGTCACGCAGTCTTCAACACGCAGCCGCGTTCTGCAATACGGCCTGCTGCGTTCTGACTATAAAATCTTGACGGAAACTCTTCCCACGATTACCAGCGCCGCCCCCATTCGCGAAGTGGATCGGGAAATTCGTTATCTTAAAGAAGCCATGAATGCCCGCGTCGTGGGTTGCACCGCCGACTATCAGGAGATGAATCATCTGCAACTGTCCCAGGGACGATTCCTGACAGGCAGCGATCAAGAGAAGCTGTTGAACGTGACCGTGATTGCCAACGAAGTGGCCAACAGTCTGTTTAAATTTGAGGACCCTCTCGGAAAGTCGATTCGGATTGGTCCCATGTTTTACACAGTGGTCGGCGTCACGAAAGACAGGACGGCGTCCGCAGCCATTGGAGGCAGTCTTTCCGGCCAGGATTATAACAAAGACGTTTATATTCCCATCAAAACCTTACAGGCCCGTGAAGGGGATCTGGATATCAAAAATCAGGCTGGTAGTATGACAGCCGAACATATTGAACTCAATCAGATCACACTGCGCGTAAATGATAAAGATTCTGTACTGCCAACAGCACAGGCAATTCGCGAGACGCTGGAACAGTCACACCCACGTACCAAAGACTACGCAGTGGTCGTGCCTTTGGAACTGTTGAAACAGGCGGAACAGATCCGGATGATCTTTAACGTTGTTTTGGGTTCCATTGCCGCCATCAGTCTGGTGGTGGGAGGCATCGGAATTATGAACATCATGCTGGCGACCGTCACCGAACGGACACGTGAAATTGGTGTGCGACGTGCGCTGGGGGCGCGTCAAATTGATATCATCGAACAGTTCCTTACCGAAACGATTGTACTGGCCGGATCAGGGGGGCTGATTGGAGTCGTTTTTGGACTTCTGACCCCTGTTACCTTTCTGGGGATTCAGTGGTTCGTACAGAACTTTGTCATGGAAGGAAATTCCGCGGGTTCGGAAGTCGGCCGCATGTTTTTTGACCTCCATCCCCAAATTGCCTTCTGGAGCCTGCCTGTTGCCTTTGGTATTTCTGTAACCATAGGAATTATCTCCGGGATATACCCGGCAATTTCGGCAGCACGCCTCGATCCGATTGAAGCACTGCGGCACGAGTAAACTTCAAGTAGCGGTCTGGTGTTACGCTGATTGTTTCATTTTGGGTTATCAATGAATCTGAAATCGTCTGTGAAAAATTCAGGTTGAGCTGTTCCACTCCACCACCTGCCTCTTACAATAGAGGTGTGCTCATTCCGCAGCACCCGCATCCTATTTTGAACCTACCTCATGTTGCCAACCAGAAAACGGAGAATCAGGCATGCCAGGAAAGTCAGCTTTTCTGAATCAAGTCCCCTGCACTGTTGCACTTTTTACCCTGCTGTTCGCCGGCAGTTTCTCGTCTGCTTTTGCTGATGAAAAAACGCCCGCTGACCCAGCCGATACTGAAATCAAAAATCCCTTTCCGGATCGTCCCCTGGCACCGAGTATTGATGGTGGTGTCGAGTGGTTGAATACGTCCGGAGAAATCACACTGAAAGATCTGCGGGGAAAAGTTGTCCTCATCGATTTCTGGACCTATTGCTGTATCAACTGCATGCACGTCTTACCCGATCTGGCTTACCTCGAGAAGAAGTATCCCAACGAATTGGTGGTGATTGGATGTCATTCTGCCAAATTTGATAATGAAAAAGAGACCGATAATATCCGTCGCGCCATACAGCGCTATGAAATCAAACACCCCGTCATCAATGATGCCAATATGACGGTCTGGCGTAAGTTTGGTGTACGTGCCTGGCCATCAATGGTCTTGATCGACCCGGAAGGAAATTACTGCGGTCATCTGTCAGGCGAAGGCAATCGGGAAGTGCTTGATAAAATTCTGGAAAAAGTCATCGCCTATCATCGTGCCAAGGGGACACTCGATGAAACTCCCGTGCATTTCGAACTGGAGTCGACCAAATTAAAACAGACGCCCCTCAAGTTCCCTGGCAAACTGCTCGCTGATGCCGCCCAGCAGCGATTGTTTATTTCTGACAGTAACCATAACCGGATCGTGATTACTTCGTTGGATGGCAAACTGATTGACGTCATTGGCTCCGGTCAGATCGGCAGCCAGGATGGCGACTTTAAAACAGCATCCTTTGATCATCCGCAGGGAATGGCTCTGGTCGGGAACACGTTGTATGTGGCTGATACGGAAAATCATCTGATCCGCACAGTCGATCTCGATAAGAAACAGGTCAGTACACTGGCAGGTACTGGAGAACAGGCGCGTTTTCGTTCTGCAGGTGGGAAGCTGAGAGAGGCTGCTCTGAACAGTCCCTGGGCGCTGGCGGCGATTGATGATGTGCTCTATATCTGCATGGCGGGCCCGCATCAGATCTGGTCCCACAAACTCGGTTCCGAAGAGATCGGCGTTTATGCCGGCTCCGGCCGGGAAGACATTACCAACGGTCCCCTGGAAACATCCGCATTTGCGCAGACGTCAGGCATCGCCGTTGATGGCGAAATTTTCTATGTCGTCGACAGTGAAGGCTCTGCTGTTCGCAAGGTGGATACGAAGCACAAAACGGTTTCCACAATCGCAGGCACTTCCGATCTCGAACGGGGAAGGTCCCTGTTCGAATTTGGTGACATCGACGGCATTGGTGAAGAGGCACGTCTGCAGCATCCGCTGGGAGTTTTGTATGATAACGGACGTCTGTTTATTGCCGATACCTACAATCATAAACTGAAAACCATTGACCTGAAGACGAATGAAGTCAAAACGTTTCTGGGAACTGGCAAAGAGGGAAACAGTCTGAATCCGGTTGAGTTTTCTGAACCATCGGGCCTGGCGAAGGTGGGGAATCGACTGTATGTGGCTGATACTAACAATCAGCGGATCTGTGTCGTGAACCTGGACGATAACAAAGTCAGTGAATTCAAAATCGCTGGTTTAACACCTCCCCGCTTGCCGAAAACCGTCGATAACAGCTTTGCGGCTGCTGCAGACAAGGCATTAAGTGTGGCCCCCCAGAAAGTCGCTCCCGGTGCTGCGTTAAAAATCGAAGTCACTCCCCAACTGCCCGCGGAATATAAACTTTCCCCGTTGGCGCCGGTGAAGTTTATCTTCAAATCGGCTGAGAACCCTAAAGTCATCCTGGCCCGGGGAAAAGGGACCGTTGAAGGAAATCAACTGGTTTTGCAACTGCCGGCCTTAAAGCAACTGACTGGCACATATGTTTTGAATCTGCGGTTTGGCTACTGTCGCGATGGGGTTGGCGGTCTGTGTAAACAGCATTCTGCCCAGTGGAATCTTCCTCTGCAGGCTGACCAGACTTCCAAAACGGACACTGTTTCTCTGACTCTGGATCTTTCAAAAGAGTAATCACAACAGGCAAGATTTGACAAATTAACGGTTGCTGACCTCTCATTCTGACAGGACAGCAACCGTTTTTTAATAACGGCATCCACGACAAAAACTGCCATCTAACCTGTTTTACCTGGAAAGCCGTGTTTTAAGCAACATCCAGTCAAAGTTTGTCTGTAAAAGCAGACTGGCATGGCAATTGCAAATTGTTACTCTGGAAGACAGCTCGAAATCGTACTGTTCTTTTAAGACGAACTGCGGTATAAAATTTGAGACAGGAGGAACCATAATGGCACAGAATGAAAAAAATTACGATCTGGCAAAAGAGCGGGTCGAGAAGAAAATGGGCTTTATGATTCATTGTGGTATTTATGTTGTTGTCAATGCTGGCCTGATTGCGTTAAACCTGACGCGGTCTCCAGACAAATACTGGTTTATCTGGCCTCTTTTGGGCTGGGGAATTGGTGTGGTCTTTCATGCCTTTAAAGTCTTCGGACCTGCCCGAACGGCCAGCTTAAAAGAAAAAATGATTGAGAAGGAACAGTCAAAACTCAATCAGTAGATTAAAACATCAATAGAAAAGCACTTCATGACTGCAACTGATCCAATCTGTCATATGGAAGTCGACGAGTCCACTGCATTGCATGAAACCGTTGATGGTCAAACCTGGTATTTCTGCAGTCAGGGGTGCCGCGATAAATTCGTGGCGCAGCATGCAGAACCGAAACCGGCAGAAAAGCCCAGTTGCTGTCACCATGATCAGCATCAGGGGCACGACCAGCATGCGGAGCACCAGTCTCACAAACAGAAATCCAAAGATGTACCCGCCGGTACGATCTATTCCTGTCCCATGCATCCGGAGATTGAACAGGTAGGGCCAGGCAGCTGTCCTATCTGTGGTATGGATCTGGAACCGTTGATGCCTCAGAAAGAGGAATCACCTGAGGAAGCAGCTGAATATGAGCGGATGGCCCGTCGCTTCTGGGGTGGGCTGATACTGGGGTTGCCGGTATTCCTGCTGGCGATGTTGCCCATGACCGGGTTTCCGGTTCAGAACTGGTTCTCGCCCAAAGTATCCGGATGGATTCAGTTCATACTCGCGACACCGGTGATGTTCTGGGCAGGCTGGCCTCTGTTTGAACGCGCCTATCGTTCGATCATCAGCATGAATCTGAACATGTTCACGCTGATTGGAATTGGTACCGGCACTGCCTATGTTTATAGTGTGATCGCACTATTGGCCCCCGGTATTTTTCCCGCTTCCTTTCAACATGAGGGAGCAGTCGAGCTGTATTTTGAAGCGACGGTGGTAATCACTGTTCTGGTTTTGCTGGGACAGATGCTGGAACTAAGAGCCCGCAAACGGACCAACAGCGCCATTCAGGAACTGCTGTCTCTTGCCCCGCCGACTGCCCATCTGGTCGTCGAGGGCGAAGAACAGGAGATCCCGCTGGAAGAAGTACAGGCAGGCAATCTATTGCGTGTGCGCCCTGGAGAAAAAGTGCCCGTCGATGGAGTCGTTCAGGACGGAAAAAGTCTGATCGATGAATCGATGATTACTGGCGAAGCAGTACCTGTCACGAAAGAGCAGGGGGACGACGTCATTGGAGGAACTGTAAATCAGACCGGCTCGTTCCTGATGAAAGCGGAAAAAGTAGGGGGAGAAACCCTGCTGTCACAGATCATTCAGATGGTCTCCAGTGCACAGCGCAGTCGGGCACCGATTCAACGGGTGGTGGATACCATTGCCTCACGTTTTGTACCTGCAGTCCTGGCGGTTTCCGTGATTACCTTTCTGCTCTGGAGCTGGCTGGGACCGGAACCCCGCTTCGCCTATGCCCTGATCAATGCGGTGGCTGTGTTGATTATCGCCTGTCCCTGTGCGCTTGGGTTGGCGACTCCCATGTCGATCATGGTCGGCGTTGGTCGTGGTGCAAAGCAGGGCATTCTGATCAAAAACGCAGAAGTGCTCGAGACCCTGCAGAAAGTAGATACGCTGGTTGTTGATAAAACGGGCACACTCACCGAAGGTCGACCACGACTGACAGAATGTGTGCCTGCTGCAGACTACAGCGAAGCAGATCTGCTGCAGATCGCAGCTTCCGTTGAGCAGCACAGCGAACACCCCCTGTCACAGGCCGTTGTGGTTGCTGCAAAAGAACGTGAGTTGAAACTGAAGGACGTGAGTGAGTTTGACTCAGTCACAGGAGCAGGGGTCACAGGCACTGTCGAGGGAAAGCTGGTCCTGATTGGCAGCGCTTCCTTTTTACGGGATCAGTCGATCAACATCAAAGAGGAACTGAGTTCGCAGGCAGACCAGCTCCGCGAACAGGGGCAGGGCGTTATTTTTATCGCAGTGGCAAATGAGTTTGCCGGCTTTCTTTCTGTTTCAGATCCGATCAAGGAAACCACTGCTCAGGCAATACAGAAGCTGCATGAACTGGGACTCTCGATTCTGATGATGACGGGCGATAATGAAAAGACGGCCCGCGCGGTCGCGAAATCACTCAACATTGATGAAGTAGAAGCAGGAGTGAAGCCACAGGACAAATATGAAAAAATCAAGGCCTTGCGCAATGCAGGTCACAAAGTCGCAATGGCAGGAGATGGCATTAACGACGCCCCGGCCCTGGCGGAAGCCGATGTGGGCATCGCTATGGGAACAGGAACGGATGTCGCCATTGAAAGTGCCGAAGTCACACTGGTCAAAGGGGATCTCCGTGGCGTCGTCGATGCCATTGACCTCAGTCGACTGGTAATGAAGAACATCCATCAGAATTTACTGTTTGCTTTCGGTTATAATGCCCTGGGCATACCGATCGCGGCAGGGATTCTGGTCCCCTTCCTGGGCATGCATGCTTTGTTAAGTCCGATGATCGCTGCAGCAGCCATGAGTTTCAGCTCAATCTCCGTAATTGGCAATGCACTCCGACTGCGATCACAATCCTGATAGCTAATGTCAGTCAGCCTGTTTTTTCGCTTTGACGATACGGCTGACTTCTTTCAGTAGCAGGAAATGACCTGGTTTAACCATGGTGCCGTGGGTAAAACCATCCAGTTCAAACAGTTGAGCCTGCGGATGTTTGACCACTTTTAACAAGCTGTGCATGTAGGCGTTTTCTTCGTAGCGCGTAGGAAACTCCAGTTCCCGGTCTCCGGTGATCAGCAGGATCGGCGGGGCATCTTTGCGGGCGTGAAACAGGGGAGCCATGTCATCAATGATGGGTTGATCGCGTTCGATTCCCATTTCTTCGCGAACGGTCATGTGCGTGATGCAGTGGCCACTGTAGGGAATCAGGCCGGCGATCTGATTCGCGTCGATGTCATGCGCTGCCAGCCAGCGTTTATCCAGTCCCAGCATACTGGTCAGGTAACCGCCTGCGGAATGTCCGGCGACAAAAATCAGATCGGGGTTGCCGCCATATTCTTTGATATGCTGAAACGTCCAGGCCACGGCAGCAGCAGCGTCTTCGAGGTAGGCCGGTTTTTTGGCTTTGGGAAACAGACGGTAGTTGACAGCCACAATCGCAATTCCCTGGTCCTGTAGTTCTTTGGGAATGGATTTCCTGCCCCCCTTCAAGCCGCCACCATGAAACCAGACGACTGTAGGGAAATCCTTGATGTTTGTTGGATAATACAGGTCCAGCTTGCAGCGTTCCTGCATGTATTCGTTCTGTTGTGACTGTTCTGCCGTGTAATACGGGATCTCGTTCAGCGTTTTGTAACCGGCGTCGGTTTCCTCTGCCTGGGAGACCTGTAACATCGCGGGAAACAACATCAGTAAAACCAGGGTGAATCCAATTGTTCGCTGTCGCATCGCTCTACCTTGTAATATCAATATTAAAATGAAACGTTTTACGTGTGATGTACTTTCCTGACGAGAAGTTAACCTGTCAGCGATTAAAACTCTGTGTCAGGTTTTGTCTCTTGTGGTGGGTCTGGTTTGAGAAACCAGGGGACATCTTTTTTCAACCAGTCAATGATTGCGTCACTCGCAATCGCATTGGCTTTCCCGTTGGGGTGATGGTCTGTGGCGTGCACCCAAAGGTCTGAGGTGTTCTGTCCTGCAAAAGCACTGGTCAGGTCCAGCACGGGCAGTCCAGCCTCTTCTGCGATCGCTGCGACCTGGGTATGAATGGGTTTCAGCGGGTACTCCGATTCAAACCCTTCCATCAGTGGATAGATTACAAATACGGAGCGGCAGCCTGGGATTTTAGGAATTGTTTGAATTGTTTCTTTGAAAACACGCAGGTTTTCCCTGTTGAACTCAGGGTCGTACGAGTCGAGATACCATTGCACGGTTTCCCGTTTAATTTTCTCCATTTCGAAAGGAGCGGTCAACAGTCCAACAGATTTTAAGTAGCCTCCATGCCAGCTGTTCTTTTTGTAATCATCGAGGTACTGATCCCGGATCTGAACGAGATCGTTGATGTACTTCTGACGTTCCGCGAGTCGCGGATGCAACGGGATGTCATTCGGAATAAAGACAAAAATTGCCCGATGGCAGTCCGCTTCCCGTGTGATGGCTGCCAGTATCTGCAGCTCATCCATGGTGTTTGCACCCACTTGACCGCCATTGATGACCTCATATTTTTTCCCCAGTTGAAATTCCAGTTGGCGGGAGATGGTTTTTTCAATGGGAACCCCTTCGCCGAAGACGAAAGAGTCTCCTATACAGGCAATGCGCATTACATCATCTGGCGCCTCGTTTGAATATTCGCGGTCCCGAATCCCTTTGGATGAATGCGTGTATTTCACACACCAGGGTGTCTCTGTGAGGCGGTCGAGTGGCAGGGGTTTCGGATTGAGCGTATAAGTCAGGAGTTCCCATTTCCCATGCGAGGTATCTGGGACGGCCGAGAATTCTTCGTGAGGATTGTCAGGATAGCATTGATAGTAGGTAATCTGGTCCTGCTTTGTCAGATCAGCGAGCTGTCGTTTGGAAATCAATCGTGGGGGCTCGACGTGAAATACACGTACGAGTGTTTCTACGACAACCAGACTGAGCAGCAGTCCCACGCCCAGGGCGGCGAGTCGAAACAGAATGGTTTTGTTCCTGCTGCGTTCGGTTGTGTTCTGACTGGATGGAATCTCTGTAGTCTGATTCAAAGGGGTTTCGATCTGTCTGAAAAGGTTTCAGTAGTGTGAGTTTCTGATTATAGGTTTTGTGAGCACGTCGTTTCTATTGTTTTTGGTACAAATCAATTCGTTTTTGGATATCCCGGGCGGGTTCAGATCCGGCAGGCACCAATTTCAATGCGGTTTTGAGCGCGGAGAGCGCTGCGGTGGTCTGTTGCAGCTGCTGTAACGATTCTGCCAGGTTATAGTAAGCAGGGGCAAAGTCATCTGCATATTTGATTGCGGTTTCAAACCGGGTTATTGCCTGCGAGTGTTGTCCCTGTTGTTGCAGAATGGTTCCCAGCAGGTTGCAGGTCAGCGCCAGTTCCTGACGTACCTTTTGATAAAGATCAGCAGCAGCCTGTGGGTCGAGATTGTTCAGAGCCGTTTCATAATGCTGAATCGCCTGAGGCAAGTTTTGATTTTTTGCAGCGATCAGGCCCAGGTTAAATTCGCTCGCCGGATTAAATCCACCCAGTTTCCGCGCACGTTCAAACTGTTGCTGTGCTTTCTGCTCATCCCCCAGTTCCAGGTAAAGCATGCCCAGATTTTGATTCAGGGAAACGTCATCAGGTTGAAAGCGTAATGCTCTTTGATAGTACTTCAATGCGTCCTTAAAGTTTTGCTGTTTGCGCGCGAGATTTCCCAGTCCCTGCAGCGCAGCACCGTTTTGGGGATCCGCCTGCAAGGTCTGCAGATAATGATCGAAAGCGTCTTTGAGCTCACCCTGTGATTCAGAATAGACACCCAATGCCAGGTGAGCTCCCGGATGCCGTGGATCGATTTTCAGCACACTTTGGTGGTGTTTGATCGCCTCTGTTTCCTTGCCGAGTTTCATCAGCGTAGCGCCTAGATTCTGATGGGTGCCTGCATCATCGGGGATCACGGCCAGTGATTTTTCAAAGTAATGCAGGGCGGTGTCATATTTCCCTGACTGAAAGGCAAGATGCCCCAGGTTGCTCAACGCGATAAAAGCACGTGGGTTGACTGCCAGGCAATGCTGATACAGGCTTTGATTGCTGGCCCAGTTGGCTGTCTGGAAAAAACTCAAGCTGGCACAGACCATCAGAAGTACCATGACCACGATCCGCGGTGCAGGACTGGAAACGCCACGCATCAGCCAGGCTAACGCCAGCGCAGGGGCCAGCAGGGAAAGATAGACATAGCGGTCTGCGACATTGGATACAAACTGATAGGCGAAGGGAATCAGTCCCAGTACAGGCAGCAACCCGGCGATGAAGATTCCGGCGATCGTCAACCAGATCCGCCGTTGCTTGACAAAACAGGAGGTCAGTAAGAGTACGCCGGGAATGATCCAGAACCAGTAAATTGTTTCGGTCTCCAGAATCAGCCGGATACTTTTATCGTACTGCATCGCCAGTGGGTAAGGGACGACCAGTTTCCATAAATAGAAGGTCAGTGAATCACCGGCGATCAACGGGCGAGCCCACAGGGGACTTTCAAACAGCAGTTCCGCCTGTTCTCCACGATTCAGCAGAATGAAGGCGACAGCCAGAATCAGCCAGCCAGCGATCCAGGAGCGAAGCGACTTTAACTGTGCGGGGAAAAAGCCGATCACAAGAATCCCAATGATCAAAGGGGTCGTTACAGAACTGGGTTTGGCCAGCAGGGAGAGCAGAAAACAGAGGCTGGCGGCAATCAGAGGGCCACGTGAGACAAGAGCGGGCTGGGGCGGGGCGGAAGAAACGGGTTGCTCGTGAGCAGGAGTGATAGATGCGAATTTGAGCGAATAATAGATCGCGGCAATCGAAAAACAGTTACTGAGCAGTCCTCGCGTTTCGCTGATCCAGACCACTGATTCTACTTGCAGTGGATGCAGCAGAAACAACAGGCCTCCCAGGCAGGCTGCCCGTTCCTCCTTGACCAGCAGTAACAGAATCCGGTAGATCAGCAGCGAATTGATGAGGTGCAGGCACAGGCTGCCTGTGTGAAACAGGTATGGTGAGAGCGCGTCCTTATTCTGTCCCCCCAGCAGTCGGGTGATCGCCGTTTCACCCGCAAAAAAAGTGTAACTGAGGGGGATATACAGTCCTTCGTAAGGCTCGGTCCAGATGGTTCCCAGGCTGCTGAATGATACGGGATTCAGATTGGGGTTCTGCGTGAGATGCATCTCATCGTCCCAGTCCAGCAGTGGATACGCCAGGCAGCGGGAGAACACCAGGAGAAGCACAATCAGATAGAGTAACGAAACCTTAAACAATGATTGTTGGTTAACTTTTTCGTCGGATGACAGTGAGGCTTCATCTGATTCAATTGGAGCTGTGTCATTCATCGATGGTGATCTTAATATGTCAAACCTGTCCGGGGAATCTGTTATGGGAATTCCGCCGAGGATTGACTCGCTTCGGTACTGCAACCGTTGTATGATCCTATTTAACAATGTTTATTGAGGGAAAGCAAATCAATCCTGATTCGGGGTGAGAGAAGCCTGTCCCGTATTCTTCATCGTTGCTCTCGCGGAAGAATCAGATAATTCGATTGAATCTGAGTGGACGCTTACAAATAATGAACCGGCAGGCAGTCGAATTCAAATTTCTTACTGTTTCAGGGGTGAAGTGAAATTGATTCCGTTCAAGATGTATCACCGACTTCCCGTTATCCTGTTCCTGTTCTATGTTTCACTTGGCAGCGGTTGTGATCAGACTAAACCAGAACCAGAACAAACGACTGTCAGTCAGGTAGCACCCGACATCAAACTTGACAGGTCGTCTCCGAAAACTACTGCGAAGTCATCCCCGTTTCAGTTTGTGGACATCGCTCACCAGAGTGGTCTCGGATTTACCTATTATGGAAATCCCAGTCCGCAGCATTACATGGTGGAGCAGAACGGGGGTGGGGTCGCGTTATTTGATTATGATGGCGACCAGTGTCTGGACGTGTTTCTTTCCAATGGCTCCCATTTTGATCGCCCGGCTGAGGACGCAGGCGAAGTGCATCGCTTGTATCGTTCCCGGGGTTCACTTCCTCAAACATTGCTATTTGAAAACGTCGCTGCGGCAGCTGGTGTAGAACGCTCCGACTTCGGCATGGGTGTTGCCTGCGGGGATTATAACAATGACGGGTTTGTTGACCTTTATTTATGCACGTATGGCAAAAACTATTTCTGGGAAAATAACGGAGATGGCACCTTTTCCGATATCACGGAGACAACACTGACCGGAGATGAACACTGGGGCGCGAGTGCCGCCTTTGGTGATTTGGACGGGGATGGTGACCTGGATCTCTATGTGGTCAACTATGTCGAGTATTCCCGCGATGATCCACCCTGCTATACGACCATCGGCTCTCAGCGGGTGAAGATTTCCTGCGGACCAATTGGCAGAATTGCGCAGCAGGATCTGCTGTTTGAGAATCGGGGGAATGGTCAGTTTGTTGATCGCTCAGAGTCGGCAGGTATCATTCAACCCATCGGTGGTAAGGGGCTGGCAGTACAGATTGTAGATTTGAATCGGGATGGCCTGCTCGATATTTTCGTGGCGAATGACACAACGGATAATTTTCTGTTTATCAATCAGGGAAACCTGAAATTCGAGGAACAGGCACTGGTATTGGGGGTCGCGGTCGGCGATCAGGGGGAACCGCAGTCGTCCATGGGGATTGCCTGTGCCGACTTCAATCGCAACGGTCTGCTGGATCTGTTCGTCACCAATTTTGAAAATGCAGCCAACGATTTTTATGAACAGCTGGAGGTCGGCGGTTATCTGACAACCAATTCTCGTCTGGGACTGGATACGACATCACGACCCATGCTGGCATTCGGAACCATTTTTGCCGATTTCAATCTGGACCAGTGGCCAGATCTGTTCATCGCGAACGGGCATATCTGGGATTTGAGCACACTGGGAACCGAGCATGAATACGAAATGACTCAACAGCTGTTTTATAATCAGCAGGGAAAACGGTTTCAGGATGTTTCATTACAGTCGGGGCCGTATTTTCAATCCAAGTTCCTGGGGCGGGCAACTGCCGTCGGGGATATCGATAACGATGGTGATGCCGACTTGCTGGCGACGCATGAAATCAAACCGGCGGCCCTCCTGCAGAATGAGAGTTCAATGCAAGGCAAGAGTGTGCGACTACGATTCATCGGCGTGAAGGGCCCGCGGACACCTTTGGGCTGCACTCTGAAAGTCGTGACCGACGATGTGGAGCAGATTCTGGTGATCCCGGCGGGTGGCAGCTATCAGGCGTCCAGCGACCCTCGTGTAATCGTACCCACAGGCAATGCGGCTTCAATTCAAAGCCTGGTTCTCACCTGGCCTGATGGAAGTCGCGAAGAGTGGAACGATTTGCCAAACCAGGGGGAACTGACGCTGATTCAGGGGACAGGGCAGTAACCGCTCTTGCAGATCCACTTTTGTTTGTGGTACTAAGGTGTTGACGGTTCAACCCTCTTTGACTTTTCAATATTCGGACTGAGTACTGCATGACCGCGATTCTGGGGATCTCCGCATTCTATCATGATTCAGCAGCTGCCATCATTGTAGATGGTGAGATTATCGCTGCTGCCCAGGAAGAGCGGTTTACCCGAATCAAACATGACGCGGCCTTTCCGGAACAGGCAATCGCGTACTGTCTGGAAGAAGCAGGCCTGACCCCCGACCAGATCGACCTGGTGGGTTTCTATGAAAAACCATTTTTAAAATTTGAACGCCTGTTGGAAACAACACTGGCTTTCGCGCCGTGGGGGTTCAAAGCGTTTCTGAATACCATTCCCAGCTGGCTTAAAACCAAGCTGCATCTTCCCCGCGTGATCCATGATGGATTAAATCAGCAGTACAAGAAGCGGATCGTGTTCGTTGAACATCATGAGTCACACGCGGCCAGCGCCTTCTTTCCCTCTCCCTTCGAAGAGGCGGCTTTTCTGACCGTGGATGGCGTCGGAGAATGGGCGACCGCCAGTTATGGGATCGGGCGAGGAAATCAGATCGAAATTCAGAGTGAACTCTACTTTCCTCACTCAGTCGGGTTGTTGTATTCGGCTTTTACCTATTATTGCGGGTTCAAGGTGAACTCAGGCGAATATAAACTGATGGGGCTGGCTCCTTATGGGGAGCCCCGTTATGCCAATCTGATTCGCGAAAATCTGGTGGATATCAAGCCCGATGGATCAATTCGTCTCGATTTATCCTATTTCGATTATTGTCATGGTCAGACCATGACCTCGAAGAAATTTCATCAGTTGATGGGGGGCGAACCCCGCCAGCCTGAATCGCAACTTACACAGCGTGATATGGATCTGGCTGCTTCCATCCAGGTGGTGACCGAAGAGATTCTGATGAAAATGGTGCAGCACGTGCATGCACAGACCGGGCTGTCGCGGCTCTGTATGGCAGGAGGCGTTGCTTTAAACTGCGTCGCCAATGGTAAGATCCTGCGGGAAGGTCCCTTTGAAGAAATCTGGATTCAGCCCGCAGCGGGAGACGCAGGGGGCGCATTGGGTGTGGCGTTGTTTATCTGGAATCAGTTACTCAAGAAGCCCCGACCGATTCAAGCCGAAGACCAGCAGCAGGGAAGTTTTCTGGGCCCCCGTTTTTCTGAGACGCAGATTCGAGAATTTCTGGATACCAGGGGAGTCGTGTACCACTACCGCCCTGATGAAGAGGAATTGTGTAACGAGGTTGCCGGTTTTATCGCGGATGAAAAAGTGGTCGGTTGGATGCAGGGACGAATGGAATATGGGCCGCGAGCATTGGGAGGGAGAAGCATTCTCGGCGATGCGCGCAGTACAACGATGCAGTCGATCATGAATCGGAAGATCAAGTTTCGAGAATCATTTCGCCCTTTTGCTCCTTCAGTTTTACAAAGCAGGGTCGCTGACTATTTTGATTTTCCTCCCGGTATAGACAGCCCTTACATGCTGCAAGTGGCTGACGTGCAACTTCATCAACGAAATACGCTGCCCGCAGACAGCGAACAGCTCACAGGCCTGCAGCAGCTGCAGTTGATTCGTTCGAGTGTGCCGGCGATTACACACGTCGATTTTTCTTCCCGTTTGCAGACTGTCGATGCCAGTCGTCATGGACGGTATTTCAAATTGATCACCGCTTTTGAAAAGTTGACCGATTCACCGGTCATGATTAATACCAGTTTTAATGTGCGTGGCGAACCAATTGTCTGCAGTCCGGAAGACGCGTATCGGTGTTTTATGGCAACGAATATGGACGTACTTGTGCTGGAGCAGTTTGTGATTCTTAAGTCAGAACAGCCTGATGCACGCGCCTTTGAAGATGACCTGCATCTGGATCAATACGCTCTGGATTAAACGTTCGAACATGGGATAAGAAAGTAGTACCCTGAAGATGGCATTAGCAGAAATCAACTGGAAACCTTCACCACGCGAGTTGCGAATTTTCTCAGTGGCGTTGGGCTGTCTGTTGGCACTGATCGCATTTGTCAGCTTTCGCGCGTCGGCTTCGGTTCCACTGGCGGTTACGCTCTCGGCGATTGGCGCGCTGATCGTACTGGTGGGATTGATTGCACCAGCGATGATCAAGCCCCTTTATCTGGGGTGGATGATCCTGCTGTATCCCATTCGCTGGATTGTTTCCTGTCTGTTGATTGCTGTGGTATATTACCTGCTGATCACGCCGATCGGACTCATCTTACGATTGCTGGGACATGATCTGGTTGGCAGACGCTTTGATTCGCGGGCGACTTCCTACTGGAAGACAGAACGCCGCGTCAGGCAGGAGCAGGATTATTTTCGTCAGTTTTGATGTGGTTGAGATTTCAGGTTACGGAAGAATAATATCAGAGGTAAGAAAATGTCAGAACAGTCCGATTCGCAATCGAATGCATCTGAAGCACAGACGTCTGATTTCCTGTCGCAATCTGAATCGAAGGCACCCGGAATCCTGGCCGAGTTCTGGGATTTTTTGAAGCATAACAAGAAATGGTGGTTAGCGCCGATCATTATCGCGCTGCTGTTGATTGGCTTGCTGATACTCATCAGTGGTAGCGCGATCGCCCCGTTTATCTATCCGATTTAATCAGGCGTATTGCTCTGGCAGTTCGGCAATCCTGGTCATCAATGATTCTTCAACTGTGTCGTGTTTGGCTATCGCGTCTCTCAATCTAATATACTCGGGCCAAACAGCCCTGTAGACGCTACGGTAAAACTGGACACAGTCTAAAAGCTGATAAACGGACACACCTGTTTTCGAACAGCGAGTTCCTGCTTACTGTACAGGCGGAAATCGATTGTTATGAAATTTTAAAAATAACATTTTCTTTATATCTATTATAAAAAAATCTTTCCTTTATGAGTGTTTATTGGTAGCCTAAAAGAAGCACATCAAAACACAGTTAAGCTTCTCTTGTGAATAATTCATTCGAATTTACTACTTCTTAAGATTCAGGAGACACCAAGTGCGACCAGCTCTGTATTCAGTCCTGTTGTTTTCTCTTATTACTCTTTCCGCTTGTAGCAAAGACCCCACGGCAGATCTTGGAACCGCTGTTACGGTTACTGGAACCATCACCCTGGATGGCAAACCCTCTGATGGTGTGGAAGTCATCTTTAAGAGACTTGATGCGGGTGCCCCTGCAGAATTTCGGCAATATGTAGCAAACACTGATGCAGCCGGAAAGTACAGTCTCGAAAATGTCTACGCGGCGAAATACGCAGTGATGGTCAATGAGAAAAAAGATGAAAAAGCTGAAGAAGAGGGAGGGGCAGCCGCCTTTGAAACGGGCCCTTATAAAAAATATGGCGTTAACAGTGAATTAACCGCAGATGTTACGGAAGCCAATAAAACGTTTGATTTTGAGTTAACTTCGAAATAAGTAAATTCCTTTCAAAAAAGCCGGAGTGTCCCTGATTCAAAGCACGAACTCAGGGCTCTGTGCTGAATAAAAATAATAAAAAGCACAATACTGGTCTGAATCGACAGAGCAGTGATTGAGTTTAACACAGTATGTAGATGAAGGCATTTTCTCCGGCGGGGTTCTACCGCTTGAGAAGTTGATCATCAATCTTATCTCTGTTGCGAAGCGATTTTGTGTTCCAAATCGTTGCCGCTGATGATGCGTTTTTATTTATTTTGTTTTCGTAAAGGAGTTTATTCATGAAACGCAAGGCATTTACGTTAATCGAGCTTCTGGTGGTGATTGCCATCATCGCCATTCTAATTGCATTACTCTTGCCCGCGGTGCAACAGGCACGCGAAGCAGCACGTCGCAGTACATGTAAAAACAATCTGAAGCAGATTGGTCTGGCGCTGGCTAATTACATCGACACCACGATGGGAGTATTTCCCAGGGCAACCATCTCACCGAATGGACGTGGCTGTTGTTGTGGAAGCTATGGCTCGACCGCATTCAACTCAACAGGAATTCCTCACAGTTTTCACACAGTTCACACGATGTTGTTACCTTATATTGATCAGGCAAACGTTTATAACCAGATCAATATGAGCTTGCGGTATGATGATACTGTCAATGGCCCCGCAGTGAAAACGCAAATCCCTGTCTATATCTGTCCCAGTGATAATCGAACTTCTGATTCGAACGTTGTGACAAATGGGGCCGGGGATTCGATCTCAATGGCAACTCACAGTTATCCAGGGACGGGATCCAATCATCCTTACGGGCTGTGCGGTTTACACGGTACGACGGGATCCGGAACGGGGGTCTTTGCAGAACGGGCCGGGCAGTTGAACGAAGCGGGAACAGCATTGGTGCACCCGGTGATGAAGTTGCGACTGATCACAGATGGAACCTCCAATACCATCGCTTTCTCTGAGTTCGCTCAAAACAAGACCAAGATCGATTGTAATATCGGTGGAACCAGTCAGGCCAAATATGGCTGGGCACGCCCCGCTGTCGGTGGAACCTCATTTACCATTCGCGAAGTTTCAACACCGAATGGTTGTAATGGAACCAGTACAGGCGGCTCAAATATTGGGATCGCTCGCAGCTGGCATGCAGGTGGTGTGCATGTGCTGATGGTCGATGGCTCTGTCCATTTTGTCTCAGACAGTATTGATGGCTTTACCTGGAGATACCTGGGAGCAATCAGTGATAATCAGGTTGTCAGTATCAATAAATAATTTGACCTCAATAATTCTTTACTGAATGAATTGATGAGCCTGAAGATGGAAATGTTCTGTCTTCAGGTTCTTTATTAGTCTCCCTGTACTATCTCGAATCGCTTCTATTCCGTAGAAGGATTTACTCAACAACGATAGAGACCTGTTTTCTGACGACTAGACTGTGTCCCGTTTTTCTGTCGCGTCTCCAGGGGCATTGGGACCGGGTATCATAGTACGAGAGACCCTATTGTAAACTGTGAGGTGCTCTAGATATTTTCTTTAAAACTTACTAATTGAGCGGTTGAAGGAGAAATTATTTCATGAAACGCAAGGCATTTACGTTAATCGAGCTTCTGGTGGTGATTGCCATCATAGCCATTTTGATTGCATTACTTCTGCCGGCAGTTCAACAGGCGCGTGAAGCCGCCCGTCGTAGTAGTTGTAAAAATAACCTGAAGCAGATTGGCCTGGCGCTGGCAAATTATATCGATACAACGATGGGGGTATTTCCGCGTTCCGTTATATCAGCCAACGGTCGTGGATGCTGTTGCGGCAGTTATAGTGCGTCGGCTCATAACACGACGGGCATTCCGCATAGTTTTCATACAATGCATACGATGCTGCTTCCATATATCGATCAGGCGAATGTTTATAACAAAATGAATATGAGCCTGCGATATGATGACACGTCCAATGCAGAGGCTGTGAAAACTCAGATTCCTGTTTACATCTGTCCGAGTGATAATCGGACTTCTGATTCTAATGTGGTAACGAATGGGGCCGGTGATTCGATTAGCATGGCGACCCACAACTATCCGGGAGCGGGGTCGACACATCCCTATGGTTTTTGTGGCTTGCACGGCACCTCTGGAGTATTTGCTGAACGAAATGGTCAGCTGAATGAAGCGGGAACAAGGCTCACACATCCAACAATGAAGCTGCGGCTGATTACTGACGGAACCTCGAATACAATCTGCTTTTCGGAGTTTGCGCAGAACAAGACTAAGACTGCCGGCTGTGGTTTTACCAGTACAACAAGTCAGGGCAAGTATGGGTGGGCACGACCCGCGGTAGGAGGCACTGCCTATACGATTCGGTCGGGTTCGACTCCCAACGGGTGTAATGGAACGAGTACGAATGGTTCCAATTCAGGGATTGCCCGTAGCTGGCATGCAGGCGGTGTTCACGTGTTAATGGTCGATGGTTCTGTGCATTTTGTGTCAGATAGTATTGACGCCAACACCTGGTACTGGTTGAATAATTTCAGCGACAATCAGGTTGTCAGTATTAACAAATAATACGAAACCTGTCTGAAGTTATGGTGTTTATTGTTGAAGTGATCTTTTCGAAGTGAAAAATGCAGGTCAGAGATGGCAGCCACCGTCTCTGACCGTTTTTTCTGTCTCGGCTGGGGCAAGCTTGATATGCCATTTCCAGTCAGGGCAGTAACTTATTTCTGCGAATGATAAGTTTCAGGTAATCAGGTCAGTTGCTCACAGGTATTACTAATACATGTAAAATGGAGGACTGTTTCCCGCTTAGAGGTTAGACCCTTTTAGACAGATAAGCTGTATCGTTTATTTACTGTCAAACTGACTCGACCACGAAACCATTAATTTTTGCCACAACAACAGAAGAAAAAAGCCCTCCCACAGTATATCTCTATCAAGTCAGTTTCATTCGCCGCTCAATGACTTGTAAGACAGCATTTTCTGCCAAGGTGTCATAAATTGTTTCGTCATTAATTACTAATTAAAACTTATTTATTTTCAAGAAGGAGAGACCCTTTGATGAAACGCAAGGCATTTACGTTAATTGAACTGCTGGTTGTGATTGCCATCATAGCCATCTTAATTGCGCTGCTCTTACCAGCGGTGCAACAGGCCAGGGAGGCGGCCCGCCGCAGCACCTGCAAAAATAACCTGAAACAAATTGGTCTGGCGCTCGCAAATTATACCGATACGACGATGGGAGTCTTTCCCCGATCCACAATTTCACCGAACGGGAGAGGCTGTTGCTGCGGTACTTATACTTCTGCCGCACATAATACGACAGGGGTTCCCCACAGTTTTCATACGCTGCATACCATGCTGCTGCCTTATATTGATCAGGCGAATGTTTATAATCAGATCAACATGAGTTTACGTTATGATGATGCCGTTAACTTACCTGCAGGAGCCACCCAGATTCCTGTTTACATCTGTCCGAGTGACAATCGTACCAGTGACTCATCTGTCAGTAATAATGGTTTGGCGACCCACAATTATCCGGGTGCCGGCTCAACGCATCCTTCCGGATTCTGTGGTCAGCATGGAACATCAGGTGTGTTTGCGGAACGAAACGGTCTGTTAAATGAAGCGGGTACTGCACTGACCCATCCCGCGATGAAGCTGCGTTTGATCACAGATGGGACGTCCAATACGATCTCATTTTCTGAATTCGCACAGAACCGCACTAAAATAGCCGGATGTGGTTTTACGGGGGCAGGAAATCAGGCCAAGTATGGTTGGGCACAACCTGCACTTGGTGGGACTGCCTATACGATTCTTTCACTATCGACTCCCAATGGTTGTAATGGAACCAGTTCGGGTGGTTCCAATTCGGGAATTGCCCGTAGCTGGCACATCGGTGGGGTCCATGTATTGATGGTAGACGGGTCGGTGCACTTTGTTGGTGACAGCATTGATGGTCTTACCTGGCAGAACCTGCACACCTTCAGTGATGGGAATGTTGTCAGTATCAATCAGTAATTCTGAACAACCAGTGGTCTGACTTTGAAAGGCCAGTGCTGACAGATTCAGACTCAAGCGAGACCGCCCGTTTCCGTTTTTCTGACAGGGGAGCGGGCGGTCTTCATTTTTAGTTGTATCCATACACTTGGATCAGGTATCTTATCTGTTCAAGGTCCTGTATCGAAAATACTGGTTCAGGAGACAACTCAGAAGACTTCTTATCCAAACAGGCTGTTATGACTCGTAAAGCGGAAACTCTGATTTTACTTGCAGTCGTTTTATTTATCTCCGCTTTGTACGGCTCCTTTTATTCCAACTCATTTCTGTATGACGATTCCGAACAGGTACTGGCACAGCAGCCACTGGAGTCATTCGACGACCTTGTATTGATGTTCACGGAACCCAGTTTTCCAACACTGCCTTACTATCGGCCTCTAACCCGGGCATCGATCGTGTTTCAGAAAACATTGCACGGCGATGATCCCCGCTGGTTTCATCTGTTCAATGCGCTGCTGGCAGGCGTTACCGTCGGCATCGCCTGGTTGTTAATACGCTTGCCCGTGTTTAAGATTCAGCCGGTTCCTGCTCTGTTTACTGTAGCTCTGTTTGGTTTGCATCCTGCTGCTGCTTCCTGCGTCTATCCTGTCGCGTCGGGTCGTGAATCATTACTGCCTGCCACATTGATTCTGCTCTCGACCTGGTGTTTCCTGAAAGGGACGCGGAAACATTACTGGTGGGCCGTGGTGACCTGTGGTCTCGCATTGCTTGCCAAAGAGCAGGCAATTGTGCTGCCTGTGTTATTTGTGATCGCTGACCGGTTGAAGCTCACGGGCCTCCCTGATCAGAAACAGAAAGTAGACTGGCTTCGGCGTTATGCCCCCTTTCTGTTACTCATAGTGGGTTATCTGCTGTTACGCTGGTTACTCTTCAGCGGTACGGAAGTGAAACTCATGTTGGCAGAGCAGCCACTGGGACCATTTTACTCATTACTGTATTCGCTGCAGACCAGTTTTGTTCCATTTGTAGAACTGGTGTATGAGCCACCCTTTGATGTCTGGTTCGATCTACTCCGCATCATCATTGCCATTCTATTGACGGGAATGCTCGTCTATTTTGTTCGAAGAAAATCAGATGAGCTGGGGCAGACTGCCTGTTTCTGGGGCATCTGGTTTATGCTGCTGATTCTGCCGACATCCAATATTCTGGAACAGGAATGCGCTTTTTCAGAACGTTACGTATTCCTGGCGATGCTGGCGCCACTGGCTCTGTCAGCCGCAATCGTCAGCCAGTACTGGGATCATTTTCTGGTGAAGAAACTGTGTGTGATCGTTGGTCTGATGATAGGCGTGTGTCTGGCATGTATCAGTGGTATTCGCGGTATCTATTTTGAGAAGGAAGAGACCTTTTTCCGGCAGTGGGTCAATACGAATTCCAGGTCGCCGACCGCTCATGTGCACCTGGGGCTGGTATATGCCGGCCATGGACAGTTTTCGGAAGCGATCGCCTGTTACGAACGGGCCCTGGCAATTGATCCTGAATTTACGGGAGCACTGATTAACCAGGCCAATGCACTGGTGACAATGCAGCAATATGATCCGGCGATTCAACTGTATCAGCAGTCACTGGATCTGCTGGATGGAAAGTTACAGCATCTCCAGGTGGGAGTATATCATAACCTGGGAAACGCCTGGTGGGGTAAACGGGATGCAGAGCGGGCAATTCAGTCTTACGAGCGAGCGATTGAACTTTCCCGCGAGCATCTGCCTTCCTATCTTGCGCTGGCGGATATTTATCTGCAACAGAATCAACCCGCGCATGCCGCCCGTTATTTAAATGCGGCTCTCAAGCTGGATTCCACTACGAAACAGAAACGACGGGAAATTCATAACGTCATGCAGCGTTTTCAACTGGAATAATTATTTTATCTATTCAAAGTAACTCACTGACTGATTTTTACTGATCTGGATGGGGCACAATGATAACTCTGATGAATCGAAATGTGATACTCTGCTCAACATTGTTCTGTCTACTGTCTGCCTGCAGTTCAGGTGAGCCACAAGAGCAAGAGACGGAAACGCAACCGTTGACCGCGCGTGAGGCTGTGATTCAGTCATTGCCTCCGGTCGAAATTCAGCTGAAGGAAATTACCCCCGAAACCCTGCCGACAGAAATTGAGAAACATCACGGGAAAGTGGTGATTGTGGATTACTGGGCGACCTGGTGCCCGATCTGCCTGGATTCGTTTCATCACTTAAGTGAATGGCATCAGGAGTATGCTGACAAAGGTCTGGTGATTCTGGCAATCAACCTGGATGAAGATAATGAGAGTAATCGCAAGATGGTGAATGAATACCTTACCGAACAGCGTGCCCCTTTTGAGAACTATATCTGTACCACTGCGCCAGATACAAAACGTGTTGAGAAATTTGGCATCGAGGGGGGGACACTTCCCTTCTGTCAAATTTATAATCGTGAAGGAGAACTGGCTGTCACGCTGGGGAATGTCAATCCAGATCGACTCTGCGACGAACGAACGATTTCTGCCGCATTAAAAAAATTGATTCCTGAAACGGAGCCGACAGAGAACGACAGCAAATAGATGTTGTATCAGGAAGCATCCTGGAGTGCTTTCAGTTCAGGATAGCGTTCGTCGGTATCCCCCGTCTGTTCTTTTAGCTGCTTTAACTGAACTTTCAATTTACCGAGCACCTCTTTATAAGCAGGGTCTGCAAACACGTTTTTCATTTCGTGTGGGTCTTTGCGTAGGTCATAAAGTTCCCAGTGTGGTGTTGTCGGAGTTTTTAACGCACCAGGGGCATCCAGAGGCAGGCCGTAAAAGAAAATCAGCTTATAGTCTTTCGTGCGGATCCCATAATGAGCCGGGTTATCATGATGAGTCATGTGCATCCAGTAGCGATAATAGGTAGCCTCAGGCCAGTCCGCGGGAGCGTCCTCTCCCTTCAGGATGGGGAGGAATGAGCGTCCCTGCATAAATTCAGGTTTCTCAATACCTGCCATTTCCAGTAACGTCGGTGCGAAATCAACGTTGTTGATGATGTTCTCGTTTTTCGAATTCGCTTTAATCCACTTGGGATAGCGAGCGATGAACGGCATTCGTAATGATTCTTCATACATCCAGCGTTTGTCGATATAGTCGTGTTCCCCCAGCATGAAACCCTGGTCTGCGGTATAAATAATGATCGTGTTATCCAGCTCGCCGGTCTGTTTCAAATGTTCCACCAGTCGTTGAATGTTATCATCTAAGCCGCGCACACATCTGAGAAACTTCTTCAGATAACGCTGATACGCTTCCCGTGTATATTTCTCGGGGGGGAGATGCTCGTCGACAAACATATGATGCCCCATATTGCGCCGTTGATTGCGAGGTCCGACTGAGGTGCCATAAAGTGCCTGATGTAACGGGCCATGTTGACCGCGCTGCCAGAGTGAGTCTGGTTCGGGAATGACAACATCCTGGTACAGCCAGTCGTAGCGTTCCGCATTTTCAAAATTGTCATGCGGTGCTTTGAAGTGATGCATCAGGAAGAACGGTTTGTCTTTCTGTTTGCGGTTCTTCAGCCATTTCAAAGAGATGTCTGTAATCACATCGGAAGAGTGTTTCGAATCGTATCCGCCAGCGCGGAACTCATTTTTCGGCCAGGGCAGAGGGCCACGGACACGAAAGATGGGATTAAAATAACTACCCTGTCCCGGCAGTACCGTGTAGAAGTCGAACGCCGCCGGTTCTTTTTTCAGATGCCACTTGCCGATCATCGCGGTTTCATAACCGGCTGATTTGATGAGTTTCGCCAGGTGCTGCTGTTCCGGTCCAATCGCACCATTCAGTGTGGTCACGCCATTGACGTGCGAGTATTGCCCGGTCATCAGAGTGGCCCGACTGGGAGTGCAGATCGAATTCGTACAGAATACGTTTTTCAGCAGTACGCCTTCACTGGCAAGTCGATCCAGTGTCGGTGTCGGGTTGAGGACCGCCAGCCTGCTCTGATAAGCACCGATGGCATGGGCGGCATGGTCATCGGACATGATATAGAGGATATTGGGACGTCTTTCGTCAGCCAGAGCAGTAGCAGTGCTCAAGATTGTGGTCAGACACAGAATCAGGCAGCAGAAGCGCTTCGCTTGCATGGGTTCCCGTCTTTCGAAAAGAGAAAGGTAAACTACTTTTTTGAGAGGCAGCAGAGAATCTGTTTGCAGAGCCTCGATGAAATGCATAGACTTGAGATTATACCATGCTGTTTCACTGATTGAAATTCTTGGGTAAAAATCCAGGCTGATATCCAGGCTGATATCCAGGTTGATATCCAGGTTGATATCCAGGTTGATATCCAGGTTGATATCCAGGTTGATATCCAGGTTGATATTTCTGGCGGTGTGGGATTGACCGTTCCACTCCAGAAGACCTTCATACGTCCGTTCCATCCTTGCCTCCGGATCCGTTACCATGCCTTACTTGAAAAACTGTCGAATTGTCTATGCTTTGCTGATCGTACTGTCTGTCTCTCTGCTGACAACGAAAGTTCACGCGGACAAACATACCAATGTGATTCTGATCATGACCGATGACCAGGGGGGCTGGGACTATGGTTTCAAGGGTAACAAACATCTGAATACGCCAAACCTGGATGCGATGGCTGCGAGGGGGGCGCGACTCAGTCGATTTTATGTCAGTCCGGTCTGTACGCCGACCCGGGCCAACCTGATGACGGGACGTTACAACTATCGCACCCGGGCCATCGATACTTACATCGGTCGCGCCATGTTGGAACCGACTGAAGTCACCATCGCCGAAGCGCTGGCACCTGCTGGTTACCGCACGGGAATCTTTGGGAAATGGCACCTGGGAGATTCGTATCCACTCAGGCCGCAGGATCAGGGCTTTCAGGAAGTTCTCGTGCACCGGGGAGGAGGCATCGGTCAGCCCAGCGATCCGCCTGAAGGAGCAGGAAAATATACCGATCCGGTATTATTCCATAATGGTGAAAAGAAACAGATGCAGGGGTATTGCACGGATATCTATTTCGATCACGCGCTGAAATTCCTCGAGCAGAACGAATCGCAGGACAAGCCGACATTCATGTATATCGCGACCAATGCACCGCATGGTCCGTTTGATGATGTGCCGGAAGATCTCCGCAAAAAATATCAGGCGATGGATCTGACAGACGCCTACGGCTTTGATATGAACCCGAAACGCAAAAATAAAAAACAGTTTGATAAAACGTCGCGTGTCTTTTCCATGATCGAAAATATCGACCAGAATATCGGCAAGCTGTTTCAGCATCTTAAAAAGATTGACGCGTTGGATAATACACTGGTCCTGTTTCTTAACGACAATGGACCGAACGGTCCCCGTTATGTAGGCGAACATCGCGGGATGAAGGGGAGCGTTAATGAAGGGGGAATCCGTTCTGTCCTGGTAGCGCACTGGCCAGCTCAACTGAAGGCGGGCACGGTGAATCCAACGATCGCCGCCCATTACGATCTGTTTCCCACCATTCTGGCAGCAACCGGTGTTGAAAAACCAGCAGGGTTGAAACTGGACGGCGTCAATGTGTTACCCCTCCTTAAAAATAATGCCGAGCAGTGGCCCGAACGGTCTCTGTTTCTGCAGTGGCATCGGGGAGATGAACCTCAGCCCCGCACGAACGCTGCGGTGGTCACACAAGATTACAAAATGACGTTTTCCAAACCGGATGAACCGGGCAAGCTGTTTCATCTGCAGAACGATCCGGCAGAACGTCAGAATCTGGCAGGAGCAAAAACAAAACTGGCGTCAAACCTGACAGAGCAATACAACAACTGGTTTCAAGATGTAAGTTCGACACGTCCTGATAATTACGCTCCGCCTCGAATTCATATCGGGAATCCGAAAGAGGAGACGACTGTTCTTACCCGGCAGGACTGGCGTTATGCCGGTCCCAAAGGCAAGGGGTGGACCAGTGATGCACGTGGTCAGTGGCTGGTCACTATTGAACAGACAGGGTCTTATGATATCAAAGTGCTGTTTGGCAAAGAGCGGGATCAGGCCACAGCCGAAATGACGGTGCAGGTCGGGCACGATCTGTTTCATGCAGAGGTGCCAGCCGGCAAAAGCGAACATGTTTTTCAGAATGTGACCTTACACGCAGGCGAACAGACGATTGATATCAAAATAAGGGAAGGCAAAATCGAGCGCGGACCGAAAATGGTCTATATCACTCAGAAGTCATCTGCTCCTTAAACCTTGAAATGAAAGGGGTTTGAGATCAGGGATCGTATAATCTTAAACGGTTCTTTCTGAAAGAATGTGAAAAACAGGCTCAATCTGGAATGGTCACAGGCTGTGATTCAAATTACCATAAATAAGGAATATTAAATTAAGAGATGGGCTCTGTAGCCGTTTTCTGCCGGTATCACTTGAGAAACCTCCAGCAAATCCAATGCTGTTACGTAGAAAGTACACTGCAGCTGCTCACCGAACCATGATGAATTGACTATTGACAGTCAATCAATACTCGCAACTGCCAGTTAAAATCAGTTGGCTGGCCTCTTTAATGGGATTGATTAATGCAAAAGAATTCAAATTTCAGCCGTCGCGAATTTCTGAAGACCACTACTGCCGGTGCCGCTGCGATCTCCGCCGGTGTCTGGACGGGAGTTGCTCCCGCTGCTTCAAAGTCTGCCAACGGTAAGTTGAACATCGCCTGTATCGGAACCGCTAACCGGGCAGCCGCAGATGTGGATGGCGTGAAAGGCGAGAATATTGTCGCACTGGTTGACGTGGACAGTAATTATCTCGATCGTGCGTCTGCCAGTTTTCCCAATGCGCGTCTGTATGCCGACTATCGGGAGATGCTGGAAAGCGAAGAAGGAAAAATTGATGCGGTTGTGATTGGTACGACCGATCATCATCATGCTCCCGCCACGATTCGTGCCATTCGCAAAGGGCTGCACGTTTATTGTGAAAAACCTCTGACGCATACGGTTCAGGAAGCACGCATCATTGCAGAAGAAGCCAAGAAGCAGGGCGTCGCCACTCAACTGGGAACACAGATTCACGCTGGCGACAATTATCGTCGTGTTGTAGAAATCGTGAATTCCGGTGTCCTGGGAGACATCGGTGAAGTTCACGTCTGGGTTGGTAAAGGCTGGGGAGGCGGAGATCTGCCGACGGAAACTCAGGCCCCTCCCAAAAATCTGAACTGGGATCTGTGGCTGGGACCCGCGCCTGAGCGTCCTTACGCTGCAGGACGCTATCATCCCGCGCAATGGCGTCGCTGGTGGCAGTTCGGCCAGGGAACCCTGGGCGACATGGCCTGTCATTACATGGACCTGCCTTTCTGGGCATTGAAGCTGCGTCATCCCACCCATTGTGAAGCAGAAGGTCCGGAAGTTCATCCGGAAGCCTGTCCTCATGGACTGACGGTTCGCTACAAATTCCCCAAGCGGGGCGATCTGGTTCCGGTCAACCTGACCTGGTACGACGGAAACATGATTCCGAAAAAAGTCGCCGGCGAACGGGTTCCCGGCAGCGGGGTGATGTTTGTGGGATCGGAAGGCAGTATGTTTGCCAACTACGGCAGCTACAAATTATTTCCCAAGGAAAAATTTGCTGATTTCATGCCCCCCGAACAGACCATTCCGAATTCGATCGGTCATCACGCCGAATGGATCAAAGCCTGCAAAGATGGTTCACCCACGACCTGCAACTTTGACTATTCTGGCGCTCTGACCGAATCGGTTCTGCTGGGTAATGTTTCCTACCGTGCCAAGAAAGCACTGGATTGGGATGCTGCCAGCCTGAAAGCCACCAACTGCCCCGAAGCCGACCAGTACATCACGAAAGAGTACCGTGCCGGCTGGGAAGTGGTTTAATATTGAATGCCATCCAGTACTGTCCGGCTCCTCAATCGTGAGTGAGCCGGGCTACTGGCCTTCAATGTACTTCAGCTGAATTTCCGTATTCGGCAGTTTCTTTTTCAGTTCGGCAACTCCTTTTTCGGTGACCGCCGTTCTCGTCAGTTTCAGATCTTTGAGACTGTTGAGCCCTTCCAGGTCTTTCAATCCTTCATCGGAGACTGCTGTCGAGCCGAGGTGCAGGAATTCCAGTTTCTGCATATCTTTGAGGTATTTGAGACCGGAATTGGTCAGGCGGGTATTATCCAGGTTGAGCCATTCCAGGCTGGTCAGACCCTGCAGGGGTTCGACACCGGCATCCGTCAGGCCGACCCGCCAGAGATTCAGCTTTTTCAGTTCTCCCAGTCCGGACAGGTGTTTCATGCCAGCATCCGAAAGCAGGCTGTTTTCACTCAGGTCCAGCTCTTCGAGTTGTGGAATCTTTGCTAAAACCGCCAACCCATCATTCGAGATCTGATTTTGTGAGAGGCGTGTTTTCTTCAGTTTGGGGAACTGAGGGAGTGTTGCCAACCCATCATCGTCAACCAGTGTTTTAGCCAGATAGAGTTCTTCGAGCTTTTTCAGGTCTTTCATCTGGGCGAGACCATCACCGCTGACCCAGAGGAAATCAAGCATCAACGCTTTGAGGTTGGTTAACTGATTGATATCCGCCATGGCGTCATCATCAATATCAGAGTTACCGGACAAGCGTAACGCTTTGAGTTTTGAAAGCCCCGTGAGATAAGAGATGGCTTTGTTATTTAATGAGCAGTTTCGCAGATCCAGGTTTTCCAGTGTTGTGACTTTTCCCACTGGTTCCAGTGCCGCATCAGTGATAGGAGTTTCGTTTAACAGCAGGGAACGGAGATGCGAGAGACCAGCAATCTCTTTCAGGGCTGCATCATTGATTTCTGTACCACGAAAATCGACCTCAATTACATAACCGGCTTTGTCCTGTTTCAGTTTCGCTCCCAGCGCTTTCAGGGATTCCGCCAGTTTCACTTCACTTTCAGGTACCGTTGCTTTAGGGGCTTCCGTTGGTTTTTCTGTTTTTTCAGCCTGGCTGGCTGCCGGTTTGTTTGGGGCTGGCTTGTCCGCGCAACCTGAAAATATAAGTAGTGATAAAACGAAAAGGGACATGTCCCGAAACGGTTTCATAGCAGTATCCTTAATACGTAAAAGCGAAAATTCCTGTCACGTCTAAAGCATACCGATTCAGGATATTGCTCAAAACCGAATGTGGGGCTGCAATTCTGCTTTTTGCCGAATTGATACGGTTTAAGACATTATTTTCAACGGTTGAATTTCAATGCATACAGGTCAGCGTCCTGCATATCAAAGCGAAGCCGGACTGGTGTACCTGATAAGCTGGAAACATCTGAACCCTGTTTCCATTTCACGATGCGGGCGATGTGATCACCATAAATCGGCTCGCAATCTGCCAGTGAAAATCCGGGTATTGGATTTCCTGCTGAGTCTTGCAGTTCGACCAGAATCTGACCAGCAGCGCTGCTGGAATAGTTGATCTCCAACTCGTCACCAGCAAACATCAATGGTTTCGTGAGCAGTGTTCCTCCAGCGAGAGGGGTATTGACAGAAACGATTCCGTCCAGTCGGGTCACATAACGGCGACCTCCAGTGAGAAAGAAAGACATCTCAGCAGGGCCGGTCTGGTGAATGCCGATCGCGGCATAATTGGCCCGGTTAGCCCAGCCATCCTGACCGATTCCAGGACGGATATAGGACTGAGTAAATTCCCGGTCAAACTGCGCACTGCCACGGGCACTCATAAACAGAATATCGGTGGCAGCACCCCGTTTCGCCATGAAGCGGGTAGGCAGTGCAAAGTAAATATGCGGGGCGCGGAAATAGGGTTGGGTGCAGGCGGTATAAAGATGTTCGTTCGGTAAATTCGCCTGCATTTCGACAAGCGGTGTCCAGTGAATGAAGTCTTGAGAGGTCGTGCGGGCGATGCCTCGATAGCCTTTGATAAAGCGACGAAAATAACAGACGTAGGCCTGCTCGCTTTCAGACCAGAACGCATAGTTTTGAGAGTCGAAGTATTTTCCCCACTCTTCAGGAATGACTGGTTCTTGCTGGAGCGGTTTCCAGTGGATTCCATCAGGAGAGATAAAGGCTTTGAGTCCCCCCGGTCCACGGCGCTGTTTAACTTCCAGGTGTTGATTGGGCTGATAGGCCAGTCCTCCCAGCGCTTTGTATTTTTCAGA
The DNA here is from genome assembly GCF_048262075.1 of Gimesia sp. GTDB lineage: Bacteria > Planctomycetota > Planctomycetia > Planctomycetales > Planctomycetaceae > Gimesia. Next base: position 105,341 of record NZ_JBLXFK010000010.1, read on the forward strand.
GTCAGGGACACCAGGTCGGGTATCGATAAAGGGAGTGAAATTATGATTGACCAGAAACTCATTCATCAGTACGACATTACCTGCAGGAAAAGTAGGATGATCCGGATAAATGCCGAGATGAGGCATTGTCCAGTGGATCGCATCAGGACTTTCTGCGTACAGGGTTACTTCTCCATCGTGATACTGCTCCCAGCCTTTTTTCCAGTGATTACCCGGTTTGGTATCTCCGCGGTAGTAAAACTGATATCCCCTGTCTGACTTAAGGACAGTCGCGTAATGACCGTGAGGTCGCGGCGGAGTCACAGCAGGCATGAGTTGCGGTGGATGCAACTTCAGTTCAGCATGATCAAGTTCAGCAACCAGGAAACGATCGACAAAGAGTTCACGTCGTGAACCGATATCCAGAATGGTTTCCTCTGCCAGGCATTGCATAGACAACATACAGAACAGAATCAGAACAGGCAGGATTGGTTTCATGGAATAGACCTTGCTTCTGTGGAAGTCGGTATTCTGGTTTCTGATGCCGGGCAGTTTCTGGGGAAGACCTTCCTTAGTACTCTCTCAGGGAACTGATCATTGTCAGAACCGGTTGCAGGTGTCGGGTCATCCGTTCGACTGCAAGAATGGGATCGCGGGCTTTGATGGCATCAACAATTTGCTGGTGATCTTCCACAAACAGATTGGTCGGGGGAGGGAAATGTTGAATTCCCTGTTGAAAATATTTTACCACGACCTGATGGAACTGTGAGATCAGGTTTTGATCGGCAACAGTCAGGAGGATTTCGTGAAACAGCATATCTTTCTTAGCAAATTCCTGCAGTAGAAATTCTGGATTCAGTTTCTGATCCTCCAATAGTTCTGACTGTTCAGAAACAAGTTTTTGCAGATGTTCCAGTTGATGTGGTTGAATGTTTTCCACAACCAGTGGCATCGATCCGATTTCAATCACAACGCGAAAACGGGCAATTTCCATCCAGCCTTTCTGTTGCGACACCTGGGGGATCAGAACTTTCTGCAGGATGGAACCAATATCTCCCTGGGCCACCGATATCCCTACTTTGGGGCGTCCCGTGACAATTCCCAATCCACGCAGTGTTCCGACTGCCTCCCTGATGACTGACCGTGATACACTATATTGATCTGTCAGGCTTTCGACCGTTCCCAGAAATGATCCTGGAGTAAGTTTTTCCTTCTGAATTCGATTGCAGATCTGTTCGGCGATTTTAGAACTCTGGGGAGAGGATGTCGAAACCACGGCATTTGTGGCTATGGTAGAAAGTTCTGGCATAGTTACCTGCGTTCGGTAAACGTATTGGTTAGGCTCGAGGGCTTTACTTGAGGCATTGATCAGGCTGAATTAAATGATAAACGAATATTGATGTGAAGTAAAATCATCAGATTGCCTGATCGGGAAAAATGAAGCAGTTCCCTGAGAGAGCAGGAATAGAGGTTCTTTTTTTATGTCTTTTAAAATCGAAACTCATAGGCCTGACGTTCGCCGTCGTCTCCCAGCGATTTGATCATACTGATTTCTGCCCGTTTCATAGTCAGATAATCAGTGATTCTGCTTTCTCCGAATCCCGACAGCAGCACGGGATTTTGCTCCAGTGCAGCCAGGGCAGATTCCAGATCGAGCGGGTAAGCGTTTAAACTCAGTGAATGTCGTTCTTCTGAGCTCAGAAGCGCCGGGTCGGTCAGCATGGGCTCACCGGGATCAAGGTGATTCTCGATACCATCCAGGCCTGCACAGATCAGAGCAGAAAGCGCCAGGTAAGGATTGCAGGCAGGGTCGCATGGACGGTATTCCAGATTCAAGGTAGCTGCCTCCTGCCCCTGGAATCCAGATGCAGCGCGGACAGTCGCTTCACGGTTGTCTGGGCCCCAGCATGCATAGCTTGAACTCCAGCAGCGTTCCACGAACCGCCTGTAAGAATTAGTAGTGGGCGCTGTAAACGCCATTAATGCGGGCAGGTGTTTGAGAATACCCCCCATAAATTCCCGCGCTGTTCTGGAGAGATTGAATTCTCCCGCTGGATCATAGAACAGATTCTGGTTTTCATCCCATAGACTGAAATGTATGTGACAGCCATTGCCGGCAAAGGCGGGTGAAAATTTAGGCATAAATGAGACGCGATAACCGTTCGCCTGCGCGACACCACGAACGGTCTCTTTGAAGACAACCTGCTGGTCGGCGGCCAGTAGCCCGGCTTGATGTCCTACCGGAATTTCCTGCTGGCCAGGACCCGCTTCTGGGTAGTATTTTTCCACTTTGATGCCCTGTTGTTCCAACGCAGAAATCAGAGGCAGAATAAACGGACTGGCCAGGTCCATGGCAGCAGAACTGAAACAATTCAACTGGTCGACTGGTTCCCAGCCTGCTTCTGTTTTTTCTAGCAGCGTAAATTCATTCTCAAAAGCAGCCTGAATCTGAATGCCTTGTTCCGAAAGCTTGTGGATGAATTCTTTGAGCAGGTTGCGCGGGCAGAGTTCCCAGGCGACGCCCTGCAGCGTTTCCACATCCGCCAGCATTTGAGCATGGCCGGGCAGATATGGTAGTACCTGAAAGGTTTCTACATCCGGGCGGATGCGGACTTCCCCCACTGGTTGATATTGACTTAGTGGCGAGAGATGATCGAACACGGTTACCGACATCTGGGCCTGGGTCAGACCAATCCCGCTTTCCAGGATCGCATCCAGGTCACCGGGGCGGAAGGCTTTTCCACGGGTGATCCCATCCGGGCCCACATAAATGGCACGCACCAACTCGATTTTCTGTTCGCGTAACTGCTTTTCCAGAAGTTCACGCTGCATCTTATTTTTTTTCTGACTTGAGTTTTACCAGAACCTGTTCCGGGACGAGCGCTTCATTCATGACGACGGCGGATTTTTTAATCTGTTTATGACAGGCGATGCAGGTCATGGTCAAATGCAGATAACTGAGAGATGCACCATCAAGATTTTCTTTTTTGGCATAATTTAAGACATCTTTGGCTGCATTACGAAACGCGGCACTTTGCTGGGCAAAAACCGGGCCTTCGACAAGTTGCCATTCCGTGGCATTACTCATCTCAATCATTTTCTGCGTACCTTTTTGGATCAACTCAAAGTCTTCCACAACCAGACCTTCCAGAACCTCTTTTGAACTGTCCAGCTTGGTTCGCATGAACAGCGAAATCTGTTCCTGGGTTGGATTCTTTTTAGCTGGTGGCTTTGCCGCATGCAATTCAGATACTTGAGACGACAAGAGTGGGAGCGCCCTGCTCTGGTACTCCGAACCTGTGAAAATTAGCCCTAGTATGATGATCAGTAGAATGGTTCTCATAGCGCACTCCTCGTCCAGTAACCGGGTGACAGGAATCCTGTGAAGACGATGTCTCAGACACCAGATAATCACAGGCCTCTCTCAATTTTAAAGAAACCGGCGTGTTCTGGGAAGATACGCTGGCTACTTCCGGAAAAACGCTGATGAAAACTACTGGTTGATACTGGTCTGAAATCTGTTTTCAGGAACCTTTTGCTCCGGTCCAGGCGGGAGGATCGCTTGCGGGGAACGATTCATCAGAGGCTTCGTCAACTCTATTAAGTGGCGGTTTACGCGAATGGGAAGGAATAATGGTCAACAGTAACGCTGCTGATTCGATACATTCGACAGCGTGTGTTTCTGCCTGGGGCAGATAAAGCAGCTGGCCGGCTTTCAGGTCCTGTTCTTCTCCCCTGCATTTAAAACGGACATGGCCTTCCAGGCATTGGACTGTTAATACACCTGGTGCAGAATGACTGGGCAGGGACTTCCCTGCTTTGATAATCAGGCGAATGACTTCCAGATCTTCGGTCTTGATCAAAGTCGTTGTTTTCGTCGATTCCAGAGCAGATCCGAGAGGGGCAACAGTAAGTACTTCTCCTGCTTTTGCATGCGACGGTGACATGATAAAATCCTTAAGTAAGAGTCTGGTGCGTATTCCATGGAACCTTAGCGGTTGAGGTTGGACGGCTTTTGAAAACGCGGCACTCAACCGGATTCAGGCTTATTGTCTGCTTCCATTCTAGGACTCTGGCGGGATCAATAAAAGTCCCTGTTTCTAAAAACAGGGCTCAATTGAGGTTATCTCTGTTTAAGCTGTTGCATTCCTGCTTCCAGAATCCGTTGTGCCTGCAGGCTTGTCTCTGGTGCACACAGACCCCAGGGAGTTTCTCCAGTCCTGACGCAATGAGCGAAGTGTTCGGTCGCTGTCTGTAATGACAAAACCGGGCATTGAACTTTGACTTCTGCCCCTTCCGGCTGGTCTGCGTTCGCCAGCATCAGACGCCCCTTTTTCTGCGGTTCCACAATATAGGTTCCCTGGGTGCCATAAATGGCGGTGGCGTAAGCAGTCAATTTGCCGACCTGTGACCACGAACCTTCGGCAGTGGCGATGCCTTGCGGATAATTCATGACGATGATGGCATTGTCCTCGACTCCCAGGGGTTCGGGGCGGTATGCTCCTCCGCTTGCCAGAATGGATGCGGGAGTCCCCATCAGACAACTGGCCAGAACACAGCCATAACAGCAGTAATCCATCATCGCGCCGCCACCATTCCGCTCTGGGTCGAATAACCATTCACAAAAATAATCGCTGCAGCCCAGTTCTTTCGGTCCTGCGTGTGCGGCGCGATACTTGACCTGCCAGAGATCACCAATTTCACCTGTCAGGGCGGAATTGACAGCATGCTGCATCTGAGGCCACCAGGCAAAAGGCCAGTTCACCATCAGGCAGACTCCCTGCGCACGGGCGGTTTCCAGCATCTGCTCTGCCTGCGCGAAGTTGGCGGCCATCGGTTTTTCGATCATGACCGGCAGGCCGCGATTCAGAGCCTTTAATGCCAGTTCTGCTCCCTGCTGATTACTGCTGAAGATATAGACGCCATCCAGTTCATGATTGTCGAACAGTTCATCCTCTGATGAATATGCAGGACAGCCGTATTCACCCTGGATTCGTTCCCGAAGTGGCTGATTCGTATCAAACGCGGCAACCAGTTCCGCGTTGTCTGAATGTTGCAGTTGAGGCAGATGGTCCCAGACGTGATCGTGGATCAATCCCAGAATTCCAATTCGCAGTGGTTGAGTGGTCATGGTTGTACTCTATAAAAAATGGGGTGACTGGATCTGCAGTATGAATTAACTTATCTGGTGATTTGCTGAATTGAGAAATGCTGTAAATCGATCTTTGATCTGCTGCACCTGTTCTTCAGTGTAAGGCTCACTGGGTGATTTTCCCCAGACCGGAGCGGGCCAGTACGGATCACTATGCTTTCGTCCGATCACATGAATGTGCAACTGACTGACGACGTTTCCCAGCGTGGCAATATTCAGTTTGTCTGGCTCACCGTTTTGCTGAATGAAGCGGGCTACCTGATTCACTTCGCTGAGGATTGCGGTCTGTTGTTGGAAAGGGAGGTTGGTCAATTCCATTTCTTCACAATGCGGAACCAGAATGAACCAGTCGACGAGTGAGTTGTTCAACAGTAGCAGAGTCGATTGTTCCAGTTCACATACAATGTGGCAGTCCGCTTGCAGTCGTTCATCCAGTTTCATTGTTCCAGTTCTTATTTTGAGGGGCAAATTATCGATTGATCAGAAAGGTTGCCATCTGATCAAAGAACGGTTCGAGAGTCTGTCTGATTTCGTCTGACAGTTCCACTTCCTGCATGGCGGCAGTCATCAGTTCCATCCAGCGGTCACGGGCACTCTGATTGATGGCGAACGGGGCGTGCCGCATTCGCAAAGCCGGGTGTCCTCGTTCTGTCAGGTATCTTTGCGGCCCGCCCAGGCGATACACCAGAAATTCCTTCAACCGATATTCTGCACCATCCAGATCGTCAGCAGGATACATCGGACTGAGTATCTCGTCGGTGCGGACACCACGATAAAATGCGGCCACCAGTTGTTCCAACTGTGTTTCTCCCAGGTGATCAAACAGTTCTTCTACCGAAAGCGGGCTCATGTGTTTCTGAGTGTCCTGTGCTCATAAGGAAAATGGATGGATTGTTTTAGAAAGCCCTCAATTGAGTGGCTGTGTTTTTAGTTGCGTATGGTATCTTAGATGCTGATGGGAAAGATTCCTACTCAACGGATGTGTCACCTTTCGTATTTCTACATGGTCTACTCTGAGGGATTCAATATGCGGCGCTATCTGCTTCAGATCATCATCATATCTGTGATTGTTGTCTGCAGTGAAAATCTATTCGCTGCAGAACCACTCTGGTCGGGCTTTGCAAAAAGCCCCTGGTTTGAAGAACAGTATCAGTATCTGCAACCGGGACCGGATGTTCGGGCGATGATCATGGCGCCTCGTCCTGAAAAAATAAAACCGGAGTGTCTCAATCGGGTGGTGCTGTTTACCACGCCGAACGGTAACACGATTGAACAGACATTGGGGTGTGAGCAGAAGGCTGGTCGAGACTGGCGTTTTGATATCCAGCACATTGCAGCCCAGCATCGTCAGTGGCAGTCGTTGAATGAGCGTGAGAATCTGATCCTGGTCTGCCTGGAAGCGAAAGGCTTAAGCTGGCCGGGGTGGAGAGCCCGCCATCCGGATAATCCTCAGTTGATTCGCGATGTCATCGCTGCGATTCTTAAACAGATTCCGCTCAAGGAACCACGACTCACACTGGCCTGTCACAGTGGCGGGGGAAGTTTTTTATGGGGATTTCTGAATGGCTCTGATACGATCCCGCCTGAGGTGGACCGCTTTGTCTTTCTCGATGCGAACTATTCCTTCAGCACCGCCGACGGGCATGGGAAAAAGTTTTCCGACTGGCTGCAGAGTGACAAAGGTCGCAATCTGATCGTGATGGCCTACGATGATCGGAATGTTCTGTTCCGTGGTAAAAAAGTGGTCAGTCCGACCGGAGGCACGTTTCGGGCGACACAGCGCATGCGGGATGAGTTTGAAAAAACATTCGCATTCCAAGAATCCGGAGCCGGTGATTTTAAGCTGGCGACCGCCTTTGAGGGGCGCATCCGGTTACTGGTCCATCAGAATCCCCGAAATCAGATCCTGCATACGCGGCTGGTGGGAGAAATGAACGGATATCTTTACGCCGTCATGGTGAATACTGTGGAAGCACAGGAGAAACTGCCTGTTTCGCCTCGCAGTTATGCAGGCTGGATTCAACCCGAGCCGTTTACCATGGCAGAGCAGGGGGCGTCTCCCTGAGAAACGTCTGATTAAAACAGCGGTTGCTTTCCGATAATGCGTCTGATGACCGCCCATTGACCGGCGTGCATCATCCAGTGGGAAGCTTCTCCCGCGAAAACACATCCCACTGTGGGGCCAAGGTAGCTTACCGATTCGGGAGCGGGCTGCATCAGTTCTTCATCACTGAACTTCGACAGTGCGTTGAGAGTGGCTTCACGTTGTTTGTGCATCAGTTCCACCAGTTCTGCTTTACTGAGGAAGTCGGCAGGATTGTCACTGGACACAGTCTCTTTTGTGTAACGCTCTTTGAAACCGGCGGGAAGCTCTGGTACCACGTCAGGGCAGACCTGTGAGGTATGGAACTGTTCGCTTTGAATCAGATGTCCTAGCTGCCAGTTGATGTGGTTGGATTTTTCTGCGGGACGCACCAGCAGGTCGGCGTCCGTCAGATCTTCGAGATACCCGTTTACCACAAAGGTAGGGAGTTGGAGAGAGGACTTGATATGTTCAGCGATGCTCATGGAAATGCGTTTTCTGTTCGAAGAGTTAAAAGTTAAACTGGATGTCTGTTACTAAAGTATGTTGACCGGTTGCTTGCGGGGCGCCCAGAGTGCTTCGGCGTATTTAACGCGACACGTCTGTCCGCGATAGCGGGCCAGTGTTTCTTTTCCCTGGAGGGCACCGTTTGTCTGAGAAGGATCGTATTTGATATTTCTCTGTAATGCCATATAGCGCCCCAGCCATTCCATGGATTTCTTCCAGTATTCTGTGACATCCACAAACGTGTCCGGTTCGAAGCCAATGGTGTGACCTGGACCATTATCGTAATGATAAATGGTGCGCGGTCCCCGGAAACGATCTTCATTCAATACGCGTCCGCCATGATTTAATGCAATTTTGCTCAGCTGCGATGCGACCGTGTGATCTTGGTGATGATCATACTCCCACAACTGAAGTGCGATGTCCGGCTTGATCTCGTAAACGGCGGCGGCAACTTTCTGTTTGGTTTCTGCGTTCGTATCATACTGATGCGAGGCGAAGTCGAGGAACCGGGTTTCGACGCCATACTCGCTGGCAATCTGTGTGACCGATTGACGGAATTCTTTTTCGCGTCCCTTAGTAGGAGGCCAGTTCCTGTAGTCTCCGATCAGAATGAGCTGTACCACGCGGTAATTTTTGGCAACGGCCTGCAGCATGATGCCGGGCACACCATAAACGCAGTCATCAAAGTGGGCACCAATTGCCAGCAGTGTTTTCTGATCAGCCATGATTTCAGGTTTCGTGAAAAAGTGCGGTCCAGTGGAAGTTCATAGGGAACAGGGAGACTCCCGTCTCTATGCTCAATCTTACACTGTTGGCAATTCCGTTGCCATTATTTTCATAGGCTTGAAGCACTAGCGATGTGCAGGCAGGGAGGTGAATCAGGAATGTGAGAGAGTACAGACGAACTTTCGGCGGAGAAGTTGCTGCAGCATGCAGATGTCAAGCGGTTTCCACTTTTTTCTGAGCGCTCTCGATAAAGTATTCCAGGTATTCTGTCTGCGATTTGATCAAATCAAAAAATTCTTCTGCTGCTTCCAGATTTTTTGATTCAATGATGTCTGTGATGATTTCACAGAGGTGTTGAGCAGGTGTATGGATATCAAGCGGAGCGGACTCGGAGAGTTCACCCAGAGCGCTTTTCAAATTGTGGCCAAAGGCCTGTTTCAATTCTTCCCGGTCGCGTGTTTTGTAAATGACACCTGTGATACCCAGTTTCTTGGCTAGTTCCAGTCGCTCCAGTTGACGGCTGTGGGACTGATTACCAGGTTGAAGTGAAGTGAGCAGGAAGAACATGGGAGAATCCAATTGTCCATCGTCGTTATACCGTTCCTGCTTTTGAACCTTGAGAAACAGATCCAGTCCGTCCAGTTCGCGCATCACGAGTTCTGAAAACATGATTTTAATTTCGCTGTCCATTTCCAGAATCGAGAGTGCTTCAAATCCGGAAGAGGCACAGATGACTTCATACCCCAGTTCCTCAAGCAGTCTGGTATGCACGTAACAGGTATAGCCCACTTCATCGACGACAAGTACTTTCATAGGCGGTTTCTTTCTGAGCAGTGATTGTGATTTGTGATAGCAAAACGCTCTCCCCAGCGAATGGGAAAACTTTTTGAAATGTGTTTATTTCAGATGGATTATGTCTGCAGTGCTGATTCGATCACGGGTTTGAAATAAGAGACAGTAAGTGTTTTGTTTTTCATTCATAGTTGATCCTTTAAAACTATAACACACAAATGATTTGAAGCAGATGGAATTTGATTGTGATCCGCATGGGGATACTCTGATGAAAGCCATCATTTCCTGAACAGATTATTCCGTGATGTTTCGGCAAATCAACGAGCATTCAGATTCGGGTCTGCCGAAAGCTTTGAAAACCCTGAAAATCCAGTTTGCCTCTACTGGCAGGCCGTTGTTGCCAAAAGTAAACAACATTAAGACTTCAAGCGAGAAACTATTTCAGAAAAAATCCAGTTCCGTTCACTCAGGTTCTGCTGCTGAAAGTCTGGACTTTGGCGGGTGTGCTGCTTACGATAATGTATTGATTCAGGGGGTTATCTTCGTTCAGCCTGTTACGGGTTGACGTTTTTATTATTCAAAAGACAAAGGGTGAATTATGAGTGAGGTCACACGACGCAGCTTTCTCCAGACCAGTGCAGGGGCTGTCGCAGCCACCTCATTACTGACTGGAACAGCGCGAGCAGATGTCAACAGTAAAATCAGAGTCGCTGTTCTGGGAGTCAATGGCCGCGGTCGCACACATATTAAAGCGATTGGGGAAATTGAAGGCGCTGATGTTGTACTGTTGTGTGATCCCGATGAGCAGGTGCTTGCCAAACGGGCTGCCGAGTTCGAAAAAAAATACGGACGCAAAGTTGAGACCGAAACCGATATGCGTAAGGTCTTTGACCGGGATGACATTGATGTTGTGACTGTCGCGACACCGAATCACTGGCATTCCCTGGCGACCATCTGGGCCTGCCAGGCCGGTAAAGACGTGTATGTCGAAAAACCGGGTTCACATAATCTGTTTGAAGGCCGCAAAATGATTGAAGCGGCTAAGAAATACAAACGGATCGTGCAGCATGGCGTCCAGCTCCGCAGCCAGCCTGCGATTCAGGAAGGGGTGGAGCACCTGCGCAAAGGAACGATCGGCGATGTTTATATGGCACGCGGCCTGGTCTTTCGCTGGCGTCCTTCCATCGGCCACAAACCGGATGAGAAAGCTCCAGGCTACCTCGACTGGAATCTCTGGCAGGGACCTGCGCAGGAAACCAATTTCTCACAACGTTATGTCCATTACAACTGGCACTGGACCTGGGATTATGGCAATGGGGATGTGGGAAATCAGGGTGTCCATGAAACAGATATGTGTCTGTGGGGCCTGGATGTCAAACTACCTTCTCAGATTACTGCAATGGGAGGCAAGTTCCTCTGGGATGATGACAAAGTGACACCCGAAGTTCTTTCCACCAATTACTTCTATCCTGAAGAAAATAAAATGATTCAGTTTGAAGTACGCCCCTGGATGACCAATGACGAAGGGGGAGCCTCTGTAGGTAATATCTTCTACGGGTCAGAAGGATACATGGTCGTGAAAGGCTATAACTCCTATGAAATCTTCCTGGGACGTAAAGGAGAGCCGGGTCCTAAAAACAGTGGTGACGATCCGGTTGTTCCTCACTTCACGAACTTCCTGAATGCGGTCCGTTCTCGCAAGGCAGAAACTTTGAACGGTCCTGTTGAGACAGCGCATACCAGTTCTGGTATTGCCCACCTGGGAAATATCGCCTTCCGACTGGGACGTCAGTTGAACTTCGATCCCAAAACGGAACAGTTTGTAAACGACGCGGAAGCAGATAAATATCTGACACGCGAGTATCGTGAACCATTCGTAGTTCCGAACGAAGTCTGATTGCAGTCATCACGGATAACCGAAAATGAAAAACAGCACTGGAGCCTGACTCCGGTGCTGTTTTTTCATGAGCTTCTCTGGAAATAAAGAGAGGCTGATCCACGCTGGCGCAGATCAGCCTCTGGCTAATTTTCGTTTGGATCGAGGTGATCCTCACGAGTGGTGGTTGTCTTTGACAACCCGCCAGTAGTCGCTAAGAACAACCACCTTTCTGGCTACAACAATAACTGTCCACTCAATCACCTCCTTTTCTTGGATAAACTCCCTGTTTCATCATCGGTCTGTAGCTCCAACTTGAACACAGGCTTTAGTCCTATCACACTGCGTGGGTGTGATACATTACTTACAACTATTTTTGCAGATCCCTTAAATGTGACAAGACCTATTTCCAGGGAACCTGCAGAAATTCTCATGAACGGGAAAACAGAAATCGGTAACATATTCTTATTGAAGAAGATAAGACTTTAACCATTCCTGCGAATTCCGGATCAATGAAGTCAGCCAGCAGACTCTTGTGTCTTCAATTAACTGGCTTCTTGTGTAGTGACACGCGAGTCTGAAACAGGTTCGCTTTGTTATTGATCTTCCGGAGCCATATGCGGTTCAAAGACGGTGCGTCCTGCTTTTTCAGCCTGCTTGATCGCAGCGACGGCTTCTTCGTAGAGTACCTGCTGGCAGCGCACCAGATTCTTCTCTTTATTTGGGGTAATCCGTTCGTAAACTCCCTCGCTGTTTAAGACGCTTGCTTTGGCGTTGTCTTCGAAGTAACTGTTGAGGATTTTGATTAATTTTCGATGACACTTTTCTTCTTCAACGGGTACGAGCAGTTCAACTCTGCGATCCAGATTACGGGGCATCCAGTCGGCACTGGAAATGAAGATGCGTTCGTCTCCACCATGATAGAAGTAGAAAATCCGGGCATGTTCGAGGAAGCGGTCGATGATGCTGACAACTTCGATGTTTTTACTAAGCTTGGGAACCCCCGGTCGCAGGCAGCAGATACCACGAATATTGAGCTTGATCTTCACACCGGCTTCCGATGCTTCGTATAGTGCTTCAATGATTTCGGGGTCGACCAGAGAATTGATCTTCGCCACAATTCGGGCTTTCTGTCCCTGTTTTTTTCTCTCCGTTTCATGATGGATCAGGTCAAGCAGTTTATCCCGCAGGCTGATGGGGGCCGCTTCCAGTTTCTGATATTTCTGAGGGATCGAATAGCCGGTGATTGAATTAAAAAAGTTGATGGCGTCAGACGCGAGAATTTCATCGTTAGTGAAGTAGCTGATATCACTGTAGATTTTTGCCGTGGCATCGTTGTAGTTACCAGTCCCAAAATGCAGGTAACGTTGAATCCCGTGTGGTTCGCGACGAATAATACAGCAGATCTTGGCATGTGTCTTGAGCCCTTTGACTCCGTAGATCACCTGCACGCCGGCATGTTCCAGGTTTTTGGCCCATTCAATGTTCCGCGCTTCATCGAATCGGGCTTTGAGCTCAACGATTGCGGTGACATGCTTGCCATGCTCAGCAGCGCGGATCAGCGCTGCCACGATAGGGCTGTGTTTACTCGTGCGATAGAGAATCTGTTTGATGGCCAGCACATCCGGGTCGATGGCTGCTTCTTCAACCAGTCGTACGACGGGTTCAAAGCTTTCATAGGGGTGACACAGCAGGATGTCATGCCTGGTGATGTTTTCAAACATACTGATGCGTGGATTGACTTCAGGAGAGGGTTGAGGCGGCCAACTGACATCTTTCTGCGCATCAAACCCCGAAGTGTCTGTCAGCCGCATAAAGGCCGTCAGGTCCAGTGGCCCGGGGATCCGGTAAACGTTCTCATCAAGGACCTCCAGTCCGCGTTCCAGAAATTCCAGTGTTTCCACAGAAACCGATTCCACGATTTCCAGTCGGATGCAATCCCCCTGCTTGCGCTGGTCGAGCATGTCTTCCATCTGATGCAACAGGTCAGAGGCAAATTCATCCTGTAGACTGACATCTGCATTTTTAGTCACACGAAAAGGGATACTTTCCAGAACGTGTTCGCCTTGAAAATATTGTTCAATAAACAGGCAAATCGCATCTTCCATAGGCAGGTACTGATAGCCACCTTCCGAGGGAAGGGTGATGAACCGGAATTCGGTTCTGCCAAAAGGAATAATCGCAAATCGGTCTTCTTCCGTTTTTCCTTTCCCTTTCCTTTTCTCATCGGGGGCCAGTCGCACGATGAGATTCAACGTCTGATTAACCAGATAGGGAAATTCCATATCTTCCGTGACTGCCATTGGTGTGAGTACGGGATAGATTTCATCCCGGAATACATGTTCGACAATCCGTCGCTGGGAATCGGAAAGTTCCTGGGGATTGACGCGCTGAAAGCCGGCGGCTGCCAGAGGAGGTTCAATTTCTTTGAGCAAACACTGATACTGTTCCACCATCATCTGATGCGCACGCAGGCTGACGGCATCAAGTATTTCGCGCGGTGTCAGCCCTGATGGATCCGTGCTTTTATTTCCACTGGCCTGCAGCAGATGCAGACCACCCACACGAACCATGAAGAATTCATCCAGGTTGGAGCTGGTGATGGCCAGAAACTTCAGTCGTTCCAGCAGTGGGATTTGCGGGTCATGGGCTTCATCCAGAACCCGTTGGTTGAATTCCAGCCAGCTGAGTTCTCTGTTGATAAAATTTGTTGTTTTGTTGGCCATGGTCAACCTGTTATTTCAGTATGTCATGTGAGTGAAGTAAAGCTTAATCGTCGTTTGGAAATCTCATCAGGCAGGGCTACTGTTTCTTCCTCAAGTGAACTTTTAACCCGAAGACTTCTTCAAACAACGGGCCTTTTTCAACGAGCGCGATTTGTTCCAGCGAGACGTCTTCCACATGGGGGATCGAGATGATTAATTGTCCCTGGTCAATCTCGCAATCAATTTCCTGAACCCGTTGACTGTAGGAATAATCCAAAGCGTCAGCGACTCGCAGGATGGCGGCCATTTTAGCGATGGCAATGCGGCTGACACGATCCAGTGCGGAATATCCGGGGTGCGTATCTTTGGGTGAAGCCCGGCGATGATATCGGGCAATCAACGCGACCATCAGCAGATCGGTTTGCCCCAGCCCAAACAGATTTCCGTTGCTGATCAGGTACATTGAATGTTTGTGGTAACCGCGTTGATTTACATAGATCCCGATCTCATGCAGGTAGGCCGCAATATACAACAACAATCGATTTCGCGCGTCGAGTTTGTGTTCATTCTGCAAAGACTGGAACAGGGTATCTGCCAGAAAGGCAACATGGCTTGCATGGGTCTGGTCAAAGTCGAAACGTTTTCCAAAATCAATGGTAGAACGAAGCACCTGCTGATTGAACTCTTCTGACCAGTTACTCTGGTCGGCCATTTCTTTCAAAAGACCATCACGAAAGTTGGCTTTGGTGACATAGATATGTTTTTGCTGATAAGCTTCTGCCAGCTTGGTATAAGCGAGTAGTGCCGGTCCGAGAGTTTCTGCGTCAGTGAAGGACAGATGGTACTCCTGGACCAGTTCGTCTTCGTTTTTCTGCAGGATTTTATCAGTAAACTTACTGAGTTCAGATACCTTGAGCCGATCCAGCTCATCGGGGGAGTTGCCAGGATCCGGAATTTCATCATCAGGCCGGAGTTGGGCCAATGCAAAACGGACATCGCCTCCCAGTACGACCAGTTTGACTGATTTATTGCCGGGAACTTCATGAACAATCTGCTGAATCACACGTTCAATCTGATTCTCCATGATTGTGCGTTCCTTTGAGAAGGGAACGCGGTATCCCTTAAGCATTTCCCGTAGCCGCAAAGCCCCCAGTCGATAGTTTCCGGAGAACAGGACATCACCTTTCTGCACGAGCAGCAGTTCGGTTGTGCCTCCACCAATTTCCGTAACAATGGTTTGTGCTTCGTCCAGGTTGGGTTTAGCCGCCAGGTAGGGACGAATCCCCTGGTAGGTAATTCGATTCACTTCGGCTTCATCAAGGGGGGAGACTTCAAACCCGGTCGCAATGAAAATCCGGTCTGTGAACGCCAGGCGATTGTCAGCTTCGCGGACAGCGCTGGTCGCAGCAACCCGAATCTGATCATCGCGTGTGATCTGGTATTCATCCAGGCGTCGACGATAGCTTTTGAGGATCCGCACACACTCTTCCATCGTGGACTTCTGAATATTCCGCGTTTGAAATGTGTCTTTCCCCAGGGTCACCGCCTGGGAGAGTCGTTCCAATGCGTACACAGAGCCATCTTCTTTGATCTCAGCAATAGCCATGCGAATGGCGCCTGTACCAATATCGATGACGGCGATCAATTGAATTGTGCCAGGCTCGGATCGACTGGAACCCGTTGATGCCTCAGCCGGCGGTGAATCTTTTGTGTTCATACCTGCGTTTCAATTCTCACCGAAGAGTTTTGCTGAATTACGTTCTGAGCCCAGGCGGCAGCTCCCATGACTGAGGAGTCATCCCCCAGTTGAGCGGCAACGACTTTGAATGAGTCTTTGAAGGTCGGCATTACATTGCGCCGGGTGGCTTCGGTCACCGCCGGTACAATCAGCTCGGGCATGGCTTCCACCAGGCCGCCTCCCAGAACAATGATTTCCGGGGAAAAAGTGTGGACCAGGTTTCCGGCAGCAATCCCAATATATTCAGCAGCCCGCAGGATGATTTTTTTGACACTCTCGTCACCTCCTTTGATCGCTGATGCGAGGATCCCACTGCGAATATCCGACAGGTCCGTACCCACCATGGAACGCAGGACCGGCGCATCTCCACGGTAAGCAGCCTGTGCTGCCGCGGCTGAGATTGCCAGGCGACTTGCCAGAACTTCGAGGCATCCGTGTTGGCCACACCCGCATTCGGGGCCTTCCGGCAGGACTTTAATATGTCCAATTTCCATGCAGGAACTTTTACTACCCTGGATCAATTGTCCATGGTAGACGGCACCGCCGCCAATTCCGGTTCCCGGGAAAATTCCCATGACAGATTGGGCACCTCTGCCAGCTCCGAAACGGTATTCGCCGTAGACGCCGGCATCGACATCGTTACAGATCACAACCGGACAACCGAACTCTTTTTCCAGTACGTCTTTAACGGGAGCATTATACCAGCCCAGGTTGGGAGCTTCGAAAATAATCCCCGCTTTCAGTTCCAGCGGGCCAGGACACCCGACACCGATGCCTGCCAGTTCATGGGGAGTCAGACCGGCTTCTTCCAAAGCCTGATGAATCGTCTGGACCATGCGTTCCAGCCCCATTTCTACCCCTGTATGCCCTTTGGTCTTTCTCCGTTTTTTTCCTAGAGTTTTGTATTGAGCGTCAAATATTTTGGCAAGCATTTTGGTGCCACCCAGGTCGAAGCCGGCCCAGTATCGGCTGGTGGTTTCAACGGAATCTGCAGACATGAATTTGTTTTCTATGCTTGAAGGACTTACTCTCCGCTCAAAAGTGGTCAACGGAAAGCGTAAACAGTTTTCACTCGATTGCATTCTACCTGCTGTCATTATAGCAAGTCGTTTTTATCTCGTGTATTCTGATGTATTTAGAACTCAATAAACAAGGGGGGAGTCTGAGAATTCTATTTCCAGTGAATACCGAGGTCTTTTCGGTCTTGCTGTATCAATAACTGAGAAATCCAGCAGGAATGGCGACTGTTTGCCGCGTTTAGATGATTGCGGCAGGCTGTTGACTTTTGGGACTGAGACAGCTTGGCTAAACTATTTCGTATGAATTACTGTTGGGCCTGTTATTGACACGCTTGATACTACACTAAAGTTTACTGCACCCTGGGGTTTCCTCAATGTATTTCCAGTTTCCCTGTGAAAAATGTTCCAAAAAGCTAAAAGTCCGCGATGAAAACGTGGGTAAAAAGGTTCGTTGTCCGTACTGCCATCATACGATGCTGGTCAAAAAACCTGAGACACCCGTTATCGATACTTCCATCGATGTCAACACTACCGGTTCAACCAGTGCCAGTAGCAGGCCTTCGAGTAGCAGTCGCGGTGGAAATAAGCATGTTTCCAGTGGCTGGGCCGATGGTACCGAAGTCAGCCTCTCGAAGAGTGGAATGATTGCCGTTGGGGCATCTGTCGCATTTATCGCGTTGATGTTCCCTTTCCGGAATTACTACCTGGGAGAGTTGTTTCTGGACCGGGGCTGGGTGCCATTTGCGCTGGTCTTTTTGATGAGTTGGTCTGCTACAATTCTGATTCTGAAATCCCGCAAACTGGCCAAACAGAAGGATTCAATGCTGTTTGATACGCTGCCTACGGATATTTCTGAAGAAATATCCGAGAAGACCGTTGCCCGATTTATTGAGCACGTCAAAAACCTGCCCGTAGATCCCCGTGAAAGTTTTCTGGTAAACCGGGTTTTACGAGGTCTGGAGCATTTCAGTGTCTTGAGAAGCAGTTCTGAAGTTTCCAACCGTCTGCAGTCTCAATCGGAAATCGATGCGACAGCCGTCGATTCCAGTTATACAATTCTCAAAGTCTTCATCTGGGCAATCCCGATTTTGGGGTTCATCGGTACTGTGATCGGAATTAGTGCCGCGGTCGGTGGCTTCTCTGGTGGGATGGATGATGCCACCGACATCTCTGCTTTAAAAGAATCTCTGGGGAGTGTGACTGGTGGTCTATCGACAGCCTTCGATACAACACTCGTCGCGCTGGTGATGAGTATGCTGGTCATGTTTCCCAGCAGTTCCATGCAGAAATCCGAAGAGGATCTGCTGAACTGGGTCGATGAATACTGCAATGAAAACCTGCTGAAACGACTTAAGGAGAGCGATCATGGTGGTGGCGGCGGTGATGAAAAAGATCATCGTCGTTTGATTCAGCGGACCATAGATAAAGCAATGGCGAACCATCATGCAGAATTACAGTCCTGGATTGAAAAACTGGAAGGGATCGGCAGTACGCTGTCACAGCAGGTTGTGAAATCCTGGGGTAAAATCGATGATAAAATTCGAGAGCAGCAGGAAGCACAACTGGCCGAGGTGCAAGAGGTGATGAAGCACCTGGAAAGCGTGGAAGAGAAAATGACTGCTCTCCAGTCTGCGCATTCAACACATCTGGAAAAGATGAACGGTGAAGCGACGGAAATGACCGCAGCCGCCGGTGTGCTGTCCCAGTCTTTTAATGGCGTGCAGCAGGGATTAAACGGCTTGAATACGGTTTTGACGAACCTGGGGGAAAAGCAAGTGCTGATTCAGCAGGTGGAGGCACCTCGCAAACGCTGGGGATTGTTCGGAAATTCGAAGAGAGTAAGGTAACGTGGGTAGAAAGAAGAAGGATAGTGAAGAAACGGTTTCCCTGTTTCCGTTTCTGAGTATTCTGGCGTGTGTGATTGGTGTTTTGACGCTGATGATCACCGCCATGGCGCTCAGTCAAATGGATCAACAGGATGAATCCTGGAAACGCGTCGAAGAATTCGAAAAAGATCAGGAGCAGATAACCGAGAAACAGCAGGAGCTGGAGCAGGTCCAGAGTCAGGTAGAAGATTTGTCAAAACTGAATCGTGATCTGATCCTGGCTTTAGAAGAGCTCAAAAAGCTGAAGCAGGAAAAAAACAAAATTCCGACGGATGTCAGCCCCGAGGAAAAGGTAAAGCTGCTGGCGGAAGCGAATCGTCTTGAAAAACGGATCACCGAAATTAAAGACGAACCGATGACGTTACAGAAGGAAATTGATAAGCTCAAAATCGAATTGAATAAACGGGAAAACCCGGTTGCCGCGGAAGTACGAATTCAGCCGGGAGGCTCAGGCGTAGACCTGAATCCCACGTTTATTGAATGTACCAAAAACGGAATCGTCGTTCTGGACGGGCCCGCGAAAGACCTGCATGTCCGTCGAGACGATCTCCGGAAGAGCCTGCCTTTCGTCGAGTTGCTGGATAAGATTGGTGCCCAGAACAAAGGGACTGTTATCTTTCTGATCCGGGAGGATGCGGTCTATACTTATAACATTGCGTCCAGTGTGGCTCGTTCCCGCTATTGTCCTAACGGCAAGCTGCCAGTGGAAGGGAACGGGAAAATTGATCTGAGTCGCTTTAAAAATGCGGCCGGTTAGTACAATTTATGAAAAACAAAAAGCTCTGCCGATCAATTCGACAGAGCTTTTATTATTAAATAATTATCTGTGCATCACTTTACTTTCGCAGGTCGTAACACATCAGTACATCCTGCTCTCGCAGGTAGAGCTTTCCGCCACAGACGACCGGATGAGCCCAGGCTTTGCCGAGAACCTTGTCAGGCCTGAAAGAACCTTTCAGTTTATAATCTTCAGTTGTGGCTTCCACCAGCGCGATCTCACCATTTTCGTAGCGGAAGATCAGGTTTCCATCTGCAAACAGGACAGCAGCTGAACCAGAACCTTCCCCGCGAATCTTTCCGCCCCAGACGACTTTCCCCGACTTGAGGTTCAGGCAGAGTGGAAATCCGTTGTTATGACCGTGCCCGCAGTAGATATGATCTTTATACAGGACCATGCCGCCATGGTGGTTTTGCAGGGTTTTGGCGTCGAGGAAATAAACCTCTTCCGCCTTGACTCCGTCGCCCTCTTTGGAGAGCTTCAATAGTGCGCTACCAGTACCGTAACCGGTTGAACAGAAGACATAATCGCCGGAGACAACGGGAGTTGGAATATTGGCCACTTTGTTGGCAACGGGATTATAATTCCATAACAGTTTGCCATCACTGGCTCGTACCCCAATGACTCCCCGACCGGTGAGCTGAACATACTGTTTGACGCCGGCTCCATTCGAAATCACGATGGAAGAATACCCGGCACCATCTTTGCCTTGTTCTCCCAGGTCCTTGACGGAAGTTTTCCAGACTTCCTTGCCCGTTGTTTTATTCAAGGCCACCATCATGGCATCTTTTCCACCCGGGGTGCATAAGACGAGATCGCCGTCGATCAGTGGGGATTCTGAAAAACCCCATTTGGACATCATTTTTCCGTCCCACTCGTCTTCAAAGTTTTTCTGCCAGATGACTTCCCCATCGGCGGTACTCAGGCAGAAAATCGCACCATTTGAGGCAATCGCATACAGGCGATCGCCATCGATGGAAGGTGTGCAGCGTGCACCGGGGTAACCATGTTCGGGATTCAGTTCGAGCAGGTTGGTTTTCCACAGGATCTTGCCATCATCGGTGTTAACTGCGATGACTGCCTGCCCCTCCGGGAGGTTTCCGGTTGTGAACAGCCGGTTATCCTTGATCGAAACACTGGCGTATCCTTTTCCCATTCCGCTGGCAGTCCAGATTAATTTGGGAGGTGTCGCATTCCAGTCATCAAGCAGGCCGGTATCGGCAGAATGGTTCTGGCGATCAGGTCCCCTCCACTGTTCCCATGAGTCAGACAATTTTGTTGGTTCCGTTGCTTTCACTGACAGTGAGAGTCCACAAACCAGTAGGGCGCCCAGCAGCAGGCGAACAGGCATCAGGTTGCTCATAATCGAATAGTCCTTTTTGAGATTTTCAGGCGAGGAGGGAATCCAGCCTGTGTCCAGGTTTACTGTAGCGTCTCCAGGGCATTTGGGGCCGGGTATCATCAGGTGAGAGACGCTGTGGTTTAATGGAATGCTCTTTAAGTTTGAGAGATCGCTGCTGTTTTTCAGTGAAGATTGATTCCGTAGACGCAGCAAAGATCTCTGGGGGTAAGACACGGACGCCTGTTAATTATATGCCCCTGTCTGAATGGCTGCAATCTATGTGGACAGAATCCTGGCCGTCAGGTTGCCAATTTCGAATCTCAGAAACTTTGAAAAAAGTGGTGTCCGGATAGACGCCGGTCTGCGACTGTTACAGCAAATCTCGGTTACCGGGACTGCGCGGTTGCTGCTACGATTCGTGAGTACAACTCTTCTCTGGAGATTTCGTGAACGCGAAAGACTTTCAATGCCGCTGTTTCCCCTTTGTATAACTCAATTTGCGATCGTTTCAGTTTGAGTGCTGACTGGATCACTTTGAGCAACGCTTTATTGGCTTTCCCTTTTTCAGGAACCTGTGTGACGCAGATTTTGAGCCTGCCATCATGAATTCCCTCAATCGCGTTTTTACTGGATCGCGGTTGTGCGCGAACCGGCAGAAGAATCGCAGTACCATCCATTTCCAGATTTAATGATAGATTCACGTTGCGTTCTCAATTCCCGGACGAGGTGCCAAGCCCTTCAAAGAGCGCACTGCCAACGCGCACGAGGGTAGCTCCTTCTTCAATACCCACTTCGAAATCACCGCTCATGCCCATCGACAGTTCCTGCAGCTTGATTTGTTCTGGAGAAATTGCCTGCAGAGAATCACGCAGCTCTGACAGCTCACGAAAGACCGGGCGTGCTGCTTCAGGATCATCCACATGGGGCGCCATCGTCATCAGACCGCTGATTTGCAGGTGACTATTCTGACAGAGAGACGGCCACAGGCGTAGCAGTTCAGATTTCTGGAATCCTTTTTTATTTGCTTCACCTGAAAGGTTTACCTCGATCAGAACACGTGGCTTCAGGTCAGATTCAGCAGCGATGCGATCGATGGTTTTCAGTAATTTTTCTGAATCGAGGGAGTGGATCAAATGACTGTATTGGATCGTTCGTCTGACCTTATTGCGCTGCAAGGGGCCAATGAAGTGCCAGTGTAAATCCGAAGAAAGGAGCTCGGCCCGTTCTACGAGTTGCTGGGTACGGCTTTCTGCCAGATCTCGACAGCCAAGTTTGATCAGCTCAGAGACCCAGTCCAGACGGGCATATTTGGTGACGCCGATCAGTGTCACCGAGGTGGGATCACGATCTGCCCTGATACAGGCTGCTCGGATCCGGTTTTGTATCTCAGTCAAATTCTTGTGCAGGAGGCCAGCGAGGTCTTCCATTACCGGTATGATTCCCGTTCACTACGATGAATTCGATTCATTGGTTCAGTTACTTGAGTTACTTGAGTTACTGAAGAGAAGCATCGAATCATATCTTTCCAGACTCTCAAAATCCAACTGAGAACCAAATTTCTATAATCGTTTCAGGTAATCACTTTACCCACAAAGCGAACCCCAAATTCCCAGAATTGTTCTTCCTGGATCTCTTTTTGCCTGACTATTTCTGAACGAAACCAGGCGATGTGTGAATCCTGGACTGGTATTCCTACCATGATATTGCTGCGATAGATCGGAAACGGGTAAATGAAAGAGAGACCGGACTGAGAGATCGAGCGAGACCAGACTTTAATAGTAGTGGATTCCTGGTCGTCGATCGCATCGCTGTCAGGCAATGAGATCCACACGATTCCACGAAAGTCTTTTCGCTCGTGCGCACGTTTTTCCGAATAGTGCAGACCAGTTCGCCGATCCATACGATCCAGTGTATCCAGAACGCGCGAGACCGCCCGGTTCTGTTTGACTGTATATTGATCCAGATTTATCAGACTCATGGGAGATACCCATCGCAGAAATGAAATGAAAAATGATGTTAACCTGATACGAGCAATGATCAGGTATGTTTCAGGAATACCACAACTATAGTTCTTGTTCAGATACAGTCAAATCCCTCCTGTTTATGAATCAATAAAATATGGTAGTTTGATATTACGTGGCCTTTTGTAAATATGTGTGCTTAAACAGTTTCCAGTTGACCTAGAAATTCCTGCAGTGATTTGACTTCCCCATTCAGGCATTCAATGAACTGTTCAGCGGCTCCGGCATTGCCAGAGTCTATGATATCTTTGACCGCATCTTTGATCTTTTGAGCCGGCGTAAATAAGTCGACAGCTTGATTGTTTCCCGAACCTTCTGGAGCCCCCATAACCATATCTTTTAATGTTTCCTGAAGTTCATCCTGATCCAGCGGCTTGAACATGATTTTGGAAACGCCCAGTTCCTTTGCCAGTTTGAGTCGTTGTACGTCTTTATCGTTGGAATTCTTTTCCAGTCGCAAAGCAGTCATTAGAATAAACTGCGGTGGTTCCAGCTGGCCATCGTCCGTGAATCGTTCGAGATGCTGGGCTTCTTTAAATAAATCAACCCCATCCATCCCCCGCATCATCAGATCCGTAATGACAATATTAATATCATTATCAGTTTTCAGTAGATTCAAGGCTTCAAAACCTGAGGTCGCTGAACAACATCGATAACCAAACTTTTCGATGAGTCTTGCATGAAAGTGACAGGAATAACCAACATCATCTACAACTAATATTTTCATTTTATCGACCTTTGGTTTAGAACCAGATTTAGCGGGTAATGTAGTTTTAATGGCATACTTGAGCCATGAGCATATTCAATTCACTGATTAATTCCTGCATTTCATTCTCTAATGCAGTGTAACTGATCGAGGCGTCCTGAAGTTGATTTGACTTTCCGTCGTCCTCCAGTGCCTGCAACAGCAGGTAAGGCTCTCCTTTGGTGTAGTTGGCAACGGCTCCTTTAAAGCCGTGTGCAGCAATGGCTAATGTCTCTGCCTCTTTTCTTTCGATTGCCAGACTGATTTCACACATGTGCTCAGGAATGATACTCAGAAACAGATCGATTAATTCGGCAAGAAAATCAATATCGCCAATGGCCATATCCAGAATCCGATCACCATTAATCAGACGCCACTCTCCTGCTGTGTTTGTAGTATTTGTTTTCGACATCTACATCCTTTCATACCGGGATAGTGCGCACTTCAAACCTTTAATTCTGGAAATGAAGTTTTGCCGTGGCACAATGGTTCTGAGAAAAATACAGCAGGCCTACAGGTAAGAGTAGTTTCTAATTTCTGCGATGTGGCTGGATCGTGGCAATCAGAAACAGGGGAAGGTGTTTTTTGTAGGAACTCTACAGTCTGTGCCGATTGAGAGAATAAAATCGGCAAGAAATTCAGCAAACTTTGTACTTCACTATGTTTCTGTTCCGTGGATGTATGATACTGTTTGAGGTATTTCCCTGTAGGTTATGACGCTGAAAATGGCACGGTGCATCAATTTCAACGGGAGAAAAACCGCAGTTATGACGGAAACAACACGCTTAGACTGGACAGAGTCTAGATTTGAAAATCATCGTCTGTTGCTGCAGGGTGTGCTAATTCTTCCAGAACTTCCCGGACCAGGCTTTCCGGGATTTCTTTAAAAACTTCCACACGGCCCAGGCTGGTTGGCAGGACAAATCGCAATTTGCCACCTACCGTTTTTTTATCGAGTTTCATACGGTCGATGATCTGGTCTGTCTCCAGTCGGGTCCCTTTCGGCAGCAGGACTGGTAAACCAAGGGCCTCCAGTAGATGGATTTGACGCTCTGTTTCCTGATGTGAAATCAGGTCCAGTTTCTCAGCAAGATAGCTGGCATAGATCATGCCGATGGAAACTGCTTCACCATGCATCAGCTCGCCGTATCCACAAAGCGCTTCAAATGCATGTGCAAAAGTATGACCGTAATTAAGAATTGCACGCAGGCCCGAACGTTCATGTTCATCCTGTTCCACAACTTCCGCTTTGAGTTCACAACTGCGGGCGATCACTTTGCGCAGCACATCTGAATCGCGCTGATTCAGCGCTTCGATATTCTGCTCAAGATAATGAAAGAAGCGGGAATCCAGAATCACACCATACTTCACTACCTCTGCCAGGCCGCTGCGGTAATCTCTGACCGGCAGCGTTTCCAGTGTTGATGTATCAATAAAAACGCCCAGAGGTTGGTAGAACGCTCCAATCAGGTTTTTAGCCTGGGGATGGTTCACCCCTACTTTGCCTCCCACAGAGCTGTCTACATGGGCCAGCAGCGAAGTCGGAACTTGGACAAAGGGAAGACCGCGAACATAAGTTGCTGCGACAAAACCGGCAGCATCACCCGTCACGCCGCCACCCACGGCGATCACTACGGTTTGCCTGTCTGCTTTCATGGCGACCAGTTTGTCATACAGGCTGGAAATCACTTCAAGCGATTTTGATTTTTCACCCGGTTCAATGATGGCCGTTTCAAACTTCCAGTCGTTTGATTTGAGGCTTTTTTCGATCGACGGAGTATGCAGGGGCGATAGATTCCTGTCTGTAATGATAAATGCCATCTTACTGCCATCTGCCAGCGCATTCCGGTAGGCGGGATTCTGGTTCATCCAGTTTTCCAATGTGTCTGCAAACTGATCAAACTGGTTGCTGACAACCGAAATATGGTAGCTGCGTGGCCCCAGAGCGACATTAACATCTAAACTATCAGACACAGTGTATCCTTCGTACTGGAAAACGGGTAAGCAGCCGAATGAAAAACCTGTTCAACAGAATTTCCAACCAGCTGATCAATGATGCGTCTATCGTAACTCTGTCGCGGGATGAAGTCACGTCGGATTGACTCAAATCGAGCAGTAGAAAAGGTTTTTCGGCAGCAGGCACGTGACAATCTGGAGTCGCCTGCTAAAATGTTACCGAACATGAAGATACCTGGTGACAGTCAGATTCAGTCGATGCAGGATCTGGTTCCCGTTCTCAGTCGTAGCGATGGATTTGCCGCAGTTACAGCAGCTCTGCGATCCGGACAGAGTGGGACCATTGACGGAGCCTGGGGAGGATCGTGCGCGCTGACGGCGGCAAGTATCGCTTCTGCTTTGGATTCCGTACTGCTGGTCGTGCTTCCACGTCTCTCTGAAATCGATGAATTTACGGGTGACCTGGCCAGTTTTCTGGGGATCAATCCCAAGATCTTTCCTGCGTGGGAGACTCTGCCCGACGAACATGACGTAGCCGATTCAGTGTTTGGCGCACGCCTGCGGGTGCTCAGTCAGTTACAGAAGTCAGTGGGGAAGCCTTCGACTCCCCAGGTGATCGTCACATCATTTCCAGCTCTGCTGCAGCCAGTACCGAGTCGACAACAGCGGCAAGAAGCGACGCGTCGAATTCAGGTCGGTGATGAAATCGATACAGATGACTTTATGAAATGGTTGCTGGAGCGTGGTTTTGAACGGACCACGGCCATTGAGCTTCCCGGTGAATTCAGTATGCATGGCGGGATTCTGGACCTGTACTCCCCGGATTCAATGCTGCCGATTCGTATTGAATTATTTGGGGATGAGGTAGAGTCCATCAGACAGTTTGATGTGGACACTCAGCGGACTCTCGAAACCTGTCAGCAGGTTGACCTGACATTGATCTCGCCCGTCCCCGCAGCGTCGGCCGACAGGCAACCACAAACTCCAGCCCGAGATGAGGATGGCACCGCATCTGAAAGCCTGTTGGATAATCTGCCACCCGATGCCTGTATCGCCTTGGTAGAACTCCCCGAGTTGATTGATGAAGGTAAACGTTATCTGGATCGTCTGGAAAATCCGCGTGGTCTGTTCAGTGTGCCGGCTACCATGTCGCGCTGTACTGATTTTCCCTCAGTGACCATTGCACCGATCTCTGCAGAATCGACGGAAATTTCCTGTCATCTGCAGATTGAATCTGTAGAGCGGTTTACCCGGGCCAAGTCGGAAATGCTGGAAGAACTGGCAGCAATTACCGGTCCGCAGGATACCGTCCTGGTCTGCTGTCATAATCAGGGAGAACAGGACCGTCTGCAGGAACTGCTGGAAGAGTCCGAACTGGATCTCTCCCAGCGAGTGAAAACCTGTATTGGCAACCTGGCGCTGGGATTTCGTATCGTCCCCGAACATCTGGTAGTACTCAGTGATCATGAGCTGTTTGGACGTGCTGATATCAGGCACAAGCCTCGCAAGCGCAAAGTTGAGAGCCGGGCGATCGACAGTTTTCTGGATTTGAATGTGGGTGATTTCGTCGTTCATCTTTCGCATGGAATCGCCCGTTTTCGTGGTTTGGAACTACTGGAGAAAGAAGGGTATCGGGAAGAACATCTCTCCCTGGAATTTCGTGATAAAGTGCAGATGTACGTGCCTGTTTCACTGGTGCATCTGGTTCAGAAATACATAGGTGGTGGCAAGCATGTGCCCCAATTGTCAAAGCTGGGGACGAAAAGCTGGGCCAGCAAGAAGGAAAAAGCTGCTGAAGCGGTCCGGGATATGGCCAGTGACATGCTGCGCCTGCAGGCGCAGCGATCGGGACAACCCGGAATCTCATATCCTCCCGACAGCCACTGGCAGAAAGAGTTTGAAGCTGCATTTCCCTACACGGAAACCTCCGACCAGTTGCACGCCATCAGCGATGTTCGTCATGATATGGAACGGCCACAGCCGATGGATCGACTGATCTGTGGCGATGTTGGTTATGGAAAAACAGAAGTTGCCATCCGTGCTGCCTTCAAAGCCATTGATGCCGGCAAACAGGTTGCCGTCCTGGTGCCGACCACAGTGCTCGCGGAACAGCATACCCGAACCTTCAGTGAGCGGATGGCAGAATATCCGATTAGCGTTGAAGGGTTATCCCGTTTCAAGTCAAAAAAAGAACAGCGGGCGATTCTGGAAGGAATGGCGACCGGTAGTGTTGATCTGGTGATAGGCACGCATCGTCTGATCCAGAAGGACGTCAAGTTTAAAGACCTGGGACTGTTGATAATTGATGAAGAGCAACGGTTCGGTGTGGAAGCCAAAGAGATGCTGAAGCGTCTGCGGCTGCAGATCGATGTGCTGACCTTGAGTGCAACCCCCGTGCCGCGCACACTGCATATGTCCCTGCTGGGGATTCGTGATATTTCCAATTTGATGACAGCGCCCCGTGATCGTGTTCCGATTGAAACACGAATCACCCGCTTCGATCCGGAGCTGATTCGTCATGCGATGGTCCGGGAATTGAACCGCAATGGGCAGGTTTATTTCGTGCATAATCGCGTGCATGATTTGCAGAAATACGCCGATCGAATCCAGCAGATCGTACCGGAAGCGAGTATCGGGATCGGTCACGGACAGATGAAAGAAACGGAGCTGGAAGCAGCGATGTTGAATTTTGTGTCTGGTAAGGTGGATATCTTTGTCTGCACGACGATTATTGAGAGTGGTCTGGATATTCCCAATGCCAATACGATATTTATTCATGATGCGGGGAACCATGGATTATCCGATCTGCATCAACTGCGGGGGCGCGTGGGGCGGTCACACCATCGGGCCTATTGCTATCTGCTGTTGCGCGATGGGCAGCTTCTGACTCCGATTGCTGCGAAACGCTTAAAAGCGATTGAAGAGTACAGTGAACTGGGGGCTGGCTTCAAAATTGCGATGCGCGATCTGGAGATTCGCGGGGCCGGAAATATCCTGGGGACCGAACAGAGCGGGCATATTGCAGCCGTCGGATACGAACTGTATTGTCAGTTACTGGAAAATGCCTGCAGAAAACTGAAAAATGAGCCCATTCGCGAGCATCATCATGTGGCAATCGATCTGCCTTGCACTGCATATCTGCCTTCTGACTATATTCCTCCCGGTCGCATTAAAATCGAACTCTATCGTAAACTCTCAGCAGTTCGCTCCATCGAGGAGTTGAACGCTCTGGAAGAAGAAATGGAAGACCGCTTCGGCCCCATTCCGCATCCTGCGCGACAATTATTGATTTTGAAAGAATTACAAATTCTGTCACAACGCTGGCAAGTTGACAGTATTCGGCTGGAAAATAACTTTGCTGTATTGGGCTATCGAGACAAAAATCACATATTGGCATTGTCAAAAAGCAATCGGGATCGGATTCCCGTTCGGATCGTGGATCAGAAGTCAGCATACATTCCATTGCCGATTTCTGCTGAGAATACTGAAGAGGTGATGCAGGAACTCAAAACGGTATTGCAACAAACTTTTGATCCGTCCTATAATCCTGCAACATCGCCCTGACCAGTTCAAAGGATGAACCCTGAAAAGGTTCATTGGTTACTGAAAAGGGTGTTGTAGATCTTGAAAGCAGTCTGTTTCCCTTCCTTACACCTCCTTTGTAATTCGGGCTGATCTCAAAATCTAACTACTGATTGTCTCTCAAATTCCCGGTAAATAATTCGTTCATCATGCAGGATGCATCTTGATGCGCTACGCGCAAATATATTTATTGATGATTGCTGTACTCAGCATTACAGGGTGTGAAACGACTCCCAAAGTCGACAACCCGGTGCTGGGACCACCCCCTCCACGTCTGGAATCCGCGCTGAAACAGCAGAAGCTGGAACACACGCAGATGGCGAGTCGGTCTCAAGACAGAAAAAATATTCTGGAAGGTGACTTTGAGGAATCGGACAACCCGTTCGAATCGTCTGTTATCACGGCCTCCTCAAACTCTGATACTTCCACAGCCAGTGTTATCGATGAATCAGTCGAGGAATTAACAGACAGTACTGTGGTGGCAATGGTCAACGGGACCCCGCTATTCACCTCAGACATCATTGGCGTCTATGACTTTCAACTGAAGCAGGCAGAGCAGCGAATGCCGCCTGAAGAATACCAGAAACTGCGTAGAGCCCTGGTGAAACGTGACCTGAAAAATCATATTGAACGTCAGTTACTGATTCATGAGATGAAAACCACGCTCAAAAAAGAACAGCTGGAAATGCTTCAGGAGCACCTGGAAAAAGCCTTTGAAGAAGAAAGAATCCCGGAACTGCAAAAAAGTGTGGGGGCCGGTTCTCCCCAGGAACTCGAAGATAAACTGAACCAGCAGGGCCGATCGCTTTATTTTGAAAAAGAGATGTTCATGAAGCAGCAGTCAGCTCTTCAATTTATGTCTGTCAAAGCGAAAGCAAAAAATGACTTCAGCCGTGAAGAGGTACTGGCACGTTACAAATCCAATATCCAGGATTATGCATACCCCGCCAAAGCACGCTGGCAGCGAATTCGTATCAGCTATGCAAAACATGGTGGAAAAGAAAAAGCCGTTGGAGTCCTGGATGAAGTAATTCATAAACTGCAGGCCGGTGAAGATTTTGGTGTTCTGGCTGAAAAGTATTCCGACGGACCACGGGCAGAAAAAAAAGGACAATGGGGCTGGACCGGTCGAGGCAGCCTGGCTGAAAGCGAAGTTGAAGCGGCATTGTTTGAGCTGCCGATTGGACAGACCAGTCAGGTCTTCGAGACAGATAATTCGTTTCAGATCGTAAAGGTGATCGATCGGAAAGAGGCGGGACATACACCGTTTGCTGATGTGCAGTCCAAACTGGAACAAACAATGGTGAATGATGCCCGTATGAAAGCGACCAGGGAAACCCTGAGCAAACTATACGATAAAGCGATCATCGAATCGATGTTTGAATATGAAACGGAAGCTGAAACAATTACAAATTAAGTGGCTTTGTGAAAAGCAAAAATGAAGCTCACATTAAGATTTGCTTCATGAAATACAGAGTGAAAAAGTATTTTGAAAACCATTCAAATTAAATTGAAAAAATTGTCAAAATCATATTGACCTGAAAACGACAAATCGATTATTAACCGCACACACTTCTCTCTACTCTCAAAAATTCAAATCACACTATCATTTCTCTGACAATCGTTTGTTAAATTTTGCCCTGGGCAAACATTCAA
Source organism: Gimesia sp. (assembly GCF_048262075.1). Taxonomy (GTDB): domain Bacteria; phylum Planctomycetota; class Planctomycetia; order Planctomycetales; family Planctomycetaceae; genus Gimesia. Next base: position 135,884 of record NZ_JBLXFK010000010.1, read on the forward strand.
TAGCGTTTCGTTTTTCTGGAATCCTGGTTAGTCCTGCAAAACTCGTATGGCACTAAATCCAGAATTCGGACTAAAATCCTACCCATAGATAGATAGCGAGTTGGAAGTCATGATGACTCCTCAAAAAAAACATAATCACAGTTGGTGTTCTGGCTTGAAGGAGGGACCTACATTGGGCAAGGCATTTGGAGTACTGGCCTGTACGACGCTGATCGCAGCGTCAATGTGGCTGGCCAATCTCGGCAACACGACCAGGAAGGTCGCTGCTGATGTCGAGAATAACGGTCAGTCTGTATCGGGGCGTCAACTACGCTCTGCTCGTTACTATCTGAGTCTGGGGACTCAATATTACGAACGAGGGCAATTCGCCGAAGCGGTAGAGGTGCTCGAAAAAGCCTCTGTCTCTCCGGGACGACTGTCCTCGGCCGAGTTCCGCAAAATGAACGAGTACCTGGGCAGGGCTCGTACAAGAGCGGCTGCTCCCCGGGAAAAACAGATTGTCCGAGCACAGTCTCCTGCATCCGACACCGAATACACGACTAACTTTTCGAGTCATGCCGGAAAGTCTCCGGAAGAACAGAAGCAACTGGCACGACAGTTACTTCAGTCTGCTCGTGAAGATATTAAACTGAATGAACTGGCCAAAGCCCGTCAGAAGGCAGGACAGGCCGCATCCATGCGACTGGAGTATGGTCCGTTCGAAGAACGTCCCGAACAGGTTCTCGCATCCATTGCTCGCGCCGAACAACGCATGCAGCAGAATGCTCCCATTCAACAGACTGGTGGATTTAACAGCCAGAACTCACAGGTGATGCAGGTCGCAGGTAGCGAAGAACCAGCCGGAAGTAATCCCTTCTCACCTTCCGCTGCAAATCCATTTGATGGTAGCCAGGACAGAATACTGACTGAAAAAGAGCAGGCTTCCGTACTCCTTAAGCAGGCTCGCCAATCATTAAACTCTGGCAACTACGATGATGCCCGCACCCTCGCTTTGCAGGCTCAGGATTATGATGTTGCCTACAAACTGTTTGAAGAACGCCCTCAGCATATTCTGTCTGAGATCGAACGTAAAACCGGTTCCAAAATTTTCGCTGGCAAAATGGAATCAACTCAACAGATCGCACAGTCTTCCGCTGGTTCGTCTGAGAAAGACCAGTCAGCACGATTACTGAAACAGGCTCGCGCAGAGCTGCAGTCAGGACGACTTGATTCCGCACGGGTTCTGGCTCAACAGGCCAGCCAGCTGGATGTCGCCTATCGACTGTTTGACGATCGCCCGGAACTGGTACTCGACGAGATTAAACGTGCCCAGTCTGGAGCAGATTCACTTGCTTCCGCAGGTAATACGGGTTCAGCCCGGTTAACTGCGACTGAGGGAGCTTCAAAAGAACAGGCTGGCGAATTGTTACGCCTGGCTCGTCTTGATATTAAGAAAAGAAACTTCGCAGGAGCTCGCCAGAAGGTTCAACAGGTTCAGGGAATGAAAGTTTCTTATGACCTGTTTGACGACCGCCCTGAACTGGTTCTGGCAGCCATTGATCGTATCTCTGACGAAGCCGCTACCATTTCCGGTATCAAAGGCCTTCAGCAGAACCAGGATGCCATCCGACCACGGGTTAATCGCCTGATGGAACAGGCACAGCTTGCCCTGCAGCAGGGGAATAAAGATGAAGCATTGATGCTGGCATCCTCTGCTCAGAAACTGGCTGAAACTCTGAACATGGAATTTGCTTCTACCAGCGAATCTCCCTCTGCTTTCATCAAGCGGGTGGGAACCAGCTCGGCAAACAAATTTAACCCTGGTAATACTGCCAGTCAAAAGAACAATCCTGAATATGCACGCAAGCTGATTGCCGCTGCCCGGAACGATTTAGCACAAGGGCGAATCGAAGATGCACGACAGAAAGCGGAAGCAGCTCAGCAGGTAGATACTGCCTACAGTCTGTTTGAAGATCGTCCCGAACAGGTTCTGGCTGACATCCGCAATATGGCCGGTCAACCAGGTGGACTCTCAGAGGAACAACTGTATGCCGCTGAAAATGAACGTAAAAAACAGTTCTCTCAGAAACTGGTTGCACAGGCAAGAACCGATTTGAAAGCCGGTCGTCTTGATTCTGCCCGGGTAAATGCCCAGGAAGCATTGCGAGTCGGCGTGGAATTCAAACCTGGTGAAGACAGCCCGCAGTCAGTCATGCGAGATCTGGAATCCCGCACGGCAGCACAGCCTGAACGGGTTGCCCGGATGAAGAAGAATGAAGCCAGTGAGATCGCCGTGATTCATCCCGGTGCATCAGCTCTGGAACTGTATAACCTCGGTATGCAACACCTGTCTGAAAACAATCGGGAGGCTGCTTACCAGTCATTCCTGGCTGCTTACCAGTCGGGTGAAAAACTGGACAATCACCGTGCACAACAGCTGCAGGATGCAGTACGCGAACTGGCTCCTTCACGGGCAGACAGAATCCGCCTGGTCAAGAACCAGAGTACTTCAGACAACCCGGCTGTCGGTTCGCAGGAACCCAGTAACATTGATCTGGTTCAGCAGAAACAGGCAATTGAATTCAGTCGCCTGCGATCTGATGTACTGAATGCGATCTTTAAAGCAGAAAGAATGCGGGAATCGGCTCCTACCGACGCGTTAAGCATTATCGATCAGACCATGTCAAAAGTCGAAAACTCCAGTCTGGATAAAAAATCGACTGCTACTCTGATCGGTTCTCTGCAGCGAACACGCGAGTCCATTGACTCCTTCCGCAATCAGGTCGCCCCTCTGGAAGAACTGAAAAAGAAGAACCAGGAAGTTGAAGAATATATTGATGCTCGCATCAAAAACAAAATCCGGGTCGAACAGGAACTGGCCGATCTGGTAGAAAAATTCAACGAACTGGTCGATCAGCGTCGCTATGCGGAAGCAGAAGTGATTGCGAAACAGGCTAAAGACCTTGATCCACAGAACCCAGTAGCCGAAACCATGAAATTCAAGTCCATGTTTTTGCGACGGGAAGCTTCCAACAACTCCATGCGGGAACGGAAAGAGGCAAACGTCTGGAGTCAGCTGAATGATGTGGAAGAAGCTCTGGCAGATGCTTACACACCAGATATCAAGTTTGGTCACGATGCCAAAGAGTGGGCAGAACTGGTCAAACGACGTGAAAAATATCATGTCAAAAACCATAACCAGAAAACAGAACGGGAACTGCAGATTGAAGAGAGCCTGGATCGCCCGGTTAACCTTCAGTTCGAAAGTGAACCTCTGACAAATGTCATGACCAAGATTGGGACTCTTACCGGGATCAACATCTTCCTGGATGGTCTGGGACTCGAAGAAGAAGGGGTCACTCCCAGTGCTCCTGTGACGATCAACGTCAATGGAATCAAACTGCGAAGTGCCTTGAATCTGTTGCTCGAACCGCTGAATCTGTCATACACAATTGACAATGAAGTATTGAAAATCACCAGTCGCATCCGTCAGCAGGGAACTTTGAAAACTCAGACTTACCCGGTGGCTGACCTGGTCGTACCGATTCCGAACTTTGCCGCCAGTGGCAGCATGGCCGCCAATCCCTACAGTCAAATGGGAGCGATCAGCTATGGTTCCGGCATGGGGGGGAATCAGGCTGCTCCTGGTAACTTCCAGGTTGCTGACCCTGTGATGGGTGGTGTACCCGGCTCCAATCCCTGGAACAACAATGGGGCAACATCCCAGGTTGCCGGTGGTGGATCCAACATCGACTTTGATTCTCTGACCGAACTGATTGTCTCAACCGTCGAACCAGATTCCTGGGAAGAGATTGGTGGAGCAGGCAGTGTTCGTCCTTTTGAAACAACATTGAGTCTGGTGATTCGTCAGACGCAGAAAGTCCATGATGAAATTGCGAATCTGCTGGAACAGCTGCGAAGATTGCAGGACCTGCAGGTTACAATCGAAGTTCGCTTTGTCACCGTGTCTGACCGGTTCTTCGAACGAATTGGAGTCGACTTTGACTTCAACGTCGCTGATACCGTAGGTGGTCCGACTGTGGACGACAACGGCAACCCGGTTCCTGGTTTCGGTCAGGTCAATCTGCTGAACAGTCAGACCGGTGGTGGTGGTCAGCAGGGACAGCAGGGACAGCAGGGGCAGACGACCACAACGAGTGGTCAGACGGGGAGTGAAGGGGTCGCACCTTTCAGTAACCCGCCAACTCGAACCCTGTTAAACTTCGACAACTGGCCTAAAGATGGAACTGTTGTCGGGATGAGTTCTCCGGACTCCTTCACTCCCGACCTCGATGTGCAGTTCCGTCAGGGATCATTTGAAATCGGTGTACCTGAATTCGGTAGCTTCAATGCAAACGCCGGTGTGAACGTGGGTCTGGCTATTCTGAGTGACATCGAAGCCTTCTTCTTTATCAACGCTGCTCAGGCAGATGAACGATCGAACCTGATGTTTGCTCCGAAAGTGACACTCTTCAACGGTCAGGTTGCCTTTGTGACCAGTAACGTATCGCGACCATTCGTGATCAGCCTGGTGCCAACGGTAGGTAACTTCGCTGTCGGGTTCACACCGATTATCGCAAACATTCCTGAAGGGGTCTCCTTAACAGTCTCGGCTGTGATCTCTGCAGACCGTCGTTATGTACGACTCTCCGTCAATCCTAACTTCACCAACGTCACCGACGTCTTTACCTTCTCCTTCCAGGGTGGGACTACCGGCGGCCAGCAGGGCCAGCAGGGTCAGCAAGGCCAACAGGGTGGCCAGTTGGGTCAGCAGGGTGGTGGAAACTTCGGAAATGGAGTGGGAACAGGTGTTGGTGGTATCGGTGGTGCCGGCGGCACAGGCCAAACGGGCCAGGGTGGCCAGCAAGGTCAACAGGGCCAGCAAGGTCAGCAAGGCCAGCAGGGTGGTGGTCTGGGTACCACGACGATCCAGCAGCCTGTGGTCGAGCAGGTGACTGTAACAACCACAGTCAGTGTGCCCGATGGTGGTACTGTGCTCCTGGGTGGTGTCAAACGACTCCGTGAAGGTCGCAGTATGGCCGGTGTTCCGATTCTGAATAAACTGCCCTATGTCAGCCGTCTATTCAAGAATACCGGAGTGGGACGTGAAACGGAAAGCCTGATGATGATGGTCACTCCCCGTATCATCATCCAGGAAGAAGAAGAGGAAGCTCTCCTCGGATACTAAGGAAAACGGAGTTGCCCACACTTGTGGGCGACTCCACGAAGTTGCAGATCGCGGGATCTGCAGAGGGGCTGATCGTCAGCAGCCCCGGGCTCTGGCCGTCGCGAATTCTCCCCCCCTGATTCGCGGCGGCTTTTTTTGTTTTTATCGATCAAGCCTGTTCTTTGAGTTTCGATTCAGACCAGACAGATGAATCGATCTTGTAATAAAAACCTGATTTCAACTAAACTTTCGCCGATATAAATTTTCATTGAGCGTCTTTTAAAGGAATGAAAAGCGTGATATCAAGAAAGACTTTTCTGATTGTCGCAGCGGCTTTGTGCTCATCTGTCTGGATGGGAAATCAAACTTCACTTCAGGCTCAGACGCCTGAGACCTATCGAGTCAAAATGGTGACCACGCGCGGAACATTCCATATTGATGTCACTCGGAACTGGTGTCCGAACGGGGCAGATCAGTTCTACAAACTGGTACAATCAGGGTTTTATAATAACTGTGCTTTTTTTCGAGTCATCGATGGCTTTATGGCGCAGTTCGGTATTAATGGTGACCCGGAAATCCAGAAGAAGTGGCGGGATCGGATGATTCAGGATGACCCGGTAGTCAAGTCCAACCTTAAAGGCTACGTCTCGTTTGCAAAGACGGGCGCCCCCCATTCAAGAACAACTCAAATCTTTATCAACTACGCTGATAATCGCAGGCTCGACGGATATGGATTTGCGCCTTTCGGATTCGTGTCTCAGGCCGATATGAAGATTGTGGAGGCACTGTACTCCGGATATGGTGAAGGCTCTCCGGCAGGCCGTGGACCTACACAGTCAAGAATACAATATGAAGGCAACCATTATCTGAAGCGAGAGTTTCCTCGCCTGGATTACATTATAAACGCATCCATTGTAGACAAATAAACGTCCTGTTTTTTGGTGGAAGAGTCGATACCAGATTACAGCAGAAGACCTTTACCCTCATTGCTGTTTTGATACTGCTCAGTCAGTCAGATGCGGTTGAAGAAAGAGTGCCTTTTTTTCGCCAGGCAGTGTAAAGTCAAAGCCACAGTTTTGAAAAAAGACGTCTGAGGATGTTACCACCATCACTTCCAGAATATTTCTCTGACGAGCCCGTTCTACACAGGCTGAAACCAGTTTTTTACCAACCCCAATTCCCTGCCGGTGATCGGCGACGACCAGACTGCGGATCTCAGCCAGTTTTCTGGAATAGATCTCCAGTGAAGCGAAGCCGACAATTTCCTCGTTTTCTTCGACCTGTTCCACCGCAACAAACCCGGTTTCCACTAATACATCCAGTTCTTCCGATGTCCGAGGTAAGATCTTTTCCTGCTCCACAAATGGGACAATAAATTCAGTCAGCTTACTGATATCCTCATGTTTTGTAGTACGGATGTGAATATTCTCAATCATTTAAGAAGAACTTCGTCATATAGAAAAAAGTTGATTTGTGCACACTTATTGTGAAGTGTGCACATCGAATTTCATCAAATCAGGAGTCGCGACTCTTTTTCTGAAGTCGGGAAAAGGCAGACTCTCTGGTGGTGCAACTCGAAGGCCTATTGGTTATGGTATCGATAATGACCATTACTGATGTCACGGCCGCAGTATAATTGATTGCCGGTAGATAAGGTAATGAGTCTATGAAAAAATCTCAGTTTTTAGTTTTATGTGGCTTTATCTGTCTGACTTTTACTGGTTGTAAAGGCTACTTTCAACCACAAGAGGATGCAGGTTCGGTCTCGGTAAGTTCCGATTCCCGGCCACGCAGAAGTACCCGATCAGAAGAAATGGAAGTTTACGTGAGTGACGAATCAACGCCAGGTTACTTATCTACAGCAAGTGGCTTGAAATACCGTATTGTTCGCGAAGGTAGCGCTGTGAAACCGGGACCGACTGATCAAGTGACCGTCCATTACCGTGGTACGCTGGAAGACGGTACTGAGTTCGACAGTTCTTACAGTCGCGGGCAAACCATTTCGTTTCCGTTGAATGGTGTGATTAGAGGGTGGACCGAAGGTCTGCAGTTGATCGGTGAAGGGGGAGAAGTCGAATTGATTATTCCTTCGGAGCTGGGATACGGCGCCCAGGGAATGCCACCAGTCATTCCAGGCGGAGCGACGTTACACTTCCGCGTTGAACTTTTCAAAGTAAATTAGCCTGATTTCAGGTTTAGTGGTTCGTTCCCAGGGCTAACCGGGGCGGGCTGAATAGATCGAGACACTCTAGACTGTGTCCAGTTTTACTGTAGCGTCTCCAGGGCTATTTGAACCGAGTATAATAGTTTGAGAGACGCTATGGTTAAATGTGATGCACTCTAGTTGAATAGGATACGTTCCAGTTGATTACGCGCACAATTGACTGATCTTTTTGTTATCTATCGAATCAATTCAGGAGAGAAACAGTGACCCACTGTTGGCATGATGTGACTCCGGGGCAGAACCTGCCTCGCGATTTCACCGCCGTGATTGAAATTCCGACCTTTTCCAAAGTGAAGTATGAGTTGGATAAAACAACGGGCCTGCTCAGGCTGGACCGCATGCTTTATTCCGCTGTCCATTATCCCGCCAACTATGGGTTTATTCCCCAGACGCTGGCTGAAGATGATGACCCGTTGGATGTACTGGTCCTGTGTCAGGAGCCCGTTGATCCCTTGACGATTCTGGATGCCCGGGCGATCGGTGTGATGACCATGATCGACAGTGGTAAGCCAGACCATAAGATCCTGGCTGTTGCTGTAAACGATCCGGAATATAACCCGTTTACAGAAGCTTCTGAACTGCCTCCACACCGACTGGCAATGCTGAGACGCTTCTTTCAGGATTACAAAATGCTGGAAGGTAAAACGGTTGAAGTAGAAGAATTTCAGTCAGCTTCCGCCGCGTTTCCGATCATTGAAGACTCTTTGCAACGCTATAGCAGTCAGCGACGTCGCGGTTTTCTGTAAGATGCCCGCGTGTTGATAGCTATTCCCATAAAAAAAAGCAGCTGTTTCTGATTCAGGAACAGCTGCTTTTTTCATGTCTAATTGCTATATCGTTTAAATCGGGTTATCCGCGTGGATCTGGATAGTCGGGATGCGAACGCGATGCAAGGCAGCTCGAATCTGTTCCTGAATGGCTGGCGTCAGTTGTTTCAATTCTGAGGTGAAAACCTGGTTGCCGAGGATCTGGTTGACGTTCAGCGTCGGACGATTTCCCAGATGATGATCGAGCTCGACCATCCGGACCGATCTTTCTTTAGTGGTTCGACTGAGAAAGACACGGGTGAAACGATTCTTTCCCTGCATATATGGTTTGACCTGCAGGCGAAAACTGGCTTTCCCCTGCAAGGCCATTTTGAGTTCCTGCAAGCGCTCATTGATCATCATCTGAACGTGGCTGGGCATGTCGATGGTCTGTTCGGTGATCTCATCGATACTCCCATTGAGCTGATACGTCTGCAGTGTGTCGGTTTCGTCTTGATAGCTGATTTTTACGGAGTAACCATCTTTGATACTGCCCACGAATAGAAGACAGAGGTTCTGTGTTGTCGTTACCGGAGCATGGTTGAACCCAAGTGGCAACTCGCGGCCTTTCGTATTTTTTTCACCCGAGCGGGATGCGACAGGGCCTTCCTGAGCAGAGTCCAGTGTGGGAGCCGGTTTATCTTTGTCCTCCGGTTTTTTGGGCGGGGGGGGATTTCCCACTGGTTTGACTGTGAATTTATAATTGCGATACAGCTTCTGAGATAAAGTGACCTCGATGGTCTGCTGTTTGGATGCACGGATCACACCCAGTTTCACGTTACTTCCCTTTGGGGAATCCAACACAAATTTACGGAGTGTATCGGAGGAAGTAATCGCCTTCCCGTTAAAGGTCGTCAAGACGTCATACATTTTGAGGCCTGACTGCCTGGCGGGAGAATCAGGCAGGACCAGCTTTACACTGACTCCCTGACCTTCTTTCATCATGTCCTTCAGCTGAGCAGACAGGGCGGCTTCAACCGGTTCGGTGACGATGCCTACGAAGTTTCGCAGGTGGGCCACTCCCGTGGGACTACTGGTGACTTGAATCCGGGCTTTCGCGCGACTGGGGGCAGAGGCCTCTTTGGACACTGCGGACATCGCCTGCTTTGCCGAAGCTGCATTGTTTTGTTTGACATTTGCCTGATCTGGTTTTTTCGCCGATACCGGCTGGTCATCTGCGAAAGCTGCTTGACCGGCCAGCAGAGAAAAAATGAGACCGCCCGTGATGAACCGTCGACACTGTTTCATTGTACTGCCTTGAATTGATTCGAGAAAGACCGCTCCCTCACCTGGTAACGCAAACATTTCCGTTCAGGATCGATCCTTCAAGTGGCCCGTATTAATAATTCCTACTTATCCGCTGGTTATAACATTGATTGCACAGTAACAGTTGACTACTGGCCGTTCCCGCCACTCTCGTCTCCGATGAGAGACAGGCTGGCTTTATTTACTGGAACAAAATCAATGGTTAATTCCGGCATCGACATTTTGACGTTGGAACCCGTCTTGGGATTCTCAACCGTAATGTTCGTCCATGAGAGTTCTGTTCGCTGTTCGACAGGTCCCATTTCCGTATTATAAAGTGTGATATCAATCGATTCATGAACATTCTTATCGATCCTGGGAGTCATTTCCATTGGGCTGTTGCCATGATCGACGACGACCAGTGTATTCGAATCCAGTACTTCGGAATCGTCAGTTTCTGTAATTGCTGCTGGCGTATTGTTGTCTGTTTCAGGTTGAATTGGTACGACACGATCGACGACCACTGGGTTTTCTTCAGCGGGAAAAAGAATCAATGCCAGTCCCACGGCCAGACAGGCACACAGGGCAGCAGTCAACAGGCCCAGTTTATAGGCGCGTTGATGTCCGGACGAGAACGGATCAGCGGTTTCGTTTCCCACTGTCTGTATCTGCTGGAATCGTTTTTCAAACTCTTCATCAGAGACTTCGGAAAGTTCCTGAAGTTCTGGAGGCATCTCCTGCTGAAAATATTCGCGCAGAACACTCTCCAGCTCATCATCATTCTCGAGCATTCCTGAAGTGTCATACGGTTTCATGATCTATCCCCACTTTTTCCAACTCTTCACACAGCCGCTTCCTCGATCGAGAAAGCCTCATATCAATAGCTGACGTTGAAGTATTGAGCGCTATCGACATTCGTTTTGATGACCATCCTAGTGCATAACGAAGTACGAGTACCTCACGGTCCTCGGCTCGAAGTTGTTGAAGTGCTAGCCTGACTCGGCTGTTTCTCTCTTCTTTCTCGAGACCCTCCGATGGATCTGAAGGTTTACCTACAATGCTGTCTAAATAGTCTGCAGGCCTCGCTGCATGATTCTGCCGACGGGCATAGTCGCGCAGCCAGTTTTGAGCAACAGTCAAAACCCAGGCCCGGATATTTCGAATTGACTCTATTTCTTGTGATTGTAAACGTACGAATGCTTCCTGAAGTGCGTCATATGCACGATCAGAGTCTGAGCACTGGGCATATAATAATGCCCAGATTTCTCGACCGTCACGTAAATATACCGCCTCAATCTCTGCCGACCACCGATTGGCCTGCTTATCAGGCATGCAAATTCCAATACGTTAGAAGAGGGATAATCTAAGTTCATTGGAGAGTGCCAGCTGCAAAATTCATCTTTGCCAGCCTTAAGAACACTCTGCTAACTCACATGCACTAGAATAGACGGTATCCAGCTCAGAATCTAACCTCCATTCAGCATAATTCGGGTTTCAGAACAGATTCTATCCCACCCTGCCCCCACTGTTTAACATCACACAGAAGGGCTGGAAAAACAGATCTGTTCCTATCTTATTTTATTATAGCCACTTATGTAAAAAGACTTCCTGGCGTCAAGCCAGGTCATCTGCTGTTGGGAATCTCACGTAAGTTCGGAAAAAGGGGGTGAGATTCAGTGAATGTCAGTTGGTATCTAAGAGAATATACCAGCCAATGCTGATGTGTTTTGAGTTACTGAATCGCCGAATAAGGGAGAGGTTCCAGATACCAGTGAGTGATTTTGGATACAGTTCCTTTGTATTTGTCCATCATTTTCATACGGTCCCATTCCGGGTGAGTACGAAATCCGACCCAGTGTTCCTCATGTGCAGCGCGATGAGGGGCGGAAAGCATGTACGTCAGGTTAGGGACATCGTCGCCAATCAACATTTCACCAAAGAACACAGGCGCCAGTTGCACATCTTCCATAATTTCAATCTCACCGGAATTGAACATGTCGACTTTCAGTTTTGCCAGCTTTTCGTTGTGGCTCTCGTAGGTCCGCAGCTCGAAGAAATTCGGGCCTTTCCCTTCCGGCGCTTTTAACTGAGGCATACCTTTAAATGCTTTCATCAGTCGGCTTTCAATCCGTGTGAACGCGGGAGAATCTTTGGGTAAAGAGAAATACTCGGCCGCAGCCTGGTGATATTTCTCGTCGGTTTCCAAAACATCATTCAACGAAGAGAACTGCTCCAGTGAATTAAAAGGAATCAGTACGTAGAGGGAATGGTCTTCTTTATCGTCGATCTGCTTGAAGACACCGACCTGGGTGATCCCGATCCGTTTTAATGCCGGCAGCAGCGCCTGCTCCAGATAATTGCTGACGATTGCCTGCTTGTCGGCTGAGCTTATGCGGTAGATGCGCAGTTCGTAAAATTGTTGTTTGGCTTTCGAGTCTGCGGACTGCGCACTCTGCGTGGCACCCAGCGCGACGGCGGCACCCAAGGTACCCGCCAGAAACTGTCGTCGGTCGGTTTTATTCTGATTCATGATCATCCTCGTTATTATGGAAAACTGATGCAGGGTTTGGTTCGAATCACAGACCCACGTCCGCTTTACTTGTTGACGGGGGCCAGAATGCGGGATGCGTTTTGTGGACTGTGATGAATTTTGTTTTTCGCCACGACCACTTTTTCAGGGAATTCGATCGTGATCGGTTCGCCTGTATTCGGGTTTGGTTCATAGAAGGGGGCACCCGTCGAAGCAACTGTCACGCGAATACGATGCCCTTTGTTGAACACCTGGCTCAACCAGCCGATATTGAAGGGGACTTTGTAAACCTCTCCCGGTTCCATAAAGACCTGCTGCTCGTAGCCATCACGATAGCGGGCGCGACGGATCATATCGATGATCAGAATCGAACGACCGTCCGGATAAACGTCTGTCACACGAACGATGAAATCGGTATCTTTCGCCGAGGAAGAGACCAGCAGTTCTGCTTTGACATTACCGGTCCACTCAACCGGCTCGGTCAGAGGATCGGTGGTGAAGGTGAGCACGTTCTCCTGTTCTTCCACTTTGCGGGCATCGCGGGCACCGGGGAAGCCACGTGCTTCAATCTTCGCGGGATTCAATGGATCGGCAATGATCTGAGTAAACGCGTCACCTTCGGTTGGTTTGTTTGTCGCCAGCTTGCCTTCAGGCTGCAGGTAGTAGGCTGTTTCGACGGTCTTAAGCGGCCAGTCTTCCAGTGCCCGCCATTCGTTGCCCGGTGCACCCGGTTCTCCGACTGCTCCCATCGCGTAATAACGGACGTTGGGATCATTCTCGATACCGTTGTCGACTCCTTTGAGGTAATGATCAAACCAGCGGATCATCTCGGTCATCATGTCGAAGTTGGCGTTCTCGGGGTATACCATTTCACCCACTTTATTGACCTTGTTGAAGCGACCATGCAGCCAGGGGCCGACATACAACTTCTGCTGACCCCGTGAATTTGGGCCCCCTTTGTGCTGCCGTCCGATGAAACTCTGCACGGAGCCGACACACATAAAATCGTACCAGCTGCCTACGGTAAAGCAGGGGACATTCATCTTATCAAAATGCAGCGAAGCGTCTTCCGCTCTCCAATAGTCATCGTAGTCAGGATGCGAGAACCATTCTTTCATCAGCGCCCGGTTGTGTGCAGGCACGCGGCTGACAGCGTCCATCCCTTTAAATCGATTCGGCTTGGCAGCGCCGCCGATGAAATAACCTTCATCGTACAGACTGAGGCCGGTATCGATCATGAACTGACAGACCAGATGCGGTGGCTGTGTGACCGCCAGGTAATTCTGAGCATAACCGGCCTGTGAACTGCCGAAGGTTCCGATCTTGCCGGTCGACCAGGGCTGTTTAGCCAGCCATTCGACGACATCGTAGCCGTCCCGCTTCTCCCCCCACTGCAGATCGCGATAGCCAACCCAGGTTCCTTCAGACAACTGCGAGCCACGGAAGTTGACGCCACACACGACGTACCCGTGCGAGGCCATTTCCGCGAAAGAGAGTCGTCCCCCTTTACTCCGCAGGCTGGCATACCGCTGTTCCATCAACACCGGCCAGGGACCTTTGCCATCGGGTATATACAGATAGGCTGAGAGTTTGACACCATCCCGCATGGGAATCATCACATGTTTTTCAGTCACGCCATCAAATTCGAGCGGAGGATCGGCGGCGGACAGGAGGGAAGGGGACAGAAGCAGTGCAGCCATTAGCAGGCAGGCGTAGGCCAGTTTTTGCATGGGTTTTCTCCGGCTGGATAATCTGGGTAGGAATTGTTCTCCTTCGATTGTGGCTAACCCCCGCGCAGACAGCAAGGATAAATACGGTTTGATCTGAAGTCTTGTCACTGAAACGATTTCTGCACCTGACAGCATTGACACACGCTACACGCGGTATCACAAAAACAGGGCAGGCATTACAGGCGTCAAATTTGCCTGAGAAATCATTTTATCAGGGACGAAAAACGGGCAGAATCCTTTCGTAAACCGAAAAAAGGGGGTATGCTACCGCCAGAGCCCGATTCACGATCTCCATTTTCGGAACCGGCTCCCCACGATTCTCGCCCGGCGAACCTTTGCTGCGGCTGATGAATCTATCAGTGACAAGCTGAACCTCAACGCCGCCGTAGCTCAGTTGGCAGAGCAACGCATTCGTAATGCGTAGGTCAGGAGTTCGACTCTCCTCGGCGGCTCTTTTAAGTCCTTGAGAACAATGCACTTATTGTCCTCTGTTCCCCTGGGCTTCTCTTCATTTTGGGTAGTGTCACCTAAAACGTCACTATCGTCTGCAACGGTCTCCCAAACCGCCTCGGCTGCTTTCTGGGCATTCCGTCCCACATAGTACTTCAGAGTCGTTTCAATATTGGCATGACGCATCAGCAGCATTAAAACGTCAGGCATTACCTTGAGAGACCAACGCTCGCCAAACGACCGTCTGAGATCATGGGCAGACGCGTAGCGGGGTTTTCGCTCTCCGGTTTCCTTATCGATGTTCCCTTTGTCACCGACGACAATACCAGCTGCCTCACCAATGTCAGCAACCAGCTTTGAGACCGTTGAGGCGAGCATTCTTTCCGTTCGCTTGATCCTGGCGATAGGATTGAAGACCGGGCCGGTCCGTTCATCCTCAGGGACGCTAGCGAGCAGGGCAGCAAACTCAGGGACGATTGGAAGCAATCGATCCCTTTTGCCTTTCTCGGCTTCCATGCGAATTCTCAGCATGGGACGTTTGCCGGAGAAATCAACCGATAGCTTATCTTCTCGATCCCAGTACAGTTCCAGTGATTCTGAAATTCTCAATCCAGAGTACCACAAGCCAATCAGCAGGAAACGCCATGAGAAAGCGTGTTTCTTTCCGCAGACCTTAGGAACTGCTGCCAGCATCAATTTGAATTCATCCAATGTGAGAGGACGTCCCCGCATTGCTTTCGTTTCCCGAATTCGTTTGAACTTTGGGAAGACTGGTACTTCCTGGATCAGCTTTAAAGAGGCTGCCCATTGCAGGGCTGTTTTGAGGTAAGCCAGATATCCCTTGATGCTGACGTCCTCCAGTCCCTGCGCTCTGAGTTCTTTCACAATCCTGCTGATCCCGTTGGCATCGACTTGAGAAAGCAGATTTGGCTTCAGGATATTTGCAACGTGATTAAAGGAAGTCGTGACCTTTTCAGATGATCGTTGCGCTAAACCAGGCACAACTTCTGTTTCGTAGCGTTCCCGGAATTCAGCCCACTTGATTTTTGTCGGCTCAAAATAGGTCCTGTCATTGAGTTCCTTTTCCAGGCGAGCGGCGAACCGTTCTGCCTCCCGTCTGATATTGGTTTTGGTGCTTTTCTGCTTTGTGCGACCACTGGCAGGATCGGTCCATTTTGCCTGAAAGAACTTGCCACCAGTCCGTCTGAAGATGCTCACTCTGATTGCTGCCATATATCGTTTCACCTTAATTGTTAGCCGTGTTTATTGTGTTGTAGGACGTATCCATCGTCTGAGAATCAATCGCGTTACACTCCATTCAGTGCGATTGTCGAGGGTGTCTATTGAAAACAGGTATTACGTCTTCAAATGAATTCGTTTAAACTGGGTTTCTGGCATTTCTCCTTTTCTGAGGTGACTTAAAATGACTGAAAAAAACAGATGGAAAGTTCTTCGTTTTCTGGGCTATGCCATTCCTATTTTGTTAGTGGTATATGTTTTGAGCATTGGTCCTGCCACTATTCTTTTGGATTATTCTAAAAGCAACTCAGGTTTAACTTACTACGAAGTAATGGATGATCCTAAGTATCAACAATATGAAGAGAGGATTGGAACGTTCTATACTCCTCTAGCATTGTTAATGGATAGTAACGAATCGTTCGCATATGTAGTCTACGAATACATAGAGTTATGTTTTGTGATTTTCCCTGTAGAATTCAAGAGTCCAATTGAGAAGAATCTAGGTATATAAGAATCCCCGAAGCGCAATAACTGCGCCTCGGGAGAAACAAGATCTTATTGCCGTTTTTCGATTACGGCTTCTGGCTCGCTGTGCTTTCGCAATTGATTCCAGGCTGAAATCAGGTTCAACGCTTCGCACCTGCTCAACCGAAACCTCAGATGCGTGCCATCCGTGAGAACGACATTGTATTCGTTCCCATCGTTATCGGCTTCATTGAACCCATTCAGAGCAATACGCTGACTCATCTCGATAGCAGATTCCATCAGAAATAAATCGGCTTTTCGTCTGGCATCCTCGCTGCTGTTTGCATTCTGAACCTGTAACATCACATCTTCGCTAATTGTCGGATTCATACCGAAGTGATGCCCCATTTGAATCTCAAAGAGTTCTGTTTCGTCCTCTTCAGAATCAACCAACTGGGTTTCCATCTCTGCTGGTTTATTTAAGGGTGACACAGTGTCACCCTTTTGTACGAAGGCCTGTGTGGCTGGATCAGCTTTGCTTTCCCCAACCTGGGTATCATCCTGGTTAGGCCACGGTTCCAGATCTGCAGGACTGATCGAACGGGCGATATAAGCCCGCTTGCGGACTTCTCCGGGCTCGCAGTGATCAAGCCTATAGTTCAAGTCACCGACAATCTGCTTGCACAGATCACGGGGACCATCGATCCTGATGAATGCGGGTGGTAGATCAAATTCGTTTTCAGGCCTCCAGGGAGTCGGAAGGGCAACACTGAGATTGCCATACTTACTACCGACACGAACGCGAATGTACCAGTGAGAGACAAAGCCGTCCTTGCTGTTGGCGATGCGTTCTCGGTTCAGGATAGCAGCAATCTCAGCAGCTGTTTTGGCTTTCTTGTACATCGTCGTGTGTGGTGGAGCTGATCTCCAGCAATCAGCTTGCCAGTCTTCAGGAACGTTGACCAGGTAAACCGGCCAGTCATGACGCGGGGCATCGACGCGTAGCACTTCGTCGGGTGCTGGAGTGCCGATGGTGGGGGCTTGCACCGGTTCCAGGGCTTTCCAGTTGGCTGCCTTGTGTGCCAGCTGATCAACTGCCGTTGATCGACCTTTGGGGGAGTTGAAGCCGTTCTCAGTGACGTTTTGAGAACCAGAGACGCACGCGGGGTTCGTGAATGTGGTATTCATCCTTAACCACCTTTCGTTACGCACAGGGCGTAAAAAAGAACCCATACTCTCACACACAGTTCCGAGGCGGAGTTGAAGCCGCCTTGGGGACCTCACGGTTACCCCACTCTGCGCAAGAGTATGGATTCTTGTTTCAACAGTTTTTTTCGGTTTAATTTTCAACTTGCCTTTCGGCTTTCGGGGCTTCGATTCTTATAACGAGCGATTGAATTGTCAATACGTTACAAAGTATTTCTGATAATTTTATTTTTCATCCCGTTTTAATACGAACGTTTTAGTCTTACCGGCGGTTAATAAGTATATTTTTATGCCTACATGATAGGGGGGGGTTCGAATCCCGTAGCAGTGTTTAGCTTCATAGTTATGCTCGTACTGATTGGTTTTGTTAAAAGGCAAATTATTTTGCCAAGTGTTTTGAAAGCAGAAAGTGGTGCAACTATGGGTAAATTTAAGTTAAACATTACGTTATTGACTGTAGAGATTCTTAGTACTTTTTGTTCAATCGGAGCAAGCATTGCAGCGGTACCCCTATCTTCCCATACGTCCCCAGTCGGGGACACCCACGACCGCGTGTAGGGTTTCGAGTTTTCTGGCCTTAATTACCATCCAGCGAACTCGTATTCCCTGCCGTTCTCAATCGTGAATGACCCCACAAAGTCGGGCTGGTTCGCGCTTCCCTTATACCGCTTGCGAAACATCACGCCCTGGTTTTCCTTGTTCCGATACTTTTTCGCCATCGTCCGTCAATCAGTTTGAGAATCACATTGCAGAATGTGTATCAATAGGCCGTTTCAATATTTGCTTATCAGTTTTGTTCACTGTTCATCGTCTTAGATGTATTCAGCGCTGTTTCTGAATCGTGGATACCCAGGTGGGGTTTATTGCCTGTTGACGATCAACCCTGATTAACCAACCACTGGGTTACCCCAATGTCAAGCAATCATTCCCCTCCTGCAGTGTTGAATCATCCTGAAACTCACAGTCCAGGATGACAAAACATAATTCAGCCAAGAAAGGTGGCATGACAGTTCAGCGCGTAACCGGAGCTAAGACTTTAATAGTCAAAAGTCCGTTTCGCTGTTCATTCCGATCCAGGCAGGTCTTTGCTCCACATTTCACGCCCACTCAGGGACGCCGCTTCCAACCTGTTTGCCAATCCAGGCTTCCACGGTAACTGCCGGGTACTACGTTCGCAGTGCTGGTTAGGCACATCGGAACTATTTCAACTCACTGCCAATTCGGGCTGTATGCCGCTGGTTGAAAACTTACGGCTGATATCCCCGTTCCGACACAATGACGGAACGAGGATCTGTATCAATAATCGCATTGTTTTCCCGAGTGGCCATTATGACCACTCGAAGAAAGAACGTGATGAAGCATATTTCCCGGGTGATCAAATTGAGCACCCGGGGAGAAGGTCTTATGGGTCGTACTCCCACTGATATGGGGAAAACTGAAACGGCTCGTACTGGGGCAGGCCAACGGCAACGGCTTCCTGCCGTCCAGTCACCAACTCTCGTTCCCTGCGCCGTTCATCTGCGATAGAGGCAAGGACCTGCCTTTCATGAAGCTTCACTTCGGCTGATCGGTCACGGTGCCTGTTACACTCAATCAGGGCTTCCTGGATCGACCATTCGTCGTTCAGGTCCAGGCGGACAATCACATGGTCTTCAACGATGCCTACTTCCTTGGCTGCCTGAAATCGCTTGTGTCCGTCAACGATGATCAGGTCCTGTGTAACCTGGATCGGACAGATAATGCCGTGTTGCTTCACAGATGCAATGAAACTGGGGTCAAGGTCGTACCCATATAGCGTGATGCTCAAGGGATGCATGGTCAATTTATTCAGACTGACGTGATTGAGAACGTAATTCATGAAACTCCTGTTGTTTCCATAAAGCCGAATTATTTATGATTCCTGTTTTGGATTAACGCTATCCAGGACGGGAACTATAAAATGCTTGACGGCAACGAATCAAAATCCCGAGAGACCAATAATCGGTTATGGCAGTCCTTCAAATCGGTCTCCATGGTGCTGGTGGCGTATATACTGAGTTTCGGTCCCGTTTTTTCTACCACCTATGTATTTTTTGGGCTGCTTGGTTGTGAGCCAGTGTTGAAGGTTTACTCCCCTGTGATTTGGCTTGCGGAAACCACCAATCTTGATTCCGTATTAGATTCCTATGCGTTGATGTGGCTCTGGCTCTGGGGATTGGTCATCACATTTTGAAAACGGGGACGCCGATTGAGAAACCTCCCAGAAATCAACCGACGCCCCTCGTTTCACTGAATCCAATTGCTGGGAAAACCAGCTATTTGCAGCCTGGTTAAAAGACAAATATTTTCAATTCGCAGTGTTCTGAATTCGGAAGGAAAGAGACACACAAAGTCCGACAGTTCCCTATGATCACGACATTTTTCAAATCAAAAGTAGTACCTACGGGGTCCAGAGGGGCCACTCAGACAGCCTGTTGCACGCCCGCTGTGGGCTGCTCTGTAGCGCTTCGACCTTCGGCTAATGCCTGAGACTGATCTTTATTCAACGCGCCCGTCTGGTAGCATCTGTCGCACTTCTTGCCGTTGCAGTATCCACAGACGGCAACCGGCTTGCGGTAGTTGATGGTATTCATCAGATTGGTGTAACAGGTCATGATGTCCTGCATTGCGTTAGGATTGCACCAGGCACCACCCGGACCACTCGACAGATTACCGAAGGCTTTCTTCATCGCGGTTGCGTGCTTCTGTACTTCCCGATACGGAGCCTGCATTTCCTTCACGTGATAGTCAGTCACAGTGTCGTCAGGCACAACAGGATCGGCAACGGGTTCCATTCCGCCCCACTCGGCAGGATCAAAGGTAATGCCCGGAGACGGCTCTCCTCTCCCCATCGCACGCTCATATTCGGCTTTCTGTTGATCAGCTGGCAATGCTGCAATCTCAACAGCCCGATCTTTGCTGACTTTCTTTGCGTTTAGCAGTTCGTCCCTGACTTCCGATCCAAGGTTGGTTGCCAGTTTATCAACGGCTTCGGCATACTTGGCATCGCGTTTGACCTGCTTTCCACTCATGCCAACTTCGTTGCCGATTCTTTCAGCCGTATTTCCCGGGGGGACATTTTGTCCCTCCGGGGATTCTTGGCGTTCTGTACCCCGCATTAAGAAATCTCTGTCGTTTTTCTTCTGGGAGTTATACAGCTTCCCGACCAGGTATGCCCGCTGTGAGGGGGCTACATTCCGCCGTCCGATCTGGTTGTTTATGATCCAGTCATGGACAGCGTCCCGGTCTGCAAATTCCAGCTGCTTGATGCGTGGCGGGGCAATCCGTTGCCGTTGTTCGTCCGTGAGAGTACGCCACACATTAAACCGGTTATGACCGTCGACCAGGATGCCTTCTGACTTCCAGACGATCAGGGGTTCCCGGAATTCACCGTCCGAGAGAATGTTGTCCCGCAGCTGGTCAGCCTCTTCAGTAGACAATGCGGGGCAAATCGATTGGAATTTCGCATAGATGCGGATTGCATCCAGCTTGCGGGTGTGGGAAACGGTTTCAGTGTCGGTAGTGGGATTTGAGATCAATTGATCATCCTTGATGAATGGAAGGTTTCAGTAAATCGTTTCGAGGCCATCCCAACCGGCCCCGACGCCGACCACTGGGTTGACAATCATTAAAACCTCAGTGGTCGGCAGAACATTAAAAAAGCCAATGACTGATTGACTGCCAGTGCTGGCGACTGGGGGGAGAGAGCCTAAATTCCCAGTCGCCAGCCAGCCTCACAGTTTGACTGTGAATGTTTCAATAACGGGGATCGGCTACCAAGCTGGAATGGCATGTTCCGCAGCCAATCCCCGGAAATGTGGTTCCTATGCCAGAAGGCAGCGTTTTCGAAGGTTTGCCATTCCGGCAACCAGTTCAGACCGGTCACCCCCTTTCAGGTAGTCGGGGTGCCGAAATTGCCCTTCCAGGTGGTTCAGCTTTACTACCTCAGGATGCATACGGTAGAAATTGTTGACTTGGTGGACGTGTTCCCGGTGCAACGCCTCTTCGACATAGCCGAGTTTTGTCAGTTCTTCACGAATACGAGCACTCCATCCAGTCCGCTCTTCAACAATCTCCTGATGTCGGGCGCGATGATCGGCAACATGCAAATCGTTGAATTCTTTCACCTTGTCACACAGTTCGATTGCTTTCTTATACAAGTCGAATCGATAAGCTGCGCTCACCTGACCGTCGAACAGGTCTTTTGAGGTTAGATTTTCGATGTCCTCAGACTCTGCTTTACTGCGCAGCTCTTCGTGTGTTTTGACATTGTCGTTGTGTTTGGTAATCTCCTTCACCAGTGGCACCAACGCTTTTTTTGTGTCGTCCGAATACCAGTCGCGTTCAGGGGGACTGGAAATTCTAAGGCTATGATTCATTTATGGCTCTCCTAAAATGGTTATTGAAATTTAAAACGCCGCTGCAGGTTAGCTACCGAAAACGAATCAGGTCTTGAAACCGCAGCTTGCGTTTCTCCTTCAGTGTGGCGAGTTTCAACTTATACAATCGGTCGCGCTCGCGTTGTTCATACACCTGGTCGACATTGAACACGATTCCTTCCTCGCGGATTTTTTGCTTTGCCAGTTCAACTTCTTTGGCCTTCCGTTCTGCAGACAGTTGCTGCCAATGTCGTTCAAAGTTTCTTGTTGTTTCGCTCTTTTCCGCCGACATCATTCCCTCGCTTAAAAGAATCTTCCGTGATAAAGGCCACTGGCCCTGTGGTTACAGGGCTGTGACTGTCTCTTGTTCGTTGGCATCCTGCTCGCGGGACTGCTTATCCAGGAACGTCAAGAAATCAGAACCTCGAACATATTTTCGCCGTCCGATGCTGATGGTCTTCAGCCCCTTCTTGACGGCATTACGAAACGCGTAGTGCTTCAGTCCTGACAGTTCCTTAAACTGACTGATCGGATAAACGCCGCCTTGCTGAATCGATGTGGTCTGAGTCATTTTGAGAACTCCCTTTCAAGTGATGCTTAATAGTGACACAGCGCGTTGCTGTCTTTGACGTATCTCAACATATCACAGGTTGAAAATTATGTAAGATCACAAACTCGTATTCCGAGTTTCCGGTTGATCAGATCGAATACTCATAAATTACATCTGTCCGAGCCATCCTGCAGTTTCGGCAACGTGTTCGCTTTTTGCTGAACCTATTGAACGGTTCCCCGTCTGGGGCTGTCCCAGTGATGTATGATGTCTTCACATCTTCATAAGCAGTTCGGTCAGTAGAGCGGCAAGCGGGACATCTCGATTTAGTAACATCCACGCGCACAGGAGAGAGTTGAGTTTTAGCCCCAATGGGCCTCCCTCCCCCTCGACGTGGTGGTGCAACTGTTGCCATGAAGGTTCTCCCTGATTCATGACGCCATATTGGTTCAGCTCAACCGGACCGCTTGCGCAGTTCGAGAGCACAGCAGTTAGAAACGCGGATTATAAAATCTGTTGATACCACCTACAGCGGGTATCACGCGGCTGGCACCGGCCAGACGTGGGAGAGAAACACCAGTAACCGGAGATTAACTCGAAACGGTTTTTGGTGCGAGCAGATGGTCAATGAAATCTTGACCGTAGATAAAACAGCGTCTTCCAATTTTGCGAACGGTCAAGCCGTTTCGCCGGGCAGAATCCAAGGCAACCCTTTTCAGGCCAGTCACTGACATGAACCGATCCAGGGTATATACCGTGCCGCCTTCGATCTGACCTTGCCCCTCGATATCACCACCTTTTTTCATTCGCAGAATCCTTCCTATTAGTGAATAACCAGCAGCTAATAGCCGAAAACCAACTGACACGCATTTTACTGTATTTTTGTATTTTGTCAATATCAATATTGACAGGGGTGGCCAGATTTGGCAGCTCACGTCTCGTGATGTGCTGGACATAGTTGTGCATATCGCACCATAGTATCACATTCGTGTTGTAATATTTTTCAAAATAATTTTGAGTTGTGGGGGCTGTATAACCGGTAAAAATAATTGCTGGCTGATGTGATTAGCAATATGTTATCTGCCCAAAAGTTTATGCATCGGGGGTACCCTGCTCTGGGGATGATGTTTTAACTGCTTCTGGTATTTTGACTTCAACATTAATTGTGAGGGGTGGTACCTCGACTATGACATCAGTTTTTTGCGAATCATCAAGGTCGATTTCTACGCAGCCCCCGTTTTCAAGTTCGATCCGTCTGATGATATCTAGCAATTTTTCTTCTGCTTCTTCACGTGTATGTTCCTTCAACAAAGTAGCAACCTGAGAATCCAGATTTTTATTGGCAATGGTTTCGGCTTCAGCATCGATTTTCTTTGCTTCTGATCTAAGTTTTTGTGCTTCCGCCATCTTCAATTCATAATCAGCTTTGGCCTGAAGCATCGTTGCATCATTTGTGTATTCTTCCTTTCTGACGCGGGCCTCTGCGAACCGCTCTACGAGATCGGCTGATTTAAAGCCTAGAAAATTTCTGAATCCATTACAAAAGTTTCTCCATGCCGAGGGGGAGTCTTTTTTATCGATGGGGGCAAAATCTGTGCGTTGAACGATTAACTGTTCCTGTTCGTTTTCAATGGCTTCATCTTCGTATGGAGACATGCTCATTAAACAATCTCCCCTGCCATTGAACGTCGCTCCTCCTTGGCTATCTCCAACCCTGAACCTCCATTCGCTCGATACAGAGCATTCAGAGCGATATATAATTCGGTAATCAGCTCAGGAGAAGATGTCCCAGGATCGACATAAACAGAGAGAAGACGTTCTTCATCATTTTTATCATACTCAGCCAACTCGCGTTCCCATTCCGCAATGGCTTTGTCGTAACGTTCCTTTGCTTCGATATACCAATCAGGTGGTGAGCCATGCCAGAGGTCCCCCAGTGGGCCAGTTTCAGAGGCATCAGTGATTGCAATTTCGAGCTCTTTAAGACGTACATAATCCGCTCTGGCGTAGACACCAAAGACATTTTCTGAGAAAGCAGCATCGCCAAAGGGGGCGGAATATAAATCATAAGCTTCGACATCAACGGCATCAGCTGCAAATGCAGCTTTAGCGGCAGAGGTAGAGGTATTCGAGTAAGTGGCGTATGCCTCAGCAGCATAGTCGGCGGCTTTGGCGACCCCAGCAATAACCTCCCGAACAGAGTTTCTGGCTGCATGTTTCTGGGCGTACTTTTCAATTGTTTTGGCGGCTGTAGAAATGGCAGCTGCTGCTGAGACCAAGTCTTTGGCAGTGTTGGTAAGAATTTGAAGGTTCGAATTCAGAATTAAAACGGCATCCTTGTAATCAATGCTATTTATCTCTGAACTAGCCAATAATGGCTGGACCCTTAATGCACAGCGAATTGCGTATACTGCTATCGATCTGTTGGGAAGCTCAGCCAATTCATCACTACTGGGGAGTCCAGCATTATTATTCATAACGTTCACCTGTCTAATCCAAATCGTTTCGGATATGCCTGTTACAACCATGCTACCAAATGTGCACTGGCAGTCAACGACATTCCCAAAACCATCATGATTTGATGATTAAAAGCCATTCGTCATGACCGGCAATGCCACGCCATTGATGAAACGCCTGGTGCAGTGTGTTCCTGCTGGTGGTCTGGCATTCGCCCGTTCTGTGGATCAGGAACGACGCTGGTTTCATCGGTGCTAGAAGGCTGGGGTATTATCGGTTTTGAAGCGTCCGAGGAGTATTGCGAGATTGCTGCCCGAAGAATCAAGGCAGCCCAGTGGGGGGGAGTTACTGAGGTTTCAACGGGAGTGAATTCTATAATCAGACATTCCTCAAGTATGAGTGGCTTCGCGTCACTGCTTGGTTGCCAGCAATTGTTCATCATCGCAATTCAAATTCATCCGTGAGGTCTTCGTAACAGAAGGTCACAACCTCGACGTTGTAAGGCAGGTCTGCCACCAATCTCTGCACACGTTCCACGGCCCTAATTAATCGCTCTTTGTCTTCACGATCGTACACAATAGCAAATATGGCCCGAAATCTATTCTTGCGTTCGTGCGAAAGGTTGTCAAAAAACTGGCTGACTTGATTTATCCGGTGTTTCCAGAATGATGTCATCCAGTTGCGGCGGGTGTATGACACTTCAATGATATAGTCGTAGTTTGTTGACTCCGCTGCGCCGTCAAAACCGCCGTGGGATTTACCGCGTTCAGCTACATTTCGGCGGATGTTCAGGTTTCGATCTTTGGAGAGTTTAACAATTGCCAACTCTTCGGCGAGCAGATATTTGGCTCGGTAATCCCGCTGCATTACGTCAAGCGCAGAAATCGTGGAGCCATCGCCGGTGCTTTCACTCTGCTCTTCCTCCGCTGATTCTTCCACTTCCCATTTAAGTGACTCCAGGCGTTGGCTTACTGATTGAGATTCGAGAAGATCAAGAAATGTGTTGTCTTCCTTGAAGTCAGATGGGGCGTATAGCACATGGTGTTTTTTGTAAAGAACGAAAAAAAAGATACCTACCAGTCCCATTGGGAAAAGCATCAAGAACCAGACATAGATGGACTGCGTTACCGGCTCAAGCAGAGGCAGTACGACAGTACCGCCCACTTCAGCCAGCCCAGCGGAGATCGCGATGATCGTTAGTGGGTTTCGAACATGTCCAACTTTTTCAATCACTGAAGACTCTTGTATTGGTAACTTGTTTTTGAACAGAAAACTGCTCTTAGCCAGATCTGAATCATACGAGCGTAATTAAAAAGGCCCGGGTGGCACACGTCCCGAGGACCAGCTCATTGATCCAGTTGTTACTAAAGAGGGAAGACTATATGCTACAGCACTAGTAACATATGTCAACTGCAAACTGTATCAAGTTCCCTACTCCGATTATTTCTTGGGAAACATTCAGATGAAAAATGTGGATTTAGTGCCCGAAATTTGCTCTATACTCATTCGCCCTGATGTAGATACTACGCCCTGCCCCCCGGTTCATAAAAATTTGATTCAAAATAGGAGAGTCTTGGAATGGGCAGTTTCAACAGTGGATCTGTTCTTTTTGTCATTATTCTGATCGCATTCATAAGGTTCGTTTTCTTCTTGATTAATAGATGGATGGATCTGGAAAAACAGGCTGAGGAGTTAAAGGAGCTGAGAGGGGAATGCGTCCGGCGCGGTATCGCTGAACAAGTTACCGATGAATATGGAACCACTGAATTCAAGTTGAAAAACACTGCTTAACCCCAATTTTAATAACGCCCAGCTTCAATTGGAGTTAAGTATGTTCGGCCAGAAAATACATATAAATTAATGCATGAGTAATGAAAACTGGTATTGAGTGATCATTCAGGTACCGGTATTCTTCTGGCCTCTCATTTCTCTCTCAACTCTCGTTCACTCCCCTGATACGGTCTCAACTCATGCAAGCCCGTAATTCTGCACTCATATTATGCCTGTATTTTCTGTTCTCAGGCTGTCAAACTTCCCCCTGTCAATTCTCTACATGCGCGACGTGCGGAGATTATTATTACGACTATTACTCAAACCCAGTCGATGTTAATGGCTATATGTGCGGGCAACCATGTCCTACTCCGACTATAAGAACAAGCCGCTACTGTCCGGAAGGTTCCAGAGAAATCATTGACGAGAACGGCAATGTACATTGCATGAAGGAAATGGGTTACAGAGAAATTCCTTCTGACAGATCCTCGAGTGTGTTTCGATTTAGCGAAGTCAACCCGAAAGCAATGGGAATGAACGCTGTTAAACTCGCCAGCATCATCGGGGACGCACTGTCTTCAATCAATCATCCAGTCGATCATCAATTCACTGAAGTAAAGAATGATACGATTAAATTGATCACCAAAGCACGCCGTAACAGGATCAATACAGATAGCGGATTGGTTACTTTCGATGACAAGGAAATACTAACTGCGTCTATCAAATCTGTTACTGAAAATATAGTGATTGAGATTGAATCAGTCAGGCTTATTCAATCATCAAATGGGCAAAAACCTGTCGCCCCACCTGAAGGGGAAGCAAATAAAATACTCCTTCAATTGAAAACTGCCATGAAAAACTTCGGACCGTAGTGATAGGAAATACTATGCATAATTTGAAAATGCGCGTGATGAATTTTCTAGAACGCGAGGGCAAAGCTCACGTTTTCAGGGCAACAATAGTTATTCTTCTAATGGTATACGCCGTTATCGTCTTCGCAGTATTGGTTTTTGGTGGCTTTTTCCGATCTGGAATTGGCATGCCAGGTACCGATGAATATCTCGTTGCCATCGGTGGAATGGTTACACAATTTACTCCAGTAGGCGTAATGGTTGGTTACTGGTTTCAGCATCGAAATTGGTTAGATGGACTAAATGATAAAATCTTCGTTTGGCAAGGACGAGCAGTACTAGGGTTCATAATTTTTATGCTCGCTGGACTGGTGCTGTATCTTTGGCAGATAGTTGTCATTGCAAATTATGCATACATAACCCCTGAGATTAGCTCAGAACCATACAATCTTGAATGCAGTGAAACCTTTGGGGCCAGGATGTCTATATTCTTAATGATTCAATCACTCGCACTATCAGTGATACTCGCCTTGGGATTTTTAAGAATAAAGCCAAACGACACAAGTCACCAAGGCATCAACGATCCCTCTCCCGAAACCGCAGAATAATTTTTTAGAAATCCTCAAAGTTTATCATTGCCAATGATTGAGCATTTGATATGGTTTGGGCCAACCTATTCCGATGCCTGCCAGGTGGCAGCAGCGAGCGACACGCTGAAGGTGTTCACGTTAGATTTATCAATCCACGATTCTTTAAGCCCGTAGTGACTCTGGGCTCTCTTCACTGTGATGGTTCAACTGTTTCACCATATGTGCAGAGGTTACGCCATAAAAAATGACCGACGAACAATAATCATTCCTGAGTCCCATTCGAGTTAGATCGCTAGTGATGCAGCCGGTATGCGGTGGGGGAGATTGGTTTAGCACTCGGTATCAGAGAAACCAGCAGCTGTTAATGAGCCTTGTATCAAGCGTCACCGAAAACGTCACCAAAAACCGCAGCCAACGCCCCGAATAGAATTCACCAACAACAGAGGCGACAGAAACAAAAAAGGCCCAAACACTGCATACGTAGCGTTTGGGCCTACAATAGTAGATTATTCTACTCCTCTTCATCCATTCGTAATGCGTAGGTCAGGAGTTCGACTCTCCTCGGCGGCTCTTTTTGGTTTCCTCATTAGATGCCCGTAGCCGTTCTTTTAAATCAGAACTGCCCGAAAACAGAAAAGCGGATATTAAATCTATCGATACCACCTACAGCGGGTATCACGCGGCTGGCACCGACCAGTCATGGGAAAGAAACACCAGCAACCGGAGATTCACTCTGAATGGTTTTTGGTGAGAGCAGATGATCAATGAAATCCTGACCATAATTAAAACAACGTCGACCGACTTTGCGAACGGTAAGGCCATTACGACGGGCAGTGTCGAGGGCGAATCGTTTGATTCCAGTCACTTGCATGAATCGTTCGATAGTATACACCTTGCCCTGCTCGATCTCGCCACCGTATTCCCTGCAGCAGACTCCTTTCAAAAGGTGAAATAAGCGAACTTCTCCTATAGAGAACCTCAATATCGTCACTGTGCTGCAAATATTCATAATAAATATTGTAAATTATTTTGCTACGCTAAATGGTACTATTCATTAGTATGAGTCAGTTGATAACAAGAACTTAAGTAGAATTACTTTATTGTTGCTGGATCTGGACTTTACTGATCTGAATGCTAAAATCGAGAGTGAAGTCTCGTCTTTTTCGGAATCCATGACTATGTATCGAAGAATCGTGTCCCTGATCCTGATGCCGTTTGTGTTGCTGACGCAGTCAGTTACATTCGGGCATTCGCATGTAGGTAACGAACCTGTCGGACATGGCCTACGCGCTCATATTCATGTCAATACGTCCTCCGCTGAGGAACAGCATGGGCATGTTCATTCACATGGAACTCACTGCCACGCACATGAGAATCACTCTCACCAGGATCATAACAGGCAAACTTCTGATCAAATGGAATCCCCGTTTCATCACGATTCCTCTGCCGTTTATCTGAACAGTTCGGATCTCACGACTGGAACACGATCCAACATCAGGATCGATATGATCGTCCAGTTCCATTGGAACGAAACCGGGACCGATCTATTTTCAGAAACGCTTCCAGCTTCCGGACCGGATTGGCTTGTGCAGGACTGCGCGCCTCCCGATCCCGATTCGCCACTCTTTCTCTGCCATCATGCAATTCTGATCTAAGCATGACTTAACAGGCGGCAACAGTCTTATTGCAGAGACTGGTTGTTCTGCCTCAGCTTCTGGCGTCAAAGTCTTTTTCACTGCCATCTGGGGCATTTTTCCCGTAAAGCAGCGAAAAGTTCTCACAATCCATTGTCCACTCCGTAGTCGGAAAATATCTCATTTTCTGATGCCAGCTGATCTCGCGACACGGAGAAAACGGAAAATAACCGTACCGAGCCGCGAACGCATTAAGGACAGTCATGAAGATATCTGGTCAGTCGATAAAGCCCACTCTGGGGATTGCTCTCGTTGTGTTGAGCGTAGCAGGATTTCTATTGCGCGATCACTGGAGGCCGCTGCTAATGCAAAAACAGTCGGATATTTTGCGGAGTCAGGCAGCGGATCCGAAACAGACCGATAAGAAAAAAGCTCCCAATCAGGAAAAGATCGTCCTCTCCGATCAGGCGATTTCCAACCTGGGGCTGCAGGTCAAATCTGTTCTGCCCGAGACTTATTGGAAAACACTACAGGTTCCTGGAATGGTCGTAGATCGGCCCGGACGTAGTGATCGAGGAGTGATTTCACCCGTCGATGGTGTTCTGGAGAAAATGTATTATTTCCCGGGTGATACAGTCCGTCCGGGAGAGGTTCTCTACACCATCCGTATTCTCAGCGAAACGTTACAGCAGACTCAGACGAATCTGTTTAAAGACACTCAAAACATCACGTTGGCGGAAGCCAAAAAGAAGCGACTGGAAGCTTCAGCAGGGGCCGTTCCCGGTTCGCTGATTATTGAAGTCGCCAATGATATAAAGCGACTGACAGCAGCCATCAAAGGCTATCGACAGGAATTGCTTAGTCGGGGGTTTACAACCCAGCAGCTGAGCGAAATCGCGACTGGAAAATTCGTCAAAGAGCTAAATATTCTTGTTCCCGATCAAACTAATAAAACCAACCCTCCGGGAGCCTCTGTCGTGATGCAGACAACAGGGGATACCGTCAAACGGGAAGAGTCTCCGACCTTCGAGGTCCAGGAGTGCAAGGTTGATCTGGGACAGCAGGTCAAAACGGGCCAGATGCTGTGTCTGCTGGCAAATCATCGCCTGCTCGCAATTGAAGGGCGTGCTTTTCGAGATGAAACACAACTTCTGGAACGCAGCGTCAAAGAAGGTTGGCCAGTTGAAGTCGATTTCCAGGAACACGCTTCCTCTGACTGGCCCGTCGTCAATCAGCGTTTTCTGATTCAATACCTTTCGAATGTGATCGATCCGGTTAACCGTACTTTCTCATTCCGCATGCCATTGGAAAATCAGTCCCGCGTTGTGAATCAGGATGGACAGACTCAGGTTCTCTGGCGTTTTCGTCCCGGACAGAAGGTTCGACTGTTGATTCGAGTTGAAAAACTCGAAAATGTATTCGTCCTTCCGACAGATGCCGTTGCCCGTGAAGGCGCAGAAGCCTATGTCTTCACTCAGAATGTGAATACCTTCAATCGTAAACCGGTGCGGGTCCTGGAACGGGATCGTCGTCATACCGTCATTGCCAATGATGGAGCGCTCATTCCCGGTTCGTTTGTCGTCCGGGGGTCTGCCGAACAGTTGAACCGCATGCTGAAATCGTCCTCCGGGGATGACCTGCCGGAAGGCTACCACATCCACGCGGACGGCAGCCTCCATAAAAACGAAGATGAAGGGCAATAGAAGAACGCCATGCTCAATTCCATTATTCGACTTTCGTTGACTCATCGCACACTGGTGCTGGCTGCCTGTGTTGTCATTCTGGCATACGGCGGTTACCTGACTACCACATTGCCGATCGACGTGTTTCCCGATCTGGACCGCCCGCGTGTCGTTATACTGACGGAGTGCCCCGGCATGTCGTCTGAAGAGGTCGAAACCCTGATCACTTATCCCATCGAAACAGCCATCCTGGGAGCGAACGGAGTCGAAGATGTTCGTAGCCAGTCCAGCCAGGGGATGAACGTCATTTATATCGAGTTCAGCTGGCAGACTGAACCACGCTATGCCCGGCAGATTGTCTCAGAACGCCTGGCGAATGTTCCCATGCCACCGGGCATCCGCCCCATCATGACTCCCCAGGCCTCAATTATGGGACAGATTCTGCATGTGGGCATCCACCGTCGTAAAGGACCGCAAGGCGGAACGCTGACCCCGGTTGGACAGACTGGCTTACTGGCGGAACGTACCGGAAAAGAGGGAAAGCCTGTGCTGACGGTGTGGAATCCGGTGGAACGCAATGATCCCAGCCTGTGGCACAAAGTTCAGGTCCAGAATCCAAATTGGGAACCGGCAGATATCGGACGGCAGGTTTCCTTTGTCTGGGATAAACGATCCTATGACGTCGTCTTTCCCACTCCCCTGGAAGAACGGATGGACCTGCGTACCAAGGCAGACTGGCTCATCAGACCGCGATTACTCAAATTGAGCGGCATTGCAGAAGTCATTGTCATGGGAGGTGATGAAAAACAGTATCAGGTTCTGGTCGACCCGATCAAGTTACAGGAATATAATGTGACGTTGCAGGATGTCGAAGCAGCAGTCCAGTCGAATAATCTGAATGCCAGCGGCGGATTTATACTCAGCGGTCAGACCGAACGCTCTGTGCGGGTCATTGGACGCCTGGGAGCGCTCACCAATGACGTGCTGGAAGAACTCCGTAGAGTTCCCGTTAAAATGAACGGTGACCGTTCTATCCTGCTGGAAAATGTAGCAGAAATCATGGAAGGCCCTGCGCCGAAACGAGGGGATGCCAGCATTGATGGACAGGCGGGAGTCGTAATTACGATTGTCAAACAGCCCCACGCAGACACCAGAAAACTGACTGACGACGTGATGGCTGCGTTACAAGATGCGGAAGTGTCGCTGCCCGCTGACATCGTCATCAATACGAAGCTGTTCAAACT
Organism: Gimesia sp.; assembly: GCF_048262075.1. Classification (GTDB taxonomy): domain Bacteria; phylum Planctomycetota; class Planctomycetia; order Planctomycetales; family Planctomycetaceae; genus Gimesia. The sequence goes on from NZ_JBLXFK010000010.1 coordinate 168,100, forward strand.
CAAGAGCTTCATTGACCGGGGAATTTACTATGTTGAAGAAGCTCTGGTGATTGGTGCTGTGCTCGTGGTGATCGTGCTGTTCCTGTTTCTGTTGAACCTGCGTACGACATTCATCACACTGACGGCGATCCCTTTATCGCTGGTCATCACAACTCTCGTTTTCCGGATCGTAGGTCTGATCACAGGAGTCGAACTCTCGATTAATGTGATGACTCTGGGAGGAATTGCGGTGGCTATTGGTGAACTCGTCGACGATGCAATTGTCGACGTGGAAAATATTTTTCGCCGCCTGGGAGAAAACAACTTAAGTCCTGATCCAAAACCTGCCATTGTAGTCGTTTTTGAAGCCAGCCGGGAAATCCGCTCTGCCATCATCTTTGGAACCGCAGTAGTAGTGCTCGCTTTCATGCCCCTGTTTGCCTTATCGGGAGTGGAAGGGCGTCTGTTTGTCCCCCTGGGGATAGCCTATATCGTTTCGATCCTGGCATCTCTGCTGGTCTCGCTGAGTGTGACACCGGTACTGTCTTACTACCTGCTGCCCCAGGCTAAGGCAACTCACGATCATCAAGATGGTCGTCTGTTGCGAATACTGAAATGGGGCGCGGGGTTTCTGATCCGGTTCAGCATGCGGCGGGCAGGAGTCTTACTGGTTCTGACCTGGGCTCTGGTTGGTGTCAGTGCCTGGGAACTCTCCAAACTGGGAGCAGACTTTCTTCCGAAATTCGATGAAGGCAGCGTACAGATCAACGTTACCCTGCCGGGGGGATCTTCGTTGAAAGCTTCAAATCAAGCGTCTTCACTAATCGATGCCCAACTGGTAAAAATGCAGAAGTCAAAGAACAATCCGAACGGTCCGGTGTTGCACTTTTTCCGCCGCACTGGTCGTGCAGAACGGGATGAGCATGCTCAACCGGTCAACGTCGGAGAATATATCCTGACAATGAATCCGCAGGCAGACTACGAGCGGGACAAATTTCTTGAGACGCTGCTTTCTGATCTGAAAACGAATGTTCCCGGAGTGGGGATTGAAGCGGAACAGCCGCTATCTCATCTTATCAGTCATATGCTGTCCGGAGTCAAAGCCCAGGTCGGAATCAAATTGTATGGAGACGATCTGGACAAGCTGCGCGAACTGGCAGGCGATGTCCGGGATGCGATTTCTGACATTCCCGGCGTGACGCCTCCTATTATCGATCCGCAGCAACGAGTCGATGAACTGCATGTAGTCCTGAAACCGGAAGAACTCGCTTTCTTTGGGCTGAGTCGAGAATATGTCGCGAATTTTGTTGAGACAGCCTTGAAGGGAGAAGCTGTCTCGCAGGTCTTGGAAGGACAGAGGCGATTCGACCTGGTCATCAAACTCGACGAACCCTATCGTTCCGATCCGTATAATCTAGGCGCACTGCGACTCGAACTCCCTGATAACAGAGGCCAGATTCGCTTACGAGAGGTTGCTGACTTCCCCGAATCAGCCAGTGGCCCCAATCTGGTCAACCGGGAAAACGTCAGAAGGCGACAGACGATACGCTGTAATGTGTCGGGGCGCGACCTGGCCAGTACCGTAGTAGAAATTGAAAATCAGGTGCGTAAACAGGTAGACCTGCCTACCGGTTATTTTGTGGAGTTCGGAGGGCAGTTTGAAGCGCAGCGTTCTGCCACATTCCTGATTACCATTCTGGCTGCCGTCTCTGTTGCCGGCATCTTTATTGTACTGATGATGCTCTATCCCTCAGCCCGGATCACATTCCAGATTCTGAACGCCATTCCGACGGCGTTTATCGGCGGTGTCTTTGCGCTGGTCCTAACCAATCAGACCCTGACCGTCGCCAGCATGGTCGGCTTTGTGTCGCTGGGGGGAATTGCCGTCCGTAATGGTATTTTACTCGTGACGCATTATTTCCATTTAATGGAAGCAGAGGGAGAAGCATTCACTACTCAGATGGTACTGCGGGGCAGCCTGGAACGGCTGGCTCCAGTACTGATGACCGCATTGACTGCCGGGATTGCACTCATCCCCCTGGTAGTCGGCGGAAATAAACCGGGATTGGAAATTCTCTATCCCGTTGCAACAGTCATACTGGGAGGCCTGGTGACCTCTACATTCTGTGAGTTTTTTATTCACCCTGGACTGTTCTGGAAATTCTCAGGCAAGGATGCCGAACGACTGGTTCGCAGTGAAAGTTCTGACGAGGAACTGCTGCGGGCTGTCACACAACAACACTCTTGATTGATTTCTCTAAAAAAAGGAAAACAAAATGATGAACTTGAAAATCTCTGGCTTACTGTTCGCTGCTCTGTTTGTGACAGGCTGTGCAGATAAAGGCAGCACAGACTCTGCTTCGAAGGAGACAACTCCACCGCCAGCAGCACAGACAGAAGAGAGTCATGCCGATGCTCATTCGCATGGGACAGGTCCGAATGGCGGGGTCGTCTTTGATATGGGTAAGTACCATGCCGAATTCACGGTCGATCACCCCAAGCATGAGTGTACGATTCTGTTCCTGGGAGCAGATGAGAAATCAGCTGGCCCAGTGGCTGCGAAAGAGCTGACACTGTCGATCAAAGAAACGAAAACGGCAGAAGGCAAAGTCGTGCCCCCGATGACCGTCAAGATGCTTCCTCAGGATGCGGCGGATGGAAAAGCTGCCAAATTCGTCGGGACTGACCCCGGAATAGGCAATGTCGCTGATTTTGCCGGAACCGTACTGGGTGAAATCGACGGTAAACCATCTCAGGGTGAGTTCCAGGAATAATTCACTCTGTTGAGTCCCTGGTCTCCATGCTGGTCATCGTTTTTGAAATCAAATCAGGCGATGGCCAGAGGAGACTTTAGTCGAGTAAGAGTCAAAACGTGTCAACTGGAGCGAGACCATGTATTATTTCATTAAAGTAGCTTTGACAGCGGTTCTGGTTGTGGCGGTATCTGAAATCTCAAAACGCAGCACTCTCTTGGGCAGTGTCCTCGCTTCCCTACCGCTTATATCCTTCTTGGGCATGATCTGGCTCTACATCGATACTGGGAGTATCGACAAGGTCTCTGAGTTGTCCCGAAATATTTTCTGGCTGGTCTTGCCATCACTCTCTTTCTTTTTGTTATTGCCCTATTTGTTGAAAAAAGGAGTCGGCTTCAATACGGGCTTCGGGATTTCGACTGTGGTGATGATTGGTTTATACCTGGGAATGGTTTTCTGTTTAAAGAAAATGGGCATTCAATAATTAAAATAGCTGTGTGAGTAATAAGTATCACCAAAAACGTCACCAACTTCCGCATCCAATCGCCAATCAAACACTCATTAACAACCAGTCAGGCAAAAAGAAAAGACACCAAACGCCTGTGTAGTTAGCGGTTGGTGTCTGGTTGGTTTTCAGTTTGTGCCTCTTCATCCATTCGTATTGCGTAGGTCAGGAGTTCGACTCTCCTCGGCGGCTCTTTTTCTTTCCTCTGATTGGTGGCAGTGTTGTTCTTCTTCTCAAATCAGCCAGGGGAGCAGGGCCTGGGCGAAGGAGAGGACGAGGAAGAAGCCGCACATGTCGGTGAGGGTGGTCAGGATCGGGCCGGAGGCGAGGGCGGGGTCCAGTTTGAAGCCTTTCAGTAACAGCGGGATCAAGGCTCCCAGGCAGACCGCCATCAGTGTGTTGAGGCCGAGTGCGCCGCCGATGACCAGACCGAGATAGGGATTGCCTTTCCAGATGTAGGCGACAGCTCCCAGTAAGAGGCCCAGGGCGAAGCCGTTGACTAGTCCCAATGCGAATTCCTTGCGGAAGACGTGTAACCAGTCGCTGGGCCTTATGACGCCGAGCACCAGTTCCCGCGTGCTGACCGCGATGGCCTGGTTGCCGCTGCAGCCACTCATGTCGGAGACGATGGGCAGAAAGACGGCCAGCGCAATTACACTTTCCAGCGTCTCTTCATACATGGCGATGATGCTGGCGGCGACGATATTCAACAGGATGTTGATACTGAGCCACGACAGGCGTCGCGCACTGCGGGTTTTGAGAGGCAGGCTGCGGAGTTCTTCACCGCCCATAATCCCCGCGAATCGTAAGAACGTTTTCCCGGCCAGTTCTTCGCTGGCCGCTTCGACGTCTTCCCGCCTGACGACGCCGACCAGTACCTTGTTCTCGTCGACGACAGGAAGACCAAATAGTGGGTGGGCGTCGAAGAAATGCAGCAGGTCCTGAAGTGGGGTTACGTCTGGAAAACTATGTGGATTAGCGATCATCATTTTAGAAAGTTTGCGGCCGGGGGGCGCCATCAGCAGATCGCGGAGGCGCAGTACACCCATGAGTTGCAGATCGGCGTTGATGACGTAGATATATTGTACGTTGTACTCGGCATACTTTTCGGCATTTTTGCGGAGGTCCGCAACCACGTCGTCGACCGTCTCCGTCTCCTGGAAGGAAAGCAGTTCGGTGATCATCAATCCGCCGGCACTCAGTCGATTGTACTTGGAAAGAAAGCGGACATTCTCGGCTTCTTCGGGATCCATTTCTTCCAGAATGGCTTCGGACTGGGCTTCCGACAGCTGATCCAGCAGGTCGACCTGCTCATCGCTGTTCATCTCATCAAAGATATGAGCGGCCTGTTCCGCAGGTAAAGTAGAGAGTAATTGCCCGGCCTGCAGTTCCGGGAGTGACTCCATCAGGCGTGCTGCGTTCTCGTCATCCAGCAGGGCGATGAACTCATGCTGTTCCGTCTCCGACAACTGTGCCATGATGCGCGCGTCTTCCCCGGGAGGAAGTTCCTTGAGAAATGAATGTGCGGCATCAGGATCTCCGGCGGCGACGATCTGCTCCAGCTGATCCCAGGCATCAGGCTGTTCAACGCTGGCCTGTTCTGTTGTTTCATCCGGCTGATTCATCTGATTGTATCCATTCCATTCAGCGGAATTCAGAAGCGCATCGTTCTGTTTCTGGCTGAAAAACAGGTTTATTTGACTGGCGTTTGCTTCAACCCCTAGTTGGGAACGCGGCACTCGTCTGGGGTTCTGCTGGCAGTCTACACTATTTAAGCGGAAGCGACAAAGCCTGCAGATGGAGTTTCAGCAATGGAATTCGTTGAATTGACGCCGATCCATGCGCTGTGATGCAGAAGCATTTTAACTGAGGGGGGAAGGTATCGCAGAGAAGGACAGCAGAGGAGAACCTTCAATGGTCTCTGCCTGCCGTGATATTACTGCCCAGTGATTACTGACCAGTGAAAGATAACCAGGCAAGTTCCGACATCCTGTCGGCTTACTCGATCTCAGAGAGATTTTGTAAATGCATCCCTGCTTTGATACTCACCTAATGCGATGATCTTATGCTCCTGCTGCAGATTGTCAACCAGGTTCAGCGAACAAAAAAAACAGAATGACAGAATGTCGTCGATACGTCAAAACTTAAGGGATTCCCCCCTGTGATCCGTGAGTCGATCCGCTCTACCCACGAGGGCTGGTCAATACTTTAATGCACATGGCATCACATGATCCTGGGAAGTTGCCTTGTACTGCAAACGGTTGTTGAACCCGATCTTTATTTACTGGAGAGTTCAAAAATTCATAATTGAAAGTTTGCCTGTTCGCAGAGGGAATAGTTACGATGCTGTATGTGTTCAGACTCAACATAACTTGCCTCAGTCGGGCAGGATGTTGACCATGAATGAGCTTACCGAGAACAGGAATTATCCTGATACTGGAAATTCTTTAACTGCTGCTCTTGGATTATAGGGAACTACTCAAGCGGGCTGCTGTCTGTCTGACCAACAAAAAGGGGTAAAAAATACGCGACGAATACTGACTTTCAATCTACTTAATTACTTTTACTACGGACCATAATTCAAAACAGGGCCATGATATGAAAACTGCCAAACAAAATTCCAAATCTGTGGAGCGAGTCAATTTTCTGTCACTGCTACTACTGATCACGTGTCAGATTTTCAATTCGTCACCCGTTTCCGCTTATAATAACTTTTATGATGCGGGTGAGTTCGAAGGGGCAGTCTGGAAATTCGAGATGACTTCCAAAGCGGAACGGCGCAAGAAGTTGCAAGGGCGATTTCGAGTTGAAAACAATGTATTATATCAGAAAAAAACGCCAGATGATCCCAGTTACTCTAAAGCGGTAGGTAAAAACTATCCCAAAAAACTGAAGACCCGCATGGTACTCACCGATTTTCGTGCATTCACTAAAAAAGGAAAAGTTGTAACGGACATGAAGGGGAGTTTCTGGTTGGATTTCAATCGTCTTGGACACTGGTCGGGGACTATGATTGATGGAAAAGGGACTCACTGGAATTTTAAATGTGTTCGTTTTCAGGAATAAAATAAGATAAATCTTCTGTTGCTCCGAACAGGGGGCAATCTAAAAAATCACATATCTGGATCAGGTATGCAGCGAAATTCAGAGAGTATACCAGCAAGTGGAAGTATTTCTGGCTGCCTATGCGCGTTCTGATGAGTTTCTCTCTTTACCTGTTTTAGAGCAGCTCCCAAATGATTCAGGTGAGTGCGCGTCTGGGGCCTGTCCGTTTCAAAACCGAAGAGATGCTATTTAATAAGAGTTGTACTGCGTTACCTGGAAATCTTAGTTCTTATCATTCAACAATTGATTCACTTTCTGGAGGGCCCGCGGGAGATCGCCTACGAAAGTCAGGTTACCCTGTGGATCAATGACCGCTGCCTGGGGTAAGTTGCGTACTCGAAAGTGCTGCATCGTTTTACCGAACCAGCCTGCTTCATTGGGGCGTTGATCGATGGCCAGCGTGAATTTCAGGTCTTTCTGCTCTGCAATGGCCTGCAGTTGAGATGTAGTGGTGTAGGAATCATGCAGGCCGACGAGAATCACAGGTAGTTCCGCATATTTTTTGTATGCGGCTTGCATTTCAGACAACTGGTCCATGCTGTTGGCATTCCGGGTTCCCCAGAAGTGGATCAGGGCCACTTTTCCATTCAGGTTGGGGGCAGCTGTTTTTCCTTCCGCCGTTAACCAGAGTGCCGGTTCCAGAGTGGGGGCGTGTCTGCCGAGCTGAGGCTCCGTTTCCATTTCGTGGCTGTAGAAGGGATTCCGCTGCAGGTAAGCGGCGAAGTCACTGACTGGTCCAGACAGGATTTTCTTCGATTCATGATTCCCGGCAATGTAACTGACATTGTCAGACAGGTGGCGGGAATCGATCATCTCAGTTCCCGCTGGCAAGGCAATCGAAAATGCGTCAACGGGAACGGACGAGAGAATTTCAGCTTGCTCGATCAGAGTGACTTCCAGATGCTGAAGTTTTCCCTGGTATGTCTTCCAGTTGATGTGCAGCCCGGGCAGAATCAGACCATTGGCAAGTTTTTCAGGGGCAAAAGAGAGTTTTGCCTGTTCAAACTGTCCTGTGAGCGACCCAGAATAAGTTTCGAAAATAAAACCGGTTTGCTGATCGAGTACACGGCGGAAAGTTCTCGCGTCACTTCCTCCTTCATAAATGATTCTCTGTCCTTCGCGGCGGATATCAGCGTCAGGCTTCTTTGTATTTTTGGGAGCAGGAATACGATTACGCAGTGATGGCCATTCACAAAGATCGTAGGGAGATTCAACATGGAAATGGATTCTTCCTCTGCGGTTCAGGTTAATCCTGGCCTGATTACTCATGCTTTGATGTTGAATCGTTTTCCAGCCATCGGTCATACTGGTAATATTTGGCAAAGGCTGGCCTGACAAATTGAAGTAATGGGGAGACTTCGAGTCTGTGCTGGAGTAACGTGCTTCATGTTTGATCGTGCCGTGTGCTGTCAGGATTTGCCTGGACCAGTCTGATTTGCCTGAGTGATACTTCTTGAGCAGCTTGTCGATGTCGGGAACCTGATAGGGATCCAGTGCGCGTAAGTCTTTGAGCAGGTTCTCCGTATCCACAGAGCCTCGATAAATATTGACTTTGCATGTGGTGATCCGTAGCGGAGTGAGCCGCAGCAGTTCCGATTGAATATGCCATTTCTTCTGGATCTCGGGCGCGTAGAGTGAGTTTTCACGGGGCTGCATTTCGCTGGCGACCAGATGAGTGGGAAGAAATTCCGCCGGTGTCAATTTAATAGTAACTTCTGTGACCTCACCTGCGGTGAGTTTGAAGCGTTCTGAACGACTGCCTGCTGCCTGAGACAGTGAGAAGGGTTCGGCGACAACAAAACGGCGCATACCTGGTTCCATAAAGGCCTGGATTTCACCGTCATCGTTTGTAAAAGGATAATCGACATACACTGTCTGAGTGGAGACCGGGGTTTGTTCTCCCGCGTCATAGGTTTCGTAGTTGAAGCGGACCCCCGGAATCGGTGCGCCGGTTTTGGCATTGATGGCTTTCAGTTTTACAATGGCAGCCGGGTTCAACTTCATGGTGACGCTGGGAGTGTCGTTCTTTTCAGAATCTTTTCGTTTTGGAACAAAATACTGCTGGCTCAAATACAGAAAAGGCTGATCCGGATTCGGTTCTGCCACCAGCTTGTATTCATCGGGGATGAGCCTGAGCTGAGCGTTTCCGTGGCTGTCTGTTCGCGCCTGGATGCCACTGCGTCGCACGACGCCGATAGGATGGGCTGTCACAAGTACATTGGAGAGGGGGCTTCCTGAATCACTTTCTACAACGCGGACCCTGACATCTCGCGGTGCGGTAAACTGATGGTTGATTTCACCGTCAAAACCGGCGGCAACTGTATTTCTGGATGGACGAGACTGGCTGGCGGTGATCAGGGTAAATTCCCAGGGATCAAATTCAGGGCCCGGATCGATGTTGGCTGAGTACCTGGTATCGCGGCGAAGTTGAGTGAATTCATAGCGACCTTGCGCATCGGTAAAGGTTTCCCTCACTGCCGGGGGGACGACGGAACAGTACAGGAATGTATCTGCCTGATTTGAATACGGATTATTCTGTTTAAGATATCGACACGAACCTGTTCTGTGTGGGGAGGTACTCAGCGGGCGATCCACATGTCCCAGTTGTACTTTCGCGTTTGCCAGGGGGTGTCCCTGTGTGTCGGTGATGAGGCCTTTCAGTGTCGCCGGCGCATCAAATTGCAGATCGATGGTAATGGGTTCATTCTGATAGAAGGCATTTCTCGCGGCGTGACTGTTTCGATCCCGGTTGTCGATTTCTTCAGGCCGCGCGGTGGGACGAAATGTGCGGGCGGGATGCCAGGTGAATCCATAATTCTCTTTCGTGCCGAAGACGATAAAATCACCTTCGTCCGGTCTCGAGAGTGAATCACGATTGTTGACCACAAACAGTTGAACGTCTTTGAGTTCATAATGTCCGTACTCATCACTGCGAGTGTGTCCCCGCAGTTGTTCAAAGTCCCCCGGCGTAATCCAGCCGCGACTGGAAACATAAATATCAGCGTTTTTGACTGGTTCACCGGCTGTATTTCGAGCCGTACCTGTGATGGTGACGCGATGCAGTGTCGCACCGTGACCACCCAGCCGGCCCGGCTCATACAGAGTTTCTACTTGTGGTGGTCGACTTGCCGGTTGGTGTTGGGTTTCTGCTGCAATCATTGAAGTCTGCCAGAGATTCAACTGGAAAGCCCCGATGAGAATAAGCAAAATGCAGACCTGAAGAGAAAACCGGCTCTTCCCTGTTACTGAGTCGCAGGCACATACCATCACATTTCCCCCGAATTCGAATTCATTCTAATGTTCAATCCTGAGACAATAGAAGATGCGGATGTATATTTGTGGGTGTGGGGCAAGTATACACTGTTGCAGTTCAAAAATGCAAAGAGGATCTTCAGGATTCCAGAACAGCAGGCGTGCGAAGGCTTCTTTTCTGGATTCGCTGGTTGCGGAAGTCCAAGCGGGACTCTCTTGAATCACACCTGGACGCTATGCTGACTCAGTCTATTCAGATAATTCGAATTTAAGATCTGTAATCGCTTCTCCCTTTAAAACTGTAACCGTCAAGCCTGAGGTTTCCGCATTAGAATATTTTTCAGGCAGAAGATTTTCAGGAGGTGGTTCCGGTTGGGGATCGGGATCATAATTGGGATCATCCTCGGGTAACACTTCTGGGGAACTCGTCGATTTGATTTTGGAAATCATCACGATGTAATCGCCGGCAACAACACCATCTGTCCCTTCAAAAGTTCCCATTTGAAATTGTCCTTCTTCATTGGAACGACCGTTGGCTGTCTGTCCAGATTCTTCGACAGGTCTGAAGGTGATGCTGGCACCTTCAATCGGTTCACCATCAAAGGTGACAATTCCTGAGACAGCTGTACGTTGGGGGCGTTTATCTTCAGTGCTACCACATCCCAGTAAAAAAAATAAGGGAAAAAAGAGAGCCAGCGCACTATAGACTGTTATCAGTTGATTCCGTTGAGTGTGTTGCATATTGAAGTCCAGTTCTTACAAGGTACTTAGATGTTAATGAACGAAGTTTAATAAACTTTGGACATTAAAACGGTAAAAATAAAATCATTTGGAATTGAGGTAAAACACTGTTTTGAAAACGGAAGACATCAATTTATCGTAGTTGAAAAATTGCAAAATTCAACTACGATAAAAATTGATGTCAACGATTTTGAGTGTAACTCAAACGACGTTCATTACATCTTGTTTTTTATTGCCGCGTTGACATTCGTTTCTATTTCATATCTTTCAAACTGAACTTCAGTTTTAATTCTTTTGCAAAACCCGCCACACCAGAAGATTATTTTTCAGTAATCTCATGATTAGAAATAGACAGGAAGAAGTTTAAAAACTTGTTTCTCAATGAATGTGTATATTTTTAATGACTGATTCAGTTCAGTTTCGTTTCTTTTTTTATAAGGAGTATCCTTTGGTGAGGAATTTAGAGAGAGGCAAACGAAAAGGCTTCACATTAATTGAATTACTGGTAGTGATTGCGATCATTGCCATCTTAATTGCATTGTTATTACCAGCCGTTCAGCAGGCACGTGAAGCAGCACGCAGATCCACATGCAAAAATAATTTAAAGCAACTGGGGCTGGCGCTTCACAATTATCACGATGTGTATGGGATGTTTGTTTTGCGCCGTGGGGGAACAAATGGTTCTGACAGTGCCACCTCCAACCGTGCGCGACTCAGCGGCTTTGTCGGTCTGTTACCCTACATGGATCAGGCGCCTTTGTTTAATAAAATATCAGCCGGCGATTCAACCCGTCCGCCGATGGGGCCCTGTGCCTGGTGCGGCTGGAGTGTCTGGAATGTTAAGATTCCGATGCTGCTGTGTCCGTCTGACGGGCGGAATAAACAGACGAGTCGTGTGAATAACTATGTCTTCTGTATCGGCGATACTTCGACCGGCATCAATGGTACCAATTCGCGCGGCCTGTTCCCCTATCGGTATGGAACACGGATTCGGGATATTACCGATGGTACCAGTAACACGATTGCCATGAGCGAACACATCCGGGCGAACTACGGTGCCAGTACCGGTAATGCAGGGAAAAGACACAACGAGGGAATTGCTCTCAGCCAGGACCCTGCAAACAATCCTGGTGCCTGTATCAGTCTCGCCTCAGGTGCAAACTGGGTGACCGGTACCAACGTCAAAGGCAGGCATGGAACATCGTTGTGGGATGGACAGGCGGAGCGTTGTGCCTTCAATACGATTCTTCCGCCGAATGCTCCTTCCTGTGCCTCCGGCACAAACGGTAATGCTGATTCCGGGACCGCTGCATTGGCGCCTTCTAGTCTGCATGTTGGGGGCGTTCACGTTCTGATGGCGGATGGTGGTGTGAAATTTATCTCTGAAAATATTGACACCGGAGATTTGAGTCAGCCCAGTCCAGGAACGACTTCCACTGTGAACAGTCCCTACGGAATCTGGGGCGCACTGGGAACCAGGGAGAGCGAAGAAATATTAGGCGAGTATTAGATCATAATAAGAACCATGGTCTGATAAAACGATTTCCAATCCCCTTGCACGTCATAAGAAGTGCAGGGGGATTTTTTTATTGGTGCGTAGATATTCGCACAACCCCAATAAAAAAAGCACCTTGCAAATATGCATGGTGCTTGATAAGTGGGCGATGAGGGGCTCGAACCCCCGACCCTCTCGGTGTAAACGAGATGCTCTAGCCAACTGAGCTAATCGCCCGGAATTTTGATTAACATCGGTAATTTCGATATTATTCTTGCGTCATTGTGTATGACACGCACGTATTATGGCAGGTTCGTAGCGAAATGCAACTCTTGCGTGTAAACTGTTTTAAGCCTTCGCCGACTTTGGACCGAATTTCGCATTTTTGCGGTTTTTTCCTTTCTTGAGAAAGATTTGTTTTATGTCTCATTGCCTGGTCACCGGTGGTGCCGGATTTATTGGCAGCCATTTATGTGAGCAATTAATTCAACAGGGACAAGAGGTTACAGCCGTCGATGACCTCTCTACCGGCTTTCTGGAGAATCTGGATAGCATCATGGATCATCCCAATTTCACGTTTCGTACGGGGTCAATCACCGATCCTGTCTTAATGGCGGAAATGGTGCAGGGCGTTGATACGATTTATCACCTCGCCGCTGCCGTCGGTGTGAAACTGGTCGCAGACAATCCGGTACGGACGATCGAAACCAATATTTATCCGACTGAGGTTCTCCTGCGACATGCCGTGCAGGGGGGGCATAAGTTCTTCCTGGCATCCACCAGTGAAGTCTACGGAAAAAATCCCAAGGAACGCTGGACGGAAGAAGATGACCTGCATTTTGGTCCCACGACGCGACCTCGCTGGGCCTATGGCGCATCGAAAGCCATCGATGAATTTCTGGCGCTGGCGTATGCCCAGAAATATGGTCTGGATGTTCGCATTGGTCGTTTTTTTAATGTGGTCGGTCCCCGTCAGGTGGGACAATATGGGATGGTCATTCCCCGCTTTATTGACCAGGCGCTGGATGGGGGACCGGTTGTGGTCTTTGATGATGGCAGTCAGGTGCGCTGCTTCGGGCATGTCAATGAAATCGTGGATTGTGTGATTGATCTGACCAATCTGGATTCAGCGAAAGGCCAGGTCTACAACATTGGCAGCGATGAACCGGTTACGATTCGCGGTCTGGCCGAGGCGATCATTGCGAAAGTGAATCCGTCTGTCAAAATCGAATATCTGCCTTACAATAAGGCGTATAATGAAGATTTTGAGGATGTGCAGCGGCGGGTTCCCGACCTGGAACGTCTGGAGCAGACGCTGGGGCAAAAACCACAGGTGAAGCTGGATGCGATTCTGGATGATATCATCGCGTCGAAAAAGCGGATCCGGGGTTTGGCCTGACTGTCAGATATAACTGATAAAAGCAGCAAAACCCGCATAACCTGACTGCGAATCTGCCAGGGAAGCAGTTCAGGGGGAGGCGGCTCTTATTTCCCGGGTTCGATAAACCCGATGATGAATGTGAAGTGTGGTTCTCTTTTTATCATCACACACAACACGCAGTATCAAGGGAATGGAGCGTACGATGAAGGGATTCCGGAAGACCGTTTTTGTTTCTACCGTCTTATTGGGAATGTTCGGGACCGGGCTGGCTGTGCAGACAGCACAGGCGGGCGGCGGACGTTTCTTTCTCTCCTTCTGTGAACTGTGTCAGGAAGAGAACCAGGGACGCCAGTTTAAAGGCAACACGTATCCCTGGCCCCGTTATTCCTATCATCTGTATCGAGGTAAACGCTGTGATACCCGGATGAATACAGGGCTGTATCAGCGTTATGATTATGATCGCTATCAGGTCAAGAGCACACAGCCGATTCACGGCGAAATGCTGCCGCTGCCTCTACCTGAATAAGCACACCAGACGGCGCGCTCAAAACAGCCGTTGGAATATGAAATTGATGCTCCTGCGAGTTGTCTGAGAGCTGAGCTTCCTGCTCGGCTTTCGACATTGGCAGGAGTTTATTTATTTCAGGGGGCAGAGATGTGGTGTGCGCATACATTTGGGGGTGGATCGTCTTTGGAACGGTGGAGAAGTCACGGAGTCGGGGCGCGAGTAATCGCTGTAACAGGCAAATTTGCATTATTCCGGCTGTATCAGCCATTTTCTGCAGTGAAAAAGCGTTACCCTTGGACATTAAAATTGTCATTAGATATGATGCGTTCTCCCTGTTCGGGGAATGTCACCCAAGTACCGTTTATTAAACCGTTTCTGAACTCTGCATGGAGTAGTTGATTTCTTATGTTGGATTTGCAGTTCATCTGCGAGAATCAGGAAGTCATTCTTGAGAATTGTCGCAATCGTGGAATCGAAGTCGATCTGGAGCAACTGAGCAAACTGGACCAGCGCCGTAGAGAGCTGATTGTTCAGGGTGACAATTTAAGGCAGGAACAGAAATCGGTCTCCTCACAAATTCCCCAGGCAGCAGATAACGATGCCAGGCAGCCGTTGATCGCGCAGGGCAAAGAATTGCGTGAGCAGATCTCTGCCATTGAGATCGAGCTGCGTGAAGTCGAGACATTGCTCAAGGCTGAGCAGGCACGCGTGCCTAACCTGGCCCACCCGGATGTGCCCGTGGGAAAAGAGGACAAGGCGAATACCGTCGTGCGGCTGTCGGGTGAGAAACCCGCGTTTGACTTCACTCCCCTGGATCATGTGGCGTTGGCAGAGAAGCATGACCTGATCGATTTTGAAGCAGGAACACGGGTCGCCGGTCATGGATTCTATTATCTGAAAAACGAAGCGGTACTGCTGGAGATGGCACTCTGTCAGTATGCGATGCAGAAACTGGTGCAGGAAGGCTTTGTTCTGCACAGCACTCCTGACCTGGCCCGTAAGGAGATCCTGGAAGGAATCGGTTTTAATCCACGGGGAGATGAAACCCAGATTTATTCCGTGGAGAATACGGACCTCAGCCTGGTCGCGACAGCGGAAATTACGCTGGGGGGATCCATGAAGGATCAGATTATGGATCGCGAGACGCTGCCTCATAAAATTGCCGGTCTGTCTCACTGTTTCCGAACCGAAGCCGGGGCACACGGTAAGGCGACTCGGGGTATTTATCGCGTGCATCAGTTCACAAAAGTGGAAATGTTTGCCTTCACGGAACCAACGAATGCGGCTTCCGATGCGATGCATGAAGAAATCGTGCGGATCGAAGAAGAGATTTTCCAGGGGCTCGGATTGCATTATCGCGTCGTCGATACCTGCACCGGTGACCTGGGAGCCCCCGCTTATCGCAAATATGATCTGGAAGCCTGGATGCCCGGTCGTGGCGAGGCAGGCGAATATGGTGAAGTCACTTCTGCTTCCAACTGCACGGATTACCAGTCGAGAAGACTGGGGACCCGCTGCAAGACAAGCGGGCAGAAGGGGACAGAATTCGTGCATACCCTGAACGGGACTGCGGTTTCGATAGCCCGGGCGATTATTGCTGTTCTGGAAAATTATCAGCAGGCGGACGGGACGATTCTGGTTCCCGAAGTACTGCGTCCCTGGATTGGAAAAGATCAGATTGGTTAAAAGTTCTGATTTACGGCAAACGGTGTCGATCAGGAATTCGTAAAAGAATGAGGGAGGCTGGTGGAACGTACCGAATCCCTCAAGGTCAGGTTGATCTTGCCTGTGCCGGGTTTATGGCAGTGTCTCGAAGACTCTCTCAATCAATTACAGATATATTGAAGAAACTATAGTTCAACGGGATGCGCTTTTGGGCAGATCCTGAATATTACTGGTTTTAGCTGGACAAGCTGAGTGTGCTCCGGCCAAAATTGGTTTCGGTGTACTTTTCTTTTTTGTCCCCGTTTCAGATCTAGAGTATTTACGTGAACGATCATCCAGACAAAGATTTGCCTGACGAAAACTCTCCTGACCCTGCTGAATCTCATCCCGATCAAAATATGATTCCTGAAAATGCTGACGGAGATCAGGAGGGGGCAGACCAGTCTGATGCGACACTTGTAAATCAGAGCGCAGAAGAAGAAGGACTGCCGGAGTGGGAGCCGTTAACCCCCGAACTGGTCGAAGACGAAGCCATTCGCGGCGACTTCATGTTACGCTGGGCGGCGATTCTGCTGGCCTGTCTGTTTGCAGCCACCTATATCTCGGATACTGAAACCCTGGTGCATGTAAAGACCGGGCAGTATCTGGCCAGTCATGGATTCTGGCCTCCGGCGAATGATGTATTTTCTTATACCGCCAATGATCGCCCCTGGTACAACAATGCCTGGCTGTTTGATTTAACGCTATCGGGCGTGTATGGCGTGCTGGGTGCTACCGGATTAACGCTCTTCAAGATCCTGCTGCTGGGGATTACATTTTATATCATCGTGCATCTCTGCCTGAGGGAGATCTCTACCTGGTGGGGCTCAATCCTGGCGGTACTGGCATTGATTGCCTGTTTTCCGCAACTGAATGTGACTCCGGAAATCATAACAATTCTGGGTGTGGTGTTGACGCTGAGTTGTCTGCATCAGTGGCAGGAACGGAACTCGGCCCGCGCACTGTGGCTGTTACTCCCCCTGTTTCTGGTCTGGGCTAATCTGGACCCCCGTGTCTTTCTGGGGATCGCCTTACTGGGGTTATTCGCGTTGGGAGAAACGGTTGCTTCCATGCTGGATCGATCAGTGTTGAACGACGACACCGATTATCAGACGCTCTGGATGGTTCTGGGGGGTAGCCTGGTCGCGACATTATTGAACCCGGTGGGCTGGCATTCGCTTACCACTGGTCTGAGTTATTACGCGGTTGATTATCCTCTCATGCGTTCGATGTTTGTCGGTGGAGTCCGACCTGAAGAACTCGGTTATTTTTCCATGACATCGCCTTTGTTCTGGAAGTCGCTCAATCATTACGCGGTGGCTTCCTTCATTCTGATTGTGTTGACGTTTGTCAGTTTTGTGCTGAACCAGGCAAAGATGAGTTGGGGGCAGCTGTTTGTATTTATTGGTTTTTGTGGTCTATCCGTACTGGCCAGCCACGAACTGGTGGTGACGGGTGTGCTCTGCGCCATTTTTGCCAATCGGAATTTTCAGATCTGGTATCGAGATAATTTCCGTCAGACTTACAGCGTGGAAACGAGTGAATTGCTGTTTTCGCGCGGTGGTCGGGCATTGACGGTTCTGACCTTTTTTGTCCTGGCCTACCTGGTCGTCTGCGGACGATTCCAGGGACAGGGTTCGACGCGTCATGCAGTCGGAATTGGTTTCAGTCCCTCATTGACACATACAATTGAAGGATATCAGGAAGCGTTAGCTGAATCCCTGGACGACCGGCCGTTTCATTTTGTGCTGGAGCAGGGAGACCTGTTGATCTGGCTGGATCAGAAATCATTTATTGATAATCGCGTGGCTCTGTTTGCGGGAACCGGTGAAAATGACCTGATTGGTTTGCATGATAAAACACGACGTGCCCTGCGTGTGCAACGCGAAGATCAGATCGGCAGTGGTATACCTGAAGTCTGGAGGCAGACGTTTAATCGATACCAGGTGACCCATGTGATTCCGCGGCTGTCCGGTATGAACCCGGATTATCGTACGTTTTTTGACCTGCTGACCACTCCGGACTGGCAACTGACGGAATTGAATGCAGCGACCGCCGTCTTCTATCGAACGGATAACGAGAGCGAAACCACAAAGAAATTTCTGGCGGCACATCAACTCGATTTCAAAAAACAGGCTTTCCGGGATCAGAAAGACTTTCCGGAAATCCGCAGCGACTGGGCACGTCCCAAATCCTTTTACAGCCGCTATCTGCTGCCTCAGAATTCGAGTATGGGCAACGATGTGCAGACGGCCCGCCATTATCTGGGGTTGATGTCCCAGTCCGGGGGAAACCACGAGCTGTCATCCTGTTTTGCGATACTGGCAATTCAACTGGCAAACCGGGGATTGATTGAGGATCCGAACAGTGCAGAAGCCTATCGGATCCTGGGGAGTGCCTACGGTTATCTGGCCAGCCTGGAAGCACAACTGCTGGCACCGCCTGTGGATCGAAATCAACAGCGGCCTGCAGTCAGTATCGATCGAATGCGTTACTTTCAGGTTTTGCATGCTTACCATCAGTCCCTGATCATTGAACCGGAATTTGCACCGACGCACCTGATGCTGTTCGACCTGTATTCCAATATGGGGAAGATCGATCTGGCACATCATGAACTGCAGACGTATCTGGAGATGGTTGAGGGGCAGGAAGAATTATCAGATGATGCTTTTGCCCGACTGCGGGCTTATTCAGATCATCTGGAAAAACTGAATACGCAAATCACTCAAATCACGCAGGAGCTGGATGCCCAGCAGGAAAAAGGAGCCGAGAAGTTGCAGTTGGCCAGCCAGGCGTATCAGAATGGATTCGTCTTACTGGCTCAGCGTTATCTGGATGATCCGGTATATTTAGCCCAGAATCCACTGGCTCAGAATTTGAATGCAAGTGTTCTGATGGAGGTGGGGCAATCGGAAGAAGCAGACAATCAGATGTCGCTGCTGGAACAGAAGGCGGTGCAGAATCCACAGATCCCCTGGCGGGCACAAGCCGCGTTTGCCAATCTGGGGAATGGGAATTATCGTGGCTGCTTTGATTTATGGCGGCAGGAAATCCGATCACAGGAAGAAGCTCGTATTGCCGGGGTCCTGCAGTCCATGCCTCTGGTTCAGCCAATCTCGAACAGCTTCTGGCCTACGCAGCATGCCGTTTCGATTGTGAACTATCTGTACGGGCTGTCTCAACAGCAGATCCCTCTGCTGCTGAATCTGGCCCGGTGTGAAATCGAAGCGGGGCAACCCGAACTGGCAACTTCCCATCTGCGTGAGATACTCGAAACGGACCCATCCACGCCTTACCGACCGCTGGTACGTTTTTATCTGTACCAGCTGACAGGAGACCTGATCCCGATTCTGCCAGAGGCACCCGCAGGTCAGACAGAACCGGAAACAGAGGAGCTGCCGCTGGTTGCTCCCAAACCGTAGGCTGCGATTAAGCTGGTTTTAAGACTTTGATCTTTGTCCCTTTGACAAGATCGGCGACCTGTTCGCGGTAAGTCAGCATGTGGGGGGCAGCGAGGTGTGCTTTCAATGCTTCAACGCTTTCCCATTTCTCCATGACAGTCACAATCTGGCTGCCATTCTTTACCTGGACCGGGATATCGGTTTCTTCATCGACGGCGGGACCATATTCTATACAGCCCTCTTCCGCGTGTACCAGGGGGACAAGCTGATGAAAGGCTTCCAGGAAGGCTGCCTGTTTTCCCTCTGCAATTTCAATATCTGCGATGACGAAGATCATGTTGTTTACTTTCTGCTTTTCGTTTCTAATGCCTGCAGGCGTCGTACTAACTGGCTGGTTTGAACGATCCGACGGGAGTGCAGACCTTTCGCGATCTTTTCAGCACCGGCATACGCTTCCACTTTGAAGCGATAGACGGGGCCATCATGAAAGATCAGCTGTGCGGAACAGTCCACGGTCGCACCTACGGGAGTCGGAGCGAGATGCTCCACATCCACATGAGTGCCCACACTGATCGATTTCTCATTCAGCCACGGTTGCAGAAATTGTAACGCGGCCTGTTCCAGAAACCAAATCAGAGACGGCGTGGAGAGCACGGAAATCTCTGCTTCCTGCGAAAAAGTAATCGCCTGACTGCTTTCCACCTGAAACGAAATCGAATGTTGTGCCCCGATACGGGGGTGTTGATCCTGCATGAGATCTCAATTCCTGCCTGTACTTGATTGCCGGGTTATTGCGTGATCTCAATCGGGATCGAGTCCGTAATCCGGGAATCACTTGTCGAAATACTGATGGAGGAGCGAATCAGCTGTTTCGCCAGCGTGGATTTGACATCAGGTGTGACCGTGACCGGTAAGGTGACCGTAATTTTAGAGACGCCATTAATCCGAGTCGGAATTTCCAGAACCGCTTCCGATGGATTACTGTGATTCGTCTTGGCAGCGGAAGCGTCAATCAGTTTTCTGGGGCCTTTGATCTGCAGGATATACACATCAGGTCTACCGACAGCCAGTATTTTCAGAGCGAAAGAGCCTTCCATTTTTACCGGTATTCCCGGAAAAGCAGCGTCCAGGGTGATGGTCCCCTGGCTGTCTTTCAGGCTTTCGTCATTAGGTACCGTGAAATAGGTGTCGACGGCAGCATACAGTGTTTCATAGGGTTTTCCCGGCTCAGGGCGGGGGATATTATTGAACGATTTTCCGCGTCCAAAGAACATCCCTTTATGGGCTTCAACCATTTTGCCATCCGGGCCTTTCTTGTAGAGCCTGTGGTCGATGCGTCCACTGAAGCCTTTGTATTTTTTGTCATCGGGAGGGAATGTGAGCCGCACGCTGGTCGTCTGGCTTGCACCACTTTCCGGTCTCCACTCAGGAATCTCCAGTTTGCGGAATGTACGATAGTTGGCCAGAATCGGAAAATTATCCTGTGGGACAACCCGGGTGAGGCCTCCCAGGCTGGCGGACATGCTTTTAACCTGGTTTGAGGAATTAGAAAACGTAATGAGTTTTTCTGCATCTTTTCCGGAGTCAACCGTTGCCAGCGTAAGGTCATCTGTCGAGGCGCGGAATCGCTGGGCTTCAATCAATAGATCATATTTCGATTCGTTCAACCAGTTTCCACTGAACGTACTGACGACCACTTCATGGATGCCTTCATCCTTGGTGGATACAGTCAATGAAGCATTAGAACGGTCTCCACCCAGTTGGGCGGTCTGCTGGATGACGCGATAGCCAATTTCTTCTCCCTCCGGATTAAAGACACTGACCAGTAACCGTCCTGAACTGCTGGCGACAAAACCCAGCATCACGGTCAGACCGCTGTCGCGGCGTGTCACCGCGATGGGATAACGATGGTAGGCACCGGCGGAGATCGTCTTCTGTGGGACAACGAAAGCGGCGACCCGTTCAGAGTCCTGTAGATTTAGGCTGGGAAGGCTGACTTCCGTATTCAAGTCAGAGAGCTCAATTGGTTTATGAACCACGTCCAGGAAACTGAATTCACGCTCGCCGTGCTGTCTGACAGTGTAGTAGGCGAGGTAAGTTTTTCCCGCCTCCATCAGATTTCGTTTCCGGGTGCTGTAGAAATAGGATTTGCTGCTGTTGGACAGGACCAGGGAGATCTGGTTTCCCTGTGCTTCTTCTTTCCCTGGTAAAGCGATGGAGAATGGCACCTTGTCATTTTTCCCGTTTACATCCAGAATGGTGACGTTGCCATCGCTGTCCTGCACCTCCACTTTTTCCAGTTTGACGATTGTGGTGGTGTTTTTTAATAACAGGCTACCCTGATCGGATACCTCGCCGTCAATATTCAGATCCAGATCAACGCGTTTGTGCGCTTCGATATTATTTGAGCGATCATACAGGCGATTGAACTTGGAATAGTGATTGATGCTGAATTCCGCAGTCTGTTTTTTCGGATCAAGCGTCAGATTGGCCAGCCTTAAAAATTCCGGGTAAGCTTTATCGATATCGATCAGGCCTGCTCCCTGTTGCGCGTAAGTAAAGCCTTTCATTCGCATGGCGGAATTTTCCAGCGCCAGTCGCATACTCAAAGCCAGTGAGGTCAGTGAGTATTTACTGTCAGAAGATTTTTTTCGGATGGCTTCAATTTTCTTCTCCTGCCGTTTCAGGACCTTGGCGTATTCCTTATCTGCTTTGATCAGAGACAGCATGGCTGCTGCTGCGCCGGCGGCGATCGGTGATGACATGCTTGTCCCGTTGAACATGCTGGAGCCATCCGAGTTGAGCGGCGTCGATGACAGGGCCGACCCGGGGGCAACAACATTCGGTCGCATTTCTCCCGTGTATGAGGGCCCCAGAGATGAGAAGTAAAGCAGTCCATGCTCGGGGGCATTTACCCCTTCGGCCAGACGATAGTGTTCGCGTAATGTATTGGCAGAGACATGGGCGCCCACAAATACCGCGGGACTGGAACCACCCAGACCATTGATGGTACGGTAGCCGGGGCCGTCATTAGAGGCGGAGATAAAAAATGTCGTTCCAAATTTTGCCGAGAGATCCTGCAGCAGAATACTCAGGGGACGCTTGACATAGCCTTCGTGGCTGCCCAGCGAGATATTCACAACATCGGGAACATAACCCTGCGGGTTGAAAAAGGCAGAGATGATTCCGCGCAGAATTGCCTGGTCGGTACAACTGCGACCAGAGCAGACCTTGATGGCCATCAGTTGAGCTTTCGGTGCGGCACCTTCAATCTGCAGACCACTGCCGGCAACAATACCTGCGACATGGGTGCCGTGGGACTGCTGGTCAAAGGCGACGGTGATTTCGGTGACCTGCTTTTTGGCATCTGGTCGAAACAACAGCGGGTAGGCAATTCGCTTGGTACGTGACGGAAATTCCAGCATCATCTGATAAGGGGGTTTCAGATCCTCCCGCTGCATTTTACGTGCGGAGTTGAAATCCATGATGGGAGTGTCAGCTTCTTCTTTGCTGAACTTGCCATCCATGTCCACATCGACAAATGCCAGAGCGTATTCTTTGGTCAGATCCCGTTTTTCCAGATCGGGTTTTTCTGCCGGGATGGGCTCGTCTTTTGCCGCTGCGGCTTTGCGTTCTTCTTCCGCTTTTTTGCTGGCTGCTTCCCGTTTGACCAGTTCCGGATTGGGAATGATGCCGACGACGACCAGCAGTTTGTCGTCTTTGGTACCATTTCGATTGATATCGACACCCTCTTTGCCGAGCGTGGTCCAGAGATCACCCTGTTGAAACCCCAGCTTTTTCTCGTCGATATAGCCGGAATAGACATACTCATTCTCTTTGATTTTTTCGGGCAGCGCAATGAACTTGTTATGTTCCAGTTCAATTTTGCCATCCAACTGTCTGCTTTTGCTTAGTGGCGAACGACCTTCCCGCGTGGCATCATTCCAGAAGATCACGCGATCCTGAAAGACAGGGTGGCTGGTATCGATACCTGTGTCGATAATGGCGACAATCGTGCCTTCTCCGAGGCCTTTGCCGGCAACTCGCTTTCGCAGTGCAGGGACCTTGATGTCATCCAGCGGAACATACAGCGAATCAAAGTCTGCTTCGGGCGCCACCTCCAGGTCTGCGGGATTAGACGTATCGATGGCTGGTTCAGCCTGGGGAACAATTTTACTGGGGATGATTTCTTCCATCACACCCGAGGGCAGCTTGAGCGAAGCAATGAACTTTTTATCGTTGAGTTTACTGGGGGGCAGGTTCACGACGAGGAAAGGAATGTCATTTCCAATGCCCAGGTTGGGATCGTAGACAATCTTTCCACCCGCTTTGGTGACCAGATCTGCTGTGCGACGCACATCGTTGACGCGTAACAGAAGCGTTAATTCCGGAGAACAGTCACACAATTCTTCTTTCATCTGTGCTGAAGCCGACTGGCTTTCTGGAGAGATCCAGCAGATCAGGCAGATCATTACCAGACAGGAACGCATCAGATTAGAACGATATAAACGATTCATCAGCCCCTCACGCTTTCGGGATGCAGGGCGGATGGCCCTGTTTGATTTTGATTGTGTTATTAGAATTCAGTCAGGTGGGTAAACATATTCCGGAGAACGGCTGACGTCTTGCGACGATAACCGTTAGTCCTTCCCTGGTAGACCATACTTTAATATAGGACGTATTTTGCCAGACTCTTTTATATTCTCACATGAAGCCAGCGCTTTGTGAATACAAGTGTCATGAGAAAATATGAGATAGAGTAGACTTATTAAGCACTTACGAACGATACTCAGATGAAAATTCAACCGAGAACTCTTATTTCAGGTTACTTCACAAACGCGTCATTGACAAAGTGAGAAAATAAAATATCATTGATGTATGTTACAGAACTCACGCCAGCCTCTGATGTTCATGCTCTGTACAGTGATTGCACTGGACATCGTTTTTCTATTGGGCGGTTCGAGTTTGCTGGGTGCCCCCGAGTCCAATCCCGACTGGCTCTGTGCTGAATTTGAGCTGGAAGAAAGCGAAGACTCGTTTGAAGAAGAAACGCTGATCCAGGATGCTGAATTCTTAGTTGCGCTGCCGCTTTTGGGCATACTGACTCAGAATATTGATTTCAGCGTGAAAGAGTCCGATCGCGATGAGATTCATATCTCCCGCGGACCTCCTGCGCTCAGTTGAATGCTGTCCGGTTTTCCCGGCATGCTCTCATTTTGCTTCTGCTGGTAACTTTCCTGTTGCGCTCACTCAGATCAGTTCCCTCACCATTTCGTTTGTGAATTGATTTCGTCCGACCTGGATTTCAATGCGCTGCTTCAACAGGGAGTGCTGCTTTCTTCTTCATTCCACCTGACTAATTTCAGGATCACGTATTATATGGATGCCCACGATGTCTCAAATTGATTCGAATCAACCCAAATTTAAATTCTCGAAATACATCAACGATTTTAACCCGTGGCATAACATCAAGATTATGCATACAAATGTGCCGAACGACATTCTTTCTGGAATTACGGTTGCCGTCATCGCGATGCCTTTGGCGCTGGCGTTTGGAGTCGCTTCAGGCTTAGGGGCAGAAGCGGGAATGTGGGCTGCAATCTGCGGAGGCATCCTGGTCGGTCTGTTTGGCGGTTCCAATACCGGCGTCAGTGGTCCGACCGGTCCGAAAGTGGTTCAGCTGGCGGCGATCGTCGCGGCGACTAAACTGGCATCAGGAGAGCCGGATATCGTATTTGCGATGTCGATGGTCTTTTTAAGTGGATTGATCTGCATCGCGCTGGCGCTGATGAAAATCGGCCGCTTCATCTACTATACACCCTATTCTGTCGTCTCCGGATTCATGTGCGGGATTGGTGTGATTATCATCCTGCTGGAAATTCCCCCCATGCTGGGTTTTGCCACGCCGAATTCGGTAATTGGGGCTATCAAGCAGATTCCTTATGATGTCATGCATGAAAAACCGCATGCGTTGATAGTTTCGCTGGCCACGTTCTTCACGATTTTACTTTGGCCGCGTGTGACAAAGAAGCAATGGCTGCCGGCACCACTGCTGGGGCTGATTGTAGGAACCAGTCTCGCGCACGCGTTTAGTTTCAAAGATATTGAGTATATTGGTTCCATGCCCGTTGGACTGCCTCACTTGTATCTACCTGATTTTTCCCGCTTTGGTGAGATGCTTGGCGGAGCGTTTGCTTTAGCCGGACTCTGTATTTTTGATTCCCTGCTGACCTGCCTGGTTGCGGATAACATGACCAGCGAGCGGCACAACAGTGACCGGGAAATCTTTGGTCAGGGGATTGCCAATATCGGATGTGGTCTGGTGGGTGGCGTCACCACTGCGACAGCGACTATGCGAACGGTTGCGAATATCAAATGTGGCGGTAAAACCGGCCTGGCTTCCATTACGCATGGTGTGGTGCTGCTGGCTTTGATGCTGGGGTTATCTCCGTATGCCAGTTATATTCCGATGGCCTGCCTGGCAGGGATTCTGCTCAAAGTGGGTATGGATATCATTGATTACCGTGTGCTGCCTGTATTGCATCGGATGCCGTTCATGGATTCGGTCTGCTTCTGGACGGTATTGATTCTGACGATTTCAGTCGACCTGCTGGTTGCGATGGGTGTGGGGATTACGATTGCATTTGTCCGCATCGTACAGGAACTGGGGCAGGCCTACGAACAGAATGTGGTCAGCCTGAACCAGATGAGCCGGACACTGCCCTCCGATGTTACTATTCCGGAAGAACTGAAAGAGAAAGTTCTCAAACTGCGCCTGGAAGGACCACTGTTCTTTGGTGTATCCGATACGATCTATCGGGCTTCCTCTTCTCTGGTCGATTACAAATACCTGATTATCCGTATGGCGCGGGTGCCCATGGTTGATATGTCGGGCGCTTACCTGCTTGACGATATCATCGAAAAAGCACATCATCAGGGAGCGACCGTCTTTTTCACGGGTCTCAAACCACAGGTTGAGCGGACCTTAATTCGCCTGAAGATCATTGAAAAAGTGACCGAAGCAAACTGCCTGGCGACCTTTAACGATGCGATTCTGCGAATCCAGCACCTCGAACAGGAGCAGGATTCCACTTCAGATCGCGTTGAACAGGATACTCTGGAACGCGTTTAATCAACCCGGACTGCCTGCAGTTTCGTCTCATCAGAGTCTGTTTCTGCAGGCATTTTTTTGATCCCACGTCGGGTAGAGAATGGTTTGATGCGAGTTCTGGCAATCAATGCCTATCATGGCGGAAGTCATCGTGAATTTCTGATGCAGTGGATTGATCACAGCCTGCATGACTTCACGATACTCACGCTCCCGCCGCGACACTGGAAATGGCGGATGCAGCATGCGGCGATTACGCTGGCCGCGGAAGTTCGAAATCGTGTGGCTGACGGGGAACGCTGGGATGTTCTGTTTGTCACCGATATGTTGGACCTGACAGCCTTTCTGGGGCTGGTACCAGCGGAAATCGCGGCGTTGCCTCGCATCGTTTACTTCCATGAAAATCAATGGACCTATCCGGTTCCACAAGGGGAAGCACGCGACCTGACATATGGCTTCATCAATTTAAAATCAGCATTGGCTGCGGATTCACTCTGGTTTAATTCCGACTTTCATCGTCAGGAATTCTTCCAGGCATCCCGGGACTTTCTGCGACGTATGCCCGATTATGCGTTCATGGAAGCCTTGGATGAGTGTCAGCAGAAGACTGCGGTACTCTCGCCGGGCATTCAGAAAATGAATGGGGAACCGCGGGGAAAGCAAATGCGACCACTGCAAATTCTCTGGGTGGCCCGCTGGGAATATGATAAAAACCCGGAACAGTTTTGTGACGCGCTTCGACTGTTGGATCAGGCCGGACTGGAATTTCGGCTAAGTGTATTAGGGCAGTCAACTCCTGAAACTCCCGCCTGTTTTACCAGCCTGCAGGCTGAGTATGCTGATCGGATTGATCACTGGGGTTTTGTGAAAAACCGTTCGGAGTACCAAAGGGTTTTGCAGAATGCAGATCTGGTGATCTCCACGGCATTCCATGAATTTTTCGGCATTTCAGTTCTGGAAGCGGTCGCAGCAGGTTGTCTGCCCGCGCTGCCTCGGCGTCTGGCCTACCCCGAAATCTTTTCCGAAACGCCCGAATGTTTTTACGATGGAACCACCGATTCTCTCGTCGCGCTGGTACTGAAGCTTTCCAGATCAGCACAATCGGAAACAACGGCTACTGATCTGTTAGGGAGACTCAAGAAAATCTCGCAGCGCTACCACTGGGAGCAGATTTCACGGGAGCTGGATGCCGGCCTGGATCTGAGTCGTATCCAGTGCCAGCGTTGAGTTTTATTGAGAACTCAGCCTGCCATTTACGCTGGAAAACGTATCGATCAAATGGTTTAAGCGGGTTTAGAATAGTGCTGAGTCCTATAATGTGATCACTGCCTGTTGCGCTGTAATGATTGTACCAGTCAGGAGCATTTTACCGGTTACACATTTTGCGTGAAATGTAGTTTGATGAGTAATTTAGGACCTGTTTTACAGTGTTGACAGACAGTCATGCACTTTAATCAATCCACCGTTTTTCGAAGTTTTTTCAAAACATTTTTATTGTGTTTGGGATACCCGTCTGGCAAAGTAATACCTGTCACTTACCAAGTGTAACTGATTTCAGGACAGTGTGAGACGCATCACAGGAACACTGCCTGAAGCATCTGAGATTTACAACTTTTGCCAAGCGATTATCATCATGCTTACAATTTCCAAAGACGTCCTGCCACAAACATTCCTGAGCTACATCGCATTTCGGATTGCGTTCATGGATACTCTGGAGCGAATTGCTCTGGCAAAGCAGGTGGGCGATGACCCGTTTGATTCGTTCGGTTTTCTGACCGAAGTTCCGTTTCTGCGAAGTGTCCCGCCACACGTGCAACTCGATCTGTTATCTGTCACCTGGGCCAAGCATCTGGCCAGTGAAAACGTCGAAGGCGACCTTGTCGATGAAAGTGTGGTGTATGCTGTCTGTGAATCAGCGGCACGCATCATTGATGAACAACCGGAAGAAGCACGCCGTCATCTGGCGGGGGGGCCACTTGATGTGCACATTTCCGTGGATCATTTTCTTTCATCCGAGATCCGCAACCTGCACCTGAATCTGTCCAACGAAGGTGACTTCCTGCTGATCAGTCAGTTCCAGGACATGTCACCCGAAGAAGCCCTGCCGATGAAAGAAGAATTTGGGATTGATGAAGAATCGATCGAACCCATGTTTGATGTTCTGATGCAGTGGTATATGTCGGTGGACTTCATGCCCAACCTGGAAGGGTTGCTGCAGGAACGCGAAGTTGCCAAGGCGATCACAATCGTCGGTTTGAAACAGCAGCCACTCTGCTGATCTGTCGGCGAGATGCACTGAGGGGGTCAGGAACGGATGTCTTCATCCGTTCCTGTTTTTTTGCGCCGTTGCTTGAAGACGTCCAGTCGTTTACGGATCGTCGCTTCATAACCCCGCTCCACGGGGCGATAGTATTCTTTTTCAACCCCCAGGTAATCCTGATCCACCCAGCCTTCTTCTGACGCGTGGGCATACTGGTAGCCTTCCCCGTGTCCCAGTTGCGAAGCACCCTGGTAATGGGTGTCCTTCAGATGAACCGGGACCGGTAGCAGCGACTTGTTACGCACATCATGGAGGGCTTCATCGATGGCGACATAAGACGCGTTTGATTTGGGGGCCGTGGCGATATAGGTGACTGCCTGCGAGAGCAGGATTCGACCTTCGGGCATACCGATTTTTTCGACAGCATTAAAAACGGACATGGCCAGAGTGAGGGCCGTCGGATCTGCGTTGCCCACATCTTCCGAGGCGGCAATCACGATGCGGCGGGCCAGGAACCGCGGGTCTTCGCCGGCTTCAATCATTCGCGCCAGCCAGTACAAAGCGGCATCTGGATCACTGCCGCGCATGCTTTTAATCAACGCGGAGGCGGAATCGTAATGCGAGTCGCCATCCTGGTCGTACTGAATCGCTTTTTTCTGAATCGACTCCTGCGCGACTTCCAGATCAAAAATCCGTTCCGAGCCATGCAGTGACAGCACGCCGATTTCCAATGCATTCAAAGACCGTCGTGCATCACCGTCGCAGACTTCAATCAGAAAGTCGAGTGCCTGCGGTTCCACAGTCACGTGATAGCGGGCCAGTCCCCGTTTTTCGTCCTGCAAAGCCCGCTGCATCAGTGTCTGGATTTCATCGGGTGTCAGCGGCTGGAATTCAAAAATCTGGCTGCGGCTGATAAGCGCGGAAACCAGTGAGAAAAACGGATTCGATGTCGTCGCACCAATTAATGCGACTACGCCGGATTCGACATCGGGGAGCAGGACATCCTGTTGGACCTTGCTGAAGTGATGCAGTTCGTCGATGAACAGAATCGTCTGTTTGCCGCCGGTGGACAGTTCGTCGCGGGCCCGGTCAAGCGCCGCGCGCACTTCCTTGATGCCGGCGGAAGCTGCATTCAGGGCTTCAAAACGGCGATTGGACTGGCGCGCAATCAGCTCAGCCAGTGATGTTTTCCCTGTGCCGGGAGATCCATAAAAGATCAGTGAGCCGATGCGGTCTGCAGCGAGAATACGACGCAACAGTTTGCCTTCACCCAGAAAATGCGACTGCCCGACGAACTCATCGAGAGAGCGGGGACGCATGCGGGCGGCCAGCGGTTTGGCTTTTTCCAGATTCCCGGATTCCTGCCGGTCGAACAAGCCCATAAAAAAACCTCCGCCAAGTGATTCATACGCGGGTATATTAGAACCCGTGATTGCAAAGTGGGAACCTGATAACTCGGGTTGTGTGAGCCGGATATACCGGATATACACGCAGCCGAATCTCGTGGGTCCCCAGTTTAATATTTGTAGGGTCAACTCACGATTTTGAATCAACATGACAGAGGTTGTTTCTCTGTTTCGTTATGCCTTCATTTTAGTCGGCACGTCCACCCAAAACAAGCACGCGATTCTATAATTAATTGTCCGTTTCAACAACGGTCACTTATCCTTCATGTTTGGTAGACGTGGCTTTCTGTTTCTGTTTTTGCAGACTGAGGAATTCCACCAGGTCGCGCAGGTCATCTTTGCTGAGCTGTTTGACGATTTCTTCCGGCATCGCGGATTTTCCTGAAGCCCGTTCATCAATATCGTCTTTCACGACCCGAATGACCGTACCTTTGGCGTCCATCAATTCTAACTCGGTATCGGTCTCTTTACGAATAATGCCGACGAGAACTTTACCATCGAGCATTGCCAGAACTGCTGTTTCGAATCCTTTGGCGATTGCTTTATTTGGCGCGACAATGGCTTCCAGCAGATAGCGGCGGTCTTTGTCGATGCCGATTCCTGACAGGTCCGGGCCGACTTCGCCCCCATTGTTTTTGATCATGTGGCAGCGACGACACGATGTATCGCTGCGACCATAAAAAATCTCTCGTCCCCGGGCGGCATCGCCGCCGGACAGGGTTTCCATGTAACCGCCAATGGGGTCATCCTGCGGACGTTTTGCATCATATTTCGCGATCAGTTGATCGAGTTCGGGAGACTGTTTCTGTTTCGCTGCTTTCAGCAGGTCGAGTTGTATTTCTGGGGGAACCTGCTGCTGAACCAGTTGCTCCATCCAGCGAACCAGTAGATCCGTCGCAGCCGGCAGCTTCATTTCTGCCAGTGTTGCGATGGCTCCCTGTTTTTCAATGGTGGTTCCCTTCTGAATCGCCTGTTCGAGCGCGGGTAAGGCCGCCTGCGGATCGTGTTTCGCCAGGACATTCAGACCAGTGACGCGAAGCGCCGGCTTCTGGTCTTTGATTGCTGTGCTGGCGACCTCTGAAATACTCGCATAGCCGAGTTTATCGAGGGCCTTCAGGGAAGCAACCCGCACATCCACGGGCCGTTTGGCGTCGACGACCATTTCTGCCAGCATCGGGGCGGCTTCTTTGATGCCGTACTTTGCAGCCAGTCCGGTGCCGGCTTCCTTGATCTTTTCAGAACTCTGAAACAGGTCGGGTACTATAGGACCAACAATGCCCGTCAGTTCGATGACTGATCGGTTCTTAATCGGTTGCCAGCGACCCAGCACACGATCCAGGGGCGCGGGGTCGTTCCACTGCTTGAGTTCTGCGATCGCTTCGAGCCGCAATGCTTCGGGCACTTTATTGTCGGCAGCGATTTTGGCGACAGTGGCAGCATTCTCCGCGGTTCCCATGCGGAAATTGGCATTCATCACACGTCGCAGCAGGGCGTCTGACATGTTGGCGGTAATCTCAACCGCGGCCAGATCAGCCAGCGCGGCTGGGATTGGTTCATCGTTGATGGCCCGGGCTGCTTCGAGCACTACCAGCGGGTCGGCGTCCTGCAGGAAGATTCCGACCTCTTTTCGCTGCAGACGACGCAAGGCAACAACCGCTGCCAGACGTATCGCGGCGGAGTCATTATTTGCAGCAGCGATCAGAGCGTCGGTGTTTCCAATGCGGGTCAACGCCAGGATGGCCGCGTGACGCAACATGGCGTCCGCGTTGTGATTCTGTTTGAGCAGTTCCAACAGCCCGGCGACCGCTGACTGTTCCTGCAGTTTTCCGAGGGCGACGGCTGCGAAGTACTGCACGCGGGCATTCGGGTTTTTGAGCAGTTTGATTAACGCGGGGGCTGCAGCGGTGAACCCGGCTTCGCCGATGACTTTGACGGTCTGGCTCTGGACTTCGCTGTCGCTGTCATGCAGCAGGCTTTGAATACCTGAAACAGCGGAAGACGTTTTGCGACCCAGTTGACCGATGCCCCAGATGGCGTGCAGGCGGGCCAATTGATCCTTCGAAGTCAGTGCGACCTGCTGCAACGCTGCCAGTGCACTCTGATCGACGAGCTCGAACTGGGCTTCCATGCGAATCCGTTGATCTACGTGTGCCAGCAGTTTCGTCAGTTCTTCAACAGGGCGTTCGGAAAATCCCTGTTTCATTAGCTCTGCTGAATGTGCTGCCAGAGCGGCTTTGGCATGTTTCGTATCGGTGAATTCATAGATGCGGCCTTTACCCAGGCCGTTCCAGCCATTGACCCAGTCGCTGACATACAGGCTGCCGTCATAACCAAAGTCCAGATCGGTGGCCAGGATCTGCCAGATGAATTCATGCGAGTCAGTCAGTTCAAACGAGGCCCCTTTGGGTTTGACGGCGAAGGAGCGAATGCCGCTTTTCGAAGGTGTGCCCCGGAAGTCGGCGAGGAAAAAGTGATCTTTGTAGCGATCAGACAGACCTACTCCCGGGTAATGCGTGAGCCCGGAAGGGCCGTCCGCCAGGTTGATAATCGGGGGGACCATGTACGCGGGCTGTCCCTCATGGGCGGGATGCCAGATCTTTTCCCGGTTGAACGGCCCGCGGTCGCTGAGGTATTGGTAATACATCCGCCAGCCGGTGTCTCCGCCTTCAACGACGTAGACCCAGCGGGCTTTATCACCGGAGTCTGAATTATTATCGCCGGTGAAGAGATTGCCGTAATTGTCGAATGCCAGTTCCTGTGGATTGCGCAGGCCGTAGGCAAATTCTTCGAGTTCGGTCCCATCCAGGTTGCAGCGGAAGACGGCGCCGGTATCGGGGCGGAACAGGTGTTTGCCTTCTTTGGTGGTGATGTTGTAACCGCGGTCGCCGATGCTGAAGTACAGTCGTCCGTCGGGACCCAGTTTCAGGCCGTGCAGATCGTGACCGCGAAAAGCGACGCGGATGCCGTAACCGCTGCTCAGCTTTTCGCGCAGGGTGGCTTTGCCTTCGTGGGCGGTGTCGCTCAGTTTCCAGACGTGGGGGATACAGGTGTAATAGACATACCCGCCACGGGCCAGCACGCCGGCACCGGTTCCGTCTTCGATCTGATTGAATCCATCCGCAAACACACTCGCATGGTCGGCTTTGCCGTCTCCATCGCGGTCTTCCACCAGACGAATCCGGTCGTGTTCGAGCGCGTAATCTTTGACATTTTCTTTCAGATGTTTCCTGAAGTAAGCCAGCCGATCTTCTATCGTTTCCGCTGCCAGGTCGTCGTGCAGCCAGTCCATGTGTCCGCGGTTATCTTCGACTCCTTTACCCTGACGATAGGTTTCGGCGACGTAGAACCGGCCCTGTTCATCAATGCAGAAGGCGACCGGATTGGCCAGCAGGGGTTCCGCGGCAAACAGGCTGACGTGCATGCCCTCGGGAACGCGAAAACCCTGGATCGCCTGTTCGCCTTCTTTGGAGGCCTCCGCGATCGCAGGCGTGTAGGGAGTTTCACTAAACGCCGGTCGAGGCAGCAGCAGCGAGCTAAGACAGATGACAGCGGCCAGCGAAACAGAGCGGGGCAGCAGAGACAATTTCAGACAGAAGACATGCGACAAGATGACACCCCTCGGCGAGACGGTTGGCAGGAAAAGATTCAATGATGAAGAATTGATACTATCTTAACGGTCTGTTTAAGCAGATCACAGCCTGAGATTCTCCTAATCTGCCTGATCAATACAGATTTGAAATTGGACGGAAAATTTGTCCGACCCGTGGAGTACACTGCTTTCTCAACTGGCTTGCGCACCGCAATCTGAGTAACATGAAGCATCTAAGCAAGACTGTGGTTCTTCTTCAAACTGTTCATTAAGTTTGCTAACAAAAGTGTACGAACTCACGCTATAAGGTGCACCAGGCACTAGAATCGGAATGCGCTATGAAAAATGTCGTCAGCCTCATCCTTGGCGGAGGCAAGGGAACCCGCCTGTATCCACTCACGCAGTTGCGTTCCAAGCCGGCGGTTCCGCTGGCGGGCAAGTATCGTCTGATTGATATTCCGATTTCCAACTGCATCAACAGCGAACTGAGCCGCATCTATCTGCTGACGCAGTTCAACTCGGTCAGTCTGCATCGGCACATTCGTCAGACCTACAAGTTCGATTCCTTCGGGGGTGGCTTTGTGGAAATCCTGGCGGCCCAGCAGACGATGGAAGGGACCGACTGGTACCAGGGCACCGCGGACGCCGTCCGTAAGAATATTCGCTGCATTGAACAGTCGGACATCGACTATGTACTGATTCTCTCCGGCGATCAGTTGTATCGCATGGACTATTCGGAAATGCTCAACAACCATATCGAGTCGGAGGCTGACGTTTCGATCGCGACGGTTCCCCTTTCCAGCGAACAGGCGTCTGCATTCGGGATCATGCGCGTGGATGACTCGGGACGCGTCAAAGGCTTCCTGGAAAAACCGCAGACCGAAGAAGACCTGAAAATGGTCCGCACGCCTCCCGAATGGATCGATCAGCAGGGGATTGAAAGCCGCGGCCGCGACTGTCTGGCCAGCATGGGCATTTACCTGTTCAACCGCGATCTGCTCGTCGACCTGTTGAAGAAGACCGACTACGAAGATTTCGGCAAGGAAATCTTCCCGATGTCGATTCGCACGCACAAAGTCCACGCGCATCTGTTCGACGGTTACTGGGAAGATATCGGGACGATCCGTTCATTCTACGAAGCGAACCTGGCGCTGGCGCATCCGAATCCGCCTTTCGATTTTGTCGTCGAGAAGACTCCCATCTATTCGCGTCCTCGCTTTTTACCGCCGACGCGCTGTGAAGGAGTGACGATCAACCGCAGCCTGATTGCCGACGGTTGTGAAATCGACGAAGGAGCCGTGATTGAAAACAGTGTGATCGGCCTGCGATGCCGGATTGGCAAGAACGTGACGATTCGCAATTCGGTGATCATGGGAGCCGACTACTACCAGGACGAATGCAAAGAGACCCTGGAAAACGACACCCGCCCGGCAATCGGCATCGGCGACGGCGCGTATATTGACGGCGCGATCGTCGACAAAAACTGCCGCGTCGGCAAAAACGCCCGCATCGAACCCAACGGCCACAGCGAACAGGACTTCGATCATACTGACGTTTTAATCCGCGACGGAATCATTGTGGTCCCGAAAGGGACTGTGCTCGCAGATGGGTGGAAGCTGTAGAACAAAATAACGTGAAGTCAGAAAACAGAAAAGCAGCCTGAAATGGCTGCTTTTTTTACGTTGCACTTGTTGGTGTGTGGACGTAATGGCATAATGAACAAAAGGGTTGTTACTGGGTGTGGAGCATCATATTTCCAAGTCGTGAGGAGGTCTCATTTTATGAAAAAACTGCTTTCGCTCTTTACGATTATGTTTGTCTGTCTGTCTTCGGTTCAGGCGGAAGATCTGAAAGAGACTTACACCACTGGCTTCGAGACAACACCAGTTTCTGAATTCAAAAAAAACTGGGAAGCGAAAGGGAACGCACCACTCAAGTTCCCCTCTAATACGGGCCATG
Organism: Gimesia sp.; assembly: GCF_048262075.1. Classification (GTDB taxonomy): domain Bacteria; phylum Planctomycetota; class Planctomycetia; order Planctomycetales; family Planctomycetaceae; genus Gimesia. Next base: position 203,246 of record NZ_JBLXFK010000010.1, read on the forward strand.
CTGTCGTTGTTTCATCAATCGATGAATTATCTCCCGCAGCCGTGGCTGGTTTAGAGATCAATGATATTGTTCGGAGTATCAATGGAAAAATGCTTAGGAGACCCGATGATGCAGCTGAAGCTTTTAAGACCTTAAACCCACGGGATGAAATCAATTTAGTTGTGATTCGGAGGGGTAATAAGAAGCTGGAATTTTCAACGGTCGTCGTAAAGCCGATCACGAAACTCGAATACGAGATGAGGGTACATTGTAATCGTACTACGAATGCCAATGGAATTACCGAAGTCAGGCACCGTCATTCAACGTCAGATGTTTTTAAACCTAAAAATTTTCAGTTGTATTACACTGAGAAGAACGGGAGCCCTGACAAACTTTTCTTGCGGATCTCGCATCTTGATGACGACAGATTGATTACGAAAAAATTTAAAGTCATTACGAAAAACAACAGTTATCAGATTGAGAAAAAACGAAGTGAGTACGAACGGGCAACAGAATTGCAAAATGACCTGAGCGAAGTAAATGCGATCGGTCATTTCTGGAAACTCAATCCGTTTCTGCGATCCAGCCTTTCCAGGATCGACACTAAATTTAAGTCTGGCGAGGAACTTTCTCGTTTGGATCACAATTACCTGAACAGGACCGGCTTTGATGATTTAATTTCAAGAGGCGCAACCATTTCAGAGAGCAAGAAAGTCGGTCCGCCCCCAAAAAATAAGAAAGCTGATCCAGATCGTCCGCATGTTAGGATTTTATTTCGGAATATCAGGATTGCTGAATGGTATGATGAACCTCTCACGAAACAACAGGAGTTGATGATCAACGATATTGCGACTTCTAATAATGTCAGGTTGAGATATGAGGGTGAAAAATATTATGTCGATTACGATTTGCCCGTGGAAGTCCGGAATAGAATGGCGACTGTGCTGAAGCTCTATAAGGCCAACGGTGGCTTGATTGCTGAATAAGAGCGTCAAGTAATGCCATCCAACAGGAAAACCCTGGAATCATTTAAATTCGAATCTGGATTCCCTAAGTGCCTGTTCTGTTTTGACGGTGCAATTATTGATTTAAACTGCCGCGTCGGCAAAAACGCCCGCATCGAACCCAACGGCCACAGCGAACAGGACTTCGATCAGACTGACGTCCTAATCCGCGACGGTATTATTGTAGTGCCGAAAGGGACTGTGCTCGCGGATGGGTGGAAGCTGTGAGAGTACCACTCATTTAAGATGAACCATCAGAAAGGCAGTCCTTCAGGGGCTGTCTTTTTTTACAGGTCAACTTGAATGTATGCCCGGTTGTCTATATTGTGAACGTCTGTTTTGGTTTGTTGTGATTGATGAGGGTCAGGTAGATGAGAGTACTGATTACGGTTGCCGTTTTGCTGTTCGGTTCAGTTCCTGCTCAGGCAGAGTTTCCGTCTAAGAACTATGAGATGGGTTTTGAGACTGTTACCGTCTTTGAGTATAAAAAAACGCTCCGCGAAGCGTATGCAGCGATTCCGGATTTTCCGCCTCGCACAGAGAGCGCGGTGATCGTGAGATCGGTCGAATCGAACTCGCGTGCTTCCCTGGCTGGTCTCAAAGAAAATGATCTGATACGCGTGATTAACGGCAGCTATCTGCGGTCCCCCAACGCAGCCGATCAGAAACTGAGCGTGATCACCAATCGGGATCAGTTGAAACTGGGCATCATTCGTCGCGTGGAGGACAAGTGGGATCAGATTGCGATTACTCTGGAACCCATTTCTGATGCAGCGGCTCTCAAGCTGAAGCTCAGGAAACTCCCTCGCCTGGATGGTGCATTTCTGCCTTACCATCGCATCAGCCACAAGCACGCGCCAGCTACCCGCTATGCTCCCAACAATTTTCAATTGTATTTTACCGAGAGAGCAAACCGCCCCGAAAAACTTTATTTGCAAATCGCCCAGCTCCTTCCCGGTCATCCCGGACCCGGTTCATTTATCGTGACGACCGCTGGCGACCGTTTCGTGTTCCAGTCTGAAGTTGTACAACCCCATCAGCGGGGACTATTCTTTGCGGGGTCTCTGCGCAGTCCTGAATGGGAACCGGTCAAGACTGAAATATTACTGATTTTAGCTGAGGACTGGCTCAACGAAAAACGACAGGAGTTTCAACAGGTCGAAGCAACACATAAACAGGAATTCAAAGAGTTTCAGTTTGATCAGAGTCGCCGGGACAAAGCCTATCAGGAACTCAATCAACGGCGGTTGTCCCTGATCGCCGACATGGAGCGAATCAATCAAAAAATCCAGACAGCGGAAAGAAATCACCAACTTTTAATGCAGCGAAAAGAACGGCTGGCGAACCCGAGAAATGTGCGGTCACGAAATCAGTTCAAACTGACTGACGAAGCCCGCGAAGCAATCAAGTCACATTTTACTGCCTTAACTTCTGAGCAGAAAGACATAGTCACTCGCGCGTTTCGGTCTGGAATCTCACTTGGTTTTAAAGAAGCGGAACTGCTTCAATTAGAAGAAACCGGTCTGGCCGAACAGGAAATCAGACGAAAGCAAGAGAAGCTAGGCTGGCTCTGGGTAGATGCTCCGCTAGCGCCCGAGCAAATCCCCATGCTCCGCGCAATCATCGCCGCCCCGACCGTTACGGTCCATCACGAAAGCACTCCGGAACAGAAATTCGAAGTGACTGCCGAACAGAAGGAGCAAATGCAAGTGGTTCTGGATGTGTTCGAAGCCGAGGGGAGGGAGGTCGGGGAATAGTCTCTCAGTAATTTACTGGATCGTGTCTCCACATCAGAATCAGGAACTTTTGAACTCTTTTAACAGTTCTGCATGCTTAAAATCAACCGCGTTCCAGCAGGAACTCTCTACCGGTTCGGGGAGAGTGTTCCAGGCAACAATCATCTGAAACGTATTTTCGCTGCCTTTTGCTACTTCGGGCAGATCCATTGAGACACCTTTTACGTTGCTGCCGATTGATTCGGGGTATATCTGCTGGTCTTTGGAAAGTCTGGCGTTAAGACACTCTTCGTCTTCGGTGCCAATCATCAGAATCGTGTGATTGTTTTCCCAGGAGTGTGCATAGAGATGCTCTCCGCAGTCAATCGCATGATCGGTAAATTTATGTTCGAGCAGACGGCATTCGAAGATCAGATTATCAACCGGTTCATGGCAGTGAACTCTCAGCAGGATACCAATGCAACCTGCCACTGACATCCCGGCCGGAAGTGCGGGGGACAGCGGTATCGAATCGAGATGAATCGAAACGGCTTTCGTGACGCCGAACACGAAGAAGTTGATTTCGCCCAGAGGGGTATTGATGGTGAGATATTGCATATTTATCCAGAAAATCAACAGGTAGCAGGCCAGAATGCCAAGTGTTTATTCTTTGATTGAGAACCAGTCGAGGAGAAAATCTACAAGACTTCTAAATTGGGGGCCGTACTATTCAAACCGACCATCGAAACCGATTGTCCCAAATACCCAGTCTTGATTTGTATTGTATGCTTCACAATTTCCTGCAAAGTCGTCACCAACAATTAATATGCCTTTTAGATTCTCAGCGGTAACATCGTCGTAGATCTCAATTGGTTCAGTCGGTATGTGAATCATATAGCTTGATCCGGCAATGGGACCATATCCCAGTGTCGTGTAGAGTCTTCTTAAATCTTCTGGCATTCGGGAATACTTAGTTTCTAATTCTAATAACCAGTTAGATTCGACCGGCATGATTTTAGTATCATGGGAATTATGATTTAAAAAATTAAATAGTCTGGAAACAGAATCCATTCGTTAACCTTCATTGCAGGTTTAGAATTGTAATCGTTTTACATGTTGGCCCAGAAACGATCGACTATTTAATATAGATACACAACGATTTCATTTTATGTTGTATCTAAGAGAAGAAAATATTAAGTAAGTTCATGGCTGAGTATATAGTTTATCAGAATCGATTGTTTGAAGGCAGTTGGTACCAGTCATTTCTGCGAGAAGAATTATGAACGTTGACTCTCATCTGTTACGTCTGGTGCATCACATTTTGTTTCGCGAGTGGGATCCTTTAGGCGTCAATGCCGATGAAGCAGCAGCCAGAGAGTATTCCAGCTACATCGTCGGCATTCTCGGATTACTAAAGCGGGGAGCGGATGAACGGAAGCTGTTATTGCATCTGATTCAACTGCAGGAGACCACGCTGGAGATCAGCCCGCCTGATCCGGAACGGGATCGGGTGATCGCCTCGCGACTGCTTGCCGCATATGAGATTGCACAGAGGGGGATTCGACCAGCCCGCTCGGCGGAAGAGTTGCTCGAACGTTACCAGTCAGGAGAACGCGTTTTCAACGGGAGTCGAATTGTGACAGACGATCACAAGGTTTTGTCAGGATGCAAGCTGGATGACCTTGTACTCCGAAATGCTTATGTGAAGCTTTCATTTCAGGGAGCGTCACTACGAGGCGCTGATTTCTGGGATGCCGAATTGAAGGGATCTGATTATTCTCAAGCCGATTTGCGGGGAGCCCAGTTTCACGGAAGCGTATTGGGTTTTACATCCTTTCAGGACGCGCGGCTGGAAGGGGCGCAGTTCAACGAAGCGTGTTATCATTTGCGCATGCTGAAAACAGACGAGTTCCCTGACAGTTAGTGAAATACTCTTCACCAGCCTCATCAGGCATGTGTGACATAGATTTATTCGCAAATCAGTCGGTACTTCAGATTGAGATCTCAGGCTCATTTCCTCACGAATTTCATTGCTTCCCCGGTTCAATTCTCTACACTGAAACGCATCTCTTATATCTCTTTCTTTCTTCCGGGGGGCAGGGTGATGCGCTGGAGTCTGTTGCTGGTGGCGGGGATTTTCTGGGCTGGGGCGGCTGGTGTGTTCGCTGCTGAAGAAGACGGTGATAAACAGGGCGGTGCTGCACACGGCAGTTATTTCGATGAGACGCAGGCGACGACGCTGTTTGCCTTTGATGAGGTTTCGCTGCCGTTTTCGCAGAATCTGAAACTGGTGATGCGGTCGCCTGAGCGGCATCCGGCGAATCCGGTTGTCAAACGCGGGGGAGCCAGGGAGCCGGATTCGTGGGCGGTGCAGTTTTATGGTTCAGTCATTCGCGTGGGCGATGTGTATCGAATGTGGTATGTGGCGGCGGGGGAGGATCGGCTGGATAAAAGTGTCCCGCGCTCGGCTCCATGGCGGGTCGCTTACGCCGAGAGCCGCGATGGCGTGCACTGGACCAAGCCGGACCTGGGGCTGGTAGAGTACGCGGGGAATCACAAGAACAACCTGGTGCAGGTCGAGCCGCACATGGGCATTCTGAACGTCAAGGTGCTCTACGAACCGGACGATCCTGATCCGTCGCAGCGGTATAAGATGGGGGCGCATGTCTGGTTCCCCAAAAACAAGGTGCGGCTGGGAACGCTGGCGACCTACGCGAGTGCCGACGGCCTGCGGTGGAAAACGCTGCATGCTGCGAAACCGGTTGAGGCTGAGTTGCAGGTGGAAGAGATGCTGCTGCCTCCGTTACATTTTGAGCCGGTGGGCGGGCTGTATAAATGGGATGGTCTGTATTATGTGAATGGTCAGAATGCGATTGTGGCGTCGCGACCCTATCACGGTCGGGTGGTGCGGCAGTTTATTTCTCCCGACTTCAAAACCTGGTCGCAGGCGAGTACGGTGGGTTTCATCCGCCCGCAACAGCATACCCTGCTGGGACCGGGGCGCAGCCGCGAGGGAGAACAGAATCACGAAGGGGTGAGCGTGTGGAACCGCGGGAATGTGCTGCTAGGTATTTCCGGGATCTGGCATGGGGGCAAAGCATGGAAGGATGTGACCATCGACCTGGGCTTTGTGGTCAGTAATGACGGCGTGCGGTTTCGTCAGCCCGCGCATGAGTGGACTTTTCTGAAACGAGGGGCCGACGGCGAGTGGGACCAGGGAGGCTTACTGCAGGGGCAGGGCTTCGAGAATATTGGCGCGCAGACTTTTGTGTATTACGGTGCCTGGGATCCGCGCCACTGGCAGGGTTCGCCGCCGCGCGGGGGAGTGGGCATTGTCACGCTGCCCCGCGACCGGTTTGCCGATTTGCGGGTGGATGATACGACGACCGGGAAAGGTGACTACCAGATGCCGGTCACGACGAGTGAATTTCTGACCGCCGCGATTTCCCGGAAGGGAGACGGACCCCAGCAGTTCTTCATGAATGCAGAGGGTCTGGGCCCCGAGGCGCGGCTCAAGGTCGAACTGTTGAGTGCGAACGCGGTCCCGCTGCCGGACTATGCGGGAGCGCAGGCCGCAGTCGTGACGACGAGCGGGTTTCAGACGCCGCTGGTCTGGAATGGTCAGACGGAGATCACGGGGCTGCCGGAACGGTATCGGCTGCGGGTGACGTTTGAAGGAGAACGGAAAACCGAGATCCGGTTCAGTGCGCTGTATGTACGAGCGAACTGACATTGATTTTGGTAGCCAACAAAAAAACGCCCGACAAGGTTTAGACCTCATCGGACGCTTGCGCGGGGTTGCCTGGTTGCTTTGTTTTCTGAAGTGAATCTATCAGCCTTTATCGACGGCGTTTTCTGGGTGACATATCTAACACTTTACCCAGTTCGGAAGAGGCAAAGACCTGATCCAGCATGCCGTGATCGTCGCGGTCTTTTCCCGCATCTCGCTGGTTCGCTCTCTGCCGGTCTGGACCTTGTGTGTGGCGATGATTGTCCTGGTGTGGTGGCTGCGCTCTGCCGGGAGGTCCATCATGCCAGGAGTCGCGTCGCACCATGTCCAGCACGTTGACATCGATGTCGGCTCCGTCAGCGACCTGGATAGAGTCCTCTGTGTTGGTGTGCTGAATGACAATTCGTTCGATGCCCGTGAATTCCAGTTCCATGCCGTTGACTTCAACAACGCTCTCGTTCACGACGATCGTATCACTCTGCTTCGTGCCGTTAACGATCAATGTGTCAGCGTGTCCTTTGCCTGCTTCCACAATCACACCGCCAGGCAGATCTGCCGGGGTGATGCCTTTGAAGGTAATGTGCTGCGATCCGTGGTTGCCGCTTGTCAGCATTAAACGTTCGACGCTGTCCAGGGGCTGAGTGCCGATCACCCGCCTGGTTCTGTTGTCGACGACTTCCAGATTCCCGTCTGTCACGCGAATGGTAACGTCGGTGGTGCCGGTTTCCGCCAGGTCGATTTGCATCACAGTAGGAGCAAAGAAGACGTTTTCCTGCAGCCCGGAGACATCCGAGTTGCGTTCGATGACATCGGCGAGCGTTGTGCCGTTGATTTCATCGAGTGCTTTACCGGAGAACACGTTTTCGTACCAGAAGCGATCTCCATCGCGGAGTCGCTGGAACTGATCGATGATGATGAACGAGAAGGTTTCGCCCATGCTTGAGCCCGGCAGATGATCTTCGGCGAGGCCGCCGACCCACAGGTCGATGTTGTCAACGGTGCCGTACAGTTGTTCCAGGCGAGCTGCGACATCGGGATCGGAGGTGATGTCGGAGAACGTTTGCACGGCATCCAGACCCAGGGCAACCCGTGTTGAGTTGTAATCAGAGAGTCCATGGTCGCGTCCACGCTGGATATTCAGCGACGCCAGATCAAAACCGCCTGATCCCGGAGGGCCAAACAGGAAGTTGCGTACATCGTCGACGACCTGGTTATCAATTTCCTGCGCCAGGTTGACGGTCAAGCCGCGTAGCAGAGAATCAACGCCATTGTTTTCCACCTCACTCGGATTGAAGAAGGCGTTCAGCAATGCGAGATTGCCTTCGTCGGCGGTGTTGCCATTCTCGTCGAGCCGCAGGAGTTCGGACGACAGCATCGTATGTCCGAAGCGATAGGCGGCGGTGGAGAACTCATTGGCGATACTCGGATCGACGGTGGGATCGTACCCCTGGTAGCTGCTGATGGCATTGGAGCCGAACAACGCGGGCAGAAATTCATTGAAGGTAATCGCCTGTAATTCAGCGGAAACGATTTGCCGCGCCTGTTGATACAGTTGTTCGTCGGTCAGACCTGGGTCTTCTATCGCCAGTTCGGTGGCAATTCGATTATGTTCGCGCATCCAGATCGTCTGCATCGAAATCAAAGCCGCGTTTTCGTTGGCGCGAATGTCGCCGGCCAGAAAAAATCCGTCATCTCCATAGGGGAGCAGATTCCCATCGCTGGTCTCCAGCAGCCCTCCTTGAAATGTTCTCAAACTGGCAGCCCGCTCAGCATCCGAGCCATAGATCACCGAACCATCGATGAACGCCGTAATCTGATTGATCTGCTGCCGAACGCCGTTTTCGTCTACCTCGTAGTGGGAACGGTTTAAGCCGATTACGTCATCGCCTGAGCCGTCTGGATCGAAATAGATGTCACCGGTCGGAACTTCGATCGGATATGATTGCAGTGGATTACCGAATTCATCGTGCGCGGCTTCGGTCAGGGTGATGTCGTGATCGATAAACTGGCCCCAGACCCAGAAAATATCAGTCAGGTAACGGTCATTGGTTTGTGATGTGTCCGCGGCAGCGATGACATTACTGATTTCGCGGGCACTGGGGCGGTCTTCCCCGGCTGGTGTGTACTGGCCGTCGCTGTAGTCTGAGTCAGCCAGCCGCAGCAGTTCTGTATCAGTACTGCCGTATTCCGGGTTGTCGACGTTGTTACCGGTTCCGTCGATCGACGCATATTCGGGCGTCGTATTGGAATTTGATTGCGATGTGTTATCGTCTGTGATGTCTGTTGCCAGGGAATTGACTGCCGACAGCAGTTGACGATTTTCAAGGTGCTCCACGGCGGAAGAATGAGATGCTTTACGGGATGCCTGACGGCGATGTGATTTTGGGAATAGCATGATGTGTTCTCCTGAAGCGTGCAGTCGCTTGCGCGCAGTTCTTTAGAACTGAGCGACAGAAGCCACCAGACGCGTGGTTGATTTGTAATGACGAAGGCCCGCCCTACAAAAGAGTTGATCAACCGGATAACCCAAGACTGCGGGGTATCCTAAGAGAGTCTCAATGATCTAAAACGGAAGCCCACCGCAGCAATCCACCGAATTTGACAGAAATATCTTCAGAAAAATCAAAATGATCGGTGATCGAATGGATGAATCGAAAGTGGTCTCTCTCCCCAACAAAAAAACGCCCGACAAGGTTTGCACCTCATCGGACGTTTTCACGGGGTTGCTTGCATCATGCGGTGCCTAGTCCTTAAAAGTTGGCAGTTGGCAGACGCGTCATCTGCACGGTTGCTTCGAGCTGGGGACCATCGACTGATTCGAGCAGTTCCAGTTCCAGGACGCCGCCCGATTCTGCGATCACCTGTCCGAAGGTGGTATCGTCGGTGATGACGACGTCGTTACATTTCGTGATGACCATACCAGGTTTGAGTCCGGTCAGATCAGCGGGAGAATTGGCTTCAACCGATTCGATGCCGATGCCTTTACCGGGTAACATCAATCCTTTCATTCCCAGGTACCAGCGAACGTCTTCGACGATCTGACCGTTGGGAGCGACATAGTCGCAGGTCGGGTAGACGTAGTTGCAATACTGGTAGTTGTCTACTCTGCAATTTTGCAGTGGTGTGCAGTAGTTGAACCACCACCAGGAAAAACGGGGACGATGGTTGTGCCAGTGATGGCCGTGGTTTCCGTTGTGGTGTCCATTGTGATGTCCACCGTTATGGTGTCCGCCATGATGACCACCGCCGTTGTTTCCGTGTCCGTTATGACCCTGGCCGGGATTTGGTTTAGGCGGACGTGGTTTGGGAGGACCATTGCCTACGGGAGGCTTTGGATTTGGTCGTGGTTTGGGTGCCCCATTACCTGGACGAGGACGAATTCCGCCCAGACCTGGTCTACCGTTACCGATACCCGGATCAATGGGTTTGATTGAAGGTCGTGGCTTGGGGGCGCCGTTACCGGGACGCGGACGGATGCCGCCATTACCAGGTCTGCCGTTTCCGATACCCGGATCGATAGGTTTGATTGAGGGGCGTGGTTTAGGAGCGGAACCGTTCGCAGGTCGCGGACGAATTCCGGTGAAGGGTTTCTTCGTCGGTCGATTGAATCCGCCGCCGGTCGGTTTGCCGTTACCGATGCCCGAATCAATGGGTTTGAACGTCTGGCGTGGGCGTGGTGCTGAATTCACTGTTTTGGGTCTGACATTCATCTGTCGATGGTCGCGGGTGAATTTGGTATTGCCGGTCCGATGATCACGGATGTTACGCGTTGTGGGCGTACGATGATCGCGAATGGTGCGACTTGTTGGTTTTCGGTTCGTTGTTGTCGGTGTTTTGCGGACGTTGGAAAAGTTTCGGGTTGATCGCTGTGACGATTGCATTCTCGGTGCCCGGCTTTGTGTACGACTGCGAGAGGAGAAGTTATTGGACCGTGAAGAGCGGGAAAAGCTGGAACCGCCAGAGCGTTTTGAGCCACCGGAGCGGCCGCGATTACCGGCTTCGACATCCAGCAGGCTGGTGCTGAAGACCATAGTGATGATCATCAGGCTGAGTGCGATACGTTTCATTGTTCTGTCTCCTGAAATGGTTTGTTATGGAAAGTGAATCTGTTTCACGTGTGATTCACAGTTGTGTGGCAGGTTGTCATCCCCCCTGCATGAATTACCAAGCGAGCGCCCGGTAAATGTGTTACAGGGAGATTGAGAAAAAATCAGGAATTGCTCGGAAATGCTGTTTTTGATGGCTTTAGTTGCAATGTGTGGCACGGAGGGGGATACTGGTAGGGATGGCAGCCGACCTTGTATGGTTACTGTCTGTCATTACTTACAACTTTTGAGAATGGCCCGCCATTCCACTCTGACATTCAATCAATGGGAATCCGGATTATGAAAAAGTGCTTGAATTATATTGCGGTGGCTGTGGTATTCAGCGTAACGGTCTCGCTGTCGGCGGCAGAAAAAGTTGCACCAGTGCGGATGGGCAGCGGGATCATGACCTTCGATACAGTGCCCGGCTGGGGCTTTGACGAGCAGGGACGCTCGGTCCTGGGACCAACCCACGGCGGCGTCGTGATTGATAAAGCGGGGAATATCTACACGAGTGCCAAAATTGGCGTGGTTGTCTTTTCTCCTGATGGCAAAGTCGTCAGGCGTTTTCTGGGTGATGAATATTCCAACATTCATGACATGGAAATTCGCGAGGAAGCAGAAGGCGAATTTATTTACGGGGCCCGCAATGCGAACGCGGAGGGCATCAAGTTCAATGCAGAGACTGGCGAGATGATTCTGAAACTGCCGTTCCCGGAAGAATCGGGACTCAAACTGAAGAAGTTCGCCCCGACGGCAATTACCGTGGCTCCCAATGGTGACATCATTCTGTCGGACGGCTACGCCAGCAATTACATTTTCAAGTTCGACAAGAACGGCAAATACAAGTCCCACTTCGGCAAGAAGGGGAACGGGTTGAAGGAATTCAATACCGCGCATGGCATGACACTGGATACGCGTTACGATCCCCCGCGGCTGCTGATCTGCGACCGCAATCATATGCCCAAAGGACGACTGCTGCATTACGATCTGGATGGTAACTTCATTGAAGAAGTGATTACCGGACTGGGGATGCCAACATCGGTTTCGATCCAGGGCGATTACGTTTCGGTTCCCGACCTGCACGGACGGCTGGTGATTCTGGACAAGACCAACACTATCGTGGCCGTTCTGGGGAACAATGAAGATCCTAAAACGCATCGTAATTTCAATGTGCCTCAAGATCAGTGGCGGGAAGGCATCTTCAGCGGCACCCACGGTTCCTACTGGGACGAAGAGGGTAACCTGTACGTGCAGGACTGGAACGTATCCGGGCGTTTGATGAAGCTGGTGCGGGTGAAATGACGCGGGACGAGAAATCAGCATGGACAGATCAGCCTGGATTGCGGGTGAGCTTGCCGAATGGCCGACGAAAACTGTGATGGCTCAACTTCTAAAGCAGGCTGGTCTGCGAGTGCATGTGGGACAGTATTCGATACAAATTGAAGTTGGTGAAGGAATCGGCTTTTCATTCGTAGAATACGGCGGTGATCTGGGTGATCCCGCCGTTTGTGCGGAGGCTGACACCGCTGAAGATTTAATGTGTGCAGCGAAACGTGTTTCCAATGTATTGACAACTGCAAAGCTGCGACATCGATTTGAGATTTACGACCATCGTCCCACCATGGCTGGATATCTTCATTATAACTGGCCGTTGAAGCATGAGTGACAACAAGCTTACGCATGGCAGACTGATTGCTGAGGAGTAACATAATGCGAAAAAGACGCGACTCAATTGTTATACGCTCTCCAAGATTGCCGTTGATTGTCGCAGTTTGTGGTTTTTGCTTTTGTCTGCTTACTCAGACGCTCAATGCACAGGCGGAGCCGACTGCCGTGGATGGCTGGGGAGAACGCCGTCTGCTTGAGGAACCGATCACGGAAGGGGTGATCTGGGTCCAGTGTCAGTTTGAACCTTCGAAAGACTGGAACAGTGGCGCGTTTTTTGATCTGCGGGGTAAGAAGTCGAACGACATAATCGCGCGAATTGCGGCGGAGCCTTATCAACGTAAAGGTTCCGATGAGAAACAGATCCGCTGGCATTCCGTGTATGAGCGTCCCGACTGGCGTCTGTATACTTTTACTCCGTTTGAATCCCGGGCTTATACCCTGACGATGCGGGTCGACCTGGATCGCAGGTCGTATGCCTGCTGGGTGGATCAGCAGAGGCTGGGCGAGGACCTGCCTTTAACGAGCAGTGCCGCTGTCTCGCAGATTTACCTGGGAAATGCGGGCACACCCGATGACGCGGCGCAGGGGAGTCAACTGGTTGTTTCAAAAAAAACGCCAAAGGGGTTTGAGTTCCCGCGCCTGTTGCCGGAAACAGAGGACGGGTTGATCTTTCGTTTTGCCGCCGTGGGAGATCCGCAGTTGGGGTTTGGTGGATTTGAGGCGGATCAAGTGCGGTTCGCGCTGGCCGTCGATCAAATCAATCGGTCGGGAGCTGAGTTATCGCTGATGCTGGGAGACATGGTGCATACCAAAACCGATCTGAAGGCGTATGACGCGATGCTGGAACTGGTCAAAGGCTTCGCTGCGCCTTACCACTATGTGCGGGGTAACCATGAGATTCCAGAACTGTTTATCCGCTATTTTTATCGCGAGCTGCATTACGCGTTCGTACACAAAGGGGTGCGGTTTGTGGTGATTGACGCCGAGGGGAATCATGTGGGCATGAGCGACAGCCAACTGGACTGGGTCGAAGCGGAGTTTCAGAAAGCAGAAAAAGCGGGTGAGGAAATTGTGATAGCGTTGCATGTTTCTCCCTGGCAGAATAACGAACGGGGCCGGGGAAAATACAACCAGATCGGGGTCGGACGTGACCGGTTGAGGGCACTGATGAAACAGTACCAGGTGCTGCTGTGCCTGAGCGGGCACTACCACCGTCCGGTGTGGCATGGTCATGAAGAAGAGACACACTACCTGGTGCTGGGGGGAACAGCGATGGTCAGTGCGGGGAGTTTCGGCTGGTGCAGTTTCGATGTTTATCCCGACCGGATTGTGATGCATCATAAGCCGCTGTTCTTTGCCTATGAGCGGTCAGACGTCAAACAATTACATTCGGCACAGGGCTGGTTGAGCTATCAGGAGATCAAAGCACAGCATCCCTACACACAGCAGGGCCCCCTGACGATTCCCCGAAAGCGACCGGTTACCGGGAAATAATTGATTCCCGATGTGAACTGCCTGTTTGCTGACTGCAGAATGTACCGTGTGCCGAACTGGGGCGATCAGGGGCCGAACCGGCGCGACAGGGGTGTGAACGGGGTTTGAAAGTGGTCTGAAGTGCGTCGACCCGCAGTTTTATTGTCGGTGCATAGACTGAACTAAATCGGGTGGGTGATATCGAGTATAATCTCTATCTGTAGCGTGGAATGGACTGCTATTGCTTAGGGATTTCGTTTTCGGGTTAATCAGGAGATACATCATCAGATTTCGCTAAGTCGAGTAAAGGACAGGGAAAGCGGGGAAACAATAATTTGCCTCGCGCGCGACGCAGTTAACGCATAATGTTCCGTTGCGGGAGCCTGTCAAGCTGATCGTTGCGAAGTGGTCTGGAATATTCTTGGTTGAGTGGTGCTGAAATCTGCAGTGAAAGAAGCAGGTTCAGTCCTGGTTGGCGGCCCAGTAGATGCCTGAGGCGATCAGGGAATGCGGGCCGTTTTTGAATTCGGCGTGCGGGCTGAAGCAGATGACGCGACCGGAACCGAATTTGGAACGGATGATGGCGTGGGTACCTGTCATCGCTTCAGCCGGGGCGCCGTTACGGGCGACTTCGGATGTGAAAGAAGCGAGGACTTCATAGCCGGGAAGGTCGGGCTGATTGTCGGGGACCAGCAACGGGCCGTTGGAGTAATAGATGTTGTATTTGGATTGGGTTTTACTGAGGACTTCCTGGCCGGAAGGAGTTAACTGAATGGAGACGTTGCTTTTGCCCCGGTTCCAGTGGGAACGATCCCAGACGCGTGCATTGATGATATCGAGCGACCAGTTGTAATGCGAAGAAGCCAGATAAGCACCGGCACAGATGCCAACGTAGCCGCCTCCCTCTTTTATGAACTTGCGGACTGCGGCCCGGCCTTCCGGTTTAAGTGCTTTTGCCTGACGGCTGCCACTACCGCCGGGCATGATGACGACGTCAAAGTTTATGAGCTTTCCGTCGCTAATCTCTTCAGGAGAAATGCTCGTGCATTGAAAGCTGTTCTCTGGGGTCAGAAAACGCGAGAGGTTTTCATAACCTTTGGAGCCGGATTCGGGGAAGTCAAAGATGGCGACGCGAACCGGTTTGGTTTTCTCCGCGTGAACTTCAGGAGGATGAATTGAAAATAGTGTGATGCAAAATACGATCAGCAGAAATTGTGAAACAGGTCGCATGGGAAGAGCCTTCGAACTAAGTATAAATTCAGGGAATCACAATCGTCTTTTTGACAGGAGCAAACGCGGGCGGCGCTGGAGCCGGGAGTGTTACCGCGGCCTGTTTCATTTCGCGAAGTTCCTGTTGCATGGCGGTCATCGCGAGATCTGCCATTTTCTGATGGAAGCGGGTGACGGCACCGGCAGAGTAGCCGTGCTCCTTGCGGGCCTGCTGAAAGGTGCGAGTGAGTTTCAGGATCTGGTCTTCGACGGGCCAGAGATCAGACCAGATGCCGGGCAGGTATTCGGTGTGGATGCCTTTGCCGTCGTCGGATTTACTCCAGGCACGCAAGGTGATCGCGATTTCGCCGAGTTCAGCTCCCTTGTCGTCTGCGAGTGGATCGGCGATTTCCTGCACTTCGACCCAGCAGGGGACAGCGAGGGAGAAGCTGGGATTACCAAGGATGGTCCACATCGTCGCCAGTCGGGGATCTTCCCCTGGTTTCACGCCTTGAAAGACGGCAGCGGAAACGGTGGTGGAACGGCTGATGGTATTGTCTGTTTTAATGACTGTTGGCAGCGTTTGTTTTACACCGTTGACAGTGCCGGGCCAGGGAGTGCCTTTTGTATCGGAAAGATCACGCGTCAGGTTGCGGATGAGGTAATCGACGGTAATGCCTTTCTCTTTTTGAAGATCGAGGCGGGAACAGGCCTGGGAATAGCGTTCTGCAGAGTAGATCTTTCCCAGTTGTTCTGGCGTGGGATTAGCGGGAAAATCGCGGGCGGTAGTGGCGAAGTTCGAACGGACGATGTAGCCGTGAGGCGCGACCGCCGGGTCGTTGGCATCGAACATCGTAAAGCTGGTAGGACCGGTTTCGAACAGGGCCGCGCCCCCCTGGGCATCGATGACGCCGAAATTGGCGACGGTGCGTCGACCGGTCTGATTGGTTTTCTCGAGCAGTTGTTTGAAGTCGGCGACTGTCCTGCAGGTTTCCAGCGCCTGTTTCATCAAGCGACCATTTCCCGGTCCCGATTTTTTCCCTTTTGTGGCCAGATCCTTGCTCAAGGAATTTTCGATACAAAAGCCGGCTTCGTTGACTCCCATGAAAACCGTTTTCCGAGCGCCGGCATTGACGACGGCAGTCCCGCGCAGAGGCCCTGTCGTGAGCAGAATGACTTCGTTGTGTATATTAGAGGTGTCGCGGTTTTTCCAGAGCAGCGGGCGTCCGTCGGCTGTTGCTTTACCGCTGATGACGGCAGTGGTGCAGGCGTCAGCAGGTTTCGTGATCGATACTATGAGCAGGATCAGCAGAGTACAGAGGCGAAGCAGCCGAGTAACATTCACAGGCATCGCTGGCGTATCCTTTACTGGAGAAAATCTTTAAGCCGTTTCAGTTTCAGAGGTTATTCATCTTGTCCTGATATTGTGATATCCAGGCAGAATCCTCTCAAGCCATTCGACGCGGTTTCCGTAAGCTGCATCAAATCTTCATATTGTGCGAAAGATCGGTTAGCAGGGGAATTAAAAAATCTCAAATTCAGGGGTGATGGTCAAAGAAAATCTGTATCTGCCGGGGCATTTGTTTTATGCTGATTGATAATGAGCAGCGCAGGGATGCTTCGCAATATTCCCGTGTATTCAGAAAGGGGACTCTGGTGCAGGAGACACGCTATACTGAGAAGCAGATTCTGTACGGAATGTATGAATGCTGGTGTGATGCGATGGGAACAGATTCTACCTTTGATGCAGAGACACGGGTTGATCTACATATGAAGGCGGATGAATTGTGGGATGAAATCGATCTGGCGGATATCTTTTATCGGTTCGAAAAACAGTTTGATTTTGATTGCACGCTGGAAGAGTGGGACCAGGAGTTGGGACTCGGGTTCGGCGGGCCATTTCTGAGTGTGGAAGAATGGGAACGGGATGTCGCGCCAAAATTTACCTTCGGAGCGATAGCGCGATTTATTCAGAAGCGGGCTATCAATACGGTTTCTTTTGAACCGGTGACGGTGATTCACAGGGAGTGTGGTCCGGCGGGAGCATTTTACGGGATCGAACAGTTATTTGGAAAATTGCCTTATGAAGAACGGTTTGGGCCGAGCACAAAAATCATTGATGTATTGCGCGGACGCAATTTGAATCGTTTCTGGAGTGAACTCTGGTGGAGAACCGAGTTCGCTATTCCCAGATTGTCAAATTCCTGGCGGGACATTGACGGCTGGGGCTGTCTGATCGGGGGGCTGGCAATTGTCGCTGCGATACCCATTTCGATTCTGACTGAAAACTATCTGTATCTGTTCGTGATGGCTGTGTTTGCATTTGCCACCTGGTATATCGCATTGCTCTGGCAGTACTGGACTAACCCGCTGCCACCCGAGTTACAGACGTTTCGCGATCTGGCAGTGCTGATTGCCGAGCATAACTGCGATGCAGTGCGGAAAAACGTTTAAAGGGAGTTTCTATGGTTCTCTTCTTTCGGTTGTTGTTCCTGCCTGTGCTGGCTGTCATCGCCAGTAGCAGTGGAGAATCTTTAAAGAAAGCGTCAGACGATCAACCGCCGGATCTATGGTGGTTGCAGAGCATCTTTCGAGAAGATCAAGTGTTAAAGAATACGCCTGAGATCGTTTCCAGAAGGTCTGCTGGAGATGATGTTGTCGTAACCATCAGGAATTCGGGAAACACGAGATTAAGATACTCCTCTGTCGGCTCAAGTGGGATTCAGTTATTTCAGGAGATCGACCTGGGAGGGAAATGGCAGTCTTCCAGCTGGGACTGGTGTGGAATGGGGAAAGAAAGCTTTTATTTGAACGCTGGAGAAACCGTTGAGTTAAGAGTTCGCTACTGGGACACGGAACATCGAGAACGTATGTTGGGACATTTCATAGAAGAGGGGACTTTTATTTCAGGTATGATTGTCCTGGCGACGGAAGAATAAATTCTCAGTGCATCAAAAGTGGAAGCAAATACGGGGTCATTCGAAGATGAGGAATCAGATGAGGGATTGTCTCACTTGAGCCGCGGCCTAGAATGTCTCTAACGTTTAAACAAGCTTGCTGTGAGCTGATCGCGGGTGATTTAACTCTAATAAAGGATTCTGAAATGGGCTATGAGATTCAGGGGCAGGTGGCATTGGTTACGGGAGCCAACCGCGGGATTGGCAAAGCGATTCTGGAAGGACTCCTGAAAGAAGGGGCTGCCAAAGTGTATGCGGCTGTTCGCGATACATCATCGGTGGCTGGATTGATTGACGCCTATGGGGATCGTGTGGTTCCGCTGGAATTTGACCTGACAAAACCGGAGCTGATCGAAAACGCGGCGAAAGTGGCGAGTGATGTGTCGCTGGTTGTGAACAATGCAGGGGTACTCAAAACGACAACGGCACTCTCTGAGGATGCCCTGAATTCTCTTGAGTTCGAAATGACTGCAAACGTCTATGGCTTGATTCGCGTTGCTCAGGCATTTTCGCCCGTGCTCAAAGCGAATGGCGGTGGAGCACTAGTGCAGTTGAATTCGGTGGCGTCTTTGAAGAGCTTTCCGCAGTTCACGACGTATTGTGCTTCCAAAGCAGCCGCTTATTCTGTGACACAGGCATTGAAGGAGATGCTCAAGGAACAGGGGACGATGGTTGTCAGCGTTCATCCGGGACCGATTTCTACGGATATGGGAGATGCGGCCGGTTTTGAAGAGATTGGGGAACCACCGGAGTTGGTCGCCGATGGGATTGTCGCCGCTCTGAAGTCTGGCGAGTTCCATGTGTTTCCGGACTCCCTGGCAAAAAATGTGGGAGCCGCCTATCAGAGTTTTGTGGAAAACGTCATCGAAGCAGAGATGGTGGAAGGTTAAAAGCAGGAGTTCCCGTTTCATTCCAGGCAAATCAACGACAGTTTTAGAAAAGAGAATCTCTCCCTCACATTGTACTTTGAGGAATCTGATGTATCGTTACTGCTTTCTCCTGTTATTGCTCATTGGCTGCAATTTTGCTCCACCAATTGATTATTCCACGCTGACGGTCGACGAGTTACGAAGCAAGATGACCGACACGGATCCTAATGTCCGCTGGCAATCGGTATTTGAACTGGAACGCCGCGAGGAAGGCGGGGTACAGGCCGTGAAAGAACTGACCGCCCTGCTGGATGATAAGAATGTGGAAGTGAGACGCGTGACTACCCAGGCATTCGCTGGGATTTTTATGGAGGCAAATCCACCCTATTCGAAAGATTTAGAACAGGCAATTGTGGTATTGAAGAATAATCAGGATACTGATGAGGTGGTTCAGTCCGGAGTGCGAATTGCGCTGGGGATTGTGGAAGCAAAACAAAAATGAAAGCTGGAATGACTTTCACAGGAGAGAATCGATGTGGCGGTTTTTGATTCCGTTTCTATTATCTGGTTCGAGTCTGCTGGCTGCGGAACCTGTTTTTGATGCCATTGATTATAATGCTCCCGAGAAATATCTGATTACTCCTGTCAGCCTGGGAGATCAGGCCAGGATCAAATCAGAGGCACTGAAACTGAAAGCAGACACGGATCAGAAAACGGTTTCCAATGTACTGGACTGGATGAATGCCAGTCTGAAATATCAGGCTGATCTGGCGTATCAGTGGCGTAACTTCGATTCGGTGATCGGGGATGGCTGCTATGGTGGCTGTGCTGATTATGCGATTGCCTGTGGTGTTCTGCTGAAAAGTGCCGGCATCCCGACGGTCTGGGTGAAAACGATGGATGTGCCCTGGATCTGGACTTTGAAACGAGGCGACTCGTTTCAGACCTGGTCGGGGCATGTGTTTCTGGAAGTTTATCTCGATGGAAAATGGGTGCTGCTGGATCCGGGAGCAAAACGGGTCTATCTGAATTATTCACCCGAGACGCGAATCCTGCCGGGGAATCGCTTCGCCTATCATAAAGGCAATGATCCCAAAACAATGATCATGTCTTTGCAGTGGGAAGCCTGGAAACAACAGACCAAAACGTATTTTTCGAAACTGGATCCGAGCCTGCTGCCCGTTGATACAGCAGCGTCATTTGTGCTGGGGAAAACCTGTTTTGTGATCGGCAATTCCCCTTATTATCAGAAACTGACGAAGCTGGCTCAGGAGAAAGGATTGACTGTGGCCAAGTCGTTCAATACCGGATACGACACCTATCTACCGCTGGCGAAGGGGCATGTTATTTACATCGCGACACACGCAGGACATCCTACGGTTCCCATCGCGACACTGGAAAAATATTTCCCCAACGCTTCAGCCGGGATTAAGGAGGGACGGATTACTATCGAGGGGACTGAGATTCTGTTTATCGAACTTCCCAGAGAGGTCTCTTTGAACGAGAAGCAGAAAAAATTACAACAGGAGAAAGCAAAGCTGCCTGCAAAGTGAATCGGCAGCTTTGACTTGTGATTGATCTTCAATCCACGCGGCCGGGCTGGCGATTATTTTTGCCTTTACGTTTGGTACCGGAATCGCCGAGGTCTGCGCGGGCCTGTTCTCCCAACGCAGTCAGGCGTTTGACAACTTCGGGATGCTGGTCGGCGACGTTTTTACTTTCGCTGACATCGTTTTCCAGATTAAAGAGAGCCAGGTCGGTTTTCTTCTGGATGTAGGGGCCGGGGGTGCCTCCGGAACCGGGTTTGTTTTTCAGGCTGCGATAAGGATGGGAGAAATGCAGTTTCCATTTACCACTACGGACGGCGTTGAGATGATCGCCCCAGTAGAAGTAGAGGACGTCGTGGGGAGATTTTGCTCCCTGTTCACCGCTCATCAGCGGCCAGATATTCTTACCATCGATAATACGATCCTGGGGAACTTTGCCGCCGGTGAGATACGCGATGGTGGGAAGCAGGTCGATGGTCATTGCCATCTGGTGGCAGACGGAGCCCGCCGGAATCTGACCGGGCCAGGCCATGATACAGGGTTCACGTTGTCCGCCATCCCAGGCAGTACCTTTGCCTTCACGCAGAGGGAGTGCCGAGCCGGCGTGATCGCCGTAGGAGAGCCAGGGGCCATTATCGGAGGTGAAGATGACCAGCGTATTCTCTTCGATACCGTTTTCTTTGAGCGCCTGTCGAATCTGGCCGACCGACCAGTCGATTTCCATGATCACATCGCCGTAGAGACCCTGTTCGGATTTGCCTTTGAATTTCTCACTGACGAACAGGGGGACATGAGGCATCGAATGTGGAACGTAAAGGAAGAAGGGTTTGTCGTGATTTTTATTGATGAAGGAGACGGCTCGTTCTGTGTATAAAGTGGTGAGCTGGGTCTGTTCCTTGCCGGTGACTTTGGGATTGATGACAGTTTCGTTTTCGATCAGCGGGAGATCGGGGAAGCGTTTGCCGGCAGTGGGATGGAAGGGCCACATGTCGTTGGAGTAGGGGAGCCCGAAATATTCATCGAAGCCATGTCGGGTGGGGAGAAATTCAGGGAGGTGTCCCAGATGCCATTTACCGTAGATCGCAGTGGCGTAGCCTTGTGGCTTGACGACTTCGGCGATGGTGGTTTCTTCAGCATTGATACCGATTTTGGATTGGGGGCCGAGTGCACCGCGGATGCCTACACGATTGGGATAACAGCCGGTAAGCAGTGCGATACGTGAAGCAGAGCAGACGGCTTGAGCAGCGTAGAAGTCGGTAAAGCGGACTCCTTCTTTTGCCATCTGATCGAGATTGGGGGTTTTGATATTGGGAGACCCGAAGACGCCCACATCCTGGTAGCCTTGATCGTCGGTGAAGATGATAACGATATTGGGATGCTGACGGTCAGGACGGGCGACTGCGTCGTTTGACAGCAGAGACAGAAATGCCAGGCAGATCATCAGAAAGCTGATTCCAGGGAACCGTTTTTTGACGAGCTGCGAGGAATATCGAGTTTCAGTATCGACCATGAAATTACCTTTCCGGAGAGCGATCGAGTGTGGAATGATTACCACCAGCTTAGCGGAAAGGAGAACTTGTTTTCAATGCTCGTGGAGATTACTCTCCTCGGAAGTGGGCTTCCTGCACGGGAACGAGTTGTTCCAGGCATGCAAATAAAACACCGGCTGGTGACCCAATGGCGTCAATATGAGCAATGATTTCTTCAGGGTAGCAGCTGAGAACGAGGGCCGATTCTTCACGGTAGATTTCGAAGCGGCGACGGATGACGGTTTCATTGGCATCGTCGGCACGGTTTTCACGGATCGCACGATGACGGATGCGGTGGATCATTTCCTCTTCATCGCTACAGGTCAGGTGCAGGACTTTCAGAACATCAATATGCTGTTCCAGGATTTTGGCCTGTTGGATATTCCGGGGAATTCCATCGAGGATGAGAATATCTTTGCGTGGTTTGTACATGGAGAGGGTGGCGCGGGCATCGAGGCCCTGCTTCCAGATGCGAATACTGAGGTCATCGGGAACGAGTTCGCCGCGAGAGCTGTATTTGTATATTTCCTGACCTTCCGGCGATTCAATATCGATCGAGCGGAAAACATCGCCGCTGGAGAGGTGAAAGAATCCGGGAATCTGACCGAGGATTCGTCCCTGGGTTCCCTTACCAACGCCGGGAGCACCAAACAGCAGGACGGCTTTTCTACGTTCCGTCGCCATAGTTATGCCTCTATGTATCAAGATCGATCGTGGTTTCAGTAGCCACAGTGGTTACTGCTTTTTGTATCCAGACAGGCAGCCTGAATTCCGTTTATTACAATAACGTTTCGGCAGACAATTCTCACCCTAGTGGGGTAGTTATTAATGAATGTAAATAAAAAACACTCCGAAAAACCGGACAGTTTTTCGGAGTGTTGAAATGATTTGCTGGTAACTTTTAGCGTGAAATCAGAGCGACGACCTGACCGACGTCAACCGGGAGGCTGACATCTTCCATGGTGGGAGCAGTGACAACAGTGGCTGCCAGTTCTTTTTTGTCAAGTGTGAGCCATGCACATCCGGGGCGACCTGACTCAATCAGCTCTGCGTAAAGCTTTTTGAGATTAGGACGATTTCGGACTGTAATGACATCGCCGGGTTTGACCCAGATTGATGGTTTATTTACGGTCTGACCGTTCAACTGGAAGTGGGAGTGTACGATTCCCTGGCGGGCCTGAGGGCGAGTCTGGGCAAAGCCAGCTCGGCAGACAACGTTATCGAGACGGCGTTCGCAGAGAACCAGCAGGGCTTCCCCGGTGTTTCCTTTGATACGGCGAGCTTTGTCGAAGTACCGACGCAGCTGACGTTCACGCAGACCATAATAGAATTTGATCTTCTGCTTTTCGATTAAAGCCAGACCGAAGTTAGATGCTTTGCGACGACGTTGTGACATTCCAGGTGGAAGGTTCCGCTGGTCCAATGCACGTGTTGCACCTGCGTCTTCAAAAACCAAAGCTCCCAGACGACGGTTGACCCGTCCTTTTGGTCCTGTGTAACGACCCATTCAGAGTTTCTCCCAGATTAATCACAAGCTGCCGTACAGTTAACTCGTTGAACGGCAAAGAAATATACTTAAGGACTGATCGAAGTAAACTATTTTCACATAATAGCTTACATTCAAATGCCAAGAGGATCAGACCAATTTGAGCAGTCAGGGTCTTGAGTTACATTGCTTAAGAGCGCGTAACACAACCTTTAAAGCGGTCCGCTGTTATCGCAAATTCAATAAGAATCGTCAACCAACTGGGCAGCAGGATCAGAAAAACTCAGAAAATATCAGCTAACAGAATGAGGAAATGGATCGAGGCAGGCTGGTTTTCTGGTATCGTGCAGGTTCTTATGTACACTTTTTGCTGCTGAAGACCTGTGGGATCGAAACCGAAGCACGAAACAGGGAGGCGGGTTCTTCGGATTCCACTGCAATACGGGGAAGGTCCCACTGATCAGGTTTTCCGAGTGGAGCAAAGCCGCCGTAGTAGCTGAAGCCCCACTGGAACCCGGCTTGAGTCAGACAGTCCCTGGTGTGTTGGTTAAAGCAGTCTTTATCGCCGACAGGGTAGCTGAAGCTGGTGATCTCCTGTCCGATTTCTGTTTCAATTCGCTGTTTGCAGTGTTCAATTTCAAACTTTTGAATCTCAGGGGAGTGCCGGGACAAAATGGGATGGGTGACAGTGTGGCCGCCGATGTCCATGCCGGATTCGCTCATTTCGCGGATCATATCCCAGGTCATCCAGACGTGGTCTGCGATTTCCTGCGGGCAGCGACCTGCGCCAGTTGCTTCTGCCAGAAAGTTCATGAAATTTTCTGTCTGATCGCCGCTCAGCTTTTTGAAAATACTCAACAGGTTTTTAATCGATTGCTCACAGTCATCCGGATGTAGCGACAGGCTGTTGCCCGTCAACTCATTGGATTGAATCTGTTGCCGCGTTGCGCTCCGAACCATCCAGGAGATTTCATCCCACCAGGACACTTTTCTGTCATCGAGAAAACCGGTTGTCAGGAAGAACGTCGCGGGTGCGCTATAAGATTTGATGATGGGAAACGCCCATTCATAATTATCAAGGTACCCATCATCGAATGTCACAAGAACATACCGCCCCCGTGGCTGATTCCAGATATGATCCAGATCCCGGATGCGGATCATGTCGAAGTTCAGGCTGAGAAATCGAATCTGCTTTTCAAAATCTTCTGCGGAGGCACTCCATAAATCATGATCGAAAACGGAATTGTTGATATCACCGACACGATGGTAGTTCAATACCAGCAGACCATTCCAGACAGAGGCATTGCGGGCGAGACAATTCATTCCGGTCCAGTCGAGCGCTTTGGCCAGCAGTTCTTTTTTACTCACAAGGCGGGTTCCTTTCAGACGATTTTTAATCTGTCGATACAATATCATCTTTCAAGTGCATCTTAGATGGATTCAATCAGCTGTGGCGGCAGATGCAGGTAGAGGCCTGCTTTGCGCTTGGATTCGATGTCACCATAGACCAGGGCGACCTGTTCGGCTGGCAGATCAGTACCTGCAGCAACTTCCTCTGCGGTATAACCGTGATTCAGGCCATACAGGCAGCAGTCGAGCTTGTCGTAGGAAACAGCAAAGAAGAATTCTTCCTGGGACTGTTCGAGAGAATAAGTGTCTGTCGTCGGTGGACGCATCCGAATGACTTCTGGTACTTCGAGATACTCGGCAAGCTGGTATACTTGAGTTTTATACAGATGGGCGATCGGTTTCAGGTCGGCTGCGCCATCGCCGTTTTTGACGAAGAATCCCTGATCGTATTCGAGACGATTGGGAGTGCCGGGAACGGCGTAGTTCAAACGGTCGGCGTGGTAGTATTCCATCATCTTGCGACAGCGCTGTTTAAAGTTCGTGGCTGCGACAATCGTCTGGTAGGCAGATAAAGGCAGACGTTTTTTGATGAACTCGCCTTCAGGGGTTTGTACGACGACTGAAAAGACTCGATAACCCCCCTCTTTCAACAGGTTCGGCAGAACGATTTTTGATTTCCAGTGTGGTTCATATTCCGGGATCACCTGCTTGATGGCGACGTCGCGGCGTTCATAACAGCCTGCTCCCTGCAGCATGGGAGAGATGTTCTCCACGATCGCTTCTACATTGAAATGATCTGCCAGTAACTGACCATAGGTTAAACTTTCGTCCTTGGTGTCGTGTTCGGGCATCATGATTCCCAGCACCCGGTCTGACCCAAAAGCCCGCACGCAGAGGGCCGTCACAACACTACTGTCGATGCCCCCGGAAAGCCCCAGGACAGCGCCTTTTTTTCGCATTGTTTTACGAACGGTTTCCTGCATCCAGTTGACAATGCGATCTGTCTCTGCTGCGCAGTCAAGGTTCAGTAATTCAGGTTGAAAGGTTCTGGTTTGTGTGATCATGGTCATTTCATCCTCATGGGTTGTGTTGATCGCGAGAACGCGAATCTGATTTTCTGTGTTGGCATGTAGATCTGTTTCAGGGAAGAATCAACTGTTTCTTATCGACTTTTCCATTGGGAGATTTTGGTAGTTCATCCCGGAATTCAACTTTCTGCGGGACCATGAAATCCTCAAGGTGTTTGCGGCAGTAAGCAATGACTTCTTTTTCTGTGAGTTCCTGTTCGGGCATCACTGTTACAATGGCACGAATGGACTGGCCGAGTATCGGGTCCGGGTCACCCACGATGGCTGCTTCGGAAATCGACGGGTGTGTAAACAGAACATTTTCTACTTCTTTGGGGCTGACTTTCTCACCCCGGCTTTTAATGATGTCATCACGTCGACCGACAAAGTACAGGTAACCCTCGCTGTCCATGCGAAACAGGTCCCCGGTATAGAGATACATTTCGCCTGGCAACTCACCTGGTTTCAGGCGTTCTGCTGTGCGTTCCGGTGCTTCCCAGTAGCCGAGCATGACATTGGCACCTCGGACGACCAGTTCGCCTGTCTGTTCGGCAGGCAGACGGTGTCCTTCATCATCGACGATAAAGACTTCTGAGTCAGGCATGGCAATCCCGACGGAACCGGTTCTGATATCAACCTGGTCCAGCGGGAGGTAGGAAACACGTTTGCATTCTGTCAGACCATACATTGAGAAAATCTGGACGTGTGGCAGACGTTTGCGGAAGGTGAGAATATGTTCGGTTGGTAAGGCGGCTCCCGTGTTTGTAATGTATCGCAGCTTGGAAAAATCGTACTTCGAGAGATCCATCTTGAGCAGGATGGCCGACATGGTAGGTACCAGCGGAAAACCAGTGACCTGCTCATCGATGATTTTCTGTAGTACTGCATGTGGATAGGTAAACGATTTTTCGAGAACCAGAGTCGCTCCTACCCGGAAGGCCATCAGTAACTGATACAGACCGTAATCGAACGAGAGCGGCAGAACATTTAAGATAATGTCGGAGGACTCATTCATCAGGTATGTGGTAATCGAGCGAGCAGCGGAGGTCATGTTCAAGTGGGTAAGCATGACACCCTTAGGGTTTCCAGTCGATCCTGATGTGTAGACCAAGGCAGCCAGGTCGATGCTGATGGTTTTGATGGCAGGTGGTGTCAGCTGATCAGCATAGTCATTCTGCAATTGATCCCAGGACTCAAATCGCAGGAGTTGCCATTCCGTACTTTCAGGCTGATCGCAGCTGGAACCAGTTGCGATGACGGTTTTCAAATGAGGAAGCAAAGCCGCATGTTCGAGGATCAGGTTCTGTTTTTTGTCCGGAATGATCAGGGCCGTGGCTCTGCAGTTATTCAGTACATAGGTCAGTTTATCGATCTTTGTAGTGGGGTTGACCATCACAAAGACACCGCCCGCTTTCAATACTGCAAAGATAGCGACAGTTGCTTCCAGTGAATTATCCAGATGAATTGCGACACGATCACCCCGCTGCAGTCCCCGCTGGAGGAGTGCCTGTGCCAGGCGATTACTTTGTAATTCGAGTTCCTGGTAGGTATAGCGTTCTTTACCAACGATCAAAGCAATTTTGTCGGGATACTCGCGCGCACTGTTTTCTAAAAATGATTGCAGCAACAAGGGCCTGCTCCTCAGTCGTTATGCTAATTCTTTGAGTTTGGATTCAATAAAAGTGATCAGTCGATCGATGGAGTCCAGGTTTTCCGGGATCAGTTCGTCATCATCCACTACGACGGAGAAGTGATCTTCAATATAAGCCACCAGTTCCAGGACGCCTGTCGAGTCGATGATGCCCGTTTCCAGGAACGAATCGTCATTGTGAAGTGACGCGGGATCTTCGCCGAACAGGAAATTTTCCGCGACAAAGTTTCTTACATCATTTTGGATTGTGTTCATTTTCTACCTTTAAAATTCGGTGTTGAGTTAATCTAAAGAGTGTTTCAATCAGGCAGGTGCTGGTGCACTTGCCGCTATATTGTGGTTTGTTGACACGGTTTTCCCATGGATCATCTGTTCGATGAGCAATTGGGTAGAAAGGATTCCCACCAGTGCCATGTTGTCACGGGTACCAATTGCACGCCCCTGTTCAATCTTTTTGACAAGTCGCTGGACTGCTTCTGGCTGGAATAGACCATTTTCCTTGAGTTTCTCGGCGGACAATAAGTGATTCACGTATTCAAAACGGGCCGATTGTTTCTCTGTATCAATAAAGCTGTGCGCATCCGGGGCACGGTAAGGTTGCTTGGGGCGTTTGCGGATACTGTCCGGAATCAGATCCCGCATCGCGTATTTCAGCAGATATTTTTCGTTCAAGCCGTTCATTTTAAATCGCACGGGGATGCGAGAGGCGAACTCCACAACACGATAATCCAGAAACGGGAACCGTCCTTCAATCGAATTGCCCATCGCCATGCGATCTCCCTGTGAGGACAGAATGTAGCCCGGCATCAGATTGATGGATTCCAGGTACTGAGCCTGGCAGAAGGAAGGCCATTCAGAGAACTGACCAGGCAGTTGGCTTTCAAACTCTACCAGTGGATCCTGGTGAGCCAGTTGCTGTTTCACGTCTGCGCTGAAGAACGTTTTCAGTTTCGATGTCAAATCCCAGCGGGGCAGGTGGGAGAAGAACGGGCTGTCGATTTCATCCTGACGGATTTTGAAAAACGCCTTGAGATAGGCGGGAGACTGTGCCTGCAAATTTTTCATGTAGGGGTAGAGTCGCTTCAGGAGGAGTGGTCTGATTGCTGAGTCGGGTTGACGACTCCAGAAGCGGCGGATTTTGGTCTCTTTGAAAAGGTCGTAACCGCCCAGTACTTCATCGGCGCCTTCACCTGTCATTACCACCTTGAAGTGACTGTCTTGAACAAGTTTTGACAGCAGGTACATGGGAGCAGGGGCAGTACGCAGAACCGGTTTTTCAGTGTGTTGAATGACAGTCGGGAAGATGCGGCCGATATCTTCATAGGAACAGCAGACGGTCTGATGATCCGTTCCCAGTTCACGGATCATTTCCTGCTGATAGCTGCTTTCATCGTACTCTTTATCGTTGAAGTTTACCGAAAAAGTATTCAGGGGGGCGTTCGTGTAATTTCGAATGATGGCTGCGGTCACAGAAGAATCGAGTCCACCACTGAGGTAGGCTCCGACGGAGACATCGGCACGTAATCGCAGTTGAGTGGCATTGATCAACAGATCGCGTAGTTCTTCTGCCCAGTCATCGAGTGAGCGGCTGTCTTCATTCGGCTGGTAGTCGAGATGCCAGTATTGCCAGATTTTGACCTGGCCATCTTTCACAATCATCGAGTGTGCCGGAGGCAATTCATTGATGCCTGCAAAAAATGTTCGGGGAGGCAGTGGTGACCAGAACGTAAACAGCTCATTCAAGGCTGTCAGATCCACTTCCCGTTTGACATCAGGCAATGCAAAGAGTGCTTTGACTTCAGAGGCGAAGCTCAGTCGACCTTGAGACTGTGTGTAAACCAGCGGACGAATTCCCATCCGATCACGGGAGAGGAAAACTTCCTGACGTTTACGATCATGAATGGCAAACGCCCATTGCCCGTTAAAGTGCTGGACACACTCCGGCCCATATTCTGCATACATATGCAGGATGACTTCAGTATCGGAATGTGTGCGAAACTCATAGCCTTTGCTTTTGAGTTGAGCGCGTAATTCGATGTGGTTAAAAATCTCGCCGTTAAATGTGACGGTCAGCAGGCCATCGGGGGTCTGCATCGGCTGTAGTCCCCCGGCCAGGTCCACAATGCTTAAACGGCTGTGTGCAAAACCCACAGAGCCACCCGTCGAGATTCCTGAGGCATCGGGTCCCCGATGGTTCAGTGTTTCAATCATGGCCTGTAATTCTGACTGTTTGACCGGGGCCTGGTCAGAGCGAATGATGCCCGCAATTCCACACATAGATGAGCCAGTACGATAAAGAGAAAGATCAAATCGATAACGCGTAAGTAGAGACTCTTACAGAAGGAATCTAGGTCACACGGATATCAAGTCAAACAGGAAGTTATGGAGCGAAGCATTGTTCACAAAAATCAACCGTCCAAATTGCCTTGGGATGCATAATTGCTATGAGTCGCATAATCGGCTTCTGGAATCAAAGAAGTAATTTGACTCTTTGTTTTTGAATACTATGCTTTGCTTGCACATTGCATTTCGGGCTGCATTTTCAAACAGACACATCAGACTCATCTGGAAATCCTGATCTCAGATGATCTTCTTTTAATATATTCAGTGCAGATAATTGATTGCGAACCGAATATGTCAGCGAATGATTCCGAATCTGTAGCAGTGAATTCCAAAGCTGAAAACCATGGCTCAGGAAGATCGAGCCGCACTGCTTCCAATACGGTCAATACGGAAGAACTGCTTGCTTCACTCAGTATGTTGAATCTCACTTCCAAAGAGGATTCCAGCGAGGCGGAGTCAGGGACCGAATCAAAAAGCAGTAAGGTTTCTGCTGACTTACCCCTGACGAAGGGCCTGAGTGAACCCATGCGGGTCCTTGGGAAAGATCAGCATCTCAGCCAGTTATTCAACCGGGTTCAGTCCCTGCTGAAAGGAGACAGCGAAGAGACAGAAGGACAATTTATTCCGCATTGTCCGGAGACCCTGGAAGAGACCGGTTTAACCCAGGATGAAATTGAACGGCTGATTCTGAAGTATTTGCTCGCCAAAGGAACACAGACCGGACGGCAGATCTGCAGTCAGATTAAGCTTCCGTTTGGTATCGTCGATACGATTCTGAAACGAGGTAAGCAGGATCAACTGGTCGCCTTTGGTGGTACCGCCGAGATGGGGGACTACGAGTTTACGATCACGGAGCTGGGACGCGAACGAGCGCGTCGTTATACGCAGGAGTGTACCTATTTTGGTTCTGCTCCGGTGAGCTTCAAGGATTATCTGAAGGCAATGGAATTACAGAGCATTGCCAGGCAGGAAGCCACCGAAGCTGATTTAAAAGCGGCTTTTTCTGATCTGATTATCAACCCGAAGATGCTGGACCGCCTGGGCCCGGCCGTGAATTCGGGCCGCGGTATGTTTTTGTTCGGCGAAGCCGGCAATGGTAAAACCAGTATTGCGGAACGAATCACGAAAGCGTTTGGCTCGACAATCTGGATCCCCCGTTGCCTGGGAATCGACGGAGATATTATTCGAATATTTGATCCCGGGCTGCATGAAGAAGTGATTCAGGAGGATCATTCAGAGGGGTTATTTGATTTGTCAGGGATCGACCCGCGCTGGGTGCAAATTGTACGTCCTACTGTTATTGCCGGTGGTGAGTTGACCATGAAGGAACTGGAAATCACTCAAAATCCGCAAACGAAAATCTGTGAAGCTCCACTACAGCTGAAAAGTAACTGCGGGACATTTGTGATTGACGACTTTGGACGCCAGCGCATGCCTGTCGACGAACTGCTCAACCGCTGGATCGTACCTCTGGAAAAACGGTATGACTTTTTGAATCTGCCCAGCGGTAAGAAAATTCAGGTTCCCTTTGACCAACTGATCATCTTTTCGACAAACCTGGAACCAAAAGATCTAGTGGACGCAGCGTTCCTGCGACGGATTCCCTATAAAATTGAAGCCCTCGATCCTTCCGAAGAAGAATTTCGGGCTCTCTTTGAATTGATGGCGCCGATGATGGGCTTTCAGTTCGACGAACAGGCATTTCAGTATCTGGTCGATACTCATTACAAAGCCGTCAATCGGCCCTTTCGCGCCTGCCAGCCCCGCGACCTGCTCTTGCAGGTCAAGAACTTCTGTGTCTACAAGGAAGTCCCGCGAAAACTGACGCCGGGTGCCTTTGACTTTGCTGTCGAAAACTATTTTTCCGTGATGTAAAATCGGCTCTCTGCTGCCTGATCAGGCGGGCCATTCTGAATCACAGGAATGGCAGCGAAAACCAACGACAGTCGCTGTACCAGGAATCAGACGATCTTTGTGGTTCAATAGACCATCCCGCAGTTCCAGCTTTTCGACAGCCGAGCTGCCACAATCGTTGCATTGCTGATTCAGGAAAATAGTCCGTGCGCGTTTCAGAACCCAGTCTTCCTGCTTGCGGCTGTGTGATTTCTTCACTTTAGCTCGCTGAAACGGCAGAATCGTGGGGGTAGTTTCTTCCAGAGAGACAACAGGCTCAGTCTGGGGTTCATCCGGGTAATAGACTTTTAAAATGCTCATCCATGAGCTCCTTGCGTTCAGTCCCTTGATTAAATATTCCAGTCAATCCGAACGGGAATGTTTCCGGGGGTAGGCTTCGTATCTCTGGTGGAACAGGAAAGGTTCTGTGAAACATACGAAGAGGGAAGCAGGATAAAATTCTCTGATAAAGTTGGCAAGAGGTTTTAACTGAAAGGTACCAATATTGTAAAAAATTCCTGCTGCAAATCGACTGTGGATGTGAAAATAGGAAGAGTTAGAAGTATGGTGATGATATTCAGATAGCAGCTCTTAAAAGAATGCTGTATGATTTTTGCGGATGATTCGTTAATAATCGTTCCACTCCAACACTGGTGGGAGTCTCGAATCACACAGGATACTTCAGGAGTTTTTCTCATCAATAAGTCAAAGTTAATCAAATTACTACTTGGTGTCATTGTCACAATTGCCTGTCTGGTGGCTGCAGTCTGGGGGATTGACTTTGCGCAGATCGCGACGAGTTTCAAACGCGCCAATTACTGGACGCTGCCTTTGATGCTGGGGGCACTGTTTATGTTTTACTGGCTGAAAGCAGTGCGTTGGCAAATGCTGCTGGAACCAATCAGAAAACTGACCGTATCCCAGGTCACGCCGGCAATGATGATCGGCTTTATGGGAAATAACATCCTGCCTGCCCATCTGGGGGAATTTTTGCGTGTTTATGTTTTGAGCCGCCAGTTTCAGATCCCGAAAACAACGGTCCTGTCCACCCTGGTTCTGGAACGGTTATTTGATGTGATTGCAATTCTGTGTTATCTGGGAATCGGGATCTATTTTGCCCCCAATCTCCCGGAAAGATACCATACGGTCAGCCTCGTTGTCGCTTCCGGGATTGTGGTTATGATCACTGCGGTGGCGGCATATATTATCTGGACTGAGGCAGTGATTCGTCTGTTCCGCAGTATTTTCAGCTATCTCCCTTTTCTACCAGAAAAACTGACCCATCTGGTGCTGGAAATGATGCGGGCCGGGGCGCTGGGGATGACATCGTTGAAAAGTAAGCGACTTTGCTTCGGGATCATCTGGACCTCTTTCGCGCAATGGCTTTTCAATGGTCTGAGTATCTATATTGCACTCTGGAGTTTTAATATTCAGGTCTCACCCCTGGCAGCCTTTGTCGTGCTGGGTGTCACTGCGTTCGGGGTCATTGTCCCCTCAACACCTGGTTTTTTTGGAGTGGTTCAGCTTTGCTTTTCCGTGAGCTTAAAGGCGTTCGGCGTTGCGAATGCGGATGCTTTTTCTGCTTCAATTTACTATCAGCTCTCCCAGTATTTTCCCGTTACAATTATTGGTTTGTACTATTCGAACCGGGAAGGTTTAAAATTCAGTGAAGCAGAGCAGGAAGCCGAGAAAGAGCTGGATGAACTGGAGGGGGGGGTAGTATGAAGTTGAGGCTGTCTCAGAAAGCGGTTAATAACATGCTCAGGGAGACAAAGTCGCTTTCTTACCCAGTTTGGTCTGCTTTAGATTTGCCACACCCTGTTCTGTGATCAACAGGTCTTCCAGCCGGTTATGGGTGAGACTTGAATCGATCACTTCCACCTGAGAAGTTCCGTTGACTGCCAGGCCACAGCGCCCGTTCCCGGTGCTGGTGACGTTCTCCAGAATAATATTCTTACAGCGGTCATGAACATTAATGCCATCCACGCGAAAATTTTCAAACGTCACATCCGATATTTGAACTCCCTCTACATCAATCAAGGACAGTCCAACAGACATGCCAGCGAGTGAAAATGCCTCCCTGGGGGGGAGTTGATTTTTCAATTCGCGGTAATAAATTGCGCCTCTATGAACAGCCCAGCTTCCCGGCGGAATTTCAGTCAATTTAACTTCCCCCTCTGCTTCGGGGCGATACTCCGGCAGTGTTTTTCCATCCAGGTAAAGATTGAAGTATCCCTTTCTGAATGGAGTGACCCTCCACAAGCCGTCTTTTAATGGTCTCCAGCCATTCTGTGGAATAGGAATGGCTCCGCTGATGGTCGCTCCATTCCCGAGAATGGTAAACATTTCCTGTCCGAGTCGACTGAAGCGTTTGCCTGAGAGGGTGAACGATTCATGATACGGAATCTCGTTATTGATCAGGATGATTTTGTCACCGGGGCGGGCATATTCCAAGGCTCTTTTGATCGTTTTTACCGGGCCGTTTTTGCCTGAAACAATTTTGGGAGAGATTCCGTTTAAAGCATTGTTTCCTGCCCGATTATCTACATAGATCACACCGCATTCTGCCGATTGCGCCAGGCAAAGCAGAGAAATAAAACAGAGTAACCCGGTCTGGAAATCTACAAAACGAAGCACGTTTCGCATGGTTGGCGGCTTCCTGTCTGATTCAGTGTTTTGAGTGTGTATCTAAGCCAGAGAGAAGTTGTTTCTCTCAGCGGAAAAAACCCCGGTTGAAAACCGGGGTTTGTGAGCTGGATCAATTAAAATCAAATACTGTTAACGTTCGGTTAGCGTAATGACGGGGCGTTCTTCATAACCGATATAGTTTGCTTTGGGGCGGATGATTTTATTCCCGTCCAGTTGTTCCAGGATATGAGCACACCAGCCAGCGATGCGACTGGCAGCAAAGATGCAGGTAAACAGGTCACCCGGGATTCCCATATAATGCTGAAGACTGGCTGAGTAAAAGTCGACGTTGCAGTTACGCTTGATTTCTTCGTAGACGAGTTTTTCCATCTCAATGGACATCTCATACCACTTGGGTTCGCCGGTCTCTTCTCCCAGTCGTCGTGAAAGTTCTTTCAAATGCTTTGCACGCGGATCTTCTACCTGGTAAACCGCATGTCCAAAGCCCATAAATTTGCCTTTGGCTTCGCGGACTTTTTTCACATAAGGGGCAACATTTTCGACGGAACCGATTTCGAAGAGAGTTTTTAGAACTTCTGTGTTCGCACCCCCATGCAGTTTTCCTTTTAGTGCACCGATGGCACCTGTGATGGCGGAATAAATATCAGGCAGAGTCGCGATAATGACACGACCGGTAAACGTACTGGCATTTAATCCATGTTCTGCATGGAGTGTGAGGATGAGATCCATGGCGCGGGTTGCATCTTCACTTGGTTTCTCGCCATTGATCATATACATGAAGTTGCCGGCATGGCACAGTTCGGGATCCGGTTCAACCGGTTCGAGTCCCTGGCGAACGCGGTGAATGGCGGCCACGATGGTCGGAATCTGAGAAATCAGTTTGATCGAGATCTGTAACCGATTCTCAAACGTTTCTATTTCCGCGTTGGGGTCATAAACACCTGCCAGAGATGTGATCGACCTCAGCAGTGCCATTGGAGGGGCTGAGGCAGGGAGTTTTTTCAGGGCATCAATCAGTTCCGGGGGAATACTGCGGTACTGTTTCAGTTCAGCCTGGTAGGCAGCGAGTTGAGTGGCGGTAGGCAGCTCACCGTTTAATAACAGAAAAGATACTTCCTCAAACGTCGCATTCTCTGCCAGATCGTCGATGTTATATCCACGATACAGTAGTTTTCCAATGGTTCCATTTACCAGACAGATAGAACTGTCAGCTGCAATGATCCCTTTTAGCCCTTTGACAGCTTCGCTCGATGTTTTCTCTACGTCTTCTGCGCTCATTTGAACTGGTTCCACTTTCTCAACTACAGCCAATAAATTCCAGTAAGGTTCAGGATCACGCACCAGGGGCTCTGGTGAGACAGTAATCGCCGCCCGACTTTAATTAAACAAACTATGGAAAACTCGTGTGCTCCCAGTATATCAAGCCCTATCATAAGTTCAATCAAGCGAATTTGTTTCCAGCGGTGTCTTCAGGAATCGTCTTAGTTCGACCTCACTTTTCGGAATAACTTCACTATCTGTTCATCACCTGTTTGAAATCAGGGGATTGACTATTCAACCAGGAGTGTGAAAATGTATGTAGAGAATCAGGTTACATGCTGTTTCCGGTAATATACAGCATTTATTATTGAATACTGCGGCGAATTTCAGTTTGGCTGAACTTGAGCCTTTTTTTGATTTCGGATGGTTTTCAGGTAGTGGGGGAGGCTTTTTACCATACGTAAGTTGTTATCTGATAACGTTGCAGAGGTTTTTTAAAATTTTTTAAATCGGCGTTGTGGATTTCCGTAGACGTTACGAAAAGTTGTGGTAGGATGGGGCTATATGAGCTGGAGGCTTATTAGCTTTTTTCAGGTTCTCGGGAGAAGTAAGGATGTCTTGGGAGAGAACCCTCTTGATTAATTTTGTTGGCGAATCGGATGCTCCGACGAAGCGCATCAAAGCGTATTTGAGCAACTTAGTTTTTCAGATGCTCTACGCAGTGCCCAACTTACCTCTAGTGATCAACTTGTGCTTCGGGTCTAGTTTGAGGCTGGCCCTCGGCAGGGGGTACGGTTCTGTAGCACGTGCAAATAACGGCAACGTATTTTGGAGTCTTTTGCGATTATTTCATAGCTCTATCGCTATAGGAATTGGCGTGTGATGAGTAGAGTGACAGTTATAAATATTGAGTCGACATTGTAGAAAAAATTGGAAAAGTATAGTGAAAAGATCAATTCTGACGCCTGCTGATCACACTGTCCTTTTATTCTCATAAACAGAAACGCCGTGGTTACACACGGACGTGTGGCCGTAAAATTTTTGATAATACAAATTAAGGGAGTGACCCGTGCACCGTTTCGATGCAAATCTGAACTCACTATTTCAGGAAGCGGAAAAACAAGGTTTTTTAACATTTCAACAGGTTCATACGTTCCTCCCAGACGAAGGAGGCGATCCCGCGCTGATTGAATATATTGTCGTGGGACTGGAAGAACGGAGCCTTGATCTCATTGATGATCCCAATGCGGATATTGATGATGAAGAAGTAACTGCCGTCGATAAATCAACGAACACCCACTCCGACGTGGCACAGGGGGCCGATGAAGATTCAGATGATGCTGCTTCTTCCATTGTTGAACCGGAAACCTCGCTCTCATCACGTGATCCCATTCGCATGTATTTGAGCCAGATGGGTAATATCCCGCTCTTGAGTCGCTCGCGTGAAATCTTCCTGGCCAAGAAGATTGAAATTACTCGTAAACGATTTCGTCGCACTGTTCTGGAGTCTGATTTCGCACTTAAGATTGCCATCGACACTCTGGAGAAAGTGTTTGCAGGAGAGCTTCCTTTCGAGCGAACTTTACGAACCTCTGATACGGAAGATGCGACTAAAGATCAGATCATGGGGCGGATGCCTTATAACATCGCGACCTTGAAGGCCCTTCTCCAGAAAAACAATGAAGACTTTGAGCTCGTTCAGTCAGGTGAGCTCGGAAAAGTTGAGCAGCGTGAAGTTCAAAAACGGATGGTGATTCGTCGTCAGAAAATGGCAACCCTCTGTGAAGAACTTTGTCTGCGTACACAACGTTTGCAGCCGGTGCTGAAGCGAATTCATCAGATTGCCGGTCGGATGCGGGAAGTGCAGGAACAGCTTGAAGATTATAAGCAACTGCGTCACAAGGCCACCGATCATCGACTGCTGGAACGCGAGTTGTCTGAGTTGACCATTATGGTGGTTGAAACTTCCGAAGACTTTCAGACGCGTTCACGAGAAATCAAACGTCGTTTTGATGACTGGACCGAAGCCAAGCAGCAGCTTTCTGGCGGAAACCTGCGTCTGGTCGTCTCCATTGCAAAAAAATACAGAAATCGCGGTTTAAGCTTTCTGGACCTGATCCAGGAAGGAAATGCCGGCCTGATGCGTGGCGTGGAAAAATATGAATATCGCCGTGGTTATAAGTTTTCGACTTATGCTACCTGGTGGATTCGTCAGGCTATTACCCGCGCCGTCGCCGACCATGCCCGCACCATCCGTATTCCCGTGCACATGTTCCAGAGCATTTCCACTCTGAAAGCACGTAGCGAACAGATTCGCCAGGAAACCGGTCGTGAACCGACCATGGAAGAACTGGCAGATTCCGTTGGTCTTGGTGTGGAAGAGACCGAACGGATCATGAAGACCTGGAAACATCCCATCAGTCTGGATACGCCAGTCGGGGAAAGCGAAGACAGCAGCTTCGGTGATTTCCTGGAAGACGGACATGAATCCTCTCCCGCAGACGCTGCGATGCGGGAAATGCTCAAGGATAAGATTGAGCATGTTCTCAAAAGCCTGACGTACCGTGAACGTGAAATTATCCGACTGCGATATGGCCTGGGTGACGGTTACAGCTATACACTGGAAGAAACCGGTCGTATCTTCAAGGTGACCCGCGAGCGAATTCGTCAGATCGAATCCAAGGCGCTGCGAAAATTACAGCACCAGACCCGCAGTGCGCACCTGCGAGGATTTGTCGACGCCATCTTCCCGAATAAGGAAGATGAAGAGAATGAAGGTGAAGAGGGCGTACAATCAGACCAGGAGTCTTCCACCATGGTGGGGGCGCTTGAGTAAACTCTCAATATATTACCATCCCTGTACGAGATTTAAGGCGGTTTGCTGTTTTCACGAACAACAAGCCGCCTTTGGCTTTTCTATTTCGCTCAATTCGAATAGTTTATACGCATCTGGAGCGAGTATAACAGAACGATGGGTGCGATGGTTTAGTGGAATGCACCTTGGATTGAAGGTTCCGGTAACTTCAATCTTCCTGGATTTCATCATATTTACGGAGTAATACACATGGGTCTTTTTGAAGGCAAAAAAGGTCTGGTTTTGGGCATCGCGAATGACCATTCAATTGCATGGGCCATCACAGAAAAGCTTTATGACGAAGGCGCCGAAATTGCTTTCACACACCTTCCTGATAAGGATCCCGAGCGTCCGCGCATGGAACGACGGTTGCGAAAGCTGGTCGAGCCAAAGGGCGCCAAGATCATGATTCCCTGTGATGTGACCAAGGACGAAGACCTGGATAAGGTTTTTGCAACCGTCAAAGAAGAGTATGGTGAAATCGATTTCGTGTTGCACTCGATCGCCTATGCCCCGATGGATGACCTGAAAGGTCCTGTTTACAATGTAAGCCGCGATGGCTTCAAGCTTTCTATGGAAATCAGTGTCTACAGCCTATTGGCAGTCGCCAATCGCGCCAAAGACATTTTGAAGCCAGGTGGCAGTATTCTGACTCTGAGTTATCTCGGCGGAGAAAAAGTGATTCCCGGTTACAATGTCATGGGAATCTGCAAGTCGGCTCTGGAGAACTCGGTGATGTACCTGGCAAACGAACTGGGGCCACAGGGCATCCGCGTCAACAGCCTGAGTGCCGGTCCGTTGAAGACACTCAGTTCCTCGGCTGTCGGCGAATTCGACCTGATGATGAAACTGTATCAGACAATGTCACCACTCCGCAAAAACATCACGCCGGACGATGTTGGCAAGGCTGGTATGTACCTGCTCAGCGATCTGTCCAGTGGAGTCTCCGGCGAGAATCATCACGTGGATTCCGGCTATCATGTGATGGCTGCCCCGCCAATTGAACTGCAGCAGGAGCAGGCACAGTCTTAACAGCGGTCGTAAGCCATCTCTTTAAATCAAGCCATCTGTTGAACATAATCGTTACAACAGGTGGCTTTTTTCACGTCTTCACTTCCAGAATTACCAGCCAGCCTTAATTCAAATCTTGAGAAAATATTACCGTACTGGGATAAATATCCCGTTTTGCTCATTCAATTGCCTCACATTGGATGCTCTCTGCACAACTCCCTTTTTGCTAACGATTACGATATCGGGAAAAAATCTGCCGGTTTCACAGGTTTTCTTGATCCTGTGTACCAAATTTACGTTCTTCCAGCTGCAAGTTTCTTTTTAAGGTTCATACTTGGTGAACCATACACGTTGAATTGTTTAACCGCAGCTTGAGTAACTCGTAACCTCTCAGTTTTTTCCATCACCCCGGAATCCGGGAGTATTCGGTGCCTGAAATTATCAAAGCGAGTCTGGAATGGCCCACACTGCCGGTAACCATCCTGTTGGGGATTTGCCTGCTGTACTGGATCAGTGTCATTCTGGGATTTATGGAATTAGATCTTTTAGATTTTGACCTGGATTTTGAAATAGGCACAGATGGTCCCTCTTTTCTCGATTTCGGGTTTATCGGACTGCGGTTTTTGAATATCGGTGAAGTACCGGTAATGCTGTGGTTAAGCATTTTTTCACTTACTATGTGGATGCTTTCCATCAATTTTGATGCCGGTGTCAAAATCAATTCCGCGCTGGATTATCTGCCATTAGCGATCAGAAATATTGGAATCAGTCTGGTGGTGACCAAGCTGATTACTCAGCCCTTTAAAGGATACTTTCAGTTCACTCCTCCCAATCAAATTGAGACCTTACTGGGAAAATCGTGTGTTGTGACCAGCACTACGGTGACGGACCGCTTCGGCCAGGGCGAACTGAAAACAGAGGGAGCACCATTGAAGCTGCATATTCGTGCGGAAGACGAAACGATCCAGAAGGGAGATCTGGTTCGCCTCGCAGACTATAACTCGGAAAAACAGGTTTTTTACGTCGTAAAAATTAGCCAGGAGTCATAAGATCATGTCCATTTCGGCGTTTCAATTTCCCGCAGCGTTTGTGTTGGGGGTCGACTTTCTCAGTGAATCCGTGGTTGTCGCGGGGCTCTTCATCGGAGTATTTGTGATCGGGTTCGCAGTTGCGGTCTCCCGCTTTTATCGCAAAGTGGGGCCGGAAGAAGCCCTGGTAAGAACGGGTGTGGGTAATTTAAAGGTGGCCAATGGAGAAGGGATCTTTGTGATCCCGGTTCTGCATCGAGCCGATCAGATGGACCTTTCGGTCAAACGAATTGAAATTGCCCGCAAAGGGGAGGTTGGTTTAATATGCCGCGATAATATCCGCGCGGACATCGAAGTGGCCTTTTTTGTTCGCGTCAATAATACAGCGAGCGATATTCGCAATGTTGCCCAGTCACTGGGTTGTAAAAGAGCATCCAGCCGCGATGCGCTGATTGAGTTATTCGACGCGAAGTTCTCTGAAGCCTTGAAAACCGTTGGTAAACATTTCGATTTCGTCGAACTCTATAATGAACGGGACAAGTTCAAGGAAGAAATTCTGAAGATCATCGGGACAGACTTGAACGGCTATGTGCTGGATGACTGTGCCATTGACTATCTGGAACAGACGCCTCTGGAAAAATTGAGTCCGACCAACATTCTCGACGCCGAGGGGATCAAGAAGATCACCGATCTGACAGCCCGCGAGCATGTGTTGTCTAATAACATCACAAGAGAAAAAGAAAAGACCATCAAGAAACAGGACGTGGAGGCCCAGGAAACGATTCTGGAACTCGAACGCCAGCGTGTCGAAGCGGTCGAGAAGCAGACGCGTGAGATCGCCTCGTTAACGGCCCGTGAGCATGCAGAAGCACGGCGTGTGGAACATGAAGAACGGTTGAAAGCCGAATCGGCCCGCATCCGTACCGATGAAGAGCTGGCCATCGCGGAAGAGAATAAGCTGCGCCAGGTCATTGTTGCCGAAAAGAGCAAACAACGTACGGAAGCAGTTGAAAATGAACGGGTCGAAAAAGATCGACTACTTGAAGTTACCGAGCGTTCCCGCGTTGTCGGATTGGCTGAGATTGACAAAGACAAAGCCATCGAAGTGGAAAAACGCAATATCCAGGAAGTGATTCGGGAACGCGTGATCGTGGAACGTGCAGTTGTCGAAGAACAGGAACGCATCAAGGACACTGAAGAATTCGCCGGAGCAGACCGTCTAAAGAAGGTCGCAGTGACCAAAGCGGAAATGCATGCCGAAGAACACATGGTCAAAGAAGTCAAAGCCGCAGAAGCACAGAAGAAATCATCGGAACTGCTGGCTGAAAAAATTGTGATTGAAGCCGAGGCAGACAAAACCGCGACCGAAAAGAAATCGGATGCCATCAAAGTCATGGCGGAAGCCAAGACAGCCGATGGGGCGGCCATTGGTCTGGCAGATGCCCAGGTGATGATTGCCAAGGCCACCGCGACCGAGAAAACAGGTCAAGCCGAAGCCCATGTCATGATTGCCAAAGCGGAAGCCACCGAAAAGACCGGAACGGCAGAAGCCAACGTCATGAAGCTCAAGTACAGCTCGGAAGCGACTGGTATTGTAGACAAAGCCAAGGCAATGAAACTCTTCGATGGTGTCGGTCGAGATCACGAAGAATTCAAAATCCGTCTCAACAAAGACAAGGAAATCGAACTGGCAGCCATCGCTGCTCAACAGGAAATTGCCGAGGCTCAGGCTGGTATCGTGGGTGAAGCGTTGAAATCAGCCCGCATCGATATCGTGGGTGGCGAAACGACATTCTTCGATAAGATTGTGGATTCGATAAAGAGCGGGAAATCGATCGACCGTTTCGTCCATAACAGTGAAACACTGACGGACATTAAGAATACGTTCTTTAACGGCAACCCCGACTACTTTGAAGATCAACTCCAGACCTTTATTTCCCGATTTGGTATGTCCTTTGAAGACGTCAAGAACCTTTCAATTGCTGCTTTGATTTCCCAGATGCTGGTACAGGCAGAAGGGGAAGAGGATCGGTCAACTCTGAACCGTCTGCTCGCGACAGTGAAAAACCTCGGGATTGCAGATAAAAAAGTGTCATCCTTCCTGAAAGCCAAGGTCGGGAAATAATCGCTTCACATTCTGCATCAGAAGCGTTGTTCAGCCGGCAGTCTCTCCTGGAGATAACTTTTCTGGAGAGATCGCCGATTGAAGTTGGTTCTTTCGTCTGCAAAAATAATCTGTAAAGAAGTTTCCCGGGAAATAGATTTCAATGGCCGATTTGAAAAATGATTCAGAAGAGACTGCAGAGGGGAATGCAGATGTCATTTCCCTGGAGAGCAGTACCTACGAAATTATTCAAAATCGACTGAAAGGTCATGGGAAAGAACTGCAGGCCCGCCTGGGAAAGCTGAACGAACTTCGTAAAGACGTTTTTGGTTCGATCGAAACCAGTTTAATTGGCAGTGATCGGATTACAACCGAGCATAACTGTGTTCCCCGCGATATGCTGGCTGTCGGGAATTGTTTCCTGTTTGGCTATAACGTCCATTTTGGTCTAAAGACCGAGATTAATCTGAGTGATGTATTTGCCGTCTATGAATTCAAAGAGGGCACCTATCATGCTCTACCTCTTGATCTGATTCGAGACGCCGCATTCGAAAAAGATTTTAAAGACATCTACCGCTATTATAAAAAGGCAACTTTCGCAAAGTTTTTCGCGAAAGGGCCTTTTTTATATATGCTGTTCAAGGTGGGGGATGGCCCGAAGGATTTTAAATCTTTCAAATGGGCCTTCCAGAGCGATCAACTTGTCTATGTTGATAACCGCAGTGATCACGAAGTTCAGTATCCCGCGCAGCAGGAATTTGAATGGACGCGGACCCACCGTGATCTGCATTATGCGGGCCTGCATCCTCATATCTCGA
The DNA here is from genome assembly GCF_048262075.1 of Gimesia sp. Taxonomy (GTDB): domain Bacteria; phylum Planctomycetota; class Planctomycetia; order Planctomycetales; family Planctomycetaceae; genus Gimesia. The sequence continues at coordinate 246,528 of NZ_JBLXFK010000010.1, forward strand.
TCGACGATCGATTGTTTGTCGAAACCGTGGGCGGCGATCTGACCATCAAGGTTGAGAACAATACCGAATCCGGTGCAGGCATCTATTCTGAACCGGTCGACGATCCGGACCAGATTCTGGATGACGCGGAAATCTTTTATGCCCTCATCGGTTCTCTGATTCTATTAAAAATAAAACCCTATAAAGAAACAAAGTACCGCTACTTCATTTACAACGAAAAACTTCAGAAAGCACAACGGCTTGATTCCATTCAAGATGCCTGCATCCTGCTTCCCGATGATCATGGACTCGTATTTTCGAATGGTTATTATCTACAGAATGGCGATTCGAAAACATTCGAAACCGATCTGCAGGATATGCTTTACCAGGAGCGGATCTCATCTCCCAATGGCGAAGACTATCTCTATGTGTTTTACCAGCCCGAGCAGGGGGCTTATGTTCTGTTGCAGTATAATCTGATTGAACAGAAGCTAGACACGCCTATGATTTGCCATGGGTTTACCCGGTTCGAGGGGGGAGAGCTCATCTGTTTTTCGGGTCAGGATGAACCGCAGAAACATCATACGCTGCAGCTCTGGAAGACACCCTATATCAGCGATTCCTTTCAGGTTCCCCATAAACAGGATTCTTACCTTAATAAGATCGGGAATAAAGATATCGTGCGTGGCATGGCGGAATGTCACGAGTTGCTGGGCTTGATCAACCGCAAAGATGCTTATGAAAATCTGTATGTAGATCTGGTAAAAGTCACCGGTGATGTTCTTGATTCCTATTTCTGGATCAATCAGGAAGATACATTTGCGCTGGGTGAGGTCGTACTCGAAATCAAACGAGCAGCAGAAGCTGCTGTCACCGAGTACGAAAAAGTACTGCAACTGCGACAGAATACGAAACAGAAAACGTCTGAAGTTGAAAAACTTACCAGACAGACTTTAACCGACATTGACCATCGTCGCTTTGACAAGATTGATGACTTCGTGCAAAGTCTGGCCAGTTTGCGGAGCCTGCGAGGCGATGTGATCTCACTGCGTGATTTGCGGTATGTTGATCACAGTCTGGTCGATCAACTGGAAAAAAACGTCAGCGAAAAAAAAGAAAAACTAGCGACGCGATGCGTTTCCTTTTTGATGCGGGAAGACGCCCTGAAACCGTATGCAGATCGAATTGTGGCTGCGACCGGACAGATCGAGACTGTCGAGAAAGTTGCCGACGCGCGAAAGGTTGAGGAAGAGATCGAAGCCAGTTCGAAAGAGCTGGAAATGCTGATTGAGATTGTCAGTAATCTGAAAGTGGAAGATACCACCCAGCGCACTGCGATCATTGATAATATCTCAACGAATTTTTCTAAAATCAACCAGTCCCGGGCTGCCCTCAAACGTCGCATTAAAGAGCTGATGTCGGTCGAAGGGGTGGCTGAGTTCAATGCGCAGATGAAGCTGCTGAACCAGGGCGTGGTGAATTATCTTGATGTTTGTGACTCTCCTGAAAAATGTGATGACTTCCTTACCAAACTGATGATTCAGGTAGAGGAACTGGAAGGTCGTTTCGCTGAGTTCGATGAATTTGTTGAACAGCTGACTGAAAAACGGGAAGAAATTTACGCTGCTTTTGAATCACGTAAACTGGCCATAGTAGAAAGTCGTAACAAGCGGGCCAATTCGCTGGCAAAATCAGCCGACCGTATTCTGACAGGCATTCGCAGTCGCGCTGAGCAACTGAAGACAATCAATGAGATTAACGGTTATTTTGCCTCGGACCTGATGATTGACAAGGTTCGAGATATCGTACGCCAACTGGGTGAACTGCAGGATACCGTCAAAGTGGACGATATTCAGGGCCGCCTGAAAAGTGTTCGCGAAGATACCGTCCGGCAGTTGAAAGACAAGCAGGAACTGTTTGTCGATGGCGAAAATATAATCAAGCTGGGGAACCGACAATTTACGGTCAATCGCCAGGCTCTCGATTTAACGACAGTCTTTCGTGATGACAGCCTGCAGTTGCATTTGACGGGCACGAATTTCTTTGAAGAGATCGAAGATGAACGACTGCTGGCGACCAGGGAAGTCTGGGGGCAGGAAGTCGTCTCAGAGAATCGAGATGTCTACCGGGTTGAATATTTAACATATTGTCTGCTGAACTCGGTAGAATCTGATCCTGATCAGTCTCTTGTCTCACTGACAAAAAAAACAGACGAAGAACTTCTGGAGTACATTCAGAAGTTCATGGGACCACGTTACAGTGAAGGATATATTAAAGGGGTCCACGATCAGGATGCGTTACTGCTCTTGAAATCACTCTTGAAAATTAAGCCGGCTTTAGGGCTCCTCCGTTATCAGTCCAGCGCCAGGGCACTGGCCGGTTTGTACTGGAACTACTTTTGTGATCCTGCAACCAAAACGCTGTTTGAGACCAAGTTAACCGGTTTTGGCAGTGTGATGCAGGTCTTTCCTCGCACGGGTCAGCAGCAGCATTACATTAACGAACTCAGGCAGCAGCTTTCCCCGTTTGTTTTGCAGATTTCCTGTCTCGATCAGGCACTGGTCAGCGAAGCCGCTGAGTACCTGTTTCAGGAACTGGTGCATGGCTCTACTTTTGTCATCAGTAAAAGAGCCGCCGATCTGTATCAGGAATTCGAAAAACATTTGAAACACAACAACGCAGCCAAACAATTTAAAGACAGCCTGGCGGCCACGAATGACAATTCGGTGAACTGGTTTCTTTTGGCGCGTGACTGGGTGCAGGCCTATCTGGATTATCTTGATTCGGAAGAAGATTTCGATTTTCTGGACGAAGTGGCCTTGCTGCTGTTGAATGAAAAACTGGATCGGAGCCGGCTGATTGACGCGACTGTGACCCAGCAGATTCCAGGTCTGTCAGGATCACATCTGCGAATTCAGAATGGTGAATATCATTTGCACTATAATCGCTATATGAAGCGATTGACTGAGTTCCAATCAGTGAATGTACCACGGTTTGAATCGTATTTATCTCTCAAGAAAGAGATCGTCGACCGGTCGCGTAGTGCCATGCGGCTCGATGAATTCCGCCCCAGAGTGCTGACTTCGTTTGTCCGTAATCGACTGCTGGATGAAGTCTATCTGCCCGTCATTGGAGATAACCTGGCTAAGCAGATGGGGGAAGCAGGCGAGAATAAACGAACCGACCGGATGGGCCTCTTGATGCTGGTCTCACCTCCTGGTTACGGCAAAACCACTTTGATGGAATACATTGCCAATCGTTTGGGCATTATCTTCATGAAGATCAACGGGCCCGCACTCGGGCATCAGGTGACTTCACTCGATCCGGCTGCGGCTCCCAATGCCGGCGCGCGGGAAGAGGTCAAGAAGCTAAACCTGTCGCTGGAGATGGGCGATAACGTGATGATCTATCTGGATGACATTCAGCACTGTAATCCAGAATTCCTGCAGAAGTTTATTTCACTCTGTGATGCCCAGCGAAAAATTGAAGGTGTCTATCAAGGAGAGACCCGTACCTACGATTTACGCGGACGCAAAGTTGCCGTTGTGATGGCGGGCAATCCCTATACAGAAAGTGGAGAAAAGTTTCAGATCCCGGACATGCTCTCCAACCGTGCTGACATCTATAACCTGGGTGAAGTGATTGGCGAACATGCGGATGCGTTCGAAATGAGTTACCTGGAGAACTGCATTACATCGAATCCCGTGCTCAATCAACTCTCCTCACGAAGTCAGAAAGACATCTACACGATTATTCAGATGGCCCAGGATGGGGCCGGTGAACGGGGCGATCTGGAAGGAAACTTCTCGGTGGAAGAACTCAACGAGATGGTTTCCACTATGAAGAAGCTCATCCGAGTGCGTGATGTGATCTTGAGTGTCAACCGAGAATATATCCGCTCGGCTGCCCAGTCGGATGATTACCGTACGGAACCGGCGTTCAAGCTCCAGGGGTCGTACCGTAATATGAACCGCATTGCCGAAAAAGTGTTTTCGGTGATGAATGATAAAGAGCTGGAAACATTGATTGTTTCCAACTATGAAAATGATGTTCAGACCTTAACTTCAGATGCGGAAGCCAACCTGCTGAAGTTCAAGGAACTGATGGGCATCTTATCCGAGGCCGAGCTGGAACGCTGGAATGCGATCAAAAAGTCATTCCGGAAAAATCAGCAGCTTAAAAGTGTCGGCGGTGAGGACCGCATGGCCCAGGCGATTCTGCAACTGAGTAATGTCGGTGAAGGTCTGCAGGATATTCGCGAAAGTATGAATGCCGGTATTGGACGGCTGACTGCAGAGAAGGAATCAAACCTGGATCAGTACGCTCGTGAATTTGCGGAACGATTCCAGCATCTCGCTGAAAGCCTGCATGCGATTCAGGCTGCTTTAACAACCGGAACAAAGGATGTGACTTCCCTGTTCGAGCAGTCTGTCAAAACGCGATCAGCACAGCCTGGGACTGCCCAGGAGAGCACGTCACCCACTTCAACGCCCGATGACAGAATCACGGTCGTGAATAAAATTCCACGTTCTCTACTAAACGTTCTCGAAACACAATTCGATCTGATGCAGGGCTGGATGCAGCCTCTCGTCACCTCTTCCCATGCGAACCAGGCCGAGTTCAAAGAGCTGAAGGAACTGGTGGAACGCTGCCTTAAAGATTACAACGCGCTGATCAATCGCGTGGATGACGAGTAGGATTTATTTCTGCTCTCTTGGGCAACCCACGGTCCATGCTTGAAATCCGTCTGTTTGTATCTTCTGCTTCTCAGTGCTTGAAATGGGGGTATTGTGTGTATCTCTTCAGTCATGGTGTTCGATTGTGCTGATCGGACTTTGTGCACAATCTCTATTGGTAAAGAGGCGATGTCTATTGTTTCTTTTAATTTCACCTAAAAGGGCTATGCCAACTCGTGGAGCGGTTCGCCAAAGGGGAGTGCGTTAATCAGGCGTCCTGAATAATCCAGATAATGCTTGTCTGTATCAATTCCCAGGTGCTGACAGACTCTAGATCGCATCACATTTAAGTATAGCGTCTCTCAATCTAATATTCTCGGGGCAAACAGCCCTGGAGACGCTACAGTAAAACTAGACACAGTCTAGCGAGCCCATCCTGTGGCGTTTTCCGATTATCTTTCGGGAACGCGCCTTTCGAGTCAGATGAGCCCACCACGCGGCCTCCCTTGACCGGTCCCCCTGCAATCGCGGCGTTGACTACATTCATAAAATGGTCGCGGCCTGTATTTTAAGTGACGCAGGGGGCGTCTTACAAAAGCTCTGAGTGTACCAGGCTGGTGAGCCCTGAACCACCCGTTTTCAAAAGGTCGCGTGGCTTGAAGCTCAGTGTCTTCTACGATTCTGAGTATGCACTTTGATTTCAGATTCGGTCCATGCTGCAATTCACCCTTAATTTAAAATCAGTGCAGCAACTTTATAGGCAGCGAAAATAATGAAAGCCAGGAGCAGTGAAAATAATCTCGGCTGGTGTTGAACCTATATCAGAATGATGTGGTATGAAATCATTCACTAAGAAATACATGTAAATAATTTTATGTTGTTGACTTGGTAATGTGCTATATGTACTTAAGATACATATATACAACTGCGACTTTTCTGGAAATGATTCTGCTTTTGAGGAGAGGGAAATGTTGGATTCGTCAATGCTGGTATTAGGGGCTTCCAATCCTCTGGCGGTTTTGCTTTGTTTGCTTGTGGTTGTACTCCCGATCAGTTTGCTGATTGGAGCGGTCATTCTGCGTGCTTCAGTCAGTTTATTCAACAAGTTTGCCGGCTTTGAAGAAGACAGTTACTACAGAGTGCCAGAGCCGACTATGTTACATGCGATGGGAATGCTTTTATTGATAACAATTGCTAACGGCATCGTTGGCTTCATGTTTGGAGCGATTGCCGGCACATCAGGTCTGGTTCAGGTCGGGCCACAAGGAGTCGATCCTGCTGGAAAATTGCTTTTAAATCTGGTTACGCTGCCGATTTCTTTTATGATTTTCTCGGCTATTCTTTCCTCAATGCTACCTACGACTTTCAAGCGAGCGATGGGGGTTGTGCTTTGTCAGTATCTGATTGCGTTCGCTTTGGCAATTGTGATTGGTTTCATAGTTTTTCTAGTGGTTTTTGCAATGAATGCGGCTTAATTAATGTGCTCATATTACTTTTGGACACACCAGATTTACTGTCGTTCGGCTTGCTTTTGCAGAGATGCAGAAATCTGGTGTTCTGAATGGAAATTCAGGGTGATTTCAGGGGCATGAACTCTACGTGGAAGCATGATGTTGCGCAACTGTATCTGCGCAACATCATGGAGGTTCACTGCAATCCAGGCAGGGGGTTTGTTTACTGTATCTTGCCGCGTCCTTGGATCGGCCAGACAACTTCCAGGCGATCGTTACGGAAGCCATAGAAGTTCTCGTGCAAGATCGTGGTGAAGTCGGCGTAGCCGGGGATCAGTTCGATTTTATCGCCAATCTTGAGATCCTGTGATTCCGGTCCCAGAGTAACGGCACAGTGTTCGGCACTGAGGGCGGTAACTTCAGCATCAGGCCAGGCTTTGACCAGGGGGAGCTGGAAATCGGGATGCATGGTTTTCCGGCCGCAGTCGAGTACCATACGGCCTTTTTCAGGGCGGCTGACGACTGTAGCGAGCACACTCAGGGAGTAATCGAGGCCCGTGAGCCCACATTTATTGACATACATCGGGTCTGCGAAGATGCCTCCCCCCGCCTGCAACTCTGTAATGCCTTCGCAGTTGGATGTGATCTGATAGGAACCAGTTCCACCAGCGCTGACGATTTCACAGGGAATGCCTTTGGCTTCGATAGTCGTCTTACAGCCTACAAGGGTCCGCATGGCTTCGATAATCTTCTCTTCTTTCTCTGCCTGATCCTGAATCTGCAGCAGGTGTCCTTCGTAGCCCATGATGCCAGCGAGTTCGACGCCTTCCAGTTTGTCGATGGCCATCGCGAGGTCCAAAGTATCCTGTCCCGGTCGGGATCCGACACGGTTCAGTCCAATATTCACTTCGGGCATCATGCGACAGGTCACTCCGGCTTCCTTGCACATCTGGGCCAGTGGTTCGATCTGGGCAAAATGATCGCAGGCAATAATCGGGCGTGCGTGACGGCAGAGGGAAACGACACGTTCCCATTTCGTTTTGCCGACAATCATATTCGCGATCAGGATGTCTTTGACGCCTGCTGCCGCCATGACTTCGGCTTCAGAGACTTTCGCACAGGTGACACCGATGGCACCGGCTTCGATTTGAGCCAGGGCAATGGCGGGAGTTTTGTGGCATTTTTCGTGAGGCCGCCAGGTCTTGCCGCGGCTGAGAATATACTCAGACATCTTCTGCATATTTGCTTCCATAATATCCAGGTCGATGCAGAGAATCGGGGTATCAAGATCGAATTTATGAGATCCAATAACTGACTGAGACATGAAACTTCCTAAAATCCAAAAGGTCGATGAACGCAGCAAAGTCGAAGTTTAGATACTACCGAAAACGTTTCGAAATGGCATTCCCACAGAGAGTTTTCTTGAATTGAAACAATATTCGAAAAACTTTTCCCACTGCGTTGACAGTTCCGGAAATCCTCGATAAACTCCGCGTCCCCATTGAAGTTCCTGCTCTTGTTTGTCGATGAAAAATGGACACTTAAGAGCTGACAGCTGAGATGGTTGATCTTTGACAAAATGGTTGGTGGCCCCAAATTTTAAGAGTGGAAGCCGATATATTCTGGAAGTGATTCTTTCGAGAATTGTGGAAGGGATGTATTCAGGTAACTAAATTTATTGAGCCAATCTGTAGCGCATCAGGCAGGCGACCTGTCGGATGTTGATTGGCGTCAAACTCTATTTTGTTTTTA
>NZ_JBLXFK010000011.1:0-242268 GCF_048262075.1 Gimesia sp.
GCCGTAGGGGAACCTGCGGCTGGATCACCTCCTTTCTAAGGATAATTGATGGCTGTTTATCAATAGCAGCCCGATCAACAACCTGTAGGACCAAGCTCTTAAAACTTGACCACCAACCTTTTGCTATACGAAAAGCCTTACTTGAATCTAACGATTTGAGTAAGGCTTTTTTACGTAGTGAGGGAAGTGGTCTGTAAACTGAATCCCATATTATCTTTTTACAGAGTCATCCACGACTTGTTCGAGGTACTGCTTCATAAGCAGGCTGTTTACAGAGACATCAAACTGTTCTTCGACAGTTTTTCTGCCTCGCAGGCCCGCTGATTGTCGCAGTTCGGGTGAGATCAGTAGTTCTCGCAGAGACACATACCACTCTTCCTCCGTGCTGGCGGAGAAACCGTTCTGGCCATGATCGATAATATCAGCATTCACTCCCACTGGAGAAGCAACCGCCGGTATCCCCAGGGCCATGTACTGCAGCAGTTTTAAGCCGCATTTGAATCGGGACCATTCATCGTCTTCCAGAGGCATGATGCCGATATCGAAGGCAGACAGGTCCTCATATTCCGTTTCCGGGCACCAGACCAGATGGCGTACTTCAATTCCTTCCAGCGAAAGCTCCGCAATGGGATCAGGAGTAGCGGAGATGATACAGAGGATGAATTCGTATTGTTCCGCCAGTCGCTGTAGCGCAGGGACGACGCGTTTGATATTCGGGATGTTCGTATCCAGACCAGTCCAGCCAATGACGGGTTTATCTGATGGGGGCTGGCAATAATCTTTAACGGGATACTTACTGGCGATGACAGAGGTTGGCAGGAGCCGAACCTGATCATTATGTTTCCGGGCTTCGTCGAACAGATTCTTGTTCCCGACGATGATCAGATCTACTTTATCAGCGAGCACGCGAAACTTCTCCGGGTTCTTGAGAAAAATCGCATCGTCGATATCCAGCACTGTTTTATTCGCTAACCTCATGAACATGAGTTCCAGGTTAAAGCTCTGATGATCAAAGAGTTCCCGCTCGATGAATACGATATCAAATCGTTTCAGTCGGGCATAAAAATAATGCAGATAGCGGGTGAATCGTTTCAGCAGGTAGCTGAGTCGATAGCCCAGCCAGCGGAGGTGCTCGTATTTTTCCGGGTAACTGGCCAGTACCGTGCATTCGATTCCCGCCTGACGCAGGAAAGGCAGATAATTCAAAACGCGAAACCGGGAGGAAGGGACATTTTTCCCGGAGATCAGAAACAGGACGCGCATGAAGTCTCTCTGCAATCAGGCGAAGTAAAATATGCTCAACAGGCAATCATTTCAATACTGCTGATGATACCCGTTCCGCGCAGAGAATACAGCCGACAAAATGATGTGTGCCCGTGTGTCGCGTTTCTTTATTCGAACGATCCTTAGCAATGATGCACAACCGGGGGTAATGCCTATTTATTATTCTGCTTTCAATGTAGCTGAAAACCAGGGTAACAGGGCAACAGGACAACATTAATGGGTTGCCTGGCCGGTATCGGGGTCGATGGTCAGATTGAGTTGTTCGTCGGCGTAGGTATAGAAGAAGAAGGCGTACATCATTTCGTGATAGGTTTGTGGCCCGTTTCTGACGCTGGCGGTGGGATCCGGATTGAAGGGATTAAAAGCGGAATTATCATAATGCGCAATTGCTTCGATGCGGGTCCCCGCCGGGAAGAAGTGACGCTGATCTTTCCAGAGATATCCGATTTGCCAGTCGAAACTGTAATTGGGGATGACCAGTAGGGATTCATCTTTCCCGTCAGGATAATGTGCCAAAAATGACAGGTCTTTTCCTCGCAGATGCATATGGGCAAACAGGCCAATGCCATGCGCGTCGCGGTCGAGCGTTTTCGAATTACTGACTTCATGATGCGGCGCGCCAGGGGGGATGGTGAATTTTGTATTTCTCATGATGAGGAAGCGATAACGTTTCTGAACTTTGCCTTCCACATATTTAAAGCCTATCGAAATCTTGCAGCGCTCTGGTTTTCCCGTTGATGTGTAATGGATCTGCAACGCCAGGGCACTCCCTTTGGGGATGAGGATTCCCAGTTCTTTGGGAAGGACAGTCGGACCTGACCCCGGGACTTTGCCTGTGATGAAATTGGATTCATCCCATTTTTTTGTCAGGCTGACGGCGGCCATATTGCAGTGATGCAGGACACTGGGATTATCAGGTCGGATCTGGATGGCGGAGATCCAGGTGTCTTCGGGGAAAATAAAAGGCAGCACGGTGTAGCGGTAGGGAATATAGCCATCCGCGGGAAGTGTATGGGTTTCAAGCATGCTGATTTTCAGGTCTGGTTCGCCAATCAGCCATTTCTGTTGATCAGAAGTGGGAAGAGTTACTGGAAGGTCAACTGGTTCTTTACCCGCGGGCATTCTGGCCTGATACCAGTCGGCAATAAGAGTGCGTTCTTTACGGGACATACTGCGGTGATTGGCAAATTCCGCATGTGAGCTGCCACCATACCAGGGAGGCATCCGCTGTTCCTGAACAACCTTGGCTATCATCGCCCCGTTATTTTGGACTTCTTCCAGTGTTGTTAAGGCGAACGGTGCTTCTGTCTGAGGACGATGGCAATCGAGACAATGTTTTTTGATGAGTGGTTGAATGTCTTCGTAGTAAGTGACTGAGTTCACCGCGTGGCTGACCGAGTGTGAAGTAATCGTGCATCCATCCACGTTTGTTTCCGTTGTCTTCAAGGTTTTATTATTCAGGATTGCCTCAATCGCATCCACCAGATTATTCTCTGTTGGCTGGGGAAGCACGCCACCGATCCTGTATTGATCATCGATACGGCCGCGATAGTGGATTTTAAATTCAGAATCCAGGACAGTCACTTCAGGTGTTCGCTCCAGCCCCAGAGCTTTCACAGAGTGGCTGCGGATATCCTGCACATTGGGGAAAGGAATATCGTGGACAATCGCGTATTCAGCTATGTCCCGGATTGAATCAGAGGGACCAGTATGCAATGCAATGAACTGCACGCCCTGTGATCTATATTTCTGTTCCAGTCGCTGCAGTCGGGGGAGATAGCGTTTCACCAGTGGGCAGGTCGTGTTGCAGGCGATCACCACATATGCTTTCTGATTTATGAAATCATGCAGTGATCGGGTCAGATAGCGAATGTCCTTAAACTGAAGTGGCCCGACCTGCGCTCCTACCTGCGGTTTTACAGCCGGTGATTCAGCTGTGAAGGCTTCTCCCCCGTTCCCTGCAATGAAGAAAACGAGCATCAGTAGACTGAGGTGACAGCGCAGGTGTGAAAAAAACATGAGCAGAATCCACTAGTCAAATGGCATCAGGTATGATCGAAGCGTGAGGAACTCTCTAGCTAACATACCCGGCAAATGGAATTTCCGTTTCAGGGAATACGGGAAGTTATGATTTTTCTTGTGATCCACGGTGGAATGCCGCAGAATATTGTCATCTGGTAAGATGGTTTCGTAGTCAGGTACATTGTACTGTTTTGGAACGGGGAAGCGATCATGAAGTTCTCAAGAAGACAGTTTCTGAACGTAAGTAGTGGAGCTGTGGTTGCTTCCTGCCTGGGAAAACAGTCTTCAGCTGTTGCGAAGGATGCGGATCAGCAAGGCCGGAAATCACTGGACGGGCAACTGGGGATTACAACTTCATCGCTGACTTACCAGCTGTCTCCGCGTGCAAAAGATGATCAGATTACCCTGCTGGAACTTCCCCGAATCATGCGAGACGAGCTGGGGATGACGGTGATTGACCTGAATACATCTACGCTGGCAACAACTGATCCGAAATACCTCGATCAGGTCCGCGCAGCCGCCGACAAGGCGGGATGTATCTTAACCAATCTGAAAATGAATCAGCCGAGGTTGGATATGAACAGTCCCGATGCTGCGATTCGTAATAAGGCATTGGATACTTATAAGGCATCGATTGATGTGGCTTCACATCTGGGCTTAAAGTGGGCACGCCCATTGCCACGAGTGCCGAAGCCCGATATGAAAATCCATGTTGCCAGTTATCGCGAGTTGTGCGAATACGGGGCAGAACGCAATGTGCAACTGCTGGTTGAGAATTATGGCTGGATGCAGAGCGATCCGGGTTCGGTTGTGAAGCTGGTGCAAGCGATTGGAGAAAATGTCGCCGCCTGCCCGGATACGGGGAACTGGGACAGCGATGAGATTCGCTACGCCGGGCTGAAGCAGACATTTCCCATTGCGGTGACTTGCGATTTCAAGGCACGAAATCTGGGGCCACGTGGAGAACATCCGCTCTACGACCTCAAACGCTGTTTTGAGATTGGCTGGAACGCCGGGTTTCGAGGTCCGTGGTGCTTCGAACATGCCAACCGGGATCGCAAAGAACTGTTTAAGGAACTATTGTTACTGCGCGATATGCTGCAGGCTTGGATGCAATCAGCAGCGAAGCAGTCCTCCTGATTATACCAGGTGTAATGCGTTCACTGCGAACTTATGAGTTTGACTGTTGATTTCGCACGTTCAGGGCAAAGGAGTTTCCTGGTAGGATGTTTCAATCCATTTCCCTTTTTTCTTGACCCATGATTCCAGAATCTGGACATGTTTTGCCAGCGTTTTCCCTTCAAAGGTGCCCTCAATATTTGCTTCGTATCTAATGAGGGCTGTCCGGGGAGTCGGATGAACAATGATTTTCGGACTCGCTTTGAAGAACGTCAGTTTAAGTTCCGGCAGGGTTTTGAGCTGAGCTTCCTGTGTGAAAAACTGGTATGATGGGGAAATTGAAATGTGCATAGGATCGGTCATGCTGCGGATTGTTTCTTTGTCCCGCTTGGAAAATGCTTCATCGAGGGTCGCGACTGCTTTTAACAGTTCCGCGTCTGCTTCTGATTCTTCTGCATAAACTGTACTGGAGAGGAGGCAGCAATTGAGCAAGGCGAACATGAAATATCGGATCGACATCAGATTTCCTTTCAATGAAACGGGCGAAGTCTTAATTACGACTCTCAACAATATAGCCTCTCCAAGAGAAGCTCGAACAGTCGAGTTGACGGGAATTCATAACATATTAAAGAACGCACCCCCGTCTATTTTCAGGCGATCTGATACCTGCTTTGTACAAATCCGTTGGAAAAGGATTGTGTCTGTAAATGCCGGAGTTTGATATCGGCATCAATTTCTCCGAACAATGGAATCCCCGAGCCAATTAATATCGGAATGCGGGTGATGATCAGTTCTTCAATCAGCCCCGCTTTCAGGAAACTCTGGATTGTGATTCCTCCATCCACATAGACATGTTGAAAACCCTCTTCTGCGAGTTTCTCAATCAGTTCGGCGGGAGTACACGATGACAATTCTACAGTCGCTGATAATTTACTCGGGATGGCAACGGGCTGGCTACTGAGAATAATCATTCGTTTGTTATCGTATGGCCAGTCACCTTCGAAGGAGAGCACCATTTCAAACGTATTGCGTCCCATGATCAGAACATCAATGGAATCCATGAACTCCTGGTAGCCGTAGTCTTCTCCCTCCAGGGTTTCAGCGCTCTCACTTCCGGGCAACCAGTCCAGTGCTCCGTCTTTGCGCGCGATAAAACCATCCAGGCTGGTGGCGATGTAAACAGAGACTTTCATGGTAGATTCCCGGAATGCTAAACGGTTCAGAGGTCTTCATCGGGCTGTAGCGGAGGCTGTTCTTCCGCGACGGAATAATCGCGATCTTCTATGGGGGGATGCCCCAGTGGTCCGAACGTACCAAATTCTTCGCATTGGTCTTCACCGCGAATATATGTGACCTCAATCCCGGAATCACTGACATCACAGCGATGAAAGCCGAAGCTGGTATCTGCTTCAGGCCAGCGTTCACTGAGTTGCCCTGTATTGCCGGCCGCTTGAGTTCGGTAGACTCGAATACCGTCTACGTGTTGTACGGGGCGTCCTGTGTGCACATGACCGCAGAACAGAATTTCAACATTTGCCGCTTTGAGGATTTCCCACAATCGTTGACGATGGGGCGGATCAATGGAAAAGTACCAGTTATCGTATTGATCGCCGTCCGTCAGGTCCCAGGCTGGTTCGTCGGGGTGTTCCATAAATGGCCAGTAATGCATGACGGCGACATGATGCTTGGCAGGAGGAAGTTCAGGCAGACGTTCCAGAAAACGCCAGAAGCGTTGTTCGTGCGGCAGTCCGGTCCCGGCAACGGCTGCGTAGAATCCTGTGAAACGTACATCGCGATGCAGAAACGACCACTGTAGCGGGCCGAAGTAATTGCTGAACAGGTCCAGGCGTTTCGCCGTCATGTTCAAATCGGGATCGTTCCAGCCAAGCCCTTTGGGGTCCCAGCGATGTTTCACTCCGGTCTGCGTGGCATGTTTGTTGCCCACATCCATATTGCCGGGAATCACAAATGTGGGGAAAGGAAGGGTATCCAGATCCTCACGCGCCTGTTGATATTCGAATTCATGGGTATCGCCGTCTCGTGTCAGATCTCCGCCATGTAACAGCAGGTCAGCATCAATGGCAGCCATCTGCTGTTTGATAGCGGTCCAGCGTTTATTGATGGCGGGTCGAAAACGATAAGAACGTGCTGTTCCCATATGGCTGTCATTGACATGCAGAAAGGTCCAGGGAGGAGCTGATCGATTCATGGCTAATCTGTTTCCCTCTTGAGTTCGTCTGAGCCCGGGCGCAAATCGCAGTGGAGAATTATGGTTTATAAAGAACCGAAAAAACTAATTGTTGTTTTATGATATCATCGTATACTCTATCAGACTTTCGTAACAACCAGTGGGGAATATTTTCTGGACGACAGATCGCCCTTTGTTTTTTATTGATCAGGAAACGGCCCCGTTTGAACTTGCACTGACAGGTGAATGAAAACGACAATGAACGCCAGGCATACATCACTGGAAAAAGTGTGATGGAGTGACTTGAACCCTGTCAGTGAAGACCTGATTAATAGAGGATGATAAAGAACATGGTTTGTACACACTTGAAAGAACTATATCAATTTTGTGAACAGAATCAGTTGAAGCTGGGAGGCTCAGACCTGATTCATGTGATCTGTAAACAATGTGACCAGGAGGAAACCTGTCCGTCCACGCTCATGGATGAATACGATTCCAGACACCCTGAAGAGTCTGAACCTGCAAAACCGAACTCGGAGGAAAGTCAGGCAAACTGACTTAACGAATCATAATGCAGGACGGGCTGGGGATTTCTACAGGATCTCCCACGGGAGTGAGTTTCCCTGTTTTGCTGTCGATCTTAAAGACAATGACATTGTTGCCAGGCATATTGGCACAGATCAGAAAATTCCCATCCCCTGTGATCGCCAGATTCTGAGGACCTTTGCCCAGGCTGGGCTTGATTTCAATTAAAGTCAGCTTACCCTTTTTATCAACCTGATAAGCGGCGATGCTGTCGTGGCCGCGATTCGTGCCATAGAGAAATCGCCCATCGGGAGTGAATTTCAGGTCGGCACAATGGCTCGTGCCACTGAAGTCTTTCGGCAGCGTCGAAATGGTCTGTCCTTCAATCAGCATGCCTGACTCGGGATGGTAATCAAATTCGGTGATCGAATTTTTTAGTTCATTGATGACATACATCTGCTTGCCATCAGGATGAAATGTCAGATGACGGGGACCAGCACCGGGAATGGTTCTCACAAAAGATTGAGCGGCTGGAGTCAGCTTCGCTGTCTTGGGATCAAGTTGATAGGCCAGGATTTTATCGAGACCCAGGTCCGCAGCGAACATAAACTTTTCATCAGGGCTGATCACGCTGCAGTGTGCATGTGGCTCTTTCTGACGCTGAGGATTGACGCTGGAACCGGTGTGTTGAATAAATGTTTCGGGTTCGCCGAGAGAACCATCTTCTTTGACGGGGAGTGAGGCGACACTACCAGTGGTGTAATTGGCAACAACGATCACTTTGCCAGATTGGTCAATGTCGAGGTAGCAGGAAGCGGTTCCCAGGGATGACTGGCGATTCAGCAGCTTGAGTTTTCCGGTCCGACCTTCCAGTGCAAAAGCAGAAACGAATTCATTATCTTTGCCACTGAATTTCCCCGGTGCATGGATGGAGTAGAGATATTTGTTATCGGGAGACACGGCCAGGAAAAAAGGATTTTCCACATCTGATGTGCGTTCAAGCAGATGGAGTTCACCAGTTTTCGGGTTCATTTTATAGGCATGAATGGCTCCTTTTTCACCGGGGGCAAAACTGGAGATGAAAACTAGGGGCAGGGGGTCTTCAGCGGCAGACGCGGTCGCATTACTGAAGGCGATACCAGCTACTAAGGGAAACAGATAAAAAATTTGCTCGTAAGACATGCGAAACTCCCAGGCAGGTGGACTGTGGTGGAAAGATCTATGGTATTTCAAAATAGATCAGGCAGGAATATCTATAGGCTGCCTGTGGTTTAATAGCGCTGTTTTGTATTATCAATTTCGCATGACCAGGCATCAATTCCGCCCTGCATGCTTTTGGCATTCGTAAATCCCTGCTGCTGTAGCCAGGTCGCTACCTGCAGACTGCGCATACCGTGATGACAGTAAACAATGATTTCCGTATCCCGTTGGTCGTCCAATTCTGAGACGCGATCCTGGATTTCACTCATCGGCAGTAGACGCGCTTCAGGAATATGGACCAGAGTGTGTTCATCCTGTTCACGGCAGTCAAGCAGCAGGAAGGGGTGACCGGTGTCGAGTTTCTGTTTGACTGTCTGGCAGTCAGTTTCCAGGGAGTGCATCAGTTTCTCAGTTTCGCAGGGGAATTATAATTAGTTTTTGGATTACCTGGTGGAAGTTGTTTTTAGTCTCGGAGGGACTGGATTGTCAACCTTGGCTGCGGGACGCTGGTTGGCTCCTGGTCGATTCGTATCTCCCAGATCGGCACGGGCTTTTTCTGCCAGTGACATCAACTCGTTTACGATTTCAGGATGCTGGTCTGCAACATTATGTGACGAGCTGGCGTCGGTGACCACATTGAACAGCAGCGGTTGAGAGCCTTCCCCTTTTTTAAAGTGTGGATGGCGGCTGAATTCTTTCAGGGGAACGAATAATTTCCAGGGACCTTTGCGCACCGCCTGTAATTGTTCCATGGCATAATAGTAAAAGCCATCATAAGGGGTTTTCGCGTCTGCCTCTCCCAGCATCAGGGGGCGTATATCGTGTCCATCAATAATGCGATCTGTAGGGGCTGTGCCACCAGCGAGCCTGGCGAATGTGGGCAGCAGGTCCATGGTGGTTGCCAGTTCTTCACACACGGTTCCCGGGGGAACTGCTTCAGGCCACCACATGATGGTGGGGACACGGAAGGCCCCTTCTGCGGTTGTATAACCTCGACCATTTAATGGTTTGTTTGTGCCTCGTTCGGTACTGTTCATATCTTTGGCCATGGGAGAACCGTTATCAGAAGTCCAGATGACCAGCGTATTCTGATCGATACCCAGCTCGACGAGCTTGTCGAGAATCTGGCCGGTAGACCAGTCCAATTCTTCGATGCTGTCTCCCCAGGGACCATTTTTACTTTTCCCCCGGAAGGCATCACTGGCGAAGGGTTTTCTGGTACTGCCGGGCATGGCCTGTGGGAAATAGAGGAAGAAAGGTTGATCTTGATTCTTCTCGATGAATTCGACTGCTTTCTCGGTATAGTCTTTGGTCAACAGGTTGCGGTCGACACCTGCTTCAATCACTGTGTCATTCAACATCACGGGCAGGGGAGGCCAGTTTTTACCATCCAGTCGATCGCCGAGCCGTTGACCTACTGCCTGGGTCATATCATCACTGTAAGGAATTCCATAAAAGTAGTCGAAGCCCTGTTTCGTGGGAAGAAAAGGTGGTTGGTCTCCCAGATGCCATTTCCCGATCATGCCGGTTTTATAACCCTGTTTTTTCAATACTTCGGCGATTGTGATTTCTTCCGGGTTTAAACCGTAAGGTGAAATTGGACGCAGTACCTGACCGTCACGCGGGTTCCAGTGCATGCCGACCCGCTGGGAATAACAACCGGTTATGATGGAAGCGCGCGAAGGAGTACAGACACCTGCCGTTACGCAGTAATGAGTAAACTTACGTCCTTCTCTTGCCATCCGGTTGAGACAAGGCGTGCGGTTTACCGTGGAACCAAAGGGTTCGATATCCCCATAGCCAAGGTTATCACAGAAGATGACGATAAAGTTTGGTTTCTTTTGTGGCGGAGCGGCAGACGTGAATCGCAGGGTAAGAGTGGAAAGCAGTCCAGCCAGACAGAGTAATGTTATCAAACGTTTCACTGCAGCGTCCTTATTTAGTCGTTCGTAGCTTGAGAACAGAAACGGGTCATTCAGGGGGTGAGCGCAGGGGAAAAACAAATCGTAGTTCTGTAATTCTTCTATTTATATTAAATGGTACACCGACTGTTTCCAAAATAAAACCGGACAAAGTATGAAATGGATTGTGTAACGCGGCAGGTTTCGCATAATAAATAGTTGATGCATTGCGTCCCGCAGATGAAACTTACACCATGAGGATACCCGGTAACGTGACAGAAGAACAAGCAGTGAGTGTTAAGCCACACTGGTGGCAGCGGATTGGTCCCGGTCTGGTGACCGCTTGTGTTGTGATTGGTCCTGGCAGTATTTTGACCAGTTCTAATCTGGGGGCCAAAGAGGGATACAGCATGATCTGGGTGGTGCTGGTCTCCGTGATCTTCATGCTGGTCTACACCTCTCTGGGGGCCAAATTGGGGACAGTAACGAATGAATCCACGTGCACGCTGCTGGCAAAAATGGTAGGGCGCCCTTTGACCGTGCTGATTGGTTGTGGCGTATTTTTCATTTCAGCCGCTTATCAGTTCGGAAATAATCTGGGAGTGCATTCGGCTCTGGAAAATTATACTGATTTCAAATATGGAATCGTGATCTTCAATGCAATTTCGCTGGCGTTTCTATTCGGATTTAAGAATCTGTATAAACTGGTCGAACGACTGATGTCAGTCTTTGTGGCTGTGATGCTGGCATCGTTTGCCATCAATCTGTTTTTTGCGAAACCGGATCTGGCAGAAATGGCGCAAGGCGTGATTCCCGGATCCGGAAAAGGGGGACTGGAATCAATAAAAGATATTTCCCTGCTGGGACTGATTGGGACCACATTTGTGATTACCGCTGCCTTTTATCAGTCTTACCTGGCGCGATTTAAAGGCTGGAAAATTAAAGACCTCAAGGATGGTCGAATTGATGCCTGTATCAGCGCCACCATCATGGCTTTGATTACGATCATGATCATGTCGACAGCTGCCGCCGTTCTGAGAGGCATGACTCTGTCGAGCGTCGCTGATGTGGGAAATGCGTTGCAGCCCCTGTTTGGAGATAAGGGGCAGATTCTATTCTGCATCGGGCTGTTCTCAGCTGCTTACTCATCCTTTATCGTGAATTCAATGATTGGGGGATTTATCCTTTCAGACAGTCTCGGGTTGGGGGGGACGCCACAAGACAAAGCAACACGCATCTTGACGGCGACTGTATTGCTGACTGGCATGTTTGTCGCGTTATATGTAATTGAATCGGGAACGAAACCGGTTACGGCGATTGTGGCTGCTCAAGCGGTGACCGTCGTCGCTGCTCCCCTGGCAGCGGGCGCCCTGCTGTTATTGACCAGCAGTAAAAAAATCATGGGGGAACATCGTAACGGACCGGTAATGAATTTATTCGCGGGTATTGGATTCGTGCTACTGCTGGGCATGGCCTGGTATATCGCAACACAGAAAGTCATTCCGCAGATCGAAAAAATGCGTTCCGAATCTGCTGCAGTCCAATTGGTTCCCCAACCTGAACTGAATCTGGTGTTCCAGAAACAAAGTTAGAAGTCTTATGAAACGTTTAATCGAAACTGTCTGTATCTGCTTTTGTTTTTTTATCTGTCTGCCCGCACAGGCGGAAGAGAAAAAGGACACGCGTCCCAATATCATTTTTATCCTGCTCGACAACGTCGGCAAGGACTGGTTTCGTTGTTACGGCAGTGAAGAGAATCAGACGCCGAACATCGATCATCTGGCCTACACGGGCCTGCGGTTTCGTAACTGTTATGTGACACCTGTCTGCAGTACGACCCGGCATATGCTGCTCACCGGGCGTTATCCATTTCGTTCTGGATGGCATACGCACCACGATCCGGCGATTTATGGGGGCGGGTATTTCGACTGGAATCGCGAGATCTGTTTTGCCCGAATCCTGAGAGACGCCGGCTATAGTACCTGTATCTCTGGGAAATGGCAGATCAATGATCTATTTGATTCCGCGCAGAAAGATGCGATTCAGGAGCATGGGTTTGAAGAATACTGTCTCTTCCCGGAAGGTAAGAAAGGTCACCCCGCTCATAAGCAGCGTTACTGGGATCCCTATGTAATCCAGAATGGCGAGCGTCTGGAAACGAAAGGAAAGTTTGGCCCCGACATCTTCACTGATTATCTGATAGATTATATGAAGACACATCGGGATAAACCATTCTGCGCTTATTATTCTGCGATTCTGACTCACATTCCGGTCGTGCATACTCCCCATAATATCGGGAAAGGAATAACGCCTCGTGAAAAGTTTGCAGGGATGTTGAACTACTCCGATTTCCTGATCGGCAGACTGGTCAAAGCAATGGACGAACTGGGGATTCGAGATAATACGATTCTGTTCATCGTCCCCGACAATGGTACCGACAATGGAACCGATCAAAATGCTGAGCAGAGTCTGGGAGGCCGTATCAACGGGCGCATTTCCGCAGAGGGAATTTATTCTCTCAAAGAGCAAGGGATCAATATGCCTTTGATTGTCAATTGTCCCAAGCTGGTCGGGTCCGAACGAATCAGTGATGACCTGATCGATGTTGCAGATGTTCTGCCTACGCTGACCGATCTGGCGAACGCCCCGCTTCCCGAGGGAGTGACGATCGACGGGCAATCCTTTGCACCACAGATTCTGAATCAGCCCCGCAAAGAACCGTGGCGCTCGTGGTGCCTGACACAGTACTACAAACAGCGGGTCATCAGGGATCAGCGATTCAAGCTTTATTCGACGGGTGAATTCTTTGATCTATCCGAGGATCCACTCGAGCAACATGACCTGTCCTGCACTGAGCGATTAAAGTCCGAAAACACCAGCCTGAAATCGTATGCTCAGTTGAAGAGTGTTCTCGACTCTCTACCGGAAAATGCGAAACTTCCCTGGGAGTTTCGCAGTATCTCCGCGCGCAGAATCAGAGCCCGGGAGGAACTGATGAAAAAATCAGGGGCAGCAGAAAAAGGACAATAAGCTCAACGGAATTGCCCGGCTGGTTAGGGAGAGCCTCTCTGTGTCATTCTGATATATAACAACTGGACAGGCTTTCGGTTCTGGCGCCCCTGCAATCCAGGTCTGGTTGCAATTCCAGTCTACTATTCCACCTGACCAGAACGAGTTTGTTGTGAAATCCCGGAAATTGCTTCAAATTATAAATTCTGCTCTTTATGTTCGAAAAAGCTTGTATATGATGAGGTAACAAAGCTTGAAAATAAGCTTTTTGAGCTCGATTTTCAGTTTCCTACCCCTTTCGCTCCAGACTGTATTGAGCATGCAGTGATTTGAGCCGATTGCGACCGAGCCCGATTGGAACAGGGGCGGAGCCCAAATTTGAGAGGTTTCAGCGCTATCGTTGCGGAAGCCTATAAATATAAATACGTTAGGTGCCGACTTCATGTCAGCAAAGCCTGCGACACGAATTCTGTCAGTACCCACCATATAAGTTCAATCTAGACTGTGTCCAGTTTTACTGTAGCGTTTCCAGGGCTGTTTGGCCCGAGTATATTAGATTGAGAGACGCTATATTTAAATGTGACGCGATCTAGAATAAATCTGGTCTCAAAATCTGTAGACCTAAGCTAAACTAAAGAGAAATTGGAGATTCTAAAGGATGGTTTATCCTGTTGCTGATGTTGTACGTTTACTACCTTCATCCAGACTGCCTGAGTATACTTTTGTTCCCGGAAAAAGCTTGCCTCACCCTTATCGTGATCCTAAGGGGCACAGTTATGGCAATAAGCCAAAACCACCCAAGGCATTAACCGAAGAGAACTGGGTTGAGCATCGGAATTATCTGAATGCAATCGACTTTTTCAATCTGGGGTTTTATTGGGAAGCCCATGATGAATGGGAACGTCTGCTGCGGGTTTGTGGACCTGATTCCATTCCAGGACGCTTTCTCAAAGGTCTGGTAAAACTTTCTGCAGCGGGTATCAAAGTCCGTGAAGGCAGTATTCATGGAGTGCGTCGACATGCTGCTTCTGCAGGAGAAGTTTTTGCGGATGTCGCAGCTGAGTCCAACGCGGATCACTATTGTGGGCTGGAGCTGACGAAACTGCAGTTTGCCGCTGACAGAGCTGCACAACTGCGTTATCCGGACGACCTGACCATGGGGGAGCCGATTCGCGTCTTTCCATTCCTGCTGGAACCAGAACCATTCCCACTGGGATAATCAGACGCTGTTAAAAAATCAGAAATCATTCTAAGAGCATACCAATGTATGCTCTTTTTTGTTTTCAGATCGGGGTAATCAACGTCAGTGGTTTAACGGAACGTTCCCCGAATCGCACGCCCTAACAGCCTGCGATTACTCTGAAACTTCCAGGCGAGATTTTCCAGAAGTGATCTTAAGTCCCGCTGATTCGCAGGGATTCCCTGAAACACAAGTTTGACATCGGACAGGACGGTATTACTGTCTGCATGATAAGAGTGTCCCAATGCAAACAGGTTCGTATCAATTTCTGAAGCATCGATCACATTGATCTTTTCATATTCCGGGAACACCGTCAGATGGGAACCTCCTTCGCCCAGTCGCTGATGCCAGAACGAATTGACAACGCGCGAGGCTTTTAAAGCCAGATCTTCTGAAGAGGAATAGATTGTGAAGCGCTCTGCAGTCTGAATAATGTGCGGAGCGATTGAATCTTTAAATACCTGGGCATCGATGTCCGGCGCTGTCAGAATCACTTCATTAAATAGTGGCTCTGCTTCCTGGGTGCGAGCCAGTTTCTGTGAAATATTCTTCAGGGCTCTAGATAAGACCCGGTTTCCCATACTATGGGCAATCAGATGAATTTTCCTGGCGCCTGATTCCCGCGCGATGGCTTCAATGAACAGGGTTACATTTTCTTCACACCACTGAGCAGTGCGACCATCTTCTTTGTAGGCCCAGATAGAACCCTTCTCCTGCGAAGGCCAGCTATACATCACCGGAGCCCCTTTGAATTTCAGGTCATAAGCAATCTGAGCGGTCCTGCGCGCTGCATCTTCAAATGAGTTATTGAAGCCATGTACAAAGATAAATGCTTCACCCCCCACACGGAGTTGACCGGTGTCAGTTTCTTTAATTTCAATTGAGTCTTCAATGGTTTGACGCAGGTGTGATAAAAACTCGGATCCGGAGGCCGGCTCTACTGATTTCAACACGACATGCTTATCGGGATTCTCGCGGAATTCCAGTTTCCAGATTTTGGGAGATTCCAGTTTACCGGCTCCATGGTTTTCCGGGATACTGACATCACAGAATCCCAGTGATAAATGGGCGCGGCTGGTTCCAAAAAACTGTTTGGGATAGGTCGAACCGGTCAAATTACGATCAGTGCCATAAAATACTCGAACGGTTTCATGCTTTTGCTTTTTCTCCGTTTTCTCTTCCACATCTGGTTTGGCTGATGCAGGACCTGGCTGTTCTGACATCTGTGGCGATTGCGTTTCTTTGGGGGCCGGGCTGGAATCTTTTGCGCCACTGCAACCGGTCAGTATGCCCCCGACTAATGCCAGGGTGAAAAATAATTGGGCGGAGTTCATCGTGCTTCCTTGCAGTTTGAAACTGTACCTGCTGAATATGAATCAATTTAGATGGGAAAAGTAATCCATCTGGCTGGATGGCTCAAGGTGAAGTTAAGCCCACAGTTGGAGGCGATTTCTGCTTCAGACTACTGTCAGATCGGGAGTTGATGTTAGCTTAAGATCATTATTTGCTATGGGTTATGTAGTTTGATATCCTTGGATACAGAGATTCGCCAGCTCAAATGTTCTAGCAGGCATTGGCAATGTGAACCCGTTTGGACAGGAATTCATCGTGAAAAACGCTCAACGAATGGTATTCAGTTTTGTATTTGTGTTCTTCAGTGTTCAACAGTCATTGCCCGCTGTCGAAACAAAAGCCAAACCAAATTTCATCATCATCTTTGCCGACGATCTGGGGTATGGTGATCTCGAGTGTTATGGACACCCCCAGTTTAAAACCCCGCATATCAACCAGATGGCTGCGGAAGGCGCACGGTTAACTCAGTTCAATGTTCCTGTTCCCTACTGTGCTCCTTCACGTGCCACTCTCTTAACAGGGCGCTATCCCTGGCGACATGGAGTCTGGTATAATCCCGCGCCGGATGGGAAGAAATTTCGCAGTGGAGTGGGGATTGCTGAGAGCGAACTCCTCTTGAGTGAACTGCTCAAGGATAATGGTTACGCCACAATCTGCATCGGCAAGTGGCACCTGGGGCATGATCCAGAATATTATCCTACCAGGCATGGCTTTGATGATTATCTGGGAATTCTCTACTCGAATGACATGCGCCCCGTGAATCTGATGCAGGGAGAAAAACTGCTGGAGTACCCGGTGATTCAGGCGAATCTGACAAAACGTTACACAGAACGGGCAGTCAAATTTATACGTGAGAATCAGGAACGCCCCTTTTTCCTCTACCTGCCGCATGCGATGCCTCATAAACCATTGGCTGCTTCGGAGGCGTTCTACAAAAAAAGTGGAGCCGGTTTATATGGGGATGTGATTGCCGAGTTGGACTGGAGTGTCGGTGAAATCTTTAATACTCTGCGTGAACTGAACCTGGATGAGAGTACGCTGGTCATCTTTGCTTCTGACAATGGTCCCTGGTTTGGAGGCAATACCGCCGGGCTTTCCGGGATGAAGTCGACCAGTTGGGAAGGGGGCCTGCGTGTTCCCATGATTGCCCGCTGGCCAGGGAAAATTCCCCCCCGACAGGTCATTGATACGGTCTGTGGTTCGATTGATGTATTTCCCACGATACTGAAACAGGCGGGAGTTCCAATGCCCCATGATCGTGTCATCGATGGGAAAGACCTGTTTCCTGTATTGGCAGAACAGGCTTCCTCGCCTCATCAGGCTCTCTATTCAATGAAAGGGAATTCGTTGTTTACCGTTCGAAGTGGCCATTGGAAATTACATGTGAAACCATCTCCCCGGCAGGTACTTGGCGGAAAGGGGAAAGGCTGGATCGATCCGCGTGGGCCAGATGGTGTGACCATCATCGCACCTTATGAGCAGGCGATGCCAGATCAGCAACCGGGCTTGTTAACTGGAGTCAAACCCGAGGCGATGATGCTGTTCGATTTACAGCAGGATCCTGCTGAGCAAGTCAATGTCGCCAGCCAGCATCCCGAAATCGTTGCACGACTGATGAAACTGTATAACGAAATGCAGTCTGAAGTTCCGGATTCGATCCGGAATTTTAAATAACGGCTGCAGATTTTATCCTGTAGTCGAACAGGCCTTTACTCTCGGATGTTTCCAGAATCTGTCTCAGGATTTGATGGTGCGCGCGTGATTCGGTCGCGTCGCTTTTCGTTTACAAACGGCATTGTACAGTAACAGATCTTAGGCCTGTCAGGTTTTAGCGCCTCAAACGTCGTGGCTGATAATCAGATCTTGTTGCCAAAATCCAACATTCATGCTTTGCAGTTCGTAGAGAAGGTTAGATATGTCAACAGTGTTGGCAGAAGGGGTGTCTTGATTTGTTTCTATATCCAAACTTTTTGTGATGCCTTTTTACACCCGACGTTGATCGGGTGTAGAAAAAATACAACAGCGCATATGAAGGATATATGAATCTAAAAACTCCCGACATTTCTTAAGTATCAATTATATAGCGATTTACCTGCTTTATGAAACAGAAGTAAACGAATCCGAGCTTTAATGGCCCACGCTTTGCGTCTATTCAATCTTCTTAACAGTTCACTGTTCAGCAGCTTTGATATTCCACAAGAAGAACAAGCAGAAAGTGAGTACAACGGCATGGCATCAAAACGCGACAGAATGAGTGTCTATGAGCGTGAGGGAGTGACCGTACTGGATTTCGGAACAATGGAAATCTGGGACGGGGCCGATCTGGCCCTGCTGCGTGAGACGTTGACACGCCTGGTAGATCAGGAAGCTTGTAAATCGATTGGTGTCGAGTTGTCGTCGGTCAAGTACATCCCCAGTGGATTTTTCGGCATGCTGTATGATCTCTATGAAAAAGGGATCGCAGTGACGCTTTACAGCCCGCAACCGAATGTCGCCAGTATGCTCTGGTTCAAACAGTTCTGTACGCACACCGAAGATGGTCGATATCTTCTGAAAAGCGATACAACCGCTGCTCAACAGAGTCCGACCGAAGAGCAGGTGCGATCAGAAAAGGAAAAGTGGGAAAAAAGCCTGAAACAGTCCAGCGACTATTCAACGACTGTTTCCTGAAGGGGATCTGCTTATTCAGAGCATGCTCCCAGGTATGGAGATGGAGTATCTTAGTCTCGAATCACTAAAGCGACCCATTTTCCAGAAGTACTGCATATTTCTCCAGACGGTTTTTCAGTGAAAGATAATTCGCTGCCGCCGTCGATTCTTCTCTCAGCTCCTGGTCAATCTTCTCGGCCAGTTCAAACAGCTTGAATTCAGGCCATACCTCATTCAACTTCAACAACTGCTGCAATCCTTCCGGGTTTTGTCTGAGTGGATCTGGTATCAGTGAGGCCACCGCGACTGCCGAAGCGGGGGTTTGCCCCAATTCCTCATCGGTCAGCATTTTCAATCCCTCATGATGCAGATAGACGGAGCAGATTAAATCATCAGGAAATGACCAGTCTAACATGACATGCGCAGCCGCTTCACAATGATTCCAGTTAAATTGCTCGTGTTCATATTCACTGAGTAAACAGGGAGAGCTGTCCTGGCTGATTGTAAACTGCAGGTATTGATCAAACTGTTCCCGCGAAAGAATGGGCAAAAGAAAATCCTGAAGCATGGCCGCGGAAAACGCAACATCAGAATCGACTTTCATCAGTAAGGCCGTTTCACGGGCCATCAAAGCCCTTTCGAGATTGGTGCTCCAGAAGTTTGGTAGATTGATCAGTTTCGAGTCGGATGAGGACATCGCATGTTTCAACCCGGTTGTCACCAGAAACAGTTTGGTAGAGCGAATACCCAGGAGCGTAATCGTCTGCTGGATTGAAGAAACTTTCCGTCTCAGTCCTAAGGCGCTGGAGTTAACCATCCGTAACAGCTCACACGAAATTCCGGCATCATTTTCAATGAGCTTACTGAGCTCTTTAGGTGTGCTCTTGGGATCTTCTGCCTTCCGGGAAAATTCCATAACCGCTTTAGGTAGCATCGGGAGTTTAATTTCTGGTGGAAGTGGGCTTTTTTTCCCTTCACCGATCAGCTCTAAACGTAACCTTGTCCAGTCCGTCATTTGTGCCCCAGTCAATTTTTATGAATAACACTACTTCAGTAGTATCTTGTTGTTTGTTGTTCACTTTGTAAGGCGAGTATTCTGCAACGACTGTTGAATGCTTGTCATTCAGCATCGGCAGGTCCGCTCGCATGCTATTGAAAGTCTAGCTTAAAGATTCCCTTAAGTCGGGGACTTTTTCTGTTTTTCTGATGCAGGAAGATGCTACTTATGATGATAAAATTCTCTCGAAAACAGGATGAAATGATACATTGAATTAAAATCATAAGTTACTAGAATACAGATACTTACAATCGAATGTTTTGGGAAGACACGCTTACCCAATCTATCGAAGTGCCAATTCGTATAGAAGTCAAAACCCTCCACCAGTCAGGATCAGAAACATGGATGCATCTTCATTGGATTTCTTAAAAAAACTGCTCCATTCACCCGCCCCTTCTGGGTACGAACGCCCTATTCAGGAAGTCGTCCGTGAATTTGTGGGAGGGTTCGCTGATGAGGTGACCACAGATCTCCACGGTAATGTGATCGCGGCCGTCAATCCTGAGGCGGAGCGGCGCGTGATGTTTGCCGGCCACTGTGATCAGATCGGCCTACTCGTGCAGTACATAGATGATGATGGTTACCTCTGGGCAAATCTGATCGGCGGCTGGGATATTCAGATGCTGCTGGGACAGAATATGCAGGTCCATACGGACTCTGGTCCCATCCATGGCGTGATCGCCCGTAAAGCCATTCACCTGCTGACTCCGGATGAACGCAAAACAGTTCCCGAAATCAAGGATCTCTGGATCGACATCGGGGCGAAAAATGGCGAAGAAGCCCGTAAGATGGTAGCCATTGGTGATCCGGTGACCTTCGAACTGGGCTTTCGACCAATGTTGAATAACCTGGCATCTGCTCCTGGAATGGATAACCGGGTCGGCGTCTGGGTCGTCATGGAAGCCTTACGACAAGTCAGTCAGAAGTCACCTCACGTTGGTGTATTCTCTGTTTCGACTGTCCAGGAAGAAATCGGGTTGCGTGGAGCAAAGACCAGTGCTTATTCCATTCAACCAGAAGTGGGGATTGCCGTCGATGTCACCCATGCGACTGACTGTCCTGCTGTGAGTAAGCAGGAAAATGGTGATATCAAGGTGGGAGGCGGTCCGGTGGTCTGTCGTGGTCCTAACGTAAACCCCGTAGTGTTTTCGTCATTAATTTCTCTGTCCAGTGAACACAAAATCGACTGTCAAATCAATGGGATCTCACGTCCCGCTGGAAATGATGCCAATGCGATGCAGTTAAACCAGGGGGGCATGGCGACCGGAATTGTTGCGATACCAAACCGGTATATGCACAGCCCGGTAGAAGTCGTCTCCCTGGACGATCTGGAACAGGCGGCCCACCTGTTGGCGGAGTTCTGTCTGGCCATCAACGATCAGACAGACTTTACGCCTTAGACATAGATCAGCCGGATCAACCCAGTTCCTGAAAGACTTCTACTGCAGCCTGAATTACATGGTCGATGTCTTCATTAGTCAGCATGACAGATGTAAAGTTGGCTTCAAACTGACTACAGGGTAAATAGACGCCCCGATCCAGCATGCCCTGGAAATAGCGACCAAAGCGGGCAGTATCATTCTTTGCTGAGATCGCATAGCTGGTGACTTTTTCCGGGTTAAAGAACAGAGTAAACATCGAACCGCATTCTGCCAGCGTGTGGGGCAGACCTGCTTTAGCAGCAGCTGCGGATAATCCCTGTGTCAGGCGGCTGGTGATTGATTCCAGCTCTGCATAAGGATTGGATTCTCGCAGACATTCGAGAGTGGCGATACCGGATGCCATTGCAATCGGGTTTCCGGACAGGGTTCCTGCCTGGTACACTTTGCCGACAGGTGAAATCACATCCATGATTTCCGCTTTACCACCATAGGCTCCCACCGGCATACCGCCGCCAATCACTTTTCCCAGCATGCAGATGTCCGGCATGATGTGAAAGCGTTCTTGTGCACCACCCAGGGCAACGCGGAAACCGGTCATGACTTCATCCATGATGAATACCGATTCATGTTGAGTGCAGACTTCCCGTACCGTTTCCAGAAAACCGGGTTCAGGCAGTACCACTCCCATGTTCCCGACAACAGGTTCCAGTATCACCGCAGCAATCTGGTCTCCCATTTGCACAAAGGTTTCTTTTAACTGCTCGATATCATTATATTCCAGAACCAGTGTGTCGGCGGTGCAGCCTTGCGGTACACCCGGGCTGGAAGGTGTTCCCAGAGTCAGGGCGCCACTGCCTGCTTGAACCAGGAGACTGTCAACATGACCATGATAGCAGCCTGCAAACTTGATGATTTTGTCTCGACCCGTGTAACCACGGGCCAGGCGAATTACACTCATTCCGGCTTCTGTACCGGAATTCACCATCCGTACTTTTTCCACACAGGGAACCAGGTCTGCGACGAGTTCTGCCAGTTCTGTTTCTACTAATGTTGGGGCACCAAAGCTGGTTCCCTTCTTGAGTGCTTCCTCAATACGAGGCATCACCCGGGGATGCAGGTGTCCCAGGATATGTGGCCCCCAGGAACCCACCAGATCGATATAGCGGTTACCATCTATATCATACAGATACTGACCCTCTCCCCGATCAATGACAACCGGATGCCCGCCGACCGCTCCAAATGCCCGCGCGGGACTGTTGACGCCTCCCGGGATAACTTTCATGGCGCGGGCAAACTGTTCTTCACTCTTGGAATGCTGACTGACTGACATCTTTATTAGAAATCCTTAGTTTGAGCTGGACTTTTGAGGAGTTACAGGTGACGGGGCTGGTTTGTTGAGTTCCAGGCATTTGAGAGTTTTTGTATCTCTGACGAATAACAGGCCATTAGATAATGCCGGCAACGCACGTGTCGTCGAATTCAATACCTGAGCGCGCCCCAGTTCCTGGTATTCTTCTTTCGAAGCGGTCGCCATTACGAGCGTACCATCTGTTTTCAAAATAAGAAGCTTGCCGTCTACTTCCAGCAGGGTCGCATAACCGAAATTTTCTTTTGACCAGAAAACTTTCTGAGTTTTCGGATCAAAACAGACCAGACGGGCAGGACCAATATCCTGTCGACCATCAATGCCAATGAGAGAACCATCGTATTCAATCGGGGTTGTATACTGGCTGGACATTGGTTTTTCGCTCCGCCAGATTTCGGATACGCTGTTGCCTTCAACGATCCCCCAGAATCCGCCAACTCCATAACTGGCGGTAGCAAAAACATGTCTGCCGACCTGGATTGGATTGGCACCATTCACGGTCGGTCCCCGCTTTCCAAAGGGAAACTGAAACAGGATATCTCCGTGCTGTGGATCTATGCCAACTAGATGCAGTCGTGTAATAAACAATGCATAAAATCGACCATTGAAAAAACCAGAAGTGGGTGAGGAATAACTCGCGTCGTCGGGCATCGTTTGCCACAAGGTCCTGCCTTTGTCCAGTGAAAAAGCGACAATACCCGCATTCTGACGTTTACCACCCACGTTAACCAGTAATTTATCTTCGATAATAATCGGAGTGCTGCCGACTCCGAAATAACCTTCCCCTACCTTAAATTCTTTGTGTGTCTGACGCGACCAGATCTGTGTTCCCGTTTTGATGTCAAGGCATTGCAGATGACCGGCGATCCCAAAAACATAGACACGGTCTTTGTAAATCAGGGGGACCGCGATAGGGCCATCGTTCGGGTTAAAAGTCCCTTTGTAACTGACGGGAGTTTGATGTTTCCAGAGGACTTCACCGGTATCAGCCTGAAGTGCTTCGACAATTTCCTGGTCTTCAATTCGATGAAATAAAATCGCCACATTCCGGGAGACTGCCAGCCCGGAAAAACCGCTTCCTACTGGTCGCTGCCACTTTAATGCTGGACCGCCGGCAGGCCATTCTGAAGCCAGTGATTCATTGGCGGCGGCATGTCCATTTCGATAGGGGCCCATAATTTGAGGCCAGTCACCGCCGTGGCAGGGAACAGTCAGGTAAACGCTGATCAGCAGGCTCAATTGAATGAATCGCATATGTCGGGCTCCGCCTTCCAGATGAAACAGATTATGATTTGATCGAATCCTATTTTAACAGGATCGGGGCTTGGCTGCATAGGAACGTCTGTTATAGTCTGATAAGATAAAAAGTGAAACCGAACTATAGCGACACCGCACTTCCTGATGAGGATTTTCGTGAGATCGTTTGCTTTGCAGGAGAAGACTTTGGACTCAAATCCATTACGGTTAATCAGAAATCTACGTCGCAGCCGCGAAATTGTGACGGTTCTCATGAACTACGGTTTTGATGACCTCGTCGATCAACTGGGGTTAAGGCGTTACCTCCGCTGGGGACGCAGGTTGATGTTCTGGAAGCGTACAGAACCCGAGATCAAACTCACACGCGCCAAACGCATCAGGTTGGCGCTGGAAAGCCTGGGAGTCACATTTATCAAGTTTGGACAGGTTGTCAGTACCCGCCCTGATCTCGTGCCCCGCGATGTCGTTCGCGAACTCTCAAAGCTACAGGAGAGTGTTCCTTCATTTCCCGGTGAAATTGCCATGGCAATTGTGGAACGAGAACTGGAAACACCCATCAGCGAGCTGTTTGCAGAATTCGATCCTCAACCCTTGGCCGCTGGTTCACTGGGGCAGGTCCATCGTGCGCGCCACCTGGATGGAACTCCACTTGTCGTGAAAATCAAACGTCCTGACATTGATCGCGTGATTGAGCAGGATCTCAGTCTGATGTATGAATTGGCGATGCTGATTGAACGCCATTTTCCCGATGCAGAAGTTTTTGATCCCACCGGGCTGGTCAATCAGTTTTCACGGACCATTCACCGCGAATTGCAGTTTTCCCGCGAAGCCCGTTCGACGGATGAATTTTTTCGATTGTTTCAGGATGACGCCACACTGTATGTTCCCAAAATTTATCGGGATCTGACGCAGGGGGATGTGATCACCATGGAGTTCATTGATGGCTATAAAATCGATGATGACAGTGAGCTTAAGAACCTGCCGATCAGTGCCCATGAAGTGGCGGCCAACGGTGCCCGCATTTTTATGAAAATGACTTTTGAATTTGGAATCTTTCATGCGGATCCTCATCCGGGTAACTTTCGTGTGATGCCGGATGGATCACTGTGCCTGCTTGATTATGGGATGATCGGAATCCTGGAAGAAGAGCGCCGTGACATGCTCGTCGATCTCTTTTTAAATGTGGCCAGAAAAGATACTGCCAAACTGGTGGAAGTTGTTTTGAAAATTGGTAAAGCGAAACGCAAAGTGGATCATCAACTGTTGCGGGCCGATCTGCGGGATTTTATCGGGAATTACTATGGCGTCCCGATGGATGAGATCAGCGTCGGTAAAATGTTGACCGATTTTATCAATATTCTGGCGATTCACAGGATCCGTTGTCCCGTTGATATCATGCTTTTGATTCGAGCGTTAATCACTTTGGAAGGGATCGCGTTACGCATCGCCCCGGAATTGAATATCGCGCAGGAAATGGAGCCTTACATCTATCGGCTTTCTTCCGAACGCTATCATCCCAAAGCGATTGCCAGTCGGTTCTGGTCGGAAGCCTGCAGTCTTACAAAAGTCATGCATGAACTGCCCGAGCAGATTGGCCGAACCCTGGGTAAGCTGAGTGATGACGAACTTCAGATCCATCTGGATCATAAAGGCTTCGATCACCTGACTCAGGAAATGGATCGGTCGGGGAACAGGCTGGCAATCGGCATGGTCATGTCTTCTCTGATCCTGGCTTCGGCAATTACCATTTCCCTGGATTCCAATCTGATCTTTATCAGCATACCCATCTTCATGATGTCGAGCCTGCTGGGGATCTGGCTGATCTATGGTGTCTTTCGTAGCGGTCGACTCTAGGCTTTGTCAAGCTTCAAATTGAGCGTCGGTATTATTGTTTACGTGCTCCGTTGTCGCACTCTCGTGATATCTATCAACCCAAAATTTAAAAATGACACTCCACTAGACGAATTCAGTTTGAAGAATTGGCGTCGCTGATGCGCTGTCGCAGGTAGTTGGCCCGGGCGGCATTCCGTTCGCTGGACTCCAGTTCTCCTCCCTGCAGTTTCTGCAGATGCGCGGGTTGAGTGAAAATAAACATTTCATTGACTGCCGAGATTGGCAGTCCTTCAATCAATCCCAGGTTCACACCCATTCGCACGCTGGAGAGCAGATGCATGGTTTCCTCTGAGCTGATAGTCTGCGCGGTGCTTAAAATTCCATAAGCCCGGGAGACCTGGTCATGCAGCCCCTGGCGGTTCTCTTTGATCAGCGAATTTCTGACCCGCCGTTCGTAGGAAATAATATTGGGAACCACTTCCTTGATGCTGTCGATCAACTGGTGCTCTGTCTGTCCCAGTGTCACCTGATTTGAGATCTGGTAGAAATCTCCCATTGCCTGGCTACCCTCTCCGTATAAGCCACGGACGGCCAGATTGATCTTCTGCAGCGCCTGGAATACTTTCTGGATCTCTTTGGTAATCACCAGCGCAGGCAGATGCAGCATCACACTGACCCGAATCCCGGTACCGACGTTGGTCGGGCAGGCGGTCAGATAGCCAAACTCTTCACTAAAGGCATAGGTTACTTCCTGTTCCAGCAGATCATCAATCTGGTTGATCGTATCCCAGCATTCATTCAGGGAAAAACCACTACGCAATACCTGCAGGCGGAGATGGTCTTCCTCATTGACCATGATGCCGATGTTTTCTTCGCTGTCCAGACCAACCCCGCGGGGGCCAGTTCGCTCTGAATGCTCACGGCTGATCAGCTGGCGTTCAACGATAAACTGACGATCCAGATTACCCAGGCTGTTCACATCCAGGTAGGATAATTTTTCTTCCATGGGAAGTGAGGTAATGATCGGACGCATCAGCTGTTCGATCTCTCCCAGTGTCGATTCCGTACAGCGATTGATAAAGGGAAACTGTGCGAGGTTTCGGGCCAGACGAATCCTGCTGGACATCACAATATCGGAGTCCGGGCCGATTCCTCTCAACCATTCACCACTTGTGCGAGTGAACGCGTCCAAATTCACCCTATTCTCCTTTATAGTATTCAAAACAGATCAGATCCATGGAATTGAGATCCGGTCTCTGGCGTTAGTATTACTCACGTGACTTTCATTCCCAAACGGTGTAGACTCGGGGAACAAGTACCATACTCATTCAGTACGCGAAAACAAAGTCTAATCCACGGGGATCTAGTTGAAAGCTCTTTAAGATTCGTGTTGTTCTTACATTTTATGCAATGAGTCTCTTGAATACCATTCCTCTCAAGTAATTCCGAAACTGAAAAAACCGAAACTCACTGTCAGGGCCGCTGTTTTCCAGATCTATCCGTCAGACTTTTTGGGATTTTTTGAGAACTGAAGCCATGGGCCGCTTGTCTCACCGGAAGGAAATGTTCATAAGAGAGTCGACTCTGAGTATTAGAGAAACCGCGATGCTCGTTCATCCACAGACAGTGCAGTTAAGATAGTCCATGAAATACGTTCCCGATTTTGAATCATTTAAATCACTTTCCGGGCAGGCCAACCTGGTTCCCGTCTACCGGCAGTTGACCGGGGATACGCTGACTCCAGTCAGTGCCTATCAGTTACTGGAAAAAGGACCTTATTCGTTTTTGTTTGAAAGTGTGGTCGGGGGCGAACAGATCAGCCGCTACAGTTTTCTGGGGGCGAATCCCTTTTTAACTGTCGACGCGTACGAACAGCGGATGGTGATCCAACAGCAGGAACAGACTGAGGAACGAACTGTCGATGACCCGTTGCAGGAACTGGAGAGGATTCTCGATCAATATCAGGCCGCAGAGCTTCCTGGACTCCCCCGTTTTTGTGGAGGCGCTGTTGGATACGCCGGTTACGATGTCGTCCGCTATTCGGAACATTTGCCGAATGCTCCAGAAAACGACCGTCAACTCCCTGATCTGTCATTTGCGTTATACGATCACATGGTGGTGTTTGATCAGATTAATAAAACGGTACTGGTCGTCGCTCATGCGCATCTAGAGGCCGATCTGGATGAGACAGAACTGAAAGCCGCCTATCAGAGTGCCTGTGATAAAATTGATCAGACTTGCCAGCGGTTTCAGGATGGCGATCCATCTGCCTTAAAGATGGCGGACATCAGGGTTGATACACATTCCGAACCGGATCTGAACTGGACCTCTAATTTCACACAGCAGAAATTCGAAACAGCCGTTGATGCCTGTAAGGAATATATTGTTGCCGGCGATATATTTCAGGTGGTCTTAAGCCAGCGACTCAAGCTGGAAACCACAGCGACACCACTGGATATTTATCGCAGCCTGCGCGTCGTGAATCCCAGTCCTTTCATGTTTCTGTTGAAAACTCCTGAAGTGGATCTGGTGGGGAGTTCTCCTGAAATCATGGTGCGGGTGGAAGATCGAGTCACGACAATTCGTCCGCTTGCGGGGACCCGTAAACGGGGTAAGACCGAAGCTGAAGACAAACGTCTGGCGGAAGAACTGCTTGCCGATCCCAAGGAACGTGCTGAGCATGTCATGTTAATCGATCTGGCACGCAATGATGTGGGCCGTGTCTGCGAATTTGGTTCGGTCGAACTGTCAGATGTGATGGAGGTGGAACGCTACAGCCATGTCATGCATATTACTTCCAATGTGACTGGCACATTAACCGAAGATCGTTCTGCCCTGGATGCACTCCGAGCGGGATTGCCTGCGGGAACCGTTTCCGGTGCCCCCAAAGTCAGGGCGATGGAAATCATAGACGAATTTGAACCACACCGCCGCGGCCCTTATGCAGGAGCCGTCGGCTATCTCGATTTTACCGGGAATATGGATACGTGTATTGCACTTCGTACACTGGTGATGCAGGGGTCTACGGCCTACGTTCAGGCCGGCGCCGGGATCGTTGCCGACAGTGTACCGGAAACAGAATATCATGAGACACTTAACAAGGCAAAGGGGTTGCTCAAAGCAATAGAGGTCGCAGAAAAACAACTCAAGTAATCGGAAATGCATTTCACCAATGAGGTCACGAAATGCAAACTGAGATTGAGTGATCACTGTTAGAATTCTAACGGCTCTGAGTAATGTTTCGACTGTTCCCTTCGTCGAAGACAAAGATGAAACAGGAGTACGATGGAATCTCAACAGAAGAGTAATGCGCTCGATCCTTCCGTTGATTCGACTCTCGAAGAATCAATCAAAGCCCCGACCGATTTCTGGGGGATCGTCAAACGACTGGGTCCTGGACTGATCGTGGCTGGCAGTATTGTCGGTTCCGGTGAACTGATCGCGACCACCAAGACCGGTGCTCAGGCTGGAATCGCGCTGTTGTGGCTGATCATCGTGGGATGCCTGATCAAGGTATTCGTCCAGATCGAACTGGGGCGATTTTCCATCTCACGAGGGGAAACGACTCTGGCTGCATTAAATCATGTACCTGGCCCCCGACTTGGGTTTCTGAGTACCAAAGGACAGAAACCCCCGAACTGGATCCTCTGGTTCTGGCTGGTGATGAGTATTTGTACGATCGGTCAGCTGGGTGGCATTGTGGGTGGTGTTGGACAGGCACTGGCTTTGACACTGCCGATTAAAGGTGATTATCTCCAGGCAATTCAATACCCTTCAGAAAAGGAATTCGTGCATTACCTGGAGCTGGAAGAAGCTTTGAAAGATGAACAAAAAACTCTGGCAGATCTGTCAACTGCCGAACGCGAGCGATATCTGCGCGGTCATGCCAAAATGAAAAAACGCATCGAAGGCCTGCAGGCGGCCGGTCAGGTGATTCTCGAAAAAATTCGCAATAACGATTCTCTGCTGGATAAAGATGGAAAATCAATTCTCGAACCGCAGACCTGGGATGACAAGATCTGGGCCAGTGTGATCGCTATATTTACTTCAATTCTATTATACTACGGTCGCTATAATCTGATTGAGCATTTGTCGACGATCCTGGTGGTCTCGTTTACATTCATTACCATCGGCAATGTGATTTCCCTGCAGACATCCGACATCTGGAGTATCTCGACAGCAGAAATCGTCCGCGGGCTTTCGTTTGGTGTTCCTGAGGCGACCGGCGGAATGAACCCGCTGTTGACGGCTCTGGCGGCGTTCGGGATTATAGGCGTCGGTGCGACAGAGCTGATTGCCTATCCTTACTGGTGTCTGGAGAAAGGCTATGCACGTTTTACTGGGCCTCATTCTAAAGATGAAGCGTGGGCAGAGAGAGCCAGAGGCTGGATGCGGGTGATGAAAATTGACGCCTTTGCTTCAATGTGTATTTATACATTTGCAACGCTTGCCTTTTATCTGATGGGAGTGGCTGTGCTGCACAAGGAAGGCCTGGACCCGGACGGTATGCGGATGGTGAGTACCCTGGCGGAAGCCTATGTACCTGTCTTCGGTACCTTCGCCAAGTGGCTGTTCCTGTCAGGTGCCATTGCTGTCTTGTATTCCACTTTCCTGGTAGCGAACGCCGCGAATGCACGTATCTTCTCGGATGGACTACGATTTTTCGGTATCGTTGATGATAGCAAACCCGCGTCGTTGCAAAACTCGATCAAGATCATGTCACTGATCCTGCCTGTCTTGTGTCTGGCAGTTTTCCTGACAGGGGCAAATCCGGTTCGACTGGTCCTGATCGCGGGAACCATGCAGGCCATCATGTTGCCGATGCTGGGAGTCGCTGCCATTTATCTGCGCTATACGAGAATCGACGCCCGTTTAGCTCCCGGACGATTGTGGGATCTGATGCTGTTTCTTTCCTGCCTGGGGCTGCTGCTGGCAGGTGGGTATGGTGTTTACAAACAGCTGTTTACTTAAGCCTTAGCAATCAATTGAGAAATAATTACAGATTCCATTTTCACTTTTCGGACTGTAATTTTAAAAATAGTGTCGAATGAAATAGGGAGGACGCAGGTAGATGTCTGGTGAGAAAACTATTTTCAAGAAAATCATTGATCGGGAAATCCCGGCAGACATTATCTATGAAGATGAATTATGCCTGGCTTTCAACGATGTGAATCCCCAGGCCCCCGTGCATGTACTGGTTATTCCGAAGCAGGAGATTCCGTCCCTTGCACACTTGAAAGATTCAGATCAGGAACTGGTAGGTCATCTGCTGCTCACTGTCAGGAAACTGGCAAAGACGTTAGGACTGGATTCTGGATATCGTACAATCGTTAATACCGGTAAAGAAGGGGGGCAGACGGTCGACCACCTGCACCTGCATCTGCTGGGAGGGCGTTCGTTGCAATGGCCACCCGGATAAATGTTTCGAAATTTGTCACTGCAGACAAGGGAACGCCGGATTCTGATTGCCAGCGATAGCAGGGATTCGTCATAATAAAAGCATTCACATCTGGTTTAAAGAATAGAGGAATCGAATCGTGTTTAATTTCAGATCTGGCCGGAATGTTCAATTACTGTTACTGGTAAGTACTCTGGGAGTACTGCTGATTTCAGAACCCGTTAAGGCACAGAGTTCAAAAAAAACGAACGTCAAGTCGCTCAATGTCCAGGCTGACAAACTCCGTGATTCCTTCATCAGGCAGTCAGCAGAAATTGCCCGGAAGTATTCTGAAGCAGGGGATTATGAAAAATCCCGCGAGATGCTGCTATCGATTCAGAGTCTGCAAAAAGATGTTCCCGGCGTAAAGGCGATGATCACTCAGCTCAACGAAAAACTGATGAGTTCCAACTCTTCTGATTTCGATGTTGATGCCGCACGCAACTGGAGCGTACCAGCGGGTCTGGTGGCTAAGGGGAAAATGGTTCGTATTCAGGCGACCGGGACATACGATTTCATCGCCGATATCAAAACCAGCGTGGAAGGCTTACCACATACGACTGCCATGAAAGAACTGGCTGATGGAATTCCCACAGGTGCACTGATGGGAATGGTGATCTCTCAGGAAAAAGGAAAACCTAAGATGGGGAAGCCGTTTCTGATTGGTGACAAAACAGAGTATACCCCGAAAGATGATGGCGTACTGATGATTGGCCTGAATCTCCCCGCCGGGCATAAATCAACGGGCAAGTTGAAAGTCCGTATCAGCGGGTATATTAAACGCGGCTCAAATTGATTCACGATTGAGAATCAATCTTCCTGATCCTTCTTATTGCGCGCATTCATTTCTGCGCGAATTTCACGCCGCAGAAGTTCGGTCATCTGACTGCGTTCCTGTAACAGTGGCGCTGTCTGGGCAATCACACTCCGCATATCGTTAATAATACCACTCTCCAGCTCTTCAGTGGTAATTCCGTCACAGGCATTCACACAGGCTACCACGCGACGGACTAACTCCTGATTCTCGGGGGTGTCTTCACCTAGAAGCTCTCCCTCACTGGAAATCACAAAATGAGGTGGTTGAATGGATTGACGCGCTCCAGTCATTCGCCGAGTACTCCAAATTCTTCAAAGAACCGTAGCAAACTGCTTCTGTTCTTTTGTTCCGATTGAGAAGTTTGTGGACCAGACCTGAATAAGGCTGGTAAAGATTACCTGTTAACTAATCTATCGGCGTAGATTTATGCCCGCATTGAATTTCTCTAGCCTGTAGAAGCAAAATGAATCCTGTTTTTGCTGATGCAAATACGATCAAGATTATGCTGGCAGGACTAGGTAATATGGGATGGTTTATGTTCGGCTGAAACCAATACAAGTTTGTTGAATTCGCTCCGAATATTGCAGTTTTTCACTACACATACATGAGGTATTTACCTGTAGTAAAATTATGCGCATTGATTATTTATGGGGGAAATTCCCCAGTCTTCAGACACTTGTCGATGTATGGACAGAGGCTACTCAAGCACGATCAGCAGGTCACCCGATTCCACTTGAGTGCCCGCGTCTGTGACCACTTCTTTGACCACGCCGTCCTGCTCTGAAATGACACTCGTTTGCATCTTCATCGCTTCCAGCACCAGCAATTGATCACCGGCTTTGACCTTGGTTCCAACTTTAACTGCCAGCGAAACAATCACACCCGGCATGACAGCACCAATCTGCTTGGGATCACCCGAATCCGCGCGACGACGTGAATCCCCTTGCGGCTTCAACGATTTATCTACAATCACCACTTCACGTGGCTGACCATTCAGTTCGAAGAACACAGTACGACAACCATCGGTTTGTGGCTTACCTACCGCCAGAAACTTAATGATCAGCGTCTTACCCGGTGCAATCTCGACCGAAATTTCTTCTTCCGGTTCCATGCCGTTGAAGAACGCATACGTGGGGAGACCACTCGTATCGTAATACGCTTTTTGATGCGTAGTAAAATCTTCGTAGACTTTCGGATACAGCAGGTAAGTGACCACTTCCTGATCGGTGGGCGTGCGATTGATCATTTTCTGAACCGTTTTCGCAGCATCTTCGAAGTCGGCCGGTGGAAGAATACTTCCTGGTCGTTCGGTAAGTGGTTTTTCTCCCCGCAGAATCTTTTTCTGAATATCTTCAGGGAATCCACCGGGAGTCTGTCCCATTCGGCCGCTGATCAGATCCAGTACTGATTCCGGAAATGCCAGATCGCGATCGCCTTTCACAACGTCATCACAACTCAGATCATTGGCAACCAGGAACAACGCCATATCACCGACGGCTTTCGAAGTCGGCGTGACTTTCACAATATCACCCAGCAGTTGATTCACTTCCGCATACACATGACAGACTTCAGACCAGCGATCTCCCAGCCCCAGCGACTGCGCCTGCTGTAGCAGGTTTGTATATTGACCACCGGGCATTTGATGCTCATACAGATTCGCACCTGCGGGAAGCACGGGGCTTTCAAAAGCAGTGTAGAAATTACGAACCGCACGCCAGTATTCGGAAATCTCATCCAGGTGTTCGACTTCCACTGTCGGCTGATGTTCTGTAAATCGCTGTGCTTCCACAACTGTTGTCAGGTTCGGTTGTGAAGTTCCACCCGACATCGAAGGCACCGCACCGTCGGCAATGTCCAGCCCGGCTTCGGCAGCCTTCAGAATCGAAGCCGCCTGTCCGCCGCTTGTATCATGCGTGTGGAAGTGAATCGGAATACCGATTTCCTGCTTCAGTGTTTTCACCAGCAACTCGGCTGCATACGGCTTACATAGCCCCGCCATATCTTTAATGGCAAGAATATGCGCGCCCATGTTCTCCAGCTCTTTTGCCATATTGACGTAATATTTCAGATCGTATTTCGACTTCGAAGCATCGAGAATATCGCCCGTATAGCAGATACTGGCTTCGCAGATCGCACCACTTTTCTGAACCTCTTCCATCGCCACTTTCATGTTCGGTACCCAGTTGAGGGCATCGAACACGCGGAACACATCTATGCCTGCATCGGCGGCTTCTTTTACGAAGGCTCGCACCACGTTATCCGGGTAGTTCGTATAACCAACCGCACTCGAAGCCCGTATCAGCATCTGGAACAGAATGTTCGGCACGCGGGTGCGCATCTCAGCCAGTCGCTGCCAGGGAGATTCTTTCAGGAATCGCATCGATGTATCAAACGTCGCTCCGCCCCACATTTCCAGTGAGAACAACTGCGGGCAGTTATGTGCGTAGACTTCCGCGATCTGCAGCATGTCATGTGTTCGGAACCGCGTGGCATATAAAGACTGATGCGCGTCCCGGAATGAAGTATCCGTCAGTAGCAGTTCTTTCTGATCCAGAATCCACTTACCGAATTTTTCTGCACCCAGTTCCAGCAGTTTCTGTCGCATCCCATCGGGGGGAGAAAGCAGTTTTTTGTTATATTCGGGAATCGGAGCAGGCATCCGTCGAACCGCTTTCGGACGGTCCTTCACCATCGCATTGCCGTTAACGACGGTCTCTGCCAGATAAGTCAACAGCTTTGTCGCCCGGTCATGCCGCTTCGGAAACTTGAACAATTCAGGCGTATCATCAATGAACCGGGTATAACATTCGCCGTTCAGGAAAGTCGGGTGTGTGATCAGTTTCAGCACAAATGGAATGTTCGTCTTCACGCCACGAATTCGAAACTCCTGCAGACAACGCTCCGTGCGGGCGGCTGCATCTTTAAAAGTCCGTGCCCACGTGGTGACTTTCACCAGCAATGAATCGTAATACGGGAAGACCATCGCCCCCGAGAACGCCGTCCCCGCATCCAGACGCACGCCCATCCCGCTGGCAGACCGGTAATGTGCCACGCGTCCATAGTCGGGCATAAAGTTATTTGTCGGATCTTCAGTTGTCACGCGGCACTGCAGTGCAAACCCGTGTGTTTGCAGTTCTTCCTGGGAATTGATGCGGATTCCCGGGTCATTCAACTGGGCCCCTTGAGCCAGCAGAATCTGTGATTTCACGATATCCACGCCGGTGACTTCTTCTGTCACGGTATGCTCGACCTGAATTCGTGGATTGACTTCGATGAAGTAAAACTGATTCGTATCAGCGTCCAGCAGAAACTCTACTGTTCCTGCCAGTTCGTAATTTACACTCCGCCCGATTTTCAAAGCTGCTTCGCACAGCGCGTCTCTGACTA
Organism: Gimesia sp.; assembly: GCF_048262075.1. Classification (GTDB taxonomy): domain Bacteria; phylum Planctomycetota; class Planctomycetia; order Planctomycetales; family Planctomycetaceae; genus Gimesia. Next base: position 35,027 of record NZ_JBLXFK010000011.1, read on the forward strand.
CCGGGTCAAGATTTGGAGCCGGTGCAATTTCCACTACCTTCTGGTGACGTCGTTGAACAGAACAGTCGCGTTCGTAGAGATGCACCAGGCCGCCATGCTTGTCGCCTAGTAACTGCACTTCAATGTGACGGGCACGTGAGATAAATTTCTCAACGAATACATCCGGGCTCCCAAACGCCGACAGAGATTCACTTCGTGCCAACTCGTAAGACGAATCAAAGTCTGCTTCTTTCTGAACCACCCGCATCCCGCGACCGCCGCCGCCGTGCGCTGCTTTCAGAATAATCGGGAAACCAATGTCGACCGCCGTCTTCCGACCTGAAGCCGCATCCACGATCGCTTCGCCACTTCCCCCTAAAACAGGGACGCCCACCTTCTCCGCAATTTTACGAGCTGAAATTTTATCTCCGAGGGCTCTCAAGGTCTCCACACGAGGGCCGATAAAGATGATTCCGGCGTCTTCACAGGCTTGAGCGAAATCAGCATTCTCTGAAAGAAACCCGTAACCTGGATGGATCGCGTCAATCTTCTTCTGCTTGGCCAGAGCGATAATCGCTTCGATATCCAGGTAGGATTTAACCGGGTGCCCCGGTTTTCCAATCTGATATGCTTCGTCTGCTTTGGTGCGGTGCAGGGCATAACGGTCTTCGTGGGTATAAATACCGACAGTACGAATTCCCAATTCGTGTGTACTTCGAAAAATTCGAATGGCAATTTCACTACGGTTGGCGACGAGCAGCTTCTTGATTTTACCGTCAGACATGAATTATCCTAACTCTTTTTATAATTACGGCTTGGGTGCTAAAATGCCGGGCCTTTATTCCTGATATTTCTACTGTCCAATGGTCATTAGGGTACATGCTCGAGTCCAGAAAAACAATGCAGCACACCCCTTTGCGAGAATTCTCAACCCAACACAATATCCGGGTGGTCCTGAGGCCGGAGGTTTTTGCTAAATCACCCATGGAAACAGGTTTGGAATGATTCATCTTGACCTGTTTTCCTGCTCCGATTAGTGTTCACGCCAATCTGATCCGTTCTATCGCCTCCGGTCCGAGTTTCAAGGTTCTGACGTGATAGAAATCGTTGAATTCTGGCGAATAAATGTGGTGAACCCAATGGAACAAAAACAGTGTGATCTGTGTGCAGGAACCGAGTTTGAACAAATTGGCGATCGGGATCGGCACGGGAATTCGTTGGAGTCTGTTATCTGTAAAGCCTGTGGTCTGGTCGCGCATGGCAAAATACCGACAGATGAGGAACTCGCCCATTATTATGCCACAGAATATCGACAGAGCTATCATGGCGAATTGACTCCCTCGGATCGCCGCGTGATGCGTGCCTGGAAAAATGGTGAACGAATTTTCCGTCAGCTGCAACCACATATCGAACCCGATGCGGGTGTTTTCGAAGTCGGAGCCGGGATTGGCTGTACTGTGAAAGTCTTCGAACTCAACGGTCATCAGTCGACAGGCATCGAGCCAGGCGAAGGCTTTCAGGATTACTCCCAGCAGCGCCTGCTGACAAACGTGGTGCGTGGGGACCTGTTTGAACAACCCCGCGATCACAGTCGCGAACTGCTGCTGCTGGTCCATGTCATCGAGCATTTCAATTCGCCGCGTCGCGCCCTGGAATACATTCGAGGCATGATGGCGGAAAACGGACTGTTCTATGTCGAGTGCCCGAACATCGCGGCTCCCTTTGCCCGTCGCAGTAAAATGTTCCATTACGCTCACATTCATAATTTCACTCCGTCCAGTCTGAAGATGCTTGCGGAAAGCTGCGGATTCAAACTGGAGGTGCAGTTCGGCTCAAAAGAAAATCCCAATCTGCAAATGCTCTTTTCCTGCAGTGACAGCACTGATCTCAATATTGATCTCGATAACTATCAGCAGACCATGCAGGTCATCGAACAGGCGACCCCCGTTCGCTATCATCTGCGTCCCTGGTATGTCTCAACACGCTTCTCTAAAGTCGCCAGCTACCTGCGTGAGCATCTGACGGCGAAACAGTTTGTTGCCGACGTCGTTAAGGAATGCCAGCAGTTCGCCTCTGATCAGGAAGACGAACAACCCGCTGAATTGCGTGCCGCTGCCTGAGTCAATTCTCTAAATTGACTGTTTTCTCCCGTTGGTATTTCGTCTTTGTAAAAATGTTACTTCTACTGTCTGAATGTGTCCCGGTCAAGAAATAGGCACTACGCGAAATAGACTGTTTTTCAGGGGCCAAACTGCCGTCAATGACTGACTGGTTCTGATTTGAGCACTCAGTTTCGCTTGCGCAAAACTGCGTTTCGGCGCACATTCGCGCCACTTTCCGCACACCCTCACGCCAGTGCCTCGCCCCAGCTCACGCCTTTTTGACCAGTTTTCGGCGTAATATGTTCAGTCATTCTCGATCATCCGGCTCGATCATCCGGATCCGAAAGCCACAGACGGGCACATTATACCGGGGATTCTCTCAGCGCTGAGAGATGAAAATCGGACATCAGTAGAAACGACCCCGTTCAGTTCGCAGCCGGTTTCGGATTTCCGGGTCGGTTCAGTTTCGCAGCCGGTCCCAGCGTGCGTTCTTCCTGGTGGGGAAAGGCTCGAATTGTGGTCACGATCTGTTTCTGCTGTTCGAATTCTATACCACTGGCCAGTTTCACTGTGGTTTCGAGGAAGCGATCGATTTTCGATTCCAGGGGCAACCCCGTTTTACGATCGATCAGGCAGGAACCGAATGATTTTCCGCCTCGAATGTAAAGTTGTACCGATTTCCCATGCTGGTTGATCGGACTGCTGATTTTGGATGCGGCGATGTCACCGGCGATATTGATGCGGGCGATATTGTCGTTCAGTTCACGCAGCGTATACTCGGTTTTGAGAACCATCGGAATCGGTTGTGTCAGGCGGCGGGTTTTGATCCAGGTCTCTCCCACGCGGATCGCACCTCCTTTGTGATTCTCGTCAATGTTGTATGGCAGCAGACCAATACTGTCGTCAATGAAATTAGCAACCCCATCATCGCCCGAGGATTCCGAAATCTTGGCCAGTACCGTTTCCCGTTGGCTGGCACTGGTATTCTGCAGACAGCGTTTGAGAAACTCATCAAAGCCCACCAGTTCTACGATTTTGTTATCTGGTCCAATCCAGAACGAAAACCCGTTATTCACCAGATGCTGATAGGCCTGGACCTGTGGTGGCACCGGTCCTGAAGAGCGATGGGAGTCGTAATGCACCTGTTCGCCGGCAATATCATGCGAGTATTTAACTCCCGTGTAGCTCACTTTGAGTCGCTTACGACCGTCGTCACGCAGTTCTTCCACCGTCAACGCCAGGATCAGCTCCAGTTTTGAAGTACTGTGGATAACGCCAGCAGCAGAAGCCTGGGACAGTTTCTGTTCTACAGTTTTGATCATCGGAAATCGCTGGTTGACCTCCAGGTTCAATTCCAGCACTTCCACTTTTTCGTCTTGCAACGAGGCATTCTGTGCCTGTATCAGGTGGTCCATCGGTTTCGCAGCGGCAGCAGGTTTAGGTGGTTCCTTGTCCTCAACGACTTCTACTGCTTCCTGCCGTTTGACCCAGAATGACCATCCGGTCCACGCCAGTATCATAATTCCCAGCATCCAGCTGATATAACGCTTGCCCTGCATGGCGACATTGTCCAGAATAGATAAAGAAAGCTAACGAATGAAGAATTTCCAGTGATTTTGAGATGTAAAACTTATCAGTAATACGGATTTAGTGAAAGACGAATTCGGCCCCTCAAACGCCGAATCCTCTTGAGATGGGAGATGTCGATGTCGACTGTAATTCGCACGTTTTGGGCAGTTTTATGCCTCAGTATCTGTGGTTTCAGCACCGCTGCAGACAAGAACGCTGACAACAGAACCACTCGTCCGAATATCGTCTTCCTGCTCAGCGACGATCAGCGGCCCGATACCATCGCTGCCCTGGGGAATCCGATCATTAAAACTCCGCACCTCGATCAGTTGGTCAAAGCGGGGACCAGTTTCACCCGTGCCGTCTGTGCCAACCCGATCTGTACTCCCAGTCGGGCTGAGATTCTTTCTGGTGTCAGTGGTTTTCATAATGGCTCCATGGATTTCGGAAAGCCGATTAAGAAGGAGCTTCCCACCTGGTCCCAGACCCTGTCGAAAGCCGGATACAATACCTGGTATGTTGGCAAATGGCACAATGATGGCAAGCCGGTCCTGCGTGGATACAATGAAACTCTGGGGCTGTTTACCGGAGGGGGCGGACGTTGGGCAGTCCCTTCTTTTGATGGTAACGGTGTCCTGGTGACCGGCTATCGTGGCTGGATCTTTCAGGATGACGAACGCCATTTCTTTCCCGAAAAAGGGGTCGGGCTCACTTCGAATATCAGCGAACACTTCGCCGACGCTGCCATAGAATTCGTCGAGAGAAAGCACGAAAAACCGTTTTTTCTGCACGTCTGTTTCACGGCGCCCCATGATCCTCTGTTGATGCCCATCGGTTATGAACAGTACTACGATCCGGACAAAATGCCTGTACCCGAGAACTTTCTACCACAACATCCTTTTGATCATGGCAATTTTGATGGCCGCGACGAGGCACTCCTTCCCTGGCCGCGCACAAAACAGATTGTACAGAACGATCTCTCCCTCTATTACTCTGTTATTTCCCACCTGGATGCGCAGGTGGGAAGAATTGTAGATGCGTTGAAAAAGTCGGGCGAATGGGAGAATACCATTCTGATTTATTCCAGCGATCATGGTCTGGCGATGGGCAGTCATGGCTTGCGGGGAAAACAGAATATGTATGAGCACACGGTCAACGTTCCCATGATTTTGGTCGGGCCTGGTATTCCTGCTGACACAATCTCCGCAGCGCAATGCTATCTCCGCGATTTATATCCTACCAGTTGTGACCTGGCAGGAGTTCCTGTTCCCAAGACGGTCGAAGGCAAGAGCCTCAAACCGGTACTCACAGGAGAGGATGATGCCATCTATGATGAGGTCTACTGCTACTTCCGTAACTTTCAGCGAATGATCCGCACGGATCGTTGGAAGCTCATCTATTATCCCCACCTGGACCGGATCCAGCTGTTTGATCTCAAAAATGATCCGCTGGAACAACATGACCTGTCGGACGAAGCCGCCCATCAACAGGTGTCTGACAAACTCTTGGACCAATTGAATGCCTGGCGTAAACAGCAGGACGATCCCTCTCTCAAGCAAGCGGCCGAAAATTCCTGAAACTCGGTGCACACTGCCGCGAAAATGAGTTCTGCGTGGAATCAATATGATGGCGCGATGCTGCCTCATGTGGATTTTACAATCTTATCTGCTGGACAGTCTGTCTGGATTGAAATTTCGTAACCCTTTATTTTAATACATTTTAAGGAGTTGTGTTTTTGGTCGCTGATATCAAATCGATATAATTGGCATATTTTACGCTCTTCTCTCAAACCGTTCACATCACAACGCGGGCAGCAACGGTTTAACCAAAGGGGAAGAGTCATGATGATCCAGAATAAAGTTCAATACTTCAAACGGCCGTTTCGTATGTTACTCTCATTGGCACTTGTGGGGGGGATTTGTAGTGCCCCCTTGTTGGCGGCTGACAAGTCGTCAGATCGCAAAAGTCGCAGTTCCAGTCGCAGCAGTCAGAAAAGCCAAAGCAGTTCCAAAAGTTCGTCAAAATCCTCTCGGCCACAACGTGCTTCCAGTCGGCCACAAAGTTTTACACGCCCCAAAACCACTCGGCCCCAGTCCACTCGGCCCCAGTCCACTCGGCCACAGTCCACTCGGCCACAGTCCTCTTCTGCATCAAAGAGTCTGTCGCGTCCCTCCGGTAAAAGTATCAAAAACTTCTCCGGCAATGTCAGTCCCAAGGTAAATAAGAAGGGGGCCAGCCGTCCTTCGAAGTCGTTCAAAGTGACTCCTCAGACAAAACGATCTGACTTCAAAATGCCGCAGTTCGGAAAACAGAACGGCATTAAGCTGGACACAAAACATCTGAATCCACGGAAACCTGATCGCAAAGTACCAGGCCGCAAAGTACCAAACCTGAAAATCCCCGAGTATAAAAAACCAGGCAGAAAAATACCGGATCGCAAGATTCCAGACCGGAAAGTACCCGATCGTAAAATTCCGAACCTGAAGATTCCCGATCGTAAAGTGGCTCCTGGTAAATTTGTACCAAAACCTGGAAAGGTGACCAGACCCTCAAAGCCTGGTTTTGGAAATAACGTCTTTAAACCAGGAAAAGGAAAATTCGATACGAAGCCTGGTAAAGGTAACAACGTATTCAAACCAGGAAATAATATTCAGAAACCCGGGAAAAAACCAAACCAGATCGGTAAGCTCCCTAAAGGCATCGATCTGCATAAAGATTTTTCCAAAGGCAAAAAGTTTGGTCCTTCCAAGAAATGGCTCGGTAAAAATGGCGTGCCTTTGAACAAAGACCTCTTCAAAAACCATAGCATCAAACCACTCAAGCTGAATCTGGATAAGCAACTGCAGGCCGGAAAATTTAATGCCCTGATTAACAGTAAGAACAACAAACAGTGGAAACTGAAAAAGCAGTTCGAACTGCATAAAAAAGGTGATGTCGCCCGTCAGTTACATCTGAATCAAAACCTGCTCAAGCATGGTGGCTGGAGAAATCGAACTTTGTTCGGCAATATGGCGAATTCCTTCACTCAGACTCACTTTGGCTGCTGGTACGCCGGTCCTGGCATGTACCCCAACTACTGCTGGAGCCCGCACTGGTCTGCCTGGGTTGACTGGTGCTGGTGGGACTGGTGTCACCCCATCTGTGATCCTCGTCCACTGATCTGTCGTCCAATCATCTGTGATCCTTGTGTCCCCTGGGTCTGGTATGACTGTCCTGTCTGGCAGCCACTCCCCATCGTGACCTGTGGTACCTGGGTGGATATTGAACCAATCGTCATCGACAGTGGACTTGACCTGCAGATGCTGGCAGTACGTTTTGTTGACTCAGGTCATCCTGAAGAAGAACTGGGACCTCGTTTCCGCGTCTGGTTCCGCAATAACAGTGTGGTCGATATCAACCAGCCCTTCAATGTCATGCTGCTTGCTTCCAACACACGAGACGCAGTTGCTGGAGTACCTGAAGCAGGAACACGCGTTGATAATATCGCGGCAGGGCAGATTCAGTCTGTCGATATTCGTCTGCCATTCGCTGCCAGTACTCTCTCTTTAGATGAAGAAGGAAATCAGGTGCCCTTCGAACAGTTGCATGTACTGATCGATTCACACCGGGAAATTCCAGAAGCATTCGAAGAAAACAATGGTGCGGTCGTGGCACGAGTCGATGTACTGCCCGTCGATCCAGCTCTGTTCTCTGCTGATACCGATGTCGTCTTCAGTGGTGGGATGGTCAATCTGGCTGGCGAAGGCCTGGGACCGGAACCCGGCAAAGTTCTGATGTCCCTGAATGGCATGAATTTCGAAGCAGAAATCTATGGCTGGTACGATCTGGGGGTTCGCGTCCAACTGCCCGAACTGCCTCTGCTGGACGCAGCGGATGCTACCTTCGTGATTGTGCGTGGCGATGGTGCCGCATCGAATCCGCTGGATATGCAACTGGCACCGCAGGTCGCTGCTGTCAGTGCTGAGTAACGGAAGTGTGCGTGGGATGGCTTGGAGCCATCCCAGGTTCCGAACAGGGAGCAGGCAAATTGTCTGCTCCCTTTTTTTATAGAGACTTTACCGCTGGTGCAGTACAATCGAATTTCAAAAATCGAATTCCCGATTCCCCACCTCAGAACGGATTGAATCTCCTGAAAACCTTTCTCCATGAATTCTGGCTGTTCGGTATTAAACAGGCGTCCGCCTGTATCTTCGGTGGCTTTCTGCTGGCGTTGATGATCATCACTCGCTTCTGGTATCCGATCGATTTTCTCTATCGTTATGACTTTCTGTTTCTGGCTGCAGTCGCCTTTCAGATCTTCCTGCTCTGTTTTCGACTGGAATCCCCGCGTGAGGCTGTCGTGATTCTGGTTTTTCATATCGTCGCAACCGTGATGGAGCTGTTTAAAACTTCAGATGGCATTCGTTCCTGGCAATATCCGGAACCGTTTGAGATTGGAATTGGCAATGTGCCTCTGTTTGCCGGATTCATGTACAGCGCCGTGGGCAGTTATATCGCCCGGGTCTGGCGGATCTTTGATTTTCGCTATTCCAGTTATCCGCCCTACTGGAGCACGGTCGTGCTCGTAACACTGATTTATGCCAACTTTTTTACACATCATTATGTGGTGGATATTCGCTGGGCGCTCATCGCCGCCAGCCTGTTGATGTTTGGCAGAGTGATGATTTATTTCAAAATGAACCGTCTCCATCGACGTATGCCTCTGGTGCTGGGCTGGCTGCTCGTCGCGTTGTTTATCTGGTTCGCGGAAAATCTGGCGACGTATGCCAATGTCTGGATCTACCCCATGCAGAAGCACCACTGGCAGCTGGTTTCGCTTTCGAAGCTGGTTGCCTGGTATCTGCTGATGATGCTCAGCTTTGTGCTGGTCTCACTGGTGAACCGACCGTTGCAGATCGGCGATCCCACCAGACAGGCTGACAACAGCAATTAAGTAAACATCGTCGTGCTGATTTCAGTCAATCAATTCCAGTTTGATCTCCGGGTTTGTATCCGTCACTGTGATCTTGAGTGGCGAAGTGGTCGGGCTGCTGTACTTGATCGGAATCGCACTTTTCATCGAGACCCCTTCCGGCGTTGACTGATAGGCATTCACAGTCACCTGATGCTCGCCGGGGAGGGCGCCGTCATCTTTTTCAAACGTACGTAAGGTGAATTTGCCAGTAGTATCCGATCTACCCGTAGCCGGTTTACGTCCCTGCAGGGGATAGAACATGATGGACGCATCAGTGACCGGTTTGCCCTGATATGTCACGACTCCACTCACGGCGACCGTTTCCGGCAGATCTTCACCACCACCACCGCCGCAACCGCTACACCAGAGGGCCAGGGAAAAGAGCATTCCTGCCCGCGCAAGAACTTTCATGATCAGCATAGGTATCTCCTGCTCAGAATTTCTGATCAAATTGAGGTATAATATGACATCGTCATTCAGTAGCTGAAACCACCGACTGGCAGGCCATCTTGTGGATGTCCCAACTGTTGATAGGTGAGAAAGTCCATGTTTTCACTAAAGAAGTGCACGCTGCCATCCACCATCAGAAAATGCGCTCCCCCTTCGTGATAGCTGGAAGAGGCGAAGCCATCAATCCAGCCATGGGCGCCGGAGCTGATGCGGGTCTGCGCACTTCCCCAGACCGCAAACGGGTGATTGATGGGGTAGGCGGTGGTCATCGGAGAATGCCAGGCAGCCCAGGAAGACCAGGCATGGAATCCGGGTGAGTTCTCTCCCACAAACAGTACATTCGAGGTACCATCCAGCACATCGCGCATCTTCATGGTCCGGTTCGGAGTGACAATACTCCCCCCGCCTCCACTGGCCTGCAGTCCCATCCGACGGTCAAACATGCCGTGTGGCATGGGGGAGGCAGTCAGTGACTGATCAAATGCGCGACCGTCCACGCCTTTGTAGGTGGTTACGGCAATATTATTTCGTGAGGCGGTCGGGCAGGAGGCCGGAAAACACCAGTTCGACCAGACCTGATTGCTGCCACTCACATTGCTCGCCGTGGGATCACTGGGGCAGTGATACAGGCCCAGCGGAGTCTGGGCGATTTCCAGGTTACCGGCATCAACAATGTTCCCACTGAAGTTGATTTTATTATACATGGGGGCTTGATCCACGTAAGGTAAGATCAATGCCCGCCAGCCGAACGAGTTTCCGGTATCGCCGTGGCTGATGGGAAAGACATTGTGGCTGTCATGGTAGTTGTGTGTTGCCAGTCCCAGCTGTTTCAGATTGTTTTTACACTGGCTCCGGCGAGCGGCTTCCCGGGCCTGTTGAACAGCAGGCAACAGCAGGGCGATCAGGATCGCAATAATGGCAATCACAACCAGAAGTTCGATGAGCGTGAATCCGCGATTCTTAAAGATGGGGTGTTTCATCTTTGGTCCCTCTCAAACAGTTTAAAATGACTGCACAGGCCCGCCCGGAGAGTGGCGCGAAAGCAGACGTACCAAAGCCTGGCAGCGATAGATAAAGATATATGGTATTACGAGTTGATAGACGATTCTTTCTGTATTGATCGCATTGGTGGTTTTACGGTTTCCGGTGCTGGTCCCAGTGTCATTCCTGTATATACTTCTGCCGGCATGATACTGGTCTCGGATGTTTCAATCGGGAGTTCGCCGCTGCGCATCTGGTTTAACAGTTCTACCGCGCGATGTCCCAGCTGAGTTTCGTTGACGGTGACCGAGGCAATTTGCTGCTGCAGTACGCTGTGTCGAATCTGGTCTCCCACGCCAATCAGGGAAATGTCGTTCGGCATCCGCAGCCCCATTCTTGTCAGATGCAGGTAAATGCGTTCCGCCATGGAGTCAAAGCTCGTGAAGATTGCCGTGGGGCGATCAGGCTGATTCAAAATGCGTTTCAGGGCCGCCTCGATTTCGCTGTCCAGCTCCTGCATGTCAATGGTCCCGTCGGTACCGAAATAGCAGTGGTCGGCTGCCAGTTCACAATTGACGTTGGCCAGTGCTTTACGAAAACCTTCCAGGTAGAGATCGGTTGTTTGTGTACAATGTGGCGCGAAAAATGAAACACGACGATGTCCCTGCCTGACTAAGGCGTCACCCGCCAGTCCGCCAATTTGTTGAAACGGGAGTCCCAGCAGTGGTGCAGTGATTCCTTCAACAGGGCGGTGGCAGAGGACCACGGGTATTCCCGCTTTCTGTAACTGGCGAATCTGATAAGCGGGAGTGGGGGGCGTACTGGCCGGTACGATCGCAACGCCTCCTACCTGGTTGTCGATCAGTTGCAGGATCGCATTGCCTTGTTTGTCGATATTGTTTCTTGTGCAGCAGACCAGCATCTGGTTCTGTGACTGACTGGATGATTCTTCAAAACTGTGTTGCAGAGACGGGTAATACCCCGATAGCACTTCCGGTATCACCAGCGCCAGGATATCCAGGCCGCAGGCCAGCCGTTGTCGTGCATTCTCGTTTATGAATGTTCCTTTGCCCTGGACGCGGCTCACCAGACCTTCCCGTTCGAGCATGCCCATTGCCTGGCGAATCGTGCTACGGGCACTCTCAAACAGAATTGCCAGCTGCTGCTCAGAGGGAAGTGCTGTTCCGGGGGGAAGGCTTCCGTCAAGGATTTGCTTTTTGAGATGATCCTGAATACGTTCGTATTTCGCGCGGGAAGGATTTGATTCGTGATCATCCGATCGAGTGGTCGTCTCTAAAAATTCACTGGCTGATAACAAGTGGAATGCTTCCCAGGATAGAGGCTGTTGTTTAAGATAGGTACGTACAACATGGTACAACTGAATAATCGTCTGTCAAACAAAATTTAGTATGAAATAGTCCCTTAATAATAAGACTATTAGAAACTGAAGGTCATTGAAATCGCACCGGATAACCAGAATAGTGCCTGGCATTAGCTAAATAAGTAGGTACCATAACCATACAAAAATGTCTGGTTTATGGCTCATATCAGCCAGGATTAATAGAAAACCGTTATTTCTGCAGGGAAGATTCACTGCTCAGCCTATGATAAACAGAGAACCTCTGGTCATAGACCAACAAAAATTGGATCCGTGAAATAAGGCTGTCGTCTGTTGTTCAGTGCAGAGTCTGCGGTGTGGGCAGCAGAAAATTAATCGTTCCCGGTATTCGTGGCGGAATCCTGCTTGCATCCCGGGAATAAACTGTTTCTACTATTTAAGTAGTGTATATTGCGAAAATTCCTGCCTTATCTGAATCTTGGTACAAACTCTCGTTTCACCTTGGGTTTAGAGCAAAACTGACCCCCAGCAAATTGAATCATGCCTGACGATCTTGTCTTTATGATGGGGAATTTCGAAGCCCGAATTCCTCAGGACCGTGTTTATAGTAAGTCACACCTGTGGTTTCAGCAGACTGCTGACCACTGGCGCGTGGGGTTTACTGCCTACTCGGTTCGGTTACTGCAGGACGTCTATTTTCTGGACTGGTTTATCGATCCGTTTACGAATGTGCAGGAAAAACAGAAGATTGGAGAGATCGAAAGCTCGAAAGCGCTGTCCGATCTCTATGTTCCCGCCAGTGGCCGGATTCTGGAATTTAATCAGGAATTATTAAACGATCCTTCTGCCATCAATCAGGCGGATAATTATGATAAAGGCTGGCTGTTTGAAATGGAGTCTGATGCGCAATGGTTGACGCCAGCAGAATATCTGCAAGTATTAGATGACGGGTGGGAACAGACCCAGCGAATTATTAAGGGACAACTCAACTAAAACGGTTCAGCACACAAATGCTGGCGTTGCATGTTGAAAAAGGTTTACGGAATGGCTGATAAAAAATTGACAGTGGTGATCTCGCAGGCGCAGGGAAAAAATCCCGCCAAACGTGAGCTGGAAGAATCACTGGCAGCGGCGCTCCTGATGGAACCTGATGTCGAAGTTTCACTGGTTCCCCATCTGTACGACCTTTCTGCCGATCATACCGGAACCCTGTTTCTACAGGCGCTGCGCGGCGATCTGGTGATCCTCTCCTGGCTTTATCCCCGTGCCAACCACTGGATTCTTGATCGCCAGGGGGTCCGCGGCACGGAAGGTCTTGTCCTGCTCAAAGAAGAAGTGGATGAAGACGAAGAGGAAGCACAGAAGGAAAAGGCGCCCCCCTTCGAAAACCCTGAGCGGCTGAAAAGCATTCCCGATCGAAAGATTTACTCTATCGATTTAAAAGTCAGTTCCAATCCGGAAGATTATCTGACAGAAATCAGACGCATTGCCAGTGATGCACAGGTTCAGACGTTTCAACTGATGGACATGGTCCAGCAGAGCCCGCGTCCTGCCCAGATTGAGAAATATCTCAAGCCACTGGATATCCTCCAGGGACAGAAAAACAATACTGCAGTTAAAGAAGAAGCACCACAGCTGGAACCCACCAAACGCCGCTGGTACCCGGTCATTGATTATGGTCTGTGTACCAACTGCATGGAGTGTATCGACTTCTGCCTGTTTGGCGTGTATGGCGTGGATCAGGGGGGACAGATTCTGGTTGAAGAACAGGACAGCTGCAAGAAAGGCTGCCCGGCCTGCAGTCGTGTCTGTCCCGAGAACGCCATTATCTTCCCCGGGCATAAAACCCCTGGTATCGCTGGTGCAGATGGTGAAGTCGCCGGCCTCAAAATTGATCTTTCCAAACTGTTTGGTGCCCCCGACGCGCTCGAGATGGCGGCCAGGGAAAGAGATGTTGAACTCGTTGCCGACGGTCGCAATGCCGTCGGGATGTCAGTCGGCATTCCCCAACGTACAAAGATATCACAAGAGACCAGCGATGAGCTGGACGATCTGATTGATAGTCTTGATGCCCTCGATTTATAAACGCCCGATGAGAAGCCTGACCCCGTACCAGAGAGACCTGTATGACTGAGACCATCTCCTGCCAGCGACTTCAGGCAGCGTACCAGCGGTCACGTGCGGAATTATTGTCTTTCCGTAACAACGCCGGGCACTGGACGGGAGAACTTTCTACGTCAGCACTTTCCACAGCAACGGCCATCATGGCTCTCGAGATGATCCGTCGAAAAAGACCTGCCGACGACACGTCTCTTGACTGCTATATTCAAAATGGGATCCGCTGGCTGGCTGAGCATCAGAATACCGATGGCGGCTGGGGAGATACCGTCAAAAGCTTCAGCAATATCTCGACAACCATGCTCTGCCATGCGGCTTTTCACGCGACAAAAAGTACTGAAAAGTATGTTGCGCATGTCGTCAATGCCCGGCAGTACATTGATCGGATCGGTGGTGTTGAGGCGGTTGTGGCTCGCTACGGAAAAGACAAAACCTTCTCGGTTCCCATCCTGACACATTGCGCACTCGCGGGGCTCGTTAAATGGGAGACCATTCCTGCGCTGCCGTTTGAGCTCGCCTGTCTACCTGCACGATTCTATAAAACAGTGCGTCTTCCAGTCGTCAGCTATGCATTACCTGCGCTGATCGCCATTGGACAGGTCAGGCACCACTTCCGCAAACCACGCAATCCAATCACGAGACTCATCCGAAATCTGGCAGTCAAACGCAGCCTGAAAAAACTGATTTCGATCCAGCCCACAAACGGCGGATTTCTCGAAGCAGCACCACTGACCAGCTTTGTCACCATGAGTCTTGCAGGCATGGGGTTGACCGATCACCCCGTCGTTCAGAAAGGGCTGCAGTTTCTGCTCGACTCGGTAAGGCCCGACGGCAGTTGGCCTATAGATACCAATCTTGCTACCTGGACCACCACGTTGTCTGTGAATGCGCTGGAGGGAACACTTCCGGAGTTTGAGAAAACACCGATTCGCCAGTGGCTACTGCAACAGCAATACAAAGAACTGCATCCTTACACCTCTGCAGAACCGGGAGGCTGGGCGTGGACCGATTTGCCCGGCGGCGTTCCTGATGGTGACGATACCCCCGGTGCGATCCTGGCATTATTGAATCTTCAACCGGAAGAACCCGATGCGCAGCAGGCTGACGATTTACAGTCGGCACTTCGAAATGGTGTCAACTGGCTGCTCGACCTGCAGAACAGAAATGGGGGCTGGCCGACATTCTGTCGAGGTTGGGGCGCACTTCCCTTTGATCAGAGTGCCGCCGATATCTCGGCCCATGTCATTCGGGCCTTGCAAGCCTGGTTAAAAACAGAATCCCAGTCTGAAGAGACCGATTTACGCCTTCGAGCGGAACGCGCAGTCAGACGCGGTTTTCAGTATCTGGCGACGGTCCAGCGCGCTGACGGTTCCTGGCTGCCACTTTGGTTTGGGAATCAGCATATCGACAATGATGAAAATCCGGTTTACGGAACTGCGCGGGTCCTCGCCGCTTATGCCAGAGGGGCAGAACGCGATTCTAATCAGGCAGAGCAGGGGATCCTGTTTCTGAAGTCGGTCCAGAATCTTGATGGAGGCTGGGGCGGCGCAAGCGGTGCTCCCTCCAGCGTGGAGGAGACGGCACTTGCCGTTGATACGTTGTTGATGCTGGATATTGAGGCCCCTGCGGTCACTGAAGGGCTCAACTGGTTGCTGAAGCGGGTGGAAGCAGGGACCTATACAGAAACAACGCCCATTGGCTTTTACTTTGCCAAACTCTGGTATTTCGAACAACTTTATCCAATTGTCTTTACTGTTTCAGCCCTGCATCGAGCGGAAACCGTTTTGAAAAAATCTGCGGATGACAATTTAAGATTGTCGCTTGAGGAGGAGGATTACCGTATAATGAGCGTTAAGGAAAAATAGATCCCTCCCGTTTCCAAACCAATTTGAATTCAACGATCGCTCGATTGAGTTACTAACCATAGAGGAGTGTTCCGTGTCCATTGCACCTTTAGACCAGGAAAGTTCTGAAGATAAAATTGTACCCGGCTCAAGCAAAGCTGAAGTACACTCTTCCGATGACAAAAAACCGGTCAAAAGAAAACGCCAGAGTACCAGCCATCTGAAAGCGGTACCGGAAACCTCTGCGCTGCGCGAAGAAATGAAAGCCGAAGCGGAGATGTTCGTCGAGACGCTCGACTGTTCGAATCCCTTCAACAAAACCACACTGGAGGCCTGGTCTCGCGAATTGCTGGAACAGCTGAATCAGCCCGAAAAGTTTCTGGGCTTCATGATGGTTCTGATCGGCAACTTTTTCTGGAAACGACAGTTCCTGGCAATTCCTTTCGAACGCCGGCTCCTGTTATTGCCGCACTGCCTGAAGCACGCTGAAGGCTGTCCCGCGGAATACGATGAGTTTGGTCTCGACTGTGAAAAATGCGGCGCCTGTTCGATTGCCGACTACAAAGTCAGAGCTGAAAAACTGGGTTACAAAGTACTCGTTGCCGAAGGCTCGCCGGTCGTCCTGAAAATTATCGTCGGAGGTTACGTGGACGGCATCCTGGGAGTGGCCTGTCTGAACGTCCTGGAAAAATCAATCGATAAAGTATTGATTGCCGGCGTACCTTCCTACGCGGTTCCCCTGCATTCAGGTGACTGTAAAAACACGAAAATGGATGAACCCTGGATCTGGGAGGTTCTGGAAGAATACCGTCCGCTGGAACAGCCGCTGACACGCAGCTATCTGCCCACGATGCGGGCTGCGAATTCACTCTTCGAAGATAACTTCGATCAGATTCTGCCGCCACTGCGTACCAAAACAGAAGCCGCCGCCCGGACACCACTGGGTAAGACCGAAGCCATTTCTTACGATTGGCTCAAACATGGCGGAAAACGGTTCCGTCCCTTTATCACACTGGCCGCTTACGATGCGCTCATCAAGGCACAGCAGTCAGATGAAGCTGCAGAAACTGTCTATCCGCTGGGCGTGCAGAAAGCCGCCATGGCCATTGAAGTCTTCCATAAGGCTTCGCTGATTCACGATGACATCGAAGACGATGACCAGTATCGTTACGGTCGCGAAACCCTGCATCGTCAGCATGGCACGGGCATGGCTATCAACATCGGCGACTACCTGATCGGCATTGGTTATCGCCTGCTGAATGAAGCCCGGGCTGATATCGGAGCCGAGGCAGCCTCCGACCTGATCGAGAAAATGTCTGCCGCTCATATCAAACTCTGCGAAGGGCAGGGGGCCGAGATGTCTTGGCAGGAGAGCGAAACCTTCGAACTGGCTCCACTCGACGCGTTGCAGATCTATGCTCTCAAAACTTCCCCGGCTTTCGAAGCCGCCCTCTACGCCGGCATTCGCATGACCGGTTCAGTCGGCCAGTATGAAGCCTTGATTTCCTCCTTTTCCCGGCACATCGGCGTCGGTTTCCAGATTCTGAATGACCTGAAAGACTGGCAGGGAGATGACAATAATAAGCTGATCTCCGGACAGGATGCTTTGGCGATGCGTCCGACACTACTGTTGGCGCTGGCACTTCAGACCGCCGATGATCAGCAGAAGGCCGACCTCAAAGACATTCTGCAGGGACATCCCAGCGATGGGGCCCGCATCGGCCGCCTGCGACAGATCTATCAGGATTGCGACGTCTTCACCAAAGCCGAAGCCCTGGTCGATAAATCGCGGGCTCGTGCTGAGGAACTGGCAGAAAGCGTCGAGAACGAAGACTTCAAACAACTGTTGATGTTCTTCTGCGACACTGTCCTGGCCGAAGAAACCCCCGAAGCCAAGCCGGAACCCCAGGTCCTGATGCCGACTGCCTGATATGAGCAGTGGTAAATAACCTCAAAACAGGATAGCCCCGAATGCAATTCGGGGTTGTCGCAGACAACAGGAAACTGACGGAGAGAAACTGCGACCCAAGTCTGATGAGCTTGAGCTCAGACATTCAGGAGCGTTGTACAGGTGAAATATCACAGTGAGATCGTTGACGTTTGGTTTAAGCTCACGAGTAGAAAGTTCATGAGACCCACGCTCATTTTTACCATCATGCTGATATTCGTCTCACACATTGAGGCGAGCGAACCCGCCGTCAGACTCAAACCCCACCCCGACGCGGTCGCCAACACCCATGCACCCGGCGAAGTCGATAAACCCGAACTGGTCCCCTTCATCGTGCCCGATCCCATGAAGTTGAACGGCATCGTCGTCGATGAAACTCAGGCCCAGCTGATCGGCGTCTGGCAGTATTCCACGCACACGCCCCCTTATGTCGGGCTAGGCTATCTGCACGATCAGAAAAAGGGGAAGGGGGAGAAAGCCGTTATCTTTACACCCGATTTGCCAAAGACCGGCCGCTACGAAGTCCGGCTCTCACACTGTTACAATATCCGTAGATCCACCAACACCCCGGTGACGATTCACCACGCCGACGGCGAAAAAACAATCCGCATCAACCAGCAGCAGATCCCCAAACACAACAAACTGTTCCGCAGTCTGGGCACCTTCCGCTTCGACAAAGGCAAATCGGGCTGGGTCAAAATCTCTAACGACGGTACCGACGGGAAATACGTGATTGCCGACGCCGTCCAGTTTATCGATGTCGGCGAATAAAATCAGCTCAACCATCTACGTCAGTTGCACGCGATCAATTCAAAAATTTCGTGCTTTTCGTGGTAATCAAAAAACACAGTATCGACAATTTCGCAGTCTAATCCACCTGCGGCGGCAGGTTCCCATACTGCCAGGGATTGTTATTAAACGCAGGAGCTGCGGGACGCTGACGTAATTTATCCGGAGTCAACTGTTTGGAGAGTTCGACTGCTGCGTCTACCATCTGCGGGCCGGCAGTAATTTCCAGATTACTGTAGCTGGAGAGCCGGGTTTCGTAACCGCCTCCGTTTTTATCGAATGCTTCTTTGGTAGGCACATAGCCCACACAACCATTGGCCAGAGAGACCGGGAACGTAATCGGGAACGGGCTGCCTTCCTTAATATCCAACCCGAGCTGGCAGAAGAATTCAGCGGGATCGGTTAATAAAATGACTGGTCCCAGTTGGACGGCTTGCACTTCGACGTCGGCCACGGGCTCTTTTTCCAGTCGGGCTTCCAGCAGCAGCGTCTCTTTTGCGAAAATCCAGTTGGTGGCTCCCGCTTTGCCCGGTCCTGCTTTCACCTGTTCCAGCGCTTCTTCCAGATGTTCCTTGCTGGGCTTACGACGGGGGATTTTCAGCATTTTCGTTTTACTGGCGATGGTCTCAAAGTTACCGCGCGGCATCGAGAGCAGCACTTTAACCGCTTCCGCTCCTACGCGACCGCCTACAAATCGGGATGATTCTTCGCTGGGACGTCGCTGAAATTTTGAAAGGTTGTCGACCTGCGTCACATCACCCGATGCACCCGCCAGAAAAACCACAACGGTATCTTTTCCAAAGACGCCGCGAATCACCTGTTCGACATAATAAATGTAATTCGCTGAGATACCGCCTGGGTTGGTCGTCGCGTGACAGACGAAATTCACCAGACACCCTTTGAGCTGGCCCTGTTCATCCCAGACACCGATCACGCCGACTTCCGGATCGACGGGACCTGCGGGTTTGACAATATCCGGATTCCCGGGCCGCGGATGTGTAAAGGTCAAACCGTTTCGCATCAGGAACCGGCGGTTAAAGGCGACCTGTTCTTCAATTCCCACACCCGCTCCACATTCGGAAGCATTTCGTTTCTGGTAGGCTTCACAAATCGCTTCGACGGTCTGGTCAACAACTGTTTCCAGATATGCTTTGTCCGCAGTCGAAGATTTTTTGTAGGCCAGTTCCTGCACAAAATCAGAAGCATGATCATATTCACCGGGCAGAATCATTCCCATGGGACCTGATGAATGGGAATGTGTGGCGTGCAGTAAAATCGAGTTGGCAGGAATCTTGCATTTTGCCTCCACCCGTTTGCGAATTTCATCGACGGTCACACGCCGGATAAACAAAGCATCCAGACTGACCACCGCGACGACATTCGTGCCATTGTCAAAAACAGCCGCTCGCGTTTTACAGGGATCATGGAACGTTCGGTGAAACGATTTGCCATAGCCGCCCGGTTGTTCCATACCAATCTCGGGAGTGATATCGCGTTCAGCGAAGCCGACTTTGACTTGCGGAGCCTCAGCTGCATGGATGTAAGTTGCTGTCAGAATCAGAGCACAGAGTGCAGCAGCTTTTAAAAACAGGAGACGCATCTTCATGATAAAAACTCGATCTTGCTCAGGTGGGAAAACGGGAGGAACCTTTCCTGCATTGTAAGCAGAATCAAAATCGAGTTGCTACTGAAGAAAGTTAAGAAATTCAGGCTGGGGTAAAATTTCTCTATCAGTTGCCAGGTAATGACTCTGAATTCGAATTCGTCTTGGCAAAAGAAATATTAAAATGTGCAGACAAAAAACTGACTGGGTAGCACCCCTTTCGCTGACAGGGAACGCCGACAGTCAATTTCTCACAAACCAGATCAGCCGCACTGCGTTATCCGCGGTCTATGCAACGCTCCGTAATGGTTGCGTACTGAAAACGCGATTCATTCTTTCGCAGGAAGCAGAGAAATCTTCAAGATTCAATGTGGGATCGAATGTTACCGCATGAGCAGCCTTATGCCAGTTCGTACGGTTTACGGTATTCTTTCGAGAGCCATTTGGAGGCGTCAGCATCACCCACAATCGTTTCCTGTTTTGGATCCCATTGAATTTTCTTGCCTGTCCGCACGGCAATATTACCGAGGTGACACACGGTTGCGGAACGATGTCCGATGCTGATGTCGGCGGCTGGTTTTTTCCGGGTCTTGATGCAGTCCAGGAAGTTGTCGACGTGCGCGATGTTCGCATCCCGGTTCACAATCTTTGGTACGTCAATCGATTTCAACAGCTCAGGTGGATTGGCGATAATACCACCGCGATAGACGAACAGGCTGCCTTTCTCTCCGACGAATTCGGTTCCCTGTTTTTTACTCGGTGTGCCGGGAACCTGTAGACAATTGAGAACGACGCCGTTGTCATAAGTGTATTTAATATTGGTTGAGTCGGGTGTTTCGTACCAGCCATCGGGATTAAAGACGGCTGAGCCTTCCGCACTCACAGGGCCACTTTCGTCCATTCCGAGTCCCCATTGCGCGATGTCGAGATGGTGGGCACCAAAGTTGGTCTGCTGGCCTCCACTGTAATCCCAGAAGAAGCGGAACAGGTAATGTACTTGATTTTTGTTGTAAGGTCGCTCTGGTGCCGGTCCCAGCCAGCGATCAAAGTCAAAGCCCTGAGGAGGCGCACTGTTGGGGACCGGTTTGCCAGCTCGTGCGATCCAGTTGGGGCCGGGCAGTGTCACGTTCACGGTGTGGATCTTACCCAGTAAACCTGACTGCACCAGTTGCGTTGCCAGGATAAATTCCTTGCCACTACGTTGCATCGTCCCTGTCTGGACCACCCGCTTGTGTTTCCGTGCCGCGTCAATCATCACGGGGCCTTCGTCCACAACGAGCGTCAGCGGTTTTTCGCAATAGACGTCCTTCCCGGCGCGACACGCTTCGACGGTCATCTTGGCGTGCCACTGATCGGGGACTGTCACAACGACGGCATCAAGGTCTTTGGAATCGAGCAGTCTACGATAATCATCTGTCATCATTGCCGATTTATTGGCATTTTTCTTGAGATAGGAATCTGCTTCCGACAGGTAATTCTGATCCAGGTCACAGAGTGCTTCAATATTATTGAGGAAGTACTTCATGTTGTTCCGCGGGCCACCCTGGTTGCCGACCCCGATCATGCCAATCCGCACGCGCTCGCTGGGCGGGACCGCAGCAAAGGTGGAGCGATAGCTTTTGGCACTCAGCCCCATAAAGAGCCCGCCAAAGACAGATTTTTTCAGGAAGCGACGACGTGACAACTGAGACATGAAATAACTCCTCAAGCGACGAAATAAATAATATGGATGACCGGCGAATTTCCAGCAGAAATCTCACCAGATAGTGCTTTCGCGGGACCGCTTATCATAGCAGCGCCCGGACCTGAGTCAAACAGATTCAGATCGGACAGAACAACTGATTTTGATGCGACGAGGGGGGGGCGCGGCTAGTGAACTCGGGACTC
Organism: Gimesia sp.; assembly: GCF_048262075.1. GTDB lineage: Bacteria > Planctomycetota > Planctomycetia > Planctomycetales > Planctomycetaceae > Gimesia. The sequence goes on from NZ_JBLXFK010000011.1 coordinate 56,590, forward strand.
TATTTTAGGGATTATTTTTTATAAAGGTTGTTCATGATTTGATTATCCTTACCGCCGATGATATGGATGGCTTGTGCATCTTCACTGCCCGGCAAATCGGTACGGATCAGACAATCGGAAACGCGGCTGTCGGTCACATCCTTCAACAAGAGTCCCGTAGTGGAATAATCGAGAATAGTACAAGCGGTAATATTCATCCGCCGGGAGTCACGAATTTCCAGCGCTGGGGTTTCCTCGCCTGTGCCATTAATCAGGTTACCGTTTAAAGAGATGCCATCGCAGTCCGTTAACAGCATCCCCACCTGGGCTGTTGCGCCGTCGGCGTAATGATAGCGGGGACTGCGATCAAGTACATTATTCGAGATCAGAATATTGTGGCAGTCGTGTATCCGGATGTTATGCGTGTAACCTTTCCACATGGTATTTCCCGTGACGGTGACCCCGCGCGCACTGGTGATTTCAATATTAGTCTGCACATCGGACAGCACGTTATCTGCAATTGTAATGTTTCCGTCACGGTGTTCGCGGGAATGGGGGCGGATGCGTGCATTTTCATTGATACGAATATTGGCCGAGCCCGGGGCGAAATGATCGTGTTGAATCGTGCAGCCGACAATAGCAATCTCACCCACCATAGCTCCCTCAGAGTCGATCAGTACATTCGCCGTCGGTTCCGAGTCTTTATCTCCCATGTTGCCTTCAATGTCGCAGGTGCCGATCTGAATGTTGCGAATGTCCCCTTTGCGGACAACCACTCCTCCACCCGCGTTATACGAGATATGACATCCTACAATATTCGACTGATGAATATTGACATGGTCGTAAAACACGCCGACACCCCGGTTCTCATAAATATGACAGTTGGAAACAATTACGTTTCGGTTGCGCTTGACTAAATGAATTGCATGCAAAGTGCGGCGGATGGTGAGTCGTGTGAGTGTGATCTGCATTGTGCCGGTCGCTTCAACTCCACAGGCTTCCGGGTGATCGCCGACAATCTCCAGACCATCGACCAGGGGCGAACGCTGATTCAGCCAGACGTTTTCTTTGACTGTGTGAGGACTGGCAGTTCCTTCATGTGTGCCAATGAAACGAAATGCAGGGCCTGCACCTGCCATAATGATCGTGGCCGTGCCATCCGAACTGAGAGAAGTCGGTCCTAACTGGTCTAGATCGATATTAATCGTTTTCGTGATCCGGTAGACCCCTTTGGGAAATGTGATTTGACCGATTTGGGAATCGACGGCGCGTTGCAGTGCGGCAGAGTCATCCGTTTTACCATCTCCGGTTGCACCAAAAGATTTCACCGTTGTTACCATCGATGGTTCAACAGGCACAGGACTCGTTTGTGATTTACTGTTCTCAGCAGAGTAAATCAGATAACCGAGAACCAGCAGTGTTGAAATACAGATCAGAGTTCCACGCATGTGTCATTACCTTGTTGTCGAGCAGGGGAGGGAATTAAATAGGGAAAGTTCTCAGCTGTATTCTAAGCCAGTGAACCGGTGAATCACAAACGGATCACCATGAATCGTGGAAAGAATTCAGCAGAGAAAGTGCGGCTTTACAGGTTTCAGATGGGAACCTGGCAGCAGCGCCTTTCTTTCCAGTCGGTTCTGGATTATGTTGTGCAGGAGAGCCTTCCTTTTCTGTCAGAGATAAATTGTGATGATTGATCGACCCGATGATTCCGAAATCTCGCCCGGCGACCGGGACCTGTTGCAGTTGCATACGCGCTGGATGCGGTTTGCCTATGATGAAGCCCGCGCCGCATTTGAAGAAGATGAAGTACCCGTCGGTGCCGTGATTGTTTACCAGGATCGAATCATCGCTGCTGCGCACAATCAACGCGAAATGCTGAGCGATCCCACGGCACATGCAGAAATGATTGCCATCACGCAGGCTGCAGAATCATTGGGGAGCTGGCGTCTCTCTGACTGCATTTTATACGTCACTCTGGAGCCCTGTCCCATGTGCGCGGGGGCCATTATCCAGTCACGGATTCCACTTGTGATTTATGGAACCCGCGATGAAAAAGCAGGCGCCTGTCACTCCCTGTTTCAGATCACCAGCGATGCCCGGTTGAATCATCAGAGCACGGTCATCAGTGGTGTTATGCAGGAAGAGTGCCGCGCCATCCTGCAGGAATTTTTTCGTCGCAAACGTGCAGAAGGTAAAAAATAAGCATTCTGGTTGTGAGGTTTCCATGAAGTTTTTTACAAAATATTTATGATAGAATGACATTCAGAAAATGGAATGAGCACAAGTCTTACTTCAGCATGCGAATAGAAAAATAAAGCGTAACTCTTTTGTCAGATACGACGAAATGAAATTTGTCAAGTGAGATTCGTAGAAAAGAAACCTCCTTAAAAATCGTTTCATTTTTTGATTACTTTCAGCTTGTCCTTCTGATTCGAGTTCGTCAGAATGGCCTACACAATAACTTTTCACAATTCACAGATTCAATTCTGAAATATCTTTGAGGCGAGCGAATGCATATTATCTCTCGTGGTACGAATGAGAGTATCCTCATTGGGGAACATACCGTTGTTAAAGTACTTGAAGTATGTGAGGATCGCGTCAAACTGTCCATTGAGACACCGGGAGCGGAACCTGCCTATTGGGAGGAAACGGTGTACCTGGACCACTCTGAAGAATTAGAGTCCGTCGAAATCAGTGGCTGAGCTACTCATTCAGCTGACTTTCTGATTAGTACTTTCTCTGGAGCGTGTATCCTGAATGTCAGGTACGCTTGCTTTCTCTTAAGAAGCTGTGCTTTCCAACCGCGCAGCCTTGGCGTTTAAACTGAAATTTCTCACAATAGGTATGGACAGATTCTGGTTCTGTTCACGCTGGTTGTGAAGTCAGCTGCCAGCAGACGGAAACGTCGATTCCTTTATTTTAATTCACTGTGAGGCTGATTGTGCCCGCCATATCGAAACAAGATGGGGAGTCGCTGGGGCTGGAGTCACAGCAACTGCCACGTCACATCGCGATTATCATGGATGGGAATGGCCGCTGGGCTTCTCGACGTGGATTTCCACGCATTGAGGGACATCGCCAGGGCGTCAACAGTGTGCGCACCGTTGTAGAAGAGTCCACACGGCTGGGAATTGAACAACTTACGCTATATTGTCTCAGTAGCGAGAACTGGAAGCGACCGGCGCTGGAACTCAATCTGCTGATGCAGTTGTTGAAAAAATTCGTCATCGGTGAACGCGAAGAAATCATGCGACAGAATATCCGCTTCACCACCATCGGTCGTCGCAGCGATCTGCCCCGGGATGTACTGGTTGAGGTTGATAAAACGATTCACGAGAGCCAGGAGAATACCGGAATGCAGCTCTGCCTGGCATTGAACTATGGCAGCCGTTCGGAAATTGTGGACGCTGTCAAATCAATCGTGGCCGATGTCGAACAGGGAAACCTGAAACAGGAAGACATCAACGAAGAAGTGATCTCCGCGCATCTTTACACCTCTGGCATGCCTGACCCTGATCTGGTGATACGCACTGCGGGAGAAATGCGAGTCAGCAATTTTCTGCTCTGGCAGATCAGTTATGCCGAGTTATGGGTGACCGAAACTTACTGGCCTGACTTCAAAGTCGCCGATTACTGGCAGGCACTGCGTGACTTTGCCGCCCGTGACCGCCGTTTCGGTGGTTTGAAAGGATAACACAGCATGCTGGGTTGGCGGTTACTCGTTTCCGTGATCCTGATTCCACTCCTGTTCGGGCTGTTTTATCTGGATCAGCGCGCGGGAACTTCTGCTCCCTATCTGTATGGTTTGTGTTGCCTGATTATCTTTCGTGGCTGCTGGGAATTAACTCAACTCTTAACCGTACGCAAGCTGAATCCCGGATACGCGATTACCAGTCTGCTTTCATTGTTGATCTGCACATTGGCCTGGCTCCCTTATTTCAGCAATACTGATGCGGGCAGCCCACAAGAGAGCTCGCTGGCGCTGATGTCAGTCGGCTTTTCGATTTCCATTCTGTTGATCTTTCTGAAAGGCGCAATCCGCTTTCAGGAGCCGGGACAGAGTATGGAAAACATCGGTGCAGAGATTCTCTCTGTATCCTACCTGGGATTTCTACTGGCAATGCTGGCCGAACTACGGTGGGTGGCGGGACCCGAGACCGGTTACCTGGCTTTGGGGTCACTCATTATCAGCGCTAAGATGGGAGATATTGGCGGTTACACTTTTGGCCGCTTATGGGGGAAGAAAAAACTGGTGCCGCGACTCAGTCCAGGAAAAACATGGGTGGGTGGTTTCGGTGCCATTTTCGGAGCCGCGCTTGGATCTCTGCTCTGGTTTCAGTTCACGCCTGCTTTATTTAATCCACTCTGGACTGGCAGCAGCTGGTTCTGGGCGATCCTGTTTGGTGCCATCATCGGCCTGGTCGGACTCGTGGGTGACCTGTGTGAATCGCTCATCAAGCGGGATGTCGGGAAAAAGGACTCCGCAGAACTCCTGCCTGGATTTGGTGGCCTGCTCGATCTCCTGGACAGTCCGCTTTATGCCGGTCCCGTGGCGTTTGTACTCTGGAAATTACTGCCACTGGTGACTGTGGTTACTGAAGCCGGCAGTTGATCGGTTCGCAGGTTGCACCAGCGTAAAGCAGGTAGATGAGCTGCGATTACAGGCAGATAGGGATCGATGGATCCTACAACTGCCAATGATGCGACTGTAGACTCGGCGGGTAAATCAAGCGACTTCAGCAGGATCAGCTCATCCGCCGGCCAGGTCAATGTCACCCAGGCCGCGATGGAATCGCTGGTTACATCCCAGGAAGCAGGTAAGGGAGCGAAGTCCACCGAGGTCGTTGTTTGCAGGTAATGTTCCGCGCAGAGTATCGGAATCTGCTGTTGCTCCCACGCTTGTTCGGCGTCTTTCTGACTGGAGACCAAACAGGTCTCGTCAAGTAGCTGGCACAGTAGCCTTTCATTCAATTTCATCGCTGCAATGGCCAGCCAGTGTGACTCGGTGGCATCCAGTTGGTGAACGGCATGCCAGTGACGTACCAGATCGGCAGCGCTGCCTCCTCCGCAAATCAACAGGGGGCTGCGATCTTGCCAATGTCTTAGAAACTCAGAGATCCTGTCTTTCAGATCGGGGAGATCGAACAGGCTGCCTCCGAGTTTTAAGACACTGATCTTCATCCATTTCAACCCAGCGTAAAAAGCTGACTGCTTACTGTCTCTGCGCTCAAACTTCAGTCGATGATTTTGGAAATCTGATATTCCACGATGCCACACGCGCCCGCTGCTTTCAGTCTGGGGACGATCGTACGGACGACTGATTCTTCCATGATCGTACTGATAGCGACCCAGTCCGGGTCAGAGAGTGAAGAAACAGTCGGCTTCTGTAATGCGGGGAGCAGATTAAGCACTTTCTCCAGATCGGTGCGGACCACATTCATCATCACGCAGACTTTACCTTCTGCAGCCAGGCATGATTCGAGCATCATCGCGATGTTCTCCAGCTTCTCGCGCTTCCAGGGATCTTCAAACGCCTGTTTGTTGGCGATGAATCGGGTCGTGCTCTGCATCAGCTCTTCTACAATCCGCAGGTTATTGGCCCGCAGTGAAGAACCGGTTTCGGTGACTTCCACAATCGCGTCGGCCAGCTTGGGAGGTTTGACTTCGGTCGCGCCCCAGGAAAATTCAACAGTCGCTTTCACGCCATGCTTTTCCAGGTAACGTTCTGTCATGCCGACCACTTCAGTGGCAATGCGTTTACCTTCGAGGTCTTTGACTGACTGGATGGGTGAATCTTCCGGCACACAGAGGACCCAGCGGACTGGTCGGCGGCTGACTTTAGAGAACTGCAGTTCGCAGATTTCCTGTACGTCGGCGTTGGTTTCCAGAATCCAGTCATAACCGGTAATCCCAGCATCGAGGATTCCCTGATCGACATAGCGGGCCATTTCCTGCGCCCGGATCAGCAGGCACTCGATTTCGTCATCATCAATCGTCGGGTAGTAGGAACGGGATGAAAATTTGATGACATAGCCGGCTCGTTTGAAGAGTTCAGCCGTCGATTCCTGTAAACTTCCCGCGGGGATACCGAGTTTTAAGACCTTGTCGGACATGATTCCTGTTTTTCTGAATTCGATGGTTTGATGCGTAATGTGTATGGTATTAACAGTTTAAGTATATGATCCATCACCAGCCGGGGATCAAGTTGCAAGTGGAACCTCACCAGTCGGCGAGTGATTTATGCCTGCAAAATATCCCTTGCGCGTACTCTAACAGCTAAAAAACCGCAGTTCCAGTAGCCCGGAACGAGAATGTTCATAGAAAATCCCAATCAGTGGGCTTCCATCAAGAGTGCAGTTTCTCTAGGATCGTGCAGATACGCATTCAGGATACCCGATTCCAGCCCGATTATCACTGCTGGAACCCGTGTGCATTCCGTGGAATGTCTCGGTAGTCCCACGAGGATTTGAATCCGAATAGCCACAGAGGCACACGAGTCAGCCTCTGTTCCGGCTTTAAAGATAGATTTCGTTTCCAAAATATTTTATTAATGAGTAAGGAGAAATTCCTCGATGGCCGAGCAAAAAGCCACTAACGTGACCTGGCATGATCACCGTGTAACTAAAGAAGAACGCTGCAAACAGAATGGACACAAGGGCGCTGTTCTGTGGTTTACCGGTCTCAGTGGATCCGGCAAAAGTACGATCGCCAACACCGTTGATCACAAACTGTTTGAAATGGGCAAGCACACGTTTGTTCTGGATGGCGATAACATCCGTATGGGTTTGAACAAGAATCTTGGATTCTCTCCCGAAGACCGTACCGAGAACATCCGTCGCATTGGAGAAGTTTCCAAACTGTATACCGATGCCGGCATTCTGGTCATGACCGCTTTCATTTCCCCTTATCTCGAAGACCGTGATCAGGTTCGGGAAATCATGGGTGAAGGCGAATTCATCGAAGTCCTGGTACAGGCTTCTCTGGAAACCTGCGAAGAACGCGATCCTAAAGGGCTCTACAAAAAAGCCCGCGCTGGCGAAATCAAAGGTTTCACCGGAATCGATGCTCCCTATGAAGCACCAGAAAAACCAGAACTGGTTCTGGATTCCGACGCGAAAGGCATCGATGAACTAGCTGACGAAGTCGTCGCTTACCTCGAAGCAAACGGCTATCTCTCCGTATAAGTCGACCGCGACAGCAGAAATGCTGTTGCAATGAAAAATTAAAAACCTCAGTCAGTATGTTACGCTGGCTGAGGTTTTTTCATATCCATCTATGATCTTTTTTTACTACCACGAAAAAACACGAATGCGATTAGAAATCTAGGCACAAGCAGGGAGCGAGAGCAATTTTCTTCCCTCCCCGAATTCCGGTTAATCCTCTGTTTTCTGTTCAATCTTATAAGGCCCCAGAGCCGCGTCTCGCAGGAACCAGTCTTGCGGACGGTTCTTGAGCTGATCCGAATAAACTCGGATCGAACGTTCGTCCCAGAACTCGGGAATGGATGGGTCTTCCGGGATGCGTCCTTTGTCTTCGATTTCCTCCATCCAGGTATTCAGGGCTGAGGCCAGTCGCTGCTTGACATTCTGGTAGTCAGGGGAATCTGCCAGGTTATTCGTTTCCCAGGGATCCTTTTCTAAATCATACAGCTCTTCTGCAGGTCGAGTCTCCGCCATCAGCTTGAGAGGTGGTCCTGACAGTTCCCCCCTGCGATGCAGATCTCTTAACAGACCGATGATCGGGTAGGACTTTTCCTTATAGCGGTTGATTTGCAGGAAGGGACGTTCAGGGTACTTGTTTCGCAGGTAACGATATTGCTTATCGCGCACCGTACGGATATGCAATACGGTTTCATCGCCTCGATCGCGTCCGCCAAACAGATACTCACGCGGAGGCTCTGCCTGTTGGCCCAGAAAGACTTGTCCCTGCATTTGTTCAGGCTTGGTAATGTCGGCGACCGCCAGTGATGTGGCACTCAGATCGATGGAAGAAATCAGCTGCTCACTTTTTTGACCCCGCTGATAGTGTGCAGGTGCAGGCAGGTCCGCGTTGCCTTCGGGCCAGTAAATGATGAGGGGAATATGCAGGCCGCTGTCATAAGGCCATTGTTTACCGCGTGGCATTGCCCGGCCATGATCGCCCAGGAAAACAACTATCGTGTTTTTCTCTAGCTTGTCCCGCTTCAGTAAATCCAGGATGAATGCGACCTTCTTATCAACAGCCATCACCGCGTTCAGATACTGAGCCCAGACTCCACGCGTGACGGCGTGATCGGGGTAGTAAGGCGGAATTTCAACTTTGGCAGGGTCCGCCTGGTAACCGATGTGTTCGTGAGACGTATTCCAGGCACCGCCTCGATGAGTCTCTGAAAAGTTGATCTGGGCATAGAACGGCTGATGCTGTTTTAATTCGTTCCAGTCCTTGAGGTCAAAGGGTTGTTTGCCTTTGGGGTATGTGAAATTCCAGTCTGTCTTGCCGGTCCCTTTGTAGAACTTTGCCAGTTTGCGATCGTTGGTAAGGTTCTTGATATTCGCCGTCGTATAGCCGGCGGGACGGAACCAGTCAGTAATGACCCGCACGCCTTCAGGCAGAGGGTTTGTGCCCTCACGGTGCGAACGATGGTTTTGCGCATCGATGGCCATCGCATACATGCCTGTCATGAATGAAGAACGACTGGTAGAGCAGACGGGAGTCACCGTGAATGCGTTCTGGAACAGCATTCCGTTTTTTGCCAATTGATCCAGGGTCGGCGTTTTAACTTCGGGAGTGCCATAACAGCCGAGTTCGGGACCCATGTCTTCGGCGATGATCCACAGAATATTAGGCCGCTGGTCGGCTGCCTGTACTGCTTCGGCTGGAGGGAAGGAAATGAATAAAAGAATTGCGAACGCGAAAAGAAATCGATGCATGAAAGTGACTCTTCACCAAAAGAGAAAATAATAGAGAGATCGGAACCGGACTTTCCAACCTCTTATCATCGGCGATGCAACGAGCATTGTCAATCAATGTCAGGTTGCTGTGGTCGTATTCCGGCTTGCGTTCATTCGTTCCGATTTTGATTCAGGCGCCGCTATAATCGCGCTGTTTAAAACTCATTTTCTGGAAGTCATCTTTAAATGGAGAAGCTCCCTGTTTTTCAATGTTGGCTTTCCCCAGTTTATAGCGATAACTGTGTGTGATGGGGTCGGGCACGCGATGCACCAGGCTGTTACCCATTCGTTTTCCATACAGAAACATGCCAAATAACAGGCCCGGTTTGACAGCCGTTGTCAGGATGGCGACGGCTTTCATTTCTCCGCTGCCAACGCGAATGTGACCCTCTTTCATTAATTGCGTGAAGGAAAAACTCTTGGGTTCAATATGCTGGAAGCCACTCTGCTGAACCAGAATGTCATCGCTCCACAATCGTAGATAATCACCGCTCTCAATTCCGAGCGGGCCTGCATCGTCCGGATGAATCTCTACAAACGCATCAGGCCAGCGATCCGTGAGATATTTTTCCCGTAACGTATCGAAGCCTGACTGCCAGGTTTCGTTAATTCGACCTACGGTAAACCAGAATTCACCCTGATCACGCTGGGGCGAAATACGTTCGTAATAGTCTACGAATAACTCCCACGGACTTTGAATCAAAAGTGCTTTGCCCGAGTGCGTATTGAAATGCGTCAACCATTTAGGATGGGAAGTTGGTCCTTGTGGCGTTCCCAGGTTGAGTTCTGGATCATGCAGGCGTCTTGTGCCAACCAATTCGTTTTCTTCGAGTCGGATCGGCGTCTGAATGCCGGTCGTTCCCAGTTCGCGCAGTGCTTCATGACCTTTGACTCCCTCCTGTTTGGCTTTCCAGACGAGCGGATAATAGTCGAGAATGTTCCCACGGCTGAAGCGGGCTGCTTCTTCAAATACGGTATTCGCGTCCTTCCAGTCAAAGCCTTTGAATCCCATTTTTTGTGCGAACTGGCTGATGGCCCACCAGTCCGGTTTGGCTTCTCCGGGCGCATCACAGAATTGGGAATACAGACGCAAACGCCGTTCGCCGTTACAGCGGGCGCCGTCATGTTCTCCCCACTGGGCGGCTGGCAGGACGATGTCTGACAATTCGGTATTGAGTGGTTCGACCGGATAAATATCGGAATCCACCAGTACCATCCCGCCACTGTCTACGCGATCGATGAGCGTCTGGATGATTTCTTCACGATTGCGACTCGAAACTTGATGCGGGTTCTCCGTCGTTTGTTGACGAAACCTCTTCAGTAGTTCCTGACTGGCGGTCATTGCGCCCAGCCATGTGGTGCCAATCACCCAGGCAAAGCGGACTTGCCCCGCGGTGACCCAGCGGTCCAGGTCGAGTTCGAGTCTACGGCGGCCGGGAAGTTTCTCTGGCGATTTGGTGCGCGGATAAGAAGCCGCTCCAATCCAGCCACGTTGGTGTCCTCCCAGACGACTGACGACGCGGCCCGGTCGATTGCCGGCACCACATAATAATGCCAGTGCAGCGAAGCTGGTTGTGTTGGTGTAATTGTTACTCCAGTAATTCCCTTTTTCGAAACCGAAGCTGGTACGCGGCCGTTTGCCGCCGCCACCGGAAATCATTTGAGCCGCTTGTTGAATTTTCTCTGGCGGGATGCCGGTGATTTTGGCTGCCGATTCCAGTTCCGCGGGGGCGTAGTTCAGTAACCAGTCCTTATATTTTTCAAAGGACAAGGCACCGATGCTGCCCCAGGTGGTTCTCCACTGCCAAGGCGTATTGCGGGTTCCCCGTCCAAAACCGCTGTCGATCTCCCATTCGTCGGCGATCCATTTCGAGATGAACTCTTTGTCTTCCCAATTGTTTTCCAGAATGATCCGATTCATTGCCAGATGTAGTAGTGTATCGGTGCCGGGATTGATTTGCAGAAACAGGCCGCCGTTTTTTTCCGCATACGCGACTCCCGCCGTCCGTCGCGGCAGGACCATGATGATTTTGTTGTCCTGGTTCATCATCCATTCGGTAAACAGAACCGTTTTTGATTCGTAAGGATCGGTTCCTGAAATGAACAATACTTCCGCTTCGGACCAGTCCTGATAACTGGCGCTGAACGTTTTAATGCCGGCGTCATCAAGGCCCGCCGTATCGTTGCCCATACTTGGTTTGTCATGCACAGCATAAGCGGGGGTTTGAATGGCTTCGAATGCGAGTTTGGTGATGGCGTACGTGTTTTCGAAAAACTCGTACGAATACGTTTTCATCGCCCACGCCGATTCCCCATACTTCTTCAGCACATGCTGACTGATGGCGGCCATCACATCGAGTGCCAGATCCCAGCTAACGCGTTGCAGCTTGCCGTTAATTCTGATTTGAGGATACAGCAGCCGATCTTTGGTGGGGGCTGAGGGGTGATAACATTTCTTGGCCAGAACACCGCCTCGAATCGAGTGGTTTCCATTGGGATTCACGACGGTCGCGTCGAAGTCGGGCAGCACGGCGACGTGCTGATCTTGACCGTCGAGTTGCACTATCGCATGCTGATTCGGACTGATCCAGGGCCCAAACTGCTCACCCGGAAAATCGACTCCCAGCGCATTCTCCTTTGCTTGAGGCTTGCCTTCCTTGCCGAGCGGCCAAGTGTAGACTTTGTATCCACAGCCGACAATGCAGTATGCACAGACGGTCGTGCTGACTTTGGCATCAACCGGGGGCAGGGGGATGGCGTCATTCGTTTGCTGGTAATCTGTCATGAGATTTCCGATGAGTGAATGTTGTCGATGGTGCTGTTCATGTGAAGCAGCGGCTGTGTGAATCTTCTAGGCAGGCGCCTGATGGTTATTTGCATAGCCGAATATTAATCCTTGAATACCGACGGCGTAGATCTCATCGCCTTCGGTTTCGAGCAGGATTTGAGGCAAGCCGGCTGTAGCATGTCCTGAAATGACCATGCCGTGTCGTGTTAGATCAAAGGTCGTCCAGTGCAGATAACAGGGGCCTGCGATACATGCTTTGCCGTCAAAGTTTTCATCGAGCCTTGCGCCCTGATGCGTACACAGACTGTTAAACGCGACGACGTTGCTCTCGGGCCCGACCCCTCCGCCGGCGGGTTCACTCAGACGAATCAGAAAATTCTCTGCATTCACATGATCCCAGGGGTAGCGAAACTTCTGAGGCTGGTTTGATTTGAGTTGGCTCAAGTTTCCGATTTTTTTCCGGGGATACTCGCTGCGCAGGACTTGTGATTCTCCTAAAGTGGGGAGTGTCAACGTCAGCAGGGCGGCGCCTGAGCCAAACAGGAAGTGACGACGACTTAATTGGCCGAGCTCACCCGAGCAGCCTGCGGAGGGTGTCTCACATTCAGTCTGTTTTTTCACGAGAATGATTTCCTTCCGATTTAGGATCGGCACTTTGGTATTCAGGCAGTGAGGGACGTTTCATCGGAATCGGTTTGCCCGATAAGGACTTGAGGAACGCCAATAAGTCGCTTCGTTCTAACTCATCCAGACCCAGTGGGCGAATCAAACTACTTTGATTCGCAGTTGAGCCGCCGCCCGTATTATAAAAATCGATGACTTCTTCCAGCGTCCCGAACAAGCCGTTGTGCATATAGGGAGCAGTATGCGTGAGACCGCGAAGCGAAGGCGTGCGAAATTTGCCACGATCTGCTTCGCGTTTGGTGACGTAATATAAGCCGTCATCAGTGAAAGCGCTGCGATAGATATTTTGGGGCACACCTTTCGCAGCGAGTTCATAGCGGAACGTAATCTGCTTGATCGGGCTGGTCAGAAAGCCTGGATTCTGCGGAACCCCGATCGCGTAATAATTGTCATCGCTGGCCAGGGGGCCGTTGTGACAGGAAATACAGCCTGCTTTACCCTGAAACAGATGATAACCCCGCTTGGCGGCCGGTGAGAGCGCGCTGGGGTCGCCTTTCAGAAAACGGTCAAAGGGAGTGTTATTGCTGACGATGGTTCTCTGAAATGAAGCGACGGATCGTAAAGCGTCATCCCAGCGAGGCAGGTCCGTTCCATAAATGGATTGAAACTGTTTGACATAGTCTGGTATCTGGGCAAGCCGTTCTTCACCCAGAGTCGGGTCAAGATTACTGGCGACCGCGCCCGTCCAGGCACCGTTGTTTTGACTCTCGATACTGGTTTTGGCACCATCCCAGTTCAGCTTTCCATAGTATCCCACGTTGAGAATGGTTTGCGAGTTCCTCCAGTGACTGGTTCCCGGTCCGCCCATGGAAATCGGCGTTTGGATCGTCCAGCCAGTATTGACCGGGTGACAACTGTTGCAGCTCATCGAACTGTCAGCCGACATTCGATGGTCAAAATAGAGCTGTCGGCCCAGTTCAATCTTTTCAGGAGTCAACGGGTTATCGGCGGGAGTGGGCACTGCAGGCAGTAAAGCTAGCGGAGGGAACGTTCGTGAGTTGTCAGCTTGTGCTGGCGTTGGTTTATTGGTTTGCTCCTGTGCCGCTGTTTCTCTACGCGGCAATAACTGATACGCGGGCAACTCGGGCCGTTCAACTTCGACGGATTTACTGCTCAAACTTTTCAGGAAGGCGACCAGGGCTTGCTGTTCCGGTCCTGTGAGATTCAATGGTTTCAGATCGGCTGTCTGCTGCGGACCGCCGCCTGCGTTATAAAAGGAGATGACCTCTTCCAGTGTTTTCAAGCTGCCGTTATGCATATAAGGAGCAGTTTTGGCGACTTCATACAGAGAGGGGGTACGAAACTTACCACGATCTTGTGTGTGGAAGGTCATTGATTCCCGACCGGGGTCCTGTTTCCGATTGCGGTAGTTGGGAGTTCCCAGGATGCGGAAGAAGCGGCGAAACGTGACCGCGCGTTCCGGGTCAGCCAGCAGATCGACTTTTTTAGGGACATCGAGGGCATGAAATCTCTGATCGGTGAGCGTCGGCTCTTGATGACAGTTCACACAACCTGCTTTGCCGCGAAACAGTACCAGCCCCCATTGTGCTTGATTCGAAAGGGCAGCGGTTTGTCCTGCCTGAAACGCGTCGTAAGGTGTCTGTCGGGAATTGAGTGTCCTGACATAAGCGGTTAACGCATTGAGGATGCGACCAAACCGTGGTGCGCCACCATAGGCTTTTTCAAACAGTTCGCGATACGCGGGGACTTGTACCATGCGTTCGACCAGCAGCCTGCCATCACTGGCCATGAAATGGGCTTCAGTGAGATGGTCGCGGACCACGCTGGGTAAGTCGCCGATGCGTCCATCCAGAAAATATTCCTTCTGATAGCGGAGGTTTGAGAGTGAAGGCGTATTGCGAAACAGTTTCGTGGAAGGAAAACCTTTACTGAGCGGGCTGCCGTCAGTCCAGCTTATATCGGGTTGATGGCAGTTGGCGCAACTGAGCGAATTATTGGCTGAGAGGCGTTTATCGAAAAAAAGATAACGTCCAAGTGTGATCTCGGCTGCAGAAGGTACACTGAGACCGCCTGCTTTCAATGGAGCAGTATTGGATTCAACTGGCAAAGCGACTTCAATTGATTTTTGTTGTGTGGAGGAGTGATTGAAGGGAGACGCTGTCGCCGGTTTTCCCAGTGAGTCGAGGTAATTCACAATCAGATCCAGATCGTCGGCACTCAGCGAGTCTGCGAATGACTGCAACATGACACCCGCGGGATACTCATTTTCGGTTCCCTCAGGGGCGATGAACGCATCAGGATTTTGAATCGACTCGCGAATATATTGTTTCGCGGTCTGATTTTTTCTGCGAGTTGCTGCTGTGATTCCCAGGCGAGATAGATCAGGGCCGACTTCACCATCGGCACCGGGCACACCGGGAATGATGTGGCAGCCGGCACAGCCTCCCAGATTGAAAGCATTAATGACGGCAAAAAGATTTTGTTTCGCTTTTGAATCCGACTTTTTTGAGTTTGATTGTGCGAAACCAGTTTCGAATCCCGAGAGGCAAAAAAATAAACACCAGATCATAACGGGTAGAATCGTTCTTTGAGGAATCATCAATACCCTGTTTCATTCGCGAGTTGTGCTGGTTTCGATTTTCAGAAAAACTTCAGTTTGAGTATAGGCCATGCGAATGGGAAATGTAATACAGGGTAGAAGACTCTCTTCAGTAACCGGCAGCATGAGCCCCACTGAGGACAGATGACCAGTTATGGTTATAAGAAACGACGTGGGAAAAACAGGATATCGAGCATTCAATTCTGGCGAGATTTGCAAACAGACTACATTGACTCCCGGTTCAGTTTATCACCGGAGCGTGTACCAAAGAAAAACGTCCTGAACCAGGATTGGTCCAGGACGTTTTAAAATTGCCCGACTAGGATTCGAACCTAGACTAAGTGAGTCAGAGTCACTCGTGCTACCGTTACACTATCAGGCAATAGATGGTGCATGATATTACGTTGATAAGCTTAGTGGATAGCATCACTTGCAGCTTTCTCAGGCCATTATAGGGAATTTTTCTTCTACGCCAAGTCGATCAGGGAGAGAATTTTCTATTCTTTTTGGTCTGTTTCACACTTTTAAGCTGTTTGCGAGTATGACAGTATATAAACAGGGTCGGTTCATACGAAAGGGCCTGTCATCGATTACTTTTCCCGGGAATGGGGGCTTTAATGCGTTATTGGATTTTGCGAGCGGGGCTCTGTTTTTTCGTCTGCCTGGTCTCTTCTCGAGGGATCATTCAGGCTGACGAACCGAAAGCGGATCAGACAACTGCCCGTTTACAGGCCAAATTGAAAGAGACGATCCAGCAACTGTCCGAGCAAATTACACAGACTCCAGGAGTGTCGTCCCTCTATTCCCGACGCGGCGATGCTCATTTCTTTAAGGGAGATTTCAAAGCAGCAGTCGCCGATTACAACAAAATGATCGAACTGAACCCCTCAATCTCAGCCTCTCACTGGAGACGGGGGATCGCCTGTTACTATGCGAAGCAGTATACAGAAGCAGCGAAGCAATTCGAAATCTATCATTCGTTCGATAACGTCGATCGCGAGAACGGCATCTGGCGGTTCTTTTCCCAGTACAAGGCTAAAGGTGCCGCTGCAGCGCAACAGGGGTTGCTCAAATATGAAAAGGATGATCGGGAACCCTTTCCCGATCTGTATCGGATGTTTCAGGGCAAGACGACTCCGGAAACCGTAGTAAAAAATATTGAGACTGCCGAGATTGATGCGCAGGAACGCAGTAAACGCTATTTTTATGCGTACCTTTATATCGGCTTAAACGAATCGTTGCATGGTCGTCAGGAGCAGGCACGAAGTTTTCTCACTAAGTCTGTTGAGAATGACTGGGGGCCGGCTGCCGGTTTTGGCCCTAATTATATGTGGCATACCGGACGACTCGAGTTACAATTGCTTTCGGCACCAAACGAAAAACCGGAAGCAAAGCCAGAAAAATAAGCTCTGACTGTTCTTCAACCAGAAAAACTCAACGTCAGTACTGCGAAGTACTTGAAGGGATCTGCGAAGATGAAATGGAACCTGTCTGCCTGCTGCCTGAATTATTTACTGGCGCTATTAGTAGTCCCGTTTCTGTCCGTTGAAGTCTGTCTGGCTCAAGACGCTCTGCCCGGGGTCAAGTCGGAGGCATCGTCCGCCGAGCTGCAGGAAAAACAAAAAGAAGCGCTGGCCCACGCACAACAGGGGCAGGCCTTGCTTAACCAGAAAGACTGGAAAGGTGCGATTGCAGAATTCGAACAATCAGTTGAATTACAGCCGGAAAACAGCATGTTGCATTATCTGCTGGGCATTGCATATCTGGAGAATTCCCAAGCCAGTAAAAGTTGGGTTGAGATCCGCAAAGCGGTCCTGCTGGATACGGGAAATAAACGGGCAGTTCAGGATTACCTCAAATTCTGGAGCTTTTTCGATCGCAAGGGGATCCTCAATGTCGGGACACCGGAGGTCGAAGTGCTCAAACTACTGGGGAAACCAGACAGTCAACGGGAGAATAAAGGTGAAACCCGCTTGATTTATGGATTCATGTGGCTCAATTTCCGTAATGCCAGCCTGTATGCCGTGATTGATACGCGGGGATTGTCGGCGAAATATATGGCTGCAGTTAAGTCGATGAAATTTCATTTGGGGGATCCCTGGCGAGAGGGTTATCGCATGATGAATTCCACGAACGCACTCACCGAATATATCATTCCCCCTGAAACCGTTCAGGATTATCAACAGCTGTTTTCCACGCAACGATTATTTAAACTCGGCGAGCAGACATCTGCCAGGGAAATGATGAATCGCATGAAGAGCCTGGTTGAAAAGTCATATCAACTGGAAGAGTGGAATGTGATTGAGGATGGCGAGGATGATATCCTGTATGAATGGCGGGTTGCAAAAAGTGACAATACACCTGCACAACATGAAATCAACAGAATGGTGCGCGGCGGGCGTGATATGCATCGCCTGGGATATGTCTCTCGGAAACTGCCTCTCAAAGCAGCAGATCGTGAGGAATGGATTAAAAGGCTGAAATCGGCGGACCTGATTGTCGCTCATCCCGAAACGGCGAACCTGACGGCCGCTCAGAAGCAGGAGCTGGCAGACCAGCTGAAATCGAAATCGAGAGAGATTATCAAGAAGCAATTGCAGTACATCCGTAAGGGAGATGTGGCCTCCATGCAACCTTATTTTACGGAACGGGTCAGAAAGTTCATCACAAAAGAATCGCTCAATCAGGCAAAAGCACAGGCCGAATCTGCCAACCCGGAGGAGCTCGTCCATGATATCGAAATACAGGAAGTTGATGGCACTCTTCAGGCAAAAATCAAGATGAAAAATGGCCGAACCCTGACAACACTCGTCCCCGTTAACGGGAAATGGGAAGCTGACACAATCTGGTTTGAGTAAGCCTTAAATTCAATCGTAAGTTTCCCATACCTCCTGTTTTATGCTGTCCAGAGAATCGCTACTAACGTTGATGGACAATGTTTCATGCATTGATCGTTGGTGACCCTGATTTTCGCCCCAAAAATATTGATTAATTTTTTAATCAGATTGCCCCGCGTCCCGCCTCTCAGTTGATCGGACAAGATCAGTATAAGGGTATGAAATGTAAGTACTTGCGCTTTGTTAAGTATGACCTGATTTCACTTCTTCACTTCTGCGTTTTCCAAGCACCCCTACGATTAGCATATTTCGTCTCAACTTCACAATGCGATTATTCCGAAAGATCAGAATAACCGCTTGTACCCGGATAATCGGTAGAGTTTTACATCCGACCGGGGATGAGCGAAAGAATAGAACAGGTTTCGCCTGCCTATTCGCTTCGAACGGTCTTGCACACAAAGGATCAGACATCCTGATTGTGAAAGACCGGGAGATGATGAGGAACGAAGTTGATCGTCTGGAATCGTAAGAGACGAGTTATACATCGACGTTGGAGCATTCGATGAAGAAATTAAGTGTCAGCCTGGCCTGCTTCTTTTTAGCCTCTCAGTACGTACTGGTGTCTGCCTTTGCAGATCCAGCGTCCCCTGAAGGTAATCAATCAGAGGGACAAGCGACGATTGGTGAGCCAGCAGGTTCTGCTATCGTAGGAAACGTTTCTTCGGGTGTGTTCAGGCATGATTTTATTCCTGCGAACACAGTCCAGAGAAATAATGTTCCTGGTTATACAACCATGAAGGAAGTGGGTTACCAGGATAACTTACAGGGATATGCTCCCTACAGATATCCTGATCCTCGCACCATGGAAGTCAACGAATTTGTCGATAACGGAGCCGGTTATCAGCCCATGGATGTGGATGCGTTCCATCCCCTCTTCCGCCTGGATAAAGGCATTGGTGGTGGTATTGGTTACGACGATGGTTATTCCAACTTGGGTGTCTTACTCCCGTTCACGATCAACCCTGAGCAAAGCATGCTCTTCCTTGATCTGCGGGCTATGGTCACCGACCAGGGAGCCGGCGGTGTTAACCTCGGGGCTGGCTGGCGGGCTTACAGCGACAATCTTGATAAGATTTTCACGGTAGCAGGCTGGTACGATTACGATGACGGACACTTCCAGGATTACCACCAGATCGGTTTGAGTGGTGAAGTCATTGGCCAGTATCTGACAACGCGCGTTAACGGTTATTTTCCCATCAATAATAATGAGATCATTGTCTCTAACAACCTGTCAGGAAGTGCCTACTTCCAGTCAAATCGAATTTATCTGAACCGCACGCGACGGTCTGAATCTTCTTATGGTGGTGTCGACGCAGAAGTCGGTGGTCCGCTGCCTGTACTCGGAAAATTTGGTATCGACGCCTTTGTCGGCGGATACTATTACAATTCTGATCACGACAAGAGTGCCGCAGGTGCCAAGTTCCGTGCGGAAGCCAATATCAATGACTGGTGGCAGATGAGTGTCAGCTATGCCAAGGACTCCGTCTTCGGTTCCAACGCATGGATGAATGTGACGCTCTCGATTCCTGAAGGCCGATCTGACAAGTGGATGCGGCCCAAAACATTGCAACAGCGCATGTATCAGCCTATGAATCGTAACTACCGCGTTGTTGCCAACGTGAAAGAAACGACAACAAATGAACTCGCTATCAATCCTGATGATGGCCTGCCTTATACCGTTGCACACATTGATCCGGATTACGGTGCTGTCGGCGATGGTACTTATGAAACACCATTCGGTTCAGTCGCCTCCTACAACGCTTCACCACCAACTACCATGACAGATATCATCTTCGTACAGGACGGTAACGAGCTGAACCTGGATGGCCAGATCACTCTGCTGGATAACGGTGGTGGAATCGGTGGAGTTACCGGTCAGCGTCTGTTGAGTGAAGCGGTAGAGCATAGCTTCAATACACTCGATACCAATGGAAATGTCGTCAGTCTTACTCTGCCTGGATACAACTCGTCAGCCAGCCGTCCTACACTCACTAACTTAAATGGTGCGGGTGGATTTGCCGGTGCGGTTGTCGTCGGTGAAGGTGGCGCCTGGGAGGTCTCAGGTTTCAATATCAGTGGGGTTCGGACAGCAGGTCTGGCACATAATGATGGTATCTACTCAGCGGGAACTCGCGGTTTCGATATCAACCGGAACACTTTTGTGCTGTTCAACAGTGGTGTTAATGTCACCAACAATGCCAGTGAAACGGGAATTGTTTCCAGTAACACCTTTTCTGGCGATGGTGTGAATTCTTTTTACGGTGCCCAGATCACACAAACTTCAGGCACAATGGAACTGTCGTTTAAGGATAACGCCGCGACGAATGTGCTTGGTGTTACTCCACCAGGTTCAGGAATCGGCTTTGAAATTAATGCGAATGCGGGAAGTACCATTGATGGTGTCGGAACCGCCACTGATGGGGTGACAGCACTCGGTATTACCGGGAATACGGCCAACAGCAACGGGACCGGTATGATTATTACTGCCGATGGCGCTTCCACGATCGATACTGATTTTTCCAACAACACCTTCAGTAATAATACAAATGCCACCACAAGTGGTCTGGTTGTCAATTCCGATGATAGTACAGTCATCTTTCGCAGCTTCGATACGATCACAGCCAGCAACAATGCCGGAAATGGTATAGCCTTTAATACCACTAGAACAGGTGTCGGCGGAACAATATCTGCCCTCTCAGAAGACCTGAACCAGAACAATATTCTCGATCCGGGTGAAGATCTGAACGGGGATGGCGAACTCAATCTGGGTATGACCAGCATCAATGCCAGCAATAACGGTGTTGATGGTTTTGTAGCGACTTCCGATGGAGCCGGTTCAACCATCAATTTGAATCTTGGAAATGCCAATGCTACCACAAACATTTTTAGCAGCAACGGCCAGAACGGTATCAGCCTGAATACGTCAACCAATGGTGCGATTGGCGGCAGTATCGTCAATAACACTGCTTCTGCGAATGGTCAGGATGGTTTAGCCTTTACACTCACCACCGGTACGATTGATCTGACTGGCTTTGGTTCACCTTCCATCGGCAGTAACAGCCTCACAGGCAACACCCGCCACGGGATGAGCATTGTGAACAACACAGGCGGTGCCTTCACTACCTCGCTGATTTCTTCTAACGACTTCAGTAATAACACCGAAGCCGGGATGTTTATCGGGGGAGCTGCCCTGGGCGGAACCAACACTGCCGTCAACACGCTGGGCAGTATCGATTCCAATAATTTCGATCGGACGACGCTCGGCACATATGGTATCCAGTTTGATTCCAGCGATGTCCGAACGACAGCCACGATCACCAGCAACTCATTCATCGGACGTGCTCCCAACGCACCTGATGCTGGAGCCGGTCCTGGCGTCGGCGGTACGGTTACCGGTACGACCACCGTTGGTGGAAACGGTGGTGTGACCCTGACCTTTGGTAATCTGGCCTCCATTGATAACTCAGAGGTCAATATCTTCCAGAACAACGGCGATGCTCATATCGGTATCGTGATGGAAGGCAATACGACCAATACTGTGAATGTTGACCAGCACGACTTTAACACCGCCGTAGATACCACTGTGAACACTGACTTCGACGGACAGGGCGTAGGGTTTATCCTGCGGGATACAGCAACTATGACAGGAATATTCCAGCGTAACACCTTCCAGAACAACGAGGCATCCGGCCTGTTCTTTAGTGTAACCGGTAATAATGGTGCCGACTTCGCTCAACTCAACAATATCTCTGTCGGTACTGGTACCGAACCATTCGGAAATACATTCACCGGTAACGGCGGCAGTGGTCTGGAAGTTATTCGTACTGCCAACGGTGTCGTGAATAATTTCTCGGTCCTGTATAACACCTTTACTGCCAACACTCTGGACGGGATCAGCCTGACCGCTGCGAATGCAGATCAGGTTGATACCTATACCGTCAACGATAACACCATTACAGGAAACCTTCAGAATGGTATTGATATCAGAGTGCAGGCCGATGCAGAGCTGAATGCGAATATGACACGCAATACGATTACCGGAAACCAGGCGAATGGTATCCGCACTACGGAACAGGCCAACGATCCTTCAGATAATCGTACTGTCTCAGGGAACTGGACTGCAAATACGATCACGGGCAATACTTTGAGTGGTATCAACCTCGATGCTCACTCAGATGGTCTGGTGATCGGGGATACGGCCAATTCTGCCCTGGGCAACGAAATTTCGAATAACGGTGATGATGGTCTGTCGCTCACAGGGCCTGCTACAGGAGCGGGGCTGACCATTGGATATAACATGATTTCTGAAAACACAGTCCATGGTATTGATATGGATGTGCGTGCCTCAAATATCACCAATATTGTGAATAACGATATTACTCTGAACGGTGGTGATGGTATTGAATTTACTAATGCCACGTCAGGGGGCTTTGCTCTGGTGGTCACGGGTAACACAATCGACTTCAACAATGGTCGTGGTTTCGACGTTCTGACTCGTCCAGGTTCACTGGGGGCAGCAAGCTACGATATTACCTTTAATAATAACATCGTGAATGCGAACCTTGAGGAAGGGGTGTATGTCGTCTACACCGCTTCAAATACGCAGACACAGGATGTTGCTTCCACGGTGGCATTGAACAGTGATGGTAACCTGACACACGTAGTCTTCCTGGATATGGATATGGATAATAACCAGATTCTGGCAAACGGATTTAACAGTGGGTTCTCTGCGACTGGCCTGGTGGTTCGTGTTGGTACAACCGATGGAGAGAATGGATCTCTGAATAATTACGATGACGGTGGCTTTGCCAGCAATGGAGCGGGAGTCGCAAGCCGTTCCGGTGTTATCATGTCGGTAACGAATTCAACGCTGACAGGCAACTATGGTTCTGACGCGTTCTTCGAATCCTTCGTCTCCACAGTTGATCCCGTGGCGACAGCCGGAACTTGGGGGGCCACAAACGACCCAACCGCCATCACAGCATTTCAATCAGACGCTCTCGCCCGTTTAGACCTGTTGTGGGATAATAACACCACAATCTCGGCTGATGTGAATAACATCGGTGCCGCTTACAATAATTCCGATACCTTTAAGTCGCGTTTGAATACTGTAGCTACTACGCCGGGGCCATTTACTTCAAATACACGACGTCGTAATGCTCAACGTCAGGCTGCCCGTATTCCGAACCTGATTGCTCCAGGGGCAGGTACCTTCCTCTACTCAGGTATCGGAGCCAGTACCTTCCGTGTTGACAGCTCAGGTGATACCGGACTCTTCTTTCTGGACGGAAATCCCTATACCACAACCGGAGATGCAAACGGTATCAACTATGGTGGTGCGATTACCGGCGAACTGCCATTCGGCTGGGGACAGTACTAAGATCACGACTCTGGTCTGACCTGAGTATCAGTGAAAACAAAAAACACCATCCTGAGAAATCGGGATGGTGTTTTTTTTATGGTGTCAGATCAACTCAGACCAATATTAAGCTGGTGACAGAAACTGTTCGATACGATCCAGGCCGGCTTCCAGTGTTTTCAAATCTGTGGCAAATGACAGACGGACATAACCGGGTGCCCCAAAGGCATCGCCGGTCACCAAAGCCACATGTGCTTCTTCCAGTAATGCGGTACAGAACTCGCTGGAGTCGGTGACCACTTTGCCGCCTCCCAGTGGTTTGTTGAAGTGGGCACTCACATTGAAGAAGGCGTAAAACGCACCACCTGGTTCGGCGAAGCTGATCTCCGGAAACTTTCGCAGACGTTCGAGGACATAGGCGCGACGTTCTTTGAATGCAGTCAGCATGTCCGCCACGCTTTCCTGGGGACCGCTTAAAGCGGCAATCGTCGCGGCCTGACTGATACTGCAGGGATTGGAGGTTTCCTGGCTCTGCAGTTTGGTCATGGCGGCGGTTAACTCAGGGCTGGCCAGTGTCCAGCCAATCCGCCAGCCGGTCATCGCATAAGCTTTACTGACACCACTGACAATAATCGTTCGCTCAGCCACTTCCGGGCCGAAGGAAGCGAAGCTGCGAAATTCAGAACCTTCATAAATCAGTTTTTCATAGATCTCGTCCGAGAGCACCGCGACATCTTTTTCCACGGCGACTTTCGCCAGCGCTTCGAGTGCTTCGACCGGGTAGGCGGCACCCGTCGGGTTACAGGGGTTATTGAGCATCATCAGTTTGGTTTTCGGGGTGATGGCCGCAGCGAACTGTTCCGCGTTCATGCAGAAGCCGCTCTCTTCCGAAGTTTCCACCATTACGGGAGTCGCGCCGGTCAGTTCGACCAGGGCACTGTAGCTGACCCAATAGGGAGTCGGGATGATGACTTCATCACCGGGACCACATAAAGCGGTCAGCACATTATGAATTGAATGTTTGGCACCATTCGAAACGACCACCTGGTTCGGCTGATAACTCAATCCATAATCACGCTGGTAAGCATCGCAGATCGCCTGTTTGACTTCGAGGGTACCCGCTGCCGGGGTGTAATGGGTCTGGCCGGCATCCATGGCGTCTTTAGCCGCCTGGCAGATATGAGCGGGGGTGGTGAAGTCTGGCTCTCCCAGGGTGAACTCGTAGACTTTGACGCCGGTACTTTTTAATTCCTTGGCTTTTGCTGCAGCGGCAATGGTCGCGGAGGGTTTGAGTTTCTGAACAGTAGCTGAGAGCTGCATCGACATAATGGTGATCTTTGTTCTCTGAATGAATAAAAGTTGGTGGATCTGAAAACCGGGATCAGATCTCGGGAGTTCCCCACGCAGACACAGGGGAAGCAAAGATGTTCGTAAACACCTGATTCTTTTCACCTGTGAGGACAGCGTCAAGTCTCGGGTGGTATTGTTTGCAAATCGAACAGGAATCCCACCTGAAATCGGATCAGGCAGGATAGAGGCAGTGCACAGCGGATTCGTCGGTGTTCAGCGTGATGCCGGCAGTTCGCTCTCTGCATTTTTCCCCACTTCGTGGGCCGACATGTTCACCTGAATCAGTGATGTCTGTTTGAAGTCAGTACGGGGCAGAGTTCCTCCCTTGGTTTCGCGTGTGATGACCACAGACCATTTGGCCACACCGAACGGGATTTCTGAGGTCCGCCAGATTTTGCCCTCATTTTTTGAGCGGGTCGTGGTGCTTTCACTGAGGAAGCTCCCCTGGTATTCCCGCGCTGAGACGGTGGCAGCCGGTGTTTCCACACTGGCAGGCTCTCCTACGGAATCCCATTCAGTATAGTGTCCCAGCATGGTGATCATGGGGTAGAATCGCAGAACGCTTGTTTTCAGTGGCTCAACAGGCCGATCACCTGTTTTTCGATAGCCGCGAACGATAGGTAGAAACGTGATGGGCAGTTCATTTTTACCAATCAGCGCTTTAATTTGACCGTTGATTGCTTTTTCAGGAACCAGAACCTTGTAAATGCGAGGGCCTGAAACCCCAGGGGCCACCCCTGATTCCGTTGGTTTACCCGTGATGCATTTGAACTCCAGCCAACGACAGGCGGTCTGTGTGCCTTCAAACTCGGCCATTTCAGAGCCCACAGAACTGATGACCAGATGCCGCGTCCATTGCAGTTTGATGTTCAAATCGTTGGATTCCGGTCCCGGCATCTCTTTTTCATAAGTTCCTTCAAAACGAACCCAGGAACCATCGGCGGGCAGTTCCCAGATCAGCCCCTGGGCAGACAGGGAACCCGAGAAGGAAACAACGCAGATCAGTGACAGAATAAAAGTGCGTACAGACATGTTTGATAAACCACAGTGAGTACAGGGAACGAAGCAGTGACCAGAGATCACGCGAGAAACCAGCCGTTCCAGTGTGACAAATGAAGCATCCTCTGACAACACTTTTTGGTTTTTCCCTCAGGAATTTTCTGAAGCAAACGCATTTCAGTGCGTATAACGGGAGCATCAGTCAACTCTTTCTTGACCGTAGCCCGTCGTACCACTTAGACTGCTTATAGCAGTTAATACGAATTTAACGTTTTCCAGAGTGATCTCTTCTGCTGCATTACAACGGTTCTGGCTCTGCAAACACTACAAACGTCCCTGTTCTGGAGATTTCTGATGTCAATGACTGTTCATAAAAATCGGTGGTTCCTCGTTGCGCTGCTTCTGGGGTGTACGCTGATCCTGATGCCAAATCCTGTTTCTGCTGCAGAAGAGGAAGCCAAGCCGACCCGTGAAAACTGGGCACACATGGTGATTAAGGGGTCCTATCCCGAAGGTCCCCAGATGCCCGGCCTGTTTGGCGATGTCACCGAGTCACTCTCCAGGGTGGTTTCGCGGCTGGAGAAGGCGGCTGAAGACAAATCACTGACCGGCGTCGTACTGCATTTCAAAGGCACCGAACTCGGCTGGGCCAAGTTGAATGAACTGAGACAGGCGATTCAGAAAGTCCGCCAGAGCGACAAGAAGGTCTTTGCCTGGATTGAATCGGGGATGACCAAAGATTATCTGATTGCTTCTGCCTGTGACCAGATCGTGATGCCCGAGTCGGCTTCACTGATTCTGCTGGGTCTGCGTGCAGAGGTTAGTTTTTATAAGAATCTGTTCGATATACTGGATATCAAGCCTGATATCCTGCGTGTTGGAAAATATAAGTCGGCTGCAGAACCTTATACGCGTACGGAGATGAGCGAGGCATTTCGTGAAGAAATGGAAGCACTGCTCGATAATTATTTTGGACAGATTACCAATATGATTTCCCAATCCCGGGGAATGTCAGCCGAGAAAGTGGAAGCGGCCATCAACGGTGGTCCGTATATGGCAGCGGAAGCAAAGAAACTGGGATTGATCGACCATATTGCCTATGAAGATCAACTCCCCAAACTGCTCACAGGGGAGAAGAGTAAAAACGAAGTCAAGCTGATCAAAAAATATGCGAAAAAACGGGCCGACACCGATTTCTCCGGAATCGCCGGGTTGATCAAACTGATGGACCTGCTGGCAGGCATTGATTCCTCACAACGGATCGGTTCCGGTCCGCGGATTGCCGTCATTTATGCTACGGGGGCGATCATGTCCGGTTCTTCTGCCCAGGGAAGTCTGCTGGGTGGCAACGTCCTGGGCTCAGACACCTTTATCAAGGCAGTTAAAAAAGCAGCCGATGATGATCAGGTCAAAGCGATCGTGGTACGTGTCAACAGCCCGGGAGGCAGCGCCCTCGCCAGTGATCTGATGTGGCGTGCACTCGAAGAAGCCGGGAAGCCGGTTGTCGTCAGCATGGGCGATGTTGCCGCCAGTGGTGGTTACTACATTTCCATGGGCGCAGAACGCATTTTTGCTGAGCCGGGCACTCTGACCGGTTCGATTGGTGTCGTGGGCGGCAAGCTGGCGATTGAAGGTCTCTACAAGAAAATCGGGATTACCACCAGTGTGATTTCGCGAGGCAGCAACAGTGGAACCTTCAGCCCGCTGAATGGTTTTACGGAATCGGAACGCGTCGCCGTCACAGGCATGCTGAACGCTATTTACAAACAGTTTACCGAAAAAGCTGCCGCCGGACGCAAAATGGAGTACGACAAACTGGAAGCACTGGCCCGTGGTCGGGTCTATACCGGGGAGATGGCGTTAAAACTCGGGTTAGTGGACCAGTTGGGAACACTGGACCAAGCCATCGATCATGCCCGCAAACTGGGGAAAATCAAAGAGGGCGAAAAGTTTGAAAAACTGATTCTCCCTCGACCGACCAGCCCGTTCGAACAGTTGTTTGGCCCCGTCGATGGCGATACTCAACAGCATCAACAGATCTCGCGAATGCTGGATTCCATTGCCCCGGGGCTGGCCGAACAGGTGAAAAAAATGGACCTGATCAATTTACTGGCACGGGAAAAGTCACTCACAATTATGCCATTTGAGATTCGCGTCCAGTAATGATTCTGGTTATGCTGATCGAAAAAAACAGGCATACATTGAACATCAATACGACGCAGTTTTGAAATACAGCAAGGAGACAGGATGTTAAACGGCTCAAGGAAATCAATCAGAATTCTCTGTCTGGCATTACTGGCCATCTACTGCGTCGCAGGCGATGGGCTGCGGGTTTACTCAGACGAAAAAGTGAAGCTGGGAGATTCTTACGGCTTTAAACCACTGGAACTTTTCAAGCTCTCCGACCGGTCATCCAATATGCTGGCCCACGATCTGAATGGGGATGGGCTGAATGATCTGATTCTGATTGATAACAGCAACAGCCGCATTGATGTGCTGCAGCAACGCGCGCCTGGAGAAGAAGTCGCCGCGGATGAAATCTCAGACGAGGTGAATGGGATTCCCAATGATGCACGTTTAAAACACATCAAAATCCCCGTGGATGTCTCAATCTCTGCCCTGACAGTAGGAGATTTTAATGGTGACGGACTCAATGATCTGGCTTACCTGGCACTGCCGGACCGGCTGATTATTCGTTATCAGACGAAAGCCGGAGAATGGTCTGATCGCAAACGGATCCGACTGGCCGATCTGCAGGCGACCCAATGGACGATTGCCGCCGGTGATCTCAATTTCGATCAGAAAACCGATTTGATCGTGCTGGGGACGAATCATACCTATGTCATCCTGCAGGATGACAAAGGGAATTTGAAAACGCCACGCCCGATCCTGAATACCTCACCCAAACTCGGCCTTGCTGCCATCGCTGATCTGAATGGGGATGGGCGAAATGATTTTACCTATGCCACTCGCGATGGCAAAGATCAGATGCTTTGTGCACGGCTGCAGAAACCGGACGGAAATCTCGGCCCGGAAATCCGATTTGAACTTTCTAATCCCCGTTCCATCACCCTGGCTGATATCGATGGTCAGGCAGGTTCGGAAATACTCACCATCGATTCCCAGACCGGGAGAATGAGAATTCAACAGCTCGAAAATTCGTCGACTCAGAATGGGGATCTTTCGAAACGACTCACCATGTATGGTTTCGGCGAAGAAGGGTCCGGACGAAATCGTGGTTTTGATCTGGGAGATATTAACGGCGATGGAATCACCGACGTTGTTGTTTCCGATCCGGAAACCGCACAGATGCTGGTCTATCTGCAGGCGAAAGACAGGGGCCTGGATCTGGGGCAGACCTATCCCGGTCTGCAGGGGGTAGAACAGTTACGTATTGAAGATATCAACGGCGATGGACGAGCAGAAGTGTTTGTTCTCAGCGAACGGGAAAAGATTATCGGCGTCAGTTCATTTGAAAATCAGCGTCTCTCCTTCCCCAAAATTCTGCCGGTGAAGGGGGAGCCTGTTGCCTTTGAAATGGCGGACCTGGATGGCAATCGATCACCCGAATTGATCTATGTCTCCAAGGTTAATTCCAATCAATATAAACTACAGGCATTAAAACTAAATCCGGATGGTTCCTGGGCCGAGTATCATTTCCCCAGTAATCCACCTAACCTGGAAGCCCCTAAGTCATTAGTCAAACTCGATGCCAATGGCGATGGGATTTTTGAACTGATGGCGTTTTACGGGCTCTCCCGTTCTCCCAAAATGATCACCCTGACTCCGAAGCAGTCTCCTCAACTGATTACGCCTTCCGGGGGAATCAACCTGGATGAGATTAAACCGGAATCCATTTTTATCGGCGGCCCGAAACGGGATTGGATACTAACGGCCCAGAACAATTTTGCCCGCAGGCTGGTTTTGAATTCCGATAATCAGTGGCAGGTGCTCGATCAGTTCAATGCGCCTGAAAGTAAGGCCCGCGTAGTGGGGGCCGTGAATATTAACCTGGATGGTGAACCAGGGGATGAAATCGTGTTGATTGATCTGGGCGTGCAGAAACTGCGAATCCTGCGAAAAGAAGCCAACGTGTATCGCCCCTGGAAGGAAGTGGAGATCGGCGAATTTCCTTTCCTGTCCGCACATGTCGCTGACCTGAATGGGGATCAATTGTCTGATCTGGTTTTATTTGGTCGCGGTCAGTTCGGGATCCTTTACTCAGGCCAGACGCCTCCTACTTTGAAAGACGTGGCCTCCTACGAATCCAAAATTCCGCAAGCTTATTTTACCGACTCCGTCGCCGGCGATCTGAACGGCGATGGTCAGTCGGATGTTGTCATCCTGGACTTGCGCACGCATCATGTGGAAATCCTGAATTTCCAGCAAGAGGAAGGCTTAAAGCATGCATTGAACTTTAAAGTGTTCGAAGAGAAAACTTTTTCACGTTCGAACCGGGCAGGCGTCGATCCACGGGAAGCCGTCATTGCCGACCTGACAGGTGACAAACGGAAAGATCTGATTCTGTTATGTCATGATCGCGTGCTGCTCTACCCTCAGGATGATGGTGAGAAGTAATCGCACATTGATCAGAGTTCGGATGTCCCATGCATGGCATATTTGCGAGAGAGAGTATCCAGCCCCCAGATTAAAATGATGGCGACAATCATCAATCCGATCGAAGTCCAGAACGTGCCGTCAAATGCTGTGGGCCAGACATTTTCATAGATCCGATGTTTGAATGGTACCATTTCGGGAGTCTGATCGGCGGTGTAGGGGGTGATATCTACTTTGAACGGCCAGATGCGTCTGAGCGATCCCACCATCAGGCCACACAAGACTGCCATCGTCAGAGTATGATAATTGTGTAGCAGCCAGCGTAATACTTTGCTGAACAGAATCAGGCCAATCAGGCAGCCCATGACAAACACGAACACGGTCACGAGGCCACTCCAGTCAATGTTTCCCTTGAGCAGTTCTTTCGGGATCGTTTTGAGCAGTCCCGTCACATCGTGATATTTTCCCAACAGGATCAGAATCAGGGCACCGCTGATGCCAGGCAGGATCATCGCACAGATGGCAATCATCCCACAGAAAAAGACGTACAGGTTCCCCTCGGGAGGCTGAATTGAATGTTCGCCGACCAGAATATAGACGCCAGCCAGTGAAACCAGAAATGCCAGCACATTTAAGACGGTCCAGCGGTTGACCATCTGCGCGACCAGGTAACTCGAAGCCAGAATTAAGCCGAAGAAAACAGAGAGTGTCAGCTGCAGGTGGTAATCGAGCAGATAATGCATCAGACTGGCCAGGCTCACTACACCCGTCAATATTCCGACACCCAGAGGGAGAATAAACCGCAGATCCAGATGCGCTGTGACTTCAGACCATTGTCGCTTTGCCAGTAACTGAAACAGCCGGGTGTCACAGTGGCTGATGGCGGTGACCAGACGCTGATAGATCCCCAGAATCAGAGCAACGGTGCCTCCTGAGACTCCGGGGATAATGTCGGCCCCCCCCATTAATAACCCGCGGCCGACCTGGATCAGATCGGCTTTAGCGGGAAATCCGGGGGCAGTATTTGCTACAGGCTGTTCGGAATCTGACATCAATAGACCTTGATATAATGAACAAAAGAGCTGTCGCAGCAATTATTTCTACGCCAGCAATTGAACAGGGCATACGGGATCAGGTATCTTTCATTGAGACGAGAGTGTAGTGTAGTCAGACAATTGTGAAAAGTGTTGATTTCTGGAACTCCAGCAGCAAAGTGAAGTGAACTATGAAAGGCCCCGGTTTAAAGCTGGATCTTGATGTCAGACGGCACTGGAAATGCCCCCAGACCGGGCAGACGATCCGCTTAAGCGGAGACGTCACTGCGAAATCGGTGGAAGTGGGTGGGAAAACCGTCTTTATGCAACTGGTGGAAGAGAAACGCAGCCAGTATCGAGACCCGTTTCATTTCGAATACTATCAACCGCCGGCACAAGATCAGTCTTCTTCCGAACGCGCCGCTGCTGCTGCCCGTTCCCTGGATGAACCGGAGACTGCCCCCGTTGATACACCGGTTGACAATGTTTCCGATCACTCTATAAATGAAGTGACCTCAACTACTCCCGCTGAGGCGCCACAAGCTGCTCCCCCGCCTCCCTCGGAATCAGAGCCCCCGAAGCCGTCCGAAGAAGAGGAAGACACATTCGGTGGCGGGTTACTGTAAACCTGTTTTGAATGCTCTGCGTTCGATTTGATCTATTTCCACCAGCGATTTTCAGCGCGGCGTCAGCCGTTTGGTATACCGCGGCCCATGTCACAAAAAGATATCATTATTACCGGTGCTCGAGAGCACAATCTGCAGAACGTCAGTGTTCGACTTCCCCGAAATCAGCTGATCGTCATGACCGGCGTGAGTGGCTCCGGAAAAAGTTCACTCGCCTTCGATACCCTGTATGCAGAAGGTCAGCGTCGCTACGTCGAATCACTGTCCAGTTACGCACGCCAGTTTCTCGGGCAGATGCCGAAACCCGAAGTCGATGCGATTTCCGGCCTCGCACCTTCGATTTCCATTCAGCAGAAAATGAGTGGCCGCAACCCCCGCAGTACCGTGGGGACGATCACAGAAATTTACGATTACCTCCGCGTCCTGTTTGCCCGGGTAGGACAGGGTTTCTGCGAAAATTGTGGAAAACCGATCAGCTCGCAAAGCAGCGAACGTATTATCGATTCGATCACGCTGCTCCCGGAAAAGACCCGATATTCCATTCTCGCGCCGTTGATTCAGCAGCAGAAGGGAGAGTACAAAGACCTGTTTGAAGATCTGCTCAAACAGGGCTTTCTCCGGGCTCGCGTGGATGGTCGCATTATTCAACTGTCCGATCAACTGCAGCTCGACCGCCAGATGCGTCACACCATCGAAGTCGTGATTGACCGTCTCGTCGCCGGCAAAGTCAGTCGGGCCCGCCTGGCAGAGTCCGTGGAACTCGCCTTGAAACTGGCGAACGGCACACTGATTATCGCCACAGAAGTCTCAAAGAAAACAGAGAGCAGCGACAGCGAAGAAAGCCTGCAGGACAAACTCTATAGTTCCCGCTATGCCTGTACTGATTGCGGCATCAGTTACGAACCACCCACGCCGCAGTTGTTCAGCTTTAACAGTCCCCTGGGGATGTGCGGTGAATGTAACGGGCTGGGAATGCGGTACGATTTTCCACTCGATGCATTGATTTCCAAAGAGACCGTGTCGATTCAAAAAGGGGCCTTTGAACTGCTGGGGCCGCTCAGCAAAGTCGGTAAGTGGCGACGTCACATTTATAATGGCGTCGCACGTTCGATTGAAAACGATCTGAATCTTGACGAAGACAGCTTCCTGAAAACTCCCTGGAATGAATTGCCTGCCGCCGCACAACAACAGTTTCTGTACGGGACCGGCGATCGCAATATCACCTTCAGCTGGCGGCATTCGGGGGGCATCTGGAAACATGGGGGCACCTGGGATGGCTATGTCGAAGAACTGCTGGAAAGTTACCGCAAAACCAGTAATCCCATGCGGCGGAAACAGCTCGAAAAATACATGGACTTTGTTGAATGCTCGAGCTGTCACGGCACGCGTCTGAATTCGCAGGCCCGGCATGTGCGCATTACCTCTCTCAGTGAGTCGCACACCAGCAAACAGTCACACACTTCAAAAACTCTACCCGAGGTCTGTGCCTTCAGTATCGAAGAAGCCGCCGGTTTCTTTGAAACTTTGGATCTGGATGAAACCGGTTTACTGATCGCCGACGAAGTCCTCAAAGAGATTCGCGGCCGACTCGGATTTCTACTGCGTTGCGGCTTGAATTATCTGACGCTGGATCGCACCGCGCCTACACTTTCCGGCGGTGAAAGTCAGCGAATTCGCCTCGCCGGGCAGATTGGCTGTGGCCTGGTGGGGGTCGTCTATATTCTGGATGAACCTTCGATTGGCCTGCATCCCCGCGACAATACGATGCTGCTGGAAAGTCTCTGCGACTTGCGCGATCAGGGCAATACGGTCATCGTCGTCGAACACGATGAAGAAACCATGCGCGCCGCCGATCACATTGTAGACTTCGGACCCGGCCCAGGTGTGCGTGGCGGTTACATCGTTGCAGAAGGCTCGTATCAGAAAGTTCTTAAGGCGAAGGAGAGCGTCACCGGGCAGTTCCTTTCCGGTAAAGAGAAAATCGAGATCCCCGAGCAGCGCCGGACACTCGTCAAAAAAGATTCGATTGTCATCAAAGGGGCGAAGCATCATAACCTGAAAGACATCACCGCCCGCATTCCCACCAAAGGGCTGATCTGTGTGACCGGCGTGAGCGGGTCGGGAAAAAGTTCTCTCATCAACGATATTCTCTGGCCGGTCCTGAATAAAAACGTGAATCGCGGCAAAGGGAATCCCGGTGCGCATCGGAGTGTGACCGGCCTGGATCTGATCGACAAAGCCATCGACATCGATCAGTCCCCCATCGGCCGCACGCCCCGTTCCAATCCGGCGACTTACGTGAAGGTATTCGATCTGATTCGGGACCTGTATGCCAAACTCCCCGATTCCCGCATGCGAGGCTATAAAGCGGGACGTTTCAGCTTCAATGTGCCCGGCGGTCGCTGTGAAGCCTGCGAAGGGCACGGCGCCAATAAACTGGAAATGGATTTTCTCGCGGATGTCTGGGTTCCCTGTCCGGTGTGCGAAGGCCGCCGCTTTCATCATGAGACACTCGAGATTCGCTATAAAGACGCGAACATCGCTGAAGTACTCGAGATGGATATTCAGCAGGCGATTGAACATTTTCAGAATGTACCCAAAATCTTAAAGCTGCTCGAATCCCTGCATGACGTGGGCCTGGACTATCTGAAACTCGGGCAACCCTCGCCGACCCTCTCCGGCGGGGAAGCACAGCGAGTCAAACTCGCCCGTGAACTCGGGAAACGTTCCACAGGCAGTACCTTTTATCTGCTGGATGAACCAACGACCGGATTGCATTTTGCCGATGTGAAACTGCTGCTCAAAGTGCTGCATCATCTGGCGGATGCCGGCAATACGGTGCTCGTGGTCGAACATCACCTGGATGTCATTAAAACCGCCGACTGGGTGATCGACCTCGGTCCCGAAGGAGGCGAAGGGGGAGGCACGATTCTGGTAGAAGGCACGCCGGAAGAAGTCGCCGCCTGTCCCTGGTCGTACACGGGGCTGGCACTCAAAGAACAGACTGATCTGGTTCCCGCGAAAACCGTCAAAGGGAAAAAGAAACAGGCACTGATCCTGAATAATCCGCATCTGCGCTGGCAGTCTGCCAATACGAAACGGAGCGGGAAATCCAACGGCGACAGTACACAGATCACGATCCGCGGCGCAGGCCAGCATAATCTGCAGAACCTGGACCTGCAGATTACCCGGGATCAGATGAATGTCTTCTGTGGCCCGAGTGGCAGTGGTAAATCGTCTTTGGCCATGGATACACTCTACGCGGAAGGTCAGCGTCGCTATGTGGAATCATTGTCCGCGTATGCCCGGCAATTCCTGGGACAGATGCCTAAACCGAAATTCGAGCACATTCACGGCCTCTCGCCGGCGATTGCCATCGAACAGAAAACAACCGGGCATTCCCCCCGTTCCACTGTGGGGACTGTTACGGAAATCTATGACTACCTGCGCGTGCTCTATGCCCGCCTGGGAAAAATGTATTGCCCCGACTGTGACGTTCCTGTCGAAACGCAGACCACCGACGAAGTGATTGAACGCATTCTCGCGATGGAAGCAGGCACCAAACTGCTGATTCTGGCGCCCGTGGATATCAACGTGGGACAGGCTTACGATACGCTCTGGGAAAAATTACGTACACAAGGCTTCCTCCGCGTCCGTATTGATGGCGTGACATATCGCCTGGAAGACGTA
This sequence comes from Gimesia sp., assembly GCF_048262075.1. Lineage (GTDB taxonomy): Bacteria > Planctomycetota > Planctomycetia > Planctomycetales > Planctomycetaceae > Gimesia. The sequence goes on from NZ_JBLXFK010000011.1 coordinate 92,046, forward strand.
CCCGATATCGATCGTCGTCGTCGTCATGAAGTGGAAGTGGTAATCGACCGTATCACCGTCGCTGCTAAAAATCGTTCGCGCATTGCCGATTCGGTTGAATCCGCTTTAGCGCTCGGCGAAGGTCTGATGTATGCCTGCTACTGCGACGACGAAGTTCCCGAACAGGAATGGGATTTCGAAACCTTCAGCCTGTTCTACTTCTGTGATCAGTGTGGCCAGAGCTTTGAAGAGCTGACGCCTCACAATTATTCCTTTAACAGTCCCCTGGGCTGGTGTGAATTTTGTGAAGGGTTGGGAACCGAACTGGGCACGAACCTCTCAGAACTGATTCCTGACCCCAACCGCAGTCTGCAGGACGCCGCCATCGCCGCCTGGCCTGATCCGCGGAGCAATCCCGAATTCAAGAAAACGTTAGCCGCGATAGCGAAGCAATTCCGGATTCCACTGGATGTCCCCTTCAATCAACTCAGTGTGAAGCAGCAGCGGTTTATCTTGTATGGCGATGAAGATCGTTGGATTCCACTCGATGAAGCGGGCACGATCCAGTTTCAATACAAAGGTCTCTATCCGGCCATTGAAGAGGCCTCGCGACTGTCGTTTGGGTTTCGCAGTCGTCTGCAGGAAATGACGGGGGAAGTCCCCTGTTCGGTCTGTAACGGGAGTCGCCTGCGAACGGATGCCGCCGCGGTCCGTTTTCAGGGGAAGACCGTTGGTCAGTTCTGTGATCTCCCATTAAAAGCTGCGCTGGCGTTCATCAAGACCGCAAAACTCGACAAGCGGGAAAAACAGATCGCGGGAGATTTGATCAAAGAAGCCACCAGCCGCCTGCAGTTTCTCGTTGATGTTGGTCTGGAATACCTGACGTTGAGCCGTCCTCTGCCCACACTGTCGGGGGGGGAAAGCCAGCGAATTCGACTGGCGGGACAGGTAGGTCGCTCGCTGACAGGCGTGTTGTATGTTTTGGATGAACCAACGATTGGCCTGCATCCCCGCGACAATACACGGTTGATTAATACTCTGAAAAAACTCCGTGATATCGGCAATACAATCGTGATGGTCGAACATGACCGGGAAGTTCTGGAAGCTTCGGATTGCCTGTATGATTTTGGGCCGGGTGCGGGTCGCTTTGGTGGCACGATTGTGGGTAAAGGTTCGCCGAAACAATTGAAACGCAAAAAGAAATTTCTGACCGGCCAGTATCTCTCGGATCAACTGACGATCCCGCTGCCTCAGGAACGCCGCGTCGTTTATAAAAAACAGGGCAAGGCGGAAACTCCCGTTTCTCCCACCGGTCACTGGCTCGAATTGAAAGGCGCCCGGCAGCACAATCTGAAGTCTGTGGATCTGAAAATCCCCCTGGGGTCCTTTACCTGTATCACCGGCGTTTCGGGATCCGGTAAGAGTTCCCTGGTGGAAGAAACACTAGCCCGGGCAGTGACGAAAAAACTGCATCGATCCAAAGAGGCACCCGGACCGCATGATGCCCTGCTGGGCCTTGACCAGATTAATAAGGCGATTATCGTCGATCAGAAACCGTTGGGAAATACGCCCGCTTCCAACCCGGCGACTTATACAGGCGTTTTCGATCAGATACGCGAACTGTTCTCGCGGCTTCCGGATGCCAAAGTGCGTGGCTATCAGCCGGGACGCTTCAGCTTCAATCGTTCAGGCGGTCGTTGTGAAGACTGTGATGGGAATGGTCAGCGCTGTATCGAAATGCACTTCCTGCCTGATGTCTGGGTAACCTGCGAGACCTGTAATGGCAAGCGTTATAACCAGGAGACACTCTCGGTCAAGTACAAAGGAAAGTCCATCGCGGATGTGTTGGAGATGTCCATCGGAGATGTCGCCGAGTTATTCAATAATATCCCGGCGATCCGACGTACGATGGAAACGCTGTGTGCGATTGGCCTGGATTACCTGACATTGGGACAATCCGCGCCGACACTCTCCGGCGGGGAGTCGCAGCGGGTGAAGCTGGCAGCCGAACTGGCGCGACCCAGTACGGGGAAGACGCTTTACCTGCTCGACGAACCGACAACGGGCCTGCATTTCGACGATATTGCCAAACTGTTGAAAGTATTGAACAGTTTGGTCGAACTCGGAAATACGGTCATTGTCATCGAACATAATCTGGATGTGATTAAAACAGCAGACTGGCTGGTCGACGTCGGGCCGGAAGCGGGCAGTGCTGGCGGGCAGATCATTGCCTCGGGGACGCCTGAGAAACTGGTCGCGCATGCAGAGTGTTACCAGAAACAGGGCAAGACCACCAAAGCACGAAAAACCAGTCAGGAACCGTTGCTCAGATCTTATACCGGTGAGATTCTTCAGCCGATCATCTCGACGGGGAAACGTGTCGAACGAGAAATCTTTGACGCGCAGAGCCTGGGGGAAAAGCAGGAGGGGGATCTCGATCTCAAACAGATCGGTCGCGATGCCCAGATGCCGTGGCAGAAAGAGGGACGCCGCTGGCATACCCAGGACCATGTTTCCCTGTCAGGAGCTGCCTGTCAGTGGGAAGGAGCCGCCCTGGAAAGCGTGATTGACTTCATCGAAAACAAAGAGGGCTTCGGCGAAATCAACTGGAATCATCGCAGCATCGTCGAAGTCAATGGCCCGGTGAAAAAGCAGGGCTGGTTCCTGCATGCCAATACCGGCGATGAATGGCTACTGCGACTCAGCTTCCGCGTGAAACGGAATACGTTCAAACAGGATGAACTCCGCGACCAGTTGTCTTTAAAATCCCTTGACGATCTGGATGAGCTGCCGATCTACGGTCGTTCCAATCGGGTGCGCGTCAAAAACCTGAAAGGTCCCTGGCAGGAAGTCAGTTTGACGATTCACTGGCAGGAAGAAATTGAGACGCCCGGCTTCCAGGAGTTTCTGGAAACCGCCTGTGAATCGTACCTCGGTTTAATTCACCGTGATGAAATTAAGCCCGAGGAGATCATGCCCTGGAAAGTTTTAAAGAAAAAATGGCATCTCTCCCGGAAGGGGTTCCCGAACAATAAGCGGGTCCGCTGGGATGTGGATCTATTAGAATCATTATTTGACCTGCTGGAGCAGACCTATCCTGCTGCATCGTTCCAATGGGACAGTAAGTCACTGGTCAATCTGTCGCACCCCGGGAAAAAGAAAGCATTCATTACCGTTCACACCAAAAGACGGGAAGGGGTAGACCTGACGTTGCAGGGGACGGGGGGGGAAATTGCTCTGGGTAAAATTGCTGACTTGGGGAACGAGCGGGAGATGAAAACGGATGCACGTGGGAAAGAACAGGCCCGCATCCGTTTCACGCAGAAAAAACAGGTGGAGTCAAAATCGTTCAAAGCACTGCTGAAATCAATTACTTAAGTGTCGATTGCACAGCATTCTGAATGCGGAATATCCCTGATTGATGGCGGTAAATGACATCACGGGGGAAAAGATGTTGACGTTTTTTCAACGAACAGATAGGATACTCCCTGTGGTAATAGTCTTGGTATTACCACGTCGTATACAAGTCGAATCTTAATCAGGTCAAGCTGCTCTACTCTCTCACAACTCAAAAGGTGGGGACCTGTTCAATAAACGATGAAAGACTCGTTTTTAAGTAGGAAATTTGGAATTGTGACGGATGCTATTCGCTTACTCCAATCCTGGCGCCCTGACAGTTCATGCTCCTGCTAAGTTAAATTTATTCTTAAGCATCGATGATAAACGAACCGATGGCTTTCACGAAATTACTTCGTTGATGCTTTCGGTAGGAATATACGACACTTTAGTTTTCACGGAGGAGCCTTCAACCGAAGTTGAATTGCGTGTTGCCGAAGCCAATTCACTACTAACCCCTCGCAATAAACGGCAGCGTATCCCCGGCGGCGAAGAGAATCTGGTTGTCAGAGCAATCCGGTTAATTCAAGAACAGACGGGGCATCGTCAGGGAATTCGAATTGAGTTAATCAAACGAATTCCAGCAGAAGCCGGCCTGGGAGGGGGATCGAGTGATGCAGCTGCAGCCTTATTTGCTGCCAATAAACTTTGGCGTTTGGGATTGTCGATTTCAGAACTATGTGAAATCGCGGCGAAACTGGGCAGTGATATCCCTTTCTTTCTGACAGCCAGCCATAGTGCCATCTGTCGTGGGAGAGGCGAAATCATTGAACCTGTTTCCGTTCCCCAATGTCTGCATTTTGTGGTTGTGCGACCTCAATCGGGGTTATCAACGGCAGAAGTTTATCGGCACTGTCGAGTGGGAAGCCACTCTAAAAATCAGGCGGAGCAACTTGTCAGCAAACTGGCTTCTGGTCAATTTCATGCATTATCCAGCCTGATGCTGAATGATCTGCAGGCACCCGCCGAAAAACTGAATTCCGATATATTAATATTAAAAGATTACTTCTCAAAACAGTCCGTTTTGGGGCATATGATGAGTGGAAGTGGGACTGCCTACTTTGGAGTCTGCCAAAACAGAGCACAGGCATCTCAAATTGCTGCGCGATTACGATCCACAGTGAAAGGGCATGTATTTGTCGTCCAGAACCGCCTATAGATGAGCAATTTTAAATTTGGCACAAATGGAGTGAGGCCATGGAGATCAGTGAAGTACGCATCAAGTTGATGAATGATCCACACGAAAGATTACTGGCGTTTTGCTCAATTACTTTCGATGTTTCGTTTGTCATCAGAGATCTGAAAATCATCCAGGGAGCAAAAGGTGCCTTTGTGGCAATGCCCAGCCGCAAACTGATGGATCGGTGTCCCAAATGTCACACCAAAAACCATCTGCGGGCTTCCTTCTGTAATCAGTGTGGCGTCAGACTTGATGAAAATCGAGCCGACAAAGATGACGCCGGTCGCGCCAGGCTTTATGCGGATATCGCGCATCCGATCAATTCCGAGTGCCGTGAACTGATTCAGGAAGAAGTGTTAAAGTCTTACCACGAAGAAAAAATCTCCGCGCAACAGGCTGGTTACATCTGTCGTTATGACGATTTCGGAGAAGAAGACTTTGCCCGCCTCGGGCCATACGAAGAAGATTACGAGGAGGCACCTGTCGAACAGGCTTCCGTTTCGGAGTCGACTCAAATTCGTAAGAATAATCAGGTTTTCCGTATCGATTCTGGCGAGTCAGGTACAGACCGTAGCCGACCTCACCACACGGCAGCAGATCAACCCACGTCCAATAAAGTTACCTCAAATGAGAATGAGGCGGGGGGTAAGGGGGATACCTTCGGATCAGGTATCGTCTGAATTTCGATTCTGCTATGCGGCAGACTGCTGCAGTCATAGCAGAATCACTGACAGTTCACGTCCTCAGGTTGCCACTCTGGTATTACTGTTACATCATGAATAAGCCGACCACCATGATGGTAATGCCGGTCGCTTTGGATGTCAGCATGTTCTGCAGACGATCTAAAACATTCTCGCTGGGATGGAAAGCGACAATTTCTTTCTTTTCGACCTCTTTTCGCAGTTCCGCATTCAGCCATTCCAGTACTGAAATACTCAGGATTTGTCGCTGATCTGCTGCTGCCTCCTCAATTTGCTGAGAGCGAGTTGCAGACTCTGGTTGGATTGTCTTCATTTCTTCTCCAGGCGGAGAAGTCACTAATTGTTGCATGATAGCCCATTTCTATCCCGGTAAGTTACCGAAATCGTGCTTGGAAGACACCGGTCGCCGGGGTCAGTTTGTTTGATTCTGGTGTGAAACAGTTTTCCTGTCAGGCGAGTCAGTCAAAGGAGAGTTAGTATTATCTATCGGTAATTTCTGCGGTTTCTCCCGCATCTCTTCGTTATTTTCTTAAGTAAAACTGCTGTGTTGAAGGAAGCTGTATCGATTATAGCTGTCTTGAGAGGCAGGTGGCGTGACTGGCATTCGCCTGTTTACAGATTGGAAATCGCATCTCCAGAATCAGATGTCAAAAGTGTTGAAATCGTCGTCATGATTTCGTACGTCTTCACTTATGTGTTGCCGGTATTGTACGTTAGAATGTGAATACAAGATGAAGTTATGCTTCAGATCAGAATTATCTTTTGACTTTTCGGAAAGAGACGTTTTATGAAATCCCTGAATCGACTTTTGCCTCTGCTTTCACTGGTCTGTCTGCTGGCGGGCTGTTCCGATTCCGGCCCGACGGAAGCACAAAAACAGGAAGCCGCCGATGAAGTATCTGCCATCGATCTTCCTGAAAAAACGTTAGAATCGTTATTTGATGTGGAAGATGGTTTCACGCTGCTCAACCTGAAAGATTTTGAAATCTTCAACGGCAAAACCAAAGAGCCCGTCGAGGGCAAAAACTGGAGCGAAGTAGACGGCGTGATTTCCTGCCAGGGTACACCGCGCGGCTATCTGTATTCCAATGAGTCGTTTGGTAATTGCACGATCCGCCTGGAATACCGTTTCCCGGTAGCCGCTGAGAAAAATGAAAATCCGAATACCGGGTTCCTGTTTTTCATCACGGGTGAAAACCGGGTCTGGCCGAAATGCCTGGAAGTTCAAGGCAAATTCGCAGAGATGGCTCACATCAAGTCAAACAGCAAAGAGATCCTGCTTGAAGTCACAGACAATGAAGCAGCCCGGGAAAAAGCCCGTCGTCCGATTGGTGAATGGAATACCATTGAAGTCGTCTGCAAAGACGGGGCCTTAACTTCTGTCCTGAATGGTACTCAGATCGCAACCTCGAAGCCCAGCGAACTGAAGTCCGGCTTTTTCGGTATTCAGTCCGAAGGCGACGCCGTCGAGTTTCGTAACATCCGCGTGCAGAAACTGACCGATTAAGTCTTTTGCTTTGCAATCATTCAGATGTTCTCCTTAAAATGAATGTATGAATTCACACAACATACACATACTCAACTGTGGAGCGATCACCATGAGTTTCCGATTTTTGACAGCCTGCTGTCTGCTGGTTAGTTCCGTTCTGGCTTTTTCCTCTTACTCGTACGCCGCCGAGGGGAAGACCAGGGTGCTGATGCTCACACAGAGCAAAGGTTACACACACGGTTCCGTCAAACGACAGAAAGAAGAACTGGCTCCTGCTGAAATCGCCATGATTCAATTAGGCAAACAGTCCGGCCTGTTCACCGTGGATTGTACCCAGGACGCCGCCGCAGATTTCACGAAAGAGAATTTGCAGGACTACGACCTCGTCATGTTCTACACCACGGGCATGCTGCCCATCAAAGATGAAGATATGCAGTATTTTCTGAACGACTGGCTCAAGCAGAAAGGGCATGGCTTTATCGGCTTTCACTCGGCCACCGATACCTATAAATCTTATGAACCTTACTGGGACATGGTGGGCGGTTCGTTTAACGGGCATCCCTGGACCGCCGGCAATACAGTGACGATTACCGTACATAATCCTGATTTTCCCGCGATGAAACCGTTCGGCAAAGAGTTTCAGTTTAAAGATGAAATCTACCAGTACAAAAACTGGCAGCCGGAAAAAGTACATGTACTGATGAGTCTGAACATGGCAAAGTGTAATCCCAGCAAGCCCTATCAGGTGCCAGTTGCCTGGGCCAAAGAATGGGGGCAGGGGAAAGTCTTCGTCAACAACCTGGGACACAATCCTGAAACATGGGCCAATCCCATGTTTCAGGATTCAGTGATCGGAGCCATCAAATGGATACGTGGCGACGCACCGGCCGCAGTACCACCCAATCCAGAGCTTTCCAAAAAAGAAGACGAAAAAGCAGCAGCAGCTGCTGCCAAAACAGAATCGAAATGAGCTGACGAACAGCGGAAACAGGGATAGCCAGTATGTCGAAAGTGATTGTCATCACCGGTGTGACCCAGGGACTGGGCCGCGCCATGACGCAGGCGTTTATTGCAGCAGGGCACACCGTTGCTGGCTGTGGCCGCTCTGCCTTTAAAATCGCCGAGCTCGCGGAGCAGTTCGGTGCGCCCCATCAGTTTTCGACAGTCGATATATCCGATGACCGTGCGGTCGCGAACTGGGCGACGACGATCATTGATCAACTGGGCCCGCCTGATTTGCTATTAAACAATGCGGCAGTGATCAATGAGAACGCCCCGCTCTGGGAAATCCCTGCAGACGAGATTGATACGATTATTGACGTTAATATCAAAGGTACCATCAATACGATTCGTCACTTTGTCCCCGCGATGGTCGAGCGTCAGTCTGGTGTGATCGTCAATTTCAGTTCCGGCTGGGGGCGTTCGGCTTCTGCGGAAGTCGCCTCCTATTGTGCGACCAAGTGGGCCATCGAAGGCCTCACTCAGTCTCTGGCACAGGAATTACCGCAGGGCATGGCGGCAATTCCCCTGAACCCGGGAGTCATCAATACCGCTTTGCTGCAAAGTTGTTTCGGTGAGCATGCAGAACATTATGCGACAGCTGAGGAATGGGGCGAGTCGGCAGTTCCTTTTCTACTGAAGCTCTCCGCCCGGGATAACGGGAAACCATTGACGGCTCCTGCTTGAGATTTTCAATCTCTCGCTCATTGCAGGATATCGAATCCTGATGGTGAATGGCATTTCACGAATGGTTTGAGTAAACTCGTTGCAGTAAAAATACGAACTTCCGTGATCTTCAACTGCATAAAAAAAGTCTTTCCTCATGGCCAAATACTTCAAGTATAAATCTCCTGCCGACGTTGTAGCTGACTCTGAACGTCTGGGCTGTCCGATTCAGGTTTCCGACAATTTCGATGTCCTGTATCAGCCCATTCAGATCGGTCATTTGCAGGCCAAAAGTCGACTCGGAATTCAGCCGATGGAAGGCTGTGACGGAACCACCGATGGCTTCCCTGACGAATTGACCTATCGGCGTTATCAGCGATTCGGAGCCGGGGGCGCTTCACTCATCTGGGGGGAAGCGACTGCGATCGGCCCGGAAGCACGGATGAATCCCCGCCAATTGATGATCAATGAAAAAACGGCATCCTCACTGGAAAAGATGCTGGCCGGCTGCCGCGATGCACATGCGGAAGTCTTCGGTTCAGCCGATGGCCTGGTGATTGGACTGCAGTTGACGCATTCCGGGCGGTTCAGTTTTGAAAAACCTCTGCTGGCCACTCATGACCCGGTGCTTGACCCCCGTACTGTAGAGAAATCAACCGGGCGCATCGTCGATGACAGTTATCCGTTGCTCTCAGACGACGATCTGAAACATATCGAAGATCAGTATGTCACTGCTGCAAAACTGGCGGAATCCATTGGGGTCGGCTTTGTCGATATCAAGCAGTGTCACCGCTACCTGCTCTCCGAATTGTTGGCTGCAAAAAATCGTCCCGGGGAATATGGTGGTTCTCTGGAGAACCGCACGCGTCTGGTGCGCAACGTCGTGAAGCGGATTCGCGAAGAGTGCCCGACCCTGGTGATCGGCACCCGCATGAATGGTTACGACGGGATTCCCTACCAGGGAGCAGGCGATGACTTTATCGGCGAACCCTGCCCGCATGAGTTGCCGCTGCAAACCGCGTTCGGCACCAATCCCGACGATCATCTGCAGGAAGATCTGACGGAACCAGTCCAGGTGGCTAAGCTCCTGAAAGAGTGGGGCGTCGGTATGATCAATATCTCCAACGGAAATCCTTATGCGAATCCGCATATCGTGAGACCTGCCGAATTTCCGCCCACCGATGGCTACCATGCGCCCGAACATCCGCTGATCGGAGTGGCCCGTCATTTCCGGATTGCCGGTCAGATCCAGGCAGCAGTTCCGGATATTCCCGTGGTCGGCAGTGGCTATAGTTGGCTGCAGGACTTCGCCATGCATGCGGCCGCTGCGAATGTGGAATCAGGAAGTATTTCCATCGTCGGCATGGGACGCGCGACACTCTCACAGCCTGAGTTTGCCAAGCAACTGCAGGAAGAAGGTAAACTCAACCGCAAAACTGTCTGCCGGACATTTTCGTATTGCACCAACCTCATGCGCACGAAGGATCATCCCCTGGGACAGTATCCCACCGGATGTCCTCCGTTCGACAAAGAGGTTTATGATCCACTCTGGAAAGAAGCCAAAGCCAAACTGGAAGAGAAACAGAAGGCAGCCGAGTGATCAGGCTGCCTGTTGAATCGGTGCTTCTTCCACTTGCTCGTCAGCAATAATTTCTTCGACCAGTCCACCATAATCTTTGGCGCCGGGACAGGAACTGGAATAATCGAAGACAGATTGCCCATAGCTGGGCGCTTCGGCCAGTTTGATATTCCGTCGAATCCGACTCTGGAATACTTTTGCTGATGCCCAGGGGGCTTCCGGATCGCTATTGGTCAGAAAGGCAGATAAGTCGTCGGTCACGTCAGCCGCCAGGCGGGTTCCCGTTTCATACAGACAGAGCACGACGCCGGAGACTCGCAGATCGCGGTTCAAACGTCGACGGACCAGCGCCGTAGTTTCGAACAACTTGGAGAGCCCCTGTAAAGCGAAGAAGTGTGGCTGCAGAGGAATGATCACTTCGCTGGCAGCAGTCAATGCATTGATGGTCAGCACACCCAGGGAAGGGGGGCAGTCCATAATGATGTAGTCGAACGGTTCGGTCTCTGCCATTTTGCGGATCGCCTGACGCAGAACAATTTCGCGGTTGTCGGCGTCGACCAGTTCCAGCTCTGTGGCTGCCAGATCCAGTGTCGCAGGCACGACCCATAAATTTTTGGCAACCAGTTGCCGTGTTTCGGCCAGTGTTTTAAAACCGGAAAAGACATCGTAGGCGGTCGGGACATTTCCGAACGGTTCGATGCCCAGATGTAAAGAGGCATGTCCCTGTGGGTCGAGGTCGATCAGGCAGACTTTCTTGCCCTGCATCGCCAGGCCGGCAGCCATGTTCACGCTCGACGTCGTTTTGCCGACGCCCCCTTTTTGATTCATGATTGCTATGATACGCATCGGGAGTCCTTTCCCTCTTTCTCTTTGATAAAATCGGGTCGCTTGCTTGTTTCAAACTCTTGTGTATTCAAGTCTTAGGTCGCGATCGTCTTGTCGCAAACCCAGATGACTGTCCAGCATTTCCATACTGAAGGTGGGGCAGTATATCGGGATATTCGAATTTTGGAAACAGGAATTGGGCAGCGGAAAAGCGAATTATTTCGATGGAGTTTTATCCTGGACCAGGAAATGATGTACGTCACACTGGGGACCGGCGTTTACCTGGGGATCGGCGCTGAGTGTCCGGTCGAGGTCTGTTCGGAGACTCGAGTTTCTCCGGGTGCAGCCTGCCGCTGCAGGACATAGAGTACATGCTGTGCCCGCAGGTTGGCCAGCCAGGCTTTTTCGATGGCCCGGTGATTGATAATCGGAATTTCCTGCAGGATTTCGATGCCCAGCAGCCGCATCAGATCCTGAAAATCATGCATGGACATCAGATGCAGGTTGGGGGTGTTATACCATTCGTAAGGCAGAACTTCGGTGACCGGGGCGCGCCCCTGTTTGAGTACCTGCAGGCGGATTCGCCAGTTCCCAAAATTAGGGACGACGACCAGTGCTTTTTTGGCGACACGCACCATCTCTTCCAGCAACTGCTTGGGATGCAGAACCTGTTGCAGCGTCTGGCTCAGAACCACATAGTCAAAGGCACCATCGGGAATATCCAGCAGCCCTTCGTCCAGGTCGGCCTGAATCACGGGGACCCCGCGTGCAATCGCGGCATGATGTTGTGTGATATCGATCTCGATCCCCAGGACCGAAGCTCCCCGTTCTTCACGCAGCCGCGCCAGCAGGCGGCCATCACCACAACCCAGGTCAAGCACGCGGCTGCCTGGTTGGATCTGTTCCAGCAGCAACCGGTCGGTCATCTCCAGGGAAGGGTCCTGCATACAATATCGATGTTGAGCACGCATGGTTGAGATCCGCTTGACTAAGTCCTGTTACTTTCGGCGAGGCGCGAGGAGTATGCCTGTTCCAGAAAAGGGGTAATCATGTTATTCAGCTGTTCAATTTCGATCAGAAAGGAATCATGACCGAACGGGCTTTTGAGCTCAATAAAAGAGACATGTTTTCCGCACTCGATCAAAGCCCTGACGATCTCCTTGCTCTGAGTGGTGGTAAACAGCCAGTCAGAATCATATGAGGCAATCAGGAAGCGGGCATCTGTTTTTCCCAACGCATTGACCAGTGATCCATGCTGGGAAAGCAGATCGAAGTAATCCATCGCGCGGGTCAGGTAGAGATAACTGTTCGCATCAAAGCGTTCGACGAACCGCTTGCCCTGGTAATGCAGGTAACTCTCGACCTGAAACTCTACTTCCGGGAGCATTTCGTAAGTAAAGGTATCATGATCCTGCAGACGTCGCCCGAATTTCATTTCGATCGACTGATCCGAGAGGTACGTGATGTGGGCGATCATGCGGGCCAGGGCCAGGCCGTAGCGAGGACCGGCGCCCACTTCATATTCCCCATCCTTGAATTCCGGATCGGTTTTGATGGCACGTCTTCCCACCGCGTTGAAGGCAATTCCCTGAGCCGAAAGTTGAGCGGCGGAAGCCAGGCAGATGGCACCACGTAACTGATCGGGAAAACGGGTGGCCCATTCCAGAACCTGCATGCCTCCCAGGCTGCCTCCGATGACAGCAAGTAACTGATCGATGCCCAGATGTTTGGTGAGGGCAGAATGTACTTCGACAATATCGCCGACGGTGATGAAAGGAAATCCCAGTCGATACGCCTGGTTGGTGTCTGGGTTGATGCTGCCTGGTCCGGTCGTTCCCTGACAGCCTCCCAGGACATTCGCACAGATTACATAGTATTTATCTGTGTCGAGTGTGCGCCCCGGACCAATCAGGTCGTCCCACCAGCCCGGCTTGGCTTTCTCGTCATCATCTTCATAATAACCGGCAGCGTGGGCGTCTCCTGTGAGTGCGTGACAGATAAAGATCGCGTTATCTTTTGCAGGGGTCAACTCGCCATAGGTTTCATAGGCAACCTGAATGGGGCCCAGTTCACCGCCGCCTGCCAGCTTGAGCCAGTTCGGAGGCGCAAACAGGGTTGCCAGCCTGGTTTGGACAATCCCAACCCCTGAATCCTGCCGGATTTCTGATAGTTCCTGTTGTGTTGCCATAGAATAAATGCTTTTCAGTATTCCAGCAAAATCATCAGCTGTCTGTCGTTTCGTTCGTTCTCAAGGAATCTTCCACACCTGATCCGAAGTAGATTGATACCCGGTCTTGCGGGAGTGGTTTTCCGTCGTTCAGACAGTATACCCAAGCTTGTTAAGAATTTCGACACGCTACGGAACGAAAGACCTCAGATCCTGAAGCATTTCAAAGGATCCGCGGATCAGTCAGGGGGGAAAACAGGCTGACTCTCTTTATGAGCGTTTTACCAGCGAATACCAGGCTTAAGCTCAATGATTGCAGAGGGATCAGTCTGCCAGTTCCAGGAAGCGATCCACGCGACGGTCGATAATATCAATACTTTTGTTCCAGAAATCCGCTTCACCCAGATGGTAGCCGAATGTATTGAACACGGCGTCTTCAGTTACCTGACAGCCGGTGGCAATCAGAAGTTCACGGTATTTGTCCGCAAACTCTGACTGATCGGTAAATGTATCCGCCAGTGCATAAACTCCCAGAGAGAGTAAATATCCGAATGTATAAGGGAAATTATAGAAGGGTAATTCACTGATATAGAAATGGAGTTTGGAAATCCAGAAAGAAGGGTTCCAACCGGAATCATCAAGGGCACCCGCGTAGGCTTCTTTTTGCGCTGCCAGCATGAGTTCTGAAAAACGCTCGGGGGTTAACTCACCGCTCGCCCGTTCCTGATGCAGGCGATCTTCAAACAGGAAGCGGGTGTGTATATTCATCATGAATGCCACGGAATCTCCCAGCATGCCATCCAGAATCTGTAATTCTTCATCGCGGGACTGGGCGGCTTTCAGACGTTGTTCCCCAAGAACTGCTTCTGCAAATGTGGAGGCCGTTTCTGCCAGGTTCATCGGATAATCGCTTAGTACAAAGGGAGCATCTTTCAGCACGTGCGAATGATAGGCATGACCCAGTTCATGGGCGAGGGTCGACATACTGTCGGCCGAGTCAGTATAGGTCATGAAAATCCGTGACTGCTTCTGCATTGGGAATGTGGTGCAGAAGCCCCCTTGACGCTTGCCCGGTCGATTTTCCGCTTCGATCCACTGTTCACGAAGTGCCGTCTCTGCAAACTGGCTCAGGTCGGGACTGAATTTTTCAAACGAATTCACGACCAGTTCACAGGCACGGTTGTAGCTGAGTTCAGGAGATTCCCCCCCTGAAAGCGGCAGTGGTGCATTCAGGTCGTACCAGCAGAGTTTTTCGAGACCCAGCAGTTCCGCTTTCTTCTCAAGAAACTGGACCAGCTTCTGTTTTCGTCGGGAGATGACCGACCACATCGTATCCAGGGTGGCCCGCTGCATGCGGTTGTAAACTAACGGGGCGTCCAGGTGGTCTGTGACGGGCAGATGACTATAGAGCGTAAGCCTGGTTCCTGACAGATGATTCAAGGCGTCGGCGCACGAATCGGCAATCGTATCCCAGGCTTTGTTGGCTGCATAGAAATTATTCTGGCGCACAAAACGCTGTGGTGAATCGAACTGGACCTGTCCCGGAGAACGTTCCACGAGTTCTCCTTTTTCCATCAGCTGGATTTTCAGGTCACCTGAGAGCCGATCATAAAGTCGTCCCCAGGCATGTAGTCCATCCACGGCCAGTTGCGATGCCAGGATTTCCTGTTCCTTAGGGAGTCTTAATGTCGCGTTTCGTTTCGAGTCTTCCAGGAAAAACTGAATCTGCTTCAGGCGGGAGTCCTGTTCTGTGAATTGCTGAAGTTTTTCATCGGGGATTTCCCGGATCGTCAACTGCAGTTGGGTTTCGATATTCTCTTTCAGCGGTCTGATACTGGCTAGCCGTGCCATCAGGATTTGAAAGCGTTTGTTATGTGCGTCTTCCGCGCAATAACATTCCAGAAATGCAAATAATCCAGCCAGCTCGGCAACAGCAGTCTGGTAGTCGGTCAAAAAATCCCCCCAGAGGGAAGCATGCTGTTGGGGATCTGTCGCCTGCGATAATTCCGCAACACGTAAGACCAAGTCTTCCAGCGACACTTTTATCTGCCGGAGACAGTTCTCAAACTCGGGTTGTTCAGGATGAGGGTACAGCGAGGCCAGTTCCCAGGTCAGCGGATAAGCGGTCGACTCAGTCATAGCGGTAAATCCATTTCAGAAAAAGAGAGATGATCAATCTATAGTGACTGTATTGGATCAATGGCCATCCCGTCAATTATAGACGGATAGAATCAAAACCTCTCTGCCGAAGCAAGAATTCCAGGCATGATCTGAGATTGCATGTGGTATAATACTAAAAAAGGAATTTCAGGAGGTGCGTATTACTTCCTGCAGAAACGGAGAAAGGCAGTTCATTGATTTATGAGACCCCGACGATCCTGATGTGTCCCCCTGAATATTATGGGATTGAGTATGAAATCAATCCCTGGATGAGCCGCAGTCAGCAGAGCGATCTGCCGCTGGCTCGACAGCAGTGGGAGTCACTCTATCAACTGCTGCAGAGTCAGAATGCCAGCATCGAACTCATGACGCCGGTCAAAGGACTTCCCGATCTGGTCTTCACTGCCAATGCGGGTTTGATCTGGAAGGATCGTGTGTTTCTTTCGCTGTTTCGCCACGCAGCGCGTCAGGGAGAAACGCCCCTGGATCGCGACTGGTTTCAAAAAGCCGGATTTGAAACCATTGATATGCCCGAAGGTTTTTATTTTGAAGGTGCCGGCGATGCGTTATTCTGTGGCGATACCCTCTTTGCCGGCTATCTGATTCGCAGTGATGTCAGGGCGCTGCAGTGGGTTGCTGGAAAAATGAACTGTCGGGTGATACCTCTGCAACTGGTTGACGAATTTTATTATCACCTTGACACCTGCTTTTGTCCTCTGAGTGAAACAGAAGCCATCTACTATCCGCCCGCTTTCGACGAGTATGCACAACAGGCTTTAAAGGAGTATATCCCGCATCTGATCCCGGTAGTGAAAGCAGAAGCACAGCGGTTTGCCTGTAATGCAGTCGTGATTGGAGAAACCGTCGTCATGAATACCGGCTGTCCCCAGTTGGAAGCAGATTTACAGCAGCGGGGTTATCAGACCCTGAGCACACCGCTGGATGAATTCATCAAAGCGGGGGGCTCTGCCAAGTGCCTGACCTTAAGGCTGGATGGTGAGCGGGCGGCTGTTTGGCCTTGAAGGACCGTTATAGTTAAGCCGACTTGTTCGCGAAATGCCCGTCGATGTCGTTTCTCCCGGAAAGAAGCGGGTTCCGGTCGTCGCCAAAGTAGAATCTCGATTGAGGGAGATGTGTTTTAAGGGGACAGCGGGAGTGGACGCTTCAAAGGTTCCCTTGCCGGGAGAACGCAGGTTGACCTGAACTTCTCCCAACACATAAACATTCTGGTTATGTTCCGGGATTTGCGGAAAGAGCTTGATGATCCAGGTTTGATCCGATGCCTGACCGGTACCGAACTGATTTCCTGCACGGGGCGCTTGAACCAGAGGCGTCGTGGCACAATTGCGGGTCCACTGTCCCAGGGAAATCGTTTCCTGGGGGATTGCGGCAAAGTGTTGATCCCAAACTGGCAGCAGCATTTGTCGCTGACCGAATAACTGGATTTTCACATTTCCAGTTAATGCAGCAGGATTCCCCAGTTGGTCAAATCCCTGCAGTCGAACTGTCAGAGCGTTCCAGTCCGCTTTTCCCTGTGTATTCATGGGGGTTGCCTGAACGCTGATTTGAGTTAATTTCCCCAGCAGTGGTTCGTCGGCAGGTGCGGGAAGGAAATTTCCGGGAACAGGAACAGGTTCATAACCCAGCGCCTGTTGCGCTACAGTCGCACGCATCAGTCCCAGAGCATATCCGCGTTCCAGTGTTGGTACTCCATTCGGATAATACTGTTTCAAAAGAGGTTGGTAGGCACTCAGGGGGTCTTCGTGGACTCCGATGATGATTCCTCGACTACAGTCGGTATTGCAGGGGGCGATGAAAGTCTCTATTGGCTGTATGGGAACATGCAAAGGACTCTGATATACGGGAGCAGGCAGTTGGGAATATCGTTTGTGCTTATGGGAAGCGAACAGGACTGCCTGGTTCTGCTGGTATTGGGCCGCTGCCAGTTGAATCGTTTCCCGGTCATACTCGGAATGCTCGATCTTCAAGCGTTTGATGCTTTGGAGATAAATTGATCTGGGTTGTTGTCCTGCTTCTTCGAGAATCAGCGTTGAGTCGAGTCCCCACTGGATGTGGTCCACATGGATCGTGTTACCGGAGTTTAAGGTGATTTCGACATCAGCTCGGGTACTTAACGCTGAAAATAGAAAGAAAGCCCAAAAGAAGGCTAAGAAAGTAAGGTGACGTTGCATGACAATCCCCGCTTGAACAGACAGTCTCCGTCACTGTTTAATGACGAGATGAAGTGGGCCATAGGGAATGGAAAGGCAAACAACGCGCCCGAAGGGGGACGTGTCTCAGTCACAAAGGCCGGAAGCAGGGTTTTACCAGGCAGGAAGCGTGTTAGCAGAATAATGACAGTTGCAGGTGTTGTGGCTGATTCGATCCTGCGGATTCGAATGAGGTCCAGGCATAAAAGATTTTTTATTTAGTGGAGACATCCCACAGAAGTCAGCTTCTTGTTTCAATTTATGAACATCATTTCCAGGTCGATGTCTTAATGTCTTAACAAAATTCAATTTAAGATGTGAAGGTTAAGGAATACAACGTTACGCACGGAGAGTCAGATTTCCCTTCAGAATGGGGGGTTTTGACATTCTGAGCCTGCGAGATTACACAAAGTCTGCTGAATATGGCACTTAGACCCCTGGAATCCCGCAAACAATCTTGCGAATATGCTTGACAGCAAGGAAAGAAAGCGTGATGATCATGCAATACCGGGGACTTGTGGTCCTCATTCAAATTGATGTTAGTCTATCGGGAATATCTGTTTAGATAATTTCTTTTTCAGGCTCAACGCGTATAATTTGATACTTGATTCAATTCGTTTTATGATCGATTCCGATCGGGCCAGGCAGTCGTCGATACTCTAAATCTTCGATAATGGATTCACAGGGAATTCATGTGCCTACGTCGGATTTTATCTTTTTAGAAGAGGGTGGGCTGGAATTATGGCAGCTGGTCACCGTCGTGTTGACATCGAGGAAGTTTCAGATGTCACCATTGCAAAATTTATTGACAAGAAAATTCTTGATGAAGGAAATATCCAGATCATCGGGACCCAGTTATTTGGACTTGTTGATGAAGATGGACGCAAGAAGATCATTCTTGACTTTTCCAACGTCGAATATCTTTCCAGTGCTGCACTGGGTAAGCTGATTACGCTGGATAAAAAGGTCAAAAAGGCAAAAGGTAAATTGAAGCTGTGTTCAATTCGTCCTGATATTTATGAGGTTTTTGCCATTACGAGACTGAATCAACTGTTTGACATCGCCGAAACACAGGAGGCGGCTCTTGAAGGTTTTTAACTTTGGTTCGGTAATTGCAGTTTCATGTGCTGTCTGCAACGACCATTCCTCAGTGAAGATTCTTAGAGAACAATGATTGTGAGGGGTTCAGATAGGGAAGTAAGTTGTGAAAAACAACCTTCTCATTGTAAGTCTGGATGCTCTTTAAATTTAGTTACTGGATAAACACCAGAAATCGTGTGTTGGCCAAATTCATGTCATCGGACGAACACTTTGAAGTAACGATTCCCAGTGATACCTCGGAAGGTCAGGCTGTACAGGCCCGAATCGTCGAGGCTCTGGAGGTACGTGAATACCCGGAGAAAGATGTCTTCTCGGTGCGTCTTGCGCTGGAAGAGGCTTTAGTTAATGCGATTAAACATGGTAATCGCATGTCTCCAGATAAAAGTGTCGAGATCAACTGCTGGATCAGCGATGAGCGGGTTCGCGTTGAAATCCAGGACGAAGGAGAAGGGTTCGACCGCAGTCATGTCCCTGATCCAACACTGCTGGAGAACCTGGAACGTCCCTGTGGCAGAGGGATTATGCTCATGGGAGCCTTCATGAATCTCATTGAATATAATGAACAGGGAAACAAAGTCATCCTCGAAAAGATTAAAGGAGTTTCCCCCAAGCCACCAGACACCGAAGCTGAGTAAGTCAAAACAGTTACTATTCTTACAAGCCGGCAAAATTCTCAAATATTTTGCCAGAACCCCAGCGGTTCCTGTTTAACATCGGTTGACTTCATACATTTCTCACAATATGTTATACGCACAATGAGGTTGGGATCTGCTCCTAATCACAGAACTAATCCTCGATAGCTCAATCGGTAGAGCGAGCGGCTGTTAACCGCTAGGTTGTAGGTTCGAGTCCTACTCGAGGAGCTTGTTTTCTCAGGAAGCTCAATTCAATCAGGCCCGATATCGCATTATCGATATCGGGCCTGATTTGTTTCATCTCAGCAAAACTCACTAAAAACGGAGCGTACCATCCCCTTCCGTGCGTGAATTGCAAGCCCCCTCCCCAAAAACGAGAAAGACCAGGATTTCCCAAATTTTCTGTTTTGAATCACAGAAATCAGGTTGCTTTATTTTGGGATTTTCAATACCAAACGCTAGCTTTGATAACTGTTTGTATGTCTGGAAGCTTCATATTGAAGACCGAATGCAAAAGTAGTCCAGAGAATAGGTGTTTTCATTTCAATTGCAAGAACGCCCTCTTGTCTTGGATTTTTACATTATTGTCTACAGAAGTATGGGGATGAAGTATGTCGAGAAAAGGTATTGTTTTAGCAGGAGGTACAGGAACACGGCTCCATCCTGTGACAAAAGTAATTTCGAAACAACTTCTCCCGATCTACGATAAACCGATGATTTATTATCCGCTGTCATCGTTGATGCTGGCGGGGATCAAAGAGATTCTGATCATTTCCACTCCGCATGATCTTCCAATGTTTCAGGATTTGCTGGGTAGTGGCGAACAGTGGGGAGTCCGGTTTGAATATGCAGAGCAACCTTCGCCCGATGGACTTGCTCAGGCTTTCCTGATTGGTGAAGACTTTATCGGCACCGATGATGCCTGCCTGATTTTAGGTGACAATATCTTTTACGGGCATGGGTTTACTGAAAGTCTGAAATCAGCAGCCGGGCGAGAATCCGGTGCCACAGTTTTTGGTTACCAGGTGCACGATCCGGAACGCTTTGGTGTAGTGGAATTTGACAGTGAACAACGTGCGATTTCCATCGAAGAAAAGCCTGCCAAACCCAGGTCCAATTTTGCCGTCACCGGGCTGTATTTTTACGACAATGAAGTGATCGAAATCGCTAAGAATGTGAAGCCTTCTGCGCGAGGCGAGTTGGAGATTACATCTGTCAACAACGCCTATCTGGAACGGGGCGGCTTGAACGTCGAGTTGCTCGGTCGCGGTCATGCCTGGTTCGATACGGGGACTCACGAAAGTCTGCAGGAAGCCAGTCATTTCTTTCAGACCATCGAAAAAAGGCAGGGGTTGAAAATCGCCTGTCTGGAAGAAATTGCGTACCAGAAAGGCTGGATTACGAAAGATCAATTAAAGAGCCAGGCAGATCAGCTTGGGAAGACCAACTATGGTCAATATCTCATGCGAATTGTAGATGATCTTTCACACAAATAGTAATTCTTATATAAATCACTGCTCTAAGTGATTCACTGGAGCTTGAAGGGGAATCCCCTCAAGGTTGGGGGAGAGCATGAAGCCACTCCTCCCGGTTCTGATTATTCATGATCCTTACTGAATGAAGTATGCTGACAGGATGTTAAAAACGAATTTACTGCAAGAGCCAAAGTCTGAGAGGCACTGAAATGAATCCTTACAATTCAGTGTCAATTGCACCTCGGCAATTGTTAAAAAGTCTGGTGATCAACCGTCGATTGATTTACCAGATGTCGAAACGAGAGGTGATAGGCAGGTACCGTGGATCGGTACTGGGGCTGGCGTGGTCGTTTTTTAACCCTCTGATCATGCTGGTTGTTTATACCTTTGTTTTCAGCATCGTCTTCAAAGCGCGCTGGCAAACCGGTTCTGACAGCAAAACGGAATTTGCGCTGGCACTGTTTATTGGCATGATTGTGCATGGTTTACTTGCAGAATGCGTCAATAGAGCACCCAGCCTGATTGTGGGAAATGTAAATTATGTCAAGAAAGTCATTTTCCCACTGGAGGTACTGCCCTGGATTGCGATGGGAGCCACGCTCTTTCACACACTGATTAGTCTGGTGGTCTGGGGGCTGTTTTTTGTTCTCGTGAATCAGACATTTTACTGGACCGCGTTGTTTCTGCCGCTGCTGTTCTTACCGCTGATCCTGTTTACGATGGGGATGACCTGGTTTCTTGCCTCATTCGGCGTCTATTTGCGGGATGTGGGGCAGATCACGGGCGTGTTTACCATGGTCCTGCTCTTTATGTCACCTGTTTTTTATCCGATCTCAAACCTGCCCGAACGCATTCAACCTTTGATGTATGCCAATCCGCTGACATTTATTATCGAACAATCGCGTGCTGTTTTAATGTGGGGACAGTTCCCAAACTGGGGAGGAGTTTGTATTTCATTCGTCATCAGTGCAGTTGTGGCCTGGTTAGGTTTCGCCTGGTTCCAGAAAACACGTAGAGGTTTTGCTGATGTACTCTGACGCTGGCGCAAAGCAAGCCGTGGCAATCAGTCTGGAATCGGTCAGTAAATCGTTCCAGATCTATGAAAAACCCCATCACCGGTTAATGCAGGGATTGTTCAGAGGGAAAAAACAGTTTTACCGGGAATTCAAAGCGGTTAGTAATATCTCGTTTGAAATTCCTCAAGGCGAGACTGTCGGAATCATTGGTCGTAACGGAGCAGGGAAGTCTACATTGCTGCAGATGATTTGTGGCACCATGACTCCCACAAGTGGAACGGTACAAATAAATGGCCGGGTTGCAGCATTGCTGGAACTGGGATCCGGTTTCAATCCAGAATTTACCGGCCGGGAAAACGTGTACATGAATGGAGCGATTCTGGGTTTGACTCGTGATGAAGTCGAGAATCGCTTTGATGATATCATCGCCTTTGCTGAGATTGGTGATTTTATAGATCAACCGGTCAAAACTTATTCCAGTGGTATGTATGTAAGACTGGCCTTTGCAGTGATTGCCCATGTAGACGCCGATATTCTGATCATCGATGAAGCGTTATCAGTAGGAGATGCGCTCTTTACACAAAAATGTATGAGGTTTATTCGCTCGTTTAAGGAACAGGGGACTTTATTGTTTGTCAGCCACGACATGGGGTCAGTCTTGTCCTTATGCGAAAAAGCGGTATGGCTTGAAAAAGGAATTGTAAAAAGCAGCGGCGAAGCTAAACAGGTTTCCGAAGAGTATCTGCAGTATACCCTGCAGGAAACTTATCACGATGAGGCTTCGCTTGTTTCTACAAAACCTGAACGACAACAGAAGCAGGAAAGTCCGCAGGCTCAGAACTCGGTCTCAACTAAGAAGAAAATATCGTCAGTAGCTGCCTATGAAAGTGAATGCAAAGTCACCAGCAATATCTCAAATTCATCCGGGTGGAAAACCGGTGAGGCAGAGATCGTCGCTGTGACATTAGAGGATTTAAATTCCGATTCGGAAGGCGCCCTGTTTAAAGGGGGAGAGCAGGTAAAACTGTCCATTTATGCAAAAACATATAAGGATCTTGAGAATCCCATTTTAGGTTTTGTCGTCAAAGACCGTTTAGGGCAGGACCTGTTCGGGGAGAATACACTTCCTGAAACAAATCAGAATCCGATTTCCTTTCGGGCAGGTGAAACACTTTTGGGGGAATTTACATTTATGTTGCCAATGCTCCCCAATGGAGAATATGCCGTTATGGCATCAATTGCAGACGGTAATCTTTATGAAAATATCCAACACCATTACCTGCACGATGCACTCTTGATCAATGTCTCGTCAAGCACAATTCGGTGGGGGCTTGTCGGTATTGCGTTTGAAAATATATCTTTAAGGAAAGATTAATGACAAAAAAATCACTTCAGGATATCTATAAGAACCATGAAGGCAAAGTGTCAGATAAATGGACCCTCTATATTTCAGAGTATGAGCGGTTATTTGCTGAATATCGAACGGTTCCTGTTCGATTGCTAGAAATTGGAATTCAAAATGGTGGCTCATTAGATATCTGGTCAAAATATTTTGATACGCTGAAAAAAGCGGTTGGCTGTGAAATCAATCCAGATAGCGGCAAGTTGAGATATGAGAATCCCAATGTGATGGTCGTGATTGGCGATGCAAATGAAGATCCGACAGAACAGGAAATATTAGAGCAGTGCCAGTCGTTTGAAATCATTATTGATGATGGCTCGCATAAGTCCAGTGATATTATCGCTTCTTTTAATCGCTACTTTCCCTACCTGGAAAACAATGGTGTGTATGTCGCGGAAGACTTGCACTGCAGTTATTGGAATGAATTTGGAGGAGGTTTATTTGACCCCTTTTCCTCCATGGCTTTCTTCAAACGCCTGGCTGATATCATCAATCATGAGAGCTGGGGCATTGATAAAAATCGGGTTGATCTCCTGCAAAGCTTTGAAGAGCATTATCAGCTTTCATTTAGTGAAGACATCCTGAGAACAATCCATTCCATCGAGTTCATGAATTCGATGTGTGTGATTCACAAAGCCTCGCCAGAGCAAAATCTCCTTGGCGAGAGAATCATTACGGGGCAATCGGATGAAGTTCTTTCACTGAGTAATATGCCTCGCGATTTCGAGAATTTTGTGCCGGATGAATCCACCAACAAGTGGTCAACCCTGACACTCGGTATGGAACTGACATTAAGTTCCAAACTAAAAGAGATCGATCAACTGAAGGAAAAAACTTCAACTTATGAAGCAGAAATTGAAAATTTAAAGCAAGCAAATACGGATTTAAATCAATTGGTTCAGAATCTTGTAAGCAGCCATTCCTGGTTGATCACAAGACCACTCAGAGGCTTTGGGCGTGCAGCCCGTTCATTGAAGAAGCTGATCGATCCCCGCAGATATCAGGACATGAGCACTAATTATAATGTATGGAGCAGAGTGACTGGATTGAAAGAAGCCGAGGGAATCCTGTCGCGTCTCCCGGATTTAGAGGCTCCTTTGATTTCAATTATTTTGCCTACCTATAATACGAATGAGAAAATTCTTCGCTCCTGTATCGAGTCTGTTCTGGCACAGACATATTCTAATTGGGAACTTTGTATTGCAGACGATGCGTCGACAAAAAGTCGTGTCCGCGAAGTAATTAATGAATATTCCAAACAGGATTCAAGAATCAAATTCGTATTTAGACCTGAAAATGGCCATATATCAGAGGCGATGATCAGTGCAGCGGAACTGATGGAAGGGGACTATATCTCGTTCCTGGATCACGATGATGAACTCAATAAAAATGCCCTGTTATTCATTGTTGATGCGATAAACCGATCTCCTGAATCAGAGTTCTTTTACTCAGATGAAGATCACATCAATAAACATGGTAAACATCAGAGTCCATTCTTTAAGCCTGACTGGTCTCCCTCTCTACTGTATTCACAAAATTACATTGGCCATTTCTTGTGCTTGTCGAAATCGTTATATGAGCGGATTGGTGGCATTCGAAGAGGCTTTGATGGTGCTCAGGACTATGATCTGGTGTTAAGGGCCGGTGATGCGGCAAAAAATGTGTATCATATTCCTAAGGTACTTTATCATTGGAGAGAGCACGAAAATTCTACTTCAAGCAATTCTGAATGTAAGCCGTACGCACATGAGGCAGGCAAAGCGGCGGTTGCTGATTTTCTCAAACAGAAATACAGTTCCAGACTGATTGATGTCTGTGATGGTGAAGGGCTCTTTACCTATTCACCAAAATTCCGGTTTGACAGCGAACATCGGGTTTCAATTATTATACCAACCAAAGACAAAATTGATTTGCTGGATGACTGTATCGAGTCAATCAGAAGTCGGTCTTCGCATCTCAACTGGGAAATTATTATTGTTGACAACCGCTCGGAAGAAGCTGCGTCCCAAGAATATTTTTCCACAGTTGTGCAGGACAGCAGGATTAATGTCGTACAGGCTGATGTAGAGTTCAACTGGTCGATGATAAATAACATTGGGGCGCAAGCCGCTACCGGTGATGTATTTGTGTTTTTAAATAACGACACATTAGTCATTACATCAGACTGGATCGAAAAACTGGCTTCCTGGGCCAGCTTACCTGAAGTTGGCTTAGTCGGCCCTCAATTACTTTATGAGGACAATACAATTCAACATGCAGGCGTTGTTGTCGGCATGGGAGGTTGGGCCGATCATGTATTCAAGAATCAGCCACCTGTTCATCGTTCAAGTCCGTTTGTTTCTCCTATGCTCAATCGAAATGTGCTGGCTATTACGGGTGCATGCCAGGTAATCGAACGAGCGAAGTTCGAACAACTGGGTGGATTTGATGAACAGTTCATTATCTGTGGCAGTGACGTCGACATCTGCATTCGCGCTCATCAACAGGGGCTACAGACTGTCTACTGTGCTGATGCAGCTTTGCACCACCTGGAATCGAAAAGCCGATCCTCGTTCATTCCCAAACAGGACTTTCTCATGTCCGAAATCAGATATGCTCCCTATCGAAAGGAAAAAGGCGATCCTTATTACAATGAGAATCTCGACTTGATGTCAACAGTGCCCAGGATGCTGACGAATGCTTAAGTGGTTTCTCAAAACAGGCCTGAAGAATAGATATCTCTATGATCTTGCCAAGCAGGTTCACCAGGAATCGTCTACCCGGGTGAGTCTGAATCAGGATATCCAGATTCCCGAAATTACACCGTTTGAATTTCAATCGAGTAAGTTAAAGGGAAAACGAATCAACTTACTGGTACCCGCGCTCTCCGAAAAGCATATTTTCGGCGGGATCGCGACGGCCCTGCGCCTGTTTCGAGAAATGATCAAAGCGTTTCCTTCTGTCAGAATCATCGTTACAGACGAAGCCTCAGTCATACTGCCTGAAAATGAATTCTTTTCAGACTGGACTGTGAAAGAAGTCGATACGGAAGATTCAGAAGGAAACTCAATTGTCGTCTCTGGGAATCGCTACGGAAAAACGCTTCCGATTCGCGAAGAAGATTACTTTGTGGCTACTGCCTGGTGGACTGCCTTCAATGCGTTCAGAGCGATGGAGTGGCAACAGGAAGCATATTCGACACCAAAACGAAAAATGACTTATCTTGTTCAGGACTTCGAACCAGGATTTTATCCCTGGTCGACAAGATTTGCTCTCGCCGATTCCACTTATCGCCATCCGGAACTGACAATTCCGGTTTTCAATACAGGGCTACTGTTCGACTTTTTTAAACAGCAGAATTATCAATTTGAGCAGGCCTATTACTTTGAGCCCAAGTTTAACCCGGTTCTCAATGACTGGAGAGGGAAAAAAGGGGATGCGGCCAAGAAGAAACAAATTCTGGTGTATGGAAGACCCAGTGTTGAACGTAATCTGTTTCCCCTGATTGTGCAGACGATTGCAATCTGGAGTCAAAAATACAGCAACGCAGCCGAGTGGGAAGTGATTTCCGCGGGGGAATGCCACGATGACATTCCTGTGAATGCGACAACAGTACTTAAGTCGGTGGGAAAAGTTTCTTTAGAAGAGTATGCCACTATTTTATCGGAAACTTCCATTGGTGTTTCCCTGATGCTTTCTCCCCACCCGAGTTACCCACCTCTAGAAATGGCCATGTATGGTGTGAAGGTGGTTACCAATAAATATGCCAATAAAGACCTGTCACAGCTCAGCCCACTGATCAAATCCGTTGATTCACTGGATCCGAATGTGCTGGCTGATCAACTGATCGAACTTTGTGAATGCCGATCGACTGAAATCAAGACAGGTCTTGAGTTAAAAGATGCCTGCGATGAGCGATGTGAATCATTATTTAATCAGGGAACCGGTCCCGAGTTCGAATTTGTTCACGAACTGATTCAGCAAATGTAAAAATCAACGGGAAGTGAATTGAGCCGACTGGAAATGAAGTGCTCAATCATTAGCCTGTATCAATTATCGATCGATTACTTATGGCATCGAAATTCGACTCATCTGATTCTGTGGTTTCTATCGTAGTGACCTACTTTCCCGATCCGGGGGGATTGAAAAATCTGTTAGCAGAATTGAGCCATCAAACAGATACCGTCATTACTGTAGATAACAGCAATGACCAGAACACACTGGCCATGATATCTGAGTGTATTCCTGAGAATGGTATATTAATCGATCAGAAAGAAAACTCTGGTATCGCTGCTGCAATTAATTGCGGAATCAGGCAGGCGCAAAAGCAGAACGCCGGCTATGTCGTGTTGTTTGATCAGGACAGTCTGCCCGGCCCGGGGATGATCCAGACCCTGCATTCTGAATTACAGAGACATGCTCAATCGGGTGATAAAATTGCCGCCGTCGGACCGAAATATAATGATATTAAAGGCGAGCTCAAATCGCCTTTTGTCCGACTGGATGGCAGAAAACTGTTAAGGGTAGATTGTGCAGAAGATGAAGTCGTCCAGGTGGATCATCTCATTTCCTCGGGTTGCTTAATTTCGATGGCTGCTTTGCAGGACATCGGCGAGATGGAAGAAGAACTGTTTATCGATTATGTTGACACAGAGTGGTGTTTAAGAGCGATTAACAAAGGTTACTTGCTGTATGGTGTCGGGGCGGCTCAGATGCAACACAGCCTGGGCGATCAATTGACAACATTGTTCGGGCGATCTCATCCAGTACGTGGTTCACTGCGATATTACTATCTGATTCGAAATGGGATCTGGGTTTTACGTCGCCCCTGGATTTCACAATCCTGGCGAATTATGGATCGACGGCGATTGTTGCTTATCTATATCGGTTGTTCATTATTTCTCGGAACTCGATTTGCTAACTGGAAAATGATGACCAAAGGAATCTGGCATTCTTTAACTGGAAAAATGGGGAAGTATCAATAATGATCCTGGCTAACTTTGCGGTAATGAGCGATTCTTTAAAAATTACTCCTTTGAGTAAGAATACGAACTCGATCATTTTATCCAAAAAAACAAAATTCCTGAATCTATATCTTGCGTCTGTTAGTTTGCTGGTTTTTTTAACGACGCTCTGGGGGATATATTCAAATTATTCGCCAGTCCCTTTTTGGGATATGTGGGATGGTGGAATTAATTTTTATTTGCACGTTCTGGATCAGGATCACTCAGTCTGGTTAGCCCAACATCTGGAACACCGAATCTTAATACCAAAGATGTTATTCTGGTTAGACATGAAGTTTTTCAACGGAATAGGTGTGTTTCTGTTGTGGATGCAACTGATTATACAACTTGGAACTGCATCTGTATTTATTGCCGTTGTTTCTAAGAAAATAAAATCAGACCCCAATAAAATAGCAATTTACTCATTCATACTCTGCCTGTTATTTTCATGGGTTCAAAATGAAAATTTTACATGGACTTTTCAGAGCTCATTCTTGTTGGTCTATATGTTTTCAATTTTAGCTTTTGAATGTATGGGAAGATTCTCAAGCTCAAACAATAAGAATTATTTTGTGTGTGCCCTCTTATGTGGATGTGCTGCAACTTTTTCAATGGCAAATGGACTTTTAGTATTTCCCTTATTGTGCATTCAGGCCCTTATTCTACGCGCTTCCAAACTATCGATCCTTGGGATTATTGTATCAGGGGTTTTTGTTACTTCGAGCTATTTTTATGACTACCATAAGATTCAGTGGCAAGAAACTTCTTCATTTGAAAATATCTTAATGCACCCGTTGTTTGTAATTCAGTTTATGCTTACTTATTTAGGTTCACCATTTGCACCCGTATTGAGGAACTTACATTTTGTCACAGCAGCTGGTTTTTTGTTTATGGGTATGACTGTGGCTTCCTTTTATCTTATTGTGAAAAAGCGGAATCTGAATACAGTAAATCTAACACTAGCTGTTTTTCTGCTCTTCATCCTTGGAACCGCATTTGTTACAGCAGCTGGAAGAATCCATTTTGGTCTTGGTGGAGCAGTAGTAAGTCGCTATACAACTCCTGCTTTTCAAGGATGGGTTACTTTAGTTCTGATTGGTTTCCTCAATCGCGCGATACTTCCAAACGTTTTCTTTAGGTTTGTAAAAGGGACTATGATTTGTGCTCCCTTACTATTACTACCTCCGCAATTAACAGCTTTTGACGATCATTCTAAAACGCTTTTTGATCGAAAGATGGTCATTCTAGGTTTGGCACATCAACATTACGATGCTGAATATGTCGAACAGATTTATCCCAATAAAGAAATAATGCTAAATCTCAGGGACCAGTTGGTTGATAAACGTCTTACGGCTTTTTCATCAGATTGGATAAAATATGAGTACGATAAGATCCCTTTAGATTCAATTCAAGTTGAACCATGCATGGGAGATATAGAAGCAACTGAAGTCTTTTATTCAGAAAATTCTTCAGCTTATCGTGTGTATGGTTGGGTGTGGGATCCGAAAACAAAGACCGTTCCTGAAATAATTCTATTGGTAGATGAAGAATTTAATACTGTCGGTTATGGACTCAGTGGGAAACCACGGGTTGACATTGCTTCTACCAATTCAGGGAGCCCTCTTAATACCGGTTGGATCGCATATGTTGACAAACAAAACTATAAAGGGCGGCTTTCCGCATATGCATTGACTGATTTAGGTTTATTACGAATTCCGGGCAACCCAATAAATATAGATGATGTAATCAGAGTGTCGAATGTTTCTAAATGGGACGGCGAGTCACCTTCAGAATATAGACTTGTTAATAATGAATGGAAAGAAGGGGCAGTTCCTCCACAAGCCAGTATCAGTGAAAATCTAAAAGTATATGGCTCTTGGGTGAATGGAGACGAGTCTGAGGGAAAGATTGAACTTGAGATTCAACCTACCAAAGATTCAGTAAATTTAATTTATATGACCGGACCTGATGCAAATTTCCAAGAAATCAGATTTTATAGCAAGGACGAACTTTTACTGGATCGAATTAATTTGCCAGACACGAAGCAGGAGTGGAATAAAATTACTCTGCGATTGAATACAGATGAAATAATCAAAGTTGTCCTTGTTGATGATGGAAACTCCTGGGGGCAATGGTGTGCACTGATGGCTCCCCAAAATGCTGCTTTAGCCACGGGACTTTCTGGTAACTGAGAGAAAAGATCTTATTAACCTCTCAGTTTCTGATGATTAACAAATCGAATCTAAAATCAGCTGATAAAAGGCTCCATCGCTTTCAAATGGATAAGGTGAGAGAAGCACAACAAGGGTCTTCTTTTATTAATGTTGATCGTTACAACTTGTTTTCTTGTTTAAGAAATTCGATGTCTCCCCGTTAAGTACTTCACTATGTTTTTAAAAGAACAATCAAAAATAATAAACTTCTATATATCAGTTGTTGGATTATTCATTTTCATGACAACTCTTTGGGGAGTCTCTACGCATTTCTCCCCGGTTCCTTTCTGGGATATGTGGGACGGATATTTACGGTTCTATTTACAGATCTTGAATCACGATCATTCCGCCTGGTTACAGCAGCATAATGAACACAGAATCTTTATGTCCCGCATTATGTTCTGGATTGATATCAGGTTTTTCAACGGTACTGGGGCTTTTCTTCTGTGTGTCAACTTACTGATCCAGTTGGGAACCGCGTGTGTTTTCTCATCGATTATTTCAAAGAGAATGAAATCGGACCCCTATAAATATGCCATTCACCTTTTTCTGATTTGTCTGCTTTACTCATGGGTCCAGAATAACAATTTTACCTGGGCATTTCAGAGCCAGTTCTTATTCGTTTATATGTTCTCACTATTATCATTCTGGAACCTGGGTCAGTATTCCACTGAGAAGAAAGTGTTTTACCTGGTTTGTTCTCTGCTCTCTGCCTGCTGTGCGGCATTTTCGATGGCAAACGGACTTTTAGTCTTCCCTCTCCTGTTCGTTCAGGCTTTATTTCTCCGCACTTCAAAGCGGTCTCTACTGGCGATCATGGTAGTAGCCCTGGGAATATTTGCAGTTTATTTTAACAATTACCAAAAACCTTCGGGGCACGCCTCTTCGGTAGACAGTCTGTTACAGCACCCGTTTCTGGTAATACAGTTCATGTTTACGTTTTTAGGTTCGCCCTTTAATTCAGCGTTAAAAAATATCCATTGCGTGACAGCCGCTGGTGTTTTGTTGATGTCGGGAGCCGGCAGCTACTTGTATTTCATTATAAAGAAACGCAATCTTGACAGTGTGAATCTGACATTATTTACTTTCCTCCTGTTCATCTTCGGGACAGCTCTTGCGACAGCCACAGGCAGGATCAATTTCGGTCCCCAGGCCGCCATGGAAAGTCGCTATACTACACCTGCATTAATGGGGTGGATCACATTTATTATCATTGGTTTTGTAAACCAGATCACTGTTCCCAAATTCTTCTTCCAGGCGATGAAAGTGGCTTTGATCTGCGTTCCCCTGCTATTACTGCCGCCACAACTAAAAGCGTTTGAAGATTTCTCCGGGACGGCCTTCACTAGAAAACTGGCGGCCTTTGGGTTGGCCCGTCATCACTATGATGAAAGCTATGCCCGGCAGGTGTATCCCTTTAAAGAGGTCTTATTGGACATTGTAGATCAATCACTGGATAAACAGCTATCAGTCTTTGGTACTGACTGGTTCCAATACGACCACGAGAAGCTTTCGACTGATTCCATTTCAAAAAAAAACTGCATGGGCAATATGGAAAGTGTGAGGCCTTTTCAATCAGGTTCTACAATTGCGTATCGAGTCAAAGGCTGGGTCTGGGACCCTCAAACAAAATCGGTTCCTGAATATATTGTTCTGACAGACAGCAGTCATCAGGTTGTGGGGTTGGGAATAAGTGGCGAACCACGCCCCGATGTCACAGCGGCGATAGAAGGCCACCCCACCAATACGGGCTGGCGCGCTTACGTGGACAAGTCCAGTATCAAGGGCCCCATTTATGCTTTTGCGCTAACCGATTCCGGAATACTACCTGTGCCTGGAAAACCGATCGAACTGGCAGAGAATACACTCATCGCAGGTATCTCAGACTGGGATGGCAAACCACCTTCAAAGTTTAAAATTCTGAATTCGGATTGGACCGAAGGAAAGCTGCCGCCGCATGTGAAGGTGGATGATCCAAACCAGGTTTTAACATCCGGAAGTCAGGGTGATGAGTTCGAAGGAAAGGTTGAGATTGAATTTGAACCTGATCACGAACCCATCAATATCACTTACATGACCGGACCAGATTCTACGGCACAGAAAATTCAAGTATTCGATTCCGATGGGAAGTTATTAACACAGTTTGAAATCCCTGAAAGTACGCATCGCTGGTCTAATATCAGATTTGATCTGAATGCTCAGGAAAAAGTCAAGGTAGTCGTATCTGACCAGGGAAAATCCTGGGGGCAATGGTCTGTCCTGTTAATTCCATAAAACCAGAAATCATTGATCACTTTATTTAGAACTTGTGGTACAAAATGATGGGAGAAGTAAACAGCGAGGGCATTTTGGTCTCAGTCATTATCGTCAACTATAACTCGGGTGAGAAATTGGCCCTGTGCGTTGGTTCGATTTTTGAGACCAACTCACATACAGAGGTCGTGATCGTTGATAACGCTTCGTCTGACAACAGTCTTGCAGAGTTGAACTCCCGCTTTCCTGATGACCCCCGCATTCAATTCGTTCAAAATCAGGAGAACCTTGGTTTTGCAGTGGCCTGTAATCAGGGGGCGCGTCTCGCAGGGGGAGAGTATCTGCTGTATCTGAATCCCGACTGTAAGTTGCATGATAATGCGATCACAATCATGATTGATTGCTTAAACGATAATCCCAAAGCCGGAATGGTGGGGGGGCAGATATTGAACAGTGATGGTTCAGAGCAGGTCGGCGGGCGACGCACAGTTCCCACTCCCTGGCGAACCCTCGTCCGTGTCTTCCGATTGTCTTTTCTCTCGAAACGTTACCCCGGCCTTTTTTCTGACTTTAATTTGCATCAACAGCCTTTGCCAGATCAGCCGATTGAAGTGGAAGCCATTTCTGGAGCCTGCATGCTGGTTCCTCGAAAAGTCTACGAACAAGTGGGCGGACTGGATGAGAATTACTTTCTACACTGCGAAGATTTAGACTGGTGTATGAGTTTTCGTCAGCAGGGATGGAACGTGATGTTTGTTCCCGATGCTAAAATATCTCATTTTCAGGGAGCTTGTAGCCGTTCGCGGCGCGTGTTTGTGGAATGGTACAAACACAAAGGGATGCTGCGCTTTTACAGAAAGTATTTTCGCCATCAGTATCCGGGAGTACTGATGTGGCTGATCGCGTTTGGAGTCTGGCTTCGATTCGGTTTGCTCGCCTGCTACTTCTCAATACGACAATTTTTAAGATGGATAAAATATGCCCGGACATGAATCGCTGTCGGTTAGGTTCGTATCAGACATTAAAAGTATCTTTTTATGGCTGGTCGAATCGGAGCAGTAGAGTCTATTTTGCATTTCTAAATCAGGCCGTGAAGAGATTCAATATTCAATATTTCCTTGTCAGGTATTCCCTCTGGAAGTAAGACATTAGAAATATAAAAATCTTCATTTTACTCTAAATCGCTCAGTTGTTTGGCTTTTGGTGCCCGGGTGATTCGAAGTAGGGACAAAAACAAGTATTCTGTCTCGCTCTATAAATCTGAAAATCCTACATGGACTAAAGTGATTCAGTGAACCAACAGCTGGATTTATGCGCGAAGTGAGAAAGATATTGTGTTGTTCGCTTGAATACAGAAATATTTTTCAATCAAAGTAGCCTGAGCCAGAATATGCCTAAATATGAGACCAGAATTGGTCTTTTATGATTTTATTAATATCAGTAATATCCTGACTCAAATGAAATGAATGAGATCTGTTAAACAGATGTCTGTTATCCAAATCAGTTTTCCTTTGAGCTCAAAACTGCTTCTGAGAAACAATTGCTGTTTCTGGAAAATCTAGCGGTTTATGGCTGTATTAAAACGATTTAAATTCTGAATTATGATCGAACACAAAACTATCGTTGTGACTGGTGGTGCCGGCTTTGTTGGCTCCAGCATCATTCATGCCCTGCATCAACAGACGGATTCACGCATTATCGCATTTGATAACTTGCGTCGGCGTGGCAGTGAACTGAACCTGGAACGTTTTAAAGATTTAGGAGTGGAATTTATCCACGGGGATGTGAGACTGCCCAGTGACTGGGAATCTTTACCTGCCTTTGATCTTCTGATTGACTGTTCTGCAGAACCTTCCGTGCATCAGGGAACAACCGGCAGCGGTTGGCCACTCATCGAAAATAATCTGGTTTCTACTGCCCATTGCCTGGAAGCAGCCAGAAAGCATAACGCGGCGCTCATGTTATTGAGCACCAGTCGAATCTATCCCATTGAGACACTGG
Organism: Gimesia sp.; assembly: GCF_048262075.1. Classification (GTDB taxonomy): domain Bacteria; phylum Planctomycetota; class Planctomycetia; order Planctomycetales; family Planctomycetaceae; genus Gimesia. Next base: position 126,475 of record NZ_JBLXFK010000011.1, read on the forward strand.
AAAGCTTAGCCTGGGAAGAACGGGAGACCCGTTACGAATGGTTAGACGACCAGGCGGTTCCAGGCGTCAGTTCCCAAGGGGTGACGGAGTCTTTTCCACTACCAGGGGCACGATCCTTATATGGGGCTACCAAGCTGGCCAGCGAGTATTTACTCCAGGAATATCATTACCTGCACAACATGCCTGTCATGGTCAATCGGTGTGGTGTACTTGCCGGGCCGTGGCAAATGGGCAAGGTCGATCAGGGAGTCGTTTCGCTATGGGTGGCACGACATTATTTTGAAAAGCCACTTTGTTACAAAGGCTTTGGTGGTACAGGGAAGCAGGTTCGTGATGTCTTGCACATTGACGATTTCACAGATCTACTGTTAAAGCAGCTCCAGCACAAAGAGCTGTGGAATGCCAAACCTTACAATGTTGGCGGTGGGCGCGAAGCTTCGACTTCACTACTCGAATTGACAAAACTATGCCAGGAAATTACGGGACGATCAGTCCCCCTCTCAAAAAAGGAAGAAACATCTTCTGTCGATCTCCGTATTTATTTAACTGATAACTCTCGCGTCAATCAGGATTTTAGCTGGAAGCCTCAACGCAAAATGAAGGATACGGTTGAATCGATCTATAACTGGATAGATCAAAGTCCTCCAGGCCTGCAGAAAATATTGGGTTAACCAGTGGCACTCAGATTAAATCTTCTGCTGTATCTCGTATCACCAGTAATCTTTACGCATAAGTGAATAGTCCGTTTTTTCAAGAGGTTTCATTATGTTGCTGTCGGTTGTAATTCCAGCTTATAACGAAGAAAAAAACATTGGCGCGACAATTCACGCATTAGTCAGTGAGTTGGACAGGAATGAGATTTCATTCGAAATAGTTGTCGCCAATGATAACAGTAAGGACCGAACTGAAGCGGTACTGCAGGAACTGTCCGCAGATGACGCACGGGTGCGCTATATCAACTGTTCGCCGCCGAATGGCTTCGGACGCGCGATTCGTACGGGGCTGAGTGCAGCACGCGGAGATTACATTGTGGTCTATATGGCAGACCTGTCCGATCATCCTGATGACGTTGTGGCCTACTACAGAAAACTGGAAGAGGGTTATGACTGTGTCTTTGGATCACGATTCATTGAAGGCAGTAAGGTTGAGGATTATCCTCGCGTTAAATATGTCGTCAACAGGATCGTCAATTATTCACTGAAGTGGTTGTTCTGGTGTAAATACAATGACTTGACCAATGCTTTCAAAGGTTATCGTCGCGAAGTGATTGAAGCCTGCGGACCGTATTGTGCAAGCCACTTTAATATTACAGTTGAGATGTCTCTGTCCGCGCTCGTTAGAAATTACACAATTGCACAGGTGCCCATTAAGTGGTCGGGACGAACATGGGGAGTCTCCAATCTGCGTTTGACTGAAATGGGAAGGCGTTATCTCAGTACCTTTATTAAGATATTTGCAGAACGTATCTTGATTCTGGATGATGTTATTGCTGAGAAACTTGCCTCAAAAAGAACAGTTCTAAAGAACGAAGAAATTCTGAATTATCGACTGTTCAATCTGGAAGGAGAAGTTCAGGAAGTCGCTTCTCGTCTTGAGAAAATTGAAAGAAATGACAAAATCAGGAAGGCGGCCTAATGACTTTCAACCGAAGTTCTCGGAGATGATGAAAGTGAGGCAATCTATGAGGCAGGCATCCTTTTGGTGAAAAAGAATGGGATTCATTCTCTAGCTTCATTGTGTAAAGCAGGAAGCAGATAAGACTGATTAGAATAAAAGAAAGTAGAACCTTGACAAAAAAAATGTTAGTAACAGGATCAAGTGGCCTGATTGGATCAGAGGCCGTTACTTATTTTGACCAGCGAGGATGGGAAGTTGTTGGCGTTGACAACAACATGCGCGCTGAATTTTTTGGGCAGGCGGGTGATACCAGCTGGTCATTAAAACGTTTGCAGGACGGAACTAAAAATTTCCGCCACTTAAATCTCGACATTCGCAATGTTGACAGCATTATGGATCTGTATCAAACAGAAAAGTTCGATGCCACCGTACATTGTGCAGCCCAGCCTTCTCACGATAAAGCGAGAGATTTCCCTTTAACCGACTTTTCCGTCAATGCGGTCGGGACGATTAACCTGCTGGAGGCAAATCGCCTTCACAGTCTGGAAAGTCCCTTTATCACAATGAGTACCAACAAGGTTTATGGCGACGCTCCTAACGAAATCAAACTGAAAGAATTAGAAACCCGCTGGGAATACGATGATCCTGCATTCGCAAATGGAATTGATGAATCAATGCGAATTGACGCATCAAAACACTCTATTTTTGGAGCATCAAAAGTAGCAGCCGACGTGATGGTTCAGGAATATGGCCGCTATTTTGACATGCCTACCTGTTGTCTGCGGGGGGGCTGCCTGACGGGCCCGAATCACTCCGGAGTAGAACTGCACGGCTTCCTCAGTTTTCTCGTAAACTGTAATCTGCAGGAACGGGAATATACTGTATTTGGATACAAGGGCAAGCAGGTGCGGGATAACATCCATTCGCTGGATGTGATCCGCTTTATTGAACAATTCATTGAAAAGCCTCGATCTGCAGCCGTATACAATATTGGTGGTGGAAAACAGAACAGCCTGTCCATCCTGGATGCATTTAATCGTGTCAGTGAATTGACTGGAAAAGAAATGCGCTGGAAATATTCCGACGAAAATCGGTCCGGCGATCATATCTGCTATTATTCTAATCTGGATCACATGAAAAGTGATTATCCGGAATGGGGAATCACAAAATCACTCGATGACATTTTTTCAGAAGTGGTTCAATCCTGGAAGCAGCGCGCGTGAAAGTGATTCCCGATGGGTGGTCATATACCATGTTCTCAGGGGGTATTTCAACCGCTCACCGATATTATGTACAAGAATCTAAAATGGAAAAAAATATATGATTTCCTTTTTGCGATACTAACATTAACTTAGTCTTCTTCCACCCATGGGCAGAATTGGGATATATTTACATGAGCATTACTCCTGAACTACTTCAAAAAGAATATCAATTACGATTCGGAACACTCGGTGAGTATCGTAATGCAGTCTGGAAATTACTATGTACTGAATTCTTCTCGAAATACATTTCACCTGATGCTCGGGTGCTTGACCTTGGAGCAGGTTGGTGTGAATTTATTAATAACGTGAATGTCAGCGAGAAGTATGCAATGGATCTTAATCCTGATACTGAATGGCGACTATCTCCCGGTATTCGTTTTTTACATCAGGACTGTTCGGATGAGTGGGATTTGGAACCTGGATCTCTGGATGTAGTTTTTACGAGTAATTTTCTGGAACATCTACCCGATAAGGCTGGTGTGACACAGACTATTTCTCATGCTTATGAGTGCCTGGCTCCTGGAGGATATTTGATTTGTCTGGGCCCGAATATCAAATACTTGAATGGATCCTACTGGGACTTCTACGATCATTATGTGCCACTCACTGAACTTGCAGTGGAAGAATTGCTCCGATTGGAAGGATTCGATGTTGAGCTGAGTGTTGGTCGATTCTTACCTTACTCAATGTCGCAGGGAAAAACTCCCCCATTATTTCTTTTGCGATTGTATTTGAGATTTGAGTTTCTATGGCGATTTGGTGGCAAACAATTTTTAGTGATAGGTCGAAAGAAATAGTAGATTCTATAATTGAGGACCTGAAGTATGAACTATCCCAGGAATATCGAGTAATCTCTCGTTACCAAGATGAATGAAGCGTAGTGTCATTCATAATAGAAGTTCTAATAGGTATGGCTCTGGTTGACTGCCGATTCTGATCGATTCAGGTGAGTTAGTTTTGCTGGACCATTTATCAAAATAATTGCGATTCAAATTCAGAAATCGCAAGATACGGGATAGTATTATTCGATTGTGCTGGTTCGCTTGCCTGGCGAAGATGTTTCTTCAGGTATCTGTCAGCATCGATGAAGTATCTGTAATGCAGAGTGATGCGTTTAAGTCTAGCCTGACGTTTCATGTGGAAGTCGTCGGATTGCCTTCTCATGACGGGCGCTATTTGAAATCGAATTATTAGAGCAGGGAAAAGTACTCGATTCGCATGAGTCTTTCTATCAGGCGGATGTCAAAATGAATCGTATGCATCTTGACTTAAATCCATACGTAGGCAAATAAATCAGCATTCAACTCTCAAGCTATTCTGATCCTATCGAAAATAAAGACGGGGTCTGCTGTCTGTGGGGCGCTCCCAAAATCGTCTCAGAACCGGTTAGTAATTTGAATGCTGCATTCAGGAATCTGCAGAATATTCGCCCGGCGGGTACCATTCCTGTCTGACGGGCTGCATCGCCGCGAGCGTTGTGTACCCCTCACAAGCCAGACTGCAGTCGGATTCCATTGACACTTGCTATCTGGTAATCAGGGCTTTTCGCCAGCATTGTTTGAGCGAAACGTTCAACTGCCGTGTCAAAAACAATAATAAATCATCAAAGGCTGCTTGATTTTCTCCTAGATAGTGTCGATAATACACTAACGAGGAGAAAAGATATGTCAAAATTATCACAAATCTATCAGACACCTCTGGCTCTGCTGACAGATCTGTATCAGCTGACGATGGCGCAGGGGTACTGGAAATCAGGTCGTTCAGAACAGGAAGCGGTTTTTCATCTGTTCTTTCGTAAAAATCCCTTTCAGGGAGGATTTACGATTGCGGCCGGGCTGGAGTATGTGATCAACTACCTGAATCAGTTTCGATTCACGGACTGTGACGTTGATTATCTAGCCAGTCTAGAGGGCAATGATGGCGCGCCTCTCTTTTCTGCTGAGTTTTTAACTTACCTGACCCGCCTCGAACTCTGCTGCGATCTCGATGCAGTGCCGGAAGGCACAGTCGTCTTTCCTCATGAACCACTGGTGCGGGTGAAAGGGCCCATTCTACAGTGTCAGTTACTGGAAACGGCGCTCCTGAATCTGGTCAATTACCAGTCGCTGATTGCCACCAAGTCCGCCCGTATCTGTGCCGCAGCCGGATCTGACCCGGTGTTGGAGTTCGGCCTGAGACGCGCGCAGGGCATCGATGGCGGACTGGCCGCCAGTCGCGCTGCCTATCTGGGGGGATGTGCCGCCACGTCAAATGTGCTGGCGGGAAAGCTGTTTTCGATTCCCGTCAAAGGCACACACGCTCACAGTTGGGTCATGTCGTTCAATGATGAGCTGGCTGCATTTGAAGAGTATGCGGAGGCGATGCCCAATAATTGTGTCTTCCTGGTAGATACCTATGACACATTAGATGGTGTTCGTAATGCAATTCGTGTTGGGCTCCAGTTACGGGAAGCTGGACATGAGATGGTAGGGATTCGGCTGGACTCGGGAGATTTGGCTTATCTGAGCATCGAAGCGCGGCAGTTACTCGATGATGCCGGGTTAACAAAGGTTGCCATTGTGGCCAGCAATGATCTGGATGAAGGGATCATTACCAGTCTCAAAACCCAGGGAGCAACGATTGCTGTATGGGGCGTGGGGACAAAACTGGTGACCGCTTACGATCAGCCGGCGCTGGGAGGCGTTTACAAACTCGGGGCGATTCAGAGTGAAACCGGGGACTGGGAACGCAAACTTAAGCTCTCTGAACAGGCTATCAAAACATCCACGCCCGGCATACTGCAGGTGCGCCGCTTCTTTAATTCAGAAGGTGCGATTGCAGATATGATCTATGATGAATTAAACCCGCAGCCTGTCAGTGATATTGTGGTGGATCCCCTGGATCCGACACGACGTCGTCTGCTGAGTCGTGATTTGAGAGCAGAAGATCTGCTGATCCCTATCGTCAGGGCGGGACAGGTTGTGAGGGAATGTGAAGCACTCGGTGAGATTCGGCAGCGTGTCCAGCAGCAATTGACACAGTTCCATACCAGTATTCGCCGCCATACGGCTCCCCATCAATACCCCGTGGGACTCGAGCAGGAGCTGCATGATTTTAAAACAGCCGAAATTCTCAGAGCTCGACATCCCCATCCGATGTGACAGAATTGTGAAATATCAAAGTCAATAAAGGGAGATAAGCGGTCATGCAACTGATTCAGGTCGCTGCCGTTGCACTTAACCAGACGCCATTAGACTGGGCAGGTAATACGGAGAATATTCAGGCAGCCATATCCACAGCGCGCGATCAGGGAGCCAGTCTGATCTGTCTACCTGAATTATGTATTACCGGCTATGGTTGTGAAGATGCTTTCTTTTCACCCGATGTTCAACGGAGAGCTCTGCACGCATTGCAGGAAATACTTCCCTTGACGGAAGGGATCATCGTTTCGGTGGGACTTCCCCTGTTCCATGGTGGCGGGCTATATAACTGTGCCTGCCTGATTGCCAATCAACAGATACAGGGCTTTGTGGCTAAAAATCATCTGGCGGGAGACGGAATCCATTACGAACCACGCTGGTTCAAGGCCTGGAATTCACCGCATGTGAGCCAGGTGGAAATCGAAGGTCAATCTTACCCACTCGGAAATCTGATTTTTGATTGTGGAGGAATTCGGATCGGATTTGAAATCTGTGAAGATGCCTGGGCCGCCCGGCGTCCCGGACGGGATCTGTCCCAGGCGGCCGTCGATCTGATTCTGAATCCCAGCGCCAGCCACTTCGCTTTTGACAAGCAGGAAATTCGCCGTCGGCTCGTCCTGGAAAGTTCACGGGCCTATGGGGTCAGCTACATCTATTCCAATTTACTGGGCAACGAAGCCGGTCGCATCATTTATGATGGAGCGGCATTGATTGCCAGTAATGGTTCTCTGCTGGCAGAAGGCCCCCGGCTTTCATTTCAAGATGTCGTGGTGACTTCTGCCGTAATCGATATCGACTTAACACGCATGAATCGTGCCCGCCTGATGAGTTTTCAGCCAGATCAACTCGGGCAGAGCGAAAGCCGAATCGTCGCACTGTTCCGTTTTCCGAAGATTGATCCCCAGTTCGGCACCCGGTCAGCAGAAACCTGGGAGGATTCGAAGGCTATCAAATCAGAAGAGTTTTCCCGGGCAGTCGCCTTGGGCTTGTTTGATTATCTGCGCAAAAGTCGTGCACAAGGTTTTGTGATTTCTCTGAGTGGCGGAGCCGATTCCTCTGCCGTGGCGACGCTGGTCTGGTTACTGGTGAACCTGGGGGTGGCTGAACTGGGTCTTCAAACATTTCAGTCGAAGCTGTCCCATATTCCAGAGCTCTCACAACAGAAAACAGCAGCAGACCTGGTGGCCCGACTTCTGACCTGCGTCTATCAGTCAACACGCAACAGTTCCGAAACTACAGAACAGTCGGCAGCAAAGCTGGCAGCAGCAATTGGCGCGGACTATCGCAAACTGGATGTCGATGCGATCGTCGAGGGTTATGTAGAGCTTGTCTCAAACGCCCTGGGGCGGGAATTGAACTGGAATTCCGACGATATCGCGCTGCAGAATATCCAGGCGCGAGTGCGTGCGCCGGGAGTCTGGATGATCGCAAATATACGGAATGCGCTTCTGCTGGCGACCAGCAACCGTTCCGAAGCCGCAGTCGGTTATACTACGATGGACGGCGATACGTGTGGCGGTCTCTCTCCCATTTCCGGAATTGATAAAGCATTCTTAAGGCAGTGGCTACTCTGGATGGAGAAATCAGGGCCGCCGGGAACCGGAAATCTTCCGGTTCTGCAATTGGTGAATCAACAGGAGCCGACCGCCGAACTGCGTCCTCAGGCTTCTCACCAGACAGACGAAACTGACCTGATGCCTTATAAGCTGCTGGACTGGATTGAGCGGGCTGCCATCAGGGATAAACATGGCCCCGTTGATCTATATCGATTGGCTCAGGTTCGGTTTCCAGCCTATCAATCTACGCAAGTATCTGCCTGGATCATTCGCTTCTTTCAACTCTGGTCACGAAATCAATGGAAGCGTGAGCGGTATGCTCCTTCCTTTCATCTGGACGATGAGAACCTGGACCCCAAAACCTGGTGTCGTTTCCCGATTCTCTCAGGCAGCTATCAGCGTGAACTTGAAGAGCTCCGCGCACTTGTTGACGAGGAAAGTACAAACTGAAGGATTGACAATGAAATTTAGCTATGAATATCCACGAGCAGCATTGACGGTTGACTGTGTCGTGTTTGGCCTCGACGATGAAGATCTGCAGGTGTTGTTGATTCAGCGCGATCTGCCACCGTTTGAAGGGGACTGGGCTTTGCCGGGAGGCTTTGTTCGGCTGGAAGAATCACTGGAAGAAGCCGCCCGCCGGGAACTACAGGAAGAGACGGGCATCGAAAACGTCTACCTGGAACAGCTCTATACGATTGGGGATGTGGATCGTGACCCACGTGAACGAGTCGTCACAGTTGCCTATTATGCATTGGTCAATCTTGCCGATCACCGTGTTCAGGCAGCGACAGACGCCCGGAATGCCGCCTGGTTCGCCTTGGATGATGTGCCCGCGCTCGCATTTGACCATCCGAAGATTTTAGAAATGGCCTACGAACGCCTGCGCGGCAAAGTCCGCTATCAGCCGATCGGATTTGAACTCCTGCCCCCTAAATTCACGCTGCGGCAGATTCAGCATCTGTATGAAGTCATTCTGGATCGTCAGTTGGACAAACGCAACTTCCGCAAAAAAATTCTCAGTATGGGAATTCTGATTGAACTCGATGAAGTGGAGACAGACGTGGCTCATCGAGCTGCCCGACTCTACAAATTCGATCATCGCAAATACAAACGCCTGACAAAACAGGGTTTTCATTTCGAGGTCTGAGAAAGCAGGAACAATGAATGCTTTAATACTGGTTGATTTGCAATATGATTTTATGCCCGGCGGTTCGCTGGCGGTTCCCGAGGGAGACCAGGTGGTGCCGATCGCCAATCAGTTGATGTCTGATTTCGATCTGATCGTCGCGACCCAGGACTGGCATCCGACCGATCATCAGAGTTTTGCCAGCCAGCATCCCGATCGAAAGATCGGAGAGCAGGTTGAACTGGCGGGCCTGGAACAGATCCTCTGGCCCGATCATTGTGTGCAGGGCACGCGTGGCGCGGAATTTCATGCGAATCTGAATCAAGACCAGATCGACAGGATCTTTACCAAGGGGACAGACCGTCTGGTCGATAGTTACAGCGGCTTTTATGATAACGGTCATCAGAAGTCGACTGGTCTGGGAGAGTATTTGCAAGAGCAGCAGGTGAAATCGGTGACAGTACTGGGCCTGGCGGCTGATTACTGTGTGAAATGGACGGCGCTGGATGCTGTGAAACTTGGCTTCGAAACCAGACTAATCCAGCATGCATGTCGAGGCGTCAATCTTTCGCCTGGGGATGTGGATCGCGCCTACCGGGAAATGCAGAACGCGGGTGTGAAAATAATTGAATGAATCAAATTAGAAACAACGGATCTGAAATCCAAAGAACAAAAAAGAAAAAATGAACGAACAAGAATTAAAAAAGAAAAGCAAATTCCTGAGTCTGATTCTCAGGCACCAGCCGGAGACGGTGGGGATCACACTGGACGAGTCAGGCTGGGTCGATGTTAATGTATTACTGGCAGCGATGTCACTGCAGGGAAAAGGCATGTCGCGTGCGACACTCAACACCGTCGTGCAGTCCAATGACAAACAGCGGTTTTCCTTCAACGCAGAAGGTACTCGCATTCGTGCCAACCAGGGGCATTCGATTTCCGTCGATCTGGGATATACCACAGCGGTTCCCCCCGAGATCCTGTTTCATGGCACCCCCGAGAAATTCATCGAACCCATTTCCCGGGAAGGACTCAAAAAAATGAATCGCCATCATGTGCATCTGCACGTGGACGAGCAGACCAGCATCGCCGTCGGCCGCCGACGCGGCAAACCGGTATTGATGAAAATCCGGGCGCGGGAAATGCATCAGGCAGGCTGCAAGTTCTTTGTCACGCCAAACCAGGTCTGGCTGACAGACAGCGTACCCGTTGTGTACATCGACTTTCCTTAAAGGGCCGTCGGCCCTGAGGTGTAAGTCCCGACCGGGCAACAGAATAAACTGATTTCTTGCCTGGGCGAAATGTTTCTGGATGCCGCAAAAACCAGAATATCTCTTAATCCTTCAGAGCATGGGACACGTTTCTTCTCCTACAAAGCATCCAATTCTGTAGGAAAGAAATCAGACGTGAAAAACTCAGCCGCTGAACTGCAGGAATTCAGAGCCAACTTCGAACAGGCTTCATGGGACGAGGAAAAGAAGTCGAAGGGGGCAATTTGTCTGCTCTTCAGTTCATGGCTTTTCGAATTGGCATTGTTCTGGATCTGGATCAAGTACAGTGGGACTCCCACCGATAAATGCATGAGTCCTGTTCAGATCGCAATCTTTATGGCGCTGTATCTGTTACCGGTGATTCTCTTTGTCTGGTATCTCATCAGGTTGAGCAGGAATCCCTGGTTGAAGTGCCCGCTCTGTTTCAAACCATTGAACGTACAGCGGAAGGAGCACCTGTTAACGACGGGAATGTGTCTGCACTGCAGGCAGATCATTATTGCAGGGACTCTGTCTTCTGAAGAAGCAGCACATGAATACTATGCGGAGCAGAAACTAATCAGGGAACGTGAAGACATCAGTACTTCAAAAGAGCTTGCTCGTACCACGTTCTGGATGGCGTTTCTCATTTTACCACTCTCGATTCCCCTGTATTACTGGATGAAAAGTCTGGAAGAAGTGCTGGGGCAGGAGACCTCTTATGGAGGCGTGAAAGCGATTCTCTTTATGTCGGCGGTCTTGATACTTCTGTCCGTCTTTTGCAAAAGATCAGGCAAACGCCGGGAACGAAAGCTGAATGAGCAATGAAAGCAGGAAGCGACTGCCCCTTTTTGGCACTGGTGATCCCGGTCCTGTTGTGGGGGATATCGAAATTCAGCGGTAATGAATATAATAGTGCTGTTCAGTTATTTCATGAAATTGGGAACGAAGTATGACCACCCTCTCACTGTATTATCACCGTCAACGGGCACCGCTCTGTCTGATTTTGTATGGGCTGGCAGTTGCGTTTTTTGTGATTGCCTGGATTGTGCGGACGGTACCACCCCAGTCAACTCTGAGTTTGATCTTCGTGCTGGTGGGGCTGGTGATGTTAATCCTGGCGACAGGCTTTCATCATCTGACGGTGGCCGATGAAATCGATCGCCTGCGGATTTCGTTTGGCCCGCTCCCCCTGTTTCAACGCAGCGTATTGTACGAAGAGGTCCTCCGTGCCGACGTGGATCGGACCACTTTCATGGAAGGCTGGGGAATCCATCTGAGCCCGCGTGGCGGCTGGGTCTGGAATCTCTGGGGCCGCGATTGTGTCACACTGCAAATGAAACATGGCACTTTGCGAATCGGCACCGATGATGCCGAGAACCTGGCTGCGTTCGTGAATGGTCGCGTGGAAGAATTAGGTCTGAATGCTGAAGCACATTAACCACCTGGATCAGTCAATCAAACATCCATTTTTTGCCGACACTCATAAATACCGATGCCATAAGCAGTCCTGCAACGGGTCGTCCCCGCGTCCCATCGGGAGCATCTCCGGCAAAAAACATATAAAAGGCTAAACCTAACATAAATACGCCAACTACCATCGACAGTACGCCAAAGGTTTTTTTGACGATGCCTCCTGCCGAGATGTTGAGCGATTTTCTGGGGGATGACTTTTTCTTTTTTGCTTTGACCGCTTTTTTCTTCCGAGGCTGTGCGATCGGCTCACCATAATCGGCGGACAGGTCTTCCAGTTCCTCTTCCACTGCAGGCACACGCATTTTGCTGCCGCAGGATTTGCATTTCAGAGTCTGTCCTGCGCGTTCATCTTTGACCTGATAGCTTTGAAAACATTCCTCACACTGCACCGATATCGTCATGAATTAAACCTCAAGCATAATGTTGGGAACGAGCTACTTTTCATACTTATGTGAGGACCTTTTTACCGGAAAGGTTCAGTACTTTCCAGTCCTTTATATAAAAATCCCTCTGCCCAGATTAAGAGCAGAGGGATTGATGGAATACAGATTAGAGCTGCTACCTCGAAGCTACTTATTTCTTCAAGGTGAGGTCGTTTGTCGTAGATCCTGAACCGACGACCGCCGTGAGTTTACTGGTTGTGGGGCTTGAGTATTGGTCAGAAAGCAGTTGTTTTGCTCCCTTTTCTTCGGCTTCCGCATCAGACAGTCCTTCCGGTACCGCTGATCCATCTGGGAGTACCAGTTTATGAATGTAGATGCGGTAATTTCCGGGAAGGGCTCCCTGTGAATCTTCGGGTGATTGTCCAGCCAGTTGAGTCTGCAGGGTATACGTACCTGTTTCATCGGTCAGGCCGAAGGCAATCTCTCCCCCCGGCTGGCCTTCCGCGGGAAGGTAATTAATCATGACACCAGACAATGGTTCTCCGTCTAAGGTGACCTTGCCAGTCACAGGAACCAGCTTGGATACAAATTCTGGTTCTGCAGATGTCGAACCACATCCGGAAGCAGTGAATAAAATGGGAGCCAGAAAAATAGCAATGGTTACTTGCAGTAGATGTTTCATTTTAAATGCTTTCAAGAATTTATTTAAAATAATGAGCAGAGAGGGAAGAGAATGTTGAAATAGGTTTCAGCTTACCATTCTCCAACCACATTACCGTCTGCAATGCGGTCCAGATTCAGTCGAATTGAGTAATCCGTATTGTCTCCCATAAATCGTACTGCACCATCACCCAGTAAAACATGAAGTCCGCCGACATGCAGACTGCCTGTGGTATTCCAGTCGCCCAGCCAGGGAGCAAAGTCTTTTGATCCACCGGGATAGCTGGAACTGTTTCGCGTGGTCCGGTTCGGTGTGACACCACTCAGACTCAGACCAATTTGCGTATAACCTCTTCCGCCCCAGTTGGCGTTGGCACCATTTCCGCAACAGGCCTGACGGGTCTCTGCCATCATTGCAGTATTCGACATGCCATCGGTGACATCGCGGGGACGGCATTTGCTGCCATCTTCAAACATGGTGCGCTGACTTGCTGCCCGTGATGTCCAGCCATGACAGTTATTGTAGGTTAATCGATAAACAATAAAGTCGTAGTTGGTGCGATGCTCATTCGAACCGCCGGGGAGCATGTAACTGCTGCTGGCCGGGATTCCCTGTGGACCGGGATCGGAAGGGCAGTTAAAGATCGCCATTCTCCGGTTCACCAGATCCGCGTTGGAAGTCGAACCACCACCGGGGAGAGGTGCACTTCCCGCACCGTAATCATCGAACGCCAGGCTGAAATTGAGTTGATTATACAAGGCACTTTGATCTAAATACGGGAGCAGCAGAACCAGCCCATTACCATTTAACGTGTTGCTGGCGGCAACTCCGGTGGAACAGAGTCCTTTAGCAATGGAACTGGGGGGGAGGACACTGTGCGTTTCCAGATAGTTGTGTAAAGCCAGTCCCAGCTGTTTCATTTTGTTGCGACAGTCAGAACGACGAGCCGCTTCACGCGCCTGTTGGACTGCTGGTAATAGCAATGCGATCAGAATCGCAATAATGGCTATTACGACCAGCAGTTCGATCAGAGTAAATCCCTTGCGGTTTTTGTGTTGGATCAACATGGTGTTCTCTCCTCAGGTAGGGAATCAGGAAGGATGAATGAGCGAGTCTCCAAATTAAATATTTAAGATATTTATTATATAATGTTAAGTAAGTGTAGTTAATGAACAGGGTGGGGATTTCTTATGCGAAAGCTGGAAATTGTTTGCAGAATTGAGGATACGAAATGAGAGTAAGAAGAGCCGAATCGTGTAGACCAATGTACCTGTTTAGGCCAGGGCTGATCTCGCCGATTTGAACCTTCAAAACAAGTTTAAATGTAGATCAAAGCAGGATGGCAATCCGGTATAGCGACCACGATTCAGTCAGATGCCATAGGTATCAGGTTGTCCTGCTACAGCTTGGCGGTATCTATCTGACTGCGAATCAACGCCAGGAAATCGACAGATTTTAGCTGCTGCAGAGACAGAAGTGTGACCGGGAAGATGCAGCAAACTCTTTGCGAAAAGATGAGGTGTCCGAATTTAGAAAGTTGAAAGAACTGATCAAGTTTATCGAGTCTGTTTGTCTTCAAAATCTTTGATCGTCCTTTTGATTTCATCCAGCAGTTTGCGACCATCTTCGCCTGTCATCTCAATGAACTGTTCACGGACGGGCTGACTGGCCTCGCGAAATGCGGCGCGGGCTTCTGGAGTGAGTTGGTCGACAATGTTCAGTTCAGGTCTGTTTTTCCGAATCAGGTCGAGCCGCTCACGATTAAACTTCTTTTGAACGTCGAGGATGTAGCCATTCAAATCGGTAACGACACCTAAAACCAGTTTCTGTCTTTCTGGTGAGAGAGAATGAAAAAACTCACGATTGGTGACTGCCGTTGTGATGAAGGGGGCGTGTCGTGCGAAAATCATCCAGTCGGTCACTTCATAAAAGTTCATTTCCTGAATTGCAAAGACCGGGTTTTCCTGACCGTCAATCATATTCAGTTGAAGGGCAGAATAGACTTCGGAGTAAGGCAGGGGAGTCGGACTGGCACCATAGGCTTCATAGGCGGCCAGTAACAGGGGCGTCGTCATGACCCGCATTTTGACGCCCTGAAAATCATCGGGTGTCTTGATGTCTTTTTTGGTTGTCCAGACCTGCCAGCCTTCAGAAAAGATCGAGAGTAGCTTCAGATCTTTGCGGGCGTAGAGTTCATCGAAAGTCTGTTGCAACTTCGGATCTTCGTTGAGCACTTTGTTATTGATTTCGTCATCATCGGAAAACAGAAAGTGGAGCAGAAAGACCTGAACCTCCGGAATCAGTTTCCCCAGATGTCCCGGTGAAGCCATCGCAAACTGGATCACTCCCATGTCGACGAGTTCGGTAATCTGGTCAGAAGTTCCCAGTGTTCCGTAGGGATAAATCGTTACTTCAATTTTGCCTGCAGACCGTTTTTCAATCAGTTCCTTGAACTTGATGGCGTATTGATGCTGGACGCTGCCGATGGTTTCTTCAATCGCAAATCGCCACTGAATGACTGGCTCTTTTGTCGATGCGGCACCTTTAGACTCACAGGCAGAAGGGAGAATCAGACAGATTAGCAGTCCCACGAACTGAAACATTTTGAAATAATGTGTGCTGTTCATCGTCGATACCTGTCTGATCAGTGAAAGGCCAGATCGCGTAGGAAGAGGGAAATGGCAGGGAAGGCGATCAGTAAGACGCCCGCCAGCAGCAGAATAGCAATGAAGGGGGGCGTCCCCCGAATGACTTCCAGATAAGGGCGTCGGAAAACCGCAATTGCCGTGAAGATATCACAGCCGAACGGCGGAGTGGCCGAGCCAATCGCGACCTGCAGAGTCACCACAATTCCAACCAGCACAGGATCAATCCCGGCGGCAGCGGCAACAGGGTGAAATATCGGAGTCAGGATCAGGATGACCACGATCGGATCAACGAACATACAGCCGATGAAATAGGCGACTGCAATAGTCAACATGATCGTCCAGTAACCGGAATCGGGAGTGAGTCCCAGCCAGTTATTAATGAGTGCATCAGGCAGTTGGGCGAAGGAAATCACCCAGCTGAAGCCAGCACCTGCTCCTACCAGAATGAAGACGACGGCAGTAACCAGTCCGGTTGAAAGTGCAATATCGGGGATGTCTTTCAAAGAAAGATCACGAAAACAGGCGATCTCTAAAATGCCAGCATAAAGTACAGATATGGCCGCTGCTTCCGTCGGGCTGAAGATTCCGGAATAGATACCCCCAATGATGATCAGCGGGAATCCCAAAGGCAGTATGGCACGCTGAATTGCGGTGCGGCGCGTTGTGTGATCCGCTTTGGGTTGCCGGGGAATCTGCATTCGAATGGAAGCGAACCAGCAGTAAACGCAAAACATCAGCAGTACGAGCAGGCCAGGGCCGATTCCGGCAATGAACATCTCCCCAATGGATGTGCCTGAGACAACCCCATATACAATCATGCCGATACTAGGGGGGATTAACAGGGCGATGTCACTGGCATTAATAATCAGAGCGGTCGTGAAGGAGTCGGAGTAACCGGCTTTCAGCAATTGTGGACGGAGTGGACCACCTATCGCAACGACGGTTGCCTGTGTTGATCCGGACATGGCACCAAACAGGGTGCAGCTGATGGCGCTGGCGATTGGTAGCCCGCCGCGCAGGTGACCTACGAAGGCAGTCACCAGGTCCAGTAAACGATTGGCCGAGTTTCCGCGCGTCATAATATCCGCGGCAAAAATAAACATGGGAACCGCGATCAACGCGGCTGGTTTAATCCCCCCGATCATCTGCTGAATCAGAACGGCAGGAGTCACATCTGGATGAAAAACCAGCAGAACGGTCAACGCTGCCACGATGAGGGGTACCTTCATCGGAAAGCCCAGCATTAACAGTACCAGCATGATTCCCAGAATGAGTAATGCTTCCACGCCGTTATCTCCCCGGTGCCTTGATCATTTCAGAGTTCCCCTACCACCGTGGTCTCATATTCGTCCTTCTGGGTATACGAGATATAGACATCCGGGGAAGTCAGGTTCCGCATCACGGTTAAGCCATACTGAATGGCGGTCAACAGCAGGCCCAACGGGACAAATAGATAAACCAGATACAGGGGAACCTGCAGGACAGGAGAGACGGTTTCGAGAAAGCGGACCGTGAAAATATATTCGAATGCGTACCAGGCAAGGACTAACATGAGAAGTGAGGTGAGCCCGCTGATAGCAATCATCAGAATCTTACGCCAGCGCTGGTTTAACTGATCGTAGAACGCTGTCATACGAATGTGGCGGCCGCGACTGGCAGCGTAACTCAAACCCACAAAGGTGACGATGATGATCAGGAACTGGGACAGTTCCCCGGTAAAGGAGACGCTGAAGCCAAGCACAGCGCGGCAGAATACATTCCCGATCGAAAGGGCTGCAATCGCGATAATCGACCAGGCGAGCAGAAAGGCTTCGATTTTCTGAATCAACTGAAAGAGGCGGTTCATCAGCGTCTCTTTCTGAGATTCATTATATGATCAAAGCAGTCGCCTGCAGGTTGACTGGGAATGCGGATTTGTTTTAACGCCATCAAATGAACTCTCTGGGTTTCATTGTATTGCTGAATTCATGTGGGGCGATAAATTCAGGTCGTGGTTTAAAATCCTGGTTACAGCAGACAGGTCAGGCATCGGTTGCAGTGGCAGCCGGATAGACGCCGTTTTCATCATGCACTTCCTGACCCGTCACCGGTGGGTTAAAGACGCAGATCATCCGCAACTGTGTTTTTGCCCGCAACAGGTGGCGGTCATTTTCATTCAGGGCGTACATCATTCCCGGTTGGATGGGATAGGTGGGACCGTCGGGAATCAGTTCGATTTCGCCTTCCCCCTCAATACAGTACACCGCTTCCAGGTGATTCTGGTACCAGATTTCCGTTTCTGTTTCAGGATGAATCAAAGTGTCGTGCAGTGAAAAACCCATTTTTTGACCCGCCAGTAATAAGCGGCGACTGTTCCAGGTTTCTGCATGGACATCCCGGTCTGTTCCAAGAATATCTTCCAGTTGTGTTACAATCATGATCTCACTCTTCTGTCTACAAATTATTAGTCTACGTTGTCTAAATAATATCTGAAAGCAGGCGGCCTCAATTCGAGACCAGGCCCAGTTGCTTAATTACTTTTTCATCGTTGAGAACAATTTTAAAACAGTCGGCAACGATATCCAGGCCTTCCAGCAGCAGGTCATCATCAATCGTCAGAGGCGCCAGAATTTTCAATACATGGCTGTCCGTACCGCTCGTTTCAATAATCAGACCGTGTTTAAATGCTTCGGCACTGATCATATCTGGCAACTGTGGGTATTCCTGACAGGCAAGGCCCCAGATCATACCGCGGCCACGTACTTCCATATCCAATTCAGAAGTCGTGTCGGCAATTGCCTGGAGTCGACTTTCAATCAGTGTCCCTTTACGCTTTACTTCGCGCGTCAGACGGTAATCGCTCCAGTACGTTTCAATCGCTGCCGCTGCGGAGACAAACGCCAGGTTATTTCCGCGGAACGTACCGTTATGCTCACCCGGTTCCCACTGGTCGAGTTCCGATCGCATCAGAACCAGCGACATAGGTAAGCCATAAGCACTCAATGACTTGGAAAGTGTGACGATATCAGGAACGATGCCCGCTTCTTCAAAGCTGAAGAAACTGCCGGTTCGGCCACAGCCCACCTGAATATCATCAATAATCAGCAGCATGCCATGTTCCTGGCAGAGAGTTTCAAGCTGTTGCAGCCATTCTGCACTGGCAACATTGACGCCTCCTTCACCCTGAACTGTTTCCACAATGACAGCTGCCGGTAAATCCAGACCGCTGCTGTTGTCTTTCAGCAGTGCTTCAAAATATTCCAGCGTGTCAATGTTGTCACCCAGGTAGCCGTAATAAGGCATAAAAGTGACATTGTTTAAAGGAGTGCCTGCGGCATCACGAAAATGACTATTCCCTGTCGCAGCGACAGAACCGAGGCTGACGCCGTGAAAACCATTGGTGAAGGAAACGACGTTGGTACGTCCGGTTACTTTGCGAGCCAGCTTAAGTGCCGCTTCGACCGCATTGGTACCGGTAGGGCCGGTGAACTGGACTTTGTAATCAAATTCGAGCGGAGAAAGAATATGTTTTTCAAATACTTCCAGAAATCGTTGTTTGGCGTCAGTGTGCATGTCGAGACCATGCAGCAGGCCATCGCGTTCCAGGAATTCCAGCAGCTTCTCTTTGAAGATCGGGTTGTTATGCCCATAGTTTAATGTACCGGCTCCGGCGAGGAAGTCGATGTATTCGTTTCCTGCTTCATCACTTAAAGTCGCATTCTGGGCTTTCGTGAAAGTTGTCGGGAACGAGCGGCAGTATCCCCGGACATTAGATTCAAGTCGGTTGAATATATTCATAATACTTGTGTTTTCTCTCCATATGAAGGTTTGAGTGTGAATGGACCTAGCTGATATAGTTCTTCGGTTTCGTGTTCTTCAGCTTCACCAAACAGATCCGAAGAAAATCCACTGCACGTTCGGCACTCAGTTTTAAGCCGCTTCGCCAGAGAGCGAAACAGTTTTTGTGACGATTGGTTGGAAGGCGTAATCGTCGTTTCCAGATAGTTGATGTGAGACATGGCGTCTCGTGAAAGCAGGGCATCCAGCATGCGGGAAGCGACTCCGCAGCCACGCATGCTGCTGTCGACGGCTGCCTGCCAGATAAAGATGGTGTTTTCTCGATGAGGGGGGCAATAAGCTGAGAGAAAACCTACGATACGAGAATCATGCTCTGCGAGAACACACGTATCGTGAAAGTCGCGGCAAAGCAGCAGGGAGACGTAATTGGAATTCACGTCCAGGGGGGGGCAGTTCTTCACCAGGTCAGTGATAGCGAGACCGTCTTCCAGAGTGGGCTCGCGAAAAATCAATTGTGTGGCCTTATCCATTTGGCTTTGTTTTACGGGCTTCTGAGCAATCAGCTCTAGTGTATGAAAAAGATTAGACTACAAAATAAAGTCGAATTTTGAGGATGCGATGAATTTGTATCGTTATCAAAGCAGTCGTTCGTGCAACATAACTGTTTTAGCAGCGTTATGTTGATACAGATAAGGAGCTTGGGTAAATGCGAATCACTTTCTGTACCGTGTTTGTAGCTAAAAATGCTTAGTGTGCAATACTTTGTACACAATGGAATATTGGGTGTCAACCCTCTGTTTTTTAATTGCCGGTGAAAATAGTATGAGGTTTACCGTGATCTGATGATTGCGATCCGGCGATCTATCAGGTCGCAGAGGGCAATCAGGTTACATATACAGGTTGATATGAACTTTCTCCTGGTACGAATGCAGAGGGAGAGCGGATCTGTTCGGATGTATTGTCGTATTTACGGTTTTTTTACCCGCGTTCTACTCTTTTCGGGATGAGGAGCAGGTATGGAAGCTGTTTTATTCGTTCAGGAAGCGAGAATCGTGTTCTGCCGGGGTCGAAACTTCTCCTGCAGACAGGACGGGAGAAGCATCAATATCTTCAGCGTCCATCATCGATGCAATGCGTTGCAGGGTAGAAAGCATCTGGGTCTGTTCCCATTCCTGAAGCATGAGGAGTTCGCGGCGGAAGCGGTCCTGTAATAGAGAGGGGGCATTTGTTAGCATCGCCTGACCCGCTTCGGTCAATTCGACGACCACCGTCCGCTTGTCCTGTCCCCTGCGACCACGTGAGACCAGATTTCGGGATTCCAGGCGACTCAGGATCCCGGTCAATGTTGCCTGGCTGAGATGGATTGATTTTGCCAGCGCACCTACCGTAATCGGCTGCATCCGGGCGATCGTCTGGAGCGAGGCTAACTGGGGAGCAGTCAGGCCGATATCGTGCATCAACCCCCGGGAGTGTAAATCAATCGCGCGCGTAATGCGTCGCAATGCGACGATGACTTGGTCCTCAAGACTGAGAGGTGACATAAGGTTCTCGATGTAAGTTGCAGCTGGAAAAACAAAGCGCAGGCGATCCCAGCCAAATATTATGCATACAAAGCAATTATTTTCAACCTCTTGAACAATACATGGCTCAAAGCAGATGGTAGAGGGACTTCGCCGCTGAGAGCCAGAGTCAGTTAGGTGGCGTTTTCGTTTGCTGAAACATGGCTCGCAGGTCGAGTGGGTAATCGGTAAGAATGGCATCAATCCCCGCGTCTGTTGCCCGTTGCCAGTTTTTCGGGACATTTCCACTGACTGTGCCACCAGCGATAAAGGACTTTTTCCCGGCAGCGTGTACCTGTTGCATCTCTAGCCGGGTTGGCAGATACCTCACATAAACCCAGTCTGCATTCGGTTCTGAAAGAGCTGAGGAAAATTCAGCCATATTATTAGCGACAGCTGCAGTTTCTGCTTTAACGGAAGCGCCTTTGATGTTTTTTCTTACCTGTGGTTCCTGGATCGTTCGTCCGATAAAAATAAGTCGCTCCAGGATTCCCTGTTTTATCGCCAGATCGACGACTTCCTGTTCGACGTCTGAATCTTTGAAGTCGACGGCAATGAGAATTTCATGCTGTCGATATTGTGCAGCAAGTTGTAAGACTTCAGTGACGGTGGGCACCTGTTCTCCTTTAAACCGAGGGTCGAACCAGCTGCCGGCATCCAGTTGTTTGATTTCCGACAGCGTCAGATCAGCTACGTTTCCTGAGCCATTGGTTGTTCGATCAAGTGTCTTGTCATGAATGCAGACCAGGTGTCCGTCTTGACTGCGTTGCACATCGAATTCAAATCCCAGTCGCAGTTCCAGGCAGGCTCGAAAATTCGCCAGTGTATTTTCCGGAGCCACCTTGAGTAAGCCACGATGCGCGACGATCAGGGGATCTCCAGCTTTCGCGACGAGACCAGCGGCGGCAGGAAGAATCAGAGAAAAAAGGATTGTCAGCAGGATCTGGCTTCGGTGCATAATTAAGTATCCCGGGTTGATGAAAGCATATTAGAAAGTTTAGCGTACTTGAGTCACTCGATCATTTCTATCTTCAACGTGATCAGAACATTGGGAAAAGGAATATGGCCAAACACAGATGATACGCTGTATCTCTTTTTGTATCGGCATCTTAGTTTAATGTTGCTGGTCAGGCCCATGCAATCTACCTTCATATTCGGCCTAACAGAAATTGATCAGAATTCCGATAAATGTAATATGCCCCGGAATCAATTTCAGAGCAGATATCATGTGTAACTTTTGTTTGCGAGTCTGGCCTGGTCTATTCGTCTACATCGCTTTGTTCTGCTGCGCCGGGAAAACGAATGCTGAAACCGGTGAAACGCTCTTTGATCAAAGTCTGCTCGCATCAGATTTCGTCGAAGCTCACGAGTGTGAATGTGAAGTTCCTCGTTTCCGGCTTCTTAATTTTTCACCCGAATGTGGTACCCTTTTTCAATGGCGTGGCAGTACCGGATGTCAGGGGGGACCGCAGCTCAATCAACCTCTGCAAACGGATCGGCCTAATTTTACTTCCACTTCAGTGACTGTGGGAAAAGGCGTTACCCAACTTGAGTTCGGTTATACGTATCTGGATAGCGAGGAACTGGGAGCGGATGTCAAATACCAGTCATTCGGGGAATTCCTGTATCGGCGGGGGATTGTTGCCGACTGGATGGAATTTCGACTGTCGTTTTCTCCTCTGGAACAAAGTACCGATGCGGGACTCTATCAGAATACGACTTTCGGGAGCCAGGATCTGGGGCTGGCTTTGCAGTTTGCCCTGACTCCGCAGCAGGGAGTTCTGCCTGAAATGGCTTTGATTACTTCGATGAGCGTTCCGACAGGCAGTTCTGCTTTTACTGCGAATCAGGTGGAAACGGGCATTGATCTGGTCTATGCCTGGACGCTTAACGATTTTGTGAACGTCGCGGCCTCTACACAGGGGTATGGCGATATCGATGATTCCGGTGAATCCTTTCTTGAAATCGCGCAATCCTGTTCGGTGGGATATACCCTGACTGAGAAACTGGGAGCCTTCACAGAATGGTTCGTATTGATTCCCAGCGGCGCTCGAACGGCGCGCACCGAACATTATTTTGATGCTGGCTTTACTTATCTGATCACTAATAACCTGCAGCTCGATTTGAGTGCGGGTGTGGGGTTAAATGACGCAGCCTCAGCATACTTCGTTGGCGCCGGTTGCTCGATTCGTTTTCCCTGAATTCGTGTTCGACGAAATTCAGACTTTGACCCCTTCAATGATGCTGAGTTCTGATTCGGTCTGCAAAATGCGTGTCAGTTCGAATCCCGCCTGCCGATAAAGGGCACTGGCGTCCGTGTTTGTAGCGGTTGCCAGTTACTCTGGAGACCCGCGATTAAGAGATCGGTAATTCCCAATTTCGTGGCGGCATAAATACTTTGAGAGACCCTGTAGCCGGTAATCATCTGCTCAAGTTGCTATGGGAGAGTGCTCTCTGGCATTGAATTTGTCTTGACAAAAAGAGAGATTATTTATTTCCGACTGGTGGTGGTTGAGGACGGGAAAATGTCAATTTGTTGTTCGTCGATTCATCGGCCTGATATTGGTAGCCATCCAGATTAAAATCACATAACTGGTCGGGCTCGTCGATGCGGTTCTGAATGATCCAGGCAGCCATCCGTCCGCGGGCCTGTTTTGCGAACAAGGCAATCGTCCGTGATTTGCCAGCTTTGATTTCTTTGAAAACAGGTGTGATCACTTGACCTGCCAGCAGTCGGGGTTTCACAGATTTGAAATATTCATTCGATGCCAGATTGACCAGCTCCGGGTGTTTGTGGGCTTCCAGTTCTGCATTGATGGAACGTGTAATCTTCTCACCCCAGAAATCATATAAGGTGTTCCCGCTGCGCGTGGTCAGGCTGGTTCCCATTTCCAGACGATACGCCTGCATCAGGTCCAGGGGGCGCAACACGCCGTACAGACCGGATAGAATTCGCAGATGATCCTGGGCAAAAGCGAGATCGCGGGCCTTGAACTGTTCCGCCTGCAATCCCTGATAGACGCCGCCATTAAACATCAGGACCGCCTGTTTGGCGTTTTCAGTTGAGAAGGGACGTGACCACTGGTTGAACCGTTCCTGATTCAACTCCGCCAGGTCCTCACTGATTCCCATCAGTTCCCGCAATGATTTTTTCGACATCCGTCGCAGTTTTTTGACGAGGGTTTCCGCGTCATCAAGGAATTCTGGCATGGAGAATTTTGTGGTCTGTTTTTGAGGCTCCAGATTCAGAGATTTAGCGGGAGAGAGTACAGTCAACATATTCGCGATTGATCCTTTAGTGTAAGCAAATGATTCGCTTCGGTTATAGATCGCGCCTCTCGGGTTGTCAACAAAAACAAAACCAGACGTCTACGGGTTGATCGCGCGATAGTATTCGATCATCGCATCTACTTTCTCTGTTTGTGGATGCAGAGAACCCCAGCGAAAGACCATCACCCCGGTCGACGGCTGTCGTGTACCATGATCCAGAACAGAATGAACCTGTTCGACGGGCACCGCTTCGCCCCAGTCCGAGAGTTGGACGATTGGCCAGATTTTGAGCCGATCTCCCGGTTCACCTTTAATATCCAGGTATTTTCCCAGCCAGGTGGTTTGGCGTGAGATCCAGGCAGGATCTTGCGGATGATTGAAGCGAGCGTGATAAGGCATGATGCTGAAGACATCGATATATTTTGCCTGTTTTTTCAGGTCGATAGCCAGTTTGTTTTTGAGCGCCCCGTTGAAATCAGTTTCGGACCAGGGGCAGTGAAATGTTCCCAACAGTGCCTCGGGGCGTGTTTCATTGATGATCGAACGGAATTCGCGGACCCAGTCGGTAAAGACATCACAGCGCCACTGTACCCAAGCTGTCTTCTGTTTTCCCAACAGGATCTGCGAGAGTTCCGGAGTGGAGGCGTCAGGCAGAGACACGTTGGTTTCCTGCTGAAATTGATTCAGGCACCGTTTGCAAAAACAGGTATCAGGCATATCGGGAACAGCACGTTCCCAGCTGGCGTGGCTGTGGTGATAATCAAGCCAGATCCCGTCGATCTCATATTCTTTAAGGACTCTGCGGAAGTCATCCATCCGATATTTACGATAGCCGGGGTGTGTCGGGCAGATACCCTGCCAGCCCTGCGGCGCAGGTGAGATTTTTCCGTTGACGCCAATCGGGGCAGCATCCGGATGGTCTTTGAGATAGTTGGCAACGTGCATCGTATTGAATTCGGCAAAGACTTGTGCGCCCTGTTGTTTCATCTCCGCGATACGCTGATCTGTTAAGCTTCCCGAGCCCATGAAGATGGCATTCACGCCCAGTTCGGGCAGCTTCTTATTTTGTGCCAGCAGTTGTGTCGGCGCACCGCCATAGATGCCCCGGATTTTGATATGCGGTCGTTTTTCAACCTGGGCAAAAGTAGCTTGCAATGGTGAAAGAGCCCCGGCAATGACGACAGTCAATGTGATCAGTGAGTTTGGTAATCGGCTTGACATACGTTTGTTTCCTCTGGATTGGTTGTAGGTCAGATTTCATACGATCATGCTGCAGAATCTGAATAAATCAATATCAGTTTTTGAGACAATCAGCCAGCCATTGGCGGGCCCTGGTACGTTCGGGGATGTCTTTCAGAACCCATTCATCGGAATGATTGGGATAGGGAATTGCCATGAACGTAAACTGTCCTTTGGTATCGGAGTCGTTGAGATAATCTTCTGTGGCGCGGGTTGACTTTTCCTGGGTGATGAATTGCCGTCGGCTATCAAGACGGGCCAGGCGTTTGCGGGCGGAAATGGCATCGCTGTCAGAGTAATTCCATTTTCGCACGCCATCATAGTGACTGTGTGGCAGCATGGCGTTCCAGAGGGCTGCGATTTCCTCGTCACGCAGGCCGATATAATTGCAGGCGATGGCACCGCGGGAGAATCCGGTCAGGATTATATTCTTGGGATCACCGCCGAATTCCCTGCAGATCCGGGCGACGGTCTGTTTACAGTAGTCTGCAGTCGCATCAGGATTGCCCCACCACTTAAGAGCATGTTTGCCAGTCTGGGGGTCGACGAAAGGCAGACTGACCCAGATCATCCCTTTCCCACCGGACAAGCCATATCCCAGTTTACAATCCTGTACCCTTCCTTTGCTGACATCATTCAATGCATTGGAATAGCCGCCGTTCCCCGGGAATTCCACGATCACCGGATATTTATTTTCCGGTTTCCAGTCAGAAGGCAGAAAGAGAGCATGTGCGATTTCAGTCTGTTCGAACCCTGGATTCTGCTGCCAGACCCGTTTACCAGGCTGTGGTTTTTCTTTTGTGACCCGGGGTACCTGCAGGTCATTGGGGATGCTATGAATATTGACCGGTTCTGTGGCCGAAAGTCTACTGGTGACTTCGCATTGCAGCAGTAACAGGACGACTAGTTTGATACATTTATTGACTGACATTCTCAGATCCGATCCTGTGTTAATTCTTTTGAAACGCGGTAGCCTGCGGATCTCCGCCCGCTTTGAGATAAGCCAGCAGATCGAGAATTTCTTCCTGCGTGAGTACATCAATCAGATTCGCGGGCATCGGCGATGTTTTGGAAAGGATCGATTCTTCAATTTCTTCCCGGGCGACAGGAACCGTTGTTTGTCGAATGGGATCAGTTTCCACTGTGATTGTAGTTTTGCTGACACCGACGGGACGCCCGGTCACAATTTTTCCGTTCGTGAGGACATACACGGTATAAAGATATTTTTCGTCCATGATTTTGGAAGGAGTGAGAATCGATTCCAGTATGGCGCGACTGTCAAACCGTTTGCCGACAGTCGTCAGGTCGGGGCCCACCTGTGCGCCGGTCGAACCGATACGATGGCATTTCAGGCAGTTGGCGGCCAGTAACGCCTGGCGTGCACTTTTGAAGGAACGCTTTGACGAAGCCGCAGACAGATGTGGCTCCAGTTTGCTGAGCGTCCATTCCTGTACTACCGGGCGAGCGGGAACCAGTTCTTCTTCAACCAGTGGTTTATCGAGGGCGGCGATCTCTTTGTTGAACTGTTGTCGCTGCTGTTCAGAGAGTGTCTGCAGAAAATCTTCACGGATATCTCTCAGTCGTTCGGTGAGTTGCTTGCCGCCCGTAAATGTGCGGGCGTGGGCCAGCCAGCTGAGAAACTGTTGCCGTTGATCTTGAGTCCAACCTTGTTTTGCATTTGTTAAAGTGCGTGCTGCCCGAATCTGCTCTTCCTGTGTTGAGGAGTCAGTGAGCAGCGTTAATGTCTGCGAAACGGCGTCACTGTCATTTAAATAAATCAGCAGGTCACCAAGCAAATGATTTGCGCTGCTGCTGACATGTGGATAGAGGGGGCTGAGTCGTTTCTGCAGTCCATTTGCCTGGGCTTCGGTGGGAGAACCAAGTCGAACCAAACAGAGCTGGTAAGCTCGCAGCAGGGCGAGCAACTGTTGCTGTTCGAGCAAGCTTAAATCGATGCGGTTCAGTGCCTCCAGGACGGCATCCCGGTCTTCAGCGGTTCCCTGGTGGCATAAGGCGATCAGACCCGCGATGGCAGCAGTGGGATCGGTTTCTGAAGTCGCCCGTGACCGCCAGCGGGAAACATCCTGGTTTTCTATCGCTCGACGCGCAGCAAAGCGAAGCCAGCGATCCTCGCTGCTTAAATGTTTCCAGAGTGTGTCGATCTCAGGGACCGGGTTGGCGAGATATTGTTCCACGTCTCTTCTGAGCTGCCGGGCAGAGGCTGCCTGTTGTGTGATTTGTTCGCTGATATTGGGGGCTTTGGATTTCGTTTTCTGGCTCGGCTGCGGAGTCACACGGTACAGCCCGGATTGTGAACCGCGACCGCCGGTGATGAAGTACAGTGCGCCGTCTGGTCCAAACTGCAGATCACAGACATTGAGCGGGCCACCTTCCAGAAAGACTTCGTACTGGCAAGTATAGGTGGCTCCTGTGGGAATCAGGTCAACCAGCAGGATGCGGCCGTTTTGCCAGTCGGCAATATACATCGCCTGTTGGAAACGGTCGGAGAAACTGCTGTCGGTTCCAAAGACCATTCCTGTCGGAGAACCCAGGCCCGTATTCAGTGTCGAAGGCAGACTATCGGCGTAGTATTCAGGCCATTTGCCGGTTCCCCACCGCCAGCCATATTCTCCGCCGGGAATGATATGATTGATGCGGGTCGGGCGGTACCAGGGTTGCCCGATATCCCATTCCATGTCCGCGTCGTAAGTAAACATTTCCCCTTCCGGGTTAAAAGCGATGTCAACCTGGTTACGAAAGCCGCCCGCAAGAATCTCCCATGTCTTCCCGTCAGGATCGGTTTTCAGAATATAGCCTACACGGTTGTCCTGACCTGCGTCGTGTGGGTTGGGCAGGAGGTGATCGTTCCGGGGATTGCGGTAAGGGGAATCGGGGGAGACACCTTCCGGGAAAGCAACGTCATTGCCGACGACCAGATAGATGTTCTTATCAGGGCCGAGCACGATCTGATTATGTCCATGTCCGAAGCGGCTGCGGTAGTCCATTTTTTTCAGGAGCTGTCTCTGATCAAACTGATCATCGCCGGTGGTATCTTTCAGGCGATGCAGTCCCTGCCCATTGGTTTCACTTACATACAGACTGTTATGGGCATACAGAACGCCGCGCGGGTGTTTGAATGTAGAATCGATTTTTTCGAAGCGGGTTTTCGCTGGATCGTTACTTAACGTGATTCGACCCAGTCCTACATCATCGAGCCCGAGGATGATTCTGCCCTGGTCATCAAAGGTCATGCAGATCCAGGAGCTTTCGTCTTTTTGTGCAGATCGTAACAATTCAACCTGGAAGCCGGGCTGAACACGAATCGAGCTGACAGGAGTGGCCTGTGGCTCTGCAGCATTCAAAAAAGACGGCAATACAAACATCAGCAGGAAAAAGTTAAAACGATGACGCATGGCAGATCTTTCGGTTTATTGTAATGTGAAGTCTGAAATGATCGTCCCGGAATTATTTCTGTTTCCATTTCAAGATGGCGAAGACCGGTCGATGATCGGAAGCCAGGGGTTCGTCGATGACTTTGGTCTCAATCACTTCAAAATCAGCAGCCGGTCGATAAAAAATATAATCGATACGCGACCGGGGTTTGGTAGAAGGAGCCGTGGGTGTGGCTGCTTCATCAATGGCATTGGTCCACTGTTTCAGAAGAATCTGAATCGGTTCCGCGTCGGGAGTGGCGTTCATATCCCCTGCAAGGATAGTGGGGATGTCAGAATCTAAAGTGAAATGCCGGTTGATCGCTTTGGCTTCTTCGATACGGTCTTTCGGCAGATTATGTTGAAAATGCGTGCTGATGAATCGAAGTGGTTTACCATTCTGGCCGCGGACAGTTACGATGATGGCACCTCGCGGGTAGGTCACCAGTTGCGGGGTACTTTCCGTGTAAGGCAATGGCTGGATCATGACATCAAGAATCGGCAGTCGTGTCAGGACGGCATTTCCGAACAACCCGCCTTCGTAATGTTGAGTCGGCCCGAAGCGGACGGCCAGCCCTGTGAGTTCTGCCAGTCGTTGTGCTTCATGGACGCGTCCGGAGCGTTTGACGCCTACGTCGACTTCCTGCAATGCAACCAGATCCGGCTTAGTCTGTTTAATTACTTTTGCCAGCCGGGCAACATCATATTTTCCATCCGTCCCCTGTCCATAATGAATGTTGTAACAGAGAACCCGTAGCGTCTGTGTCTGTTCTGCTGCCGATGATTGCGATGCGAGAAGAGTCAGCACGAGCATACCGAAGCATGCGGTTGACAGCAGCATCAGATTGCGTTTCGGTGGTTTCTGCATACGGGCTGGTTCCTCTCTGAAATTCATTGAGTGATTGGCTCTTTCCAGGGACGGCAGAGCGGTAAGTCGCATTCTTCACTATGAGAAAACCACGGCCTGTCGTCAATCCTTGAGCATCATCTGGTGAATTTTAACCAGTCAGATTCCGCTTTGCCAAAGGGGTGTGTGCCTCAAGCGTTACATGGTTTTTCAGGAAAATATTGGATTTGAACAAAATAATTCAATGTCAGTCCATTCTATTTCCCTGTTGGCCTGCACAGGTAAAAGGTTCATTTTTTCTGATAACAAATTACTTGATAAAATTACGGTAGAAATTCTGGTTAGGAAAGTTTGGACTGTTACCAGTTCCCTGAGTCAGCTTAGTTTGAGTTCAGGGCTCCAAGTAAAATGACTAGAAGCAGCTGAGAAACAGGGGTTCTTCTCAAGAACAATCTCTTAAGTTCATGATCCAATCTGATTCGATTGTGGAACGGCTCAGCGAAGATCGCGAAGAAGATTTCATTTTTCGGTCATGTAATCTTAATAATCCACCGGTAAGATTCTCAAAAATTCGGAGTGCGAAGTCTTCTTCCCCCGAGCCTTGGTCAGTCAAGACCGACACCGGCAGCAAAGTGCCTTGAAACGCTGAATCACTCGATATTTTTCATTCTTCACTTTTGAGGGGATGCTTGATGCTTCTTCGCTTTTCGCGCCTTGCCGGTGCGCGTGCTGTTAAATCAGCACCACGTCGTGGATTTACTCTGATTGAATTACTGGTGGTGATTGCCATCATCGCAATTTTGATTGCGTTACTTTTACCCGCAGTGCAGCAGGCACGTGAAGCCGCCCGTCGCAGCAGTTGCAAAAACAATCTCAAGCAGTTAGGGATTGCGTTACAAAACTATCATGACACACATGGTGTATTTCCTCCCGGTGGTGTCATCGGAACCTGTGCCGGTACGCCTCCGACTAACCTTTCCGGCAGCCAGGAATGCAGCGGACAGAGTATGGGCGGGAACTGGATGGTGTTTATTCTGCCCCAGATGGAGCAGAGTGCTCTGTGGGAAAAAGCGGCTCCCATTTTGAACACAAACAATCCGCTGGATAGCATGAATAACGTCTTTGGACATTTTTCTCCAGTCGCCTATCGTTGCCCCAGTCATCCCTGGGACCGTCGCAGTAATGTGGCATTTCGGGCCCTGGAACACATGTCTCGTGCCAACTATGGTGCCAACTATGGAGCAGGCAATCTGACGGAATCTTACAGCAACCTGACGGGTGGCGTATTCACAATGAACTCTTCTGTGAGTATTCGTGATATCAAGGATGGTACTACCAACACCCTGCTGGTCAGCGAACTGGTCTATGCTAACGATGTGACTGCTGATGCCCGGGGTGCCTGGGTTTATTCCGGTATGGGCGGATCCGCCTTTAGTGCTGGTCGTGGTCCGAACAGTACACTTGCTGATATTCTGGCAAGCTGCACGACCTCGACTGAGCATCCTTGTACCGACGGGAATGATGGCACCCAGATTGCCGCTGCACGCAGCATGCATGATGGTGGTGTGCAGGTCTGTTTTGTTGATGGTTCCGGCCGATTCATTTCGGAAAACATCAGCCAGACAATCTGGAATGCACTGGGATCACGTGCCGGTCGTGAAGTGATTGATAACTTCTAGGCACGAACCTTTGAAGATCTGCCCTCTGCAGTGTGATGTTCAGAGTTGTCACTCACAAAGAGACTGAAACATTCCTGCAGGCAGTATTATCTCTCAGGATTTGTCCTGAAAGACTCACAAGCCTGAGTCGAGGAACGAACTGAAAATCATTCCTCGACCTTTTCTAAATGATTCGATTTTCGGAGAGACTAGAGATGAAAAAATTAATGTTATGTCTGTTTTGTTTGACCTGCCTGGCTCTGACAACTTCAGGTTGCTCAGGAGAATCTGAGGAAGGTGTCACCGGTGACACGACTCCGACTCCCGAATACACAGATCCCTAAGCCTCCGGTAAGTTTTGCTGGATTCTGCTTAGGCTGACTCACTCTACATGTGAAAAAAGTCGTTTTCACTGGCAGAACTGAAAAACTTCAGTCTGTCAGTGATTCTGTTCTTTCAAAAACATTTTTCGAGATCGGGGGAATGTTTTATGAGAACGTTTTTTGTCCTATGTTTTTTTATTTACGAAGGAGAGAATGATGCAACGCTTACTGTCATTAGTTAAGCCTGTGAATCAGACTTCCAGAAAACGCCGTGGCTTTACTTTAATTGAGCTGCTCGTCGTTATCGCCATTATTGCCATTTTAATCGCGTTACTCTTACCCGCCGTGCAGCAGGCTCGTGAAGCAGCCCGTCGCAGCAGCTGTAAAAACAATCTCAAGCAGTTGGGACTGGCGTTACAGAATTACCATGATACGCACAACGTATTTCCTCCGGGTGGAGTGATCGGTCCCTGTGGTGGTACTCCACCGACCAATCTGACAGGACTTCAAGAATGCGGCAGCGGGCAAAGTCTGGGGGGAAACTGGCTGCTTTTCATTTTGCCTCAGATGGAACAAAGCGCTCTGTGGGAAAAAGCTGCCCCTGTTCTTAATGGGCGAGATCCACTGGATTATATGAACAATATCTTTGGGCATTTCTCGCCCGTTGCTTATCGTTGCCCCAGTCACCCCTGGGATCGGCGCAGCAATGTCGCTTTCCGGTCGATTGAGCACATGTCCCGTGGAAACTATGGGGCCAACTATGGTTCAGGAGACCTCACTGCTTCTTATAACAATACCACCGGGGGTGTATTCACAATTAATTCTTCGGTGAATATCCGGGATATTAAAGATGGAACGACCAATACCTTTCTGGTTGGTGAATTAACCTATCTGAACGATGAGACTGCCGATGCTCGTGGTGCCTGGGTTTATTCCGGTATGGGCGGATCCGCCTTCAGTGCAGCTCGCAGCCCGAACAGCAAGACAGCTGATATTCTGAGTAAATGCGTCAATACTACAGAAATGCCTTGTACCGAGGCCAACGATGGAACTCAGATTGCTGCAATGCGAAGTCTGCATGATGGTGGAGTTCAGGTCTGTCTGGTTGATGGCTCCTGCCGTTTCATTTCAGAAAATATCAGTCAGACGATCCTGGAGGCTTTAGGTACCCGGTCGGGTCGTGAAGTCATCGATAATTTTTAATCAGTCTATTTTAAAGGTATGAGTGCAAGCTGTTAGATATCACAACCGGAGAAGGGATCAATCGCCACTCTCCGGTTGTTTTGCTTTCCACTGACGAAGTAATCGCTGTCTGAGTTGTAGTGGAATATCACTCTTGTCACCCGTACAGTGATTCTGTTCCAGTCAGGAAAAATACCTGTTGTGGGTTTAGTCTGCCTGCGCGAGGTCGTACCATGATATTAAATAAATCAGTCCAAGTACTTAAATGATTTTAAAATTACAAGGAAAAGTAGATGAGTCGATTGCTTCTTTCAAGAATCGTACTGGGAGGCCTGCTGATTGGTTCCGTAGGTGGAACAGCAGAGGCTGAATCAAAAACTGGGCAGACCGCTACCGGCTATGTTTTTCAGGATGTCAACCATAACCGGAAACGAGATCCTGGTGAGCAGGGGCTGGCCTGTGTGCGTGTCTCCAATGGTCGTGAAGTCGTCTGTACCGATCAGTCAGGAAAATATGAACTGCCAGTGAGTGATGATACCATCTTGTTTGTCATCAAACCCCAGGGCTGGCGAACCCCTTTGAGTAAAAACCTGACACCCGAGTTTTACTATATTCATAAACCGGCAGGATCCCCGAAATCAAAATACCCGGGTGTCAAGCCGACAGGGCCACTACCAGCTTCAATTGATTTCCCCCTATATCCACAAAAAGAGCCGGAGCAGTTCCGGGCTCTGTTTTTTGGTGATCCCCAACCACGCGACCAGAAGGAAATCGACTACATTGCGCATGATGTCATTGAGGAACTGGTGGGCACAGATGCTTCGTTTGGTGTAACGCTGGGGGATATTTTATTCGACGATCTTTCCCTGTTTGAATCGCAGGCCCGGGGCGTCGCCTTACTGGGGATTCCCTGGTATAACGTGATCGGAAACCATGACATCAACTATGATGCCCCCAATGATAAGCTGAGTGATGAGACCTTTGAACGTGCTTTTGGTCCAGCTTATTATTCGTTTGACTATGGACAGGTGCACTTTATCGTGCTGGATGATATCGAATGGATCGTTCCAGAAGAAAACAAAACAAAAGAGATGAAAAAGAAAGGTCATTATGAAGGCGGACTCGGAAAAGAACAGATCGAGTTTGTCAAAAATGACCTGCAGCAGATTCCCGCAGATCAACTGGTGGTTTTGATGATGCATATTCCACTGGTAGATGTGGAAGATCGTCAGGACCTGTATCGTTTAATTGAAAAACGACCGTTCTGCATGTCGATCTCCGGTCACACGCACCATCATGAGCATCGCTTTATTACTAAAGAAGATGGCTGGCGTGGCCCAAAACCACATCATCATATTATCAATGTGACTGTCAGTGGCAGCTGGTGGTCGGGCTCACCAGATGAGCGGGGAATTCCCCATACAATGATGGCGGACGGCGCCCCAAACGGATATTCAATTATTTCGTTTGACGGTTCCGAATACGATCTGGATTTTCGGGCCGCCGGTCGCGCTGCCAGTTATCAGATGAATATCCTGGCACCCGAAGAGGTTACTGCAGATCAGACGGCTGAGACCGAGATCTTTGCTAATATTTTCAATGGTTCAGAACGCTCCAAGGTGGAAATGCTGATTGGAGAATCCGGTAGCTGGACGACCATGGAACACATTGACGCAATCGATCCCAGCTTCAAAAAACTGTCTGAAGCAGAGAATGCATTGGAAGGTAAGAAATATCGTGATCTGCCCAAAGCAAAAAAATCAACCCATCTCTGGCGGACCAGGTTGCCCTCAGGCTTAAAGCCGGGAACACATCTGATCCGGATTCGTACAGTGGAAATGGATGGTGACCAGCATCAGAGCGGACGCGTGATTCGTGTTCTACCTGCGAAGCCGGCAGAAAAGACGGCTTCGACGACTGTCACTGAAAAATAACAGAGTCATGCTGAATTTAAAGTAACAGGGGAATGCGATTTTGTTTCGCATTCCCCTGTTTGTGTATTAACTCTCGGGAGTGTTAACGCTGGGAGACCATGACCTTATTGACTTTTTTGTGACAGGCGATGCAGGTCATCGTTAAATGCAGATAACTGAGCGAAGCACCATCCAGGTTTTTCTCTTTGGCAAATTTGATCACTTCTTTTGCAGATGAGCGGAATTCTTCACTCTGTCTGGCAAAAATGGGACCTTCAATAACCTGCCACTCGGTAGCATTGCTCATCTCAATCATCCGCTTGGCTCCTTTCTGCATCAGGTCGTAGTCTTCTACCATCAACCCCTCCAGAACCTGTTGCGAACTGGTCAGCTTCTCACGCATGAATTTACTGAGTCGTTTTTCTCCTTCTGTTTCCTTATCATCACCTTCCTGATCGCATTGATCTGGTGCAAAGGCATGCGCTACCCGAATTTCTTCAGAACCGATTCCTGCGACCATCAGTAAAAATCCACCAACCAGATAACGGAGAGTTTTGGACATAGCTTGGGCCTTTTATTACAGTTGAAAGTGAAGGGGATTACCAAATAATATAATCGGATCGCTTAGTCTTTTATTGTACTGGAAAGACTCTCATTTTTTCAATGCTGTTTTAACAAAGCAGGAAATGGATTCTGCCATCAATCTGTTCTGCAGGTCTGCTAACATCGCAGCGTGTGTTTGTGCCGTGTTCGTAATATACTCATACTAAAGTAGAACTGATTACAGAATCATCACCCGTGAAGCTTAAGGACCTTGTGATGAAACAAAAAGACAAGCTGCTCAGTGGAATGTTCATTCTGGCTTTTCTCGGCATCACCTGCCTGGCGAATCGTGTGGATGCGGCTGACCGTCAACCGGGTGATCACCCCAATTTGATTGTGATCATGGTGGATGATATGGGGTACGCCGGCGTGAGCTGTTTTGGGAATCCTTATTTCAAAACGCCCGAGATTGATCGCCTCGCTGCAGAAGGGATGAAGTTCACCGACTTTCATTCTTCGGGCACCGTCTGCTCTCCCACGAGGGCCGGCTTGTTAACAGGCCGCTACCAGCAGCGTGCAGGGATTGAAGCGGTCATTCACCCGGTCAGCGAGCACCCCGAACATCGTAAAGGTCTGCGCAGGAGTGAGAATACATTCGCCGAACTCTTAAAGCAGGCGGGGTACCGAACGGGCCTGGTCGGAAAATGGCATCAGGGATATCCCCATAATTCCGCGGAATTCCATCCCGATAACCATGGCTTCGATACCTTCGTCGGGTACCACAGTGGCAATATCGATTTTATCAGCCATGTCGGAGATCACGTCAAGCACGACTGGTGGCATGGACGCAAGGAAACACAGGAAGCAGGGTACTCGACTCATCTGATCAATCAGTACGCGCTGCAGTTTATCAAAGAGAACCGGGATCAGCCGTTCTGTCTCTATCTGGCACATGAAGCCATTCATAATCCCGTGCAGGTCCCCGGCGATCCGGTGCGCCGTAGTGAAGCCGAAGGCTGGAAACGCTGGAAACCAGCCAGTGAAGCTGAACGCATTGAGAAATATCGAGGCATGACACTGCCCGTGGATGAAGGCGTCGGCCAGATCCGCGAGTTTCTGGTCGAGTCCGGCCTGGATAAAAATACGTTCGTGCTGTTCTTCTCGGACAATGGCCCTTCGCGTGACTTTCCCAGTGGCAGTCCGAAGTGGCGGGGAGGCAAAGGCTCGGTCTATGAAGGCGGACATCGGGTGCCCGCCATCGCCTGGTGGCCGGGAAAAATTCAGGCAGGAACCGAGACCGATATACCTGCGATCAGCCTGGATGTCATGCCAACCTTACTGGGAATCGCACACGTGGAAATGCCGAAGAATCGTCCCCTGGATGGCGTAGATCTTTCTTCGGTCCTGTTTCAACAAAAACGTGTTGCCGAACGTCCGCTGTTCTGGGCATCATTGTCGAATAACGGCAGTCGTTCCGAAGCCATGCGCGAAGGACCGTGGAAGCTCATCGTGCAGCATCCCCGCGCGTCGCCGGGTACTTTTGAAAATGAAAAAGTCGAACTCTATCGGCTGGATCAGGATCCCGGAGAGAAAAAGAATTTGAGTAAGGCTGAATCGCAGCGCGCCTCCCGCATGCTGAAACAGCTTAAAGACTGGTATCAGGACACCCAGAACACGGCCACATCCCAACCGGGAGGCTGGTTGAAACAGGGGAGTTAAACGTTTCTCATTATTCCGGCAGTGTAATTTCAAAAGGCAGCATTTTCAGTTTGTCGTCTTTAGGAATAAAATAGGGAATGAACTCCGCCAGCAGTCGACTCTGCAGGTTCTCAAACATCTTAGTGCGTGCAGCCTCTGCTGTAGCATTTTTCAGAAAGAGTACACTGGGATTAATCGCGACTTTATTTGACCAGAGTGTTTTCTGTGTTTCCTGATCAATCCACGATAGTTCGAACAGGGCAGCAGTCGTTTCCAGTGTTTGCCCCGTAGCGACCTGCCCCAGCGGATTCTCTGCAGTTCGTTTAACATTTTTGGCAAGTTGTAATGTATTTCCCGCCTGTTCCTGGTATTCGATCTTGAACACAATCGGTTGGTCGGCGGCGACTTGAAAGCCCTCCGTTTTCAGTCGCTGGGTGATGACGTCACTGAGGATCGATTTAACTTCATCCGGTTTTCCAAACTTGATGTTACCGACATTCACTTCCAGGCTGACCTGCTGACCGGCACCGAGATATGCTGCAGTCTCACTGTCATAGGCAGACAGTGATTGCTGGATCTCATGCTCGGGCAAGGGAACTGATACCAGGAATGGTTTTCGATCCAATAGGAGTTTGCCATTCGCATCTTGCAGAGCGCTCTCTGTTTGTGCAATCAGGGAATCCTTTGTGAGAATGACCGGGCGGCGTCTGATGACATTCGGTACCGGTTTGAGAGCCCATGTGACTTTTTTTCGCTGGCGGTCAACAAATAAGGCTCCATATAGCAACCAGCCATCACCGGCAGGATTCCACTCCAGCTTATTACCTTCATAGTCAGGGTCGCTGAGTGCGCCTTGCAGATTGCCGGGCATATAAAACTCGTTCGAGACTGTTCCATCTTTCAGGTTGAGCGTCCAGATTGAAACTCCCTCTATATTATGCATCAATAAGGCCAGTTCAGTGCCGTCATTCGAGATACTTTTTCCTGATATCGTGAGGAAACTATCTGTAATATTCGATGGGTCTGCCGCTTTGAGGAGTGGAGGCAATTCAATTTTTCTCACCTGTTCCAGCGATTTTAAATCATAGACAGTTATATTCCGAAACTTCGCTGTGATGAGATATTTTCCACCGGGTGTGATTTGATAGTTGTAGGAAATGAAATCATTGACGTTGGGTTTAGCAAGGTCTTCTTTTTTGATTTGTTTTCCAGAATGGAAATCCCATAATCCGATTTTTGTGTTAAAAGAATTATTTTCTTTGGTCGAGACTTTTGCAAACACCGTTGAGGGACCGCAGAATTCGTATTCTGAAACTATCGCTCCAGCTGGTCCGGCCTCCCATTCAGCAATCACTTTGCCGCTTGAAACATTGTAACTTGCCAACTTTGGGATATCGGTTTTTGTGTTATTGATTCCTGCCAGTATGAATTTCGCATCGGGGCTGAGCTTGATCTGATGGTCATAATATATATTTTCACCTGGTACTTCGAGGCTCAATGTATTCACCTCTTTTCCGGTCGCCAGATTCCAGACTGAAATTAATGGGATGGGTTGTCCTCTGGATTTCAACCCTACATAAGGAGAATGAACGTAGGGGACAATGAATTTGTCATCTAGATCTTTCAGATCAATCGAAAGCTGAGGATCAGCAGTCCAGTTGGTGGATTTGCGGGGTGGGTCTACCAGCGAAACCCAACCACCAGATGCAGCAGTTCCGGTCTCTGCGCTCCCGCCCTCGACATTTCCAGCACCTCCGTTTCCCGCCACATTGTTCTGCCCGGGATCTTTACCTCGGAACAGCAGGAGCCCCAGACCGATGACTACAAGTAGCCCGACTCCCGCGCCGATCGCGTAGATGGTGGTGTTCGAACCCCCTTTTGACTTCTTCTGCTTCGAGGACCCGGTGTTTTTTTTGCGTCGGGGGCGAACAGGCTCGACATATTCTTCCTCGAAATCTTCTGAGTCTCCCGCTCCAGCGGCTGGGACCCGCATCCTGCTGCCACACGATTTGCATTTCAGTGTCTGTCCCGCTCTGTCGTCACGTACTTTATATTCCTGGAAACAGGTTTCACAGTCGAATTGGATCATGCTGTTAATTTCTAATGGATTTTATCAGGAGCGATGTGAGATTATATTTTGTGAGCATATAAAATTATGGGAGATTATTTCTTGAACTCAAGTTTAAAATCGAAATTGAAATCTCCGTTTTCCTTAAAATATTGTGAGTCTCTCTGACTTCCGTCTCCCATCAGCGACTCAGTCACTGATCAGATTCGACTTGACACCCGCC
The DNA here is from genome assembly GCF_048262075.1 of Gimesia sp. GTDB lineage: Bacteria > Planctomycetota > Planctomycetia > Planctomycetales > Planctomycetaceae > Gimesia. Next base: position 165,364 of record NZ_JBLXFK010000011.1, read on the forward strand.
TGCCGCTGCCGAGGATATGCGCCAAAGTGAGTCGCGCGCGTGCCCAGTTTACAGAGCACTGAAACACGGGCCACTTGTTCTGACTCTTCACTAGAAATGAGCCTGTTTTTTCCAGATTTCCACTGGCTGAAACGACACCAGTTCGTGATGTATGCCTGCGGGTCGCCGCACATCGGAGTCTTTCACCATGGCACCACCACTGCTCACACCAGTATCGTGCCCCTGTCAACAAACATCGCCACCCGATTCTATTCATCTCCCTTGACCTCCACGCGCCTCTGCATAAGATTTTACTTCGATCAATGAAAACAGACTGATCCTGGTACCAGCGATCACAAATGACTCATCAGAGAATAAAATATTGAAAACATCCATTACTCTAACGAGTTCCCCATTCTGAAGTCCCACACAATAATTTCGTGTTTTTTCATACTTTTCGTGGTAGCAAAAAACATTTCACCGTGTGCCCGCTGACGGCTGGCCCGACCGTACCTGCTCTTCCAGGCACAACACACATTTCATTTTATCCCAATACAGCTTTTCAACCTCAGATAAACAATCTGAACCAGTCTTCTAAAATTCGCACGAAACTGGGATTGCAGTGTTTATCGTAAAACGATAAAAGTTCGCCGTCTTACATTAAAACCCTTTGGAAAGGATTCCTGAGATGGCTCGAAAAGATCGTACCAGTGTCATTTGCCGCATCCTGTATTATCTGTGTGCGCTCTCACTCTGGCTGCTGCCTGCATTTTTACTCTGGGTCTGGTTTTGTGCCGACCGGATCGCCGCGCAGAACGGGATGATTCCGGTGAAAGCCATTCCACTGCCGCTCCCGGTTTCTACCAAGGTGGGTATGGTTCTGGTCTCTGTCTTGCTGCTCGCACCCACTTACTGGGGCCTGTTCGCGCTACACCGTTTTCTTAAAGCCTGTTGTGCCGAAGATTACCTGGGTACGCAGAACAGCCGCCTGCTCAAGCGCTTTGCCCTGGGGCTGATGGGCACCGCTTTTCTTTCTCCTGTCTGTGGCGCTGCTCTGAGCGTCTTATTGACGATGCATAATCCACCCGGTCAGAGAATGCTGGCAATCAATCTCAGTTCGAATCAGATCGTCCTGGCGGCAGTCGGAGCACTGATCTTTCTGCTGGCAAATCTGTTAAAGCGGGCCAGCCTGATCGCGGAAGAACATGCCCAGATTGTTTGACCGCTGGTCTGATCTGGGACATTCAGTTATAGTGGAATGAGAGAACGCTACTGCTTCGGAAAGTTAATCAAGATATCATGCGAATTTATATTACCCTGGATGTAATGCTGGCGAAACGCAAGGTGACTTCCCGCGATCTCGCGAAGCACGTGGGAATCACCGAACAGAACCTGTCGCTGCTGAAGTCGGGAAAAGTAAAAGGAATTCGCTTTGCGACGTTGGAAAAGATTTGCGAGTTTCTGGAATGCCAGCCAGGCGATATCCTGCAGTATTCAGCAGCAGAAGAAGAACAACAAACAACAGGCCAGGCAGCCTGAGCAGGAGAATGATTTGTGAAAGTGCACGGCGTGCTGGAAACAGCCATTTACGTTGATGATCTGCAGGTCGCCATCGACTTTTATCAGCGGCTGTTTGAATTTGAAATCATGGCAGAAGACCAGCGGTTTTGTGCCATGAATGCCGGCGATCGCAGTGTGTTCCTGATCTTCAAACGGGGCGCGACGCACACTGCCGCTCATCTGGAAGGGGGCGTCATTCCACCTCACGACGGGGATGGCCCTGTGCATTTCGCCTTCGCCATTGAACGTGACGACTTCGAAAAATGGGAAGCCCGCCTGGTAGCCGACGGCGTCGAAATCGAGAGCCGCGTCAGTTGGCCCCGCGGCGGAGAAAGCCTCTACTTCCGCGACCCTGACAACCACGTCCTCGAACTCGCTACCCCCGGCATCTGGCCCATTTATTGATGTCAGCTGCTGGAATATTAACGATTTTATGATGAAATTCGATTTTGAAGAGAACACGAAAAGCACGAAAGACACGAGATTACTTGCTGGATCTGGATTGTGTTGTAGTGTTCCGTGGGTGGTCCCGAATGGAATTCGGGATTGCTGCAGGCAACAGGAAGTGGCAGTGCTCTTGGTGTCTGTTTCTGGGACGTGCCTCATCTTCTCAGAATGCTCATTTCTGGATGGAATGTGTGAATAACAACCTTCTTCTCATCGTGATCGGCCCTCTGTAAGGAAATCGAATGCCGGTTCAGCTCGCTGGTTTATAAAGTCTCGTTCGGGATTTCTCTCGATCTCTTCCAGATTTGTTGCTATACTAAAGTTCTGCAGCATTGTCATCCGTTCGTGTGCGAATATTTCAGGAGAGAGGCGATGAAAGCCCGGTTCTTTGCGATTCTCATGCTTCTCTGTTTTGCATGCAGTTCTGTTGTTGCAGACGATGTGATTTATCGAGTCACAAAACATAAATTAAAAGTAAATCCGATTAGGATATCGGATGTGCAAAATCGTCATCAACCGATTGTGACCAATAAATTCGTCGGTGCAAATCAACGGACAGCTGTGAAGGTTGTCCCAAAAGTACCCGCACAGATCTTTCCCGCTCAATCACACCAGCAAACATCTCGTCTCCGCAAATCTGCAGGCTATGATCCCGATTTTCAATATCGCTGTCCCTGGGCCTGGTCAGAATTGCGTCGCGAAATCAGCAATGCCGCGAAATACGAGCGGCGTCCGTCGCAGACACAAAATCAACTCCCCCTGCATGGCGGCGCGTTGAATGTTAGTGCGTCTCATAATTAACCAAAGCGCCTCTCAATCTATTATATCCGGTCCAAATGACTCTGGAGACGCTACACTAAAACTGGACACAGTCTGAACTGGTGAAATAGGGTACAAATCATCTGGACAGAAATCGTGTTTTCTGTTACATCACGGCTCCGAATGGCGTTCTTTTTCAGGCCCGATGATTTCAGGAGGCTTACGATGCTCAAACCGTTTTTGACAGTCGTTTTCTGCTGTGCATGTTCGTCTCTGTTCGCAGAGGATGTGCCTCAAAGCGTTTACGAAATGGATTCCTTCGAGACTCCCGTTTTACAAACGGTCGTAGAATCTCTGATTCCCTTTCCCGAACAACAGATTGCTGAAACGACCCGCGCGCGGACTGATGGGGACGCCAGTCTGCTCTTTCAGGCGCAGTCTGTCCCGCTTCTCCCCTTCTATGAGTCATACGATGCCAGTCAGTTCTACGACCGGATGCGCCGCCAGTTGAATACGGTACACGAATATTTCAATCCTGGTACTCCGCAGGAAAACAAAAAGCTCGCCGCAGCGGCCGGAGCCTTCACCATTTCAAAAAAACTCGAAGCAGCCTGGGAACGTTTGAAATCCGACTACCAGGAATCCGAAGAGAAGTATCGCCTCCTCAATCTCTACTATGGGGCGCGATACGTCGATCGACCTTAAGCTCTCTCCCGTTCATGCTTGAGATGGAATACCTGTCTCCGCATGCTGGGGTTCAATTGGAAACACACACACGCAGGCCGATTAATCAGTGTGATTCCAGAACTGAGTTCAAATCTGTCAGTAACGTGAAACCGGTTTTGCAGGGAGACAGACAACCTTGCCTGAAGAAGCACCCGGGGTACAGGATTTATTTGATCGTATTGAAAAAATACGTCCTCATGCGATTGCGAAAAAAGAGATCGCTTTTCGATCGGCTGGGGTGAAATATGCGAATAAAGCGGATCTCATTTCAGGTAATGGTGCCAGTTACTTCGGAGGAAGATGGAACCCTCAGAGCTTGAGAGCAATCTATGGATCTCTTAGCGTGCAAACTGCGGTCAGCGAGAGTTACCAGACGTTTAACAAATTTGGATTTGATAAACAGAGTATTCGCCCGCGTGTCATAGCGGGGTTCGAAATTAAAGTGAAGTCTCTTTTAGATCTGACAGACGCTTCGGTTCGCCGAAAACTTGGATTTTCGCTTACCGAGTTGCTGGAAGAAGATTGGCAGGCAATTCAAGACCAGGGAGAGGAATCATGGACGCAGGCGATAGGTCGTGGTGCGTATCTTTCGGGCTTTCAGGGATTGCTGGTACCATCTGCACAAGATCGCGGGGGACAAAATGTCGTTATTTATCCTGATGCCGTCGTTTCTCCGAATTATATCAGGTTGATAGCAGAAGATGATTTACCACCTCACCCCTCTGACTGGCCATGATCGTGCAATAATGCATGCAAAAGTGCTTGTCAGGTTCTCGGGTAACGATATAATAGCTTTAGAGCTGTTTGAGCAAGGGAAAAGGTAATTTGATGACTATCAGATCAAAAAAAGCACCAAAAAAACAATACTATAATATTCCTGGGTTGTTTGGCATTCGCGTGATCGTATTTCAAAATGAAAACAAACTCGAGCTGCGTCATATGTTAGGTCTACCAAGAGACAAGTTTTCCCGTCTGGTCAATGTTTCTGTAAGAGCAATCGCCAAGGTCGAGTCTAATAAAGAGAAAGTAGAAAAACTTCAGCGTAACTATATAGAAGTGAAGCGACTGTGCCAGGCATTGAGTGAAGTGGTGAACCCGGATTGTCTGGGGGATTGGTTTTATACTCCCAATGAAGCGTTTCAATCTCGAAAGCCGGTAGAGGTTATTGAACATGGTGAGATCGACAGGCTCTGGGATATGGTTTATCGGCTGAGTTCCGGAATTCCTGGCTAACGCTCGGTTAGTTTATTGTCATCGATCGCCCTTAAGCACTCTTCTGTTCATGTCTGTGATTGTATACCTGTCTACGAATGCTGGGGGTCAATTGGAAACGCGCACGCAGGCTGACTTTCAGTACAATTCAAATGTAAAATTTCGGTTTACTAATCGAAATTCTCAGTGAAGTTTAAGACCTGGAATAGAAGGAAATGTTAGATGCGATATTCTAAAACACTCGCCTGGCTCTGTGTCTGTGTGCTGTGCATCAGCTTGCTTTCCACTTCACAAGGGAACCAGTCTCCCCAGTTACCGAAAGAAATTGCCACGTTGAGTGTCATTCAAACTCCTGAGGGGCCTCAATTGAAAATTAAAGTGGGTGACCTGGTCTGCACAACTTCGCAACTGACGGTAAGCCGCAAACAGGAAGAGCCGTGGACCGTTAAACCAGTCAATGGCCAGGTCGAAATGCGACGCGGCGAGTCGGTCACGAAAGGCCCGTTCATCAAAGCATTAATACAATTCTGATTATCACCACCAACTCACTCACCAGCGGCGACTCAGAATTCATGACCGTTATCTGAGTTTGTGGAATCACATTTTAAGTTGTGATTGACGACCACTACCGGCTATAGTGAAAAAAACTGATAATCAAACCAGCGCTCTCTTTTCATGGAATCACCGGCCCTCATGCGTTCCCCCCTTCTGATGACTCTACAAATCACCGTCTGTTGCCTGCTGGCGTGTTCGTCTTCTGTAGCTGCAGAGCAACAACCGCCGAACATTATCCTGATCATGGCCGACGACCTTGGGTATGGTGACCTGGGCTGTTATGGAAACAAACACGTCAAGACGCCCCACATTGATCGGCTGTCTGCCGCCAGCTTGAAGTTCACCGACTTCCATTCCGCCGGCGCGATGTGCACGCCCACCAGGGCCGCGATGCTCACGGGGCAGTACCAGCAGCGTTTCGGGCGACACTTTGAAGCAGCTCTGTCAGGGAAATCAAATCACGATATCGGACTGCCGCATCAGGCGGTGACCATGGCGGAACTGCTCAAGCAACAGGGCTACGCGACCGCCTGTTTCGGAAAGTGGCATCTGGGCTATCAGCCCCCCTGGCTGCCCACAAATCAGGGCTTTGATTTGTTTCGCGGCCTGACCTCGGGAGATGGCGACCACCACACTCACGTCGATCGCTCCGGTAACGAGGACTGGTGGCATAACAATGAAATCAGCATGGAGAAAGGTTACACCGCCGATCTGTTGAGCAAATACAGTGCGGAATTTATGGAAGCCAACCGCGAACGTCCCTTCTTTCTCTATGTGCCACACCTGGCGATCCATTTCCCCTGGCAGGGACCCCACGATCCACCACATCGCAAAGCAGGACAGGATTACCACGCTGACAAATGGGGCATCATTCCCGATCCCAACAATGTCAGCCCCCACACCACGGCCATGATTGAGTCGCTGGATCAGAGCGTGGGAGAAATTCTGTCTGCCCTGCGGCGTCTGGATCTGGAGCAGAACACGCTGGTGATCTTCACTTCCGACAATGGCGGTTATCTTAACTATGGAAAACAGTTTCAGAGCATCTCCAGCAATGGTCCCTTGCGCGGACAGAAAGCAACCCTGTATGAAGGCGGGCATCGTGTGCCCTGTCTGATTTCCTGGCCGGGAAACATTACCGCTGGTATGACCGACCAGACCGCCCATTCGGTGGATCTGCTTCCCACCCTGGCGCAGGCAGCGGGAATATCAGCGACCAACTTCCAGACCGACGGTCTCGACCTGTCACCACTCTGGCAACCGGGACGTACTTTAGCAGACCGCGACCTGTTCTGGCGGATGGGGAACAACAGCGCTGTCCGCCGCGGGCAGTGGAAACTCTGTCTCAAAAACAACCGCAGTGAACTTTTTAATCTGGAAACGGATCTCGGCGAACAACAGAACCTGTCGGCGGAGCACCCTGAAATTGTCAAATCACTGAGTCAGGCCTTGAAGGAATGGGAAGAAGATGTCGACAACAGCGCTAAGAAGTACAGCAACTAAACTCGGCGGCGGACCACATATCACTTCACGTCTACGCGTGTTCTGGTTGATCGTCTCGCTGATCTGCCTGCCTGCGTCGGTGCAGGCCGCGGAAGGGAAACGACCCAATATCATTTTCATCATGGCCGATGATCTGGGTTACGGTGACCTGGGTTGTTACGGCCAGAAGCTGATGAAAACGCCTCACATCGACCAGTTAGCCGCCCAGGGGACGCGGTTCACACAAGCCTACGCGGGCGGTTCCGTCTGTACGGCTTCGCGGGCGGTGTTGCTGACCGGACTCCACAACGGGCACGCTCCCGCACGGGACAATATTCCTCATTACCCGACCTATCTACAGGAAAGTGATGTGACCATCGCGGAGGTCCTGCAAAAGTCTGGTTACCGCTGTGGTGGCGTGGGAAAATGGTCGCTGGGAGATGCCGGCACGGTCGGACGGGCCACGAACCAGGGTTTCGACATGTGGTTCGGCTATCTGAATCAGGATCACGCGCATTATTACTTTACCGAATACCTGGACGACAACGAAGACCGCCTGGAACTGACGGGGAACACCAAATCCCGTCAGCAATACAGTCATGATCTGCTGACCGACCGCGCGTTGACATTCATTCGCGATTCCGCCGCCCAGCCCTTCTTTCTGTACGCGGCTTACACGCTGCCTCACTTTTCCGCGAAAGCAGAAGACCCGCACGGCCTGGCGGTACCCGACACGGAACCTTATTCCGACTGGGACTGGGACGAGAAATCGAAAAAATACGCCGCGATGATTCACAGGCTGGACCGCGATGTGGGACGGATTATGTCCCTGGTGAATGAGCTTCAGCTAAGCAAGCGGACGCTGATCATTTTCACCAGCGATAACGGCGGCCACAGAGGCGTTCCCGCGCAACTCCACACGAACGGCCCCCTGCGCGGTTTTAAACGCGATCTCACCGAAGGGGGAATCCGTGTCCCGTTCATCGCGCGCTGGACCGGCACCATTCCCGCAGGCAAAGTAAGCGACGAAGTCATCGCCTTCCAGGACATGCTGCCCACCTTTGCCGAACTGGCGGGCGCACAGGTTCCCGCAGATCGGGATGGCGTCTCCATACTGCCTGCCTTGCGAGGCGAGCCTCTCAAAGTCAAACACGACTATCTCTACTGGGACTACGGCCACTGCCGCGCCCGCTACGACCAGGCAGTGCGCTGGAACAACTGGAAAGGCATCCGCCACGGCCAGCAGGAAGAGATCGCCCTTTACAATTTAGACCAGGATCTGAACGAATCCAGAGACGTCGCCGACAAACATCCCGAGGTGGTCCAGCGAATCGCAGAAATCATGCAAACAGCAGCAGTCCCCAACCCCCGCTACCCCATCGGCACAAAATACAAAGGCAAAGCACTGTGGCATCCGTGAGTGTGGGGTGTGTATGCTTTCGCTGGGAAGCAAAGATCAAAACTTGTACCAGGATTGGGTATTGAAGATGAGAAACTACATTATCGATTTGGTAGTATTGCTGATCGTTCTTGCTGGAATGATCGGGGGAGCTTTCCTGGCTGGTCAACTTACATTCATTATTTGTACTGTTGTTGCCTGGTCTCTTTTAGGCTTGCGAATTGGTTTTCGATTACAAAATAAATTCGTTTTCTACAACTGTTTAAATTACACGATGATGTTCGGTGTGTTAGGGGCTTTTATTGCACAGGCGGTGTCCCCAATTATTTCTGGTGGCAATTGGCTGGATCGCTACCCCTTCTTTATCCTGGTCTTGGCAGGGTTTCTCGGGTTGGGACTTAGTATTATTTTGAAAAGAAAATACCCACCTGAAACATTCGAAAAAATTGCTCGCATGGCTTTCTTTGTTGCAATGGCAGCAATTGTGTACAAGCTGGTCTTCTTATAGTCGATTCCATTCGCCATATGTATAAAAAGTAAGTGGATTCGGAGGGCTGACCACTTTTGATTATCCAACATCAGCCGAACGGCGTTAGCCGCGGTTCATGCAAATCCGGGTATAAAAACCGGCTCTAACGCCCTGCGGCTAATCAGGACTGTTCTATAGTTAAAAGCGAACGATGGGGAAGAGAGGCTCGGGGGCTGTCCCTTTTAAGTTCTCAACGAAAACGCCATAAATTAATTCACTTAAAGGGATTCGGCTCACCTTTCGATTTTACAGAGCTGCTACTTTCGTTGCCAATGCATTTGTGTAGAAAAGTGCATCGCTGGTCCATCAGCCCGGTTATCTCGGTCATTATCTGACAGAAATTGAAATTGAGTGGAACAAAACTATTTCTGCCGCGTCTTCTCAGCACACGACCGCTTACCGTACCCCAAAATGGAGAATTGATATGCTGCGACCACTGTTCTTCGCATTCGTTTTTGCGTGCTTCACCCAGACCGCGTCCGCTATTACGTTACACATCGACGTGACTCCAGAGCTTGCAGGCAGTAAAGGCGTCACTATGCAGGCGCTCGATAAGAACACGACCCGCTTCACTATTTGTGTCAGCACGAAGGCTGACCCCGCTGTGGTCGATCCACGGTTTCCTTTCATTCGCACAGGCAGGCTCGAAGTAGAGGGAGAGCAGGGGCCCCTACTCCGCTGTCGTATCCAGCCAACAGAAGCAGGCCATGATCTGTTCTACACATTCGACCTGGAAAACGAACATGCAAAAATTTCACGGTTTGTGTTGGTGGAGCAGATCGCTAATGGACAGGTTGGTGGAGGCAAAGTGTTTTCGTACCGACTCATCGACTTTATTGATCCTGACTACCGCGCGAAGGAATTCCTGCAGAATCTTGAACCTGTGAAGCTTCCCGAAATCGATTTCTCTAAGCTCCCCTTACCCCCTGACACGGACCCACCGAAGTAATATAAACGATGAAAGCAGATTCAGGGCCGCCCCCTTTGCCTCAATTCGGTAATGAAAAAATGAGCCCCCTTCAGAGTCTCTCACTTTCCAGTGGAGAGGCAGCACGTCTATGAAACCGAACTGCCAACACTATCAGCCAGGGACAAAGGGACAAAGCAAGCGTGGCGAAAATCTGTGTCTGCTTGCGAGTCATCGTCCTCTTGTGAGGCGGATTCGACATGGAAGTGGAAATGTCGTCCGAATCGTAGCCGTCTGCTGGTGAAGCCCCGTTTGAGCCGTGCGAAGTGACGACCATCACATTAGCTGGCGTGTGTTGAATTTCGAATTTCTGACCCCACGGATCTAACGTATCGGGAGGTAATTCTCCGGTTTTGATTTGTTGAGCCAGCTTGAAGGCCAGGAAGTTGCGCGCCTCTTGACGGCTTTCCTCGACATTGGGCATGCCAAACAGGATGATCAGCAGGGACAGAGAGACCAGCAGAATGACCACGACGATTTTCATCACGACACTGACTGAACGGTTGGAATGTTACTTTGTCGAATAATGGATAGGCAGACTTTTGAATCTGTCTGAATCTATCAGGATGATTGTCTCTCAGCAATTGATTTCTTTCAGTTCCTGCATGCTCTTCATCCTCGCATGTTCGTCCCGACCTTATTGAGAGTAATCAACTCTACTGCCGCATTCGTTTCCAGGCTTTTTCGACTTCGACGGCGATGAATACGATTGATGACAGGGCAAGGGTGATGGCAAGTTCTCCCGCCGTCAGGGGGACGGTTTTGAAAATGCGGTTCAGGACAGGGACATAAAGGGTGGCCATCTGCAGTACGAAGGTCAGCAGCACGGCTGCCAGCAGTGGTTTATTCGTAAACGGACCTTGTGAGAAGAACGATTCCCGTTCCGAGCGGATGGCCAGAACATGTCCCATCTGGCTCAGGCAGAGGACCGTGAAGACCATCGACTGCCAGTGCGCCTGGCTGCGATCAATGAACCAGGCCTGTGTCACCACCGAGACCGCTCCCATCAGCAGGCCGACCCAGATGATATGCGTCCCCAGGCCATGGGCGAAAATATTCTCTTTCGGATCGCGGGGCGGCCGCTGCATCAGGTTCTTTTCTCCGGGTTCAGCCGTGAGTGCCAGTCCGGGAACACCATCGGTGACGAGATTGATCCACAGAATATGAATCGGCAGCAGCGGGATGGGCAGGCCCAGCAGCGGCGCCAGGAAGATCGTCCAGATCTCACCCAGGTTACTGGTCATTGTGTATTTGATAAATTTGCGAATGTTATCGAAGATCCGCCGGCCTTCCCTGACGGTCTTGACGATCGTCGCGAAATTGTCGTCCAGCAGAATCATATGCGCTGCTTCCCGGGAGACGTCCGTGCCGGTCACGCCCATTGCGATTCCGATGTCGGCCCGTTTCAATGCCGGCGCATCATTCACGCCGTCCCCGGTCATCGCGACAAAATGTCCCCGGTCCTGCAGGGCCTGCACGATTTTCAGTTTCTGTTGCGGAGAGACACGGGCATAAACTTGAACTTTTTCAACCTGGCATTTCAGCTCTGCCTGGGACAGCTGTGCGAGCTCCCGACCTGTGAGCACGGCGCCTGCCTCCTGTTCAGCGAGAATCCCCACCCGCCGGGCAATCATTTCCGCGGTCAGGGGATGATCGCCGGTAATCATCACCGGATGGATGCCGGCCGAGCGACAGAGGGCCACCGACTCTGCTGCTTCCGGCCGGGGAGGATCCAGCATCCCGATCAGCCCGGCCAGGGTTAATTCGGATTCCACCTCTTCCGAGATGAGCGGTTCCGGAACGGAGTCCCAGATGCGCAGTCCGAAGCCCAGCGTTCTCAGGCCTTCTCCGGCAATCTGTTCCGCAGTATTCTGGAGCTGTTCCTGGTTGATCTCGATCTGTTCCGCCGGGGAATGCTCATGCGTGGAGCGGGCCACGATTTCTTCAGCAGCCCCTTTCGTAATGGAAACAACCTTCCCCTCACTCCAGGGATGAAAGGTGGTCATCAGCTTACGCTCGGCATCGAAGGGGATCTCGGCCAGACGGGGAAATGTTTTTTCCAGGGACTCGCGCAAAAAGCCTTTCTCCCGCGCCAGTTCAAACAGAGCCGTTTCGGTCGGATCGCCGACGGCTTCGTCATCTCCGTCCAGGCGGGTGTCGTTACAGAGGGACAGCGCACAGAGCAGCAGTTCGGGATGGGAAAGCTCTGTGAGACTCCGCTGGGTCTGGGATTCCTCAATTGTTACTGGGAGTTTGTCCGGAGCGACGAGTTCGCCGTTGAGGTAAACCTGTTCGACAGTCATCCGGTTCTGTGTGAGGGTTCCGGTTTTATCGGTGCAGATATAAGAAACCGACCCCAGCGTTTCGACGGCAGGAAGTTTGCGGATGAGCGCGTGTTGCTTAACCAGCTTTCGTGCTCCCAGCGCCAGTGAAATGGTAATCACCGCGGGCAGTGCTTCCGGGATCGCAGCGACCGCCAGGGAGATCGACGTCAGCAACATCAGCAGCGGCGGTTCGCCTCGGAACAGACCAGCGATAAAGACAATTGCGCAGATCGCCAGGATCACATATGCGAGTTTCTGGCCGAACGTGGCCAGGCGTTTCTGCAGGGGGGTGCGGCCTTCTTCCTGGTCCTGAAGCAGTGTGGCGATTTGTCCCAGTTGTGTCTGCATGCCTGTTTCGGTCACGATTCCCTGGCCGCGACCTTTGGTAATCAGGGTACCTTTAAAGGCAAGATTTTTCCGATCGCCCAGGGGGAGATCGGCTTCGGAAAGGACCTGTGTGATCTTTTCGACAGTCAACGATTCACCCGTTAAGGCAGCTTCATTGATCTGTAACTGGACCGCTTCTGTCAGTCGCAAATCCGCGGGCACAATGTTGCCTGCCTCCAGAAGCACGCGGTCGCCGGGGACGAGTTGTCCTACCGGAACGGTCACGACTTTGTCGTCTCGCACCACGTTTGCAGAAGGAGCCGCCATTTTCTTCAAAGCCGCCATGGCTTTCTCAGCCCGGTATTCCTGGATGAAGCCCAGGATCGCGTTGAGCAGCACGATGACTGTAATCGCGATGGTGTCGGCAACTTCTCCGATCACCCCCGAAACCACCGCGGCGGCGATCAGAATCAAAATCATAAAATCCTTGAACTGATCCAGGAACATCATCCAGATGGATTTATGCTGTTTTTCGATCAGTTCATTCAGTCCAACTTCCGCGCGGCGGGTTTCCACTTCAGAGAGCGTCAGCCCCTGGTCAGGCGATTGCAACCGTTCCGCGACTTGATGGAGATCGAGCTGATACCAGGTGAGAGAGTTGTTATCCTTGGGAGCCATCAGGTACCTGTTCATTACAGTAGATACGAAGCACTTCAGCGGGTTAATAAGTTCCGGTTCTGGAGCACGCCAGGTGGGGAACACACCTTTGATTCTAGTGGATCATACCTGTTTCAGCTATGGGGTAAATAATAACTTCCGTTGAGGAGGCTGGTGTGATTCGGATGATTAAAAGGAGCCAGCATGAGTTTATGACGTTATTCGGCGATTGCAAGCAGCGCGTAAAATGTCATCTGTTCCTGGTAGACGCCGCTGGGATTGTAGTTGAGCAGAGTGGCTCGCAGGTCGGCTTCGAAGTCCGCTCGCTTCTCGCCCAGAACGGCGGGGGACGCGAAGGACGTCGAGTACAGGTTGCCCAGCAGATCGTCCAGTGTCCAGGCCTGCGGATGCTGGAATTTGATTTCTTCCAGCTGGTAACCGGCGTCGAGTAAGACCAGTTCATGTGGTCCTGCGAGTTCGTTGAATTCACCCGTGCCGGCCCGCCGTTTTTCACCCAGCCAGCGTTTGACGACATCGCGAACCAGGGGATGCCAGTCGGCGTTGCCGCTCCAGATGCTGGTGTATCCCAATATGACCAGGGGCTGCTGCGGCTGGAGCCAGCTACGGATGCGGGGTGCCATGCTGGGACGATCCATCCAGTGGAAGGCGGCACCGATCGTGACCAACTCGAACGAATTCGGCTCTGCGGAAAACCGCTCTGCGCTTTGATGAAGCCATTGAATGTTGGTGACCTGGTTCTCGTGTGCTTTCTGTTGTGCGGCTGCGAGCATCTCTGCATCGGGGTCGACAGCGGTCACTTCCTGAAACCGGGGAGACAGACGGATCGCGAGTTCACCCGTGCCACACCCCAGGTCCAGCAGTCTGCCTGCGCCTGTCAACTGTGCCTGCTCGCATACCTGTGACAGGAGTGCCTGCGGATAAGGAACGCGGTAACGCGCGTAGTAGGGGACCGTTCCCTGGAATAGATGTCTGTTCAAAACCGATGTTCCCATTAAGCCGACCGTCACCTGAATACATTATTACTGGAGAGTCAGTTTAAACGTTCCAGCGATGTGACTTCAATCGAACAGCGAGCCTTGCCGCTTTTCTTTGCTGAAACGTTCCAGGTAGCCATCCACGCTGAATTTGCGGGCCGTGTTTTCGCTGGTCATGTAGCGGATTTTTCCGAAGATCGGGCGTTCGGGGCCCCAGGCGCGATCGTAGCGACCCAGGCACCAGAAGATACCCGAGTAAGAATTGGGATTTCGACCATCGACGGCGTATTTGTTATTGAGGTGCATCATAATCTCCAGTGCCGCCTGGGGAGATTCCGACCAGTGCAGAATTTTTTTACCCCAGAGCATCCGCATGTAATTATGCATGCGTCCTTCCGTAACCATTTGTGTCTGGGCAGCGTTCCAGAGTTCATCATGGGTACGGGCCTGTTCGAATTCGTCCAGCGTGTAACTGGGGTCGCGCTTGTCAGAGGCATGTTCTTCGAGTGTGGTCCGTGCCCAGTCGGGCAGCGACTCATACTGGTCATAGTCGTCGCGCTGCCAGCACATGTTATAACCCAGTTCGCGCCAGGTGATCAGTTCGTCCAGAAATCCCTCGGCGGTTTCACTCATCTGCCACCAGCCGGACCGTTTGCCGGTTGCTTTCTGTTCCATTACTTTTGCAGCATTCCATTGTTCCCGATTGGCGACGCGTTTGAAAACTTCATGCACTGAGATATGACCAAAATGCAGATAGGGGGAGAGGCCGCTGGTGACTTCTTCTTCCGGCAGATTGCGTTCCTCCGCGTACCGTTCAAAACGCACATCGAGAAACTGTTTGAGCGTTTTGCCGGCTGCGTTCATCCCTCCATCAAAGTCAACCGGGCCGACCTGATGATCGAGGGGGAGATCAGCCAGGGATTCGGGAGTCGCCTGTAATAATTGATCCGATGCCATCGGCCAGCGTTCCAGGATTTCATTCGGTACGGAGGAGAATGCAGGAAGCTCAATGTGGGACATCGGGTTGATCTTAGGAGTCTGATCCAGATGATCTGGCAGCGTTTTGTGCAGAAAGCGACGGAATGCGTACGCCGTCGGATAAATCTGCGAAGCGGCTCGCATCGGCAGGAGACCGTTGGAATCGATGGCTTCCAGTCGTACTGATAATCGGGGGGCGATCGACTTCAGCATCTGGGGAATGAAAAAGCAGGGAAAGTCATCGGTAATCACGGCACAGGCGTTCGTGGACAACGCTGCCAACAGTCCCGACCCATGGCCGGCTTTGGGTTCCACGTAACAGTAATAGCCCACGGAACTGTCTTGTAAACTGTCCCGATTATCTGCCATGCCCTGCAGGATAAATCGATGCAGGCGGTCGCTGGCCCATTCGTAGCCGCAACGCAGTGCTTCGAAGACGAGCAGTGGTTTATTGAGTTCTTTGCTGAGTTCCACAGCCCGCTGCAGACTGAAATTAGAGCGGGTCCGCCGATTGGCGATCATCCAGTACAGAACGTAATCGCCGTCCCTTTGCAGTGGGCACTGGTTGAGTTCGCGAATGCGGATTTCTGGAACTGTCATTTTCGATGGTTAGTTTTCGGTGTCAGAAGTATTCCAGCGATAAACGGCGAGGTGATCCAGGGCGCGAATGAAGAGTTCATTGTCGCTGACAGCCAGGTGTGCCCAGGAATCTTCAGCCACTTTACGTCTGTCGAGCAGTTCAAACTTTTCCGGATTTGCCTGGATCAACAGCAGATCGCCAGTCTGATCGAGTGCCAGTATTTTATCACCATCAGTGACCATGCTCCAGTATTTCCCGTAAGGTGTAGTGGTCCAGCGGGTTTCACCTGTCTTGAGATCGATACAGGTAAAACGCTGATTACGCAGATGCAGGTATATCGAACCGTCAATGATCAGAGGAGAGGACATATAACCCTGGGCTTTGTTAGTCCAGATTTCCTGGGGGGCTGCCGAGTCGCCTGACTTGTCGGGAGTATAAAGAAAAGACTTGCCGCCATAACTGCTGGTGAATACGGAATTCTCGTGGACGGTGGGAGTCAGAATATTCATGCCTCGAAAGGCGGGGATGTCCTGTTTCCAGTAGACCGACCCATCTACAGGATTGAGGCCCGTGAGCGTGGTGCGCGTCTGGACGATCAACTGGGGAACTCCATTTAAGGTGGCATAATAAGGTGAAGAAAACGCACTGCCAAACATGCCACCCCCATCTTCAAGTGCCCGCCATTCAATTTCCCCGGTCAGCTTATCGACCTTACACAATCCACCACCCGCCTGGACATACAGAGCATCGCCGACGATGAGCGGTGAAGAGGCAAAGCCGAAAGCGGGGGGAGGCGTTTTGAGTTTTTCCACGAAATCAAGACGCCAGAGTACTTCGCCGCTGTCTGCATCCAGACAGACGAGTACATCGCGAATACCGGCAACGTACAGTCGTGCGCCATCGAAAGCGGGAGTCGCTCGAATCCAGTCTCCATTCGCTTTAGCAAAGAAGGGAACACTCATGGCACCGGGCCATTCCTGTTTCCAGATGAGTTTGCCAGTCGCGCGATCCAGTGCGCGCACGACTTCGTTTTTTTTGTCGACGGTTTCCGTTACGAACACACGATCCGCAGTGACAATGGGGCCCGAGTAACCTGGACCAAGCGGGATTTTCCAGACCTGAGTCAGAGATTGTTCGGACAGCTTGCCAGGGAACTCAATTCCCTTGATTGCACCATCCCGGTTCGGTCCCCGCCATTGTGACCAGTCCGATTGCCCGGGATCTGCGGAGAGAGTCACAGCAGTTATTAATGCGAGAATCAAACTCGCCAGCTTGATGGGGAAATGAGATGCCATGGATAGCTTCTTTCGTTTTTCGACACATTCAACATTGGGGCGTTCGTGGATCCTATCGGTACAAATAGATCTACAGGTCTGCAATAGTCGTCTGTTATTGTAGATTTAAGGTGTCCAGTCAGGAATGACAAAAACTGTTTGGTAATTTCCCCTGATCGGTTATAGTCAGAGTGTCTTTTTTAGAAGTAGAAAAAATCTGGTAAGAAATCAAATTGCTAAAAAAATTGTAAAAGCAGATTGTAAAACGAGATATGGTTTTATAATACTGTGCCCGAGGTCTGGAGTTCACGAAGAGCGACCCGTAAGAACCATCTGATGATTCAGATAGTTCGGGTTTTGGAAGTCCTCAGGACCTGATATTAAGTTCAGACTCTATTCCAATGACTGATTCTTCACGGAGATCATAATTGGATTACAGATACTGAAAGTTACCCGCCAAACTAAAAATATGATTGAGTGAGTAGACATGAACGACGCACGTCTTTCGGGCTATCCCCTTACGTACCTGCCACGCGACCTGACATCTGGTCTGGTGGTATTTCTTGTTGCACTTCCTCTCTGCCTGGGAATTGCCCTGGCTTCCGGGGCCCCGCTGTTTGCGGGCTTAGTCTCGGGAATCATCGGCGGGATTGTGGTGGGGTCGATCAGTGGATCGAGTACCAGTGTGAGCGGCCCGGCCGCCGGCTTGACGGCAATTGTGATTGCGCAAATTGCTACCCTGGGTTCATTTGAAGCGTTCCTGCTCGCAGTCATGCTGGGCGGGGTGATCCAGATCGGCCTGGGAATTGTGCGAGCCGGTTCCCTCTCCGCGTTTTTTCCTTCCAGTGTGATCAAAGGTCTGCTGGCCGCTATTGGTGTGATTCTGATTCTGAAACAGATTCCCCACGTGTTTGGGCACGATTCCGACCCGGAAGGGGAAATGTCATTCACTCAGCCTGATAAACAAAACACGTTTTCAGAAATCCTGACGGTCTTTGAAGGCGATATCCATTTTGGTGCTGCCGTCGTGGGGATCTCCTCGATTGCACTACTGGTGTTCTGGAACCGGATCAAACTGTTGAAAAATTCCGTGGTTCCCGGTCCCCTGATCGTCGTATTACTGGGGGTGATGCTGCATATCCTGTTTCAACGGTTGGGGGGACACTGGGCCATTGAAGCCAGCCACCTCGTACAGATTCCCGTCGCGGAATCCGCCAGCGATCTTTTGTCCTTTCTGAAATCTCCGGACTTTTCTCAGTGGGCCAATCCGGCCATCTATGTTGCCGCCGTAACCATCGCGATTGTGGCTTCGCTGGAAACCCTGTTGAACCTCGAAGCCGTCGACAAGCTTGATCCCGAAAATCGAAATTCTCCCCCCAGTCGCGAGTTGATTGCTCAGGGCGTGGGTAATATCACCGCAGGCCTTATTGGAGGCCTGCCTGTCACATCGGTGATTGTGCGTGGTTCAGTGAATGTTAATTCAGGAGCGAAGACGAAACTCTCGTGTATTTTTCACGGGATTCTGCTACTGGTATCAGTCGCGTTGATTCCCGTGTATATGAATATGATTCCATTGGCGGCCTTGGCGGCAATTCTGCTGGTGACCGGTTTCAAACTGGCGAGTCCGGCTCTATTTCGGCAGATGTGGCGCGAGGGACGTTACCAGTTTCTGCCGTTCATGATTACGCTGCTGTCTATTGTGTTTACCGACCTGTTAGTCGGAATTTTGATTGGCCTGGGTGTAAGTCTGCTGTTTATTCTAAACAGTAACCTGCGGCAACCGATCCGCCGGATTATAGAGACACACGCCGGGGGAGAGGTTCTGCATATTGAACTGGCGAATCAGGTCAGTTTTCTAAACCGGGCCGCGCTGGATCAAGTATTCAACGATGCGACTCCCGGAACAAACATGCTGATTGATGCTACCAGCACAGACTATATCGACCCTGATATTCTGAGCCTGATTCAGGAGTTCAAGGATATAATCGGTCCCGCGCGGGGTATGAAGGTCAGTTTGCGCGGTTTCCGGACAAAGTATCAGTTAAACGATGAGATTCAGTTCGCCGACTATTCCACGCGAGAACTGAAAGACCGGATAACACCAGAACAGGTCCTGCAGATTTTAAAGGATGGAAACGAGCGGTTCTACTCGCACAACCGACTCTCACGCGACCTGGGTCGTCAGGTTAATGCCACTGCCGGCGAACAGAATCCCCTGGCCGTGGTTTTAAGTTGTATCGATTCTCGTGTCCCCGCAGAACTGGTACTAGACCTCGGGATTGGCGATATCTTCAGTGTGCGTGTCGCCGGAAATGTGATTGGTAACAAATCACTGGGCAGTATTGAATATGGTGTCGCGGTGGTCGGCGTAAAGCTGGTCTTGGTGCTGGGGCATACCCGTTGTGGTGCCGTCACTTCTACCGTGCAGCTGATGAGCGATCATAACAACGCGTCACAGGCTACGGGCTGTTCTCACCTGGATTCGATTGTCGATGAGATTGTTCCCTGTGTCGATGAAGAATCCTGTTCTGGACTGAACGAGATGAGCGAGGAAGATAAGGAACGATTTGTCGACGAGACGGCGCGACGTAACGTCTATCGCAGCGTTCACGAGATAAAGTCCCGCAGCGAAGTCATTCGAAATCTGGTGGATGCCGGCAAGGTGATGGTGGTCGGGGCGCTCTATGATGTGAAGAGCGGCAAAATGGAATTTTTCACAGAACAGACGACGGAGCAGGAAGTCGCGGAATCACCGCAGGCTTGATTGAGTCGGGTGAGCCTTCTCTTTTTGATTATTTCGAACCCTTAAAGTGCGTGATCTTTCCATTTTGAGATATTTTTGATGAGTCAGATCTGTCTTGTCCCTCCAGTCGAACGAAATCCAGATTAAGGAATCATGATCGTGATAGATTTGCAGAGCCTGTGGTCCAGACAGTTGAGTGCCTTTTAGCCTCAGGTTAACCAGGTTTGCCGGCCACTGCTTTGATGCCGAAAAAGCGTTGATGGAAATCTGGCATCGGTTGAGATTAACTCCTTTGAGGTTGGGACATCCTTTGAGAAGTGCCTGGACGCCACTGTCTGTAATGGGGGTCTGATTGAGATTTAAGTATATCAAACTGTTGATTTTCGCAACCTGACGGCACACTTCGTCTCCTACGTTCGTTCTGCTGAGATTCAATTGCTGTATTGCTTTCATGTTCTTCAGGTAAGGTGCCGCCCGGTCGTCTACTGGTGTCCTTCTAAGTATGAGTTCTTTTAAGTTGATTTTTGAAAGCTGGTTACATACTTCAGCTCCGACTTTTGTTTTACCGAGATCCAGTTTTTGCAGCGTGTTCAGTTTCTTCAGGTAAGGCGCCGCCTGGTCATCCACCCGTGTTCCTTCAAGTATAAGCTCATCTAAACGGGAAAGATTTACGAGAGATTGCAGGTCCGATGACCGGATGTTGGAATTGAACAGATTAAGCTTTTCAAGTTTTTTCAGCGCTGCCAATTGCTGGTACGTTTCAGGACTGAGTTCAGAATTGTGGAGAGTCAGTTTCCACAATTCCGGGTAGTTCTGCAACCAGTCAACCTTGCTGTCTGATATCTGAAGATCATAAATGGTAAGCGATCCAAGTTCTTTGATCTTCGATAAAGCCACGATTCCCGATTCCGTCAATTCAGAACCGTTCAGACTTACATATCGTAAATATGGCATTTGACCCAGGGCGATTACATCCTGGTCAGTGAAGACGGCACCGTCGATTTCCACACCTCTAATTAAGGGTGCCAGTATTTTTAGATCCTCAATAAACTCAGATGCCCTGCGAGAGTCAAAAGTTTTGACCTGGGATATCCTGAGCTCTTCTGTGTCAAATACGTATTCCAGTTTGAAGGTTGACTCGCGGATGGGAGAAAAACGATAGATTTCCTGGACAGATAATCCTTGGGAACGCAGCCGTTGTTTGGCGAATTCGATCTTCTGTTTTTCCGAGTACATTATGAGCCAGAGTACATACCCGGTTAATACTGGAATTAGAAGCCATTTGCCTATACGCGAGAATTGCATATCAATCTTCCCCGTCAATCTGAATCGGGTACTTTTAGACTATGTCCCGTTTTACTGTAGTGTCTCCAGAGGCTATTGGGTCAAGCATCATAGTACGCGAGATACGATGCTAAAATGTGATTAGATCTAGATAGTATATCAGGCAGAGGAAACATGTATACATGCGAATTTTAAAAATGGTCCACTGGTATTTCCGGAACAATGACAGTCGAAAACGAAACCGGTCTGCTTCCGAGATTTCCCGTTCCACTACAGATGGCAGCCTGTTTAAGGCACTCTGCAGCAGTCGGATAAAATCTTTCTCAGACGGACTGCTGACTTCAAATGTGTGCAGGGGGATTTTCATGATGAATTCACGGAGATACTTTCCGTTTTTTTCCAGGCGCGAAAACAGATCAGTACAGCAAGGATTGAGAGACTAATCACGGTCCAGTAAAAAAAAGACGACATATTACCAAATCCAAATACCGCATAGCCCTGGGCGACGTAATGTCTCTGCGAGGCGTTTCCCACCATCTGGTAGCGGGGCGTTGAGGAAACCAGCAGTAAGATCGTCAAAGCCAACCAGAAGTTAGTCGCAATAAAGTAACGGAGCATGTTTCTTTATCTGTCTTGTGAAAAGATGGGATGAACTGAGTTCGGTTTTTATACCAATTCATTCTAAACGCAAAAACTTGAGAATGGAAAGAAAAAATCGTTTTGGGCAGGAATTGAAAAACGCCTCTTTTCAATGAGGAAAAGAGGCGTGTAATCTGGATTTACTTCTAGAAGCAGCGAGCCTATCTCCGCCCGCCACGTCCGCCACCGGAACGACCTGAAGAGCCGCGACTGCTGCTGCCCCGTGAGGAACTGCCACGTGAATAACCTGAACTGCCTCGCGAATAAGAGGGGGTTCGGCTGCTGGAGTAGGAGGGGCTCAAGCTGGAGCCACGTGAGTAAGCAGACGGAGAACGCTGCTGCGAATACGAATGCCCCCCCTGGCGAGACTTGGCAGCAGCCTGGGACGAACGGTTCATCTGCTGGCTGAGCTGTCCCCAGTTTTTCTGCATACTCTGCAGGCCGGAAGAAATCTGCTGGCTCGATGATTTACTGTAACGGGAATTTGAGGCTGTCGACTGGCGGCTGGAACGGTACGAACCTTTCTGGCTGCTGCTGCGGGCCGCCTGCTGGCTGCCTGTGGACTGTCGACTGCGGGTCGAAGACGAACTTTGCCCGACCTGACCATCGCCGAGCGTTCCCGTTGTGGAACCATTTTGTGTGGTAACGGTTGAAGAAACCTGTCCATTCCCGGCAGTTGTATCCACCGAGGCAGAACCTTTGCTGGAATCGATGGTCGTAGAACCGTTGTAGGTCCCGTTGCCATTTCCGGTCGCCGTGCCGGAACTGTTATGCTGCACGTCGGCATAACCCCTGGTTCCTTGAACGGAAGTGGAAGACGAGCGAACGCCACTGACAGAACCGTCGGCGTTCTGGTTCACACTGCCATTCGTGTTTCTGCTGCCATAGGCGTTTACGCCGGTATTCGTCGCGACCGAACCACTGGCCTGGGTATTGTAGTTGGCTCCGGTTTGTGTCTGTTGAACAGAACCGGTTACCTGACCCGCGCCGGCAGCCGACAGTCCATTCGAGGTGTTGACGGTTCCGCCGCCTGCTGCGCCGAAGTAAGTTGTATCACCGGCTGTCGTCGTACCGGCAATACCGGCACCTGTCGCAGTGGCTGAATTTCCCTGGGGACCTGTGACCGTCGTGGTAGCGGCACCCGCGCCAACTGTAGTAGCGCCATTCTGATAGACAACGCTACCTCCCTGGGTGGCTCCGGTTACCGTATTGCCATTCGGACCTGTGTAAGTTGTTGCGCTGTTGCCTGTGGATGCCGTTGCGTGACCGTAGGGACCCGTTGTGGTCGTTTGTGTGGCGGCGCCGTTCACGTTTTCACCGTGGTAGGTGGTAGTGGTCGTTGTCTGATGTGGATACGCATACGCGGTGTAAAGTTCAGAAACCGTCGCGGGAACGAAGTAACGACCGGCGACATAACCGGCGGCTGCCACGTAAGCGGCCTGACCAGTTAACGGAACGCCGCTGTCATCGACGAACTGTTCAGGCTGCTCTTGCAACGCAGTATCGACTTCTGCCCTGAGTTGATCAATGGCCCGCCAGACGTCATCTGGCTGTGACTGATATGCCCGCCCCAATAAGGTGGTGGTGGCAATGTTGTCACTCAGTTGCGCCAGGATCTCCGGATATTGTTTCAGCTTTTCGACATTCGGATCATTCGCCTTGTTAAACTGTTGCACGCGTTGCGCGAAACGACCGCCATTGAAACGGGCAGCCGGTTTGTCAGAAGCCTGGCGGATTGCCAGTGGATGCTGTGCTGCTTCCAGGATCGTTTCGACCAGGTCATCAGGATAGAAGGCAATTCCGGTGACCAGGCTTTCCAATGCCCGCGGCGATAAGTTTTTCTGTGGCAGTTTCTGTTGCATGATGCCGCCGGGCTGCTGTGCATTGCTGATACCTGGCTGCAGAATGAAACAGGCTCCGATTGTGAGGGCGAGGAATCCATTCAAATAGTTCTGTGAAGTAGCAGTCATTGATCTCCCCATCTTTTTTTCTGAGATTGTGAAAACGGTCTCTCGTGATTCACATCTTGCCTTCTCTGATGTTTCTCGACCTGGTGTTGCGCTGGTCACTATTCATATAGCTTAGTTTTGATGAGTCGACGGAAATGCTTTTCAAAAAATCAGGATTTCCGGGAACTCTTTTTTTCTAACCATGCAACAGGCCGGGAAACGATGTTCACAGGCAACATGTTGTCAAAAAGAAACATCACATGGCCTCATTCAAAACCATGTTATTAACCCCGCGGGTAGCATACTCAAGCCGCTCAAACATGGTTTCAAAAACAACAGAAAATGTGAGAGAAAAAATGAATCACTGGAAAATTAATCAGAAAAAAAATCGGAACAAAACAGGAGGGAATGGGTTTGATATAGATCATCAAAGAGAGTGCGCTTGAAGCAGGCTGCTTTTGTATTGCTCTGCGCATTTTTTATTTTTCCTGGATGTCTTCACTCCTTGCAGACAAGCTGATTGATGTAGACGGAGTGTTTTTCTCTGGTGAGCGTTCCTGTCTGTTACGACGCATTTCTGTCAATTTCAGACAAATCAAAAAACGTTGATGAATTCAGTCGAGCTGACTGCCGATCCCTGATATATTAATGTCATTCCAATATGACCTGAGGGAGAGAATGCAGCATGCAGGTGAATCGATCCGGCCACGATACGATTACGGGTAACTGGGGGGAGGATCTGTTCAATCGCCGCGAAATGTTGCGGACTGCGGGTGGCGGAATCGGACTGATGGCCCTCAATACGCTTTTAAGTTCTGACAAGAGTGCGCAGGCTGCCTCAAGTTCATTAACACCGAAGATGCCTGATTTTCAACCGCGTGCCAAGCGCATGATCTGGCTGTTTATGCATGGCGGTCCGAGTCACGTCGATCTGTGGGATCCCAAACCGGATCTGGTGAAGTATTCCGGAAAACCTTTGCCTGACAGTTTCGGCGAAGTGATGACGCGGCGCAAGGTCGCAAAAAATCCGTTGCTCGCGCCCATTAAGCCGTTTCGCAAACGCGGGGAATCGGGGCTCGAAGTCAGTGATTTTCTCCCGCATACCGGTGCGCTCGTGGATGATCTGTGCGTCGTTCGCTCGCTGCATGGTGACAGTGTGAATCATCCGCAGTCGGTCTATCAGATGAATACCGGCAGTACCCTGATGGGCCATCCCAGCGTAGGCAGTTGGGTTGCCTATGGTCTGGGTTCTGAGAATGCAGATATGCCTGCGTTTGTAGTGATGCCTGATCCGGGAGGTGGCGTCAAAGGAGGACCTCCCGCGTGGGGTAGTGGATATCTCCCCGCGACGTTTCAGGGAACGACGATGCGCGCAGGGAAGACGCCGATTCTGAATTTGAAACCGCCCGCGTCGATCTCTTCGCAGCAACAACGGGCGACCCTGGATCTGATTCAATCCATGAACCGCCGCCACCAGGAAGCACGCGACTTGGATGACGAACTGGCGGCGCGCATTTCTGCCTACGAGCTGGCGTTCCGCATGCAGACGGCGGCTCCGGAAATCGTCGATCTTACCCAGGAGACACAGGACACGCATTCCATGTACGGACTCAACGATCCCAAGACGCGGGATTTTGGTGAGCGTTGTCTGTTGGCGCGGCGGATGATCGAGCGGGGCATACGCTTCGTGCAGCTTTATTCCGGAGACACCGTTGGCTGGGATGCACACAGTGATGTGACTAAAAATCATACCACCTATTGTCAAAAAACTGATCAGCCTGTTGCCGCTCTGCTGAAAGACCTCAAACAGCGGGGGCTGCTGGAAGACACGCTCGTGGTCTGGTGTGGTGAATTTGGTCGCATGCCGATGAGCGAGCAGGGCAGGGGACGTGATCATAACCCCTGGGGGTATTCAGGCTGGCTGGCCGGAGCCGGGATTACCGGGGGACGGTCTTACGGTGCCACCGATGCCATCGGCCTGCGTTCGGTACAGGACAAAGTGCACGTCAATGAATTTCACGCCACACTACTGCATCTGATGGGGTTGGATCATGAATCCCTCACCTATTTCCATAACGGTCTGGATGAACGTCTGACAGGACCTGCCGAAGTGAAGATTGTGAAAGGACTGCTCACATGATTCCATCCCCTATGAGGTACCTGATCGTTACGGCAACATTGATGTTCACTTGCTGTGCGTCTTCTGGAAATGCTGAGGAAGAAAAGAAACTTTCTGAAGAACCGATTACGGAATCAGACCGGGATCACTGGTCATTTCAGCCGATACGACGGCCTGTATTGCCAGTTGTAAAAAATAAAGAATGGTCGCGGACTCCCATTGATCATTTTATTCTGGCCCGACTGGAAGAGAACGGCCTGCAACCCGCGGCAGAGGCCAGTCGCACCACACTGATCCGCCGGCTTTATTTTGATGTCATCGGTCTGCCCCCTCTACCTGAAGATGTGGATGCGTTTCTCGCTGATGACTCAGCCGACGCTTATGAAAAACTTGTGGATCGTCTGCTGGCATCAAAGCAGTATGGAGCACGCTGGGCACAGCACTGGCTGGATCTGGCCCGCTTCGCGGAGACTGATGGGTATGAGCATGATAAGGTCCGACCTGATGCCTGGAAGTACCGGGACTGGGTCATCAAAGCGTTGAATGAGGATATGCCCTACGATCAGTTTGTCCGCTGGCAACTGGCGGGCGATGTGATCGCGCCGGAGAATCCGGATGCGAAGATCGCGACTGCGTTCTGCCTCTCCGGTCCGGATATGCCTGATATCAATTCCCAGGAAGAACGCAGGCATACGCTGCTGAATGAAATGACCTCCACCGTCGGCTCCGCCTTCATGGCGCTGCAGATGGGATGTGCCCAGTGTCATGATCATAAATACGATCCGATCAGCACCATTGATTTTTACCGCATGCGTGCTTTTTTTGAGCCAGCGGTCAAACCGGTCAAAAACAGATCGGTCACGATGCTGGCTTCCATCGGAAAACCGACGGCACCCAGTCGCGTGATGATTCGTGGTGACTGGCGGCAGCCCGGCCCGCGAGTGCAACCGGCATTTTTAAGAGTCGCGAATCTCCAGGAGCAGGCTGTCGACGCCGATGACTCACGCCAGCAGCGCCGCGAATTTGCTTTCTGGCTGACGCAGAAAAATCACCCGTTGACATCGCGAGTGATTGTGAACCGCATCTGGCAGCATCATTTCGGACGCGGTCTGTCTGCCACGCCCAGCGATTTTGGTGTGATGGGCGATCTGCCGACGCATCCGGAACTGCTGGACTGGCTGGCTGCCGAACTGATGTCGTCTGGCTGGAAAATGAAATCGCTGCATCGTCTGATTCTGATATCAAGCGTATATCGACAGGCGGGGAAGTTTGACGGAAATCCAGCAGCAGAGCTTGCCTGGAAAAAATCCCTCAAGGAAGATTCGGACGCATCCCTGTTATCTCGCTTTCCACGTCAGCGACTGGATGCGGAGGTGATTCGTGACGCGATGTTATCAGTCAGCGGCAAGCTTTCTGATAAAACGGGAGGACGAGGCGTGATGCCACCACTGCCACGCGAGTTACGGGCAACATTGCTCAAAGATCAGTGGAAGACCAGTGCCAATACCGAAGATCATTATCGGCGGAGTATTTATGTCTTCGCCCGACGAAACTTACGATATCCGTTGTTTGATGTGTTTGATCGTCCGGATGCGAATACCAGTTGTTCCCGTCGTGGCAATTCGACGACGGCACCACAATCGCTGTTGATGTTGAACTCGGAGAGTTCCCTGAAGTGTGCGCAGGAGCTGGCAGGTCTGGTCTGGGATCAGGCGGGTGAAGATCAGGGGCAACAGGTTACGGTGATTTTCCGTCGTGCCCTGGGACGTACGCCAACTGAAAGCGAGTTGACGGAACTCAAGCTTTTTCTAAGTACACAGCAGGTAATATTGACTAAGGAACAACGATCTGCCAAAGAATTGCTGTTACCCTTAAGCGAGACGCCAGTCAACAATCCTTATGCCGGCGCTGCTTTAACGGATCTGTGTCTGGCGATTTTCAATACCAGCGAATTCCTGTACGTGGATTAAACACTTTCCATCGACATACCGCTGCTTCATCACAGTGATTGATTCGCAGGATTTTTTTTAAACGTCGAATTTGTTAGATTTATTAAGAATGGATCTGTGTAGAGACTGTTCTCTTTTCTGAATTAAGAAGGTGAAAGATGATGATACGACCTGGAATCTATTTGCTGCTGATATTGTTTGGAAGTATGACGGGGCTTGAATATTCGGCATTGAAAGCAGAAGACGCTGCTTTGCTGGGAGACTGGCGGTTGCAGGGGGACTCAAAAGATCGGAGTTCATTGCAGTTGAATACAAATAACCAGGGGGTTGTCTTGAAGCCAGATCAGCCGGCAGTTTTTGACGGAAGAAAAGCGTTTCTGGAGGTACCACACACGAAAGCGTTGTCGCTGGGTACGGGGGAGTTCTCGATTTCGCTGACCGTGCATACCAGTGCTGAGCTGGATGATGTGCTGGGCACTCTGCTCAGTAAATACGATCGAAATACCCGGCGTGGATTTCAGTTGAGCATCAAGAATCATGCCGGCGTGACCAGCAGTCAATCGAATGATCGGCATCTGCAGTTTGGAATCGACAATGGCAGAATCGATGCCGAGTGGACCGATCACGGACAACTGGGGAATGCCGTGTTGATTTACAGCATGGCCGTTTATGACGGGAATCTGTTTGCCGGTACCTGTGTGCCAGGTGAATCAGCTGCCGGTCATGTGTATCGTTTAGATCAAGGGAAAAAATGGATTGATTGCGGCGCCCCCGATTTATGCAATGCGGTTTCCTCACTGGCGGTTTACCAGGGGAAATTGTACGCGGGGACGGGCAAGTATCGGTTGAAAGGTTCATCGCTTTCGGAGTCAGATAATCCGCATCTGGGAGGTAATGTTTATCGCTATGAAGGCGACGGCAAGTGGGAACACTGCGGCAAGCTGCCTGAAGTAGAAGCGATCAATGGAATGGTCGTGTATCGGGGAAAACTGTACGCTTCCTCCATGTATAAACCGGCTGCCTTTTACCGTTATGACGGTGGCAAACAGTGGACGTCGTGTGGTGTGCCTGATGGAAAACGTGTGGAATCACTGGCCGTCTATAACGGCGATCTGTATGCATCGGGTTATGATGAAGGAGCCGTCTATCGCTTTGACGGAACGAACTGGTCCCCTGCCGGGAAGGTGGGAGAGTCGACACAAACCTATGGCTTCACTGTTTACGAGGGAGACTTGTATGTGAGTGAGTGGCCACATGCAGAGGTGTACCGCTACGCAGGGAAGAATCAATGGAACCTGGCAGGGCGACTGGGAGAGGAGAAAGAGAGTATGCCTCTGGCCGTGTATAACGGGGCCATGTATTCCGGCTCATTGCCGCTGGCAGAAGTGTATCGGTATAACGGCAGCGTCGACTGGACCAACACGGGACGACTGGACTGGACTCCCGATGTGCGATATCGACGCGTCTGGTCGATGGCTGTTTTTCAGGGGAGACTGTTTGCCGGGACTTTACCGGCTGGACACGTGCATTCCATCGAAGCCGGGAAGAGCGTGACATATGACACGGCACTGAAGCCCGGCTGGCGACAGATTGTGGCGGTGAAGGAAACAGATCGCCTTAAGCTGTATGTGGATGGCAAGCTGGTGGCGAGTTCAACTCAGTTTGATCCGGCGGACTATGATTTGACTACTGCGGAACCGTTGAAGATCGGCTTTGGTGCCCACGATTACTTCAACGGGAAAATGAAAGATCTGAAACTCTATCGCCGTGCCTTATCCGCGGATGAGGTTCAGAAAGCGTTTACTGCGGACTGATCAGATCACCGCTGCGACAAAAAAAGAGCCATCTGATGATTTTCAGATGGCTCTTGTCGTTTGGTTAAATCACTGGCTGGAATTTACTGAATTCCGTGACTGCGACGCAGGTCGTTTTCGAGTTCCGGAACCCGGCCCTGTTCTTTCAGCCATAATTGTTTGAGGGGGAAACTGGTGGGTACCTGCAGACCTTTGAGCTCATGGATGTAACGCCAGAGAATCACTGCCCGGAGCCCTTCCTCAATGGCCAGGTCTTCTGACAACAGGCTGGGGTACTTATTCAGAACGGCAGCATACAAAGCCATTCCTTCTTCCAGTTTCGTTTTTGCTTCATTAAGTTTGTTTTTGAATACGAGCTGTTCACCCTCATAAAGATCTTGGTGAGCCTTGATCGTTTCATCCTGGGATTCTGAAAGTGCCCGCGTTCGCCAGAAGCGATAGTTGGAAGTATCCTGGTAGCGACCAGTCCAATTACGCACATCTTCCTCTGTAATCGATTCATCACGAGCTGCCAGGGCTTTGATATCATCCTCGGTCCATTCCAGAACAATCGGCCCCTTGGGGGTGATGAACTCTTCACGACCGTAAATCTCGGTCCATTCATCAAAACCCTGTTTCCAGGCATCGGTGCGCTGTTTGCCGAAGATGCCTTCACGCTGCATGGCATTGGCGTAGTCGAATTGAGCGTGCCAGGGAGAGCCGCGGAACAGCATCCGCATCTGCAGGTGTTGTTTGTGTTTGAGCTCTTTGTCATTGGCAATCAGGAAATGTTCTTTAGCCACCTGGTAGTTATCAAGGCGATCCGGGTTGATTTCCGGATCCGGGCCCCCCTCGTAGCGGTCGGTATCAGGGTCAACTTTATAGAAGCGACGGAACTGGCGCCATTCGTCGGAGCGTCCCACTTTCTGACCATGCAGGTTGCCGACCTTCCAGTCCAGTTCCGGAAACCGCTCGTTCCGGGTGACACCTTCATTCAGAAATTTAATGCCTTCTTTAACCCAGAAGTAGCGGTCTTCAACGGCATCCCACTCAGCGGAAACATTATAAGCCAGATTCCAGCCCTGGAAATCCCAGACTTTCATGTAATGCGGCTGCAGCAGGATGATGGAATCGACGGTTGATCGGAGTTTTCCCCATTCCTTTTTCTTCTGATATTCATTGGCATCGATCCAGAGCAGGTTGGTAGCAATGCCACGCAGTCCCAGCAGGACGAAGTTCATGGAGGCACTTGAGGGATCGACGTCACCCAGGGTGCTTTCGCCCAGTTCATGTTTGACACGTAGCTGAGCCAGTTTTCCACCAGAACCTTCATCACCCGAGGAAGGCATACCCAGCCAGATCACCGGGATCAGCAGGACAATAATGGCAATAACGTATGCCAGCTTACGATGTTTGGAAGTGAGGTTGTTCATTTCGCCTCCAATTCGCGAAGTTTCAAGCTATAGAATGACACGATTAAACAGGGAAGAATATAAGCCGCGGTCGTAGCGATCCCAGGCAGCAGGGCTGCACTCCAGGAGATATCAAAACCTTTAATGACATATTCACGCATGTTGGAAAAGATTCCAAAATTGGGGATAACCTGCTGGCAGAGCCAGAGGAAGTTAATGATACCGGCATCAATCACTCCGATTATCACTTTTACGGGACCCGGGGGTAATTCTGTTTGAGAATTCATATGGGTAATCAGTCGATACCAGGCTTCAATCGCTCCTGATGCTTCCATTTTGCCGCTTAATATTTCATTCATGTACTCTTTGGACATGAATCCAACCAACACGACTGTTAACGTCGTGAGGATCGCAACGGGGCCTTTCACGAAGCAACTGATGGTCACGCCGAGCATGATGACGAGCACCATAGGCATCCAGATTCCGAAAACTGCTTTTGAGTAGCCCACGATGAAGGGGCGGTCGGGTGTGCGGATGAAGAGGTCGGACCGGGCCATTCCGAGTAATTGACCTGCTTCCTGGCAGTGGACTTCTACGGTCAGGTTGCCGTCCTGATCTACCAGATCATCAAAAATATCTAATTCCACATCTTCTGTGCCGTCGTAATTTTTCTGTACGATTTTCCGGTTGATTACCATTCTGTTGTCAGAATATTCCTTATTCACAAACGGCTGGGAATCAACTCGCAGATCTTTGTCTTCATTTACGAAGGTAAGCTGAAAAAGAATCCCCCCCATTTCCATATTCCCTTTATGGGTTCGGAACGCTTCGAATGATGACTGCAGAACCAGGTCGTCGTCAATCGCATCACTTGCATCGACTCCCTTGAACTTGTAGATGGCGCTGGCTTTCGTCGCTCCTTCAATATAGCTGCGGTGCATCCAGACATCTCCGACATTCACTCCTGCCTGCGCGGGGGCTCCTTCACGGTCGGTGAAAGAGATATCGCCGTACAAGGGAACTTTGGAAACCAATAGAGAGGCTGTCGGTTCCTGTTTTTCTCCATCCAGCTTGTCTTCTTCCGATTCCAGCTGATCAACGGCAGAGGGAACCGACTTGTTTTTTGCCAAGTCCGGGACCTGACGATTAATCCAGATATATCCGACAGTCCCCATCACCAGCAGAATGACAGTTCCCAGCAGGGTAAAGCCCAGCATTCTTCCGAGTACGATTTCGATCCGGTGCGCGGGTTTGGTGACCACGGTATGAATGGTTCTTAAACGAATGTCTTCGGGTAAAGACCAGCAGGCCAGCAGCAGCATGATGGGGATGACGAGCCAGCTGATGGCTTTCAAAACGAAGTCGATGTAGGACTGTACCTGCAGGTCAGGTCTGTCTGCAGTTCCGGACAGGAACCAGCCGGCAAACATGAACAGGACTGCGAAAATGATGAAGACATACAA
The DNA here is from genome assembly GCF_048262075.1 of Gimesia sp. Taxonomy (GTDB): domain Bacteria; phylum Planctomycetota; class Planctomycetia; order Planctomycetales; family Planctomycetaceae; genus Gimesia. The sequence goes on from NZ_JBLXFK010000011.1 coordinate 197,465, forward strand.
AATTTTCTGACGGAGCGATTCACGGATGGTAAGAGAACTCAGTGCCCAGATACGGCGACAGGAAAGGTGAATGAGTTGGGCAAAGAAATCCCCGATTGCCAACAGGATATTAGTGAAAGAAGCCACGGCAGAAGAAATGGTGTATTTAATGGCATTGAAAAAAGGGATTTTCTTGACTTTCGTCAAGAATGTCCCCGCACCTGAAAAGTATCCGAAGAACCCACCGGCGATTCGAGTGAGAAAATCTAAGAGGAAGCAGAACAGGACCGCGAGTAACATGGAGCTGCCAAACACCAGCAGAAAGTGAATGAGAGCAGCTGACTTGTCATAAGGAATCGGATCAAAAGACATAATGATTTACTTCTGTGAATAACATCTCAGCGGAAATGATGTCTGCTGATTTCTGCAGCAGAGCCAGAGTCAATGATCGTGAGTAGCAAAATGCTCAGAATGCATCCTGCTTACTCGGCTGTTTTTTTCTCTTCCGTTTCGGGAACGAAGCGCTGACCGGGCCGGTCTTTACTTTCCTGTACCGTTTTCAGGAACAGAGATTCCAGAGTCGCCGTTGGATGGTCGATCGTATCAACCTTCCCATGGTGTTTGGCAACAACCTGTTCAATTTCCTTGATGGCTTCATCGCTCAGTTTCGACGTCAGGATTTGTGTTTCTTCCTGTTCCTTGAGCAGGTCGTCCACGCGTCCCATCACCTTGAGTTCGCCGCCGTACAGAATCGCGATGCGGTCACAGACGTCTTGAACATCTGCCAGCAGGTGGCTGCACATCAGCACGGTTTTACCCTGCTCCTTGAGCTCCACAATCATGCGTTTCATATCGTCTGTTCCCAGCGGGTCGAGACCACTGGTTGGTTCGTCCAGCATGACCAGGTCGGGATTGTTGATCAACGCCTGGGCCAGACCAATACGGCGTGTCATCCCTTTGGAATATTCTTTCAACTGGCGTCGCTTGGCATGACCTAAGCCGACTTTTTCGATCAGCTCGGCTGATCGCTCGCGGCGTTCCTTGGCTGACATCTTGAAGAGACGCCCGTAGAAGTCGAGCGTTTCTTCTGCATTCAGGAATCGGTACAGATACGATTCTTCAGGCAGATAGCCAATGCGTTCGTTCTTTTCCACATTGGAGGCAGGCTGACCGAGAACCTTAATTTCACCTTCAGAAGGGAAGAGCAGGCCCAGGAGCAGTTTCAGAGTAGTTGTTTTACCAGAGCCATTCGGACCCAGCAGACCAAAGATCTCTCCCTTTTTAACTTCCATACTTAATGAATTGAGTGCGCGAACTTTTTTGCGGCCCCAGAAATCACGATAGATCTTTGTCAGATTGCTAATCTGAATCACTGACTCATTGTCCATTGGCGGTTCTCAGCTCCACTGTTGTAGTTAGAATATGACCAGTATAAGAACGGTGTCTCAGTCCTAAAAAAGAACCAACGAATACTAACGCTAGAAAATCTGCGAGTTTACTACGATTTGTATCGCTGCTCTGTTGGTAAAAATTTCAACTTCCTGATCAGGAAACGAAAAAACAGAGCAGGTAGCAGATCAATGTGTGGCCAGCATCCGTGACAGGGGCCAGAAGCTCAGGAATCCATTCGTAAACAATGATCCAAAGTGAATAACACTCTAAAATTGCGGAGCGGCTCTTGCAAGCTATTTGAGAGGCATACTGGGTTAAGATTTCAAGAACATGGTCACTGTAACCTGTATACAACTACGAATCCGCATAACTTAACCCCAGGCAGTGAGGAAGGCGGTTACAAATGATAATGCCTTGTGTTCATGCGGATAGGAAGAACCGTCAGCCAGCCGGAAGCGCATCAGGCGGTAGAGCAAATAACTCAATTCCAAGGCACGTCGCATTTCACGATAGCGTCTCTCAATCTATTATACCCGGGCCAAACAGCCCTGGAGAGGCTACAGTCAAATTGGCCACACTCTATTCAGAAGCGGGCTTTGCGCTGGGAGAGATATTCAATCAGCGCTTTGTCGAAGGGCATGCTGGTGTCGAGGGGGACATAATCAACGCCCATCGCGCGCAGCTTTTCCTGATAGGTCCCTCGGAGTTCATTCACCGCCTCCAGATAGTCGGCTTTCATGCCTTCCGCGTCGAGAACCAGGGAGTCTCCTCCTTCAGGCTCTTTCAGGTCGACCATGCCTTCAAAAGGAAAATAGACTTCTGCTTCATCGAGAATATGAAACAGGATGACATCATGACCTGCATATCTCAATCTCTGCAGACTGTCCAGAACACTTTTCTGATCGGTGAGCAGGTCTGAAAAAATCATCAGCAGGCTGCGATGTTTGACCATCGAGGCGATCTGCTGGATATTCTGTCCGATTTCAGTAGTCCCGCTGGGTTGTGAGTTGGCCAGCATTGCCAGAATATTACCTAACTGCCCCCGTTTACTGCGGGCCGGCAGAAAGTTTTTAATCCGATCTCCAAATGTGATCAGGCCGACCGGGTCTTGCTGATGAATCATCATATAAGCCATCGAGGCGGCCAGACAGATCCCATAATCAAACTTGGAAAGCTGCTGGCGATAGGTATAAGCCATGCTTTCAGAGAGGTCGAGAATCAGGTATCCGGTGAGATTGGTTTCGGCCTGATATTTCTTGATGTAGAACCGATCTGTTTTGGCATAGACCTGCCAGTCGATATCACGGGGGTCATCTCCCTGGGAATAGCGACGATGTTCGCTGAATTCGACGCTGAAACCATGATACGGGCTGGCATGCAGACCGCTCAGGAAACCTTCGACGATGAATTTGGCTCTCAGATCCAGCCGCGCCACCGTCTGAATGACTTCCGGTTTCAGGTATTGTTCCGCATTTGGCATGGGAGGGACGATCTCAGACAGTTGAGGTTTACGAAAAACAAATGTTATCTGGCCAGTGACATACTGTTGGCTGGGGCCGATTTTTTGAACTGATGCAGAATCGATTACTCGTGTTACAGGGCTTAGTTAGGTCAATTATATATACTCTTGAACATTCTGTTTAGATTGATTAAGGTATTAAATGATTCAGATGAATGGAAACAGGATCTTCATCTTGATTTCGAGTTGGAATAAACTAGGTTTATGATAACCGTTCTTAATATGCCCGCGACCTTTTTTTCGAAAAGGGGTGGTCTGGAGTCTGGTAAAACATAATATTGTTAAAAGCGGAAAACATTACTGCATTTAGCCTATGGCTATGCTAATCTGTAATATGCGCTTGTTTCTAAGCTCGATAATCAGGTTTACTATACTTTTTCCTTATTAAATTTCCAGACCTGCAATGTGCTTCTGATAAATCTTAATCTTTGCGAATACTGATCTTAATTCATTTGCAGAAGCACTAAACATTTTATCCGTTTTTCTAATCTTACTATTTATCCTAACAGGGATTTATTATGTCAAATGGCATAACTCCGGATGAGCAGAATAATAATCCTTCGGAAATACCGTGTCCGCTGTGTAATGAAATGGTTCGTACAGGACTGGTCCGCTGCTGGAATTGTGGTTCCTTTATGCGGGAAGACATAGCAGAAGCCTATCGGAAAATGCAGGAGAACCCGGCGCCGATGATCTTCAGTCCGTTACCTGAAGAATCAGATCAATCGGAAGAGCAGGAGTCCCATAGTTCTACAGCGACAATGACCGGATATTCTGATTCGGATGACGACGACTTCGAGCTGGATAAAAGTATTGCCGTCACGGAATATGAAGCCAGTGATGATGATTTCCAACTGGACGGCGAGATGGAATCCAGCCAGGATGATCAAACGACGATTCCCCTGGCGCGTGAAGAATCCGAGGTAGAAGCCAGACAACATGCAGAGCCGGAAGCGGAATCAGAGGCACCTGCGTCAGAAGAAAAAGCGAAACAGATCAAAGAGGCTCCTGCAGAAGATCATTCCGTAGCAACCGGGGGTGATGTCCTGTTTAACGTTGCCATTGAAGAAGAAAAAGAAGAGAAAAAACGGCGCAAAGGAGGCGGTCGTCGTCGACGACGAAGAGGCGGAAAAGTAGAGGGGGGGATTGTTGTTTATTGTCCGAACGGTCATCGCATTCGAGTTCGTGAAGAATATCGAGGTGCGGCTGGAAAATGTCCTGCTTGCAATGTGATGTACCTGGTGCCCCAGGCAGTTCCCAGCGAGGAAGAAGCAGAACAGACAGAGACTTCAGATGCACAGGCGGAAGCAGGGGGTTCAGAAGCCTTCAATGCCGGTGCTTACACACACTGGCTCAAGGATGTCAAACTGCATGCGATTGACCCTACCAAGCTGAAGTTGAAACCAAACAGTCTGGAAAAGACGTTTACTACAGTCGATCTGGCGATTTCTCCGGAAAAAATGTTGGTGCTGGTAGTCGCCAAAGCCGGTCTGCTCGGCAGTGGATCGAAAGACAAACTGGACAAAGCCAGGGAAGAAATTGCAGCCCATCTTCGCGAAGAGAAAGATGAGGCTGAAATTCCAGCTGCCAGTATGCAAACCGTCACGGCAGAACAGATTCCCAAACTGCGCGTGGTCTTTCCGACCATGTACGACCATGAATCCGTGTTTGCAGGGGTTCCCGTGTTTGGTAAAGGTCGGATTGCGATTGCCCTGCCGAAACAGCAAGATTCCAAAGAAAATCAGTATCTGACATTCTCCCTGAGCGAATATCGCAAGCTGACAGAAGCACTTTCAGAATTCTTTGGTATCGATCAACTGGGGCAGGATTCAGGAATTCCCTTGACTGATCAGATGCAACAGGTGACCTGCCATTACAGCGAGGAATCGTTTGAAGTTCTGGATAATGAAAATCTGGAATTTTACGAGGCAGATCCTGAAATCGAACTGACTCTGGCAGGCAGACAATGCCAGGGATGTCAGTTGATTGTCAGTGAGGATTCCCGCAAGAAAGAGCGAATTGGTGGCAAAGCTGGTAAAGCGATTGCCAAAACCAAATGCCCGAAATGCAATGAAAAATTCGGCAACATCTCGCTCTATCAGCTCGTGAAAACCGAAGTTCCCGCAGAAGCTGCCACCGAATAGCAGTCCTGTACCGAGTCTCCTCAATGGTGAATCCGACGGGAGCTGCGCGCACGGTGGTTTTTTTGTGACGCGGTGATTGCAGAGTTTGAGGTGGCAGCTATAATATGATTAATTCATACAAACCAACTGTCTAGCCTTGTCTGCTCACATCCGAACGCGGACACTGAGAATTCCGGTTATGTCAGTGACAAAAGCGTGGTTTGGTTTATGGTTTTACAGCTACCTGAATGATTAGGTGTTTTTGTAACATTATATAAATTTTGAGCTTAAGAGTCGATCAGAGTTGGAAATCGCGAATCGGAAATTCTTGACCAACTCAATCTATGGAGTAGAATTAAGCAAGCAAAGCTGAGCAGGGAAGCACTCTTGTGACATGTTTGTATGTTCACTTTTCACTCTGAGACGAAAAGTGACATCGAGGGGCTGCTTTTTAAACTGTTCAGGAGAAACTGGTGTCGCCAGGATTTGATCAAAATTTCAAAGAACTGGTCCGCCAGAGAACGAATCTGGTCGAGTTGGTATCCGAGTCAGTTCAACTGACTCCCAGCGGCCGAGATTTCAAGTGTCTCTGCCCTTTTCATAATGATCACAATCCCTCACTGGTGGTCTATCCTGATCGCGGAACCTGGCGCTGCTGGGTCTGTAATACCGGGGGAGACTGTTTTGGCTGGGTCGAGAAATACGACGATGTCGGCTTTTTTGAAGCATTGAAGATTCTGGCCGAGCGTGTTCATCTGGAAATGCCTCAGTTTTCTCAGCAGTCAAACAGCGCCCCACGATCCAATATTGTTGAGAAGACCTCATTATTTGATGTAATGAAATGGGCGGAACAACAGTTTTATGACTGCCTGATGAATACCAGTGAAGGGGAAATGGCCCGCCGCTATCTGATGGAAGACCGAGGCTATACGGAAGAAACAATTCAGCAGTTCCGCCTGGGCTTTCATCCGAATGACTGGCAATGGCTGGTAAATCGGTCCCGGGGACAATATCCGGAAAGCCTGCTCTCGGAAGCCAGGCTGATCTTTAAAAAGGAAGGTCAGTCCCGCTATTCCGATTATTTCGTAAATCGGGTCATGTTTCCTGTTCGCGACGAGCGAAAACGCGTTGTTGCATTTGGGGGACGCATCCTGCCAGGCTCCGGAGCGGAGGGGATTGCCAAATACTTTAACAGCCCTGAAAGCATTATTTTCACTAAGAGTAAGCTGTTATTCGGTTTGGACGAGGCACGCCAGACCATCCGTGAAACGGAAACGGTCGTTGTCGTCGAAGGGTACACTGATTGCATTACAGCACACCAGTTTGGTGTGACGAATGCAGTGGCCACATTAGGAACCGCATTGACAGAAACTCATGTTTCCTATCTCAAACGTCTGGCGCGAAAAGTCGTATTAGTTTTTGACGGCGATAATGCGGGGCAACAGGCCGCGGAGCGATCTTTAACAAAATTTATCGCCCAGGAAGTTGATTTACGAATTTTAACACTGCCTGCAGGTAAAGATCCTGCTGAATTTTTGGAAGAACAGGGAGCAGAGCAGTTGAAGCAGTTGATCGTGGATGCTCCTGAGGCCTGGAATTTTAAATTGAATGTTTGTGTCCAGAAATTTGGACTGGAGTCAATTGATGGTCAACACCGAATTTTAGAAGAGATGCTGGAGTTACTGGCGTCAAGCCCCAACCTAACCGGCAAAATTCGTGAAGACATCATATTAAGAAAGTTGGCAGATAGACTGGGTTTAAACGAATCAGTTGTCCGAAAACGACTGAGTGAAGTCAAACAGAAAAAAAGCCCGAGTCTGAATGCGAATCTCTCCTCCAGCGAATCCTACTCGACTCCGAGAACGACCGACACTTCCGGAAACAACCAGGAAGCAGACAATTCAACGAAAGATAATCAACTTGAGAGCGAACTTCTTGAAATTATTTTTGTGTATCCCGAGTGTGTCTCCCGGATTCTACAGCATATCTCCCCCGAAAACTTGAAAAACCCCCAGTTACGTTCCCTGTTTCAGTTAAGTATCGATTTGACTGAAGAGGGGGTTCTACCAGATATCAATCACATTCTGGATCGCATTGCTGATCCAGATCTGAAACAGCTGGTTGTCAAAATTGACGCCCATGCCCGTGAAAAAGCAGTTCACGACAAGTTGTTTGATGATCCGGCACCGCTTGAGGGAATTCCCCATTTCTTGAAGCATTCCATCAAGAATATCCAATGGCGGGAAGAACGGGAACACCACGAAAAAACGAAAGGGCTGCTGTTCCAGAATGCCCAGAGTAAGAGCTTGAATTCTGATGCAAAAGACCTGTTAAGAAAAGCATCTGAGTTTCATCAAAAACGAAACATTAAAAAAATCCACTAGAGAATCTAACCAGACTGATTGGGAGAAGCAACGTGCACCGACTCGACGCCCGATTGAATGAACTAATTGAAAACGGCAAAAAGCAGGGTTACCTGACCTACGATCAGGTAAGTGCCTATCTGCCTGATGAAGCGCTGAATCCCGAGAAGCTGGATAATCTCCTGCTGACAATTGAGGAGATTGAGTTAGACATCATTCCGGATCAGATTATTACGATCTTACAGCCGGAAAAGGCCAAAGGACGTTCCCGGTCTACCGATGATCTCTCCCGTCGGATTGATGATCCCGTGCGGATGTACCTGACGCAGATGGGGGAAATTCCCCTGCTGACACGAGATGAAGAAATCCGACTGGCGAAGAAGATTGAAATCACCCGCCGTCGCTTCCGTCGTGAATTATTGAGCAGCGACTATGCAATGCGTCAGGCCATTGAAATCCTGGATAAAGTCCATAAATCAGAACTGCCTTTCGACAGGACGATCAAAGTTTCCGTGACAGAAGGGCTGGAGAAGACCCAGATTTTGGGACGGATGCCTCACAATCTCAAGACACTCGAGTATCTGAGTCAGAAAAACGCAAGTGATTTTCAGCAGTTTGTCAATCCGGAGTTGAGCAAGAGCGAACGCACGAATGCTTATGCTTCGCTGCAGAAACGTCGTCGTAAGATGGCCACTCTGATTGAAGAACTAAGCCTGCGGACGCAACGCCTGCAGATTGGCATGAAACGCCTGGAGCAGATTTCCCACCGGATGACGGAACTGGAAGATCAGATTCGCGATATGGGTGATTTGCGAATCAAAAACTCCAAAGATGACCGAGCCAACCTGGAGCGAGAACTGCAGGATCTGGTGGCAATGACAATGGAAACGCCCGAAACACTAAGGGAGCGTGTCAAAGCAGTCAAGCAGCGTTACCTGGACTACGAAACGGCAATGCGTGAGCTTTCCGGCGGTAACCTGCGACTGGTGGTTTCGATTGCCAAGAAATATCGTAATCGTGGCTTAAGCTTTCTGGATCTGATCCAGGAAGGGAATACCGGTCTGATGCGTGCTGTTGATAAGTATGAGTATCGGCGTGGTTATAAATTCTCGACCTATGCGACCTGGTGGATTCGTCAGGCCATTACCCGTGCAATTGCCGACCAGGCCCGTACGATCCGGATTCCCGTGCATATGATCGAGACCATGTCGAAATTACGAAAGGTCAGTAAACAGCTGCTGCAGGAAAATGGCAGAGAGCCCACGATGGAAGAAACCGCTGAAGTCGCTGGTATCAGTCTGGAAGAGACGCGACGCGTACTGAAAATTTCGCGGCATCCCATCAGTCTGGATCGACCTGTGGGAGAAAGCGAAGACAGTTACTTCGGTGATTTCATTGAAGATTCTGATTCAGACAGCCCGGTGAATACTGCCAGCCAGGAAATGCTCAAGGATAAAATTGATCATGTCCTGAAGACGTTGACCTATCGAGAACGCGAAATCATTAAACTCCGATTCGGCCTGGGGGATGGTTACACTTATACTCTGGAAGAAGTCGGTCGGATTTTTAAAGTGACCCGTGAGCGTGTGCGACAGATCGAAGCCAAAGCAGTCAGGAAATTACAGCATCCTGTTCGCAGCAAACAGCTGCAGGGATTCATAGAAGGTCTGGTTCCCGAATGGGGGCAGTCCGAAACCGAAGAAGAGACGGCGGATGCCACTGCATCAGCCAGCATTTGAATTTCAAACGCCGATCAATTCTGATCGGCGTTTTTTTTTTGTTCAGAATCGTACTGAAATCGTGATTTCCGGGCGGAGGCTAAGAAGATCGATCAGTTTTACAGCGTATGTCTGGCTATTTAGAACAAAAATCTTTATAACAAAGTAAAAGCACTGAGGCGCTACCTTAATTGCCTCAAAAATGAGCGTTTCTGGAGTTCTTTAACATGTCGACGACTGCTGCCAGTTTGAAAGCTTTACATCATTTGTATCTGAGATTGCATGATGTAAATCAGAAATTAGAACAGGGACCCAAGCGAATTAAACTGAAGGAACAGTTCGCATTGGTGCAGGAAGACAAGCTCAAAGCGGTGCAGGATCAGGTGATTCAGCTGAAGAAGCAGGTCCACCAGAAGAACCTGGATCTGCAAACCAATGAAGCAAAAATTCTGAGCCTCAAAGGAAAACTCAACACTGCTTCCTCCAACAAAGAGTTTGATATTATCAAAGGTCAGATTGAAGCTGACCAGATGGCCAACAGTGTGCTGGAAGATGAAATTCTGGAACTGATGGATAAAATTGATGCCACTGAAACGGAAGTTCAGGAGTGGGTCAAGAAAAAAGATACCGCACACGCCGATGCCCAAAAAATGGAAAAAGATTTTGAGTCGATGCGTGCTTCGCTCGATGAAGAGATCAAAGAGTGTAACGCGGCGATCTCGGAAGCAGAACAGATCATTCCTGACAGTATTAAAGTCCAATTTGCACGACTCGTACGATCTCATGGAGCCGGGGCACTGGCGTTTGTTGCAGGCAGATTCTGTTCTGCCTGTAATGTCATGATAGAACCTCAGTTACGCGTCGAACTGAATTCGGGTCGACTCGTGTTCTGCAAGTCTTGTGGGCGTCTGCTGTATATAGAAGAGAACTCCGAATAATCCCGGCGTGGTCTGGTTTTTTTTCAGACGTCTCAACGCCCCAGCAGAGCCAGTACACCCAGTCCATAAAACGTGTATTCCACGTCTGCCTGCTCATCCCAACTGGCGCCCCGAAATCCACCTGTGGGAAATTCCAGCCATTCGGTCATGAATTTCTGTACCTGATCCAGGTCAATCAATGAATCCAGTTCCAGGTCCTGTGCTGTCAATAAGCCGGTAAATGTAGATAAACCATCTGCAAAAGGAATCCGGGTATTGGCCTGAAAGCCGCCTTCGGAACTTTTGACCTGTTTCAGGAAGTCCTGAACATCATTTTTGAGTTCGTCATCCATGCTGTTCAGTATAATTAATGTCGCGACTGCCGCTGCTGTAGGGTTCGTACCACTCCGTTTCATCGGAGAAATCTCGACAAAACCCCCGTCGTCACGCTGTCTGTCATAGAGGAACTGGATCAAATTATTCCGTTCAGGAAGCTCCAGGCCGATCAATTGATAAATCAGCACAACGAGAAAGCTATGGTAAGTGCTGCCCAGTGCCCCCTGTTCCGATTTCGCGTAACCTCCATCTGCGGTTCGTAGCCGTTCCAGGGAACTGGATATTTCTGAATTCCAGTTCGCAGGAGCTGTTTGCAGCAGGTCGTCTCCGCCTGAAGCCTGGACAATCAATGCACAGTAGAGCCAGCTTAACAGGTCAATGGTAGACAGTTTTTCAATTTGAAACTGCCTGAGATAGTGACTGATCTTGTCGCATTCGTCCGGTTTTACTCCGCCTAATATTCCCAGGCTACGGACTGCAAAGCCTGTGTAGTAGAGATCTGACTCTCCCTCTCTCCCGGAAAAACCGCCATCAGGCTGCTGTTGCGCCAAAATAAACTGGCGATGTTTTTCCAGAGATGACGCGGGCCACTTCTCCAGACCTTCCGCCAGGCGGAGTGCTAATTTCAGTAAATAGGGCTGGTGATTCATAAATATTTGCAGGCCTTAGGCGGAAATTATAGAGGACAGGCAGGAAGGTGAAGCGATATTCTGCGGGCTATTTTGAAAATTGTCACAAATTTCTTGCGGGAAATGTCAAATTCGTCTTTCACCGGATCAGAATTTAGAATATGTTCCCGCCCAACATCTCTAAAACTCAAAGAATCATTCTCTCTCCAGACTGTAAAACAAGTAAACCATTCGGAACTCTCTTCTTTTACTGTCTAACCGGATCTGTCTGAACTTCAGGCGGATCAACGATTCTTCCGAGTCACAATTCACATTAAAAACAACCAGTTAACTAATCAAATAACCGTAACACGTTTCCGTGAAAAAGCTGATTTTTCCCGGATTGTGTCACAACATATCCAAAATCAGGATGACCAGTGCCTCATTCGAGGAAACTGTCATGATCACAGCCTCTCTCTTGATCTTGATTCACCGGTCGAACTGAACCCACTCCTGTAAACCAATCCATTTTAAATAAAACTTCAATAACAGACGTGTCTCCGCGTGGGGACTGTTTCTGCCTGTGGCGGAATTATCTGTCATTGAATGTGCGTGTGTAGCGTAGATACGACTTGATAAAGCGAGTCTGTGGAGAATTCTCCCTGGCTCATTCCCGAATTCAGAAGATTACTAGTTGAGATAATCTCATGGATTTTCCTGAAAATATTGTCATAGATCAAAACAAATTCATGACAGATCAAAATAAAACAGACCGGGACGAAAACGCCAAAATGCACTCAGCGTGCTTTGCCGAGGTGAAACAGATGCCTGTGTTGACATCAAGCCATTCTGGACGATTTATGAAAATTGCATTTCGCCTGATTGCCGGCGTAATCGTTCTGGCGATCTCCGCCATGTCAGGAACATTATTAGCCCAGGATGAAGTCGAATTTTCGACGATCATCGCGGACGAATCAGAAACAACGGATACCCTGGATGGCATTTCTTCGGTCGTGCCGGGTAACGGAATGGGAACACTCTTTCGGGCCGGCCATCAGGCAGGTAAAACCGTTGGGCTGGACGAATCGATCTCACACATTGAAGCCATGCCTTACCTGTTCACTCATACCAAAAACCCGGATGATGCCGGGATGTTGTTTGGTAACTTTCGGCTGTGGCGAACAAATCGTGGTAACCTTGGCGGTGGCGCAGGTCTAGGCTATCGTTTTTACAATTATGATAGCGACCGGATCTTCGGTGCCAGTTTTTACTATGACCGTGACGATTCGACAAATAAAATTTTCCAGCAGTTAGCACTGAATGTGGAAACCATGGGGCGTTACTGGGATGCAAACGGAAACTTTTATCTGCCGATCGGGAATCGTCGTCAACAGTTGAACCTGGAGTTTAATGAAGGCAGCCAGCGATTCTCTGGTTTTAATGTACTCTATGATCAGACGCGGACCATTGGAAAAGCAATGCGAGGTTTCGATGCGGAAATCGGGGTTCCCATCTGGGGGGAACTGGCGCAGCAGTTTCAGGCACGTGCTTACGCAGGTACATATGGATTTCAAGCTTCAGATAGTGCAGATGTCTGGGGTTGGCGCGGCCGGCTGCAGGCAAATCCGTTACCCAATGTTCTGACAGAACTTAGTATTACCAGCGATGATACATTTAATACAAATGTCTTTTTCAATGTTACCTGGACCTTCGCCGGTCGTCCTGAGTGGAACGAGATGGAAAAATCCACCCAGATGTATCGTATGGCTGAACGGGTTCGCAAAAACTACAATGTTGTGGTCGAACAGAGTAAAGTCGTTGATGTCGGACTGGTTGCAATCAACCCGGCAACCGGCCTGCCCTGGACGATTTCTCATGTGGACTCTTACGCGGGACTGGGGGGAACCGGTTCTGTACTGGATCCTTATCAGACAATCCCGGAAGCACAAGCAGGGCCAGACAGAGATATTATCTTTACTCATGCTGGCAGCGAATATAATAATGCTGCACCAATCACCCTGGTCGCCGGTGATCGCATTCTCGGTGAAGGACAGGGCGTAGAACACTACTTCGATATTGATGGATTCGGATCAAAGTTATTACCGAATTCTCCACTCTACGGAAGTCCTCTCAGGCCCGACAGTCTCGTCAGGCCTACCTTTAACGATACCGTGGGCGATGGTGTAATCCTGGCATCCGACAGTGAGTTCTCCGGCTTCATCCTGAATAATCCTAGCGCTCGCGGTGTGGTCGGTATCGGAGTTTCAGAAACTACCGTGAATTATGTTGATGTTAATAACGCTGTTGACGAAGGGCTTTATCTGAATAGTACCTCAGGCAGCCTGGCCTTTGATACCACCAATATTACCAACTCCGCAGGAGATGCTTTTGTCGTCGATGGCGGTGACCCCCTGGTCCGCTTCCAGGCAGGTTCCATCACAAACACGGGAGCAGGCCGCGCCGTGCTGATCCAGAATACTACCGGTGGTTCAATTAACATGACGGAATCTTCAATCACTGACACGAGTAGTCAGGGGGTTCTGATCAATAATATCGCCGGTGGTGCTGTCTTAGATAATGTGACGATTACAGGCAGCACGAATGAAGGGATTCATGTGACCGGGGGTAGTGCCAATGCCATCGTCACCGTCAGAAATACAGCTCAGGCGGCAACGATTATTGATACTGCCACCGATGCAAGTATCTTCGTAGAAGATTACCTGGGTGTCTTCCAGATGCAGGATGTCGACATTGTGAATCGAAGTGGAGCCGGTATCCTGATAGAAAATCTGACAGGCAATATGGCGGTTGTTGGCAATGTCACCATCGCCGATGGCGCTTCAGCAGCCACAGATCATGGTATTGATGTCAACAATACCTCCGGAAATATCTCGTTCGGCGGAAGCCTGGGAATCACTGGGAGTTCCGGCCAGGGGATCTCGTTCGATAATGGCGGCAACACGGGTACTTTCAGTGTGTCTGGTACGACGACGATTTCCGACACAGCAAATGAAGCCTTTATTGTACGCGACGACAGTCCTCTGATCCGCATGGGCACGACCGTGCTTTCAAACAACAGCTTTAACAATTCAGTACTATTGCTCGATAATGCAGGTCAGGGGGGAACGACGGGCACGGTATCATTCGGCAATACTACTGCGAATGGAACCTTCGCGACTGATGCACCGGTAGTCAACATTCTGAATTCAACCGCAGCGATCAGCTTTTCCTCGCTGAATGTGAATGCAGACAGTGCCATCTATACTGGCATCGCCAATCCGGCTGTGGGTGTCTATGTGCTCGATAACCCGGGAAATGTTAGTTTTGGTGTGTTAAATATTACAGCGTTCGATAACCTGGCTCTGATTGCCAATAATAACGCAGGTACAATCAGTTCCACCAGCGGTAACATTACCGTCACGGATGCTGCTGCGATTGATATTGAAGACTCCAATATTTCATTGAATCTGACATCCGTGACTGCCAGTAATACCACGGGACCTGCCCTGACTCCTGGAGGGGCAGCCGGTGATGCTGAGTTTTATCTGAACAGTGCCGGTATCCGACTCGTGCGAACTCCCGGGTTGTTCGGGATTACCGGGGATGGAAATACGATTGATTCCGGTGGAACGATTCTTGATGCCCAGCATGGTGTCTGGATGGAGGATATCGGGCGTGTGAATCTCGATGGCCTGGAAATCCAGATCCCGCTCACATCGGGTATCGAATGGCATGAAACAACGGTTGCAGATGGCCCCGAGGTCAATCTGACAAGAGTACGTGTTGAAGATTCACTCGGCTACGGTATCCGGGTTGTCAACGGTCGCACATTCCAGATGTCTGATTCCGAACTCCTGGACAACGGTACTAACGCTGCCGAACATTCGCTGGAATACACCGCGAACATAGAACTTGATGATACGGACAACGATTCCTTTAGTATTGTCCTCGAGGACAATACGATCACGGATGACAGTTCCGATGCGATCGTGATTGAGTCAGGCGGTCTACTAGATGATTCTCTGTTGAGCTACGTAATGCAACGCAATACGATTACAAACAGTATCTCTAATACATCAAACCTGAGTGTCGACTGGGAAGGGCCAATGAGCCTGTTTATCAATGACGCCAACAACTTTGTGGGAACAGGGGCGGTAGGAAACATTGGTATTGAAGTTGACGCGACAAGTACTGATCTTGCAGACCTGATGACGTTAACCGTAACGAATAATAACTCCTTTACCTTCGCGGGAGGAGTCAGTAGAGGTATGGAGATTTCAACCGAAGGGCCTTCCAATATCCTGATTGCCGGGAACAACGCCCAGGGATTTGTGATGGGCGGAGCGGATTCCTATGGGATTCGTTTTCTTGACCTGGCGGCAAACTCCAATGTGCAAATTGATTCCAACCTGATCAATATGACCGGCTTGAGTGCCCGCGGAATCTTCTTTGATCTGATTGATGCCACGTCCTCTTCCGTGATCATTGATAACAACCAGATTGGACTGTTCGATGGCGATTTCTTCATCGATACGGCTGTAGGGTTCAATGCGATGACAAACGGTCCTCTGACATTGGGCACCGGTGTTAATAATATCGTGAATATCACTTCTGTCGGGAATAATAACAGCTTCCTGTTATTCAATCCTGGTGGTGGGACCTTTAACGGCCAGATTAGCCTGAATGGCTTCCTGCTTCCATAGTCGAAATAAGAATGTCTCGTTTAAATAACACTCTGGTGTGTTTTGATCCAAATATTGTAAGGTTTTAATCGATGAGTCGCACATCCTGGAAAGTAATGATGATTACTCCATTCAGACTGAGTGCACTACTGGTGTTGCTGTGCTCAACCGGCTTACCTGTCGGGATGCATGAAGTAGCAGCAGCCGATGATGGCACGACCGAATTTGTCATGCACGGCGATGCCGATGTGGTGGATGAAGAAATTGTTGATAATTCCGGACTGTTCTCGGGAGTCAACACTTATTCCAGATCACTGGTTCGGCAGTTGCCCGTTGACCGGGGGTGGACCTACGACTCTCCGATTGATAAGTCGATCAAAGGTATGTTTCGTTCGAGTTCTCTCAAACTGGAATATCTGCACTGGTCAATCGAAGGGCCTGATAATATTTTATTGAGCGCACCATTTCTGGGTAATGTGGACCCGACAGAGCCTGCACCGGTCTTTGACCGCTCAACTGGTATTGCACGAGGCGATGGTGTCGCTGTGAATTATATAGATCGCTCAATGGATACGAACGGGATGCGGGCTACATTAGCATTTCCAGTACCAGATGCGACCATCGAGTGGAACGCATGGGGAATTTTCAAGAATGAGTCGACCCGTCCGACTGCTTCTATCTACGCGACACAGTCAAATTCAATCCCTGATGACGATCTGGTCGTTGTTACTAACTTCAAGGTGAATGATGCCCTGGCTTCCAATACGAATGTGTACGATACCAGTTTTGACGTGAATCTCGATACAGAAATGTTCGGTACTGGCGTAAATTATCTTCTGGATCCCTATCTTCCAGGAGAAGGATTTCGGATGCAGCCTCTGTTTGGATTTCGTTTCATCAGTCTGCGGGAAACAATGAATCAGGTAGGCGTGGATTCGGGCGGAGGAATCGGAACACCTCGTACGACAACCATTTATTCGAAAGTTGAAAACCGTGTATTCGGTCCCAGTATTGGTGCCCGGGCAGAATACAGGCGCAGTCGCTTTACCATCGGGGCCGAGCCTAAGTTTACCTTCGGGTTCAACCGCGATACCGATCAGGTTAGAACCGATCAGTTGTTTGTCGCCACTGACCCGACCATTGTTTCTGTTCAAAAAAACAATGAGTTCTCTCCGACCTTTCAGGTTTCCGTTTATGCCAAGTTGAATGTGAATGAGCATATTCGCTGTTTTGTCGGCTACGATTACCTGTTTATTGGTCAGGTCTCTCGCGCTTACGATATCATTGATTACAATGAAGACCGGACCGCTGCCAATCCTGCAACCGGTACCAAGGTCCGCGAACAGCATTCCAAGTTCTCTGCCGATGGTATTACTGCCGGTCTTGAGTTTATCTGGTAAGCCGGTCTATCGAGAAGTTCTTCGACTGGCAGTTGCGCTGGTATGTCTCTTTTCCGGCTTCCGCAACTGATAAGACAGGCTCTCCGAGAACTGTTGATAGACCTTGTTTGCCTGGCCATGATTGACCTCTCCTGCATGAGCGTGCAGCAGGAACCTGAATGTCAACGGTTTCTTTCGCGTCGTTTCCAAAGGGCCATGCATGCAGGGAGATGCTCCCATCCAGCCGTCTTCGCGGACATGCCACGAGACATGGTCCTCATCTGCAGCGATGGGGTTTTCGGGATGATAAAAATATGTGATCCCTTCCGTGAGTTCAGGAGTGACAGGGCCTGAATAGTCCATCCATTCAGACGGTTTTCCGAAGATGTTTTTTTCACCAGTCTGCTGCCGGCTGTTGGTGATTTTTCCCCCGCCAAAATAACTGGAAATCGATTTTGCGACACGCACCGCCAGAAAACCAAAATTCGTTTTCTGAAATTCCAAAGATTCCGCTGTGGGATAAAATGTGGTCTGCAATTCCAGAAACAGTTCCTGTTTTTCATTAGTACGTATTGCGGAGATTAATTCCTGACGCAGCAGAGGCTGTGGATCATGTCCGTCCCGCCATTCCAGTTCTACTGCCAGAATCGCTTCGTCATCAGTTTCATCGAGGGAAAGCCAGCGTTTCTGTGTGATTGTCGCTCCCGTATTCTCAGCCCAGAAGTTGATTCCCAGTACCTGGTGGTGCGCAAACCAGATTGATCGATGATGGTCATGGTTGGGCGCCCCTGGATGTCCGATCCGAGTTAACGGGATACCCGAGGGGCCGGTTAAGGGATAGAAAAAAGGGCGGGAATAATGCTGCCCAAAATGCCAGCGCAACCGCTCTCTGCCCTGAATACGAAATGAGAATTGAGAATCGGGCTGTGGAATAATTTCACACTGTGGAAACAGGGTGCTCATCTCCGGACTCCTCTCAAGCGGGATTTCTGAGTCAGATGTTTTTGGGGACTTCTATTCAGAGTAACCCTGATTTCGGCAATGTAAAGTAAAGCATCAGAAATGCGTTATGACATCGGCCAGACAATTGAGAGCAGGATGGTGGTCGTCATACTCGTACATCCCATCACAAATAACAGTGGTGTCCAGGATTTGAGGGCTTCAGCCTCGGTCAAACCGCTCATCTTACAGAAAATCCAGAAACCACTGTCATTCATCCAGGAGCCAATCAAGGAACCGGCGCCAATGGCGGTCGCCAGATATACAGGATCAAAACCAAGCGGATTGGAATCCATATTCATCGTACTGAGCATGGCTGACAGCATGGCAGAAGTGGTGATCATCGCGACGGTGCTGGAACCCTGTGCCACTTTCAACAGGGCGGCAATGCCAAAGCCCAGAAACAGAAAGCTCAACCCTGTTCCACCAGAGTCAGTGCTGAACTCCGCCTGGATGGCAGGTCCAATTTTAGCGACCGTGAGCATTTTTCCAAACGCACCGCCGCCCGCGGTAATCAGAATGATCACGCCACCGCTCATTAAAGCCTGTTCCACTGATGCGCTTAATTGAAGAAGTGTCAAACCGCGCTGCCGCAACAGGATGAGTAAGGAGATCGCAGTCGCGAACAGGAGTGCAAAGTTGGCATCGCCGATGATGGAAGTATAGGGACCGATGCTGGTTAAAAACTTCTGAGGCCCGATATTTGCATCGACAAGAGAATTGACAAGGGTATTGGACGTAATCATCAACACCGGCAGTACAATCGGAAGCAGCGAAACAATCAGTGAGGGAAGTTCATGGTCCTCAAGAGGATCGGGATCTTTATGCTCGGCGACGTCCCGCATGGGGATATCCATTAAGTGATTGGCAAACTTCGCATACAGTATGCCGACAAAAGCCGCCGGTAAAGCGACCAGAACGCCGACAAAAATCATTTTCCCCAGGTCAACACCCAGATATTCCGCCATCGCCAGCGGACCTGGTGTCGGCGGAACCAGGGTATGAGTTATCGCGCCACCGGCGGCAATCGCCATGATATACATCAGGTAGTTGCGCTGAGTGCTGCGGTAGAGCGATCGTGCCAAGGGGATCAACAGATAGAAAACTGTATCGAAAAAGACTGGGACAGCGAGGACGAAACCACTTCCCATCAGCGCAAAAGAAGCATTTTTTTCACCGAGCGCACTGAGAAACGTACGCACAATTCTGTCAGCAGCGCCGCTGTCCATCATACATTTCCCGATGATTGCTGCCAGCGCGATCACGATTCCAATCCCGGATACAGAATCACCAAACGCAATGGCGACCCGTTTGATCCGATTGATTCCATCAACTGACTCAGGTCCCAGCAGACTGACGGCCATCGCGGCTGTGATCAGTGCCAGAAACGCATTGATCTTCAGAAAAATAATCATGCCGATGACAATGGCAATCCCGATGCCAAGTATCACAAAAGGATAGTTTTCCAACATAAGCGCTTCTCCGGGAAAATCTTAGGTGAATTTTTTGATTGGGTATGAGCATTACATAGAATTGTCGCTGACGCAACCCATCGCGCCGTAGAAATTGGCGACCGTATTTCTGAAGGAAGTTAAAAAATGCGTTGCTTTCGTTCAATCTGTGTTTGCTGTAGGATAAATTTTATTACTTAACCACAACAGCTATTGAGAAAAGGATCTATGGTTCATGTCTGAATCGCGCCAAATTCTGAGCCCGTGTTTGTTGTTCTGTATCAGTTCCGTTTTTGTCTTTAGCTCCGCCGATGATCTTCTGAGTGCAGAAGTAACGGACACGGCTGCCCGCAAGGCAATGAAGAAAGCGACTGATTATTTTACGAGCCAGGTTTCCACCGAAGGTGGTTATCTCTGGAAGTACAGCCAGGATCTTAAAGATCGGGAAGGGGAAAATCAGGCGCCTGCTTCCCGTGTCTGGGTGCAGCCTCCCGGAACCCCGAGTGTCGGTGAAGCTTATCTCAAAGCCTATCAGAAAACGGGAGAGCCTTCTTTACTGAACGCAGCAAAAGCAGCCGCCTATGCACTGGTAAATGGACAACTGAAATCGGGGGGCTGGAACTATTATATCGATTTTGAAGATCGAAAATCTTATCAGTATCGTGTGAATGGCGGCGGTCCCAAGGCACGTAATACAACTACACTGGATGATAATACCACACAGTCTGCAGTGCAGTTTCTGATTCAAATCGACCAGGAACTGAAATTTCAGGATGAATCAATTCATGAAGCGACGATGTATGCGTTGAACGCGTTATTGAAAGCACAGTATCCCAATGGAGGCTGGCCACAGCGTTTCGACAGTGCGCCCGATCCCAAAGAGTATCCTGTGATCAAAGCGAATTATCCGGAAAGCTGGCCGCGGGAGTTTCCTAAGAAAAAATATCTCAATTACTACACGCTCAACGACAATCTGATTGAAGATCTGGTGGGCGTGATGTTTCTGGCACATCATGTGTACCAGGATGAACGTTATCGAAGGGCCGCTCTGAAAGCGGGTGACTTCATCATTCTGGCACAGATGCCCGTGCCACAACCCGCCTGGGCACAGCAGTATAACAGTCAGATGCAACCTGCCTGGGCCCGGAAGTTCGAACCCCCTTCCGTGACCGGTGGCGAGTCGCAAGGCATCATCAAGACCCTGATGCAGATCTATATCTATTCCGGTGATAAAAAATATCTGAAACCGATTCCACCTGCTCTGGCCTATTTAAAGAAGTCGGAACTTCCCAGCGGAAAGCTGGCTCGATTTTATGAGTTGAAAACCAATCGTCCCCTGTATTTTACGAGAAAGTATCAGTTGACCTATCAGGACAATGATCTGCCTACGCATTACAGCTTCATTATCAACTCCAGTGTCGATTCGCTGGAGAGCCGATATCGCAGGTTGCTGGACGATTCTCCTGAGAAACTGGCTTCCATGAGGTTTCCCACACGCCGGGTTCGCCTGACTCCTTCGTTGACGGCGAAGGCGAAATCTGCCATCGAGTCACTGAACTCACAAGGTGCCTGGATCAAACAAGGTGATCTCAAAGCATCGGGTAAGGAGAATCTGCGCACGATTGACACACGTGTTTTTATTCAGAACCTGACGACTCTGGCCGATTTTGTCGCTGCCAAGCAGAAGGACTGATCAGATCGCATCGTGTAACGGATTAATAACAGATTAATCAGACAGATCAGGCATTGTCTGCAATCGACCGCATGCGTTCCAGTCCGAGCGTGGCGACGCTGAGTGGATCCTGCTGCCAGAGATCGTCGCGGAAGAGTTCCAGTGAAAGCCAGCCATCATAGCCAATCTGTTTCAAGAGCTGGCAGTAGCGCGTCAGGTCGAGGTGACCGTCGCCGGGGAGAACACGGTCCGGGTCCATCTGCTGTTCCCGGGGAACCGTATCGACAGCATCGTTGAAATGGGAAATCGCAATCTGAGTTGGTTTGAGTTTTGCGATTGTTTCCATGGTGCCACCGCCGCGAAAGACATGAAACGGATCAAGGACGAGAGTGGCTTGGGAATGTCCCGATTTTTCGACGACCTGTAGTGCGTCTTCAATTTTAGTAACCGCTTCTACAAATCCCAGAAATTCGACTGCTGGTTTGGCCCCCGCTTTAATGCCTGCTTCGAGCAGTTGTCGATATCGTAATCCACCAAGATCATAGTCAGGGACTTCACGATGCGGGCAGGCGATGACATATTCTGCTCCGAGTTCGGCAGCGATTCTGATGCGTTTCAGGCAGGTCTCAAAGACGGCCGGGTATTCTTCTTCTGAGGCTGACCACCAGTCGCGCAACATGATCATCGTGGGAATGGCCAGGCCGGATTCTTCAATCGCTGCTGAAATCGTTTCCAATGTTCCACCAGTGGCCAGGAATTCTTCGACTTCATCAAACCAGAGTTCGATTCCTTCATAGCCTGCTTCTGCAGTCACGCTGATTTTTTCAAGCAGAGGAGTGGTACGGATTGTGCTGGCATTCAGACTGTAACGGAAAGCGCTCATAGAGCTGATCCTCTGTAAGAAAAACTAGGAAAACGATTCACTATTCGGCACTGAGCTTACGTAAGATAAGATACAGTTGCTGTTTCAGCCATCAGGAACTGTTCTGCTCATTCTGCAATAATTGATCCAATTGATCAACTCAGGCACTCATGGAAAAGGTTCCTCGACTCCAGCCGCATAATCAGTCACAATGGACAGGTCGATCAGCGTTGATTCAAATCAGGTACATGAACTGAACACTGTAGATAATATGAATAGATTTGCTTCCATGTGGGACAGTATCAGAGGAACATTTAATTGCTGGCTGGTTGTATCAGGCTGTCTGCTCACAGCATGCAGTTCTGAAAAAGCGCCTCTGCAAGCTGCTGATGAAAACGTGGTGATTGAAGCAAGTGAACCAGTCAAAGCCGCGGTAAATGATATCAATGATAACTCTGAAACGCGAAAGCCGGTTAAACAAAATTCCACTCAATCGAACAGTCCACCTGTTACTACAGCCAATGCCAGACCCGTTCTTCCGAAACCGGACAAGACCAGATACCGTCCCAGTGATCAGAGACCCGTTCACAATAATCAACGACTGGAGTTGCTGGGGATTCGCTGTTATGAATCTCCGCGGCTCAAACTGTACACGGATATTGACCCCAAGTTTGCGGTCACGCTGCCGGCCGTAATCGATCAGGCGTATGTCGCGCTGGCTGACTATTTTGGTCCGCTGCCTCCCGATCGAGAAGGGACCGAGTTTCAGGTCACCGGTTATATTATGCAGAACCGGGCCCTGTTCAAGGAAGCGGGGGTGATCCTGGATTCACTGCCGACGATTGTGAATGGTCGGCATCAGGGCGCGCAGTTCTGGATGGACGCTCAGACGCAGCCTTATTACCTGAAGCATCTGATGCTGCATGAATACACGCACTGCTACAGCATGATCATGGGGGAGATTGGTGCTCCGGTCTGGTACCTGGAGGGCATCGCGGAATCCATGGCAACGCATACTACGGATTCAAGTGGTAAGATTCAGTTAAACGTGATGCCTCATAATAAAAATGATTTTGGTGGACTGGGACGAATTACACTGATTGAAGAAGCTGTGGAACAGTCACCTCCCAAGCCGCTTCAGGAAGTCATGCAGTTTCGTCCTGCTGATTTTGTAAGTGACAATAAAGCGTATGCCTGGTCCTGGGCTTTATGTCAGTATTTTGACAAGCATCCTGACTATGGGAAACCATTTCGCGAGCTGGCACATCACATGCAGGGCAGAGTGTTTTCGCAAAAAATTCAGGAAATGCTGGGCGATGATTATGCCAAAGTGAATGATGGCTGGATGCTGTTTGCGCGGAACCTGCAACCGGGCTACGATTCCCAAAACGCAGCGGTGACGTTTACTGAAGGCATTTCTCTGCCACCCAATACAAGTGCAACAGCAACAATCAACAGCCAACAGGGCTGGCAGTCGAGTGGTGTTCGTGTGACGCAGGGTGCTGTATATGACGTCACTGCTACCGGTCGTTTTACGCTGGCGCAAGTACCAAAACCGTGGGAGAGTACCGCCGACGGGATCAGTTTTCAGTACTTCAAGGGACAGCCACTGGGGCGATTGATCATGATGATTCAGCCTGATCCAGACATGAAACTGACCCATCCCAATTCGATCATGAAAGAATACCCGATCGGTGCGCAGGCCAGCTGGATGGCTCCCGTGAGCGGGACCGTTTATTTCCGTTTAAACGATGCCTGGAATGCACTGGCAGATAACAGCGGAGAAATCGAAGTCACACTGCTGCAAAAGTCAAATTCGAATGCAGGAAAAGACTCGGAACAGTAAACAGAGTTGTGCGCTGCAGCCAGGACCGATATTCTCAATATCAGCGTGGTCAGCAGCTTGAATCCAAACAGGGGAGCAGCAGCATGTTAAATCAGGAGTGGGAATACAGGGGATTGTCGCATCAGACCTCCCGCAGAATGTTTCTGAAACAGACTTCGGCTGCATTGCTGGCAGGTACACTGTCGCAAACAGAAGTTGTATCTGCTGAGAAATCGGCAGCAGCGAAATCAAAAGCGGGTATCAAAAAAGCGGTGAAGTATCAGATGATTACGGAACCCGTTTCCGTGCTCGATAAATTCAAAATGCTGAAGGATCTGGGCTTTGCTGGGACTGAAATTCATTATCGGACCAAAGTAGATCCCAAAGAAGTAAGGCGTGCCATTGATGCAACGGGAGTGCAGGTCCACGGGTTTCTGAACAGCAGTCGCGATGAGCTGAAAGATTCGATCGATCAGGCAAAATATTACGGAGGCACAAGCGTTCTGGTCGTGGCGGGCCGCGTTGATGACAAGCATCCATATGATGTGGTCTATCAACAGCAGCAGGCCAAGCTGCGAAAGCATTTGCCGTATGCAGAACAGCAGGGTATTAAACTCCTGGTAGAGAATGTCTGGAATAATTTTCTGTTGAGTCCACTGGAGATGGCACGTTTCATTGATGAACTGGAAAGCCCGGCGGCGGGTGTCTATTTCGATGTCGGTAACGTAGTCAGGTTTGGCTGGCCCGAACACTGGATTCGGATTCTGGGCCCGCGTATTGTCAAGCTTGATATTAAGGAATACAGTCGACAGAAACAGAAGGAGGAAGGACTCTGGAAGGGATTTCAGGTTGAAATTACTGAAGGAGACTGCAACTGGGCTGAGGTAGGTAAAGCATTGAATGACATCGGTTACACACAAGGTTGGGCAACTGCGGAAGTCAAGGGCGGAGATCGACAAAGATTGCAGGATATCTCGGAACGCATGGATCGTGCTCTTGATCTTGCCTGAAGGAGAGTTGATAATAAATAAAGGTCTTTAAATAGCCATGTTGGTTAAGGGCCGTCCTCTTTTTATCCTGCCTGCAGTTAGCTCTTCAACAATAAATTGCGTAGTAGATACAGAATCTGAAACTGTCTACCATCTGAATGAAAGGTCTTTTCCATGTCCGAAAATGCATCTGAACAACAGCCGAGCCAGAGCCGTCGTAAATTTATGAAACAGTCTTTGACCACGCTGGCAACAACGGGGCTGGTCGTAAATCCGGCGTTGACTTCTGGTGCTTTTGCTACCAGTTCTGAATTGATCAAAGTCGGACTGGTTGGCTGTGGCGGTCGAGGAACCGGGGCGGCAGCACAGACACTGCGGGCGGATTCCAATGTTGAACTGGTTGCGATGGCGGATGCGTTTGGTGATCATCTTGAAAAAAGTTACCAGAACCTGAAAAAGACGGAAGTTCAAAATCGGGTCAAAGTTGACGCCGATCACAAGTTTGTCGGGTTCGACGCCTTTCAGAAACTGATTGATTCTGGTGTTGACCTCGTGATTTTAGCGACGCCTCCTCATTTCCGACCACAGCAGTTGCAGGCCTGTATCGATGCCGGCAAACATGTGTTCTGCGAAAAGCCGGTTGCCGTCGATGCACCAGGGATTCGCTCCGTACTGAAAACAACTGCCGAAGCCAAAAAGAAAAACCTGACCCTCGTTTCCGGTCTCTGCTGGCGTTATGAGCCTGGTATGCAACAAATGGTCGATAAAATTCATGAAGGGGGAATTGGTGATATCGTGGCCATGCACAGCACCCGCTATCTGGGTGGTGTTGCCAAAATGGTGAAACGCAAACCGGAATGGTCAGACATGGAATACCAGATGCGAAACTGGTATTACTACACCTGGCTGTCGGGCGACTTCAATACCGAGCAGTTCGTGCATGAGCTGGATAAACAGTCGTGGGTGATGGGAGAATATCCTGTCCGCTGCTACAGCACAGGCGGACGTGAGACACGAACCGGTGAAGATTATGGTCAGATCTTTGATCACTTCAGTACTGTGTACGAGTATGCCAATGGTGCGAAATTTGTCGCGTCCACTCGACATCAGCAGGGATGCAGCTCCCTGTTTGTTGATACTGTGTCAGGCACTGAGGGAACAGCCACGCTGATGAAGTACCAGATCGAAGGCAAGAATCCCTGGAAAGGCGCCCGCCGTCGTGCCAACATGCATCAGTTGGAACATGACGCGATGTACAAGGCCCTCAGAAATGGTGAAGTCATCAATAACGGGGATTACATGGCAAACAGTTCCATGATGGGCATTATCGCCCGTATGTCAGCCTATACGGGTAAGACGCTCACCTGGGAACAGGCCATGAATTCCCAGGAAGACCTGTCTCCCGAGAAATATGACATGACCATGTCACTGCCCGAACCCAAAGTGGCGACACCCGGCGTGACTCCCTTTGTATAAAAAGTGTTCGACAATCGAATTTAAATTGACAACCGGAGTGTGGTTTACACTTCGGTTGTTTTTCTATCGTGATATTAAAAGGATGATCTTTCAGTTATCCACAATGAAAATGAAAACCGGAGGAAGTGATGAAGTCGCTCGCGAATTCGCTTTTGCTGCTGGGAGTTCTGATGGGGACCTGCCTGTGTTTTACTGATTCCTCCTGCCGGGGGAGTGAAAAAACAACAGGTTCGAAAATAGAAAAACCGCGTCTGACGCTTTCGCGTGAAAAAAAT
Organism: Gimesia sp.; assembly: GCF_048262075.1. GTDB lineage: Bacteria > Planctomycetota > Planctomycetia > Planctomycetales > Planctomycetaceae > Gimesia. The sequence continues at coordinate 224,030 of NZ_JBLXFK010000011.1, forward strand.
ATGTTATTGATTCACGGCGATCATATTCCAGGGGGAAAGATTCCCATTAATTATCTGGAAGCCTACTGTCGCGCGAATTCGACTGATGCCGACTGGGGAAAGCATACGGTAGTTAAGCATGAAACACAGACTCTCTCCCTGAACGAAGACCAGACCATTCTGAAGCTGAAATGCACGGTTGCCGATGGCGTTACTGTGCAACATACCATCACCGCAAAAGAGGATGAGGTCGACTTTCAACTGGTGGCCCACAACCCGACTGATCGACGCTCCGAAGTTCACTGGGCACAACCCTGTATCCGCGTGGGTGAATTTGCCGGCCTGGGTGCTTCCACGACTGATGATAAATATGCTTATATCAAAAAATCGTTCGTCTTTCTGGATGGCAAGCCAGCGTTCATGCCCACCCGTAACTGGGCGACCAAAGCACGCTATGTTCCCGGACAGGTCTGGTGTCCGGTGAATGTTCCTCGTTCCGATGTGAATCCCCGACCGTTAAGCAGTGAAGTGCCCAGTAACGGCTTGATTGGCTGTTATAGTGGCGATGGTCAGTGGATATTTGCCACCGCGTTTGAACCATACCAGGAATTGTTTCAGGGGGTGATTCGCTGCCTGCATGCCGATTTCCGCTTAGGCGGTCTGAAACCGGGAGAGACAAAAACGATTCGCGGGAAAATCTATATCGTTCCCGCTGATATGGATGCGCTGGTGAAACGTTACGAACGGGATTTTCCAGGGCAGATTCAAAAGAAATGACGAGCGCCGTGTCGGTTAACGGTTTACCGTCGTGATTTCGGTTACCTGCGTTTCCAGCTTAGAAGCATCCGCACCGGTAATCGTGACATTCAATTCGCCATCACCAGAGCCAATTGCTTTGACGAGAATCGTATATCGTAAAAAGGCATCGGCGGGAAGTTCACGAACGGGAGAGACACGCAGGATATCCTGATTCACTTCCGGCCTCAGATTGAGCTTCTGATTTCCCTGGTGCGCTTCGACAGAGACGACACGAAACATACGCGGGATTTTAGCCTGAAGCACGATGTCTCTCGCTGGTTGGAGCCCCCGGTTCTCGATGCTGACTTCGTAAACCGTCTCTTCGCCGCGGGCAATGGGGTCTTTGGTGTCGCGGACCTGCACGTCCAGCACACCTGATGCTGGGGTGACTTTCAGGCAGGCAGAAACCTGTTCGTTGGGTAGTTCCCGGCTGGTGACATTCACGCGCATGCAGGCATGTTCGGCGGCAACTTCGCATTCGAATTCCACCTGTAGTTGTACCCCTTCGCCACTACGAATTGTATCCAGAGACCAGGTCAACTGGTCAGCTTCCCGGGTGGAACCTATGGACGCTTCGCGCGGGATCAATGCGGAATCGTAAGAGATAGCGACCTGGATATTATTCAGATCGACACCTGCCACATTGGAAAGTTTCACGATGTACTCTGCCCGACTGCCGATGCTCCGGGAAGAAGGGCCAATGACAGACAGGTCCAACTGTTTCTTTTCATATTCAACACAGACCGATTTCCAGACCAGTTCATCCCCATCAGCCAAAGCCCGGAAGCGGCAGCAGTGGCTGCCTAGAACATCACTATAAAGCGTCAGTGAGATTTCTTTTGATTCGCCGGGTTGCAATGTTCCCAGACGCTGTCCAATTTTCTTTTCACGGCGACCGGGGAACATCATGGCAGCGTCAAATTCGCATTCCAGCAGAACATTTCTGACGGAGCGATCACTGGTGTTTTTGATGATCAGATAGAATGTGGCACCACTTCCCAGCTGGCGTTTGGGGATCACGTCAACCGTCATCTCCAGCGGTCCTGCTGTCGCAGGGGCAGTCATCATCGGCCCTGTTGGCTGTTTTGGTATGGCTTCCGGCTTTGATCTGCTTTGAAGATCGGGTGCTCTCAACTGGGGGCGAGGCATGACCTGCTCAGGCAGATCGCGCGGTTGAAGAGGCTGATTTCGGTTGAGCGATTCCGGTACCGCAAACAGATCTTCTTCAGGTTGAGGGGGAGTCGGTTGTCTTTGTGGAATCGTCTGTGGACTGGTGCGTGGAATTGATTGTGGATTTACACGTTGCGTTTCACGTGACTGGGGAGCCGTTTGTGGGACAGGGCTGTTCAATGACTGATTCTGGGGATCCAGAGGAGGCGGATCAGTCAGTTTCCAGGAGGAACGTTGACTGGGCGCAAGGGCAGAGCAGGCTGCTGTCGAGAGTGTCAACAGCAGCAGCAATATAGATATGGTTCCTGATAGGGGCCGAATTCTGCTACCCGGCATGGGAAATTCCTGACATTAAAAACAAAACGATACACTGAAAGTTTATCACGAAATCTTGAGTGCAACAGGGAGAGATTTGCAGGAAATTGATAATAGTAATTGCGCGATTCCAGATGGAAATCAAACGATTATCTTTAATGTATTGACCACGGTGGCTCTGTGATTTCTAACAGTGATGATTGCAATCCATTCAACAGAATCATTGCAGAGAGGCTGAAATGGGAAACTGAAGAAAAACAGACTAAAAACCTCGAGATCATCAGTCAGAACAATTAACAAAGCAGAGTCGAGTTTCTAGACTGAACCTGCTTTAAGTGTCGTATGATTGATACCAGCTGTACTGAATTTAATACTGAAAGGCGGGTTCCACTGAGCCTGTTTCGGTAATCAAATCGTGGCAAGGACCCACTTTGAACATCTTTGTGACTGAATATCTCTGTAGTGGTGCCTGTGAACTGACCGAAGCGGAATCCGGCTTACTCACAGAGGGAACTGCGATGCTGGAAGCAATCATTATTGATCTGCTTGCGCTTCCATACATTCGCGTAATGACGGGCCTGAAGCAGACGCTCTCGCTGAACGCTCCGATTTTCAAAGAGGCGATCCGCGGGGAACGGTTACAAATCTTCCGTGTCAATACACCAGAGCAGGAAAGTGAGAGCTTCAAGACAGCCTGTCAAATGGCCGATTGCGCGTTCATCATCGCGCCCGAGTTTGAGGATCTGCTGTCCAGTCGAACGCAGCTGGCTTTGGATAGTGGCGCAGTTGTTGCTGGTTCAGATCTCAATACAATCCAGTTAACAGCCGACAAGTGGCGGTTTTATGAACTGATGCAGGAGAACTCGATTCCCGTGATTCCGACTCAGTTCCTGTCAGGAGAACTTCCTCCATCTGCGGTTTCGTTTCCCTGTCTGATCAAACATCGTTTTGGAGCAGGAGGTCTCGGATTGGAAACGTTCGACAATGAGGTCGCTATACAGAAACACTGGACTCAACTGAAGCCGCCAGAAAGAACATTTCTGTTACAGCCTTTCCTGACAGGCAAGCCACTTTCGACCGTGGCGCTGATCAGAGCAGGACACAGGGAGTTTTTTCCGGTGGGTGAGCAGCAGATCAGTTGGAAGCAGGGTTTTCAGTATCAGGGAGGAACAATTCCTGCGGACGTGAATGAAAGGGTGTCGCAAAGCATTTATGATTTAATGAATCGTGTCTGTGATTTACTGCCGGGACTTGCGGGATATGTGGGCTTTGATATTCTTTTGCCAGATGACGCTCCAAATGAACCCGTGCTGGTGGAAATCAATCCGAGACTGACGACCAGTTACACTGGTTATCGCCGGTTGACACATGATAATCTGGCAGCGCGGCTCATTGATTCAACTACAGATTTTCCTCCCATCAACTGGAATCGGGGAGAAACGGTCCGGTTTCATACTGATGGAAGTTCTGCACTGCTACCACAATCTTAATCGAGAAACTCAACATGTATGTCATTGGCCTGGATATTGGCGGCGCGAACCTCAAGACAGCAGACAGCGATGGTGCTGCCAGATCGATGTCCTTTGAACTCTGGAAAACTCCTGAGTTGTTACAGTCGACATTACAGGGGATGCTGGCTTCCTACCCGAAGCCCGATCTGATTGCGGTCACAATGACGGGGGAGTTGGCAGACTGTTTTCAGACGAAGGCTGACGGGGTCAATCATATTCTGACTGCCGTCGAACAGGCGGTGCCGGGCGTGCCTGTGCTGGTCTGGCAGACCGGTGCAGAATTTCTGACTACAGAGATCGCGCGGGAATTTCCTTTATTGGCTGCTGCTGCCAACTGGCATGCGCTGGCAACCTGGCTGGGGCGGATGATTCCTGATCAGAGTAGCCTCTTGATCGATATCGGCTCAACGACTACAGATCTGATACCGCTTAAGAATGGGTTGCCGGTTACCGAGGGTTTAACGGATGTCGAACGATTACTGTCGGGGGAACTGGTTTATACCGGTGGTCGTCGGACTCCGCTGGCGATGTTGGAGAAAAGTGTACCTTTGCGCGGTCAGAATTGTCCTCTGGCGGCGGAATGTTTTGCGACGACTGCGGATCTTTATCTGATGCTTGGAGAGATCCCCGAATCTCCCGAGGATGTCGATACGGCAGACGGCAGGCCTGCGATGCGGGCGAATGCATTTGCCCGTATTGCCCGTTCTGTCTGTTGTGATACTACGGGACTGAGTGAAGCCGAGGCGGTCGAGATATCCGGATGGCTGGCGGTGCGACAGCAGTCACAGATTACCGAGTCGTTGAATCAGGTCCTGAGGCAAATGGATGACCTTCCCCACACGATCTTGATCAGTGGCAGTTCCGTATTTCTCGCGGAAAAAATAGTTCGTTCTCATCCGCAACTTGCTCAGGCAACGACTACGAATGTCGCTGAGATCTTTGATCGATCCATTTCAGATTCCGCCTGTGCCTATGCCGTTGCGCGACTGGCTGCAGAACGGGTTCGGTTCTCCCCGGATGTCAATCGAAGTCAATGAAAGACATGTCTGTAAGTGTATATGTTACAACATTTTAATAGTTGCAAAATGAGACTGTGTTCAAATGAACTATGCAGAATCGCAGTTGACTTCTTTTCGGATCTTGTGGTATCTTCCCGCGCTTATAACTGTTTAGCAGCAGGCAATTTCAAGACTTAAGAGCTTCCCACTTTTATCTCAGCGTTCCGGTAACATGAACAAGGATGACAGGTTACCAGAATGACGGGGGAATGCGCTAAGTCCTCAAAATATTTTTCCCTCATCCAGCGATGGAGCGCGAAACATGTGTGGAATCGTCGGGTATATCGGTCATCGACAGGCCGGGCCCATTCTGATCAAAGGTTTGCAGAAACTGGAATATCGAGGTTATGACAGCGCCGGTGTCGCTGTTCATGATGGCTCTTCAATCCAGATTCGAAAGAAAAAAGGACGTGTCCTTGAGATGGCGTCCCTCTACAAGTCGAGTCCGGTTTCCGGCACGGTAGGGATCGGACACACCCGCTGGGCGACACATGGAGAAACCAACGATCAGAATTCGCATCCCCATGTGGGGGGAAATGATGATGTTGTCATCGTCCATAATGGAGTGATCGAAAATTATACTTCACTGCGGAAGCAGTTGCAGGGACTGGGGTACGTTTTTCGCACGACGACTGATACCGAGTCTGTGGCGCATCTGCTGTCACATCACCTGGAAGAACAAATCAAATTTGGTTCTGACCCGGAAGAGTTGGCTACCTATCTGAAAGCAGTCGAAATCACCCTGACGAAACTCAAGGGAACCTACGGCCTGGTGGTGATGTTCCGGGACCTCCCGGACACGATCATTGCCGCACGACTGGGGAGCCCGCTGGTGATCGGTGTCGGCAAAGGCGAACATTTTATCGCCAGTGATGCAACCCCCCTGGCCGGTTATACCGACGAAGTGATTTACCTTGCCGATCACGAAATGGCTGTCATCACGCGTGATGAGATTGAAATCTTTCACCGTGATGAAGGCCAGCAGAAGCTTTCAATTCAGACCCTTGATCAGGTGAGCGTTGAAGCAGAGCTGGGTGACTTTGAACATTACATGCTGAAAGAAATATTCGAACAACCGCAGGCACTGGAAAACGCCATGCGTGGTCGCCTGGATGAAGATGAAGCGACCGCCAAATTTGGCGGTTTGAATTTAAGCGCGCAACAGCTGCGAAAAATTGATCGCGTTGTACTGACAGCCTGTGGAACCAGTTGGCATTCCGGCCTGGTGGGTGAATATCTGCTGGAAGAGTTTGCCCGGATTCCAACGGAGGTCGAATATGCGAGCGAATTGCGCTATCGCAACCCTCCGATTTCAAACAGTACGATGATTTTCGCGATTACTCAAAGTGGTGAAACTGCTGACACACTGGCAGCAATGCGCGAATGCAAGCGGAAAGGCCATCCGACACTGGCGATCTGTAATGTGGTCGGTTCAACAATTGCCCGGGAAGCGGATGGCGGAATTTATTTACACGCCGGTCAGGAAGTGGGAGTTGCTTCAACGAAAGCATTCACTTCGCAGGTCATGGTTTTAATTCAGTTAGCATTATTTCTGGGGCGGATGCGACATCTGTCCTATCCAGCCGGCCGCAGAATTATCGATGCCATCCATAAGGTTCCCGACCAGATCCGGAAATGCCTGGAATGCAACGAGCAGGTGAAGGACATTGCATTAAAGTACTGTAACTTCAATAACTTTTTGTATCTGGGACGCCTGTATAATTTTCCTGGTGCGCTGGAAGGGGCATTAAAACTCAAAGAGATCAGTTATATCCACGCAGAGGGATATCCGGCTGCGGAAATGAAGCATGGTCCGATCGCGCTTGTGGATGAAGCTACTCCCAGTGTATTCATTGTACCTCGCGGACAGATTTATCCTAAAGTCATGAGCAATCTGGAAGAGGTCAAAGCACGGAAAGGGCCTGTGATCGCCATCGCCTGTGAAGGGGATAATAAGATTGCTGATATTGCCGACGATGTGATCTATGTACCCGACGTCGACGATTTTCTTCAGCCCCTCGTCACGGCGATTCCGTTACAGCTGCTCTCTTACCATATTGCTGTCCAGCGTGGATGTAATGTCGATCGACCTCGTAATCTGGCAAAAAGCGTAACGGTAGAATAAGTCCGACTTTCAGGAAATCGAGCGCTGTTCAGATTCCTGCACGGCGAGACGCTGCGCGTTGCATTCAGGTGACAGCCCGGGAATCTGTTTGTTTCTTGCATGAAATAAGCAAAAAACAGGTTTTCCTTTGTTGAAAGTGGGAAAAATCAACTTCCCGGATCTGGTTTCGCTTCGTGATCAGCATAGAATAGTAGCTGAGGCAGTCAGAGGGATTGCTTCTGATTGATTTGACGCTTCAAATCATTGCAGGCGGGACTTTACCTCTGTCACATTTGAGTGAATTGGATACGACGCCCCTCAACAGAAATAAAAGATTACATTTCTGTGCTACTGGAACAAAATCAATGAAAGTTATACTGGCAAATCCCCGCGGTTTCTGCGCGGGTGTGAATATGGCAATCGAGTGTCTTGAAGAAGTCATTCGCATCTTTGGCAGCAATGTCTATGTATATCATGAGATCGTACATAATAAGTATGTCGTGAATCGTTTTACGGATCAGGGGGTCACCTTTGTCGATGCAGTGAGTGAAGTACCGGAAAATTCCATTCTGGTTTTCAGTGCACATGGTGTGTCCCCGGTGATTCGAAATGAAGCGCGTGAACGAAAAATTCGTACGATTGATGCAACTTGTCCGCTGGTAACTAAAGTGCATACCGAAGCCATCAAATATGCCGACGCTGGTTATCATATCATTTTGATTGGCCATGAAGGGCACGACGAAGTGATCGGCACGATGGGGGAAGCTCCGGAAAGTATTACGCTGATCGAAACTCCAGAAGAAGTTGCCGCTTTGAATTTTCCTGGAGGGGCGCGACTGGCATACCTGACTCAGACCACTTTAAGTGTGGAAGAAGCCAGCCGCGTAATTCGCAGCCTCAAGGAAAAATACCCTGAGATCGAAAGCCCCCCAAAAGAAGATATCTGTTATGCCACTACAAATCGTCAGGAAGCAGTTTCCGAACTGGTGTCACGCGTGGATCTGGTGCTCGTCCTGGGAAGTCAGAACAGTTCGAACAGCAAACGCCTGATGGAGATTGGGAAGACTGCCGGCAAGCCGGCCTATCTGATTGACGGGGTGGAAGAAGTATTACCGGAATGGTTCGAGCAGACAGAAACAATTCTGATCACAGCAGGCGCCAGTGCCCCCGAAGTCGTTGTGCAGGAACTGATTCAATTTCTGGAAGATCAATATCAGGCAGAAATTGAAAACGCGATTATCCGTAAGGAATCAGTTCGATTCCCCCTCCCCAAAGAATTACGGGCTATTCAGACATAATATCAGATCGTGTGAAATGATTAAAATGCTCGGTCTGGTTTGCTGAGTACCATCTGAGACCTTACTATGGTTATTGTAAACCAAGATCTTTGAGTCGCGAGACCGTAGAGAATCCTGAAAGAATGAAACAGTAACCATGAGTGATAATCCGACGCCAGCTGAAAACAATGATGATTCTCCGGAATTCAACGCGGAACGCCATACGCAGGAAATCAGGCATTCCCAGGTCAGTGCCCGTGTGCCGGAAGGTGTCTCGCGTGGCGTTTTCAGTACGGGAGCTGTAGTACTGCAGGGAGGTCACGAATTTATTCTCGATTTTCTGTTGCGGATTTCCACGCCTCAGCAGGTTGTCGCACGGGTGGTGCTTCCCATGGGAGTCGTTCCCCAGATGATACGTGCACTCCGCGATAATTTGACGAATTACGAGAATCGGTTTGGGACTCCTGTCATTCCTACACCGTTGCCTCCAGCGGTTACTGGTTCCTCTGAATCCATCAATGTCGGAGCAGGTATCGAAACACCTGAAACCGAACAGCCTGCCTCACCGGTTGCTGATTCTGTTTCGGGGGCGGCTGCCGGCGGAGCAGGAGTCGTCGGAGAGACAAGAACTCCGGAGTCTGCCAACCAGGAAACTTCGGAAACCAAAATCAATCCGGTAGAGTCGGCTCAGAAACCACCTTCCGCGGAGGAGTTGTATGACGAGCTGAAGCTACCAGATGAGATGTTGAGCGGCACGTATGCCAATGCCGTTCGAATTGGGCACTCCGCGACGGAATTTTCATTCGATTTCATTACCACGTTCTTTCCCCGTTCCTGTGTTTCTGCCCGCGTGCATATGGCAGCGCCGAATATTCCCCGCCTGCTGGATTCGCTGACGCATTCCTTCGAGCAGTTCCAGCGAAAAGTCGCTCAGCAGCAGAAACGTCAGCCTCCACAGCAGGATGATTAACCAGGCTGACAGGTAACCAGGGTTAGGGACAGGTCGCATCCGATGCGATAAAGTTGCTATTTACTCAGTGTGCTTGAGTTCTTTATCGGTCGCTGTTGGTTCGTCTGCTGATTTGTGCTTGGAGAAAACCAGATACCGGCAGAGCAGAAAATTGAAACCCATGCCGACAAGAATCCCAATAAATGCCGCCAGTAGAATTCGCTTCTCAAAAAACTGGAAGGACTGGCTGAGGGTCATTGTCGTCAGCCAGTTGAAAATGGCTCCTGTCAGACAACTGCCACAATAGGTCAGATACTGTTTGAAGATGGGAGCATGCTTCGCATACGAGAAAGTGATATTCCGGTTGAGCAGGAAGTTGGTGCTCATGGAGGACCAGATCGCCAGAGCCACTGCGACCGGTGAACTAATCCAGTTTGAGAGCAGAGAAAGCATCTGCAGATTAACAAAGACTCCGGTAAGCCCGATCAGCGCGAATTGGATGAAATAGGCATAGTTCTGAAATTTGAAATCGAACAGGCGTTTGAGATGTTTCAGGTAGCGTAGTTGTTCTTTGAAGGAAAGCTTACTGGTTCCTGATACTCGATCTGCAAAATCGATCGGGATTTCGACTACGTTTCGACATCGGCATTTGACGATGAGCTCCAACCCGATTTTATATCCCACCGGATTCAGGATCTGGCGAGCCTTCCGATATGTCTGCCGTTTGATTGCAAAGAAACCGGCCAGCGGGTCACGGGCACTGGTGAAAGGGCGGGAGAGCCAGGTTGCTACTCGGGAATTCCATTTTCTGAACCAGCCCCAGCTTTGGTCGGTAGAGCCTCCTTCGACATAACGGCTGCCAATCACAAAGTCCGCCTGCGGTTGATTGAGGGCTGATACCAGTTCCGGGATATTTTCCGGAGGATGGGAAAGATCTGCATCCATGACCAGAAGAATTTCTCCTGTTGCCGCCTCTAATCCTGCAATCACGGCGGTAGAGAGCCCCCGTTCATCTTTGCGGGTGATCAGACGCAGGGGAAACTTTTCAGCCAGGGTCTGACAAACCTGAATCGTCTCATCCGGGCTGTCGTCATCAACCACAATGATTTCTGCATCCAGACTGGCAGCAGTGAGCGCCTGGTTCACACGCGGGATGAGTACCGTTAGATTTTCTGCTTCGCAGTAAGTAGGAATAATGATTGATAATTGCAGCAATGTTTTTACTTTTCTGGATTGTAGCAGTTATGCGGTTAGTGATAACTGCTGATGTATTTCAGAGAGAGGCAGAGGGGGTACAGGGAGTATCTGATTTTCTGCTGCTACACTTATATAAATCTACCTCATAAGCATGAAATGCAGATGAATACTGCAATCTCATTTCCCCTCGAGATAACCATCTGATCAACCGGATTGATCCTCAGAGTGCAAAGAGAGAACATCATCGGCAGAATCGTTATGCAGCAGCAGTTTTATCTGATAGAGAGATGCTGCTTTTTTGCAACATTTTATTCTTAAGCCGACGTGGTGTCATTTTATGAACTAAATTTAAGCTGAAAACCCTGTCACATCTCCCAGTAACGCTGATGTGATTATGGATGTCTAATTCGGGCAGAACATTCCGGTTTTCAAATCAAAGACACAACTTCAAGGAGTTATGAATAAGATGGCAGCTACTGGTTTTTCACACGCCGATTCCAATATGGCTTTTGATGATCTGAAACGACTGATTCATGGCAAGCTGGTTGAAAAACTGGACCTGTCACGTGTGGGTGATCTGGAAGGTGATTCACTGCGTCGGGAAATCCGACTGGTCATCGAGCATTTATGCGATACGGAAAATCCACTGTTAAACCGTTCTGAAAGAGAGCGGTTGATCGAAGAAATACTGGACGAGACCTTTGGGTTCGGGCCACTCGAATTGCTGCTGAAAGATCAGGATATCGCGGACATCATGATCAACGGTCCCAAGCATGTGTTCGTGGAAAAGAACGGACGGATTGAACGATCTAATGTAGTCTTCCGCGATAATCAGCATTTGCTGCAGATTCTGGACCGGATTGTTTCCAAAGTGGGACGACGTGTGGATGAAACGTCTCCCCTGGTCGACGCCCGTCTGCCTGACGGCTCGCGATTGAATGCCGTCATCCCTCCGCTGGCACTGGATGGTCCCTCGTTAACGATTCGTAAGTTCGGATCGAATCCATTGGGACTGGAAGATCTGCTGCGGTTTGGGGCGTTTACTCCGGAAATAGCCATGTTACTGGAGGGAGCCATTAAAGCACGTATCAATACTATTATCAGTGGTGGTACCGGTTCTGGTAAAACGACGTTGTTAAATACATTATCGGGCTTTATTCAGAGTGACCACCGTGTGATTACAATCGAAGATGCGGCGGAACTTCAATTACAACAGGAACATATTTTACGCCTGGAAACCCGACCTTCCAATATTGAAGGCAAAGGGGCAATTTCCGCAACGGACCTGGTGAAAAACGCATTACGTATGCGACCAGACCGGATCATCATCGGGGAATGTCGTGGCGGCGAATCACTGGACATGTTACAGGCGATGAATACCGGTCATGAAGGTTCATTAACGACGATTCACGCCAACTCACCTCGGGATGCGGTATCCCGTCTGGAAACCATGATTACGATGGGGGGAGTGGAACTGCCTCTGAAAGCGTTGCGGCAACAGTTCGCTTCCGCCGTCGATCTGATTATTCAGGTAAACCGACTGCAGGGGGGGCCTCGAAAGGTAACACACGTGACAGAAGTTCTAAACATGGAACAGGACACCGTGATTATGCAGGATATTTTCCTGTTCATTCAGGATGGCATTGATGCTGATGGCAGAGCATTTGGTCATTTTGAAGCAACTGGAGTACGACCGGCATTCATGGATCGTCTGGAGGCAGCCGGTGTGCGCTTGCCAGGGAACCTGTTTGCCAACCGCGTCTTGCAGGGCTGAGATTAATACTGTTACTAAAAGAAATAAATACACGATTTTCAAACGATAAAGGTAATCCGAGATGGATCAGACACTCATCATCTCTATCGCTGCATTTCTGGGAATGATGGCTTTTGCAGGGGCCGTCATCTTCGTGATCAAGGATTTTTCATCCAGCAAGGCTGAAGATCGTCTGGCCGTCATTACCGGCAAAAAGAAAGCAACGGAAGAGGCGACCTCGTTGCTCAAAGAAGAATTTGTGAAGGGAGGCTTGAATAGCCTGTCTGATCAGGTGGCACACTTTTTTGAGAAGTTTGGTAATATCAAGCTGCTACTGGCGCAGGCTGAGGCGCCCTTCAAAGCAGACACATTTCTGCTGATGACCGCTGTTACCGGTTCTCTGGGTTTTGCTGCCGCCTGGTTTACGAATGCACCTGGCCCCTTTTGCCCGGTGGCTGCGCTGGGAGCGGGGGTATTGCCATTTATGTGGTTGTTGTTCCGCCGCAATCGGCGATTTAAAAAATTTGGTCAACAGCTACCTGATGCGTTGGAACTGGTGGGGCGTGCGTTACGCTCGGGGCATAGTCTTTCCTCGGGGCTCAGTGTTGTGGTTCAGGAAATGCCGGCACCGATTTCAACGGAATTTGCGTTAGCTTACGAAGAACAGAATCTGGGGGTTCCCATTGATCAAGCATTGAAAAGCATGTTAAAGCGGATGCCGAACCTGGATTTGAAGTTTTTCGTGACAGCGGTTGTAATTCAGAGACAGGCCGGTGGTGACCTGGCTGAGATTCTTGACAAAATCGGTTATATCATCAGGCAACGCTTTAAGATTATGGGGCAGGTTCAGGCGTTAACCGGGGAAGGTCGAATCAGTGGAGTCGTGCTGATGGCTTTGCCGATCGCATTGTTCTTTGCTGTTTACTATCTCAATCCCGATTATGTGATGCTTCTGTTCACGGATGAACTGGGCCGAAAAATGATTGCCGGCGGTATCGTACTGCAGGTGTTGGGTGCCTTATGGATTAAGAAGATTGTAAACATCAAAATCTGATCAGGCAGAAATCTGTCGGATTTGAACAGGTGAATTGATATCTGAATTAACGTGACTACTGATTTTATTTGTTGAATGTTGGAGAATTAAACATGGACTTTGTTCAATTAATACCATGGGCCATTTTTGGAATGGTGATTGTGGGTGTGATTGCCCTGATCAACAAACTGAATTCAGATCATTCACGTACCAATGAGCGGCTGGAGGAATTACGAAATCCCCATTTACGAGCTAATCCCGAAGATGCAAATTCGGCCAGTTCGTTATTTGAAAAGGCGGCTCCCGCACTCTCGAAGGCATTAACTCCGAAATCGGAACTGGAAGAAAATCAGTTAAAAGTACGACTGGCAAATGCCGGTTATAATTCGGAAGCCGCGCCTTCCATCTTTCTCTCCTTAAAAGTGGCATTAGGCCTGTTGGGTGTGTTGCTGGGGTCGGGTTACGGATTTTATAACTTTGGGATGACTCAAAATGGCTGGACATCACTGGTCATTGCCGGGGGAATTGGCTTTTATCTCCCTGAAATTGTATTGCGTCTACTGGTCAAGGGACGCGTAGAACGTATTTTTCTGTCACTGCCTGATGCGCTGGACCTGCTGGTCGTATGTGTGGAAGCCGGCCTGGGGCTGGATGCCGCCATGCGACGGGTTTCTGAGGAACTGGAAGAGACCGCGCCTGATGTGTGTAGTGAGTTTGCCTTGTGTAATCTGCAGTTACAGATGGGGCGTCCGCGACGTGAAGTATTGCACGATCTGGGGATCCGCAGTGGTGTTGATGATATGCGGGCATTGGCGGCGATTCTGATTCAGGCCGATAAATTTGGTTCGTCGATTGCCCAGGCTTTACGCGTACAGTCAGACAGCATGCGTGTGAAACGCAGCCAGTTGGCCGAAGAGCAGGCTGCGATGACTGCCGTTAAGATGATCTTCCCACTGGTACTGTTTATTTTTCCCGGTATCTTTGTGGTCCTGGTAGGACCGGCTGCGATTATGATGATCAATGGACTGCTGACAAGTTGATTTCAAACTCCGTTTCTGTTTCCTGAAAACAACAAAAAACGTAAACACCTTTGAACATTCTGTAAGTCAAAGGTGTTTATTTATTTTACACATAATTTAACTTGTCCGGTCTACTACTTATTTTCTGAAAAAATCCCTTACGACTCTATTCCTTTTCGGAACGTGGGTAGCTGGATTATTCAATATTGTTGATTCTCAATTCAACGCCAGACACTGTCAGACACGAATTCCCTGATCTGTCCTTTCTTTGGCACTTCTTTTGCGACAATCATCCCTGAATCGGACATTCGAAAGTGTGCAAGTACGTAGTTAGATGGAACAACTCACTTTCGAATATTCGCTTGATTGCTGTCTTGCAGGAGGAAATGCGGGCATTTTAAAACGCAGGCTCGGGTAAGACAATCCAATCGTTTAGATCAGTTGCATTGAAATCAGGATGCAGATGGTTGTGTGAAAACACCTCATTTGTTAGTGCCTTAGTTTAAGTGTAAATTGATTAACTGCGGATAAAGTCATTCACCCAACTTACACACTAGTTACTAGATTGAATACTTCAGATGCCTGCCCCCCCTTCATGGCTGAAAACAATGGCAAATCAAGTGGCATCACTGATGTATGATGTCGATATGCTTTCACCGATTGGATGTCATTATTTCCACAACAACAGCCGTAACGAGTGGGAAGTGACATTGTTTGCATCCAGTACCGAGATCGTCGGTGGCGAATGGGACGGTGTTCTGGCACCTTCCAAGTTCTGTTTCAATATCCTCAATCTGGGTGAAATATTTGAGGAAGTAGAATCTTTGCACTGGCAGTCTTTACCCGTCGATGATGATGATCAGTTAGGTTGTCATATTTCCATTGAAGGGAAGTATCACGGGGAGCGCGTCTGGGTGCGTGTCCTGGCGGAAGCCCCCGAAGAATTCGAAGCGGGCCGCCGGATGCAGGCCTATGAATTCAATATTAAAGAGATCTGGTAGCCCCGCTCAGCCATTGATTGCTCGGGTTTTCCCGACAGTAAAGCATCCCCCTCCGAATCCAGCCGCTCCGAGCCTGGCCGTTTCTGTTTCCCGTTGTAGACCTGTTCTCCTTTGTTGCTTATGATATCAGTCTTGGAAGCAAGTGTTTCCGAAAGACTCACACTACGGGCAGCAGGGAGGATCAGAGAATGCAACTGGGGTTTGTAACGGCCATATTACCAGATTATGACCTGCGTGGAGTATTTCAGGCGGCTTCAGAGATCGGCTATGATTGTGTCGAAGTCATGTGCTGGCCTGAAGGAAAAGATTCCCGGCGCTATGCCGGGATTACTCACATTTCTGCGGAACAGTTTACCGATTCCGACGTCGCAACCATTTCTCAGCTTTCCGATGAATTCGGAATTGAGATCAGTGCATTGGGTTATTATCCGAATCCACTTTGTCCTGATCCGGAGGAAGCCGGTAAATATGCGGAACATATTCAAAAGGTCATCGCCGCGTCGGGAAAACTGGGTATCAATCGAATGAATACCTTCATCGGGCGGGACTGGAAAAAGTCGGTCGATGAGAACTGGCCTCGTTTTCTACAGACCTGGCCTGAAATTATTCAATACGCTGAACAGCAACAGGTACGCATTGGTATCGAAAACTGCCCGATGTCTTTTAGTCAGGATGAGTGGCCGGGTGGAAAAAATCTGGCTTGCACTCCCGCTATCTGGAAGCGGATGTATGCGGATATACCGAGTGAATATTTTGGTCTGAACTATGATCCTTCCCATCTGGTGTGGATGCAGATGGATTATGTAGCTCCCCTGCGTGATTTTGCTGATCGGATATTCCATGTGCATGCCAAGGATGTGCGTGTCGATCAGCATCGGCTGGACCAGGTGGGAATAATGGCGTATCCCCTGGATTATCATACCCCCAAGTTACCCGGACTGGGACAGGTCGACTGGGGGCATTTTTTTTCACAATTGAATGAGATTGGTTACCAGGGACCGGTTTGCGTTGAAGTTGAAGATCGTGCCTACGAAGGCTCCACCGAATCGTGTCTGGCTGCATTAAGACAGTGTCATACTTACCTGCGAAATTATATTCCCTGTCGAGAGTAAAGCTCATGGAAGATCAGTTTAATAAAATAGCAAAGATGATCGATCACTCCCTGTTAAGTCCCATCTTGACTGTACCGGAGCTGGAAGCGGGCTGCCAACTGGCACTGGCTTATGATGTGGCCAGTGTGTGTATTATGCCATTTTACCTCAAGCGGTGTGCCGAGATTCTGGAACACTCCACAGTTCATCCCAGCACCACTATTGGCTTTCCACATGGAGGGCATACACTGATCATGAAACAGCGGGAAGCAGAACAGGCGATTCTGGATGGTTGTGAAGAACTGGACATGGTCGTCAATCTATCTCGGGTCCTTAGTGGGGACTGGAAGTATGTCGAAAATGAAATCGGAGCGATTACCAGGGTGGCGCACCAGGCAGGCCAGAAAATCAAAGTGATTTTTGAGAACTGTTATCTGACTGATGATCAGAAGATTGAGCTATGTTATATCTGTGCGGGATTGGGAGTGGATTGGGTGAAGACCTCGACCGGATATGGCACTGGAGGCGCAACATTAGATGATTTGAAGTTGATGCGGGCCCACAGTCCGGACCGGGTTCAGATCAAAGCGGCAGGGGGAATCCGTACGCTGGATCAGCTCCTCGAGGTTCGTGATCTGGGAGTAAGCCGCGTCGGTGCCAGTGCAACACGCATCATTCTGGATACCTGTCGGACCCGGTTGAAGCTCCCCGCAGTTTCATTATAAGTTCTATGAAAATGAAACAATGAGGCTGAATTTACTGCAGATCTCTCTGGGCCTGTTTTTCCAGTTCCGCTTCTGCGGCAGGATCAATCTGCTGAGATTCATCAAACTCTCCCTCAACCATAGGAGCTTCTTCACCACAGCCGGTTGAGAGGACGGATAGAAATGTGATCAACAGAGCGGTGTAGATCAATTTGAGCATGGGATTTCAACTTCCAGTAATAAACGGTCTCTAAGAATCGCTCAGCATGCAATATTACTGAGTGGTGGTATTCGCAGCGGGATTGTGGAGCAAAACTCTCGTCACCTGACAGAGCCATCAGGTGACGAGATTATGAACTCAGGTCAATGCCATGACGAGAGGCTTACCATTCACCAAGAACATTCCCATCGGCAGGGTGTCCCAGATCTTGCCAGATCGAGAGATCGATGTTCTCTGAACCAAAACGGACTGATCCATCAGCCAGCAGAACATGGACTCCACCCACGTGCTTACTGCGGGCCGCCAGGAGTGCCGCCGTTGTGCTGGACCCCGCTCCACAGTCTGGAAATTTATCGTTGGGGGGGTAGACCGTCCCATAATAATGGGATTCGTAAATTTGAGCGTAGAACCAGGAATAGCCCTGCTGTGCGCCCCCCGTGTAAGAAGGAAATCCACTGGCGACGCGACAACTGGCAGGGCAGACGCCACTTGCCGGCTGATCGCTACAGAATGGCGCACTCGCGTAAGTTTCTGAAACCATCATGGTATTCGTGGTACCGTCTTCAATATCACGAATTCGGACATTGCTGTTTTGAGCAAAAATGGAACCTGCAATATTTGAAGTTGATGAGGCACCCGTACCGCGACAGGCCATGTAATTTGTTGGACCGTAAGTAGAGGATGGCTGGCGCGAAGAATCACTGGGGCAACGGACGACCGTCAGTTTTTCCCTGCGGATACTGTTGTTGGGAGCAGCACTCACGCCACTTTCCATCTCCCAGTTGATCTTATTGTAAACCACAGACTGATCCAGGAAGGGAAGTATCCGCGGGATCCAGCCCAGCATGCTGGTGGTCCATGATTGAACGCCGGAACCATAGGTTCGTCTGACGTCCCCCGGGGGGAATGTATTAAAGTTATCATGGTAGTTATGCAACGCGAGCCCAATCTGCTTGAGATTGTTTTTACATTGCGAACGACGGGCAGCTTCACGGGCCTGTTGAACGGCTGGCAATAATAATGCAATGAGGATCGCGATGATGGCAATCACGACCAGCAG
>NZ_JBLXFK010000012.1:0-225746 GCF_048262075.1 Gimesia sp.
ATATTTGGGATGGGATTACACTGGTTACCGCAGGTCACTATCGGGTGGCCCCGGATGTAATCCGGGGTTGTCGTAGATAACAGGAAACTGTCAGTTCATTCGTCGATTCAGAAGGTGCTGGCGATTTCTTTGGTGTGGTATGAAACGGTAGCTTTCGTTTGTGTGGTTTCCCCGTCAGTATCCTGCTCGCTGCGCTCGTACCGGATTGCATCCGGTACCACCCAATAAATTATTTGAACCAACTTTTTTCGGGTGACCCCGGATGTAATCCGGGGTTGTCGCAGGCAACAGGAAACTGTCAGTTCATTCGTCGATTTAGAAGGTGCTGGCGATTCCTTTGGTGTGGTATGAAACGGTAGCTTTTGTTTGTGTGGTTTCCCCGTCAGTTTCCTGCTCGCTGCGCTTGTACAGGATTGCATCCGGTAGCATCCATTTTTCTTCTAAAAACCAGAATGGTGGTTACTCGGGCTTCAGCAGTTCATTCACTGCTTCAACCAGGTCTTCGATGTGGTAGGGTTTGGGGATGAAGCGGTCGACGCCGCGATCGAGGGCCAGTTCCCGGTATTTGGGTTCGCTGTTCCCTGTCACCATGATAATCCGCGGGGCGCGCTGTTTATAATTAGTGATGGTGTCGAGGACGGCAAAACCGCTACGGCGAGGCATAACCAGATCCAATAGCACCAGATCGGGCGCATCCCGCTCGATTTTCATCAGACCTTCGTTTCCGTCGTGGGCAACCAGAACCTCGTACCCGGCGGCTTCCATGGCCATTTGAAGCGGTTCCGTCAGACCTTCGTCATCATCAATTATCAGTACGCGTTTTTGAGGAGTTATGTTCATTATCCTGCTGAAAAATCTTGGTCTGGCCCGCACGGAGGCGATCTCTGTAAGGAATTATATCATCAGTGTCAGCGAAAATCCAATTATTAAGATCAACCTGACGCGTGGCGCTCCCCAAACGGGTTTTAGTTCGATAAAATGGGCCGGTGCGCGCCTGGAATGCGCCCTGTCTGGTCCTTTCTGAATCAGGCAGAATCATTTTTTCTCCGTTTTATATTGTCTAACCAGTGGGATAGTGTAGTGTCAGCGACGTCGGTAATCGGATTGCAGTGGGGCGATGAAGCCAAGGGCAAAATTGTAGATTTACTCTCAGAGCAGCACGAAATCGTGGTGCGATACCTGGGGGGAAATAATGCAGGCCACACTGTCAAGTTTGACGGAAAGACTTATAAACTCTCACTCTTGCCTGCGGGAGTCCTGAATCCCAACGTCACCTCCGTGATTACGGGGGGCGTGGTCATTAATCCCAAGGCATTTCTGCAGGAAATGGCCTCCATTGCTGAGCAGAATGGTCCCATTGAAGCCAGTCGACTGCTGATCAGTGACCGGGCTCATGTGATTTTTCCCTATCATATGCAGGAAGAAGTGGTTTTCGAGCAGAGCCGCAAAGAAAAAGCGATCGGCACGACCATGCGGGGAATTGGGACCTGCTACCGTGACAAAGCAGGGCGGACTCATGCCATTCGGATGGGTGATCTGGTACGTCCAGAGTATTTCCGCGCCCGACTGGAAGAAATCGTCGCCTACAAGAACAAGATATTTCAGGCGCTCGACCCGGAAGCGGAACCATTGGATGTCGATGCAATCTACGAAGAATATGCCGGTTATGCAGAGCAGCTGAAAGACCACGTGGTCGATACAAGTACTTATCTGCTGAAAGCGGTCGCCGAAAAGAAAAAAATTCTGTTCGAAGGGGCCCAGGGAAGTCTGCTGGATATTGATCATGGTACGTTTCCGTATGTCACTTCTTCCAACAGTTCCGGTTGTGGAATTCATAATGGAAGTGGTGTCTCCGAACGCTATATCGATAAAATGATTGGCGTGGTGAAAGCCTATACCACGCGCGTAGGAGGCGGACCGTTCGTCACCGAACTGCATGATGAAATCGGACAGCGCATCCGCGACGTGGGGAATGAATATGGTACGGTTACCGGGCGTCCTCGACGCTGTGGCTGGTTTGATGCCGTCGCGACCCGTTATGGTGCGAACATCAGTGGCGTGGACTGCATTGCCGTAATGCTGCTGGATGTTTTGAGCGGCCTGGATGAACTGAAAATCTGCGAAGCTTATGATGTGAACGGTAAGCAGGTCATCGACTTTCCCAGCCATATTCTGGATCTGGAACAGGCAAAACCCGTCTATCGTACCATCGCAGGTTGGAAGGAAGACATTACCGGCATTCGTAAGATGGAAGATCTGCCGGAAAATGCGATTGCCTACATCAAGGCGGTCGAGGAAATCATCGGTAAACCGGTGGAAATTGTTTCCGTTGGTCCAGACCGTGAGCAGACAATTCTGTTGAAGTAGGTGGCTGGAAACTTTCAGGGTTGCTTCTTAATCCAGAGTGTGTCTCAAGATATCTTCGGTCTGGTCGGAAGTGGTGGCATTTGTTTGTGTGGTTTCCCCGTCAGTTTCCTGCTCGCTGCGCTCGTACCGGATTACATCCGGTACCACCCAATAAATTATTGGAACCAACTTATTACGGATGGCCCCGGATGTAATCCGGGGTTGTCGTGAGACAACAGGAAACTGTCAGTTCATTCGTCGATTCAGAAGGTGCTGGCGATTCCTTTGGTGTGGTATGAAACGGTGGCGACAACAGGAAACTGTCAGTTCATTCGTCGATTCAGAAGGTGCTGGCGATTCCTTTGGTGTGGTATGAAACGGTGGCATTTGTTTGTGCGGTTTCTCTGCCAGTTTCCTGCTCGCTGCGCTCGTACCGGATTTCATCCGGTACCACCCAGTGAATTATTGGAACCAACTTTTTTCGGGTGGCCCCGGATGTAATCCGGGGTTGTCGTGAGACAACAGGAAACTGTCAGTTCATTCGTCGATTCAGAAGGGGCTGACGATTCCTTTGGTGTGGTATGAAACGGTGGCATTTGTTTGTGTGGTTTCCCCGTCAGTTTCCTGCTCGCTGCGCTCGTACCGGATTTCATCCGGTACCACCCAATAAATTATTTGAACCAACTTTTTTCGGGTGGCCCCGGATGTAATCCGGGGTTGTCGCAGACAACAGGAAACTGTCAGTTCATTCGTCGATTCAGAAGGTGCTGGCGATTCCTTTGGTGTGGTATGAAACGGTGGCATTTGTTTGTGTGGTTTCTCTGTCAGTTTCCTGCTCGCTGCGCTCGTACCGGATTGCATCCGGTACCACCCAATAAATTATTGGAACCAACTTTTTTCGGGTGGCCCCGGATGTAATCCGGGGTTGTCGTAAGACAACAGGAAACTGTCAGTTCATTCGTCGATTCAGAAGGTGCTGGCGATTTCTTTGGTGTGGTATAAAACGGTGGCATTTGTTTGTGTGGTTTCCCCGTCAGTATCCTGCTCGCTTCGCTCGTACCGGATTGCATCCGGTACCACCCAGTAAATTATTTGAACCAACTTTTTTCGGGTGACCCCGGATGTAATCCGGGGTTGTCGTAGACAACAGGAAACTGTCAGTTCATTCGTCGATTCAGAAGGTGCTGGCGATTCCTTTGGTGTGGTATGAAACGGTGGCTTTTGTTTGTGTGGTTTCTCTGTCAGTTTCCTGCTCGCTGCGCTCGTACCGGATTGGATCCGGTACCACCCCATGCTTTAGCGCCTGTATGTGGATTTGATTGATTAATTCAGCCTCTTATTGAGCACTGGTGGTCGAGATTCAGCTGGGATTGCTGGTGCGTTTCCGTAATATTGCTCAGGTGACTGTTCGCGTTCTCTGATGACGTACTGACGGGATTTCGTCGGATTCGTCGGCGATAGCGCCGAGATTCCGGAAATGCAGTAGACACGATCAATCATTTTTATCCTTCGTACATTCTTCGCTGATTTACGGCGGGGAGTACGGACAATTGGTTCGAGAGAGGAGTTGGTCATGTTTCACAATGCTTTCTCTGCTTATAAGATTCTGATGATCGGGATGATGGTTTGCATCCCAAGTACGTCTGATCTTCGCGAAGGGCGTGAGGCGATCAAGTGGATTTTCAGAATGTTGTGGCGATATTTGTTGATGTGGAACCGATGCCGGGGTGATCAGTGCCGGTGCTGTTGTGACGGTTCGCGAAGTGCGGCGACCCGCAGGCATACATCGGGAACGGGTGCTGTTTTGCGAACTGCTCATCTGGAAAAAAGGCCCTTAAATCGGGTGCATATTTCGAACAGGTGTCGCGTGTTTCAGTGCACTGTAAACTGGGCACGCGCGCGACACAAGACAGCGCTTATCGCCGGTGGCGCGCAGCGGTCAAGGGGATTTATTTCAGTAGATGGGGAAAGGGTGACTAAGTGGTCACCACTCCTTTTTTGAGAATCAGGTTGGCATACAGGGCCGTTTCGCTGGTGGCGATGATGGCGTAGGACTTTTTGGCCCGTTCGTAGAATTCAAAGCGTTCGATTTTTTCCAGTTCCGGCTTGCGGGAGTCATGCTGTTGAATAAGATCCACATAAGTTTTCCAGACCGGAGGCGTGGGAGTCTGGTCGTCGACCGGGTTCATCACTCCTGCCGGTTGTTCCACGAAGGAATCCAGGGGAAAGAACTGCAGGAGGGCCTCCAGAATTTCCGGAACGCCATGCCCGTCGAGACGGACAAGTCGCTGGGCGTGGGAGTCGGCGGGGAAATTTCCATCTGCGAGGATGATATCATCGCCGTGTCCCATTTTCAGGAGAACATACATCAGATCAGGCGAGAGGATGGGGGGGATGTTTTTCAGCATACGATTTCTCTGAATGGATTGATTTGAGTCGTGTCATAGATTGCCGTTTTCTGATTTTGACGCATCAAAAAACAGATTGAAACCGGCAGTGGTCATTGATTTCCATTATGCAGAAATTTTACGTCACTGGCGAGGATGGCTTGCTGGATATGCAGTTGTGAACCCGTTATGATGGCTTGAGTTCAAGCTGTGGGCTCGACAAAGTTTTTGAACGCCGCTTTTTCTAATCGGTAGCAAATTTTCAGGAGAAAGTCTGAAAAATCAATGAAAATTCACGAATATCAGGCCAAACAGTTGTTTCGCGAAGCCGGAATTCCCGTACCTGAGGGAATGATAGCGAAGACCGTAGATGAAGCGGTGGCCGCCTTTGAGAAGCTGGATCGTCCTTTAGTCGTTGTGAAGTCACAGATTCACGCCGGCGGCCGTGGAAAAGGTCGTTTCAAAGAATACCCCGATCAGGCAGGTGTTGTGCTGGCACGATCCGCTGAAGAAGTCCGTGAGAACGCGGAGCGGATGCTGGGTTCAACGCTGGTGACGATTCAGACGGGTGAAGAAGGCAAGCAGGTCAACACGCTGTTCATCGAGCAGGGACTGGATATCGCCCAGGAGTTGTATCTGGGGTGTGTGGTCGACCGCGAAGCAGGTGGCCCGGTTTTAATTCTCTCTACGGAAGGGGGAATGGAAATTGAAGTGGTGGCAGAAGAGAGCCCGGAAAAAATTCTGAGCGAGCCATTCTCAATTCACACCGGGCTGCTCGGTTTCCAGGCACGCAAGCTGGCGTTCAAACTGGGGATGGAAGGAAAAACGGTTCGCAGTGCCGAGAAATTCCTTTGCCAGATGAGCCGCTTCTTTATTGAAAATGACTGCAGCATGACCGAAATCAACCCGCTGGTAATTACCGGTGAGGGAGAACTGGTGGCGCTGGATGCTAAGGTTTCATTTGATGAGAACGCGATGTTCCGTCACAAGCCTCTGGAAGAACTGCGCGACCTGACGGAAGAAGAGCCTGCTGAAGTGGACGCAGGTAATGCGGGTTTAAGTTACGTCAAACTGGATGGAAATATTGGTTGTCTCGTGAACGGAGCCGGTCTGGCAATGAGCACGATGGACTTGATCAAGCATCATGGCGGGGAACCAGCAAACTTCCTGGACGTAGGTGGCGGAGCGAACGTTGACCAGGTATCCGAAGCGTTTCGGATTATTCTGGCGGATGATAACGTGAAAGCGGTTCTAGTCAATATTTTTGGCGGGATCATGAAGTGCGACACCATTGTGACCGCGCTGCTGGAAGCCTACGAGAAGGTTGGCTTCACTGTGCCCCTGGTGGTGCGTCTGGAAGGGACCAACGTGGACAAGGCGCGCGAGATGCTGGCCGGAAGCGGTCGGGATATTATCTCAGCGACCGACCTGACCGATGCCGCCCAGAAAGTGGTTGCCACTCTGAGTTCGTAGGACTGACTGCGGCCTGTTGACTGATCAACGGGCCGCGATCATTTGACGTGGTTGTTTTGTAAAAAGCGATCTTTGCCATTATTCAAACACATATTTCCCGCAAGGGTGACAGATTATGAGTATTTTAGTTACTGAAAAGACACGCGTCATTTGCCAGGGGATCACTGGTAAGTCGGGCCTGTTTCACAGCCAGCAATGCCGCGAATATGGGACTCCTCTGGTGGGCGGAGTGACTCCCGGAAAAGGGGGAACTGAGGTTGATGGTTTTCCAGTCTTCAATACAGTGGAAGAAGCCGTTGAGAAGACCGGTGCCAACACCAGTCTGGTCTTCGTGCCACCACCATTCTGTGGTGAAGCAATCATGGAAGCTGCAGATGCCGGTATGGAACTGATCATCGCCATCACGGAAGGCGTTCCCGTTTTTGACATGGTGCGTGTGATGGATTATCTGAAAGACAGAAAGAGCCGCCTGATCGGTCCGAACTGTCCTGGTGTCATAACCCCGGGGATTGCCAAGATCGGGATCATGCCCGGTTATATTCATACTCCCGGCTCTGTGGGGCTGATCAGTAAGAGTGGAACGCTGACTTACGAGGCGGCCTGGCAGTTGGGTAATATTGGTCTGGGGCAGAGCACGGCGGTTGGCATTGGTGGTGACCCGATTATCGGGACGACCTTTATTGATCTGCTGGAGCTGTTCGAAAACGATCCTGCGACGGAATCAATCATGTTGATTGGTGAAATTGGTGGAACGGCTGAAATTGAAGCTGCTGAATATATCAAGGAACATGTCACCAAACCAGTGGCTGGTTTCATTGCCGGTAAGACTGCCCCTCCCGGCAAACGGATGGGGCATGCAGGCGCGATCATCAGTGGTGGAAGTGGAACCGCTGATGAAAAGATTGCTGCTCTGGAAGCAGCCGGCGTCGTTGTGGCAGAAAGTCCAGCCGACATGGGTACTGCCATGAAGCGGGCGATTGAAGCTGCTAAATAAGCTGCTTTCTGCTGAGAGTTAAAAAAGAAAAAGGCCATCCCAATTTCAGGATGGCCTTTTTTTGTTTCGAATTTGTTGAGAGGCGAGATTATTTCTCGTCGTCTGCACAGACCCAGTCGCCCAGGGCAGTGCCGTATTCGATCAACTCTTCAGGCTTGAAGTAGATTTTGATTTCGCGGGTCGCAGCATCGGGACCATCGCTGCCGTGCACCAGATTCATCTGGCGGCTGATACCATAATCACCGCGGATGGTTCCGGGAGCAGATTCACGACCATTCGTGGAACCCATCATGGAGCGGACGACGGAGATGGCTTCCGGTCCTTCGGCGACGATCGCGACGACAGGGCCGGCAGTGATGAATTCTTCCAGCAGCGGATAGAATGGTTTTTCCACATGTTCTTCGTAGTGTTCGGCTGCTAATTCTTTGGTGACCTGCAGGAGTTTGAGGCCGACGATTTTCAGTCCCTTGTTTTCAAAACGGGTTAGAATGGTACCTGCCAGGCGACGCTGAATGGCATCGGGTTTAATCAGAATCAGAGTTCGTTCGAGGGCCATGTGGGTTTCTTTCTATCTTGTCGGTTGTCTGTAAAAAGTGCGGGGTCAGATTCTGTTCCCGTCGGTAATGTATATTGGAATCTTGAAATTCAGTATTTAGTCTACTGGGTCAGTTGAGGATGAACGGATCTCTCACGCCTGATTGAATTGAAATGAAATTCAGCAATCATTTCAACCCTGATTCACTATGAATCATAGGGGCGATCAGGAAGAAACACGAGCCTGACTGATGCTTTCAAAAAACTGCTGGAACAGATAATGGCTGTCGTGCGGGCCGGCTGAGGCTTCGGGGTGATACTGCACGCTGAAAGCCTGGTATGTTTTATGGCGTAATCCGGCGACGGTATTGTCGTTCATATTGATATGAGTGACTTCGACATCGTCGGGTTTGGACTCAGGGTCTATCGCAAAGCCGTGATTCTGCGAGGTAATTTCGACCTGACCGGTGGCGTGATTGATGACAGGCTGGTTGGCACCACGATGACCGAACTTCAGTTTGAAAGTCTTGCATCCACAAGCCAGCCCCAGTAGTTGGTGTCCGAGGCAGATACCGAAGATCGGGACCTGGCCGAGCAGTTCGCGGATGGTCTCGATTGCATAAGTCAGCGGTTCCGGGTCTCCGGGACCATTTGAAAGAAAGACGCCATCAGG
This sequence comes from Gimesia sp., assembly GCF_048262075.1. Taxonomy (GTDB): domain Bacteria; phylum Planctomycetota; class Planctomycetia; order Planctomycetales; family Planctomycetaceae; genus Gimesia. The sequence continues at coordinate 8,408 of NZ_JBLXFK010000012.1, forward strand.
ATTGAGTTCCATGACTTCCGCTGCAGTGCAGTTGCCGGGCAGGATTGTGACTTTACATCCCAGTTGTTTCAAGTGGCGGGGAATATTCCATTTCATGCCATAATCAATGGCGACGATGTGGTAGGCGCTTTCGGCAGCCAGATCGTCTTCGGAAAGCGTTGCGATATTTTTACCGGCGAAGGAGTGTGTGGAACTGCTATGCGCCAGTGGATGCAGGGCTTCATTCCATTCGGAGGCTGCTTGGGGAATGACTTTGCTGACCAGGTCCTGTCCAACCAGTTGCGGGCTGCCTTGGGCTTTCTTCACCAGGGATTCATCATCGAGATCCGTTGTGGAAAGTACGCCTGTCATGGCTCCGCTGGTGCGGATTTTTCGAACCAGGGCGCGGGTATCGATTCCCTGCAGACCAATGACATTGGCGGCTTTAAGGTATTCATCCAGAGTTTGTGTTGACCGGTAATTGCTGGGGATTTCACAGAGTTCGCGTACGATGAAGCCCTGTAAAGCGATGCCCCCGGATTCCACATCTTCGGGGACGATCCCGTAATTGCCGATCTGCGGATAGGTCATGGTGACGATCTGGCCGCAATAAGAGGGGTCGGTCAGGATTTCCTGGTAGCCGGTCATGCTCGTGTTGAACACAACTTCACCGTGGACTTCACCGTCCGCACCAAAGGCCGTCCCTGTGAACACACTACCATCGGCAAGGGCTAATTTCGCTGTTTTCTGCATTGTTTTTACTGATCTCAGGATCTGGAAAAAATCTGGTTAAATCTGCTATGTTCTATCAAAGATGGGCGCAAATAAAAAGAGACCGACTGTATCAGGTCGGTCTCTTCGCTGGATTTTTCAAAATTGAGTCTTATGTCGAGATCAACCCAGATTTTGTGTCAGTGTGAAATGGTCGATTCGAATGATATTTTCATCGGGATCATTAAAACTGTTGAACAGTTCTCCCATAATGGAATGGAAGTGTTCACGGCAGATGGAATAATAATTGTGCTTTCCATCTCGTCGGGCTTCGATCAGACCCGCATCCCGCAACAACGCAAGATGGTGGCTGACAGCCGGCTGGCTCTGATTGAGTCGTTCGCATAGCGCTGTTACGAATAATTCTTCTTCCTGGGCCAGGTAAAGCATAATGCGCAGTCGTGTCTCGTCAGACAACAACTTAAAGACCTTCACCAGATTTTTTTCAAGATGATCTGGCAGAGTGGGAAATCGCTGTGTCGTTCCTTCTTGGGGCGGATCCACAAGGTTTGTGGCCATATTACTAGATTCCTTTTTTAAATTCATGCAAAAAAGCTCATTTTCAACCGTCGTTCGTTTTCAACGACCGGCCTGTGGGGCATAATCTGTTCGTTCCGCTCACAAGTCAAGTGGGGGGAATGAATCGCAAAATAACAAGCAGCCAACCGCTGGCCATACCAACTTTACAACATTGTGGCCCTAAATCGCCTGTAATACATGGCGCGCAGCTCAAAGCTGAATTACTTACTCAACTACTTGTATTATTTGCCAGACAGGCGAAAGATGTGATATGAGGGAGTCGCTTTCGATCTCGAAGATCGCGAAGATCGCTCCCCTAATTCGTTGGCAATTATGGTAGTGCTCTACCCGATCGTCAACTAGTATTTATCCAGTTTATCTAATTATTCGCGAAAAAACATGCGAAATGTCTGCTTAAGTGTTTTATAAATATGGAGTTATGACGTGTCTGTATCTTCGTTCTGTAATCTCACCGGAAAGAAAGTTCTGGTCACAGGTTCTTCGAGTGGGATCGGAAAAGCGATCGCAATCGAGCTGGCAGAAGCGGGGGCAGACGTGCTGGTTCATTACCGGGCATCGAAAGAGGCGGCTGACGCGGTTGCCAGTCAGATACAAAAACTGGGTCGAAAATCGGAAACACTCTCTGCAGACCTTGCCTGTCTCGAAATCTATGAATCTTTTATTAATCAGGCTTTTCAGATTTGGGGGCAGCTGGACATTTGGGTGAATAATGCGGGGGTCGATTTATTAACCGGCAGCGAAGCGAAGTTGGATTATGGTCAGAAACTGGAAAAGCTGCTCGACGTTGATGTGCGGGGAACCGTGCTATTGTCCAAGGCTGTAGGATCGCGCATGCAGCAGCAGGGGAGCGGCTGTATTCTGAATATTGGCTGGGATCAGTCAGACCGGGGCATGGAAGGTGCCAGTGGAGAATTATTTTCTGCCAGTAAGAATGCCATCATGGGTTTCAGTCGATCGCTGGCAGTATCGCTGGCTCCCCAGGTGCGTGTGAACTGCATCGCACCGGGGTGGATTCTGACTGCCTGGGGTGAAGACGCCAGTAACGTCTGGCAGGAACGGGTCAAACGGGAAACTCCCATGCAGTGCTGGGGGACGCCGGAAGATATTGCAAAAATGTCTCGCTATCTCTGCAGTGATGAAGCAGCTTATATCACCGGTCAGGTGATCAATGTCAACGGAGGAGCCGTGCGTTAAACTGAGGTTCAGTCTGACAAACGATTCGAGTTTGGTTCCGGCAGCAGATAGGCAATCAGGTCTCGGAATTCCTGGATGGTCATCTGGTCCGCCAGGCCGTTCGGCATGATCGAAGTTTTGGATGGGATCATTTCTTCAATGTCATTGATCTTGAATGAGATCACTTCTCCCTGCGAATTATAGATCGAGCGTTCTTTATTATTGTGTTTGTGATAGATGCCAGATGCAGTTTTTCCATCGATGGTAACAATCGTCAAGGGAAGAAAACCAGGATCAATGTCTTTGCTGGGGTTGATAATTGCTTCCACCAATCGTTCTCGATTGAGGGCAATTCTGCCATTGGTACGAATCAGTCCCGGCCCCACCTGTTGACCGCGGCCATCGATCTGATGACAGCGGAAACAGCCGGGGCCTTTCGGGTGAAAGAACAGTCGCTGACCGGCCTGTGAGTCAGCGGGACCTGCGAGTGTCTGCATCCAAACTGTGAGCTGATCTTTGGCAGGTCGTTTCTCTTTCAGTTGTCGCGTTAAGATCCGTTCGACAGCAGCAGCTTTGTCAGCATCTCCTGCTGCGATCTGTTGAAGTATTGTACGCTGCGGTTCTGTCAGCGTCGCACCGGACAGTGTGCGCAGGGCTTCTTTGCTGACGAGTGGGTTTTTATCCCGGGCTAATTTCAACAGAGGCTGGATATTTATTGCAAGGGAAGAGTCGAGTCCAATAATGGCTTCTGCACGCAGGTTCGCATTCGTTGATTCATTATTTGCAAGTTGCAACAGCTTCGTTCTGGCAGCAGGGGATTTGAGTTCCCTTAGAGTACGAACGGCTTCGATTCGCAGACCGGAATCATCTGATTTCAGGAAATCAGTGAGTTTAGCTTCGCTTAGAGCGGGATCATTAGCAGGTAGGAATAGCAGTATCTGTTGTAGTACAGTTGGCGAAGTCTCGGGGAGTTCAAGCAATTGTGCTGCCTGCTTGCGAGCCTGGGATTTGCTGACCCACCAGTCGCCGGTTGTGCCTCGCGTCCAGTCTTTCATCACGCCATCCAGTTGTGCGATGGCCGCGAGATAGGCTTTCAGCAGTTCTGGCGTCGTGGCTTTACTGGCGAGATCTGCAATCAGTGTCTCGCGGAATTCGTGCAGTTCATCGCGGCCGATCCACTCGACGGCTGCAAAGCGGACCTGTGGATTCTCATCATCTAATGCCTGTTTCAAAATAGAAGTGGATGGTTTTTCCCGACTTTCTTTTAATAACAGGATCACGCCCAGACGGACGGCGGGATCTGCGTGCGAAAAGTTTTCAACAAGCTCCGCATCCGATAATGTATTGTGGAGCCCCTGTCGCGCGGCCTGCTGCATAAATTTATCGGAAGAAGAGAGCCGTTCAAAAATCAGCGGTAAAGCCGACTTTTCTGAGATACGTCTTAACGCCGCTGCCTGAACTGCAGGCGAAGGGTCTTGCTGAACGACTTTTTGAAAACTGATCAGCTTTTCAGGCAGGATCGTCACAGCCTGCTCCCGAAGTCCGGGCTGTTTGTCATGCAGGATTGCAGTAGCCAGCTCGGGCGTGAGTTTGTCGACACTGACCAGGGCATTCAAGGCGGTGGCACGGACGCGGGGGGCTTCATTTTTGAGAGCTGCTTTTAAAACCGTGATACCGGCTTCGCCCTCTGCGAGTAACTGTCGTGCAGCGGCATCGCGTGTCTGCCAGTCTGAAGAAGTGATTAAGTTCGTTCTCTGTATCTCTACTGGTTTGACTGCAGTGATCCGCCAAATGCGACCTTTACCGTGCAGCGGGTAAGAGCGGTCAGCCCAGTCGCCGACGTAGAGGCTGCCATCAGGACCAGCGGTGATTCCGGCGGGTCGGAAATGTTCTTCGCCGGCGATTACCGGCTGAGTGGTTGCTTTAAATGAAGCTCCGTCCGGAGTGAGGTGGTAGCGATCAATTCGATGTTCGCCCCAGCTGGCGACCAGTAGATCGCCTCGATAATCTGCGGGTAGCTGCTCGGATTCGTAAATGATCAGACCTGTAGGGGATTCGCCGGTGGAAGAGGTCATCGGCAGTGTACCGGGAGTTTCTGCATTAACGGCAATAAAGGGTTCGAGTGTCCGGCGTCGATAGCCGTAGTCGCCTCCTGGCACGATGGTTAGCAGTCGGCACGGAGGCCGGTTCCCGGGATCATTATCGCCGACAAACATACGGCCGTTGACATCAAAACAGAGGTGGAAGGGGTTCCAGAAACCGGTGGCGATGCGTTCGAGTCTGCTACCATCCAGGCGACAGCGAAATATGCCTCCTTCGCCGCGGAGAGCGGGAATACGTATATTTCCGTTGCCGATGAGCGTGGCATCGTCTCCGTAATTCTGACCGAGTGTGAAGTAGACGTTTCCAAAATCGCCGACAAGTTCCGCGTCTGCCCCTTCGTTTTCTCCCAGAGTAAAGTAGACATTGTTGAAAAAGTCGAATGCAAAGCCTGAGAAACCATTGTGGGGATAAGTGGCTGTCGTCTCAAGTTGTACCAGGTTCTGTCTGACATCAGCGGTGCCATCATCGTCTTTATCGCGGAGTCGAAAAATCGAGCTGCGGGTGGCGACGTAGATCCAGCCATCCGGATGTGCGGCGACGTTCATCGTTTCCGTTGAACCCTCGTAGAAAGTCTGAATGCGATCGGCGCGTCCATTGCCGGTGGTGTCCTGCAGGATGCGGATACGGTCGGTTTTCGGTCCCTGGTAATTTTCGGGACGAAAGTGAGTGTGGCTCTCAACGACATAAACGCGGTGGTGTTGATCGACCGTCAGACCGGTGACGGTGACGATATCCGGCTCTGAAGCGAACAGTTCGATCTTCACACGATTATCGAGTGAACGAGGCGTTTTGATTTCCTTGGCCTGCAGGAACGATGTAACCAGAACGATCATGACGCCGCTGATACAGGGGAAAAGTCTCTTCCGATGAGTAAAACAGGTCATGGAATAGATCCTCGAATTGATGATACAAATTTAAGGTGTGCGCGGCGATTAAAGGAAGGCTGTTACTCTTTCGGGCCAAGATAACCCAGTGAATTCAGAAACTGATCCAGCTTTTTAATTGTGGAGTGGTAGTTGTCTTCGCTGTTTTTGCGCAGATTAAAGAAGCCGTGACCTTCCCCCTCATAAGCGACCAGTTCACAACGATTGCCACTCTGTTTCATCTGATCGGTAAAGCGTTCTACATTTTCGAACAGGACGGTTTTATCAGCAGTACCATGAAAAATGATAGTGGGGGGCGTCCCTTTTTTGACGAAGTGAATTGGAGAGATTTCCTTGCAGCGTTTCCCCAGTTGTGATGGGCCGCCTTTCCAACCGGTTTCGGTGGTATCGACGACAGGATTGAATAATGCCATCGCATTCGGGACGGAAGAGATACTTTTGCTTTCATCGGGTTCTTCAAAGCCGATTACGGTTCCCGTACTGGCGGCGACATGTCCACCAGCGGAACCGCCTCCGGCAGCGATACGTTGTGGATCTACCCCCAGTTCTTGGGCGTGCTCGCGAATCCAGCGGACCGCTGATTTTCCATCGGCTACACATTCAAAGGGAGTGGTGTTGTGTTTGGATTTGATGCGATATTCAGCGGTGCAGGCGACCATGCCTTGGGATGCCAGGTGTTTGCAGTGTGGCTCAAACTGGCTGGGATTGCCGTTCCTCCAGCCGCCACCAAAAAAGAATACGATTGCAGGACGGGAATCGCTGGCTTTCCAGTCTGCGGGTTTATAGATATTCAGATGCAGATCACCCTGATCGGTTTTTTTATAGACTTTGTATTCCGCACCCGGTAATGGTTTCCAGGTATTCTTTTTTGCTGCCGGTTTTTTGTCAGCCGCTGTTAATGATTCCATTGGTGACAGGCTGAATACGGTTGCCAACAGAATCAGAATGAGAGAATTTTGGGTGAGGAAGTTCATGGCGCGACGCTTCTTTCATAAAAACAGAAACCGTATACTTGAGTTGGAATTGTGTCTGTCTCTATAGTAAAAGAAATACCGATGAATTTGTCTCTTGTTTTCGAGTGGGAATCCCAAAAAATGAAAATTAAATGGTTGTTGAATCTAACCCTGTGCCTGGGGATGTTTGCGGTTTTATCGCCGTTAATGGCCGCGGACAAAACGGCTGAGTTACCTGAAAAAGAAAAGTTTCATATTTATCTATTGATTGGGCAGTCCAATATGGCAGGACGGGGGAAAGTTGATCCCGCCACCAACAAAGCACATCCCCGGGTGTTGAAACTCGACAAAGCTGGGAACTGGGTGCCTGCAACAGATCCGCTGCATTTCGATAAGCCGAAAATTGCGGGAGTGGGGCCAGGTTCCGGTTTTGGTCCTGTCATCGCAGATGCTTACCCTGAAGTGACCATCGGATTAATTCCCGCAGCGGTGGGAGGGACTCCGCTCAGTCGCTGGGTGAAGGGGGGCGATCTTTATGAACGTGCCGTCAAACTGGCCAAAGAGAATCAGAAAAAGGGTGTGATTAAAGGAGCGATCTGGCATCAGGGCGAAGGTGATTCCTCTAACCCCAAATTATATAACAGCTATCAGAAACGATTGGGCGGGATGATTGCTGATCTGCGAACAGATCTGGGAGAACCCGACATGCCTTTCGTGATGGGAGAGCTGGGAGAATTTTTCACGCGGGAGGGAGCGCCGACCGTTAATCAGGCATTACATGGGATTGCGAAAGAAGTCCCTGCCACGGCAGTCGCTTCCTCTAAAGGATTACCTGCCAAAAGCGACCAGGTGCACTTCAATGCAGAGTCTGAACGGGAGTTTGGCAAACGCTATGCTGCTCAGATGCTGAAACTGCAGAAGCAGGCGGCAGAGAAATAACAAAGAGAGATCTGTTACATTGCTGACTTTTTAAACAAAAACAGGATCGCCCGTCGAGAGCAATGGGCGATCCTGTTTCATTTAATCAGTGATCGATTTGGGTCAGGCCAGGATTTCCTGGACGGGGCTGTGTTCTTCTACCCCTGTCAGTCTCTGGTCGAGCCCCTGGAATTTATAGGTGAGTTTTTTGTGATCAATGCCCAGGCACTTGAGAATCGTCGCATTGAACTCATGAATATGAACCGGGTTTTCCGTGATGTTGTAGCTGAAATCATCGGTTGTGCCATGCACGATGCCTCTTTTGATTCCACCACCGGCCATCCAGATACTGAAGCAACGGGGATGATGGTCGCGTCCATAATTTTCGCGTGTCAGTTTTCCCTGACAGTAAACGGTGCGACCAAATTCACCACCCCAGACGACCAGTGTGTCATCGAGCATGCCACGCTGTTTCAGGTCTTTAACGAGAGCGGCTGCCGGCTGATCAATGTCTTTACACTGCTTGGGCAGGTCACCGGCGATGTTTGCGTGCTGGTCCCAACCTCGGTGAAAGATCTGTGAGAAACGCACGCCCCGTTCGGCCATGCGTCGAGCGAGCAGGCAGTGGTAAGCGAACGTCCCAGGTTTATGGACTTCCGGGCCGTACATGTCGAGGGTGGCTTTGGTCTCTTTGGAAATGTCGGTCAGTTCGGGAACCGAAGTCTGCATGCGGAATGCCATTTCGTACTGAGAGATACGGGTCTGAATTTCCGGATCGCCGATCTGGTCGAATTCATTCTGATTCATCTCTGCCAGCGTATCGAGCATACGTCGCCGCAGTTTGGAAGGAACCCCCGGAGGGTTCGAGAGAAACAGTACGGGATCGCCTTTCGACCTTAATGAGACGCCCGCATATTTACTGGCCAGGAAGCCGCTGCCCCAGAGTCGGTTGTAAAGTGCCTGTGCCTGCTGACGTCCCGACCAGGTGGAAGTCAGTACGACGAAGGAAGGCAGATTTTCATTCATGGAACCCAGTCCATAGCTCAACCAGGAGCCCAGACTGGCGCGACCGGGTAGTTGATTGCCGGTGCAGATGTAGGTGATGGCAGGGTCGTGGTTGATCGCTTCTGTCCAGAGTGAGCGGACGATGGAAATATCTTTCACGATGCCAGCAGTATGCGGCAGCAGTTCACTGACCCAGGCACCATCGCCTCCATTATCGTATTTCTGAAACTTGAATTTGGAAGGAGCCAATGGAAAGCGGGACTGTCCAGACGTCATGGTCGTCAGTCGCTGCCCTTTGCGGACTTCTTCCGGCAGGTCTTTATCAAAAAGTTCGTTCAGTTTGGGTTTGTAGTCAAGTGTATCAATCTGAGAAGGGGAACCCGCCATGAACAGGTAAATGGCCTGCTTGGCTTTGGGAGCGAAGTGTGGTATCCCCGGCAGTCCTCCTGTCGCCTTCATTTCCGGACTGGCGGCCTGTAGTGGCAGCCGCCCTGATTCCAGCGAGGCCAGGGCGGCGGTACCCAGGCCTAATCCACCCGTTTTGAAAAAGTGGCGGCGCGTGATTTGTGAGAGTCGTTCCTGAATGGGATTCATGACTTTACCTTTTATTCTGTTTTATACTCAACCGGATTGTATTTTTCTCTGAGACTCAGTTCAAATTCAGTTTTTCGTGAGCACTTCATCCAGGTTCAGGATGAGGTTGGCGATCATGGTCCAGGCTGCCAGTTCCTGGGGATTCAGTTTCGGATCCGGTTTGGATTCTCCAACGGCAATCAGTTCTGTAGCGGCTTTCGGATCACCCTGGTAATACGATTGCATATCCTGGAAAGTATTCTGCATCAGCGTCAGATCTTCTGCTGAGATTGGTTTTCCGGTGGCCAGTAGATAGGCAAATTTGATCCGTTCTTCCGGTGAGGTGCCTCCTTCTTTGAGCATTCGCTCTCCCAGTGCGCGGGCAGCTTCCATGTATTGAGGATCATTCAATAACAGGAGGGCCTGCAGAGGAGTGTTAGTGCGTTCTCGACGCATCGTGCAGGCCTCACGGCTGGGGGCATCGAAGGTCGACATTTCAGGAGGAGGTGACGTACGTTTCCAGAAAGTATACATTCCGCGACGGAAGACTTTTTCCGGGCCGGTATCCTGCTTGAAGCGTACCGTATTCGATCCGGAGTAGCCGACAGCAAACCAGAGCCCATCAGGTTGAGGTGGTTTGACACTGGGGCCACCCACTTTGGGTACCAGTAATCCACTGACAGCCAATGCCTGATCGCGGAGCGTTTCTGCATCAAGCCGAAAGCGGGGGCCGCGCGCAAGCAGGCGGTTCTTTGGATCTTTTTTATACAACGCGGGAGTCACATTCGAACTTTGTCGATAAGTGGCTGACATGACCATCTGCTTCATGAAGCGTTTGACATCCCAGTGGTGATCCTGGAAGTCGACCGCCAGCCAGTCCAGCAGTTCGGGATGACTGGGCGGCGCGCCCTGGTTGCCGAAATCTTCGCTGGTTTCGACAATACCGGTTCCAAACAGCTGTTGCCAGAAGCGGTTGACGGCGACCCGTGATGTCAGCGGGTGACTGGGAGCGACGAGCCATTTGGCAAGACCCAGGCGATTCACAGGCCATTCGGCTGCCATAGCGGGGAACTGCGAAGGCGTTTTTCTGGCGACTTTATCCCCCTTTTGATCGTACTGACCGCGTTTGAGATCAAAGGCATCTTTGATATTATTTCGTTCGCGGAAAACGAGTGTGGTAGGCAGGGATTGAATCAGTTGCTCTTCCTGCGATTTGACCTGAACTTTTTTTGCCAGGAGTTTGCGATATTCGGAGTCGAACTGATTCAGATAATACTGCCTGAGTAATTCGGTCTGTTGCGGTGTGCGTTTATCAGCGGCTAGTTTCAGGATGGGATCGACCTGGTTGTCGAAGTACACCTGATTGACCTCGGTTTCTGTGAGTTCATGATCATAGATGCGAAATTCATCGACGAAACCGTTTGTGAGGTGAGCATTTGTTGCAGAGTGGCCGAGCATCAGAGTCGCAGAATTCAAAGCTGTGGTGTGCTTGAACGAATCGGAGGAAATCGTCAACTCTGACTGCTTACCATCGACATAGATGGCGACGCCATGCGCTTTTGCGGAACCATCGTATGTTACACAAACGTGATGCCACTGGTTGGCAGTAATTTCATTATTAGCGGTCTTCACCTCGACGGCATATCCGGGCCAGCGATCAATCAGTCTGACGCCGAGGTTCTGGTTGGTTATCTGTAGATCGTAACCGCGTTCGCGCGAATTTGGATTGAGACTGGATACGATCGGGCCTGATGTTTTACCATTTGTTTTAACCCAGATGGCAAAGCTGAAGGGAGTGCCTTTGGCAAACTGTCCGGTTTTTCCCAGGTCCAGATAGCTGCCCGGTGCAAACTGGAATCCGTTATCGAATTTCCCGGCGACCCATTTGGGAGCCCCTTTGACGGTGGCTTTGTTCTTTTCATTCTTCAGATCAGCGGCAGTGGCTTCTGTTTTTTCATTGAGCGGAAAGGAAGCCAGTAATCCCCCCGGTTGTGGGATCGAGAGCTCCGGGTTGCTGCCAGTTTTGAGGATCTGCTGTTTCCACTGCAGCCAGGATTGGAACGCTGGTTCATTGACTTTCGTTCGGCTCTCTCCCTGTTGTTCGATGGCAGTAATCTGGGATTTCAATGCTGCAAGTTGTTTGGATTGGGCTGCGTTGGGTACCCGCACTGATGGTGGAGAATCTTTGATGTTCCCGTCCATGGCAGGGCCATCTAAATTATTGAAGAAGGCGAACATCTGATAGAATTCGGTTTTCGTAAAGGGGTCAAATTTATGATCGTGGCAGACGGCACAACCGAGAGTCAATCCCATGAAGGCCTGGCCTGTAGTTTCAACGCGATCAATCACATTCCGCACGTAAACCTCTTCAGCGATCGAGCCTCCTTCGTTCGTGGTGACGTGGCAGCGATTAAAGCCGGTCGCGATCTGTTGATCAAGAGTGGAATTAGGCAGCAGATCACCCGCCAACTGTTCAATCACAAACTGATCATAATGCATATTCGTGTTGAAGGCATTGATGACCCAGTCGCGGTAAGGCCACATTTCCCGATAATTATCCAGGTGTAAGCCATGCGTATCTCCATAGCGGGCAATATCCAGCCAGTAGCGGGACATGTGCTCGCCGTAGTGCGGAGATTTCAGCAGGCGATCGACTACTTTTTCGTAGGCTTGGGCTGATTTGTCATTAACGAAAGCTTCCACTTCAGCGGGGGTGGGGGGCAGTCCGGTCAGATCTAGTGTGACTCGTCTGATCAGGTCGCGACGATCTGCTTCAGGTGATGCTTTCAATCCTTCTTGTTCGAGGCGGGCCAGGATAAATTGATCGATGGGAGTTTTTACATGGTCTGTCTGTTTGACTGCGGGGGGCGCTGGTTTAACGGGAGTTACGAACGACCAGTGATCCTGCCATTCTGCTCCCTGTTCAATCCAGCGTGTGAGCAGGTTGACTTCTTCCTCCGTCAGTTTTTTACCGCTCTCTGCGGGAGGCATCTGGAGGTCTTCGTCGGCGGTGGTGATGCGGGTGATCAGTTCACTCTCTTTAACATTGCCGGGGGCAATGGCTTTATGTCCGCCCAGATCGGCGAACGCGCCTTCCTGCGTGTCAAACCTCAGATCGGCTGCCCGTTTTTTAACATCTGGTCCATGACACTGAAAACAGTTTTCAGACAGGATTGAGCGAATTTTTATGGGGGAGACTTTATCTGAATTCTGTGCGCGGGCGGCAGGTAGTGTGCAGCAGAAAACAGTCAGAAGCAGAGCAGGGATGAGGCGCTTGCTCAAACACAGAAGAAGCATGACGTTCACCTTCAGGATGAAAATTTTCAAGTTAAGATCGGTTGCCTGAAAAGGGAATGTCCGAAATCAACTTGTCAATGAATCTCTGGTGATACCTGTCCGACCGACAATCCATATCAGTTTGCAACGGTGGTAGCTGAGCCACGCGGTTCAGCAGGCGGGATGGCACTTGTTTCAGAAACAGGGGAACAAAGCTGTCGTTTCTGAATTCAGGTTCATTCATTTATTCTAATCACAGCGAAAACCCTTTGCAAGACGATGATTGAGGGATTTTGTCGTATCTCCCTGTGGATACATTAGTTCGGTCTGGTTTGAATTTAATGGCAGTGTTAATTACAGGCAAAAGCCAGCAGATTTCAGGTTCATACGGCTTTTCAGGAACATCTAAAATGCCTGTGTCAGTGATACGCTTCTCTGAGGTGTATTGTTGGCTGGAACTTTTCTTAATGATTACAGAAGCCATTCACGTTGTGAGGAACAGATGACAGGGGAGAGGAACTTGCTGATCTTTTTTCATCATGTATTTTCAACTTCAGAGAACCTGCCCGGTTTGCGTGTGTCCACTGAGAACGAAACGTGTTAATCTGAAGACTGGTTTTATTTTAAATGATGACGCATTAAAACCAGAGAGGGGCAGAGCGTCGTGTCCTGTTTTGAGGGGAGAGGAACAGAGAAATGAATTCTCGACAGTTGCTGAAAATCGGAGTGCCTGAATATTGTCTGAAAACAGCGAAAACGGCAATTCAGATGAAAGTCGCCGAGGAAAAAGCGAATGGCAAAGTGCGCGGTAAGGAACTGAAAGAACTTGTGCAGAAGGTGGTAGAACACCCTGAAGAGTATCTGGAAGATTCTGCATTTCGACAACTGGCGTTGGAACTCGTAGATGATAACAGCGAAGAAGCAGTTGAACCGATTACTTACCAGATCTGGGGTAAAGAGGGCATCGATGAAGGTGCGTTCTCGCAGATGGATCTGGCCTGTCATGTACCGTCGGCATGGGGTGCCGCTTTGATGCCTGATGCGCATATCGGGTATGGACTGCCTATCGGTGGCGTACTGGCGCTGGAGGATGCTGTGATTCCTTACGCCGTCGGTGTGGACATCGCCTGTCGTATGAAATTGTCTGTGCTGGATATTTCGGTGAGCAAGCTGAATCAGAAACATCACCAGTTTGTGGACGCGCTGAATCGGGGAACCGTGTTTGGAGTTGGGCAGGCGCATGAAAAACGTCAGCGACATGCCGTGATGGATGAGGACTGGTCTGTGTCTAAAATCACGCGCCAGAACAAAGACAAAGCGTGGAAGCAGTTAGGGTCTTCCGGTTCGGGAAATCATTTTGTGGAATTTGGTGTGCTGACGATTGCAGAAGATGATGTCGAACTGGGGCTGGATGCAGGCGAGTATGTGGCGCTGTTGAGCCATAGCGGAAGCCGGGGAACCGGTGCGTCGGTATGCAGTACTTATTCCGGGATCGCGCAGGCGCGTCTGCGGAAACGACATCATCACCTGGGCCGACTGGCATGGCTGGAGATGGATTCCGAAGCAGGCCAGGAATACTGGGCAGCGATGAATCTGATGGGTGATTATGCGGCAGCCAATCATGCCGTAATTCATCAGAATGTGTCTGAGATTCTGGGAAGTAAAGTGATTTCCGGCGTGGAAAACCACCATAACTTTGCGTGGAAGGAAAAGCATGGCGGAAAAGAAGTTTACGTGCATCGCAAGGGGGCAACTCCAGCGGCAGCAGGTGAACTGGGTGTGATTCCCGGTTCCATGGCTGATCCGGCATTTGTGGTACGTGGAAAAGGAAACGCCGCCAGCTTGAATTCGGCTTCGCATGGGGCAGGTCGTTGTATGTCGCGTAATAAAGCCAAAGATAAATATCGCTGGAATGCAGTGAAGAATGATCTGGCAAAACGAGGCATCACCGTGATTTCGGCGGGCGCTGATGAAGTGCCCGGTGTTTACAAAAACATCAATGAAGTCATGGCGGAGCAGCAGGACCTGGTCGAGATCGTAGCACGTTTTAATCCGAAAGTGGTGAAGATGTGCGGCGATGGAAGCCGTGCCGAAGATTGATTCTTTTTAGTGAATGAGCACAGGCAGGTTGGAAGCCGTTTCTGACCTGCCTGTTTTTATTGATTCAGAGGAATAGTTTGAACCTCTACCTGATCAGGTATGCTGGAGCAGGGCTTGTGGACTGCACTATCATTTTTCTGCACGCTGCGCTCGTATCGAATTGTATTTGGTACTACCCCCAGGGGAATCAGAATTACTTTTTCAATCGATGTGGGGGTACTGCTTTGACTTTGCCTGCACTTTTTTTGAAGTCGGGGATGATGCTGGAGATTGTTTGTGGATTCAGGCTGAAGACGGTGAAGCCACCGGCATTCAGTTTGCGTGTCATATCAACCTGTCCCAGCACACGATCACTGCTGAGTGCCGATCCACTAGAGAGGGCACCGATGCCTGGATAAACGGGGATGTTGCCGGCAAGGTGTTTTTGCTGATCTTCAATCCAGATCCGAAACTGTGTGTCATTCTCGGTATAATCCATGGGACAAATGAAGTCGAGATAACCATTTTTTGCCCAGAGCGGCCAGTCCTGTGCGACCCATTCCCGACAGTCAGGGTATTCGCGGAAGACGGCGGCTGAGATTTTGATGGCTGGTCGGATTTTACGGGCTTCGCGCTGGACGGTCTCAACGAGACGAGTGATCTGGGCAGCGCGCCAGTCGCGATATTGGCTTTTCAGTTTGCCGTTATAGCAGTCAGCGGGCCAGTTCTGCACTTTGATGCCTGTGTCGGCTTCAAACTTCTGTCGGCTAAAGTCGCTGTAGTCGTGGCGATCATTGGGATATCGAATATAGTCAAAGTGGATGCCATCCACAGGATATTTACGGACGACTTCCAGCATGCTGTCGACTTCCAGTTTAAAGTTTTCCGGATGAGCCGGGTTGAGCCAGTCAGAAGGTTCACCGGTCACACTGACCTGTGTTCGTCCCGCGTCTCTCATCTTTTTGACAAACGCTGCAGGGGCCGTCGAAAGGTTGTGATTGACTTTCCAGATATGGACTTCCAGGCCGTGTTGATGCGCGGCTTTCAGGCATTGTTCAATCTGATCGCCATACTTTTCGTAGGTGGTACTGCGCGGTAACACATCACTGGGATAATGAGCCAGACCACCCCAGAGCATGTTGGGAATGACCATGTTAAAACCGGCATTGGACAGCTCTTTACATGTACGGTTCCAGTCGCCGGGGTAAGGACCTGTGGGAGAATGATCCCAGACGGCACGGGCTTCCCGGGGAGGACTGGCGCGGGTGAGCAGATAAATCTTGACTCGTTTCTCACGGCAGGTTCGCGCAAAGGGAATCGATTGAAATGCCTGGTTTTGCTTGAGCAGACGTCGAGCCTGGTCGAGAGTGGTAGTGGTCCGATCCAGGTCGCGGGCGGCCAGTTCACTGCTTTTAGCGGGAGTGACAGTCGAAATGATGTGTTGTCTCAGAGCGGCAAAGGTTTGAAAAGGGCCTACCTGGTCAGCCTGGGCGATGTTCGCAGTAGCGATAGCATCCCAGAGTCGGGGCTGGAAGTGCCCCATAATAGCGGTCAGCAGGGCCTGTTTATGAATGGGGTCATCACCCAGGATCAGATGGCTGAAGTAGGCACCGCGATCACTGATGATGAGCGCCGGTTTACCAGTCGATTTACCGTTTTCATCATACCATTGGCCCACCACACGTGCCCCGTGCCCTGAGGGAGTGGCGGTGACCAGGTTCCAGGAGGCCTGCTTGACTTCGGCAGGTAGTCCCAGGATTTTGGAATCTTTCAGACGGATCGAAGACAGCCCCCCCGGAGTTGTCGGCTTAAAGTAACTCCCTTTTTTAATGCCCAGATTCTTTTCGAGTGCAGGGGGAATATGAAAATTCAGAAAGACTTTACCTCCCTGTACCATAAACTGATTGAGTGTGCTGCAGGCCTTTGCAGAGAGCTCGGGGTTGAAAGGCAGGATGGCGATGGACCGTTTTCCCAGAGAAGCCGCGGTCAGCTCAGACTCGCTGATGCGGTCACAGTTGATACCGGACGTTTGCAGGAAGCCTTCGATACGATCAGCGGCGGCAACGGTATTGGTGTCTTTCTGCTGCAGACTTAGATCAGGGACAATGATCACGATGTCATTGGCAATCGCTTTCAGGTCACGTATCTGAAAGTGTGTGTTCGGTTCGGAATCCGTTTCCCGCCAGATAACCAGACGAATCGTATCAATCTTGTTCCAGCCCGCTGGTTTGTCTTCGGGACGAAAATCGCTTTTGAGAAAGCGGAGTGTCTGCCAGTTATTCCCTTTGACACTTCTGGCGGCTGAGTACCAGCCAGGACCGCTTTTGAAGTAGAGGTTGACTTGGTGATTGCTGTCAGGGCTTTCCGGTTTTACATCGACTGTGAATACGCCCGGTGTGGTCAGATCAAGTTTGACCTGCTTGTCCATGCCGGCCCGAGGAATATCACGATTCGAAGCGAACGGGGCAGAGAGCAGCAGGACATTCTGATCATTCGACTTCTGCATGGCGAGGGGCAGCGTTCCCTTCAGTTCCTGCCAGTTTTTTCTGACCTCGGTTGATGATGCATAATTGAATTCATCGAGTATCTGGCTGGTGCCGGTTGTGAAACCGAGAGTGAGTACCAGGAGACAGGGGAGGGTGTGGAACATGATAAACCTGCTGTAAAAGTCGGAAATCGATACTGAGTGATGAATTTGTAGTTTTATCGGGTTGGAAGGATACTGGCAAGTTGTCTATGCATCCAGTGTTGCTTCGCGTCGGTTCTGTATTCATTTAATTGGGAAGAACATGCCAAGTTGGATCGACCTCTGGTAGCACTCAGGCAGTGACTTGATTATGTTACGGAGATCCCGGACTCGCGCTCTGGGTTGCTAGTTACAAGGTTGAGTACCATCGAAGATATCATCATATTGTTTGCTGTGATTGGCCTGGGCCAGATTCTCGGAAGGATCTCCATCAAGGGTGTTTCGCTTGGATCCTCTGGTGTGGTCTTTGTCGCTTTGCTGGCGGGGCACTTTGGATTTCATGTTTCGTCTGAAGTCGGCATGGTAGGAGTCGTACTGTTTATCTACTGCCTGGGAATCGGGGCGGGGCCCAGTTTTCTGCAGATGTTTGTCAGTCGCGGCAAATCTCTGATGCTGTTAACCGTTGTGATGATGGGAGTCACCGGAGCGGTCGCCTGGGGACTGGCCAGGGTATTTCAGTTGAGTTCAGATCTGACCAGTGGCCTGTTCGCTGGCGCGTTAACAAGCACGCCTGCCTTGGCGGCTGCCACAGAAAAACTGTCGGCAGGTTCAGAGGTCGCAGTCGGATTTGGGATTGCCTATCCCTTTGGTGTGATCGGGGTGATTCTGTTTATTCAACTGCTGCCACGCTGGTTCCCTGAAATGACGGCTGCTGCAAGAGCTACTGGTCGAGGAGAGATCATACGAGAGCTGGTTGAGGTGACAAATCCCAATCTGAGTGGAAAGCGTTTAAGGGATGTCACAATACTGGCCCGCATGAATTGTCAGGTATCGCGAATGATCAGGGATGGCCAACTGCGACCGATTCCAGCAGATTTCCACTTGGAAGTCGGTCAGCAATTACTAATCGTTGGCAGAACCGGGCAAATCGAATCGGTAATCGAAACTCTGGGTGTCAAGAGTTCAGAGACACAATATGTACTCGATGTGGAACGTCAGCGGCGGTATATTGTTGTATCTTCAAAAGACATGGTGGGTCGCACGTTAAAAGATCTGCATCTGCTTTCACGGTTCGGGATAACGATAGCGCGAATCACACGGCAGGATATTGAATTTGTACCTGGGGCCAATGAGACAATTCATTTTGGTGACATTTTGCGTGCCATCGGTGAGCCAGAGAACCTGGAAGCCTTTAGTGGCTATGCGGGTCACCGGGCACGTACCGCAGAGGAAACTGATTTAGTTATCCTGGCAGGTGGCTTAATCCTGGGGATGATTCTGGGGCGGTTGAGTGTTTCATTTGGGAGTTTATCGTTTTCTCTGGGGATGGCGGGAGGCCCTTTACTGGTGGGGTTAATCATGGGCCATTTTGGACAATTTGGATCTCTGGCAGTCCGCATGCCACGCGCGGGTAGATTGCTGCTGGCAGAGCTGGGACTGACGGTTTTTCTGGCACAGGCAGGCAGTCAGGCGGGAGGCCAGTTTGTATCGGTTGTGCTCCAGAATGGCTGGACGCTGTGTCTGGTGGCGATGATACTGGTTGTCGTGCCATTGCTGACCGGGTTTGTGGCTGCCCGTTACTGGTTGAAACTGGACCTGCTGGAAATCGCGGGAGGACTGTGTGGTGCCATGACATCTACACCGGGATTAGGGGCAGTGACATCAGTTGTGGATTCCAGCATTCCCGCTACCAGTTATGCTACTGTTTATCCTGTTGCCCTGGTTCTGGTAACTCTGTTGACGCCGCTATTAATAACTCTCGTTTCGTGATTTGATGTAAAAACAGGGGACTGTGAAATCAGATTCGCAGTCCCCTGTCACGCGTGCAGGCCACACAATCGTTAAATCTTATTCGTAGCTGAGTTTGGCGAAGTAGATTGAAGTTTTTCCTTCGTGGCTGGAGTAGTAACTTACGTTCAACAGTCCATTATGGAGAACCATGTTGGCGTAGCTGGTGTCACCGCCACTGGGGAGTTCCAGGAGTTCTGTCAGTGTTCCTTTTTTGACATCGATTTGACAGATTGAAGTGTGGGCTTTGGGGGAGTAGAGCCGCACGGTAGCCAGAAAACGACCATCGGGCAGCTGGAACAGATCGGGGCCGCCGATGCGAACACCGAGATCTTTCCATTCCCAGTCGGTGTAAGGTGGTTGGGAGACACCCAGCAGTCCTGTATTCGCGCCTTTGGCATCGCGTCGCAGCAGGCTGTAGCAGGTGTCATCTTTAGTGAAAACCAGCGAGCTTTCATTCGTGTAGCCGGTATCAAACAGTTTGTCGACTACCGTTTCGTAGTTTTTGCCATCACTACTTCTGTAGAGACGTGTGAAGCGGGGGCCGTCTTTGCCTGTGTGGTAGCCGATGCTGTAAACATCGCCGTTATGCCACTTCATGCCCCAGAGCCAGACATTGGGGTCGCCGATTTTATGACCTTTCGACCAGTGCGTGCCATCGTCCGAAAACCAGTTCATCGACTGATGTTTGACGGGATTAGGCTGAGGAAGAGCCGCGGCGCCACTCAGCATGAGTTGACCTTCCGGCGTCACGCTGATTTTAGCGTCGCGCAGATCAGACGTTTCTGAAGAGATACGGGCAACCGGTTTCCAGGTTTTGCCGTCTTTGGAAGAGAGTACCTGCAAAGATCCATCGGGGGAGACATGTGCTTTACCGGTTCGGAAGACACAAAACCATTGATCTTTAAAACGCGTCAGTCCGGTGAAAGCGTTATGCGGGTCCTGATCCCAGATTTTCTGGACGCTTTCCAGTTTCAGTTGGACGGGTTCGTCTGCATGGAGCTGTGTTGAAGACAGCAGCAACAGGCAGGCTGCAATAAGTGGCGAGGCGGATTTCATGGCAGGTTCCTTTGTGTTGATACGATTTATTTTTCAGTGTCTTTGATTCGTTCCATGACTGTCTGAGGTGGCTTCCAGCCATACGTTCTGGTCTGTTTGGGATTGTAGAGACAGGTGATGAGATACAAGTCATTGGATTTTGATTTTTCCGGCGGAACATTAACCTGCACGTGAGTGAACCCGTCACTGTACCAGGCGAGGTAGCCATCGGTAGCACTCTTGTTGAGCAGGTGACCGTTAAGTCTGATGTCTACCAGATCCGGATCACGATAGGGGATGCGCATTTGAAACGAGATGCCATGCTCGATTGGTTGTTCTGTTTCAGTGGCGGTGTGACCTTTGCTGACGGCGAATTTGATTTCCGGCCCGGCTTCAATAATGGTCTTCAACGATTCCTGATCAACGGTGGGAATGTTATTTATATTGTCCAGAAAATCAGGGATGTCAGCTGAAAGCAGGGCGGCCGCTTTGTTGGATGTGGCAATCAGATAGGTTTCTCTGCCTGCAGTTTGCGGATAGAGGATCGCCTGAGAGAAATAAGGTTGCCGTTTCCAGAGTTCGCTGCGACTCTGGCGCCGTGTCTGCGGAGTTGTTCCCCAGGCAGTGACGAAGTGGCCAATATAACCCTGTACCCGGTTCACAGGATAACCCGTGAAATATTCGCCTTTCCATCTGTCATTGCCGATGTTCATCAGGGCCTGCAGGCGTGCCAGGCCGCTTTGTTCCCAGCCGACCTCTAAGGCCATCACCATGGTGTGGTAGCGGGCATAACTGTAATGTGCTGTGTAAAAATTGGGACGACCGAGCCAGAGTCTGTTTGACATGGCAGTCAGTGAGGAGCCCCAGAAGAGACGCTGGGCATCGGCTTCGAATCGATCATAGCCAAATCCTGCTTTGATTCCTGCGGCGTTGATTGTTTCCGTAATCCGCCAGTCCCAGGGGCGGAGCGACATGTTCGAATAGGCGGAACCTGTCACTTCAAACATGGTCTGGCCGCGATAGCGTTCACGGGATCCCAGCTGATCGGGCGCGTATTCCTGCAAACCTGTTCCATGCACGTCGACGTGGACATCGGGACGAAACTGGTCGATCACGGACAGGACCGCCATCACTTCGGGGGCTTTTTCTGGTAGTTTAAATTCGAATGTTTTGAGGTCCCAGTTGGCGGTGCCCCCACCTGTGTAAGGATCAATTTTCTGGGAATTGCCAAAGCGATCCGTTTCGAAATACGCATAAGGGTTGATGATGGGAATGATCAGCAGCAGTTGATTCTGACGTGTTTTGATGGCTTCCGGGTCATCACTGAGGACCCATTCGATAAAGTGCATGACGGCTGTAGTGCCACTGCGTTCGGGGCCGCCATGCAGGGCGGTCACCAGGCAGACCTGTTTCAACTTATCGTCAGTTTTCTGGTCGGTGATTTTCAGCATTGGAAGGGGGATGCCTTCGAGTGTCACGCCAATGCGATCCACTTGAACCTGGTTCGGATAGGTTTCTTCCCAGAATTTTAAGGTCTCTGTATATTCTTTTAGCGTCAGTCGATGCAGATTTTCCCGCCAGGGTTGAGGCAGACTGGACAGTTTTTGTTTCAGTTCTGATTGTTCGTCAGCCTGTGATACAGGCGACATCAGAAGAGTAGCGATGAGGAGCCACAGGAATGTCTGTGTTGCATGTTTTAATGGTCGATTTCTCAAAGTCATAGTATTCTTCCTGTCGCACAGTAAAAAATTCAGCTGTGATTGATCAAACTGTTGGAGCAGGGGGTGGTCCGAGTGTCTGCCCGAGGCTGGTGTTGATGGGTATGGGGAAAACTTCTGCGGAATCCAGGGGCACTGTTCCCTGTTTCATTTGTGTGAGCAGTTCTGCTGCTTTCTGACCAATGGCGATTTCATCGACCGTGATGGAAGAGAGTCTGCTCTGGATCGCGCCATTGCGAATCGTACCGCCAAATCCCAATAGTGAGATATCCTCGGGGACACGCTTTCCCAGTTTCCCCAGTAACAGATAGATCAGTTCGGCCAGGGAATCGAAGGTCGCAAAAATGGCGGTAGGAGGTTGTTCACGCTGGAACATGGTTTCGAGTGTCTGCAGTAGATCCTGTTCGTAATCAATGGGATGAATTTGAGAACTCGGGCCATGAAAAATAAAAGGCTCCGGACAGGGAGGCTCTTGTGAAGCGAGTGCTTCCCGCAGACCTGCTTCGTATTCAATGGAAGCACTCGCGCGATGTGGTGAAAACAGGGCAAGTGAACGATGCCCCTGTTCCAACAGGGTCTGTCCGGCCCGTCTGCCCACTTCGCGGAAGGGGATGGAGAGCAAGGGAGCTTGAACGCCTTCGACTTCGCGATGGCAGAAGACAACAGGAATGCCATGCTGCTGTAGTTGACGGACCTGATAAGCGGGAGTGGCGGGAACCGTAGCGGGGACCAGTGCGACTCCTGCGACATGCTTGTCGATCAGTTGCAGGATGGTATTACCCTGAGCATCAACTTTGTTTTCGGTGCAACAGACGAGTACCTGATGCTGTGTTAATGCGGCAGCCTGTTCGAAGCTGCGTTGCAGGGAAGGGTAATAGCCGGTACGTGTCTCAGGCAACACGAACGCGAAAATATCCAATGATTTGGAAACGGGGAGTGGAGGATTGGTACTGACAAACGAGCCTTTGCCATGAATCCGATTCACCCAGCCCTGTTCTTCCAGTAATTGCATGGCGTTGCGGACGGTAGTCCGGGCCAGTTGATACGTTTCACAAAGCTGATGTTCGGAAGGCAGGGCTTCACCCGGGCGGATCTCACCGCCTGTGATTTGCAGGAGGATCTGATCGACAAGCTGCATGTACTTGGGACGCTGTTTTCCAGCCGGGGGTGAACCAGGGGGTGTCGTATTCTGGGTTGTTTCAAGAGCACGTGCTGCCATGGTTTCGGTTTTTTGTTCAATTCAGGGTTGAATTTTGCTGCTTCTGTGGTTACTTGTATTTAAATAAGATACAAGTTGTTTGTGTGTTGTCAACTGTGAAAATGGTTGTAAATGTGAAACATGAGCCCGAAGTTATGTGTAATCAACAATGAGTTAGTACAACATGTCTTAACTGGCAGTAAGGGGATTCAAATGAAGCAATTAATGGTATCGCTATTTGTTGTCGTGAGTTTTCTTGATCTTTCCCTGATCAGGGCAGGCGAAGAGAAACAGGCAGAAAAGCCACTCGAGATTGGGGATCGCCGCGAACTATTTGTCGATGATTATCTGATTGGGAGTCTAAAGGGAGCAGAACTGCGACTGCATCATCCCGTCGATGAAGGCCCTGTCCTGAAGTTTGATAAGGCCTGGGAAGGTTTGTTTTGCGGGTACAGTACGATCATCAAGGATGGGGACGTTTATCGGGCTTACTATCGCGGGCGGCCGAATGCCGGTGCAGATGGTGATGATGGAGAGGTTTACTGTTATGCAGAATCCGAAGATGGTGTGAACTGGACTAAACCAGAGTTTTCACTGTTTGAAAAACAGGGGCACAAGAAGAACAATATCATCCTGGCCGATGCCGCACCGATGACCCATAATTTTTCTCCCTTTCTGGATACCCGCCCTGATGTCCCAGCAGCCGAAAAGTATAAGGCGTTGGGGGGAACGATGAAGAGTGGCCTGGTGGCGTTTATTTCACCTGATGGAATCCATTGGAAGCAGCATTCTGCTGGAACCGTGATCTCTACAAAGATGGTTCCTTATAAGTATATGTTTGATTCTCAAAACGTCGCTTTCTGGTCTCCAGTCGAGAAAAAATACCTCAGTTATTTTCGCGTATTCAAAGATAAAATTCGACGGATTGCCCGTAGCGAGAGTGATGATTTCATTCACTGGTCTGCGCCGGTTCTGATGGAGTATACCACTCTCGATGGCGAGGCACCAATTGAGCATCTTTATACGAACCAGACGCATCCTTACTTTCGTGCTCCTCATATTTATCTGGCGATCGCAGCCCGTTTCATGCCGGGACGCCAGGTGCTGACTGATGAGCAGGCAAAAGAAATCGGCGTGCATCCCCGTTATTTCAAGGATACCTCTGATGCAATTCTGATGAGTACACGCGGCGATGGTACTTATCAGAGAACCTTTCTGAGTGGTTATATTTCCGGCGGCATCGGTGCCCAGAACTGGGTCTCACGGACTAATTATCCTGCGTTGAATGTAGTTCAAACAGGTCCTGCGGAAATGTCGGTGTATGTGAATCAGGATTATGCCCAGCCGACATCACATCTGCGGCGGTATTCGTTACGCCTGGATGGATTTGCTTCGGTTCGCGCCGACTATGCAGGGGGGGAGATGGTTACGAAACCGCTGGTATTCGATGGTTCAGAGCTGTCGATTAACTTTTCCACATCTGCTGCAGGGGGCATTAAAGTTGAAATTCAGGATGAGCAGGGCCAGCCGATTCCTGGATTTACCCTGGCTGACTGCCGCGAACAAATCGGTAACGAAGTAGATCGCGTTGTTGCCTGGAAGCAGGGGAGCGATTTGAAATCGCTGAGTGGGAAGCCGGTACGTCTGAAATTTGTGATGAAAGATGCTGACTTGTATTCATTGCAGTTTCAGAATTGAAAGCGATCCTCAATGCATAAGATAACTCCGGAAGAGCTGGTAAACTGAACTCAGACTTTTCCGGAGTTTTTTGCTGGCCTCTTATTGCTGAATCAGAGTGTCACTTTATGATGAGTATTGAATTCTCGGCAAACCGGAATCAAATTGAAATTGATTTGGAAGCCACCCGTTGATAAGAGAGCAGGCAGCGATGACGGAACGAAAACGATTACTGGTTGTGGGCGTTGGTTCGATTGGTGAGCGGCACTTACGTTGTTTCCAGTCTACAGGTCGCGTGGATAGTTCGATCTGCGAGTTGAATGACGGCTTGCGATCCAAGATTGCGGAACAATATGGAGTTGAACGGCAGTATGCGGATCTGGAATCAGCGCTGTCGGAGCCTCATGATTGCGCCGTGATCGCCACGCCCGCACATGTGCATATTGCCAATTCGATTCAGGCGGTCCGGGCGGGACTGGATCTGTTTATCGAAAAGCCATTGAGTACCAGTGTTGAGGGGATTGGTGAACTCCAGGCACTACTTCAGGAAACAGGTCGCAAGGCAGCCGTCGCGTATGTGTATCGCGCGCATCCGGCTCTGGCAGCAATGAAAGCGGCGCTGGACTCGGGGAAATTTGGCAAGCCGGTTCAATTAGTTGTCGTTTCAGGACAGCATTTTCCAACTTATCGACCGGCTTATCGAGACATCTATTATAAATCCCATGCGACGGGAGGCGGTGCGGTTCAGGATGCATTAACACATTCCATGAACGCGGGTGAATACCTGGTGGGCCCCGTCGATTCGCTGGTGGCGGACTTTTCACATCAGGTGCTGGAAGGCGTTGATGTCGAGGACACGGTGCACGTCATCACCCGTCAGGGGAATGTGCTGGGCAGTTTCAGTCTGAACCAGCATCAGCCCGCGAACGAATCGATGATTACAGTCATCTGCGAACGGGGTATGTTGCGGTTTGAATTTCAGAAAAGCTGGTATCGCTGGATCGCTGAACCCGATACAGAATGGCAGATTGGTTTTCAGGAAACACTGGAGCGAGACACACTATTTCAACGACAGGCGAGCGCGTTTCTGGACTATCTGGACGATACAAGTCCACCTTTATGCCCACTCTCAGCGGGGCTGCAGACGCTGGCGGTGAATCTGTCGATTCTGGATTCGGTGAAAAATCGAACCTGGATGGAACCGGCTCATTTTCTTTCTTCAATAACCTGATCTGATTATTTGAGAGACCTATGAATTCCACAACCGAACCGACGATTCAACAGTTATTTGACCTGAGCGGCAAAACGGTGCTGATTTCCGGTGCCAGTGGTTACCTGGGAAGTGCGATGGCTCGCGGACTGGCCGAAGCGGGCGCACGACTGGTTATCAGTAGCCGTAGTGCAGAACGGGCACAACAGGCCGCCAGTGAACTGCCCGATCCGCAGCAGGTGGGACATCTGGGAGTCGAACTGGATCATATGGACGAGGCATCTCTCGAACGGGGCTTTGATTCCGCCTGCCAGGCAGCCGGTCAGATTGACGTGCTGGTGAATAATGGAAATGATCCGGTGGGTGAAGACTGGCGGACCGTCACTGCTGAAGCTTTTACGCGTCATCTGCAGAATGCGACCGGCTTTTTTCTCCTGGCGCGTAAGTTACGAAATCATGTTGTGTCGAGAAAGGCCCAGGGCAATGTGATCATGATTGGTTCAATGTATGGTGTGGTCGGCTCCTATCCGGATGCATACGAGGGCATTTGTAATGCCAGCCCGGTCGCTTATCACACGATGAAGGGGGGGGTAATTCATCAGACGCGGCATCTGGCGGTCTACTGGGCCAAAGATGGTGTGCGTGTGAACTGTCTGAGTCCCGGTCCATTTCCTTCCGAGGCGGCACCGGAGGGACTGGCAGAACGATTGAATACGCATAGCCCGATGGGACGCATGGGAAAACCCTCTGAATTAAAGGGGGCAATTGTATTTCTCGCCAGTGATGCCAGTAGTTATATCACGGGCCAAAATCTGCTGATCGATGGAGGCTGGACCGCCTGGTAACTTTCCAGCTGTTGTGACTGTATCGAAATGGGACTCAATTTTGATAGAATAATTCCTGATGGCTGCAGAAGAGGCTGCAGAGACATAACTGATACTGCTACAACACTGCCGGAAAAGACATGGGTTCAGGGATAATTATTTCAATTGGTGGTCTGGGACTGTTTCTGCTGGGAATGGTGATTCTGACCAGTGGCTTGAAAGACCTGACCGGTAATACGATTCGACGTATGATCGCGCGGTTTACCCGGAGTCTGACTTCGGGGATCGCCACAGGCGCCATCGTCACCGCGGTTCTCCAGTCTTCCAGTGCAACCACCGTCACCGCTGTCGGATTTGCAGGCGCTGGCTTGTTGACGTTGACTCAGTCTATGGGAATTGTCTTTGGAGCGAATCTGGGGACGACTGTTACCGGTTGGATTGTTGCGATTTTCGGCTTTCAACTTAAGCTGGGGCAAATTGCGTTTCCCCTGATATTGAGCGGAACCTTGCTGCATCTATTTGGCCGGAAACGCGTCGCAGCTGCCGGGTTCGCTCTGGCCGGGTTTGGATTGATTTTTGTCGGAATCGATAATATGCAGGCGGGAATGTCCGGGCTGGCAGGCAGTGTGACTCCACAGTCCTTCCCCCAGGATGACTGGCTGGGACGATTGCTACTTATACTGATTGGGGCGGGAATTACTTTACTGACCCAGTCTTCCAGTGCAGGTGTGGCGATGGCATTAACGGCAGTGCATACGGGCACGATCTCTCTATCACAGGCAGCGGCGATGGTGATTGGATTTGACCTGGGAACAACGTTTACTGCGGCAGTAGCAACTCTGGGAGGGTCGGTTGCAGCGAAACGTACCGGGTTTGCGCATGTGTTCTATAATCTGATTACTGCATTCGTGGCATACTTCATCTTACCTTTCTATACATGGGGATGTACTCAGTACATGCAATCGGGAGGTGAACTGTCACCGGAAATTGCATTGGTTGCATTTCACTCACTGTTCAATCTACTGGGAATCCTGATTTTAGTTCCCGTAACAGATCTGTTTGCACGATCAATCAGATATCTGATTCCGGAAGCAGTCAATGATCAGACAGAGCGGCTGGATGAATCTTTTATCTCCAACCCGAATGTTGCCATCGAAGCCGCGCGTTCCACATTAGTTGACGTGTATCAAAGTATTCTACACACGATGCATGGTTTGTTTACTTCTGCTGTTATTAGAGAGGATTTGGATGATGAGATTGCCCGGTATCATGATACATTGGAAACAGTGTCCCGGTATCTGCAGCGGATCAATGTAACTACTTCTGATGAGAAGACGATTCATTCCTCACAGGAAGTGGTGCTGGCGCTGGATCATCTGCAACGTCTTCTTCGCCGCTGTGATGAGATGGAGCAACTGGAGGCAACAAAGAATCACAGCACATTGAGTGAGTTTGTCGATCAGCTTGCCAGCCAGATCCAACATCTGGAAACGACGATCAAGAACGGTTTTTCAGAAGACGATGAAAAAACGTTACAAGGCTTCTGGGAAAAGTGGGATGGTCAGCAGAAAGAGACGCGTCGTGAGTTCACGCAATCAGCGACCACAACTCATGCTCGATTTGATGATCTGCTGCAGCAACTGGACTCATTTCGCTGGCTGACGCGCATCGGCTTTCATCTCTGGCGTATCGTGCATCATTTGCAGGGGGCCAGGCTCGTTTCTGATAGTAAAAAAGATCAAGCTCGTTCTGCACCCAAGGGCACATAATGAGCTTGATTCGAACTCTCGTCAATTATTTCTTGTCGTCCAGTTCGAAAGTCGCTTCATTTTCCTGATCCGGGTTGACCGTGGCAGTGAGACCGGACTTTTGCGCATTCCCATATATCGTGGGGATCAGAGACGTTTCCTTGATGACGACATCCACTTCATCCAGATTGGCTCCGTCTGCGGGGCCTTCTGTCTGGACGCAGGTGATCGCCACGCGGTGTTCACCGGCAATGGCGCCATCGCCTTCTTCGAAGGTGCGCAACTGGAAGTGCCCCTCTTTGTCAGTGCGGCCAACAGCTGCCTGTGTTTGTGCACCGTTTGATTGAAAAACGACAGTGGCCCCTTCCAGCGGTGTTCCCTTGAAAGTGACTGTGCCCGATACGGGATAGGTGGGAGGCCGCTGTTTAGTCCATTTATCTTCTGAAGTTCCAGAACAGGCCGTACAGATCATAACTATCAACAGTGGAATCAGTGAGCGACGCATACGAACAACTTCCTTTATGTATCAAAAGTTACAGTGAGCGGGACTCTGAAGTGTTGAGTTCCGCTCACAGATATGAATGAGAGGTGTCTTCCTGGGGCTGGCATATCAATTCTCGTAGAACTGAAGTCCAGCCATTCGCTGCGACGGGGCTTAGAACTCACCCAGTGTTTCTCCACCATTTTTTGATCCCAGTGCCCCCCAGATGCCGTAGGGGCTTTTGCCGGATGCGACCTGTGTGGCACTGATATTTCCCGTATCGATATTCTCACTGATGAAGCGGACGGCACCATCTCCCATCAGGAGGTGGACTCCCCCCTCATGGCGACTGGATGGGGGCTGAATACCTTGAGTTGTCTGTCCATTACAGACGGGTGCATTGGGAGGCAGAACAGTATTGAAATTAATATAGCCGGATCGTCCATCAGTCCAGCGTGTTCCCAGGGAACGGTTTCGATCGAGCAATCCTGTTGTAAATGCGCCGTTGACGAAGCTGGCAAGGCACGCGGACGGATTATTGGAATTGCTGGTAGAGTTGGTTCCTGCACCATTGGCGGGAGTCAGTGCCCCTGACCCCGGAGGGCGAATGCATTCCGAAACCATTGCAGTATTACTTGTCCCGTCGATGATGTCCCGCATGCGGACACTGGACTGAAATCCAAAGACGCCCCGCAGGTTTCCCGGGGAGATGGATTGGAAGTTAGTGTATTGATCGCCGATGGAGAACAGGTAGTTATGCTGTCCCAGATCGGTTATATCATTCGTGTTGATATCAGAGGGGCAGTTGATAATAGGCAGCTTTGTTTTGTAGGCGGGAAATCCCGTATTCCAGACATAAGAAGTGGAACCCAGGTTGCCGGTAATCTGTTCAAATAATGGTGCCTGATCAATGTAGGGGAGTAGTGGGATATATGTACTGAACCGGGAGTCGAGTCCACAAGTCGTACAGGTGCTTTCGTAAGGTCCGATGCGGCTGGCAGGAAATGTGCCATGCGTGGAGTGATAATTGTGGAGTGCCAACCCGATTTGTTTCAGATTGTTTTTACAGGTACTGCGTCTTGCGGCTTCGCGTGCCTGCTGGACGGCGGGAAGTAAGAGCGCGATCAAGATCGCAATAATGGCGATTACGACTAATAGTTCAATCAGGGTAAAACCTCGTCTGGACTTAAAACTCATAATAAGAATCCTGGTTTAATAAAGATATAAAAATGGCTCTTGAGAACCGTTCACAAGATCAATAAATTGCTATTTTGCTGTTGAACTCTGGTGTGTGAGATATCGCGTGGGTATACCATTAATGAAGCGGACGTCGGAAATATCGCCTCCCCAGTGTCGCGAAATATCTGTGAGAGTAGATCCACCAATGGCCAGAATTCCACCCGGCGACAGGGGGGTGATGTCGGGGATCTTTGTAAGTGTCTGTTGCAGATCGGGTCTGGAACTGAATTCTGGTGTTCTTGTGAGAGTAACGATACTGTCATGTGGAGCTGCAGTATTGGAGTCGTATGTGAAAACGATGTGGTACCAGCGGTTCTGTTCCCAGGGGATGTGTTTTTTTGTATGGAACGAAACATATTGGTTGTCTGAATTCAGGAATCCAAACCCCAGAACGCCAGAATGGTCATCCGTAAACAGATTGAATTGAGAGGTAGAATGCAGGGTGGTATTTCGATAATGAAACAGTGTGTCGGAATCGCCTTGCTGTCTGATATTCGGATTGCGTGCCCAGAGTTCGATCGTGAATCGCTGCATATCGAATAGGGAAGCCTCCTGTTCAGAGAGCGTGCGAAACAGTTTATGGTATTGCGTTTCAAACGGGCCGGCTGCCGATTTGATGTTTTGCGGTGCCTGGCATCCGGTGAAGGGGGACTGCCCCTGGCTTTTTAGAATATTCAGATGCAGAAGATGCTCTCCGGAATCATGGGCAATTTGCGATGCTTTCCGCTCAGTCAGTTTCCAGTGAGCAATTAACTGAGGCTGATCTGGTGTGAGGTTTTGGACGAACAGTTCCGGCGTCGATTTGATACGTGTCATTTCCCTGGAATCAGGTTGCACTCGGACTGCCGTGTTTTCCTGCAGATCTCTGGTGATTGTTGTTTCGCGGTCTGCATTTAGCAGATCGAATCGAACCAGCCCTTTTAAAACATGCACCTCCGTTTCGTGAGTCGGAGAGACGATTAGTCCAAAGGATGTTCCCAGATCCACAACACGCGATGTGGGTGTATCGACTGTAAGTCCCTGTGAGTGGGGGGGGACATGGGCAAACAGGTTGCCCTGGTCGAGCAGGAACTGATCTGGTTGAATGAGCTTCAGGTGTGAAGTCCCTTTCAGGATCACTTTGGCACCTGTGATGGTCTCGAGTTCAATCATTCCCGAACTGATGTGAATCTGGTCCCCGGCATGCAATAAGTCATCTGGGAACCAGTTTTGTTTTTCTTCAGACCAGGTCGCATTTTTTGTATTGATGATCCGGGCCAGATATCGGGGATTTTCTTTCTGCAAGAGTGAAGATGTTAAAAAATACGCGACTGCCAGTATACAGATCGAAAATGTAAGGATACCAGAAATGGCCTTTCGACGATCTGGTACAGCGGGTGTTGTTCCCAGGTGCTCGGGAATGGTTTTGAGTTCACCCGAAGGCAGCGGTTCATAATTCAGGGAGCGCCCTAAGGGGCCGGGATCGACAATCCCTTCCCATTCCAGATTCGCGCACATTCCGGAATACTGGGTAAAGAAATCTCGGGCGGAATCGGATTGCAAAACCAGCTTCTCAAGTCGACCGGCCTCTCTGGATGAGAGGTTTCCGTACTGGTACTCCCAGCAGAGTTCCATCAATTCTTCCTGTTCCTCGGGAGTGAGCATTAGAAAAGGTCTCCTGAATCAAGGCGTCTCTGAATACAACTGAAAAGGAGATCGTGTGCCCGTTTCAGGGTTTTGTAGATGGCATTAGGAGATCGTTTCAGATCCTGAGCGACGGAATTGGGACTGGCATCCGGTTCATAGATTTTTTCGAGGACTTCCTTCTGCCGTTGAGATAACAGTTCAAAGCAGACTGAGAGGGCGGCCTGTTGCTGGTCCAGTTCGTCAACGCAAACCATTGCACTATCGGCAACTCGGCTATAAAACTCATTACTGAATATATTGCGTTCGAGGTTCTGTCGTCGTCGATAATTGAGAACTTCATAGCGCACGATCTGACAGCTCCAGGCCCAGAAATTAGATCCAGGCTCGAAGGTATCAAATTTTGACCAGAGTACGGTGCACGTATTCTGGTAAATCTCCTCAGCATCCGTCCGATTATCTACAAGCGATCTGATGAATCGGTAGATTCTCTGACTATGCCGTGAGAATAACATGATAAATTCAGTTGTCCGGTCGGTTGCTACCGCCATTTCCAGTACCTCTCACTGAGTCGCGACGAGAGAAGTCTTTACAATCTCAACCCATATTGAATACAGCGTGAAGGGGTTAAAATTAGCCTCAAAAAAATAAGAAAACTGTAAGTCTTTTGTGCTAATAATGTTTCAACTGAAGTTTCTTTGTGTTTCATTGTAAAAGATGAAGAGTTTTACGTTGTATATGGGTGATTTTGTATAGAAAGCCGGTGACTGATCGATGCAATTCATGGAAATACCTTTTCAATCAGATAACTACGCCCAGGCTTGTCGGTTACGTAACGAGATCTTACGTCAGCCATTGGGACTGAATTTGTTTGAAGAAGATCTGACGGTCGAAGCTGACTATTTTCATTTTGGAATTCTGGAGGGAGATCGTGTAATTGCCTGTGTACTGGCAATTCCTGTTTCTGCTGAGAAAGCAAAAATTCGACAGATGGCGGTAGCGGCTGATTTTCAAAAGCAGGGGCTGGGTAAAAAGCTATTATTAAATATGGAGGACCGTCTCAAACAGCGGGGGTTTCACTTGTTTGAGCTTGATGCACGCACGACTTCGGTCGGTTTTTATCAAAAACTGGGTTACGCGCTGGAAGGAGAAGAATTTCAGTCGGTTTCAATTCCGCATCAACGGATGAGAAAGTCACTCAGCAATGAGAGGCAGGATGAAATTCGTAGTGGCAGTTCAACCAAGTAGTTCTTTAATCACAGCCCCTCCTGTCTGGCTGAGGACTTTAAAGCGACCTTCGTGGAAATAAGTGAGCTGGTTATCATCGAGCCCCATGATGTGTTCCAGGGTGATATGCAGGTTTTTGATCGGGTTGACGACTTCGACTGCGTGATCGCCGATTTCGTCAGTGGCTCCGATACGGTGCCCCGCTTTGACGCCGCCACCCGCCATCCACAGCCCCATGCCTTTCGCATTGTGATCGCGGCCGGCGGCCTGTCTACCGCTACGAATGCCATTGTCGGGAGAACGCCCGAATTCTCCCGTCCAGACGACCAGCGTGTCTTCGAGTAGTCCTCGGGATTTCAAGTCTTTGAGTAGAGCTGCAATTGGTTTGTCGACCGCCTGCATGCGGGCTTTATGCGAACGTTCCAGAAAGTCATGCGAGTCCCAGCCCGCGGCATAAATCTGCACGAAGCGGACACCTTCTTCGACCAGCTTTCGAGCCAGCAGGCAACGGCGACCGAAGCTGTCGGTTTCCGGTTGTCCCAGACCGTACATTTGCTGCGTCTGCCTGGTTTCCTGGTCGAGGTTGATTATGTCAGGCACCTGTGACTGCATGCGAAACGCCAGTTCATATGATTCCATCCGGGCCGCCAGGACTTCTTCGTGCGGGTGACGCTGCATGTCTGCCTGATTGAGCTGCGATAGCAGGTCCAGGTTTTTGCGTTGCGTCTCGCGAGTGACATGTGCGGGGGGATTCAGATCGAGAATGGGAGAGCCTTGAGAACGCAAAGCCGTTCCCTGAAAGTAGGCGGGGAGAAAACCATTCGACCAGTTGGCAGAGCCACCCTGCGGATAAGCGACTTCGGGAAGAACGATGAACGCGGGCAGGTTCTGGTTTTCCGTCCCCAGTCCGTAGGTCATCCAGGAGCCAATGGCCGGGTCCCCGCCGAATCGGTTACCGGTATTCATATGATAGCAGGCGGTGGGATGATTAATGGATTCTGCCTGCAGTCCATGATAGACGCAAAGATCGTCAGCCACTTCAGAGAGATGCGAAAAATGTTCGCAGAGTGAAATTCCCGATTCACCGGCTTGCTTGTGTTTAAACGGACTCTTGATGTAATACCGCTTGCCACTGGCCATTGCGGAAGCCTGTTTGTCTTCACGGATGAACTCTTTGAGATGCAGTTTTTCCAAGGCGGGTTTCGGGTCGAAGGTATCCAGATGACTGGGACCTCCTTCCATGAACAGAAAAATACAGGCTTTGGCGCGGGGCTTGATGTGCGGATCACGCGGTTCCAGTGGCTTCTCCCGTTTGAGATTCGCTGGCTTCGGTGAAGAATTATCATCTGCCTGCAGGAGCGCATTGAGAGCTACTGTACCCAGACTGGCGCTCATACCGTAGAGAAAGTCGCGGCGTTGTAATCGATGCATGGGATTGTTATCGCAAATAAATAAATTCGTTGGAGTTCATCAGGACAAGACAAAGTTCTGCCAGTGCGCGGGTTTCTGCATCCACATCCCAGGGTTTGAGATCCTGCTTGTAATTTTCTGAGAGATCAAGTTTTTCGGTCCAGCTGAAAGACTCACCTGTCAACTCTTCAATCATTTCCCGTTTCACTTCGCGTGGCAGGTTGATTTTCTGGGGAGGATGTGTTTCATGAAAAGTCTGCATCTGCTGGACGTGTTTCAAAGCCATCTGCAACTCGGAAGATTCAGGCTTCCGTAAGACAACCTGCTGAAACGCGCGCTGAACCGCATCTTCGTCTGTCTTTGAGTCCTGTCTGATTTTGTGAGCCAGCGCCAAGGCGCGGTCATGGGTGAACTGTCCATTGAACAGGGCGAACGCCTGCGGAGTGACCGTTGTTTCATCGCGGCGTTCGCACGATGATTCGCTCCCCGGTCGATTGAAGACTTCCAGCATCGGGTCCGAGAGTGTGCGATAGCGAAAGGCATACAATGTGCGGCGGTTACGTTGTTCAGGGAGAGGCATTGGTTGATAAGCGGGGGCTACCGAACCCATAATATGGCGTGGTTGCAGGGCCACTTCCCAGTTGATTTCCGGAAAGACTCCCGGCCCTCCCATTTCCTGACTCAATTCACCTGTCATGGCGAGTAACGAATCGCGGAGCTGCTCCGCAGTCATTCTGCGCGTGGGGAAATGTGACAATAGTCGGTTGTTGGGATCTACCTTCTGAACCCGTTCTGCATCAACGGGATGACTGCTTTGTTGATAAGTATTCGAGGTCATAATCAGGTGATGTAGTTGTTTGATCGACCAGCCATGATCCATGAACCAGGTAGCGAGCCAGTCCAGCAGTTCAGGATGTGAGGGGGAATCCCCTTTCTGACCGAAGTTATTGGGGGTGGCGACCAGTCCGGTGCCGAAATGCATCTGCCAGATGCGATTCACGATAACGCGGGCGGTCAGTGTGTTGTTTGAGCTGGCAATCCAGCGTGCCAGAGCCAGGCGTCTACCTTCGGAAGACTGGGGGATTGTATTCCAGGCGTTCGGTGCTTCAGAGCTGTTAGAGCCAGCAACCGCGCTGAGTACTCCTGGAGTAACCTTGTCGGTGGGAGCTGTGATGGCGCCACCGGCAAGGATGAAGGTTTCTTGGATCTCACCCTGTTTTTGTTTTGCATTGGGGATGAGATTAACGGTTTTGGTCGAGCGGTAATTGTTGGGAGGACCATTATAAACGCTGAAAGCATACGGTTCATATCGTTTGAGTTCCCGCTCAAAATAATCGATGCGTTTGTTGTTGATTTTCAGCAGGCTTTTTTCGTGTTCAGTTAAGCCAAACCACCTGAGTGGCGGTCGTTTGTCGGCGGCAACCTGTTTAAGGTTTTTATAACCGTTTTCTTTCAGCCAGGCGGCGATGGCGGCGTCTGTTTTCTCTTTAAATATCTGTTGTTGTGCCCGGGTTTCTGCGAGGAGTCGTTCCGTGCGGGTTTTCATGTCGGCAAAGTTGGATATATTTTCGTAGGGCTGATATTCCACTTTACGGTCCGCGAACTGAAGCGGAGCGAAGATTGCCTGAATGCGGTAATAATCGCGGGTTGGGACCGGGTCAAATTTATGATCATGACATTTCGCACAACGGAAGCTGTGGGCGAGAAAGCTGACGCCGACGCTTTGAGTAATATCATCTAGAAAGAGCTGGCGGGTGACTGCAGCGACACTCATCCCTGTATGCTCCCAGGGGCCGCTGCGAAGGTAACCGGTGGCGATCAACAGTTCTGGATCGTCAGAATCCAGTTCATCTCCCGCTATTTGCTCAATGATGAACCGATCATATGGTTTGTCTGCATTAAAACTGCGTACCAGATAGTCGCGATATCGCCAGGCGTTGGGCCGTTCATAATCGTTGGCAAAGCCGCTGGTGTCCGCATAACGGACGACGTCAATCCACATCTGTGCCATCTGTTCGCCGTAGTGGGGACTCTCCAGTAGCTTCTTAATGAACTTTGACCAGCTGTTGGGAGCTTTGGAAATTTCAAATTCACTGATCTGTTTCAGTGTGGGAGGCAATCCGGTCAGATCATAGATGGCACGCCGCACGAGTGTCTTTTTCTCATCCGGTGGGGAAGTGGTAAGTTGTTTCTGTTTCAGTTTCAGTTTCTGTTTCAGTTTCTGCTGAATGAATGCGTCGATAGGATTTTGCCTGGAAATCTGTTTTTCAGCAAGCGCATTCCAGGGGATCGGGGGGCGTCGAATCGGCTGATAAGCCCAGACTTCAGCAGGTTCATAAGTACGATTGGTCCAGGTCGGGCTCTGTCCACCTGATGTGGACATGGTAATGGCGGTGTTCTGGCTGGCATTATTTGTGGTCGAAGTGGGGAGTTCCCTGTCTGTCCAGACGGCGCCTGTGGTGATCCACAGTTTCAGGTCAGCAATTTCTGCAGCATTCAAACGATTACGTTCCTGCGGGGGCATTTGAATGGAGTCGTCCTTCCAGGTGACCGCGTTCCAGAAAGGGCTTTGTTCGGGTTTGCCGCTGACCACGGCAGGTTCACCTGACTCACCACCTTTAATGAGAGAGTCCCGCGTCAGCATGTTATATTCCCCTTTGATGTCATCAGGGGTACTACCATGGCAACCCAGGCACTTCTGTTCCAACAGGGGGCGGATTTTCTGAAGATAGAATTTCTCGTGCGCTGTGAGCGGGGCCTCTTGTGCTGTGGCAGTTTCACCGAATGGCAGGCTCAGGAGCAGAGCAAAGCAAAGGCAACTGCAAAATGTCCGTGCCGTGAGAGCAGAAGGAACGTACATAGAGAAATCTCTCAGAGTAAGATGAGAAGTTCGGGATGATATTGTAGAAAACTTATCTATAAAGGTACTGGTTGGATCGCGAGAAATCAATTTTATATCGATCTGGTTTAACTGGATCGACACAAACTTACACTGATTATTCTCTTAACAATGTTGTGTATTTGGGTGGGAAGGCGAACAGTGTTGCGATACGATTAACTGCAATCGACTGCTGTATTGCAGCAGTGGCAATTCTGCATTGAGATCCTATTTTGAGAGAAGGCAAGTCATGAGTATTCGTTATAAGAAAATCGGCTGGGGGTTCTGTTTGTTCGTAGCATGTTCTCTACTCAGTCAGTCCAATGTTCTGGCACAGAAAAAGATTCAACCGGTTAAACCGAAGACATTACCAAAGCAGCTACCCAAAGAGGGAAGTATTACGGATGGGGCGATTGTCAAAATTTCCCCTGAAGATGCTTTACATCCAGGTTACACATCTCTGTTTAACGGCAAAGACTTTGCTGGCTGGAAAGTCCCTGAAGGAGACAACGGGCATTGGAAAGTGGTGGAAGGAGTCATTGATTACGATGCCCAGAGCGAAGCCAAAGGGGATAAAAATCTCTGGACCGAGAAAGAGTATGGCGACTTCATTATGAGCCTGGAATGGCGAATTAAAGAAACGACGGGCCTGTATAAAGTACCCATTGTACTAGCCGATGGTTCGGAGCTAAAAGATGCGAATGGTAACATGATTACCGTCGAACTTCCGAATGCCGATTCAGGGATTTATCTGCGTGGAACACCGAAAGCCCAGGTCAATATCTGGTGCTGGCCCATTGGTTCGGGTGAAGTCTATTCCTACCGTCGTAATCAATCGGTTTCTCCCGAAGTCCGTGCAGGTGTGACTCCCAAGGTCAACGCCGACAAACCGGTGGGGGAATGGAATAAGTTTATTATCATCATGGTCAAAGATCGTCTGACCGTCATTTTGAACAATGAAATGGTTCTGGAAAACGCGCAACTACCTGAGGTGCCGGAAAAAGGTCCGATTGCCTTTCAGCATCATGGCGGTAAATTGAAGGATGGGACATTCAGCCCCGCCAGCAGCCTGATGCAGTTCCGCAATATTTATATCAAAGAACTTGATTAACTCCTGATTGATTCTGCTGAATTGATCCTTTACGATTGAACCCGTCTGCTGTCACTTCCGGTGCCTACAGCAGGCGGGTTTTTTCTTTTTGAAGATTCACAGGTGAAGTAACGATGATACAGAATTTTCGAGTCTCCTGGTTGTGTCTTAGCTGGTGTCTCATGGCACCTTCAATATTATTTGCTCAGAAGACAGGTAATCCGTTTCGGGAGTACATTCGCCCAACGGAACCGCTGACCCCACAGGCAGAGCAGGAGTCTTTCATATTGCCTCCTGAGTTTGAGATTCAGTTGTTCGCAGCCGAGCCTGAGATACAGAAGCCGTTGAATATGGCATTTGATATCAAAGGTCGGCTCTGGATCACGGAATCTTCTGAATATCCATACCCGGCAAAAGCAGGAGAACAGGGGAAAGACGCGATCAAGATTCTGGAAGATACGAACGGCGATGGTCGAGCAGATAAAATAACGACGTTCGTGGAAGGGCTGAATATTCCGATCGGTCTGTATCCTTATCGAAAGGGAGTCATTGCATTCAGTATCCCCGATATCTCATATTATGAAGATACAGACGGGGATGATCGCGCAGACAAGGTTACAAAATTGTATGGGCCCATGGGATTTGAGCGTGATACACATGGAATGAATAACTCATTTCGACGGGGGTTTGATGGCTGGTTATACGCCAATCACGGCTTTAATAACCAGACCCAGGTGAGTGGCAGTGACGGACATGTCGTTTCGATGCAGTCTGGGAATACCTATCGGATGCGGCTGGATGGTTCACGGATTGAACATTTTACTCACGGACAGGTGAATCCGTTTGGTTCCACCTTTGATGAAAAGGGAAACCTGTTTACCGCGGACTGCCATTCCAAGCCGATCTACCAGATTCTGCGAGGAGGATATTATCCGAGTTTTGGCAAACCGCATGACGGTCTAGGATTCGTTAAACCGATGATGGACCATCTGCATGGTTCAACAGCAATTGCCGGTGTGGAAATTATTTCTGCTGAACAGTATTCCCAGGACTATCGGGGCGATTTCTTCAGTGGGAACGTGATGACGAGCCGCATCAATCGGAATTCTCCCGTGTATCATGGTTCCACTATCACCGCGCAGGAAGAACCGGATTTCCTGAGCTCGACCGATCCCTGGTTTCGCCCGGTAGATATTCGCCAGGGACCCGATGGTGCGCTGTACGTAGCCGATTTCTATAACAAGATCATTGGACATTATGAGGTACCCCTCGCTCATCCAGGACGAGATCGCTACCGGGGACGAATCTGGCGTATTGTCTGTAAAAATAAAGATCATTCTCCGGTTGACTATTCGAAAATGAATGTCGAGCAGTTGATAGCAGCTCTCGGCTCATCGAATCTGACGACGAGAACTCTGATCACGGATTACCTCTCTGATCATACAGAACTGGAGGTAGCAGGTCCGTTACAGAAAGCGGTGCGCGAAGCGAAACAGCCGATGATCGTTGTGCATGCTCTGTGGACATTATTTCGTCGAGATGTGTTGACCGATAATCTGTTGGCGGATGCTTTGGCGAGTCCATCGGATCTGATCCGGATTCACACAGCGAAAATACTGACAGAACGAAAATCATGGAGCCTTTTCCACCGTCAGCGGATGGTAGATGCATTGGGAGATGAAAATGCGTTTGTGCAACGAGCTGCCGCGGAAGCGCTGGGACTGCACCCTGCGTTAGAAAATATTCCGGCTCTGTTCGCGTTGCATAAACAGATTCCTGCTGAAGACCATCATCTGGAATATGTTGTGAGACGGGCATTGATGCTGCAGATTCGGAATGCGGATATTCTGAAGCAGCTGGACTGGAAAGCATTGACTTCCAAGCAGCGCAGCGAACTGGCATCACTGTCGCTGGCTGTGCCCACATCGCAGGCAGCAATGTACCTCGTTTATTATCTGCAGACCTCCCAGGTAGATCCAGAGAAACAACCTGATTACTTCAGACATGTAATACGATACTTACCTACTGAGAAGTTATCTGAGATCATAAAACTGGCACGAGCTCAACTGTCAGAGAATCCCGATTTACAGGTGGAAATTATCAAAGCGGTTTTAGAGGGATATCAGCAGAAAGGTTTGGACATTGATTCGGCACTCATTGACTGGGCGATCCAGCTGACTCAACAGTTGCTGGTGGAAAAAGAAAAGCAGTCCTTTCAATGGATCAATTTACCATTTAACGAAGAGAACATTGACTATCCCTGGACTTGGCAGCAGAGGGCATCTGCTGACGGGAAACAGTCTGCGCCTTTTATCTGCAGCTTACCTGCCGGAGAGCAGGCGACCGGTCGACTGATTTCGAGACCGTTTCGCATTCCCGCTCAATTGAGTTTTTACCTGGCCGGTCATGCGGGTTTTCCGAAGCAACCCGATAATGGATTGAATTTTGTGCAATTGCGAAGTTTCGATGATTATCGAATACTCAAACGAGTCGGCGTGCCACGAAAAGTTCTGGCGCAGCGGGTGAATTGGGATCTGAATGAATTTGCAGACACAGAGGGATATCTGGAAGTCGTTGACAGTGATAACGGAAAGGCCTATGCCTGGCTGGCGATTGGGCGATTTGAACCTGAAGTGATTTCAATTCCCCACCAGAGTATGCAACAGCAAATCAGCCGGTTGTCCGCGTCTGCTTTTCTTGTCGAACAGTTTCAGATTAATGCAGCCCGCCAGGATCTGGTTACTCTATTGGCTGACCCATATCTCGACCCTAAACTGAAAAATGAACTGGCTTCAGCGGTGATGGCCCTGGATGGAACTGACGTGTTTTTGCCTCTGTTTCCGTTGCCAGTTCCACGAAATCCTGCTGCAGGCAGCTTTCAACAGGATGTAATCCAGGCAGTTATTGGGCAGAAGCAGGACCAGGTTGATGTACTATTGCAGCGCGCATTCAAGATGTATCCTTCCCGTCTCCAGACGGAATTAGGTGGAAAGGTGTCTCAACAACCCGGAGGCATTGAGCGACTGATCGTGTATGCAGAACAGGGGAAAATATCACCACAGTTACTGACAGAACCAGCGATCCAGCATCAGATTCAGCAATCAGCTGATCCAGAGCTTAAACGTCGAATGGAAATACTGCTCAACAAATTGCCTGCCCGTGGGAAAAAGACACAGGAACATATTGTCAAACATTTAAAATCACATGGATCATTTCAGTTATCTGTCGAAAACGGTCGGGCGGTCTTTGAAAAAAACTGTGCTGTCTGTCACCAGTTGTTCGGCAAAGGTGCGGTTGTGGGACCACAGTTGGATGGCATTGGTAACCGGGGACTGGAGCGACTGCTGGAAGATGTCCTGGATCCGAATCGTGCAGTGGACATCAACTTTCGAACGACGACAGTCATCACGGATGCCGGGCGTATCTTCTCCGGTTTGAAGCGGCGGGAGGAAGGGGCGCTGCTGGTGTTCGTTGATAATAAAGGGAAAGAGTTTACGATTGCAAAAAACGAAATTGACGAGCAGCAGCAGTCACCTCTTTCGTTGATGCCTGCTAATTTGCTGGAGATACTTACGCCGCAACAACTGCACGATCTGTTAGCCTATCTCCTGCAAAGTACAATAAAAGAAACGACAAGTCACTGATCTGGTCAGGTCTTCAAGAATCATCTTTATTCCGAACGAAAGTTGCTCGCCATGCCGGCCTTACATTTCCTGACGCTGATGCTGTGCCTGATTTTTTCTCAAGCTGTGCTGGCTGCAGATCCCGTGATCATTACCGAGCAGTTGGTTCATTTGCGCCATTCGGGGGACCGTGAATGGACATCATTTCCGGAAAAGGACCAGGGCAAAGAGCTGTCTCTACGTTTTAATGCAAAGTCAAATTCCAGTGAAACCATTTTATTTTTACGGCAACAGGATGTCAAACAGACCTGGAATGTTGAACTGAATGGCAAAAGTCTGGGGAAACTGGTTCGGCATGAACAGGATCAGCAATTGCTATTATCCATTCCACCAGGCACGGTAAAAACAGGCGTCAATGAATTGCGGATTTATCAGTCAGGAAAAATAATTCCCGATGACATCCGCGTAGGTGAAATTGTACTACTGCCTGAACCAGCTTCAGAGTTTCTGTCGGAGACGCAGTTATTGATCAAAGTTGTTGACAAAGAATCGAATCAGCCTGTGCCCTGTCGCATCACAATTGTGAATGCAGAGGGAACCCTGGTGGCGACCTCCGCTCAGTCGAATCAAAGTCAGGCGGTGAGGACGGGAGTGATCTATACTCGCGACGGGAAAACGCAATTCGAGTTGCCGGCGGGGGAATACACCGTTTATGCCGGTCGAGGGTTTGAGTACGGAATCGATCAGCGTCAACTGATTCTGAAAAAGGGAGATCAAAAGCAGATCGAACTCAAGATTGGCCGGGAGGTGGATACATCGGGTTATGTGAGTTGTGATACACACATTCATACGCTGACTCATTCCGGGCACGGTGACTGTTCGATGGAAGAACGCATGCTGACCCTGGCAGGAGAGCAGATTGAATTTCCGATTGCCACGGATCATAACAAACAGATTAACTATCAACCGCTCGCACGAAAATTAAAGGTAAGACAATATTTCACGCCCGTGATCGGCAATGAAGTTACAACCAGATGGGGACACTTCAATGTGTTTCCAGTCCGGGAAGAGGGGCCAGTTCCCGATCATAAACTTCCTGGCTGGGACGGGATTTTTGAGAGCATTCTGACAACCCCTGATGTGCAGGCTGTGATTTTGAATCATGCCCGTGATATTCATTCCAACTACCGTCCGTTTGATTCGAAAAACCATCTCAGTCTGACGGGCGAGAACCTGGAAGGATGGCGGTTACAGGCAAATGCGATGGAAATCATCAATTCAGAGGCCACACAAACCGACTTCATACAACTATATCATGACTGGTTTGGTCTGTTGAACCGGGGCGTTTTATTAACTCCGGTTGGTTGCAGTGATTCGCATGATGTGAGTCGTTATATCGTAGGGCAGGCACGGACGTATATTCAAGCAGAAGACAAAGATCCTGCAAAGATAGATACTGCTCAGACGATTCAGAATTTTGTGAACGGGAAGGTACTACTCTCTTACGGACTTTTCACACAGATCAAGGTCAATGACCAATATGGACCGGGGGAACTGGTCCCTCATACGAAAGAGTGGGAGTTGAGGCTGACTGTTGCCGGACCCTCATGGGTGACAGCAGAACAAATCCAACTGTATGCGAACGGAGTGTTAATTCGCAGTGAGCAGATCAAGTCCCAGAAGGGGGGAGGCATAAAGTGGCAGGGGACCTGGAAGCTGAAACAGCGACCTCACGATTGTTTTCTGGTAGCGGTGGCGACAGGCCCCGGCGTGTCCGCGCCGTACTGGCAGTTCGCGAAACCGTACCAGCCTGATTCTCCAGAATTTGAATCGCAGGTTGTAGGATCAACGGGGGCGGTCTGGATCGATGTCGACGACGATGGTAAAAAAACGACTGCTTTTGAGTATGCAGAACGATTGGTGAAACAGCATGCAGAAGATCTGAATAAATTGTTCAAGCAACTGGATGGCTACGATCAGGCAGTCGTCATGCAGGTCGCCAGTCTGTTAAGAACGCGTGGCCTGGAGCCATTTGATCCGAAACTGACAAAAGCGTTGCGCAGTGCATCAAAGACCGTACAACTTGGATTTGCCCTGTATGGGGAAGCCTGGCGTGCCAGCCAGATCGCCCGCAATACCAATTAACGTTCGATTGCCTGTAATGCGTTCAATGGTGTGCGAACAAAGAATATGCCGGGACCGCCGGTTTGTTTGGGATCCAGATCATAAAACAGTGTGCCCAGGGTGTTATCATCAATCTGCACCGTTCTTGGCCAGCCTCGACCTTTAATCGGGCGACCGGGATTATAAATAATGATGGCGTGATCTTTGTCCCATGTCTGACCTGCATCGTGGGAGAGTTGCAGTTCATAAGCCCATTCATCATCCCGGCCGACACCATACAGGATCGATGTAAGTACGACGGGTCCCTGTTTCAAAGTGGTCAGGTCATAACCGGCGACACCAAAATAGGGGAGTGACTGCAGGGCTTGCCAGGATTGTCCCTGATCGCTCGAACACAGTCCATACACCATCTTGCCGGGTTTCCCGGATGGGACGGGAGCGTGGCTCTGTGGCGCTCCGCTGATGAGGGTATTCTGGTTTGTTCGGACGAGAGGCACCATACCGTGATTGCGACCATCGCCGAAAGGAGCAATCGTATTCTTACTGCGGTTATATATCACCGTGCGATCATAGAAGGGGCAGACCCAGTGGTTGGCATCGAGTTCGAGAATCGGGTGTCGCAGACAGGTGTAGTTGGTATAGTCATCCAGTCGGATCTCCGTGACAGGAGACCAGGTCACGCCATGGTCTTTGGAGGTGCAGAATTGAGGTACGCGCCAGCGACGTGTGCCTTCTACGCGGTAGCAGGACCAGTGCAGGACAATTTCGCCATTTTTGAGT
The DNA here is from genome assembly GCF_048262075.1 of Gimesia sp. GTDB lineage: Bacteria > Planctomycetota > Planctomycetia > Planctomycetales > Planctomycetaceae > Gimesia. Next base: position 53,024 of record NZ_JBLXFK010000012.1, read on the forward strand.
GTCGTGAGTGAACCCGGATAAATAGAGCACGCTTTAATTGTGGGAATGGGATGACTGGCCGACCAGGTCAGACCGCCATCGGTTGAGCGGGCGAGCAGCAGTTCTTTCCCACCCCCACCATTTTTATTATAGACTGCCAGCAGATCTCCATTCGTAGCACGACAGAGGGCAGGGTGAATGTGTCCGCCAACCACGGAGCCAACACGAATGGGAGTTCCCGGAGCCGTGGGAGCATTTTCCGCTTTGATCTGGAGAGGGACGATTCCGAAAATCAGACAAAGACTGCAAAATATCCGCAGGTGAATCGGAAAGCGACGGCTGGCTGATTGAGAGACTGAGTGCATACGGGAAGCGGGCCTCCAATTATGGACTGGGAATAATCCCGAAAAAACGAATGCTGCTACGATCCTGTTTACCGTGGCTCGTGTCAGACTTCAACAGACGAGTAAAATTGACGGAAAGTTAAACAGGAATGCCGCTTTCAACTCTTGTTGCTTTGACAGTCAGAAGGAGGTCCAGTAAGCTATCAGCCTTACATTTCCACGTAAAATATCAGCAGGGACTGAACAGTATCTGCTACCAGAATGATCGCGGTAAATGGTAATCTGAAAACAACTTGGGGCCGTAGCTCAATCGGTTAGAGCAGCAAACTCATAATTTGTTGGTTACAGGTTCGAGTCCTGTCGGCCCTATTTTTCTTTTCTTGTTGCCTGATATTGCAGTCCCTCTCTTTCTGAGTACTTCATTGTACTTTTCATATCGCTTGTCAGTCATCTCTGTCTGATCTCTCCATTTCCCGTCCTGAATCGATCCGCAGTTTCGGTTTAATTCTGAAATTCGTTAAAAACTGACCTCGGTATTTTCCCTCTTTTGGCCAGACGCATTTGGCAATCAGTGTTCGCAACGTAGGCTTGAGAGACGAACTGGGAGCCCGTAATGCGCTGACTGCAGCATGTGATTATTAAAAGATACAAGAGAAGACCCCGCCATGGCAGACGTAACTGAACTGAATGAAATCGAAGCATTAAGCGACTATCGAAGTGACTGGACCCGGCTGCTTGCTATCACGCCGGGGGGGACGTTTTTCCGATCCCGGGAATGGCTAGAGGTTTACTGGAAACATTTTGCTGCCGATCAGAAATTACGTGTGCTGATCGTGCGCGAGAATGGTGAAGTCACAGGAATCGTGCCTCTCTGCTGGAAAAAAATCAAATCCAAATTCGGGCCCTGTCGGATCTTAACTTTTCCTTTCGATGACTGGGGAAGTTTTTATGGTCCGGTTTCAGCCGACCAGGAATCAACGTGGAGATCTGCTTTGGATTATCTACAGCATTCAAAGCGTGACTGGGATTTGATCGATCTGCGGTGTGTCGAAACGGATGGCTTTGATGGGGGGGCGACCGAACGGGCATTCCAGGCGGAAAATATGGAGTTTGAAAAGTTCCTGTGGGAGCAGGCGATGTATGTGGATCTCAGCCAGTCGTGGGAAGAGTATCTGGCTGCCCGCCCTCGAAAGGCCCGCCAGACCTATACGCGGGCTGAACGAAACCTGCAGGCCCAAGGTGATATTGAACATCTGCGGTATCGTCCGCGCGGAGAAGTGTTTGGCGAGAGTGATCCACGCTGGGACCTCTATGAGATGTGCGAACAGATTGCTGCCAAAAGCTGGCAGGGGTCTTCAACGACCGGAACTACAATTACGCATGAGAATGTAAATCAGTTTTTTCGCGATACCTACGAAAGCGCGGTGCGAGCCGGAGCATTCGATTTGAACCTGATCTTTCTATCCGGTCAACCGGCTGCGTTCAGCTACAATTTCGTCCAGAACGGTCTGATCAATGGTTTGCGCATGGGGTATAATCCTGAAGTCTCTGATCAGGGACTGGGGAGGTTGCTGGTGGGACGCATTCTGCATGACAGTATGGATCGGGGTGATCTGCTACTGGATGTCGGGACTGGGGCCGTGGATGCCAAGAAATACTGGTACACATCCATCGAAAACAGTTATCGCTATGTGTATTACTCGCCAGCATCCCCGATTGGAAATGTTTTACGCCTGAGTCATCAGGTGGCGAACTGGTTTCGGGATCGATTTACCAGCAGTGACACAGGTCTGCAGCAGGATTTGCAGGGCCAGAATGTACCGGTGAAACAACACTGAGACAGTTGGCGTCGAATAAGTTGCAGGAAAGTCATCAAGGGGGGGATCGCAATGATCTGGTTCAGGCTCCGAATTATAAAACCGGTATGTCCTGCCTGAATTGAAAATATTTTATTCGCTATAACCGTCATAGTTCGTCATCGCAAATCAGTTTTCACATTGAAGTAAGAATTCGACGAGGTGAAACACCGCTATTCCCGGTGTACGCAAGCTAAGTTTCAACAACCTATGAAAATCAGGCTGCTTAAAGGATGTGGATCTCGACGATCATTTCCGGTTTTGTTGCAGTTGTTATGATTTCATTTCCAATTTGATCGTGAGCTGAACGGCGAAGCTGGAACGAGAGACAGATGTCAGATGTTATTGAATTGAACGAGATCGAAGCGCTTGCCGACTATCAGAGGGACTGGTCGCGGTTACTTGAAGTTACTCCGGGGGGAACCTTTTTCCGTTCACTGGAATGGTTGCAGGTTTACTGGAAACATTTTGCTGAAGATCAGATATTAAGAGTTCTGATTATTCGAGACGGTAACCAGGTGTCGGGAATCGTTCCTCTTTGCGTGCGTCGAATTAAATCAAAGTTTGGACTCTGTCGGATATTAACTTTTCCTTTCGATGACTGGGGCAGCTTTTATGGTCCGGTGTCCGCCAATCAGAAAACAACATTACGTACTGCCTTAAATTATATTCAGCAGTCCCGGCGCGACTGGGACCTGATCGACCTGCGCTGTGTGGACAGTGCCGGATTTGACCGTGGATCAACAGAACAGGCATTACAGTCAGAGAATATTTCCTTCGAACGACTTTTGTGGTGTCAGACTGCATGCGTAGATCTGAAGCAGAACTGGAATCAGTATCTGGAATCCCGCTCGACCAAAGCCCGCAAAACGTACCTGGGTTCTGAAAAACGTGTGCAGCAGGAAGGGGATGTGGAATATCTCAGATATCGCCCTTCTGGGGTGGAACAGGGGGAAAGTGATCCACGCTGGGACTTATACGACCAGTGTGAAGAGATTGCCCGCCAGAGCTGGCAGGGGAGATCAACAACGGGGACCACGTTATCTCATGAAAGTGTGTCGCTTTTTTTTCGTGATGCACATGAACGGGCTGCCCAGGTCGGCGCCGTTGATCTGAATCTGCTTTATGTTGCAGGTCGCCCGGCCGCTTTCAATTATAATTATGTCAATGCTGGACTTATTTACTCTCTGCGGATGGGCTTTGATCCCCGAATTTCCATCAAAGGAGCAGGCTGCGTTCTAATGGGGCGCATGATCAAAGACAGCATGCAGCGCGGGGACCGGATTCTGGATATTGGCCCTGGTTCACTTGATGCAAAGAAGAACTGGTACACATCGGTTGAGAACAGTTACCGCTATGTGCACTATTCTGCGACATCCGTGACCGCTAAGCTGATGCAGCTCAGTCATCAGTTTGCCGACTGGTATCGTGACCGGTTTTCAAATGAAGCCGTGGATGTGAGAAAAGTTACAGATAATTCTAAGTTATCAGCTACCTGGCGTTGAGATCTCAGTAACGTAAAGTAACGTCTGGACGCTTGAACTAACGTCAGTTTTGTAACGGAGATATCTGAATTCGCAGATTCAAGTATCATTCTTTCTCAGGTTCCGGTGTCTTCAGTTGATCAGCAAATTTGCTACGGAATTTTTCCAGCTTGGGGCGGATCACGTACTGGCAGTACTGATTTTCCGGATTGAGTTTGAAGTAATCCTGGTGATAATCTTCTGCCGGGTAGAATTTGTCGAATTCAGTGATCTCGGTCACAATAGGGCTCTTGAACTGGCCCGATTCATCAAGCTGTTTTTTATAAGCAGTCGCTTCTTCTTTTTGTTTTTCATTGTGGTAGAAAATCGCGGAACGGTATTGAGTGCCTACATCAGCTCCCTGGCGATTCAGAGTCGTAGGATCATGCGTTTCCCAGAAGGCCTTGAGAATATCAGTCAAGGCGATCTGTTGCGGATCGAATGTGACCTGGATCACTTCTGCGTGGCCGGTGGTACCGCTGCAGACGGCTTTATAGGTAGGGTTGTCTATTTTGCCACCAGAGTATCCGGAAACAGCTGATTTGACACCTTTCAATTCCCGAAAGACGGCTTCCGTACACCAGAAACAGCCTGAGCCCAGCGTGACGACTTCCAGGCCATCATCTTCCTGTGCAACGGAAGCTACCTGTGATTGTGGCTGCTCTTCTGCGATGGCGACGGGGCGGTCTTCGATGGAAATGGATTTCTCACAACCACTGATCAATGCAAAGAGTGTCGTGAATGATAATCCAATAAAAATCAGGAGTGGTAATTGTGAAATCGTCATGACACCTTTATCCCTCGTTTTGTATGCCAGAAAAGTTCAGAGTTCGTAGAACGCCTGAAGTATTTTAGGCAATGGGCGACTTGAAGGACAGGGAGAAAGTGGTTCTGCCAGCCGGACTTTATTTACCGTTGAACATAAATCGCAGGGTTTTGAATCGTAAGATCAGAAAATGATGAATTGATAGCGTGATAGCAATCGTTGCCAGTTCGACCATAAGAAATTTGTAGCCAATTGCAATCTGTACATTGAGCAACAGGTATCCCATCACGATGACACACAGGTGGTGAAACAGATAAATCGAATAGGATGCATCGGACAGATAGCGGAAGACCAGGGAGTCCCGGTTCATGAACTTATAAAACAGGACGTAGCAGATGTGGCTTGAGAGGGCAAATATCAGGCCTGTCGAATAGATCCGCAAAAAACTTTCCTGGCTCAAACCGTGGGCATTTGCCAGTAGATGATGTGTCAGAATCGCCAGAACCAGTGCGCCCCATTCCCAGCGGGCGATGGTATGAAATTCATCCTGCAGGAATCGGTCATGAAAGAGCCAGAGCCCTACCAGATAGTAGGGGAGATAGACCATGAAATCTTCTAAATTTAACAGGCCACAAAACAGGGAACCATGGAAAATATCAGGGGCCAGTCGGGCAGCGACAGACCAGGAGATGTCAGCCAGCGGAAGTAAAAATAGAAAATAGCAGTTTTTTCGCAGACCACTGAGATAGCGAGCAAAATGGGATAACCTGCTGAAATGATTTTTCAATGCGAACAGTGTGATCCCAACAGCAAAAAACTGCACCAGAGTCAACAGGAACCAGAGGTGCGAGACCCAATCGCCGGCGATCCATTTCTGGGGGAGAACCTGAGTCAAAAAGTGAGTGACCGTCATGGGGTTATGTTGCAGGATGGTCGTACGGAAATACAACTCAATGGAGTTGATCAGGACGGCGGTACAGAAGAGAGGTACCAGGATGCGGGTCAGTCGAACGCGTGTAAAAGTGCCGATACCATATTTTTTTAAACTCATCATCGAGAAGAAACCGGCGATAATGAAGAATGCGGGCATACGAAAGGCATGGATAACAGAATCGAGGATGGCAAAAAAAACGGATTTATGAGAATCAGAAACGATCCAGTGGTCACCTGACGAATAGATTAATGCGCCATGCAGTACGACACCCAGCATCATCAAAATCGAACGCATCGAGTCCATGTAGTAAAAACGTGTGGAAGCTGTCTGGATTTGAGGACTGGCCGACTGCGTCTGTTGACGTAAACCGGGTGTTTCCGGGAGTTCCCGTACGGTATGAGGGGTCATCCGAATCTATGCCTGTAATGAGTTGGGAGTATGAGCGATGATTGTTATTGGCGGCGGGTATGACTATTTATACCCACTGACAATAAATCAGATCGGCATAATTTGAAGAGAAAACCTGTTTGTCAGGCTGAGTTATGCAGGAGCGTGGATTAATCCTTAGAACCTGACTATTTGCAATTCTGTTCCTGTGAAATTTTCCTGGCTGTTGCTAAACGGCATCGTTATCTAATGCTGACCTTACTGGAGGATGGTTGCAGTCACGGTATCTGAATTTGGCGGGGGGACTCAATGTGATTCAACTGATCAACACCATCTTGAAATAATTTTGTGTTTGGAGTGGTATTTTTTCAGTCGCGGGCTACAAATAAAAAGGAATTCACAGTCGCTGAATCGAATAAATGTCCAGTGTTTTGGAATAGATGCCAGTATTCTCTGGAGAGCAGGGCAGGAAAGTAAAGTCTTCGATGAGTAATTCGTATGATGCCATTATCGTTGTATCGTTTGGTGGCCCGGAAGGGCCTGACGATGTCATTCCCTTTCTGGAAAACGTACTTCGTGGCAAGAATGTGCCTCGCGAGCGGATGCTGGAAGTCGCCGAGCATTATCAGCATTTTGGTGGCGTAAGCCCGATTAACGAACAGAATCGGGCTTTAATCCGGGCTCTGGAGCAGGAACTGGCAGAGCATGGTCCTCAGCTCCCCATCTATTGGGGGAATCGGAACTGGGACCCGCTGCTGGTAGAGACGCTGTCCCAGATGAAAGCAGATGGCGTTCAACGGGCACTGGCATTTTTTACCTCTACTTTCAGTTCGTATTCAGGCTGCCGACAATACCGGGAAGACATTCAACGTGCCCAGGTAGAAGTAGGGGCAGGCGCGCCCGAAGTTGATAAACTGCGTGTGTTTTTCAATCATCCCGGCTTTATCGAAGCATCAGTGTCCCGGACACAGGAAGCGTTAAATCAGATCCCGGAGGAAAGACGAGAACAGGCAACGATTCTCTATTCAGCCCATAGTATTCCGATGGTGATGGCGGCCGGCTGTCGTTACGAAGTTCAATTACAGGAGTCAGCTCGCCTGGTCAGTGATAGACTGGGGAAGCACCCCTGGCATCTGGTCTATCAGAGTCGCAGTGGTCCTCCTCACCAGCCGTGGCTGGAACCGGATATCTGTGATTTTATCAGGGAACTGGGGGCGAAAGGGGATGTCAAGGATCTTGTAGTCGTACCTCTTGGATTTGTCTCTGATCATATGGAAGTGTTGTTTGATCTGGATACCGAGGCTAAAGATGTGAGTCAAGAACTGGGAATTAATCTGGTCCGCGCAAAAACTGTGGGAGTTCATCCCCGGTTTATCACAATGATTAGAGAGCTGATCGAAGAGCGGATCAGTGGTACGGAGGAACGTCCTGCGCTGGGTGACCTGGGGCCAAGCCACGATGTCTGTCCCATTGACTGCTGTTTACGCACGGTAGAGAAGCCACGTTGAAACTTCAGGTTCAGAGGAACGCATTGTAAGGATTAAAGGGTGGATGTGTACATAAGAATCAGGAAACATCCGGTTTCCGAGAATCTTAGACATTGTCAGGGGGTCAATTCGACTCGATACTTTGAATCAGTAAGTAATACAGCGCCCACCCTGCCATTGTTTTCCTGAAACATCCTGCCTGGCAGATTTACTTGCCCCTGACTGAATCCCACCTGCGTTTTCTTAAGTAATTCTTATCATGTAAGAGGAGTCCCCATGTCTACATCTCACAAGCGAGGTTTTACGCTCATTGAGTTGTTAGTTGTCATTGCCATTATCGCGATCCTGATTGCCTTGTTGCTGCCTGCGGTTCAGCAGGCCCGTGAAGCCGCCCGGCGCTCGACATGTAAAAATAATCTGAAGCAGATCGGTATCGCATTACATAACTACCATGATACGCACGTCACGTTTCCCTATGGTCATATGGAAGTTCAGGCTGGGAATTATAATCCCTCTTCACCTTATGGGACGCATCTCTGGCGCGATACATGGGCACACCAGATCTTACCATATGTAGACCAGGCACCTTTATATAACAAGTATTCAGCCAGCACGGCGACTCACGTGCATCTTGTAACGGACCCGACAATTTATAAGGCCGTCGTTCCCATTTATATGTGCCCTTCCGATCCTTCAACACCTGGAAATGCAGACTCAGCCGGGCGTTCGCAGGGGAGCTATATCGGTTCAGCAGGTAACGTCGCGGTGACGACTGGTGCAAATCTGAACGGTATATTTTCGGAGAATTCTAAAACCAAGCTTCGTGATCTTAAGGATGGCTCATCGAATACCATCATGGTTTCAGAAATCATCATCCGAGGCAACGCCGCCACAACGACATACTGGGGCTGTCCTGGTTGTTACGGGATTGGAGGCGCCCATGGTGAGATGACCTTTTCAACGCGCGAAGTGCCGAATACACCAGTACCGGATCAGAACTATGCCTGTAAAACAACGACTTGGCCCAATTCTCCTTGCGTAGTGAATACCGGTACTAAATATAACTTTGCCCGCAGTTATCATGTGGGGGGCGTGCATGCTTTACTTGCTGACGGAGCAGTACGCTTTATTTCTTCCAATATCGATCGTCCCACATTCCAACATCTGGGTGACAAACAGGATGGTCAGGTACTGGGTGAATTCTAGGACGTGACACATTTACCATAGTGTTCCTCGTACTACGATCCCTGGTCCAAAGTCCTCTGAAGACGTTCCAGTAAAACAGGACACAATCTAATCAGCTTGAACGAGATCCATCAATCGGGTTTGTATCAGAAGCAAATAAAAAAGACCGGAAGCCTGTTTGACTTCCGGTCTTTTTTTTATCGTTTCCATCTTACAAGGAAGACTGGTCCTCTGGTTCGTTGTAGTTCCCTGGTTCCATGTCCTCCTGGAATGGGGGGCGAACTTCAATTCCCTGTTTAATATTGTTGCGACGGACTCGCTTAGCCTCGGCTTTTGCCTTTTTAATTGCTTCACGCTGACGTTTGGCAAAAGTATTTTGGTTTTTTGCGATAATAACTCTCCTGGTAAAGATCTAGGTTTTAGCGTGTGTTCAATAGTGTATCTGAATTAATGCAGCCGTCAGAGGAAGCTCTCAATCTAACTGGTTTGTTGAGAACGTGCTTTGATGTGCCGCCACTTGGATCGCTTCTGCCCTGGTTTGCCTTTATTAGCTTCGGTTGCCGCTTCAGCCGCACGACGACTTCTACGACGCGGAGGCCGTGCCCCTTTGGCTGCCTGCTGTCTGACGTTGGCGGCTTGTCTGCCTCTCCGGGGTTCCGGTTCGAGTTTTTCCGCTTTCAGTCCCGCCTGCGAATGCTCTTTAGAAACGGGAACTTTCTGTCCAATCAGCCTTTCAATGGATCGCAATTCCTTCCGTTCGCTTTCACTGCAGAATGAGATGGCGATTCCTTCTGCCCCTGCGCGACCTGTACGACCAATGCGGTGCACGTAGGCTTCCGGTTCCACGGGGAGATCGAAGTTGATGACATGGGTGATGCTATCGATGTCAATTCCGCGTGCTGCTACATCGGTGGCGACCAGAACCTGGACCTGTTTGCGTCGGAATGCCTCCAAAGCCTGCTGCCGGGCCCCCTGCGACTTATTGCCGTGAATGGCGGTGGCTTTGAATCCACTGCGTACCAGGCGTTGTGAAAGGGTGTTGGCAGTCCGTTTTGTTTTTGTGAAAACCAGTGCCCGTTCGACTTCATCACCGCCCAGGATTTTCTGCAGGAGCGGTTGTTTCAAATTGCGTTCCACAAACATAAGTTGCTGCTTAATTTTTTCAACGCTGGTTGTCTTGGGAGTCACATTGACTGTGACGGGTTTGTGCAGCAGGCTGTGTGCGAGTTCCGTAATTTTCGGTGCCAGTGTGGCTGAAAAGAATAATGATTGTCGTTTCGTTGGTAACTGACTGATGATTCGCTTGAGGTCAGGGAGGAATCCCATGTCGAGCATGCGGTCTGCTTCATCCAGAACAAAGACTTCCAGCTGATTCAGCTTGATGTGTCCCTGGTTCATCAGGTCGAGCAGACGCCCCGGGGTTGCAACCAGAATATGAGCGCCCCGTTTTAATGCTTTCACCTGATTACCTTGACCGACACCGCCGTAAATCAGAACCTGGCGTAATTTCAGGTGTCTGCCATACGCGTCGAAACTGTCCCCGATCTGAATAGCGAGTTCTCGCGTGGGAGCCAGTACCAGAGCAAGCGGGTGATGTGGGATTGATTTTCGACTGTTTTTTCCCAGTTGATGTAGTATCGGTAACGCCAGAGCTGCTGTTTTACCGGTACCTGTCTGGGCACACCCTAGAACATCACGTCCCTCCAGTGCGGCGGGAATCGTCTGTGCCTGGATGGGAGTAGGTGTTTTGTAGTTTTCTTCCACCAGTGCTTTTTGTACTGGTGCGATTAAATTGAGTTCTTGAAACGTATTCAATGTTCTGCCTTAATGTTTTTTATGGTCCTGTCTGCCGAAATCTGGCTTCATCATGTGGGACGAATTCTGTGAAATAACACAGATGACAAGACTGATATTGTTTGTAATTCGATTCGTTTGGGAAGACAAAGCGGAGGTACGCTGATTCACGATCATGTGAGTTTCATCGGTTCCGCCTGGTTGCAACGGTACACCTGGGAGTGTACGAGAGCAGGTGAATCGTTCGCCTGACTCTTCAGGGATTCGCTTGGGGGGAAGCAGGTAAGACCAGCTTGACCAAAAGCAAACGTCGCTTCTGTGGGAACTCTGGATAAACAAGAAAATCACAGAATTCAATGCGTCCACAACGACGCGGATGCTTAAGTCAGCGGTCAACACAACCGTTGGCAGTTAGCAGGGATGTGCAACAAACCAGCTGCACAAGTAGAAAGGGCCACAAGAGGATCCAGCTCTGCAAAACACCCTTTCAGGTCGGAAAACGTATTCATTCAAGAGACACGCTACTCGCTTGTTCCAACCAGATAGTCCTGAATTTGATATAAATATACTCAGGTTACTCAGCAAAGTATACCTCGGAGAAGGATCTTTGCCAAGACATAAAATTCAGAATCACATTCAGAGTATCGGCAGCGGTGTCCCCATTCTATTGAAAAGCAGAGCAGAAAGGTCAGTCAGGAGGTCTTTTCCTGTTATCTGGGTCCGGTTGTGGAGACGGGGGGCAAAACGGAGTTTTCCACATACCTAAGAGTGTTTGCCTGTCTGGTTCATCATATTCAGGAAGACCGAACTCGATGTTTTGGAGACGATTGCGCATCTGGTATGTGCCCGCCAGACGATCCCAGCAGGAAAAGACGGTCGAATAATTGGAATTGAATTCCCGGTGAAAGCGTGAATGATGAATTTTATGCATGTCAGGTGTCACAAACAGCCAGCGTAAAACTGGATCGGCCTTTCCCAGTGAGATATTGGCGTGATGAAACTGCGTGGACAGGTAAACCAGGATGCTGTAAATAACCAACTGCCAGACCTGCAGTCCGAGGACTGGGATTAACGCCAGACGCGACAGGGTGGAGAAGATCAGTTCTCCCCAGTGGAAGCGGGTGGCCGTGGAGACATCCATGTGAGGATCGCTGTGATGCATGCGGTGAAAACGCCAGAACAGGGGGATGCGATGGTTCATCCAGTGCCAGCAATACATCCAGGCATCCAGGAACACCACGGCCAGAACTGTCTGCCACACGACTCCCACTGGCAAATAATAAAGCAATCCCCAGTGATGTTCGCGAGACCATTGGGACATGAATTCGACGGCTGTTCCAAATAACAGGCCAATGAACAGGGCATTCAAAACTGCCAGCAGCAGGTTATGAAAGGCGTGCCGATAACGGATTTGTCTGTCAAAAGGTTTGAACGCCGCCCAGCTTTCCCAACTCCAAAACAGTCCCAGTAGAATCACCGGGACGAGCCTTTGTGCAAGAACGAGCAGTTGGATGCCTGTCAATTCGGAAAACATGAAAGATCAACTCAAGAATAAACGGGACCATGATAATTCAGGTGATCCGATATTTTCCCACATTCATCAGGCAACGACAAGGGGTGGTTTATTGCCGGAGCAGCATCGCATTAATTTTGCCCTGCTGTTGCAGTTGCTGTAATAATTGAATTTGAGTCTGTGGGGGAATCTGCAAATGCTGCATCAACGCTATTAAGTCTGCGCCATCCGTGGTGGTGTTTTGTGTTGCAGTTCCGATTTCCAGAATCAAGTCTTGTTGATTGATCAAGGCAGGCTGCAGGAGCACGTTACCCCTGGTTTGAATTTTTCCAGATCTGTTTTCGAGGATGACCTGTGGTTGTTGTGAAGCGGGGCTGGTGGACTGCAGAGGGATGGAAAGTGAAAGTAACCGGTTTGCCAGATGATGTGCCTGCTGTGGGTCATTGTGAGGAAGCGAGATCATGATCAGGCTGGAGGACTGCAGCATGGCCTTGGAATTCAGATGCTTTTCCGCCTGGAGAAACTGATTGATTCGCCCCGTGATCTGTGTGCTTAATTGGGGAAAATGTGATTCCGCATTCAGAAAAAATTTGAGATGGGGGATACCCTGGCCTGAAACCAGCCGGGGACTCACATCGGTGAGGAGTTGCGCGCCCCTGGTAATCATGGCCTGTGATTTCTGTTTGCTGTGATCGGTCTGGACTGAGCCCATCGCCATGGCATCTGCTTTTGAGTTTTTTGAACCTGAAATATTCATTGTCGCGGGCAGGAGATATCCTCCAGTCAGATCGACTCCCGGAGTGGTAGCTGAAATGTAACATTCCAGCTGCTTTCCACGGGAAACTCCCTGACTAGGGATATAGACGACAATAGAAACATTGGCCAGATTACCGGATTGAAGTGGTGTTTTGATGTTGTGTTGGTCGATGTTCATCGCATTCATGGAAGACTTGAGTGCCCGGATCGCTTCCGCAGAGATATTTTTGTCCCCGGTACCATTCAAGCCGATCACCAGGCCTGCACCAGTCAGTTTCACAATTTCTGCTGGCTGAAATTCCCCTACCTCAGACAGCTTCACTACAGGAACAGTCTGGCTACTGACTGACCGTGAGAGTTGAGCCGGCAGATCGAGAGACACCAGGTTCTGACTTAAAACTGTTGCCGCCATCAGTGTATTGGTATTTGCAGGGACAACTTTAATCTTCTGGTGCAGTTGACCATCTTGCAGGGGAGTCCCTTGAAGCTTTATCGTGATTCCACGGTAAGAGGCAACGATTTGTGTGGGCTGTTGTTGATGTACCAGAAACGGGTTCCCCAAAGACGGATTCGGCCGGGGTGAATATCCTGCTGAGATTGTCTGTCCCGGCGCACTGCCTGAAAGTGCGATCTGCTGTACCGCCTGACGTGTACCCGATGACTGCTCAGGCTGGATACCGGCTGCGATTGCCACTTGGCGCACCAGGTCTGCATCCAGGCGAATGAGTTCTTCAATTAAAGTAGTACGTTGTTCTTTAGACGTTTGTGAGAGTAAGAGAATATTCAGTTGTGGCACGGTCCCTGTCTGATTGGAAACCGTGGTTAACAGTCTTACCTGAGGCTGACCGGAAACCTGTTCCGGTGTTTTTTGTGTGGATGGCTTGTTGTCTGTAGGACCAGGTTGAGAATGCATGTCTACTTCTGGTTTCTCAAGACTCTCACTTGCCCCCGCCGGGAAATCCAGATTGAGCTCGGGAAATTCGCCAGGTTCTGATAATGATAATTCCAACGCAGAGTCAGTCGCGACCTGTTCCGATTCGTCGTTGACTCCGAGAAAGCCATCAATCGAACGGGAAAGAAAAAACATGGCGACTGCGAACAGGGCGATTCCGGACAGTATCGAAAATTTGAGATAGCGCATAGTTTCCCTCAGCCTGAGAAAATGGGGCTTCGTGAAAGGAGTGAGGTGTAGTAGAGGTGATGCGTCTTGAGAGAGAGGATGCGGAGCCTACAGGATCTTTGATTTTGTGTCAAGATGGGTGGATTGGATGAGACCGATTCAGATTTGTGGATTCCTGTTATTACGTAATATGTTCAGTAGAGACCTTTACTATCTGGGAAATCCCGTCCTCAAATAGGAGATGATTTATACCTGCGAATGAGGGGCAGCTATATTGGAATTGACCCTGATAGTCGAGTAGTCGTACTATTCCCACATTTCAAAAGTGGCAGGGAAAAATATGCCGCAAACAAAACGGCTTAAGTATTTATTATTGTTGGTTTTATTGATTTCCGCATTCCTCAGGTGCGGTGTGGCAGTGTACGTGCAGCGCCAACTGGAGCGTCAGCCTGGACGAACCTATGTGATTGAGGGAGATGCGGAGGGTTACTGGAAGCTGGCTCAAACGATTAAACATGGCGAACCGTATTCGATTTACACGCCACCAAGACGTGTACTACGGATGCCCGGTTTTCCGCTGGTGCTGTCAGGAGCGATGTCGGTCGTTGGTGAATCACATGCGCGGGTGCGACTGGTGTTGGCCTTGCTGGGAGTGGTGACCTGTTTTGTTGTTTATTTACTGGGGAAAGAACTGGTGAATGAAACGGTGGGGGTGCTGGCGGCAGGTCTGACGGCAGTCTCACCAGTGATGGCGGGCTTTAGTGTATTGATCTTAAGCGAGACCGTATTTGCACTCACGATGCTGATTTCATTATGGGTACTTGTGAGATTATCAAAAATCAAATGGGAGAAAACAGATCGGAACAGGGGAATCCTCTGGTCACTGCTGGCAGGTGTGTCGCTGGCACTGGCGTATTATGTGAGACCCAGCTGGTTACTGGTGGTTCCCCTGGTTGTCGCGTTTTATATTTTCAGTGCGAAGGGACATCGCAAGATTGCGGTGCAGAGAACGCTGGTTTTGCTGGCGGGTTTTAGTTTGATGCTGTTGCCCTGGGTGGTTCGAAATTATCGCGTCACAGGCCATTTTGTTCCGACCACACTCTGGTCGGGGCCCAGTCTGTACGATGGTTTGAATCCAGGGGCAACCGGTGACAGTGATATGACTTTTTTTGATCAGGAACATGTGTTGGATTCCATGAGCGAATACGAAATGAATCAACACTACACCCAGCGGTCTGTGGCTTATGCGAAGCAGCATCCGGGGCGTGTGATTGAGTTAATGGGCGCGAAACTACTGCGTTTCTGGAAGCCATGGCCTAATGCCGCCCAGTTCCAGTCCTGGTCGATGATGCTTGCGGTATCAGTAGTATTTGTTCCTGTGATGGTCTTTGCCGTGTATGGTGCCTGGGTTTCGCGAAATCAATGTCTGTTGTTGCTGATTACTGCAGGACCGATCCTGTATTTTTCACTGATTCATATGGTGTTTGTCAGTTCGCTGCGGTATCGACTGCCGGCGGAATACAGTTTGTATATTCTGTCAGCCGTGGGTATTTGCCAGTTGTATGTTTCCCGGTTTCAAAAGAAAGAAATCCATCCGTGATCTGTATCAGATCTCAATCGATTAAGTGAAGCTATGGTTGTTCGTAAAACATTTCAATGGTGTCTGTTGATCCTGATTTCGCTGGTCATTACCGGCGGTAGTTACGGGTACTATCTATGGATGCGCAGTGATGAAATGTTAAAAGCGGGCATCCTGGAAAAGATTACGAACCATATTCCGGGACTGATGCTCGACATGGATCGGGCGCAATTCGATTATCGACGTCGGGTACGAATTGAAGGTTGCCGGGTGAATGTGGTGAATCATCCTGACACGATTATCGATTTACCCGAGGTTGTAGTGACCTTGAACCAGGAGAAGCTCGCGCGGCACCAGATCATCGACGTCCAGAAAGTGGTACTGAATCGTCCCCAGCTGGTACTGGTACGAATGGCAGACGGAACCTGGAACTGGGAAGGCCTGCCCGAACCGGTCAAAAGTGATAACCCGCTGCCTGAGCTGGTCATTGAGCGGGGCAGTCTGTCGTTGAAATTTGAACGGGGAACGCAGGGAGTTCCCACGGCGATGACGTTTCAGAATCTGGATTTGAGACTGATTCCCTCAGGGACAAGCCGTTATGAAATTGAAGGACATACGTCAATTCCCCAGGCGGGTAAACTGGAAATCTCGGGCTACTGGGATATCAATTCCAAGCTGGGTTCGATTACAGGCACATGGAGCCAACTGGAGTTCGGACCGAATCTGGTGCGGATGGCGACCGGAATTTCTCCTGAGCTGATGACACAACTAAAAACAGCATTTCCGTCTATGCAGTTAAAGCCAGATCCGGCGACCGGAATGTACGACCTGGGTGTGAGTGCCCAGATGGATATTCAATTCAGTCTTGCCCGCAGTACCAAGGACGAACCACCGCAGTTTCAGGTACTCACGCATTTGCGGGAAGGCAAGCTCAAGCATCCGGTGTTACCATTTCCATTGCGCAACATCGCGGGGAAAGTGCTGGTGAATAATCAGCGGGTACTGGTACAGAATTTACAGGCGTTCAATGGTGAAACCAGTTTTGAATTGAATGGCAATCATCGCTTTGCCGAGCATGCGACTGTAGATGTGCCTTTAAAATACAAGAGTTCTTTTTCCTTCCAGGCGCGTAAACTTCCACTCGATGCACGATTACGAAGCCGACTTTCGGGAGGATTGGCCCGCACTTATGACACTCTGCGGCCCAGTGGAAATGTGGATCTGGAAGTTGATTTAAATCACCCTGGCACAGGCAAGTGGCAGATTCAGAACCTGAACGTTTCGACTTATGATGCCGAAGTGATTCCGGTGCATTTTCCTTATCGTGTTTCACATATTAAAGGGCAGATGAAACAAACGCAGGGAGATAAACTGGAACTGAACTTTGACGGGACTGCTGGTCAGCGGCGTGTGGAGGCGAAAGGCCATGTCAGGCATCCCGGTCCTGCTTCTGAGATTGATATCTGGGTCCAGATCAAACAGGTGCCTATTGATGCGACTTTGCGGGCTGCCTCTCCTGAGGTCGTCAGAAAAGTACTAGATCAGATTGACCTGCAAGGGAGAGCTGATGCCACCCTCAGGCTCACACGAGAGGCTTTGTTAGATCAGCCGATTCATTTGAACTTCGTAGCGCAAATGGATCATGGCTCATTACAGTTTCAGGATTTTCCGTATCGAATCAGCGATCTCAAAGGGCGCGTCTCGTATTTCAGCAAGACAGGCATCACCCGGTTTGAGCAACTGGAAGGCGAGCATGGCAGTGCGAGTCTGACTGCAGATGGTTCCTACGCCCGTTTTGCCAATGATGGTAAACTGGAACTGAAAGTATCAGCAAAAAATGCATCCTGCGATTCCAGTCTCAAACTGGCATTACCGGCAGCATTGCAGGAACTCTGGATGAATTTCTCTCCTACCGGGAAGCTGGACTTGGATACGCATGTTGTCTGGGAGCGTGGCAAACCGTTGCAGGTCAGTATTCCCAGTGTGAACTTGTCTGACGGTAGTATGAGCCTGAAAGACTTTCCCTACCCGCTGGATAATCTGAAAGCCCACGGGAGTTATGTCGTCAATCCGGAAACAGGGGTCAGCGAAGTTCGCATGTCTGGTATCTCCGGGAATCATGATGAGACAAAAATCCGCATCGCGAAAGCATTTGCCGAAGTTACGACGCGGGGGGACTGGCGGGTTCTGCTGGACAATATGATCATTGATGACTTGTCGACTGACCGGGCATTTCAGAAAGCTCTGCCGGAAGCAATGGCATCCGCATTGAACACACTCAATATCCAGCGGCCGATTTCTGCGAATGGCAAGATCGAATTTCGTGGGTCGCAACAGCCGGGAACGGCTATTACCGCAGCGTGGGATATGAATTCTTACCTGGCTGAGAATACGTTGACGGCTGGTGTGGATCTAACCAAGGTCTATGGAAAGGTCCATTCGGAAGGGACCTGGGATGGAAGTCATCTGCATTTGCAAGGCGAACTGGATTTAGATTCGGCGGTCATTCTGGATTATCATCTGACTGAAATTAGAGGCCCGTTTGAGATTCATGACCAACGTTTAACTGTTGGTTCACGAGAGATTCGTCGTGAAAAGTTTCAGTCAGTCAGTCTGCCTCAAATCAATTCCAAGCAGCCGATTACAGCCAAGGCCATTCGTGGTGTGCTGACCTGTATGGGGGATATTGAATTGAATGATGTGCCCACCTATAACATGCAGCTTGAATTGAACCGCGGTTTGCTGGAAGAATATGCGGCGCGGTATATGCCGGGGCAGTCCCAGTTGCGTGGTGTGATGAATGGTTGGATTCAGCTCTGGGGACGTGGGTCCAGTAAATCAGACCTGAAAGGGCAGGGGCAATTACAGATCAGTCCGGCTGCTATTTATGAATTGCCTCCGATTGCCCAGATTTTCAAAGTGGTACGTCTGGCACAGCCCGATAAAACCGCCTTTGATTCTGCTTTCTGTGATTTTACCGTCTCGAACCAGACCTTTCATCTAAAGTACATTGAACTCAAAGGGAACGCCATCAGTCTGTATGGACAGGCGGGGGAAGCCCACTTTGATGGTCGTTTGAAAGTGGATCTGTTTTCACAGCTTACCCGCCGCCAGCTGCCTTTGCCTGCGATTACCCAGTTGATTGGTCATGCTACCAGTGGCTGGATTCGGGTTGAGTTGCGAGGGACCACATCCAATCCGATCGTCGATATCAAATCGAACCCGTTGCTGGATGGTTCTCTCAAAACGTTTCTGAATAATGTGATGCGGGGCAGACCGGCTGGAAATGCGACGGGACGCTGGGCTCGACCTGCGCAAACCGGTAACCAGACTCAGAAACAGTTTCCACTGCCGTTTGCTCAGTAATGAGGATGCAGTGTATCAGCGTTTTTTCTGCTGCTGCTTCTTCTGGTTGGCAATCTCTTCCGTTTCCTGAGCTGACTTTTTTTTCCAGTGGGAAAGTATGAGGGTCATCACGATCAGTATGCCAAGATACGCTCCCAGTATCTTCAGCAGCCAGATGAATATTCCTGTCGCGATTTCGTTCATATGCGGGGATACTTACTGTTCTGACTGATAGTCGAGATCAGTAGAGAACTCAATGAGGTGTGAAAGAGATAATCAGACAGCTCTTACTCTAAACCGGTCATAGCGCTGATTTCAAGCTGTTTTCCCGAAAGCGTGAACCCAAATGAAGATAAGAGGTTGGGGAGGGGGGACGTACCGTTGGTATCAGTTAAATTCAGGCAGATCGTAACTTTGACTTCTGAAGCGCCGGGAGCAGGACCAACCGGTGTGCAGGGGATATCAGAGTTTCCTATTGATTGCGTTTGGGCAGGAAGATCTCCCCCTTCCTGAATCACAACCAGCACATCACCTGCTCCTGAAGTAGCCGGTGATGTGACCACCAGATTCAAGGAATTAATGGCGACGTATTGCTGAATCAAGTTACCCACGGAACTGGTTGTTGAACCTACCTGCGCTGCTTCGCGTGAACCTTCGATTGTGGCTACAGTCACAGTCTGCTGTAACAACGCGAAAAAACCAAATTGGATCACCGCCAGGGAGAGGATCAGAATGAGCGGAAATGCCAGGATGAACTCCAGCAGTACCGAACCTGTGCGCTGCCTGCAGCCAGTCACTCTGGTAAACCGACTGTTCCTATCATCCAACAAGGTTCGTGGCCCGCTCATTTTCATGTTACGCACTTCAGGACTGGCATGTGTTAACAAATGGAGACATTCGCTTCGCGCATGCTAAGTATGGTTATCATTGTTCAAGCAGAATTGGCATCCAGCGTAGTTTTGCGAGAATCCCAGATTGCTTGAATTACAGATGTTCTCCAGATTCTCGGCAGTTTCTGCTGAGAACTGAAGTGACAGGAGTGTAGGGAACGCAAATTGCTTGCCAAACTAGTATAGGAGCAATTAGTTTGCTGGAAATGATTAAAAGATTTGTCTTGCGAAATAATATGGAATCTGACTGTGCAGAAAATCAGGCAACAATTTAATAAGAAAAAAGTGCCTCGCTCGGGTGTTGTTGTACTGGAATTAATCCTGACGATGCCGGCGTTTCTGATCATGATGCTTGCTGTCGTGCAGATATCTTTGATTTATGTTGTGATCGAGCAGACCGCCTATGCCAGCCGCTATGCTGCCAAAATCGCTTCGGAAACTACTGAGGCAAATATCAATAGCTTAAACACTGGTCCCATGGGAATATTAAAAACGCAAGTGGACCGAGTGCTTCGTGTGGGT
The DNA here is from genome assembly GCF_048262075.1 of Gimesia sp. GTDB lineage: Bacteria > Planctomycetota > Planctomycetia > Planctomycetales > Planctomycetaceae > Gimesia. The sequence continues at coordinate 73,004 of NZ_JBLXFK010000012.1, forward strand.
GGGTTACCACAGGGGAGTTGCCGTGTGATCTTAGAACACAATGTGGATAATGGGGGAGCCGAACTGACGATTGCCGATCCCGATCCTGCTGCGGCCAATTGTAACTGCAGTCCCCCTGCGATAGCATTACCACAAGTGCCAGGGGCATCTGTTGATGAATCCGTACGAACGACGGTCTGTGTTCGGCTGGGTGATAATATACCGGACTTTCTATCGACCTTTGGATTTTCTGTGGCCGATTTTGTTGTTGAAGAATCGACAACATATCTCTACGAACTTTGATTCCAGGGACTACTGAACCGCTTTTGAAGTAATTGATTAGACTGATCTCAGACTCATGATGCGAATTCATTCCAACTGTAAAACTCAAGAGAACCGGCGCGGAATTGCTATTCTTTGGTTGATCCTCTGGGGATCATTTTTGATGGTGTTTTTCTGTGTCGTGCTGGAAGTTGCCACTTTGTGGCAGGCACAAGTCGAATTGAATAGTGCGGTCGATTCCGCTGCGCTGGCTGCCGCACAAGATTGGGGGACCGGTGGAAGTGGTTCGACAGCCATACCCCGAGATGTTGGTGTTGCCTACACGGTTGCCAATCCCATACTTGGCGTTGTCTTCACACCGCAAACGAATTTAGGTACTGTCACTGGCGCCAATCCAAATGCAAATGCTTCGGATACAGGGGACTTTGTCTTTGGTGCCATTAATTCCACAACAGCTCCCATAACATTCAATGGAAATGCAGATGCTAGTTGTGCTGCGGGTGACGTTACTATTAGGATTACAGATAACAGTAATGACGGTAGTGTAAATCCAGATTCGATCCTCATGAGTTTTGATGCGGGAACGAATCTAGCTATTGACTCAGTTGCATTTACTTTGCCACTCAAGACTGGTGGCCCCGCTAATGCATTCGCATACTTTGATGCTACAGATCCCCCTCAGGTGTTAACGCCTGGTGGACCGCTTCCTTACCCTCCTTTCAATGGTTTAGACGTTAATCCCACGAATTCTGGAGTACCCAACTGGGATTGCCCCAATGGAAATGGTGACATTTGTTTTACATTTGAAAATCTGTTAGCGGTTAACCAATATCAAACCGTAAGAATCAATTTTGACGGAAATTCATTCACTGAAACTGATTTTTTAAACTTTGGAGTTTCTACCAATAATTTAAAACCACCTGGTTATTCTCCTCCTCAAGGTAATGTTGGTGATTCGTGGGGAGAATTTGGGGTTACAGCAGAGGTTACTTTCCGCAATACGATTACCAATCAGACTTCAACTGCTTCAGCTGTGTTTGTGAATGTTCCAGCAGGCGATACCTCAGAGGCAACTTTTGCAGGTGGGGCCACTGGGGGCTTTCCTGCTGTCTTAGCACAGGCTACCGCACCAGTGCATGGATATTGCAATTCTTTGTTTGGAGTCAGTTTCTTTAATGTTTCTGCCTCTTCTGTTGCCTACTATGACTGCAGCAGCAATCGATCATCCCTCGTCAATATCAGCAATTTTATCTTTCCCTAATACTAATCTCTGATAGGCCTCCGAAAGAAATTGCTACTGCAAATTGTATTTGAGCTCTGCTCTGGTTCTTCAACCTGATCGATGGTGTAACACATCATTTCGTCTCCTTGTTTCTAAGAGTTTCTATTCTGGAGCTGGTTCCTGTTGCTTCATTTTTTCCCGATCATATTACGTTTCTAAATTGTGACTCTCGCAATAAAAATACTCAGATTGATGGAAATCCTGGGATTTTGATCCATACCAAAAAAAACAGACTGAATTTTCAGTCTGTTTTTGAAGCTTTGAAAAAAATGGAAACGGATGGTTAAAATCGTGGTTTGCCATCGCCGGGAGCCGGTTGCTTTTTGGGAGTTTTTCCACCGGGCTGCCAGAGTGGGTCATCTGAATGGGCCTGTTGCATCATGGCTTCCAGCTGTTTCACCAGTTCCGGATGCTGATCTGCCAGGTTTTTGCTCTCTCCCAGATCCTGATCGAGATTATACAATTCGGTCGTACCCGTCAGCATGGGCATGCGAACGGCTTTCCACTTGCCTGCACGGACAGCCTGCTTGCTGCCCTGCTCATAGAATTCCCAGTAGAGGAATTCGTGCTGCTGTTGTTGGTCAGGATGCCCTGTGAGAGTGGGAGCGATACTGACGCTGTCCAGTCCAGCCGGGCAGGGGACATCAGCCAGATCCGCAGCAGTCGCCATCAGGTCACCGAAATAGCCGATGTGATCAGAAACAGAATCCGCAGGTGTTGTGCCGGGCCAGTAGGCGATGAAAGGCACGCGGATCCCCCCTTCGTAGAGATCGCGTTTCATGCCTCTGAGGGGGCCGTTGGCATCGAAGAATTCCGGATCATTGCCACCTTCGCGGTGGTGTCCATTATCTGAACTGAAAATGACCAGCGTATTTTTGTCGATCTTGAGTGCCTTGAGTTTATCCAGAATCTGGCCGACGCCGGTATCCATGCGGGTAATCATCGCGGCCTGACCTTTGTTCTGTTTCTTCCAGTCCTTGTCTTCATAGATGCCGTAATCGGGAACTTCCTGACCGTCGCCCACTTTGCGTCCTGCTTCGTTGTTGGCATGGGGAATTGTCAGGGCCACATACAGAAAGAAAGGATCTGTGGCACTCCGCTCAATAAAGTCGAGTGCTTCCTGCATGACCAGGTCATGCGAATAGTCGACTTTTTTTGTCGCAACGCCACCCAGCCCGTCGGAGTTGATCGTTTTGGGATCGACAATATTATTCAGCGAAACTTTTTTTCCGTTCTTCCAGAGGAAACCAGGATAATAATTGTGGGCGTTGTGTTGATTCAGATAGCCATAAAAATAATCGAAACCCTGCAGGTTTGGTACGCCTTGTGTACCTTCTTCCCCGACCCCCCACTTACCTGTCAGGGCGGTCTTGTAGCCAGCCTGTTTCAGTATTTCGGCCACAGTCACGTCTTCGGGTTTGAGTGATTGATTTTCTTTGACACGCGTGTTGCCTCTGACGCGGCAGTGGCCCATGTGCAGACCTGTCATCAGGACGCATCTTGAAGGGGCACACACGGTACTGCCCGCATACATCTGGCTGAACTTCATGCCTTCGGCCGCCATCTGATCAATACGGGGCGTTTTGATTTTTTTCTGCCCGTAGCAGCCCAGATCCCCATAGCCCAGATCGTCGGCCAGAATAAAGACGATGTTAGGCTTGGCAGGAACTGCTGCAGAGAGTGTGATCGGATCTTGCATCAGGAAGCAAAGTGATACGGCGAAGAGCGTGAGTCGGGCGAGATATTTCATGGCTGCTTTCGATGGAATTAGATACTTCAGAATATAGTTCGTGGACTATGCTTTGAGTTCACTGATACTATAATGCTCCTGAATTCTACATCGAACGTCAAGCTTACGATTTCAGATTCATTGATGAGGATTGTTTTTCATGTTATTTACCTGGTGGCGGAACCGTAGACGCAGGAAAATTCTAGCTTCGCCGATGCCGGACCACTGGGCAGCGATTCTGGATCAGAATGTCTCGCAGTTGTCCCGGTTGACCGATACTCAGCGAGCACTACTGTATCAGCGTGTGCAGATTTTCTTTCAAGAAAAGTACTGGGAAGGCTGTAATGGTTTTGAAATCACGGAAGAAGTCAAACTGACGATCGCCGGGCAGGCCTGCCTGCTGACGTTGGGATTTGCCACCGACTGCTTTGACCGCCTGCAGACGGTGCTCGTCTATCCAGATACGTATCTGGCACGCGAGGAGATGCTCAACTCGATTGGTGTGCTGACAGAAGGGACATCCTTCCGTCTGGGCGAATCCTGGGGGCAGGGGCCAATCGTGTTGTCGTGGGAGAGTATTCGGGAAGGAGGGCAGATTCCCGATGATGGCCGAAATGTTGTAATCCATGAGTTCGCTCATTATTACGATGCCATTGACCGGCAGTTTAATGGTACGCCACTGCTGAGTGGTCCCGAAGAATATCGGCGCTGGAATGAAGTGATGACCAGAGAATTTCAGAGGCTGGTTTCGCAGGTTCAGCAGGGACAGGAAACATTTATCGATCCGTATGGTTCTACCAATCCTGCTGAATTCTTTGCCGTTTGTTCAGAACATTATTTTGAACAGCCTTGCCTGATGCAGGAATATTCCCTCGATCTTTATGAAACTCTGCGAATGTTTTATCGGCAGGATCCCGCTCGTCAGTATTGAGTTAAATTTGTCTTAAGGTGCCGAATTTGGTCATGGATTTTACGAATCGGAGTACTTACTATATGTTAAGTGATTGTTCTGTTCGTTAGATCATGTGGGGGCTTTGGAACGTCTTCACGGTGGCGAGTTTGAGACAGGAACCGTGATGAATAATTCTGACCCCCGTCGAGTGAGACAGTCTCTCCAGTCCCCCGCCAAAGCAGGCAAGTCCTCCACTTCAAAACCGCGGAAACGAACTGACCGGGAAGTGAAGGAACTGTCTTCTCGTAAAATTATGCAGGCTTTTGAGGGGAATATTGAGCCGGTTACTCCCACGCTGATGTATCGCCTGTGTGCCCTGTTAGTCAGTTTTGTGATGATTTTACTGCCAGTCATCTATATCGCGATGATTGGCGGAGTGATCTGGGGCGTCTATTATCATGCGGTCCATTCACTCGGTTTATTTGAAGCCGGCAATTCGAGTTCTTCCACGCGCAACCGCGGCAAAGGGATGGTTCTGCTGTTCCTGGTCTATCTGGCTCCACTTGTCGTGGGTGTGATTCTCATTATGTTCATGCTGAAGCCCCTCTTTTCGCGTCCTTCTCACTCTTCTGCTTTTCGTGCGCTGAAACGGGAGAAGGAGCCATTACTGTTTATGTTTGTCGATCAGGTCTGTGACGCCGTTGGTGCGCCGCGGCCTGTGCAGATCAATCTTGATATTCAGGTTAATGCGTCCGCTGGTTTCCGCCGGGGCTGGTTGAGTATGCTGGGGAATGACCTGGTGCTGACGATCGGCATGCCTCTGGTTGCCGGTTTATCGATCAGGCAGTTTTCCGGAGTGCTGGCACACGAGTTTGGACATTTTTCACAAGGCGCGGGCATGCGGCTGTCATTTATTATTCGCAGTATCAATATGTGGTTCATGCGCGTAGTTTATGAACGTGATGCCTGGGATGACCGGCTGGAGTATCTGTCACAATCTATCGACATTCGCGTGAGTTGGATTCTGCACCTGGCAAGACTGTTTGTCTGGGTTACGCGCAAAATTTTGTGGTTACTGATGATGATGGGGCATCTGGTGAGTGGGTTTCTGATGCGGCAGATGGAGTTTGACGCAGACCGTTACGAGGCACGACTGGCGGGCAGTCGCTGTTTTGCAGCAACCAGTAAACGGTTGGCATTACTGGGAGTAGCAAACCAGGGGGCGTTGAATGATCTGGGACAGTTTTATGCAGAGGGGCGACTGGTTGATAATTTCCCTGCGCTCATCAATATCAATTTGAGCAAGATGCCGGAAGAAGTAAAGCGGGCTGTAGATAAACATATTCGAGAGGAACAGACCGGCTGGTTTGATACACATCCCGCAACGCTGGAGCGAATTGCCAATATTCAGAATGAGGATCCTGAAGGAATCTTCCGGTTGAAATCACCGGCAACGATTTTATTCAGTGAATTTTCCCGCGAAGCAAAATTTGTCACACGCGATTTTTATTATGGTGTGTTTGGCAAGAAGATTCCACGTGAGGACCTGCATTCAGTGGATGAACTGCTGGTCCGCCAGGATGCAGAAAATGAGTCACACAAAGCGGTACAGAGATTTTATCAGGGAGCAATTTACCCCAACCGGCCCCTGTTATTTTCCGAGTCTGCAGTTCGGGCGCCGGAAGATGCAAAACAGTGTGCGCAGGATCTGAAAAGCAGTCGAGAGAAGCTGTTGAAATATCGGGAGAAGTATCAATCGTTTGTGGATGAGTATCGGGAGTATGAGTCAAAATCAATGAGTGTGACGATGGCTGAGGTAGCAGTACGTGCGCGGCTCAAGCTGAATGTTGATGATCCTTTTTTCAAGTCGTTGAAAAATTACGATAAGGTCATCAATGCAAAACAGGGTCTTGAACGGAAGAAAGTCGGAACACGCGTCGAACTGGAAAAGTATGAAACATTGATTGTGAATCGACTTGAGCGGGCCTTACAACTGTTTTATATACCGAAAGTACAGACGCAGATAGCTGACGCCGCTCTCTGGGAGCGTGACTTGCGTGATCTACTTCTGGCGCTGCAGGCTACCAGTTCACAAATCAGCCGTTTATGGGAACTGCATATGAACTCGGTCGCTCTTCAGGTGTTACTGCGGTTTTTTGATGAATTACGTACTGATGATAAATATTGCGAAGTGGTACTTTCCGAAATGGAAAAAATGGAGACGTTATTGAATTCGATTTATAATCGCTTTAAGCGTTTGCTGTACCCGTTTGAACATTCTCGTGTCGATATTTCGATCGCAGAATTTGCGCTGGCGAAGATTCCGGAATCGAATAATCCAGGAGAACTTCTGGGGGCTGCCGAAGCTCTGTTTGAGAATTTGATGGCCTTGAATCATCGGGTTCTGGGGCGACTCTGTTTACTGGCGGAAGAGGTGGAAACACTGCTGGGGTTTGAGGTATTGCCCGAGTTTGAAAAAGTGGCCCCTGACGAATCGGAAACCTAAACGAGCGGCCTGGCTGCCTGATACCGGTTCAACCCGAGAATCGGTTGTCTGGGTGACAGGTTCAATTTCCCAGACGTTCACGCGGTATAGACTGTGTCCAGTTTTACTGTAGTGTCTTCAGAGATGTTTGGCCTGAGTATATTAGATTGAGAGTCGCTACGATTGTCTGTGACACGATCTAGATGCATCTTGCTGCTTTCAATCGGCAGATTCTGCCGACAAGTGCTTCAATGTGAACTTATAGGGTTTGCTCCAGATGGGAATTCACGAAGAGTTCCGGTATTCTGCGAGTTCTTTCATCTAAGTCTTAATCATGGTCGATAAATGTAAAGAAGACCCGGTGTTTTGTAGATAGAATCTACACTAAATAATCTCACTGGGATTGAATATGGAATGGATTCAATTTCGAGTCACTTTCAGGTCAATAATGCCTGTTTTTATACTTGTGTCTGCCCAGGATGGTCTGAGTGTTTCTCACAATGGATAGTGAAAAATCACAATTAGATTTTGTGAGGTAATGGAATGCGAAACTCAACAATGTGGACTGTGGTGCTCTTTTCGGGAGTGGCCGCTCTTTTGACAACGGGATGTTCTCACTCGTACAACGTGGTGGGCAATGGCCTGAAGTTGCCAATCGATGAGTCTCCCCAAATGATGATGGCAAGACAGGCTGAAGAAAAAGGCCAGTTCGTGAAAGCCGAGCAGACTTATCGTGTCATGTTGCAGCGAAATCCCCAGAACTCCGTTGCTTTGCATCGGATGGGGATCGTCAATTCAAAAATGGGTCGACATGAAACTGCTACAAAATATTTGATGGAAGCAGTCAAGGTTCAGCCCGAGAATCCCAAATATCTGACAGACCTGGGGTATGCCCTGTATCTTCAGAATGATCTTCCTGCAGCCGAGATTGCTCTGGAAGAATCTATCAAGCGTGATCCCAGCACCAAACGCTCCTTCAATAACTTGAGCCTGGTATTAGGGCATCAGGGACGGATGGATGAAGCTTACCAGGTGGCCCGCTCTGTCATGAGTGCTGAAGAGGCTCATGCAAATCTGGGATACATCTGCCTGCAGAAAGGAAAGCTGGATGACGCCGCCCAGCACTATCACCGCGCTTTAGAAATCAATCCAGATCTGGATTCGATTAAAGAAGCCGTGGTGCAGGTTGCCAAGCTGCAGAAACAACAGATGCAAAAAGCAATGTCTCAACCGGAAGTTCAGGTTGCACAGAATACTGCCACCGCACCAGTTGATACAAATACACTGGTGTCTGAAGAAGTCGTTACGGTATCTGAAGAGCCGAGTCTTTCTGAAGCAGATGAGTCAGAATTCCGAATCATCACAGAAGCTGATGCAGAAGCGATCGGAGCAATGGAACAATCTGTTGCTCAGATTTCCGCTGTTCAGGAACTGCCTATTCAGGGATTCGAGCCTCCGATGCATATCAGTAATGATGACTATATTCCTTCAGCAGATAGCTCATTTTTCGAAACGGTTCAAAGTTCGGAATCGCTGACAAACGTCCGCAGTGCTGAATAATAGAATTGATAAAACACAAACAAAAGCAGCAGACGCCAACCGACGTCTGCTGCTTTTTCTATACACGTTTGTTCTAACTCGATCGAAACGGTTGCTTATGGGGCTTCTGAGGGAGTCGCTTTTGCGGTAAATCGGTTGATGCCCATGGTAGGGTCATTCGGATCGATCTTCTGAAACAGCAATTTTCGTTTCTGCTCAGACTCCTTTTTCTTTCCCCCGGTTCTCTGCACATAGGTCGGAGTCAACTCGAAGTGTTTCTCCGAGAAAGCTTTGAAATCAAAGAATAATACCGCATTGATGTTGGTTTTCCTCATATCGAGGATCATTTGATGAGGTTTCGCTTCTACATCAAGGTAATAGGCTCCCTTGCGTCGTTGCCCCTGATGCACGCTGTAGACGCTTCCGTCCTTATTGAAAATCATGTTAGGCCCACTGGAGTTCTGCCAGCGACCGACGAGTAAGTCCCGTTCAGACTTTTGGCATGAACTCGCCAGGCAGACCAGTGACAGTAACATCACTCCTGAATACTTCAAATGCGTCTGATTCTTCATGGTTCTCTTTTCTCAACTGCTTGATAGAGCGTTAGGCCGATCCAAGTCGTAATGGCCCTGAACAGTATTTTGGCCATAGAACACTGCTCGTGTAAAGATGAACAAGATGGGGTCCGTGAAAGTTTTAAGGAAATAAGGTGGAATGGTCTGTGGCTTCCATTCTATCTCAGAATTGAGGGATCCATCCTCGCCTGAACACTTCAAATCTTCTCTTCACTATCAAATCCAGCCGTAAGTAGTTGATTCAAAGGAAATTACTTCCCTGGCGGTAATAGACCTTTCAGTGGTTCTGATTCTGAGCCTGCCATCTGCTTTACTTGTGTGATCGTCAAAATCGATACGACCAGATTTCTTATCAAAAGCGTTAAATCCGATGTAAAGCAATCTGTACATTTCAGGTTGATCTGACGCTTTTCCCTTTGCGCATTTTATCAGAAGTTGCTTTGTTCTGAATTTATAAGTTCTTCCGATTATAGGGCTTATGTCGAATGTTGGGGTTATATCTGAAGTGATGATTCTTTGCATGGCACGCATATTGCCTAATGTAACAAGCATGCCGGTTATTCGGGAGTTACTGAAAAGGCCGAATATGCCGGTTATTCCATTTTCAAATAGCTTCTCCTGTCTAAACGCGACGGGAGAAATCAAAAGTATAGAGAGAGTGTGTGGCGACCTGAGAGACCGTTACACAAGTCGGTGACCTGAGAGACCACCGATGACTGATTGACTGAAGCGGAGAGAACTTCTGGTATTTACCCTGATTTTATGGTGAGTGAGGTAATTGAGTTCCGCCTCGAAAACCAGAAAAGGAAAGCCTGAGAAACTTTCCTCTCCCGCTTTAGCCAATCGGCGTTTTTCAATCGATCAACAGTGTCAGTGACAGGGAAATGTCCCTGAGAAAAGAACAATTTATTGTGCAACAGCAACGATCAATGCAGTTAACAGTCAGGTTGACTTCGTGCTGTTGAATCCTGTACGCGCTGGAGTGATTCTTCAGGGCGGATCAAGCAGACGTTTCAATTAAAACGCGGAATATCAAGATAAAAAAGGAGCTTCCCATGCATCAATTTGTAACTCAGTTCTGGAACGATGAGGGTGGATTCGTTCTCTCGGCCGAACTGGTCATCATCCTGACCGTTGCCGTCCTGGCGATGATTGTCGGCTTAAGTTATGTTCAGACGGCCGTTATCAGTGAATTTTCCGATATCGGGACTGCGATTTCTTCACTGAATCAAAGTTACGCTTACAGTGGATATTATTCGCAAAGCTATTTTGGCAAGTTTAAAGCTTTCTATTCAGGATCATGTTACTACAACTATCCGCGCGGCGGAGCGGTTCTGGGGTATAACAGTTGTAATGTAGTGGGCAACGGTCTTAACTACGGTGGCACTCAAGGGAGTTACTCCGAAGATTTAGTACTGGAGCCAGAAGTAGTGGATCAGCCCTGCGAGCTTTGTAAACCAGGGACAGTCCATGAAAATGTGATTGAGGGGCCAGATTGCCCCGGTTGTGTGCCTGGAGAAGAGAAAGTGATTCCTGAACCGCAACCATCTCCCACTCCCCATGTGAAACAGAAGTAAGGAGATTGTGTCCAGTTTTACTATAGCGTCTCCAGGCTGTTGGCCCGAGTATATTAGATTGAGAGACGCTATAACTAAATGTGACGCGCTCCAAATGTGGGCTCACCGGGGAGATGTAACCCCGGTGCTCACCTGACCGGGCATGTGGTAGCTGAAGGTCGGCCAGTCTTTCCGATGGGAAACTGGCCGACCTTTTTCGTTTTAACGGGACCGTTTATGATAGATCCGTTCGCCAGGGTTAGTTGATTTCAGCAGGAGTCCAATTGTTAAGAATTGATACATTAAAATCGATTATGCTGGATAAAACTTCTGTATCTATTGCTGTGACGATCCCCGATTCAGCTTTGCTGATAAACGGTGGCCGTCACATTGCAATCACAGCATAAAAGCAGATAGTAGATCCCTTCCATGGATTTTTCATAATCTTCGTTACTGATCTGGCTGACGAACTTCATTTTCCTGGAGCATTCCGGGCAATCAGGGTAGCTGTCATCCTGAATCCACGATGGCAGGCCGCCAACTTGAGAGAAATTGATCGCCGGTAAACTACACCAGTCAGCCGATTCCATAAAGTGTCGCTCCTGGCCGGAAAGCACAAGTGGTTTTATGGGAAAAGCTCCCCAGTCAGAGGTGTCATCGGGTAAATAACCCGGACGAGTGTTTGCTGCATGCCAGGATGAATTTCCCTGCCGATCTACTTTGGAAAAGAGAGTGCCGTAGCAGGCACATACATCACAAGTTGTGAAACGCAGAGATTTCCCCACAAGATTCAAAAAGGCAAGTTCATCGCTGGTGAGATCTAACTCCAGTAAGGAGACAAGTTGACGCTCGCACCAGGGACAATGTTGTTCCGCTGGGATACCCGTTTGAACCGAGTCATTACTGCAAGGGGCTTCCTCTGGTATGACGAGTGGTAAGGTGGTCTCAAAGAACAAATCCTGCCGCGTTCCATTGGACAATAGTTCCCAGCCTGCCTGATAAGTATATTGATGCGGTGGAACATAAAGCATAGAAACCCATTCGGGAGGAGACTGTTTCCAGTCCGAAAACTGCTTTTGCACATATCCATTTCCAGCCCACGCCAAGCATGATAATAAACAACTCCGCTGCATCATCTCATTTGACTTTGTCACAAGCCTGATGAGTATTGAGGTCACGTCATGATTAGCTTCAAAATAGATTTCAGATGGATTGAAAGCTTCCTGTTCGATCAATGTCTGGTGAAAATCTTTCAGGCAACCCGGATTCAGGCATGCCAGGCAAGCCAGAATATTTTGAAGATTCTTATCATCAGTGAGTGCCATTAAGACCAGGAATTCCACTTCATCTTTAGAGAGAGTCTGGTACGCCTGCCTGGCTGCTTTTGAGACCGCTGCATAATTTTCAGGTCCGGTAAATTTTCTGCGATGGAACTGTTGAATTACTTCGAGGGAATTTGAAACATTCATTCTCATATCTCCTTAACAACTAGACGGCTTCTGCAAATATCGAGAATGAAAAATCACTTAAACTTTCTTAACGGTCCCTCGTCCCACGACTTTTGCGCCTTCGCGAATTAGAAAATCCATCCCTTCCTTGATCTGTTGCGAATGAAATTCATCCCACCGTTTTTGTGGGAACCGAACGAACGCTCGCACAGTTACACCCAGTTCAAGCAGCATTCCTTCTGTAAGATCCGGAAAGAACTGTGGGCCGTCGTAATCACCCCCATTATAATAAAACTGTCCTCTGTACCCACTAAAGACCCCGTTCTGTCGACCACCCTCTGCAGTTGTCAGGTAGCGGACTTCCACTTCGATTTCGTGTAAATTCATGGATGCAGGAATTCTGTCAGCGAATGAAATCTGATGAGCCTTTGTGGGGGTGAGCCCCGTTTATCTGCCTTTTGAGATGGATATTATCCTTCTCTGATTCTTGCACTGCAACCGCTTAAAGATGAATTCTATATGAATGGCTTTTCTCTTAAGTGATGCGATTGGTGAAAGTTGTAAAAAACGGAGTAGCGTTCAACCGCTATTGTCGGCGAATGGATGGAGTTACTAGAACCCATCCCATTTAACCATAGCGTCTCTCAATTTAATATTCGCGGGCCGAACAGCACTGGAGACGCTACCATAAAACTGGGCGCATTCTAATTCGAGATGTGTTTTTGAAATGATGTCGAAGAAACAAAAAAGCCACCTGCAGAATACTGCAAGTGGCTTTGAGTGGAGGATACCGGGCTCGAACCGGTGACCTTTTGGCTGCCAGCCAAACGCTCTCCCAACTGAGCTAATCCCCCCTGGTTGGTGTTGATTCCCGCTGAATCTAAGGCTAAGGATAGAAAATAGTTTCGGCAATTCAAGAGCTGAGAAACAATCTAAATAAAAAAACGCTCAAAAATCGTGCTGAAAAAACAAAAACAGGTCATCGCAAGTAGAAACAGTGTGTGGTGTCAGGCAATTATACAGCTGAACTGTGAACCCCAGGAGTGAAATTCCGCTCTGACTCTATGAACAGAAACAGATATCTCGTCATTCACCAGTTACATATTCAAAATTCGCTTAATTCGTTCAGAGGGATTCTATGGCAGTTCGACTAATAACGCGTTTACACGAACACCGGAGGTGGGTGAACCAGGCTTTATTGGGCTCTGCAGCCGCACTTTCAGAAGAACAGCTCCATCAGAGATTTTCCATCGGTCAGGGGACGGTCTGGAATTCGCTGCTGCATCTGTATGCGGCGGAGTATGTCTGGCTGGAAGCGTTGCTGGGTAACGAGTCGCCTGTTTTACCTGGCGATTTGGCTGACGCTCTGCCGGGCAATCAACTTGGGACCGGTGGAATCGAATCACTGCAAGAGCTAGCGAAGAAATGGAATGAGCAGGAACAGCGGTGGATTCAGTATCTGGAGCAGCTTTCTCCAGAGACGCTGGATGATCTGGTCGGTAAACGGAGTACGAGCAGTGGAAAAGGACGCGTCCACCAGACCCGCCGTGAAGACATCCTGCTACATGTTTGTACGCATGCGCAATATACGACAGCGCAGGTCGTCAACATGCTGCGTCAGCTTGGGGCAGAACCACTGCCGGCAACGATGTTGATTACCCTGGCTCGAACTCAGATGGCGACACTGACTGGCCTGGATTAGCCAGACCAGGGACTCTCAGTTAAATTTGCGGATGACCCCTTTAACGACGCCCAGTACTTTGACATCGGTGGAATAGATGGGGGACATGGTCGAGTTGGCAGGTTCGAGTCGCACACGGTCTGCTTCCTGGTAGAAGCGTTTCAATGTGGCTTCCTGATTGTCAACCAGTGCAACGACGATCTCGCCCTGCTGACAGGTGTCCTGTTTTTTGACAACAACAAAATCTCCATCTTGAATTTGTGCTTCAATCATGGATGTGCCTTTGACTTTCAGGCAGAAATTGTCGCCACTTTCGAACAGAGAGCTGAAATCAACCTGTGAGTCATCTGCTGCAGGTGGAATGATTGGTGTACCAGCCTGTAGCGAACCGGAGAAAGTAACATTTGCCGGTTTCTGTGCATTGTCACAGAGTTGAATAGATCGGGAAATATGGGATTTGCGTTTGATCAGCCCTTTGCGTTCCAGGGCTTTTAAGTGTCCCATGACCCCGTTGGGGGATCGGATATCAAATGCATCACCAATTTCCCGGACCGTGGGGCCATAACCGCGGTTGACAATTTTGTCTTTCAGAAATTGATAGATTGCCAGTTGTCGCTCCGTCAATTTGACTTTTTGATTTATCATGCCTGCTTCCTTATCGCTTACACTATCGCTAAACGGTAATAACATAGTAATTTCACGCTAAAAAGTGAATTTACTATACAATGGCCCGTTCTTTACACTAATGGACTCTTGAGACCCCAAAACCTAACGCAGTTTTCAGAAAACTTGCATAAGTTGTTGCGAAAGCGAAAGATGTGTGGAATGCACATCGCTAAAGCATGTAAAGTATACACCATAATATCAGTTGGTGACTTCGGCTGCAAAGGCTTCACCGGCGACCTGTTTGATTTTTGCCAGATCGAGTTTGCCGGTCCCCAGCAGAGGGATCGCATCTACTTCCAGAAAACTGTCGCTGGAAGGCATCCAGAGATTCGGCAGATTTTCGCTGGCGAGTTGTTTGAGGATCTCGTCGACTGAAATTTGCAGCGGTTTATGCAGGACGATCAGGCGTTCCCCTTTTTTGGTGTCGGGAACGGAAGTCACAGCGATCTGCACTTCGGGTTCATCTTCCTCCGGGTTACTCACAATATCATTGATGAGTTCTTCAATCCTGAGATGCGGGACCATTTCTCCACCAATTTTGGAGAAGCGGGTCTGCCTGCCGGTGATCGTGACAAATCCTTCCTCATCGATGGTGGCAAAGTCACCGGTATTATACCAGCCGTCAATAATGACCTCTGCCGTTTTCTCCGGATTATTCAGATAGCCTTTCATGACATTAGGCCCCTTGATAAACAGCAGGCCTTCCTGTCCTTCAGGAAGATCTTCATTGGTATCGGGGTCAACCGTTTTGGCCATCACACAGGGGATCGGGCGACCTACGGTTCCGGGTTTGGCACTGACTTCCGTCGGGTCCAACTGCCGTGTGGGAGGGACATTGACCGCAGCGACGGGGGACAGTTCTGTTGTACCGTAACCTTCGGTCGGGAAAATGCCAAATTTCGCTTCAAATTCTTTCGCCAGACTCTGAGGCAATTTTTCTGCACCGGTAATCACGATGTCCAGCGATTTGAATTGTTCCTGAGTGCAGCGTTTCAAATAGTGCCTGAGAAACGTAGGCGTGGATGTGAAGAGTGTGACTTTATATTTCTCAATCATTTTCCCCACGGTGCGGGCATCGGTGGGATTAAAGTGGTAACAGGATCGCATGTTTCTGACGAAGGGCATCCAGAGTGCAATCGTGTACCCAAACGAATGAAAGAAAGGCAGGATTCCCAGAATACAATCTCGGGGGGCGAGTTGCAGCAGGTCGTCGGCTGAGTTGATATTGGAAATGATGTTATGATGGGTCAGCATGACTCCCTTGGGGCGTCCCGTTGAACCGGAAGTGAAGATGACCGTACTCAGATCGTCTGAGCTGACTTGAGTCAGGCCAATAATGCGTTCAATCAACCAGGCTGGGACGATAAATGCCATGAACAGGCAAATGAGTTTGTCGAGCAGGGATGCTTTGAGTTTGATCTCATCGACCAGGACCACATTGGCTTCCATTTCGATGGGCTTTTTTTCCAGGAACTTACTGCTGGTCAGTACGGTCTTAATACCTGCTTCCCTGATACAGTAATTGATATCACTGTCAGAAAGGGTGTAGTTCAGATTGATAGGCACGCGGCCTGAGATCGCGAGGCTGGCATTCACAGCAGACCCACCAACGGAGGGAGGCAGCAGTACGCCGACCATTTTTTCATCTTGCTTCAGAACGTATTTGTTGAGCAGTCGCCTCATCAGGAGCGCGCCGGTCAATAATTTTCCGCCAGTCAGTTCTACCCCTGTTGAGTCAGAAACTTTTTGCTGGAATCGTCGACTCTTACATTTTCTCAGAAACAATCTCGGCGCTATCATTTGATATGTCTTTCGAAAATTGGCAGATTCGACTCCCAGGTTTTGCACTGCCTTACGGACGTGCTTTTCATTCTCCGGATGAAGAATGGGCTTCCCGAAGCGAATTGAGACAGGGTAAGGCCACCGGCGGGGTTTTTTCCAGAAAAATTTTCCGCCATGAAAACTAAAGATACTCCCCCAGAGTTCATCAATGTAGACAGGGATCACCGGAGCACCGGTGCCTTTAATAATTTTCATCAGACCGGATTGAAAAGGCTGCAGGTATCCCGAACGGGTTAATTTCCCTTCCGCAAAGATACAGACTAATTCTCCATTTTCAATGGCAGATCGAGCGGTTTTGATGGATCTCATTAATGCTTTTGGACCATCTTCCACATTGATGGGGATCGTATTATACATCTTCGTGAGCCAGGCGACCCAGGGGCCCTGAACATAAGTGGAATAAGCAATCATACGGACCGGACGCGAGGATGTCAGAATCAGGAACACGCCATCCAGCCAGGAGACATGATTGGCGACCAGCAAGGCCCCCCCTTTGGGAGGCAGGTTTTTGAGTCCCTTCACACGCAGTTTATAGATCGTACAACTGACCAGCCAGACCATGAAGCGAATGGTGGCATTGGGGAGCAGCTTGAAAATGTAGATGCCTACCGGGATTGTGAGCAGCCCCAGAACCATGAAGATCTGGCTGGCTGTCATTTCAAGTTTTGCCTGCATCACCCAGAAACCAAAGGAGGCAATCAGGATAAACAGAAATGCCAGGAAGTTGGCAGCCGCCAAGATGCTGCCCCGGGTTTCGACATCGCTACGATGTTGCAGAAATGTTTCCAGAGGAATGTCAAACAGTCCGGAACTGACACCCAGTAGAAACAGCCACAACAGCGAGAGGCTGTACAGCAGTTGTGAGTTCGATTCGGATCCGGGGATGACGCTGTTTCCAGTGAAGTAGAGCAGTAGGGAGGTCATGACGATCCCGGCAGCTCCCAGTGGAACAATTCCCAGTTCGATGCGTCCTGCAGACCAGATTCCCGCGAGCATACTACCCAGGGCAACGCCGAAAACAAGGATCCCCAGGAGAGGGCCGATATCTTTCTGAGTCAGATTCAGTTCATTGATGCCGTACGTATCCACATTCATCTGTGCCAGTGAAGCAAGCATCCAGAAAAAAGCGACTCCCAAAGCGGTTCTCAGCAGGGGGGTACTGCTGGTGAGCAGCTGCAATTGATGCCAGGTCTCTTTTGCTGGATTATAGGGAAACCCACGATCGGGGGCAGCCGGTTCCAGCTTCCTGATTTTCAGGCTGGCGATTGTTCCCAGTATAGCGACTCCCACCAGGGTGAAAGCGGCGAAGCTGATATCACTAAATGAGCCCGGGTTGGAGAGACTGGGTTGCGTAAAATGGTACAGGTAATTACCTGCGATAAATCCCAGGGCCGAAGACACGACGGTAGTCAATCCCATGATACCGTTGCCGCGTGAAAGACGATTATCTCGCAACATTTCGGGGATACTGCCGAATTTAGCAGGACCGAAGAGTGCGCTTTGACAGCCCATGAGAGCCACGATGAAAAACAGCAGATAGAGATTGCCGATCTGAACGGCACAGACCCCCGCAATCATAATGATGATTTCTGCCACTTTGCAGGCGATAATAACGGTGCGTTTACTGAAACGGTCTGCCAGATAACCGGCGACGCTGGCCAGCAGCAGGTAGGGGAGCGTAAAGCACGCCAACCCTAGGGAAAGGGCATTCGCATCACCAATCTCTGGTTTGGCAATGGGAATGATGAACCAGCGAAACATATTGTCATTCATTGCTCCCAGAAACTGAGTTGCCAGTAAGGCCAGAAAGGAAGGCGAGTTCAGCGTCCCTTTGCGTACACCGCGTTTTCGTGGTTGTGTTTTGGCGGTGATCGTTGAGTTCATGTTGTTAAGTGATCCAGGTTTTCTTACGGCTCGTTTAAATTGTCTGTTAAATTATCTGGGATTCAATCAGACTGAATCGGATAACGAGCTCGGGAAACTTATTTGAAGGAAAAGCAATCAAAATGCTCACTTCAAAGAGGGCGAAGTGCGACCGAAAATATCACGCGAAAAAAAGCAATGATAGAAAAGCAAGAGAGCATACTATTCCAAAAAGCATTTATCTGTAAAGACTTAGATAATGAATGGCACTAAAGAATCTATGAGAGACATGCTTTGGTGTGTGTTTGTTCTGTAGTGGGGCCTGGGATCAGGGAATAAAGGTGAATGTCCCGGAATTATTTTCCGACAGTTCCCGAATGGCCTGTTCTCCCTCAAGGTTACCAAAGCAAATTCCATTCACCGTAACTTTGTGATTGTGGTATCTCTGTGCAGCGACTTTATTGAAGGACTTCACGATCACAGGGTCGAACTGACCGTCGGTCAGAAAGTAAATCGTATCCGGTTGCAATTTTAAGGCCAGCTGTAATGCCTGGTATGGTTCTGTCATGCCGATGCCGGGCACGCGGGCTACCCAGGTCAGGTATTTCTGTTTGGCCTCATTCGTAGCGGGTTGCAATTCACGGGCGGGCATGGGGATGGCAATGTCATTGAAGAAGATCACAAAAAACTGCTGGTCTTCGCTCATGGAGTGTATCGCGCGTGCCAGTTCGAGTTTGACCCGCCCCAGTCTGGTTTTTCCCTCACTTTCATGGGGGAAATTCATACTATTGGATGAATCAACCACGTACACAATCTTTTTACTCTGTGGATTGATTCCAAAGAATTTCCCATTACCGTTTCCCGGACCAGAACCGTCACCTGCGTTTCCAAGGGCCGTTGTGGTCAGCAGTGCACCCACGATTTCTGAGCCGTATTTTGTCGTCAGTGCTTCTTCATACTGTGTCACCTGAGGGAGTGGCCCCTGAAGATAAGATGATCGTGATTCAGGATCTGGTGCGGAAGAACGCTCTACGAGCGGTGGTAATTTTGAAAGCAGGGCAGAGCTGCTGGTGCTCTCTTTCTGTTTCGTAACTGGGACCAGTTCAAGTACTTCTGGTTCGAGTTGATTTTGTGCCGGCACCCAACGAGTCTGAATCGCATCTGACTCTGCTGAAAACTCTGTTCCGATCTGATATTCGAAGATCAGTGAAAGGCTGCCGATAATGAGTAGATGAACCAGCGTAGAGACACCCAGCCCCTGATTCCAGCGCGATTGCGAATCAGAATGTGTGGATTGGTGGTGCATGGAACCCTTAAACCGTAAAGAACGTGTGGTCAGCCTTCTTTAAGTAAAATCGGCATGATAGCTACCTGAATTCTAGCGTTAATTTTGAGGAAACGACAGAAGTATTCAGTGAATCTGAACCTTCAGGGCATAAGCAATGTGCGAGGCAGAGTGTTTTACCGGGATTCCGGCGAATGCATTAAAATACGACTGGAGATAAATGCTTATTACGTATAATATTACAGGTAAGGTACGTTTTTTCGGTAGATTGGATCGTGTTTCAGATTGAGAAACGAAATCACATGAAAAAATCAGTGATCACCATGGATTCTGATCGTCCGATCTCTGCTGCTTCTGCGGACGTCAATTCGGAAGAATTAGAGGCTTCCAATTTGAGAGATAAGCCGATTCTGTTTTTTGATGGTGTGTGCGGTTTATGTAATTCCAGTGTCGATTTTGCGATGGCTCGAGACCGGCACGCACGATTGTATTATGCGCCTCTGCAGGGAGAAACTGCCCAGGAGTTATTGAGCGAGCAGGATCTCGCAAATGTCGATACGGTTGTCTTTCGGACTGTAGAGGGATCGCATTGTTACAAGCGATCAGCGGCAGTCGTCAGGCTGTTGTGGCTGCTGGGATTTCCCTGGAATGTCTGTGGATGGTTGTTGTGGTGTATTCCCCTTCCGTTCCGGGATCTGGGATACCGATTGATTGCGAGTGTTCGCTATCGCCTGTTTGGAAAACACGAGACCTGCCGGATGCCGAGTCCTGATGAGCGTGCCCGTATCCTGCCTTGAACGAATTCATTTCAAGTTGATAAAGAGACTGATATGCGATTGATGCCGTTGAAATGCTTCCTGATGACAGTACTGGTATTCATGGGGCTGAAAGGGGAATTGTCAGCGCAAACGCAACCGACAGCGAAGACTAATTTTATTGTTTTCATTGCGGATGACATGGCCTGGGATGACTGTGGTGCCTATGGTCATCCCAAAATCCAGACGCCTAATCTGAATCAGCTGGCTGCAGATGGCATGAAGTTTAATCATGCGTATTTAACCTGTAGTTCCTGCAGTCCCAGTCGAGCGAGTATCATTACCGGCCGCTATCCCCACAGCACGGGGGCTCATCAACTGCATCTGCCTCTACCAGCCAGCCAGGTGACTTTTGTGGAGAAGTTAAAGGACGCCGGTTACTATACTGCCTCCGCCGGGAAATGGCATCTGGGGACACCCACGGAAAGCAAGTTTGATCTGGTAACTACGAAGTTGAACGAATGGGTACCGACGCTGAAGCAGAGGCCGAAGGACAAACCGTTTTTCATGTGGTTTGCCTTTACTGATCCGCATCGTCCCTATCAACGGAATATCATTGAACGACCGCATATTCATGAAGATGTCAGCGTGCCTCCTTATCTGCCTGACACTCCAGAGGTGCGCGGCGATCTGGCTTTATACTATGATGAGATCGCGAGGCTGGATGGTGTCGTTGGAGATGTACGGAAAGAACTGAACTCGCAGAAAGTGGCATCCAACACGGTGATTGTCTTTTTAAGTGATAACGGTCGCCCCTTTCCCCGTTGTAAAACAACCGTGTATGACAGCGGAATTCGAACGCCCTGGATTGTCGCGTGGCCTGCTCAGGTTAAAGCGGGGAGTGTCTGTAATTCTTTGATCAGTTCAGTGGATCTTGCGCCGACCGTACTGGAACTGGCAGGCTTACCAATGGAAGAAACGTTTCAGGGAAAAAGCTTCCATAAACTCCTGAAGAGTCCGGAAGCAACTACCCGTGGATTAATTTTTGCGGAGCATAACTGGCATGACTTTGAAGATTTTGGTCGCGCGGTCCGTTCTCCTCGTTATAAGTATATTCGAAATTTCTATACTGATCTTCCGGGAACTCCACCGGCTGATGCCGTTCGCAGTGACACTTACGTCAAAATGCTGGAACTGCGTGACGCGGGGAAGCTGACCGAAGATCAGCAAAGCTGTTTTCAGATTCCTCGGCAGGAAGTGGAACTGTACGATATGGAAGCAGATCCTCATGAATTACACAACCTGGCGGGAAATCCGGAGTATCGGGAAGTTCAACAGGAATTGCGAACGGCCCTTGATCAATGGCAGGAAGAAACTCACGACCGTTTGCCGCGCACCCGCCGACCGGATGAATTTGATCGTGAAACCGGCCAGCAACTGCCTGCCTTCCGTAAAAAATAAACAGACTCTATTTCATTTCAGATAATTGTTGAAACGTCTCAAATGAGTTTGGGGTAAGATTGCCATGAAGTTTCCCACAATCTTGAGTTGAATTATGAATGCGCCAGTCATTTCCAGTCTGTCACCCGATCCCGATGTGGAACAGACGACCATGCTGCAAAAATCAGGGGTTGTCGCAATGTGTGCAGCCGCATTCCTGCTGCTCTACTTCTTGCTGGCGGGACCACTGGTCTGGATGGAAG
Source organism: Gimesia sp. (assembly GCF_048262075.1). Lineage (GTDB taxonomy): Bacteria > Planctomycetota > Planctomycetia > Planctomycetales > Planctomycetaceae > Gimesia. The sequence goes on from NZ_JBLXFK010000012.1 coordinate 94,566, forward strand.
GGAAGATGAAGTTTCCCCCTTTTTCTCAATCTGTAAAAGTCATCTATGCGCCATTGGCAGGGATTGTGAAATCGGATCTTGAGCCGGCCTCCAGTGTTGTCAAAGCCTATGTGGGTCTGTTTAAAAAATAACGAGGCTGATTTATGAGTGAGGGCGGGCCCCAGACCGAGGCTGAACTGGATCAGGCGACTAGTGTTGACACTCCCCGACATACGTTTCGCTGGAAGTGGGGGCTTGGCATTCTGTTGCTGGGGATCGCAGCCATCTTTTTTCGCTGGTTTCAGCTTGCGCCGGATCGTACTTATCAGGTATTTGCAGTCTATGAGGGGATCCGCAATATCCTGGTGGGGCTCTTCATCTGGTGGCTGCTGTTTTCAGGTTTAGCCTGGAAGACACGCTTCAAAGGACTCGGGCTTGCTGGATTCGCTTTTGTGCTGTTCTTTGGGCTGCTGCGCGTGGAAAGTTTTGAAGGGGATATGGTTCCCCGATTTCGATTTCGGTTCTTGCCAACTCCAGAGCAACGGGCCAAAGCGTATTTCGAACAGATTGAGAATAACCCCGAAGCAAAGCCAAAAACAACGGGACAGGCTCTGGAAGTGATATCAGGAGACTGGCCTGGCTATCGGGGAACCGACCGGACGGGAATCGCGGGCGAACAGTCGATCCGAACTGACTGGAATACGCAGCCACCTGAATTAGTCTGGAAACATCCGGTCGGCGCGGGTTGGGGATCATTTTGTATTGTCGGCGATCGGGTTTATACTCAAGAGCAGCGAGGCGCTGTCGAAGTCGTGGTCTGCTATGACGGGCGGACCGGAGATCAACTCTGGGTTTATGAAGATGAAGTACGTTTTGAAGAAACCCTGGGAGGAGTGGGGCCACGCGCGACGCCGACCTTCGATCAGGGATTTCTTTACACAGTGGGAGGAACGGGAATTCTCCATTGTTTCGAAGCGGCTTCCGGCATTGAGGTCTGGACTCACGATCTGCTCAAAGAACAGAATCTGAACAATCTGCAATGGGGTATGTCAGGTTCCCCTCTGATTTGGGAAAACCTGGTAATTGTGAATCAGGGGCTGGTTGTAGATACGTCAGAGCTGGATCATCGTTCGATCATTGCCTTTGATAAACGGACTGGCAAGCAGCTCTGGACAGGAGGCAGCCGGAAATCGAGTTACAGCTCTCCTCAACTGGCTGAATTGCAGGGAGTGTCTCAGGTCCTGGTGTTTCACGCGAAAGGACTGGAAAGCTTTGCGCCGGCAGACGGTCGATCACTGTGGTTTTTTCCCTGGACAAATCAGGCCGGCATCAATGCGGCCCAACCGATTGTCATTGATGATTCGTCGGTCTTTATCGGCTCCGGTTATGGGGTTGGTTCGGCGCGGCTGTCAGTAGTGAAATCCGGAGACGAGTGGAAAGTCACTGAAGTCTGGACGAGTAAAAGTCCCAAACTGAAATTCAATTCTGCTGTGATGCGTGATGGCTGTGTGTATGGGCTGGATGAAGGGATCCTCACCTGCCTGAACCTGGAGAATGGCAAACGCATGTGGAAAAGAGGACGCTATGGATATGGTCAGATGCTGCTCGTGGAATCGATGCTGCTGATCTTGGCAGAGGACGGTAGCGTGGAACTGGTCAAAGCGGATTCCGAAGAGTATTCCCCGATCGCGAAATTTCAGGCACTCAGTGGGCAGACCTGGAATCATCCTGCTTTAGCGCATGGGAAACTGTTTGTGCGAAACAGTGAAATGGCTGCTTGTTATGACATTTCCCCGGACTCGCAAACCACTTCCATTGAGAAAACGAACCGCTAGCGCCTGCTTTTCAAGCTTCGGTTTCGTCTCTGTTTCCTTTCGCCGGATTATGTAAAGCTAAGTAAGATCTGTGGATTATACTTGACGGAGTGGAGCAGGGGAGGCACAATAGACGATAAATAAACACCTGCCTATGTGTTTTTGACTTCCCACAACGTATTGAAACAACATGAGTTTCTCTACGTCCCGCCTCAGATAGCGAGACTGTCTGAACGACATTGCAGAGAACGGAAGAAAGGAGACCCATGTTTCGCGCGAACATGCGAGTTTACGTTTTGCTGCTGATGGTATTCTTCCTGCAAACGATAGCAAATTCCATTTCGGCTGCTGGTCAATCGCAGTCTGGGGATGAGGCACTGGTAGCGAAAAAGCCGATGCTACCCACTGGGCCTGTACTGCATGTGTTGATCGACCAGTTCATCCAGCGCCGTCAAACCGATTACGACAAACTGGCATCTCCGCTCTGTGATGATGCTGAATTTCTGAGACGGATCTATCTCGATCTGACGGGGCGGATTCCCACGATCGAACAGACGCGGACGTTTCTGAATAACCAACGGCACGACAAGCGTGTGGTTCTGGTCGATGAACTGTTGCGCTCTCCCGAGTACGCCCGTTTTGTTTCGCAGCGTCTGGATGTAATGCTGATGCAGCGGATGAATAAGAAGTATATTGATGTCGGCGCGTGGGGAGAATATCTACGGGCATCTGTTGCCGAGAACAAACCACTGGATCAGCTGGTGCGAGAAATCCTTTCTGCGGATGGCTCTGATAAAGCACATCAGGCCGAGGCACGATTTTATCTGGCTCGTAGTGGTGAGGTGAATGAACTGACACGGGACATCAGTCGAATTTTTCTGGGAGCCGATCTGACGTGTGCCCAGTGTCACGATCACCCGGAAGTCGCAGACTGGAAGCAGGATCATTACTACGGGATCTCCGCGTTTCTGGTTCGCAGTTTTGTGTTTACCGACAAAAAGAAGAAGCAGACGGTCTTTGCTGAGAAAGCAGAAGGCGAAGTCAAATATGAGTCGGTATTTGAAGTGCGCGATAAAACGTCCAAAGGTCCCGAGACAACACTGCCCGCCGTGTTTGATGGCAAAAAGATTGCTGAACCTGCATTCAAAAAAGGAGAAGAGTACAAAGTCAAACCAGCGAAAAATGTAAGGCCGATTCCCAAATACAGCCGACGTGCTCAGTTGGGAGAGGCCATTACTACTGATAATCGCCGCTTTGCACGGACAATGGCAAATCGTTTGTGGGCGATGCTGTTGGGGCGGGGAATCGTCCATCCGCTTGATGCGGACCATTCAGATAATCCTCCCTCGCACCCGCAGTTACTGGAAGTACTGACCGATCAACTGATATCACACGACTATGATCTGAGATGGTATCTGCGCGAGATCGCTTTAAGCGAAACATACCAGCGCTCAAGTGCCAACGAATTGTTTGAGGATAAAACAGCGAAAGACTTGTCCGATGCGCAATTCACTCATGCGTTACTGAAGCCTTTAAATCCAGAGCAGTATGCCTGGGCGGTCATGGAAGCAACCGGGCTGGCAGAAGTGCATCGCAACAGCCTGAAAAAGAAGTTGAGTGAAGCAACACTACGAAAAAACCTGCTGGGCTATGAACGCCAGTTTGTATCCTTATTCGGAGGAGTACCCGGAGAGCCCGTCAAAGAGTTCGAAGCGACCGCGGATCAGATCTTATATTTGTCTAATGATCAGCGGATTCAGGTGATTCTGCCGGCGCGGCCCGGAAATCTGGCCGATCGTCTCCTGAAGATTCCAGCCGATCAATCCGATCAACTGGCGGAAGAATTGTACCTCAGTGTCTTAACAAGACATCCAGCTCAGGACGAAACTGAGGATGTGGCGGCTTTGCTGGCGGGAAAAAAGGGACAGGACCGGGCAGTGATCGTCACTGATCTGATCTGGGCGTTGTTAATGTCATCGGAGTTTCGATTTAATCACTGATAGAACATCCTCAAGTGGATTCAAACACAGTCAGTCTTAGGGGATGCAGGGAGAAGGTATGACAATGCGTTGTAACTATACTTGTGGATCACATGAATCACTGACGCGTCGCTCTTTTCTCGGGGGGTCTGCCGCTGGTGCATTAAGTATGCTCGGTTTTGGTGGAATGACCCAGGTTCAGGCTGCGAAAAAACTGGCGTCGCAACAGAAACAGGTGGTCGTGTTCTGGCTGTCCGGCGGAGTGAGTCAGCTGGAGACCTGGGATCCAAAGCCGGGGACGGAAACGGGAGGCCCCTTCCAGGCGATTTCCACATCAGCACCTGGTGTGCAGATCAGCGAGCTGCTCCCTCACACGGCCCAGCAGATGCATCACCTGGCGCTGGTTCGGGGGATCAACACCAAAGAAAATAACCATGGTAAAGGCGCCTACATTATGCAGACAGGGCGGAAAGAACAGCCTGGATTTGCCTATCCTTATCTGGGCTCCTCGTTTTCCAGCCATCTGTCACCACCCGACAGTCCGTTGCCGGGATATATCTCTGTGGGAGCAGGCGGCTCTTCTAAGGAAGCCACATTTCTAGGACCGCGTCATGCACCACTGGTTTTGTCAGGTGGGAAGGCGCCGGCGAATCTGGCGATGCATTCTTCTATGACGGCAGAGCGGGACGTGCTCAGGCGGAGTCTGAGAAGTAAAGTCAGTCAGCGATTTGAGCAGAAACGCAAGACTGCCCATACCGAAGTCTACAATGAATCGTTTGACCAGGCAGCAGCGTTGATGTCCCGGCGGGATATCTTTGACTTCAGTCACTTTTCGGACAAAGACGTGGAACGCTATGGCAAGCATGATTTCGGGCAGCACTGCCTGATGGCGCGACAGCTGATTGAAAAAGGGGTGACGTTTGTCAAAGTAGGCCATACGAATTACGACACGCACTCAGAGAATTTCAACTTTCATATCGAGCAACTGGGCGAGTTCGATCGCCCCTTCGCGATGTTCGTTTCTGATCTCTACGATCGAGGTTTGCTGGAACATACCCTGATTATCTGCATGTGTGAATTTGGCCGCACTCCTAAAATTAATTCACGCGTGGGGCGAGATCACTGGGGCACCGCCTGGTCTATCGCGGTTGGTGGGGCTGGAATCAAAGGGGGCGCGGTTTCCGGCAAAACTAACGAAACCGGCACAAAAGTGATTGATCGTGAAGTCAACGGCGGGCATCTGTTTCATACCTATTATCAGGCAGTCGGACTGGATTCGTCAGAAGAATTTTATCCCAACGGTCAGCCGATTGCGAAAGCCGATCCCAAGACAGAAGCAATCAAGGAGATTCTGGCGTGAGTGGATTTCATCTACGGCAGTTTTCCATAATCGGTCTGCAGACTGCTGTCATACTGTGGTCTGTTTCCGTTTTATCGGCTGCAGAAGAAACTGCTGACAAAAAAAATGCTGCCGAATCGCCGCTACAGGCAGTCAAACCGATCCTCTATCATGGACCGACGCAGTTGCCTGCTGCCCTGAAATTCGCGGAACTTGACGCAGACAAAGCGTCACAACTTACTGACGCTCAAGTGAAAGCCGTGAATCAGATCAAAGCAGATCTGAAGCAGGCCGACTCTGAAATCAGCAAGATTCAGAACAGGATCCAGAAGACAAAGCAGAAGATCAAAACCGCAACGGATGCTTTGAAAGTGCTGCAACAGGAAGCAAAAGCGACACCGGAGAAAAAAACAGACAAAAAAAAGTTGGAAGCAAAGTCTGATGAATCGGCTGAATCGGCGAAACTCAAAGCTGAAACATTGTCTCAGGAACTGAAACAGTTGGAACAGCAGGTTATGATGCTGGAGCAGTCACTGCCTGTGAAACAGAAGCAGCAGGCAGAATTGAAAAAGCAGACAGCGGCAGCTGAAAAAAAACTGGCAGAACAGCGGACGAAAGAGAGTCAGTATCAGGAATTCGTCGAATTGTTTCGTCAGCAACCGCCTGTCGCCGATCCAGAACGATTTCGGGAAGTAGGTAGCTTTTCCCATTCGCGACCGTTGTATTCCTGCAAGATTGATGCCACTGGAAATTACATGCTGGCAGGCGCCCAGGGGTCAGCCTTTAATCGCTGGGATCTGGTGAGTGCTGAGAATACGGAGCTGTTGGGGCATCAGAGCTGGGTCCGTCGCTTTGATGTGAGTCGTTCTCATCCCTTGTTGATCACGGGGGCCTATGAAGGCAAGATCGCCTGGTGGGATCTTGAGACAGAGCAACCAAAGCCACAGCATTTAGTCTCTGCCCATAAAGGGTATGTGCGGGGAGTGGCCATCAGCGCTGACGGAACGCTGGTAGCAACGGGGGGAAATGACTGTCTGGTCAAACTCTGGTCTGTCAAAACGGCGAAGCTGGTCCGGGTACTGGAAGGTCATGAATATCAGGTTTATAACGTAAAGTTCCACCCGAGTGGTCGCTGGCTGATTTCCGGAGATTTGCGTGGAAATCTAAAACAGTGGGATGTTGAAACTGGCGAGCTGGTACGTGATTTCGACGGGAGCGCGATTTATAAATACGATACCACGTTTCGTGGCCACATTGGCGGCGTACGGGGAATGGATATCAGCCGGGATGGCAAATACTTCGCCATCAGTGGAATCGGTGAAGTTACAAATGCCTTTGCCGGTATTGGTGTGCCCACCGTAATTCTGTTTGACTGGGCGACGGGTAAGCGACTGGCGGTCATGACACCCGATGATAATTTTAAAGGGACCTGCTGGGGAGTCCGCTTTCATCCCGAAAATGATTTCATTTCCGCTGTTGGCGGAAATTCGTCGGGTATGATCTGGTTCTGGAAACTGGGGGAAGAGAAGCCTTTCGCATCAGAAAAGGTTAAAAGTGTGCCTTACGATCTGGATTTCCATCCCGATGGACTGCGGATGTGTGTGGCCTGTTTTGACAAGACAGCGCGGCTCTATCACCTGGGGCCCGAAACTCCTTCAGAGCTGACAGCCAGAAAAAAAGACAAGGTCAAGAAGAAATAGCGGCTATTTCGCCGGCGGAACACGTCGTACCGATTCCTGTTCTGCGAGTTCCTTCAGCTTCGCCATCTGTGTTTTCAGGATTCGCTTTGTGAACCAGCTGAACAACACTCCCATGAAGCGGTAGTAAAACGAGGCGAACTCCAGTTCGCAGTGATAGTCCAGTTCCGTTTTTCTGCCGAGCGAGGTTAATTCATAACTGACTTCGATCCGGTGTGCGGGATGGGTCAGTTCAACAGCGATCAGCGTGGGTGCTTCGTATGCGGTGAAAGTCCCTTCGTACGTTTGGGTGTTCAAACCTTCTTTAATAGTATGAATGAATTTTGTCCCCACCTGATTTTCCGTGTTTTTCCTCTTGGGATATTCAACCGATTCCAGCCCTTCCATCCAGAGCTTCATTTTTTCATCGTCATTCAAGTAACTGAATACGACTTCGATGGGCGCAATTATTTCCTGCTGGTATGTGATTTCCAATGCCGCTCTCTCCCCGGTTGAACCTGACTTGTCATTTGAGATTTGAGTTGATCACCTTGTTCATAAGGTGATATTCCAGTCGTAGCTCATGTAGCATTGTACCATGCTTTTACTGCCAGTGTGATCACGTTTACAACTGGATTGATGTGTTTTGCTCAAACTGGTCAGGCAGGAATTGGTCTCCAGTCGGCTGTTCAGGTCAGTCAGACTTACCCTGGGGGGAGCATAACCGTGGAAATCCGGTTCTGATGCCTGTGAAAACCGGTTTTAGACTGTGTCCCGTTTTACTGTAGCGTCCCCAGGGGCGTTTGGCCCGCGTACCATAGATTGAGAGACGCTTTCACAAAATGTGATGCGTTCAAGAAATGCGAGCGACTCTTCTCCAGAGGATCAAAAAAAACAGGGCATTGTCAGCCCTGCTTTTTTATTTGGTGGTTGATCCTGAGAACTTATTTCTCTTTTTTCTCAGGTTTTTTGGGAGCCTCTTTTTTCTCTGCTGGCTTTTCAGCGGGTTTCTTTTCTGCTTTCTTTTCAGCAGGCTTAGGTTTCGGTTTCTTTTCTGTTTTGGGCTTTGGTTTTTTCTCAGCGGTTTTTTTCGCTTCTGGTTTCTTCTCCACCGGTTTAGGGAGTTCTGGTTTTTCGGCTACGACAGGTTTGGGCTCTTCGGGTAATCCGATAACTTCCAGTCCAGTGATCTGTTCCTGCAGTGCCAGTCCAGCAGGGCGAGTGATTTTCGTCTGCCAGACATAAAGTCGTTTGAGTTTTTTCAGTGAACTCAGCTGGGAAAGACCAGCGTCAGTGATTTCCGTACCATACAGATTCAGGTATTCCAGATTCGGGAGTTGTTGCAGCTGCTTGAGCCCTGCATCATTCACCTTGGTTTTTTCCAGGTGCAGGTGAGTTAAATCTTTGAGATGCTGCAGTTGTGCGAGACCGGCGGAAGTCACTTCTGTGCCACGCAGATTGAGTGAGGCCACTTTTGTGAGCCCTGCGAGGGTTTTGAGGGTTTCGTCGGTAATTTTCTGGTCTGACAAGTGAAAGGCGATTTCAAGTCGGTCATCATTCTGAGCCAGTTCCAGAACGGATCCCCCGGCGGCAATCACTTTGGCTTTGGCCTGTTCAGTGGCGGGATTGGCTTTTTTATCCTCGGCTGACAGGTTAGCGACCTGAGTGAACGAGATAACGGAAATCAGCGCGACAGAAAAAAATCTCATTTTACCTATCCTTACTTTCTCTGTTGTACATCGGATTTGGTGTCAAAGTGGTAAGCACATCAGGGTCTGGTCATCCAGATCGACCGACTTTCTGAGTGAGTGAGGTTCATTAAATCAATATAGGCCTTGGAGATACACCCCAATTTATCAATTCAACTGATCTTGATGTATTTTATCAGGGGAAGCGGTGTTACGGAAAGACTCAACCCAAAAAATGTGTCCTTCTGCTTAGAAAATTCCCTCGATGCCGAATTGGGGTGGCAGCGCAGAAATGGTCTCGATTCAAATCCGAAAATCCATTAACCTTCTGCCCGCGGACGAGAAAGTCAATTGCATAGTAAAGTCTGAACTGGAAAGAATTAATGTCATCTGCTTCGCCTTCAGTCCCTCGAGACACCCTGATTCACGGTTTGGGACGTGGAGTCATCAATACTGTCTGCCTGCTGGGTGATCTGTTTCTCTTTGGTTGGGAGATGCTGGGTTGGATCATTACGCGGCTGCCACCGCGGAGTAATCTCTGGTCGTGCATGTACCATATTGGAATCCAGAGTATCCCGGTGATTCTGATTACCGGTGGATTTATCGGTATGGTTCTGGCAGTCCAGTCTTATGATCAGTTCAAATTGATGCATATGGAAAACCAGATTGGTGCCGTCATCGCGATTTCGCTGGTAGAAGAACTGGGGCCGGTCCTGGCGGCGATCATGCTGGCTGGTCGAGTGGGTACCTCCATGTCGGCGGAACTGGGAACGATGCGGGTGACCGAACAGATTGATGCCTTGCGGGCGCTGGGTGCAGACCCGATTCACTATCTTGTCGTGCCACGGTTTCTTTCCTGCTGTTTACTGATTCCCCTGTTGACGATTATTGCCGACGCGGTCGGGATTCTGGGAGGCTGGTTTTTCAGCACGCAGATCTTAGGCGTGGATTCATTTTATTACTGGCATTATTCCGAGCAGTTCGTGTATGCGTATGACGTCCTGGGAGGCATTTTCAAAAGTTTCTTTTTTGGGGCTGCGATTTCACTGATTTCCTGTCATCGAGGCTTTCATTGTGGTGCAGGTGCTGAAGGAGTGGGTAAGGCGGCGACGGAAGCGTTTGTGTATTCCTTTATTGTCATCATGATTCTGGACTTTCTGCTGGGAGTCACGATTGTGAACTTTTATCACTTCATGCAGACCGTTTACCCGGGTGTGCTCCGATAGCGTAGCAGTTGGACATCGAACAGAAAAATTAAAGTTATGAATGAACGAACCGCCAATGATGGTTATGTGATTGAACTGCGGAATGTTTCCCGCCAGTTCGGCACACAGCAGGTGTTGCGCGATGTTTCATTTGGAGTGCGCCGCGGTGAAACTCTGGTCGTGATCGGCGAGAGTGGATGTGGCAAGAGCGTGACCATGAAAATGATCATGAATCTGCTACAGCCCTCACAGGGCGATGTTCTGTGGAACGGTCGCTCGATTGCGGATCGCAATCCCCGAGAACTGCATCGCGACCGGTTGCGTATTGGTTATCTGTTTCAGGGAGCTGCCTTATTTGACAGTCTTTCTGTTTACGAAAATGTGGCCTTCGGATTGAAACAGAATACGCGACTGAAAAAAGAAGAGATCGATCAGATCGTGGTAGAACGTTTAAGGGAAGTGGGGCTGTCCGAAGCGATCAGTCAGAAAAAACCGGCACAGCTTTCTGGTGGCATGAAGAAACGGGTTGGTCTGGCACGGGCGCTGGCGATGACTCCTGAAGTCATGTTATATGACGAACCTACCACGGGGCTCGACCCGGTGATGACCGATGTGATTAACGAACTGATCCTACAGACACGCGCCAGTCGCCCGGTGACCAGCATCGTAGTGACACACGATATGAGTACTGTGAAAAAAGTAGCGGACCGGATCATCATGCTGTATCCATTGGCACGACTAGGGCCGAACGAAGAACAGATTGTCTTCGAAGGTACGGCTGAGGAAGCATTTGAGTCTGACTTACCGCGTGTGCATCAGTTTGTGCATGGTGAAGCCGGAGACCGGATTCGGGAACTGGCTGAAGCCAGTTGAACTGTCCCATTCTGAGACAGAAAAAAGAATTGTTTTAATACCAGATCAGAGTCATTGGTCTCAAGGATGAGATCGAGATAGAGGTTAATTATGACGGACCGCCAGATTCAATTTCGCGTAGGACTATTTGTGATTTCTGCAATGATCACCGGAGCCGGGATGATTTTTCAGTTCGGCCAACTGGAATCACTGTGGAAGAAAAAGTACACGATTGCCATGCGGTTTGAGTCGATTTCCGGCGTGCATCGTGGCACGCCTGTCGTGCGTCACGGAATTCGCATTGGTGAAGTGGATAAGATTATTACCAGTGACAGTAAACCGGGAGTCATGCTGCTGGTGAATATCAGCGAGTCACAGCATCTGCGCAAAGATGCCAGTCCGCAGATCGTCAGTTCGATCATGGGGGATTCGAAAATCGTGATTGAGCCCGGCGTCAGCACTGATTTCCTGAACCCGGGGGATCGCCTGGTGGGACGTGAGTCAAGTGATCCGATGGAGATCGTGCATCGAATGGAGCAGCAGGTGACCAAAACCCTCAATGCTTTTTCTGCCACCAGCCAGGAATGGGAAAAAGTAGCGAGCAATATGAATCGCCTGATGGAGACCAAAGAGGGGAATCTGGATGTTGTCATCGAACGCACAGCGACTTCCCTGGAAGAGTTCTCGCTGGCGATGCGTAAGATGAACCAGATGATGACCAGTGTCAATCAACTGGTGGCTGATCCCGTGCAGCAGGAAAACCTGAAACGTTCAATGGCAGCCATGCCAGCGATGATTGAAAGTACACAACGTACGATTGCTTCAGTCGAAATCGCAGTTCAGAAGGCCGGACAGAACCTGGATAATCTTTCACAGGTAACCGATCCGCTGGCTAAACACAGCCAGTCAATGGTTATCAAAATGGATCGCAGTTTATCACGCCTGGATGCCATCCTGGCAGAACTGAACTCCTTCTCTCGAGCGTTGAACGAGGGGGATGGGTCACTGAAAAAATTCATGTCCGATCCGGAGCTCTATCGGAACATGAACCGATCTGCCAGCTCACTCACTGTGTTGTTGAATAACCTGGAGCCGATTGCCCGGGACATTCGCATTTTCAGTGATAAGATTGCCCGCCATCCGGAAGTATTGGGTGTGAGCGGTGCGATGAAAGGTAGTTCGGGACTGAAGGAGGCCGGAGATCAACCTCAGCAGCAACCTTCACGAATCCGTCAGTCCGGGTTCTCGTTTCCTTCTTCAAAAGGCCCCTAGACGAGCGGCCTTTCCAGCAGGTCACTCGCTGATTGAGGTGACTTTGCTATCTGGTGGTACTGTCGGCTTTTCATCTCCGCTGACTGCTGCGCAACTGATAAAATAACGCAGATATTCCAGGCTGGAAATTCAGCAGGAGCTGATGCGCAGATCAGTTATCGCCTGAGAGTCTCCCCGCAGCAAGAAGATTGGAATTTCAATACTGAATTCCAGGTCGGTTGACTTAGATAAGTGCGAGACTGTCCTCAGGCTGGTGCGCCCCAGAGCGTGTTAAAGCGTAAACGTGGTACTGAAAGGGCTTGAAATGGGTCAAAATTGACAGAAATATGAGTGAATGGATGCTGACTGAAAAGTCCGAAAATAAGAAAAAGCCTTGTTTTCAGGGACTTGTTCTGGTGAAGAAACGGCAGGTGTGAATCAATTCTCATATTGTGAAAAAATGAGCAACGCGCGCGACGCATAAAACAAGGGAAGTATGCTGAATGCCAGGAGCGGGTCAAGTTGAATGTTTTCAGCGGAAATAGAGCTCTACTGGGCATATGTGTTAATGAAAAGGGAGCCCAACAGAGGCTCTCCCTTTGTTCAAGAAATTCTGGTTATGCGAATAAGAAGAACTGGTTTGGAAGTCTTCATTGTTTGTTCATTAAAACTTAACAAAACCTTGTATTATTTTGCAAAAGTGTCATTTCCTCCCCGGGTTCTGTGTTCGGAACCACAATTTGACACAATGTCCTGCTTTCCAGTTTCACAGAGGGACTCGTGCGTACATCCTCATCGCGGCGTCTATTTCTTAAATCAGCGATTGCTGCTCCTGCAGCAGGTACTGTCTTTTCTCGTTTTCTGTCTGCAGTCGAAGCCAAAGGGCTTGAGAAAAGTGATTCCGGTCTCAACCCGATCCGGGATGAAACAACAGGATTGCCTTTATTAAAGCTGCCTGAAGGGTTTCGCTACCAGTCATTCGGCTGGGTGGGGGATGTGATGTCTGATGGTGTAATCACGCCGGAAGGTCATGATGGGATGGGAGTGATCTCCCAGACCGGTGATATCATAACGCTTTGTCGAAATCACGAAATTAAGGGGGCGAAAAGTTTTGGTCCGGCGGAATTGACCTTTGATTCCAAGGCAGGCGGTGGTTGTGCGAATCTGCAGTTCAATGTCAAATCCGGGAAATGGTTGAGGAGCTGGACGAGTCTGGCAGGGACCGTACAGAACTGTGCCGGCGGGCCTACTCCCTGGGGTACCTGGCTCTCCTGCGAGGAAACAGTGATAGGCCCGAAGGAAAGTTTCCGGGACGTTCAGTACGAGCATGAAAAACATCATGGTTGGGTCTTCGAAGTACCCGCTGAAGGGAAGGCTTCTGTGGAACCTTTGCAGGCTTTGGGCCGTTTCGTCCATGAAGCACTCGCCATTGATCCTGCGGAAGGCACGATCTACGAAACCGAGGACCGTGATACTGCCGGTTTTTATCGCTTCCTGCCGAACGAACCTGAGGTTCTGACGAAAGGAGGCCGCCTGCAGATGATTAAGATCAAAGGCAAAGATGATCTGCGAACCGGCGCCAGGACTGGAATTCGCTACGAAGCAGAGTGGGTAAATATTGAAGATCCCCTGCGTCGCAATACACCGGGCAAAGAAGACGGTCTCGGAGTCTACTCGCAGGGAAAAGCCAAAGGTGCAACCACGTTTGGCCGTCTGGAAGGTTGCTGGTTTGGCGATGGGGTTGTGTACTTTAATTGCACGAATGGTGGCGAAGCCGGTCTGGGGCAAGTCTGGTCCTACTCACCCCAGGATCACATTTTGGAGCTGGTATTTCAATCGCCGAGTCATGAGATTCTCGACAGTCCGGACAATTTAACAGTCAGCCCCCGAGGCGGACTGATCCTGTGTGAAGACGCTGACCTGAAGCCTCTGCGTCTGCATGCCCTTTCGCGTAAAGGGGAACTGCAGACGGTCGCGGTCAACAATATTCAGTTGAAGAGCGGTCAGCACGGCTCGCTGGCAGGAGATTTCAGCGGTGGTGAATGGGCGGGGGCCTGTTTCAGCCCGGATGGGGAATGGCTGTTTGTAAATATTCAACATCCAGGCGTGACCTTCGCGATCACTGGCCCCTGGGAAGAATTGGGCGTGTAGCAGAGCGACTTGTGGAAAGAACTGTCAAACAAGGTTTTATGCTTTTCTGAAGGTGCAGACTTTCATACAGGAAGCGTGAAATGTAAACTGGATGGGAAGGAGAAGCAGTATTCTTTCGCCTCTGGTTTACTGGTTCAGCCTTGTTTTAGGCACTTCACCACAAAGACGGTTAGTCTCAGAATCGCGTCATGTCTCTCAAGAACTACATCAAGAATGACCTGGAAATTCGTTTGCGGAGTGGTCAGGAACTACCGGCTCCGTTGACGCTGGAGTCACTGTCAGAACACTACCAGGTCAGCTTTTCACCGGTTCGGATAGCATTGGCAGAGCTGGTTGAAGAAGGCCTGCTGCAGAAAGGGGCGAATCGCAGACTGGTTCGAAATGCAGAGCAGATTACGCCTCTCAAACAGGGGCAAAGTTCCGAGTTACCAGAACCACCAGCAGACATGTTTGAAGTGATCACAAATGATTTTGTGAAGCTCAGTCTGAAGGGAGAGCCGGTCGATATCCGAGAAGAGGTGACGGCCCGCAGATATAAAATCAGTCGTTCTTCGCTACGGATTATTTTAAATCGCCTGGCGGGTACTGGGATTCTGGATCATATTCCGCGACGTGGCTGGCGGCTCAGACCGTTTCGCCAGGAAGACATGCAGGCTTTTCTCGAAGTCCGGGAGCTGCTGGAGCTCAAAGCACTGGAGTTGGCGAAACCTCATCTTAAGGAAGAAGATCTGCAAAAGATCCTGAACGGTAATGTCATTCCACAGTCTGCGAAAGAAGACGTTCAGATCGATAATTCTTTACATGAATATCTGATCGAAAAAGCGGGTAATTATTACATCAAAGACTTTTTTCAGCGACAGGGCAGGTATTATGATATTCTGTTTGACTGGGAAGATCAGGACCGGGAAACCGCCATTGAAACGGTCAGACAGCATCAGGCCATTCTGACAGCATTGATCAAAAAGGACTGGCGTGCAGCCCGCAAGGCATTGTCCTATCACATTCGGGATAATCATCCTATTTTGAGCAAGATCATTAAGGGAAAGTAGATCCCGCTTGAACTTTCCGCTTGGTCGTTTCATACAGATTGCTTGAACGCGCAGTTTTCGTCTGAGATTAAAGAAGAAGTCAGATGAGTAAGATTTCCTCTGCAGAAATTCGCGAAAAAGTAGACGAAGTTTATCGTAGCGAGTCACGACGTGTCTTCGCGACGTTAATTCGGCTGATCGGTGATTTCGATCTGGCTGAAGAAGCGATGCACGAAGCTTTTGCTGCAGCGGTCGAACAGTGGCACCGTGATGGAATTCCCGCCAATCCCCGATCGTGGCTGGTATCGACTGGGCGTTTTAAAGCCATTGATCATATTCGCCGCAGTGTCCGCTTTGATGAGGCACAGCTTGAAGTGGCACAAAGACTGGAGGGGATAGCGGCCCTGAATTCTGACAAGTCGGATAATGAAGTGGAAGATGACCGCCTGCGGTTGATTTTCACCTGCTGTCATCCCGCGATTGCACCCCAGGTCCAGATTCCGCTGACCTTACGCGAAGTGTGTGGCTTGTCAACGGAGGAAATCGCGAGCGCATTTCTGACTTCGCCTTCCACAATGGCGCAGCGAATCGTACGGGGCAAGTCGAAGATCCGTGATGCGGGCATTCCCTATGTTGTGCCAAACCGGGCTGATCTGCCTGAGCGGCTGGATGCTGTGTTGACGGTCGTGTATCTGGTTTTCAACGAAGGCTATTCTGCTTCGTCAGGCGATTCTTTAACACGTAAAGATTTATCAGAGGAGGCGATTCGACTGGGCCGCCTATTGCTGGCCCTGCTGGATGATGTGGAGGTGAAAGGCTTACTGGCGTTGATGCTGATCCACGAGTCGCGCCGTGAAGCCCGTTCGACTACTGAAGGAGATCTGATTCTGCTGGAAGATCAGGATCGTTCTTTATGGGATCAGGAAAAGATCCGGGAGGGAACGGCACTGGTCGAGCAGGCAATTGCCTCCGGTGAAGTGGGCAGTTATACGATTCAGGCGGCTATCGCATCCGTCCATGCAGTCGCTTCACGCAGCGCGGAGACTGACTGGTCACGTATCGTTTCCTGGTATAATCTGCTGTTACAGGCCAATCCGACGCCGATCATTGAATTGAACCGCGCCGTGGCGATTGCGATGCGTGATGGTGCAGAAGTAGGTTTGCAGTTAATTGATGCGATTCTGATTCGCGGAGATCTCAAGGAGTACCATCTGATCTATGCTGCCCGCGCTGAACTCTGCAGACGACTGGGGCAGATTGAGGCAGCACGAGCCGCTTATGGGAAAGCACTCTCCCTGACGAATCAGACGGCAGAATCTCGGTTTCTGGAAAAGCGTCTGCAGGAACTGGCGCAAATTCAGGCTCAATCTCAGTAAAGTTATCCATTCGTAAGAGAGTGCTATTGCTGGTTTTATGTGGATGAGATTCCCTGTGGGAGACGTGTTTTTCTCAAAATGAAAAAAGTTTCTGCCTGAATGTCGATTTCGCCGGGTTACATTCGACTACAGGGTAAATAAGGTATTTGATTCTCATTGAGAGCAAATACGGATTCTCACATTTTCAGATGCACTGTGGAGGAATACCATGAATTCAGCAAACCAGAACTCAGACGTTAAACCTGTTCC
Organism: Gimesia sp.; assembly: GCF_048262075.1. Taxonomy (GTDB): domain Bacteria; phylum Planctomycetota; class Planctomycetia; order Planctomycetales; family Planctomycetaceae; genus Gimesia. The sequence continues at coordinate 111,153 of NZ_JBLXFK010000012.1, forward strand.
CGAAGGCATGCATACGGTCACACCTCATTTAGTCTGTGACGGGGCGGCCGCTGCGATTGCATTTTATGAGAAAGCCTTCGGTGCAGTCGAACAAATGCGGATGCCTGGACCGAATGGAAGGCTGATGCATGGCTGTATCAAAATTGGTGATTCGCAGGTAATGCTGGTAGATTCAAACAGCGATTGTGGCATTCAAGGTCCCAAAGAATTGAGCGGTTCACCTGTGACACTGCATCTGCAGGTGGAAGACGCAGATGCGTTGGTTGAGCAGGCAGTCACAGCGGGAGCCACATTGAAAATGCCTGTGACTGATATGTTCTGGGGAGATCGTTACGGGCAAGTGGAAGATCCGTTCGGGCATTGCTGGGCGATCGCGACACATGTGCGTGATCTGAGTCAGGAAGAAATTCAGGAAGGTATGCAGGCAATGTTCAGCCAGGGCTGATTTTGCTGTTGTCTGCTTTCAGCTTCTTTATTACTCCAATCATTAGGAATCTGGATCATGTCCAAGGTGCAGAAAATTACGCCATTTCTCTGGTTTAATGACAATGCCGAGCAGGCGATGGAATTCTATCTGTCGGTATTTGAAAACTCGAAGAAACTGAATGTCAATTATTATGGCGCAGGAGCCCTGGGACCTGAGGGTTCGGTCATGATAGCTGCATTTGAACTGGAAGGTCAGCAGTTTCTGGCCTTGAATGGCGGCCCCCTGTTTCGATTTACCGAAGCGGTTTCATTTGCTGTGAACTGTGATACCCAGGACGAAATCGATGAGCTGTGGGAAAAGTTATCTGCAGGTGGAGAGCCGGGGCAGTGTGGCTGGTTGAAAGATCAGTTCGGACTCTCCTGGCAGATCGTTCCCAGTATATTGCCTGAGTTGATGTCAGATCCCGATCCTGCTGTTCCCGGGAGGGTGATGCAGGAATTGATGCAGATGACAAAACTGGATATTGCACGTCTGCAACAGGCTGCGGCTGGAGAGTCATTGTAATTCAATAAATTTCACGATCAGATCATATACATTTCTGGGGAGTAAAAGATGAAATTTGTCTGTCTGGGCTACTACGATGATGCAACCATGGAAGGCAAAACGGAAGCTGAAATGGCAGGGTTCATGGAAGAATGTTTTGCTTACGATGACGAACTCAGACGAGGCGGTCACTTTGTCGGAGGTGAAGCATTACAGCGCGCGGAAGCTGCTGTGACACTGCGAATGAAAGGAGGGCAGGTGGATGTGACCGATGGGCCATTCGCGGAAACCAAAGAGCAGATTGGTGGTTTGCTGTTTCTGGAAGCCCGGGATTTGAATCATGCCATTGCTCTAATGTCAAAGCATCCAGGCGTTCGTTTCGGGCCTTTTGAAATCCGGCCTGCGGATGATGAGATCAACGCTTTAATTAAGGCACGTGATGCAACTGCCGGGAATACCTGAAAGGCAGATATCAGAAAGTCACTTTTTAATAAACTGACAAAAGGATAGTAGGATGTTTGAAAAACCCCAGGTGGAACACAGCTGGCTGGAGCCATTGCTGGGAGACTGGTTGATGGAAACAGAATGTCAGATGGGGCCCGGAGAGCCAACACATCAATCAACAGGCGAAACCACATGTCGCTCGATGGAGGGAATGTGGTATCTGCTGGAAGGCAGGGGAGAGGAACCCGAGGGAGGACGCTGGTCAACGCTGATGACTTTAGGCTACGATGCTAAAAAGAGTTGTTATGTGGGAACGTTCGTGGGGTCTATGATGACCTGTCTGTGGCAATACACGCGTGGTGTAATTAAAGCGGAGAAGAAGCTGATCCTGGATGCAGAGGGCCCCAGGTTTCACGGAGAAGGCATGACGTCTTACAGAGACTCCCTTGAACTGATTGATGACGCTCACTGGATCCTTGCGAGTGAAATCCTGACCGAAGAAGGAGAGTGGCATCAGATTATGACTTCGCACTACCGTCGAAAGACTTAACGGGAGCATTCCGGTTATGAAATTTATGTTACTGGTTTATGCAGAAGCAGATGCCTGGGAAGCAGAAGCACGGAAGCTGGCGATGAAAGAGTCTGTTGCGTTGTGTTACGAACTGGACGCGGAAGGCGAGTATTGTTCTGCTGCACCTCTGCAGCCGGTGACGACCTCTGTGAGTGTGCGAGTTCGTGAAGGAGAAGCATTTATCACAGATGGTCCCTTTGCAGAAACGACGGAACACCTGGGAGGTTATTTTCTGGTGGATGTGAAAAATAGAGAGGCGGCCATCGCGGTCGCACGTCGTATTCCCGGTGCAAGAGTCGGTACCGTTGAGGTGCGTCCCGTGGTTGAACTTACTGATCTGCCTGAGTCGAAATCATAAAACTGGATTCAATTTGACGTGAGTTATTGATTTTTATCGAAGTGTTAAAGGTGAATACGATGAAATATATGCTGCTGATTTATGGTGAAGAAGGAAACTGGACCGAAGAAGAACGGTCTGCCTGCATGGAAGAGTCGATGCAGATTTGCCATGAGTTGAATGACAAAGGGCAATACCTGGCGTCTTCGCCATTACATCTGGTTTCGACGGCTACCAGTGTGCGGGTTCGTGAGGACCGCCGCATTGTTACAGATGGTCCATTTGCAGAGACCACCGAACAGCTGGGGGGATATTATATTATAGATGTCGATCATCTCGACGAGGCGATCGCGATTGCCAGTCGTCTTCCACCGGCGAAGAAAGGGACTGTGGAGATTCGGCCCATTTTCGAGTTGCCGGAAATTCCAGTGAAAAAATAGACCGCGATGTCGAATCCGGTACTACCTGTTAAATAATCGAACAGCAGGCGAAACAGATAGCAGTTCCGAGATGAACAGAGAGGAAAATCAAATGAAAGTCATGGTAATGGTCAAGGCCACTCCCAGTTCGGAAGCAGGTGAAATGCCGAGCGAACAGTTGCTGACAGACATGGGAAACTTCAATGAAGAACTGGCCAAAGCAGGAATCATGCTGGCCGGAGAAGGGCTGCACCCCAGCTCACGCGGTGCCCGTGTTCGTTTTTCCGGTACCAATCGTACGGTGATCGATGGTCCGTTTGCAGAGTCGAAAGAGCTGATCGCCGGGTTCTGGATCTGGCAGGTGGATTCGATGGAAGAAGCGATCAAGTGGGTGAAACGCTGTCCCAATCCCATGTCTGAGGAGTCGGACATTGAAATACGGCCCTTATTTGAACCCGAAGATTTCGGCGAAGAATTTACACCGGAGTTACAGGTGCAGGAAGATCGGATCAGAACTGCTGCGGAGCGGTTGAACTCGGCAGAATAATTATCGCGATTCCCGAGTTTTGTGTTTAAGCGAACGAGAAATCAATCAATCATCACTCACATTGGATTCTGGAGTTGAGATGTCGAAAAAAGTATTCATAAACCTCCCGGTCAAAGATCTGGATAAGTCGATGACATTCTATAAAGCATTAGGATATTCGATTAATGAAAAATGGACAGACGAAACAGCTGCCTGCGTGGTGATCAGCGAGGAAATTTATGCCATGCTGTTGACTTATCCCAAATTTAAGATGTTCACTCCCAAAGAAATTTGTGATGCGACAAAAAGTACGGAAGTGCTGGTGGCATTATCCTGTGAGAATCGGGATCAGGTAGATGAACTGGTAAAGAAAGCTGTTGCTGCCGGGGGAAGTATTTATAATGAGCCCCAGGACCATGGCTTTATGTATGCACACGGCTTCCAGGATCCGGATGGTCATATCTGGGAAGTGTTCTATATGGATCCTTCTGCAGCCGAGTGAATTTCAATTGCGATCTTAAACAGAACGATAGCGTTCTCTGTTTGATGTATATGTTTTGATCTGTTTATCACTGCTTCCCGGCTCTCAACCAGGGATTGATTATGAATGACGCCATATCCACCCCGAGTCAACGCCCTCAGACTGCACTGGTCTGGATTGGTCGTCTGATTGCTGCTGCCATGGCTTTCCTGTTCGGAATGAGCGGAGTGATGAAACTTAAAGGAGGCCCTGAACTGGCAGAAGGCATGGCTCATCTGGGACTGCCCGACTCAATGGTGGTTCCGCTGGCGGTTCTGGAGCTGACCTGCCTGGTACTGTATCTGCTTCCCTGGACGTCGGTGCTGGGAGCCATTCTATTGACCGGCTATCTGGGCGGTGCGATCTGCATTCATTGGCGCGTCGGCGATCCCTTTGTCGTTCAGGCGGGAATTGGCGTACTGGTCTGGCTGAGCCTGTTTCTGCGCGACAAACGATTGTGGAAGCTGATTCCTTATCGTTCTCTAAAGTAACTGTCGAGATTGAATTGATGTGGAATAGAAATCTCGGACCAGCTAATCGCTGCGGAGCGCCGAGAAATCTTTGAATGGTTTCTTGAAGGGCCTGTCAGCCGTGTAGCGGTGTGATGTCATCCAGGAGAATTCACGCTTGTTGTTGTTAGCCGGGTCTGGTTCCGGGAGTGCCACTCCATCTGCTTCAACATAGGCGGTGCGAACGATCCGTACCGGTTTTAATGCAGGAGGTGCCAGTTCGTAGTTGGTGCCTTTTGTCAGAAGCAGCCAGCTGTTTTCACGAAAACCGGAGCGAAGCCTGTGTCGGGCTGCTGTGGTAAGCGATCGCTTTATTGGTGGAGTCAGTTCGCTTGAGGCCTGAATTGATTTAACCATTTTCTGAGTTTCCGAAAGATCAAAACTGACCCAACCATACGGGGGCAGGAAGGCTTCCATTTTACAATGCGAGGGTGAGTTCTTGGGGAAGAGGGCCAGTCCGTAGGTGACACGTGTAGGATATCCCAGAGCCCGTCCCAATGTGGCACATAAACCATGGTAATCACTGCAGTGGCCGCGTCGTTTGTTAAGGGCGTGATTGGCATCGGCCTGTAACGACGCGTTGATGTGATCGTAGGTCAGATTCTGATCAATCCAGCTCATCGCCTGCATCAAATCTGGGTTTTTCATTTCGTTCTTATTCCCGATCTGCTTCAGCACCTGTTGAAACTGTTGCTGGTCCTGAATGGTTTGCGGTGTCAGATAAGGGGCGAACTGGGCGGGCCAGTTTGTGACCATTTCGACAGCTTCCGGTTTGATTTGCCAGTTCAGATTCCAGAGCTTTGCCTGAAAGCGATGAGTAATGATCTGGGCGCCATGCGGATTATGAAACTCAAAGTAAGCAAAACGGTTTCCGTAGACTGGTTCACTGGAGACCTGCGGTTTGACTTTTTCTGGAAAGGTACTGAAGAGACTCTCTGAAATTTTCTGCGCTACATCGGATTGGGGGACCGGAACCCATACTTTCAACACTTTGCAGTGATAAGGGGGAGTCACAATGATTGAGAACTCCACGTCATGGGTAACGGGTCCACTTTTTTTCGCTGTATAGGGAGTGTCTGGTTTAAAGGGAGATGGGGGCTCCGCGAGAACGGTGGTGCAGGGGACCAGAATGATGATAAATAAGAGGATTTGATAACTATATGAATTGCGGTGACACATGGTTTGGATTCCTCTTTTTTAACCTGATTTTGAGGTTAGATGTTATCAAGATCTTAAGAATGATAGATTGTAGTCTTGGGGCCGGGTAACTCGCAATGGTGGGATTCTCAATCTGATTGATTTTTAATCATCAAGATTTACTGTGGATGTGTTTGTCGGCTGGAACGTGACAGGATGCTGAGAATTGATTAAGCTGACGGGACGGTGTTGTAAATAGTATCCAATCAAAATAAAGGAGTTTGTTATGACAATTAAAAGAACAGGATCTGCAGTCTGGCAGGGTGGGCTTAAGGATGGAAAAGGGACAGTATCAACCGAGAGTGGTGCTCTGACCAGTTTACCCTATGGTTTCTCCAGCCGTTTCGAAGGTGAGCAGGGAACGAACCCTGAAGAGCTACTGGGAGCTGCACATGCGGGGTGTTTCTCAATGGCCCTGTCGAAGATTCTGGGCGATGCCGGTTTCACAGCCGACAAGCTGGAGACTTCTGCTGAAGTCTCGTTAAATCAGGTTGAAGGGGGTTTTGCGATTAATGCGATTCACCTGACCTTGAAAGCCAGCGTTCCAGGAGCAGATGCTGCCAAGGTGGAAGAACTGGCCGACATGGCGAAAGCCGGCTGCCCCGTTTCGAAACTGTTTAACGCTGACATTACTCTGGATGTGACAGTAGCCTAGATCGCATCACATTTTTGCATAGCGTCTCGCGGCCTATTACACTCGGTTCACATGTCCCTGGAGACGCTACAGTAAAGCTGGGCACAGTCAAACCAAGAGTCGCGATCGAAATACGAAAAACCTCGGCATCGCTATTGTATCGATGCTGAGGTTTTATTTTATAACTGGTTGTCGAGAAATGTCTCGGGCTTCACATCATGTGGACAGGTCTGCTCACGAAAGGTGACCATTTTCGTAGCATGACATAGGAGTCAGAAAGAGTCCAAACAGATTGACACCCAGCATTCCGCTGAAAACTGCTGTGCCCAGTACATGTTGCATTTCAGAACCGGCGCCAGTGGCAATTACAAGGGGAATGACACCCACGGTAAAGGAAAAGGCGGTCATCAGAATCGGCCGCATGCGGCAGGCAGAGCGGGGCAGAAGCCATTGTATGATGTCGCTGATCTGGCAATGCAGCCATTTGTGGACTGAGTAAGAACTTCATCGCAAATTCATCACAACGCGGTTGAGTATTCAAAACAGGCCGCGCTATACTATAGTCTTATCTGGCTGAAGAGATTTTTACTGAAGCCAGTTCTAATCACTCGCCTGATGGAAAGAACTGTGATGAGCAACTTGAAACAGATAGCCGGCATTTTCTGTCTACTTCTCTCTGAGATTCTTCTGTTACCTCCATTATCGGCGGCTGAGACTAATGGGGATCGAACAAGCAAACGCGTGTTAATCATCGGCATGGATGGCACGCGACCGGATGCGCTGTTGAAAGCGAAGACTCCGACGTTTGACAGATTGGTTCACGAGGGCGCGTTTACAGATCAGGCACAGATCCTGGGCGAACGATATCAGAAAAATGATACGATCAGTGGGCCCGGCTGGTCGAGTATTCTGACCGGTGTCTGGGCCGACAAACATGGTGTACAAGATAATAATTTCAAAGGCAAGAACTACGAACTGTTTCCGCATTTTTTCAAACGACTGAAGCGGGAGCGACCTGATGCAAAGACAGCATCACTGGTCTCGTGGGAGCCGATCCATGAACACATTTTGTCCGAAGCGGATATTGCTGAGGTTGAGTCATTACCACGTGTAAAAAATCAGACCGCGGATTTAAGTGTTTCTGCATCAAAACTCAATATCGATACTCGGGATGGAAAATGGCATCATTTGCTGGCTGTCCGTAAACAGGATGTATTGCAGTTGTATCTCGACGGTAAGCAGATCGCTACGCTGCCCGGAGCGGATCTGGATTTTGAGCTGGGCGGAGACTTTTATTATCTGGGGCGAGATTCCCGTGCGGGGCAAACCTGCTTTCATGGTCAACTGGATGATATCCGAATCTGGAAGCGGGCGTTATCGACTGAGGAAATTGCACTGTCGGTAAAAGGAACGACCGGAGCGAGTCCATCGGTGGATCGCAAAGGACTGCTTGCTGAGTACACATTTGAATGCAAGCCGGAAAGCGATGCCCAGGACGGACAGTTCTCTGATATTGCCGATCATGCTGGAGGTCTTTTTCCAGCGAAACCAGTTTCACCTGCATCGGAACTCAAGCTGGTGAAGCAAAGGAGCGGTTCGGATTCACAGGCACTGGAATTGCCTGTCAATGGCAACAAAACGCATGGCTTGAAAATAGCGATGAAGAAACCGTTACAAGAAGTCACTCGATCGGATTTCACCTTAGAAGCTCGTTTTCAGACGACGGATAAGGGCCGTAATATTTTAATGGGTAATTATGATGGGAAAGCCGGCGCATTAAATCTGGAATTGCATCAAGACAATACCGTGCGAGTTTATGTTCAACCTCCTGATCCCCGTAATGCGGGTTCACTGGAACGGGAAGGAGAGCGTGACAAAATTATCGCAGCCAAGGCAGCACGCATCCTGAGAGAAGAGAATCCGACTGCGATGTTTGTCTATTTTCATCAGACCGATGCCACCGGACATGCGATTGGATTCAGTCCGGATGTTCCCGAGTACATTTCGGCGATTGAGAAGGTTGATGCGTGTGTGAAAACCGTTCTCAGAGCAATGCAAGCCCGTCCCAATTATGAAAACGAAGACTGGCTGACCATTGTCTGCACTGACCACGGTGGCCTGAAACGTGGTCATAGTAAAGGTCATCAGGTGCCAGAAATTCGCCGGGTCTTCCTGATTGTCCATGGACCCTCAGTAAAACCGGGGCGCATCGAGCAGCAGGCCTATCTGGTGGACGTGACAGCAACTGCGCTGGCACATCTTTTGGGTGAGATCGAAGAGCAATGGCAGTTGGACGGTAAGGCAGTTGGATTGAAGGCAGAAGACTAGATTGTACCCAGTTTTACTCTAGCGTCTCCAGGGCCTTGTGGACCGGGTATAATAGATTGAGAGATCCTATGGCTAAAAGTAATGTGCTCTCGTTTCGGGTTTGATATCAAGGGACCTGAGTCGTAGAAACGGACTCAGGCTCAAAGTGATCATAATTTAACGATTGATCATTTTCATTGCCGCTTCGGGATAGCGTTCGCCGCTTGCTTCAATCCGTGCTGCCCCTTGTTCGATTTGACTGAGTTCCCCCTCAGTGAGCTCAATGGAAGCGGCAGCCATGTTCTCTTCCAGTCGATGTAATTTGGTTGTACCCGGAATCGGGACGATCCAGGGTTTCTTTGCAAGCATCCAGGCCAGGGCTATCTGTGCAGAGGTCGCCTGCTTCTGACTGGCAATTTCTGCCAGGAGATCGACGAACGCCTGATTCGCTTTTCGATTTTCGGCGGAAAGACGCGGGACCTTGTTACGAAAATCACTGCTTTCAAACGTGGTGTTCTCGTCCATTTTACCGGTGAGGAACCCCTTACCCAACGGACTGAAGGGCACGAAACCGATTCCCAGCTCTTCCAGAGTGGGCAGAATTTCTTCTTCCGGTTCGCGCCACCAGAGCGAGTATTCACTTTGTAACGCCGCGACGCGTTGAACGGCATGTGCCCGTCGGATGACATCCACCCCCGCTTCTGATAAGCCAAAATGTTTGATTTTGCCAGCTTCAATCAGCTCCTTAACCGTACCGGCGACGTCTTCGATCGGTACATCGGGATCGACGCGATGCTGATACATCAGATCAATATGATCGGTTTGCAGTCTCTGCAGGCACGCATCGGTCACTTTTCGGATGTGCTCTGGTCGGCTGTTCAAGCCGGTCTGATTTCCCTGATCGTCGATAGCGAAGCCGAATTTGGTGGCTATTTTAACCTGATCTCGAACGGGAGCGAGTGCTTTACCGACCAGTTCTTCATTCGTGAAAGGACCGTAGACTTCGGCCGTGTCAAACAGGGTGACACCCAGATCGACGGCTGCACGAATCAGTGAAACGCCGGTTACTTCATCAATGGGCTGGCCGTAGCCAAAACTCATTCCCATGCAACCGAGTCCCAGCGCGGAAACTTCGAGGCCACTATTGCCGAGTTTGCGAGTTTTCATAGTTCTTCAGTTTCTATGGTATCAATATTGATTGTTGTTAGAACGCATCACATTTAACTATAGCGTCTCTCAATTTAATAGACTCGTGCCAAACAGCCAGTGAAACGCTACTGTAAAACTGAACACAGTCTAGCTCTCAGCAATGTCATCTCGAATCAGAAGTCATACTCCGGGGGGGGAAACTGAATTCACAAAATTGCGGAGCGTCAGTAATCCAGATGAGGAGTCTATAGTCAGGCAGAGATTGCAGTTTAGATCAATTGGCTCTTATGTGATACAGAGAGAGCGATCTCTGTATTGCAAACCTGTTAAGGATTATTCTTACCACATAATCCATCTGTCTTGTAAATGATGTAAGTCGCTTTGTTAAAAAAATAAGCCCTCCGACATACTCGCCGAAGAGCTTATTTTAAAGATAGTCGGGACGACAGGATTTGAACCTGCGACCTCTACACCCCCAGTGTAGCGCGCTACCAGGCTGCGCCACGTCCCGATTGTTGAAAACTCTAGCTGTAAGGCTCAGAGTTCTATAACTTACTGTTGATTCGCACTTTATCGCACGCTCGGACAAGAAATTCAAGATAACGGGCACACTTACCCGCTTTTGTCTGCAAAATAATTTCCTGTATTCCTTAAATCTGCTGTTTTCACGATCGATTTAATGTATTGAAACAAGGAGTTGTGAAGAGGTTCGCAGTTTCTCAGATCGGGATCGTGTTTGTGGGTGGTTGTTAAGGTGTTATTTATAAATGACTTACGTATATCGAGGGGCATTTATCATAGAGAAACTTGTCTTGGCAGAAATCCAGTATCTCAGTAAAATCCCCGCTCTTCTATCGGGTTTCCCAACCCGAGATCGAATTATTTTGCCGTTCACGTTACTTCTGATTTCAATTATCCATGTCCGATTCCTGTCAGCCTGAGATTTCCGGATTTTGCGGCGAATTAACCGTGAATACAAAGCGGCGGTATCTGCTTGCGCTGCTGGTCCTGTTGGCGATTTCTCAATCTGGCTGTGTCCATCGGAGAATGACGATCCGTTCCATTCCCTCCGGTGCCCTGGTTAAAGTGGATGGGGATGAGATCGGGTATACTCCGGTCTCCGTCGATTTCACCTATTATGCAACACGGGAAATTACATTAACCAAAGATGGCTATGAAACTCAATCCGTTATGCAGAAAGTGAAAACTCCGTGGTATCAGGTCTTCCCTTTGGATGCGGTGTCGGACAATTTGCTGCCCTTCGAAGTGACCAATCGGCACGAGTTCACCTACCAGTTGCAGCCCAAGGTGGTTGTGCCGACTGAAGAGTTGCTGAACCGCGGGAATATGCTGCGCAACGATACTCAGATTGGACCGTGACCAATTTTAACGCCGATTCTGCTGCGCTGATTTTTCCATCATGAATTTTAGAATGGAATAACTGTCCTCATAGGATGTCGAATGTCCTGCCTCTGGGCGATCTATGAGCAGAACCGGTCTGTTAAGCTGTTTGAGGATCTGGGCGAGTCGACGGGCACTGTCGGGAGGCACCAGATGGTCCTGACCGCCAACGGAAATACTGACGGGCATGGTGAACTTTTCCGGCCAGTATTCGGCACTGCGTTTTTTATACTCAATGGGAATATCCTGTTTCGTGCCTCCGAATGATGTCTGGATGGCGGGCTGAAACTGATCATATTCCAGGTGATTGGCTGTGGGATTCATCGCCGCGACCCCGTCAATCAGTTCGGGATGCAGAGCTGCAAAGGTCAGACTGGAAGAGCCTCCCATGGACCCGCCACACAGATAGACCTGCTTGATCTGATACTGTTTTTTGAGGTCAGCAATAATCTGGACGAGGTCTGCCTCTGCTTTGGGACCCATCCAGGATGTTCGGGCACGGTAGTCGGGGGAGACATACAGCATCTGATACTTCGCGGCGAGATCGCGGGTTGCCTTACATTCCCCTCTCGTCTCTTTCACAAACTGCCAGCGATCCGATCCATGCCCGTGTAAGGCAATCAAGACAGAATGAGGCTTCTGGTCATCAAACGGTTTCGGGAGCATGAGGACGTAGTGTTGCTGGCTCTGATCGCAGCTGGCTATGAATGAGATGTCTTGAGGAGCAGACAGTGCCGGGCCGGGTTCTGCTATGAGTGCTGATGTATTTATTAATAGACAGAGTACTATTAATGACAATCTGATGTGAAATTGATTCATAATGAGAATAATCCTAATTGCCTACCTGCCAGAATGTGGCTTACCAGAAGAATCCAAAAATTATCCAGAAGGAAATCGCGATTAAGACCAGGGCGTACCAGTTCGGATTCAGGTATTGCGGCGTTGGTTTTTTGAAGGGATTGATTTTGATATCCAGCAGTTCTTTCCTGCTGTCTGTGAGCCAGTTCTTTCCTTTCGTCACGTCATCCTGTTTCAGTACCAGTGTTGTTTCTTTTTCCAACCAGCCCCATTTCAAAGCCGCTGAAAACATTGCGAGTGCAGTGACTAACATGGAGCAGGGGAAGGCATACCATTTTTCAGTGAGCAGAGGACTGAGCCAACCGATGTCAACCAGTTCGCGGTCGATGAAGCCGAGTAATCCGAACGACGATCCGGCGATCAGGCCGACAAGACCACTTTGTCGGGGAACACGTGAGAGAACTCCCAGAAGATAGATCGTGAATAGCGGCGTCACAAAAATTGGAATCAGAGTGCGAAAAGCCTGAATCATATTATCATAACGGACAATGAAGGGGATATATAGAAAACCAATGAGCAGGATTCCAACAGTGGCCCAGCGAGTGACTTTAAGGTAATGTTTTTCGGTTTGACTGGTACAAATCCAGCGTGCGTAAATATCGCGTGTGAATAAAGCGGATAATGCGGAGCCGATCGAATCGAAGGTGCTGATGGCGGCGGACAGAATTCCAGCTACGACCAATCCTTTGAAGCCGGGGGACAGAAACTGATTGGCATAATATGGGAATAAGTGGTCTGCTGAGGAGTGTTCTGTGAATTCAGGTACCAGGACGCGTCCCATGACGCCCATCAGCGTCGTGCCAATCATGATAGGCATAATCAGCAGGCAACCGAAAAGTGTCGCCATTTTCATATCCCACAAGGAGCGAGCCCCCATCAGTCGCATAGTCTGCGTATGGTTAACTGTATAATAACCCAGGCCAATAATCGACCAGCCCATGACGATCAGGTAAGGGGAAGTCGACTGGCTGTCCTGAAACTGCCCGATGTGCAGCCAGTTAATCAGCGGCTGACCGTTGGCATCGGTTGACTCTGAAAGTTTCTGAACGGTCTCTGTCCAGCCGCCGCTGGCGGACCAGACTGCACTAAAAATGGTTATGCCGCCAGCGATCATAATCAGACTCTGTAAGGCATCGGTCCAGACAACAGATGTTAAACCTCCCCAGGTCGTATAGGCGGCGGTAAAAATAACGAGAAGCACGATCAGAGACCAGCATTGAACGGGTGAGAAATCAAGTATGCCTTGCAGCATCAGGTAGATGGACCAGATCATCAGGCCGAGCATACTAGTGCGATACTGAATCTGAATAAGTGCGCTGATGGTGCGAATCGATTTTCCGAAACGTGTTTCCAGGTATTCTGCGTTTGTGTAAAAGCCCCCTTTGTAGAGTACCGGTACCACAACGAACGAAGCCAGCACGGCACCGCAGACACTGGCGAGTGTGAACGCTGTGATGATGTGCATGCCGTGGTTGTAGGCGTAGCCGGTGAGCGAGACGGCATCGGCGTTGTCTACACTGGTAGCAAATATGGAGAGCCCCAGTCCCCACCAGGGGAGGGAGCGACCTCCCAGGAACCAGTCGCTACTGGAATGGGTGCTGCGAGCCAGGTAAAACCCGAAGGCGATTACCGACCCATTCAGCACGAATACGATCATCCAGTCCAGCCAGCTCATATGTGTGATCCCTTTTGCTTCGACAGCTGCCGTTAGGAAAATGTTTTCAGAACATCAGCTTCCACATCATGGGCGAGACAGAACAGGATATCGCCTTGACTGGTCAGGGTGGGGCCCCGGTGAGCAATGGCGATTCCTTTTGAGGGGGCGTGGATAATCGTGGGTTCACGATCCGGACGCTCCAGAAAATGCAGTGCCCCTAAAGGCTGGTCTGTCGAAACATCTGCGCCGACATCGACGAAGCTTTCGAAGATGCCTGATTCCGGAGCGAAAATATAATCTTCCGCGTCAAGTGCCTGGATCCAGCGAGTAGGAGGCAGTCCCAGATCGGAGCGTGAGGTTTCTTCACCAGCGAGGACTTTCAGATGAATGAGCACATTCTGCAGACCATTCTGGCAAAGACGGTGTACGGCGGCGTTGGTGACTTCTCCGCCTCCCATTTCCGTTGTGACAACAGTTTTACCCATGTTTTCGGCTTCGACGGGCAGTAGTCCTTTACCAGCGATATCGGCATACAGAAAGGAGAAATCGGTATTATACGCTGTGGTAGCAGCTGCCATACGACGGAGCTGTTCGGGATCTTCAACCAGATGCATGTGAGCGCACGGATAGAAATAGACTCCACGACCTCCGGTATGCAGGTCAATAACGATATCGACTTTGGGAAAGATCTCATGGGTCAGATAATGGGCCATGATGTCAGTGACGGTGCCTTCAGCATTGCCGGGAAAGCAGCGATTCAGATTTTTTCCATCCAGCGGAGAGAGCCGCGTCGCAGCTTTGGCGGCGGGAATATTGATTGCCGGGATGAAGATAATCCGTCCGGAAAGTTCTTCCAGATTCAACGATTTCATCAGTTTCATGATGGCGATCTGTCCCGGGTACTCATCGCCATGATTTCCCGCCATCAACAGGACAGTGGGCCCCTCACCGTGGGCCATGGTTGATATGGGAATCTGTAGTTGTGCCCAGCCGCTCAGATTGTAGGAGAACGGGATATTGAGTGTTCCCCATTGAATGCCGGGCTTATCAAAGTCAATCCTGGTGCTGATCGGAGTTTGAGACATGTTGAAGCTTCTATTTCTGAGTAGGGGAACAGGATTGATTTAGTTTGATTCAGCGACGATATGTGCTGCGACGAATTCTTCATTCAGAGTAATTCCCAGACCGGGGCGATTGGGAACCTGAATCACTCCATTTTCGGCCTGTACTTTTTCGAGAGTCAACTCATGTCGGAGAGGCTCATCTTCCACGCAGTCTTCAAAGATGAAGGCATCTTTGCAGGTGGCTAGCCAATGCAGGCTGGCGGCGACAGTGATCGGACTGGTGTAACAGTGATTACAGGGACGGGCACCGATTTCTGCGACCCGTTGTTTCAGATAACTGGCTTCGGTAAAACCATTGCGGGCCAGGTCGATTTGATAGACATCCAGAGCACGTTGTTCAAAGTAGGGGCGGAACGATTCGCGGCCACACTCTTCTTCGCCGGCTGCGATGGGTACCGGAGAGCGGTCTTTCAACCAGGCATAACCGGCGATGTCATGAGGAAACAGTGGCTCTTCGAGCCAGCCGATATTGTATTCGGAGAAAGCCTGTGCCCGCTGTAAGGCGGTACGGGCATCCCAGACACAGCCGGCGTCGATCAATAAAATGCCATCACCCATGCCTTCGCGGGCGCCCGCGACCAGTTCGATATCGAGTTGTTCCGACTGTCCCATGGGTTCCCAGCCAAACTTGACTGCGGTGTAACCATTTTCAATCCACCGCTGTCCGATGTCACAGGTTTCCTGACCATCTTTACCAAACAGGATCGAGGCATAGGCCTGGAACTCGGTATGATGCTGGCCTCCCAGCAGTCGGTGAATTGGTTCACCAAAGTGTTTGCCTTTCAGATCCCACAGTGCCATATCAATGGCTGCCATGGCTGTGATGGTGACGCCGGTTCTCCCGAAATACATGGTGTGTCGATACATTTTCTGCCAGAGACGTTCTGTTTCAAGCGGGTTTTCACCGATCAGCAATTCTCGCAAACCACAGGCCACATTATGGCTGTAGGGAGCATCAATAATTGCTTTGACGACTTCAGGAGAGGAGTCGGCTTCCCCGATTCCTTCGAGACCATTGTCAGTTTTAATTCTGACCAGAACGGAATCCTGGCAGCTGGCTGTTTTGTTGGTGACAGAACCGGAACGTAAGATCTGACACGTGATTTGTTCAATTTTCATTGATGTTGAGAGCCTTGGTTGAAGAAAAATATGGAATTGTGATTTATGAGATAATGTCTTTGACAACATGACCGTGAACGTCAGTTAAACGAAAATCCCGACCGGCGTATCGATAGGTGAGTCGTTCGTGATCAATGCCGAGTAAATGCAGCATCGTTGCATGCAGATCATGGACGTGAACTTTGTTCTCTGATGCAGCGAAGCCGGTTTCATCGGTGGCGCCGTGGACGTATCCCCCTTTGACTCCTCCCCCTGCCATCCACATGCTGAAGCCGTAATGGTTGTGATCGCGTCCACTCATGGAGGGGAGTTCGGCGACCGGAGTTCTGCCAAATTCGCCTCCCCAGAGCAGGAGTGTGGAATCGAGCATTCCCCGTTGTCTCAGATCGGTCAGAAAAGCGGCGATGGGTTGGTCCCATTGACCACACAAACGTCTTAAGTTTTTTTCAATGCCACTATGATGGTCCCATTCCTGTCCACCACTATGCCAGACTTGAATGAAACGAACTCCTTTTTCCAGGAGGCGACGTGTCATCAACAGTTGACGCCCTTGTAAACCGTCTCCATACATTTCCTGAATGTGTTTAGGTTCTTTGGAAAGATTAAGCACATCCGATGCTTCAAACTGCATACGGTAAGCGAGCTCAAAAGACTGGATTCGCGCTTCCAGCAAGGAATCGTGTCCTCGCTGTTCCAGGTGGCGTCGATTAATTTTCTGCAGCAGATCCAACTGGCGTCGTTGTCGTTTGGGAGTCTGGGGATTATTGATATTTTCAATCAACCGGGAGACAGTCGTCTCTTTGGTGTCGAGATGGGTTCCCTGGAATGCACCGGGTAGAAAGGCTGACCGCCAGTTTTTAGGGCCGACGACCGGAAAACCGTTCGGGCAGAGTACGACAAAACCGGGTAGATTTTCATTAAGGGAACCAAGGCCGTAATTCACCCAGGAACCAAAACTGGGGCGGGGCAGTGCATTGTCGCCGCAGTTCATGAGTAGTAGAGATGGTTCATGATTGGGTATATCAGAATGCATCGAACGAATAATGCACATATCATCAATGTGCGCGGCTGTTTTGTCAAACAGTTCACTGACTTCGATGCCGGACTCACCATACTTTTTAAACTGAAAGGGAGATCCTAGTGCACCCGCTGTCTTGCGCTCCGTAGGTAAATTCGGATTTGGCAGTGGCTTGCCATGAAACTTTTTAAGTAGTGGTTTAGGGTCAAAAGTGTCGACATGTGAAGGGCCCCCGTTCATAAACAGATGCACGACCTGTTTGGCTTGAGCCGGATGATGTCGTGTGACTGGTGTTTCTCTGCCGGCAGCCTGGGTGTTTTCCCTCGCAGTGAGTTCCGCCAGAGCCAGCATGCCTATTCCCATACCGGAGCGGGTCAGCATTTCACGCCGGGAAAACTGCGGTGTCAGTTGTGTAGGCTGATTGAGGGACATGATAAGTTCCTGCCGATTTAATCGATAAATTGAAATTCATTGGATAACAGGAGCACCTGAGCCAGACTCTGCCAGGGAGTAATTTGCATTGGTACAGGTTTGCGAAAATCTTTGGAATAGTTCCACTGATGTGACGGTGGTTGTGGTTCGGCTTCGGAAGCAGGAGTTGATTTTGGCGCATGTTCTGTGATTTCAGGCGACCAGACGAATGAATCGTAGCCGAGCTGCCCGGCAATATCGACGACGAAATCAATCGTCTGGTTTTTCTCCAGTTTGATTGTTTCGATCTCCGTTTTCGCCGTGCTTTCATGTAATGTCCAGGGGCCGAGTGCCAGCTGATTGTTGACCAGTACTCGACCACGAATTCCATTGCCCTGTGGCAGTTCGTGTTTGAGTGTTCCTGTCAGGGACACGGTGATATCTTCAGGAGCACGCCAGCGAATCACTGCGACATGATCCAGATCGTTGCCAGGATGCCCGCCGGTTTGATCTAAAAAGACCCAACCGATTCTGGAATCGGGCAGCTTATCCCCACCTTGATACTGTTTGCCGTTCCAGTGTGGCAGTGTTTGGAAACCGTTTAGAGTTTTTGTTTTCAGGTCGTAGGCGGCGTAGCCATACTCCCACTCGGAGCGAGTTGGTTCTGGTTTGATTTGGACCTGATCTGTATTGAGAAACTCCAGTACTTCGCGGATTTCTGCTTGTGTCGGATCACGCTGTAGAATTTGCTGATAGAGATGATGAATGCCCGCCGACGGAGTGGAAGCTTGTGCTGATTCATTTCCCAGAATGAGTGCAGCTTTGAGTACCAGGGGGTGATTCATCAGAAACAGGGATTGACCAGGGACCGATGTCGAATTTCGAGCACCGGTACTGACATCGGGAGAGGGGAAGTCGAATGTCCGAAGCAGACCGGGAACCGCCTGGCGATTGAGGAAAGTATAGAGAGTACGTCGACGGTTCGAGTCAGCTGTGATCCCTGCGACCGATTTACCACCTACCATTTGCTCCAGTTGATGGCTCACCTGGAGCAGGGTGTCACGCATCGATTCAAAGTCCTGGCGTTGGCGATTCTTTCTCCATAACAGTTTGTTAGCGGGATCGATTTTCTCACCTGCCTCATGTGATTTGCTTGACTGCTGGTAAGTTGCTGACTGCATGATATAACGATGGAGTTTTTTGATGGACCAGTCATTTCGTATGAACCAACTGGCAAGGTGGTCCAATAATTCAGGATGAGTTGGCCGGGCACCCTGAATCCCGAAATCACTGGGGGTGGAGACGATTCCCTGTCCAAAATGATGTTGCCAGACACGGTTCACGATGACCCTGGCTGTGAGTGGATTCCGGGGAGATGTAATCGCATTTGCCAATTCCAACCTTCCACTTCCCTGCTGAAATGGTTCATTGGAGATTTGATTGAAAAAACTCAGATACTTTCTGGTGACCGGTTGACCGGGTGAACCGGGATTACCGCGTTTGAAGACTCGTGGTTCGATAATATGATCGGCATCACGGAGTGTCATCATTTGCGCCAATTCGACCGGAGCCTGTGCGCGGGCCTGGTCGAGTGCGGCATTCAGTTTTTTGACTTTTTCCTGAAGTTTTCTATCTGGAAAAAGTTTTAAAACCGTATAGCCATGTAATGGAATAACCAGTGGTGAATGCGGGCTATAAAAAGAATTCAGATATTCTCGTCTGGCAATCGGAAACGGCCGTTGCTTTTGTTTCTGTTCTGGTTTTCTGGCGGTGACACTTCTGTTAGCCCATTCTTGATCGAATTCATGATAGAGCGTGGCATAGCCGTGAATGATGTCATTGAATTGCTGTGGTTTCATTTTAATCAGATGAGATGCGATCAGATATTCAATTGAGTCAGGATTAGAGCCAGAAATTGTCCGTTCAAGCTCATTTGCAGCTTGGGTAGCAAATATTTCCTGTGGAATCGCTTCCAGTTTCTGCCAGAGCGAAAATACCGGATCCTCGGATTTTTCAGCGATATCAAGAAATTCCTGCCAAAGCAGAAGTACTTCGGGGTTGAGATCATCACCATCCACGATCACATCGAATTTAACAGTATCAGGGCCCTGTCGGCGTGACTGTGCAACGATCAGATATTCTGCCAGGCGTTCCGAAGTGTCCCGTAAAACTTTTTCGTGCTGACTACGGTACAGGTTGTTTAATTCTCTGGCTGCCGACCGCATTTGAGCTGCTTTTTCCTGTAGTTCAGGTAAGAGTTCGTCCTGATTGCGAAACGGCAGGTCGAGGGGCTCAATCGAATTTCGGAAAACACCATACAGCGAGTAATAATCTTCGATGGAAACAGGATCATATTTATGGTCGTGACAACGGGCACATCCGACGGTGAGCCCCAGGAATCCACGCGTGACGACATCGATGCGATCAGAAATGATATCATGGATATCATTTTTGAAGCGTGGTCCCAATGTGATGAAACCGAGAGCTGCCAGTGATTCATGAGTCTGGTCTTCTTTCAGGTAGTCGGCGGCGAGTTGCTCACGGATGAACTGATCAAAGGGTTTGTCCTGATTGAAGCTGTTGATGACATAGTCACGGTAAGTGTAGGCGAAGTGAAAAGTTGGTTTCTCGAAAAATACATAACCTTTGGTATCAGCATAACGTGCCAGGTCGAGCCAGTGTCTGCCCCAACGCTCTCCATAGTGCGGGCTAGCCAGTTGTGCTGTGATAGCTGAATCTACCATGGAGTTACGGTCGTTGTTCGTGAATTGCTGAACCTGTTCTCGTGAGGGCAGTAATCCCGTCAGGTCCCAGAAAATTCGACGCAGGAGTACTGTTGAGTCTGCTGCAGGCGCTGGTGTCAGCCCTGCCTGTTCAAGTCGGTCGAGAATGAAAAAGTCGATTTCATTTTTTGGCCATGCCTTATTTTTTACCTGGGGAATAGCAGGATCTTGAATCGGCTGAAAAGACCAGTGTTTTGTATAATCGATGGTAATCGGCTGTTTTGTGTTTGCAGATTGAGACCAGATGGCTCCCTGCCTGATCCAGGTCGACAGGATATCTATTTCTTCGGGTGTCAGCGAATTGTCGGGGGGCATTTCCAGAGATTCACCACGGACGGCACTGATCAGGAGACTTTTTTCTGGATGATTTACTTTGACAGCCGGACCACTTTCTCCTCCTTTAAGTAGCGCGGCGCGGGAATCAAGTCTTAGTTCGGCAAACTGTTTTTTTGCGCCATGACATTCCTGACAGTGCTTGATCAATAAGGGACGCACATGTTGTTCGAAAAAGAGCTCTTTTTCATTATGGGTGAGCGGAGCGTCTTCTGCCGAGGCGTATTCCGCGGGTGAAGTCCAGAGCAGAGTGAAGAGCCATAACAAACAGTGCAGAATATATTTCATCGCATAAAATTCCGGATAGTGCAAATCAGCATTTCTGCTAAATTATTCAATGTGGTTTTCAATGGTCTGTAATACTTCCGCCAGACTGCCTTCTCGAAGTGACTTGATGATGGGGAGATGTTCCTCATAGATCTGAATCGGTTTTTGGTATTTCAGATGTGATTCCCGAAAGTGCCTGCGGATGCGTGATACCATGGCCGACCAGATGGCGAGGAGATCGGGGGAATTGGCACGCGTCACCAGAGAACGATGAAAGGCAATATCATGTTCCGAGATGAGAGCAAAATCATTTGACTCACATGCCTGTTTCATCTTATTCAGTATCGTTTCCCAGGTAAGAAAGTCGTCATCAGTCAGCTGATCAAAAAACAGGCGAATGGCATATTTTTCAATAGTACAACGCAGGGGAATGATCAGTTCCGTGATTTCATCCGGAGCTGAAGTGGAAACCAGTGCTCCTTTATTTCGATCTGTGTCGACAACCCCTTCCCAGGCGAGTTGCTGAATCGCTTCCCGAATGGGGCCACGACTGACAGAGAATCGTTTGGCTAGATCGACTTCGCGCAGTCGTTCCCCTTCAGCGATCCTGCCGGAGAGAATGTCCTCTCGAAGGCGTTCTACGATTTGTTCGCCCAGTCCGCGAACCAGCTGAGGCTCATTCATTTTTGTTCCTTGAACAAAAGAATTCAGATATAGCAATTTATCATTTAATGTTAATTGTTAACAATCAGAAGTCAAATGAAAATAAAGGAGACTGATACGTTGGGTGTAAATTTATCGTAGTACGGCAGTGTCTGGTCAAAAGACCATGTTTCTCTCTGGGCTAAAAATATTTATCTAAAGTGTGCTCAATGTGGTAAAGGTTGTGAATGAAGAATTGCAATTCAATCGATGTGTAAATCATAGATTGATTGTAAGTGTTATATATGAAAGGAATTGGGGGGATTGTTGAGAGATGGTCTCGGGGTTGCTGTCTGGGCCATGTCTGATTAAACTTATAGTCTGTTGAAATATATATTGATAAACATACGAATTGTTCTTGCTGTTTTCTTTTAAAAAAGAATCAAAAAACTAAATTATTTTTGGAAGAAATCGAATCCAGATCACTATATGCATGGTAGAGGGTGTTATTCATTTTTGTGTTATGCATCAATGAACTCATCATGGAATTGCGCGAGCTCACACGCTTCTTGAGCACACAACGTTAGGGGACTAGTGCCTGCTTCCTATCATTGTGTAAGTGAGCTCGTGCTTTCTTTTTTTGTCTCCCGAAATTATCTGTCAGTACAGTATCTCGGTAGTAGACTTTGCATGGCCGCAGAGCACCGATGGTAGCATCAGCAGGGCGCCCTCCATCGATTTTAGTTGGGAGCACCATTCCCAGTCATGAGCAGGTATGTTTCTGTAGTGGCTATTCCAGTAGCGTGGGGTTCTGTCTTTCCAGTACATCAGGCAGCCAGTTCCGCAATAATCTACTGCACAGGTTTCATTGCCAATATCCGAAAATGCACTCACGACATGATGGTCATCAAACTGCCCGCCGACATATTGGGTTTCTATATGACGATTGCGATAGCATCCAGAGACCGCATTGGGTGGGACCCAGTCAGCTGTCAAGTTTGAGATTAAATTGATACCTGCTTCCAGTGGGACCAGGATGTCGTCTTCAATCAGCCATTGGATATCCCCCCGCATTTCAAATCGCAATCGATTGCAAGCCTGGGCCATAAAACGAGCTGTTTTATCTCTGCGTTCTTTTTCATTTGAGAAAGTGAAAGAAGTTGGGTGTGGAAGTATACGAATTGTTTCAAATGTGTTGACGTAACGGCTGACTTCGGATCTTATCTTTCTCAATGTGTCGCTATTATTGGTATTATCAAGCAGTACCAGTTCTGCTGGTTCAGAGCAGTTGATCAGATTTACTGATTGTGTAAGAGCAGAAATCCACTGGGGAAAAAAGTCAGCCACCCTGCCGCTGATAATCGAACCGATACTGAGACGCGAACAGATTTGTCGCATTTGAGGCAGTAAGATTTCCTGGCGCTGCTGATATTTTGTCTTGATATTTGCTGACCAGGAGTCTGCATGCTGACGATATTGTAGAATCGCGTTACTGCGGACAGGTGTGCCCAGCCGAGAGCCTCGTAATGCCAGATCCCAGTCCCACATGGTATTAATCTTATTCCGCCAGCGGCCTGCGGTTTCAAATGCCTGACGATTCCAGAGCGCGGATGTATTCACAAAATTTCTTAACCAGAGTCGTCCATCTGTCCATTCAGGGGCATTCCAGAGCGTAGAATAATCTCCAAAGGCTTCTGCACCCCCATATACAAACGGGGTATCCGGTGCCATTTTTTCGAGATGCTTTTCTACATAGTCTGTCGGCAGGATGTCATCCCCGTCAAGAAACAGAAGATAATCACCTCTCGCTATTTCAGAACCTCTGTTACGAGTTTCGCAAACACCGGAATGAAAGGGAGATTGTAGAAGAATCAAGCCTTGATTCAGGTACTTTCGAGCGATGCTGATTGAATCGTCAAAACTGCAGTCGTCTGCGTAGATCACCTCGCAAGGAATGCTCTGGTTGAAAGCTGACTCGATCGTCTCTGCCAGGTAGGCCGAGTTATTACGGGCAGCTATGACAATACTGATCCGTTGAGATCGTGCAGGGGAGTGTTCATTGCGAGGTTTTCGTTGTATGTCTGACTGAGTGTCATACGGCCAAATCGCGTTTCCGACCATGAGTGAAGCCCTTTTTTCATGGATAGTGTGAAGAAAAATCAGCTTTAATGTAGTATTCAGAAGGGCACGGACGGGTCAAGATGAGAAATCAGATTTCGTCTGTTTCAGATCATGAATCAAATCTGACACTGAGGGTTATGGAAGATTATGCAGCAAAATTGAGTTTTAACGAGAGAACTGCGGTTATGAGTGCTTAGTACTTGATGGGGTCTCTACCTGAATAAGCATTTCTGATTTCCTGGATTCCTTGGTCTGTGATTTTGGATCCTTCAAGATACAGATCCTTCATTCGATTCAGCTTTATGAGGTGAGGAATTGATTTATCAGAAACATGTGTGTCCTTAATATTTAACCAGTCCAGTCGGGGGTTGTGTTTAATGAATTCGAGTCCATAGTCAGTGATATTAAGTCGGTCCAGATTGACTGAACTCAATTTTTTAAAATTAGCCAGAGCTCGTAAGCCCTCATCTGTAATCTCTCGATTTTTTTGAAGCGAAATGTGAGTCAGGTTAAGCAGGCTGCTTACGTGAGAGAGGCCTGCATTTGTCAATCCCGTTTCATGCAGATCCAGAGTTTTCAAGGTTAGCTTTCCTTCGAGCGGAGCAAGCGCATCATCCATAACGTGGCAGTCTTCCATACGCAGGATCTCTAATTTTGCCAGGCCCTTCAGTGGTGCCATGACTTCTCGCGTGACTGTCTGGGGATGAAACTTAATCTCTCGGATAAAAAATACAGCTTCTGGTAAATCCTGAACCTGGATTATCGGATCATAGATTCCATCGATTACGATTTCGCAGTCATGATTCAAGAGCCAGACCGCTGCCTCGCGTTCAATTTTAGCCTGTTCTGTGGACGGTTCTGTCATTGGCAATGGGGAGTGTGGGGCTTCTTGATCTGGCCCTGGCCCGACTATCGGAGTCGGGGGAGATTGGGAACTCAAAATCCCCCATGCCCCCAGGCCAAACAGCAGGATCAGTGTCAAAAAGAGAATCCCTCGTTTTTGATTTACAAAACGGTTCAACGGTTGAACCTGAGTACTGTCTTCTGTGGAGACGACCTCAATCGGCGGAGTCAGAATTGTATTTCGGCAGAGTTCAATTAATTCCTGGCTTTCGCTGAGATAGGTTTCCGCCGATTCATTGAGAGGGATTTCATTTTGCTGGCTCAGGAATCGGTCCAGTATTTTGACTACTTCGGCCATCGTCTGAATTCTGTCGACGGGATCTTTTTTCATCATCGACTGAAACAGTTCTTCTAATGTTTCTGGAATCTCCGGAATCAGATCTGAAAGTCGAGGAGCGGTCTCTTCACGATGTGCGATAATTGTAGCAATCTGGGTTTCCTGTTTAAAAGGCGACTGTCCGGTCAGCAATTTAAAAAATGTGCATCCCAGGCTGTAGATATCTGCCCGATGGTCGATTGTTTTCACACTGTGTGCCTGTTCGGGGGCCATGTATTGCACACTGCCCATGATGCACTGGCTGTCTGTCAGATCACTCAAGTGTGTATTCGCCTGACTCAGGCCAGCTAACCCGAGGTCTAAAATCTTCACTTCACCTTCCGTGGTGAGAAAAAGATTCGATGGTTTAATATCCCGATGAATCAGTTTATGATTATGGATGTATTGCAAACCGTTGGCGACCTGCCGCACGATATAACAGGCAGATGTAATCGAGATCATTTTTTCGGATTTGAGGATTGTTTTCAAATCATGGCCAGATAAATATTCCATGACTAGAAAGCAGGTTTCATCGGCCTCTCCGGCATCGGTGGCTTTGACAATATTGGGGTGATCTAACTGTCCGATCAGTTCCATCTCTCGATAGAACCTTTGTGTCTGTGTGTCATTATCCCATTGATTATTTAACAGTAATTTGAGGACAACCTGTTTCTTCAGGCGAGCATGAATTGCCCTGTAAACTACGCCCATTCCTCCCTGGCCGATTTTCTCTATGAGATGGTAATTACCTATGACCCGGATTGTAATCTGATTCAATTCCTCGTCGACTTGGCTATGAATTCCGGGGCCGGTGTGCGGGGTCGGAGAATACGCCGTCGATGGTGGCTGATTTATTGAGGAGATTGTGGAGTTGAAAATGCGGTCCAGTTGCTGCTCCGAAAAGGGATGCTGTTCTGGATTCCCGGACTGATTTTGCCGTTTCTGGCATTCTTGCCAGCTCTTCAGTTCCTTATCCTCCGAGAAGGCCTCGATACGCTTCTGGCAATTTGCGCAATGATTCAGATGCTCTTTGACGTGCTGATTTTCAAGTTCATCAAGCTCGTTGGAGAGATAATGAACGATCTGGCTGTCTGAAATACACTTTTCCATAAAAGGCCCAACATAAACGTCACTTTTGAAATACGACACTGTCGAATGAGAGACGCTGTATCTCCTCTTTCAGTTTTTTCTGCACAAGAAATTTCGCTTTATATATCCAGGTGATTTCCCTGGTCAGCTTTTCAGCAGCCTGCCGTGCATCAAGATCCTCTATCCAGGTCAGTTCAAATGCTTTCCAGGTTTGCTCATCAAACAATGGTTGAATATTATTCAGGGCCGTCATGTAAATATGGCTGCAGAACTCATCAGCCCAGGCAGCATCTGATTCACCTGCCTGTTGATAGATCGCATCCTGTAGACCAGAAGTTCCTGTCTGATTCTGGAATCGTTTATTATTTTTGAAATAACGGCAGATCTCATGATAAGTTACCGTGCCCAGCCAGGAGCGAAATCGTCCCAGTTTCCGGTTATATTCAAATGAATGCATTGAAGTGCTGATCTGCCGAAATACTTCCTGGCATACATCTTCCGCGTCGCAGTCTTTAAGGCGGAACTTCCGGCAATGATTGAAAATAAGAGGGCTGTAGATGCGAACAAATTCCCTCCATGCCTCGGCATCTGTCTGAAATCGAACTCGATTTAAAAGAGTGATATGAGTCGAAGGCCATTCAGGGCTGTAGTTCATTAAGTCAGTTCCTCGGTGAAGGGCTTCTGTGTGTTGGTTTGCCAACTTCGTTTAGTGAACCTATGAATCTCGATTTGCGACTCACTGACCATTAAATGCAATAGCATGATCATTTCCTGTCTCTGAACAGGGACAGGCCTTAGAATCAATTTACTCAAACTACTGCTCGAATGAAATAAGAATCTGCAGTAAGTCGGGTAAGAGGATGTAAATTCAATTGAAATTCACTACGGATGGGAAATCAGCATCGTTGAGCTAAAGCTTTTTCAGAACGTTGTCGAGCTCTGGTAACACTCTATCTGTAATCTATATCTGAATGGACGTCTATGTCTGAATGAAAGCTGAGTTCGCATCCAGAAGCGAGTGTGGAGCTACCTTGATGATTTTAGAAGAGATCCCTCTAGCAATCAGGGATTTAAATTGAGAAGGGCTGGTCAATTACGTGTTGTCTATTCTACGTTTTTTACTGAATGTCTTGCTTTTTCCAGTAAGCGGGAAAGTTCAGTGAGTTCAGTAGAACTGAGATGACCAATCAATTTGCGATGCAGGTCCAGATCTGGTTGATCGACCTCTTTTAGTAATTTCAGGGCTTTGGAAGTAATTTCGATATAAACGACGCGTCGGTCTTCGGTACAGCGCTTTCGCTTGATTAATTCCTGTGCCTGCAGGCGATCAAGTAAACCTGTAATCGCGGGGACAACCTGAACCATACGGTTTGCGATTTCGAGAGAAGGCATAGGCTTGCCTTCACCACGCAAAATACGCAAAACATTATATTGTGAAGGGGTTAAACTATATTCCCTGAAGAGTCTGCCAAACTGGTTATGAAAGACATCACTGGTTCTAAGAATATTTAAAATGGCTGCCTGTTCTAAAGAGTCAAAAGGTTGTTTTTTTTTAATCTCATGCTGCAGTTTGCTGTGTGACATTTTGACCCCTGGCTAATGGAAGGTAATCCGGCCATTTTATGAGTAAACTATTAGATCGTCAATAGGCTGTGTGGCTTCTGTTCAATCATGATGATATGGAATAGTGCCTAGACAGTGTTGTGGCTTAGGGGGCATTCACTATGAGAACAATAATGGTAATGCAGGCAGGTTGACCGTTCAAAAAGCAGAAAATCAAGAATGTTAATTATGTTTTGAGCCAGCTGCATCAGGGTCTCTGGCGAAACTCGGTAGGAGTACAGTTTTCATTCTCTTTAATAATCACACTCAGGTAAGCAGCGCTGGAGAAACCTGCCATCAGTGCTATCTGCTCAAGTGTAAAATCAGTATCAATAAGTAGTTGTCTGGCTCGTCTCAGGCGTTCTTCAGAAATGATCTGGTGAGGTGTTTTACCAACAAGCTTTATAAAACGTCTTTCCAGAGAGCGGCGGGTTAGATTCACTTGACTGGCGATCATGGAGACGCTGATTTTTTCGCACGCTTTTCTTCTGATTAACTCCAGAGCAGAGGCGATAGCGGGATCTTCGACGGCGATAATATCTGTAGATCGGCGTGGGATCAGGATCCGGGGTGGGATTGGTCGTCGGGTCAGTGCAGATTGATTACCGCGCATCATTTGATCCAGAAGAGCTGCAGCCTCATAACCAATTTCTTTCGCCTGATGTGCAATACTGGTGAGGGTGGGGGCAACGACATCACAAAAGACGTCGTCATTATCGACACCTACGACCGCCACCTGTTCCGGTATCGCGATGTTACGGCGGCGGCAGGCATCGAGAACACATAACGCTCTCAGGTCGTGAGCAGCAAATAGACCGACGGGTTTGGGGAGTGCTTCCAGCCAGTCTGCCAGATCATCCTGACCTCCGTTCCAGCTTTCCACAAAACGCCGACGTGAAAGGGGAGAATAGATTTCGCAGGGAAACCCCTGGTCGCGGGCGATCTCTGCGAAGGCGTTTCGACGCCGATGGGACCAGTGCACTTTCTCGACACCAACAAATGCGAATTGTCGGAGATGACGATCGTGTAGATGTTCAAAGGCCAGTTTCGCGATGAGAGAATCATCGGCATAGACTGCAGGCATCTCCAGGTCGGGCACCTGTTGCAGAGTGTCAATCACCGGGACTTGAAGTTGTGCCAGTCGTTTCGCCATTTGGCGCGAGCGAACGCGAGCGATAACGCCATCTCCTTGCCAGCTTTTGATCCACTCAGGTAAAGACGTTTGTGGTCCCCACTCATCGATGTATATCGACCAGGGACCATGAGTACGTGAGTAGGTGGAAATTCCCTGTAGAATTTCACGACCAAATGTTTTTGATGTTTCGATAAAAATTGCAACCTGCGGTGTTGAGTCGGAGTTCATCGGTCAGTTTTCTGTTGTCGCAAAATTGAAAGAGATTGTCGCACTACTGGATTGATGTGGCCTGAAAGCTGCTGGTACACTAAGGTTTCTGAAGATACTAAAGAAATCGAATTCTTTTTAAAAAGTGTGCCTGATTTAACTGTTGGACCGGCTGGTATACTTCGCTCATAGTATAAGATCCGGGATGAGGAAAGAAGTTAATGCATCTTACACGTTCCTTGCTGTCACTCGTCGTTCTATTTATTTCTTTTTCCAGAAGTCATGCAGATAATGTTCAATCCTATCAGGTCGGCATAGCGAAAGTCGACATCACGCCAGCGTATCCAGTTCTCCTGAATGGTTATGCATCACGGGGAACTGACTTAATTGATCAGGTCGAACAATCGCTCTGGGCTCGTGCGGTCGCTGTCCTGAATCTGCAGGGCCAACCGCATGTCCTGATCTCAGTTGAAAATTGTGGCGTGCCTGCATCAGTGACAAATCGCGTTGTCGCGAATCTGAAAGAGCAGCATCAGGTTACACCTGCAGGCCTGGTTATTTGTTCGACGCACACGCACGCTGCCCCCATGCTCACTGGAGTGCTTCCCAATATTTACACTAAGGATCTTACCCAGGCAGAGCAGGCAGTCGTGGACCGTTATACCAGCGAGCTGGTTCAGAAATTAACGACAGTTGCCCGACAGGCGATCAAAAATGCACAACCTGCATTTCTGGAGTGGGGAATCGGGACTGCGACCTTTGCAAAAAATCGTAGAAATATCACAGGACCTACTGATTATGACTTACCGATTTTACGCGTGAAAAGCCCGGAAGGGAAATCACGGGCCATTTTGGTCGGATATGCCTGTCACTGCACGACCCTGGGGGGAGTGTCTTTTATGTCCGGTGACTGGGCTGGTAGTGCTGTCGAGGAAATCGAAGCAGATATTCCAGGCTGTATGGCGATGGTTGTGATTGGGTGTGGCGCGGATCAAAATCCAAAATTCAGAGGTGATGACCAGGGAGCCGCACGCGTGAACGGGCAAGCTGTTGCAACGGGAGTCCAGCAACGGCTGAAAAGCGGTCTCACAAGCATAGCCGGAAATATTTCAGCGCACAGTGATGAAATTAAACTGCCGCTGGCGATGCTGCCAACGGAAGAGGAGTGGAAACAGCGTGCCGGCAAACCGGGGATCACGGGATACCATGCGAAAAAAAATCTGGAGAGACTAAAGCGGGGAGAGGCGTTAACAGATCAAGTTGAATATCCGATCAAGACCTGGTCCTTTGGAGATGATCTGGCGATAGTTTTTCTCGGTGGAGAAGTGGTCGTAGATTACTCTCTGGCGATCAAACAAAAACATGGCGCGAAGGTTTGGGTGAATTCCTATGCGAATGATGTTCCCTGCTACATCCCATCCGAACGGGTTTTACTGGAAGGGGGCTATGAGGGGAAGAATGCCATGGTCTGGTATGACTTGCCCGGCCCGCTTGCTCCTGGTCTGGAGAAAAAAATTCTGGATGTGGTGTCACAGCAGATTCCTGATTCCTTTAAGGCAGCCGATGATGTGAGCCGTACCGGAGGTAAACGGCCGTTGACTCCCGCGGAATCCATTTCGCGCATGAATCTTTCTGACAAACTGAAAGTGGAGATTGTCGCTGCGGAACCACTGGTGATTGATCCTGTAGCGGTCGAGTTTGGACCGGATGGAAAACTGTGGGTCGTGGAGATGCGGGATTATCCTGCGGGCATGGATGGAAAATATAAGCCTGGCGGGATGGTAAAATATTTGGAAGATCTGGATCAGGATGGCCGGTATGATAAAGCGACTGTATTTCTGGAAGGGCTGGCTTTTCCGACAGGATTGATGGTCTGGAAACAGGGGGTACTGGTCTGTACGGCTCCGGATGTCATTTATGCAGAAGATACCACCGGTGATGGGAAAGCAGATCTTCAGAAGAAAATTCTGACTGGTTTCGCAACACATAATTATCAGGCGCGGGTAAACAGCCTGGTTCCCGGGCTTGACAACTGGGTCTATGCCTCCGGTGGATTGTTCGGCGGCATCATCCAGTCCTTCAAC
This sequence comes from Gimesia sp., assembly GCF_048262075.1. Lineage (GTDB taxonomy): Bacteria > Planctomycetota > Planctomycetia > Planctomycetales > Planctomycetaceae > Gimesia. The sequence continues at coordinate 141,806 of NZ_JBLXFK010000012.1, forward strand.
GGGCAGACTGTGAACGTGACCAACCGGGATTTCCGGTTTCAGCCAGAGACCGGTGTCCTGGAGCCAGTCAGTGGCCGGACCCAGCAGGGGCGCGTGCGTGATGACTGTGGAAACTGGTTCGGCTGTCGAAACGGCACGCTATGCGTGCATTACCCGGTGAATGAATCCTATTTCCAGAAGAACTCTTATGTGAGTTCGCCTCCCCCGGAAGTTTCGATCCCCAAAGGTAAAAATGCCAATCAGTTGTTTCCCGTGGGGGATCTGGTTCAGTTTCATTTAAGTGGACAGCGGGGCCGCCCCACTTCTGCCTGTGGTCTGGGGCTGTATCGGGATGATCAACTGGGGAAAGAGTTTTATGGAAATGCATTTGTCTGTGAACCCGTCAATCAGCTGGTGCATCGTCTGTTAGTGACACCAGCGGGAGTGACGTTTTCGGGACTGAGGGCACCCGAAGAACAGGAACGGGAATTTTTAACTTCAACAGATAACTGGTTTCGACCTGTCCAGGCGCGGACATCACCTGATGGCTCGTTGCTGATTGTGGACATGTACCGGTATCTGATTGAACATCCCAAGTTCCTCTCGCCAGAAGCAGTCCAGAAATTAAACGTGCGTGCTGGTGAAACCCGCGGCCGAATTTATCGAATTTCTGTGCGAGATCAACCATATCAGCCCATTCCCAATTTAAAACGGTTGCCTTCTCAGGAACTTTCACAGATGCTCAAGAGTGAGAATGGAACGCTACGTGATATGGTTCAACAGGAACTGGTTTTACGAGATGATAAAGCAGTGATTCCATCCTTGTCACAGATAGCCAAAGAAGCGAAGTTGTCGCAATCTCGGTTGCAGGCATTATGTACCCTGGATGGATTGCAAGCGTTGCCCCCCGAGTTACTGCTGACTCGGATTAACGATCAGAATCCCGGTGTACGCAGGGAAGCACTTCGGTTAGCAGAACCATTCCTGGAACAGTCAGAACCACTGGCTAAAGCAGTACTTGAACTAGCCGGCCAGGAGCAGGAACTTCCGGTACAACTCCAACTGGCATACACGCTAGGTTCTCTAAAAGAGGACGAGGCGACTAACGCACTGTTACAGTTGCTGGAGCAGCATTCGGGAAATCTTTACCTCAGGTCCGCTGTATTGACTGGTTTTGAGCCCGCTCGTTTGAGCCCTGCACTGGTAAGTCTGCTTCCCAGAATAGCAGGGAAACCAAAATTACTCCCCATGTTCCGTTCATTGCTGGAGATGGCGGTTGCTACCAGGGATCCTGGCTTATTGGAACAGGTATTTGCAGCACTGACTACCCATGTTGTTCAGAGTCAGAAATCGGAAGCCTGGGAATGGATGGCTTTAACACAGGTGATAAAGTCTTTGAAGAGTCGGGATAAATCAAGAGTGGAGAAACAGAAGTCGGAATTGAAGGAGCTCTTAAATCTTGCCCGCGAACAGGTATCAAATACCGAACAATCAGAGCCCATACGGATCGCCGCATTACAGTTTGTGCTAGCAGTGGAGCAAAGTCAGGGCAGTCTTGAACTGGTTTCAGAATTGTTGTCACCTCAAACTGCTTTGAACATTCAAATGGCTGCATTGAAAAGTCTGATCCAGTCACAGAGTCCCGCCGCGTTCGAACTGGTTTTCAGTAACTGGAAACAATTTACACCTGCCTTACAGGCTGAGGTTATCCACCAGTTACTGTCCCGCGAATCGTCGACACTGGACTTATTAAACAGAATTGAGCAGAAGATCGTTCAACCTGCTCAGATTGATTTAACAAACCGTCAGACTTTGATTGATCATAAAAATGAAAAGATCAAACAGCGTGCGAGAAAATTGTTTTCAGTCGCCACCAGCGCAAGTCGTGAAGCGATCCTGAAACAGTATGCGACGCTCGATTTGAAGCAGGGAAGTGTGGAACGCGGCAGTCTGGTCTTTGAAAAACAGTGTGCTAACTGCCATCGTTTGAATGGGAAGGGGCATGTTGTGGGGCCGGATCTGGCTGCACTGACTGATCAGTCGAAGTCATTTCTGCTGACTTCTATTCTCGACCCGAATAAAGCGGTCGATGGTCGTTATGCTTCGTATCTGGCTGTGACTGATGATGGTCGCATCACGACTGGGATTCTGGTGTCTGAGCAAAGCAATAGCATTACCTTGAAAGCGCAGCAGGGAAAGGTACAGACCATTCTCAGAACGCAGCTGGATGAATTAAGCAATAGTGGGAAATCTCTCATGCCTGAAGGCCTCGAACGTGAGATTCCTTTAGGTGCGATGGCGGATTTGCTGGTATTTCTGCAGGAACACAGTGCACCTTTGAAATACAGCTATGCAGGATCTGTCAAACCGGATGTCAGCTACCCTGACGATCCTCAGAATCTAAAACTGGTGAATCGTTCTACTGGTTCCACACAATTTAATGACGGTCAGTGGGTTGGTTTTCGCTTTGCAGGAACAGAGCCTCAGCCACGCATTGTGATTGATCTGCAGCGAAAAATGCCTGTAAATGCCTTGCGAATAGTATATGGCGTGAATCATGAACCGGGATCAATTCATGCACCCTCCGCGATCCAGGTTTCTTTCAGTAATAACAATAAACAGTTTGGAAATCCCCACAAGTTTTCCACCTTCGATGACAGCTCTGATGGACTGGGGCTGTATGAAATTGATCGACGGGCGATTGATATCAATATTCCAGAGCAGCGGGCACAGTTTGTTCGCATCGATTTTCAGGGAAAACAGGGTTGGATCTTTCTTTCCGAAATTTCATTGGGCAGTACTACAACGGGAAATCAAAACATGGCAGTGCCAGTGCTGCCTGGTGAGGAAACCTCTAAAACGGAAGAAGTAGATCCGATCACATTGATCAAAACACTTGTGGCAGACGTCAAAGTAGGGACTCCGGATGAATATCGCACTATACCTGAGATCTGGCGTACCGCGATCGCTGTCGGAAAACGAAACCAGGCAGACGAAGTCATTCGTCTGCTGGAGGGATCTCTTCCCGAACTGGATGAACGTCTGGAATGCTGGCAGGCGGTAGTGATTGGGGGCGGGGTCATCAATGGGATTACGATTGCCGGTGACTGGCCTCGCGGCAAAATTGATTCACTTCTGAAAGATAGGCCGGAATTGACGGTCCGTTGGAAGCAGGCACTCCAGCGGGCCGTCAATATGGCTGATGATCCAGATGTGAAAGGGGGCACCCGTTATGATGCGCTGCGGATGGTGGCTATGCTGGATTATGACGTCTGTCAAAAACAGCTGAAGCGGTACCTGAAGGATGCCAGTCATGCTGAACTGCAGATGGGAGCCGTAAGTGGGCTTGGCGATATCGATGTACCGACAGCAACTGAAGATCTGATTGCAGCACTCCCTGTATTGACTCCCCGCAATCAGAAAATTGCGCTGCAGGCGTTAATCAGAACAGACAGACGCGCGATCGCCTTGTTGAAAGCAATTCAACAGCAACAGCGATTAGTGAAGTTGATAGACGCCGAATTGCAGCAGCAACTGAAAATACATCAGACTGCAGAAGTGCAGCAGCTTGCCAACCAGATCTTTGATTGACCGGCTAAGTTGTTTTCAGAACTTCGAGAATTCCCTTGCAGAAATCAGGTAGATCAGAGGGACGTCGACTGCAGACGAAATGGCGGTCGACGACTACGGGAGCATCTTCCCAGACAGCGCCTGCGTTGATCAGATCGTCTTTGATTCCCGGTGAACCGGTGACTTTGACGCCGTTGTAGATTCCTGCAGAAATAGGCATCCAACCTCCATGACAGATGGCGGCGATCAGTTTTCCGCATTCATGGAATTCCTGCAGGAGTGAGAGTACTTTTTCGGATCGCCTGAGTTTATCAGGCATCCATCCTCCAGCACAGATGACTCCCTGGTAATCAGCTGAGTTAATACTGTCGATGGTGACTTCCGATACGGAAGGATATCCGTGTTTTCCCAGATAGGTTTTCCCCGCTTCCAGACCAGCCAGAGTGGTTTCTGCGCCTGCTTCTTCCAGTCGGAGTTTGGGGTACCAGAGTTCCAGGTCTTCATAGTCCTCACCAGTAAACAGAAGAAACTTTTGACCTGACAGTGGAAGAGAAACAGTCATTTATATACCTCAGTTTACAAATTGAAAATCAGAATTGCAGAAGTTAGGTAGCTGGCCACATCAGACCAAAGATGGTGCCGACTATGACAGCATAAGCGATAGATTCAATCACATGTCCGAGAATCCGATTGTGAAACCAGATCGAGTGTTGAATGCTCGCTGATAAAAAAGTCAGCAGGCCAGCTGTGGCTAAAAAACGAAAGACGACTATAAATTCTGCACCTGGCGCTATCGCCAGCGAAGACAGATAAGCGAGAGAAAAGCTGATGACCAGAAAGAATACAAAGGTCAGGCCCAGGTTTTTGCCCATGTTCACTTTGGGATATACGGTCATTACACCACAGGGACCTTTGTTCCATTTCTTCTGATATTCCTCGCTTTTCATTTCATCAGGTGATTCACATCCAGGAAACATGTAACTGCCAACAGGCATGTTCAGGTTCTGCATCGTTTTGAGAAACTCGTCTTCCTGTTCCATTTTTTTCCAGTCATCCCGGTGAAGTTGCAGGACCATCCAAGAGAGAAAACTGGCAAAAAACAGGGCAACCGCTGATAGCAGGACAGGTAGCAGTAAACTTGTCAACATATTTTGGCTCCTGAAATATGAATTATTCAGCAGGTCCGAATGGAACTGGGTGACAGAGTTTTTTAAATTTAGGTTGATTAAGATGAGTCTGGTATCATGATAAGAATTCATTCATAGCATTCCTAGCCTGTTCATACTGAAATATTTTCTGATGCCAGTCGATCTTCAGGATCCCGATTTCGAATGCGTAAAACAGGATGTATGGTCCTGGCTTTCATGCCAGAAGCATCTTGCAATATTTTGGTTCATTAACGACTGCCGAATGCTGTGTTTTATTAAGGAGCCACCATGCCTCGCTATATTGAACTCCCCACAATTGTAAAAGCTGCCGGTAATAAACCGAAACAGATAGAAGAATTTATCGGGCGTGTGAATACGGGTGACGAATTCATCAGTGTCGCCCGAATGGTATCTCCCGGCGGCTGGGTTGAACCTGCACAATCCCCCGAGTTTCAGGAGATGTCTGTCGTTTTGAAAGGTGTACTACATGTGGAAACAAAGCAGGGGATTTTTGAAGTCAAAACGGGACAGGCGATCATACTGGATGCAGGGGAGTGGGTCCGCTACAGCACTCCTGGAGAAGCCGGGGCGGAGTACATCGCCATCTGCCTGCCTGCATTTTCACCAGGAACGGTCCATCGCGAATCCGATGACTAAGTGGTAATGTTCATTTTATTTTCTCAGTGCACAGGGAGCAGTCATGTCAATGATAAATAATCCTGTTCAGGAGTTGGTGCCTCTCCTGTTTGTAGAAAATATTGATAATTCGATCTCCTTTTACAGAGATCAACTTGGGTTTGAAATCAGGATGAAATGGGAACCTGAAGATAAAATTCAGTGGTGTCGACTGGAACGGGGTTCGGCGGCGCTGATGTTACAATCTGCCTGTCCCGATGAGGATGGAGTCAGAGAAGAACGAATCAAGGGAGTGGGTTTCTATTTTCTCTGCTTTGATGCCCTGGTCATGTTTGAAGAGTTTTCAAAGAAAGGATTAAACCTGGAACCTCCCCGGGCCGCTTTTTATGGAATGAATCAACTGTTTCTCAAAGATCCGGATGGTTACGAACTCTGCTTTCAGAGCCAGGTTTGATTCTGTGTAATCAGCGGCTTTGAGTTAATTGCGCGACCAGCGATTCGTCAACCAGATTACCTGATAGGGTTTCAGAATCAATTCAGCGCGCAGGTCGGAGTATAATTCACCGCTGATTAGATCGGTCCAGTTATCGGTTCCGATCAGATTAATTTCCGATAACGGGACAATCTGTTCCTGATTGGAAATATTATTGAGCGCGAAAATACTCTGCTGGCGATCCATGCTCTGTCGCCAGAAGGCAAATACACTGTCTCCCAGATGTAAGGTGAACTGCGTCGCATTGGGATGAAAAGCCGGCTGATGTCGACGCACTTTCAGCAGATGGCACATTCCCAGAAAGACCTGCGAGTGAATGGAAGTATCATCGGCGAGTGCCAATGCCAGTTTGTGGTAATCCCAGCGATGACGGTTGATAGAACGGTTCAGGCCTGTCTCTTTTACGCCAGCCTGATCATTCAGAGTGCCCAGAAAACTGTGTATATAAACCGCAGGGATTCCTTCCAGAGCAAACATGATGGCGTGCGCACAGAGGAACCGTTCGACTTGCCATTCGTCTTCACCATCCAAGGTCCCTTTCATCGCATCAATTAACGAGATGTTGATTTCATAAGGACGCTTGACTCCTCCAGCGAGAGATCGCATGGAGATGCGTCCGCCAAATTGTTCCATCATGGCGACCATATTTCCAATTTCATCTTCGCTCATCAGACCTTCAGCGGGTCTGAGTCCGATGCCATCGTGAGAGGCAATGAAATTCAGATAAGTGGTGCCATGCAAGGCAGGGGGCATGCTCATCATCCAGGTTTTTAAATGCTGACAGCTGCCACAGAGCATGGCGTTCACCAGCAGCGGGGGGAGTGAAAAGTTGTAAATGGCATGGGCTTCGTTCGAGTTCCCGAAATAGGCCAGGTTTTCCCGGTTGGGAATATTGGTTTCTGTGATGATCATGGCCGTCGGTGCCACAAACTGGATCAATGTACGGAAGAGACGCACGATCTCATGAGTTTCCGGCAGACTCAGACAGCTTGTTCCCACCACCTTCCAGATAAAGGCGATCGCGTCGAGCCGAAAAATATTGACTCCGTGGTCCAGGTAGAGCTTGATGATTTTGACAATTTCCCGCAGCAGTTGGGGGTTAGCGAAATTCAAGTCCACCTGATCTTGACTGAACGTGCACCAGACATAACGCGGTCCATCGGGGGTTTCGATCAGGCTTAACAGCTCATTGGTGCGCGGGCGGACTACCTCAGATAAATCGTCTTCAGGAGAAGCGCAGAAAAAATAATCCTTACCTGGTGCTTCTCCTCGCCTGAGTTGCTGGAACCATTTACTTTGACTGGAGCAATGGTTGATTACCAGGTCTGACATCAACTGAAAATTTTCTGCGATGGCATTAATCTGGGGCCAGTCGCCCAGGTGCGGATTCACCTGGTGATAGTCAATGATGGAAAATCCGTCATCTGAACTGTAGGGGAAAAACGGGAGGATATGAATTCCGCTGATAGTTTCGTTCAGAAATTCTTTAGAAAACTGAAGTAGCGTTTCCAGGGGCTGCTGGTCTTCCGTAAGCAGGCTGTCGCCGTATGTGATCATCATTACATTAGACTGGTCCCAGTGATTCTGATGCGTCTGTGGTGTCTGGCATTTCCCGTCGGGACACATGATTTGAATCAGTTCCCGGGCAAATGCGGTATGATCGATTTCGGGGTAAATGATTCTTAAATGGTTTTCTATCAGAAACTGATACTCACTGACTGCAGAATGCTCAACTGGCTCACTCATGGTTTCAGGCAAACTCCCGATAGTCATCGTCAACAGCGGCGCACAGGCTCGCAAAAATATCCGGAAAAGCACTTTGGACACGATTCCAGCTGGGGATAAATGGCGTTTCCATCGGATTTTCCAGGAAATGCAGACCCGCTTTTAACACATTTTCTGCGAACAGCTCAACGGCCTTTTCTTCATTATGAATATCCAGGGCTAATCCATTAATGATGGCGTCGTTTCGATACGTTTCAATGAAGTCGAGGGCAATTCGATAGTAAGTGGCTTTGATAGAACGAAACGTTTCCGTTGAAAAAACGACTCCATTTGTGGCCAGCTTACGGAAAATGCCTTTCGAAATATCAATCGACATTTTCGACAGCCCCGCCTGGGAATCGTCAACGGAAAGATTCTGATGTTTGTGATCATAGCGGTCAGCAATGTCGACCTGGCACAGACGGTTGGTCGAGTAATTCCGATTCACTTCCGAGAGCACGCCGATTTCCAGCCCCCAGTCGCTGGGAATGCGGATATCGTTGATGACATCAACGCGAAAAGAGAACTCGCCAGCCAGTGGATAGCGGTAGCTGTCGAGGTATTCTAGATAATCCAGTGAGCCGAGAATTTTCTTCAATGCCCTGAGCAGTGGGGTCACCAGCAGACGGGTCACCCGACCATTCATTTTGCTGTCAGCCACTCTTGCATAGTAACCTTTGCAGAACTGATAGTTAAAACTGGGATTGGCAACAGGATAAATCAGGCGTGCCAGTAGACTGCGATCATAGGTGAGAATATCGCAATCATGCAATGCGATGGAGGCCGATGTTCCCTGGGCCAGAATATAACCCAGGCAGTACCATACGTTACAGCCTTTTCCCAGTTCGTTAGGAGCCAGTCCCTGGTTTTGCAGTACGGAATTGACATTCTGCAGTCGCGGGCCATCGTTCCAGAGAATCCGATGTTTCTGAGGTAGTCGGCTGAAAAACTGAATGGCGTGTTTGTATTGCGCTTCGTCCGCTCGATCCAGGCCAATCACGATTTCGTTCAGATAACGGACTTTCGCCAATTCTGTGACAATTTTATCAAGTGCAGGCCCTTCCAGTTCGCTATACAGGCAGGGCAGCACCAGGCTCATCGGGCGTATTTTAGAAAACTGGAGCAGTTCCGCTTCCATCTCGTCAATTGAGCGTGACGAGAGATTATGTAATGTCGTGATAATACCGTTTTGGTAAAAGTCTCCCATACCAGCTCTCCATGATCGTAGTTTGAGCGTCAAAACCGGGATGATCAGGTCAGCGTTTCATCCAGTATTTGCGTTAATGCAACAGCCCATCCCTGTGGGCCAGTCTCTTCAGTAATAATGACCGAAGATTGCTTCTCAAGATCGGGAGGTTCGTGATGGGAAGAGCGCACAATGACTGCGATGTCTGCTGCATTCAGCATGGCGACGTCATTCTGACTGTCACCGAGTGCCACGAATCGAGGAGTGGGTTTACCGGAACGGGTATAAAACTCCCTGAACCATTGCAGACATTTTCCTTTGTCACACGCGCCAATCACATGCACAAACCGACCACCTCGCAGTAGCCGCAGACCATGATTGGCAATCAGTGCTTCAAACTTACGCAATTGATGTGCCGAGTCCTGCCAAATTAACGGCTCTGAAAATTCCCGGTTCATCGCCTGCTCAGCTTCGGACTCCGATAATCCCGTATATGCAATAACTTCAGAGACTTCCATGTCTGAAAATCCAGAAAACAGGAAATTTTCTTCATGGCGTTTTTTTTGAATGATCGAAAGGATCTCAGTTCTGCGTGCCCCTAAAACATGCACATCATTTCCTGAAAAATGTGCAGTTGAGCCGCTTGTGTGGATAAACGAAGGATCCGGAAAATAGATGGCAGAACCATTTTCCACGACGTAGGGATCGGTATTTTTCAGTGCTTCACGCAACGCGATCAGTTCGGCTGCCGTTTTACTGGTATTCAGTATCAGCGGAATTCCCGCTGCCTGTAACCGTGTGATTACAGGTATAGCGGGTGCAAACGAATATGTATCATGATCCAGCAATGTGCCGTCCAGATCACTCATGACGACCAACGGTGGAAGTTTATCTATAGTCTGTTGAGTTTCAGTAGACATAACCTGGCAGATGCAGCGAAAAAAGAGACAAATCAAAGCCGTTTTCGAGAAACGCTTTCAGTATCCTAGCAAGTATCGTTCGCGCGAACAAATAAGGTTCGGCTTTTGAACAGAATGAACGTTCTTTAAGTCATAGCTCATCTCGACACTTCATACGAACCAACAGTAGGGAGGTCTCTGTTAGTAAATAAATATCAGAAGCGAGTCCGTTTTATTCAGCAACATGGATTGTTAAACTGTGTTAACTAATTAGCGTCTACACCATTGAAGCCTGAAATGTGGTATTTGAAAGTTCGAGTTCATGCGAAAAATAATTCCATCTGTTGTTCTGTTATTTTTATCATTAGGCTTTGTTACCAGTCTTTCCGCCGCTGATCCTGAATCTTTCGCATTACAGGAACCATGGCAGTCATTATACACGCACGAGAATGCCATCGGTCCTCATGTCCTGGGATTATGGACGTTTGATGGTTCAGAACCGGGGGCTGATCTTTCTGGAAATGATCATTTAGCTACATTCAACGGAGCAGATATTGAGTCTCAGGGAAAATTTGGTGCTGCCATGAGATCTTTCCCAGGGTTTCCCGTGGAAGACAAACGCCATAATGCTTTTGTCAAAAATTCTCCCAAACTTTCACCTCGAGGCGCGTTTACCCTGGAGATGTGGATCAAACCTGAGGCAGACATAAAGAAAGCAAAGACCGCCTATCTGCTCGATAAAAAGTATGTGAGCCATACTGATTATCAACTCATTGTTAATCCTGCAGGACGTACGGGCACCCGAACATTGAGAGCTGTTCTTGGCTTTGGAGACTTTTCAGAAACCTGGTACTCGAACCCACTTCAGTTGAATCCTGACAATTGGTATCACATTGTTTTTATGTATAACGGGGCTGGTCGAGGTCGATTCCTTGTCAATGGACTGCCTCATGGCGACAAAACTGTAGCCAGTGTAGGAGCAATCACTCCAGGGACGCGACCGCTGACAATCGGGGATCGCAATGGGAGTAATTATGGAGGCTTTCCAGGGCTAATTGATCAGGTCCGTATCAGCAGCGGAGAACTGGAATTTCGTCCGGTCCGTTTTGATCGACTCACACAGCGATCCTGTTATATCCGAATGGAGCAGAACCCGTCACTTACTTTTCAGGTGACAAACCTGCAGCCGCAATTGCTGTCTGAAGCGACCGTCACCTGGTTACTGAATGGTGATGTGCAGGGAACATCCACATTGAACAATCTGGAGTCAGGTAAACCACAGCAGGTGTTGTTTCCTTTGAATACTGCATTAAGACCGGATGAATATGAATTAACGGCAAAATTGAAAACAGCAGGACCTGCCGGGACTACTGCGGAAGCTGCATTTCCGATTCAGATAGTGGGAAGGGAATTGCCTGACAAGTTTCCCGTAATCATGTGGGGGGCCGGGATCAATGAAATTGATCGATTGAAAAAAATCGGTTTTACCCACGCGGTCGGAACCAGAGTGAACTACGCGAAAGTGCTGGAAGCGGAGAAACCCACGCTGGCAGATTCTGAAGAAAATGTCGCTGAGATACGAGCAGGGTTAGATCGGGGATTAGCCAATGGTATTTCTTTCTATGCATCCCTGTCCCCCGGTTCTTATCTGAGAACTCGAGAAAACCTACAGCGTGTCAATCAGGATGGAACCACGCATTCTTCCCGGGAAGATATCTGCCCGCTGATTCCAGAAATCAAAGAGTTTACGTATAACGTGGGCGCTTCACTGGCACAGACGTATCAGGATTATCCCGCACTGGATGCCGCACTGCTGCATTCTGAAGTTCGAGGACATTCGCGCCCCTGTTTCCATGAGCATGACCGGGAAGCATTTAAGAAGTTTGCCGGAATTGAGATTCCTTCAGAAGCCGGACCGCCACGGGGAGTCGATTATAAAAAACTGAAAAACTTTCCTGCCGACCGTGTCGTGTCAGATAATGATCCGCTATATGTTTATTACAAGTGGCACTGGAAAACCGGTGATGGTTGGAACGAATTAAACAATGACCTGGAACGGGGGCTGAATTCGACTTCTAAAAAATTCTGGACCTGGTATGACCCGGCGATGCGCGTGGCGAGTGTATTTGGTTCCGGCGGGAATGTGGATGTGCTCTCCCATTGGACTTACAGTTATCCGGATCCGATTCGTATTAATGTCGTTGGTGACGAACTTTTTGCCATGGCGAAGGGGGCTGGGAAGCATCAGGAGGTCATGAATATGACACAGATCATCTGGTATCGTTCGCAGACTGCGCCGATCGCAAAGAAACCAGGTGATGGGCCGGAGAATCTGTCACACTGGGAAGAAGAGCAACCCGATGCGGCCTTTATCACAATCTCACCGATGCATTTAAGGGAAGCGTTCTGGGCTAAAATCTCCCGTCCCATTAAGGGAATCATGTACCATGGCTGGCAGTCACTGGTGCCGACTGATGGAGCCGGAGGATATCGATATACCAATCCCCAGACTCAATATGAACTGGAACGTTTAATACACGAAGTTGTCCAGCCTCTGGGACCGGCCTTAAAAAAGATGCCTGCTGCAAAGAATGATATTGCCTTCTATGAAAGTTTTGCCTCTCAGGTTTTCGCCAGACGCGGAACATATGGCTGGAACGGTTACTGGCTGGGGGATGCGCACCAGATGCTACAGTGGGCTGGCTTACAAACGGACGTCGTGTTTGATGAAACGATCAATCAGACAGGCCTGAACCAGTACAAAGTACTGGTAATGATGGACTGTGATGTGATTACCGAATCCATCCTGCAGGCAATCAAGGACTTCCAGAAGCAGGGAGGGATTGTAATTGCTGACGAACGGGTTTCACCTGCAGTCAAACCTGATATTCGGATCTCTTCTTACACGCGGACTGGTAATGCAGATCTTGATAAACAGGAGTTACAGAAGAAGTCTGCAGAATTACGACAGGCGCTTGATGGGAAATACACACGCTATGTAGATTCTTCTCATCCGAATGTGGTTCCCTATTGTCGCCGAGCCTCGCATGCCGACTACATTTTTGTGGTGAATGACAATCGCGAATTCGGCGATTATGTGGGGCATCATGGTCGAGTGATGGAAAACGGTCTCCCCGCAGAAGCGACTTTGTCTGTGAATCGCAAGAATGGCTATTTTTATGATCTGGTTCAACATCAGCAGGTCAATACAAAGTCATCTAACCTGCAGCAGGCAGTCAATGTGAAACTGGGGCCCGGTGCAGGCGGGATTTATCTCTGCACGGATCAACCTGTTAATGAGGTGGCTATTCAAATTCCGGCGACACTGAAACGGGGGGAAACAGCCACGGTTTCGATCAAAGTTCTTGATGATCAGGGGGCGCCGGTCTCAGCTGTCATTCCTGTGGAAGTATCGATTGAAGATGCCGAAGGACGAGTGGCGGAAATGTCCGGTTATCGTGCTCTCCAGGATGGCGCGCAAAATTTTCTGGTCCAGATTGCTCCCAACGATAAAGCAGGAATCTGGAAAGTACGGGTGAAAGAACTGGCTTCCGGGAAAAGTGCCACCACCTTTTTTCGAGTCGAAGATGACAATTCTTCTGTGAAGCCGCATGGACAGAATACCAAAGGCTTTAATCCCGAGCAGCCTGCCGGCTAATTCCATCAATGTAAGGCTGCTCGATACACGTTTCAGTCCCTCTGAAGTGTCGATCACTTGCTGCTGCGCAGATTGCCTGTTTCTCAGGTATTATTCGGATCCGAAACTGTGCTTCACGAAAAATTAACGTTGAAAATATTAATGTAAATGTTTCGATTGAAACAGCCTTTTTCACTTTCAGGCTGATCTGCAAATGCTATTTCTTCATTTGCTAACAATTTCTTAACAATTCATGCTTAAAATAACTCCACATCCTAGAGTTCTATTAATGACTGGATCAACAATCTCATTCCAATCATTCTCAAGCTACAGAGAAATCGCCGAGCACGTGACTCAAAAGTATCGCTTAGTGATCTGTGAGATGAATCAATTTTCTTAATCGTTCGTAATTTGATATTTTTGAACCTGGTTTGATTCCAGGGCAATGATAAATATGTCTCAAATCAGTCAATCCGCACTTTTGCCACAAGCGGCTGTTGAACAACCTGACTCCGCAGTGCGCAGCTTTCGCCAGTCACTACAGGCAGCCTGGCTCGTGGATCCCCGATACGACCTGCTCTTCCTGGCGAACCTGGGGTGGCCAGTACTGGTATTCCTCCAGTGGTGGGGAGGATTGGAGATCCAGAGTGGTATCAGTTTCTGGCAGGTCTATTTTATTACAACGCCGCATCGCTGGATCACACCCGCATTGCTGTTTTTAGAGCGAGATCGCCTGCAGGCGAACAAGACGAAGTACATTCTGATTGCGGTCTGCCTCTTAACGATTCCACTAGCAGTTAAAATCTCTACGGGGGCACTCACCTGTCTGCTCACGATCGATTATATTTGGAATGCCTGGCATTTTGCTGCTCAACATCACGGCATCTATAGTATATACGGTCGAAAAACGGGAGGGCTTTCTCCTGGGCGGCTAAGGATCGATAAATGGCTCATGCGGGGTTTTCTGTTGTATGTAACGTTCCGAATCGCGAGTTGGGCTTCTGTGGGGTCTGCTGCCAGCCAGGGGTGGGGAACTCTGGATTATGTATTTGCTTTGATTCCAGTCACCATGATTCTCAGAGAGCTCTGGCAACTCAAAGCGCAAACGGTGGGTCGATGTTTATACTTCACCAGTGTGATGACCTTGTATCTGGCGATGTTGGGGGCAGTAGCCGCTCAAAACCCGATGATGCTACTGGTCCTGACGACGGCTTCCGCTTTGTTTCATTCCATTGAATACCTGGCGATCGTCAACTGGTCAGTTGATCGGACCCGGAAATCCGGTCAATCGACAACGCAACTGTTTCAGCGACTGATGCCTCGCTGGGGACTGATTCTGGCTGTGTTTGTTGTGATTTTGGGGATGGGAGCCTGGTTGATGGAATCCCGTCTGCTGGAACTCTGGCTTACGGCCAATCTGATCATGGCGTTTCTGCATTACGCCTATGATGGTCTGCTCTGGAAATCGAGGAGGCCCGCTCGCGCATGAAACGTCAGGACCGAGAGGGGCACCTTTCCGATATCTCAACAGCTGAATCAATCCCAGGTACAGAGACACCAATTCAGATTCCCAATCGCAGCCTGCTGGTTCTGTTGGCCATCATTCTTTCTTGCTTGATTGGCTGGTGGGTCTCAACAGTCCGCAACTCGGGAAGCCTTAGTCTACCTTATTTGCGTGTCGATATTGCGATTGTCTGTTTTGTCTGCATGTTACCACTGGCAATTCTGATCTCAGACTGGTTGTTTCGTGTGTTCAGTCAACACAGTCCTCCCCTGTTTAAGCTGGTTCAGCTGATTTTTTATATTGGGGCGGCAGGGATTCTGGTAATGGCTTTGAGCAGCAGTCATCCCAGTGGAACATTGAGCAACTATGATGCGTGGGAGTCCATCATCTTACGGCCTGTTCTGGCCTTCTGGCTGATGCTGACTCTGTGCCTGGTTGAAGGAAAGATCTCAAGGCGAGGGAAATACTCTGATCCGACCTTTAAACAGGGGGCTCTGATCTGGGGGCTGGCTGTAATTACAGCGGTCCTGGTCCCATCGATCTATATTCAATCGCGGGTGGATGAAATCGTCACGACCATTGACGAATCATTGGGCAGTGGTCGCCTGGGGGATGCACGGCGTTTGACGCGCGAAGTCTGTTTACTGGCACCCTGGCAGAAAATTGGTGATCTACCCGCAGGAGATCTGGCTCGCGACCTGGATCGGAGCTGTTATGAAATCGAACGCAACCTCGGGTTTATGCAGCTTGAGCCCGTAGGTAGTGAAGAAGCCGCCTATCAACAGGCCCGGCTATTGACCATTCTGGGAAAAGGCGAAGCAGCAATCCGACTGCTGGCTACCTGGAGTGATCAACAGACCGTCAGTCCACTCACCTGTCAGTTGCTGGGAAATATCTATCAGCAGCAGGAGCAGTGGGCAGAAAGTGAAGAATGGTACCGAAAGTCCCTGAATGCCTGGAAACGACTGCCGCATTCAGAACAGCAACAGGCGGGGATTGTCTCTGCCTGGAAAGGGATTGCTTTTGCTGAAAGGAAACGAGGGAACTATGAAGAAGCAGAAAGTGCGTATTTATCGACGTTGTCACTGGCACCCACGGCTGACCAGCATTATTTGCTCGCGCAGTTTTATGAAGATACTCAACAGACAACCAAAGCACGGGAACACGCTCTTCAGGCGATGGCATTAAATGCTGATCGCTACGGAAACTCCGGTAAAAAACTGATCACTTCATTGCAACAGCAGCACTTTGGTTGCCTGAATGTCTGGCGAAGCAGCAATCGCTAATTGCATTAAGAGTATCGGTTTCATTGTGAGGTCATACCAGGCCGGCTTTGCTAATTGCTAATTAACGACACATTCACCGGTGACTTATAATATGTTCATGCTGCCGTGGTAGTATACGTCCAGTCGATTCGTGGGCACTGACTAGTGACTGCGAAATACTTTCATCTTTTAAGAAGGAGAAGTATCTATGATTGGATTGCGAAAACTGAGTTTTAATGTCGGGGTGATGGGAGTCGCCTGTCTGTGGATGGGAGCACAAGCGTTTGGAGACCCGGGGGATGTCTGGGGGTTGCTTTCCGGGTACGTTCAGGTTGATTCTTACGCGTGTACCGGGGTGCCGGGCGCTTCAGAAAGTGGATCAACGACAGATTCCGTCACAGGAACCCACGGGTCGGCAGACCAGTATGGAACTTCTTACTCTGCTTCACTGGGCAATTCCTATTATAACGTGACCTGCGGATCCAATGTGGATGAACAGGAAGTGGCTGATTTCAGCCTGAGCAGTACCACTGCCATTGATTGGCCTTTTGCAGAATACCTTGCGAGCTACGAACTGTTAAAACCCGCGGGGGGAACTTCTACGACCACTGTATATGTGAAGTACCGCTATACCTCGATTGGAGATTCTCACGGACTGTCATACCTGGAAGTCAAAAAGAATGGCGTGAAAGTGCTCAGCATTCAGGCTGGTACCGATGAGGTTGTCGTAAAGGATGCCAGTGGAACGATTCTGGAAAGTTATATCCCCAACCAGAACTATTATAATCACAACTTTTTGTATGAGGGGACTTACCCTCTGACATTTACAACCGGTGATATTCTCACCCTGGATGGATATGTCGGAATTGTTGCCACTGAGGATGGGGCGGATCTTTCAACGCTTGACGTTGATGTTTCCACCATAGAACCTAACTAATCCCCTATAATATCAAGGGCGGTTTTGCCCAGAATTAATTTTTCAGTCTTTGCCACTGCCATTTATACGCAGTGGCAAAGACTTTAATGTAATTGAAAGATCGTATTCGCCGGAATGATTTCACATTCAGCCCAGCTCAGCCGATGATGTCGCGGCGTTGAGAAACGTAGTCCCAGACGACATAGCGGTCCAGATCGCGGCCGGCGGTGAAGAAGACGCGGCCCTGCGTCGCTTCGGCCAGACGATGGGCGAACTGGATATCTTCGCTGGATTGTGACCAGCTGGGAATCAGAAAGATATTGATGGTGATGCCTTCACGTTTGCATAAATGGGCTTCCCGCATCGTAGCCGCTTCGGTCTGTGGATCCGGCGGATATAGTAGATACAGTTGCTCGCCTTCAAAATGCGCAGTAGGTAGACCGTCAGTAATCAGAATGATCTGGCGGTTGGGTGTATCCTGAAGAGCGAGAAAATGTCTTGAGAGCTGCAGGGCATGTTGTATGTTCGTGAAGTGCGGCGGCACAATCTGCTCGCTGATGTTTTCATCACTCATGTCGACTTTCAGACGCACAACGGGATCAAAAATGGTCACCGGTTTGGGCATCAACTCTACAATTTCTGCTGCCGTTCGCGGTTTGGCGAATGTATACATCTCGATGAATTTCAGGTAGTCGCCGGGGTATTCACCACGAATCAATGCTTCGAGCGCCAAGCCCATCTGCTTGACATTGACGTACTGACCTTCGTATCGCATAGAGCCGCTCATGTCCATCAATACGGTCGTAGCGCACTTGGGCGTGTTTCGGGTTTTATGAATCACGAGGTCATCAGATTTCAAGCGAATAGGTAAGCCGGGACCATCGCGGAGAATCGCATTCGTGAAGGACTGGGTGATGTCCATGTTCGAAACGGAATCTCCGAACTCGTAGGGTTTGGTGGTGGGAAGTTCTACCGCTCCTTCGCCAACTACCGGGCCTGTGTGTCGTCCGGTACGTGATGCCTGCAGGTCGCTGAAGATTTTTTCAAGGATGCGACTCTGAAACAGGCGGTATGCTTTGGGAGTCAGGCGAAACTGACCTTTAGAAAACTCGAGTCCCTGCTGATCGGCCATCTCCCGCATCAGGTCGCGGACCTGTTTCTGCAGGGCTTCCAGCGTTTCCATGTCCCCGGGCTGTGTGAATTCAGACAGGGCCTCCATATCGATGATGGCAATCTGTGCGGTCTCGCGGGCTTCTTCCAGCTGCTTGAGTAGCTCTTCGATCTTTTCAAGTTCTGCTTTGATTTCGAGGGCTTCCGGTATCGTCATCGACGTTTGCCCGGTGAAGTAATATTTGGACGCCAGCTCATCGATTTCATATTTGTCGCTCAGACGATCCACCAGTTGAACCAGTCCCCGGGCAAATGGGCTGCTGTCATCTTCTGTTTTATACCAGATTCGTTCCAGATCGTAGATCTGCTCTTCTCGGACCGCCTGTTTGAAATAATCCTTCAGGCGTCGGGGAGGCTGCATGTGTTTGGCGTAGTCTCGGTAAGTACGACGGGCTTTTTTTCTTACACTGTCGGTTTCATACGTTTCGAGGATTTTCCGTTTACGTTCTTCCAGCATGGCAACGAGTGCATCCAGGCTGGGGCCCAGACCTGCGATCTGGCTGGGGTCCAGCTTGATCGCCCGCGCCAGTTCTTCCTCTGTCAGTTCCCGCATGGAACCATAATACATCATGTGATTCAAAGCGGGAGAGACCAGATCGGGAGGAGGTTGCATCGGGTCGGGGATGCGTTTCGGGTCGTACTTCTGGTACGTATGGATAATCCCGCCGGTCAGTCGTTTATCAGACATAGTCGTATCTCAATCTCTCTTGGGAGAGTTGTGGTAGTAGTAGTGTGTGACACTTATGTTTCATAGACAATGCGTCCATGATCCTGGGAACGCGAAATTTTGCTGTTGGCATACAAGCCTGCTAATACAAATTCGATGCAGGACGCCCGGATGGCTTCATCTCCCGATGCATTGACTTCGAAGGCTTTATCCCATACTGGGGGAACCCGTTTCAGTCGATCTGCGTACTGGGAGGAGGGGAGCATGTCACCGACTTCAATTTTGATGCCTTGTGCAAAAATTTCGCCGATCTCTGCCAGACCATGTTCGACGATGTATTCCTGGAAGACATCCTGAATTGCCTGGGCGATGATGGCGTCCAGAACCTGACGTTCCGACATCTGGTTGGCACCCATCAGATCTAGTTCCAGTTTTCCCAATGAAGAAGAGTAGAGGTGTCCCAGGTCGCTGATGCGGGGGACCGCCGGTTTTTCATTGAGCACGGCACCTCGTCTGCGGGCGGCAGCAACCATCATTCGATAATTGGCAATACTGAAGCGGGCACTCACACCGGAGTCGTGATCAACATATTTTGAAGCCCGGGCGGCAACGGTAATCTGCTCGATGATTTCCCGCATGAAGTAAGGTACTACTACAGGGACTTCCCCTTCCAGTTCCACGCTGGCTTCCTGTTCCATAATTTCAATTCCCAGGCTGCGATCGCGGGGATAGTGAGTATGGATGACTGAGCCGATCCGGTCTTTCAACTGCGGGATGACTTTTCCACTACGGTTGAATGTTGATGGATTGGATGAAAACAGAATCAGCATGTCGAGGTCGAAGCGGATGGGGTAGCCGCGAATCTGCACGTCCCGTTCTTCCAGAATATTAAACAGACCCACCTGTACGAGTTCATCCAGTTCGGGAAGTTCGTTCATGGCAAAGATGCCGCGATGCATGCGGGGAATCAGTCCGAAGTGCAGGGCACTTTCTGCGGACATGCTTTCGCCGTGCGCGAGCTTAGCAGGATCGATTTCACCAATGACATCGGCGAATTTGGTGCCAGGGGCAAGTCGTTCTGCGTAGCGATCCTCTCGGGACCACCAGGCGATAGGGACTTCATCTTCGGGAGTATCAGCGATAAACTTTTTTCCGATACTGGTGATCGGCTGATAGGGATCATCGTGGACCGGTGATTCCGGGATGTCCAGGTAGGGGATCTCCGGATCAAGAAATCGGATCAGTAATCGCATGATACGACTTTTCGCCTGCCCTTTTTCTCCCAGGAACAGCATGTCATGTTCTGACAGGAGTGCCAGGACGATATCGGGAATTACAGTATCATCATAGCCGACGATTCCGGGAAACAGTTCATCGCCGGTCTGCAGGGCCTGCATGAGATTATCATAAATTTCGCGTTTTACTGTTTTACTCTTCCAGCCGCTTTCGCGGAGTTCCGCCAGATTGGTGGGACGATTCATAAAGTTATCTCATTCCAGTTTGGATTAGTATTTTCAAGTCGATAATGAGCTGGGCAGGCGTGTTCGGATACCTGTAGTCTACACTCAATCATAGACAAAACAGGAGTCTCGACTATAGTGCAGTTGTTCATGATTGCCCGGAATCAGGAAAAAAGTATCGATGAATCAATTCGACACTTATGAATTTCTTCTGTCTGAGCCGTACGGTTTGACCAGGATTGGTCTGCCCGCTTTACCTTCGATATACACTTTCGGTAAGATGAATGACTTGATAATCTGATTCCAACAGCTGAAGGACACTCATGAAGCCTCGCATTCGACTCCTTACAATTCTTATTCTGGCAGCGGTTACAACTCAAGTAAAAAATGCCAATGCTGATACTCCGGAATCAGCAGTTTCTGTGTTACAACCGTATGTTGATCGTCATGAACTGGCAGGCGCTGTTGCCCTGGTCGCTGATAAAAATCAGATTCTCTCCGTGGATACTGTCGGTTTTGCTGATATCGAGGGTGAAAAAGCGATGCCTGAGGACGCGATGTTCTGGATCGCCTCTCAATCCAAGGGAATGACGGCGACGGCGGTGATGATGCTGGTCGATGATGGGGAAATATCCCTGGATGACCCGGTGGAGAAATATTTACCGGAATTCAAGGGACAGATGGTGATCGCAGAAAAAAATGAGAATCATGTACTGCTTCGTAAGCCCTCACATCCAATCACAATTCGCGAAGTGCTGAGTCATGTGAGTGGTTTACCCTTCAAGTCCGCGATTGAAGTGCCTGCACTGGATGGGCTGCCTCTGGAAGCAGCCGTACGCAGTTATGCGATGACGCCTCTGCAGACTGAGCCGGGGACACATTATCAATATTCGAACGCTGGGATTAACACGGCGGCGCGGATTCTCGAAGTCGTGTCAGGTAAGAAGTATGAAGATTTCATGCAGGAACGATTATTTGATCCCCTGGGAATGAAGGATACCACCTTCTGGCCGAACGCAGCACAGGTCGCTCGACTGGCGAAGTCATATCGCCCTGATGCCTCGAAGACTGATCTGGCAGAATTCCCCTTGAACCAGTTGACCTATCCTTTGACTGATACCGCGCACCGGTTTCCAATGCCGGCGGGGGGACTGTTTTCGACTGCGCAGGACACTGCGATTTACTGTCAGATGCTGCTTAACGGAGGAGAGTTCAAGGGCAAACGTTATTTAAGCGAAAACTCGTTTAAAGCACTGACAACGCGACAGACGACCGCAGCAGTTAAGCAAAGCTACGGACTGGGACTGGCTGTGGGACCAGACTGGTTTGGACATGGTGGTGCGCACGCCACGAATATGGAAATTCGACCTGAAGACGGAATCGTTACCATCTGGATGGTGCAGCATGGTGGATTTCCTGGAACAGGAAAAGAAGCTCAGGGTGCCTTCAAAAACTGGGCACGCCAGAAATATGGAAAGTGAGTCACGGGTGAGTATCTATCAACGTTTTGGTGTGGAGCCGATTATTAACGCCTGTGGCAGCGTGACTCGACTGGGCGGCGCACCGATGCCTGAAGAAGTGCTGGAAGCATTTCGACAGGCGTCTGAAATTGCTGTTTCATTAGAGCAGCTCCAGGCGGCAGCTTCACGCAAGATTGCCGAGCAGACAGGTACGGAAGCCGGTCTGGTGACCTCTGGTGCTGCGGGAGCGTTGACACTGGGAGCGGCTGCGATACTGGCACGGCATGATTTGAGGCGGATGGAACAACTGCCTCACTGTGACGGCTTTCCACATGAATTCATTATCGCGCGGGAACAGCGGAGCGGGTATGACCATGCAGTCAGGGCATCCGGGGCACGGCTGGTGGAAGTCGGTTTCAATGAAATTGTTTCGAATGCAGGTGTTCGACGAACGGAACCCTGGGAGTATGCTGCTGCCATCAATGAGCATACCGCGGGGATTGTTTATGTGCATGCTCCGAATTCGCAGCCGGCGTTGAGTGAAGTCGTTAAAGTCGCCCGGCAGCGGGGGATTCCGGTTCTCGTTGATGCAGCAGGAGAAGTGCCACCGCGCTCCAATCTGAAAGCAATTGCCGCTACGGGAGCCGATCTGATCGCCTTCAGTGGTGGAAAAGCAATTCGCGGTCCGCAGTCGACAGGTCTGTTATGTGGAAAGCGGGAGCTGATTTCTTCGGCAGCACTGCAGTTGCTTGACATGGACGATCATGGGCAGTTGTGGGATCCTCCGGCTGACCTGATTGACCTGACATTGTTCGATGGCATTCCCCGGCATGGGATTGGACGCGCTCTGAAAGTTTCGAAAGAAGAGATCATTGCGTTGCTGACCGCATTAGAACTGTTTTCTTCCGGTGCCTACGATACGCAGAACCAGGAGTACCGCCGTTGGCTGGAACAGATCGCAGGGGAGCTGGAACAGGCGAATGTGAATGCCGCCTGTTCTCTGGAAATACCGGAATGCAGTGAACGCTGTCCGCTGCTGGAGATTCAGATTGAAGAAGACAAAGTCGGAACAGCCTTTGATGTCTGCCGGAAATTGAGAGAGGGTACGCCTGCGGTGTATGTTGGTCATGCCCGGCTGCATGAAGGCCTGCTGACGGTCAACCCACTGTGTCTGAGATCAGATCAGGTCAATCTGCTGGCACAACGTTTGTGTGATGTCTTGAAATAGCGTGTTCTCATCGAATGTCAGGCTGATTCGCATACGGCCAGTGGGCGGGCTTGTAATCAATGGCCAGATCAGGCGTTTCAATCCGTTTGCCGTCTGCTGCCAGACTATGCATGACGGCGTCCAGAATGCCGGTAGTCAGCAGCGTTCGCTCGACAGGATAGGCTGGTTCGCCTGTATGAATCATGTGTTCGATGGCCTGAAGCAGGTAGGCAAAATGACCGAACGGGGGCTTGAGTTCCAGTTTGAACCAGGTGGCCCGCGGTTTGTCTTCTCCTTTCAGTTTAACGGCGACAGCATAATGCCGACTGAGTCGATTTGCCATCGCGATCGTACTTTTTAAACCGTCCTGATGTTCCAGAAAATAGAACGCACTGTCATCTTTCAGGATCTCCTCCCTGTCTCCTTTGGCGACATTCGGGATTACATCCAGCGCCGCCTGCAGCATGGCCCGATCCCATTTTCCCTCCCGTCCGGCTTTCCAGATCTGTTGGCCTTGCGCGGTTTCCACAGCGGTAACTCCCACAGGACCTTTGCGATGTTCAATTAAACATTGTTGGGCTTCCAGCGAATGAAAGCCGTGGGCTTCAAAATTGCCGCGACCGATTGTCAGCACGGACTCAATTTCACAATTAGCGGGCAGCGTTAATCTCGGTTTGCGCCAGGCGACTGGTAGGGAAGAACCGGCCATCATGGGGAAATTCATTTTGAGTGATGTATCGTACATGGCTTTGGCATCCTCCCAGCGATAACCCATGTGTTTGTCATTGTACACGGGAACCGACTTGCCATATTTCTTGAACGTGGCAGTGATTTCATCAAAGAACTGTTTACGGGGATACATGTGTTGTTTCGTGTCAGGTGTAAAAGGGTA
Source organism: Gimesia sp. (assembly GCF_048262075.1). GTDB lineage: Bacteria > Planctomycetota > Planctomycetia > Planctomycetales > Planctomycetaceae > Gimesia. The sequence goes on from NZ_JBLXFK010000012.1 coordinate 165,659, forward strand.
GTTGCCATGTTCGCCGACAATCAGAACTCCTGCGACCTGGACCTGATCTGTTCCGAGTGTGATCGCTTCTTCAATTGTTCCTGCCAGGGGGAATTTGTATCTACGTGACAGGCTGCGGCTCATGTCCCGCGCGGGCACCTGATCGGTATAGAGTGCAGCCAGTTTTAAGTCAGGACCGGCACCTCCCTGTTGCTGGAAGCCTTCCAGGATTTTTCCGACCAGCACATCTGCATGCGAGTTCGGCGTGTATTCGGTCACAATAGCAGCAACTGGTAACTTTGATCTTTCGGCGGTGCCAGCTGCAGTGACAGGTTGTGTCATCAGCCAGGGGAGGGAGGCTGCGGAAGCCTGCTGCAACCAGGTGCGGCGATTGATGAGACTCATGTTTTCGCTCCTGTCGGGGTCATCCTGACTGGTGAATCACTGTGAGCTTTAGTGAAGGCAGAAAATATCAAGGAAGGTTTATGTTAACTATGAAGGATTGTCTGCTTTTCTACAAGTGTTTTTGGAGAAGCAGGCACAGTTACGGAGGTGAGAGCGTATTTCACGGGTGCTTCTCAAAAAAAAAGATTGACATGCAGAAAGAAACTGTTATAGTACTGTGTACTCTTTGAGGTGAGTTTTTATGCATATCCGAATCGAACGTGGTTCTTCAACGCCGATCTCCCGGCAGATCATGGAGCAGATCCGGGCACACTGTCTGTCTGGAACACTGCAGCCGGGGGATAGTCTGCCTTCCGTGCGCAAGTTGGCATCGCGGCTGGGGGTGAACGTTAACACGGTGGTACGCGTCTATGAGCGACTGGCTGCCGAGTCTTTGGTGGAAATGCGACATGGGGAAGGCACTTTTGTATTACCCCAGGCTGCCTTCTCCGAAAATCGACAGCAGATGGCGGAGCAGCGGGAGCAACTGGAACGGGAATTTTCAGCGGTGGTTCACCAGGGGTTACTGCTCGGACTCACCGCGGCTGAACTCCGAAAGCTGTTGACGACCTCGATTGCAGAGTCGAAACGGGAATTGAAAACAGAAGCAGCAACGCGTCAATAACACGAGACAGAATTGGGAAAGTCATCTATTTCACAGGAGTCGAACGTGTCAGCAGCAGCCATCAAAATTGATCAGGTCCTAAAACAGTTTGGTAAGAATGTTGTATTGGAAGATGTTTCTCTGGAGATTCCCCGCGGACAGACGCTGGCGTTGCTGGGCAGAAATGGCGCTGGTAAGACGACACTGATTCGCATGTTGCTGGGGTTGCTCAAGCCGGATGCCGGTTCAATACAAGTGGATGACTGCGATCCCACCAGGGAAGCGATCGAGTTGCGTCGCCGGGTCGGTTATCTGGCAGAAGATCAGACCATGTATGGCTGGATGACGGCGGTGGAATTGTGTCATTTTCTGAATCCCTTTTATCCGGCCTGGAATCAGTCGCTGGCAGACGATTATCTGGAGCGGTTCGATATTCCCCGTCATCAGCGGATTGAACGACTTTCCAAGGGGCAGAACGTCAAGCTGGGACTGACACTGGCGCTCGCGCATGAGCCGAATGTGGTGATTCTCGATGATCCCGCACTCGGCCTGGATACGATTGCCCGCAAAGAATTCAATCGGGATCTGATTGAACATCTGCAGGCAGCCGGTCGAACGGTATTGTTCAGCTCGCATCTGCTGGATGAAGTCGAAGCGGTCGCCGATGCCGTGGCGATTCTGGAGGGAGGAAAAATCATTCGACAGTCTGCGACGGAAACACTACGGTCCGAGGTCAAACGCTTTGTACTGAATTCAGTGGAAATCGCAGGAATCACGCCTCCTCCCGGATTATTGGATGTCCGAGTGTGGGAGTCGCAGTTCGTTGTGACCGTCGACGGGGCGGAACCGTTCATGGAACAACTGACTTCACTGGGAGTAGAGTATGAAATTATCGAGTTGAACCTGGATGAGATATTTGAAAGCTTTGTGATTGGTCGTACACAAGCCTGGCCTCAGGCGGGGATGCCTGCTGTTGTGTGAGTAATACTGCTGAAAAGGTGGCTTGTTTCAAGGAACAGTCAGATGGAATTAATATTACAGTCACTGGTCTATAAAGAATGGCGGGAACGCAGGCGGACATTTTTTGTCTGTCTGTCCTGGATTCTGTGTGGTGTGGTTTATGTGACTATCTATGAACTGGCCTCAGGGTATCGCACACCGGTTGCCCGTTTCGGTTCGATCTGTATGGTCTACAGTATGTTCATGACCGTGTTTCTGGCGATGCGGGTTTGTTTGAGCGAAGTCACGCAAGGCACTCTTCCGTTTACTTCGTCCTTACCGGTATCTCTTTCGCGGGTGGCGGTTATAAGGTTGGTTGGGGGAATCATTTCTCTCGTGGGCCCCATCTTTCTGGGATCAATGATACTCGCTTTACTTCTGGCTTTGGGGATACTGGAGCAGGTTCCTCAGCGTCGAGATGGGTACCCTTCCGGTTTCTCCATTGGGGAACTTAAGAGTCTGACACCCGCGGCAGGCTTGATCCTGTTGGCAAAAGTTACCAGTGTCGCTTCCGTATCGGCGACTGCTTTATTTATGGTTCTAGTGCTGGCTGGTGCGCGACGACGACAAGAATCACACATCGGTTTCCTGGGAGCAGCGATTTCGTTTGCCTGGATTCTACCAACGGAAGCCCGCGTGATGTTATCCAGAGCGGGGTTGTTTTACCTGGAAGACTGGATTGGTGTGCTGTTTCCCCAGTCGATGGTTATATATTATGGCTATGGAGATGGAGTCGGCAGTTTCAGTGATCTTGATATGTCAAATCGTATCTGGTTGCCTTTGTGTTTGAATGTGCTGATACTATGCGGGCTGGGGTACTGGTTTACGCAGCGTTATGGAACGCGGAGTTTGGATCTCACAGGAAGAAAGAATCGTCGCTGGAGCTGGCCACCTTTCTTCTCGTGGATCTCGTTCCCGCATCGGGGACAATATTTTTCTCTCACCTGGATTAATTTGAGACAGTCAGTTCCATTAGCTTTGGCTGGACTCACCTTAGCCTGTCTGATGTCGTTTGCGAATATTCTTACGAGTAGTTATACGGAAGGCGGAACGATACAGTTAACAGTTTATAGTCTATCATCGGCAATGCGGATTATTGGAATACTCTGGGCGACGGTTGTCGGGTCGGGAATATTTGCCGCGGAGCTTACACCAGGACTGGGGCATTTCTGGATGTCTCGACCTCTCAAAATGAACCACTGGTTCTGGTTTAAATATCTGGTTGGGTTGTGTGCTGTACTGACCGTATTGGATGGCACTACCATTCTTCTCGGTTGGAACATGCTCTCCCGATCCCCATTGGATCCTTATATTAATAATCAGTATATCCATGACAGAAATCTGTTAAGCTGGTCGTATATCGCCTGTTTTCCTGTTTTACATGCCATGATGTATTCTCTCGCTGTGTTGGGGGTTTGCTGGTGGAAAAAGCCTGTACGGGGAGCCGTGATGGCGTTAGCGATATTTATTATCAGTACCATGGTCATTGAATCTATTCCTGGAATCATGGAATTCGACCCGATGTATGTCTATAACAATCTGTTTACCGCTGAGAGTCAGGGTCAGTTTGATCTCTCAGGAAATCATTTTCCCCCGGTATTTGGTACGATTTCTGCAATCACGGTCTTAACCGCGTATCTCGCTTCACGGAAGGTTAAACAGCTGGAATTCTGAATGTTGTTTTAGAGTTCGGTAAGCGGTTGCTGAAAATGCATATCTTTTCTTCAGACTGTTCAGCTGATAGAATTCAGGTATGAACAGTCAACAAACAATAAAAAATCTGCATGATCTTGAATTTGATAACCAGTTTACCCGGGAAATGCCCGCTGATCCGGAGACGGAGAACTTCCGCAGGCAGGTGAGTCAGGCCTGTTACTCGCGCGTCACCCCCACCAGAGTGAGTCAGCCGCAACTGGTGGCGTATTCGAAAGAAGTGGCGGATCTTTTAGATCTTTCCACTGCTGCGGTCGAATCAGATGAATTTGCCGAGGTCTTCGCCGGGAATCAGGTTCTGGAAGGGATGGACCCGTTTGCCATGTGTTATGGCGGGCATCAGTTTGGGAACTGGGCCGGTCAACTGGGAGATGGCCGGGCGATCAACCTGGGAGAGGTTCGCAATCAAAAAGGGGAACACTGGACACTGCAGTTAAAGGGGGCAGGCCCGACGCCTTATTCTCGCACTGCTGACGGACTGGCGGTGTTACGGTCGTCCGTGCGCGAATTTTTATGCAGTGAAGCCATGTATCATCTCGGAGTGCCGACAACACGGGCGCTGAGTCTGGTTCTTACCGGGGAACAGGTTTTGCGCGATATGTTTTATGATGGGAATCCCGAGCATGAGCCGGGGGCTGTGGTGTGTCGCGTCGCGCCTTCGTTTCTGCGATTCGGGAATTATCAGATCCTCGCGTCCCGTGGTGAAATTGAACCGTTACAGAAACTGGTCGACTATACGATTCGCACTGACTTTCCCGAGCTGGGTGAACCGAGCCGTGAAGTCTATCTGCGCTGGTTCGAAGAAGTCTGTCGTCGTACGGCGGACATGATTATCCATTGGATGCGCGTCGGCTTCGTGCATGGCGTAATGAATACGGATAACATGTCAATCCTGGGACTGACGATTGACTATGGTCCGTATGGCTGGCTGGAAGATTATGACCCTAACTGGACACCAAATACCACCGATGCCGCGGGGCGACGCTATCGCTTTGGAAATCAGCCGCAGATCGCCTTATGGAATCTCGTACAGCTGGCGAATGCCATCTTTCCTTTAATTGAAGATGCCGAACCGCTACAGCAATCGCTGGATGAATATGTAGACGGGTTCGAACAGGGATTCCAGCAGATGATGGCAGAGAAACTGGGATTCAGTTCATTGCAGAGGGACAGTGATTTGCCGCTGATTGAAGAACTGCAGCAGGTGCTGCAACTGGTAGAAACGGACATGACGATTTTCTTTCGCAGACTGGCATTATTGAAAGCCGAAAGTGAACCATCGTCAGACGCAGCTGAGTTAATGGCTCCCCTGATGGATGCCTATTATGATCCCGCAAAAGTGACGGGTGAAGTGCGCACAAAAATAGTCAGCTGGCTGGAACGATATTTAAAACGCTTGCGTGAGGAGCAGTCTTCAGACACAGTGCGGCGGGAACGGATGAATCGCGTGAATCCCAAGTACGTACTGCGAAACTATCTGGCGCAACTGGCGATTGATAAAGCAGCCGAAGGCGATTTCTCCCTGGTGAATGAACTGCTGGAAGTGTTGAGGCGACCTTATGACGAGCAGCCTGAACAGGAAGAATACGCCGGGAAGCGACCGGAGTGGGCCCGCAATCGTCCCGGCTGTTCGATGCTGTCCTGCAGTTCGTGAATATTCAGGAGTTGTCTGATGAAATGACTGGCGGCAATTGTTCACCGGCGGGGATAAATTTCATCGAGATCGAATTTACACAGTGCCGGGTGTTTTTGTCGGTCATGCGCTCTCCCAGAAAGACGTGCCCCAGATGACCGCCACAGTTATGGCAGATGATCTCGGTGCGTGAGCCATCCGGATCGGGAATGCGATCGACGGCATTCGGCAATTCGTCATCAAAGCTGGGCCAGCCGCAGTGGCTTTCAAATTTGTCTTTACTGCGATAGAGGGGAGTATTGCATTGACGACAGATAAATGTTCCCTCTGATTTAAGATTGGTATATTCGCCGATAAAAGGACGCTCGGTTCCTTTATGGAGAATAATGTGGGCTTCTTCCGGTGTCAGTCTATTAAATTGTTGTTTTGATGACATACGATCTATCCTGTTTGAAAATAACTGGTCAGAGACGGGTCAGCAGAGCAGCGATGGAAATAAAGTGGAATTCATACCGCTCAGGATTTTCAGCCAGAAGCTGTTCAATCCGCTGATAGATTTTATCGACTATCTGATCCTTGACTAATGCGTCGGGTAAGGAATCAGCCAGCACCGGCTCTGTAAAGGCCCGCAGGAAGCTGGTGTAACTCTGAGCCCAGATCTTGCGGTCTCCTGTGCGGGCGAATTCATTATCGAAGTGGGCCCGAGTGTCATAGACTTGCGTGTGTTCAATGCGATACGAAGTTGAAAGTTCCGGTTCGTTCCGGAGGGGAGCCGTCAGTTCATCGAGATCGCGATAATAGGCAGGAAAGACAAAGTTTTCATAGAAACTGCGAGGTAACATATCTGCTTCGACGAAGTCGAGAAACGCATCACTGAGCACGTCCATGATCCCATGCCCGGTGCATTGCGACTCAGTTTTCCCGTAGACCTGGATCAGCAGTTTACCGCCGGGAACCAGTTCCTGTGCCCGGGCAGTGTAAAACTGGCAGAGATCCTGATAGGACTGTTTCTGGAATGGGATCAATTCGCTGGCGGAAACATGAACCCCTTTTCGCGGTGCATCAGGATTGGGGATCATCGGAATGACGAAGTGCGGCAGGGGCGCTGATGGTTTGGATTCAAAGAAACCAATGGCGTTATATGTTGTTGCTAAATGCAGGGTTTCTGGGGGAACGAGTCTTCCGAAAGCTGATCCGCCGATGGCAGCAGAATAGACGTCGGAACCAGAAAGTGCAGAATTTGATGTCGGAAACAGATTCAGGAACATCTGATTAAAGTCATTGGTGGGCAGATCGTCAAACAATGCCCAGACAGGCAGGTCTGACTTGCGACGCAATATTTCAATCAGATGGTTCATCGTATAGATAGAGTTGGCGCCTTCCGACGTACCGATATCCAGAAAATTCCACGAACGCTGATCGGGAGCCGGTTTCGGAAGGCCGTCGATGGCTTCTTCCATCCAGGGGAGTAATGCCTCTGATGTCAATCGTTGTACTTGGGAGTTGGCATCGTAATAGCCGCCCCCTTTCATTCCAGTAGTGGTAGGCATGCTTTTTATCTCGTTTTATTCGGTAATCAACACTGTTGAGTTACTTTCCGGGGAGTAACGAATCAATCTAAGTTCATGATCAAGTGTAGTGGAATGCAAGGCACGAATCTATTGATCAACGGGTATGAAATGAAGCTGCGGTTTGAAAGGAAAATTCACAATGAGAGCGTTGTCAGATTCGAGTCAGTCAGCTTGTCAGTGATGGGTGGTACAGGTATCTGCTTTGCTGGAATCTTTTTATCGGAAATAATTCTAACTCTCAATACTGTAAGAGGTTGAAAGGCTCTGTTTCAGCGAAGTGGGGTCGGGGAACCTGTGTATCAGACCGAAGATTTGCCAGTTCTGTAAAAAGTTTTTTTGACGTATTCCCGCAGGAGTGGTAAATTGATATCAGCAAATCACTGCGTTCTTATTTCATTTCCGATTGACCCAGCAAAATTTAAACAGGAGTTGCCTACGTCATATCAATTTATCCCGCAACAAAGAGAGCGTCTTGCGCAGAGTGGTCTCTTTGTGAATCAAGGAGTTTAAATATGTCCAGAAAACATTCATGTCTTGTCGATGGTGCGTTGGAAGAGATTTCAGCGCTGGAATATATCCTGTTAGGTGACTTATTAGACTTATTGGAAGAAGCCGAAGGTGATGCGGGAGCTTGGAAATGGATTTCAAAAGTACTCGATACACTTTTGAAGGCAATGCCTCGTGAATTCGAGTTGCAGGATGAAGGTGGCTATCTTGAAGAGGTGCTCGAAGAGCACCCCAACTGGCAGGGGCAGGTGCGCGACCTGTACCAGGAACGCTGCCAGTTATTGAAGAAACTGGACGAACTAAGAACTCGTCTGCAAGATTCTCAGCCACTACAGCAGATGAAGCAAATGGCAGCTGAATTGCGGGATGAACTGCGCGACTGGATTACCAGTTACATTGCTCATCAACGGCACGAACGCCGGATTCTTCAGGATGCGTTCAATAATGACATCGGTGCCGCCGACTGAAGTAACAGGCAATACTATCCAGGTTATGTGTCAAAGTCATACACATACACTTCGATCTCTGCAGTGCAGAGCGTCTGTTTAATCAGTGGTTCAATTTTATCCCATTTTCCACCAGCCAGTCCGCAGCCGATGCGTGGCATGTGGACTGATGCCGAAAGTTCACGGGCTTGCTCAGCGACTGATTTCAAGCCCTGTTCGATGGCCGGATAGCGGACGGGAGGGCCTTTGCTGCCGGTTTTCATGCCGCGCTGACCAATCATATTGGCTACCCAGATATATTTTTCGACATTGATCAGCTGAATTTCACCCAGACCAAAGCTGTTCTTCGCGCGCTGGCGATGCCACAGGCGGTATTCGGCCTCCGGTTCAGGCCAGCGTTTGCTGATCGCCAGTACGAAGCCTTTGCCCCAGCCGCCCAGATCATTACAGACATGCGCAATAATCCTGTTGCCCTTCGACTGCGGCTGGGTAGCGTCGCCCTTCAGGTAGGTAATCCTGGTCATGGTTTCTATTTTTGATCGCAGATGGTACTTGGCAGGTCGATGTTGTATTTCTTGAGCAGCTTGGCGTAATCACCGCTGCTGCAGAGTTTTTTCAGGCCGGTATTGAAGGCGTCGCGGACGTCGGCTTCTTCGAAATTGGCTTTGAAATACGTGGCCTCGGGGAAAATCGACGCATACTCGACTTCGCTCAGTTTGTGTCCTGTCGCCTGGCTGATGGCGTTGAAGATACTGCGGTCAATTACAATCACAGCGTCTTTGGCGTCCCAGAACTGTTGGACCTGCTCACTCTGGTCGGCGACTTCCACATAGTTCTTACGTTGGGGGCTGTCGGGGGCGAACAGTTTTTCGAATTCGGGGCCGAGTTCGAGGTACGCATCCTGCCAGGTGAGCACTTTATGGTCAGCCAGATCGGCGACCTTTTCGATTTTCAGGTTCGCTGACTTTTTGGTGATTGCCGCGTTCACGAAGTCGATGAAATTTTCGGAGTAGAAAATTCCTTCGACGTCTTTGAATTTCTGTACTCCCAGAGCCATGTCGGCCCGATCTTCGGCGACTGCTGACTGCAGTTTCTCATAAGGCATCTGAACGAAATTGAGCTGATAACCGGGGAGTGCCTGGGTGGCAATATCGACTTCGATGCCTGTCGTCCCATTTTTCATGACATAGGGGGCGATGTCCGTGCTGATGGCGACATTCAACTGCGGTTTTTCCGAGCCAGCATTGGGTTCGGGGATGATCTCGGTTTCTGCATTGACGCCAGGCTCTTCCTTGGGGGCAGGCGCTGGCTTCTGGCAGGCGGTGAATAGCGCGGTGAGTAACAGCAGGCTGGTAGCAGTGTAGAAGCGATATCCGTTCATAATCTTCTCTCCTGAGTGACGGGAATTTTGCTGAAGTATATCGCGTGATGAGCGTGTGCTCAATAGCTTAGTTGGGATTGGATGGCTTGAACTGACTCCAGCGTTTTCAAATCTGCTCACCCAGAAAGACGGGTTCGCGGTGATAGCCGGTCATGACCTGGTAGTAGTGGGACGCGGGTTGCAGGAGCAGGTAGACGCAGGGGTGTTCGTGCTGATCGTGAATGATTGCGCCTTGAATGCCTTCTCTGATCTGAAACCAGACACCGCGTTCCAGTCCGAAGTTCGCGAGGATTTCTACCGGTTCGGGGTGGTACATGGACCAGGCGCCTGATTCGAGGGTGGCGACTTCACACCACCAGGCGAGAGGAGCGTTGCTGTGACGCTGTCGATTACCCCAGGGAAGGATCTGCAGTTCTCCCTGGTAAAAGACAGGGAGCAGGGGCTGACGATGCCGCTGCATGAACATGATTTCTTTGTCTGCTGTTTCCGAGCGCTGGATGATGCGTTCGTCGAGCTGGTGTTTGCGAATGAGTCTGGTGGGGATGTCCCGCCAGGCAATGGTGATCCCGGTGCACATTAGAAGCACATCTTTCCAGAAATGTCACAGATGTCATAGTTGTGTGTCGCGTCATGGTAGATTTCATGCAGCGGCAGTGTCTCGGCGCTGCGAATGGCAAACCGGCCCAGTTTTTGATTGATGTCCCGTTTGATCTGATCGAGGGGGCTTTGCGCGTCTTCGAAGAACAATGATTTCTGGATCCGGTCCCGCCAGGTCAGATTTTCGGCAATGATGTGCATATGGCTGACCGGGTGCGTGGTTGGTGCCGTCGCCAGCATGGGCATGACCGCATCATAAATCATGCGAAAGGATGCGGAAGGGACCGCCAGTGGCGTACGTCCCAGCCAGAGTGCGGTTTTATTGGCGTCGATCTGCAGGCTGATGTGCCGGGCATAGACGCGGTGATGATCAAGGGCTTCAATCAGGCGCTCGATATTTCGTACCGCCCAGGCACGAATACGATCGGTATCCATGGTCTTTCCGCCACACGAGCCGCCGCGGGCAATCGCTTTGTGAGGAGGGCGAGTGGTCTGAATCGGATTGACCGCATCACCTCGCAGTTCCCACCACAGGGCTTCCCCTTTAATGGTGAGCAGATTACGAATCAGCAGACGATCTGCCTGACGGTAGTCCCAGCAGGTGTGAATGTTTCTGTCGCGGAGTTTGCGCTCGCTACGGCTGCCGATGCCACATAGTTCCCCCACGGGTTGTGAGCGGAGAAACCGTTCACAGTCGCGCTCGATTATCTGCACGCCGAATGGTTTGGCGGCATCGCTGCCCAGTTTGGCAAGGGTGCGGGAGGGAGCAATTCCGATCGAGACCGGGACGCCGATTTCCTCCTGAACCAGTGTCTGCAAAGCCCGGGTGGCAGCTTCCAGGGGGAGTCGAAAATATCGCTGAAGCTCGGAGGCATCAAAAAACATTTCATCAATGCTGTAATATTCAACCAGGGGGCTGACAGTTTTGAGCAGATCGAGCAGTCGCCGGGAAATGACTTCGTACCAGCGAAAATCCCGCTTCACGAAAACGGCGTGCGGGCAGAGTTTCTTGGCTTCCCAGATCGGGTGTCCTGTTTTGACGCCATAGGCTTTGAGTTCGTAGCTCTTGGCGATGACACAGGCTCCCTGGTTACCCAGCACGCCACAGGGAACTCCGCGCAGACTGTAAGATCTGATTCTTTCGCAGCTTACATAGAAGCAGTCTGAGTCAATATGTCCAATGAGTGTGGTAACCATGCGGGGATGGTATCAAAGAATTGATGGAATACCACTGAACAGTGTTCGGATTGGTACCGGAATGATCTGTGCCAACGATCTGATTTTATGCAGGGACGAAGCGGCAATCTTTTTTGATGAAAGATCAGCTGAAATTGCAGGTGTTGAAAGGCTGTCAGCGGGAGTGCTGTTTAGCCGTGGTGTGTTTCAAAAGTGTTCGCGGAGGCCAGGTCCCAGACTTTTTTATAGACGGGATAAGGGCAATCGTTGAGCAGTTCACCCGGTTGCAGGAAATCGAAGGCTTCGTGGTAGGAAAGAACTTCGGTGCGTTTGGTTCTGAGGTAGATGTGCCACGGGCGAAGTTCATTGGGATGGTCGAGCCCTGCAGCTGCAATGACTTCCGCCAGCGCTTCCATCGTATTGTGGTGGAAATTATACGTGCGTTCGCTTTTATCTCCGACATTCAGGGCGCGTTGACGTCCGGGGTCCTGGGTCGCGACACCGACGGGACATTCATTGGTGTGGCAGGACTGGGCCTGAATGCAGCCGACTGCCATCATGAAGCCACGGGCGGAGTTGCACCAGTCGGCACCGATCGCCAGGGCACGGGACAGGGTAAAGGCCGAGCTGATTTTTCCTGCGGCGGCGATTTTAATTTTGTCTCTGAGATTACAGCCAACGAGTGCATTGTGAACGAAGATCAGACCTGTTTTCAAAGGCATTCCCATGTTATCAGAGAATTCCAGCGGCGCTGCCCCGGTTCCCCCTTCACCTCCGTCGACAGTAATGAAGTCGGGGAGAATGCCTGTCTGCAGCATGGCTTTGCAGACGCTGAGAAATTCAGAGGGGTGGCCGATACAGAGTTTGAAACCAATCGGTTTGCCGCCCGAGAGTTCGCGGAGTTGCGCGATATATTCGCAGAGACCGATGGGCGTATTGAAGGTATTATGGCCGGGGGGAGAAATACAGTCCTGCCCCATCAGAATCTTGCGGGTAGAGGCAATTTCAGGAGTGATTTTGGCAGCCGGCAGGACGCCGCCATGTCCTGGTTTGGCGCCTTGGGAGATTTTGATTTCGATCATCTTGACGGATTCATGAGCCGCCTGTTCCTGGAACAGATCAGGGTTAAAAGTCCCATCGTTATTACGGCAGCCAAAGTAGCCCGTACCGATTTGCCAGACCAGGTCCCCCCCGTTTTTGAGATGATAAGGGCTGACGCCCCCTTCGCCCGTGCAGTGATAGAAGTTGCCTTTTTTGGCTCCCGCATTCAATGCCAGTAGAGCATTCGGGCTGAGCGCACCAAAGCTCATGGCGGAGATATTAAGAATGGAGCAGGAGTAAGGCTGTTTGCATTCAGGGCCGCCGACGGTGGTACGGAAGAGTTCTTTTGATTTTGGACGAGGGGCCATGGAATGGTTGAGCCATTCGTATTCCTCGCCGTAGACATCCAGTTCGGTTCCAAAAGGTTTTAAACCATCAATGTTTTTGGCACGTTCATAAATCAAAGATCGGGCATCGTGATTGAAGGGACGCCCATCGATATTGCTTTCGATAAAATACTGATGAATTTCAGGACGGATCATTTCCAGCAGGAAACGCATGTGAGCAATGATCGGGTAATTACGGGTGATACTGTGACGCGTCTGTATCAGGTCCCAGGTTCCCAGCAACGCCAGGGGAATCAGGACCAGTAGCGCCCAGAGAAAATCACTTTCAACAGTCAGCCCGAGAATCAGGCAGAGCAGTGCTAAAACGATTGTCAGGATATACGCCGAATATCTCATGGAACTTACCTGTCAGAAGTGATGAGTTAATTTGATCTGAACTCGATGGAATCGCTTGTAATAAGACGATGTCAGGGTGTGGCGGTCGCTTGGGAATTATCCTCATGCATCACGCCCCGCGTCAGCAGGAAATCAACAATCAACTGTAATTCCTGATCACTGATGGAACTGGCAAAGGCAGGCATATTATGTCCGCCATTGTTGATGCGGATAATCAAATCGTCACGAGTCAGCAATTTCCCGATTTCTGTCAGTTCCGGACCACGATGCCCTCCATAGCCGCCGATATCGTGACAATACAGGCAGCCTTTAATGTGCATCAGTTTGGCCCCTTCAGCCAGCGGTCCCTGATCGGTGCCTACGATGGATGCCGGCAGAAATTTTACGCCAAAGTCGGGAGACCAGGGCTTTTTATATCCATAAATTGTTAATACCAGGAAGGCGACAAATCCGAAGATCACGGTGAAGCCGGCCCAGGGGCGTTTGGAAGGGGCGCGGTGCCCTTTGTTGGAAATCATGGGTAGAAAGAAGAGTCCGAGGAATCCCAGGACCGGTACTCCCAGGATGACCCAGGTTTCAAGCTGGGGAGGCAGCAGTGAAAGTACGGCGAAGTACCAGAGAAAGTACCAGTCGGGCAGTGGGTTTGCATTGATACTGCTGGGATTGGGGGGCGGATCCAGAGCGGGTGGCCCGAGAAACAGGGAACAGCCCAGGATGACAGCCACGATAATCGTAGAGAAGATCATATCCCGCCACATGGCATCAGGCCAGAAGGGGACGCCGGTTTTGTGAATCCGCTTTTCGTACTCTTCTTTATAGGTGTCCGGGTCAACCGGTTCTTTGACATCGGGCATTTCGGAAATCCCATGCCTCATGATCAGCAGCATGTGCAATCCGATGCCGGCAAAAATCAGAGCAGGCATGATGAAAACATGCATGGCAAAAAAGCGGGTGATGGTGGAACCGCCGACCGTTTCACCACCCAGAATAAAGTGAGCCAGTGTCGGGCCGATGATAGGGGTTCGCCCTGCCATTTCCGCAGCGACGGTAACCGACCAGACGCCGTTCGCATCCCAGCGTAATAACTGACCGGTGAATGCCATGCCGAGCACGACGAAGAGCAGCACGACCCCGCTCATCCAGTTCATTTCGCGTGGGTATTTATACGTGGCGTGCATGTAGACCTGCACCATGTGTATGACGGCGAGCATGACCATGGCGGAGGCGCCGTAATAATGCATGCCCCGTACCAGGCTGCCCAGCGGTGCTGTATTTGTAATGTAAACCAGGCTCTCGTAAGTGTTCTCCCCGCCCGGAACATAGGACATGGCCAGGCTGATTCCGGTCAGAACCTGAACCACAAAGGCACACAGAGTGGCGCTACCGAAGATATACCACCAGCGGGCGTTGTCGGGCACGAGATGGACCATCAGCGGAACAATGTAATCGGAAAAACCAATTCGATTGTCAATCCAGTTCCAGGTTCGAGTCAGGAAGTTGTCACTCATTCAGCCGGATACTCGCTTTTCATCAAAGGTGGTTTTCAGGTTAACTTTGTCAGCGTCAAAGGTGTGGGTGCTGTTTCAATTTCCACATGACCATTACGCACACGCACTTTCAGTCGATCCAATGGTTCGGGTGGAGGTCCAGCAGCGACCGTACCGTCTTCATAGTAAACGCCGCCATGACAGGGGCACATGAACAGTCGCGGGTCCTCAACCCAGCGAACCGGGCAACCCAGGTGTCGGCAGTTGATGGAAAAGGCGATGAATTCAGATTCGCTGGCGCGTCGGATCCAGGCACCGGCTTTGGCCGTCACACCAGACCAGACGACCGGAGAGGGGTCTTCATATTGTACGAGCACGAATCCACCAACTTTGAAGTCTTCAAGCTTACCGACCGTTCTCCATTGCTGTTTGGGTTTGCGAAAAACAGGTGCCAGAACGAAGCCGATTCCCGGTAAGGTGATTATAAGTCCAATCACCGCTGATAACCCGATGGAAAGACGGGTCAGAAACGTGCGGCGCTGCTGTTGCTGGCAACATGGTTGATCTGACTGAGGTTGTTCGGTATTCAAGGCGTTTCACTCCATGAGCTGTTGATCTCTTTCATCCAGGCCCAGATGCCTCCGACCATGACCATGATTCCGATCAGTGACATGCTCCAGTGTGTCAAAATTCCCCAGAACATAAACATGATACCCAGGGCGAGTGTTGCAGGGGCATACGTGGGCTGCAGTTCCGGTTCGGTGGTTTCTTCAGAATGTGTTTCGGGTAAATCGGGCTGATTCACTGATGTGCCTCCCTGAGAGAACCTGGTGTTGCCGTCGACTGTGGAGCCGGGACATGTTCGATATCAGCATACCAGCGTTTGAGAACGACCATAATCGCGGTCACGTAGAGTGAGCAGGGGGGGACCCACATCAGGAGTCCACCCAGTCGCTGGTCTGTCGCAGGAGTCAGTCCCTGGTCGTAGAGCAGATTCAGAATTCCGATGCGATCGACGGGGCTGGCAAACGCGGGACAGACGGAGATGACGGTGAACGTGATATAGATGCCCAGCAGCGTACAGGCCAGGCAGGCTGAAAACAGGTAAGCGACCGCCACCGCTGGATTCAAATGATACCGTTTGACAGGCGAAAAGACGGGCCACCAGAATGCCAGGCCAGCCAGCAGGAAGGTGGCATCCCGGAAAATTCCGAGTGAGTAGTTAACCGTCGATGCATTGCAGAAAGATGGGATATGCCAGAACCACATCACTCCCAGGCCACTAAGCCAACCCAGGAACGGGACGGCCATCACAGATCCCAGCCGGTTCATGAAAGGACGGCTGAACAGCGATTCCATGGCAGATTCAGATAGACTGAGCAGCAGAAACAGGGGGACTATCAATAAGAGCAACAGATGCTGAATGACGTGCGCACTGAACAGGTAGCCGTCGGAGAGAACGCCAATTGGGGAGACGTAGGCGAGTACCAGGGCAAACATTGAAGTCGCAAATGCTGTCACGCGTTTTCCTGTGGTGCCACGCTGTAACAGGAAATACATCCCGGTCAGTGCGAGGACCAACAGCCAGACGGGGGAATCCCATTTCCATAAACTGCTTGTCAGATCGAAATACGAACTCATTGCAGAAGCCCCAGATAAATAATTCCAAAGACGGCGATCCAGACGACATCGACAAAGTGCCAATACACGCCGACGGCTCCGAAGACGTGTGTTTTCTCAGATGTCAAATTTCCTTTGAGCCCCATCAGCAGCATGACAAACAGGGCAATCACACCGGCGGTCACGTGAATTCCGTGGAACCCGGTCACTGTGAAAAAAGTTGCTGAGAACAAGTCTGTATTGATACTGATATCACTCGTCAGGAGTCCCGTATATTCCCAGACCTGACCGGCGAGGAAGATGATGCCCAACAAAATGGTGAGGCCCAGGGAAAAGACAAACGCAGATTTTTTTCCGGCTTTCAAAAAACGTTCAGCGATCCAGAAAGTGATACTGCTGGCAATCAGGAACAGGCTGAAGATGCCAGTCCGTTTGACGTCCAGGACGGATGAAGTCACATCAGACAGCGTCTCGGGGGAACTGGCTTCGCCCACCGGTGCCATGAGTTTTGTATTGAAGACCACGTATGCGATCAGGAGCAGCAGGAAGAAGACTGCTTCGGAAGCGATGAATGACCAGGCAGCGATTTTGGCCAGGTTTCCGCGTCTGCCTTTATCTTCTGGAGTTTTTTCTTTTTTCCAGTCAGCATACTCCGGATGATTGATGTCCCAGACGGGACGTCGACTTTTCACTTCGGGGATGACTGGAAAGTTTTCCGGCGGAGGCGGCGAAGTGGTGGCCCATTCAAGCGTGAAGGCATCCCAGGGATTGTCGCCGGCAATTTTTCCGCTACGTAAACTTTTGAAGATATTCCAGAGAAAGACCAGGGTGCCGACTGCCATGAAAATGGCGCCCAGTGTCGCAATTCCATTCAGCATGGCCCAACCGGGATTGTCAGCATAGGTGTAGACGCGGCGGGGCATACCCATCAATCCCAGGAAATGCTGTACCATAAAAGTCATATTAAAGCCGAGAACCCAGAGCCAGAACTGCAGAATTCCGATGCGTTCATTCAGCATGCGTCCGGTCATTTTGGGGAACCAGTAGTAGGCTGCCGAGAATAAGGCGAAGACCAGTCCCCCGATCAGTACGTAGTGAAAGTGAGCAACTACGAAGTAGGTATCTGTCAGTTGCCAGTCAATCGGGACGGCAGCGAACATGATGCCCGTGAGCCCGCCAACTACAAACTGCAGTAGAAACGCGACTGCAAAATGTAGCGAGGTGTTAAACTGGATTTCTCCCCCCCAGAGTGTGGCGGTCCAGTTAAAGACTTTGATTCCTGTGGGGATGGCAATCAGCAGTGAACCGACGGCGAAAAAGATGTCGGCGTACATGCCCAGCCCGACGGCAAACATATGATGCGCCCAGACTCCGTAGCCGAGGAGGACAATTGCTACAGACGAGGCTGCGACGAAGGTATATCCGTAGATCGGTTTTCTAGAGAAGACGGGAATGACTTCTGAGATCATACCAAAGCCGGGCAGGATCAGGATGTAAACTTCGGGGTGACCGAAGATCCAGAAATAGTGCTGCCAGAGGACTGCGGAACCACCTCGTGTCGGATCGAAAAACGCGGAGCCTAACCAGCGGTCGATTAATAACATGGCCAGAGCCGAGTTGAGAGCGGGCAGAGCGAGGATGATTAGAATCGCCTGCATCAGCATCATCCACACAAACAGGGGGACGCGCTGCAGACTCATGCCTGGGGCCCGCAGATTGATAATCGTGGCAAAAATATTGATTGCCCCGGAGACAGAGCCGATGCCCATGATGAGCAGGCCGATGATCCAGTAATCGACTCCCTGCAGGGAACTGTAGGCTTTGGAAGAGAGGGGCACATAGCTGAACCAGCCGGCGTTTGGAGCCGATCCGGTCAGGAAGCTGAAGTGCAGCAGGGCTGCTCCGAAAAAGAACATCCAGAATCCAAAGGAGTTCAAGCGGGGAAACGCGACATCGCGTGCACCGATCATCAGGGGAACGAAATAATTGGCAAAGCCGGTTAAGACCGGCATACCTACGAGGAAGACCATCGTGGTGCCATGCATGGTGAAGAGCTGGTTGAACATTTCCGGTGAAAGAAACGTATTGTTGGGGAAAGCCAGCTGAATACGCATCAGCAGAGCTTCGAAGCCTCCGACCGCCAGATAGAATACGGCGGTGAGGATATACATGATGCCGATGCGTTTGTGGTCGAGTGTACCGACCCAGTCCAGCATGCGCGTGGAAGTCGGCTGGGGTTCAAGCATCGTGAGTTGTGGTTGTTCGACGGATCCTGTCGTCACTTGAGTGTCTCCAGGTAGGCTACGAGTTGTTTTAAGTTTGTGTCACTCAGCTTGAAGTCTGGCATTTTACATCCCGGTTTGAGCGCCTGGGGATTTTTGAGCCACAAAGCCAGATTTTCCGGTGTGTTTTCAATGACTCCTGCACCAATTTCCTTGCGGTTGGCAAAGTGGGTCAGGTCAGGACCAATCGTGGCAGCCGCTTCTGTTCCCTGAATGGTATGACATTGCGGGCAAGTTGCCTGGAAAAAATACTTTTTGCCGTCAGAGGCCAGGGGAGAGAGTAACCGGGGCTGTTCGGTGACCTGCTTCTCACTGGCTTCCCAGGTCTGAAATTCTTCGTCCGTATCAGCGTAGACTTTGAAGTTCATCCAGGCATGCTGAGCACCACAGTATTCAGAACAGCGTCCCTGATACGAACCCGGGTTTGTTGCCTGCAGCCAGATATAATTGTCTCTGCCCGGAATGGCATCGATCTTGCGTCCCAGTTGTGGAACCCAGAAACAATGGATCACATCGGCAGATGTAACCAGAATGCGGAATTTTTTGTCTTTACCCGCGGGCATATGAATTTCATTAGCGGTTATGATTCCGGATTTGGGATATTTCACTTCCCACCACCATTGATGACCGGTCACAATCAGATCGACATCATTGAAATTGGTCTTTCCATCGGGGTCTGCCTGGGGGATAGCATTGAGGGTGATGACGAGGTTGGCACTGATGGCGACCAGCCAGATGACAATGATCACAGGACCGATCATCCAGAAGATTTCTGATTTCTCGCTGCCAAAGTCCTGTTCGGGCAGTGTGTCACGGCGTCGGCCACGCGAGATGGCAATCAGGATTAAGCCTGATACGATCGCGAAGATGACAGCACTGATGAGTAATACCTGTAGAAATAAATTGTTAATGGCCTCTGCCTGCGGAGACGCGGGGTCAAGAACAGGAATCACAGAGTTCATAATCAATGCCTGGCATCTGGTATTCAAAGGTGTCTGTTTCGCGCTGATGTCTTGCTGGATCGGTGAGATGATCCCAGTAAAGATCCAGAATAAATCTGCATCTTCCCGGTCATTCTACTTTAGAAATGATTCTTTGAAGATGTGTGCTTTAAAATGGATGAGACTCAGTATAGTGGATTATTCTGAATAATGAATGTGAATTCATCAATTTCTAACATGAAAAAAAATGATCCTAGACCAAAATGGTTCGGGACCCAGATGAACTATCTTACCTACTTGTCTATGCGAATGATAATTCGAGCATCTTTGCTATACGGTCTTCATTTCCATCGTAATGAGCAGGAGCCAGACTTTAATTTATCGTAATTGTGGGGGACGTATTTCTGGACAGAAATTCTGTTCAATTAAAAGCAGACGCGATGATGTTTGACAGTTTTACCAGACGCCAGGGGGCTTGAGAACGAATGGCTGTGGTTAACAGCACTGCGAATCCATTGCGGCGGCGGTCCATCCAGACCATGGTTCCTGTTGCGCCAGTGTGTCCAAATACACTGCGGTCGAGCAGGTTTCCCCAACTCCCGGACTGACCAGGATGATTTAATCGCCAGCCCAGCCCCCAGGGCTGCGAGCGGCGGATGGGCTCAGGCAGATCCGGATAGTCATTTAATCGGTTGGTTGTTGCCATCTCCAGCATTGAGCGGGAGAGCAGACGCCGGTCTTGCACTTCGCCATAATTCAGCATGCACTGACAGAGGACTGCCATATCCGCGGGAGAGCTGAACATGCCCCCCCAGGGGACTCCCAGATCCTGCCAGTAATCACTGTTCCAGCCAAAGTTGGAGCCGATCTGATACTCCGGGGTTTCAACGCGGACCAGTCTTTCACGGGGAAAGTCACCACGTCCCAGCCAGGTATTCTGCAGATCCAGCGGTTTGATGATTTCATCCCGAACGTGTTGCGCAATGGTTTTTCGAGTCAATCGCTGTACGATTTCTGCGAGAATCAATGTGCCCATGCTCTGATAGCTGAGCCCGGTTCCCGCGGGTTGGAACAGGGGGACGGTATCGTAGATGGCTCCCTGGATAAACTGTTTGAGCGGCGCCCTGGACTGACGAAGTGCGACGTTATTTTCCAGCATATCAGGCATGCCCGAAGTGTGCGTAAACAGATGATGGACCAGAATGGATTCTTTGTGGTGTGCTGCAAAATCGGGAATATAGTGTGTAACGGGAAGTGAGAGAACCAGATCGCCTCGTTCTACCAGACGCAGTGCACTCATATAGACGATCGGTTTGGTAATAGAGGCCAGCAAAAACATACCATCAGACCGAATGGCTTCCGCGTTTTTTTCGGGTCCCTGTTTTCCAAAGAATTGAGGTTCGACCATCATACCGTACCGCCCGACAACAATGGCGGCTCCGGGAACACTGCCTGCTGCAGTCCACTCTTTCAGCAAACTTCCCGCCTGTTGCAACCGCTCGTTGTCGAGTTTGATTTCCTCTGGTTTTACAATCGGCAGTGAAGTCATGGGCTTCTTCCTGATAGGGTATGGTCAGTGTTGACTCTGCGGGATTCATTTACCATGATCGATCTCAGAGGGAGCGTCAAGCGATTGCTTGTTGAATTCCCGTAAATCCGTTTCTGCGTTGTTGTATTCAGTGAAGGTTCTTTTCATGATCCGATTACTATTTTCCAGCCTGGTATTTATACTCGCAGGGTTAGAGTGCTCTCTGTTGCAGGCAGCAGATTTACCAGAGCGGGACAGCACTTTTTCCATCGCGACACAGGAATGGCCGTTTCAGCCGGGACCACGGTCGGTCAAAGTGTATCTCTATTATCCGGGAAAAGACCTGAAGAATGTGAATGCCGAAACCGGGCTGATGCTCAATCTGCATAACTGGGGAGGGACGAATCATTCAGGGGCCGGGAATCCGGCGATACTCACTAAAGAGTTGAATGTGATTGCGATCTCGGTAGATTATGTACAAAGCGGCTCCTGGAGAGATCAGTCAGGTGCTCCCTACGATTTTGGTTATCTGCAGGCCATTGATGCATTACGGGCACTTTCACATGTCTACCATGCTTTAATCAAACAGAAGATCCCTTTTAATTCGCGTCGGATTTACTCCACCGGTGGATCGGGAGGAGGAAATGTGACGCTGATGTGTAATAAGTTTGCACCACATACCTTTACCTGTGTCGTTGATATCTGTGGAATGCCTCGTCTGTCGGATGATATCGCCTTTCATCTGCCGGGGGGCAGTAGTCTGGATGCCCGCTACAGTCAGGATCAAAATTCAGCAGATTATCTTGCACCCGGAGCACAGGAAATTCGTTTCATTGGGAATCCGGAACATCTTAAAGCGATGAAGACAATGGGGCATGCCGGGAAAATTGTGGTCATCCATGGAGCAGGGGATACGACCTGTCCTTATGAAGATGCAAAACAGATGGTTCAGAATATGCAGGCGGCGGACTTGGACGTTGAGGCAAAGTTTGTCACACAGGCTGATCTGGATGGCGTGATATTCAAATCAACGGGACATTCACTGGGTGACAGGACAAAGATGATTGTCAAATACGGTGGTCCGTATATTATTCCCGGCAAAGAGCAGTTTCGCTTGCGTCAGTCGTCGACTGATTTTGAGTTGCAGCAGGATGTGATCTATCCCACTTCGGATGGGCGCTATGTGATTTCCTATTCAAACGGAATTCCTGCAGTGCGATTTGAAGCGAAGTGAAGCGTCTCCCGTTGATTTTTCCTGCAACTTCAGGCAGGGCGATCAGGATTGAAATCAATAAGTTCTTTGGGCGGTAAAGCGACTCGTAGCGCATTTAGTACGGCAAGCACATCGATCACTTCCTGAGAGAGCGCACCTGCCACTGGAGGGAGATATCCCGCAGCAGCAAGTAGCATTCCCAACATACTCAAAGCCATGCCTCCGATGGCGCTTTGTAAAGCGATACGACGCATGCGGCGGCTGATATGCAGGAATTCATCAATCTTCCGTAGTGAACTGTCCATCACAATCACATCGGCGGCTTCGGTGGTCACATCACTGTTTTGGCCAAAGGCCATGCCTACGGTGGCTGCGACGAGGGCAGGTGCGTCGTTGATACCATCCCCTACAAAGATTGTATTGGCCTGACTGGTTTCTGCATTGACGATTTCCAGTTTTTGTTCGGGGCTCTGGCTGAAGTAGACATTTTCTATGCCAACCTCCTCAGCCAGATAACGAACTTCTGATTCCCGGTCACCGGAAACCAGCATGGTTTTCTGAATCTGGTGTCGCGGCGAAAGGTGTGAGATGAAAGAATGACCATCCGTGCGTGGGGTGTCACGAAATCGATAAATGCCGGCATATTGATCATCGATCAGGATCACGCATTCCAGGCCTCCTGCCTGTGGAGGCAGTTGATCTTCCAAAGCGGGTTGCTGTTTGAACAGCTTTTTGCGACTGGTGATCTGCACAGAATGCCCGGCAACAGTTCCCCGCATGCCCTGTCCCGGGGGCTCACTGATTTCGGTTGCTTCATGGCTGATCGCATTTGCTTCCTGCATTGTTTTTAAAATTGCACCGGCGAGGGGATGTTTGGAAAAACGCTCCAGGCTACCAACAAGTGAGAGAACTTCCAGTGGATCGAAGCCTGTTGCGCACAGTTGCTCGGTAAGATGAGGTTCTCCATAAGTCAGGGTTCCTGTTTTATCGAAGATAATGACGCGACAGGTGTCCGCTGTTTCTAACGCCGTGGGGTCACGGACAATGATGGCTCTCCTTGCGGCGAGGGAAATCGAGCCAATGATGGCGACCGGGATGGCAATCAGTAGCGGGCAGGGCGTCGCAACCACCATGACAGCCAGAAAGCGAACTGGATCACCGGATAGTCCCCAGGCAGCCAGTCCGATCAGCACTGCCAGTGGTGTGTACCAGGCGCCGAGTTTGTCAGCCATACGTCGCATTCGCGGACGATGCTGTTCAGAGGTCTGCATCACCTGCATGATTTTGGCATAGCGGGAGTCGACAGCTCGTTTTTCCGCGCGGATGACCAGAGCCGCTTCACCATTGATGGCTCCGGAAAGTACCTGGGAGCCCGGCGTTTTGGACATCATATAAGGCTCCCCCGTGAGGTAGGATTCGTCCATCACGCCATGACCTTCGATGACTATTCCATCTACAGGGCAGATCTCATGCGGGAAGATAGCAAGCGTGTCATTGACGGCAATCTGATCAAGGGCGATATCTTCTATATCGGCATCTGTCTTCTTGTGAGCAACAGATGGCATGCGATTACTGAGCGCCTGCAGTACAGAAGAAGCGCTACGGACGGCATAAGCTTCCAGCGCTTCACCGCCGGACAGCATCAGCACGACCAGGGAGCCTGCCAGATATTCATCGAGCAATACGGATACGACGATGGAGATTCCCGCCAGCAGGTCGGAGCCGAATTCTCGATGAACCATTTTGACCAGCAGTCCCCAGACCAGGGGAGTTCCCCCCAGCGCCAGTACGGACCAGAGAGGAAGGTTTTGTAGAAGATCAGAGCTACCTGTTCCATACCGCAGAATTAAATGGGCGGTGATCATAATGATCGTAAAAACAGCAATCAATGTTTCCAGAGATTTCCAGACAGGTGAACCCGGGCTCGATGGATTGGAGTTCGACACGCACATCCCTTTAATATTGAAATGGCAGAAATGTTTGAAAGCAAATGATGATAAATCCACTATAGACTGGAATTTCAATGTGTAAACACAGTTGATGTCGGTAGCAGAAGAATCAGGGAGATTTGACGATTATCAGGCAATGACCATCTGGGCGATCAGTCCGAAGACAAAACCGATGACTGCACCCAGAGAAGGAGCCCAGCGTTGTTTGATCTGTGCCTGAGGGGCAATGTCCTGAAAAGTCAGATAAAGAATACCTCCCGCAGCGAACAGCATGATCAGTCCCACCAGTCGGGGATATAAAGCCAGCAGGTAGTATCCGGTTAGTCCTGATGCAGGCCCCAGCAGAACAAGTAGACAAAAACCGGGCAGGATGGATGATTTTCTCATAGTCGATGAGCTGTCCAGTTCGCGGTAGGCGTTAAAGCCTTCAGGTAAGTTTTGCAGGCCAATCAGGATGGCCAGCAGCAGTCCCACTGACTGACTATTGGTGGCGAAGGATGCTCCTAATGCCATCGATTCCGGGACATAGTCAAGCAGCATGGCGAGCAGTTGCGCAGCTGAACTGCGATGGGTGGCCAGATAAATGTCGCAGAACATAAAACAGATGCCACCCGACAATATGGCGAGGGAAGCAATCCAGGGTGGCTGTTCGTAAATGCCTTCCGGTACGAGCACCAGAGCGACTGCAGCCAGCAGTACACCGCCACCAAAGGCGATGACCGAGTGCCGAAACTCGTCTTCCAGCCACTGGGGATGTATGTGTTCGATTTTGGCAAGAAAGCCGCCCAGGGGAATGGTGATACCCGCGAGTGTAGTCAGTAAGATGACTTCCATTACACCTGTCAAATTGAGTCCTTCTTGAATAAAGCAGTGCTTTGGCAGGAATTGATTTACAGTGATCTTTAAGAATACCAGACTGGAAGAAAATGCAACAGGAGAACGAAAAGTTCTGTGCGACAAAAAAACAGCCCGGTCTGGAAACCGGGCTGTGAGGAGCTAGACGGTGTCTAGTTTTACTGTAGCGTCTCCAGGGCTGTTTGGCCCGAGTATATTAGTTTGAGAGACGCTATGGTTAAATGTGATACATTCTCGATGAATCAGGTGATTTATTGAGGCAACCGTCCCGATTCGACTTGCGTAAAGGGACCACTGCAGGCTTTCATAAACGCGACCAGATCTTTTTTATCCTGGTCAGTAAGGTTCAGTTTCTTGACTTTTTCACTTAGATAAGGATTGGGGTCCCCTCCCTTATTGTAGTGTTCAACGACTTCCTCCAGCGTTTTCAGTGAGCCATCGTGCATGTAAGGCGCACTGAACTCAACATTTCGAATCGTCGGCGTTTTGAAGGCGCCTTTATCTTTTTCCAGTTTGGTTACTACATAGCGTCCCAGGTCTGGCTCTTTGGCAGACATTCCGATTCCCAGGTTATGATATTTTTCATCAGCGAGGTTGGGACCCAGATGGCAGGCGGCACAGTTGACCTTCTCACTGAAAAACAGTTCGCGTCCCCGCTTGGCACTTTCCGACATGGGATGCGCTTCGGCGAGTGTCAGGGCAGCCGTGTATTCTTCTTTGAAGTCTTCCAGATCTTCTTTATCCAATTTCAGGAACGGACGTAGTTGCTCATAATAATCGAAGGGGGATGGTCCAGAAACCAGTGTGCGTTCGAAGGCGGCAATGGCCTTGCCGATGTTATCGATATTGACACCGTCATTAAAGACTTTGTGGAATTGCAGTCGGTAACCGGGAATCTCTTTAATTGATTTGACGACGGCTTCATGGGTGTGTCCCATTTCAATTGGATTGGCAATGGGACCGACGGCCTGTTCTTCCAAAGTGGCGGCGCGTCCATCCCAGAACTGGGGGCCACTTAGAATCCGGTTGTAACTCACAGGTGAATTACGTCCCCCTTCGAGATCTTTGATTCCGATACCGAATTGCGTATGCCGTCCAAAACCTTCATCGGGGTGATGACAGCTGGCACAACTGATGGAATTGTCGACAGAGAGACGCGTATCGAAATACAATTGGCGTCCCAGTTCCACCTTCGCACGAGTGAGCGGATTCTCTTTGAGTCCGACCATCTGGGCAGTGCCTGCACTTAAGCCGAGTGGCAGTGTGATTTCCAGAACTTCATGGTTTTCAGGATCTTTGAGCCAGTTTTTGATTTCCTGTTCGCTCAAAGGACCTTTTCCAGGAATGCCTGAGGTCAGCTCTGCTGTCCCCAGCATCACTTTATTTGATTTAGGGGTGGTCTGTTTTTCAGCTGCCTGCAGATTGCTCTGTTGAAGAAAGCCAATCGTCATTCCGCAAACGATGCTGAATTTGAAAATTGATTGACTGTGACTGAGAACGATGGATTTCATTCTACTGATTTCCTTTTCGGGTTGGTTTCGATATCAAATCATTATCTGAAAAAGGTAATGATTATCTGTTGATTTCTTGTGAACGCTGTTGAAATGAATGAATCTGTTTTTATTTCAACATTGGGTGGGATCGTGATGCACTCACGATACAGGAGTGATACATAAAATTGTAAACATGCGAGTGTGTGATTTCAATTTTAAAATGTGACCAAGAAGTCCATAATTCAGAAAACGAATGTGCATCGCCTGCGCATTTTTAAGTCACCTTCGCAGGGCTGGTCTGTAGGAGTACCATCTCCTTATACTTTCCGCCAGTCTCCATCAGGGTTTCATGTGCGCCACTTTCGATGATACGCCCCCCCTCAAAAACGACAATACGACTGGCATGGGTGATCGTACTCAGGCGGTGTGCAATCACAAAGCAGGTGCGATCCTGCATCAGCGTGGTCAGGCTATCCTGAATCAGCCGTTCGCTTTCAGTGTCCAGATTGCTGGTGGCTTCATCAAGAATTAATATTTTGGGGTCAGCGAGAATCGCGCGGGCAATCGCCAGTCGCTGGCGTTGTCCTCCACTCAATTTGACACCACGTTCTCCGATCAATGTACGATAGCCGTTCGGTAATGTTCTGATGAATTCGTCTGCGTTTGCAATTTTTGCAGCATATTGAATCTGTTCGATTGTCGCTTTGCGATCTCCGTATCCAATGTTCTCGGCGATCGAGCCATCAAACAGAAATACATCTTGTTCGACGACGCCGATATGATTTCGGTAACTTTCCACGTCGAGATCAATCAGATTCCGACCATCGAGCAGAACCCGTCCTGATGTGGGATCGTAAAAGCGGGCGACCAGATTGCAGAAAGTGGTTTTGCCGGCGCCGCTGGGGCCAACCAGGGCAATGGTTTCACCGGGAGCGATATCGAGTGAGATCTCCTCTAATGCATACTGTGTTGAATTCGGATACTGAAAGCTGACGTTTTCAAATGTGATTTGTCCCTCGATTTCTGATTTGTTGATTGTCCGCGCGGTTGCCGATTCCATTTCGCGAGGTTCGTCCAGCAACTCCAGGACGCGATCGAACCCGGACAGGCTGTTCTGAAACTGTGCTGCACTCTGTGCGAGTACTGCCAGTGGACCGAGCAACATCAGCAGGTAAGCCAGAAACATGACCAGGTCACCGAGTGTTAATTCTCCCTGAAGCACCTGCCAGCCGCCATAGAGCAACAGACAGGCGGAAGCGACTGGGATCAGAGTTTCCCAGACAATCTCAATGAAGCGTGCCCACCACCAGGCATAGAGTTCCTGGCGTCCCATCAGGTGATTACCTCTCAGCACGCGGCTGGTTTCTGATCGCTGGCGTCCAAAGGCACGGACCACGCGCATTCCACCAAACGATTCTGTGGCCAAAGCATCAACGGCAACGCGTTGTGCCCGGATCTTTTTATGTTGTGGGCGAATTTGACTGATCCAGGTACGATGAGACAGATAAACCAGAGGGACAAGAAAGAGGGCCCCCAGCAGTAGTCGCCAGTCGACCCAGGCGAGGATTATCAGGCTGCCCAGCAATTGAATGATGGCACGGCAGGGATTGTAAAGCATGCCAAACACAAGTTCTCCCACACTGCCGGCATCTTCGCGTAGAATACTTGCGGCGCCTCCTGATTTAAGTTCCTGTACCCGATGCAGAGGCAACCGGACTGCCTGTGCGAATACTTCTTTGCGAACTTTCATCTGAATCATTTTGGTCACGCGTGTCGCGTGCCAGCGTCCCCAGATCTGCAGGCCAATGCGAATCATGGAGATAATAATGACGGTCACCGTAATCGACACCAGCATTGGCCAGGGTTCATGAGGAAACCAAGCCGGTATCAACTTCGGCAGCGGTTTTTTGTCGAGCACGTAATCAACGACAAATTTGGTTGCCGCTGGCGGGATCAAGGCGAGTAAGGTCGCGACTGTTAAGGTCAACAGAGCTAATATCATCGACCGGCGATGAACTTTGAGCAGCCTCAGAAAACTCTTGACCAGCTCCCACGATGTGCGGTCGCGTATTGTGGACGGCTTTCCCTGAGCGCCGGTCTGTACTTCTCGAAATTCTGCTTTATATTCTTCAAACTGCTGGCGACTGGAAGGCGAATTTGTACTCATGAATAATCTTTAAAGTTATGTTCTCTGCAATAACTGGTCATTTGTGGAGAGCGAGGTGGAAGCAGGCAATAACAGCCTTCCTGCATTATATTCAACAGTGTGTCTGAAAGCGAATTGAATGCCGGAATCTACGGTGACGGGGAGAGTATGAGGTTATTAGTGGCATTCAGTCGAGTTTGAGCCGATCAGACACTTCGAAAAAACGCTGGAATTACCCTGTATGAGTGGAGTTTCGGAGAAGGCAGGCAGTAAAGAGAGGAAAGCATTGCAGTACGGAGTTGATGTTCCGTACTGCAATGACCAGTTGAATTATTTTGTGACAGGATCTTTCGGTTTATCGTCAGTCAGTGGGAAATCAATGGTATTGGGTTTGTCTGCGGTGACGGTAACCAACAGCCCGGACTTTTCAAGATCACCATACCATTCAGGAATGACAGAGACCGGTTCGTTGTTTGCTTTTACTTCATCTTCCGGTAAACCCGAACCTCCGGAACTGGTTAAAGCAACGATCATTACTTTATAGTTACCAGGAATGACTCCATCGTCCTCATCGAAAGTTCCCATTTCATAAGATCCATCGCGGGCGACCTTTCCCTGTGCTGAAGGTCCACCGCCGACTGGTACGAAGACGAGTGATCCGATACTTATAGGTTTACCATTATAGCTGACTGTGCCTGTCACAAGCGATCTTGCAGGATGTCCATCCCCACAACCTGTTAAAGTTGATAACAAAACACAGACCATAAAGAGCAATGGTTTCCTGTTAAAGCGGCTTGAGTGATTATAAATGAATAGTGGTAGGCTCATGGGAAATACCTGACTTGACATGTAGTTAGCAGAGAACTGGTTTAGAAACCTCTAATATATTTCGTAAGTGAGACTCAGAGACGGGATGCCTGTACCTCGGCTCTCCCGTCTCAATGGTGAGTTTCTCAGAAGACTTACCACTCGCCGAGTATTTCTCCACCGGCACGTGTTCCTAGTGCTTTGAGTAGAGCCAGATCGATATTCTCACTGATAAAGTGAACCGAACCGTCACCCATCATGAAATGAGCGCCCCCAATATGGTAGCTGGTAAAAGGTGTGTGGTTCGTACCGAAGTCTCCTCGATAGTTGATGGGAAACTGAATGTTCTTACTGTCCAAAGTCAGTCTCCGGGTGTCAGTGTACCAGTACATTCCCCACGTCCAGGGTTGGATGCCTCCCCAGCCCGCCTTCATGGAAGAAGACCAGCCGTGCGAAGAAGAAGATTCACCCAGTAGAATTGTGTTTGTGGCTCCATCAGTGATATCACGGAAACGAGTTTTGCTCTGAGGATACATGAGCCCGGTGTTGGCCCAGCGATAGTTATTACTGTCCGTGGGGTTTGTGACATCTTCAATGCGTCCTGCACAGCCTCGATAGTGCAGGGCACCATGTCCTACAATCCAGGGGAGTGTGGAGTTCACGATATCTGGAGACCGATCCCCCAGGGCTGAGGAGGGGCAGGCAAAAACAGGTACAGGTCCCCAGATCTGATTGGAACCATTGTGGGGCGCACTGTCGAATCGCCAGGGGGCCAGTTGTGTAATGGGATCTGCAGAGAAACTTTCCATGGCTTGTACACGGTTCGTTTCATCAATATAAGGGAAAATTTTGGGAGCCCAGCCCATGTGATAACCCCCACCAGGATAACCGGGGGTGGGATGACTGCCGTTAGGAAAGCTGGTGAACGTGTCATGATAGTTATGAAAGGCGAGTCCCAACTGTTTCATGTTGTTCTTGCATTGGGAGCGACGGGCTGCTTCACGTGCCTGTTGGACCGCGGGTAGCAGCAGAGCAATCAGGATCGCGATGATCGCGATGACAACGAGTAATTCAATTAACGTGAAAGCTTTTCGTTTGGATAAATTGCCCATGGTTAATTTCCTCATATAAAATTAATATGGTATGGAAAAAGGAAATAGTGAGCGGCTGGAAAATTTGAGTCGCTTATTCTTATATCGTTCTCGTATTTCTCTGTTAAAAAAGTTAATAAAGGTCCTAAACAAAATGGTATACTGAGAAGTTGGGTTGTCAATCATTTTTTAATAAAACTGCTTATGTATTTATGTAATTAGAGTGGGGGGGGCGTTTTATTTGTGTAGTGATGTTTCAGGATTAGGTTGTTTTTCGGAAATCTTATAATCGTGATTCAAATGCGTCCCTTGAGTAAGCCCTTGGAAACAGATCAGAGCTGCTGATTCTGTTGGTTTCTTTAGAACGGATCACATTTAACTATCGTATCATTCAATTTAATCTGCTCGGACCAAACAGCCCTGGAGATGCTACAGTAAAACTGGACACAGTCTAGACTTGGGTAACTGTCGACCGTAACATGAATTTAAAGTACCCAGAAAGAATTCTTTCTCTTTGCCCTGCCTGCCCTGAAAGTCTGGATTGAGCGTTCATGCCTGACCTGCCTAAGCTGATCTTTATCCTTTTAAGTGTTTTCGCCGGGGATGTGTTGTGCGCAGCGGAAAAGATCAACTTCAGCCATGATATCCTGCCGATACTTTCTGATCGTTGCTTTCACTGTCATGGCCCGGATCCGACACATCGTGAAGCCGCTCTCAGGCTCGATCTGGTCGAAGCAGCAACTGAGAATCGGGACGGGACTTATCCTATCGCCCCAGGAAAGCCGGAGCTGAGTGAAGTTCTGTCGCGAATCACCAGTTCCGATTCAGATCTGGTAATGCCACCTGCTGATTCGCATCGCAAGCCACTGACAAAAAAACAAACTGCAACCATCCGACAATGGATTGCAGAAGGGGCACAGTGGGGAAAGCACTGGTCTTTCGAGCCTCCCGTTAAAGTCGTATTGAATGAACAGGAATCGCAACTGAATCCCATTGATGCGCTGGTCAATCGAAAACTGTTAGAAGAGCGACTGGCGTTCTCAGAACCGGCATCGAAACGGACCCTGATTCGCCGGCTCTCTTTTGATTTAACGGGGCTGCCGCCGACGGTGGATGAAGTAGATGCTTTCGTGAATGACAAGTCACCTGCTGCGGATTTGAAGCTGGTCAATCGTCTGCTCAAGTCAAAATATTATGGCGAGCGAATGGCGATGTGGTGGCTGGATCTGGCGCGTTACTCAGATACCGATGGTTTTCAACAGGATTCGACCAGGACAAACTGGCCGTGGCGGGATTGGGTGATTCAGTCATTCAATCAAAACAAACCTTTTGATCAGTTTACGATTGAGCAGTTCGCCGGCGATCTGTTACCGGATGCAACAGACGAGCAAAAACTGGCGACCTGTTTTCACCGGAATCACATGACCAACGGCGAAGGGGGCCGCGATCCTGAAGAGTCGCGCGTCGATTATGTGATCGACCGGGTCAATACAACGGGGACGGTCTGGCTGGGATTAACGCTGGGCTGTTGCCAGTGTCATTCTCATAAATTCGATCCCATCTCACAGGCAGACTACTACAGTTTGTATGCGTTCTTCAACAGTATCGACGAAGATGGCAAGGCCGGCAGTCGTGCGAAGCCGTATTTAAAATATCAATCGCCGCTGGCAGCACGTGCCGTCAAAGAAGCACAGCAGGTTGTAGATAATCGCAAGCCACTGGAAGCAACCGCACTTCAGCAGGCGAAACTGGAATTTGAACCGTGGCTGATAGAGCAGACGCAGCGGGTTAAAAATGGGTTTACCGCGTGGCATCTACCGGAACTGCGATCAGTCAATTCGGTCGAAGGAACCGTTTTGACTGCTGAGAAAACGGGAGTAATTCAAACCAGTGGGCCGAAACTCAGGCAGGATGATTATCGACTGATTGCAGCGACGAGGTTGCCTCGTGTAACAGGGGTACGGCTGGAAGTCTTTCCACATGAATCACACACCGCAGGGAAATTAAGTCGCGGTGACAGTGGTGAGTTTATTCTGACTGATGTCAAACTTCAGGTTCGACGTGAGGGGAGTTCGCAGCTGAAAGACATTGACTTTGTCTCCGCGATTGCAGATGTCGAAAAGGATGTTAAAGGGCGCAATTATGGAAAAATTAAAGACACGCTTGATGACGATCCCCGGAACGGTTGGACGACGGAAACTCATGATGCTCAAACGAAACATGTCGCTGTTTTCGAGCTGGCAGAGCCATTGATTCTGGATGAGAGCGAAGAACTGATCTTTGTGATGCTGCATCGGTCCACTGAAGGAGATGCGAATATTGGCCGCTTTCGAGTGATGCTGACAGACCAGCCGGGGCCCGCTGTTCGTTCGCTGGATCCCATGCCTTTAGAAGCACTCACAGCTGCTAAAATTAACGAGACTGAAAAAATCGATCCGAAACTGAAGCAGCGTCTGCTGGATCAGTTTCTGGTGGATCACGATGTTTATCAGCAGCGAAAAGCAGAGCTGGATCAGGCAAACTCGCAGTTGACTCAGGTGAAAAAGGCAGCTGGCAAACTGAATGTCATGGTATTGGCAGAGCTTAAAGAACCTCGCAAAACATTTGTGCTGGAACGAGGCGTCTGGGACAAGCATGGCAAGGAAGTTTCACGTGCGGTACCCGCTGCGATTCTGCCTCTTTCTGGTGACCAGAAAAAAGACCGGTTGGATCTGGCAGAGTGGCTGGTCTCACGTCATAATCCGTTAACGGCGCGGGTTGTAGTGAATCACTTATGGCAGAACTGTTTTGGCACGGGACTCGTCCACACGCCAGGCGATTTTGGTTTGCAGGGAGAATTACCAACTCATCCGGCGGTTCTTGACTGGCTGGCAGTGGAACTGATGGAACATAACTGGGACCTGCAGCATATTCTCAGGTTAATTGTGACCAGTCGCACCTATCAGCAGCAGAGCCGAGTCACTGTGGAATTGCTGGAGCGCGATCCGGAAAATCGTCTACTGGCACGGGGAGCCCGCTTTCGCTTACCCAGCTGGATGATTCGCGATGCGGCGCTGCAGGCGAGTGGACTGCTCAACCCGGCGCTGGGAGGTCCTCCTGTAATGCCTTATCAGCCACAGGGAGTCTGGGCCGAAATGTTTATGGGGCGCTTCCGCTATGAACCCAGCCAGGGAGCAGCCCAGTACCGACGGAGTCTATATGCCTTCTGGCGTCGTTCGAGTGCACCCACATTTCTGTTTGACAGTGCACAGCGGCGGGTGTGTGAAGTACAGCCCCGACGAACCAACACACCTCTGCAGGCTTTGACATTACTTAACGATCAAAGCATTCTGGAATCTTCACGGGAATTAGCACGCACGGCGATTCAGCAGCAGAAAACAATAGATGAGCGTCTGAATTTTATTGCTCAACATATTCTATCACGAAAATTACAGCAGCGGGAATTGAAGGTTCTAAAACAGGAACAGCAGCAGTCCTACGCTTATTATCACCGGAAACAGGATGAGGCTTTGAAGCTGATTTCCAGTGGGCAGCCTCCAGTAAAAAACAAAGTTACGGCAGACGAACTGGCCGCTTATATGGTGGTAGCGAGCATGATCTTTAATCTGGACGAGGCGATCACCCATGAATAAGCCACTTGAGTATGCAGCACTTCAAGAGACACGCCGCTATTTTCTAGGGCGGGGAGCGGGCGTCAGCCTGGGGGCGATGGCGCTCAACCTGTTAGAAAACACACGTCGTGCGGCTGCAAAACCGAATCAGAATATCGGCTTGCCCGATCTGCCTCACAAACCGCCACGAGCAAAGAATGTGATCTTTCTGACTCAGTCGGGAGGTCCATCGCAGATTGAGCTCTTTGACTATAAGCCTGATCTCATGAAGTGGGCAGGCAAGGAGCTGCCGGAAAGTGTGCGCGGCGGACAGCGGCTGACCACGATGACTGCTAATCAGAAGCAGTTGATCATGCCTTCCCGCACGAAGTTCAAGTGGTATGGTGAAAGCGGCGCAACGCTCGGAGAGTGGCTGCCTTATCATGGTGAAGTTGCCGATGAACTCTGCTTCATCAAGTCGATGGTCACAGATCAGATCAACCATGCCCCTGCGATGACGAAATTTTTGACCGGGCATCAGTTGCCGGGACGTCCTTCCATTGGTGCCTGGAGCAGTTACGGGCTGGGCAGCGAAAATCAGAATCTGCCGGATTACCTGGTGCTGATTTCGAAGATGAAGCGACCCAGCGATCAACCGTTGTATGATCATTACTGGGGCAGTGGATTTTTGCCTTCACGATATCAGGGTGTTAAACTGAGGAATGCGAAAGAGCCCGTCCTCTATCTGCGCGATCCCGATGGCATGCCCCGCAGTATTCGACGGGGGATGCTAAACGGCATTTCTGAATTGAACCAGATGCGACTGGAGCAGACCGGCGATCCAGAAATCGAAACGCGGATTCGTCAATATGAAATGGCTTGGCGGATGCAGTCCAGTATCCCCGAGCTGAATGATCTGAGCGACGAACCGGAATCGACGTTCGAATTATATGGACCCGATTCACGGCGTCCGGGAAGTTACGCAGCCAACTGCGTGCAGGCCCGGCGGTTGATTGAACGGGGTGTGCGGTTCGTGCAGTTGTTTCATCCCGACTGGGATCATCACAGCCGTCTGAGTTCGTGGTGTGTCGCCCGTTGTCGTGATACAGACCAGGCCAGTGCCGCGCTTGTCAAAGATCTGAAGCAGCGTGGGCTCTTAGATGAGACCCTGGTGATCTGGGGTGGCGAGTTTGGTCGTGGTGTTGCCGGGCAGGGGAAATGGGACAGTCCCGAAGGGGGCCGCGATCATCATCCACGCTGCTTTACTACCTGGCTGGCAGGGGGGGGAGTCAAAGCGGGGCTGACCTACGGGGCCACTGATGAATTCAGTTATAATGTTGCGGAAAACCCGGTACATGTGCGTGATCTGCATGCCACCGTATTGCATCTGCTGGGCATCGAGCATGAACGGTTTACTTATCGACATCAGGGATTGGATTTCAAACTGACGGGCGTCGAACCGTCAAGCATCATCAAGGAGATACTGGCGTGAGACGGTTCAACAAAACATGGTTATTCATCTTAATGGCAGGCTTGAGTTTCAGTTCGCTTGTTGAAGCACGCGAGCCGGATGCGGTGATTGATCTTTGGGAACAGAACGCGCCAGGAGAAACGACCCGTGAGACTGGCGTCACTCTGGACCGGCGGGCGAACGAAAATCCACCGGCAACCCGCATTAAAGAGATCACACGCCCTCAACTGCACCTGTTTCAACCTCCAGCAGGAAAACGCAACGGAACTGCAGTCCTGATTTTTCCGGGCGGTGCCTACAATTATGTAGTCGCGGATAAAGAGGGATCTGAAACGGCAGAGTGGTTGAATTCTCTGGGGATTACCGCGTTTGTTGCGCATTATCGAACCAAAGAACCGAAGCCTCGCGCGCAGACCGATTCCCGGTTGCCCCCCTATTCGGAGAGGCCTTTACAGGATGGACAGCGTGCTGTCAGCCTGGTGCGGAAACGGGCTGCGGAATGGGGAATCAAGCCTGAGCAGATTGGTGTGATCGGTTTTTCTGCTGGAGGTCAGGCTGCAGCTTTGATTACCACCCGATTTGAGGAACGAGCCTATGCAGCGGCTGACGATGTGGATCAGGTTTCGTGCCGCCCCGATTTCAGTATGCTGATTTATCCCTGGCGACTGGTCGATGAAAAAACAGGGGAACTGAATGAGGTGCTGACGATTAATAAGACAACACCGCCAACACTGATGGTTCATGCACACAATGACCATGCAACGCCCATCAGCAGCATTCTGTTTTATACTGCTCTCAAGAAAAATGGCGTGCCCAGCGAGCTGCATATTTACGAGAATGGCGGTCATGGTTACGGGATGCGGCCCGTGGATGATTCCTACGTCGATACCTGGCCGGATCGCGCCGCAGACTGGCTGCGACAGCGATCACTGGCAAATCCGAGTACAAAGGACTGAGCGTCAGTCCGCCTCAGGTTTGGGCTCACAGTTCTTCAATGCGAGCAGTGTGTAAGCGGTAACGAGGTTCGGGTCTCCTTCAAACCAGCGATTGGATTTGGAGTTGACCCAGCTACCGTTATCCTGCTGGATTTTAAACAGGTGATTGGCCAGCTCTTTGCGCCAGTCGTGCTCCTGGCCTTTGCTGTCTTTGACCTGTTTCAGATCGGCGGTGTCGAGTGCTTTGGCAAACAGCTGGTAGTAGTAGTAGAGACCGTTATCGCCCATCCCGGGGTTGTTTTCGACAGTGTAGTTTTTCTGAATCCAGTCGAGGGCTGCCTTGACGCGCGGATCTTTGGGAGTCAGCCCGGCGTAAATCATGCTTTTGAGTCCGGCATAAGTCATGCTGCCGTAAGAGCGGAGGCCGCCGTCTTGATTTTTTCCGGAAGGAGAGGCACCGCCGGCAGAGACGTTGTAGTAGAAGCCGCCATCATTGACTTTGGCAGCGGCAGGAGAAGTATTGAATTCGCTTTCCAGGTTTTGACAGCGGGAAACAAAAGTGAGTGCTTTCTGGATATCGGGATCATCGGCTTTCGCACCGGCGGCTTTGAGGGCTTCAATCATGAAGACGGTATTGGATAGGTCAGGACGACCTCCATCAGGACCATAGCCTGCACCCCCGTATTCGAGATCGCTGGGTTTGATATCTTTGCTTTCATCGAACTGCAGACTGCGAAGGAACTTTTCTGCTTTTTTGATCTGAGGTGTGTACTTGCCGGACTGGTTGGCATCCTGTAATGCCATCAATGCAACAGCCGTTTCGTAACCGGAGTGCTGACTGCGGGCAGAGCAGATACGACCATCTTCCTGGCAGAAGGAGACAAGTTTCTTTAACGCTTTGTCTACGGTCGGGTCAGTTACAGGGACGCCAGATTCAATCAGCGCCGATGTCACCAGAGCTGAGATCCCTGCTGCTTCATTGAAGGTCCAGGTACCATCTTCGTTCTGCGAGTTCTTCAGGAAGTTGATCGCTTTGTCACGGGATGCTCTTAACTCTGCTGCATCCGGGCCTGCTGCAGAGAGAGGGCTGATATTCCAGCAGAGACAGCCGATGATCATCAGGCGTAGAAACCAGTTCATTTTAAATGCTCCTGAATTTTGATACTGAGAGTTTTTCATTTGAAACAGCCCGCAAAAGCTGTTCCTCTTTTGAAATGCAACAGCCCTCTTCAGTATAGGCAGACCAAATTTAAAAGTCTGGAATTTTATTTTAGCAGGGGAGTTGGAAAAAGCGTCAGTGCTGTCGAAAAAAACGCCAGCCTGCGATTGTTCTGTGATATGAGCCTTTATGCGTGGAGAATTTCTTTGACGACGTGACCATGGACATCAGTCAGTCGGAAATCACGACCTGCGTGGCGATAGGTCAGTTTTTCGTGGTCCAGTCCCATGATATGCAGAATGGTGGCATGAAAATCATGAACGTGCACCAGGTCTTTTGTGACATAATTGCCGATATCGTCGGTCTGTCCGTGAATCATGCCACCCCGGACATTTCCGCCGGCAAGCCAGCAGGAAAATGCTTCAGGGTGATGGTTGCGCGATTTGGTTCCTTTGCCATCCTGCGCCCAGGGGGTACGACCGAACTCGGTGCAGAAGACGAGTAGCGTATCCTGCAGCAGGCCGCGTTGTTTCAGGTCCTGCAGTAAAGCGGCGACAGGTTGATCAACACGGCGGGCGTATTTTTCGTGTGACGCAATATCGCGGTGGGCGGCATCCCAGTTGTCTCGGCAGGCACCGACGGCATCGATGATCTCAACAAAGCGAACACCTCGTTCAACCAGGCGGCGTGCCATAATACATTGACCTGCGTAGCTTGCCTGATCTTTTTTGTCGGCACCATATAGTTTGAGTGTTGCGCTGCTTTCTTTTGACAGATCGAGCGCTTCAGGAGCCTGTTTCTGCAGGCCGGCGGCTGTGGTGAACGTCGACATGCGGCCTGCCAGTTGGGCGTCGTGGTCACGCTGATTAAAGTGACGCTGGTTCATTTTTCTTAACAGCCCGAGCTCCAGCTGCTGCCGTGACTGCGAAGTGGGTGATTTGAGAAACGGAATCGGGTTATCGCCGGGAACCACGCGAACGCCTGTATTGGCAGCGGGCAGGAAGTTGGAGTCCCAGAGTTGAGGGCCGTTGTAAGGACGGTGTTCTGAAATAACAACATGTGAAGGCAGGTTCGGGTTGAATGACTTTAGCCCGTAGCTTAACCAGGCGCCGATACCGGGCATGGCGGCTGAGGTACTGCCTGTATGCAGTTGCAGTGTGGCTTCACCGTGATCCCGGTGGTCACAGTTCATCGAGCGAATGAGAGCAGTTTCATGCATGATCTTACGAATGTGGGGAAATAGATCACTGACCTCTGTGCCACATTCCCGATTGGGACGAAACTTCCACAAAGGGGCTTTCAGGTAGCGTTCGACAATCGGCTGTCCGGAGACAGCGGCTTTGTTTTCATCACCGATTGACTGATCGTGCCGCCGAGTCAACTCGGGTTTGGGGTCGAACGTGTCCACGTGCGAATATCCGCCTGACATGTAGAGCATGATGACATGTTTGGCCGCCGGGCGGTGATGCGGCAGTTCAAGGCCTGCTGGTAGTGTATTCGGCAACGCAAGTCCTGCAACTGTTCCAAGTCCGGTCTGCAGAAGCTGGCGACGTGAGAATAAGGAAGAGTCGTGCATGGGTTCAAACCTGATCGTTTATAATTCAAGATGTTAATCGATAAAAAAGAATTCGTTGCTGGTGAGCAACACCTTGGCGAGTCCTGCCCAGGCGGTCTGACTGGTATCCGTGTCTTTATCCGATCGTTCTGTTTTTAATTCCTCGCGATAGTATTTCAGAAACTGCGTTGCCTCTGGCAGCTCTGCAGCGGTCGGGTTGCGACAGAAGGCGAGCTGGTACGCCTGGATGATCTGCTCTTCCTCCGTCGCGGCTGACTGTAGTATCCGTTTACCAAAGGCTTCCGCAAGCTCCGGAAGAAGCGGGGCATTCATCAGGTACAGGGCCTGTGTCGGCAGGTGAGAGCTGTCTCTGAGGCCTGATGTTTCGTTGGTTTCCGGTCCATTGAACCGTCCGAGGAAAGGGTGTTTATAGAGCCTTTGGGTCATTAGGTACACGCTGCGTTTTTTTGTAGGAAAGTCTTCATGGAACGGACGATTCAGGCTATACCCTTTTTTGTGCCAGGGGGTGAAGGGATGCGGTCCCCCCTGTTCGCGATCCAGTTCACCGGAAACAAACAACAGGGCGTCACGAATGGATTCGGCGTCCAGTCGTCTGCGGGAATATTTCCAGAGCAGGACATTATCCGGATCATGGTTGATGTTTTCCGTGATATCACGGCTGTCGAGTCGATAGGCGCGGCTTAACATAATCTGGCGATGCAGGGCTTTGAGCGACCATTGCTGCTTTATGAGTTCGTTCGCGAGGTAATCGAGCAGTTGCGGATGAGAGGGAGTATCGCCGAGTACGCCGAAGTTATCGACTGTTTTGACGAGCCCCTGTCCGAAGTGATGATACCAGATCCGGTTGACAATTACGCGTGCGGTCAGGGGATGTGCAGGGGCGGTGAGCCAGTCGGCCAGTTCTTCGCGACCAGATTCCGTCTTGTCGATCTCCGGTTTTGAGTTTGAGATGACGTTGATGAACTGTCGCGGAACGATGTCTCCCGGATTCTCGGGATTGCCGCGTCGATGCAGTCGGGAGTGGTGGGGCTTGCCATCGATGACTGCATACAGCATTTCTGCGGGAGGCTCTTTCACCATTCGGGCTTTTTCGGATTTAAGCCAGGGGAGGCCGTGTAGCATGAGTTCCCGGAATTTGCCTTTGTGTGATCCCAGGAGTTTCTGGCGGCGTTGTTCGAGTTTGTTTGTCGGGTCTCCGTTTTTTTTCGCTTCTTTGATTTTGACAGTGACCTCTTTATACTCTTCGAGGGTCGGCTTTAACCAGGGGCGGAAGTGATTACGGATTTGATGTTGATAATAGCTGAGCAGGTCCCAGTATTCGTCAATTCTCTGTTGCGAATCTGGATCGTGCTCTGCAGAGACGAGTTGTGCGGGTGAGGGTTGATTGGAAGCACCCATGCTGGGATAGAGCGTGCTTTCAAAAATGCCATACAAGCCGTAATAATCGGTGGCCAGCATCGGATCGAATTTATGATCATGGCAGCGGGCACACTTTAAGGTGACCCCCATGATGCCACGTCCGACGGTGTCGATCGTATCGTCGATGGTCAGGTTCTGGTCTTCATAGCGAGTATTGCCGAAGCGTCGCGACAGAGCAATGAAGCCTGTCGCAATTTTGAGCTGACGTGCCTGTTCCGGATCGGCTTCGCGTTCTGCCAGAATATCTCCTGCGAGTTGGGCTTTCAGGAATTGATCATAGGGGAGATCGGCGTTGAGTGCGTCAATAACCCAGTTACGATAGAGGTATGCGCCGGGAATGGGAAAATCGCCCACATCGCCTTGGGTATCTGCGTAGCGTGCGACGTCGAGCCAGTGTCGCCCCCAGCGTTCTCCATATGCCCGTGATGCCAGCAGTCGATCAACGACTTTTGCAAACGCAGTCAAATCGGCTGCCGGATCGTTTTGGAACTCTTTGACTTGCTCCGGTGTGGGAGGCAGTCCCGTGAGGTCAAACGTGGCGCGTCTGATTAAAGTACGCCGCGAAGCGAGGCCGACAGGTTTAAGACTTTCTTTCTGCAGTCGAGCGTAGACGAAGCGATCCACAGGGGATTCCGACCAGTGGGGATTGCTGATGGTTGGCGGGGTGATTTCTTTTCGCGGCAGAAAGCCCCAGTGCGAGGTTGTCAGTTGCTGTGGTTTGGCTTTTTGTGATGTCGTGACTGGCTTTGATTTTTCAGCAGGCCAGGGAGCCCCCCCGTCTATCCAGTGTTTGAAATGGGCTATGGTTTCTGGTTGGAGTTTCTCATCTGAATCAGGTGGCATTTTCAGAGCTTTGTGGGTTCGCTGGATGGATTGAAACAACAGGCTCTGTTGTGCATTTCCGGGCAGAATCGCGGGCCCATAATCACCGCCTTTAATAAGGGCTGCACGGGAGTGGACGGCCAGGGGGCTTTCGGCGTCGGCATCACCAGTATGGCAGTCGGCACATTTTTCAATCAGCACGGGGCGAATATGTTGTTCGAAGAATTCGAGCTGGCTGGCATCAGGCTTGGCAGGTTCGACTGCGCGGAGTGTATCGGTCAGGCTAAATGATGCTGCCAGTGTCATGACCAGAACGAGTTGTTGTAATTGTTTGTATTGCGTCATCAGTGAATCATTTATGCTCAGGTTCTGAAAACGGTTTAACCTCGCGCTATTCCCGCCTGTTTGAAAGCGGGGGCCAGGTTCTGGTAGCAGGTTCTGGCAGCAGCGACCGGATCATAGCCTTTCTGCCGGAAGACCATGCTGCTGACTTCGCAGCAGATGTCACCGCGATAGCCCCCAGCGACTGCCAATTTGAGCAATTGTACGTAGTCGATTTCACCACTTTCACCAGGCAGAGCGAAACGGACTTTTCCGTCTTTCATGATCGTGTCTTTCACCTGGATGAAGCTCGTGTAAGGCAGCATGGTCTGCAGAGATTCTTTCAGTGAGATATCGCGATGCGTAAAGTGACTGTAGTCATAATCGAGACGAATCCAGGGGCTATTAATCTGTTCGACCAGCCAGACTCCCTGATCAGGGTGATCCACCACGCCGCCCCGATGTGGTTTGACGGCGATGACAGTTTTCATGCTGGCGGCGACTTTAGCCCACTCTCCCAGGTTATCACGCATTTCGTTTTTGAGCGTTTCCCATTTCCCACTACCGGCTACAGTTTCAATGAGCGGTGGCTGTGTTGGTCGCAGATCGTGTCCCAGTTCGGCCGCTTTTTTGAGTCGTTCGAGGACTTTCTGCTGGCTGGCTTTGGAACCGGTCAGGTTGCAATGCTCCATTAACGAGGTCAGTTTCAAACCGGTATCGTCAAGTGTTCTGGAAATCGATGCGCGACGGTCAGCATTCATTTTAGCCGGTGTGGCGTCCCAGTCATCCATGAGGGTCAGTTCCACCGAGTCATAACCGATGTCGGCGACGATGCGAAGTGCCTCATCTGTTTTTATATGGGGCATGCCATACAGGCTGAAGCCGAGTGTGAGTTCCGGCTTAGCTGCTTTATCAGCCTGTAATCTGTTGAGCCTCAGCAGGCCGGCAGCGCCGACACTGGCGGTGGTAATAAACTGACGTCTTGTGAGCGCCTGCATATCTGGTTTTCCTCTATTGGTGCAGATTGATAATCGTTAGCTGTTGAGCTGGCGAACTGATTCGCCAGGTGTCAAATGAGGTTTAAGGGTTAAATCAACGTTGGCGATGGCGTTGTTCATTGTCAGGCGGGTTTCCAACTGACGGACTGCCAGGCGGCCGATATCATGGGCGTGAATATCAAACGTCGTCAGTTGTGGATACAGGCCTGTAATAAATGCGTGGTCGTTGTTGCCGGAAATGACGCTGATCTCTTCACCCACTTTGATGCCGCGACGGGCCAGCGATCCGTAGACGACCGCCGCGACACTGTCTGCGCCTGCGAAAATCGCTGTCGGACGTTTTCTCGCCTTCAACAACTGGTCTACCAGATGCTGCACGGCCTCTGTGGAGAGAGGAGGTTTCATCGGCAGTTTCCAGCCGCGGGAGGGAGGGTCGATGAAACGCTGAATCTCCAGGCCACGACGCATGGCCTGTGAGACAAAGCCTGTTTCGCGATTCATCATAATCAGGTGATCTGGTTTAGGACTGAGAAAGGCGACATGCTGGTGTCCGTGATCGGCGAGATAGTCTGCTGCCTTTTCGCCTAGAAGAACATCGTTCGCTCCTACACAGTCACCCGCACAACCTTGTGGTCTGCCAAGGAGCCAGACTGATGGAATGCGAGAAAGTCGTTCCATTAATGTTCTGTTGGATTCGATCAGCATTTTTCCCTGAAGCGGACCAATTAGAAACAGACCATCCATCTGATTGAAATCCAGATGGGCAGGCACGGACTGCAGGTCGGGGATATGGGCGATCTGAAAACGCACTCCCAGTTCGGAGGACACATCTTCAACTCCACTGATGGCAGAGCTGACGACCGGGAGAGAGATCAGTGATCGATCCAGTCCCAGGGAGACGACGAGCAATTGTTTATCAGTCAGGATACTGGTCGAATTAAGGTTGGTCTCAGTTTTAGGGCGGCGACGCCTGAGGGGGCGATAGTCTAAAGACTGAGCGACCTGGCGAATGCGCTGTTTGGCGGCATCGCTGATGGAAGGATCATCCCGCAAGGCGCGACTGACCGTACTGACTGCACAGTCGGCTGCTTTGGCGACTGTCTTAACCGTGACAAGTTCAGCAGTTTTACTCACAGCAGACCTCAAGCTTCCTGGTAAATCAAGATTATCTGATGTAATGCAATTTAACGCATATAGTATGGAATTAAATGCGAGAAAAAGACATTGCCTTGTTTCGTTGATAAACAAAGATGGTCTGGATGTAAAGAAGATAATGCCAATATCTCTGGAATTAAAATGAATATGAGGCACTGTAGAATGGGATTCACCCAATGCAAATAAAATTTATTTGCATTGGGTTGCAGAACGTCGGCAGGCGCATAATCATGTAACCGTTTGCTCTGTGGGAAGTTGAGACGAAAGATGTGGGAACTGATTCTGGAGTTATTTCAGAAAATCCTCTTCCTTCAAACTCAGTCTTACTGGTCCCTGCATGGTAGTGATCCAGAGTTCTCCTGGAGTAACTTCTGTCACGTAAGGATAGGAGACCCGGTTTTCGCGTTTCTTTCCGGCCGGTGTCAGATCGCGGGCGATGACCACAGGTTCGCTCCAGGAGTTACACTCATCGTCAGAAAAGGCGATCGAGAGTTCTTCGCGTCGTCCGAGTTTGCGTTTGGGATCACGGAAGCGGTTCCAGAGCATCACGATGCGTCCACTTTCCAGTCTTTGCAGAATCGCAGGTGAACTGCTGGCAGGGATCTGTGAAGGGCGAATGGTCCGCCAGGAAGCGCCTTCGTCAGTTGAGAAGGCTTCCCAGAACCGTCCAAATTTCGTGCGGATCAACGCGTAAATGCGGCCGTCCTTCAATTCGACGATCGTCCCTTCCATCGCTCCGTCATGATCTCCTGAGCCACCCAGGTCAATCATGTTGCTGTGATTCCAGGTAGCCCCTTCATCATCGGAATAATAGGTCAGCATCACGTGACGGCCCGGGTTGGCGATCGATTGAGAGACGACCACGATAATGCGACCGGAGCGAGTCTGGATGATACTACGCACGGCACCGCACCAGCCATGGTCCTGCAGGATCTGGGGCGGGAGCCATGACTTTCCGTCATCGGTACTGCGGACGATATACACGGGCAGATAACAGTCGGACTGTGGGCCTCCCTGTTTGTCATCCCAGTGGAATTTCCGTTCAGCCAGATTCATGAATGCGAGGACAATGGTT
The DNA here is from genome assembly GCF_048262075.1 of Gimesia sp. Classification (GTDB taxonomy): domain Bacteria; phylum Planctomycetota; class Planctomycetia; order Planctomycetales; family Planctomycetaceae; genus Gimesia. Next base: position 210,426 of record NZ_JBLXFK010000012.1, read on the forward strand.
CCTTTTTTTGTCTGAAGCAGAGCGCGTTCATTGCTGGTATGGAACTTTGCTGGTTCCTGATACAGGGGAGTGGGTTCCCAGGTTTTTCCCTGATCGGTGCTGAGTAAAGATTGTTTTGCATCCGGAGCCAGCAGGCTGCCATTCTGAAGTTTAATAAAGGGACCCAGATGCTGGTGTGGCAGTTTTTTCGTCTGGGGATGATTCCATTCTGCCTGAGTGACTGTTGTTGATGAGAAGCAGATTGAAACGAGGAAGGAGGCTATGATGAGGCGCTGTAGCATATCTGTAAACCTTAATTTCAATTGATGTAGTGAGTCAGTCTTTCAGTTCGAAGTCAACAGAGTAGGGGGCATTGCCTGCTTCCACTGTTGCTTCGAGTTGGGAGTCTTTGTAATACTTTTCGGGAACTTTGATGGCGGGTTTGGTTGCTGCATCAATTTCTCCGAGTGACATGCCGGTGGTATCGTCGGGAAGAATCGGAGTGCCTTTGATCTCCACTTTATGTTTTCCGAGAGGGACTCCCCCTTTATTGATGACTTCGTATTTCCCATCACGAATTTTTCCCGCTGCAATGGGGCCTGTAGGTTGAGGGAGAAAGCGAATGACGCCTCCCTCAAGTGGAGTACCATTGAGGGTAACCGTTCCCCTGACAATGCGGCGGTCGGGGGCATCACCGACCCCGCCACATCCTGCCAGCAGCAGGCTGATCAGAATGCATAATCCCATTTTCAGTTCAGGCATTTCTGCCTCCTTTCAACTGTTTATTCGACTCTGCCTCACTATGCATGATTGCCAGTTACAGGCGTCCTCGTGGCATCCCTGAGAGAGCGGGTCTGCGTTTGACTCAAAATTCAGATAGAGTCCATAAACTTTTTCCGTTTAGACTGTGTCCAGTTTTACTGTAGCGTCTCCTGGGCCATTTGGACCGAGTATAATAGGTTGAGAGACGCTATGGTTAAATGTGATGCGCTCTAGAATTCGCCTACGACTTCCCGTCCATTGCGAGTGGTTATTGCCGAGAGGGTTCCTTGGTCAATGTTTTCCGAGATAAAGCGGACAGAGCCATCGCCGAGTACAAAATGGGCTCCGCCGACGTGAAAGCTGGAGAATCCCTGGGGGCGAAAAGCAAAGGTTCCACCGCCGGGAACCGTGTCGATGCTATTGATACCGTTACTGGTGTCGAAGACATCGTAGCCAGTGTAAGAGTTTCCGTTCAGTCCGGATGAAGTCAGGGAACCTGTGACTTCTCCAACAATGAGGGTGTTGCTGGCACCATCAATGATGTCACGCATTTTAACTCGCGAGATGGCAAACAGGACGCCATTACCCACCGAAGTCGGACGCACACCGGAGCCACTGTTACATTTCCAGCTGATCGAGTCGGCAACGCCCGCCATATCGGTTCTAGCCATTCCATCCGGGAGAGCACCGGCAAAAGCGCCCGCTTTATTGACGATGGCATCAGGTTGTGGGTTACTGGGGCAGAGAAATGGCTGGACCGGAACGAGGCAGGTGCTGGAACTGAAGTTGGCTGGGACGAAAGGCGTGGGGCCGGAAAAGTTGAGGTTGTTATAAATATTTGCCTGATCGAGATAAGGCAGAATCCGCACGCCCCAGGAAAACAGATGGGCGCCGGAGTAACCGCTGCATCCTCCACTAATACCTGCCCCGATGGGAAAGGCAGTGAACGTGTCATGGTAGTTGTGCAAAGCCAGACCGACCTGCTTGAAATTGTTTTTACAGGAGGAGCGGCGGGCTGCCTCTCGAGCCTGCTGGACCGCTGGCAGCAGGAGGGCAATCAGGATCGCGATGATGGCAATGACCACCAGTAGCTCAATCAAAGTAAATCCGCGATGTCGTTTCTTGTTATTAATCAGGAACATAGAATCGTCTCCATCAAGCGAAGCTCAGAAAATATAAACGATATAATCACCCAGGCACACAGGTGCATCTTCTAATGTAAGCCAGAAGACCAAAGGTTCTGTGATAAGGTCTGCAGGAATCAAATTCATCTAGCTGAAGCTGTTATTCTTGTTTCGATATCCGCGCCGGATGTATCGTAATTTCAATTTCTGTATTCTGATATTAGAGCGACTCGTTCGTCTCCGTAATTACTGGGTCGGTGCTTTTAATTGAGGTTTCAGGTGATCAGTCAGATGCCTGGTTGCCTGGTCGGTGTCCCGGTCAGCAATCGCATTTGCGATCAGTTCATGTTGTCGGAGTCCCTTTGTCGTGGGGACCTGGCCATACAGGTCACCTGCATGAAAGTAATCCAGCAGCACACCATGGAACTGTTTGACAAAATTACCATGCGAGGCTGCCAGAATCGTCTGGTGAAACAGGCAATCCATCTCTTTATATGCCTTACTGGCGCCCCGGGGGTCCTGTTTTATCTTTTTCATCACGCGTTTCATTTCGGAAACAATGGTCTGCAGGCGGATGATTTCTTCAGATGTGATCAGATCCACTGCGAGTGCAATGGAACCGATTTCAATCACGGCACGTAACTGTTGTAACTCCCTCCAGCCTTGAGGACTGGCAACCTGAGGGACCAGTGCTTTTCTGAGTACGTCAGAGAAATTATCCGCTTCTGCTACACAGAGACCACGTCCCTGCCGACCAATGACCACGCCCAGCCCTCTGAGAGAGCCAACGGCTTCACGAACAACGGTCCGTGATACACCAAACTGATCTGCCAGTTCTGCTTCGGTTCCCAGACGATCGCCGGGAGCCAGGCGTTTGCTGCGTATGCGTTCACAAAGATGGTCTGCTAGTTCGGCACTCAACGTTCGGGGTTCCGTTGCTGCAAGTGAGATATCGTCCCGCGATACTTCCATTGATTCACTGCTTTCCTGTGAGCGCCGTAGATGACAGTAGAAATGTATTTTAAAATAAAAGCATGACAGTCAGCTAAAATCTGGTTTGAAAATCCAGGAGAGGAGTTCATTGTCGCTGCTCTCAAGTTATACTATAAACAGAAAGATTGTATGACAATCTGGTTTATTATCATATAACCGGTTATTTACTCGTCAAGACTTTTCATGAAGTTTTGATCAAGATTGCTGATGTTGAGAGTCTGATTCTGATTTAATGTCTGCTCATTCATGTTTGTGAATCAGGGGGTATCTCAGTTGGCATCTCTGGTAAAGGAAAAGTTATGGAATCGGCGTATTTCACGCTGGGAGAAGGGCATACGCCTCTGATCAAGTCGCGTCGGATTGGTTCTGACGCGGGCCTTGCCAATTTATATTTTAAGCTGGAAACGGTGAACCCGACGGGTTCCTACAAAGACCGTTTTGCTGCTGCCGCCATCACAGATATGCTCGCGCAGGAGAAGAGCAGAGTGGTAACCTGTTCGAGTGGTAATGCCGGTTCAGCGCTGGCAGCTTATTGTGCGGCTGCGGGAATGACCTGTCAGGTCGCCGTATTCATTGGTGCTCCTGAAAACAAACTGAAACAGATGCAGGCGTATGGTGCTACTGTCTGGAGAATTGAGGGGTTTGGTGCAGACCCGGAAATTTCTGGTAAGGTGTTCAAGTATCTGAAACATCTGGGAGCCGCCGCGAATACAGAGTTGCAGGTCAGCAGCTATCAGTATAATCCCACAGGAATGGCGGGAGTTGAATTCATAGGAAGGGAACTGGTAGACCAGATCTCTGAAAAGCAGGGGACCATCGATCATCTGTTCTGTTGTGCCGGAGGCGGAGGACTGCTATTGGCAGTCTATCGAGGATTTCAGGCGGCCCGAGAGGAACTGCAAATCGAACGATTGCCAGCGTTTCATTGTGTGCAACCAGTAGGAAACAATACGATCGCAGGCCCGTTACAGGCGGGAAATGATCGTGCTCAAACCTGCCAGAGTACAACGAAGATTGGTGGCCTGCAGGTGGCCAGTGTGCTGGATGGAAATGATGTGATTGACGCCTGCCGGGAAACGGGAGGTCATGGATATCTGGTGGAAGACGAATTTGTATATGAAGTCCAGGCGCTGCTCGCGCGTCAGGAAGGCATTTTCTGTGAACCTGCTGCAGCGGTTTCGCTGGCGGGAGTATTACAGGCAGCCGCCGAGGGGAAAATTAAGAGTGAGGAGACTGTTGTCTGTGTGATCACGGGCAGTGGGTTTAAAGATCAGGGATCGGTTGATCGTATGTTATCGGATACGACTTGTCCGGTGATCTCCTTCGCTGAATTTATCGAACAGACGGCTTAAATCCTTATTGAGAAAGTAAACAGCATGACCCACTCGTTGAAAATGATTACAGCTTTGGGAACGCCTCTGACAGGCGAAGAAGATCTGCATCTGGCGGGGCTGGAGGCACAGATTCAGGACCAGCAAACGCACGGGATTAATGGCTTTCTGGTCGCCGGGACGATGGGGCTGATGCAATTGCTGAAGGATACCACGTACCGACAGCTTGTGGAGCAGAGCGTGCAGTTCAATTCAGGACATGCCGAGCTGCTGGTGGGAGTGGGCGATACCAGCTTTGTGCGCACCAGCGAGCGTATTCGCATGGTAGAAGATTTCGCCATTGATGGGGTTGTGGTGATATCCCCCTACTTTCTCAAGTACAGTCAAAGTGACCTGGTTGATTATTTTGAGGCGCTCGCCGACCTGAGTACCAAGCCAGTGTTTCTCTACGATCTGCCACAGACGACGGGTACGAAACTGGAAGTCGATACGGTTCTGCAATTGGCAAAGCATCCAAATATTCGAGGGATTAAATGCTCGGATCATTTTACGTCGATTCGTCCTGTGATTGACAGGGTGGGCGAAGAGTTCCGCGTGATCGTAGCGCAACCCAATCTCATGGATGTCCTGCTGCAGTCAGGAGTCAAAGAACATCTGGATGGAATCTATATTGTCGTACCTGAATGGATTGAAGCCATGGTAGAGGCGACTCTGGTTGAAGACTGGAATCGTCTGGCGCTGGTGCAGCAGGATCTGTCTGCTTTACTGAAATTACTGACGACTTTCTCTGCACCCCTGTTTTCATCAGTCACCACCCTGCTGAATGAACGGGGTATTCCAGGCAACTTTGCCCCTCAGCCGATACGGCCTGCAACCGCAGCCGAGCGAGAGGAGCTGCTCGCTCATCCGCTGATACAAAAGATTCTGGCAGGGAAACCGAGCGCTTCGGTCAAAACATAAATTGAATCGGACTGGTTCAGTCAGATTTGCGTTCAACCTGTTTGACCAGTTTGCCAACAGAGTTTGAAATCAGTGTTTCTGTATCTGGTCCCCAACGGTAAGCGGGACGACCGTATTCATACAGGTTATAGCCCCCTTCATAACCCCCTTCCAGCCAGACACGTCTGGAGGGGATGTAGGAGATCATGTCATCTGCATAACCGCAGACCCAGGTACCCGGACCAAATTCGCGTTTGAATTTCAACGCATAGTCAACAACCGTTTCAGCACCCATACCGATCATCAGCATTTCGCTTCCCAGTCGCCAGGCATGGAGCGGGTAAGGATAGGCAGAAGGGAATTTTTCTCCGGCGTCCAGTTTTTTCAGCAGTCGTTCAGCCCAGCGTTTTTTGATGGCACTGTTGCTTTTCAGGTCGGCTTCCAGATCGGCACGGGTGACGGTTTTAAGATAAGGGAGGTCGACGTACTCAAATGCGGTCGATAAACCATCCGAGATGGGTTGAAGTGGTTTCTGCAGGACTTCTTCAACGGCGACTGCCAGCATGTGTCCATATTTTTCACAGAGTTCGACTTTGCGGCGGGGGAGTGGGTTCTGATCTCCTCCACAGGTGTTGACAAACATGGCTGTGACGCCGGGATGTTTCTGTTCAAGTTCCAGCTGGGCAAAGCCGGGATAGTCGCCGCAGACCTTGGTGAAACTGAGCGTCGTGGGGTGACAGGCGTAGCCAAACAGAACGGCATCCAGTTTGCCATCGGGGCGCGTGACTGTCATTACGGGAACATCATGGTCGACTGGTCCCACCAGTTCTTTGCCCGCCTTGAGGAGGTTGGGAATATCAGCTTCGCGATTATTGCGCCGGTTGACGGCGAAGGTGGTGTGTCCAGTACCTAACTGCAGTCGAGCTGGAGCAAGGTTTTTCAGTGACTCGCCGACCATCTCCACGGTTTTTACAACCATGCGGTCTGTGTATTCATTCACCAGTCTGACCTGCATTGGGTCGACGGGATAATAATCGTAAAGATCATCACCCAGTCGGGGACCACAGTGGTTATGCGAAAAGGTAAACATGACCTGTTGGCGATTCAGCTGGTATTTCTGTTTGACCTCAGCGAAGACGCGGTCGCTCATACTGCGGGGGACACCTTGAAAGTCGCTGGTGATCAGGACCGCGCGATGGCCTTTGTCATCCTCCAGGGCCAGGGCTTTCATCCAGATTTCATGCAGCTTTCCATCGGGTAGCCGCTTGGAACCATATCCAGCGAGCCAGACACCGGTCTGGGGAGTAATGATGGCTTTGGCGATCCCCGCTTTCCACTGGGTGGCGTAGATTTCCGGTTGTCCAAAATGAAAAAGGCCGACGGTCAACAGGCAGAACCAGAGTGCGAGTCTGGCAGATGACTCCAGGTTTGCGGTCAATTTTTTCATGTGGATTTCCTTGTGGGTTGGACCTGGTTGTTGACTCGAGTGCGTTATGGAATACACGAGCTTTCTAATGTAAGTTAAGAAAGGGTGGGTCGCAAGTTGGAAGTCAAATTTCGAGAAGAAACAGAAGTGATCCGAAAATCTGATCGTGAACGTTCAGATTGATGGTATGCTGGCGTAAGAAGGTGTACCGTTTTACTGTCGCGTCTCGAGGTTCATTTGGACCGAGTCTATTAGATTGAAAGACGCTATGGTTAAATGTGATGCTCTTTCGAAGAATTAATACGTAGGAGTATAATTTATCTGTAAACCATTAGTTAGTTTTATTGAATATGGTGTGTTCACTGTTAATTCACTGTACATGTCGGTTTTTTTTCAACTAGTCTGTGAATTAAAGAATTCTTCTTGTTGCCTCTAACCGATAAATCTATAAAATTCATGAGAGATTAACGAAAGATAGAGTGCTGCTTTACTTTACGCTGTTTTGAGTGTGTTGGTGTTCCCTCCAATTGTTAAGCCATTCTTATTTGCCCTGCTTTAATCTATTAAAGCGATTGACCCGGGCTCTCATTTCAATGCCATTATTTCCGGTATTGTCTCCATTCATATTTCTATAGTTAAAGGGTTGAAATCATGAGATCGAAAAACGTCTCACTCAAGCGAGGTTTTACATTAATCGAATTGCTGGTGGTGATTGCCATCATCGCGATTCTGATTGCTCTGTTACTCCCTGCAGTGCAACAGGCACGTGAAGCAGCCCGCCGGAGTACCTGTAAAAATGCATTGAAGCAGGTAGGACTGGCATTGCATAACTATCACGATTCACACCGCACCTTTCCTCCAGGGGCAGTGTGGTATGGTAATGGTTCCGCTCCACCCAACGGTCGGGATGCGAACTGGGGAACCACTTGGATCGTGCAGCTTCTGCCGTATATGGACCAGGCTCCTTTATATAATCAATACAATATGTCTTTGAACGCACGGAGTGCCAATGCCAATTCAGGTACGAGTGTACTGCGGGCAAAAATTCCAGTTTTGCGTTGCCCTTCCCAAACCGGAGTGGACCGTTCTCTCTTGACTCAGGACTTCACCGGATTCTCCCGAATCACTTACGCTGGTTCTGTTGGAGCAGGTTCGAGTTTGAATATTTCTGATTTCAACAGTGACCGTCGCGGTATATTCAGTCCGATTGCTCAGAACGGTGCTAAGATTCGTGACATTTCAGATGGAACTTCAAATGCCATCATGCTCGGTGAAATTGTAGTGGGAACGAGTTCTGGTGATGACAAAGGTGCCTGGGGCTGGTGTACAGGAGCCTTGTTCAGCGGGAGAAACAGTAATGGTATCCTGACTCCCAATACAACTAAGGTAACCGACGGCACCCCCTATGCTTCGAACAATACTTCCGATAAGAATTTTAATCGACGTAATAACCCGGACATTACAGGTGCCGGTGCTGGTCAGGGACTACGTAGTTTCCATGTGGGTGGTGCGCATGTGACCCTGGCAGATGGTTCGGTACGATTCATCTCGGAAAACGTAGATCAGAATACATACCTGAATTTACTGTCCATTGATGACGGAAACGTACTTGGTGAGTATTAATCGAGTCGAGACACCGAAACGATAGCTTTCATCTGCAGCTCCCGTGTTTTACACTGGAGCTGCTTTTTTTAAACAAAAACAGGAACAAAGAAATGAAAAAAAACAGCCCAGAGCTCTGCAGACGGTTGGCCTGCATTGCAATGTTGCTTCTGTTCTCGTCAGTATTGCCTGGTTGTGGGGGGCCTTCGGCTCCACCTCCTTCGGAGACACAGAAAAGTGAAGTTGCGAAAAAAACGATTGATGATTTCGTCGCGGCTGCAAAGAAAAGTCCCAAGAAGGCTGCACAGAATCTGACAATTCTGATGGAGTCCCTTGATGCTTATGCCAACGATTACGCAGGACCTTACATCGAACTGCGTGATGCAGCTAAAGAGCTGTTGTCGCTGTATCAGAGTTCCGCTGCGAAAGATAAAATCAACGCACAACTGGAAGTGCTGCAGCAGAAAGCGAATGCCCTGTCGACTGCCGACTGAAGCCCGCCTCTCATGAATTCCACTTCGGCTGCCGCAGGGGTCACGCGTGACAGGCGGCAGCCGCTGTGACGATGTCGTCTGGACTGCTGTTCTGATATCGGTCCACCGGTCCGTGGACCAGTCAGCTGATATTGTTTCATCTGGCTCAGTTTTCTGATGTCGCATTGGATCGATTCTCGGGGATGGGTACGATTGTTCTCGTTTTTGTCAGACAAGCGTCCCTCTTCAGAAGCGACTTCAGTGACTTCTGCTTGAGAGATATTTTCAAAAAATCCCCGATACTCTGATTTCGCGTGGGTGTTTCATTATCACTACAGGACGGAGATTTGCTTTTCTCCTGTTCCCTGTCATCAAACCTGATGGGCCCTGACTGCTTTCTGGAAAGGCAGCCAGCGAGATCATGTCTTCCTGATCCCAACCTGGTTGGGGATCAAATTCAGATTACTTTAATCATTGAAAGATTAAGGAAATGCGATCAAAGTACGTATATTCGAAACGGGGATTCACATTAATTGAACTGCTGGTTGTGATTGCCATCATTGCCATTCTGATTGCACTTTTGTTGCCCGCCGTGCAACAGGCGCGAGAAGCAGCTCGGCGCAGCACCTGTAAAAACAGCCTGAAGCAGATTAGTCTGGCGTTGCACAATTATCACGATTCCCATGGCACGTTTCCTCCGGGAGCGGTCTGGTATGGAGTTGGTTCTGCTCCCGCGAATGGTCGTGATGCCAACTGGGGCACGACCTGGGTCGTGCAGATCCTGCCGTTCATGGATCAGGCGACCTTGTATAACAATTACAATATGTCCCTGAACGCACGCAGCACGAACTCCAATTCCAGTACGAGCGTCCTGCAGGCTAAGATTCCTCTGTTGCGTTGTCCCTCACAACCGGGCATTGACAGTTACCTGCTGACGCAGGACTTCACAGGATTTTCGAAGATCACGTACGCCGGTTCTGTCGGTGCTGGTTCCACATTGGATCTTGCAGATTTCAACAGCACCCGCCGTGGGATTTTCAGTGAGATTGCTCAGAATGGGGCGCAGATTCGCGATATTACCGATGGCACCTCGAACACGATTATGCTGGCTGAGATTGTTGTGGGTACCAACACAGGCGATGACAAAGGTGCCTGGGGTTGGTGCACAGGAGCCTTGTTCAGTGGGACCAACGAGAACGGAGTTCTGACACCTAACAGCCAGACCGTTTATGACCGGACACCTTATGCATCCAATGATACTACCGATTACAACTTCAATCGACGAAATAATCCGGATGATACCAATGACGGGTCGGGGCAGGCAGCACGCAGCTTCCATACCGGAGGGGTGCATACTGCATTGGCAGATGGATCGGTGCGGTTTATTTCTGAAAATGTCGATCAGACGACCTACCTCAACCTGCTGTCGATCGGCGATGGTAGCGTACTGGGTGAGTATTAATTTGATTTAACCATTTAAAATCAACAACCCCAGTAAGGATTACTGGGGTTGTTTTTTTAACAGAACGGAAAGAGGAAACGATGAATAACAGTCCAGAGCTTACCGGGTATCCGGCATATCACGCGATGATCCTCCTGATGGCTCTTCTGATTTCCGGTTGTGGAGGCAGTTCTGCAGCTCCTTCCACAGCGACAGAAAAAAGTCAGATGGCTACAAAATCCATTGAAGAGTTTGTGATCGCAGCAAAAAAACGACCGAAAGCTGCAGCTCAGAACCTGACGGTGCTGATGGAGTCTCTGGACGCTTACGCCAGCGACAATTCCGAACCGTTCGTTGAGCTGCGGGTTACGGCACAAGAACTGTTATCACTTTACCAGAGTGCTGCAGCAAAAGAGAAAATCAAAATGCAATTGGAACTGCTTCAGCAAAAAGCGGCTGCCTTATCCGCCGGTTAGCCTCCCGTCTGGTGTTACAGAGACTGTCGTGAAACTGTTTCCGGTAATTGCACATTTCATCAACCACCGGAAGAGGCTACTTACTTCACGATCTTTAATGATTTAATGCTGCCATTTTTCGAAAAGTCCTGGCTGAATTCAAGCGTGACCTTTACTTTTACATCTTCATGGCCGGCAATAGTTACTTTGGGAGGCGTTATATAACCTGAACCCGCATTGGTGATCTGCAAGTCGGTTACCTTTCCCTCTTTGATAATGGCCTTTGCTGTGGCAGGTGTATGTTTCCAGAGACCTCCACGTTCAGGCTGATAGCGATAATAATTGGAAACAGTATCCAGCCGATCGTTGGAGATACCATGTTTACCAAGTGCCGCCATCAAGGTCTCTTTGTTAGCGCGAGCTCTGGCAGGTGAAGGATCACCGCCGCGCGCCGGTTTCACATTACTGAATGCCTGACGAAAGACTTCCGGTTTCACACCAAGTGCCGCAGCAATCAGAACGACCGGGCGTCCGTGATCACGAGGATCTGTTTCGTACCCTCCTGTAAAAATGACCGTGTCAGCAGCAGTGTTTTTTGAGACTGCTTTCTGTTGCCTTTGTTCTGGCATTGGTTTTAGTTCATGTCGAGGGGGGCGATTGGCTCCTGGTCGTCGGTGATGCTCCGCACCGGGGTGGTGATCTCGTGGATGATGGGGAGGGCGCGGCATTTCCTCGCGTGTCAGCGTGCCACTCTGATCACGATCCAGATTCTTCAGTACAACGGTTGACTGTTCGATTTCCTGTTTAGAAATCTCACCATCCTGATCGGTATCAAACAGAATCATATAGGGATCAGGAGGGGGACCCTCCGGTCGCCGGCAGTCCTGATCTCTGTTACCACGTGGCGGATGAGAAGAGACTCCTGTCGCAATTAATACAGCGACTGCTGCGAACGCTATCAGATATTTCATCAGAATCGATCTCCCTGTTGGGGGCCCACAAGTTCGATTTCTCAGTGTTTGATGGTTTAAATCAAATAGAACACTGACCCGTCAGGTACCCTAACGCACGCTTCACAGCAGAACTACCGTTTAATTCTCGAATTATAGAGATTCTACTGGTTTCAATTCGTTTTCTGGCCATACGTCTGCTCAATCACTGCCTTCCAACGCGAACCAGGCCTGCATCTGGTAGGAGCAGTTACATTGGGATGAACCATCGGGAACGAGGACCAGGCCTCCCGCGGGGATGGCGTTGATGTAGCAGCCGAGGCGGATACCGCCGAAGTTTTCGACGCCTGCTTTACGGGTCAGATCCAAATAACCGAGTGTCGCCGAGCGAAAGACCATCATGTGTTTGCTGGCGGAGATCTGACCACAGCCGTAGGAGCGGTCGAATTGGAAATCGATGGGTTTTCCTGTTTTTAAATTCCAGGCACCTCCCTGGGCATAGATCTTGTCGCCGTTAATGACGGGGTGCGACTGATACTCGGCTTTGATGTCCCAGATCCGCTTGCCGGTCTTCGCATCGATGGCCGCCATACGCCCGCCGACTTCGGAGGGAAGTCTGAAAAACTTGTGCCGAATTCCCTGGTAGAACATCAGCAGCATCTCATTCTCTTCTGAAACCGCCAGCTGAGTACCAAAGACTTCCTGGTTATCCTCCCAGAGGTCTTTCCCGGTTTTTGCCTGGAATGCTTTCAGTTTACCTTTGCGCTGGGCATCTTCAGGTGAGGGGGGATTGGGGCGTCCGTTTCGTCGTGCTTCTTTGATGTGGTCTGCTTTAGCGATTTCCCGATCGACCAGAAATACACGATCGTTGCCGATAGTGATCGCGTTGTTGCGAATCGAATATTCGGGCTGATAAGTCCAGAGTACATTTCCCGTGTGGGCATCGATGGCGTAAAACAATACGGATTCATTGCGCAGTGTCAGGCCTTTGTAGCGGGGGCTGGTGTAATGCGCGTCGTTACTCACGGAGCCATATACCACGCCGTCATGATACCCAAGATATCCCCAGTTCTGATTCGGATCATCACGGCTGACGGGGGTGGAAATCTTTCTGACCAGTTTGCCGGTTTTCAATTCGATCTGATGGCAAAACTCGTCCTTACAGACAAAGGCATAATCACCTCCCAGACAAAAGTTGCTACCGACTTCCGCGGTGCTGACATCATGGTGAATACCATTCATATCGGTGAGATTATTCTTGAGCTTGTATTTCCAGAGCGTATGTCCATTGTAAGCATCGAGACCACATAAACCATGCAGGCCTCCGACGACCATCACCCCTCGATTTACCAGTGGGGCGGGACCCTGGCCGTGACGATTGGGAATCTGGAAATCGACATCACGGTACCAGTACATTTTGAGCGGTCCTTTAACGATTTCATCGTCAGAGTTGACCGTATTCGTGGAATTGGAATACTGGTGCGTCCAGCTCCCGGCCCCTTGCAGGTCGGCTTTGGTTTCCACCTGCATTTTCCTGACCGGTCCCCGGCAAAACTGACCGCCATAAGGACGCTGGATGCGTCGGGCTTCGCTTAAAAGTTGCGCGTTCATATCCCGGTAGAGTGAAGCAGAGCAGATCACCAGGTTTGCAAAATTTTTGGAATAGGGAAGCTGCTCCGAATCAGCGACATGCACGATAACCCGTGAACCATATAAGCCTGCATTATGTAGAAATTGACGTGCAGTAGCGGCCTGTTCCTCGTTTTTCATGACGACATATATCTGGAAAGTCGAAATCCGGGCCAATGCTGCTGCGAGGTACGCATCGTCGGCATTCAGATCGATGCAGATTCCGGATTTGACATCGGTTTTGTCACAAATTTCTTGTGCGGCAGTGGAATAAATCTGCCTGACGGAAAAAGGCATCTCCCTGAAGGGACGTTTGCTGGTCTTTGTCTGATTGGGTTCAGCATTCGCAAAGCAGCTGATGACGCCCTGATCGGTGCTGACGACGAGACATTCATCGGAGGCCGCCAGGCCGCGGACGGTCCCTTTAATATCATGCGACCACCAGGAGTTGGCTTGCGCTTTGAAGTCGACACCAGTCACTTTATTGTGAGAACCACAATACGCATCGTTGCCCGCCACGATGACATCGGTAACGGTATAGTCCAACGGGATCAGTCGTTTCTCTTTGAGCTGTCTGACAGAGATCGGCTGACCTTTGCGGTCGCGAGTCGTTGTGTCTGACCATTGGCTGTAAATCAGGGACTGGCCATTCCCGCGAAGAATGCCTTTGGGAGTAGCCACCATCGGACCGGTCCCCGTCTGTTGGCTCAGGTTGCCGTTTGTCTGATCATAGAGACAACCGGCGTTACAGAAAAATTGATCGGTGAGCATAACATCCGAACCGCCGCGCTGCTGGTTCTTTTGCAGGTGATAGTATTGAAAATGGCCGGTCGCCCGTTCGAATGCCGCGGGAACTGCGCGTCCGGTGGGCATGAAAATCTGGTTTTCGCTGGCAGCCAGGTAACCCTGAGAAGAGACACCACTTTTCGCACTCGCGCCGCCATGCGGTTGATTCATCAGCATTTGACCGGAATTCTGATTGCTCCAGATTACGTCGCCCGTTGTGGCGTCGAGGGCATAGAGGTAAACGCCATCGGAAGGCCAGACACCAGCGGCGAAATAGACCTGGTCGCCGACCACTGCCGGGCCGCCTCGTGCGGGCCAGTGTGAGATGAGACGGTCATTGCCCATGATATATTTTTTCGCAGGACCTCCCTGTTTTTTCCAGAGCAGGGAACCGTCTTTGATGGCCAGCGCGTAAAGACAGCCATCATCGCTGGCGACAAACACGCGGTCTTTCCAGGCCGCCGGTGCAAAACGGATCGGGCCTTCGGTGAAGAATTTCCATTTCAGTTCTCCCGTTTTCAGGTCGAGGGCATAAAGCTGGTCATCGGCCGAGCTGCCGAACAGCACCGTCTGATCGACAATGATGGGCTGAAAAACTTCATCAAACTTGATGCGGGTGTGCGTCGGCCAGGCGGGAGCGGGAGCGTGTTTTGTTCGGAACGTCCACTGCAGTTCCATGCGATTGGGCAATGGGTCTGCAGTATAGCCGCTGCGGGCCGCATCTCCTCGAAATTGCGGCCAGTCTGCTGACGCAGGTGTTGAGAAAACACAACCAATGATCAGGAAAGCGAATGAAGGCAGTAGTTTCATGGAGCGCCTCGGAAGGTCATTTTTTTCGGACGGGAATACGAATCAGGATTTATTGATCTGTTATGTTAATCCATGTATGCAGGCTTGTCACCGATAACAGTCAAAATATAGTTGTTGGAAGTTCATCCCCCCTCACTGCCAATAGCCCAACGGCCCTGATGTGCAGGGAAAAAACGCCCACACAAAGTTCGGCATAATACCTGCGCATGACAGACTCACTTTTTAGAAAGGACTCCAGAACGACGCACCCGGCATCATGCAGCGCGCGGTCAACAATGAGTTCATGACTCACATCACTGTTCGACTGTAGAACTGAATTTTCCACATCGGTAGCGACACATTTCCGCACTCCCGCTGCACAAAAAGAACTTGACCCCGCCGCGCCACCGGCGATAAACGTAGACCTGTGTCGCGCGCGTGCCCAGTTTACAGTGCACTGAAACACGGGCCACTTGTTCCTGATCTTCACCGTAAAACAGCCGCTTTTTTCCAGATAAGCAGTTCGCAGAACAGCACCTGTTCCCAATGTATGCCTGCGGGTCGCCGCACTTCGTAGTCTTTCACCCCGGAACCGCCCCGGCGTCGCAGCAGATCGGACCCCTGTCAACCAATATCGCCACC
>NZ_JBLXFK010000013.1:0-213448 GCF_048262075.1 Gimesia sp.
TTCGCCCGGTTCAACACATGATAAATATATCCCGCTTGTGCGGCGCGTTTTGGTCGTCCCATAATCAGGGGATTCTAACGTAATCCCCCTAAACTGTCAATAAAAGGTTCCTGACACCTTTTTCTAATCCGGGATCGATGTCACCAGTTCTTCGGCGACGGCTTCCAGTACGTCGGACGTAATCAGGGACAATTCATCGGCGTAACCAACCAGCAGACCCAGGTCACACAGGCGATTGATCTTGCGCGGATTTCCCTGCGTCAGCTCAAACAGTGTTTGAAATGCCTCCGGCGCGAATACCGGTTCGCTGCGGCCTGATACCTGCAGTCGATGCTCGACGTAGTCCTGTGTTTCTTCTGCCGAAAACGATTTCAACAGACAACGCACTGCAATCCGGTTATCCAGTTGAGATGAGCGTTGCAGGTGACTGAGCAGTAACTGGTCGCCTACCAGCAGCAATGTGAAATCGATATCGGAAGTCTGCTGAAAATTGAGCAACTGATGCAGTGTTTCGAAGATCCGCTGATCGACGATCAGATGGGCTTCGTCAATGACAATAACCGGCTTGTATCCCTGTTCGCACAATAACTGCAGCTGTCGATGCAAAGCCCGGACGATGCGGTCTTTTCCAGGAACGATCGGCTCAATGCCGGCTTCTTCTGCTCCCAGTTCGACTGCCAGATATGAAATTAATTCAATCGGCGACAGTTGAGGAAAGACCAGATGTACGAACGGCTGATAAATCTCATCCAGTTGACTCTTCAGCACATGACAAAGATAGGACTTGCCCATGCCAGAACCACCCACCAGCAATCCGGCGCCTTTGCAGTTTTCAATCAGATATTCGAGCTTTAACAAGCCAGCCTGATGCGGATTGCTGTCGTAAAAAAAAGAAGCATCCATCTTTTCTTCAAAGGGACCACTTTTCAGATTCCAGTAACTCTGATACATAAACTCTATTTCCCGGGCATGTTTTAGTGTCGGGGATTTATACTGACACTCTATTGATTGATATTAGGACTAACTGAGATCAGGACGTCGATAATCCATATTGTTTATCGACGATTACTCAAGTGATTCGATTTCCCCTGTCAGCCAGGCAGCTTCAGTATCGGGGAAAACGGACTCACTCCCCGCCGACCTCCTGGGTGTCACATAAACAGGATGTTCTCCACCTACCTGATGTACCTTTCCATTGGGACCAGGCGTTTCGTACTCCTGTCCCACAGCATGATAGACCGCAGTCGCATCAGCGCCTGCTAATGCAGCCTGATCGACTGAGACGGTTTGAATCATCCCATTCCGCTGAACAGGGTCCTGCGCGTTTGGATCTGCAATTAGCTGGTCCTGCAGAGGCAATTCAACGTCCAGACCAAACTCCATGGAGAGTTCATCACTGGCCCCCAGCACGGGAGAGAGCGATTCAGACCGCTGATCTTCTTCCGGTTCTTCCAGGGACCCGAAAAATGACAATAACGCCATCATCGAAAAGACGCTCGCCAGCAGACCTGCGAAAACCTTCGTCGTCTGATTCCAACGAAACAGAAAACGGGGCTCAGACGCAGTTTTTCGTTTCGAGAAAAAATGCAGAAAACGCTTATAATTGAGAGACTTAAGCCAACTCATCACTCGTTCCTTCGAGAGCTGAATAACTTGATAATTGCAGATAAAAAAATCGATCCCTGATTATCAGAGAGGTGGTTATAAAATCACCAGTTCCCTGTCTATCTGCTCTAAAGAGACGCAGTCAGCGCTCTTCTTCTATCGGTTACAGAGTGTAGGACTCTTGACCATTTCACGGACTTGGTAAAACAGGAAGACCTGTCAATATAAGTGACTATTGCGCACGCAATTTACCAGAGCGACTCTGCATAATGATACTCGGCGCCAATGCGCCGGGCTTTGCTTCAGAAAACGGGACCCAGCTAATTCAACCCGAGTACATCCGCCATCGTATACAGACCAGGCTTCTGAGATGCCAGATATTTGGCCGCAGTCAATGCACCATAGACATAGCTGTCTCGGGTATGCCCGCGCACGGTCAAGTCAATCGTTTCCCCCATCATGCCGAATACAATGGTATGCTCGCCGACATTATCACCGGTGCGTAAAGCATGGTAGCCAATCTCGCAAACAGGCCGTGGTCCCGGACGTCCGGCTCGTCCATGAACGTGCTCTGTCTGGCCCATTTCATCGGCGACGATTTCTCCGAAATGTAACGCGGTGCCGCTGGGCGCATCTTCTTTAAACCGGTGATGACGTTCGATGATTTCCACGTCGACTCCTCCCGGCGAATTTTTCAGCGAATGCGAGGCTTCGCGGACCAGTTTCATCATCAGGTTCACCGCCAGGCTCATATTGGGTGCCAATATCAGAGGCGTGGTCTGTGATGCCGTCAAAACTTCATTCCGCTGTTCTGGGGTCAGACCTGTTGTCGCTGCGACCAGACCAATCTGCCGTTCGGCACAGATCCCGGCAATTTTAATCAGACCGGCAGGCAGGGAGAAATCGATGATCACATCCACTCGATCCTTCAGTTCCGACTGAATCTCGATCCCAATGGGGCCGATGCCTGCCACTTCGCCCGCATCTTTACCCAGTGCGGGTGAATTCTCCGATTCTAATGCGGCTCCCAACCGTAAATTAGGATCCTGATAAACCAGAACTGCCACACGCTGACCCATTCGACCAGCGGCTCCATTCACTCCGACAAGAAGTTGATCGCCCATCTCTTACTCCCATGATATTTACTATTTGATGCATCTGTTCGTCTGATTGATTATCGCTGCTTCTGATGATCGTAATAAACGAACTCCATTTTTTCCATTAGAGCCTGAAACTTTCCCCAGGCATTTTCTACTTTAGTTATTTTGAGTTTCGATTTCTGAAATCGCCTGTTGCAGTTCCTGCCTGACGCTTGAATCCAGTTCGACAGTTAATTGTGTTTCCAGAGATGCCAGCGTCTCTGATTCTCCCAGTTTTCCCAGTGCCCAGGCGGCCGCCCCTCGTATTAAAGGCTCTGAATCACCGAGTACTTTTTTCAAAGCAGGCACGGCACTCAGATCACCTCGGTTGCCCAGCACTAGGGCTGCATTACGCAATAAACCAGCTCTGCCTGAGCGAGACATGGGGGTACTCTGAAATCGTTCCTGATATTCAGAGTCATCCAGCGTCAATAATTCACAGGCATCCAGGGGTGAATACGTTTCCACAGGCTGAAATGCCACTTCGTGACTCAGCGGAGTTTTGCGATTCCACGGACAGACATCCTGACAGACATCACACCCAAATGCCCAGTCCTGCAGACCGGGTCGTAACTCGCGGGGAATCGGCTGATCGCGTAATTCAATGGTCAGGTAAGAAATACACTTCCGCGCATCCAGCGTCCCCTCTTCCACAAAGGCATCGGTGGGACACGCATCCAGACAACGAGTGCAGGTGCCACAATGTGAAGACTGATGGGGCTCATCATAATCTAATTCATCGCTCAGCAGCATCCCTGCCAGGAAAAACCAGCTCCCCTCGGTTTTATTAAGCAGCAGCGTATTTTTTCCAATCCAGCCCAGGCCGGCCAACTGTGCGAAATCCCGTTCCAGCAGGGGAGCAGTATCAACGACTCCCCGCGTTTCACAATCCGGAAACTCCTCCCGAATCAGGCGTGAGAGCTGCTTCAGTTTTTTCCGGATCACTTTATGATAATCAGTGGTCCCCCAGGCATAACGCGAGACCCGTGCCTCCGTTCCCGTGACCGGCGAGGGTTCTTCCGTCCGGTAATTTAACGTCAACATCAGCACGCTGCGCACGGAACTCATCACATGCTCGGGATGCTGATACGCGTCTTTGCGGCGTTCGAGATAACTCATTTCACCTGCATAGCCCTGATTCAACCATTTCAAAAAATGGTGATAGCCGGCAGGAGTGATCGCCGGAGCCAGGCCGGCCAGATCGAAGCCACAATCAAAGGCCATCTGTTTGATCAAAGCAGATTTTCGACTTCGATCATCGGTTGTGGAACCAGTTGCTTCTCCCATAGTTTTCTCAAATGCCGACTTATTTTTCAAAGCGAGGGATGGGCCTGCATCTGCTCCCATTGAGCACGCCCCACGCGCAGCACATCAGCGTCATCGCGTTTTTCCAGAGACGTATAACGGGGATGCCGCGATTCTTTATAGGGATCGTTATGGCGCGTATTGTAACAGCAGATAAAACCCCACCGTGGATGTTCGCTCTTATTCTGATCAGAACGATGCAGCAGATTGGAATGAAAAAAGATGGCAGACCCCGCTTCCAGGGTACAGTAGAACAATTCCATCCGCTCAAGTGCTGCCTGAACCCGTTCCGGATCGGCGCCGGTCTGATCGCCGACTTTTCCATGATCGATGCGACCCAGCAGATGACTTCCCCGCAGTACCTGTAAACAGCCATTTTCCACCGTCGCACGATCAACGGCGATCATACAACTGCCCATATCAGGAGACAGACAGCCATTGTTGTACCAGTAGCCATAATCCTGGTGCCAGGCCCAGGCGCCGCCGACTTTCGCTTCCTTCTGAATCATCTTGTGGTGATAGTGATAGACTTCGTCTCCCAGCAATGCTTCCATGCGGTCCACAACACGATGACAGGATGCAATGGCACCATAGATATCGTCGCCGACTTCATTTTCGACATTCAGCTTGACTGCGCCCCCTTCGCCATCGGCACGACTGAAGGTCGCCTGCTGCATGGCCAGATCGGCTCGACCAATCTGGCCTAACAGAGTCACTTCTTCCTGACTGAAGAGCCCCTCCACAATCAGAAATCCATCCTGTTGAAACGCAGTCAAGTGCTCTGCAGAGATTAATTCTGTGTTCATAATTCATATCCCATCACTCTATAAAAAGCTTCTTACAGGACTCGAACAAACAGGGAACTCTTAAACCAATGTCACCAGTTTAACGGACTTTCACCGAAGTTTCGAGGAAATGCTGCTCCCGAACTGAAAACACAGCCCGCCAGAGGACGGACTGTGCATTGTATTGTGCTTCAATCTGGACCGAATCAGGCTTCGTCCAGCAGATTGACGGCGGCGAATTCCTGACCTTCCAACATGGCCAGGCTGGCACCACCGCCGGTGCTGACATGCGAAACCTGGTCGGCAAATCCCAGTTGTTGAATCGCGGCGGCACTGTCTCCCCCGCCAATAATGCTGGTCGAGTCGCTATCGGCGATCGCCTGGGCAACCGCTTTGGTTCCCGCGTCAAACGGGGTCATTTCGAACACGCCCATGGGACCGTTCCAGACAACTGTTTTCGCTGACTTAACTGTTTCCGCGTAGATTTTAGCGGTCTCAGGACCGATATCCAGACCTTCAAAGCCATCAGCAATCTCGCCTGCTTTCACAACCTGTTTGTTACAGTTGCTGTTGAAGTCATCTCCACAGTGCGTATCGACCGGCAGCATCAGTTTATCGCCTCCCTTGGCTATTAACTCTTTCGCAAGTTCGACTTTGTCTTTCTCAACCAGACTGTCGCCAACTTTTCCGCCCTGAGCCAGCGAGAACGTATAAGCCATCGCGCCGCCAATCAGCACTTTATCACAGATTCCCAGCAGGTTATCGATGACTTTGATTTTGTCGGAAACTTTTGCGCCTCCCAGAATCGCGACGAAGGGTCGCTCGGGCTTGGCAATCACGTCGGTCAGATATTGAATTTCCTTGGCAACCAGGAAGCCCACAACCTTGGGTTTGCCAGCCATCGCTTCGGGAACAGCCACCATGGAAGCGTCGGTTCTGTGGCAGGTTCCAAAAGCATCGTTACAGTAAATATCCGCGAAAGCAGCCAGTTCACCCGCAAATGCAGCGTCCCCTTTTTTCTCCCCGGCATTGAACCGCAGATTTTCCAGAATCAATACCTGGCCATCCTCTAGTGCAGCCACTTTCGCTTTCGCATCTTCGCCGACCGTATCAGTTGCGAAGGCCACATCCTGCCCCAGCAGTTCACCCAGGCAGTCCGCTGTTGGCTTCAGGCTGTATTTGGAATCACTGGCTTCTCCCGTAGGACGTCCGAGATGGCTCATCAGAATCAATCGCCCGCCACGGTCAATGACCGACTTAATTGAAGGCAACGCCATACGAACCCGACGATCATCGGTAATCTTGAGCTCATCATTCAATGGTACATTGAAATCCACACGCATTAATACGGTTTTGCCTGCAACGTCTACGTTTTCAATTGTCTTCTTTGCCATGGAAACTTGAACCAGTCTCTTATCTTACAGAATTTGAATAGTTGGGTATTGAGAATGAGCGCCTCAATGTTGACTCAAGGTACTCCTGAATTAAAAATTTGTTCGCTCTCATGAGAGCGAACAGCAGCAAAAGAGAGTGTCGGGAAGATTATTCGTCCATCACATCTTTCTCTTTCGCATCCGCCATACTGTTGACTTTACCTTCGAACTTTTTGGTCAGTTCCTGAACCTGGTCTTTGGTATCGTCACGTTCATCTTCGCCCATGACTTTGTCTTTTTCTGACTGATCAGCGTGTTTATTGGCATCACGGCGAATATTTCGGATCGAAATCCGGGCTTCTTCCGCCAGCTCTTTGACACGCGACACCATCTGCCGACGTCGTTCTGTAGACAAAGGCGGTATATTCAACCGCACGACACGCCCGTCTGTATTGGGAGCCAGACCCATATCACTGGCTGTAATCGCTTTGGCAATTTCTCCCACCATTCCTGCATCGAAGGGGCGAATCAGAATCTGCTGCGGTTCCGGCACACTGACATTGGCCATCTGCTTTAAAGGGGTCGGAGAGCCGTAATAGTCAACCCGGACGGAATCGACCAGACCTGGAGTCGCGCGCCCAGTTCGAATGCCCTGCAATTGTCCCTGGAACACGTGAACCGCTTTGTCCATTCTCTCTTCCGCGTCGAGTAAAATTTCTGCCTGGTCCATGCTGCAAGTCCTTCGAATAGATAGCTTTACCTGAGTAGATTCGTCAAATAATCATTGAAATGCCGTTTCGAGCGTCAGAGCACATCACAGTTAACCAGAGCGTCTCTTTATCGAATATACTCGGGCCAAACAGCCCTGGAGACGCGACAGTAAAACTGGACACAATCTAGTTCAGGCAGTTGGCCTGTGCTACACCTGAAAACGGAAGTGGGACTGATTTTAGTTGACCGGCTGATAAAATCAAACCGACAAGCACGAGAAAAACCAGCTGAATCAGGTCCAGCTGGTTTTTCTTAGAAATTTACTTTCAGTATTTCCCTGTTACATCAGTTAAGTGCTCAGGAAATCGGAGATTCTTCTCGGTTCATAATTCCGCTTAGATACAGCAGGTTTTTCTCCTGGGGTATATTCGTACGGAATTGCAGGCTCTTATTACCGGCCTGTAACAGATCGCGACGACTGATTTGTCCCAGTAAAGTTCGATCCTCGCTCACCACAGGTAATCTGCGGGTCGGGGTACTGAGAAAAATCTGGGCGATAGTCAGCATATCCGTCTCTTCCGAAATACAACGGGCTTCGGTATCCATGAATGGAAAGATCTGCGATGAAGGAAGTTGCTCATAACTGGCTTTCACCAGCACATCCATGCAACATTTTTCAGAAAACACACCGAGAATCCGATGATCTGCGTCCAGAACGGGTGCCCCTGAAATTCGATGATGCAGCAGCATGCCTATTGCTTCAAGAACATCCATATCCGGAGTTAATGTGATTAACTTCGTAACCATAATGTCCTTAGCGAGAATTGGTTTATCCATCGCTCCTCCCCCCCTTCTAAATTGGCGTTTAGAAACACAAGATAAATGAGACACACTTCGAAAGAAATGAATTCCAAACTGCTGAGGACGTGCGCACTCACTTCAGATATGTAATAACGCGACTGCGTCATAGTTTATATGTGTGGGAAACCCGTTTATTCTATCAATCACAAAACCGATACACAAAAACATTTCTACTGATCACCTACTGGTTCACTATTTTTAAGCAGCGGTATCCTCTTCTGAATCAAGCACTTAAAGAATTCCTCAAAAATACTTTCTGTTGAGCGGCTACCTAATTTGCCACTCATCTTTGAAGAGAGGGAAGACCAGACTTATCAGAAACGATAGGAGACGCCTATAATCAGGACTGTATATCATTGAGGTGGCCTAAGCTTCTGTATCCGCTTCACATACAACACTGACTGTCTAAAAGAATAGAAATTGATCAAATGTCGCGCAGAGTGGAAATTGACGGAGTAGGACTGCACCTGGGACGTGCTGACCAGACAACCAGTGACTGGATCGGTCAACACGAAGCGTTAAAGCAACTCCTGGCCTGCTGGCTGGTGATTGACGAAAAAGACATGCCTCTGACGCCGCGCCTCGTGGGAACACCGGGTATCGGCAAAACGTCTCTCGCCATCGCAGGCGCGCGCACACGAGACCAGGAGCTTTACATCTATCAATGCACGGCTGATACCAGACCCGAAGACTTGCTGGTAACACCCGTACTGGCTGAGAGTGGGAAGATCGCCTACCACGCTTCCCCCCTGGTCACTGCGATGATTCGCGGCGCGATCTGTGTACTGGATGAAGGCAACCGCATGAATGAAAAGTCATGGGCGAGCCTGGCACCGCTGCTGGATCACCGCCGCTATGTCGAATCTATCGTGGCCGGTGTGACCATTCCGGCCCACCCGGAATTCCGCTGTGCCGTCACGATGAACGAAGATGAATCGACTTTCGAAATTCCTGATTATATCCTGAGCCGACTGCAGCCCAGCATTACCCTCGAGCATCCAAATCGGGAAGATGAAAAAATGATTCTACATTATCATCTCCCTTTTGCTAACGAACACATGCTTGATTTGACGGTTGACTTTCTGCAGCAATCCCACAGTCTGAAACTGGATTTCTCGACACGCGATGGCATTAACGTGCTTCGACTGGCATTAAAACGTGCAGCCCAGGACAAGGATCATCCACTCAGTAAAGATGCCATCTGGCTGGAAGCACTCAAAGCCTGCCTGGGGGATGATGCCCTCGATCTGGAATCACTGTCCGAAAAGCGCACACAGAACCTGGGCGGAAATATGATGCCGATGGGGCTGGGTGATTTCTTCTTTGCCCCGGATAACCCGTTACATCCCGATCGTGATGAGGACGATGATTTCGACGGCATGGATTACGATGATGACGACGACGACGAGGACCAGGACCAGTACTAGAGCGCATTACATTTAAGCATAGCGTCTCTCGATCTATTATACTCGGTTCAAATGGACCTGGAGACGCTACAGTAAAACGGGACACAGTCTAAAGAAGATCCACCGGGCAGAAGCCTGACGTGCTACGGTTTTTTCGCTGCCAGAGGCGGCTCTTCAAAACTGAGTCGAATCTGAAATGGTTCGATAAGAATATTATTCTGTTCGAGATCCGGGACTACCCAGACCCGCAAACGATTACTGGTCGTTGTCTCCTTGAGAACGACCTCCCCATTCCTCAAGTCCACCACCTGCAAATCCACCTGTGTTCCATTGGTAGAGGTCGCTCCTCTGATTCTCCGAATACCAAAGGTAATCACTGGTAAATCTAAAAACTGCGAAAAATCAATCCCCTGTGTTTCCAGAGGCAGTGACCACATTATATTTCCCGTCTGACGGTCTATGGAATAAACCATCCCATTAAACAGATATGATGTCAGGCTCAACGATCGAAATACCACTCGGTTCCTGCTGGCATCCACTCTGTCCCGGGCGATATAAGGCAGGCTGACAAATACCAGATATTGACGTGAATTCCTGAGTACGAGCAGGTTGATCATCTTGGATGCAGGCTGCCCCTTCACTTCAAATTTCTGTTCCCCCGTCATTAAATCCAGAAATGCAATCGTCCCATCGGGATGCATCATGACAATTTCATAATTCTGTCCCAGCGTATAAGTTGAATTCTCGCTCAGCTTCTGACTCCAGATTTCCTCATCATTTGTCAGATTCTTCAGATGCAGGAGCCGGGTTTTGTCTTCTTGTACCGTCAAGGTGAGCAGATAGCGTTCGAAAGCAAAGATCGGCGACTCCCCCTGCTCCAGCTTGAACGTGTTAATCATCTCCCCGTTCTGACCACTTAAAACAACATAACGCTGCTCAGCCTGTGCCTGGCTCGCAATGACAATCACATGTTCTGCATCACCATAATGCCTGCTGCTGATTCCGAATCCCGGTTGTTTCCATAAGATCTCCCCCGTCAGCAGATCAGCGGCGATCAGATCTGAACCGACCTGGTAACAGATAAACTCCTCGTTGATTGTCCCGATTCGCCCCAATAATTCACGATCCATGTTTCGCGTAAGATACTCGCGCAACACGGGGGCCACCCCGGTACGCTCAATGGAAATATAATCTCGCACACTGGGTGGACCGGTCATGAGGCGCTGTTTCCATAACAGCAGAGGCCGGTCTTCTGAATCGCGATTCAAGGTATCCAGTACAAAGAATTCGGAACCAAAATTGACCACGAGATACTGTTGAAACACACGCGCAGAAAAATAAGGCTGCTGGGGAACTTCAATCTCGGCTTGCATAAGGGAGAACGACCATTGCTGTTGCCCCTGACCATCATAAGCAAAGAGCCACTCTTTCGCTGGCCCCACTTCCAGTCGATAGTTGTTGAATAACGCATTGGACAGGCCAATGATCTCAACCGTCAGTGAAGTATTCTGCCCCTTGCCTTGCTCTCCTCGATAGACCTGTACTGTCTGCTCCTGCCAGGGTAACGCCTTCTGTGCCTGCCTTGACTTCAGTTGTGATTCCCATTGTTCAGCCAGTTGGGAAGCGGTTTTACCATCCAGGCAGACTACGTCCGGCCAGCGCGTACGCAACGCTTCAATATATTCTTCAGCTTGAGCATATCGCTGCGCGGAGAGATAAATCTCTGTCAGCTTTGCGGTCGCGTAGGCCGCCACAACAGACTGCTTCGAAGCACGTAGCTGCTCCAGGTGCCGCATCAGACAGCTCTGTAAATAAGCCTGTTCTTCTTCGCCTGCAGAATCAATCTCCTGTTCCAGCCGGGCGACAAGCAGCATGCGGGCCTGCTGCGTTTCAGGCAGGTTTCCACAACATTGCAGAAATCGTTCCAGGGCAATACGATCAGCCTGGACCAGTTTTTCTGAATAATATCGGGAAAGGAATTCTGCAATCTGCTTTCGATCTTCCACGGAGGATCGCAGCGTGAGCAGTTCCAGTTGGGATCGTATCCAGCGATCGGTGCGGACAAATCCTCCCCCTTTTACTGGCACTGATTCCATCAGGCCTTTCAGTTCGGACAGTCTGAGATAATTCAGAAGAGCCGCCTGTAGATTTCCACGCTGCTGATAATTCACTGCCTGTATCTGAAAGAATCTCTTTCGCTGTCCTTCGTCTACCAGCAAACTTTCCATCTTGGAAATCAACTTTTCATTTGTTGTAAAATCATGATCCAGGCTTTCCAGAAAAATATCTGCATACACCCGCCGGGCACGCAGTGTCGGTTTAATCTGAAGCGACTGACCTATTAATTGCATCGCCTGTGATACATCGCCGGCAAACAGCTTCAACTCTCCCTTCAACAACCGCGCAATCGCCTGGTCTTCTGGCTGCTCTGACTGACTCGCCTGTCGAATCTGTTCTTCGATCGCTGTGACTGACTGGAAACCGACCACTTCGGACTCATTCTGTGATACCAGCATCCCTCCGGCCGCAGCCAGGTTCCCAGGCAACGCTTCCGTATCCACTCGTGTCCTGGCCAGGACCAAACCATCCTCAAGACGTATACTCAATATTTCTCCCGTCTCAACAGGTTGGTAATAGGTATCCTTTACCACTATTCCCCGACCACTGGGTGATCCGATGGGCTGAGGCTTAGGCCAGGCCAGGGAGCCATCGCTCAGCTTTAACGCTTCGATCTGATCATTTCCAACAAGGAGAATTTTTCCGTCATGAATTGCCGCTATAAACAGATTATCTCGTCTGGGACGCGACCAGATCAAATGCCCATCGAATAGATCCAGGCATTGCAGTGTCTGAGATTTTCTTGATTCGATTAAGACGCGGTCCCCGATAATCACGGGAGTGAACTCAGCCCATCCTTCCGAGTTAGCATCAGAATCGCGGGCAAAAGCGGCAAACATGGAGATCTCTTTGCCGCCCGTATCGACATGTCTCCAAAGTAACTTATGCTGAGTAAGATCAATGCCAACCGTGGAACCGGAACCCGTGGGACAGACCAGTACTCCATGAGCAGCAGACGGACTCAATCCCATCCTGCGGCGAATATGATCCAGAGGACGACGATCTGTTGTATAATCGCGGGCAATGGGATAATCACTCCGATACAATGACTGTGTCCAGATCGTTTGTCCCGTCGCTGCATCCAGAACCAGCAGTCGAAATTCGCGTCCTTCCTCTGCCAGGCAATATAATTTCCCATCAAGTGGTAAAGGAGCCCCTAGAAAATAATGCCCCGAATAGTTAATCGGATTCTGCAGCCGTGGACCTCCCAGTTCCCATACAAACTTACCGGTATCCGCCTCAAATGCCAGCAGCCGATTAAACGAGTTAGGAACGAGTACATTCTCACGATCAAGCCTGCTGAAATGATAAAATCCGGCAATGAAGCCCACATTTTCCACACAGAAGACAAGTTTACCATCAGTACTTAAATGCCCTGCCGTGTAATCCTGCCAGGCGCGTTGAGTCAGATATTTTTCCAGCGGCGTCTGTGGTGTCCCCAGAAATTCTTCATCCCGGTTCTGAGGATCTTTGAGCAATTCCTGATACAACTCATCTGAAAGGGTTGTCTCCCAGCTTAATTTGCCCGTCTTCAATGAAACCGCTTTGAGATTACGATGTGTCCTGAAAATCACCTGATCTCGAATGATCAGAGGACTGGCAGCCGGTAAAACGCCTGCTAAATTTTTTCGGCGATGCTCCCCCAGCTTGAGCAGCATTTCTTCAACCGGTGGAGGATCCTTGAGAAGCTGCAGAAAGGGATCTTGAATCGTAGAAAATTCCCAGAGGGGTTTCGCAGAGGGAACTGCAAATTCCGCAGACGCGGTACGGGCAGGACTGCCACGGTACATGGTCCAGTTACCCTGCTCACGCGCGACGCGTAGATCCAGCCTGCCTGTCAGCCGGGATAACCACTCTACCGGATTTTCATCTGCCGTGAAAAGTGGAACTTTTGTGCCATTGGGAAACTGGTAAACGGGCTCATCCGTCATACGTGAAAGCTGCATCAGTGCCTGTCGACATTTTCCCAGGTTCCCCAGATGAAACCAGGCAATCGCCAGTTTAAACGTCAGATGTGGTTCTTTGGAAAGCGCCAGTTCATGCTGCGTACTGAGCATCTCCCAGATTTGCGTTGCTGCCAGGAAATCCCCGCGTTCGAAGTAATATCCCCCCAGCGCATAAGCTGCCTCTGCACCTGCTTTTGTAAAGAAATAGCGACGCACAATTTCGTGTAGAAGATTGTTATCATCCAGGGCTTCTGCCTGTTGCAGCATCTGATCGGCAGCGGGACCATATTGCAGAGAATAATAACGCCTGCCGGCATCAGGGAGCGTTGCAATCAACTGATGAGCAGCCTCTTTCAGACTCACAAAACCTTTGATCGAATCATTCGCCAGGTAATCTTCCGGAGCATCCAGAATGGACTGCAGTTCGGGTACAGCGACCGGATACTTTTGCTCGCTCAGCAGTTGCTTCGCATCCTGATAACTTTTGGAGTAAAGACGACTGGTAGGAAAGAGCGCATGCGGATCACCCTCTAAGATTCCATCTCCAACCCCATCATTTCGCATAGGTTGCGCAGGACAGGAAACACTGAAAATGAGGCATTGCACCAGAACCATCGTCAGTACAACAATGTATTGAGGGCACCGTTTATGAAGTCGAATTGCTAATAATTGAGAAACCATAGGCAAATGCAGGAATTCCACTTTCCATAAATCTGATTTAAAAACAACTCAGGTCCCGGGCGTGCATCGAAACCAGTGGTCCCACCTGAAATAGATTCCAAACGCGTTAATCAACAATCAGTCTCGTATCTGCAATGACTTCCCTGATTTCTTCCGGTTTTAACTGGCCTGACTGCCAGGCACGGTTTGCTATTACAACACCTTCCCACATCATTACATTCACACTTGCGTCCTGCTTGATACTGTAACCCGGCGGGCCGTCTGTCCCTGCAAACACGGTTAATGGAACATGCTCAATCTGGTGATCACTGGCCATTTTCTCCAGATCCATTTTTGCCTCCGCGGGTGAATCAGTCAGCATCACAACAAAAGCAGCCAGTTTCTCATCCTGATGCGTGGCGACTTCCGAATCAATTTTCTTAATCAACATTGTTGTCGGCCCATCAAATTCTCTGACAAAGATCCCCACAACGGGACGCTCACCATACAGGCAGCGATAACATAATGTCTTCCCTTTATTGGGACCGGTTACATCAGACACTTCAAACGGCATTGGAATCGCACCGATCTCCATGCCCGACTGATAAGCCACCCGTTCCGTTTTAGTCCGATCAGAATCACTCTCAGCATCTTCTGCTTCAGAAATAGCTGCGGTAGTGCGTTCCGAATCTTTCTCAGAGACACGGGCCTGTGACCGGGTCGTCTGACCGGATTCTTCACAACCTGTCCCCCACATCAGCCCCCAGAGAGAAATCAGCATGACAACCGATTGAATTCCGGTTACACGGACAGCATGCACTATTCAATCCTTCCTCGTTGATGATAAGAACTACCTCACCCGCAGCATCAATTGTACGTCGGCACTCCATTGGCTGTCGAGTACGAAAGATGCTTTTTGCGGATGAGTCGCGAGTCTGAGCTTCAGTGATTTTCAACTCACTGTTTAAGCAAATCCATGATCAGGATTTCAGCTGGTTGACCACTTCCAATATCGCTTTACTGTCGTCAGCAGCTTTGACTTTGGTATTTTTCATCACAACCTTGCCATTTTTGTCAATCACAAAAGTCCAGCGTGCAGCAGTCACACCGCGCGTTAAGGTTTCTTCCTTACCATCAATCGTGCGTTTGATCGACCCACCTGCTTTCAGAGGCACACCAAACTTTTTGGCTACGCCGCCATCTTCATCAGCCAGCAGAGTGAAATTCAAATCATGCTCTTTTTTGAAGAGCTGATGATTGCGGACGGAATCACCACTGACGCCAATCACTTCCACATTATCCCCCTGCAGCGTTTTCATATCATCGCGAAAACCACATGCCTGCTTGGTACAACCGCCCGTTAAATCAGCAGGGTAGAAATAGACGACCAGTATTTTCTTGCCAACATAGTCAGTGGATTTCCAGCCTTTGCCCTGATCATCCTTCGCGGTAAAAGCGGGTGCATTGTCACCCACTTCCAGTTTACCGGGGGGGGCATTTAACTGACCAAAAGCATCCGCAGTCAAACTGCACATGCAGGCAATACTCAACATCGAACCGAGGAATTCACGATACGAAAACTTCATGTCATTCACCTTGTCTAAAAAGTATAAAATCATGTTTTGTAAACAGCACTCTTGAATATTACAACGCATCACATTTAACCATCGCGTCTCTCTCTGATCTACCTGGTCCAAATCACCTTGAAGACGCGACAGTCAATCGGGATACCCTCTATTTGATATTTAACGCAGATATTTTTTTCGAATCATTCCTTTGTATACGCGCCTCATTTCCAAATGCAGTCAACCTGCGTGGTTGCGCTACCAGCAGTTGATTTCCCGCAACCACTAAATTGCCGCCCGACGCGCCGTACTGTCGCTGCAGATGTATCTTCTGTTTCAGATATCCCTGTTCTGCATGCACGACAAGAATTTCCTCGCGTAAAGGCCAGTAAACATACTTGCCGGCTAAAAGCCCTCGTCCATAGCCGAAGCCTTCGGGATCGTGATAACCGGTTTTCCAGGTGATCCTGCCAGTCGCGCGATCCAGTCCAAACAACCGGTTTCCACTGACCACCAATGTCGACTGTGTCACCCCCAAAAGATTGCGTATCTGCTCCGGCCATTGCCTCTGCCAGAGCATTAATCCGGATTCCGCATCAAAAGCCATCAGTTGAGAGGAATCCTGTGGTGCCGCAAATAATATCCCCCGATCATAGAGACAGGGAACCAGTCCTGTCTTCATATGATTACTCAACTCATCTCTGCCTGTCTTATCCTGGGATGGATAAGTAACCAGCCAGTTCAACCTTCCATCAACGGTGTCCAGGGAAGCAATTGCCCCCATATCAGTCGAGAGGTAAAGCTGATCTTCCCCCAGCGTCAGCAGCAGATGACTGATATAATTGACCCCTTCCTCAATGCTCCTTAACGCCAGACAGATTTTCTGATTCCAGATCATTTCGCCTGTGTCTGCAGAAAAACAGGCCACGTTCGTCTGCACTTCAGGAAAGCCTCGATGTAATACCACGTACAGCCTGTTGCCTGAAACAACAGGTGCCCCTTCAAAAGACCAGACAAAATTCTGTTCTCTCAGTTGAGCGGATGATATTTTCCAGAGCAGTTTGCCTTGCCCCTGATCAAGATCGAGACAGACAAGATCAGAAAACAGCCCCAACCGTTCGTCTTTGGCAACGGAAGTGACCGGCGATCCCATGCGGGCATACAGACGCCCTCCTGCAATCGTAGAGGTATAGCGAGGCACACCGACCACTGACCGAAATGGCAGCCTGCTCACGCGATGGCTGGCAGAAGGATAGAGGACCGGACTGGATTGAGGGTCCTGGGACCAAGCAGGTAATCCTGTTTTCCAGTTTAAGCCATAGATTCGCTCCGCGTCATTGAAGAAAACATGTTCCTGATAAACTACGGGAAACAGTCCCGGGGGAACGCGGAATCCGAATGCAGGTTTCGCTGTAAATTCCTGACTCCAGACCAGCGGGACAGGGAATGTCCAGGCAATCGCGCCAATCTCCAGTTGACGCGCTGCTTTGAAATTCCGTGTCTGATGCCCGGCAAATGTCTGGATCTCTCCCTGGTTCAGAGAGAGCACAACCTGGCTGCGATCAGCAAGAATCTCAGCCAGCAAAGCTGACAGGTTTCCCTCTTTTCCTGCAAGCGTTCCGTTTGCCGCCGGAAACTTTTTGCGGAACTGATCATACTCGAAGTCAGCCTGGCTGAAATTTCCTTCAAAAAAGCTGACCAGAATCAGACGGGCCAGAATTTCAGGAACCGGTAAGTCGGTATCGGGATAATGAAATAGCCCAGTATCATATACGGGAGAATCGGAAGCCGCTCGCGGAATCAGTCTACGCCAGAAAGACCGGGCTTTAGCCAGTTGCCCCTGTTCCCAGGCCAGCGTTCCCAGTAAATTCAGAGCATCATCACCGTAACTGCTCATCAAAGCCTGCTCGGTAATGTTGATCAGGGGTTGCACACTTGAATCGATGACCGCTTCTTCATACCAGCGTTTAGCGCGGGGATCTACCTTTTCCCTGTAAACGGCGATTGCTTCAGACGGAAATCCTGCCAGCAGATTCTGGCAATATTCAGATACACGCAAATATCTCCCGGGAGCCTCGGGATATAACGAGTCACCATACTCATCAGAAATCTGAATGAGAATCTTGACGGCATCTTCCCATTGCTGTTCGGAAAGATAATCACGTACGGACCCCATTTTCTTGAGGACCGTATTATTGACATCCAGTGAGACAGACTCTCGAAAGCGGGATGCGAGGACCTGCGGTTCCGATTGCGCCAGACCGACTTCAGTTGACAAGCAAAACGCTCCCCCTACTACAAGAGCGATGCAACCGCGAAGTATTTGCATGGTCCTGAATTCCTCACCATTTTTAACAACGGTTTACAGGCACTAAAAAGGACACGCCCGAGTAGACGTGTCCGTATCTAAAACCTCTGTAATTCAGAGAGTTCTTATTTGGATTCGAACTGGGATGGTTTGAATTTTACTTCACCCAGATCAACTGTTTCACCCGGCTTGATGTTAACAGTAAATTTGCGATCCAGGTAACCAGCTCTTTCCTGCCAGATTCGGAAATCATTTTTTCCAGCAGGCAGGTTTTCAATCGTAAATTTGCCGTCTTTATCAGAAACCACAGCGTATGGATGATCCACAACAAACCAGTAAGCAGTCATCCAGGGGTGAATGTCACATTTCACCTGCATGGGCAAAATTTCTGGAATGACGTTTTCGACTTCTTTGCCTTCACGATCATTGGGAGCGAGGATAAAATTTACCGCCTGATTTTTGAGCGGGAATGTATGAGTATTATGCGCGATCGGATCACCTGACTTAACGATGACTTTCTGATCGGTCCGCACGATCAAAGCGTGTGGTTCGAAAGTACAGCCTTTCTGATCGAAGACAATAGACTTCTCTTTTGACTCTTTCAAATCAGGATGGACATCTTTAGCCCGTCTCATATACATGAAGACATTGGCAATCCCTTTGTTTTCCGAATTGATGACCAGGTCGTTATTCAAATGCTCCATTGCCGCACAGACCGTGGGATCTTTGACAGCAGGATCACCTTTTTTACGTTGTACGACAGGTTTGGGAACCTCGCCATCATACACAAACTGGCCTGTTACCGATCCCCAACCTTCTGCAGAAACGGATTCCGGTAAGAGGAAACACACACCAGAAATCAGGAGAGCAGCAATTAATATCCGGCTAAGATTCAACTTTCGCATAATTAAAATACCTCGTCTATTTGAATATGATTGATCAGACCATCGTGGGGAAGGAGCACGGAAACCCTGATTGACGCTGTCGCTTCAAACCGGGAAAACCGCACTTTAGGAAGGTAACAAGTCAAGCGAGATCCGTATTCTCTACAAAACACCCGCTTTGCGTGAATGTTATCTATAGTCAGGATGACACAACAAACCACCAAAATCAAGTATCTATGAAACAGGATTACATCAAATTTTGGGATCAAAGCGGGCTAAAATACAGAATCTATCGAAAATTGTTGCAGGAAACCCAACCCTGAAAACTGCACAGAACGACATCTAGATCGCATCACATTTAACCATAGCGTCTCTCAAGCTATTATACTCGGTTCAAATAGCCCTGGAGACGCTACAGCAAAAACTGGACACAGTCCAGGCACCTGCGAAAGACATTTATTTTATAAGCCCCTGCAATATCTGCTCCAGAAACTCTCGCCCCTCCCGTATCTCAACACCGATTTCGATCCCCCAGACGGGCACATCATAAAACATAGGTTCACTCGTTTTTACCAGATCCTTACACGTCGTCAGAATCAGGTCGACTTCGGCCGCTTTGGCCCGAACCCCGATCTCCTGCACATCATCGCTGGTGTAATGATGATGATCAGCAAATACCTGGAGCCCCGCCACGTCAAACCCAGCCTGCTCCAGGGTGAGTCGAAAGCCTGCTGGATTTCCAATCGCACAAAATGCCCAGACCCGTTTCCCCTTGACTGATTCCAGGGACAATGTCTCATCTGTCACATTGATCAAAGCGCGGGGCTGAAACGTGGCTGTCGCGATTCGATCGTCGGGAACCAGACTGGTTAATTCCTCGCGCAATTGTTCCAGTTCCAGAGCGGAACATTGATCGACACGTGTCAGAATCACAAAGTCAGCTCGCCTGAGCGATGATTTTGGCTCGCGCAGTAATCCCCGGGGCAGTAGAGAGCCATACCCCCAGGGGCAGACGGCGTCGATTAAAACCAGATCAAGATTTCGCGCCAGCTTTCTATGCTGGAACCCGTCATCCAGAATCAGTATCTGAGCCCCCTGCTGAACGGCCTTGACAGCGGAATCACAACGGTTCGGATTCTGAAAATGAGGAACGCCGGGACATAGTCGATCCAGCAATAGTTTTTCATCATTCACTTCACCAGGTAACGCCCGATAACCACGGCTCAGTAGCGCAACCTGCCTTTGATGATTCTGAAACCATTGTGTGAGATAAGCGACGAAGGGTGTCTTACCGGTCCCCCCCGTAGTCAGATTCCCCAAGCTGACCACAGGAACTTCAACAGCTCTGACAGTTCGAAGCCGCCAGTCAAACATCCGATTACGAATCCGCACACCGGCTCCATACAGCAGGCTCAGAAATCGGAAGCAGGGTTTATAAAACAGACGGGCACGCCAGTCCTGCCTCTGGCCTGAAATGATTCTCAGATATTCCACTTCGTCCACGAATCAGCCTGCCTGCAAACACTACAGAATGAAATGAGTCGGCGGTAACATTACAAAGAAAACGCCCTGTTCAGAACATGATAGCTGAGTCGTTTCCGTCTGGCTAATCAGCAGCCAGACTTAGCGACACAATCTGCTATCTTGCTCTCTACAGGGCGTGGGTTCGGTCAGAAATTCCAACCAATTCTGCAATCAACAGTTTATATTCTCAGAAATGATTCCTTCTCAGTGAGGACGTGGCTGGCCTGATTCGTACTTCTTGTAGCTCAGCTCTACAATTCGTCCCATGATCAGCCTGACTCGTTGTGTTTGTGGAACTCGACCGGTTTCAGGAAAAATCGCATAGACCTGATAGACATGCGGAATCCCTGGAATCAAAGGCCGCTTTGTTACAAATTCCCAGATGTCATCATTCTCAGGATCTCGATAGCCGATCATCTCATCCCGTTGGCGATTTAATGCGACGACCCGAATATCGGTTGCGCCTGGAGCATAGACATCCAGGCCCGCGTCTCGCGGATGACCTTCCGGACCATCGGCGGGCATCGTTCTTGTCGGACGCATATAAGCAGTCCCCATCGTACCCGGATAGTGCAGAATCCGGGGTCGCATCGGCGCCACCTGCATCGGCATCGGCTGCAAGCCTATCTGCGGCGACGGACCACCGGCTGGCATCCCATTAAAATCAGCAACACCACTTCCAGACTGGCACGACTGGCAACCGCCGCGCGAACTGTTTCCCATACCATAGACGGCTCCCTGATAATAGTGATCGACAATTGATCCGCAGCCGCAGGAACTTCCCCCGCAACCCGAATTGCATTTATGTTTATGGCCCAGCTTCCAGGGACTGCAGCACTTTCCAGAATGAAACAGTGACAGTCCGCCCCCTTTACAGTGGCCATGTCCGCATTTATGTCCAGCTTCCAGCTGGCCTGGTATCGCCAGAAACATCATTCCCAGAATCAAGATTCCGGTCAGACCAGTTCTGGCAGTGAGTTTGTTTATCATGTTAACCCGTTGCTCCCTGTTATAATGAGACCGAACTCATGTTCTTTCCACCACTGTGTCTCCAGTGACCTTCTTCATCAACAATGTCTCAGTAATCTAAAGCACTCTTTTGTGTGAAACGAACCAGCTGATTCCCGCAATGAAAATTCAACCAGCCTGATAATGAAAGATTTCCTGTCTCCCTTATCATTCAACCAGAGCAAACGCAGTTGTCCGGCTGTCAGCGTTGTGTATTTGCCAGAATGCTTTCCTGGGAAAGACACTCTTAGTCAAAGCGTATCACGCGCCCTTTCAGCGGTCGGATAGAATTCACAGAAAGGAGAAGAATGCCGCACGGAGCTGAACATCTCGCAGAGTCTTGACGAACCGGAAAGAAATCCTCATCAGCCAACCTGGACAAGCATGTCAAAATCTGGCGATTGATGATGGTAAAACAATCCGTTTAAATGATTCCCCACTACTTATAATGAATACTCCAGATACACTCAGTATTCCCCCAAACCCAGTTATAGAAACTGGTTGCGACAGCATAGTGATCGCAGTCAAACCGATCAAAACAGGTTGGATTACTCCGTTTGCTCCGTTCGGGGATAGCTCGGGTGGCTGAAATGAGACAACATTGACTTTTCAACTAATGAGAACTAAATTGCCATCACCAAAGTGTCGATGCCGACTGATGTATTTGTCACACAAGCCAATATATCTGAGTGTTCCGAATATCAAATTTGATCTTGGACACATAAATTCAGTATAATGCTGGCGATCTGATCCAGGCCTGATAAGCGATTGCATTTTCTGCGCTTCTGAAATTTGCAAAAGTTTGTGAAAGCCCGATTTTACAAGTAGTGTGAAACGTCTCTGTGAATGGATTCTGCACTAGACGATGTAAAGTGGTGTGCTGAAAGTCGGTAAACGTTCCTACCAAATTAACCAATCTCAGTGCCTCGACTTAATTTAATACATCGAAGTTAATTCTTTTTTTGCAGAAGTGAGATTCTATAATGTTAAGTAAGAGCAGTTTCCGATTTGGTTTTTTGAGTGCCTGTTTGTTTATGTTGAGTACCTCGAGCTCATTCGGTCAGGGATGGGCTGAGAAAATGTTCGACAAAGACAAGATTGACTTCGGGGTTATCGCCCGGGGGTCAGATGCTCAATTCCGTCTGAAAATTAAAAATATCTACCCCAATCAAGTGCACATCTCCAATGTCCGCACTACCTGTGGCTGTTCAGCAGCCGAACCTTCCAAGAACATCCTGGAAAGTGGTGAAGAAGGTTATATTCAGGTCAAAATGGATACCGCACGTTTTCAAAGACGTAAAGATTCCAACGTCATTATCACGATCGACGCACCACAGTATGCAGAAGTCCGGATTCCGATTACGGCATACATCAGAACAGACGTTGTCTTCACACCAGGTGCCGCCAACTTTGGTTCTGTCGAAGTCGGTAAAGGTGCCGAAACCACCGTGGCACTCGCTTATGCTGGTCGGGATGACTGGGCGATTACCGGGATTCAATCCAAAGACCCTTCTCTGACCGTTAAAGCTGTCGAAACCGCCCGCGGCGGTGGACGGGTTAACTATAACCTTGTTCTCACGCTGTCACCCAAAACACCTTTGGGACCAATCCGCGAACAGATCATGCTTAAAACAAACGATGTGAATTTCACCACGGTGCCTCTGCTGGTAGAAGCGAAAGTGGAATCAGATATCACAATCACACCTGAATTGGTTTCACTGGGAATGATGATTCCTGGTCAGGAAAAAACAGTGAATGTTGTCCTGCGTGGTAAAAAACCATTCGAGATCAATAAAATTGAATGCGAGTCAGACGACGAAGCATTCAAGATCCGGATGCCTAAAACAACCCAGCCCATTCACGTTTTACCGCTGACAATTGTTCCACCGAACAAACCCGGTGACTACTCAGAAGAATTCACTGTCACCATCGCAGGCCGGGGTGAACCAATCACCTTTAAAGCCTTCGGAAAGATTTCTGAAACTAAAACCAATTAAGATTTGAAAGATTTTTCATTGCGAGAAAAGGGCGTTCTTCGGAGCGCCCTTTTTTTATTTGGCACTCTGACCTGCGGGTTCATTCAATCGGTCCAGGACAATCTCCAGCATCAAAGGATGCAAACCCAGATGCGCACAGAGCCGAAACCGGGTTTCGGGATAGGTCTGCTCGAAACCATTCCGAAATTCTTCCAGGTCATTCTGAACATGTACTCCGGCTGAGAGAAAATAGGGTAGCATCAATACTTCAGTAGCGCCGGCCTGCACACACCGGGCCGCACCTTCAGGAATCGCAGGCTCAGCCAGTTCCAGGTACGCATATTCCACAACCGCAAACTTACATCGTTCCCGCAACATTGCCGCCAGTTTCACCAGATCCTGGTTAGCTTCATCACGTCGACTGCCATGGGCAATCAACAGAACCGCCTTCGTTCTTGCATCAGACATGGATTCAACCATAATAGAAAGAAATATACTTCGCTTAAAAAAATTGTTCCTGAGATTATAGACATCTCCCGCACTTCAGACACTGTACAAGTAACTCCAGATTTTCATAAACAAAACATCTCGAATCAGCGGCCACTGGTTCATTCCAATATCGAGCAACTATCTTGAACACTCACGAACATGAATCCGCCCCGGACAGACTCGGCGAATATTTGATCGAAAAAAAAATTGGCGCGGGCGGTATGGGTTCGGTATATCTGGCTACGAACATTCACAACGATCAACAGGTAGCCATTAAAATTCTCCCCAGTGCACTCGCGCGGGAGCCGGGCTTTGTCGAACGTTTTCATCGTGAAATCGAAGCACTGAAAAAGATGCATAATCCGTACGTCATTGAATTCTATGACAGCGGAGTGGAAAACGACATTTACTACTATGTGATGGAATATGTCGACGGTGAAACTTTAACCAAGCGACTCCGACGTGAAAAACGCATCGACTGGAAAACGGTCGTCAACATCTCTATCCAGATCTGTTCTGCGCTCAAAGCCTCGCATGACGCCGGCATCATCCATCGGGACCTGAAACCTTCCAACCTGATTCTGAAAGATGATGATACAGTCAAACTGGCTGACTTTGGTGTCGCTCAATTATTCGCCACGGAAAAGCTGACGGTGACCGGAGGAATTATCGGCACGGCAGAGTACATGTCACCCGAACAGGCAGAAGGCAAACGGGTGACCCGGCAAAGTGATTTGTATTCCCTGGGTGCGGTGATGTATGTCATGCTTACCGGCAGGCCTCCCTTCAGTGGGAAAACGATGTTGGCCATCATTCAAAAACAGAAGTATGGCCAGTTTGATCGGCCCGGCAGATACGTTGATGATCTCCCCATCTGGCTGGAAGAAATTGTCTGCCAGCTGCTCGAAAAAGAGCCTCAGAAACGGTTTCCGGATGCCTACGTTCTTTCCCGCCGCCTGCAGGAAGTTCTCAGCAAACATGAAATGTCGACTTCGGATGATACCTATGCACTTTCAGGAACCAGTGATCCTTCAGTGACTCCGACCCTTGTACAATCTGCTTCAGAACCCGAAGCCGGTGCTGGAACCTTAATGCAAAGCCTGATGCGGGCGCAACTGGAATCAGACAGTACTGGTTCAAAACTAAGTCAGATCTTCGACAACATCTATTTTCTGCTGGGTATGCTGGTAATCCTGATTGCCGGTGGTTACTTCTGGTTTCAAGAGCAGGAACTCACCCCTCAAGAAATGTTTGAACAGGGGCGGCAGATAATGCAGCAACCCGAGAATCCGGAATGGTATACAGCCCGTGATAAATTTTTATTACCACTGCTGGAATCGAATCCAGGACAATGGGAAGAAGATGTTGAACCACTGTTGGAACGAATTAAAGTTTATGAAATCCGCTCCAGTGCAGGTATGACAGCAAAACGCAGATCACGTACCGGCCCGCAAAATGAAGCCCAGAGGTTTATCTTGCTGGCACAACATCACCTGAAAACCGGTAATATCGCACAGGCAGAAATCATACTCTCTGCACTGGTTGACATACTCAACGAGAATTCAGAGGACACCGATAATACCAAACAGAATGAGATGCGAGATCTTGCCCGGCAAATGCTCAATGAACTGCAAAATAACCCGTCTCGCACAGCGGAACGATTTATTATGCTCACGCAATCCATGGCAAATGCAGACGCACTCATCAATGAAAATAAATTTGAGGAAGCTGCTCGTGTATGGAAAGCACTGATCGTACTCTACGAACAGGAGCAGGCAGAGGTGGCCCAAGAGATGGTCCGGAAAGCCAGACTCAAACTTAATGCGCTGCCTGCACTGAAACAGGCAGCACAAACCGAATCCGATTCTCAGAAAGAGAACACAAACAATGAATGAAAAACTCGACTTGAAAAAGTATATTCGTGAAATTCCGGACTTTCCCAAACCAGGAATTTTATTTCGAGATATTACGCCTCTGCTCGCCGAACCTAAAGCATTTCAGGAAGTCATTGACCGTCTGACTGCTTACTATCGTGAAAAAGAGATCACAGCCATACTCGCCGCCGAAGCACGGGGCTTTATATTCGCAGCGCCCCTGGCGCTTGCTCTGGGTGCTCGCTTCATCCCCATTCGGAAACCAGGCAAGCTTCCTTTCGAAACAAGAGCCTTTCACTACGAACTGGAATATGGTTCTGACTCCCTGGAAATGCATACCGATTCCATTCACTCTGATGACCGAGTTTTGATCGTGGATGACCTGCTGGCAACCGGGGGAACTATTTCTGCCTGTATTGAACTGGCCAAACACTCCCAGGCAGAAGTCGTCAGTTGTGCGTTTCTGATCGAACTCGCATTCCTGAACGGACGGGAAAAAATGAATGGCTGTGATGTTTACTCACTCATTCATTACGACGCAGAATAGATCAGGGAACCCAGATCGCTGCCGGCGATTCAACCTGTGACTGCTGTTCGATACGACGCGCTTTAATACGCACATAGGGCGCGACAAACCGACCTCGATGACGAAAATGTCCTACCGGCGCACTGGGGTCTGCACGCACAGGCTCGCGCAGATCTTCGATCACGAACCCCTGTCGACACAACCCGCCGACGAGTTGATCCCAGCGATGCAGGTATTCGGTCGCGCCGTCCTCCCGGTAGGATCGGTCGTCTGTTTTCGGCAGTGGTCCCTGCTGATAATACTCCAGCCCCACAATATATTCATGCTGCTGATTTCTGCTGGTAAGTTGCAGACTCGTGGGAGTTTTATGCTGGCTGATATAAAGTCCTCCGGGACGAAGCACGCGAGCGACTTCCCGGTAAACGGCTTCCACATCAGGTACATAACAGGTACTCACAGGTTGATGCACAATATCAAATTGGGCATCCCGCAAATCAGACAGATCGTCCATCGATGTTTCAACAATTTTCACCTGCAGACCACGCCTGCTTGCTTCCTGCTCATCGAGCTGCAGCATTCTATTACTGAGATCTACAACAGTGACGTGCGCTCCAGCGGATGCATACAGAATTGATTGCCAGCCTCCTCCAGATGCCAGGCAGAGCACATGCCTGCCGGTGACCGATTCCGGCAGCCAGCCTCGTGAATCAAGCGTCTGCAAGGGAGAGCGACACTCTTCATCGGTTGCAACCTTGGTAAACTGGCTGCGAACCTCCGCCAGTCGATTCCAGGCGGCACGGTTATGGGGCAGGTGGGACATGCGGAAGCCTCGATTTCAGATCGTATCAATCAGGATTCCTGCGACTGCGATTTAGCCTGCTCATCCAGTAATGCACCGGCAAAGGTTACCAGATCACCTTTACCACGGGCCACTCGCTGTAATACATCCAGATGGTCTGTTTTGAGGCACAGATCGGTGAAGGAAAAAGTATTCGGATCTTCAAACTGGCTGAGATAGGTTTCCGCCAGTTCGATGGCCCGCTCTTCCTGCCCCACGCGCGTCAATAAATCAATCAAGGCGTAAGCAATCATTTGCTTGTCGTCTTCATCCGGCTCCTGCTCCAGTTTACTTTCGAAATAGGCGATTCCCATTTTCTGATCATTTTCATCTCCCACCAGGGCTTTGAAAAAGTGCATGTGAGCCGGATAAAAATCCTCAAACGGAGTTTCACCCGGATACTGAAACTGGCTGTCTAACCGGGAACCGTATTCACACAATTCAATGACTTTTGACAAATGAGGGTCTTCGTCAGGCAACAGACGGGCAAAACGCACTACAGAATTGAGATGCGAAACATCGATATGATAACTGCCGGATTCAAACATCCAGTCTCTACCAGCCATCAGTTCCCGCAGATTGTCAGCTGGTGGAGCCATGGGCACCTTCTGTTGTACCTGGTACTGCAGCGACTGAACGAGATCAGCATACAACTGGTCGACCAGCAGACAGGCGACCTGCTGTCGTCCCTCCGGGTTCAGCTGCGCATTCATCTGGTCAAACACGGTAATCGTGTTACAGATGCCATTGACCTGTAACATGATCTCAAATCCTTTTTCCGGATTAGCGCCCTCATAAACACAAACCTGGATCAGTTCTTCTACTTTATCCTCGGGTACGGTGCGTGGATTGATTTTCTTTAATGCTTCAGCAACGGGGGCGGGTTCCTGAATTGTCTGGAAGTAGAGCCAGGCATCAGAATACTTTTTGTCTTCCAGGAATAAATTGCCGACTTGACGGGCGGCATCAATATAAGCTTCTTCGAAATCTTTCTTTTGATCTTCCGGCACATTATCAAAACTGGTTGGCTGGAGCAGACCAGTACCCAGCGCAAGTTTTTTTTGCATTAACAAAGCATCAAACAGACGATGATAATTTTTCTGTGATGTCAGGGTTTCAACCAGTTGATCCAGAACTGCTTGGGGTGACTGTTGCTGTAATTCTTCTAAAACTGCAAAGATATCTTCTGACATGATTCTTCTCTTGTCCTTGATCGTTTCAGTATGTTGAAGCCTGTTTTTTAATTTAGACTGTGTCCAGTTTTATTGTAGCGTCTCCAGGTCCATTTGGACCGGGTATCATAGATCGGGAGATGCTATGGTTAAATGCGATGCGCTCTAGTATACATCGATATCAGCCTGGCATCACGGTAAGCGACTGTCATCTGCATACAACCATTCCGGATCATTGAGAATGGCTCGAATCAGTTTCAATCAGAAGCCAGGATGACTCTCACAAACTCTTATTGTAAGAATTCCAGGCCTCTCTGAGTACCCTGCCACTTCAGAAAGGGAAGAATCGCGGTGTTTCGATCGCTTTACTCGACAAACAGCAGAGGATTCAATTCACCATTCGTATCAAAGCGACCGATCACAGATTCGTAACTGGTATGATGGCCCAGTACAGCGCGTGCATGTTCCGCTTTTTTCAGACTGCGATATACCAGCAACTGGTGTGACCCAATCCGTAACCGATGTCCGGATGCTTCATCCCTAGGAGAAATTTTTCCGGATTCACTCACAGTCAGCCGAGACCAGTCTGCTGCCTTGCGCTTCAAATCGGGCTCCCAGTCGATGATCAATGGAACGTACAGAGCCGACGCTTCCGAAACCTGTTGCTGCAAAATCAGCTGATGTTGCTCATTAAATGTCAGACTGCCCGGTTGAAAGAAATCCCGCTCCTGCGGCAGTCCGATTGGAAAGATGCGTGCCGTCAGCCCTTTGGTCTTGAGCGTCAACTCGTGTGTTTCACTGTCTACCATCCCCGTC
Source organism: Gimesia sp. (assembly GCF_048262075.1). Lineage (GTDB taxonomy): Bacteria > Planctomycetota > Planctomycetia > Planctomycetales > Planctomycetaceae > Gimesia. The sequence continues at coordinate 28,890 of NZ_JBLXFK010000013.1, forward strand.
AGTTCCGACGAGACTGGCAGTATCGATCGATATTCAATGTTACTCGCTTCGGCTCCTGTCACAATATCCGAAAGAAAAACAAAGTGTTGATTGCGGGGGAGCAGCAACTGGCGTTCAAGACGAAAACCGGAATCCAGGTCCATGTGCAGTTCAAGGTAATCCGCATCTTCATCCGTGTTCCAGCAGACACAGCTCCACTCGCCATCGCCAGTCACGACTTCTCCGTTGATTGTCAATGAAAAATCCCAGGCTCCCTGGAACAGTAATTTACCCATCGCAGTCAGACTGACGACAGGGAGTTCCGCGTTCCAGCTGGTAACCAGAAGATTGGAAGTATCGGACCAGTAATTTCGCATCAAAGCATAGGCTGCCCAGTCTGACTGTGTTGAAACACAGTCCTCGGACTGGATAAAAAATCCGGATCGTTTTTTTATTGTCTGAAGAGATTTTAGATATAATCGCTCTGCACTTCGGGATGGCAGTCCTGCAATAGTTGCAGCCGCTGCCAGTAACTTAAGATGAGAAACAGTATGCACCGGGCAAAGCACTATTTGCCCACTGGCATCGCAGGCCGCGGTTATTTTCTCAACCGACAACTGGAAACGATCCAGGGCCTCTTCATCCCATAATTTTTTGCCCCAGATCTGGCCTGCATAGGTTGCCCGCATCAAGGTAATCAACCAATAATCAAGCCGGGGGAAGAAGTCCGCATGCGGAGTCCCATCGTTATCAGTACGGTCGAAGAAACTGTCTCGCAAATTCTGTTGACCCAGTTGACGGAAATTCTTTGCGCCGGAAATATCCGAGAATAGTAAACCGGCACGCCAGGGTACTTCTCCCGAAATCAAGGCAACCTGATCTTCGGACAGTCCCGAAAAATCTGTTTCTTCAAGTTTGAAACAAAGTGACACTGCAGAAAACAGACAGGCTCTCCAGACACTGATGATAGCAGCGGGTGCTAATCGATAACCAAGATTTTCCAGCAGCTCGATTAAGAGTAATAATTCAAACGGCTGTAACGGATCGGCAGCAGAGATCTGATCAATCCAGCCTACCAGCAGGCGACTGATTTCATCCCAGCTCAATTCAGGAGTTTTTTTCCGCCGAGAAGCTTTTTTACTTTTTTTGAGTTGAACCGGTAGTTTTTGGGCTGATCGAATCAGGCTGATCAAATCTGAAGTGCGACAGGTTTCGTCTACCGACTCATCAGACCAGAGTGTAGACCACTGCATCTCAACAGCCAGTTTTCCTGCTCGCTTCTGTTTGGCGATGGATTTCAAATTTGAAGACAATCCCTTACAAAATCGAACCAGATCTCCAGCCTGCGCCCCCTTCATCAGATCGCCCGTCGGCTTCGACTTCCATTGAATGGACTGCAGGAATTCTTCGTCAGGAACAGTAAACAGGTGTTGTGGCACAGATTGACCAAATTCGATTGACATTGTATTTTCCATTTGATGGTTCCCCAACAACAATTGAGAATTTCACCCACAACAGTTGCGATTCCGGACAGGTTCACGCATGACCGAATTGATATGAATCAAAAACCGAGCACTGGACACATTAACTATTAAACAAAATGCGCCGACTGGTGATAATAGGGTAACGGGATTCCCGTCGAAATCAATTGATCCAGACGCCATTCAACATGACTCTTGAAACATAGGCTGCGGAATCCAACAAAAGATCACTGCCTGAATCTGCTGCGGAATATTCGGGTAATCGGATCAGAGCCAGATCGGCTCGTTTCCCCACAGCCAGCGACCCCAGCTCGTCTGACAACTCCAGTGCACGGGCGCCCGCTAAAGTGCCACACTCCAGAATGAAACCGGTTGAGACTTTCGGAAACCTGTCACGCAGAAACTGTAGCTCTTTCCAGAGACTGAGATCGGGATTTGAGGCCCGACTGTCTGTTCCCAAAGCCACATTGATTCCCTGACTGATCAATCTCTGCCAGGGATGGGGACGATGACCGAAATAATGATGGGTACGCGGACAGTAAATGACAGAGATCTGGGGAGCCTGTTTCAGAAAGTCAATTTCAGCCTCACCAAAATAGTTTCCATGGACGGCCAGCGCAGAACTGAGTTCCGCCAGGGGTACGAGGTAATCATACAGACGCATCCCCTCTCGCAAAATCTGCGGATCCCAGAGCTCCAGTTCCGTTAATAGATCAACAAAAGGCCCCGACTTTTGGCTCAGAAATTCCAGCTCATCCTCTGTCTCCGCCAGATGAACAGCAGCGGGAACTCCCTGATCACGTGCCTGCTGGACCAGATTCAGATACAAATCGGGATTCACACTGTAAGGCGCATGAGGACTTAAACCTAAACCGATCGTATCATTCAATTCCACCTCAGTTCCCAGCTGCAGGAAGTCGGCGGCAATCTGTATCTGGTCCTCAATCCGATCTGGTGTGAACCCCAGGCATTCCCGGAAGACGACCGCAGACGGTTTTCTCTCATCTGCAGACAAAAGCTGCAGGCTCTCCGAGCTGGTTGCGATTTCTCCCAGACAGGTTGTCCCCGAATTCAGGCTCTCCTCAATTCCCTGCTGAATTCGATCTCTGGCGGGAACGGAACAGGTAAACCGCGACTTCATAATTGATCGAATCCACTCGGCAAACGGCTCTGTCGGGCCAAGCGGATGTTCCAGTTGACTGAATTCAAGATGCGTGTGCGCATTCACAAGACCGGGGATCAGCGCAGCATTGCCCAGATCGACAGCTTGAGGATGCTCCCCTTGATACACGGCGGCAATCCGGGAACCTTCAATTTCAACGACAGCCCGTTCCAACGGGGGTCCTTCAATGGGAAAAACCCAACGGGCAGCTAAGATCTGACGTTCCAAAATATCACTTTGTCTAATAAACATTGATGGCAGGCAAAAATTCGACCGGCTCAAATTATATCAGAACAAAGCTCATTTGGAATCAGTGAGCCGGCGATCATAAGAAGACAACGACAACGATTCTGCCGGCTGACCGTAAGCGGGTTTGGTCTGAAGTGTCACCCAGCGTAGCAGAGCAATCGCGATCACGACACAAATCAGCAGTAAAGGCCAGGAATACCGTAAGCCATCTGGCCCCATACTGACAAAATACTGTAGACCATTTTCGGGAACCCATTTTTCAGGCACCCGACCTCGGAATATCGAAAGGGAGTTATAGATAAAGTGAAAGACAATCCCCGGAAACAGACTGCGGCTGTGAACTGCAATCAATCCCAGTGCTAATCCGACCAGTGTTGCATTAAAGACCTGCTGAGGAATCATATGCATGGCACCAAAGGTGACACTCGACAGGATAATCGCCAGCCAGGCTCGTCCGCGTCGACCAAAACCGCTTAAAATGAAACCACGGAAAGCCAGCTCTTCACAGACCGCAGGTGCCAGCGCAAACGCCAGTAAAATCAACCAGATCGCCTGGTTCGGATCGGACATATCCTGCAGGACAGCAACGGTCCCCTTCGGTAATGCCGGGAAAAACCACCTTAAACTCGAAACCAGCTCCTGTGAAACGGGATGCAGGGCAAACGCCAGAATAATCGCCACGATCCAGAAGCCGAAACGAGGCAGATACAGACGAAACGTCTTTCTCATACTGGTCGTCAGCATGATCCCCATCATCAGCGCCGGAGTCGCAATGATCGCCAGTTGCTGAATCATCAGCAGTTGCATCATGCGCGTCGGACGTTCTGCGCTCGTCGCCATTTGAATGGCGTCACGCATGGTATTCATGACGGCAAACTGCAGCAGCATAATGATGACAAAACAGAATCCCGCCTCGGCGAAGCTGGGCAGTGCATCTTTGGTGCGCATCAAGTGCTTCAACCAGAGTCCTACTTCAAACCGTTCTGCCTCACGGAATAAAACATCTTCCCGCTGAAACTGGTCGATAGCCCACCAGAGTGCCAGCAAACTATACCCGATACTCGTCACCAGGACCGGAATCGCATACACATACAGGATGCCGGCATTCACCGTCGATAACAGCATCCCCTTCAACAAAAGAGCCACGCCAACCACAGGCATCAGACTGTAAAAGGGATTGATTTCTACTGCGGGAGATAAACAAAAAACGGTCAGACCAATGGTGACCATCAATAACGGAGTCAGATAATATTGACCTTCCTTGCTGCTGCGGGCAAACGTGGCCAACGACAGACACAAAGCACTAAAGAGCGCTGCCAGGGGAATCAGCAGTACTACGATCCAGAAGAGAGCCGAAAATGAAGGAAACGAAAGATCCCCAATTTTGGAAAGTGCTCCCGATCCCGCTACGTTCACCATATGCTTGCCGGTAAATCCCATACTGGCCAGATTCAACAAGGCTGTCGATACACTGAAAATCAGCACTGTCAAAAACTTACCCAGCACGATTTCTGTGCGTTTCGCGGGGGAGATTAACAGAGTCTCCATCGTGCCCCGCTCTTTCTCACCCGCTCCCAGATCGATCGCCGGATAAAAGGCACCGGTGGCAGCCATGATAATCAGCAATGCAGGAAACAACTTGCTCCAGAGATTCGCCGCCAGCTGATCATCCTGCGCCAGGTCGATGACTTCCGGATTAATGGGAGTGGGTAAAGAAACGGGAAGCTTGGCTCGACTCAATCGGGCACGTAAGATCGCTTTTTCCCAAGCCTGCATCGCCTCCTGAACCCGGATAAAGGCCAACTTTGATTTCTCGTCGGCTCTGTTTTCCAGGACCAGCGGCCTTGATGAAACTGCGGGATCGAAGTCTATCGGCTCATGGCGCGCAAGTTTTTCACTGACCTGCTCCAGTTCTTCCGAAAGTCCTTTCGGTATGATAATCAGTACCTGGATCTTACTTTCAGCAAACTGCTTACTGAGCCGTTCTTTCGTCTCAGTAATTTCATTTAAAAGCAGCTCGGTCTGTTTACTGTCTTCGTCGCCTTTCAGTTTATCCCACTCTTCCAGCAGATTCTGATGCTGTTTCAGCTCCAGCTCCAGCTCACGTGCCTGCTTCAGGATCTCTTCACGCTCTGAAGATGATTCAGAACCTGGCGACTCGGAATCAGTGGTCTTTGTATCCGCGGATTGACTATCCGTTATGACGCGTAGTTTGTCAGCATCCGAGGGAATCGTGAACCAGTTGGAAACAAACTGATCCCCGTCGAGTAACTGAGGTTGTTTTGGTAATTCATCAGCGCCCAGCATGACAACTGTCCGGGGTTGTTCGGAAAACAACACCGTCATCTGCACCATGCCGATACCCATTGCCGGGTACAGCAGTAACGGAAGAATTGCCACCATAAACAGGGTACGGCGGTCGCGCATCTGGTCGCGCAATTCTCGCATTAAGATCAGCTTGATGTTCTTCCACTGTATCATCTGAATTATTGAGCCTTCATCGCCAGCTGGTCTTCATGCTGTTGAATTAAACTGAAGAACAACTCTTCCATATCTGATTCGTGATATTGTTCTTCCAGTTCCGGGATACTACCGATCGCCAGAATTTTCCCTTTATAGATGACCGCGACGCGATCACATAATTTTTCGACTTCTCTCATAATGTGAGTCGAAAAAATAATGCACTTGCCTTCCTCACGCAGGGCCTCAATCGTTTTCAAAACAGCACGCGCTACCAGAACATCTAGTCCCGTGGTGGGCTCATCGAAGATCAAAACCGGGGGGTCATGAATGATGGTGCGGGCGATGGAGACTTTCTGTTTCATCCCGGTCGACATCTTGGAACCAAGCATATCCCTGATCTCCTGCATCTGCAGGGTTGTGAAAATGCGATCCAGTCTCTGTTGCAACTCTTGCTCTTCAATGCCGTAAAGTCGACCAAAATATTCCACCATTTCCCAGGCAGTCATTCGGTCGTAAATACCGGTATTGCAGGACATGAATCCGATCTGCCCACGCACATCCTGGGGATGGGTGGCCACGTCGTAGCCGGCCACTGTCGCCGAGCCCCCCGTGGGTTGCAGGACCGTACTCAACATGCGCAGACAGGTTGTTTTACCAGCCCCATTAGGCCCCAGCAAACCAAAGATTTCCCCCGCCTGGACATCAAAACTCACTGAGTCGAGCGCGATAATGCTGCCACGACGCAAATCATCGAAACTTTTGCTCAGCCCTTCGACGTGAATCATATCCGTCCATTATCCCTGTTGCCTGCGTTATTCAGACGATCAGCATCACACCAATCGACTGATGAGAGAGGCTTACTTATACGTTATTATTACACGTAAGCATAGCCTATCAACGCGAATCGGCTGCCCTGCGCTGATTGGATGATCAATTTTCTGTCAGTTGAGCACGGGGAGTGGAACGTGACCTGCTCCTTTGGCAGGACCGCTGGAATCGGGATCATCGATATAGTCATAAAAGACATTCCGCTGCCTGGGGATATATCCCGATTCCGTAATACAGCGTCGAATTGTCTCAACAGTCAGATGATGCGTCGTTCCTGCCTGAGAAACCACGTTTTCTTCGATCATCAGACTGCCCATATCATTGGCACCAAAAAACAGTGCCATCTGTCCGGTTTTTTCACCCTGAGTGACCCAGGAAGACTGAATGTTCTGGAAGTTATCCAGATACAGGCGACTCACGGCCTGCGTCTTCAAATATTCAAACGCCCCCGCGGGTGGCACATACTCCATATCCGTGTGCTCCGGCTGAAGTGTCCAGCAGATGAACGCGGAAAAGCCATGCGTTTCGTCCTGCAGTTCCCGCAGACGATCCAGATGTTCGATCCGTTCTGCCAGTGTCTCGATATGACCGAACATCATTGTCGCACTCGAAATACCGCCCAGTTCATGCCAGACACGATTCACCTCAAGCCACTCATCGGTGAGGGCTTTACCGCGCGTGATTTCTTTGCGCACACGATCGACAAGAATTTCACCACCACCGCCGGGCAGACTTCCCAGTCCAGCGGCTTTGAGTCGCTCGAGCACCTGACGCAGAGAGAGTTTATTGACTTTCGTGAAGTGATGAATTTCAGGCGGGCTGAATCCATGAACATTCACAGTCGGATAGCGTTCGCGCAGATCCCGCAGCAGATCCTCATACCATTTCAGCTTCAACGTGGGATGCAAGCCCCCCTGCAGGAGAATCTGATCCCCGCCGAGTTCGATCGTCTCTTCAATCTTTTGATACAACTGCTCGGGTTTGAGAACATAGACTTCGGGAGATTTGGGATTACGATAGAAGGCACAAAAATCACAAACTGCCGTACAGGAATTGGAATAGTTTATATTCCGATCGATGTTATAAGTACGATACGGTTCCGGATGCAGGCGTTTTGTGACCTCATTGGCTGCACGACCAAGCGCAACCAGATCGTGAGACTCCATCAGTTTGAGTCCCTCTTCTCGATTCAGACGTTCGCCGGCGACGGCTTTATCCAGCAGAGATGCAATTTCGGAAGACAAGAGGAACCCCCTCGGGCGCAAGTCCCGTTTTAATAGCTAATTCTTGAAACAAACGTAACCCGCAACATTCCGCGGGCCCCAGGTAAAAACTCAAATTATTCTTCAGGTAATTTTCGGCTACCGATTGATCAATACCCAGCTTCGGCGCTTCCCGGCGGGCAATTTCATCCAGTAGTGTCACACCTTTATCTCGCGCCTGACACAAGGCAGCTTCTAACGAACCGGTTTCCTGATCTCGTCGAACAGCCCACATGGCAAAAACAAAAGGGAGCCCCGTCCACCGCAACCACTCTTCACCCAGATCCCAGGTCGCCACAAAGCTCGTCTCCGGAGTGTGGATCGCACGATCTCCGATCAATAAAATCGCATCAGCGGTACTGGCTTCGATGGTCTGTTCGATGGGTAGCGGCTCGACTTCCGGATAAACGCCATATTGTTCAGCCAGCATGATCCGAACCAGTGTCGCACTCGTCCGGGATCCCATATCCAAAGCCAGTCTCCTGATTTTCCCCAAAGGAACCCGACTATACATCTTAACACTCAAAACCGGGCCCTGGGTCGCGACACAGGCATTGGAAATAATTTCGTATTCAGAACTCCGGATCACTTCAATCGAAGGGATCAATCCAACGTCGATCCGCCCGGCAGCCAGATCATCCGCCAAAAGACTGGGATAATCCAACATCAGTTCAGCATTTTCGGCGAGCTCTTCCAGGTCTTCAATCAAAGGCTTCGAGTTGAGATAGGAGACCGCCCCCACACGAATCGGGGGTGGAATCAAGTCAGACATTATCGTTTGGCTTTCATTTCCGGTTGGTTTGTCCAACTTATTATAGCCAGCAATCTTCATCTCGCAATCAGCTCACACTATGGTAATTCATCCAGAGAACGCACTCTGGTGCACATTCTGAATGTTGGTGTTACAATTCCGTAAGTATCTCGGCATACATTATCTTATTCTAGCAGTTTATGCCCCCGCAGGCAGGGAATATCCACTTGAAAATTCAAGGACAGACCAAATTTGGCGTCCTTTCGAAGCTGAAAACCACAACAACAGGCAGCAGAAAGCAGCATTCGCATGACAGAACAGAGTCTCTCCAAAGTCGGCTTCATCGGAGCTGGCCGTATGGCAACCGCTCTTGCAGGGGGATTAATCTCATCTGGATTCACAACAAAAGACCATGTCTGCGCCAGCGACGCTTATGAAGCAGCCAGCAAAAAATTTGTCCAGGAGACCGGTGCACGGTCCGTTTCATCCAATCAGCAGGTGATGGAACAGTCAGAAATCATCATCCTCTCGGTCAAACCCCAGCAGATTCCCGACGTGCTTCAGGAAATCAAATCTTCTGTTACCAGTCAACACCTGTTGATTTCCATCGCTGCTGGCTGCCCGCTTTCACTGTTTCTGGACACCCTGGGAAAAACCACCCGGATGATTCGCGTGATGCCGAACACACCCTGCCTGGTCAAACAGGGCGCCTCTGCTTTTGCTCGTGGCGGACAGGCGACCACAGAAGATGCAAATCTGGTGGAGTCCTTACTTTCGACAGTGGGGATCGCATTTGAAGTCCCCGAGTCACAACTTGACGCGGTCACCGGTTTGTCTGGCAGTGGACCCGCTTATATCTACCAGGTAATCGAAGCCCTGAGCGATGGGGGAGTCCGCGTCGGTCTGCCACGTCATATCGCCACGCAGCTGGCAGCACAGACGGTAAAAGGGGCAGCCGAGATGGTCCTGCAGACAGCCGAACATCCAGGCACACTCAAAGACGCGGTGACCAGCCCCGGCGGAACTACGATCGCAGGGATTCATGCACTGGAGGCTGGTGGATTAAGAAACAGCCTGATGAACGCAGTCAGCGCGGCAACAAATCGTTCCATCGAACTGGGTCAAGGAAAATAAAGTCATTGAACTGGTTTCTGGAATTCACTTAATTTGTGACCAGAGGTTCTTTAATTTTATTAACCAACTTGTGCTGGCTCGATCCATCTCTCAAAATAAAAAGATGTCTTCAGGTCATAAATCATTGGCAGGTAGGGGCGTCAATCCAGTTCCCCATCGAATCCAATTCCCTGGCGACATCCCAACACTGACTTCAGCCTCGAATCATACCCGCCTGCATCCACCAGGAGATACAACCATGCTTAGCCACTCTGTCCGTGCCATCCTGCTAATCTCCTGTCTGCTACTGACAAATCCCACCCTCTCACAGGCAGCAGAACCCGATCTGAAGAGCCTGTTATCTCAGCCGGTTCTGGATAAAGATCTCCCCTGGAAAGAAGTCCAAGCCTTCATTGCACCGCGGGTTCCCGGAATGCCGGAAATCAGCAGCGTTGAGGAATGGGAAAAATATATTTCGCAAGTCCGCAGCAACGTGTTGAATAAAGTCGTCTATCGTGGGGAAGCCGCAAAATGGCGGGACTCTCAATTAAAAGTCGACTGGCTCGAAACCATTGAAGGCGGCCCTGAATATAAAATCCAGAAACTACGCTTTGAAGCACTCCCCGGCTTATGGGTCCCCGCGCTGTTGTATATTCCCAACCAGCTCACCGGTAAAGTCCCTGTAGTCATGAATGTGAATGGACACGACCGCAATGGGAAAGCAGCCGACTACAAACAGGTACGCTGTATTAATCAGGCGAAGCGAGGCATGCTGGCGCTCAATATTGAATGGCTGGGGATGGGACAGTTGAACGTTTCCGGTTTCACCCATTATAAAATGAATCAACTGGACTTGTGTGGCACGAGTGGGCTGGCACCCTTTTATCTGTCGATGAAACGCGGCCTTGATGTACTCTTATCACATCCTCATGCTGATCCCAAACGTGTCGCGGTCGCCGGTCTTTCAGGCGGTGGCTGGCAGACCATCTTCATCAGCTCGCTGGACGAACGGGTCACTCTGTCAAACCCGGTTGCCGGATACTCCAGCTACCTGACGCGCGTCTATCACACCAAAGATCTGGGGGACTCCGAACAGACCCCCAACGATCTGGCTGTTTATGCCGACTACACACATTTGACAGCAATGCGGGCACCCCGCCCCACCCTGCTCACAAACAACTCCAAAGACAACTGCTGCTTTGAATCCGGTTATGCCCAACCGCCGCTGTTAAAAGCCGCTTTCCCGATCTTTAAACTCTACGACAAAGAAAACCATCTGCAGAAGCACGTCAACGATGACCCCGGCGATCACAATTTTCTGAAAGACAACCGCGAGGCCCTTTACCGCATGCTGTCCACTCATTTTTCGGAACCGGGCAAACCCTTACCGGTCAAGGAAATGGAATGTAACGCCGAACTTAAAACAGCAGATGAACTCAAAGTCGAGCTGCCTGAGAACAATGCCGACTTCCATACACTGGCCCTCAAGCTCAGCCGGAATCTGCCGCGGCGTACGAAAACTACTCCTGAAAAACAGCGGGCAGCGCTCAAACAGATCGTGCACTTCAAAACCGCAGACACGCTACTTGAGGCAACACAATCCAGCCAGACAACAACAGGCAAAACAACTGTCACATTCTGGAAACTGAAGATCGATCAAAACTGGACGGTCCCTGCTGTCGAATTCTCCAACGGTCCTTCTGAATCCACCACAATCCTCGTCGCAGATGCAGGTCGCAAAAGCCTGGCAGAGCAGGTTCAGAAGTTACTGTCACAGGGAGAAACCGTCCTGGCAGTGGACCCATTCTACTTCGGTGAATCGAAAATCAGCCAACGCGACTTTCTGTATGGATTACTGGTCGCCGCTGTCGGAGAACGTCCACTGGGTATCCAGGCCAGCCAGTTAACATCGATTGCACACTGGTTACGTGATCAGAAAAAGCAGACGTCTGTCAAGATTCAGTCTGCCGGCCCCCGCAGCAGCCTGTTCGCACTCGTAGCCGCTGCTATCGATCCGGAGGTCTTTTCCAACGTTGAACTACAGGGCTCATTGGGTTCACTAAAAGAAATCATTGAACAGGATCAATCTGTCAATCAGGCGCCGGAGCTCTTCTGCTTTGGATTGCTCAAGCAGTTCGATATCAAAGGTCTGGTCGCTTTGGCTGGAAAAGACAAAGTAAAATTTATTGATCCCAGCGAACGGGTGAAACAGGAACTGTCCCAGATCCAGGTAAAAAAAGACCTTAATTACCTGGGCGAAGGGCGTAGCGAAAAACTGGACCTGTATCTGCCTGATCCTCAATTTCGAAGCGGCCCCTATCCCGCTGTTGTGATCATCCACGGCGGTGGCTGGCACGGCGGTGATAAAGCAGCCCGCCGCGAATTGAACATCGGAAACAATCTGGCGAAAGCCGGTTATGTCTGCGCCAGTATTAATTATCAACTTGCGAAACGGCACTCCCGGTTTACCGATAACCTCAGGCAGGTCTGGCCCGGTCATCTGCAGGACTGCAAAACAGCGGTCCGCTATTTGAGAAAACACGCAAAACAGTATCAGATTGACGCCGACCATATCGGAGCAATTGGAGGATCAGCGGGAGGTCATCTGGTTGCCATGCTGGCCGTGACCGGCGATGACCCCGAACTTGATCCGAAAGGTCCTTATGCCGATTTTTCTACACGTATTCAGGCAGTTGTCCCCATGTATGGCGCTCACGACCTGATTGCCCTGGCAAAATCACGAGACCTGCTGGACTCGTTTACGGAAGAGGAGAAAGAACTCAGCAAACAGGCCTCTGCCGTATCACATCTCACAAAAGACGATCCACCCTTCCTGATTTTACATGGAACAAAGGATACACTCGTTCCCCTGGAACAGTCAAAACGACTTCAGGCTGCTCTTCAGAATGAAAAGATGCCCTCCGAATTGCTGATCATTGAGGGCGCCCCTCACAGTTTCCACCTGCAACCCAGCCAGCAGGATCTCAGACCTGCTGTAATCGGTTTCTTTGATCGCCACCTGAAGCCCTGAGCAACACTATTCCCACTGGAGTTGACACAATCACGGACTCTGTTAAAATAAAACAAAATGTAGCCTTGGCTACATTTAACAGTTATCTTACAGCCATCCGGTTACGGGAGAGAGTATATGCGAAGGCTTCTTGCTTTCAGTCTAATGTGGGTCATACTGGCAGGTTGTCAGTCCGAACAGAATGCGGCTCCAGATAAATCCTCAGGCCAGAAGCAGTTGAACTACCCGATTCCGGTAGCCGCGACAGTCGGCATGGTGGCAGATCTCGTCAAAAATGTAGGACGCGAATATGTGACCGTAACCCAGATTATGGGATCTGGAGTCGACCCTCACATGCATAAAGCCAGCCGTGACGATGTGCAGACCATCATGAATTCGGATATGGTCTTCTATTCCGGCTTGATGCTGGAAGGCAAAATGGCGGACACCCTGATCAAAGTCTCGCGAAGTAAGCCTGTCTTTGCAGTAACAGAATTGATCGATCCGAAATCACTACTGGAACCGGATGATTTTAACGGACATTACGACCCCCACGTCTGGATGGATGTCGCCACCTGGTCCCTCTGCGTGGATGCGGTGAAAGATGCATTGAGTCAATATGACCCCAAACATGCGGATGCCTATCAGAAAAATGCCGACGAATATAAACAGCAACTCGCAACTCTACATGAATATGGATTGAAAACGATCAAGTCCATCCCGGAAAACAGTCGCATTTTAATCACCTCACATGATGCCTTTAATTACTTTGGACGGGCGTATGGACTGGAAGTGCTGGGCGTACAAGGGATTTCTACGGAATCAGAGGCTGGCTTGAAACGGATCAATGAACTGGTAGATCTGCTGGTCTCTAAAAATGTCAAAGCGGTTTTTGTAGAGAGCAGTGTTTCTAAAAAGAACATCACGGCATTAATTGATGGGGCCAAAGCGCAAGGCCATGAGATCATTATTGGAGGCGAGCTGTTTTCGGATGCCATGGGTGAAGCAGGCAGTTATGAAGGGAGTTATATGGGAATGCTGGATCATAATTTTACAACCGTCACCCGGGCACTCGGCGGCATGGCTCCGGAAAAAGGACTGCAGGGAAAGCTCGCCCCCTGACTCCCCCGGGCCAATCGCTGCCTGAAGTTTTGAAGCGTTCCCACTACCATCATACTTTCAATGAAATAATTGCAATCTTATGAATACCAGCGAGAGCCCTTTATCTGATCTTCAAAACGATACACCAAACGCTGAGATCCCCCTCTCCGTATACGATCTCACAGTGGCATACCACCGTAAACCTGTGATCTGGGATGTCAGCTTTGATATCCCTCCAGGAAAACTGATCGGAATCATTGGACCAAATGGCGCCGGAAAAAGTACTCTGCTCAAAGCCATCATGGATCTGATCCCCAAAGCATCCGGACGGGTTCAGATCTTTGGCAAGTCTTATCAGAAAAATCGTCAACGTGTGGGCTATGTCCCCCAGCGGGAAAGTGTCGACTGGGATTTTCCCGTAGATGCCCTGGATGTGGTGACCATGGGACTTTACAAAGAAATTGGCTGGTGCCTGCCTGTTCGCAAGAAGCACAAAGCTCGCGCCATGGAAGCCCTGGATCGTGTAGGAATCGCCGACTATGCCCGCCGCCAGATCAGCCAGCTGTCAGGCGGACAACAACAGCGAACTTTTCTGGCACGCGCCCTGGTTCAAAACGCAGATCTATACCTGATGGATGAACCATTTGCTGCCGTCGATGCAGCAACAGAAAAAGCAATCATTCAGATTCTTCAGGAAATGAAAGAGTCCGGCAAAACAGCCCTGGTCATTCATCATGACCTGCAGACTGTTCCCGAGTATTTTGATTATGTCATTCTGTTGAACATGCGGGTGATCGATCATGGCTTAACAGCCGATGTTTTCACACCGGAAAATCTGCAGAAAACCTATGGTGGCAGACTGACCCTGCTCGAAGAAGCGACCGAAACAATGCGACGTCGGGAGCAGTCTTTATGAGGCTGTTTGCTTTGGTGTTTCTTCTGATGAGCCTCTGCCCGCATGCTGCGCTGCTCGCAGCCGACACCCCCGGTTCACAGAAATCCATTACAGACCGCAGCATTTCCATACCTGAATGGAAAGACTGGAAACGTGTTTTCCTTTTAGAAGACTATAATACGCGCATTGTCATTCTGGGGACGACACTGCTGGGAATGTCAGCCGGCATGATCGGCAGTTTTGCCCTGCTCAGAAAACGGGCCCTGATGGGCGATGCGCTGAGCCATGCCACTCTACCTGGCATCGCTCTTGCTTTTATCCTCGCGACCTCACTGGGTATGAATGGAAAAACTCTGCCTGTGCTTCTGTCGGGTGCTGCCATCAGTGGACTACTGGGAATCGCATCCATTCTGTTAATTAGAAACCTCACCCGCTTAAAAGAAGACGCCGCACTGGGTATCGTGCTCAGCGTGTTTTTTGGAGCGGGAGTCGCATTACTGGGAATTGTCCAGCAGATGCAGACGGGACATGCTGCGGGACTGGAATCGTTTATCTATGGTAAAACAGCATCGATGGTTGCCAGTGACGCCTGGCTGATTGGCAGTGCGGGACTGACTTGTATGCTGATTTCAATCTTCCTGTATAAAGAACTCACACTGCTCTGTTTCGACGAAGGATTTGCCCGCTCACGTGGCTTTCCCGTCGTCTTTCTCGACATGATTCTGATGGGGCTGGTTGTCGTCGTCACGATCATCGGTCTGCAGGCTGTCGGATTGATTCTGATGATTTCGCTCCTGGTCATTCCCCCGGCCGCAGCCCGCTTCTGGACAGAAAAGATCTTTTACCTCTCTCTCGTTGCTACAATCCTTGGTGCGCTGAGTGGCATGATTGGTTCCGCCATGAGCGCCATCTTTCCGAATCTTCCGTCCGGTGCAATGATTGTGCTGGTCGCGACCAGCATGTTTCTGGTCAGTATGATTTTCGGCGTTCCCCGGGGGATTCTGATCCGCAAAGTCAGACGCTATCAGTTGAACACCAAAGTGAATCGACAACACCTGCTGCGCAGCATTTATGAATACCTGGAAGCACACAACATGCTGATAGAGAATACCGCTACGGGAGACAAGTCCGTCCCCATAGCGACCCTCACTCAGATGCGTAGCTGGTCATTGTCAGCGCTCAATAAGATGATCCGCCGAGCCAGGCAGGATGAATTGATTGAAATATTTCCCGGCGAAAAAGTGCGTTTGACCAGACTCGGGCTGGTTGAAGCCGCGCGGGTCGTTCATGAGCATCGACTGTGGGAACTGTACCTCATTACCTATGCCGACGTAGCATCCAGCAAGGTCGATCGGGATGCCGATGCTATCGAACATGTGCTGGAACCGGAGGTCATAGCTGAACTGGAATCCTTACTGATTCAGCAATCATCTCCAGACATCTTACCAAGCCCCCATACTCTTGAGATCAAGCAGGAGAGCACCGATTCGCCTGACTCTCAATTCCGGAGGCCTGGTTCATGAACATTTTGAGAGAAGCATTGAGCCAGTGGAACTGGTTTCTGGATGGTTGGATTATTGTCGCTGGAATCTTATGCTCTGTTGCGACCGCCCTGCTGGGGAATTTTCTGGTATTGAGAAAAATGAGTATGCTGGGCGATGCGATCACCCATGCAATTTTACCCGGTCTCGCTGCCGCCTTTTTTATCAGTGACAGCCGCAGCAGCTTGCCGATGTTCGTTGGTGCTGTCATCGCAGGTATCTTGACGGCTCTGTTCACAGAGTGGATCAGGGGCTTTGGAAAAGTGGACGAAGGCGCCTCCATGGGAGTGGTCTTCACGTCTCTCTTCGCACTGGGTCTCGTGATGATAGTCCAGGCTGCGGATCATGTTGACCTGGATCCCGGCTGCGTACTCTATGGAGCCATCGAACTGACGCCCCTCGACACGGTCCTGATTGCTGGCTGGGAAATTCCCCGCGTTGTCGCCGTGCTCTCCATTGTCCTGTTGATCAACCTGCTGTTTGTGGTCTGCTTTCTCAAAGAACTCAAACTCAGTTCCTTCGATCCGGCACTGGCGACGACCACCGGATTTAACGCCACACTGATTCATTACACTCTCATGACACTGGTCGCGATCACCGCGGTCGCCAGCTTTGAAACGGTGGGCAATATTCTAGTCGTGGCCATGTTTGTGGTCCCTCCCGCTGCTGCTTACATGCTCACAGATCGGCTGGGGCACATGATCATCCTCAGTGTGATTCTGGCAATCATCGCCGCCATCACGGGACATATCAGCGCGATTACCGTGCCCCACTGGTTTGGGTATGGCAGCACTTCTACCGCGGGGATGATGGCGGTTTCTGCTGGTCTACTGTTCGTAGTAGCTGCCCTGTTTGGTCCGCGGCATGGCATCCTCGTCGTTTTTGTTCGGCGGCAGTTCCTGTCGTGGAAGATTCTCGCAGAAGACATCATTGCGTTGATGTACCGTATTGAAGAACGTGAACCGGACCATAAACCTGATGCCGGTTACCTGCGGGAAATATTGTTCTCCCGTGCCTTACCAACCAGTCTCTCACTCCGCTATCTGGCCAGACGGGGACAGATCACAGTCACAAACGGTTATTACGAACTGACAGAAACAGGTCGCGACCAGGCGCGTCAACTGGTTCGCTCACATCGACTCTGGGAGCACTACCTGGTTGAACACGCGGGCATGTCCACAGAAACGATTCACAGGCAAGCCGAGCGACTGGAACATTTCACTGATCGCCAGTTACGTGAAAAACTGAATGAGGACACCAACGAGACCGATCAGGACCCGCATGGCAGTCCCATTCCTCCTGAAGAGATCTCTAACTGAGATCTGTCGGGAACGTCTCGATCGATCAATGCTCTGAAGGAACAGTGACTTCCTCTTCTTCGGTCTCTTTTACCGACTCCTGGTCTTCCGCAGGACTCCAGCCACGGTCAACAATCAGCCGTGCGCCACGCCTGAAACTGAGATAGGACCAGGCCCACTGCATCACAACCAGTACGCGGTTTTTAAAACCGGTGAGATAAAAGACGTGCACGACGAGCCAGACAACCCAGGCAAAAAAACCGGCCAGCTTGAGCCGTCCCATTTCTACAATGGCGCGACTCCGGCCAATAGTTGCCATCTGACCTTTGTCCCGAAAACGAAACTTACTGCGTGGTTTGCCTTTGACTTCAGAGCGAATGGTTTTTCCGATAAATCGTCCCTGTTGTAATGCAACCGGAGCAGTTCCCGGCAGAGGGCTGCCAGTCTGATGCGTATAACTGGCCTGATCGCCGGCCACGAAAACATTGGGATATCCTTCCAGACTTAAATCCGGTTCGACCAGAACACGACCTCGATTATCGACGTGCATGCCTCCCGCTTGCCCGAGCTCAGAAGCCTCGACTCCCGCAGCCCACAACACGGTAGCAGCTCGAATTCGCTCCTCCCCTAATTCCACTCCTTCATCATTAATGTTCGTTACCACAGAGGAAGTCCAGATCTGTACTCCCAGCTTCTCCAGATCCCGGGCGGCCCGGTTAGACTGCTGCTCGGAAAACATGGGTAAAATGCGTGGCCCTGCTTCCACCAGAATCACGCGGGTGTGGCTGGGATTGATCCGGCGAAAATCTCGCGACAGGGTAAAACGACTCATCTCTCCGATGGCACCTGCCAGTTCAACACCGGTAGGACCGCCGCCTACGATCACATACGTGAGATACTTTTTCTGTTCATCGGGGTCGGTAACACGTTCTGCATGCTCAAAGGCAGACAGTACGCGCTTTCGAATTTCCGTCGCCTGCGAGATCGTCTTCAGACCGGGTGCATATTTTTCCCACTCATTATGACCGAAATAACTATGGGTCGCACCGCAGGCCAGTACCAGGTAATCAAACTCGAGCTCTCCGAAATCGAATTTGACTTTTTGTCCGGGAAGATCGATTGATTCTGCTTCCCCAAGTAAAACACTGGTATTGCGATAAGTTGAGAGCAGGCTGCGAATGGGGGTGGCAATATCCGCGGGACTGAGCCCGGCCATCGCCACCTGATAGAGCAGTGGTTGAAACAAATGGTAGTTGTGGCGATCCACCAGAGTGACTTCCACTCCGGCAACTCCCCCCAGTTCCAGTGCCGCGTTCAATCCGGCAAAACCACCGCCGATGATCAGTACCCGTCTGGTGTCGGACTTGCTTCGAGGGTTCTGTAAAGTATTCATTTCACTAATTTTTTAGACAGGACGATCCATTCAATCAGACAGAAGTAAGCGCCCTTATGATGCCGATTAAGAAACCACACTATAACCATTCTAGTCGATTCGTCTACGGACACAAAATATCTTCTTGAAAAATCAAGGTGTTCTGCCCTGAAACAACCAGTAGATGTGAATTTCAGGCGAGAATTTCATGAATCACTTCGCCATGCACATTCGTCAGGCGTCGTTCGATTCCGTTGTGGTACCAGGTAAGACGAGTGTGGTCGATCCCCAGCAAATGGAGAACAGTAGCGTGATAATCGTGCCAGGCAATCGGTTTTTCGACGGATTTCCAGCCAAATTCGTCAGTGGCACCATAACTGATTCCTTGTTTGAGACCGCCGCCTGCCATCCAGACCGAAAAACCATTCATATTATGATCTCTGCCGGTACCTATCTTATCTGAGGCCGATTG
Source organism: Gimesia sp. (assembly GCF_048262075.1). Lineage (GTDB taxonomy): Bacteria > Planctomycetota > Planctomycetia > Planctomycetales > Planctomycetaceae > Gimesia. The sequence goes on from NZ_JBLXFK010000013.1 coordinate 47,867, forward strand.
AGTAAATGGGGTCCGCCCAAACTCAGTGGAAAATAGAACCAGAGTGTCATCCAGCATGCCCCGCTGCCTCAAGTCCTGGAGTAAACCCGCGACAGGCTGATCAATCCGGGCTGCTTCACGTAGATGATTGCCTTTTACATTTTCATGACCGTCCCAGTTGATGCGCGGCGATCCAAACGGACCTCCGGAAAACAATTGCACAAACCGAACCCCCTGCTCCAGTAAGCGTCGCGCCAGCAGGCAGTTACGGGCGAAAGGCGCTGTCACTTCGGAATCAAAACCGTAGAGAGATTGAGTCGCGGAAGTTTCGGCAGACAAATCAGTCACCCGGGGAACTGCCAGCTGCATTTTCGCTGCCAACTCATGACTGCGAATCCTGGCTTCCAGATCACTGTTCGAGCCCAGACGTTCGAGATGATTCTGGTTGAACTGGTTTAATAATTGCCGACTGGCAGTTTCAGTAGATTTCGAGATTTTTCGCTCTGGGAATAAATCACGAATCGCCGGCCCCTGTGATTGAAAAGGCACTCCCTGATGCAACGCGGGCAAAAAACCATTTGACCAGTTGATCGTTCCCGCAGCGGGATAGCCGCGTACATCAGGCAGAACGACAAATGAAGGCAATTCATCGGTTTCGCATCCCAGCCCGTAAGAAAGCCACGACCCCAGCACCGGAAACCCATTCAAACGAAAACCGGTGTTTTCCTGAAAGGTTGCTGGCGTATGATTGGCGGAATCGGCCTTCATCGACCGTAACAGGGTTAACTCATCCGCCTGGGCCGCGATATGCGGAAACAGATCTGAGATCCAGAGTCCACTCTCCCCGCGCTGACGGAATGCAAAATCATTTTTGCGTAACAGACCGACCTTACCAAAAAAAGTCTCTGGTGTATTCTCGGTAGGCATCGTCTTGCCGTGCAGATCTTTCAGTGCGGGTTTGTAGTCAAACGAATCCAGATGACTCAAGCCTCCGATCAGACAAACATGGACGACTCGTTTGACTCGAGGCGTAAAATGAGTTGCGGGTAAAGCAGACTTGAACGAATCAGCAGATGCAACCGGTTTCTGATGCAACAGCAAATCCATAAGTGCCGTTCCTGCCAGACCAGTTCGCGCCCAGGAAAAGAATTCACGACGTGACATCGAATCGGGACCAGATCCGGATACTGGTTGATCTGTTTTCTGATATAACATTCCACTCTCAATTCACGTATAAAAATTCATTACTGTTGAGTACAACCCGACACAAAGCAGGCAGTCCGTGTTTTTCGGCGAATTCGCAGGAAGTTGACAACTCTGCAGGTTGGGGATGACGCTGATAAGCCAGTAAAAACAACTCTGTTACCTGTCTCTCCTGCCCCGAACCGACCCGCTGCTGAATACGTTCAGCCAGCCGATCGGACATTCGTAAGACAAAAGAAGCATTCATCAACGAAAGTGCCTGGAGTGGCGTCGTGGTTGAGGCGCGGTCGGGGGTCGTTGTTGAGGGATCCGGGCAGTCGAAGGTTTCGAGGAGAGGATGCCGCCCACCCCTGGCAGAAAAGCGATAGATGGATCGGCGATTAAATTCCTCGCCTACCGGATCCAGGGGTTCATAGAACTGAGTCCCTTTGAAAAAATAGGATTTCACATCCTGATAACCCTGCCCCCCGACCTGGGGATTCAACTGTCCGGAAATTTTCAGAATGGAATCGCGAATCGACTCTGCTTCAATTCTCTGCGGGCTTTTGCGCCATAACCATTGATTGTCGGCATCGACTTTTACAGCATCCGGGTCAAGTTGAGCTGACTGCTGGTAGACAGCTGAGAGCAGGATCAAACGGTGTAATGATTTCAGACTCCAGTTCTCCTGAACCAGTCTGTGAGCCAGATAATCCAGCAATCCCGGATGGCTGCAGTAGCCTCCATTAAACCCGAAATCATTGGGTGTATTCACAAGTCCCCTGCCAAAGTGATAGTGCCAGACTCGATTGACGATCACCCGGGCAAACAGGGGATTATTTGAACTGGTCACCCAGTCTGCAAACTGGATCCTGCGATCACGGTCTGAACAGTCTGCTGCCAATCCCAGATCTCCGTTGACCCCCTGAATCGCGGTTAATCCTCCAGGACTGACAATCCCCGCGGGAGCTGCAACGCTGCCTCGTTTCAACAAATGCATGACAGCAGGATTCCGGGAAACTGCCGCATAAACTTTTTTCGGCTGAATTGATTGAAGCTGACTAATCCTGGTCTGCAACTCTGTTCGATCAACACGCAGCGATTTTCGTTTTCCCTGCTCTGAGGGAGAAAGTACGGCAACCAGTTCCGCTTCTGAGAAAAAAGTACCTCCCCCTTTTGCAGATTCCTGAATTTCTGTCGACGTCAGTGCCCGGTCATAGAGGCGCGCTTTCGTAACGACTCCCTTCAAAAGTCGATTCCCGGCAGGAGAACCATGACGCAAACCAAAGAGCACCTCCGTTTTTTCGGAAGGAAACGAATGCAGGCCACGGGACCGGTAAGGGTTTCCATACAGTTTTCCATTGCGATAGGCGGTAATCTGACCGTCTGCAGAGTACACAATGGCGATCTGAACTTCCTTTTCATTCGCTCCCTGTTCCTGTTGACCCTGAAATGATTTCGTGCGATTGAAGTGATCACTTCCAGCCAGCCAGTGCCCCGGTTGCTGTTCGCCAAATACAATCGCATCGAAAATATTTCCATCAACGGTCTGCACACTCAGAATGCCGCCGCCTCGCTGATCAAGATTTGTCAGCTTCACCCAGGCTTCCAGCGTTTTTTCAGACAATTCCTGTTTGAGTGGCTCTGTTTTGAGATAGGACTTGTTTCCGTCGAGCAGCAGTCCTGCTTCACTTTGTCTTGCCGTCCCATGTAAAGTCCCTTGTAAACCACCAACAAGATCCTGCGTACTCTTTCGAAAATCCCAGGCTGCCACGGGTGAAGTGATCGCCAGAGGCAATTCTGTATTCTCCTGTGTTGCCCGTGAAGCAAGAACCCGTCGTCGCGCAATGGACTCTAACTCAAACAGATTTTTTTGAGTTTCGCGAAGATGTTTTTTTGTTTGAGCGAGTTCCTGCTGCGCCCTCTCATACGCGAGATCAGGCAGAACTCGTTCCCCATGCCCCACACCGGAAAGGGCCGCTGCAAACTGATAATATTCTTTTTGACTGATGGGATCGAATTTGTGATCATGGCAGCGGGCACAATTAACTGTCAAACCTAAAAACGTCTGACCAACGACCCCGACGATGTCTTCAAGCTCATCCTGTTTCATTGTCGCCCGCATCGTTTTACTGACAGGAATGACCACATCGTGAGGGCCTGCCACCAGGAAACCAGTCGCCTTGACCGCCTGCGGATTCTCTGGTTCCAGCAGATCACCGGCCAGTTGTAATTTCACGAAGCGATTATAAGGCAGATCCCGGTTCAGCGCATCAATCACCCAGTTTCGATAATGCCAGGCATTTAAACGAGGTTGATCTCGTTCAAAGCCGTTACTCTCACCAAAACGAACTACATCCAGCCAGTGACGAGCCCAGTGCTCTCCATAGTGAGGTGACGCAAGCAGGCGATCAACCAGATTCTCATACGCGTCTGGAGACTCATTGTTCAGAAATGCTTCCACTGCTTCCGGCTCGGGCGGCAAACCGGTTACGGAATAGGAAAGGCGTCGTATTAATGTCCGACGATCAGCAGCAGACTGAGGCTTAAGTCCCTGCTCCTGCAGCTTGCTCAGAACAAACGCATCGATCGGATTTTGTCCCCAATCATCGTCGGCCCCATCGTAATCAGATAGAGTCGGAACAACAGGATCCCGTAGAGGCTGCAAAGACCACCAGTCATAACCACCTCGCTTTTCAGTGGTCTTACTGAAGGCATCAATCGGATCGGTACCCCAGGGAGCACCTGCTGAGATCCACAGCTTGAACAGCTGCTTTTGTTCTGGCGTGAGTGGATGCTCGGGGGGCATGGCATCAGATTCGATATATTGCCACAACAGACTCTCTTCCGGATGACCAGCCTTGAGGGCCGGTCCACTCTCCCCTCCCCGAAAGGCAACTGCTCGAATTGAGAAATCAAATCCTGCTTTGGGATCCAGACCGGCATGGCAGTCCAGGCAATGCCCGGCAATTAACGGAGCCATCACACGATCAAAATCAGCACCTGCAGTCTTCGCATTCTGAAACAGTTCTGCTGCCTGAGCGGGAACAAGCAGACTCAGCCAGAGAACGACTGTTAATGTATTCAATCTGGGTCCACCTGCACGCATGGCAAAATTCTTCCTGCTGGCGATTATAAAGAGTATTGTGATGCAATCGAAAGCCGGTTCCCCGACTTCGGAGGTTGACACACTCACCAAAGAGCCCTATCATATTTCACTATTGAAACCTATTTCATATATGAAGTCAACAACAATGAGCGCTCCCGACACAAAACGTAAATCAGAAGCAGCCGCCTCTCCCAGTCTGCAGCGGGGAATTGCGCTCCTGGAGCACCTTGCCAGACATTCACATGGCTGCACACTGAGCGCACTCAGCGAAGAACTGAGTATTCCCCAGGCCTCGTTGTTACGGATTGGAAAAGCTCTGGAAGAACTCGGCTATGTCACGCGAGATGTCACTACCAAAAAATATTACCTGACAAATCGATTCCTGCAGTTGATCCCTCCGAGCGTCCAGGATCGCCCGCTGATGGAATGTGCCATTGGTCCGATGCGAGAGTTACGAGATATTACCGGTGAAACAACCCAACTATGCTGCCTGATCGACCGCGAGATCGTCATCCTGGAACAGATGCTGGCACGTCATGCATTTAAGTATTCTGCTGAAATCGGAGCCCGAGCCCCGTGTTACAGCTGCGCTCCAGGAAAAGCAATCGCAGCGTTTCTGCCGGACAATGAGCGCGATGATCTGGTCAACCGTCTTCACTTTAAACGCTTCACGCCACACACCATCACCTCCAAGCGTGCATTTCTCAATGAATTGGATCTGATTCGTCAACGTGGTTATGCCATTGATCATGAAGAAGGCCTCGTGGGAATCCGCTGTATCGCGGCTCCCATTCTGGATCGAAATGGCATTAGTATTGCCGCGTTCACAATCACAGGCCCTGCAGAACGGGTCCCTCAAGATGAATATGAAACACTGGGGCAGGTGGTTCAGTCCCAAGCCGCTACCGTGACAGCCGCCTATATTCGGTGACTCCAGTCTGAATCTTGAGCACCCCGGCATTACAGTCGGCACAAACGCCACGAGCACTCCAATCACCCACTCCCCGACAATCGCCCCACTCGGATTTCCTGCATTGAGACAGTGCAGATGATCCCTCCACATGCATGTTGCAATTTGACAACCTGCTTTCGCAACCTAGCTTTAGTTTAGCTGAATAGATTTGATGTATACCCCTGATATCGTTTCCACTTAAAACAGACATCAACATCTGAAACCAGTACACTCTGCCATGTCTCTGTTTTGAAACTGGCTGGTGTAACGAAAGCAGAATGGAACTGCTTACTGTTGTGAAACGCAGATATTTTAAATAGAGATTTTTTTTGATCTACAAAGCACAAGAGTTCCATCAGAACAAATTGTGTTAGAGCTCTGCTCTATATACCAAAGGTCGCAAGATGAACAGCCCCCTCATAGCATCGAACAACCCAATGCCGAGCTCATCCTCGGTTCATGGGAGCTATAATATGGGCTCTTCAAAAATTCTCAGACAGTTGATCTCACTCTCGGAAGACTTCGAAGAATATTCACTGGAGTCGGACAGCAGTGACATGATCGATCAGGTGATTTCGCGGAAACACCTCCGAAAGCTGCTATCAGCGTTGCAGGGGCGTGATGCATCTACACTCTGTCACTCAAGAAGAGTTGCTTTTCTGGCAAAAGGGATCGCTACGAACCTGGGCTGGGAAGGCATCCACCTGAAACGACTCGAAGTGGCCGCCCTGTTGCACGATATCGGAAAAATCGGTGTCCCTGATCATATCATTTTCAAACCAGGGAAATTGACCTCCGATGAAATTGAGTTGATGTCGCATTACCACAACATTGGTATCGATGTCCTGCAAGCCTGCCGAACCGACCATGAAGTATTAACAATCCTGTCGCAAACACGGTTTCACTTCAGCGGTGCCACCAATGGTTATCAATTTATCGGCAGTGAAGTCAACCAGGGAGCCCGCATTCTGGCGATTGCAGACGCTTACGACTCACTGGCGACAGACCAGGTATATCGCAAGGGGAAAAAACATGATGAAATCATGTCGATTCTCATGGAAGCGGCTGGAACCCAGTTTGACGGAAATATTGTCTGTGCACTTTCACGCTGGGAACAGAATGAAAAACAGGACTTCCATGATGCAATACTGGAAGTCAACCGCCTGTTCCAGCCTAAAGAATTTACAGAGCGGGAAGCGCTGGAAGCAAACCTGATCAACAACATTTTCTCTTACCTGTTTCAGATTGAAAGTCTCTACGATGGCTTTTATGTCGTCAATTCTGATTTTCAGTTTGTCCTCGTCAGCCCCGGCCTGGAAAAGCTGGCGGACCTCCGTGCCATTGATATGCTGGGAGAATCTTGGACCAGCAGCAGCCTGCCTCTCAAAAACATGGAAGGCACAAACCTCACTTCAGCCGAATGCTCCATGAACCGGGTGATTGCCAATGGCAAGCCGATGACAACCGAATTCATGCTAGAGCGACCAGGCAGCCGACTGATCAATATCGAAGTACAATCTGTCCCGATGTTTGGCGACGATGGTCGTTTAATTGGTGTTACAGAAATCTTTCGGGACTTGTCCCGAAGCTTGAAACGCCCGAAAGAATACAATGATCTAAAACTGGCTGCCAGCCTGGATGCTTTAACTTCGGTTGCCAACCGGGGCGAACTGGAAACACAGCTGGCAATCATGCTTTCCAGAACACAGAAAGAACAGAATCCGGAACCTTTGAGCCTCATCTTTATCGACGCGGATCATTTCAAAAGCATCAATGACAGCTATGGCCACTCAACAGGTGATGAAGTACTGGTAGAACTGGCGCGATTATTCCAGCATGAAACTTACTCCGGAGAACTGGTGGGCCGTTATGGCGGGGAAGAGTTTGTAATTCTCTGCCCTGAGACGGCACTGGAACATGCGGTCAAAAAAGCAGAACGCTTACGACTGGCTGTTTCTAATCTGAAAATGGAAAATCAGTCGAACATCAGGGTCACTGCTTCATTTGGCGTTGCTCAATATGAGCCTGGTGATTCATTAGAAAGCCTGTTTCATCGTGCTGACAGTGCTTTATACCAGGCGAAAGAAACGGGACGTAATAAAGTCCGTGCTCTCACATGCGAACAGATGAAGTCGGGTGAGATAATTCCTGACGAAGTACCTGAAAAGCCAGATTCCGAAGGCATGAGATTTGAAAGTACATTCAATGCGCTGATCTCGTCTGACTTTATCGTCTATAAGCTTGGTGGTTTCGTAAATGATAATCACGCGCGACTGACTGAAGTCAGTACAAACCGGGCGGTGATGAGACTGGGGAAAGCTGGATTACTTCCATTCTGGGGCAAAACAGATGATCGAAAACCAGTCGAAATCGAAGTGGTATTCGGTTCATCTACCAAAAAATCAAACAGCAACAGACGTCAGACTTCATCTCAGGTTGAAATTGCAACACGCATTACCCCCCTGGGATGGATCAAACAACCTGAAGTGTTTCAACAACGGGCAGGTCGCGTCTTTCGACTGCTGAAAGATTACTTCGCAGCCGAATGATTCTGGCGTCTTTGAGCGGCAGAACCTGCCGATCGGCATCAGACTTTCGCCACAACCCACCTCCCGCAAAAAGACAGGCAGTCCACGCAGACTTTCCGGGATACGCCAACTGAGGCATTTCTTGAATATCCAACGATTGTATCTGTCTTACGCCCTCGGATAACCGGCAAGACACGAAAAACCGTACACAGCGGAATAACCGGATTCCGATAAACCATGCGTATCGATTAACAATTAATCTGCGCACGGTGGTCTCCCTAGTGGCTTTAAAATCATTCATCACACATTCTTTGCTTCCAATATTCCGACGTGAATCCCGGGACGTTTTCTTCGCGTTCCTGATTCTGATTCTATCCGGTTTAAGTGGCTGCGCGCATACGGAATGTGAAGAGGAGGGAATCTGTTCCCCCGCTTATCACCGGGTCAAGAAATGCTTCTTCTTCCATAAAGATAAATGTTCCCCCCACCCTTACCACTCACTGGATGGGTATCAGGCCGATCTCGACAAAATTGTCGTCAAACACGCGGCAAAAAAGTGTGCTCGTGAATCCCTCAAAACGATTTCCTGTAATTGCAAAGACAAACCTTCGAAGGCATTCCGAAAAGGTTATCAACAGGCATATATTGATATCGCTTTAGGCGAATCCGGAGAAGTTCCTCCGGTACCACCTGAGGAGTACTGGGCCGCCCATTACCGGACTCCCGAAGGATATCTGGAAATTCAAGAATGGTTCACCGGATATAAACTGGGAGCAGAGCATGCCCTTTCAGGGGGACGGTATGATTACGACGAAATCGCCACTCCTTATTCTCAATACGATTGGAATCAGCCAGCAGTCGAACACTGGGACCCTGGTACTGCCTATCCTTCTCAAGGCCTGCCAGAAGTTCATTCGGAGCAACAGGCAGCACCTCCAGCTTCAATCATAAATCCCTCGCCCCGCCCGGAGGCTCCTGAACTTAAATTACCCAGGCCATCTGTAAGTCAACCCAGACAACCACGGCAGACTCTTCCGCAGCAACATCATTCCTTGCCGCCACCACCGGCTCTGCCAGGATATTCTGCGCCAGTCAAGCCAGTGCTTCCTCAACCAGAACTTCGCAAGCAACCTCCTGTCACAGCTCCCAAGCCTCCTTCCGTGATGGAGGCACCCACGGTTCGACCGAAAGCTTCTGCCCCCCCAGAGCCTGAAGTACCAGCATACATCAATGATGATCCACCTCCGAGCCCTTATACATTACAGTCGTATCCTTATACACCATTACCTGATACGCCCTCATCGGCAGCTGCTCAAAAGATGCGTCAGATAGAACAAATCAATTACTCGAAGCTGCCGAGTTTTTCGACTACTGAAAAACTGCCCGATTATCGAGACAGACGGTGAGACATCATTTTTCAGTAAACATAAAAATTGTTCCGCAGAAATCAGAGTAAGGAAATGACCGACAGGATGTCGTTAGAATTTAAAGGTTCGATCAGGATGCAAAAGTATCGAAAACTAATGTTTGCATACAAGTGGCACATCTGCTGTGTTCTCTGGTTGTCTGTAATGTTCAATGGCTGCGCTGCATTTCATCCCCTGAAAGGAGTTCCCGCTCAATACCTGCCTACAGAATATAAAGGAGAAATTCGGTCAGGAAAGGAAACCATCGACCTGTCATTGCTGCGTCAACCTGCTCCCAAACATTATCTGTTAGATTCAGGCGACGTATTGGGGGTCTACATTGAGGGTGTTCTGGGGCAGTTTAAAGATGTCCCTCCCGTCCACTTTCCACAGACACAGGAAGTTGCCCCCTCGCTGGGTTACCCGATTCCGATTCGTGAAGATGGTACGATTTCTCTACCACTCATCGGAACCGTCTTTGCCCGTGGGTTGACTCTGACACAACTGGAAGAAACCATTCGTCGCAAATACACGACTGAAAAAAGCATCCTGCGCGAAGGCCGCGATCGTATCCTGATCAGTCTGCAAAAACCGCGATCATATCGTATTCTTGTCATCCGCCAGGAAAACTCCAACGATATTGTCGGAACGACCATTGGTAACCTGAATGTAGGTCGATCAAAACGGGGTACGGGGCGGGTCATCAATCTACCGGCTTATAATAATGACGTGTTACATGCGCTCGCAGAAACAGGAGGCCTGCCCGGGCTGGACGCAGAAAACTCTATATATATCATTCGAGGGGGGGCACATGGGATGAATCAGCCACTGTGTCCACAACCCATCCAGACCGGCACTCATACGTCAGACAACTCTGAATCAGACCAGAAGATTCAGCAGGTATCCGATTCCTACACTCCAATTCCACACTATTCGCCAACGCCCGAAGACCCGGAATTTGAAGTCGGTCAGCCGCTCTACTCCAGTGACGGGAGTTTTTATTCGGGTGACTACATGGCACCGACCATCATTAACGACTCCACTATGCAGCGCTCGGGAATCATCAAAATACCGATCCGCCTGAATCCTGGAGAACAGGTACATCTCACGCGCGATGATATTATTCTACATGATGGCGACGTCGTATTTATTGAGTCACGAGATACGGAAATCTTTTATACCGGCGGCTTACTGGGTGGCGGACAATACACTTTGCCACGTGATTACGATCTGGACATTCTGGGCGCCATTTCGATTGCCCAGGGATCACAAGGAGGCGGAAACAGTAAATCGTCTGGAGGCCCGTCAGCCTTAAATCAGGATGTAACCATCAGCGCAAGTAACGCCATCATTCTAAGACAGTTGCCTAATGGGACACAACTTCCGATCAAAGTAGATCTCTATGAAGCAGTGCGGACTCCCAGCCAGCGTGTTTTAATTCAGCCCGGTGACTACGTCATTCTGCAATACACTAAATCAGAAGCAATTGGTGCATTTATTGAAAGACATTTATTGGAAGGGGCACTGTTTGGACTGGCAGCTTCCAATCTTCAGGGAGGTGGTGGAAACAGATAGCGTCTGTTATCGCTACCTTACTTTCCGATTTCATTCACACCCGGTTATTTCCGGATGACAAACCCCTTGTCAGCATCAGGAACAGCCAGCAACGCCTCACCTGTGTACTGTTTGTTATTCTTTGTATTGCGACCGATCAGCAGCAGCTTGTCATTGACCCGATCGATCCCTAAAGCGCAGTCCAGGTCATATTTGGCTGTAAAGTTGAACTTAACATCTGCCGTGAGTAATTCGGAACCATAGCAACCGAACCACCATTTGTTATCAGCAAAGCACGCCGTCTGGATTCCCAACAACGTATAACCGCTTTTCAAGATATGCTTCTTGATGAATTTAAAGCTGGAATCATATTCATAGAGATAATTCTCGTTTACACCTTTGGGCAAGCCTCCCACGACAAGAAACTTGCCAGCATGGCAGGCAATTCCCCCTGCCCCAAAAGTAACTTCGGGAGTCTGATGCTTGGCTATCAACAGCAGCCTTTCCGCATCATAGACGTATACCCAGGAATCAGCTTTCCCCTCGGGATTATTAAAATCGCCGAAATTCACCGCAACGAAAACTTTTCCTGCATGGTAACAGAGATCCCCATGGTGATTTCCTACAGGTATTTTTACCAGTACTTTTCCAGCAGAGTTGGTTTTCACAAGTTCAGTTGTGAAGCTCCAGAAAATATTTCCCTGCCCGTCAACGCAGAGCCCCTGCAGATGATGGGGATAAGTCCCCTCACACTGAGTATGGGAATAGGCGGGCTTTTCAACAGATACTGCAGATGGTGTCTCTCCCTGAGACGGTGATACCAGTCCCGTAATCATGAATAAACCCAGAATGAAATGCCGATTTTGCGACTTCATAATAACATCCTCCTCAATCACTGTTTTTCTCTGCAAGATGAAAATCGTTGTCCCGCATGTTAAATCTCAATCCCATCGATGGTGAGTTCGCACACATATTAGCATAGCGTCACGTGTACCATGATACTCGGTACAAATGCCTCTAAAGCTGCTACCGTAAAACAAGACATGGTCTAATCTGCAGAAATCAGGTCCGGGCCATCACCTGCTCTTTTTTCATAAGTCCCTTTTGATGACTTCACATATTTGGTAAACCCAAGTTCACCCAGGCGTTTGTCATCATTTATTGTCCGTTTCGCTTCAGCATCCGACCATTTCCCCGAAAAATATGCTGCCGTGATCACTTTCCGGACTGGCTCACCGGTCTCCGGGTGAGTCGTCAATATGGGATCACTCATTCTCTGGATCACTTCAAACCGTTCTCCTGCTGAACCATCCGGGAGAACGACTTCATAAACATAAGTAGGCATAGGCTACTATCTTACCTCTCAATTAAACAGACATAAACGAAAATGTATAAACGTCATTATAACGTAGCACTCTCGGGATAACGAACCAGCAGAATATTTCCAGACAATCAAGCGATTCTATTTTATATTGTGTCCGGTTTTACGGCAGCATCTCCAAGGCTGCCTGGCCCGAATCTAGTAGATTGAAGCCGTTACCGTTAATTGTGATGCTCCAGCTTACCAAATTAAAGTGATTCCATTGAATCAGCCAGTTCAAAATAGAGTTTGTAAGTCTGAGTCAATTCAACCTGTCGAAAGCTTATATTTGTTGAACAGCCGCATTTTCAATCGGGATCTGCACGGCACAAGAACACTCCTTCAAACCAACACCTAGACATAAGAATCCTCATTCCCCAGTAATGAAATCATATCCCATCCGTCAAGAGCGGAAAAGGTACTGATTTTTGAAGGTCAAGCTTCAGAATTAGTGACTGGTATATCTGGACCCGGCCAGCTAGAATCTGTTAGCATCATGAATTGCTGGACTAGGCCAACTCAACACACGTATACACAACGTGGGTATATTTTTTACAGGAGAACAGTCAGTGCAAGTTGCGATTACTTGTCGGCATGGTAGCGTTTCAGATAGTCTTCGCGACTATATTACTGAAAAATCTGAGAAGTTACTGACGTACTTTGAGCGGGTGACTGCAATCCAAATCACTATCGACCAGGGGCAAAATCAGAACCGGGTCGAGATTCTCGTTGATGCAGAGCATAAACATAATTTTGTTGCCCACGCAGAAGGAGAAGAAGTGAAATCAAACTTCCATTCTGCACTAAGTAAGATGGAGCAGCAGATTAAAAAATATAAACAAAAGATTCAGGATCATCGCCGCGATCTCCCTCTGAATGAAATCGCGGAAAACGGATTGGCCGAAGCCGAGGCCGAGGCCGAAGAAGATTCAGAATCAGAATAATTTCTGAACCTCAGCATGTTTTTTACTGAGTGCTGAAGAAAACTCGCTTACAATACTTATAGTGTGACTTGCGGTGTGCAGATTTAAAATTAAATCAGCACCGGGTGTCATAATTTACAACATTAGTTTTGCATATTGACTGCAAACACTGATTTTTTAGCAGATGTAGTTAGTTAGAAGGAAAGAATACATGAAGTTAACAGACTTCGTGGTTTCGGACGCGATCATTCCGGAATTGAATGTCACTACCAAAGAAGAAGCGATCCGTACAATGGTGGCTGGCCTGAAAAACGCTGGCAGCATTTCTTCAGATGATGAGGAAGGTATCGTCTCAGCAATTCTCAAACGGGAAGAATTAGGATCAACGGGAATTGGAAATGGTGTCGCAGTTCCTCATACCAAGCACTCCTCAGTGGAAAATTTAACCGCTGCCGTTGCTTTGTCATCTGATGGCGTTGATTTTGCCAGCCTGGATGGAGAAGACGTCTTCATTCTGTTCCTGCTGATTTCACCCCTGGATCGCCCCGGTGATCATCTACGTGGATTAGAAAATATTTCACGCCACTTGAGAAACCAAAACTTCTGTAAGTTTTTACGTCAGTCCAAAAGCATAGAAGACATTGTAGAACTGTTGAATGAGGCTGACAGTAATCAATTGGATTAAGGTGAGTATTAGTGTTGTCAGGGAAGACCCTGCCCAAAAAGACTGACTATATCCTGCCTAAGTTAACCATATTTCTGATATTCAGAACGCATGCTTCGCTGTGGCTCCTGGTTGATTGAACTAAGTGGAAAGGGGTAATTACGAAATCTCACTGAAAGCAGCGGTCATTATCTCCATGAGAGTAATTTGTTTTCAGGTTGCTTGAGTAGTTATCAGTTAGTGCCATGCAAGAATCTGTTTGCCGTCAGATTGTCACTGTCAAAATGAAACAAGGGCTCCACCTTCGTCCTATTTCAGAAATAGTACGAATCGCCCGTGACTACACTTGCGATTTTAAGATTTCCAATGGGGACCAGACGGGAAATGCCAAGGAGGTCTATGACCTGCTTGAGTTAAGAGCGTTGCCCGAAACTCAACTGGTCCTGGAAGCGAATGGCGACGACGCCAGTAAAATGATGGAAGAAATTGTTCAATTTTTTGATTCCGGGTACAAGAAATTCGAAGAACTGACTGATCTGTCAGAATAACCCCCGTACTATTCGACTGCGTGGTACACCGCCAGTTGCCTGTCTGTTGAAAGCGCCAAATTAGGCTCTGATTGAATGCTTGTTAAACGTGGAATCGCTGTTTCTCCGGGAGTCAATTTCGGCCCCGCACTCATTCTGGGTGCGGAGGATTTTCGCATCCCACGTCAGTTCGTCAGTGTCAATGCCATCGATACCGAAATCGCTCGGCTGAAGTCAGCCCTTGACGCCGTCTGCGAAGAAATCGCAGTAAATGAGAAGCTGGCATCCGACAAATTAGGCGAACAGTACGGCGCGATCTTTGCCGCCCATTTACAGATGGTCAGCTCACCCCGATTGCGGGAAGAGATCGAAACACTCATCCGCGAAAAATGCTATTCACCAGAGCATGCTTCCAGCCGGGTATTCCGACGGTATACCAAACTGGTTCAACACCTCGGTGATAATTATCTGGCTGAACGCGCCAGTGACATCATCGACCTTGAAAAACGGCTTCTGAAACAACTGCTGGGAGAGAAACGCGAAGAACTTTCTAATCTGACAACCCCGATTATTGTCCTTGCCAATAACCTCACTCCCAGCGAGACAGCAGGACTGGCGAAGGAATTTGTCCTGGGCTTTGCCACAGAAGTCGGCGGGAGAACCAGCCATACTTCAATTCTGGCTGGTGCACTGGAAATTCCCGCAGTCGTTGGGTTGGGCGAATTTCTTTCTGATATTTCAGGTGGTGACATGGTCATTGTTGATGGCAACAATGGCGAAGTCATCATCGATCCGGACGAGGAAACCCTCGCCAAATATAAAGATACCGGCGAACGTCAACGATCAATGGCCGCCCGGTTGGCATCCCGCCGAAAAATCCGCTCCGAGACGAAAGATGGCACTCGAATTCATGTCATGGGAAATATTGAATTCCCAAATGAAGTCGAACACTGTGCAGAACGGGGTGCCGATGGAATTGGACTGTATCGAACTGAATTTCTCTACCTTCAATCTAATACGGAACCCACCGAAGAAGTCCACTACGATGCTTATTGCAAAGTAGTACAGGCAGCCCAGAATCGGCCAATTGTCATCAGAACACTCGATCTGGGAGCCGATAAGATTCCCAGGGGATACCGACATCTGGCGAAAGAGGGCATGAATCCTGCGCTGGGCTTAAGAAGCGTCCGATTGAGCCTGCGGGATTTACCGCTTTTCAAAACCCAGCTTCGGGCCATCTTCCGGGCTGCCGTCCACGGTGACGTCCGTATCATGTTTCCCCTGATTTCCACTCTGCTGGAATGGCGACAGGCTAAAATGATCGTCGGGGACGTACTCGAAGACCTCGAGGAGCGGGGAGTCGAATTTAACCCCAATATCCCCATTGGGATGATGGTGGAAGTACCTGCCGCCGCCCTCCTGGCAGAAGAGTTTGCGGAAGAAGTTGACTTTTTTTCCATTGGGACGAACGACTTAATCCAGTATACTCTAGCAGTAGACCGCTCCGACCCTGCAGTCTCACCACTCTACAACTCATCAGATCCTTCGATTTTAAGGCTGATAAAGATGGTCGTAGAGGCAGCACATAAAAAAAATATTCCGGTGACCGTCTGTGGACAGATGAGTTCTGACCTGAAATCGATTCCCCTGCTTGCAGGTTTAGGAATCAGGCAGATCAGTGCCACACCACTGGCAATTCCGGAAGTAAAAGAAGTAATCAGACACCTGACAATCGCTCGGGCAGAGGAAATTGCGGCACACGCGATGACCATCGACGTAGCCCGAGACGTAGAAAGTTATTTAAGAGGAGAACTGTATAAAATCTGCCCTGACCTGTTTGATGAAGAACTGCCACTGTAACCGCCATGTGTCGAAAGCAGCTGGTTTTCCAAATAACGTCAACCTGTCAGTAAGCAACAGATTCCTGATTGATGCCTGCCTTACCGCTGGCATCTCTCACCACATTTATACATTTACAATTTGCCGTTGATTGAAACTGATATTCAATAATTCAGCCAGCGGCCATCCAGCTCACCTCGGTGGTGAGTGGATCGCGTACAAACAAATTCCATCAAGACGAAATGTATTTCAACATCATTTCCTGACCCTGAAATTAAATCGTGTGAGCAGAACAAGGAACAATATTGGAACTTCTCATTACCAACCCTGATATATTTTATCAGTCTGGGGGATTTTCCTGCGTCCAGTTTCTGTTTTCAAAGACAGCATGAGCATACCACCAGACTACCCCCGGGAAATCATTCAAAAGACGGCAAGTGCCGCCTTAAAGGGTTATGCTGCGGCTTTCGTAACACGGTTTCAAAACCAGCAAAGGTCCAAGCAGATCGCAGTTCTGGTCTCACCACATCAGTTATCGATATTCGACTGGCAATTCATGCAACATTGCAGCTTGCCTGAATCGAATATCAAGACTGCCAACAGAGACCAGCCGGATATGTATCTGTTCTTGACTTTTTGTGACTTCACACAGGAAATGATTCGACTCAGCAGTCGCATCACGAAACCTCTTCTTGATTGTGTTCAGCGGGATTTATTCCGCTGCTGCGCAACTCATGTAACGAGGCCTGCCTCCGCTGGAATTTTCCAGCATTTCTGCAGGCAACTGGCCGACTCCACTACAGCACTGATTCCTTCAATGCGTAGCAGGTCCGCCGCCCCCGTGGCTGATGAGGAATACAATTTTCGTCGGGTAACACGACAAAGGGTATTCCATGAAAAAGGAAATGCTGATTAATGTCCTCCAACCGGAGGAAAGCCGAATTGCGATCGTAGAAGATGGCATTCTCGAAGAACTTTACGTTGAACGAAACAGCCTCGAAAACCTGGTAGGAAATATCTACAAGGGAAGGGTTGTTAATATCGAACCCAGCATTCAGGCTGCGTTTGTTGATTTTGGGGTTGGCCGAAATGGCTTCCTGCATGTCAGCGATATTGAGCATCAATATTACAAACACCTCACCGATCAAGGTGACGGTAACGGTAAACCAGGACGCGGACGCAACCAGAAGGGACGCCGCGTTAATGAACGCAGTGTTGCCAACAAACCCCCCATTCAGGAAATCCTGAAACGAGGCAGCGAAGTCCTGGTACAGGTCATCAAAGAAGGGCTTGGGAATAAAGGCCCTACCCTCTCCACTTATATCAGTATTCCCGGACGCTATCTGGTGATAATGCCTGGACTGCAACGGGTTGGTATCAGCCGCAAAATTGCTGACGAAGATGTACGTAAAGAACTGAGAACGATCCTGACTCAACTGGCACCGCCACCGGGTCTCGGATTTATCGTACGTACTGCCGGAATCGACAGAACTGCCGATGACCTCAAACGCGATTTAAACTACCTGCTGCGTCTCTGGGGAACCATCGTAGGTCGTATTAAAAAACTACCAGCTCCCGTCGAGATTTATTCGGAGAGCGATATGATGATCCGCACGATTCGCGACATCTACAACAGCGAGATCGACACGCTCTACATCGACGAACCAACGGCTTATCAGAGAGCCAGAGATTTTATGAAGGTCGTGCTTCCCAAGCACGTCAACCGGATCAAACACTACACTGGCAATGACCCCATTTTTTATAACAGTAAACTGGATGATGAAATCTGCAGCATCCAGAATCGCCATGTTCCCATGAAGGGAGGCGGTTCCATTGTCATCGACCAGACGGAAGCTTTAGTCGCGATTGACGTTAACAGTGGAAACTATCGAGCAGATGATAATGCGGAAAAAACCGCCTTCAAAGTCAACATGAAAGCGGCTGAAGAAATCAGTCGACAAATCAGGTTGCGTGACCTCGGTGGTGTGATCGTGATCGACTTCATCGACATGCGGGAAGAAAAACATCGCCGTTCCGTGGAACGCAAATTAAGAGAACTCGTCAAACGAGATCGTGCCCGCACCAAAGTACTACGCATCAGCCCTTTTGGCCTGATCGAGATGACGCGTCAGCGAATTCGCCCTTCCCTGAGGCGAAGTATGTACGAAGACTGCCCTTCCTGTCGCGGAACTGGTCAGGTGAAAACCGCCGAGAGTATGGCAATCGAAGTCATGCGAACTCTCATGACCACAGTGAATAAGAAAAATATTTCCCGCCTTGTACTGAATGTACATGAAAATGTCGCAAATTATCTCAACAATAAACGGCGGAAAGACATCACCCAACTCGAAGAAACTGCTCAGACCTCAATAATAATAAACGCCCGTACAGATGTAGAGCCAGAACATTTAATGGCGCGATGTTATGACGATATTGGAAATGAAGTAAATTTCTAGGGGTTTCTGACTCGAAATTTCAAAAGTGACACCTTACAATGCCCTGCTCGCTATTCGTGTGATTGGAACAGGTTCTGCGCAAAGCAGATACTGTGAAACGAATTGCCGCAGTAAAGCATAATTGCTTAACTATATACTATCAATGGCATTGCGCGATTGATTCTGAATACAAACCGGATTGACTTTGATACATCAATCCGTCTTCAGCAAATTATTGATCAAAGTGTAAGAAGAAAAGAAGGTTTGAGGATGTTTGTAGTAATCGAAGATGGCAGCCGTCAATATACGATTCAGGAAGGCGATACCCTGACAATCGACTACCGTGCTACAGCAAAAGAAGGCGATCCCATTACTTTTGAAAGCGTGCTGCTCGCCAATGGTGGAGGAGCCAGTTCCATTGGTACTCCCACAATTGAAGGAGCAACCGTGGAAGCAGAAGTCGTTCAGGCAGAGCTCAAAGGTGAAAAACTCGAAATTCAAAAATTTCGACGCCGAAAGAATTCTCGTCGACACACGGGGCACCGCCAGAAATATACCTCAGTTCTGATCAAGACAATCATCGTACCCGGACTGGAAATCGTTGAAGCGGCAGCAGCTGAAGAAACAGAAACCGCAACTGCTGAAGGTTAATCCTTCTGATAGCAGAACTTAGGCTGCTTTCCATCAAGCAGTTGAGTACGACCACACATTGATCACATCAAACAGCTCCCTGATTTACTTTTCAGGGAGCTGTTTTTATTTCCCGCCACCGCTCTGATCATACCCTCAAATTCGGGGTTGACCAAAAACCCTTATTCAACATAACTTTACGAGGTTTGGGGGGGGACTGCACCGTACGATTGAGTGCGGGGATTCGCTGTTGCTCCAAACCAGTCGTCACGAATTGTGCCGAGCCATATTTCTCGACGCGTATCGACTCAAGAATTGAATGAGGATCCTCTGATGCACCTGTTTTTTTCTGTTGGCGAGCCAAGTGGCGATCAGCATACAGCACATCTGATTGAAGAAATTCGCAAACGGAATCCAGATGCTGCCTTTTCTGCATTTGGAGGCCCTGAAATGCAGTCAGCAGGTTGTCACATTGAAGTCAGACTGACTGACTACGCCGTCATGGGTATCTTCAATGTGTTACCGCTCATTTTTAAATTTATTCAGTTGATCAAGCAGGCAGGACAATATCTGGAATCTCACCGTCCTGATGCCGTCATTCTGGTTGATTTTCCGGGATTCAACTGGTGGGTGGCCAGAAAAGCCAAAGCATTGGGGATCCCTGTTTTTTATTACCTCCCCCCTCAACTCTGGGCCTGGGCCCCCTGGCGCATTCGCCGTGTGCGTAAAAACGTAGACTATGTCCTGTCCGGATTGAAATTTGAAAAAGCATGGTATGAATCCAGGGGAGTGAAAGTCGACTACATCGGACACCCGTTTTTTGATGAAGTTGCGTCAAAAGAGCTGGACAACAACATTCTGAGTGAACTGAAACAATCAGAGAAAAAGGTAGGGGTGCTGCCAGGCTCACGTACCAGTGAAGTATCGCGCAACTTTCCTTTCATGCTACAAATAATCAGTCAACTCTCTGACCAACATCCGGATGTTGCATTTCCTGTCGCCTGTTACAAGGAATCCCACCTTAAACTCTGCGACCAGTTCATTCAGGAAGCAAAACTCGGGCACTTACCAATTCAGCTCTATCTCAAAAAAACCTCTGAAATCATCGAATCCGCTGATTGTTGTCTGATGGTATCAGGCTCTGTGAGCCTGGAATTACTGGCCAGAAAAACTCCGGCTGTCGTTATCTACCGCAGCCATTGGGGAATGTACTTCATGGCACACTTACTCATCACCTGTAAGTACATGTCGCTGCCGAATCTGATAGCGGATAGAGAACTTATGCCCGAATTCCCTTCTGTGGGATCGCCAGTCAAGGATGTGGCGAAAATAACAACCATCTTAGGTGACTGGCTCAGGACTCCACTCTCACTGGAAAGAGCCCGGCATAAACTCTCTTCTCTTTATGATGAAACCGTAATTCCTGGAGCATCAGCCCAGGCTGCAGTGGCAATCTTGAACAAGATTGAGACCCCACCTCAACAGAAATCAGCAGCCTAGTATACATTCTAACAATACCCCCGCTGCGATTTAATGAGAAATCAGGAACAAAACGACCATTTTCCCCTTAGAATTTGGGGAACCTTTAATTGTTTGTTTTGTGTGAATGGTCCTCCAGAATTCAGCTCGTTAGAATCGTCGAATACGTTGAAACAGGTAAACCACAAGTAAAACTGTGATTCTGGTCAGCGGAATATTTTTCACTTCGAAACACGCATTTTGGATCATCGGGACTACGTACACTAATGGGTAAAAAAACGATCCGTATCGGAATTGTGGGTGCAGGGGCCAATACAAAATCCCGCCATATTCCTGGATTTCAAGCGATTGAGGATGTCGAAATTTGTGGAGTGGTTAACTCGACTCCTGCATCGACCGAAAAAGTGGCTCGCAAATATGCGATCCCCCAAACTTACTCACATTGGAAAGAACTGGTTGAAGATCCGGAAATTGACGCCGTGATGATCGGAACCTGGCCAGATCTGCACTGTGAAATTACTTGCATGGCTCTGGAAGCAGGGAAGCATGTTCTGACAGAAGCCAGAATGGCACGAAATCTAGCCGAAGCAAAACAGATGCTTCAGGTTTCACAGGCAAGACCCGACCTGATCGCCCAGGTTGTTCCCAGCCCATTTGGCCTCAAATACAATCCGGAAGTCATTAAGCTGATCACCCAGAAATATCTGGGGGCTTTAAGAGAAGTAGTGGTACTGGGGGCTGACGACTCGTTCTGGGACTACAGCAAAAAATTGCATTGGCGTCAGGACAAAGAAATCAGTGGAAACAATGTGCTCACGATGGGAATCCTGCATGAGACTCTCAGTCGTTGGGTTCCTCCTGCTGAGCGCGTCTTCGCACAAAGCTCAATTTTTGAACCACAGCGCCCCTCACCGAAGAGGCCCGGTTATGCTGATGTGACCATCCCAGACAGCCTGCAGATCGTCACCAGGCTCCAGGGCGGAGCCAATGCCATGTATCACCTCAGTGGTTCAATCCTGTTTGGCCCGGGACTGCAGATTCACCTTTACGGCAGCCATGGCACAATTAAGGTCCATTTCACTCCGGAAGAGAAAATCTTCGTAGGGCATATGGGTGAGACTGAATTAAAAGAAATTCAGGTTCCTCAGGCAGACCAGGGTGGTTGGCGCGTAGAAGCAGAGTTTATCGGGGCGATTCGCGGCGAAGAAATCGTACACCATACAGACTTTGCCTCAGGTGTGAAATATATGGAATTTACAGAAGCGGTCGCTCTAAGCTGTGAAAAAAATCAACCGGTGGCACTGCCACTGTAAGACCGGCTGACTATGATATGTCGACAGGTACTTGCCGGCTTTCACTTTCCCAGACTGATACAGCAGGGCCGGCAGCCTTTTGAAATTCCTGTATAAGGTAAGCATACAGATCGAAGAATCGCAAGAAACATGACGAAACCATACCAGAGGGAATTAGAAATAGCCCTCGCTGCCGTCAAACAGGCTTCCGTTATTTGTCGCTCTGTTCAATCAGCGATCACAGATGAAGTCCTGGAAAAGAAAGACAAAAGTCCGGTCACAATCGCTGACTTCAGCAGCCAGGCAGTGATCTGCCGAGAGCTGCTGCAAGAATTTCCTGCAGACCCCGTCATCGGCGAAGAAGATGCCGCTGAATTGAAAGAGTCCGAAAACCAGGAGTTTCTGGAAAAAATCGTCTCTGAACTCTCGTTAGCAGGTGTTCCTGATACAACTCCGGAACAAGTCTGTTCATGGATCGATCATGGCGGAGCAAAAACATATAGCGATCGTTTCTGGACACTCGATCCGATTGATGGCACGAAAGGTTTTCTGCGAAAAGAGCAATATGCCGTTTCTCTGGCACTGATCGTTGACGGTAAAATTGTCGTCGGTGTTTTAGGTTGCCCTAACCTCCCCTGTCCCGAAAACAGCTCAGCCACGGGTACGGTTTATTATGCAGTCGCAGGCCAGGGTGCATTTGCCATGCCTCTTGAACAGGGCAGTCTTCAGAGTTCATCCCCCATTCATGTGACAACGACACAAGACTTCTCCGAGTCTCGATTTTGTGAGTCTGTCGAGTCCGGGCATAGCTCTCATGGACATTCCCAACAGATCGCAGATCAACTGGGGATTAAGAAAGACCCCAGGCGGCTCGACAGCCAGGCAAAGTACGCCATTGTGGGACAAGGGGAAGCTGACATTTACATGCGACTACCGACGCGTGCCGGGTATCGTGAAAAGATCTGGGATCATGCTGCAGGTGTTTTACTGGTTGAGGAAGCAGGGGGAACCGTGACGGACATCCACGGAAATTCGCTTGAATTTAACCAGGGTTATGAACTCGCTAACAATCAGGGTGTCATAGTCACAAATGGTCTGTTACACCCAAAACTGATCCAGACGTTGAACGAACTGGGAATCAACCAATAGTGAAACTCAATTTGACACATCTTTTGATTATGAATTATTGACCAACATGGACTGGCATATTGTAGTTACGTTTCTGGTTTTGGGTGGCGTGATCTGCTCCCTGACGTTTCTGCGTGCCGGTGCCGACACCATCTTGATGGGGGGGCTCACCATCCTGGTCGTTACGGGGGTGATCCAGGCAGACGATGCTATCGCCGGATTTGCCAATGAAGGTCTGATTGCCGTTGCCTTTCTTTTCGTCGTCAGCGAAGGAATCAGGCAGACAGGCGGATTTGCCTTCACCGGACAACAAATGCTGGGACGTCCCAAATCTTTGACGGATGCCCAGGCCCGGGTCATGCTCCCTTCAGCAGTTCTGAGCGCCTTCCTCAACAACACCCCCGTCGTCGCTATGATGATGCCCATCATTTCCGACTGGGCCAAGAAAATGCGGATTTCGGTATCTCACCTGATGCTGCCTTTGAGTTACGCCGCAATTCTGGGAGGGCTGTGTACTCTGGTTGGTACCAGTACAACACTGGTCGTGGATGGCTTGCTGCAAGACCAGGCGCATCGCCCCGGGCTATCGATGTTTGAAATCGCCTGGGTTGGCGTCCCCATTATGATCGTTGGCTTGATCTATCTGCTGGTTTTTTCTCGCTGGCTCCTGCCCGAGCGCAAACCGGCAATCACTCCCATGGACGATCCCCGTGAATATACCGTGGAGATGATTGTTGAACCAGGCTGCCCCCTGATTGGCAAAACGATCGAACAGGCGGGACTGCGCCATCTGCCGGGAATGTACCTGATGGAAATCGACCGGAAGGACGACGTTATTGCAGCGGTCTCCTCCAACGAGCGACTGGCCGCCAATGACCAGTTGGTATTCGTGGGAATTGTGGAATCAGTCATCGATCTTCAGAAAATCCCGGGACTCAAGCCTGCCACCGATCAGCTGTTTAAACTCTCAGGACCTCGCTCTGAACGTTGTCTTATCGAAGCGGTTGTCTCCGACAGCTTTCGATTCATCAACATGTCAATTCGCACAGCCAAATTCCGTTCTAATTACAATGCAGCAGTCATTGCCGTGGCCCGTAATGGACAGCGAATCAATAAAAAAATCGGCGATATTGAACTCCAGCGCGGCGATACGCTTTTGATCGAAGCACATCCTTCCTTTATTGATCAGCAGAGAAATTCCCGTGAATTCTTTCTGGTGAGCCAGGTAGAAGATTCCACTCCTCCGCGGCATGAACGTGCCTGGATTGCCCGTACGATTTTACTGGCCATGATCCTGATGGTTGCGATTGCAAACATCAAGATGATCGTCGCTGCCATGGTTGCTGCCGGACTGATGACTGCCACACGCTGCTGTAGTGCGACCGAAGCGAAGCGGTCCATCGACTGGGGCGTTTTAATCACGATCGCAGCTGGCCTGGGGATCGGGCGGGCTATTGAGAATTCCGGAGCAGCCTCTTTAATTGCATCCAGTTTTACAGGCATGGCCAATAACAGTCCGGTGATCGTGCTGGCCATTCTGTCATTGATCACCCTGGTACTTACTAACCTGATCACGGCGAAAGCGACAGCAACTTTAATCTTCCCAATCGCCATTGCCGCGGCTGCAACTTTGAATGTTGATGTGATGCCCTTTGTCATTACCATCACAATTTCCGCAGCAGCCTGCTTTGCGACTCCAATTGGTTATCAGACTAATCTGATGGTTTTCGGTCCCGGTGGATATAAATACGCCGACTACCTTCGCATTGGAGGCCCCTTGACTTTGATCGTCTGGCTGATGACTGTGATCATTGTACCTCTTGCCTGGCCCTTCAATCCGTGATACTGTAATTGATGGTTTTATTCACGTCTGAAAGATGCATCACCTGATTTAAAATCCTTCGGCAAAGGGTTCGCTCTTAAGAACGTGAAAAATCATTCAGTGAGTCTGGTCCAGCCTCCAGGCATGATCTCGTTTCCCTTATTTTTCAGGGTTTAAATATGAATCGCCTCTTCATTTCTCCTGCCATTTGCATACTGATTTTCTGGGCTTTATTGTCCCCAAATCCAGGCGAGCTACTGGCTCAGACCCCCAGCCCCAAAGATCAGGCCCAGCTTGAGAAACAGCTGGAAACGCTTCAGAATCAGATCAGCGAACTGAAAAAGAATCCCAAGATCAAACAGAATCTCCTGGCGGATGTTGAAGTGTATGCCAAGGCGGCTGAATGGATTTTACGGCATAATGAATTTTACAAACCACAATATGTCAAAGATACTTTTCAGGTTTTGAAAACAGGACAGCAAAGAGCAGAACAACTCAAAGCAGGAAAACCCGAATGGACTGAGCAGACTGGTACTGTCATTTTTGGATACTATTCCAAGATCGACGGTTCCGTGCAGCCTTATGCACTAACTTTCCCTGCAGACTATCAAGAAAAAACCAGTCATCGCTGGCCACTACATGTCGAACTGCATGGCCGCGGTGGTAAACGCAACGAAGTATTTTTCATCGCACATCCTAACGGAAAAGGTCCCCGGAAAAATCATGACTGGTTACATCTGGATCCATTTGGCCGTACTGATAACGGCTGGAGATGGAGTGGAGAAGTAGACGTCCATGAAGCCATCGCAGACGTTAAGAGAAGATACCTGGTTGACAAGCGACGGATTACACTACGCGGCTTCTCAATGGGAGGTGCTGGCACCTGGCACATCGGCCTGCATTATCCTTCACTCTGGAGTGGCGTGGGTCCCGGGGCGGGTTTTGTCGACTTCTATCAATATCAGAACTACAAAGACAAGCTCCCCCATTATCAGCACAAGACACTGCATATCTACGATTCGATTGACTATGCACTCAATGCAGCGAATGTGCCAGTTGTGACTTACGGTGGCGGAAAAGATAAACAACTGGTTTCCAGTACCAGAATGGTTGAGAAAGCAAAAACAGAAGATATTGAAATCCCCCTGTTTATCAGCCCTGAAGCAGCACACCAGTCTCGCATGCCCGCTTATCAGGACTTCCTGTCCAAACTGTTAGAACACTCAAAGGAAGGGCGTCCTGCCTGGCCTGGTAAAAAACAGATTCGATTTATTACCTATACACCCAAATTTAATGAATGCGAATGGGTCACGATCGAAGAGCTTGATGAAATGTATGAGCCAACCCTGGTCGAAGGCGGCCTGGATGAAGAATCAGGCAATCTGATTCTGACAACCGAGAATGTTGCTGCACTTTCAATCGCTCGAAATATTGCACCCAAGGTGGAACTCGATGGAAATCTGCTGCCACTCGAATCAGCGGCCAATGGCCTGCTGCCACAGGTCTATTTTATCAAGGGTAACAATGGCTGGGATGTTTTGAAGTATGAAGATTCGAAAACGTTCATCGAAAACCCCAACCAGAGAAAACGTCACAATCTGCAAGGGCCCATCGATGATGCCTTTACCCTTCCCTTTGTGTGTGTTCAAGGAGCCGGCACACCATGGACTCCGCCACTGAATGAGTGGTCTGCATCTGTTTTATCACTCTTTGAAAAAGAATTTGACAAATGGCTGAGAGCCAAAGTTCCAGTGATCAAGGATACTGGCGTTACTGATCAGATCATTGCAGATAAAAATTTGATCTTGTTTGGTGACCCGGGCTCAAATGCGATGATTGCAAAAGTACTGGAAGACCTGCCTGTCGAATGGACCAAAGATCAAATTACGGTGAATGGCCAAAAGTATGATACACAAAATCATGGGCTTGCTCTGATCTATCCAAACCCATTAAATCCTAATCGCTATGTGGTCATCAATTCAGGCCACACAATGCATGAAAAAGATTTTCTGGCTTCCAACTCCTGGCTCTTCCCTAAACTGGGAGATATTGCCGTCGTTCAATTTAAAAAACAAAATGATGGTACATTTAAAAATGAAACCGTCTGGGCAGAATTATTCGACAGCAATTGGGAATTACCCTGAACTAGAATATTGCGTTGGTCATACTGCTGGAAATAGGGTCCTGTATTTCGAAACGGAGACGAATCGGACTGCCTTGATCACCAACAACTGCGTCCACACAAAATAAATCATTTGAAAACACCAGGAGGTAATCCCTTCCCTTTGACGCCGCGAAGCATTCGCTGTAATCCATTACTATTAGGAGACTTATAACTCCCCACCAATCTAACTCATCCCTCAGACTGCCTGCAAATTGAGCCAGGCAGTTCTATCCTCCCGGTTCTGATCGCCTGAATCTTGAATCGATCTTGCTTCATTTTATGATTTTTCATAAAACGCGTGTCCTGTCATTTCAGATACTCGTTATAGAATCAGCCTCGACCTGATTCTCCAATCCCTTTCAACTGATTCAATGTTTGGCACAAGTACAGTGCTCCTCCATTAATTGAGCCCTTTACCCCAATGATCCGGGCAACGAAATGAAGTATTTCCGGCTCAGCATGGTCTTCCCTGCTGTTTTCATCTTATTATCACTCAATGGCTGCAGTTCTGCCCCAGGCAAACAGACTATGGCCTGGAAAGCTCCCACTGCGCCATGGAACTGGGGAAAGTCACTTTCAGCAAAGCCAAAAAACAATAAAAACGAAGATACAGAAGAAGCCGTAGCTGCCGCTGATCAAGCTGAGGAAACCAGGTCAGACATTGAAAAAGAAGTTGCTTCCGAAGACCAGACACCAGTTAAAGTCACTACCCATAACGCGGAACTACTTGCCTACATGCATGAAGAACTGAAGGATGCTTCTCCTCAGGAACGAACTCAATATCTGAGTAGTTTCAAAGGAGTCGATCCGGAAATGATCAAAAATATTCTCCGCACACGGAGAATGGTAAACAGCATGCAGCAGGAGCAGCTTGCCAAGAACGATACTGGTTCCATTTCACAGGTTTCCCTCCCGGGACTGGGGCACAGTGAGCCGGGTAATTCTGAAGCACCTGTAATCCAGGCCAGTATTCAACAGCCGCCGCCAGGACAGATTCCACCGGGTGAGAACCAGCAGTTAATGTCATCCAATCCAGTCCAGCTTGGAAACCTGGAAGGGATCGGACCCGATCCAGAAAATGGGCTCCCCGCCATTGGATCAACTCAATCTCAACCGTATTCCACTTCGCAGACAATCAGTCAGGGACTCAACCATATTCCTGTTGTAGGAACTTTAAAAAACCGATTGTCTACAGCATTTCAACAGGGTACTTCCGCATTACAAAGTGGAATCTCTCGCACGAGCACTGCGATCATCGGTCAGCAGGAAAATATCCCTCAAACACTCCCCTCTAATAATTTACAATTGCAACCTGTTGCACCTCAAACAGCCGAACTGGCTACACCACCTGGTTATGCTGACACAAATCCATCCAACCTGTCATCAACAGATCAATTACAGCAGCTGATCTCTGTTGCCGAAGCAGAAATTTCTCAGCTTCAAACAGGTTCTACTCCGGCAGAGAAACAGCATTTTATTGAACGGCATGTGTATCTTCGTATGCTGTACCTGATGGCAAATCAGCACGAACGCGCATTGGAGGCAATCCCGGGAATTGATCCAGCTGATCAGGAATTCTGGCAACAGACGTTCTGGGCGGTTGCAAACTATTTTGACCAGGAAGCCATTCCCGACCAGGCTGATCGGGCGACACAAACGGTGACGCAACTACGCCAGGCGACCGCGAGACTTCAGGAAAAAGCCAACCTCTCCCTCAAAAATGTAGCCTTCTGCCATAAGATTAAGAGCTTCGGAAGTTATGAACGCTTCGAACGTGATGAATACACACCAGGACGTCCGGTACTTGTGTATTCTGAGATTGAAAACTTCACCAGCGAACTGACCGCCGATGGAATGTATCGCACTCTGCTCAAATCAAAAATTCAAATTTTTAAAGCGGGCAGCAATGGAGACCTGGTTGCAGAGATCCCTTTCGACACTACCGAAGATCTCTGCCGCAATGTTCGCAAAGATTACTTTCACAGTTACAAGTTTGAAATCCCAAGAAACATTTCGCTGGGACCACATATCATGAAACTGACCGTGGAAGACGAAATCAGTCAGAAAGTGGCGACTTATACTCAAAACTTTACGGTGCGGTAGACCATCAATGCTACATCACTACTCGCTTCGCAATGATCCCTCCCACAGAGACAGAACGATATCCGCGTCTGCCAGTCTCGCCAGTACCTCTCAGAGGGGCGATGACAATGCTTTTCGCTGGAATTTCTTCATTCGCTCGTTGCAGGATAACCAGCTGCAGTTTAACTCAGGCCCGGAAGTAGAAACCCGGCGAACGTTAAAAATGGCGAAGGTAGAAGCAGTACTTTTCGTAGCGGAAAGTGCACTTTCAACAAGGAAGATTGCACAACTGGCCACTCTCGCAAATGCCAGTGAGGCGAAAGAACTGATTGACCAGATCAATGCGGCGCTCGAAGTGACAAACTCCGCATTTCACATCAAACGCGTTGCCACCGGTTACCAGATGATGACACAGCCGCAATTCTCCTTCTGGCTCAATAAACTTCATCAAAGACAGGCCGCACTCAAACTCTCGGCCCCTGCCATGGAAACCCTGGCAATTGTTGTCTACCGACAACCCGTTACCCGAGCCGACATTGAATCAATCCGGGGAGTGCAGAGTGCGGAAATGTTAAAGCAGTTGATGGATCGTGGACTGGTTAGAATCGGTGGAAAAGATGACTCCCTCGGTCGACCATTTCTTTATGAGTCGACACGAAAATTCCTGGAAATCTTTGGCCTGAAAAATCTGGATGATTTACCCATGGGTGAATCACTTCGCATCAGGCCGGAAAAGCCGGAGCCGGCAGACGATGCTACCGAAGAAGAAATGGACCTGGAATCAGCTGCAGAAGAAGACACGGATGAGAGTGAGCCGCAGGAAATCACCGAAGATGAAGATCTTTCTGCGGCGTGAAGTTTATCATTACCGAAGTCGTGTCGAGTCTTCTGTTCTTCTTTGCTTTCTTGAGACCGCCTCAGGCTTGTCCCAGTCCTCACCCACTGTCCAGCGGTAATTAAGAATACGCCGGCCATTGACCTGTTCGGCTCTCAGCCAGAGTTCTTTTCCCTTCAAAGCATCTGCATTCGGAATATAATATAATTTCCGGTCCTGCCCATGTTTCAGCTCGGTAATAAACCGTTGCATGCGTTTCATGTTTGGTATAAATAAACTGCAGCGGAATTGGAGCGTCTCCAGGGGTGAGGTATTGTTAACAATCACCTGTTCGATTTCCAGTACGTTTCCCTCAATTTTTTTATCTGTAACCTGAACCATAATATCGCCTAATCCAACATGATAAGACCTGTGGACTCGAATCGAGTATTTACGTTCCGCAAAGATATCAAAATCAATGGAAACATCTTTCCTGCCCAGGCTGGCATTTGAGGGTAGCGTCATGAATGTTTCCAGTCGAAATTTTTCTCCGGCACCTGTATCGAACACCCATTCCTGCGGTTCCACTTCCCATCCCCGAGGTACATTTAATACCGCCTTACCACGAACACTCTGCAAGAATGTATTTTTCCCAAGCACCGCATCGGCGTGGCCTCCATACTCACTTCTTGATTTTCCTATTTCAAATTGAGCCGCCAGCCTCCAGTTTGCAATCTGTTGATTACACTTTCGTAGAATCATGGGAGAAGTACTCACCGGTAAAGTATGGCGATGTGTGCTTGAATCACGCTCCAGAGCAATGCGTCTGCCCCAGACATCAGTTGCGACTACATCTTCACCCAGATAAATCACTTCCTCAGTTGGCTCGTCATTCCAGACTACAATGATCGCCTCGTCATCACGCATAAAAACATGATTGGTACTCTTATTGGGCATGTTGAAGGATCCCTGGTACCGGGTTCCCTGTAACGCGATCGCGATGGTCCTCCATGGCAAAAATAATAACGTGGGGGATCCATTTCGATTGAGTAATCCGTACTGTTCGTGAAATACGGATGATGCAAAAATCACATCTGCTCCCAGGTATTTTGCGGTCACCATACGTTTTGCCAGGTCAATGCCCCGCTCTTCAGCAGGGTACCCATCTTTTGGCAAAGGAGTTAATGTAACCCAGCGCGGACTGCCGCCTGGGGCCAGGCGGGCGTTCTGAAGTTCACGGGCCAGGTCCTTAGGGGAAAGTCGTTCAGCATTATTAATCGACACAAAACTCTGGGGCATGTTATCTTTCGGCAGAGGAGTCTTCCAGTCCCAGTGAATGCCTACATGGGTATCGCGACCGATTAAATCCAGCTGTACCTTCACTTTTCTAAGTGTCTCGTTGAGATTTTGAAGTCCAATGAAACTGTTGTCATCATCGCCTCCCAACTGCCAGTAATTCACCAGTGAGGTGTATCGGGCAAACACCTCTTCCAGCGAAGGAGACCAAAAACTCGACGGCATTGTGAAAATCCCACTCACCCCCAACCAGTCTTTCGCAAACTGTGATCGTAATTTTTTGGGAGGATGATTTAAGAGTCCCACAGGCGTAATTCCCCGATTGGAAAACTGGTCCAGCATCTCTGCAACCCGGCTCGTGCGATGGATGTCATCAGATTCCAGTACATTCCAGAGAGGATACTTGATCCAGTTGATTCCTGCCTGAGCTGCAATATCAGGTAGCTCTTTAATCGGCAGACTCTCATCCTCCTCCGAGATGGTCCAGCCAAATTCCCCTGTGGGCCTGGGATTGACAAGATCAATCACGGCAAATGTCGTTTTCTTTTCCAGGATGGACTTCTGATCCCTGACCAGCCTGGATCTGACTTCATAAAACCCATACTCCATTGGCTGCAAACGCCAGACTTCCGTGTGATTATTTCCATCGAGTAAACGACTGTTCTCAACAGCTTTGACATCATCAGGTTTTGTCATCAGTGCCAGGGAAGATTCGGCAATGTGCCGATTCGTATTGTCGGTCAGTTCCAGATCCAGTCGATACTGGTTGTCTGGATTCAAGCCACTGATGCGACTGCTAATGCGGATCTCCGCAGAATGATCTACAAAATGACGATGGTA
Source organism: Gimesia sp. (assembly GCF_048262075.1). Classification (GTDB taxonomy): domain Bacteria; phylum Planctomycetota; class Planctomycetia; order Planctomycetales; family Planctomycetaceae; genus Gimesia. The sequence goes on from NZ_JBLXFK010000013.1 coordinate 79,872, forward strand.
ATTATTTAAAATATCCAACTGCGGCAAGCTGCCAACCCACAGATCATCAAACCAGATATCACCAGAAATATCTTTCTGGGCATTGTGAGCTACGTGACAACCAAGAACGATAAACCGTACATTGGCCTGGGGAGTCAATGGCCCCAGTGTCACTTCAACCCAGTTCTTATGGGTTCCGGTCACAGGACGACTGACAAAATGCTGAACGCGCTGACGCTTATGATCCAGAAAAGAAATCGAAATTAACGCAGCATCATGTATTAATTTTTGCGTTTTGACATAACCACGAAATATATAGGCATGATCAGCATCGATTTTTTCCGGAGGCGAATAAATGGTAGCATGGCCTCCATTCACTCCAAAATGCAGACTCTGCTGGCCTGTATGTCCCAGGTTCCGATCAATACTCACATCGACATATTGGGGATATCCGGTCCCCTTTCTTCTGGACCAGTCATCTGGCAGATCGTCGAAGTCCTGGTCCTGTCTGGTTTCAAAAGAATAGGACAGAACGGGCAACGTATCTTCCACGAGATTACCCTCAACGGGTAAACCGGCCAGTAACGCAAGGTAGCAGGTAGCAAGCGATGACAGTATCATGGGATGTTTCCGAACAGTATTGATTCTCTCTAATCAAGATCGACCATTTTTTGATCGAATCTCAATCAGGAAGAGCCTGGAAGAGGTCATTTTCTGGATCCTGATCTGATAACTCGGAGATATCATTCTCTTTTCACAGACAGTTAGATAAACTTTGCCAGTCAATCCGATTGCCGCAGTTATGCCACACAGTTAAAATGCCAGTAAACAGCATTGATTTAAGGAAAATAATGTCACGCTTTAAACTCGCAGTCGCTACCCGCTGCTTTGGCCAGCCCATCAAGCAAGCGATTAAAACAGCCGCTCAGATTGGCGCGCGCGGAGTACAACTCGATGTTCAAAATGAAATCTCACCTTCTTCATTTGGCGCTTCCGGCGAGCGACAGTTTCGCAAGCTGCTGGAAGAATTTAACCTGTCTGTCGCCTCCCTCCGGCTACCGGCTCGACGAACTCTGGTTGATCCTGAATTTCTCGACGAGAGAGTTTCGCAAATCAAATCCGCTTTGGATTTCGCCTGGCGGCTGAAAGCCCCCTATCTGATCATTCATCCCGGAACGATTCAGTCAGAAGACACCAGCACTTTCCCCATGGTATGTGAAGTACTGAATGATCTGGCTCGACATGCCTCACACATTGGTACAGAAATTTGTATTGCCTGTGAAAAGAACTCTTCTGCCGTCATCCGTGAATTAGTCTCAAAAGTAACCACTGGTTTTATCGGTATTGACTTTGATACGGCAGAAATGGTTTATACGCGCCAGGACCAGGAATCAACAATTCGAGAATTGTATACATGGATAAAATCATACCGCTTGCGTGATGCAGTTCGTGAAATGGATGGCGAAGGATCAGAAGTTCCGCTGGGAAAAGGTATGGTTATGTGGGATCACTTTCTACCTCTGGTAATGGAGACCGGTTACCAGGGATGGCTTACCGTTGATCGCACCCAGGGTGAAAATAAACGGGATGATTGTCGCAGCGGCATATCCTATCTGAATTCACTGCTACCCTGATCTCCTGTTCCTGATAATCGATCGCGAGCTTATGTCACTTGCTGAACCTGAAATTCTCTCCGTTACTGAAACCACTCGTCAGATTAAAAATCTGGTAGAGGCAAACTTCCCTTATGCATGGGTCGTCGGAGAAATTTCCAATTGTACAATCGCCAGCTCTGGTCATGTCTATCTGACATTGAAAGATGATTCCGCCCAGTTAAGAGCCGTCATCTGGAAACGTACCGCCTCACGATTAAAGTTCCAGCTGGAAGATGGCATGGAAGTTGTCGCTGCCGGCCCCGTAGAAGTGTACCAGGCTCGTGGAACCTATCAATTAAATATTGAACAACTTATTCCCCAGGGAGTGGGTGCACTTGAATTAGCATTTCGGCAGATGCAGGAAAAACTGGCTGCGGAAGGTCTGTTTAACCCGGAACATAAACAGCCCATCCCCCAGTTCCCAAGAAAAATTGCCCTGGTGACCAGCCCAACCAGTGCAGCAGTTCGGGATATGCTCCAGGTGATTACGAGACGTTGGAACGCTGCCGATCTGGTCATTGTACCTGTCGCAGTGCAAGGGGAAGGAGCCGCAGAACAGATCGCATCTGGAATCGAACTGGCTGCTCGTATTCCCTATGTAGACACAATTATCACGGGACGCGGGGGAGGCAGTCTTGAAGATCTGTGGGCTTTTAATGAAGAAGTGGTCGCGCGTGCTATTTTTGCCTGTCCCATTCCAGTGATCAGCGCAGTCGGTCATGAAATTGACATCAGCATCTCTGATCTGGTCGCGGATCGTCGGGCATTAACCCCCAGTGAAGCAGCAGAACTCTCAGTCCCCCTGCAATCCGATGTTCTGGCGACTTTAACACATTGGCAGAGTCAGCTTGTCACAAATCTGAAACAGCGCGCGCGACAGGTGCGACTCCAGCTGGATGCAATTGCCGCCCGTCCCGTGTTAACCCGACCTCTCGATATGGTTCACCAACGTGCTGACCAGGTTGATGAACTGGATCGCAGGCTGAAACGTAGTACGCGTGAATTCATCAACCGATGTCAAACTGAAACACGACATCTGGCATCCGCTTTAGATGCACTGAGTCCACTCAAAGTGCTGACCCGGGGATATAGTATTACCCGTAAGCAATCAGAAGACGAATCCTCAAAATGGAATATTGTAAAATCGATCAGCCAGGTGAAGCAAGATGAAGTACTTCACACGCGCATCTCCGATGGCACAATTGTAAGCCAGATTAAGGAAATACAGGAAGACTCCTAATGGTTTCCTGCCACTTTTTACACCCAGATAAATCATTTTTATATTTAAAGACATTCGATATGGCAAAGAAAAAAGCAACACAGTCAGAAGCCCCACTCTTTGAAGAATCACTGGCAGAATTGCGGGAAATCGTATCCACTCTGGAAGAAGGTACGGCTGGCCTTGAGGAATCGATGGAACACTTTGAACGCGGGGTGAAACTGCTCCGTTCGTGTTACCAGTCTCTGGAATCAGCCGAACAGAAAATTGAAATCCTGACACGGGTGGATGCAGATGGAAATCCGGTACTGGAAGAGTTCGACGCCACCGCATCGATCGAGACGAAAGGACCTTCCAAAACAGGCCGACGCAAAACCAGTTCTCCCAAAAAAGATTCCGATGAAAACGAAAATGACCGAACTTTGTTCTAGAGCGAATCACATTTGACCATAGCGCCTCTCAAACTATTATACTCGGTTCAAATAGCCCTGGAGACGCTACAGTAAAACTGGACACAGTCTAGCCTGTATCCAGGTTTACGATAACTATCCTGACAGGAATTGGAACGTGTTTAATGGATTCAAAACGCGATGGATAAATGGGATGCGCAGCAGCAGGATCGAATCAGGCAGCTCCGAAAGTGCTTCAGACCTTCAAACTCAGTGTCTCAGGAATTTGCTCATACATCATAAAGTGTACTCCCATGAAGCATTCGCTTAAACAACTGGCAATCGATGTCGGTAACAGTCGAATCAAGTTTGTGACTCTGCAGACAGACCTACCTGTAACAGAATACAAGCAGCTTCCCCGCGTTGAGCATTCTGTATCAGCGCCGATTGATGGCCCCTTCCCCTGGGATCAGATTCAGGACTGGCTGGGTCACCAGGACTTGGAACGCTGCCAGAGTGTCGTCGCCGGTTCGAATCCAAGGGGAATCAAAAAGATTGTTTCTGACTGGCCGTTATCTCCCCTGCCGTCACCGATCGAAGTCCTCAACACAGCTGATTTCCCTCTGGATATTGATGTGGACGAGCCGCGAAAAGTGGGGATTGATCGGTTATTGAACGCAGTCGCCGCCAATACTTTACGTAACACAGATCAAGGTGCCATTATCGTCGATACTGGAACCGCGACGACAGTGGATGTTGTCTCGACAGAAGGGCATTTCGTTGGTGGAGCAATACTACCTGGGTTTGAACTTTCGGCAAAATCTCTGCATGATTATACGGCACTCTTGCCACTCATTCCTGTAGCTGACCTGCGTCAGGAAGAACCAGTCGTACTGGGAAAACATACTATCAATGCAATTCGCAGTGGATTATTCTGGGGACAACTGGGTGCGATTCGCGAGCTGATTGGCCAGTTTCAAAATCATTCTCTTTTCAAAACCAGTTCGGTATTACCGCTGGTTCTGCTTACAGGTGGAGGCTCCTCATTACTGGCGTCGCATCTTGATGATCTAGTTCGGTTCGAGCCATTATTAACACTGCAGGGTCTGGCGATCGTTGCACAAAAAATCAGCGGGATCAGATAAAAAACATGTCCCATTCGATTGAAAATCATAATTCCGTTCCCTGTGCCGCCGCACTGTTAACGCCCCGCGGTCGAGGGGCCGTCGCGACAATACGCGTCTATGGCGAATTGAATTCAGTCGCACCTGCCATCAATGTCTGTTTCAATGCAGCCAATCACAAATCACTGGAAGAACAACCACTGAATCGCATTGTTTACGGACTCTGGGGACAATCCTCTAACGAGGATCTGGTGATCTGCCGCCTCAATCAGACAACCGTTGATATTCACTGTCATGGCGGTATGGCTGCTGTAGACCGAATTCTTTCTGATCTCGAAGTACATGGCTGCTCACAAAATTCATGGGAGCAACTGGCGAAAAACACGGGAACTGCATTAGACGTCGAACTCCAGGACAGGCTCGCCGCAGCGACCACATTTCGAACAGCAGAAATTTTGTTGCGTCAGTCGGAAGGTCTATTAAAATCTGCGTTTGAATCGCTCCTGCCTGTGGCGCGCCAATCCTTTAACTCGGATTACTATCAATCACGAATCCAGAAATTACTGCACTGGGAACAATTCGGACACCACCTGACATCTCCCTGGCGTGTTGTTCTCGCCGGACGTCCTAATGTCGGTAAATCAAGTCTGATCAACGCAATCCTCGGTTATGAGAGATCGATTGTATTTAATGAGGCTGGTACAACCCGTGATGTACTCACTGCCAGTACGGCGATTGAGGGCTGGCCCATTCAGTTTTCCGATACTGCGGGAATTCGCGAACAGGCTGATGCTCTCGAATCGACGGGAATCCGGCGTGCAGAACAGATGATGAAATCTTCGAATTGCAACCTCGTCCTGATTGATATCAGCCAACCCGAACAGGCTGACGACCAGCGACTCATTACTCAATGGCCTGAATCGATCCTGGTCGCACACAAATCTGATCTTCCACGACTCTGGAAACAACCACTTCCCAATAGTGCGATCTTAGTCTCCTCAATGACAAAATCAGGAATCAATATCCTGCTGGATCGATTGATTAAAAAACTGGTTCCTGAAGTTCCGGGAGAAAACACACCTGTTCCTGTCACTACGCGACAGACCGGGATCTTACATCAGGCAATGGAAGCGTTAAAGGAATCGAATCAGTCAGTCTATCACAGGCTGATTCAGCAACTACTATCTTAGAACAAGGTGGAATCCTTATCCGATTCGCGAGACTTCAGCGTCTGCTTCCATTGCTGCAGAGCCATCATTAAATTGCCCTGCGTCCATAACAGTGGGGTAATGTCATTCGGAACATATCTGCCTTTTTCCAGGTAAAATGATTCAGGGCATTTGTACGGGCCAAATACAGATTCACTGGTTGTGAGTTGACTGAGGGAACGATCCAGATGGAAACGCTGTTTGTCTAAGTCTTCCTGATTGCTGGACTGCAGAAACCGCTGCCCATAAATCACCGACATCACGGAATCGAAAATGCACCATTGCGCTTCCTGCCCGGGCTTCAACAGTTTATCTCGACTGGACTGATCATCGCTGAAATCAACGGTACGATCATCTTCTCCCAACATATCTTTGTAGTCGGCACACCAATAAGAGTCACCCTGATAACGACGGATCCCATACTCACCCATTAAATGTGATCGAACATCTTCCATAATGGTCTCGGCCATTTCCCCCTGTACCAGACCAAGAGGAAAGATCAAGAAGAGCAACGCACCATCATACTTTCGCGCGAGCAGGGGGTCAGCCTGAATGCATTCAGCAGGCAGGATATCATCCAACGCAGTTTGTCCCTGCTGAATCAATGCTTCCACTGATTCCGCAGAAACCAATGCCCCGTCATGACGAAACTGATCCCAGTTCCCACTCTGGTCCAGGTAGCGTTTCAGCATCTTTAATCCGCTGAGTACCGTGCCGATACTGGAAGCTTCTATTTTCCGGGCTTCCTCCCAGTGACCACTGTCTGCGTCTTCCCAGAAGCGGATCGATTCGAAGTATCGTGCAAAGGATGCCAGCAATTCCAGTGAAGCGGGAATGGGCTCCAACTTTCCCTGCGTCAGCAACAGGCAATAAAACCAGACGTAATACCCCAGCGCGTCATTTTGTGCGTGTGCCCACTTTTCATCAATCTCTCCGAGCGTATTACCATCGAAGCGAATGTGAGGGCGGTTCATTACTTGAGTGGCATTTGCCTGTCCGGAAATAATCTGACCAAGCCGATCCTGGTGTTTGATAAAATACTCTGTCAAAGTGGAAATGGCTTTGCAGGCTGGCCCCGACTTTCCCACTGCATTTAATGCATGTGCGACATGAATATTATCGCGAACCCAGATGCTCTGATATCCCGTCGATTCATGGGCAATCGCCGCGGGAAATAGCCCATTCTCCAAGGCCGGGAAAGAGAACGTCCCCTGCGATTCAAGAAAACGGGCTAATTCTTCTGTTTCGGCAACGGTCTGAAGTGATTTTTTGAGAATATGAAAACGTTCGTCATCCATGATGAAATACCTGCTTTAAATCTTAAACAGCCCAAACGGGTAATATACCAGACTTGATCAATCCATAAAAAGACCATGAGGCGCGACTCGAATTGTGAAACAATTGACTTCAAAATGCAACGGCAGGTGAATGGGAGATCAAGATTCCTGGATGTTGCAAAAAAACAACAACGTTGCGAAAAATCATCCAGTAATGATGCCCGTATCTTTTAATGCGGCTCGCCCCACCCAGAATCAATTCTTTTTTTCTTTTCGACAGTATCTCTAATCTGCAGTACCGTTTTGATTTTCAGGTTCAGGCAAGAAGTTTCTCCAGCATCGCTCAACTGCCACAAAGAGGTATAACAATTGCTTATCCCAGAGATCCCAATGCCGATATCTCATTTTCTACTCCTTTTTATTAGTTGATTCCGTTCATGAAAGGTCCATTGCTATCTTTACCGCGGTCGCACCAGATCAGCATATTATTACTGCTATTGTCATTCTCAGGCATGGTGATCGCACGCTGGAACCAGCTCTATTTCTTTACACCTGACAGTGCCCGTTATGTCATCATGGCGAAATCACTGGTCAACGGCATGGGATATCGTGAAATCGATACACCGGGCGAACCATTGTATGCCCATCGGCCGCCGGGAATGTCGCTGCTGTTATCTCCGGCAGCGTTGATTGCTCCCTACAATGTTATGCTGGCGAAAGCCACTGTCTGGCTGACAGGACTTGCGATGCTGACGCTGTTATATCTCTATGTCCTGCATCTCCAGAAACCAGAGCAAGATCCATTTCATCCCAACCCGGATCATTTTTACTGGCCCGCAATAATGATTGCCGGGATGGTTGCCATCAATCCCTACACCCTGTTTTTTACTACGCTCGTCATGAGTGAAATACCATTCATGGCCTGCACTCTGGCGATTCTGTATCTACTGGTTGTTCAACAAGAGTCTCCAGGAAAATGGCAGCTGGCATTGTTCACCTGTCTGCTGATTTTCCTTCCGTTTTTAAGAACGATCGGCATCGCCCTGGTGTTAGCCGTCGGGACATGGGCCGTCTTAAAAAGAACCCGCTGGCGATGGCTGATCGGAGTGGCCTGTTCTCTGTCAGCAACAGGTTTCTGGATGTTCCGTAACTCTGCGTTGGAAAAAAGTGGTTACGTATCTGTTGCCCTGCAGGAATTCAAATCACACGGTCTTGTCGGCACCATGTTTAATATACTACAACGATGCCAGATTCACTTCGATAGTTTTTGCCAGAAACTGTTTCCCGATATGCCTGGCACAATGCCTCGCTATTCGCGGATGATACTGGATGAAAACGCCTTCTTGCCGGGACCGAGTTGGGTTTACATGATGCTCGGTGCGATAGTACTCGTACTCTCATGCTACGGGATGCTCAAACGTCGTCAGCAGGGGGGAACTGTCGCGTTCTGCTACCTGATCTTCAGCATGGGAATCCTCTCTCTCTGGCCGTGGATGCAGCAGCGATTTACCTTGCCGCTTCTGCCTGTCGTGCTGGCCTTTCTGCCCGCAGGCTGGGTCGCTTTTGCAAATCACTTCGAAGTATCCCGACCTCAGATTCGCAAAACACTGATCGCCGTCTGCTTACTGCTATTGTTACTCCTGGCAGGCTGGCAATTGAAAACCGATAGTGCATTGATTCATGCGAATCTGAAAATGATTCGCGATCCTCAGAATTTTTACAAAGACCAACTCCCTCCTAATCAGTTCAGTAACTGGACAGCAGCCGGCACATGGATCAGCAAAAACACGAGCCCCGATGCCAGACTGATTACACGACGAGCTGATGTCGCGACCACAGGGCATCGCTATCAAAAACTGAACTTTTTTGAAATTACCAATGCAGAAAAGCTGCACGAAGCGATTCAGAATTTACCCGCTGATTACCTCGTTACTTTCAGTCGAGATACAGTCTCTGCTTTTCCCTGGCATCTTCTCGACCAGGACCTGGTCTATCGTATGACACCCGTCTATGACGAACAGGGAGTCCTGATCCTCAAACTGGAACCGAACCGCAGTGGAACAATCCGCAACCAATACTGGCATCCCGATGACTCTCTTAAACTGGCACGCCGGGCAATTGAAAAATTTCCTCATCGCCTGGCATTTCAAGTTGCCTATGCGCAACAACTGTTTGCAGCCGCAAGCTATGATGAATTAATCCACTACGTCGATAACCTGCAACAGCAACAGATCTCCGATGTCAGACTGAGCAACCTGCTAGCCTGGTCGTATATTAAAACGAAGCAATACCAGAAAGCGATTCGGGAATTCGAGCGGGCATTTTCGATGCCTGATCAGAAGATGCTCCGCCGCGATCTGGTCAGAGGAATTAACCTGGCACACAATACGCTGGAGGCCAGCTATAAAGCAGGAGCAAAAGAGGAGCAGCCTGTAGTTCCAAACCAGCAGTCCCCTTGGCAACTGGCAGAGAATTACCTGCGTTTATCAGAAGTCACGAACGCGGAACGGGTTCTCCTCAAGGCTTTGAAGCAGTCGACCGATTACCCCGACTCAAAAGGCAAACTACACTCCCTGCTGGCAAAGGTTTATCTTGCGAAAGCCGGTACGCAGGAAGCTATACAGCAGTTAAATTACGCAGTCGCAGCTGGAGAAGCAAATGCTTCTCGTACTTTGCAAATGCTCCAACTGGAAGAAAAAACGGAACACCGTTTAAATTTTCCACAAAAAATAAATGATGCAAAATCTGAACAACTCACTGTGGAATTGCTACAGGACGTAGTGACACTGGTTGACTGGTATCAGAAAACCGGGGTCCCTGGCAAAGCGCTCAGCCTGCTGGAACGGACGAATACTTTGATTCCGAACCAGCCGGAAGTACTCAGGTTACTTCTCCAGAGTCAGCTGTTTTATGCTCAGTCCCACGATGCTGAAAAGACACTATCACAATTGAACAGACTGACACCCGCCGATCAGAGTTTAGGTGAAATGCAGGAGAAAATTGAGACGTTAAAAAAGCGCCCCCGATTCTAAAACGCAACCTTCAGTGCTTCTGCATGCGTAATTGTTAACTCGATCACGCACTGTCTCATTTAAGAGTGTAAAATTAATGAGTTAACAGACTGTTGCGGGCCAGTAACGGGGGGACGTTCAATGGAACTCTGGATCGACGGCTGGATGGATTATCTGCTCAATGCCTGGCGGAACGCAACGGCGACGGATTATTTAAGATTGATGGTCTGTGTGATTGTGATTGGTGGGATCTTTAACATCCACCGTAGCGGCACAAGATAGTCAGCCGTCAAGTGTCACTTCCACACACCACTCTTCTCCGGCATAGGCAACAACATCTCCGGGTGCCAGTTGTTTACGGCGTCTGGTTTCCACGACGCCGTTTACAGTCACTTCACCCGCCTGGATGACTACCTTCGCGTGACCGCCAGTACCCACTGCAGCCTGATGTTTTAAAAACTGATCCAATCGTATCGGTGGCCGATCTTCTGATACCATAAAGTTATTGTCTCTTTTGCGATGGTTGCTGTTTGTTTTTTTTCTTTTTAGGTTCCCAGCTTTTTTTTAATTTCTTGAGTTCCTCTGGCGTGGGAGCAGCAAACTTCGCATCCTGCGGTGAAGCTGATTTCAGTGGACTCGTATCACCTGTTTTCTTCTGCCAGTCTTTCATCGACGCCCACAGGCGATCTGCATGAGATTGACAGGCAGATTGCCCGAATAAATTTTGTGTTTCCTGTGGATCATTCTGAAGATCGAATAATTGCGATTGATTGATCTGCGGATAGGTAATCAGTTTCCAACGATGATCGCGTACTGAGCGTTGTACATCTTTATAAGCGGTAAACAGTGTCTCCCTGATTTGCGATTTACTACCTTCAATCACAGGCCACATGCTTTCGGCATCCAAGCCCTGTGGAATCTCTGTTCCGACCATTTCACAAACCGTCGGAAAAATATCGTACAGATAAACCAGCGCATCACTCTGGCCATGAGGAATCCCCGGTCCTGAAAATATCAGGGGAGACTTCATACTATGCTCGTACAGACTTTGCTTCCCCATCAGTCCATGGCTGCCCACAGCCAGGCCATGATCGGAAGAAAAAATGATAATCGTATTGTCGTACTCACCACTCTCTTTCAGCGCTTTTAAAAGACGACCAATATGTCCATCCAACCCGGTAATATCTGCATAGTAATCATGAAGATGTTTTTGGACTTCTGCTTTGCTACGGGGAAAACCTGCCAGCAATTCATCGCGCACCACCTGCTCTCCATTATTAAAGGGATGCAGTGGGAGATAGTTTTTGGGTAATGGAATCTCTTCACGTTGATACAGATCCATATATTCCTGATCGGCAACCCTGGGGTCGTGTGGGCAGGCAAACGCCAGATACATGAAAAAGGGCTGATCGTTCTTCATATCCAAAAACTCAATCGCGTTATCAACGATCTCTTTACCCGGCTGCCCCAACAGACGCGCCTGCAAATCATTCACATATTTGGACTGGTCAAATCGTTTATGAATTTCCGCTGCAGTATTCCCTTTTTTACCATGATGGTACGTGTGGTATCCGGCAGCTTTCATCGAATCCGGGAAATTCGATTTTTCAGCTGAAGCGTATCTTCCGGTCCAGCGAAAGTAAGTTCGCCCACTGAGCAGCATATTTCGACTGCAGACACAAACCGCTCCTGAGTTACTCCCCAGGCAATAAGCATTGTTGAAGACAAAGCCACTATGAACCAGCTGATCCAGATGGGGGGTCTTGATCAATGGATTCCCCAATGCATGGATTGTGTCCGCCCGTTGATCATCCGTAAATAAAAACAGGACGTTCGGTTTTTGTTTTTCAGCGGCAGCCAGGGTATTACTGGTCAAAACAAGGAAACACAGTATGAACAATAAAGCAAAAGAATCTCTGTGCCGAAAACTCATGAAAGCCTCCAAGATTGAGCGCAAATTTGGTATCCTGACAGTCAATTGATCGCCGATCGGATACAACCTGTTCAATATATAGCAAGGAACACCCAAATGCCAGAAGCAGCTCCACCCGTAGTCTATGATCCCGTCAGTATGATCAAACCGAGAAGAAAAATTACCGGGATCTCTGCTGTGCTACTTCCCTATCTGGATTCGGGTGAAATCGACCGAGATTCACTCTCTGCTCATATCTCGCGGACTGCCGATGTCGGAATTACACCTGCTGTGAATATGGATACAGGTTATGTCAATCTGATTGATGAATCGACCTTTATCGAAGTCCTGAAAGTGACACAACAAACCTTGAATGGTGGCTCGTTTGTCGCAGGAGCTTTTGTCTCCGATCAACCAGGCGCAGCCTTTGATGCTGCAGGTTACCAGAGAAAAATTGACCTGATCCAATCCTATGGTGGAATTCCCGTGATTTTTCAGTCCTTTGGCCTGGTAGAACAGTCGCCAGATCAAATTATCACAGCTTATCAGACAATTGCCGCGAACACCGACCGTTTTATCGGCTTTGAATTAACCCGTGACCTGGCACCGTTCGGTTCTGTTTACGATCTGGGCACTTACGAAGCACTGATGGAAATCCCACAATGCATCGGTGCCAAACATTCCTCTTTTCACCGGGAACCAGAATGGGAACGCCTGCAGTTACGAGACGCGAAACGCCCTGATTTTAAAGTTTTCACTGGCAATGACTTTGGCATTGATATGATTCAGTACGGCAGCGATTACCTGCTGGGGCTGAGTACCTTTGCCCCTGACCTGTTTGCCAGACGCGATGCGCTCTGGGCGGCCGGTGACCCTGCTTTTTATGAACTGAATGATCAACTGCAGTACCTGGGCTACTTCACCTTCCGTAGCCCTTCACCCGCATATAAGCACTCGGCTGCACAGTTTCTGCTGTTACGGGGCTGGATTAAAACCAATAAAACACACCCACAAAGTCCCACCAGGCCCGAAAGTGATATTGAAGTATTACGGGAACTGGGACAGCGACTCAATGTCATCGATTAATCAAAAACTCCCCACTACTGAACCAGTAATGGGGAGTTTTTTAATTTATTTCGAATGATCAACCTGAATCATGAATCAGTCAGGGGCTCTTTCTTTTCGGTGATCACAGGGAGTTCCTGTGATTTTTCAGCATTGATCTGAGTATATTCCTGCCATTTTTCTGGAACATTGTCCTCGTGAAAAATCGCCTCAACCGGGCATTCAGGCACGCAGGCTTCACAATCGATGCACTCATCGGGATTGATGTATACCATTGATTCCCCTTCGTAGAAACATTCTACGGGGCAAACCACGACACAATCTGTATATTTGCAATTGAAGCAAGCCTCTGTAACCACGTGTGCCATGAGTTTTCCTTTCTGGACATTGCTCTGAAATAATAGGCAAAAATCTGCTCGAAGCCTTCTCAGAGATTATAGGCTTCTGCTATCAAAAAACTACCAGTCTTACTGAAAACCGCCTGATGACAGGTCTGTAAGACAGGTATTTAATGTTATATAGTCGATTTTGGAATGTCGTTTCAACCTCGAACTCTCGATTCATCGTAGATCTCGCAAAAACACGTGTCAAGACTACCAAAATCTCTCTAAATCCAGAGTATGCTACTACTATCGGCAATCCTCAGAACAATCATTGGCTGATTGCCGAATTCGCTGCCCGAGGCCGTTTTCAGCCCCCTGGATGCCCCTGGATCAATCGGGCCAGTTTTCAGTTCGACACATATTGACACAAACAGGTTCTCAACATAATCTACCGACGAAACTTCGATTTGTTATTGAGAATTCCAGGATGGAAATCCCCTCAAGATAATCGATCTCTCACTGTCTAACCTGATAATTTGGTGTACCAAATCTCTCAAAACTACCATTTTTACCGGTTTTTGAGCACGGAACTCCCCGGATTCCCATAGCGAATGGAGTCGCTGAATGACAAACAACACCCCCACCCCAGTCCCTTTCATCAATCTTGTCGCCCAATATCAGAGAATCAAATCTGAGGTTCAGGAAGCAGTCCTGAAAGTGTTCGATGACCAGTCCTTTGTACTGGGTGATGAAGTTGCAGAGTTTGAGTGCGATATCGCAGAATATTGTGATTCCCGAAATGCGATCGGGGTCGCGTCTGGTACCGATGCCTTACTACTGGCCCTGATGGCTTTGGAAATCGGTCCCGGTGATGAAGTCATAACCAGCCCGTTTACTTTCTTTGCAACAGGCAGCTGCATTGCACGCGTTGGTGCAACCCCCGTGTTTGCGGACATTGATCCTGTCAGCTTCAATTTGTGTCCTGAGTCCATTGAGAGCAAAATCACCGATCGAACTAAAGCAATCATGCCTGTCCATATTTTTGGACAATGTGCAGATATGGAACCGATCTGGAGAAATGCGGTTCGTAATGGAATTCCTGTCATAGAAGACGCAGCTCAGGCCATTGGGGCTGAATATCGAGGGCGCCGCGCAGGGGTCCTCGGTACCGTTGGATGTTTCAGCTTTTTCCCTACAAAGAATCTGGGGGGAGCCGGTGATGGTGGTTTAGTAACAACCGACGATCCAGACCTGGCAACACGTATCAGACGCTTAAGGGTTCATGGCGATCTCGGCGGATACCAGCATGCCGAAATTGGTATCAACAGTCGACTGGATGCACTGCAGGCAGCAGTTCTGCGGGTCAAACTGCGTCATCTTGATAAGTGGACGACCGAACGTCAGGAAAATGCACGACGCTACAACGCCCTGTTCCGCCATTATCAGTTACTTGATTGCGTAGAACCACCCACGGTTCTCCCTGATCGACGCCACGTTTACAACCAGTACAGTGTCCGAGTAAAAGGGGGCCAACGGGATAAGGTTCTTCAGGATCTGCGAGAGAAGCAGATCGGTTGTGCGATTTACTATCCTCGTCCACTCCATTTGCAGCAATGTTTTGAGTACCTGAACTGTAAGTCCGGAGATCTGCCTCAGACCGAACTGATCACCAGTGAATGCCTGGCTCTGCCGATCTTCTCAGAATTAACGGAAGTTCAACAGGAAACAGTAGTTCGTGGAATCGCCGAAAGCCTGGGACGACTTTCTTCACCACAATTCCCTACACTTTATTCAGAAACTCCGCAAATCTCAAAAGCGGCCTGAACAGAAACAAACGACTAAATTGTCATACGTTATCCCACTGGTTTCATCCAGAAAACAGTGGGATTTTTTTACGGCTGGAGCGCATCACATTTAACCATAGCGTCTCGCAATCTAATAGACTCGGGCCAAACAGCCCGGGAAACGCTACAGTAAAATTAGACACTGTCTAGCTGCAAACCGGTATCGACTCACCTCCGCCAAAACAGGCACCAGACTCACCCCATTTTACACAACCGGACAGCCAGTCGTTGCACCACTCAAAAAATCATTAAAAATAGCAGGGAAATTCCCCCCGTATGAGATTCATCGTGTAGATTTAGGTAGACGAAATTAATTTCCTGCATTGATGTGCAAAGCATCCACGACATTACCCAAACTCCTGCCATAATACTGATGCTGATCGGCAGTTAAGGAGATCACATGCCGACTCGATTTCGAAGTACAACAATTCGATTGCTGGTGGCCTTGATTCTCAGTGGCCCCGCTCTGGTTCTGTTACACGCAGAGGAAGCCCGCAAAGAACCTGACCCGACTGCAGGTAAGACGGCGATTGCCCTCAATTACTGCCGTGCTTCATTCTACCGCATCAAAAAATCGGGCACCAAGGAAGTCATGTTTGAAGAGCGGGAAAAGATTCTGAACAATTTGAATTTGAACGGAATCGGAGACGAGAAAGTCGTCAAACTCTACTCTGCTGTTCTGGACGAAATTGGGCAGGTAGAGATTGCTGAGCAGGAACGGGAATACTTCAAAAACAAACACAAGTATCATGCGCGCCAGAAAGTCGCGACCAATGCACTGGCTTTAACAACCGATGTGCTGACGCTGCAATTCGGTAGTGCAATCCGAAATGGAGCTAACAGTTGGTGGGACTATCGAAATGTAGAAGCTCAGAAAGATCTGGATGTCTGGAAGGTAGACAAGGAACGTATGGAAGCGGTCATTTCCCGCTCCACCCTGTTTCTGGATACATTCTGGAAACTGGCTCAGGAAAAAAACATCCCCGATGACTGGTTGATTCGAGACGACGATCTTGAGACCCTCGACCAGGCAATGCAGGAACAGAACCCGCGCGTACGGCTGCGGATTTTAAAGCGTCTGGAACGCTTCATGAGCCATTACCCGCCCTACTGGTATTACGTTGCGCGAACACAGCAGGCACAGGGACAGCTCTTTGCTGCTTCACATACATATAATGAACTGGCGAATCTCGGCGATGGCTATTTCCGCCGTGATGACATGCTGGCATCGGGAACGGCAAATCTTGCGGGCATCCGCGATTACCTGGGACAGCCAGACGCAGCGAAAATGGCCCTCAAATCCCAGACCTACTCCAGCGATGTCTGGGAAGCGAATTTACTCTGCTCTCGCATCCTGCAAAAGTATCAACAGCATGACGAAGCCGAAGAAGCAATTCTGCGGAATCTGGATGTTGACCTGGAGACGAACCAGAGTTCGGTCGCACTACTTTCACTTTATTATGCGACTAATGATAAAACCAAAATGATGGCACAATTGAATCAGCCAAAAATTGTCCAGTCTGTACCGGTACCGACATTGATTCAATGTGCCATGTTTCTGGGGTCTGACAGAATGCCCCCGGTCGCAGCATCTCAAATCGCCTCTTCTCTGTACGTTTACCCTCAGTTGCATTTCGGGGCGGATGATATTGTGATTGCCTCGACTGGCAACTGGCATTTGCATATGTCGAATGCAGAATTAGTAATGGCAAACAAAACCTATACCCGCCCGAGACTGGCAGCCGGAAAAAACGAAGTTCATGCGCGTTTTGAGCGCGTTGCAGAGTTTGGAAACCCATTCGGAAATACAAACGTAGCCTATTCTCAACCCAAATTGCGTTTGAAATACCCAGATGGATCCAGCCTGGAACTGATGCTCTCATCCACACCACAGGACCGAAATACGCCAGACTCCGGTAATCTGTTGACTGCTCTCAAAGCTCCTGCCGGGCAACATTATCGTATCGTGGGAGCAGAAATTCAGGGGCAGACAATCGCGTTTAACAGAAATGCGATTGAAGATGATGGTCGGCGGATCGTGAGACAAAACCCGGGGCGTGCTGTCGATACACCACAGATATCACAAAACGCTCCTCAGCCACAACTCAAACCCGAGCAACAACAATTGCAGGCACAATCTGCCCCTAAACTGCCGACCTTAGTGGCACCGGATCTTTCTACCCCCGATTTGCCGGTAATGCCGAGTTCTCTCCCTCCGATCCCTGCACTCTCATTCGATCTGGAATCCATTGAAGAACCAAAAGGCAGCCAGAAGAAAAAAGGGACTGTAGTCAGCTTTCCCGCTCCTCCAGATGAGACGAATGTACCGTAAAACAATCCCCCCTCACTACATTTGCCAGGTGGGAATCAGAAAGTACTCTTGGAAATAGTAGTCATGCGGTCGGGTCTCCGGTATGATACCTACAGAGATTCGTGTGCCTGAACAAGATTTCGGGCGTTTTTCCCAAACCGGATTGAATTGCAAAACCTGTTCGCAGTGCTTTCGACTGACTGCGAACCCCATGTGCTTGAGCCTCCAAATGCTGCCTTCTGAAAATGAGATTCCACAGACTTCCGCGTCGGAAGTCGATAAGCTCCCATTGATTACTGACTTGACTCGGGATCAGCTTGCGCAATGGTGCATTGATCATGACTCTTCCTCATATCGTGCAGATCAGATCCGGCGTTGGATCTTCACGAAACGCGTCAATGACTTTGATGCGATGCACGATATTTCCAAGAAGTTTCGAGATCTTCTCAAAGAGAACTTTCGGTTCTTTTCGACCAGTATCGTCAAACACCAGACTTCCAGAGATCGCACGGAAAAACTGTTACTTGAACTGCATGACGGACATCACGTCGAATGCGTGTTGATGCGTGAACCCAAAAGGAACACCGTCTGTATCAGTACTCAAGTCGGCTGTGCCATGGGCTGTGTTTTCTGCGCCAGCGGATTACTGGGTTTAACCCGTAATCTGACCATGGGGGAAATCCTGGAACAGATTTTACGACTGGATCGAGTCATCGGGGAAGAAGAACGCATCTCAAATATCGTGGTCATGGGAATTGGGGAACCACTGGCGAATCTGTCTGCCTTGATCCCCGCTCTTGATACTCTGAATCATAAAGGCGGGATGGGCATTGGAGCCCGCAAAATCACTGTCTCCACGGTCGGACTGCCTGTCAAAATCCGCGAACTGGCAGACGTCAACAAGTCTTACATCCTTGCAGTTTCACTCCACGCACCGAATGACACACTTCGGGATCAGATCGTTCCCACGAATAACAAAATTGGTATTCAAAAAATTCTCGATGCGACCGACTATTATTATGTGACAACAGGTAGACGTGTCACATTTGAATATATCCTGCTTGCAGGAGTGAATGACAGTCCCGCCCATGCACATGAACTGGCCTGCCTGCTGAAGCATCGCAATGCCCATGTGAATCTGATCCCCGCCAATGGGGTCGAAGAGACAGGCTACAAGACTCCGAGTACCGAAGACGTGGACCGCTTCTTTATGACACTTGCTAAAGGGGGCGTCAATGTGACGGTCCGGAAACGCAAAGGGGATGATATCGACGCTGCCTGCGGACAGTTGAGGCTGAATCGCGAAAAAGAAAAAGACCTGGTACAGATTCAGTAACGAAGATGGCTAGAGCGTTTCACATTGAACGATAGCGTCTCTCAATTCAATATCTCGGCCCAAATGGCCCTGGAGACGCTACAGTAAAACTGGACACAGTCGAGTGGTCCATCAAGCCTGTATTGACAGATGGTCAATGTCAGGCGAGCACGCCAACGAGCGTGCGGACCATTTCAGCCAACGTGCCATTCCAAGTCTGATAAGACTCTATTCCAGATCAAAGTCTTTGGGATCAAAGTTGACCAGGACATCATCCCGGAAGATCAGATAGACACTGCGACCACTTTCGTCAGGTCCCCAGCGATAAGCCTCATCAGACGTACGAAACGTGCCGCCAGTGGCCTTGAGCCACTTGGACGCTTCCTGAAATTCGCCTTCTTCACCGAGTTCTTTTTCCACACTGTTACGTGGCATTCCAGAGTAGAGACGATTTTTAAGGATCCAGTTCAGAGCTTTGGGGTCGCGCTTGGTTTGAAACCGCGTACGATACTCCTCTGCCTGGCTGACTCGTTTTTCAGCCTTATGAGTAGTGGCCATCGATTCAGAATCCCACTCAGGCAGCGTTTCACAACCTGAACCCGCCAGAAGCATAATGATACTGCATACCATCCACGGTGCCACACATCGAAGGTTGGCCATGATCATATCCACCCGATAGAAGGAAAATTGTTGAGGGCAATTCACTGCCGCGATGTGTTCGCCACAGCAGATTATTGAGAGAAATGAAATGGGAGACAGAACTGTCCCCTGAGAAGCAGACGTGTTTTAACAAATCTGTGACATTCCGCCAAGATCAATATTGAGTCAGAATAGACAGCTATAAGACTCTGCAAATATGACACTTATGTATTTTTCGTTGTCTCAGCTCTGAAATCAGCGGCCTGCCTGGGTTGTCAGATTCTGTCAGCACGTCTATTCTGAAATTGTCTGATTTTTGTAACTTATTTGGCTCCCCCTTTCCATAAAGGATTGATCAATATGAAAATGTTTTGCGCGGGACAATGGCAGGATACCTCAAAAACAATCAATGTGATCAACCCGTTCGATCAATCGGTCATTGACACAATCCCCCAGGGGAGTAGCGACGATGTTGCGAATGCGGTTGCAGTCTTGGAGCAGGGTGCCCGCATCATGAAATCCATGACCGCGTATGAACGCAGTCAGATTCTACAAAAAGCGTCTGAATTGATGCTGGAGCGAAAAGATGATTTCGCGCGGACGATCAGTCTGGAAGAAGGTAAAGTTCTGGCGGAGAGTCAAGTCGAAGCAATTCGTAGTGCTGAAGTGATCCGTCTTTCAGGCGAAGAAGCCCGACGTATGACCGGTGAAATGATCCCTCTCGAAGGGAACGCCGGGGGACAGAACAAGCTTGGATTTACACTTCGCATCCCTTGTGGAATCGTCGCTGCGATTACTCCTTTTAACTTCCCCTTAAACCTTGTAAGCCACAAAGTTGGTCCTGCCATTGCAGCCGGTAATGCCATCCTCATCAAGCCGGCCAGCGATACTCCCTTGTCGGCGTTGAAGCTGACAGAGCTTCTACTGGAAGCAGGTTTGCCTAAAGAAGCAATTGCCTGTGTCACCGGCCCTGGAGGGGAAATTGGTCGCGCCATCTGTACCGATTCCCGAATTCGCAAAATCAGCTTCACCGGCAGTTATGAAGTGGGAACTAAAATTTGCGAAATGGCTGGATTGAAGAAAGTCACGATGGAGCTCGGCAGCAACAGTCCCGTCATTATCATGGATGATGCCGACCTTGAGAAAGCTGCGACTGCAGTCAGTATGGCCGGGTACGCCAACGCCGGTCAGGTCTGTATCTCAGCTCAACGCATTCTGACTTCTTCTGCAATCAAGTCTGACTTCTTAGATCTGTTAAAATCAAAAGTCGACGTTCTGCACACCGGCAACCAGCTGGAAGAATCAACAAAAATTGGACCTATGGTTCGCGAATCGGATGCCAGTCGTGTCGAACAATGGGTCAACGAAGCGGTCAGCCAGGGGGCGAGGCTGGTAACAGGAGGGACACGTCAGGGCGCTATCTATGCCCCGACGATTCTGGATAACACTAGTCCCGAGATGCAGGTCGAAAAAGATGAAATCTTCGGCCCTGCAGTCGCACTGTCATACTTTGATGATATTGAGCATGCGATCCGCATGGCGAATAATACGACTTATGGACTGTCGGCTGGTATTTTCACACAGGATCTCGATCGGGCCATGAAATTTGCCCGTGAAGTTGAGAGTGGTAACCTCCACATTAACTGGTCCAGCCAGTGGCGGGCTGATGCTATGCCTTATGGCGGAATCAAGCACAGTGGGACAGGTAAGGAAGGCCCTAAATATGCTATTCAGGAAATGAGCGAAGAGAAAATGGTAGTGATGCACCTGACAGACTGATCGACTCCGTGTTCACGTGCAGAAGCAGGTAACTTCTTGCTTCTGCACTACGATTACTTAATCAGATAACGTTCGAGCGTCTTACCATCCCGGTATTTTCCCGATTGTTTAGCCTGAAAGAGTTCATTTGTGTGCACGTCGATAGCGGTCAGATAGTTTCCTCGATAGGCAGCCGTATCAAGACAGGCCCAGCCATCATAAACCAGAGGTTTGCCCGATTTTTGTGCCGTGTGTCCACAGATGATTCGACGACCAGAAGGATCCGGCTCTTCCTCACCTGTGATTCGGTCCCAGCGGAGCTCCTGAGTTGTCAGGTCTTCCAGAGGAACGCCAGGAACAGCCGTCGCATGAACGAAGATATCGGTCTCTGTCTCGTAATAATCCAGTGCAGTCGCCATGAAAATACGATGCTCTTCTGGTATGAGATCGTAGCGACCACCGTAGGAGTCGATTGCTTCTTTGCCACCATGCTGCAGCCAGATTGATTCCCAGTGGCCTCCCTGCAGGCCATCCAACAGCATTTCTTCATGATTCCCTTTGATCATGATCAGCTTACAGGTGGCTTTAAGATCCAATAGAATCTCAATCACATGTTTGGTACCAGGCCCCCGGTCAACCGCATCCCCCAGACAGATAAAGGTATCTTCCCGAGTCAATTCGAGGTGATACAAAATCGTACCCAGAGCAACATCGCAACCGTGAATATCACCGATTGCGATGGTTCGTCCTTTCTGTGTCGATTGATCCATCATGCGACCACATGTATTAAAGTTAGCCTGAGTCATCACTCATAGCTGCTGATAAAAATCAGCTGATAAGATCTGACTCAGGGTTGATCGAGCGTCAGAAACCTGTTTTTTCAGGATTTGTCAGATTGACTGGGAGGCATAATCCGGGTTGGCTTGGAACTGGGCTCCCCCTTCAGCAACTGTTGACGAGCCTGAGTCTGCTGAGCCAGTCCATGGATCCTGATGAAACCCAAGGCTGTTTCATGAGGAAACTGATCACCCTCTTCATAGGTTGCCAGCTCAGGACTGTAAAGGCTGTGCTCACTCTTCAAACCGGTCACTGTATGATTTCCTTTATACAGCGAAACTCGTACAGTTCCGGAAACAAAACGCTGGTTCTTTTCGACAAATCCCATCAGGTCCTGATGGAATGAACTGTACCAGAGGCCATCATAAATGATGTCACTACAGGTCTGGCTGACATAGGTCTTGAATCGCAGTGCCTGCCTGCTCAGAGTCAGGAATTCCAGTTCGCGGTGGGCATTATGCAGAATGACAGCAGCAGGTGCTTCATAAATTTCGCGACTCTTAATCCCTACCAGGCGGTTTTCAACATGATCAATGCGACCGACACCATTTTCTCCACCGATTTTATTCAAGTGCAGAATCAGCTCAGCACCGTCCATCTCTTTTCCATCAATGGCAATCGGACGTCCCTGCTCAAATTCAATCGTGACTTCTACCGGTTGATTGGGAGCATCTTCAGGGGAAACCGTCCATTTATAGGCTTCTTTAGGCGGGGCAACCCAGGGATCTTCGAGAATACCGGCTTCTACAGAACGACCCCATAAGTTCTGGTCGATACTGAAAATGCTTTCTTTCGTGGCTTCCACTTCAATGCCGTGCTCTTTGGCATACTGCAGTTCTTCGGTACGAGTCCATTTCCATTCTCGCACGGGAGCAATGATTTTCAACTGGGGTGCCAGCGTCTGAAATGAAACATCAAACCGAACCTGGTCATTTCCCTTACCAGTACAGCCATGTGCCACTGCTGTCGCACCGTGCTCCTTGGCAACTTCGACCATACGATGAGCAATCAGAGGACGTCCTAATGCGGTCGCCAGTGGATATTTGCCTTCGTACATCGTACCCGTCATCAGAGAAGGCCAGACGAAGAAATCGACAAACATATTCTTAGTGTCTTCAATGACGGCTTCTACAGCACCGGTTTTGATCGCCTTTTCCTTGATTCCATCCACATCGCGACCCTGGCCGAGATCACAGGTATAAGTGATCACGTCCATATTGTATTTTTCATTGATCCACTTGACGGCCACGGAAGTATCCAGGCCACCACTGTATGCCAAAACTACTTTTTCTCTTGCCACGAAACTCTACCAATCTTCTGGAAATGAAGGAGTAAACAATGATTTGACGGAACTCGGGAATGATGCAAATGGTACTAATATCAGTTGCTGTCCGCAATGCGCAGATTCTAACATTCTGGCTCAGGGCAGTCGAAAACCAGACGAAAAACCACCAGAACCGCTCTGCCGGGTTGAGTCACCCGATCCAGCAGGAATAAGAAAAGCACCCGACAGTCTCCTGCCGGGTGCTTTAAATCTATTATAAAACGGGACGAAATCTGAGCTTAGTGCAGATCGTCGTCGCCATGGTCATCCTTGCCCTTCTCAGCGATCAAAGCATCACTGGTCAGCAGTAGTGTCGAAACACTGGCTGAATTCTGGAGAGCTGACCGCGTGACACGAGTCGGATCAATGATCCCGGTTTTGACCAGATCTTCGTACTTGGAAGTTGCGGCGTTGTAGCCCATGTTACCTTCCAGGTCAGAAACCTTTTCACATACCACACTGCCATCATCGCCAGCATTATTGGCAATTGAGGTCAGAGGAGCACGGCAGGCTCGCAGGATGATTTCGTAACCAACTTTTTCTTCCTGAGAAAGGCCGGTTGGTTTGCAGGCTGCAGAACACCGCAGTAATGCAACGCCACCACCAGGCAGGATGCCTTCGGCAACAGCAGCACGAACAGCATGCAGAGCATCTTCTACACGGGCTTTCTTTTCTTTCATTTCACTTTCAGTCGCAGCACCGACATTGATCTGTGCAACACCACCGGAAAGTTTTGCAATCCGTTCTTCCAGCTTTTCCTTGTCGTAATCGCTGGAGGAATTTTCCAGTTCACGACGGATCTGTTCGATACGGGACTTGATTTCGCCTGGCTTTCCACCACCTTCGATGATGGTGGCATTGTCTTTATCAACAGAAATCTTCTTAGCTACACCCAGATCGGACAACTGCAGATTTTCCAGCTGAATTCCGAGATCTTCAAAGATCGCCTGGCCACCAACCATGATCGCAATATCCTGCAGCATGGCTTTACGACGATCGCCATAACCCGGGGCTTTCACTGCACAGCAACGGAAGGTACCACGCAGTTTGTTGATCACAAGCGTCGACAGTGCTTCGCCTTCAATGTCTTCAGCGATGATCAGCAGAGGCTTACCGGCATTAACGACTTTTTCCAGGACAGGAACCAGATCTTTAATGTTCGAAATTTTCTTTTCGTGAACCAGAACGTAAGCATCTTCCAGATCGCAGGACATGCTCTGAGGATCAGTCACGAAGTAAGGAGACAGATAACCGCGGTCAAACTGCATGCCTTCTACCACTTCGAAGCTGGTCTGCAGGCTCTGGCCTTCTTCAACGGTAATCACACCGTCTTTTCCAACCTGCTCCATGGCGTCTGCCAGAATCTTACCGATTTCTTCGTCACCATTGGAGGCAACTTTACCAACCTGAGAAATCGCTTTTTTGTTCTTGCATTCAATCGACATCTTGTGGAGCTTGCCCACGATGTCTTCGACTGCCTTATCCATGCCACGCTTCATGGCAATCGGGCTGACACCGGCAACAACCGATTTCAGACCTTCATTGTAAATAGCCTCTGCCATAATGGTAGCAGTTGTGGTTCCATCGCCGGCGATGTCAGATGTTTTGCTGGCAACTTCACGAACCATGCGGGCCCCCATGTCTTCGAACTTGTCTGGTAGTTCGATTTCACGGGCAACAGATACACCGTCTTTAGTCACAGTCGGGGAACCAAAGCTTTTTTCCAGAATTACGTTACGGCCTTTTGGCCCCAGCGTCACACGAACGGCTTTTGCCAGCTTGCTGATGCCGCGTCGCATCGCTTCTTGAGCTTCCTGATCGAAGGCAATCATCTTTGCCATTTCACTATCTCTCCATGTACGCAGTATGAAATTTGAAAGGAAGAGTAACCAGCTCACCTGAATCGGGAGCGATTACCGCTAATAACAAAACAGGGGCAACTTAGTAAGTTGCCAAAATGTCACTTTCGCGGAGCAACAGATACTCTTCTCCGCCAATTTTGATTTCGTCCCCACCATAAGGACTGAAAATGACACGGTCCCCTTCCTTGACGGTTAATGGAAGCTTCGTTCCATCAGATTTGACGTGTCCATCTCCCACGGCGACTACTTCACCACGTTGTGGCTTATCCTGCGCACTGTCAGGAAGAACAATGCCCCCTGCTGTGGTTGACTCTGCAACTTCTCTTTTCAGAACGACTTTGTCACCAAGAGGGACAATCCGGGCGCCTTTACTTGCTTTGGCAGCCTTCTTCGCCATTGGGATCTCCTAGAATTTTTAATTTTGACTCGAATGTCTTCACATCGGATAGTTTTATGATCTGTGGCGGCGGTCGAGCCAATCCACAACAACACATGGTCAACTCATATCTGCAGTACAGACAAGAGCGTGTCTACCCTAGCTGCGAACGCCGTGCCTATTTGTCGAATAATCCATAAGACATTTGATAACCTTATGTTATCAAACATTCCCCAAAATCCATTCACTCGAGAATCCTGCCGGACAGTCTCCGTTATCTCAAATCCTGCTGCCATATTGGCAGCAATGCTTCATTTAATTTCTGCTGCTCTTCTTCAGTCACGCTGATTTCGTAATTTTCCAAAGTTGATGGAGTTTAAATCATTTTAAAATTGACACAACCGTCAAAATAGGTATTATCGGTAATCCAAGAAGACAGGTGCCTGAGTCTCTCCTTCAGGCTAGAGGGTCACCTTCCCTCAAATGTTCTCATCTCACTCACTCTCTCTCGTTTCATCTATCTAGGAAATCACAAGATCAGAAACACGAGAGGAGTTTGCAGTGTCAGAATCTTTGCCCCCGAGATCGAAATCAGAAGGCTTGGACCAATTGAATGAGATCGTGCAACAGGCACATCTGTTGGCTTCAGAAGGAAAGCCCCATGAGGCCCGTGCCCTGTTTTTTTCGAACGATTTCAACGCATCAAACTGGGTACGCCGTCTGTATCTGGGTCAGTTCCTGCTTGAAACCGGCCACCATCTGGAATCGATTGAAGAATTCTCTATTGTACTTGATGATGCACAACAGCAGGAAAATAATCAGTTGAGATCCGTCGTCTGTCATAATCTGGCAGTCGCCTATCGTCATCTGAAATTCTTTGATCTAGCCTCTCAGTTTCAGCAATATTCCATTGCCTGGGGAGACCTGCGTTCGGCAAACCATCAGACCCTCGAAGAAGAGCTGGACCAACTCTCGAACAACGCAGCCTGTGACCTGACAGGACGTGCAAATGACGCGATCCTGCAAAAGGACTACTCACTCGCAGAACAACTACTGAACATATCATTGTCACGAGAGATCCTGTATGGCGATCTGGATTCCCAGGCTGCTGATTGGGGAAACCTTGGAATCGTACAAGGGCTGAAGGGAAACCATTTACGAGCTGTTTCCTGCTTTCGAAAAGCTTACCAGCTCCACAAACAGACAAAAAATATCTCCTTGATGGGTCAGGACCTCGTCCATCTGGGTGAATTATTCTGGATAGTCGGCCGCTTCTGCCGTGCAACGCGCTGCCTGGATCGATCCCTTGAATGTTTTTCCAGGAGTCACCATTCAATTCTGGAACAGAATACCCGATCTCGATTATTCGAAATGCAGCGGCTTCTCAAAGTAAATCAACATGACCCATTGTTGAATTAACACTGACTTATCTCCAGAAGATAAATCACGAGCATTTGAATTTCAGTGACTGTCCACTTGCGAAATGCCCCATGCTCTGTTGATAATTGGAAAACAAAGAGTCGACCATACTTTTTTAGCACCCCCAGATCCGTAACCGGATGAAAACACCTTTCAGGGGCAGGTCGACTGGGATTGATTTCGCGGGATCTCACTAAACATCTCAAAGGTCTTACATGCCCATCAAGGTTCGCTGCAAAGAGTGTAATACTTCCTTTTCCGTCAGAGATGAAGCTGAAGGGAAACGAGTACGTTGTAAAGAATGTGGCGCTCCTGTCAAAGTCACTGCTGCAAAACCGAAAAGAAAACGCAGCAAGCCAGCAGATACAGATGATTTTCTGGCGACGCTGGATATTGATAAAATCGAAGACAAGGCATCAAAAATCTGCCCGCGGTGTGGACAGGATGTTGAAGAAGATGATGTTGAATGTTCTTACTGCGGTGTTGAACTGAGCACGGGTCGCATGAGTGAAGCAACTCGTCGCAAGCGAAAACGCAAAGGACCTGCGGTTGAAGAGTTTTATTCAAAATCCTGGGGAGACGCCTACACGTTTCTAAAAAATCATAAAGGACTGGCGGTCAAGACATTCATTTATTCGTCCATTGCGAGCACATTGTTTTTCTGCGCCATCTTCATGGTGATGTGGTGCCATCGAACTCCTCCTCGTGCGTTCTGGGGATTTATCGCATTTGTTTCCATCATGGCCATTCCCGGCTGGATCTGGTTTATTCAGACTGAAGTTGTCCGGTATGCATTACAGAAAAAGGATAAACTGAAACGCATCAACTTTGACTTTTTCCTGTGTTCAGCATTAGGAATGAAATTCATTTTCTGGGTTGTCCTGTTCAGTCTGCCAGCACAAGCAATCCTGGGGCCTCTCGGGTATTATTTCATTTCAAATGGCTCAACCCCAACAGGAGCAATTCTGATCGCCGCGGGTTTTATACCTACCTTTCTGATGTTTCCACTGGCCATTCCACACATGACTATGGCGGATTCCACACCAGGCTGGATGATGCATAAACTGGGAAAAATCTTTCTCAAGCTCGTGAAACCAGCAATGTTCTGGTGTTTTGTATTCGTGATTACCAACCTGCCGGTGATTGGCTGCCTGGCTGCTATTGGAGCGGTTAGCGGTAATGATTTAAACACCTTTTTCTCGAATGTCCGTTACAACTCATCAATTGCCAGAGACAATGGTGCAAAGGAATACGCAGAAGAAAACAAGATCAAAGATTTTGTGGAAGGTCCATTTCTTGGCAAAACACCCGCAGAACTTGACGCTTCAGTATTGATCATGCCTTCTATTTTGTGGGGGCTTGCCTGTCTGTTCTACGCTCCGACATTGATTTATAACGCCAGGGTCAATGGCCTGCTGGCAGTGCATTGCAAGCCTGACTTGAACCTGATTACCAAGCTGACAGAAACAAAATATGTTTCGAAAGCTGACCGCGAAAAGAGTGACGACAATATCACTCCTCCCATACAACTCGCAGTAATTGGGGTGCTTGGAGGGGCCGGGATCGGTACCATTTTCTATTTTGTGACCCCGTATTTGCCTTTAATGCTGGTCTGGGTCCTGTTCGGCATCGCATTCCTCACCCTGTTCGTCTGTTATATAATCAGTCTCATAAAGCTGTATAAAAATGATGGACCACTACATTGCGTAATTGGTTTTTTCATCTCGATTTATGCGTTTGGAAAGGGCTGGAGTTATGCCACAAAGGATAAAGAAATGGGCAAGACCATGCTCACCTGGACCCTTTTTATCGTCGTAATCAATTTCATGGCCTACTCCATCGAGGCACACGGAATCATCGAGTCTGAGGAGAAACAGAATGCCGCAGCCCCTGAAGATCCTGAAGCGGCGGATCCTGCGATGGAAGCTGGCCCTGCAGAACCGGCAACTCCCTGATTTCTGTATCTTCAGAATACCTCTGGTTGACAGCGTGTTCTGGTTGTTTACAATAGTACTCGTTACCACCGCTCTTCCCTCCTGCTCATCCAGCGGGCAAATGGAGTGGGTACTCCTGATTCACATTCCTGCAATATCGTGAATTCTTCAGGAGCCAGTTACATTGTTCCATTTGTTCTGAACAGTACCCGCTCATTTTACTGATGCCGTTACCGCTCATCCCGTACAACGTAGATCGTGGTGATGCTGTTTGGTGTTGGTCTCTCCAGAATGCAAAGTCAGATGAAACCACAGTCTCACGATCTATTTGATGAATCCACAATGAGCTTTGGGGATCACCTCGAAGCCCTTCGCATTCATTTATGGAAAGCATTAATTGGACTTGCGATTTGTGTTGTGGGCGCATTATTTATTGGTCACAAAATTGTGGCCGTTGTCCGTGCCCCCATTGATTCTGCTCTGAGAGAATACAATCTGGATAAACTCCCACATCAAATCGCCGAAGACCCGGAAAATCCTGATGCCAGTCAGTCTGCCAGTATTGATGAGCTGATAGCAAGCCTGAACAGTAAACAGCCACAGACTGCAGAAACCAAAGCACTGCAAAAAATTCTCCGCGATTATCAATACCGGATCGACAGCCTGGAAGAGACGATGGCCGAACCTGTCACTCTGGCGGTGCAGGAAGCATTTACCACAATTTATCTTAAGGTCTCCTTTGTCGCAGGTCTGGTCTTTGCCAGTCCATGGGTGATCTATCAGATCTGGCTGTTCGTGGCGGCTGGTCTCTATCCCCATGAGCGTAAATACGTCTACATCTATCTGCCCATGAGTATTTTTCTATTCCTGGGTGGAGCACTGTTCTGTTTTTATGCCGTCTTCCCCTTCGTCCTCAACTTCCTGCTCGGCTTTAATAAACTACTGGGTGTTAACCCGCAGATTCGCCTTTCCGAGTGGATCAGTTTTGCGATCACATTGCCTGTGATGTTCGGGCTCAGTTTCCAACTCCCACTCGTAATGCTGTTTCTGGAACGTATCTCCGTATTCACTCTGCAGGACTATCATGAGAAACGGCGTATGGCCGTCTTGATCATTGCTATCATTTCCATGCTCATGACGCCGGCTGACCCGATGAGTATGATCCTGATGATGATGCCTCTGATTCTGCTCTACGAACTGGGAATTCTGATGTGTAAATACTTCCCCAGTGCGAATGCCAGTCCGTTTGAAGCTGCTTGATTCCTGCGGGTATGAGAGCTGATTTTCCTCTGTTCAGATGACGCAGTCTTCAACTACAATGCCAGGGGTCCGGGGTCAGGAATCCCTGGAAATCAGCGAAACGGCGTTAAACCAGCGAGGATAAAAATGAGTACCAGCACTGAGCAGGATGCGGCTGTGCAACACGCCAGTAAACCCACTCGCCAGCATAAACTGATCAAAATCTCTCTCCTTGTCAGCGTTCTGATTGGTGCGGGGGTCCTGATCTGGGAAGGACTTCTGGAAGACCGGGTCGTGGCGAAACGCTTTGGCGTCGTGGAGCAGGGAAAAATCTATCGCAGCGGACAGATTTCCAGTTACCTGATTGAACCGGTACTCAGTGAAAATAAGATCGAGAAAGTCATTGCGTTGAACGGCAGTGACCTGCAGAAACCTTATCTGAAAACCGAAGTGGAAACTGCAAAAAAACTGCACATTGACCACCAGGTTCTGCATCTGATTGGTGATGGTACAGGAGACGTCGAAGATTATGCGGAAGCAGTTGCAGAAATCATGCGATGTGAAAAAGCAGGAAAGCCAGTCCTGGTCCATTGTGCGGCAGGGGCCCAGCGAACTGGTGGTGTCATCGCCGCCTATCGCATGCTGGTGCAAAAGAAAACTCCTGAAGAAGCATATCAGGAATTATTACAGTACGACTGGAAGCCACACAAAGACCAGGCGCTGATAGATTATCTCAATCAGAATTTGAGCCGACTTTCCAGTCTGCTGGAAGAGAAGATTGAATGGTATGAACCACCGGCAACTATACCTGTGATCGGTAAATAATACCCCACGCAATCCTGATTCAATCCAATTCGAAAACCAGAATCATTTTCTCAAATTTGCAAACTGGTTTTTGAGATACTCTTGGATGGTGATGGAATTCACATCTTTGTTCTTGCGAAGCGTTTCCCAATGGTGGATCAGGCCACGGTCTTTGTGATCCAGCTTCCAGTGAATTTTGTGCTCGGCTCGCAGGTGCAGTTTCTCTTCCAGACGTGTCTGCAACTCCACTTCAATGGGAATCAGATTTCGGGTCCTGAGTTCTTCATTTAATGTAATTCGCGATGCAGGTGGCAGCGTATAGGGATGGAGAACATAGTTTAAGCGTGCCATCCAGTCAGCAAATCGAAGATAGTTCTCGACCGAGGCCTGCTGATCAGAGGCAACACATTGCACACGGTAATTGATCAGTTTGCTCTCCAGTGTCAACTGGTTTTTATTGCTGTCAAACTGAGTTTCAAAAGAAGGATCCAACTGAAATTTTAGCCGGGAAGCAATTGCCTTACCCGTAGATTCTTCTCTTTTTATTTGATCGTGAATATATTCCTGCGTCTGATGCCTTGCCACATTCAACAGATGCTTGATTTCATCAAAATTGATCACCGTTTTTATCATACGGGACTCATTTAACAGAATGAGTTTTTTCTGGATCGGGTCAAAGATCGTCACTTCACCTAATCCATCAACATGATCATAAACTTTCTCAGCGTGGAAAATCGAAACACTGCGGGATACGATGATGGGATCTGTTGCCTGCTGGTGCTGATATACCGTTGTGCGAATTCGAAATTCCTGTGCAAAGCAACGACGACCTCCTGTGCCGCACACCACAACTAACATGCCTGTGATGAGAATAGATCTCCACATATCGGCTTTACTTTCCTGAGATTTTTTTTCGGGGCGACCTGAGTCTTCACGGAATTGTGAATGGTACAATGGTCGGCAGATGAATTTTGATTTTTGCAACGGGGGGTAGAACTCTTGAAATGCGGTAGGAAGACTAAAAAAAAGGCAGTTTTGCTGCAAGAGGAAGTTTTTGAATCTCCTCAGACAGATCAAGCACCACTCGGCAATACGTGGGAAAGCCCCCTGAAAACTACTCACCACAAACTATTACCCAAAAATCACTTACAGCAATCTAACCATTTATTTCGGTCGAAAATAGTCCCGATCCAGCAGTGAACGGGCTTCTCTTTTCTCATTAGAACTTCATAATGAAGGCCGTTGATCACGATTCTCATACTTTCCGTTCTGATTCAAAACACTCTAACACAGGTCAACTCATGGGTTCAAAGTCAGAAAAAAAGTCACAAGACAGCTCACTCTTACCTGTCACCTACCACCTGAAACTTCCCCAAGACATCGTTCCTGAAGCGATCCAGAAAAAGGTGAAGTCGGCCGAAAAAAGTCAGATTCTTTGTGAACACTATCCCTATCAAACCAAATTGAAGCGGAAAAAATATGAGCGTGAGATCACCCGACTTCAAATCGAACTTCTGAAACTGCAACGCTGGGTTCAATTGAATGGGGAGCGAATTGTACTGTTATTTGAAGGGCGTGATGCTGCAGGTAAGGGAGGGACGATTAAGCGTTTTATGGAACACCTGAACCCTCGTGGTGCCCGTGTGGTTGCGTTACCAAAACCAAATGACAACGAACAGGGACAATGGTATTTTCAGCGTTATATCGAACACCTGCCAACCAAAGGAGAAATCGTCTTTTTTGATCGCTCGTGGTACAACCGCGGCGTCGTTGAACCAGTCATGGGATTTTGTCGTCCCACGGAACACCATACTTTTCTGCGTGAAGCACCTCAACTGGAAAATATGCTCGTGAACTCTGGTATTCACCTGTTTAAACTCTGGTTCTCAGTCAGTCGTCAAGAACAATTCCGCCGGTTTAAAGCACGCGAAACGGATAAGTTGAAGCAATGGAAACTCAGTCCGATTGATGTCAAAAGCCTGGGGCTCTGGGATGAATATACTAAAGCCCAAAACGCGATGTTCATGGCAACAGACACCAAAGCCTGTCCCTGGACTGTAATTCGATCAGATGATAAAAAACGCGCGCGGGTCAATTGCCTGAAGTATGTACTCAATCAGCTGAATTATCCAAATAAAGATCAGGCATTAGTGGAAGATTTTGATTCCGAAATCATCGGGTCTAAAGAGGTCATCTTTGATACCAGTGAGTGGTAAGACAGCACTGAAGCAAGGATAAATACACCCCACTCAGTACAAGAGATACTTTGCACGACGAAATCCAAATTCGGCGAGGTCCTGTTGAAACAGAGCCTGTATTTGCAAGACTGATTTGCCTGAGACGATGGCATCAAATACGCTCTGATTTCCCAACAGACGATTAAACGATTTTGTTTCCCAACGCTCCGGATACAACCTGCGTAGCTGACAGGCTATCTCGAGCCCCGCCTTTACTGACTGAAACCGCCTTCGATCAGTCACAATGAAATTCACGCCGCCACATAATTCACCAGCATACTTACTGGATGCGGGTGTGAACTGAACAGGCACGAATCGTATCCCCGGCAGCCCCGAGCGATTCAATTCCCGGGCAAGTTGCATTCCGTCGAGCCAGGGAGCACCAATCCATTCGAAAGGAGTATCAGTTCCTCGCCCCACTGAAAGATTGGTTGTTTCAAGTAAGCCTACTCCAGGATAGAGAACTGCTTCGTTCAGACTCCGCATATTGGGCGAGGGGTTAACCCAGGTCAAACCGGTTTCATCGTAGTACATTTCGCGCTTCCAGTTCCGCATGGGAATAACCTGCAGATCCGCACCGATCTTCATCTCCGTATTAAACATGCGCGCCAGTTCCCCCGCCGTCATACCATGACGTACAGGGATACGGTGATAGCCGACAAAAGACTGCGAACCGTCATCCAGAACCGGTCCGGAGAAATCGACTCCATTGATCGGATTCGGACGATCCAGCACGACAAAGCGAATCCCCTGCTGCTCTGCAGCCCGCATGGCATTTCCCATGGTAGAAAGATAGGTATAAAACCGGGCACCGACATCCTGTATATCAAACACAAGGACATCCAGATCCTGCAAACTTTCAGGTGTAGGAGTTCGGGTTTTACCATACAGACTGAAAACCTTCAGGCCTGTTTTTTGATCAGTGGTATCGCCTATCTTTGACACATCCAGTTTGCCTGCGAATCCATGCTCAGGGCTGAACAGCGTCTTCAAACTGACTTCAGGAGCATCATTCAATATCTGTACCGTACTTTTTCCATCCCGGGTCAGTCCTGTATGATTTGTGATCAAGCCAACTCGCAGGCCTTTTAATGACTTAAACTGCTCTGCCTGCAACACATCTATTCCCGTCAGTACGTTCAAGCTATCACTGGAAGATGCTTCAGAAGTGTGGATATCTGCTCTCGGTCTGATCGCCGCTGCCGCGATGGTACCAATGCGTCCTGCCAGCGAGTTGATAGATCCCTTGCCATCAGGATGAACCCGGTTACTCAGAAAGATCACAAACAGATCCTGTGCCGGGTCGACCCAGAGAGAAGTTCCCGTAAAGCCACCATGCCCAAATGCCTGATGGGAAAAGAGATCACCCCGATTTGATGAATACCCTGAAAGAACATCCCAGCCCAGCCCTCGCTGAATGTCAACGACTTGATAACCCCGGGTCATCAAGTCGACGGTTTCCGGTTTTAACAACTGTTTTTCTGCAGAACTCTCCTGATTCAACAGAGCTTGCGCATAAACCGCCAGATCCTCGGCTGTTGAAAACAGTCCAGCATGTCCAGCGACACCGTCCAGCTTGTATGCCCGTGGATCATGTACTTCCCCCTGCATCCAGCGTCCTTCGCGCTGTTGAGTGGTCGCCGCACG
The DNA here is from genome assembly GCF_048262075.1 of Gimesia sp. Taxonomy (GTDB): domain Bacteria; phylum Planctomycetota; class Planctomycetia; order Planctomycetales; family Planctomycetaceae; genus Gimesia. The sequence goes on from NZ_JBLXFK010000013.1 coordinate 114,580, forward strand.
CTTCCTCAATCCCGCTGCAGGAAGATAACCTGTTTCGGTCATTCCCAGTGGCTGAAAAATATGTTTCTGCGAATATTCATGCACCGACTGTCCCGTTACGCGTTTTACAATATCGCCCAGCAGAATAAAACCAACGTCGGTATACGCGAAGCGGGTTCCCGGCTCGTAGTATAGCTTCAGTGCATAAATACGCTCCATCGCTTTTTCCGGGCCATCCTGATAATCCTTGATCGAATTATCGGGGATTAATCCCCCCTGGTGTGTTAGCAACTGATAGACAGTGATGTCCTGCTTTCCGTTGACGGCAAACTCAGGGATATATTTCGCAACCGGATCGCTGAGTTGTACTTTACCCTGCTCGACCAGTTGCATGATGCTCGTCGCTGTCGCAATGGGTTTGGTAAGAGACGCCAGATCGAATACTGTATCCGTTGTCATCGCTAGTTTTTCAGGCTGGGCTTGTCGATCACCGTATGCTTTGAGAAAAACGACTTTTCCCTGATAGCCCACCAACACGACTGCGCCAGGCATGGAATTTCGTTCCAGACCACGTTGAACGACAAAGTCAATCAGTGCCAGTCGTCCGGGATCCATACCCATCGATTCCGGCGAAGCAGAAGGCAAATGTTGGGCATCGGCCATCTGGCCTTGATGACAACAGCAGACCAATATCAGAATCGAGGTCACAATCCAGAGATAGTTCTTCATTACGTAGTCCTACATCAGAAGTCAGGGTGTCATCAGATCTGTGTTAGATATTACTCTTCATCCCATTGAAATCGGGCAGCCATCGGCATGCGGCGTCCAGACCCAAATGCGCGTGCAGAGAGCTTAATTCCGGGAGGCATCTGTCGCCGTTTGAATTCATTCCGATCCAGACGACCAGCCACCCAGCATACGGTTTCCAGAGGATACTCTTTCGCCAGGCTCTTTACAGATCGCTCGTCCTCAATCAGTCCTTTCAGAATTCCATCCAGTAAATCGTAAGGCGGCAGTGAATCCTGGTCGACCTGGTTCGGAGCCAATTCTGCACTCGGTGCTTTTTCGAGTATGTTTTCAGGTATCACCGCTCTTCCCGCTCTTTGATTTACATACCTTGAGACTCGATAGACGTCGCATTTGAAAACATCACACAACACTGCAAAACCACCCGCCATATCTCCATACAGCGTACAATACCCCATGGCCAGCTCACTCTTATTTCCTGTCGCCAATGCCATCCAGCCATGCTGATTGCTGCGGACCATCACGCTTGCACCTCTGATACGTGCCTGTAAATTCTGGTCCGCCAGACCGGCCGGCTCAAGTTTTAAATCCGCTCCGATCACAGGTAGATTTTCAAAAGCAAGATGTACCGAATCAATGGGAATGGTCTCGTAATCGAGTCCCAGGTTTTCTGCCAGCTCCAGTGAGTCAGCAACACTGTGATCGCTGCTGTATCGACTGGGTAGCAGCAGCGCATGCACCTGCTCGGGTCCGATTGCTTCTGCAGCAATCGCGCAGGCCAGTGCACTGTCGATTCCACCAGACAGCCCCAGAACACAGTCTGTAAATCCACACTTTTGCATATAGTCCCGCAGACCCAGAACCAGAGCTTCAAAAAGCTGTTCTTCCCGGGATAAAGCAGGAATCTCCTCCAGTTTCCCAGCGGCTGTCTGGTCTGTCTCATAGTACTGGAGGTCTTCTTTAAAGCCTGGCATCTGCAGGATCAGGCCACCGGTAGCATCCATTACAAAACTATGACCATCAAACACAAGATCGTCATTTCCCCCAACCTGATTCACAAACAGGTAAGGAATCGAGTATCGATCCCGATGCGCACCCACAATCTGCTGTCGACGCTTTCGTTTATCAATTTCGAAGGGACTGGCAGAAATATTAATCAGTAAATCTGAGCCGGCTTCTGCGAGTATTTTGACGGGATCCGGGAGTTCGAATGGCTGATTGTGATAGAAGGTATCCGGTTGTGCCCACCAGGCATCTTCACAAATATGCAAACCCAGCTTCAACCCCTGAAAAGTAACTGGCTTGATCTGTTTCAAATCTGCATGACGAAAATAGCGTTGCTCGTCGAAGACATCATAATTAGGCAGCAGTAATTTATGAATCTGAGAATCGACTTTTCCCTGGAACAACAGGCTGGCCGCATTGGCAATTCGTCCATCGGGGAGATCGCGTCCTGTGGGGTGACCAATGATAACACCAATCTCAGGATTTAACTGCTCTGCCAAACGGTCTACTGCACGATCACAGGCTTCGATGAAACCTTCCCTGAGTAGAATGTCCTTGGGAGGGTAGCCACAGAGAATCAGTTCCGGAAAAAGAACCAGATTGACGCCGGTTTGTTCTGCGCGTTTCACTGTTTCCAGAATTTTCTGACAATTGCCGGATAGATCACCGACAGTCGGATTTAATTGTGCCAAAGCAATTTTCACAGACGCTCTCTTCTCCTGAAACAGATATTATTTTAGTAGCAATTTTAACGACCAGAATGATTGTGCTATCAAAACTCGCCGAAAATCAGTTGACGATCAACCACATTTCCCCCAAAAAGAAGTGAAATGGCCTTTTTTTTTCGACCCACTCAAAGAATCGAACTAAGTTTAAATGAGCAGATCCAGATCGCTCAAGGGAACCGGGCCAGTCGTGAAAGCCCAAATTGTATTGATTCCCCAATTCGAACCATGCCGGGACTGACTTCTCTTATGACGCATTCTAGAAAAAGATCATTCGCAGAAACAGGCACACGCCCTTTACTGAGCCATACTTCGATCCTGATTATCAGCATCTTTGTCCTCGGTATGGCCACGGGAACAACCTCCAGTCTTCCGGCAGACAGCACTTATCTGATGATGGGGGTTTTTGGCCTGATTTCTTATTTTGGCCTGGGCGCACTGGCTGCGACACGTGAACGAAGGTTGCGAAAGCAGGAAATGGAACAGAAAGAGGAGGCTCTGGAAGGTCGACTGGAACGCCACCTTTCAACAGACTCACAAACTAATTCTCCCCAGCGGGTGGCACTCAATGGCGCCAATCAGAGCAGTCAATATCAGACAGTGAATACCAGTGCGGGCATTTTCCAGAACCGCTATTGAATCAGTATCCGCCCCGACCAAAAAAACGGCTTCAAACCTGCATTCACAAGTTTGAAGCCGCAGAGAAACGAGCCTGCTTGATTTTCAGTTTGCCGATGGTGGCGTCACACGACGAACACGGCTCAAGGCATTCTTGGCTGCAGTTCGCACTTCGGAATTGGTATCGAAGCGAGCTTTCTGCAGTTCAGGAATCGATTTATGAGCGTATGGTCCAATCTCCCCCAGAGCATACGCGGCACCTGCACGAACCTGGCTGGCTTTATCCTGTAAAGCAATGCTCAGAGCAGCAATCACATGATCGTCTTCCGGCTTGAGATCTGCCAGACTGTAACTGGCCAGCCAGCGGATATTCACATCCTTCGACAGCAGGCAATCGGCAAGGGTTTTGTTCGCCTGATACTTCCAGTCTGAATCGCGGGCCAGTAATTCTGCCGTATGCAGACGAACATATTCATTGCTATCTGACAGAGACCGTACCAGAATTGGAGTCAGTTCCTGTGAATGAAATCCGATTTGAGCCAGAACTGCTGCAGCAAATGACCGGTCACTTTCGACTGACGAGTTCATCGCATCAATCAAAGTTGGTACCGAGTCATCAGTATTACCTTCGATCTTCCACAATGAGAACGCACACTGAATTCGTACGCCCATGTTGTCATGCAAAGATAAAGATCGCAGAGCAGGCACTGCAGCGGCAGCCTCGGCTTCCATTGCCCCCAGTCTCTGGATGGCTTGTTTCAGTTCGGCTACCTGATTCGAATTCAGCTCTCTCACCAGGCTTAAGACTTCCCCCCGGGCATCCGGGCATAAAGCTTCAGCCGTGTTCGGTTGAATCAGCTCCTGCTGGGGTTGACTTACGCTTGCCGTCTGGACAACCAATTTTGGGCTTTGTGTAACAGGCTGAATTTCAACCTGTTGTGATACAGTATTGATTTTCCCAGCACCAGCACTTTTGACCGTATCGGGATCTAGAGGATTCCATTTACCGATCCGTGTTACTGCAGACCCTTCAAATGGTGAGTTGACAGTTGCCACATGATTGGCATTCTCAAACGGATTTCGCTTGTCAAATTGAGGTTCTGTCTGCTGCACCAGACGATATTCCGGCTGGGGTGCAGAAGATTCCTGCTGAGGCGGAGTAAAGTCAGAAATCAGTTCGTTCTGCAGTTCACGCATCAATTCAAATGCGGAACGTTTCTTTTTGGGTTTGGTCTGTTCTGATGGGACGGCTACGTTAACAACCTGCGTTTCAGCAGCGGCGACAGCAACGGTCTTTTTCTCTCTAGAAGAAGTGTCTTCCAGTCGTTGCACATCATCATCCGTCAACTTTCTGAAACTGACATTCTCCTGAACTTTGGGCTGATTTTTCACCTCAGCCATCAGTTTTTCAACTTCGACCACCGGTGTTTGTTCTGGTTCTTTTGTTGAGGCTTCAACCTGAGGTTTATCGAAGGCAGATTTTGCCAACATCGGATCCGCCAGGAATGGATTTTCACCACCGTTGTCTTTATTATCCTTCAGGAATCGATCTCGGATCGTCCGGAATGGAGATTCTTTTGCAGCGGCAACTTCCGTTTTTACCTGCGACTCTTGAGTTTTTATTTCCGGCTTGTTTACAGCAGAATCATTCACTTTCCGAAACGAATCTCTTTCCAGACCAGCTGTCTTCATCTCAGGTTTGGTCTGTGAATGACTCACCATCCTCGTATCAGACATCGAAGCTTTCAAAGCAGGATCGGTAGAAAGTTGCGCAATGTTCTGCTCAACACGCTTTAATAACTTCAGATTCGTATCAAATTCTTTGGAACCTTTTTTGATCGATCCCAGTCCGCTGGCATCTCTTTTACTCATCGCCAGAGATTTTTGATAATGTGTCAAAGCCAGTTGCTTCTCGCCACGCTCTGCATGCAGGTGAGCGATAATTTCATGCGATTCTGCAGGCGAACTGATTTTGCAGAGTTGAGCGTAACTCTCCTGCATTTTTCCCTGGCTACCCAGCACTGTCGCCAGGCGTGTCGTGGCTCGCTCACTCTTGGGACTCAAAGCAACTGATTTTCTCAAAACCTCTTCGGCTTCAGGATATTTTTTCATTTTGTAAAGTGCATACCCGTAATCACTCAACAAATTTGCATTTTCGGGTGTGAGCTCTTTTGCCTTTTTGAAATACTCCAGAGATTCATCGCGCTCACCCAGTCGGTAGCTCACAATGGCCAGTCGGTGACAGGCAAGTGCCCGATCCGGATCAGCCTTATGAATGGATTCATAGGCTTTTTTGGCCTTTTCCAATTCTTTTTTGTTTTCCAGATCCTGAGCAACGGCCATTTTGCTGTCCAGAACTTTTTCCCTGGCGGAGGAAGGGAGCATGGCTGTGGGCATGTGTGAACAGCCAGCAAATGGAACAGCGACAGACGCTGAAAGAACTGCGGCCCAAATACTGCAGCGCTTCATTTTGATATCCTCTAAAGAGTAGAGTCGAGAGCGATAAGTTTGCTAATGCCGATTTGTGAATTCAATGACGGGAGAACTTTGAGAGAGGCTCTCTTCAACTGTTTGAAAAGGATCTATCACCAGATGCGGTTCTGGCTGGATCGATCGTAACAGATGAAATGCATTGAACGACCACTCACGGCTTAGTGAATAATTCGGTTATTCACGTTGTGCCGATGCAAAGGGAAGTACAGAATATCGTGCTCATAACAAAGATCGTGCCGGACGAACCGGTTGCAACACGTGGCAAAGCCAAAAAGACCATTCCGGATAGCTAAGATTTAACGATTATTCCGACTGCGCCCCCTGGAATCAGAGAAGCGAATCTCAGTCAATCCGAGACACAGATCAACACTGGATTTTCGGTTTTGCGTTCGCCGAAATTAGATTGAGGAGTTGCTGAGCGGCGGCGATCTGACGTTGCTGCCTGAGAGTCCATTGTTGATCGATATTTGCGCCCAGATCCAGCCTGGTGATCAATTCGTCGCATTGATAGTTTTCAGCCAGTATCAATTCTGACTCTGTTCGAGCCATTTCTCGACTGATTCGTGCGAGACCAATACAGATTACCCCATCCTGGTGAGCTGGTGCGTCAGGCCCGAGATGACCGGTAATCGAGGCGGACAAAGTTGCCTCTGGAGTCTGCTTCAGCACACCGACAGCCATTTCACGGGCAGTTTCAATACTCACGTCCGTATATTTATCAAGCGTCTCCTGCTGCACTCCCAGCCATTTCTTTTTTGTATCCCAGCGGTATACCACAGCAGAACCACAAAAATATTCTGAAATACCGGGCATGCTGGTCATAAGCGTGGCGATCAGACCGCCAGTACAGCTTTCTGCAAGTACCAGTTTCTGGTCGTGTTGCTCCAGGGCTGACTTGACCTGCATTGCTGCCTGCATCAAATATTCAGGTAACATCCGGATCTCCAAAAAACAAAGTTCAAGGCTCTCGTAATAATTTACACTGCAGATCATCTATTCTACAGTGTGTCCATTGATATTCTGAACGTTAAACATCTGAAAGCAACACTCTTTAAATTATGTCGAGTTCTAAACCAACCCGTGACCTTCGCCCCTATTTTCAAACACTTGAAGATCTGGAAGGCCCTTTCCAATGGGAAATTTTCTTTGGGAATGATCTCCCAGTCGTCTTGGATGTCGGAGCGGGTCGTGGGCTGTTCCTGTTTAATGCCAGTGAAGAACACCCTGAAAAAAATTTCCTCGGTATGGAAATTGATTTTAAGGAAGGAAGGCGGGCAGCAACCCGATTACTGAAAGCTGAGCGCCCCAATGCCCGGATGCTGGGCGGCGATGCCAGAATCGCCTTTGACAAATTCATTCCAGATTCGTCAATCTCTGAGGTTCATGTTTACTTTCCCGACCCCTGGTGGAAAAAGCGACATCACAAACGGAGGATCTTTACAGATGTGTTTGTCAGCCGCATCACCAAAGCTTTAAAGCATGAAGGCGAACTTCACTTCTGGACCGATGTGGAAGAGTACTTTGATCGCGTTACAAACCTCATGGATCATGCCAGCCAGTTTATCCGCCGCGAGCCGCCTGAAGAAAAACTACCAGAGCACGATATGGATTTCCAGACCAGCTTCGAACGAAAAAAACGCAGGGAAGGTTGGCAAATTCATCGCGGACTCTGGGAACTGCAGAAACCTTCTGAGTCCTGAGTCTCAATTCTCCAGAATCACCTGTTGTAAATCGATCGGCCGATTGAATTTAATGCGGCGTCCCACGTGATACCACCAGATGCCTCTGATCGGGTAGAAAAATACAGATCGCACGAACTCGTGTTGCTGGCGTAAACTGGCCAGATAGGACTCTTCAAATTCCGGGAAATCACAGGCCAGTTCCAGATGCTTGACTCTCATCAGGTCTGCGAGAGCCGACTGATGTTTTTCATTCAAAACGCCAGTCTGCTCAACTCCAAATGACTGGACGAACCGCCCGGGTGGTGCCGGAAAAATTAACGCCTCGCGATCATTGGCAGTAATCAGCGTGTAATCTTCTTCGAAAATCGTAGTAAAACTGTGAAATCGGCCGTACGGCGAGAGAGTCGTCTGAAAAAAAGTCGCCTGTGATTCATTTTCCCAGACGATGATATAATTCTGCTGCCAACGATAAACGCCGGCTGCCTCAAATTGATGTGATTGAGCCCAGTCTGCTTCCGATTTGCACTTTGCTGACACATAATCATCCCCGTCGGATTCGGGCAATAAAATCAACTGGGGTGACCTCATATGCTGGATGGCATAGTAGATCAGAAAAGGAATTAATACGAACAGATAACAGAGTATCATTCCCAGTAAAAGTAACAAACCATTGATCAGGTTGGCATTAGCCAGCATATTCCGATTCCGGATGAAAGTGAGTAAACGTTCTTGTAATGTCAGACTCAGGGCTTGTTTATTTTCTCACCCAGCCGGTCAATTTTCCAGCCCAGCAGCTTGGCATTAATTTTGTCACTCAACGCATGACACATTTCCAGAAAAACATCGGTGGCACGGTCTTCATTCAACTCGTGTGCCGAGAACTGCCCCAAGGTATCCTGGCGTAATGCTGTGACTTCATCCAGTAATGACTGTAATGACAGACCATCACTTTCGTTATTTCCATCCAGTTTCATCTGCTTGTTTTCAATGGACATTAATTGCCTGATATAGCGGTCCAGTTTATGCTCTTTTGCTTTCTCGCGACGTTTCTGAATCCAACGAAATAAAAGGTAACTTGCAATCAACATGGATACAATGAACGATCGCATCCCTTCCGTCGCTTCCACAAATTCTGAATTAAGAAATGGTTTTAATTCCGGGTTATAGACATGATCTGCGCCTGCATGAACCGGAAACCCCTGGTTGTCACGCGCAAAAGAATGTCCCTGTGCAAACAACTCGTTCAACTGCATCTGTCTTAAAAAATCCTGGTGTAAAATGATCGTTGTGACTCCAGAGATCAGATCTTCCGGAACAGATTCTCTGGATAAAAGATGCGCACCACAGGCAACAGTCCTGTGATCCTGAACAGGCACAACAGGTTCGACTCGACGAAACATACCTGCAGGAATTTCATACTTGTAAAAATACGTTTCTTTGCGGGTCAATGCATCGATAAACGGAATTTCCAGAATGCGATATTTTCCGGTGTCGAGCAATTCATGCAAAACCGGTGCCTCAATTCCAACGGTCATGATTGCCGCATCCAGTCGATTTTGATTGAATTGTTCTTCTATTTCTTCATAAGACAGGTAAGTGGGTGTAATATCATCCAGACTGATTTGAGCATGTCGCAACAGAGGCAGACTGGCGGCGAGGTCTCCCGACCCCTGTTCCCCAAGAGCAATCCGGTACCCCTTCAGATCAGCCAGTTTCTTGATCTCGGAATCAACGGGCACAATCACATGCACAACCTGTGAGTACAAATTTGCAATAAAACAAATTCGGTCCGTCTCCGGCTGCCTTGGAGCTCTGGCTTTTTCTGGCTCTACCTGGAACCCCTCCAGCACATACTCTGCCCCTGGTTGATAGAAGCCCAGATCAGCCTTTCCACTTCTCAATAACTCCAGATTTTCAATCGAACCCTTCGTCTGTTGAATATTCACTTTTGTTCCAAGTTGCTCTTCCAGAAGGCCTTTCAGTTGTACTGCCATACTGTAGTAACGACCTTCCGGATGACCGGCCGCAATTGTGATCTGATCTGGTAAAGCTGTCAGCCAGCGATAAGTCTGATGAATTATCACGGGGAATGAGATCAATAGAATGACCAGCAGAATTTTGATCACAGACCGCTTCATATCTACCTTCTTCGATGAATTCTCAAAAATAGTAATCTCGATTGAACTCGGGAGAATGTGCACAGAATATCATACACTTTTTAAATAAAGTTTTCCCCATGCAAGACATAAATAGAGGGATCTATATCCGAATTTGAGAGAAGCTCCTTTGAGCCAGGCTCTGTTTCGGGAATTCCCTACTTTGCGGTGCCGTTTGCCTTGGCGCGATTTTTTGGCGAACTATGCTAAGGGACGATACCTCTGTATCATCAGGACATCGTTGTGATTTCCCTGACCCGTTTCCCTTATTTTGATAAGTGAGTGAGTTCCATGTACCGAGTCCTGATCACGGACAATCTTTCGCCAGCCGGTCTTAAAATTCTCGAGGATAACCCGGAAATCGAAGTGGATATTCGTTCCGGCTTATCACCAGAAGAAGTACGGGAAGCACTCAAGTCGGCAGATGGTATTATCATCCGCAGCGCGACAAAACTCACCGAAGAACTCCTGAAAGACCAGCCCCGGCTCAAAGCGATTGTTCGAGCGGGTGTGGGGGTCGACAATATCGATCGTGCCGCCGCCACGCGGGAAGGGATTGTCGTCATGAACACACCGGCCGGGAATACCACCAGTACGGCCGAGCAGACAATCGCCCTCATGATGGCACTGGCCCGTAACATCGGCCCCGCTTATGCCACCATGAAAGAAGGTAAGTGGGAACGTAAGAAGCTGACGGGAACCCAGGTCGCAGGCAAAACCCTGGCGATTATCGGACTGGGACGGATCGGTCTCTCCGTTGCACAACGTGCCCAGGGACTGGAAATGAAAGTCATCGGTTACGACCCATTCATGTCATCAGAACGTGCAGCCGAGTATGGCATTGAACTTTATAAAGAAGTTGATGAACTGGTTAAGCATTGTGACTTCCTGACTGTTCATACTCCACTGACCGATGAAACTCGCGACCTGATTAATGCCGAACGGATCGCCACGATGCGTCCCGGTGTGCGGATCATCAACTGTGCCCGTGGAGGCATCGTCAATGAAGACGATCTGGCAGATGCCCTGGAATCCGGAAAAGTCGCCGGCGCCGCCTGTGATGTATTCACTCAAGAACCTCCGGAAAACCGACGTTTGATCAACGCTCCCAACATGCTCGCCACACCACACCTGGGTGCTTCGACTGATGAAGCTCAGGAAATGGTGGCTCTTGAAGCCGCAGAGATTATTACTGATTTCCTGACCAAGAATGAAATCCGACATGCCATTAACATGATTCCTGTTTCAGGTGCCGAGATGGCTGACCTGAAACCACATATCGAACTGGGGCATCGCCTGGGACTGTTTTTATCGCAACAAACCAAAGGCAGTCTGAAAAGTGTCCAGATCCAGTATCGAGGCGAGGTGGCTGATAAACAGACCAAGCTGATTACTTCCAGCTTTGCAGCCGGACTGCTATCCAATGCCTTTGAAGCGGAAATCAATATCGTTAACGCAACAGTATTTGCAAAAGAACGGGGCATTGAGATTTCTGAATCAAAATCTACCGAAGCCGGGACACTTTCCACCTTGATTACGGCTACCGTTGAAACGGAAGATGGGAAATGCTCTGCCGCAGGTACCATCTTCGGTCAGGACTTCCTGCGTCTGACCAGACTGGACGAGTTCTATCTGGATGGTTACCTGGACGGAAATCTGTTGATTTATCGACATCACGATGTCCCTGGCCTGATCGGTTACATCGGCACTGTACTGGGCAATCACAATGTCAATATTGCCCATATGGCATTAGGGCGTCTGCAGAATCAACCTGGCGGCGAGGCGATTGCAGTCTTGAATGTTGACGGTGAAGTTCCCGAGGCAGCCATTGCAGAAGTTTCCAGCCACAAAGACGTTTCCTGCGTCAAGCTGATTAAAATGCCCCCGGCGACTGCACCGCTGTCCTGGTTGCAGTAGACTGAATTGAGTTTCACAGCCGCTTCATTCTGATTTGTGGTATCAGAAGAAGCGGCTCTTTTTTTCAGTATACATTTCAACCGTTCCCCTGAAACAGTTGCCTGGGGAGATCCCATCAGAGTAAAATATCTGCGCAGAAGGTACGCGCCTGAATAATGTGCGGAATCTGAAAATTTGAATTGACTGGTGGTACAGTTAAGGTATCATTCCCGGCAATTCCTATACTTTGTTTCTTCTTTAAGTCGCTTTGATATTTGACGTACCTGATATTGCCATAACCTTGCTAAGAGTTCTGGAGGGTGGGCGGCATATGATTTCAGCAACGACCGGGAAAGCACAGTCCAGTGCCATGCAGGCGAGTGTATTGGCACTGAACAAGACTTACTCGCCGGTTCACGTGATCTCTGCAAAAAGGGCGTTCTGCCTGCTGAGTAAAGATATTGCAGAAGTAATTAGCGTGGAAGACGGGAGTTTCATGAATTACGATTTCAGCTCCTGGATTGAAATCAGCGAGTTGAGAGCTGAATTTAACGAGCGGAACGAACTGGAAGACTGGATTCTCTCTGTCAATTTTGAAATTCAGGTACCTCGTGTTGTCCGCCTGCTTCGCTACGACCGGATCCCCAAAAACACCATTAAGTTTAACCGACGCAATATTTTTATTCGAGACAGTTATCGCTGCCAGTACTGCCAGAAAAAATTCAGCGTCAAACAACTTAGCCTGGATCATGTGGTCCCCCGCTCACATGGCGGTGGCATGAGCTGGGAAAATATCGTCAGTGCCTGCAGACGATGTAATACCAAAAAGGGAGGACGCACTCCTTCGCAGGCTGGCATGAAACTGTTCCAGAAACCGGCCAAGCCCAGCCGTAACCCGGTTTTACTCCAACAGGTAAAACATGCAAAATATGAGTGCTGGAAAAACTTTGTCGGCTCAAAAGAACTTCTTACCTGTGACTGATCACTTCATCATCCCCTCGCTTCGTGCCCCCTCTTTTTGATCTCCACCACAATCTCTCTGGCAGGAAATGCCCCTCAAAATCGCTAAATCCCCCGGTAATATATCGATGAAATCAGTTGATTTTTAAGGCCATGGTTCCACTCTCCTGGTGAACCGTTTATATTACGACCCTGAAACAGGGCCTCTTGCAGCAATCTCTAATACTAAACACTCAGGAATCTGGAATGTCGTCTTCTCCGCTAAACGTAGCCATTATCGGTATGGGAACCGTAGGCAGTGGTGTTGCTAAAATACTGCTGGACCGTTCCGAACAAGTGACGACGCGTGCCGGACGACCCATTCATCTCAAAAAGGCTGTGGTACGGGATCTGTCCCGTCCGAGAAACGTTGATCTGCCAGCCGAAGTTTTGACTGACAGTATTGACGCTGTCCTTAACGATGAATCCATTGATGTCGTCATTCAGCTGATTGGTGGGATCGACCCGGCGTATGACATCATGTTACGAGCTCTCGAAAGCGGCAAAGACGTAGTAACCGCGAATAAAGCACTCCTTTGTGAAAAGGGAGAAAGTCTGTTTCAACGTGCCCGGGAGTTGGGACGCTGCATCTGCTTCGAAGCGGCCGTCGCTGGTGGGGTGCCTCTCATTGAGACCGTCACACAGGCCATGACAGCCAACCAGATCACTTCCATCGAAGCCATCCTCAACGGAACCAGCAATTACATACTCACAGAAATGTTTTCTCACAATGTAAGTTACGATGATGCTGTAAAAAGCGCACAGGAAATCGGCTACGCTGAAGCAGATCCAGCCATGGACGTGGATGGTACAGACGCAGCTCAGAAACTGGGAATCCTGGTTCAATTAGCCTTGGGAATCAAAGTCGGCCTCGATCAGTTCCTGCGTCAGGGAATCGACTGTCTGTCCCTGGCAGATTTACAGTATGCGTCAGAGCTGGGTTATACCGTTAAACTGCTGGCAGTGGCTAAGCTGCTGGATGGTCAGCTGGAAATGCATGCCCAACCGACTCTGATCCGCAATGATAACCCACTCGCCCATGTAGAAGATGCCTACAATAAAATCGCCCTGGAGGGTGACGCTGTCGGCAAAGTCTGGCTGTCTGGTATGGGAGCAGGTCAGATGGCGACGGCTTCTGCTGTCGTCGCGAACGTGGTTGATGTTGCCGTCGGCAGGGCCGCCTTGACATTTCCCCGCCTTGATCTCTGGAACCCTCGTGAAGGAATCAAGATCATGCCACGTGAAGATATCTCCCGACGCTACTTCCTGCGTTTAAACGTGGAAGATCGCCCACATGTCTTAGCCGACATAACCAACGTGTTAGGCGACCACGAAATCAGTATCGCCAGCCTGGTTCAGCACGAAGCCCCTGAAGTTGATCCTTCCGAAGAATTTTCAATCGTCCCACTGGTGATCATGACCCATCGTACGACAGAAGGACGTTTTCAGGCCGCCAGCAGGGAGCTGGATGAGCTGGACTGCATCCGGTCTCCCTTTGTGCGCATGCCGGTCAACGACTGATCTGGCCGACTACTCTTTCGTAGCCGGTTTTTCTGTTTCAGATTTCACAGCCGCATCATCTTTCTTTTCCTCTTTGGGTGCTGGTTTTTCTGACTCTGACTTTTCAGATTCTGGCTTCTCTTTCGTTTCAGCCGGTTCTTCACCAACGATTGTTGCCTTTTTGATGTAGTCCAGCATGGGAAACTCTTTTTTCAAGTAAACATTTCCCTCATCCACAATCTTACCCTGGTACGGACCACGCCCTTGAGGGGCACCTTCTCCATATCCCTTATAAAGTGAATCAACAACATCCATGCCTTCGATCACTTTTGCGAACGGGGAAAAGCCCATTCCATCCAGATTGGAGTTATCGCCGAAGTTAATGAAAAACTGTGTGGAACGTGAGTTTGGCATTCCTGTTTTGGCGAAGGAAACATAGCCGCGTTTATTAGATTCTACCACAGGATCATCCATGATATTGTTATCACGCCACTTGGCATGCAGTTCCGGATCACCATTGATACCGATCTGAGCCATGAATCCATCGATCACACGGAAGAAAGCAGTATCATTGTAATAGCCCATTTTAACCAGTTCTTTGAATCGTTCCGCACCGCGTGGTGACCAGTCCGGATGGACTTCCAGTTTAATATTTCCTTTGGTGGTCTCCAGCAGTACCTGATAATCATCGGCACCGGTCGGTGTCTCTTTTCCACCTGCCGTAGCGGCTTCAGGTACTTCGGGGTCAGTAGCAGTGGGAACTTCACCAGAGCAGCCAACACAACACAATACGATCAGGCTCAACGCCAGCAGACTAAGACGTAGCATCTCTTTCATCCTTATATTATTCAAAGTATTAAAAGTAATTGACTTCACTGATTTCTAAGAATTCTGTATTTCCTGACTGATCTGTTCAAATTCCTGCTTGAGCGCAGGCATCGCTCCTGCCTGACTGGCAACCAGACCACCTACACGGTTCGCAAATCTTGCCGCCTGCTCCCACCCCCAACCCAGAAGTCGTCTGGAGATTAAAGCCGCGGTAAACGCATCACCGGCACCGACGGCATCAGCGACTTTCACCGGAGAACCGGGAATATTATATTCCTGCCCCTCTGCGTAAATCAGACATCCTTCAGCCCCACGCGTGATGCAGACCGCTTCCAGTTCGAAATCTTTCTGAATCTGATTCGCAAACTGTTTTAGACTACCCGTCGATAGCTCCAGGATGTCACTCAGTTTTTCCACTTCATCCTGATTCAATTTAATCATCTTTGCAGCCGCCAGAGAACGTTCAATCCAGCTTCGCTCATAATAATGCTGGCGGAGATTCACATCATAAACAACCAGACAATTTTCACCAGTTGCTGCCAGGCATTGATGAATGGTTTCACGCGAATCGGTTTCTCGCTGCGCCAGCGTTCCAAAGCAGACTGCCTGTGACTGCTGCATCAATACAGACAGATCGTCATTATATTCCAGATGATCCCAGGCAACATGTTCATGAATAGTATATTGCGGATCGTTGGCATCGGAATATTGTACGGTCACAGTCCCCGTCGGAAAGGATTCATCAATTTGCACATGGTCCACAGAAAGTCCCTGCTGCTTCAGAAATCCCAGCAGTTCATTACCAAGTTCATCTTGCCCGACACGGGTGACGACAGTCCCCTGACATCCCAGCTGATTCGCCTGAAATGCAACATTCGCCGGTGCACCACCGGGTCGTCTCTGATCCTCAAAACAATCCCACAGTAATTCACCTAAACCTATTACCAGTGGAAGCGACTTTATGTTATTCATGAAACTCAGATTCAATTATGATTTGATTCAATTACACTGTTCCAAGATCACAGCTCAGAAACACAGCACCACTGCCATGAGAAACACGATGTCTCACAGCTGATACCATACCATAATCGGGGATATAAATTCCATGCATCGCATTTATGAATACCATCATTTAGTGACTGAAGACGAAATCGACGGATTAGGACATGTCAATAATGTGGTCTATCTCAAATGGCTACAGGATGCCGCAGTCGCCCACTCGACAGCGAATGGCTGGTCAGGACGTCGATATCGCGAATTGAAAATCGGCTGGGTCGCGCGCAGTCATTTTATTGAATATCTGCAACCCGCATTTGTAGATCAGAAAATCGTTGTACAAACCTGGATCTCAACACTGCAGAAAGTCAAATCTCTCCGGAAATATAAGATTATCCGCCCCTCAGATTCCGAGCTGCTGGTACGTGCGGAGACAAACTGGGCGTTTGTGAATTATGAAAACCTCACTCCCCGCCGGATCCCGCCTGAAGTCTCTTCCTGCTTCGCCATTGTTCCTGAAGCGGAAGAACCCGAGCAGTGAGGATCCAATATGAATTCGCATCCTGTTTTTTTAACGAAGAATCTGACTCAAAACGTGAATTCATACAGACAGCATGTTACGCTATTTACAATTCAGATTGTAAGCTGCTCTAGAGCACATCACATTCAACCAAAGAGTCTTATTTTGAAACTCGCCTCCATGGCCTTGCTCACAGATATGATTCTGAAAACAAACGCATCTCTTCTCTCCATTCACGGTGAACTATGACAGATCAAGTTTATGAAAAGCTGGGGGCATTCTACCTGGGACGCGAATATGATCTGCCTCAAGATCAGTTGAAAGAAGACCTGGTATTATACGATAGTAAAGACCTGACAACACATGCAGTGTGTGTCGGAATGACCGGAAGTGGAAAAACCGGGCTCTGCCTGTCTCTCCTGGAAGAAGCCGCCATTGACGATATTCCTGTGATCGCGATTGATCCTAAGGGAGATCTGGGAAACCTGCTGCTGAATTTTCCGGATTTAAAACCAGCTGATTTTCGGCCTTGGGTTGAGGAAAGCGAAGCAGTTCGCAAAGGCAAGACACCTGACGAATTCGCAGCATGGACGGCCAACCTCTGGAAGAAGGGATTGGCCGACTGGCAGCAGGATGGCGCTCGTATTGCGAAACTGCGCGATGCCGTCGACATGGCGATTTACACACCAGGCAGTAATGCCGGCCTGCCGATTTCGGTTCTGAAATCATTCGATGCCCCGAGTGAAGCGATTTTAAACAACAGCGATGCTCTGCGGGATCGCATCATGTCCGCGGTCTCTGGACTATTGGCATTGCTGAAAATCAACGCCGATCCAATCAACAGCCGGGAACACATCCTGCTTTCTAACATACTCAGCAATGCCTGGAAAGCAAAACGCAATCTGTCCATCGCCAGCCTGATTCAGGAAATTCAGGCCCCTCCATTTGACAAGATCGGTTTTCTCAGCCTGGATATGTTTTACCCAGCGAAAGACCGTATGCAGCTTTCCCTGCAACTCAACAATCTGCTGGCATCTCCAGGATTTGAATCCTGGATGCAGGGGGATGCGTTAAATATCGAGCGACTCTTAATGACGAAACAGGGCAAGCCCCGCATCTCTATTCTATCGATCGCCCACCTGTCTGAATCAGAACGCATGTTTTTTGTCACCGTCCTGCTCAATGAAGTCCTGGCCTGGGTTCGCAGTCAGTCAGGGACCTCGAGTCTGCGGGCCATCCTGTATATGGATGAGGTCTACGGATACTTCCCTCCGACAGCGAATCCCCCGTCTAAAACACCGATGCTCACTTTATTAAAACAGGCACGAGCATATGGTCTGGGGGTCGTCCTTTCGACACAGAACCCGGTTGACCTGGATTATAAAGGGCTCTCAAATACAGGTACCTGGTTCATTGGACGCCTGCAGACAGAACGGGATAAAGCGCGCGTCCTGGATGGACTGGAAAGCGCATCGGGAACAGCCGGCAGCCAGTTCCACCGACAGGAGATGGAAGCCATTTTGTCTGATCTGGGAAGCCGCGTTTTCCTGTTACATAACGTACATGAAGATGCCCCCGTCGTATTCCAGACAAGGTGGGCACTCTCCTACCTGCGAGGACCATTGACGCGTAACCAGATTAAAACGCTGATGGACTCGCGGAAGCAGTCGATTGCCGAATCAATTCCAGCTCCCGCTGAAACAGTCATCGACACGACTGCAGAACCAGACCTCTCACAACCACCGTTGATTCCCGTTGAAATTAAACAGCGAATCTTCACCGCTGCGACGATCGCCCCGACCACAAGCCGGCTCGTGTACCGCCCTGGTCTGATTGGTCTCGCGAAACTGCGTTACGCCGATGCCAAATCAAAGATCGATCTCTGGCAGGATGTCGCCTTGTTATTAACAATCACCGGATCGGTACCGGAGTCGGTCTGGGAAGCAGCCACGTTCATCCCTCCAGGTAATCTGGACTATGATTCAGAACCTGATTCCCAGGCAGTCTTTGCTGACGTCGACAGCCTGCTTATAAAACCGAAACAGTACCAATCCTGGGAAAAGGAATTGAAAACTTACCTGTACCAGGAACATCCGCTGAATCTGTGGTTTAGCGCGGACCCTAAACTGTATTCCGATCCCGGTGAAAATGAATCTGCTTTTCGTGCACGTCTCAAACAACTGATGCGCGAAGAACGTGATCTACAACTTGAAAAACTGCGGTCTAAGTATTCGTCCAAATTTGAAACGATTAAAAACAGAATCCGCACCGCCGAAGAGCGCGTGGCGCGGGAAGAATCACAATACAGTGAAAAAAAGCTGAGTACGTTCATCTCAATCGGCACAACCATATTCGGTGCCATTATGGGCAGAAAAGTAGCCAGTGCCACCAACGTCAGAAAAGCATCAACGGCAGCGCGCAGTGTCGGCCGAGCAGCCAAAGAACATGGTGATATTGGACGGGCGAAAGAGGCTCTGGAAATCCAACATCAAAAATATGCTGAACTGGAAGAAGAGTTTCAGCAGGAGATTGATGAGTTGGAAGAGCCGATTCGACCAGAAGATCTGGAAATAGATGCCTACCCTGTCCGTCCGCGGAAGTCCGATCTTATGGTGAATGAAGTTGCATTTGCCTGGCTTCCCTGGTCAGTCGACACAACCGGGATCAGCCAGCCACTCTATCGACTGGAAGAAGAATAATCCAACCAAGGAATAACAAGGCAGGGTAAAAGCAAGACTGCCCTTCCCCTGCCTGCTCTGTTATTTGACCACAAAGTTGATCAGTCGCCCGGGAATCACAATCGCCTTCACGATGGTTTTTCCTTCCAGATACTGGGCGATCGTCTCATCCTGTTCTGCAGTCTGCTGCATCGTGGCCTGGTCGGCGTCTGCTGCGACTGACACTTTCGACCGCAGTTTCCCATTCACCTGTACCGGGATTTCCACGACCGATTCCTGCAACAACGCTTCATCAAATTTCGGCCACGGCTGATAGGCCAGAGATTCTGTGTGCCCCAGTACACTCCAGAGTTCCTCGGCAATATGAGGCGCAAACGGGGACAGCAGTAACACGAAATCAGACAGAACCGATTTAGATCTGGTTTTCAGCGGGCCCATCGCATTCGTAAATTCCATCATTCGACTGATGGCTGTATTGAATGATAACTTTTCGATATCCTCCGATACGGCTTTGATGGTTTTGTGCAAAATGCGCAACTGATCTTCATCGGGCATCTCATCGGTGACTGCTTCGCTTAAGGTAACCTCTTCCTGTCGCTCATCGATGATCAAGCGCCAGACGCGCCCCAAAAATCGACCGACGCCATCCACGCCACTCATACTCCAGGGCTTGGTCGCTTCCAGGGGTCCCATAAACATCTCATACATCCGCAATGCATCAGCGCCATACTGTTCCACAACGACATCGGGATTGATGACATTTCCCCGTGACTTTGACATCTTATAAGCACGGCTGTTGACGGAAATATCAGGATGATCAACAAGTACGAAATTCTCACCCTGCTTCTGCACCTGGTCCGATTCTAGGCTAACGATATTAACGGGTGTTCCGGATGATTTTTCAATCCATTTGGTTTCTGATTCCTCCGATTCGGCAACATCCTTTGCCGATACCCAGGTGCCGTCTGCCTGCTGGAAGCCAGTCAATTCGACATCACCTAAAATCATGCCCTGATTGACGAGTTTCTGGAACGGTTCCGCACAGGTGAGATGCCCGCGGTCAAATAATACCTGATGCCAGAAACGGGCATAAAGCAAATGCAAAACCGCATGCTCACCACCGCCAATATAAAGATCGACGGGTAACCAGTTCTTCTCGCTTTCCGGATCGATAAATCGCTCACTGTTTTTGGGGTCGGCGAATCTCAAATAATACCAGCAGGAACCTGCCCACTGAGGCATGCTGTTCACTTCGCGCAACAACCGCTTGCCGTCAGTATCTGTTTTGTACAACCATTCGTCAGGCGCAGAAGACAAAGGTGGTTCGGGAGTTCCAGCAGACTTGAACTCTTTTAATTCGGGAAGTTCGACCGGCAAACTCTCTTCCGGATCGGGTCGCATCAAGCCCGTAATATTGCCATTCTCATCCAACTCGTGCCAGATGGGAAACGGTTCACCCCAGAAATGCTGTCGACTGAACAACCAGTCGCGAAGGCGATAATTCACAGCGTTTTTACCAACGCCCTGCGCGACCAGACGAGCCGAGATCTCTTTTTTGAAATCAGCCGTTTTCATACCATCAAATTCCCCGGAATGAATGGCCGTTCCCATTCCTGAAAAAGGAGTCCGTTTTTCGCCATCGATCTCCGCCTCCAAAGCCTGTTCCTCTTTCGAAGGCTCATAATTCTCTGGTGGTTCGACAACGGGGATGATGAGTAAATCAAACTCGATGGCAAATTCCCAGTCGCGTAAATCGTGAGCGGGAACCGCCATGATGGCACCTGTTCCATAACTGATTAAAACGTAATCGGCAATCCAGACCGGGATCTGCTCGCCGTTGGCAGGATTAATAGCGAAACTGCCGGTAAACACTCCCGTTTTCTCTTTAGCAAGGTCGGTTCGATCCAAATCGCTCTTGAGCGCGGCCTGTTTGCGATACGTTTCAACGTCCTGCTTCTGCTCAATTGTTGTCAGACGATCTACAAACGGGTGCTCAGGAGCGAGTACCATATAGGTCGCCCCATACAAGGTATCGGGGCGGGTGGTATAGACCCGTAATACATCTGCTTCCGGATCTTCCGGAAATCCTGTCTCACTACGCGATGACTTCCAGGTTGAGAACCCTTGCCTTAAATCGGTCTCTGATTCTCCCGAGCCCACATAGAAATCTACTTCTGCGCCTTCACTGCGGCCAATCCAGTTTTTCTGTAATGACTTGATGGAATCAGACCAGTCCAAACCTTCCAAACCGTCAATCAACCGATCACCGTACTTCGTAATCCGCAGCATCCACTGCCGCAACGGAATACGTTCCACTGGATGTCCGCCCCGCTCGCTTTTTCCATCAATGATCTCTTCATTGGCCAAAACAGTTCCCAGTTCAGGACACCAGTTGACAGGCGCTTCATGCTGATATGCCAATCGATGGCGATTTTGATAATGACGGGTGGCTTCTTCTCCCTCCGCTTTTACTTTTTCGGGGATCGGCAATTCGCTGATGGGACGGGCGCGACCAACACGCTGCTTTCCATCTGGTCCCGTCCATTCGAATTCCGAATCAAACCAGGAATCGAATAACTGCAGGAAGATCCATTGTGTCCAGCGAAAGTAATCCGGGTCTGTCGTGGAAAATTCGCGGCTCCAGTCATAACTGAAACCTAACATCTTCAACTGACGACGAAAGGTATCAATATTTTTCTGAGTCGTGATGCGGGGAGGGGTTCCCGTTTTGATGGCATGCTGTTCGGCAGGTAAGCCAAACGCGTCCCAGCCCATCGGATGCAACACCTGTTTCCCCTGCATGCGGGCGTGACGACAGACAATGTCAGTTGCCGTATACCCTTCGGGATGCCCGACATGCAAACCTTCGCCTGACGGATAAGGAAACATATCAAGAACGTATAGCTTGTCTTTCCCTTCAACAAACTCACCAACTTTGAAGGTTTCCTGCTGATCCCAATAGGTCTGCCATTTGGTTTCTATCCGCTTGGCGTCGTAACGAGGCATTGTGTCCAGTCTTCCTAATCGTTCAAGGGCACGTTGGCCCGGCTAAAAATGGTTTTTCTGTCCAAGTGGGCCAGCATGGCACGCCCCGACATCGTAACAAACAGACAGTAATCCTGTCAGTGATATCTATAGCAATAGAGTTAGTTTAGCCATCCGCAGAAACTTTGCAATTCTGCCTGTTTTTGATATCGAGGGTTTCTTTACGACCATCGATTTGTCAAAATACACAAGCCCTGTTCCCTGGAACAGCAATTTCGAACTCATACCTGATTTAACAGTACTCAACTCTGGAGTAAACATAATGGCAGTCCGTTCCGATTCCCCCTTCAACGGTGAAACCAGCAGACGTGATTTTCTGAAGACCTCTTCTGCCTGGGGATTGGCTGCCCTGACAGCAGGTACTCTGATTTCAGACACTGCATTTGCCGCAGGAGTTCAGAAAAAAGAGGCTTCTGAGCACCTCAAACTGAGTCTGGCCGCCTATTCTTTCAACCGTTACATGCAACAGAGCTGGCCAAAAACCCGTGAGAGAAAAACACCGGCCACCATGACCATTCAGGACTTCGTCCGCTACTGTGGTGAACTGAAACTGGATGGCTGCGAACTGACCAGCTACTATTTCCCTAATCCAGTCAGTGAAGATTACCTGAAAGAAACACGCGACCTGGCAGGCTCACTGGGACTAGCTGTATCAGGAACAGCCATCGGCAACGATTTCTGCCTGCCCAAAGGAACCGCCCGAGATGCACAGCTGGAAATGACCCGCAAATGGATTGATTATTCTGCAATCCTGGGTGCTCCCGTGATTCGAATTTTTGCAGGCAGGGTTCCCAAAGGCGGAAATGAAGCGGAAGCGATTCGCATGTGCCAGGCAGGGATTAATGAATCACTCAAATATGCTGAGAAAAAAGGAGTCAGCCTCGCGCTGGAAAACCATGGGGGAATCACATCGACGCCCGAGCAGATGATGCGGATCATTGACGGAATCGATAAAGCCCCCAATTTCGGAATCAATTTCGACAGCGGTAACTTCCGTACAGAGCACCCCTATGAAGATCTGGAAAAAATTGCGCCGCTGGCAATCAATGCCCAGATCAAGGTAGAAATGGGAGTCCGTGGAAAAGAGGTTCCCGCGGACATTCCACGCATCGTGAAAATCCTCAAAGATGCTCACTACAAAAACTTCGTTGTTCTGGAATATGAAGCCAAAGAAGAACCGAAGGAAGCGATTCCCGGGTATATAAAGCAACTGCGAAAACTGATTTGAGATTGAGCCCTTTACTGTCCCGCCATTGACCATACGAGATACTCTCATGGATGAAACTGATACTGAACCTCAGGAGAAGGAACAAGGACGCTCGTTCTGGAACCATCAATTACCTCTGGAACGTGAAACCTGCATCTTTATTCTGGTCAATGCACTGGATGTCTTCATGACATACCTGCTGCTGGTAACCGGCAATTTCCGGGAATCCAACCAGCTGGCGAATTATTTTATCGCGGGTTGGGGCATCAAAGGCATGGTGTATTTTAAATTTGCCCTGGTCGCTGTCGTGACTGTGATTGCCCAGGTTGTAGCGCGAAAAAAAATGTCAACGGGCCGCAATCTGCTGAATTTTGGTTCGCTGATTGTCGCAGGAGTGGTCATTTACAGTTTTGCCCTTTTCATGCGTTCGGGCGATCTGTTTAAATAATGGCGGGTAAAACCAGCTGCCAGGCTGTCAAGCTTCCCCACTGGGTTCCATCAGACGAATCAGCCCTGCGCATAAAATTGCCGCTGTCTCGATACGTAAGATTCCCTCACTCAGCTTGACCGATTCCGCCCCCTTCTCCAAGGCAGACTGGAGTTCCTCAGGTGTGAATCCCCCTTCAGGACCGATCAGAATGACTACCGGTGCCTCGGAATGATCATTCGATCTAAACAGGTCCATTCCACGGCCCGCCGGATCAGCAATCAACAGGCGGCACTCTGTCTGGCTGACCTCTGACAGAAATGAATCCCATTTCTGCACCTCAGCCAGCTCCATAAGCTGAATCTGCCCGGACTGCTTGGCTGCAGATACGATTGTCTGTTGTAGTTTTTTCAATCGATTATCACCGGGATCCACACTACTGCGTTCGGTCAGGAGGGGGACCAGTTTTGTTACCCCGAGCTCTGCTGCTTTCTCAACAAGCCAGCGAAAGCGGTCACCCTTGGGAACGGCAGTCGCCAGAATTACGGGAACCTGCGAACTGGCTTGAGCTGCATGTCTTGTGGTCACTTGTATTTCGACTGTTTTACGGGAGGTTTTACTGATGACCCCTTCTGCTTCTGCTCCCCTCCCATTGAACACCAGCACGCTATCACCAGTTCGCATACGAAGGACATGCAGCAGATGATGAGCCTCGCTGCCATCCAGCAGAAGCTGATCAGCGTCAAACGACCCGTCATAAAAAAAACGATGTGGCATCTTTATTCTCGGTATAGACCAGCTCGAAAATACTTTAAGCTCTTTAAAATACGTAAGTTGAGAAAAATCAGACAACTCAGGCGGGGTTCGGTCATGCCGATAGCATCGAATGACCGATTTTATCAATAAGGAGAGTTTTTCAGACCAGAAGCGTCTCTTGCTGCTTCTGAATTATCGTACTCTCAATTATGGATGGTATCTCTCTTCTGGCACATTCTGCAAGGAGTAGAGATTCGGAACACGCAAGTTCGAACTCTAAATTCAAACAGGTCAAAAGAGAATCATGTATTGCGATTTCTGGAATTTGACACAGGCTCCCTTCAATCAACGGCTGGATCAGGGATACTTCTTCGAGAGTGAAATACACGAAGAGGCGTTAGCACGCTTATTGTTTATCGCAGAGGAACAGAAAAAATGCGGAGTCCTCAGTGGACCAGCAGGAACAGGAAAGACACTTACGCTCAAGGTCTTTCAACAGCTGTTAAAAAGAACCCCGCATCAATGCGAATTCATCGATCTGATTGGTCTGGGAGAAGAGGAATTGCTCTGGCAGGTATGTGCCAGCTTACGTCTGGGGCCGGCTCTCGATACAAAATTACCGCAACTCTGGCGACAACTGTCTGACTATCTGATTGGCTTACAGCTGATTCAAGGACGCCAGATACTGCTGTTAGATCATGTTGATCAGGCTCGTACCGAATGTATTTCTGCAATTGAACGGCTGCTGCATGTCGGTAACCAGCAGTTCCCTGCTTTATCATTGGTCCTGACTCTGGATCACCAGAATACAACACACGTAGATACTGTCTCCCGCCTTTCCGATCTGTCTATCGAACTGGATTGCTTTGAGCGGGAAACAACAGAGAGTTATATCACATCACGCTTAAGCTGGTCGGGTTGCCAGGCCGATCTTTTTACTCCCGCAGCATATCAGGAGATACAAGTAGCAAGTCAGGGGATTCCCGAAAAAATCAACCAGATCTGTGATCTGGCATTACTGGCAGGTTTTGAACAGAACCTGCCGACGATTGATGCAGATGTCATCAAACGTGCCTGCCACGAAATAAAAGGGACTCCCGTTTCAAGAAACCGCATTTCCGAAGTCATTGAGCGTGTATAGAATACAGCGATGTTTCACTCGTTCCATACCCTCGTATAATGTTGACTCAAATGCATGTTTGCCTGTTTGATATTGATGGCACCCTGATCGATTCCGGAGGTGCCGGCCAGCGATCTATTCTGCATATGCTGGAAGAGGAATTTCAGGTTAGTGCACCTGTGGAAGGCATTCCCACTGCAGGCCGTACCGATCATTCGATCATGGTGGACCTGTTTGAATACTTCAAGATTGCAAATACCAGTGAAAACCGACAGCGTTTTGAACAGGGTTATCTCAATCTACTTGCGGACAAACTGAAAGAGCATAAAGGTCGGGTCCTGCCTGGTGTCAGAGAGATCCTGGAATCTCTTTCCCGACAGGCGAATGTCGATCTTGGACTGCTGACTGGAAATTTTGAGCAGGGCGCGAAACAAAAACTGGCACACTACGAGTTGAACCATTTTTTCGATTTTGGCGCCTATGGAGATCATCATGCTGATCGGGACGATGTCGCGCATGAAGCGTTAAGACAGATTCGAGAACGGCATGCGGCTGAGCTACTGGAACAGACTTCCGTCTGGGTTTTGGGCGACACACCCAATGACATCACCTGTGCCCGCGCAATTGGCGCCAACGTGATTGCGGTTTCCACCGGTGTTTACTCTCTGGAAGAACTTCGAGAGTGTGAACCAGATTACCTGTTTGAACATTTCGAAGACGTGCAGCCCGTTTTGACTCTCTTTGCCCCACCTGAATCTCTGACCTGAAACAGTATACGCCAGAAATAATAGCGATTCAAAATAACGTCTTCTGCTCCTGAACCGGAGTGAGACAGTCCGGCGAATCATGAGACACTTTATTGACCTGTGAACTCACGGGGTAAACCTGCATGGACTTAGATGGGTCAGTTTGCAGTAATTTTTCCAGTTGAGGAATCGGTATTGTTTCCGAACTCAACCAGCGTGCATACTGCTCGGGATGCAAGATGACTGGCATCCGGGGATGAATCGGTTCCAGCAATGGATTGGCGGCAGTAGTTAAGACAGTGCACGTGTCGAGCTCTGTGCCATCAGGGCTCTGCCATTGCTCCCACAATCCTGCCATCGCGAACAGGGGTTCTTCCCGCAGACGCACACACATTGCCTGTCGAGAACGGTTTCCGGTACTCCTCCATTCATAGAAACCATTGGCGGGTATCAGACAACGCCGGTAGCGAAACGCATTTTTAAACGCTGGCTTCGAGGATGCTGTCTCAGAGCGTGCATTGATCATCGCCTGCCCGGAAGCTGGGGCTTTAAACCAGCCAGGAATGAATCCCCATTGAAAATGCCGGACCTGGTGCTCCTGTTGATTTTGAACGATGGCCATGACGGGCTGTGATGGAGCAATATTATAACGTGGGGCGATCCGCGGAAATGTCACCAGTTGAAACAGCCGCATAATTTCTTCATCTGGTGAAAACAGGAAAAACCGGGCACACATAATCTCAATGAACCTTCATTTGCTTTGAAAGAACAATATGATACTGTTGCGGAGAGCTCAAGACGATCCTTATTTTAAATGAACTGAAATCGAAATACTATCTACCTGTGACATCAGTTCCCCAGTTGATCAATGCAGAAAGAAAGTGAGCATATGAGCCCGTTACGAAAAATCGGAAACACGGAGATTCAAATCACCCCTATCGCAATGGGTTGCTGGCCGATTTCGGGTGTCACCAGTGTGGACGTCACGGAACAGGCCAGCCTGGCCACACTGAACGCAGCATTTGAATCCGGGATCAATTTCTTTGACACTGCTTATTGCTATGGCTATGCGGGAGAAAGTGAACAACTGATTGCAGAGGCGCTAGGAGGCCAACGAGACCAGATTGTGATTGCAACCAAGGGGGGCATTCACTGGGAGGGTACTAAACAGGTGCGAGATGCATCACCGTCCCGGATCAGGCAGGAGTGCGATGAAAGTTTGCAGAGGCTCAATACTGATCGTGTTGAGCTTTATTATCTGCATGGTCCTGACCCTGAAATCCCGGTCAGTGAATCGGCGGGGGCATTCCAGGAGTTATTAGCCGCCGGAAAAATTCTGTCCGTCGGCGTTTCCAATTTCACTCTGGAACAGCTTCAGGAATTTAACAACGTCTGCCCCATATCTGCGTATCAGCCCCGCTACAATATGCTGCAGCGCGATATCGAAAAAGACCGCCTTCCCTGGTGTATCAAAAATAATGTCTCCGTGATGGCTTACTGGCCTTTAATGAAAGGGTTACTTGCAGGCAAGCTAGCACGAGATCATCAGTTTGCGCTGGAAGATGGGCGGCAGAAGTACCCCATGTTCCAGGGAGAAGAATGGGAGAAGAATCAGGACTTTCTTGAGGTCCTGCGAACACTGGCAAACGAAATGAATCGAACAGTGGCTCAAATTGTGGTTCGCTGGACGATTCAACAGCCTGGAATCACTTGCGCCCTCTGTGGGGCTAAACGCCCGGAACAGATCCGGGAAAATGCAGAAGCGTTGAATTTTGAGCTCTCGGCTTCTCAGCTTGAATCCATCAACCGGGCCATTGATCAGCGTGGCCCGATTCTCTCTTGAGATATGTCATCAGGACTGCCACTTAAGGCAGAGTCAAACCTTCACGGATCGAATACCGTGCCAGTTCGACACGATCATGAATCCCCAGCTTGTGCATGATCCGATACTTGTGACTGTCGATCGATTTCTCCGAGAGATGCATGGAGCGGGCGACTTCTTTCACACTCATCCCTCTGGCCAGATGTCTGAGCACTTCAATCTGTCGGGAAGTCAGAGAGGTCAGCATGCTTTTTGACTGAATCGAATACCGATCTTTTTTGTGGTCAAAGACCAGTCGCTCCTGGACCGACTGTGAAAAACAGTATTCTCCGCGAGAGGCCTTTTTAATGGCATGAATCAATGATTCAATCGGCTCCCCTTTAAGTAAGTAACCTTTTGCATTTACTCTCAAAGCCAGCTCAATGAAGATGTCCGATAGATAGCCTGTCAGAAAAATCATCTTTGTATTTTTCAGACGAGAGGAAATCTCTTCGGCAATATCAAATGACCCACGCCCGGGTAATTCAACATCCAGTATCACAACATCGGGTTCAGTCTCCAGAATCAATGCCAGCCCGTCATCGGCATTTGTGGCTGTACCGACGACTTCGATATCAGGGTCTCGCTGAAACCTGGAGACGATTGAGTCTACCAGAACCATGTGATCATCGACAAAAACAACTCGAATCAAATCTGTTGAAGTAAGCATGCTTGCTGGCCCTCGTATAAAATGACTATGAGATTTTAAAGATATCAATTAACTTATGGTTCAATCTTAATTCTGCAGCTACGACTCGTACTTCTACCTCTCCAGAATATCTCGACATTTCTTTGAAAGAGTAAGCACATCGCTGGTAGCGGATTCAATCGGCGGAACTAAATCCCGGAGGACACCTGCTAGTTCCGATTCTATTTCGCTGGATGACAATCCGTGAAGATAGTCATGTTGACACTGTAAAATTGTTAGAAAGTTATTTAATCGGTGACACGTTGTACGAACGTCTTGAGCAAAGTCAAAACTTTCTTGATGTGATATCTGTCCCATTGACAAGCTGTGCCTTTTTTTACGGGCAACTATTTAAATATATCAGCATACAACAATGTGAGACTGAATCGATATTATTAGACTTGGTTCAGAGATATGAAAATTTACGTTTAGCAAGTTTTCAACCTGATGTTGGTTTTAGAAATGAAATAATCTCAGGTAGCAGCACTCACTTTGTATTTCTTACCAGAACTTTATATGGTAAGCAAAATCGAATCGATTCCTCAACTCTAATCTGTCAGATTTTAAAGTATCTCCCCTATTACTTTGATCGTCATTTCCACTCTCGATTGTGACTGATTCCTACAACAGTATACGCGATATCCATATCCACTATCAGTACAAATACCCATAAACTCTTATATATAAACCATCTAGATCTCGTGGCGATAAGCAGGAGGGATTTCCATGGTTTGAGGTAGGAACTGATTTCTCGATCCAAATACTACCTGTTTTCTTAAGGAGGGATATTCCTTAAATTGGCGGGGATCGCCTCCACTACAGATCTTACAGCCGGAATACTCAGCAAGCTCAAGCAGGTTGAAGAAATAATATCTGGAATATCGTGTTGATATTTGAGGACATGCATTTTTTCGTGATCTATGCTCTAAGTGCACATTTACTTTTAAAGCATTATTCGTTGTCCGACTGCTGTTATGCATTTCGAGCAACAGTCGTGAAATGCCATCGGCAACGTGACTTCAACAATACACTCAGAATAACTGAATCACTGAAGTTGAATGATTCTCAGGAAACAGGAATTAGATAATGACGTCAACCAGTACAGTCGGTAAGTCTGAACTCACCGCAGAATTTGTAAATCCTATCATTAGTGCAACCATCTCTGTATTTGAAATGATGCTGAGTTGCACGCCAAAACGAACCGGCTTGAGCCTCAAACAGGATCTCATTCCCCAGCATGAATTGAGTGCTGTCATTGGGATTTCTGGCAAAGTAGCCGGGACGCTCGTATTAAGCCTTTCGAAAAGTGTCGGCATAGGCGTTCTGGACCGTCTGGTTGGTATCTCCACAGATGAAATCAACGACGAAGTCTGTGATGCTGTCTGCGAATTAGCAAACATGATTGCGGGATCAGCAAAGGCACAGCTGGAACACCTCGAAGCATCCATCAGTATTCCCAACATTATTACAGGTAAGGGACACACGGTTCATTATCCATCCAATGTCTCCCCCATTTGTATCGCTTTTGACTCAGAGATCGGGACCTTTTCTATTGAAGCAGGATTTTCTGATCGCTAAACGACCTGTTTGACCAAAACGTAATTTATTAACGACCAATCGAATGAAAATAGATAAAGGCTAATCCCATGAAAATTTTACTTGTAGATGATTCAGGCACAATGAGAACAATCCAGAAACGATGTTTATCGAAGCTGGGGATCGAAGATGTGACAGAAGCAGAAGACGGTGTTCAGGCATTAGAAATCTTTATTGCCTCGACTTTTGACATTGTGTTAAGCGACTGGAATATGCCAAACATGGATGGTCTGCAGTTGCTGAAAGAAATTCGTCAGCGTAATAAAGATATTCCCGTCATCATGATTACGACAGAGGCAGAGCGTGCCCGAGTTGTCACAGCGATCCAGGCCGGTGTTTCTGACTATCTGGTCAAGCCATTTACCCCCGACAGTTTGAAAAGCAAACTGGAACGCTGGGTCACATCCAACGCTTGAATCAAGACATCAGATCAATGAGGCTGTCTCATCTGGAATTTCATCGGCATGCACCAACCGCAGCCAGCTAATGAAGAACAATCTCTTAAATTACTGCTATTCAAATATTGATTTGTATTCCCACAAAGGTCACTGATAATGATTTCTCTTGAAAAAATCTGGTCTTCTGATCAATTACCAACTTTGCCGGCTGTTGCTGTAAAGTTGTTGGATCTTTCCAAGAACCCTGATACAGATATCAAAGAAGTTATTGAAACGATCAAAGCAGACCCGGCAATTACAGCAAAAATATTGAAAGCGAGCAATTCTTCATTTTTTGGTTTAAGGTCAGAATGCAAAGGAATTGAACGGGCTGTCCCACTGCTGGGGACGATGGTCGTGACCTCACTGGCATTGAGTTTCTCACTGTCTGAATCGGCAATTACACAGGGCCCACTCAAATCTCGGTTTGACTCCTACTGGAAACAGTCCATCATCCAGTCGGCTGCTGCAGAACTGCTGGCTACCAAAGCCGGCTTTGATTTAAAGTATGACAGTTTCCTGATCGGACTGCTGCAGGATATTGGCCACCTTGCCATGCTCAGATCTATTCCGACAGATTTATTATCTGTCCTGGAACAGGCAGATAAGGAGCAACGAGAGGCCGTTGAAGTGGAATCAGCAGAACTGGGAATCAATCATACAGAGGTGGGTGTGAAAATGATGGAACGCTGGCAATTGTCAGAACAGTTCCAGACTGCAATCCAACATCATCATGACTCAGTAGCACAACTGAAAACACTTGAATCACATCCTGACTTCAACCTGATTATCATTATCGCTACGTCTGCAGCCATTGGTGACTACTTCTGCTCCTCGAACAGTGGCCTGGCATTACAGAAACTTCAGGATTTAACATCTGAGTTTTACAACATGCCACACGATGACCTGCATGGATTTCTGGAGCAGGTACAGACTCGCTTTGAAGAAGCTGCTCAAATATTCGCAGTCAATATGGATGATATCGAATCTCCGTTTGAAATCATGGCCAAAGCAAACGAGCAACTGGTTCAGATGACCATGAAAGCCCAGGTCGATACAACACAGGCGTTTGCCCGGCAGGCTGTGATTGAAGAACAAAAAAACAAACTGGAATCAGAAAATAAACAGCTCCAGAGCAAAGCCATTCATGACCCATTAACCAAAACCTATAATCGCAGCTACTTCAATGAACATTTTGAGAAGGAACTCTACTCCTGCTCTCGTGCTGCACAACCGATTGGCATCATCTTTTCAGATATTGACCGCTTCAAAAATCTAAATGACACTTACGGGCATCAGTTCGGTGACCTGGTTTTACAGCGTGTCGCCAAAGTCGCCAGCGATTCGACACGACGCTCTGATGTCTTCTGTCGTTATGGCGGTGAAGAGTTCGTCATCATGGTCAATAATCCTTCTGATAACGGAATACGTGACCTGGCAGAACGACTCCGAAAGCTGATCGAGAACGAAGTCATCGAATTCGAGGGAACCCGGGTCCCGGTAACAGCCAGCCTGGGAGCGGTAGTAGGAATCCCTCCCCGGGATATAACCGGATTTGCAGAACGGCTGGTTGCCGAAGCTGATGAAGCTATGTATGAGTCCAAAGAGAATGGACGAAATCAGGTGCATGTCCGTTCGATTATCACGAAAGATGATCAGGAACTGCACAAATTAATCAAACGTTGCCGCTTCAGTCGCTGGCTGGTGACAAAAGCCGTTTTTGATATTCCCACGATCTCCAAAGCATTGCTCAAATGTCAAAAACAGCAAACCCGGAGTCGAATCGGTGAACTCGCCATCGCCGAAAAAATGCTCTCGGAGGATTGTGTTTCCAAAATTCTGGAATTGCAGCAGCTCAAAGGCCTGCGATTTGGAGAAATCGCAATTCAGCAAAATTACCTGACACAGGAACAGACAGCCTATCTGCTGGCCTTACAGGTCGAGCCACCGATTGTACTCGGGAAAACTCTAATTTCACTGGAATTGCTGGAAAGCACTCAAACTGCTGAATTAATCAAGCAATACCTGTCTGAAATGAAGCCTTGTTCAATAACAGCCGATGAGCATCAGAATCAGTTAGCAAATTCGTAAATTCAATTTGAATTCAGGCCGATATGGACATTGTACACAATTGCGGATCATGCCATAATCCAAAGTTTTTACATTTCGCCAGTGAACAAGCAGTCTTCTTGTTTACCAATACAGAACGAAAATGGATTTTTCTGATTTAACCCACTTACAATAATCCCCAAACTACGGAGGGCGATTGAGATGAACTTAATCGCTGATACGTCTACGCAACTGGATGCAACACACCTGGTATCCACAACAGAACAGCCACACTCAGACCAGCACGCTCACGCTGAGCCACCTGCCTTCTACAGTGTCATTCCGTTTGCCTTACTGTTGCTGTGCATCGCCTTTCTTCCCCTGATTCATAAAACGGAAGAATGGTGGGAACATAACAAAAACCGCCTGCTGGTTGCGGTCAGCCTTGGGCTGGTCACGCTGCTCTATTACACATTCATCTATGGACATGGTGTAATCGATCACGGAACTCACGAGATGTCTGCTCCCGGGTTCCCCGCTGCCATCGTGGTTCTTAAAAATGCGTTACTGGTGGAATACATTCCGTTTATTGCCCTGCTCTTCAGCCTGTATGTCATCAGTGGGGGAATCGCCTTCAATGGAAATCTGGTCGGCCGTCCCGGTCTGAATACAGCCATCATTGCCATCGGTGCTGCGATCTCCAGTTTCATTGGAACCACCGGCGCAGCCATGTTACTGATTCGTCCACTGCTGAAAGCAAACGCAAAACGTGATTATGTGGCCCATACCGTAATCTTTTTCATATTTGTTGTCTGTAATACCGGCGGATGTCTGCTGCCGATTGGCGACCCTCCACTCTTTCTGGGTTTCCTGAGAGGCGTCCCGTTCACCTGGACACTCAATCTGTGGCCGATGTGGCTGGCAATGAACCTGTGCCTGCTGGCGATTTATTTCATCTACGACAGCATTCGCTATAAAAAGGAAAACCGGGAAAAGGTCGAAGCACCGCCGGAAACCATCGAACCCTTCGCACTCAGAGGCGGGATAAACTTTCTCTGGTTACTACTGGTGATCTTCTGCGTCGCCTTGCTTGATCCATCCAAACCGGTTCCTTACACAGATGGCTGGCATGCTCCCCACTTTTTCAGAGAAGTCTGCATGTTTGGTCTCGCAGGCATCTCCTTGCTAACCACTTCTAAAAGCATCCGGCTACAGAATTCCTTTAATTACGAAGCCATTCTGGAAGTGGCAGCATTGTTTGTCGGGATCTTTATCTGTATGCAGGCACCCGTTCAAATCCTGAACGTTTATGGCGGTTCACTGGGGATTGATGCCCCCTGGAAGTTCTACTGGGCAACAGGCACGCTCTCCAGCTTTTTAGATAATGCACCTACCTACGTGGTATTCTTTGAAACGGCCAAAGCTGCTCCTACTGCTGGACCAGAAATTGCCAAGGTAAATGAACTCGCACTCATCGGCATCAGTCTGGGGTCCGTCTTCATGGGCGCCATGACTTATATCGGAAATGGTCCGAACTTCATGGTCAAAGCCATCGCCGAAAAGAATAACATCCGCATGCCCAGCTTCTTTGGCTACATGGTTTACAGCTGTATTGTATTACTACCTCTGTCGCTGCTGATCACGATTGTGTTCCTGTAATCCACGGATAGTAATACATTGAATTCTCAATAAAACAGGCAGCCCGCAGAGTGATCCACGGGCTGCCTGTTTTCAATACATTCATCTGCTCACTGCAGTTTTATTTCTGCTTCTTACCAGCGGCTACTTTCTTCAATACATATTTCCGCGCCACAGGCTGATTCACTTCGTAAATCTTATCTTCCAAAGCCAGGGCAGCCGCTTCACTCTCCTGAATCGTTTTTTCCTGGCCGGCCAGTTGCTTCTGCAGGCCCTCCAGTTTCTGGGTGTTCTTTTCACCTTCCTCTGCATCCAGCTTACGTTTGATGCGGGCGAACTGTTGAAATGCCCGCCAGCTGTTCCGTTTATCTTTCACAGGACCGTCATTGCGTTCTTTGTTGAGCAGCGCCACTTTCATCGCCTGCTGGTACTGGGGAGTTTTTGAGTTCCCCTGTAATTCAATATGCTGTGCTAAAGTGGTATTCGAATACTGTCCAACCACTGCATCATCAATCGTCAGTTCATAGCGACCAGCAGGCAGACCGTGAATCGATAACGCTTCCTGGCTCATACGATGTCCCAGCTTTGTCAGTTCAGCCCCCAACTGAGCTTCTTGAGGCACAACCCAGGGCAGACTGTCTGCCAGCCAGGTGAAGGAAACTCCGTCTTCACCATAAACCAGATCAGTCAGTTTTCCACCTCGTGCAACTGCCGCTGGCTCACCATTGGCTTTTTCACTGATCGTGATGCGCGAAACCTGCCGTTTCACATTCATATCAGAGAGCAATGCGAATGCCATCACAACCTGCCCTGGGGCATTAGGGTGAATAGCATCACGGATAATGGTAAAGTTGGGATCTTTCTGACGAGCGGCAATGGTGATGTTGTTCAAGGGGCCATACATGTCCACAAATCCAAAGCCGGATTCCGCTGCCACCTCACGCAACCAGGTTCCATAATAAGCCAGTACCGAGTTGTATAATTCGACAGCACTGGGATCACGCTTCCGCGTACCCATTCTTGCAGCCCGTGCGTCAAACATCGTAGGGGTCATTAAAATAGGTTTGGCATTGATCGCTTCAATTTTTGTGATCAGCTCTTTCATGTCATTGTAATAGGTCTGAAAAATCTCTTGATTGAATGGCTGATACTGACCATCATTCATCCCCAGCAGAATTGTGACATACTTGGGTTTATAAGCTGCCACATCCCGATCGAAACGTGCCAGGGCATCCCAGGCTTTGGCTCCACCGACACCTGCATTGTGGAATTTCAATCGTATCTTGGGATAACGTGTGTAAAAGAAGTCTTCCACGTATTGTGTATACAGACACTGGTGAGTAATGCTGTCCCCCAGGAATACAATGGAATCTCCCGACTCCAGTTCCAGCTTCGACATCGGTACCTTATATGTCTGCTGCTCCGCTTCCTGAGCCTGCATCAGACCGGCAGTCATTAAGAACATGCCTAGCGTAATAGTATAAATCAGTTTTGTTCTGATCACTGAAATCCTCATGCTGTTTCCCCTGGTTCAAATATTAAAAGATGGCCTGCATGCTAATCCATGTAAGCCGGTTGACATTGAATGAACGTCATCTACCAGTTAATGTCCTGTGAATTTATCCGATTTGCAAGCGCCACGTCTCTGTGTCAGTTGAAATTCAATTGATTTGCTTACAGCCAGCGATTCAATAGATCATTTTCTTTCGAGAACCTTCATCCCTGGCGGATAGAGAAGTGGAGCCGGGTCTGCAAGTGGTAGCTTCAGTCGATCTGTCGTCTTTTGATCGAGAAATACGGCGGCTACCTGATCCGCAAATACCAGTCGCCATTGCGGGTTATTTAACAGGCCATTAATCTCGTTTCGCGAAAAACGACTATCCAGAATAATTGCGGGAAGCTGCCCGTTTTCATCTTCCAGCAGATAGGCCCAGCCAGACATATTAAACGACATCTGCTGTTGAAACTGTTCATATAATTGAAAAGTCTCTTTGGAATTGACTTCCAGTCGGCCATCGAAAAAAACTTTTTGTTCGGGTCCATTATGAAATATATAAACAGCCGCCTGCCCGTTATTCGAAACAAAGGCGCGATCCGGCATTCCCGGCTGTCCTGCGAATTTCGAGGCTGCATGCGCATACCATGCTTCCTGCTCTCCCAGCCCCAGAACTTTCCCTTCGCCCCCCCACCGATGCCAGTAACCGGTAAAGACACTGATCATTAGAAACAGCAAGATGACCGCACTGCTCCCATTTTTGAATAAAGATTCATCAAAAAATCGGAGAGGTCCGCGGATGCCAGCTCCCTTGTGAGCCGGTAAGGTCCGTGACGCAGCGATCTGCACCCAATCCGATAAATTATCAGAAAGGATCATTCCCGAAATCAGGGCGAAGATTGCCGTGTTTCGCGAAGCCTTCAATGCCAGATGCGTAAAGGCAATATACAGAAGAATTCGAAACGGGTTCACACGTCTGGAAATCAATAGAGGAATGAAACTGCAAAATGTCAGCAGCGCCAGCAGAACCTGTGATAACAAAAACAGATTTCCCAGACCATGCTGCCTGATAAAATCAAGCGGACGTTGAAATTCACCGACTCTCACGGAATAAAATGCCTGATCCACGGAAAACTTTTCATACAGTGTCAGCGGGAATAAAACACCCTGCTCAAAGTAGGGATTCAGAAAACAGGCAATCACTGTCAACACGCCTGCTCTGACGAGCATGACGACAGACAGCGAATCGGGGGGCGCGTCGATACCAAATCGCCCCTGTGCCCAGACTCGAATCAGATAATCCACTACGAACAGTCCACTGACGACCAGTCCCAGCACGAATAATGCGTGGCTGTTGACCCACAGTAACGTGATCAGGGGAATCAGATAGATCAGCCTGGGATGCGAGGGCAGACGACTGATGACGTACATCCAGATAGCAAGATACAGCAGTGATAACATTTCGGGACGAACAACAGAGCGACCGGAAAGACAAATCACCGGTAAGACCCAGCACAAAACTTTCCAGCAGGCAGGCAATGATCTGCCCGAAGCATACCAGGCCACACCAATTGTCAGAGCCAGGCAGAATGACTTGGCCAGTATCAGTAAGTCCACACCGCCCCAACGATGAAGCCAGGTCACCAGGATCTGAAACCCCCAGTGCAGATCAATCCAGGGTCGATCATAGTCGATAAAAGTGAACCAGTCGAAATACGGAACCGTACCACGTTCGAGAATCAATTGTCCTGTCCGCAGATGCCACCAGATATCCATATTCCGTAACGGAAAACAGGCAACCAGAAACGTCCAGATCAGCAAGAGCGATAAAAATAACAGCTCTACAGGCAGACGGCTCACATGTGGAAACAGGGAAGACTGTTGTTCCACTTTCACTGAAATATCAGCAGCTGGTGACGCTGCCTCAATCGTTTTTCTGGAAACCCGTTTCTCAGTCTTACTGGAAGACTTTTTTCCTTTACGGGACATAACACTAACGCCTTTACGGACCTCATCAAGAAGAGACAGAGACTCTGGGTTAATATTGTAACGCGGATACGGTCTCTAAAAAATAAACTTCGACCTCTCAAAAATGAGATTCTCGACAGAGTTTTTCCTGACTGGATCGCATCACATTTAACCATAGCATCTGTCAATCTAACAGACTCAGTCGAAATGGAACTGGAGACGCTACAGTAAAACTGGTCACAGTCTAAAGATCGCAGACGATGTGAATTTGAAAACACTATAAGACAAAAAGCGTTTGGCTAAATCGGTACACGTTTCTGTTGCGAACCAGGGAACCAGTCAAACTGGTATGCGTTGTCCAGTTGCAGACGTGTCAGATAAATAATCTGATGTGCGTGACCGACAAAATGGGGAACCGTATGAGAGATGGCTCCCAAGACAGTCACCGTGAACCCCTGGATCTGACGTGTTTCCAGTAAATTTTCTGGCGAAAGTGAATGAATGACGGCGGCTGCCTGCGCGACGGTCTGATTCATCAATCCAGTTAACTCATCTACGGAGAGACTGATATCAGCTCTGAATTCCAGGTCACGCTGTCGCTCATCCGGCAGATCAGGGATTCCATTGACGGCCCACTGGTTCAAGTTGCCGCAAATATGCAGGATCAGATTCCCAATGCTGTTGAGTTCCGGTGCAGGTCGCCACCAGATTTGATCGGAATCAAGCTGCTTCAGACAGTGCTCGATTTTGCGAACAGACTGCTCCAGTAAATGAATTGATTCTGAAATAGTTTCGCTGGTAATCTGATCGGCAGCAGATGCCATCTTCTAGTCATCTTCCTACGCTGTAGACCCCTGGATCTCCCTGTTGCAGGTCTAAGTCAAACGTGGTCCTAATGAATTCGCCAGGTGGTTGATAATACCGGCGACAGCCCCCAGATATTTATTTCCTTTTGAACGTTCAATTTCACAGGAACTTGAGGATGGCTGCAATGCGCGACTCTTTGCAATCGAGCACATCTTATCGAATACATCATCACGCAGATCGAATAATCGGGCAGTAATAAAGATGTTCGCCGGATTGAAAATATTGATCGCCGCAGCAACACCAATGGCCAGGAATTCAATCGTATGGTCTAACTCGGGAGTAATATCCAGCTCCCCCTGCTTCACGAGCTCTGCAATCGCTTCGAATTCGAGGTCCTTACCAAGTCGCTTCGAAACATAATGCGTTAATGCTAAATCGGTGGCAACGGTTTCCAGGCATCCCAGATTACCACAACCACACATGCGGCCCCCTTGGGGTTCCACTGTGATATGTGCAATCTCACCCGCTAGACCATGTTGGCCATCTAGCAACTGGCCTCCCGTGAAGACCCCCATCCCAAATCCCGAGGTGACATCCAGGTTAATAAAATCTTCTACGGACTGACCTGCGCCATAGGTCTTCTCTGACAGACATAACGAAGTCGATTTCTGTACGAGCACACATTCCAGACCGGTTCGGCTGGCAATGTCGATTGCGGGAGCCTGTCCATCGACGATATGCAGGTTCGAAGCGAGAAAAATGCGACCATCGTTACTGTTAACCAGACCGGGCACCGTAATCCCGACACCTAGCGCAGGAATCTCTTCCTTCTCTACCAGATTCAGGATCTTACCCGAGATAATTTCAATCAGCTCTGAATATGTCTGCGGGGTTTTAAAGCGATCCAGTTTGTCTTCATGCAAATGACCGTCCAGACCAGATGCCACGACGGAGCAATAATCCCATTCCAGAACTACGCCGATCACCTGTGCACTGAAACGGGGAAGCTGTAACAATTTGCCCGGACGCCCTACAGAAAACTCAGCCGTCTCCCGTTCTTCGAGCAGCCCGGCTTCCAGTAGAGCACTGACGGCTTTCGATACTGTGGGAGCACTGATTCCTGAGCAACGCATGACATCAGCACGGGTTAATGTTCCCTGGCTCTGGATAACTTCCAAAACCTTACGAACGTTCATTTTTCGTAGTAAGCTCGGTCGGTGTGGGGATTGCATAGTCACTCTACGTATATAGAAAGAAATGAAGTTAACAACGACAGGTTGCCAGATAAATTCAACAAATCACTTGAACATCATTAAAAAGCGAGAACAGACCCTCATTAGACTGGTGCAACTTGGCGAGCAAAAGCTGCAGAAAAGTGAAACGTCCTGTCGCTGTGACTTAATATAATACGGAATCTTCACATAATTACAAACGCCCCGCAAAATAATGGTATTCATTTTTTCATCTTAGCTATTTTGCCACTTCAGTTTCAGATATGAAACCGCCTAAATCATTTCATTCAGATCAGTACGTAAAAAGACCCGATTGACCAAACAGAAGTCAACTCGGGCCTGCTTGAGTTGGCATCTACCAGGTTTGATCAACCGGGTAACTTATTCAGCGATTATTTGCGATATAGACTATATTTATAGATTAAAATCAGTCGAGACCTTCCTCTTTCCCGATGACTTCTAGAGAAAGTATAAACTACAATTGAATTGAATACGTGGAGGTAACACCCTGCATATTGAGTAAACAGGTCGATTTAAATTACTGGCGTTCCGATTATTCCGAATAGTGTCTATTCACACAGGTAACCTGTTGGATAATTACCACACTCCAAGACGGACTTGATAGGGAAGAAGCAACCGAAAATCGTCTCTCTCTTTCATACGAATTCAAGGGGAAGTAAGTGGGACCGGATTTCGAAAAAAACACTCTGCAGGATTGAATCTTTCGCCTGAAATCGATCCACCCGCATTCCTGAGGTACTTCTGGTATCTAAGAAAAAAGTCTCGCAACAGAATTCTGTCGCAAGACTTTGTGATTTGGATGGAACGGGAATAAAAATAGCTGTCAGTCACCAGTGACGGGAGACTCGTTATAAACATGTAAATCGCGGGTTGGATAGGGAATATTAAAGCCTCGCTCATCAAAGCCCAGTTTGATCCGCTC
Organism: Gimesia sp.; assembly: GCF_048262075.1. Lineage (GTDB taxonomy): Bacteria > Planctomycetota > Planctomycetia > Planctomycetales > Planctomycetaceae > Gimesia. Next base: position 155,417 of record NZ_JBLXFK010000013.1, read on the forward strand.
CGTCAGATCCCAGCGGGTTGTCCAGTAATCTGCATTGTTGACCCAGGGACGCACTACGAAGTTCACGCTGCTGTCACCCAGTTCATTGACAGCGACAACGGGAGCAGGATCAGAAAGTACCCGCTCATCTCCCTGCACAACTTCTTCCAGAAACGATTTAACGGCCCTCAGATCATCGTCATATCCACAACCAATCACCAGGTCGATTCGCCGAGTTGGCTTCTTTGAATAATTCCTGATCGTTCCTCCGGAGATATGGCCATTGGGAACAACGATGGCAATGTTGTCGCCAGTCCGCAAATAGGTGGAGAAGATCTGGATTTCTTCAACAATCCCCGCTGTCCCACCTGCTTCAATATAGTCCCCCACACGAAATGGCTTGAATAAAATCAGCATCACTCCTGAAGCAAAATTTCCCAGTGTCCCCTGGAACGCCATTCCAATCGCAAAACCAGCTGCCGCCAATACCGCAGCCAGGGAGTTCGTGTTGATTCCCAGTTTTGAAATCGCGGCCAGAATCACCATCACCATCAAGATAGAATAAATGATGTTGGACAGGAAACGAGCCAGCGTATCATCGACCTTCGCCTGTTTCATCAACCGGTTACAGAATCGGCTCAGAATGTTGGTTATCCACTTACCAACCAGGAATATCAGTAAAGCCAGCACAATATTTATGCCTAACTGGGTCCCCTGCGTTGCCAGATATTCTTTGACCGTATCCCAGATCCCAGTGACTGTATGTAGCGGATCAGCTGTTGTAGCAGGCTTCTCCTTTGCGAAAATAATAGACCACATAGACTGGTCCCCCTCTGAATCGAAATGAAAACGGATAGGCTCCAGAAACCTGCGTACGCTGGATCTTTTCAGATACCAGAGAAAACGCACATCACTGACAGGCATGATTCTAGGATGTTTGCAGTTTCAGTCCAACTTTGAATTTCATTATTTTGCAAACCGAATTCAGACTGACAAGTCAGCTCCGACACACTACAATCGGCCATCATGCCCAGCGTAGCCGGTTTTGATTTCGAATTGATTTATCGCAGGAAGCAATCTGGAATGTTTATCTCTCTCCGCTCCGTTCTTATCGTCAGCTCGCTGGCTCTCCTGATCTTCTCTCCTGCACCCGGCTCACTTTCAGCCGCCGACCAGGTTTCAGGAGCTAAAGACTCGACAAAAGTTCTGGTCACTGTAAACGGTCGCCCGATCACCCAGGCAGAACTGGATTTCGCAACACTCACTCGCAGAATGGCCGGTGATCAGAAACCGGCCCCTGCACAAATGCTGGAAAGCCTGATCAATCAGCGGCTGATTCAGGAATTTCTGGCTGACAAGAAAATCACAGTCCCCGCTGAAATCCTCGATCAAAGTGTGTCCCGTGTCCGAGCACTCATCCAGAAAACTGGCAATGATCCGGATCAGGTCCTGTCTAAGCTGGGCTTCACTCCGGAAAAACTACGTGCAACCATCGAACTGCCACTTGCATGGAGCATCTATGCCAGCAACCAGATTACACCTGACAAAATCCAGAACTACTTTACAGAGCATCATGAAAAATTAGATGGCACTCGAATCGAAGCCAGCCATATCTTATTAAAACTGGAAGATCCATCGAATCAGGAATCCGTCGACAAAGCCAAAACACAACTGGCAGACATTCGCAAGCAGATTCTGGAAGGCAAGCTCACTTTTGCAGAAGCAGCAGCACAATATTCAGCTGCTCCCAGCAAACAGGACGGAGGCAAACTCGTACCCTCCGCCTATCGTGGCAAAATGCCCCTCGTTTTAACGCAGAAGATCTTTCCGCTCGAAGAAGGTGCCATCAGCGAACCATTTCAAACCCCGTTTGGAATTCACATCGCCCAACTCAACAAGAAACACCCCGGACAGTTCAGCCTGGAAGATGTCCGCGGCGAAATTTATCGCAGCCTCTCGCGATCCCTCTGGGACAAAACCATTCAGTCATTACGCAGCACTGCTAAAATCGAATGGAAAACTGATCGCCCCAGCTGATCCCGCATTTGCCTCCCTCCTGTCTGGAATCATTCCATGCCTGAACAGAGTCTGTTTCAAACGGTAATCATTGAAGGCACTCAGCCCGGTCCTCACCTGCTGATTTTTGGAGGCATCCACGGCGATGAATATGAACCGATGGCCGCTGTCCGCAAACTGATCACCAGCATCGACAACACAAAATTATCCGGCAAAGTCACGCTCGTTCCCGTCGTGAACGAGCCTGCTTACGAACGAACCAGCCGCACTGGACCAGACAATCTGGACCTGGCCCGCACCTTTCCCGGCTCGCCCGAAGGAACCATTACCCAGCAGATCGCCAGCCAGGCGACGCAACTCATTCAGTCAGCCGACTACCTGATCGACCTGCATACCGGAGGCGTGATCTCCAATCTGGCCCCTTTCTCCGGTTACACCCTGCATCCCAATCCTGAAATCCTGGATAGGCAGCGCAGGATGGCACTCGCGCTCAACCTGCCTGTGGCCTGGGGAACCTCGGCCCATCTGGATGGTCGCTCACTCTCCGCTGCCCGTGACCTGGGTGTCCCCGCCATCTATGCCGAATGGGGGGGCGGCAGTGGCTGCAATCCCGAAGCCGTCGCAGGTTACACGTCAGGCTGCCTCTCCGTGATGGAGGAACTGGAGATGCTGGAAATATCCATCGAACGGAAATCACCTCTGTACCATATCGAAGATGACCGTAACGAGAGCGGCCATCTGCAACTCCAAAACAACGCGCCAGTCACTGGTTTCTTTGAACCTGCTGTAAAACTGATGGATCATGTTCAAGCCGGCGATTCACTGGGAACCATCACCTCAGTCACCGGCGATCAAGTCACAACCGTCTCAGCCAAACAGACCGGGGTCATCCTCGGACTCCGCACATTACCCTATGTCGAACAAAACGAATGGCTGGCGGTCATCCTGGAAACAGAACACCATTAGTATTAGTCAGTTCTCGCGACACACCCCAGTAACAGCATTGAAAATCGAAGGATCAGATCATGAATCAGCGACCTGTTGCCATCATCACCGGCGCCGCAGGAGGTATCGGCGGCGAAACCGCGGTTCGCTTTTCCAAACAGGGTTATGACTGCGTACTGCTGGCACTCCCCGGTGAAGATTTACAGCCTGTCACCAGCCGCATTGAACAGGCGGGAGGTCAGTTCCTGACTTGTCTCGGCGATCTTTCCGATCTGGAGTATGCACAGTCCGCCGTTGAACAATGTATCTCAAACTGGGGTCGTATAGATGTCCTCGTCAATAATGCGGCGTGGCGTGAAATTACGACTATGCGAAAAATTGAACTGGCCAGTTGGGAAAAAACTCTACGTGTCTGCCTGACGGCACCCGCCTTTCTTTCTCGCTGGTGTGCCGAACATATGGAAGCCCAACAGCGCGGCGTGATTATCAATGTCTCCAGTATTCAGTCACAAATGGCAGCTGGCATCAGCCCGGCCTATGTCGCCGCCAAAGGAGCGCTGGACTCGCTTACCTACGAACTGGCAACTTTATATGGTCCCTCCGGCATTCGTGCTGTCAGCGTCAATCCCGGAGCCATCGACACCGCCATGGGCAAAGATATCGCCACAGACCAGCAACAGACAACAGGCCAGAAAATCCGACAGGCTTCCGAAGATATGATCCCGCTCAGACGCTGGGCACAACCCGAGGAAATTGCACGCGTCATTGTCATGCTGGCCAGCGATGACGCCAGCTACCTCACCGGAACCTCCATCACCGTTGATGGCGGCTGGAAACAGCAATGCAGCCCCTACCCGATCAAACACCTCCAACTACCCACCGAATTTCCGGAAGAATAATTGATCCAAAGTCATTCGGGCAGCAAACCCTTGATCGCCAGTCGAACCGCCCCCAGACTGGCATCATCCACACACTCGATCACCGCAGGTTCCCATTTCTGCTCCCGTAAACGCTCCAGCAAAGAAACACGAAACTCCCGCTGATGCAGCAGGAGGCCTCCCGTTAAAGCTAACGCATAGTCGCCACTATTAAAATGCAACTGAGTGACCACCGACTGTACCAACTCTGTCAGTTCCAAAATCGCCCGTCGCAAAATATCACGCGCCACTGCATCTCCCTGGCCTGCCACCTCGAATACCAGATGTGACAAACCTGCAATTTCACTTCGCTCTCGTTCGGCTTGATACAGAAAACCAATTAATGCCCGCGGATCATTCAAACCCAGCGTTTCAAGAAACGCAGGTTGCAAACGTGTGTCCGGCCCACGCCCATCGACGGCGCGGGCAATCCCCTTCAGGGCCGCCAGCGCAATCTGATACCCGCTGCCTTCATCACCCAGCAGATACCCCCAGCCTCCCGCACGGGCGATCTGACCTGTTGCGTTTTTGCCAAACGCCAATGATCCCGTTCCCGCAATCAGAGCCACTCCCGTTCCTTCCGGAGATCCGGCTGCCAGGATCGTTTCCGCATCCGTCACAACACTCACCTGCGCTGCAATTCCGCTTTCTGCCGCCCAGCCAATCCATGCCTGCTGCTCTGCAGTTCGCCCCGCTCCCGACATCCCCAGGCAAATCGCTAAGACACGATGCGGCTCTGTTCCCGCCGACTCAAATGCACTTTGGATCGCCAGCACAACCTGGCGCGTCGCAGACTCCCAGCCACAGGAATTGAAGTTCGAAGCCCCTGCAGTTCCACGACCGACAACATGAAAATCATATGTTTCCGAAACCACCGCCAGCGCAGCCCGCGTTGTGGAACCCCCTCCGTCGATTCCCAGTACCAACTGTTTTGACTTCAAATTCATATTACGGTCGCTCTTCCAGAACCCGTCGCAGATGCCCTTCTGCCTGAGTCAGCAGTTCATCAGCCGATTCAGGAGAAACATTCCGTTTAACATGCACAATCGCCGTTTTTAATTTCCCATCACATTCACCGAGTACTGTAGCCGCTGCTTCACGGGACAAATCGGTAAATGCCATCAGAATCCGAATCGAACGGTCGACCAGTTTCTGATTCGTCGCCCGCAAATCCACCATCAGATTACCATAAGTTTTCCCAATGCGAACCATTGCCCCCGTCGTTAACATATTCAAGACCATTTTCGTAGCAGTCCCCGCTTTTAAACGCGTAGAACCGGTTACGACTTCCGGCCCTACCACCGGACAGATTGTCAATGCCGCCACTTCCGATAACTGGTTCTCCTGATTGCACGTCAAGGCAATCGTCTGTCCCCCCTGCTCTCCCGCATACTTCAAACCAGCGATCACATAAGGCGTCCGTCCACTGGTCGCGATTCCCACCAATATGTCATCTTTCCCGAAATCCAGCTTCTGTAAATCGGTGACGGCTGACTCTGTTTGATCCTCTGCCCCTTCAATCGCATTCGTCAGTGCCGCTTCACCCCCGGCGATCAAGCCCACCACCAGCTCAGGCGGACTGTTAAACGTGGGAGGACACTCACTGGCATCCAGCACACCCAGTCGACCGGATGTCCCCGCTCCCATATAGATCAACCGACCTCCCTGCAGAAATGCTGCGGTAATCAGATCGATGGCAGCAGCGATCGTCGCGGCTTCTTTCTCCACAGCCGCCGCGATCTTGGCATCTTCTGCATTCATCAGCTGCACAATTTCCTGGCTGCTCATCGAATCAATCTGGTCTGATGCAGGATTACGCTGCTCGGTCGTCAAATGCTCTAACATGTTTTTTGTCGGAATCTGCCTGGAGGGAATGGAAATAATCCAGATGCGTTCAATACTTTGAAATCATCTCGGACTGTCAAAAACAAAATCGGCCAGTTACTATGATAACCGGGTTCTCGAATCCTGAAAGGATAGAACTCCTGTTTCTGAATCAGTATCACTCGCTTCTGATCAGGTTCGTGTCTGTCTCACATTTCGCCCGTCTCCCACAACCCGATTGACTTTCCATGAATCCAGGTCTCGTCGCAGTGAATATCGCCATCGGAACAACAGATATGATCATCCTGGTCCTGTATCTGCTGGGCGTGGTCCTGTTCGGTTCCTGGATTGGTGGGCGTCAGAAAAATCTGTCCGATTACCTGCTTGGCGGCAAATCGCTTCCCTGGTGGGCCATCCTGGGTTCGATCGTCGCCACCGAAACCAGTACCGTCACTTTCCTCAGTGTGCCGGGGATCGCGTTTGCACCGGGCGGCAACCTGCAGTTTCTGCAACTCCCCCTCGGCTATATTGTGGGCCGCTTTCTCGTCATTCTGTTTCTACTCCCCTTGTATTTTCGAGGTGAAATCTATTCGGCTTACGAAGTCTTCAAAAAGCGATTTGGGGGCACAACCGAGCGGGTCTCCTCCCTGACCTTTATTATTATGCGGACACTCGCCGATGGTCTCAGGCTCTACTTGACCGCGCTCGTTCTGGAAAAAGTCGTCGGCATTCCACTCCCCCTCTGTGTCGTGGTCATTGGAATTGGCACCATTATCTACACCTGCCTGGGGGGGATGAAGTCGGTTGTCTGGAACGACTGCCTGCAGTTTGTCATCTATATCGCCGGTGCCGTGTTTGCGTTCGCTGTGATCATCAATGACCTGCCCGAAGGCTGGAACAGTTACCAGGAGTTCGCTGCCACCCATCACAAATTCACCATGTTTGATTTCGACTGGAACCTCGCAAAGAGCTACACCTTCTGGGCCGGCCTGGTAGGAGGCCTGTTCCTCTCGATGGCGACACACGGAGCCGACCAGCTCATGATCCAACGTTACCTGGGTGCGAAAAACCAGAAGGAAGCCGCCAGAGCACTGGGCTTCAGCGGTTTTCTTGTTTTCGCACAATTCGCATTATTCCTGCTGCTGGGCGTCGCACTCGCCGCTTTCTACTCAGCGTTTCCTCCCATAACTCCCTTCGAGAAACCAGACGAAGTCTTCGCGTCCTTTATTATCGACCACCTGCCCGTGGGAGTGAAAGGACTGACCCTGGCCGCCGTCTTCGCCGCCGCCATGTCGACACTCTCCAGTTCACTCAGTTCCACCACCAGTGCCCTCGTGAATGACTTTTATCTGCCGCTCACTTCAATCCATAAACAGCAGTCCGAACTCGTCAGTCTCAGCCGCGTTTTTACCGCCTTGTTTGGCTGTGCGCAAATCGCGGTGGGCATTGCCAGTCAATCTATTTCCAGCAGTGTGGTCGGTAGCGTCCTGGCGATTGCCGGAATTTCTACCGGGCTGATTCTGGGCATCTTCTTTCTGGCGACCTTCAGCAGACAGGCATCACAAGCGTCCGCCCTGCTCGGCTTTATCATCGGACTCGCAGTTGTACTCTACGTGGCCTTCGCCATGAAACAGGAAGTCGCCTGGCCGTGGTATACTTTAATCGGCGCCACAACTGTCTTTGTCGTCGGCATTCTCAGCAGCTATTTTCTGCCGCAAACTCAACCACTGTCAGATGAATAACTTCTCGCATCACTGTCCGCGCCACAGAACCTGATCCGATATTTCCAATCGCTCCTGTGCTACTGCAATCTCATTTTTGAAACGGCGGGCATCGACGGGATAACCTTTCGTCGGCTTCAGGTCTGATACGTGCTGACACCAATACTGATTAAACTGCTCCATCATCACTTCGCGCGTGTACTTGCAGACCATTGAAGACACGGCCACCGGGAAATGTTCCTCTGCCCTCGTCTGAAAACGGACTTCTGTATTGCCGATCCTGTAGACGCTCTTCTGGGTCGATTCTTCCACGCGAAAGATCATCTCCCCGTCCAGAATTTCATCCAGAAATTCATCGTAGCGATTCCGCCCGCCATGCTTATCGCCAATAATCAGCGTCGGCTCAGAACACTCCCGGTCCCAGACTCGCGTCAGCAGATTCATGCACAGTCGAGTCAGCAGCACCCCTTTACTGCCATATTCCCGGCACAAAGTATTGAACCGTGCGGGTAATACAATCTCCGAGCAGATCCCCCTCAGCTCAATGCCGGCAGACTCCAGAGCCTGCTGTAGACGCTGTCGAGACTCCTCAATCGACTCAACGTCAACGACTGAAGGCAGTTCAAACCGCCGTTCCCCGCTCCAGGGTTCTCTATGAATTTCATCCAGATGATTGGGACTCCCAATCAGCAACCGCCATAGTTCTCCCAGCGAAGCCAGTTGCTCTGTCTGACTATGCAGTTGCAGAAACGGCAGCGTCGAACGTTCCAGCGGCGCCAGCCCCGCGCTCGCGGAGTGTACCTGTTTGGAGTCGGCCACATGCAGATGTTTAGAGTTCTTGCGCGGCTTCTTTTGCGAAACGATCGACTCTAAAACCGGCCAGAAATCAAACTGCCGCGGATCATCGGGCACTTTCCACAAGCTGGCAGTGATGACCAGTGGCCCCAGGTTAGGACCATAACCCGCTTCATCCATACCAACGATAAATCCCATTTTCAACCACAGTCTGCTCGAGGAATGCGTCGCAGAGTACTCGTCTCCGCTGAAAATCATCTTCGAGCCATGATAGGTCATTCATTCCGCTAACGAAATGTTGCCCACCTGCAAAAACGAAATCGTCTTCAATTCTCGAGTGCCGCACGACTATTCAAAACGAATCAGACCAAACGTATCGGGTCGCGGCTCCACCGTCAGCGGATGATTCCAGCCCTCCAAACCCATCGCAGGCAGAATCCGTACGACTGAAAGTCCCCACGTACTGCGTTTCAAGCGGGTCGAAGGCGCCAGCTCGGACAGGGGAATTGCGATCTCCGTCCGCCAGCTCTGCTGATCCTTTTCCCGGGCCACATACCACTGCGGGTTCCAACTGCGATCAATCCAGCAGCGATCACTGGTCCAGCCCCGATGATCGATTTCCATCTGATAAAATGTGGTGTAATCCCGGTCAATGTCAAATGCCAGCGACAGTCGATCCTGTAGTTTCAGATCCGCATCATACCTGCGCCCGGTATCCGGCGCCGCCGGATAATCCAGACCCGCCTTGATCGGAATACTGGCCGCGATGTAAAGGTTTTCATTGTCATAAGACAACAGCACAAACGCGCGGTCCAAGGGATTAACACCTGCATCCGCTTGATTCTCCCTACCAACAGCAGGTTTCTCTAACAGCGTTAATTCCTCAGCGGCCTGCCAGCATTCGTCTGACAGCAGACCATCCAGTACCGGTCGCGTTTTGGTAAAGCGACACAGATACACGGGGCGAGGCGGCGTATCAGCCGGATGCAGTAACCAGTTCTCCGCTTTGGCAATGTTCCTCCACGATTCATTCGCCTCGGGCTTGTGAAAGTTATGAAAGATGTCATCCGCTTTACCGTGTGAACCGATCAGCCGATACAACGAGGCCAGTGGAATCTGTACTTCGGGTGTTTCAAAAAATGCCGGTGCATACTTCTGGAACCAGCGAACTGCGGACAACGCCTGCTTCTTCCAGCTCTCCGCATTCTGTGCACTCCAGTTCTCGGGAGCCCCGGTATTGATCTGGCCCACCTGTCTCACCGTTTGCAGAGAAGGGGAAGGCAACTGCTCGGAAAACTGAAATGCATTCCGTACCGGACTTCCTGCTTGACCGGGATTACTCGTCGACCGCGTCCGTTCCACAGGCACACCTCGATTGCGCTGCCACGCGATTTCTTCACTCGACCAGAGTTGAAACAGCCACAGCATCCCCCGCACCGCCTCCGGCTCGTGCGGGAACTGTTCTACCAGTTCCTGGTAGGTCGCTTCTGCTTTCACCAGGTCATAGCTGGCCACATACTGCTGCGCCAGTTGTTCCAGTTGCAAGGCCGCCTGTCTGCGGGAGAGCCCGCGGGTGATCGTTTTCAAATGTGACATCAATTGTGCAGAAAACAGCGGGTCATTAATCAGCTTCGCTGCCATCGCTCTGATATTCCGTTGACGCTCTGCCAGCTTGCGATTGCGTTCTTCATCGGCAGCCTTGATTTCATTCAGCATCCGGCGGGCATCCGAACCCGGAGCCAGACCAATACCGGCAAACAGGCTTCCCCCACTAATCGCTGCCTGCTTGCCCTGCTCAACCTCAATCAGGCGATACACGCTGCGGGACGCATCGGAACTCAGTGCTTTTCCGAGGATCTGTTTCCCGGTCGCCGACACTGTCGAAGCCGTCGTTCCCAGTCGAGGCAGATATTCGTCCGCGTCCACTGATACGTTCCCTGAACTCCCCTCAGGCAGCCGCAAATAGACTTTCTTGACCTTCCAGGGAGCCAACCCCGCCTGTTCGCGATGTTCAATATAGCGCGTGGAATCAGCCGCGTATCGCACGGCCTGCAGCATCGCATCTTTCATCAATGTCGAAGCCGCATCCTTTCCCACCGGCTGATCCAGAATCAATACTTCCGGTCGCCATGTTCGCAACTGAGCGACAAAACGACTTAACGTGACAGACGCCAGCCGCCCCTCCGTATGTCGGTTCCATTCCTCAATCAGGCGATCCGCATTCTGTTCCAATTCGGGAATCTGCACTGGAAAACGCCAGTCCATACTCCCCACAGCGCCCCCCACACTGGTCACCGCTTCATTCAATCGCAAATCCAAGTCTGCATTCTTTTGCCCCTCCGAACCCAGATCACGGCGAATCGGCAACACCACCAGGCTGCGATATCCCTGGTCCCCGGCATATTTACTCAGCAGATCAAATGAAACCTGTTGCGGCTGAGCGTGCACGCACATGAACGCCACGCGGCGGGGAGCCGCATGATTCGAGCGCCAAGTCCGTCCGCCATCATCGGTCGATAGAATCGTTCCCAGCGCACCGACGGCATAACCATGCTGATCGTCCGCAAAATCAATCGACGCCAGCGGCGCACTCTGACCGGTCCACTGCTGCCGCCATGTTCTGCCTCGATCGTCCGAATGCCAGATCACCGAACCCGGATCACCGGCGACCCAGATCCGCTCGCCGCGAACTTCGACCGTTTTGAAATCCGTAAAATCTTTCAGTTGATCGGGCAGCGCCGTTTCCGGCATCTCCCACACGATCCCTCGGTTCTCTGTTTTTCTCAACAGCGCTCCATCGCCGACCATCCAGCCAGCCCCCGTCATAGGAACCTGGACATCCTGCAGACCGCGTAATCCCTGTGGAGGAAATCGTGGAGGCAAAACGGTTCCGCCACCGACGAGCGTCATTCGTCCCTGGGAACCGGCAACAAGCCCCGTATTAACATCAAAAAATGAGGCACTCCGATAGCCGGCGGATTCGTACCCGGTCACATCCTGCCAGGTCTGTCCGCCATCTGTGGTTTTAAAAACGCCCGTCGCATGCTGCACCGAACTGTCGCCGATCACCACACCTTCATCCATCCCGAAAAATCGTACGTAATGCAGTCGAGGCAATCGTTGCTGCACCAGTTCCTGCCACGTCTGCCCGCCATCTTTTGTGAACAGCAGCACGCCCTGATTCAGATGCCCGTAAGCCGCGGTGCCTCCACCCGCAATCCAGCCAATCTGATTCGTCAGAAAACAGATGCTCTTCAATGGACAATCCACGGGACTGGCGACGAATTGCCAGGTGCGGCCACCATCCTCGGTTTTGCGAATCACCCCCCGGTCACCCACGGCCCAGCCGGTATTTTTACCCAGAAACTGGACGGCATGCAGGTTGGCATCGTCCAGCAGAGGCGAACCTGCAGACGGGGATCGTGTGTCAGCAGACAGGGACGGCAGATTCAAACAGCAGCCCAACAGGAAGAGCAATCCCCACAGCAGACAGTGCACGGGGAGTTTTTCGTTCTTTCGGGTTTGAAACAGCATCGGACATCCTTGTTCGAATAAAACGCGTCACAGAGCAGCAGGCCTCCGTTGCTCTTGAAATCGGGGCTGTACAGTTTACAAAAAATACAGATTTTAAGGGAGAGGAAGTTTAAACGCATTGCAGGAGCATTTTCCTGAAATCCCGGTCATTTCATCCCCAGATTGCCATCCACTTCCCTTGATGGCCCTCCCCGGATTGTTATACTGGGAAATCCTCTTCATTGAGACCATTTTCAGTCATCCGTACAGGTCATCTGATTTGAGTCACAAATGAGCCCAAGTGGCGGAATTGGCAGACGCGCTAGCTTGAGGGGCTAGTGGGGGTAATCCCCGTGGAGGTTCGAGTCCTCTCTTGGGCACTTTGAAACATAAGGACTTAGGGCAATATCGCTCTGAGTCCTTTTTTTATCAATGGAATTACCGCGGACAAATCGCGGACAGAATTTCAATGAGATTGGAATTACATTTGAAGACATGGTCCTCCCACTCGATCACGCATGCGGGAACCGGGGCAGGGACGGACGGTAATTCGACAAATGCCGAGCCGTTCTCCGCTAGCTGCCCTTCCGCCAGGAAAATCCGCTTCTTCAACGCATAGTAGTCGTAACCGTTTCAGCAAACTTTCAATTACCCACAACCCCTTTTCTTAGTTCGAATCCTATTTGGATATCAGTGAGTCGTGATAAGCCGCGCCAGAGCACCATGTTACCCGGGGGTGGGTCTTTCCCGCGCGCCAGATAACCTCCCAACTTGGCAACTTCTGTGATGTAATTGCTAACCGTTGCTTACAGCCAGTAATGGTAAGCTGGTTCGCTCAGTCCCTCACGCTCACAGAAGGCACGGATCGAAAGTCCTGACTGCAGCCGGTCGGAAATAGTTGTTCGCCAGTACGCTTCCCTGTCCGGGTTCCGCCGCTGGTCGGCACGTTGTGTTGGCTGGGATATGGGCATCGCGTTCACTCCTGAATATGTTGGGTTGAAACACATTCAGAATACAATAGCCGTCAAGGTGTATTTCGTGGGCCGGTTACGCTCACCGGAAGGACACGGATCACCGATCACGCCACTGATCGCATAGAAGAACTGCTGCCGGACCAATGGCTCAAGCACCACCCGGAAGCCCGCCGACGCTGAACCGGCAGTGATTCAGTTCAGTCGTTGATAGACCGTGTATTTGCTGAAACGGTTACCTTTAAGGGCTCTCACATTTTTTTAAAATTGCTTTAAGGACTCTTGCTTCGTCAGAGTTAGTTTCTGATTCTCTGAGTTGGGACTTTAGTTGATCTTTGACGTTGCACAAATTACTTGAAACATTAATACGTGATAACAACAATTCTTCTGCTGCAAGCCGTATATCATCTTCAGCATTGGCAATCAGTTGTAATGCAGTATTATCAATTTCCTTAGATTCAAACTTTACGCTTCGAAGAGCAAGAAGTGCATAGATCCTAACAGTTTTGTTAGGATCATGTAGTGCACGTTTACAAAGCCCAGGAACTAAAACGTCACTTTCTTCAGGGTGCGAATTAATTAATTCCATAGAGGTGATAACGGTATTAAGTCTCGTAATTGCATTATTGTGTGACATATACTCCGATATAATTGGCACTGCTGATGGTCCCATTTTCCGAACTCTAGTCGTAGACCTTCGGAGTTGGTTTGATTCTAAATCATAGCGAAGAACCACTTCATTAGGAGCAAGCATCCAAACCAACACAATTATAATCGTAATACAAATTAAGAATGCTAAACACCCAATAAAAGAACGATTACAGGTAAACGCCAAAGGGAAACGAAAAGAATGATGAATTGAATCATCTTGCAGTATACCCATGGTTACTTTCCTACTCATAGGGTCTTCCTATAGTCCCACCTAGATTATTCCCCATACCCTCCCATAGAGAAAATTCAAATGAACCAGTCCCCTTGGCTTTCTCATCACAATATTTACAATCATTAAAAATAGGTTTATCTTTAGTTGGCATGTTCATTGAGATTGGCTCAGACTTAATGTTCTCAAGCTTCATCCATGTACCTGAAGTATCTGCAAAATCAACAACGGCACGTATACTCGCGAATTTCCATCCGGCCTCTACCCACTTCTCTACATATTCAGTATAACCTTCTTCACACTCTCTGCCGGTACTCCCTTTACCCAACTTCCAGGCTCTAGCAGATGCTTTTGCAGTCCATAGATAACCGTTACAAAGTCGTGACAAAAGCCCCCAGAGCACATAGTTCACTTCATATCGGTCTTGCTTGAATCCACCAACAGTAACACAGCGTTTACAACACTCCGAGTGTAGTGGGCAATTTTCGACTTCGAGTCTTGCTGAAATATATAGATCCAATATATCCCATTGAGTCTGTCCTGTACCACACCGCCAATTCATATCATTAATTGACACTCCGGATTTTGCGCCACTTTTGCTAAAGTTAGAAGCAGCTACTTTTTGGACTTCTTTCAAAGTTGCAACAAGACGTTGTAATATTTCTGGACCACAATATGAACATTGTTGCGTTCCACTAGGATCGTAGAGGAACCGTGGTCTATTGGCTACGTAACAATAACGATTAATTGAGTCAACGAATCCAAGCGGATCTACTGAAAGCCACCTTCCAATCATCGGCTGATAAACTCGTGCTCGTACATAATAACTTAGAACTTCCTCGTCAAAATAATACCCCAAATTACCGATAAAACGAAATGGTGCTATTGTCGTTCCGGTACGAGCAATATCATTTCCCCACGCATCATACAAAAATGTATCGGTCACATTTTCATTTTGGTCGGTTAATTGATGGGTAGAGCCTTGCGCATCGTAATGGTAAAAGCTTGTCGAAGTGCTTCTTTGCTGACTGACTACCATCCCAAAAATTGTCGGTTCGTTGGAGTAAGCCGCAGTTGTGGTACCAACATCATCATATTCTTCCAAGTAGCTGTCTTGGTCCCAAAGGTAATTTGTGACTGTCATCGGTTATGTTCCCTTTCTGATACGTCTGTTATCTGTATTATACACAGCAGTGACTCGGCTATTATCAGGTTTTTGAACTAATGTCGGCTGATTTTCATAATCCCAGGTCGTAGTAGTTTTTCCTCCAGAAGGAGCTTCAACTACCTGTTGATTACCATTCGCATCGAAGGTGTAAGTGGTTCGTCGCGTCATAGCTCCAGGTCGTCGGCGTCGCGGACTCATCAATCACTCGCGTCCGATTGCCGGCATTATCATAACTATACTGGAAGCTGCTGATTGTCGTTGAGTCTGATTTTAAGTTGGCAATGATCGTTTTCATCGATCAGCCTTTGGTCGATCGAATGCGATGCGAGATTACTGATGAAGGAATGCCGTAGGCAATGCCACCCTGGAATGACAGGTACAGAGTTGGAGGCAAGGTCACAAGCGCAAAGTTTTCTTGCTGTTTTTTACCACCAAAGCTAACTGGAATCTGTAGAAAAGTGAATTTTACCACGTTTGAAGTTTAAATGCCCATACCATATTTCTTTGGGACCTGTTAAGGGAACATTTGCAGTCATAATTTGCCAAAAATTTGATGCTCTAGGTCCATTTTTAGTACGAAAGAGGGAGAAATTATATTCATAAAGATGATCCATCGGATAATCTAAAAAGTCTCCTTGCTTATTCGGTCGAATATAAAAATGGATTGAGTCATTTAAAATCTTCACTCTAATTGTATCCGTATCACAATAACTGTTTGCTGTTTGAGCATCATCCTTTGATAACGCAATCAGAAAAGATTCCCAAGTTCGAGAGGGCCAAGTATACCACCACAGCCCCACTGCAGTTATGCTGAATCCAATTATGATAAAGATTGATAAGGTACCTGAAAGTTTCTTAAGTCTTCGATAATTTCTTATGTTCATATCAATAGCCTCTCGATTTACCCTATGCAAAGTAATGGAACAGCTGCACCTTCTCCAGCGATAGGCATTTGTCGGTCTGGATGACTTGGATTATTTGGTGGCGCCATACCATGAGATTGTCTCTTGGAAAAATTAGACACATCTGAGCTCAAGATACTCTGGGTAACGTCAAGACTATGGTCCAAACTAAAGTAATAAAAACTACTGATACAAGCCATGGTGGTTTGTTCTTCAAGAAGAATATCATTGAAACTGGTAAAAACACGATAAACGGTATGAAGAATAAAAGAAGAGATATCAATAACACTTCGTTCCCATAGTAAGAAAACACATTTACATAAAACCCATAACAGACGTTTGACATCCCGCACAAAAAGGGAAATATAAGATACTGATAATGTGAACTCCGTTTAGAAAACTGAAGTCTACAAATAAATATAATTAATATGAGCGAGGGGGTAATAAGAAAAAAACCCCACAAAATTTTGTGAGTAGACATAACTTTCTCATTATTATGATTCTAGAAATATTAAATGGACCAGGTCTCTTTTCCACGATTTTAATAACCAATCATCACGTTGGGTAATGCCGCTTTTAAGGTCGAAAATCGCTCTTTAGTTATCCCTTTACACTCTTCAAATGAAATGCTTTTGAGATTCTGAAATGTTGCAAGCTCGGTCATTAATTGATCTGAGATGAAAACGGAAACAAAAATGATTTCCTTGAGTTCACGATTGCTTCGGAGCAGCGAAAAGCCCTTAGACTCCAGCTTACACTCTACGAAGTCCAGCCGCTCAAGCTGATGAACTTGAGAAAGACATGACAGGGCAAATTCATCAATGGCACATGTATCCACATAAAACCACTCGAGAGTCGGAACGTGAGTTAACATTTCGAAATGTCTGCTTTCGAATTTGTCGCCGATAAAAGAGACAAGCTTAGGTTTCTCTCCTGACTCCCAGTCTCCGCCAAGTCGAACGATTTCTCGTCGAATCAGCTCTTCGGTAACGGTCATTTTTCCATAAGGAGGCAGCGCATCAGCTGCGTAAGTACAACTGGCAATCGCGATGACAGCAACAAATGCAATCTGGTGTAACATCGATCTCTCCTTTGATAGCTTGTCCGGTTCGATTGCCTTGTCCCATGCTTTTTATCGGTCCGGAACTTTGATCTGCTGAAGCTGATTGATAATACCGTCCAGACTCTTATAGTCGATCATGTAGCCATCATAGTCAGCGACCTCCAGGTGAGCCAGATCTTTTCGCCTGATTTGAGTTCCTGGCCACATCGTTTACTACGACCTCGCTAAGTGAATTACGTGAAATTGCTTGTGCAGAGACAACTTCGCAAGGTAGCATGATATCAACGATTCTGTTCTCTGAGGCGCTCATCGGGAAAATGATATCATGCCTGTTCGACACTGGATTCCATTCTTTGCGTTTGTGACCATGCTCTGCTTGACAGTAACCGAACAGGCGGAAGCGAAGCAGCCCAACTTTGTCTTCATCATCGCCGACGATTGTACGTTTCGCGATATCGGCTGTTACGGCGGTCAGGCACAGACACCAAACATCGATCGGCTGGCGACCGAAGGCATGCGATTCACGCGTTGCTTTCAGGCGGCGCCCATGTGCTCGCCTACGCGGCACAATATTTACACCGGCCAGTATCCCGTTAAGACCGGGGCCTACCCCAATCACACGCAGGCCAATCGTGGTACGAAAAGTATCGTGCACTACCTGAAACCGCTCGGTTATCGCGTGGCACTTAGCGGTAAAAGTCATGTCGGTCCGAAAGCCGTCTTCCCCTTTGAAAAGCCTGAAGGCGCGGGACTGGTGGCTGCAGCCGATCATTTTTTTAGTGAATGCCAGGACAGCGAAGATCCGTTCTGCATCTTCTTCTGCTCCCGGGAACCACACACGCCCTGGGATCAGGGAGATCCAAGCCGCTACGATGCCAGCCAGTTGAAGCTACCCCCCTACTTTGTCGACACACCGGAAACGCGCGAAGCCATGACCCGCTACCTGGCGGAAATCACCGTGTTTGATGACGAAGTAGGCGGCATCCTCAATCAACTCGATCAACATGGGCTCCGCGACAACACACTGGTCATCGTCGTCAGCGAGCAAGGCAGCAGCATGCCCTTCGCCAAGTGGACCTGTTACGATGCCGGCCTGCAATCCGCGATGATTGCCCGCTGGCCCGGTAAAATTCAACCCGGCACTGTCAACGACGCCATGATCGAATACGTTGACCTGGTCCCCACGTATGTAGCAGCCGCGGGAGGCACGCCTGCTCCGGTGCTGGATGGAAAAAGTCTGCTGCCCGTGTTCTCCGGCAAGCAGGAGCATAAAGACCATGTGTTTGGCGAAATGA
Source organism: Gimesia sp. (assembly GCF_048262075.1). Lineage (GTDB taxonomy): Bacteria > Planctomycetota > Planctomycetia > Planctomycetales > Planctomycetaceae > Gimesia. Next base: position 173,406 of record NZ_JBLXFK010000013.1, read on the forward strand.
CCACACGCGGCATCATCAACGGTTCCCCCACGTTCGGCATTCGTTCCGTCCGTTCAAAAGACTTCAAGTACATCTGGAACTTCACACCGGAAATTGAATTTCGCAACGTCGCCATGAAATCGCCCGAGTTCAAAAGCTGGGAAGCGAAAGCCGCCGCCGGCGATGCCGATGCTGCGGATAAAGTCCGCCGCTACAAACAACGCCCCGCGATTGAACTCTACGACATTCACAAAGACCCGTTCGAATGGCATAACCTGGCCGGCAAACCGGAATACGCGAACGTGCAGGCCGAGCTGAAAGCAGAGCTGGACGCCTGGATGAAACACTGCGGCGATAAAGGCCAGCAGACCGAACTCGAAGCCGACCAGCACACCAAAGGTGGTAGCAGGAAAAAGAAACGGAAGCAGAAATGAAACAACTCGTTGTCAGTTTATTGTTGATCATCACAGCAGGCTTCTTTGCCAGCGATGCCGTCGCGCAGCAAACGACGACGAAAACGCGCAAGCCGAACATCATTCTGATCATGGCCGATGATGTCAGCTGGGAATGTTTCAGCAGTTACGGCGCGGAGGATTACCAAACGCCGCACATCGATGCGCTCGCAAAACAGGGAGTCCGATTCACGAACTGTTATTCGACGCCCCTCTGCACGCCGTCCCGCGTGAAGCTGATGACGGGCAAATACAATTTTCGTAACTATACGCACTTTGGTTATCTGAATCCCAAAGAGAAAACGTTCGGCCAGCTGCTGCAGTCAGCCGGTTACAAAACCGCCATCGCCGGCAAGTGGCAGTTAAACGGACTTTATCACGGTGCGGAAGGTCACGCCGACAATACGCGGCCGTTCAAAGCGGGCTTCGATGAATTTTGTCTCTGGCAGGTGACGACGAGAACCAAGATCAAAGAGGGGGGCGGCGAGCGTTTCTGGAGTCCGCCACTGGAGCAGAACGGCAAATTCCTCACGATCGAAGACAATGCAGACCAATACGGCCCGGACATCATGTCGAATTTCCTGTGTGACTTCATCAAAAAGAATAAAGATGAACCCTTCTTCGTCTATTATCCGACGACGCTGGTCCACAATCCGTTTGTCCCCACACCCGATACCATTGGCGACGCACCCCGCACGCAGGCCGCCAACAAACAGCCGAAAGGAAAAGCCGCCCGCAAAGCCAACTTTGTGGCGATGGTCAACTACCTGGATAAAATTGTCGGCAAGATTGTCAAACAGGTGGAGGACGTCGGCCAGCTGGACAACACGCTCATCCTGTTTACCGCCGATAATGGCACGAACGTGCAAATCACCTCCCAGTGGAACGGTCGAACTATTCATGGCGGCAAAGGTTCGACCACCGACATGGGCACCCATGTACCACTCGTCGCCTACTGGAAAGGACACACGCCTCAGGGAGAAGTACTGAATGACCTGATCGACTTCACCGACTTCTACCCCACGTTCGCCGCAATGGCGGATGTTAAGCTCGGAAAAGACGATCCCATCGACGGCCGCAGTTTTCTGCCGCAGTTGAATGGCGAAACAGGACAACCCCGCGACTGGGTGCTGAATCACTACCAGCCCTACTGGGGGCGTTTCACCGGGGATCAATATGTACGGAGCTCTGACTTCAAACTCTACCGCGACGGCCGGTTCTTCAACGTCCCCCAGGATCTCACTGAAAGTCACAATCTCGCAGCAGGTCAGGCAGGCAAACAGGCAGAACAGTCTCGGCAGTTGCTGCAGCAGGCCCTCACCAGTATGCCCCCCGCGCCACCCGTGAAGGGGGGTAAGAACAGCACCACTCGCCCCATCTATCCAGAGTGGCGAAATATTTTAAAGCCCAATGATTAGTTATCGGCACGCAGATACCAACAGAAAGCAGACCCTGTGAACTTCAAGCCGCTCAACATGCCCATCGTTCTCCTGGTCCTGATATTGATTATGTCAGCCCGGACCTCCGCAGCGGAGACAGCTGCGAACACAAAACAACGGCCGAACATTGTCTGGATTCTGGTCGACGATATGTCTTGCCACTTCGGTTACCAGGGGGAGCCCCTGGTCGAGACGCCTCACGTCGACCAACTCGCCCGGGAAGGCGCGGTATTTCGCAACGCCTACGCAACGGCGCCGGTCTGCTCCACATTTCGTTCCGCCCTGATTACAGGCATGTATCAGACCACCATCGGGGCGCACCATCATCGCAGTTCCCGCGGCACATTGAAAATCAACTTACCCGCAGACATGCAGACTGTTCCGGAACTGTTCCGCAAAGCCGGTTATTATACGACGAACGCCAACCCGGAAGGCACCCGGCCCGGCAAAGAGGATTACAACTTCTCTTATCAAAGAGCCAGTCTCTATGACGGCATTGATTGGAAAAAACGTGCCAAAGGCCAGCCCTTCTTCGCGCAATATCAACTGCAGGGGGGAAAACTGCGCAACGTCGGTCGCTGGTACGACGAAGTGAAAACCAGCCTGGACACTCTGATCACAGCAGCAGAAGTCACACTGCCCCCTTATTACCCGGATCACCCCGTGATTCGTGAAGACTGGGCCGCCTACCTGAACTCGGTCTCTTACACCGACAAGCAGGTCGGTCGCATTCTGGCTCAATTAAAATCCGAAAACGTACTCGACAATACAATCATCTTTTTTCTGACTGATCACGGCATCAGTCATGCACGCGGTAAACAGTTTCTCTACGAAGAAGGACTGAAGATACCTTTCGTTGTCTGGGGACCACAATTCGTGGGAACAAAATCGTTACGCGATGAACTGATCGCGCACATTGACCTGGCGGCGACCAGCCTGGCACTCGCGGGCATTGACATTCCCGCAACCATGCAGGGGCGCCCCCTGTTTGGCCCGGATGCCAGGCCGCGTACATACGTGGTATCGGCTCGCGACCGCTGTGACGAAACCGTCGATCACATACGCAGCGTTCGCAAAGGGAATTTCAAGTACATCCGCAATTACCTGCCCGCGCGGCCCTATCTGCAGCCCTGTCGATATAAAGACGGAAAACCATTCATGCCGGTGCTACGCGAACTTTACGCTGCCGGCAAACTGAACGACGTCCAGTCACTGCATCTCGCCGAAACGCGACCCGAAGAAGAACTCTACGATCTCACCAACGATCCCTGGGAGATCCACAACCTGGCCGATGACGCCGCGTATCAAGAACAACTCACCGAATTCCGCTGCCTGCTCGCAAACTGGGAACTCGACACAGACGACCGCGGCCGCTTCCCGGAATCAGAGGCGATGTACGACAGTGATATGAAACCGTACCTGGACAAGAGCCATAAGCGAGAACCCGATCAGGCCGCGATCCTGGAAGCGAATATTCAATTGATGAAACGCTGGCGTGCTGAGGGGAAATAAGAAACGATGATTCACTTTCTCACAGGAGTAAACCATGCTTGACCGCCGACTGCATCGACGCGACTTCCTGGCTCAGACCCTGCTGTCGGGAGCCCTTGCACTGGGAGCTAATCCGTTAAGCGCCAGCGAAAACAAACTGCCTGTGTTGGGACAGAACCAGTTTCGATATCGTCCCGTCGCCGGCTGGGGTGTCCTCGATGACAAAACGCCAGTCAAGAACTGTAGCGCCATGGTCGTTGATGCGCAGGGGCGGATTTATCTGCTCACCGATCACTGTGCGAATAATGTTATTGTGTATGACAAGGATGGAAAACTGTTGAAGAAATGGGGCACACGGTTTCCCGGAGCCCATGGCCTGGAGATCGTCAAAGAGGACGATCGGGAAGTACTGTTCATTACCGATCTGAATCTGCACCGCGTCTTCAAGACCACGCTGGATGGCGAGATTCTGATGGAGGTCACATATCCGAAGTCAACCGGCAAGTATGCCAGCGAGAACGAGTTTCGCCCCGCCTGGACACTGCATCTGCCCAATGGCGATTTCTTCGTGCTGGACGGCTACGGCAAAGATTATATCATGCGCTACAACCGCGTGGGCAAACTCCTGAATTACTTCGGCGGACCGGAAGGAGGCATCGCCCACTGGGGGCCACACGGGGGTGTGATTGATGCTCGCGGTCCCGGCGAACCCGAACTGGTCATCGCGATGAGCGATCAACAGACGATCAAGCGCCTCACCCTGGAGGGCAAACTGATTGAAGAAATCTCGCTGCCCGGTTCGAATCCCCGGATGATCCAGATTGTCGGCGAACACATGTTCGTCCCCCACCTGGCGGATAACTGGCCGAAAGACCGTGACAGTCGCGGTTATATTTCCGTGCTGGATCGCGAATACAAAATCGTCTCCAATATCGGAGGCACCCCGCCCCGCTATATTGACGACACGTTACAGCCTATGCAGCAGCAGGGCAGCTTCTTCCGACATCCGCACGATCTGGTCGTCGCAGCCGACGGCGCGATCTATGTCCCCCAGTTCGCGTCTGGCAATACCTACCCGGTCAAACTGGTACCCGAGACTTCCACATAATTTTTGTGACACTATGATAAACAGACGCGATGCTTACCCCACAGAAAGCTCAATTGAAAGCACACCATGAAATACTTCCATGTAATCTGCATCACCTTACTGACCTGTTTTGTTCTGCAGGGAAGCCCGGCAAACGGAGCAGACAAGAGCCCGGGACACCCACTGCTGATCGGTTACGGTGAAGGCGTCATGCAACTGGACGAGCAGAATCACATCGTCTGGCATTACCAGCAGCCGAACATCGAAACGGTCTATGATGCATGGCAGCTGCAGAACGGGAACGTGCTGTTTTGTCATCGCTATGGCGTGCGGGAAGTGAACCCGGACAAAGAGACGGTGTGGGACTACAAAATACCGCGTGAACCAGGCAAACAGGAAATCAATTCCTGTCAGCCTCTGCCCGACGGCAAGGTGCTGATTCTGGATTGCGGTAACCAGAAGTTGCTGGAGGTCGACCGCAATCAGACAGTGACACACAGCATCGATCTGCCTGATGGCGGCAAGAACGTTCATAACCGCTATATGCAGGCCCGCAAGACCCCACAGGGGACGTACCTGATTTCGTATCGCGATAACAAACTGATTCTGGAACTCAACGCGGAAGGAAAAGAAATCTGGCGGTATAAGCTGAATGACAACGATCGCGCGTTCACCGCGATTCGACTGGCGAACGGTCGCACGCTGATCCCCTGCATTACGTCATATCGGATCATCGAAGTCGACCCGGCAGGCAAAATCACCTGGCAACTGGACAAGCAGGACGACCTGGGTTTCGAACTGTTATATCCCGTCGGCGTGCAGGTCCTCGAAAACGGGAACCTGGTGGTGATCAATTCCGACTATCATCATCGCAAAGGGATGGATAACGACATACAGGCATTTGAAATCACCCGCGATAAACGTGTGCTCTGGACGCTGAAGAAAACAGACCTGGAAGAGGACGGCAAAGTCCCCGTCGTCGAGCGCGGTACCAAAATGCCGTCGCATCATCTGTTGAGTATTCAGGTGCTGGGGGAACCGGCGGAGTTAAAGTAGATTTTTTGAAAGAGCAGAGCTCTATGACTGATCGCCCTTTCTCCCCCGTAAGAATTAATTATAAACCGAGTCAAGCTCAACCTGATTTGTGTCATTATCATAAACGACATTTCGAGCCAATGGGAATTGATGCGAGCGACTTTCCAGAAAATGCATGAAGTAACCCGCAGTATTCGGGAACACAATCAGGTCACCGATCCCCACCCCCTGGGGAAACTGCAACTTTCGCAAGCTCAATAACTCCGACTCGGTACAGTACGCACCGACGAGATAGCCTGAGATATCTGCCGGCGTACGCGGGAGCGGGGGTTCTTCTGTAGCAGGAATCAATAAGGGGTCGACGAGAAAATCATCACTGCTCGTGCGACACTGGGTGCGATTCATCGAGAGTCCGATCAGCCAGTCGCCGGTCGGCTGCTGTTTCCGAAACTCGACGCGTGCCGCCGTGAAGCCACAGCCATCCAGCACACTGCGGCCCGGTTCACACCGCAGTTGGATTTGCCGCTTACGCAGTGAATCCGCGATCGTGCCTGCTTCGCTTTCTGATGTGAGTATACCTTCAAACCAGTTCGCCTGAACCAGACTTTGATAATAAGGATAACAGTGGGGCTTACCAATCAGCGTACCATCCACCGGCGTCAGTCCCAATCCGTGGTTTCGATAGGTGAGTGAACGGTGTTTCCCCAGCAGCGCCCGTCGGTGAGCCTGCCAGAAGTGGTCCCACTCTGTTTCCGATTCAAGATAGCTCATCGGAAACCCGCCGCCAATATCCAGGAACCGGACAGGGAAATCACGGGACCGTAACTCATCGATCAACGGCAGCAGCTGTTGAATGGCTGAGACACGTTGTGCCTGGCAATAGCCGTCCAGATGAAAATGGATGCCAATCAGATTCAAATATTGTAAACAATGGGGGGAAGCATCCTGCAGGTCCTGAAGCAGTGGCAGGAGTTCATCGATATCAAAGCCGAAGCGGGAAGGCAGTTTCGTCCCCTGATGTCGAAAACCACTGAGGCGTACCGCGATGTCTGCCCGACGATTCATTTGTTCTGCCAGAATTACAGTCTGCATCAGTTCATCGAGATGATCGACGGCGATCGTGACACCCGATTCGATACATAGCCGTAGCAGCGCCTCCGATTTTACAGCGGCAGTACAAATGATTTTTTCTTCGGGAACCTGATGATCAAGTACCTGCTGCAGTTCCTGGATGCTGGCCGTATCAATGCCACATCCCAGGTCATGTGCTGCCTCAACAAATGCCAGGCACTTATTCGCTTTGCGGGCGAAATACACATCAAAGTCGAGCCCTTGGGAGTGAGCGACTTCATACAAAGCCGTCACGTTCCGCTCAAACGGTTCTGTGTTGATTACGTTCAGAGGAGATCCATGTTCCTGCACGAGGGCAGGCAGAGTATCACTCTGACAGAGTTGTGTGATCCAGGATTCGAGTTTCGCCGTCAGCGGCAGCATTCCGCGGCAGTAACTGCGCACGTCTCTGCCCGTTTGCTTTATTGAAGAAGATTGTACCAGCGTAGATCCTACCGTTTTCATCTCTTATCCTTTATCGCGATTTGCTCACAGACGCTGCGCGCCCATTGATCGGGGTAGGAATGAAGCTCGCGACTGAGGGTGTCATTTCCCAGGACACAACCTTCCGTAGAACGACCGATGATGGCCAGCCCCTTTGTTTTCTGCTCCTCCAGCTGGATCGGACGGGCTGCGCCATCAACGGCGATTCCCCCCGCGCCCAGCATCCGTCTGATCCAGCCTGAGGAAAGCAATATTTCTAAGAGAGAGTCTTCCGAGAATTGATCACAGGCAGGGATGACCGCATTGATCAGCCGATCCACGGTTGTCTGTTTCCCCTTGGATGCCAGTATCAGTTGGTCCTGATGTAGAACGAGATCAGCCTGCAGATAATCTAAATTCACAATTCCCGCGTCAATGAGTGCAAGCAGTCGTCCTGCATTTTCGGCGGGGGGACCAAACGCCAGTCGCTCCATCTCCCGTGCATAACGTTGAAAGTCGGCCCAGCTGGTCACTGCCAGTCCGTCATAACTGATTCTGCGCACCAGTGCCGAGTACAGTTGCCGAAAAGTTTCGCCCAATGCCCAGGCTTCGTCCGGCGTCTGCTGACCTGTGGCAACACGGCAAGACTGTTGCAAACACTGAAATGTTTCAGCGGGTGAAAAGGTTCTGTTGCTCCAGTCCTGAAACCAGTTATTCAGTCCGACCATGGGCGTATCAGTTCCAATCGGGTGATCGGGAACCAGTGAAAGCAGTGCATCCTCTGCAGTTTTTAAAATGACAGGCCAGAGTGAGGTTTGAAAATCGAGACCTGCCTCTGGTTGTTTAAGTTTCAAAATCCGGAGGCGTCCCTGTTCCCAGACCTGATCCAGTTCCGGGTTGCCTGGAAAATACCGGCGGTCTGGTTTGGCCAGCATCGGGTGTCCCGTCCGGGAAAAAGGCACGATGGTCTGCGCCTCATCCCCGGACGGAAGGTATTTCCAATGCCGGTTTTCACATTGAAATGTTCCGCCCCGCCCTTCTGTCAATGCGAGGCAGGCGTCAATAAAAGTTAAAGCAAATCCACGAACTCCTACCGAGGATTGCCGGGGTACGCGTGCCGGAGTCAGCATCTGCTTGACGGGAAATACTTTTTCGATGACCCGTTCTGACGGTGAGCCTGTAGACGAAGCTGCCCGCCAGCCTTCATGTCCCAGCGCCAGCAGTACTTCATCAAACGCGGTTTCGCTGCCTGTAGTTTCAGCCGTGGTTTCGAGTAACCAGCGGCCATTTGTTCCCTGAATGCCAGTCACTTTCTCCGCAACCCGGGTCACGGACACAAAATCAGGAAACAACTGCAGTGTTTTCTGAAATGAGGCCGATAGATATTCGCCGACAATCGCCCGCGGCGCAAAACCGCTCGGATCAGCATAGTGAGGATATGTGTTTTGCAACCATTCCACGAGTGTAGGAAAAGACTGGGGATCACGCCTGTGCACGGTTTCCGGCCAGACATTGATGAACTCGGAAGCAAAATTCATACGTAAATAGTGTGGCTGTCGCGGATGATAGACGGCCCCTGCCCCGGGAAAAGGGGCCGGCTCATAAATGGTGATATGCACTTCCGACTGTTGACGGGAACGAGCCAGTTCGTAAGCCAGCCGTTCCAGGCAGTACATCCCCTTCGGGCCACAGCCCACCACTGCGATCTTAAAAGGCGACCTTGCAGGAGGACGGATTTTATCAGCGGTACGCTGAGTGGTCTGGAGTGTTGTCATCATACCGTTGCACGTTCCTTGATATATTCACGCAGATGGGGGGTGAAGCGAGACCCTCTCTGTACAGAAACCGTTCCCACTTGACTGGGCTGCTCAACTCGTGCCTGCAGTTCTTCTGCCGCACAACCCAGTTCGCGCTCGACCCATTCATCCGAATAAATAGTATCGAGGTACCGCGTGCCTGAATCATGCAGAATGGCAGCACAGACTTTGGTTCTCAATTCAGGAATCATCGAACGAATCGCTTCCAGAACGCCGCCCGCTGAACCCCCTGCGAGAATCGCCTCATATTTAACCATGCGTCGGCAACCCACCACGCAATCCAGATCGCTGACCCGTTTGACATCATCAAATTTCTGTCCTGCCGCTAACGCAGAGACGTGACCTGCTCCCATTCCGGGGATCCGCCTGCGGCCTGCCAGACCACCAAACAGCACACTCCCTTCCGCATCGACGGCAATCACTTTGGTACGACGTCCCCGTTTTTTCAGGTAGTCCCGGCAGCCACGTGCCGTACCAGTGCTACTGGTCGCCACAAACAGGTAATCGATTTCACCATTCAATGCTTCATCGATTTCCTGAATGGTTCCCTGTTCATGAGCGAGCGGGTTTTTCAAATTACTGTACTGGTTAGGCCAGTAAGAATCGGGAATCTCATTAATGAGTTCCATCACGCGAGCCAGCCGCGCTTTGAGATAAGCGCCTTGCAGAGGCCGTGTGACCCGTTCAATCACCGCGCCGTACGCTTGCATGATGGCAATATTCTGTTCCTGGGCAAACGGATCTACGACACAAATCAGAGGCAGACCATAATAGCAGCAGGCCTGAGCCAGACCGATCCCCATATTACCGGAAGTAGATTCAATGATCGTAGTATCTTTGTTTATCGCTCCAGAGTGGAGCGCATCTTCGATCATCGTGCGGGCAGGACGGTCTTTGGCACTCCCCCCCGGGTTGAAGGCTTCGACCTTGGCGTATAGCTGAACATCGTCTGTTTCCAGGTAGCGTCGTAAACGAATCAAAGGGGTGGAGCCGATGGCATCCAGAACCCCCTCGCAGGGAACTTCACTGATGCTGTCACTTAAATTTATATTGATCATCGTTTTTCTCCGATAGTACTGTTCATGGATGCCCCTCAAGTGTGGGCACCCTGCACAAAAGCGAATTGTATGCCAACTTGAGTTAGATCGTATTTTCGTCTGATTCTAGGGATTTTTCCGATAATAGATCGAGAACAAAGAAAGTAGCTGAAAGCTGAGCAACCAGCCTGATCGCTCGACTTTCATCTATTTCATTCATTTTTTACTGCATGCCGCGGGGCATACTGCCCGAGCCAGTCACTGATTAGAATCGATGCCACAGATCAGTAGAATCTGCTTACTCCTCTGATCAGACCGCTATATAATGTCAGCAACAAGATGCTCATAGACACCTGCTTTCACATGAACGGGAACAGAGCATTATTCCAAAGTCGCGAGGAAGTCCTGTGGAAACGAATTCAGATCACACACCAAAATGCGTTGTTAATCTTGCAGGACTGTTCTGGGGAATAATTCTGGGGGCCCTCTTTCCCCTTGCCATGGTTGCCGCCGCTGATCCTGTTCCTCTCAGAACGGGCCCCGACCGTGAACCAGTTGCATGGAATTTTGTTGCCGGGCAATCAGACGAGTTCGAAGGGATTGAGGTCGATCGCGCGAAATGGAATATTGATACGAAAGACTTTGGTCCCTGGAGTTGGGAACCCCAGAACGTGATACAAAAAAACGGTGCCATGCATCTTCGTATGCTGCAGAAGGAACACCAGCGGGGAAAGCAGGTGCTTTATTACACCTCAGGAATGGCGCGTAACGACAAGACGATCACCTATGGATATTTTGAAGCCCGCATCAAAGGCTGTTCGCGTTACCCTGGTGCGTGTCCGTCATTCTGGCTGTATAGTATCGGCCCTCAAAATCGATATATGGCCCAGGACGGTGAAACAGTCGCCTATTCAGAAATCGATGTCGTCGAGTTACAGCAATGTGAATTTGATTTCAAGACGAAGCAGCACTTTCCCGTGACTCGGATCGACTGCAATCTACATACAACGCTACTGAAAGAAGGCCAGCGCCAATGGGTCAGGCCATATAACCGCCCGGAACTCTGCAGCAACCATTTCGATTCTCCCTGGGATCCGCGCGAGGATTACCACGTTTACGCGGTAGAGAATTCACCAGACTGGATCGTGTGGTACATCGACGGGAAAGAAGTCGCGCGCTAGTCAAACCTGTACTGGCATCTGCCGATGCACGTGACTCTTTCCTTAGGACTGCGTTATCCATTTGTCGCCTACAAAAACGGGGATCGCGTGCCCGTTCCGGAGAAAACCACTGACGCAGGTTTTCCCACAACCATGTCAGTAGATTATGTCCGAGTGTGGCAAAAGCCCGGTGATCCCCCCCAAAAACCGACCACTTCCTGGACGAAAGCCGAATACATTGCGAGGGAAAAAGTGCAATGGGAGAAGAATCACTGGCGTTGGGATCAGCGCAAAGTGGAATCCAATTTCGATCAAATAGACACAAACCTTGATGGCGTGGCCTCCGGGAAGGAGCGACAGGACTGGTATGCAAAGCAGGCTAAAACCGGAAAGCCGCCTGAAAAGTGAAGCACGGACAGGTCTCAAATTGAGATGTGAAAACGCTCTTGGAAACTGCTTCCGTGAATCGAAGGCCGTCACTTTGTCTGTAATCTGATCTCAGCTGAAATCAGGGCTATCTTTTCCACCACACCCGGTGATAATGCATTCCACACTCATTGGGTCTACAGTTCAGATCCCAGATTGAGTCAACCGCTGTCTGTTTCTGAATCCTGCGCCCGCGGAATCTGAAGCATTGGAATCCGTTTTGGAAATCACTCATTATGTGGCTGCACGCATCCTGCTTACTCGACTTCAATATTCCTGTAGAGACCCCCTTTCTGCTGATGCTGCGCCCTCGCAGTGGGGACCAGCAATGGGTGGCTCGTGAACAATATGTGTTGACACCCAGTGTCTCTGCTGTCGAATTCACCGATCCATTCGGAAACCTCTGCCAGCGACTGGTGGCCCCCGCCGGCTCATTTTCGGTTCAGACCTCGTTTGATATTCAAGTCGCCGACTCCTCTGATGCTGCACCCGGTGCCTTCTTTATTCCCGTTGAAGAGTTACCCGAAGATACGCTCCCCTTCCTGCTGCCCAGCCGCTACTGCGAATCAGACCGCTTCACACAGATGGCCCCTACCCTCGTGGAAGGAGTCGCCCCCGGTTACGATCAGTGTAATAAAATTGTCGAGTACATTCGCACGAACATCAAATATGCGCCCGGCGAAGGTCAGGAAATCATTAGCGCCTGCGAAGTCAATGAAAGATCACAGGCGGTCTGCCGCGATATGGCGCACCTCGGAATTGCGTGCTGTCGGGCCCTGTCGATTCCCGCGCGGCTGGTTGTCGGATACCTGGAAACGTTACAGCCGATGGACCTGCATGCCTGGTTTGAAGCCTATGTGGGCGGACGCTGGTATACTTTCGATCCGACACAGGACAACTTGAACGGCGGGCGGGTAGCAATTGCCTATGGTCGCGATGCAGCCGACGTCGCAGTCTACACACAGTTCGGCGATCCGGTCGAACTGTTGAATATGAATGTCAGCGTCGAGCAGATCTCTCCACCCGAGTATTAAGATTCAGCCAGCCTGCTGCAGACTCATCTCTGCGATCTCATTCTTTGATACACCTCAGAATAAGGGTCGGTAAGTCCCTCCTTTTGATGGAATATTTGAGTCTTATCCCTGCACGCAACGCTTCGACACCTGATCCACATGGTCAGTAATCCATTTCAGACTACATGGAGATTCCTCCTTATTTCAGTCACTTTTTGCGGGTTATAAAGACTTGTTATTCTGAGTAAGCCTGTTTGGAAAATGAGCGCAGTTATTAAATTGAAATTACCGGCACACAGGATATTGCAAAATATGATTGAGTATCAGCCGCATTCTGATTTCACTCGTGCTGAAATCAAACGGACTGGTGTAATCCAGCTTTAGAAAATAATAGTATGAACGTCAGCAGTCTCAATCTTTCACCACCATCGCAACAGTCCGGTAGCCAGCGTTCACAGTTTGCACCGATGAATGTGAAATCTCTGGTGCTACCGGCTTTGGCTCTATTCTGGTTGAGCGCTGTCGTATACGGGATGTTTTTTCTCTGGCAGTATCAGTCAACACCCGGTGAAGAACCGCTGGCAGCCACAGCCTGGCCTGACGAGAGCCAGATGACCTTCAATTCAATGCGACCAACACTGGTGATGTTTGCACATCCTCGCTGCCCGTGTACCACTGCCAGCCTGAACGAACTCGCGAAGATCATGACACTCGGTCCGGAACGGGTTGATGCACGGCTTGTGTTTTTCAAATCTTCGGCATTTCCAGAAGGCTGGGAAAAAACGGCTCTCTGGAAAACCGCCGCTGCGATTCCAGGCGTCACGGTTTCCAGTGACAATGATGGTAACCTCGCCAGATTGTTTAATGCAACAACCTCCGGATACGTACTGCTCTATAACACGCAAGGCAAACTGCTGTTTCATGGAGGCATCACAGGATCAAGAGGACATGCCGGTGATAATGCCGGCAAATCAGCCATTGAATCGTTACTGTTACACGGAACGGCAAAGCAACACGAAACCTTCACTTTTGGTTGTCCGTTGCTGAAAGCACATTCGGTATCTCAACAGGAGGTCCAGTGATGTCGTTGTCTATTCTCACAAAGCCCTGCCTGCCTACAGTCTCTCAGAGAGCAGAAGAACTATTTCTGGAAAATCAGCATGATCTGTATCAGAGAACGGACAGGCTGTTTGCCTGCCTGATGATCGTACAGTGGCTGGCAGCAATCGCCGCTGCTCTCTGGATTACGCCGCGTACCTGGATCGGCAACAATAGCGAAGTCCATCTGCATGTCTGGGCGGCCTGCCTGTTGGGCGGACTGATTACCCTGTTCCCCGTCATGCTGACCCTGTTACGTCCCGGTACTATCTTAAGTCGACATGTCATCGCCATCAGCCAGATGCTGACTTCTTCCCTGCTCATCCATCTAAGTGGGGGTCGGATTGAAACTCACTTCCATATTTTCGGATCACTGGCATTTCTGGCATTCTACCGCGACTGGCGTGTGCTGATCTCCGCAACGTCCGTCGTCATCATCGACCATTCCATACTGGGACTGTTTTACCCTCAGACAATCTTCGGAGTGCTCACGGCAAATCCATGGCAAATTGTTGAACACGGAGCCTGGATCATTTTCGAGGATCTGTTCCTGTTCATCGCAATTCACCAGAGTTTACGGGAATTGAAAGCGATGGCACGGCAACGTGCCGTACTGGAGAAAACAAAAGCCGATGTGGAATCAGAGGTACAACATCGGACCCGTGAACTGCATACTGCGAACAAGATGATCTCCGAGAAAAACGACGTTCTCGAACAAATAACAATGGAATTAAAACAGCAGGCTCAAGAGTTACTGGCGGCAAAGGAATCCGCCGAGGCAGCAAACCAGTCCAAGAGTGCTTTCCTGGCAAACATGAGCCACGAAATCCGTACCCCCATGAATGCGATCCTCGGATTCAATGACATTCTACTGGAGGGCGTCAGCGATCCGGAAAATATTGAAGCCGCTCGCACGGTGAAAGAAAATGGTCAGTATCTGATCAAGCTCATCAATGACATTCTGGACCTCTCCAAAATCGAAGCGGAGAAAATGGAAGTCGAGCACGTTAAATGCTCCCCTCACTACTTGCTCAATAATATCTATTCGCTGATGAAAGTTCGCGCTCTCGAAAAGGGACTACCTCTAAATTTCCAGATCGATGGCCCGATCCCCGAAACGATTAATTCAGATCCCACCCGCTTGCGCCAGATTTTGATCAATACCATCGGCAACGCAATCAAATTCACGGAAAGCGGCGCTGTGACTGTCGTCGCCCGTCTGATCGATCTGCCTGGTCAACCAGCCCGCATGCAATTTGATGTCACCGATTCAGGGATTGGAATCGAAAGTAAAAATCTTGACTATCTGTTCAACCCGTTCACCCAGGCGGATGGATCCATGACGCGCAAATTTGGGGGCACGGGTCTGGGACTGACAATCAGTAAACGCTTGACTGAACTGTTGGGTGGTGAAATCACGATTGCCAGTGAACCCGGAAAAGGCAGTACCTTTTCAATCACCATCGAAACCGGCTCACTGGAAAATGTTCCTCTGATCGACTCCCCCCCGATCCAATTTGTTTCAGAAACAAAAATTCCTCAGACCAAAGCAGCCGATGATCTTACTCTGGAAAATTGCCGCTTCCTGCTGACTGAAGACGGACTCGACAATCAGAAATTGATCAGTTTTATCCTGAAAAAAGCAGGAGCTGAGACCACGATTGCTGAAAACGGTCAAACTTCATTTGATCTGGCCATGGCCGCCAAAGAAGCAGGAAAACCTTTTGACGCGGTTCTGATGGATATGCAGATGCCCGTGATGGACGGATATCAGGCAACGAAAAAATTGAGAGCTGCCAACTTTCACGAACCCATCATCGCTTTAACCGCTCATGCCATGCGCGGTGATCGACAAAAATGCCTGGATGCCGGCTGCGACGATTATCTCACCAAGCCCATTGACCGCAGAAAACTGATTGAAGTACTCGCCACTTATGTCCAGAAACCAGAACAAACAGCGACAAGCTACCGGCTGAAACGCTCTGCTGACATCAAGACATAAAAATCGCCGGCATCTCCCACTTACCTCTCTGATTTATTTTTGAAAATCACAGACTTTCAGCGTGATATCTCCTGATCCATCTCGCCTTGGTAGTAGTTAATTCTACCAGGGGGATCATACGATGCGACGAAATTTCTCTCCATTTCGGTTTCTTAAGTCACGCAGAGTCAGGCGGAATTGCACAGTCACTGCATTACTGTCATTCATAGCGGTGGCAGCGATTATCGGTCGACCAGTACTGCACTTAGCTCGAACTGCCTGGCAAGATACCGAAGAGAGAGAACCGCTGAAGGAAGGTTTTGTTGATGATGCCAGCCGGATGAACTTAACGGAAATCAGCGAGGTCTGGCCCGTTCCCCTCGATACCCGCGAAGCCGAAATACAACTCGCAAAATTATTTGCGCGAGCGCAGCGCGAAGGCTTACCCATTTCCATCGCCGGTGCACGACATAGCATGGGTGGCCATACCCTGGTTCCCGGCGGGATCATGATCGACATGACACCCTTTCATAAAATGACACTGGATGAAACCAATAATCTGCTGCACGTTCAAGCGGGGGCAAAATGGAGTCAGATCATTCCCTGGCTCGACCAGCGGGGAAAATCGGTCGCAATTATGCAATCGAACAATTCCTTTACCGTTGGCGGGTCCGTCAGCGTGAACTGCCATGGCTGGCAGTATGGTTGCCCTCCCATTGCCTCGTCTGTGGAATCGTTTCGCCTGATGCGGGCCGATGGAAGAATTCTATACTGCAGTCGGACCGAAAATTCAGAATTATTTTCATTGGCTTTGGGAGGCTATGGTCTGTTTGGACTGATTCTGGATGTCGATTTACGCGTTGTACCGAATGAACGCTATTGCCTGGAACAGGCGACCGTACCTGTGGAGCAGGCGCTCAGCACCTTCGACGAAATGATCGAAAATCCCAGTGTCGCAATGACGTTTGCTCGCATGAATATCACACCCGATCAATTTCTGGATGATGTTATCATCACGGTATTCTACCGGGATCCGGCTCCCTCAGACTCTGTACCCGAACTGACAGACCTGCCTCTCGCGGCAATCAGACGTCCCGTTTTTCGAGGCTCCATAAATAATGATTACGGGAAAAAATTGCGCTGGCAGGCGGAAACAATACTGCAACCACACGTGAGGCAGAATCACTATTCCCGCAATCAATTACTCAATGAAGGAGTAGAAATCTTCGAGAACCGCTCTGCTGATTATACAGACATCCTGCATGAATACTTCATCCCCAGAGCCGGTCTCACAGAGTTCACGACCGCGCTCCGCGAAATAATTCCGCATCATCACCAGGATTTACTGAACGTCACGATTCGTCAGGTCGATGTGGATGAAGATACATTCCTGCGCTATGCCGACCAGCCGCTGTTTTCATTTGTCATGCTGTTTTGTCAGCCACGAACCGAGAAAGGTGACCAACAGATGAAAGTCCTCTCTGCGGAACTCATTGATGTAGCCACTCAAGCAGGCGGACGGTATTACCTGCCCTACCGCCTGCACGCGACGCCACAGCAGTTTCATAGAGCCTACCCGCAAGCGAAACAGTTCTTTGCACTCAAGAGAACTTATGACCCTCAGGAACTGTTTCAGAATCAGTTCTATCGTAAATATGGATCTCCTGCAGTTTTGAACAAGGAGTAAGCTTCGATTGGCAGGCTAAAAGAATTCTCAGGAGACCGATATTCGTTCTGATTCAATCCGCAGCTCACGGAGAAAATCGTCTGTTTCAACCCGACGATTCACGAAGCCGCCTTTCACACTCCGCCAGTAACTCCTGTGCATTTTGCTCCCCTGTCGCTTCCAGCCATTGACTGGAAAGCACCCGCTTGAGGTCCTCCGCAGCGCGGGCGTAGTCTGCCTGTGCAAAACAGGTCTCCCCACGACACAAGACTGCACTGAGTACCATGCCCGTCGGCAGTCCCTCCAGTGATTCGATAATCGCGGTATAATCCGAGATTGCTGCCTCCAGCGATCCCTGAGCCACATAACAGTCTCCCCGCATCGAATACGCGTGGGCCACCAGTTCAGCGGAAGCCTCACCCCGACTCTCAATGATCCGGTTCATATCGTCAGTCAACCGCTGATGCTCACCGAGTCGCTGATAGACAGACCCACGGTAATACAAAGCCAGGCACATCAGTTCGTCATCTTCAGCCGCGGCACTGTCGATCACCTGGCTATAGTCGGCGAGCGCCTGGTCCAGCTGCCCCTGGGTATGAAATTCGATGCCACGCTTGAGGACGGCGTTTTGATTCATATTGGATAAGAACTCTCAAACTTCAAAGCTGGTACAACTCATAACCGGCACTGCAGGGCGTCCCCCGCGAAACCAGCATTCGCCGCTGCTCCGGTTCGATGATCACGGAGAAGACGGTTTGCCAGTAACCGGTGTCCACGTCAGCATTCACATGCCGACACAACGACCGCGGATATCCTTCGTGATCGGTGAGCGCCGCTTTAATGTCGTCGACGCTGATTTCATCACCATACGCCTGCAACAGTGAATCGATGCGTGCCTTGCGCGGATGCGAGCCGATCAGCTCGGGGAACTGTTCGTTATATGCACACAGTTCTGGATGCAGGCAATGATTGGTATGCGTGATCCAGCTTGTTTCCGTGGGTCTCAAAACCTGTATGGTTTCCAGAGTCACTTCCAGGTCCGCGGGACCTTCCGGGGTCATCAGCATGATATTCGCCGGGATCGCCCGCTCCGCCCTGAGAATTGCCTGGACCGCCGCCTCCAGACTGGTTGACTCATACAGCTCGCGCAATGTGAAATAGTGAGGCACTCCAGTCGGACGGCTGGGAGCCGGCAGACTGTTCAGACAGGCCCCGATGCCTGCATCATTGAAACCGACGTATGAAATCAACCCCGCCTGCGTCACCGTCATCAGCGCCGGCTTTCCCACGGGTCGGCGTGTGAGCACGATTGTAAACGGATCAAGGGCCGGATCATTGTCCCAGTTCTGTGCAACAATCGGCCCCCGCGTGGAAGTCGCCGGCAGACTGAGCGATGTGCAGCCGGCATCCGCATCGGGAGTAAACTGATTGCGAATCTGCAGCAGCATGATTTTCCAGAAGGGGATGTCTGCCGCTTCTGCGATGCCATGCAGCTCTGCAACCGAATCGGCACTGTATTGCTCGGCATAAGGCAGGCAGTGCTCTGCATGAGCGTGTGCCTGCTCGCTACTGACATCCAGCATCTCCCGCAACCGATCCAGAGCCAGCTCACAGAACCCGGCAATCTCCTCCCGCGCCGCCTCCCCGATCTGCCGCCCCATTTCCAGCGGCGAACCAGCGACATCAATCTCACGATAACGGGCAGATTCAGGCATAGTTACACTACGTGTTTTTCTTCAACCTACCGGCTGGCTTTCTCATTTTTTGCAGCTTTTTTGAGTGTCGTCAGATACTCGACAATGTTGACGAGTTCTTCCTGGGTGAGCACCTTCTGCAGGTCGGCGGGCATCAGGGAAATCTTCTGCTGAATGATTTCATCGACGTCATCCATTTTGAACGTCCGTGAAATGGCTTCTGCATCTCTGATCGTGATCGCGTCGTCGGTTTTGTTGACCAGCAGACCGTTGACCACGTTTCCGGAGACAAGGATTACCGTGTACGATTCGTAGTTGTGGCTGATGCCCGCGCTGGGAAACAGGATTGATTCGAACAGCGCTTCGCGGCTCAGTTTCTTGCCAATCTCAGACAAGTTCGGCCCCACCTCTTTTCCCATGCCATTCACCACGTGGCACTTGGCACAGGTCCCCTTGGTGTTGAACATCACGCGACCATCCAACGTATCCCCTTTCATACTTGCCAGCACATTGATGGGCGGCAGAGGTTTGTTGTCTTTCGTCGGGGGAGCCGGGTACAGCTTGGCCGCCCGCTCTTTGACATCCTTCATGATCGTGGCTGACATCGCCGCGGCAACCGTCTGTTTTAACTGGGGATCGAAGTCCTTTTTCTCAGCCAGATCCAGCAGCGCATGCGCGCCCGAACGTGATTTCGCAATCGCGCGAACCGCTTCGCGTCGATCTACCAGCAGATCCTCTTTGTCGGTGATGATTTTCAGCAGGATCCCATTCGCACCGTTGTGCCCTGCAGTTCCCAGTGCCCAGATCAGATCGAGTTTCTGATTCTGTTCTTTTTCCGTATCGGCTTTGTTGTTCAGCGACTTTCGAATCAACGCATACTGCTTCAGACTCAATGCGGCACGGACCGCATCGACGGCTGTCTGGGATTTGCCCGCGTGACTGGCAATTGAGACCAGTTCGGGATAGTAGTCAGTAGCTTTGAATTTTTCGACCAGCTTGATGAACTCCGGGGTTCCCCGGCTGCTGTCAATGACCTGGGCGAGCGCCTGCTTGTATTTTGAATCCTGCATAACCGTGTTGGCAGGCATGCGGGATATTGCTTCCGCGATGATATAGGTCTCACGTTTTTTATTGTTCGGTTCCTTCAGTAAAGCCAGTTCTGCGATGGCTGTGTTTTTCTCCTTGCCCGGAATGAAATCCAATGCGCGGAAGTAGCGCGGCAGAGTGTCCAGTTCTGTGTTCGGATCTTCAATGATCTTGACCAGGTAAGGAACCGCCATGGGAATTTTGGAACGCCAGATCAGGTCACGACCGACAGGAGAATTCCAGTGGTCGCCAGCCTGTTTAAGCCAGGCGGTCAGGAATTTCTGTTCCTGTTCATCCATGCCAATCCCCAATGCTTCCAGGTACCAGCGATCTTTTCCGTCATACTGATCTGCCAGCGTGACCCACAGCGCGGGGGCTTCGGGTGACTTGTTGTGATGCAAGGCAATCGCACATTCACGACGTACCTGAGGCGAAGGATCCTTCACCAGTTCGCTGACATACGGAATTACATCCTGTTTGTAGCGACGGGCCGCACGCAGGCCGGTAATGCGGATATCGGAATTCTTGTCCTGAATCGCCCGGGAAACATACTCGCCGGTTTTGCCTTTGATGCCAGCCAACAGCCAGAGGGCGCGAGCGCGGTTCCTCTGGTTGTCAGACTGATAGAGTTCTTCCAGCTGTGGCAATGCCTGTTCCTGCAAGTCATGCAGTTTGTTCCAGGCCAGGTAACGTCGCGCCAGGTTCGGATTTTTGATCCCTGCAATCGCACCTTCAGTCGTACTGAGATCCAGTTTGTCAAATACATATTTTGCATCTGCGGGAGCAATCCGGAAAATGCGGCCCCGCTCCTGATCCCCAATCCGGTGACCGCCGACGCCCGGATCATACCAGTCGGCAACGAACAGCGAGCCATCAGGGGCAATACAGACGTCGGAGGGACGGAACCACTTGTCCTGTTCGCTGGTAATGATATTCGCGATTTCAGCTTCATAGCCGGCACCATCTTTTTTCACGGGATAAGCACGAACCACATTCGGGCCAGCGTCGGAGTGAATGACTTCACCCTGGTATTTTTTGGGTAGCAGAGATCCTTCGTAAACACAAATGCCCGTCGGTGAGCCGGCTCCGGTCTGCAGCAGGTTGGGAATCACTCCCGGATCGCGTAAATGCCAGTGGCGCAGCGGGATTTCTTCATGCATGCCTGTCCGCGGCGTTTTCCAGCGAGCACCCGTCAGTTGATCCAGGTAACCATAGTTCCCGAATTCCATGACATAGTTAATACGCACGCCGCGGTTGCCGTCATCATCATTGTCCGATTGCCAGAGGGTACCGAACGAATCGACCGTGATTTCATAATTATTCCGGAAATTATGTCCGAGAACTTCAAAGTCGCTGCCATCCAGGTTACAGCGAAATACCATCCCGCCCCAGTAAGGTTTGCCGTTATCCAGCACAGGTTTTCCGTTGCTTTCGAGAATCGGTTTGCCCTCCGCGTCGAAGACCTGTTTGCCGCTGTTACCGAAGTTCCAGTAGAGTTTGCCGTCCGGTCCGAAAATGGAAGTGTGGGCAGAGTGATCGTGCTCGCCTCCAGCGATTTTGAACAGCAGTTCTTTCTTGTCAGCTTTGCCATCGTTGTTCTCATCGGTAAAGAGGAACACGTTGGGGGAAGCAGCGACAATGACTTTATTGCCCAGTACACAGATCCCCTGCGATCCGTTCACATCATTGCCCTGGTAAAATACGGTTGTCTTGTCGGCTTTGCCGTCACCGTTCGTATCTTCCAGAATCAGAATCCGGTCTCCCTCTTTACGAGTAGGAATATCACGCAGGTTGGCGCGATAGTTGACGACTTCACAGATCCAGACACGTCCCTCTGAATCCACGTCCATACTGGACGGGCTGCTGATTTGTGGTTCGGAAGAAAACAGCGTCGCTTTCAACCCGGGAGCAACCGTCAGGTTGGGCACGGCCTGTTTCGAATCATGTTCGGTCTGAGCGGATACATTCGAGGTAGCAGCACTGGTAATCAGCAGGGCCGGAATGATGGCAAGCCAACGGTACTTCATGGAGTCAGTTTCCTTTTTTGGATTCAAGTTGCTGTCCCGGGTCTTGTGTCAATCAGTCAATTTTAATCGAAGTCTGTTTATTGATTCCACTCTTTCAGCAATGCTTTAATCCGGGCGGGATTAAAGTTATCCGGCTGTTCGTAATCCTGATTGGCTTCCAGCTGTTCAACAGTCACCGACGCCGATTCCACTCCCTGCGAAGGCACTTCAGCATGGGCTGTCCAGGCAATCGCATTCAATACGAGTTTCCGAAAATCGTTGTGACCCCAGTTCCAGTGATAGTGACCGCCGGTAAAACCAAAACCACGACCACCATCAGGACGTTCGTAAGCCCACGCCATATGTTGAGGCTGCCCCATCGTTTTCCGCACATCGGGATTACCACTATGAGCACCATCGGGACGTTTCAATGTTTCCCTGGGAGGAACCGCTGTCAGGATCGGTTGCACATTTTTCATTTCAGGTTGGAATCGCATGTGATAGTACCACTCATCATTAATACTGAATGGTTTCACGCCCTGCGAGATCGGATGCTCGGGCAGATTTTTATAGTCGGCGGTCCAGTGAGGATTGACTGACCACCACTCTTCAAAGTATCCACCAATCCAGCGAAGAAAGGCATCGCCCGATGCGCCCTTGGGTACTTCCACACCATAATGCAGATTCACCATGCCTACGCCCTGCTCTGCCAGCTTGCTGAGTTCATCCAGATGATCGTTGTAAGGATGACGTCCGCCGCCATCGCAATAGATTACGATCGAGTCGGCATCGTCCAGCACGCTGGCATCTTCAGGCCAGCCTTCCGTTACAACGGTGGTTTCAATATTCAGACCACTGCTGTTCAACGCTTCGGCCAGCAGCATACAGCCAGCACGATGCTCGTGGGCACCGTAGCCGTGACTCTTCTTACCGGCGATCAGCACTACTTTTTTTTTAGCGCCGCCCGTGGAAGAAGTCTGGTCGCCAGCCGGCAGTTCTTTCAGTTCAATATCGCGAAACTGCACCACCATCGGAGGTCCCTGGTGCAATTGCAATGCAATGATTCCATCAGCGCGACGCTGTTCGGGGTCGTTGTCCGTTACATCGGCAGTCACCACACCATTGATTTTGTGGATCAAATGATTCCCGCGGGCAATGATCTCATAATTATTCCAGTCTTCTTTTTTGATCTTCTTCTGGATTTCGTTGGTGTCGCCGAGGTAACCGACCACATCTGGTTTTTTACCTTTTTCAATCACTGTTTTCTGTCCGCGTAAAGCCAGAATGCCCCGTTTCCGTTCTTCATATAGAATTCCAGAGTATTTATCGCCGGCTTCCATATCAGCCTGGTAACCACCCACGCGCCACTTGTCTGCCGCATTGGGTAATGAAAAGCTGCGATATTGAACGCCGGAGTTATGGCCGATGATTTTGTACTGCAGCTTCAATACAAAATCAGCGGGAGTACCGCCACGCCAGATAATGAATGTGTTGCCTTTGGTCGGGTTGTCTTTGGTCGTGCGACCGGTGATCGCGCCATCTTCCACAGACCAGAAACGGGGATCTCCGTCCCAGTTGTCGAGCGTCTTACCATTAAAGATCGATTTGAAACCTTTATCACCCGCATCAGCTGAACGAGGATTGCAGAACAGAGCGACACAGAACAGAGTCAAAAATAGTGAGGTGGAAATGCGAGTGAAGCGCTGTAGTGTCATTAGTCCCTCCGGGAAGAATATCAAATCGTTGAGAACCGTTGTGATTCGCTCTGGCAGGTAATAGCAGATTCTGATGGAATCCAGGCTACAGTTAAAAAGAGCTGGTTTGAGTCAGTCCTACTATCTTAAACAGACGCACGCATGATAATCCAGCGTGAAAGCCGAGATTACCAAATAGACAGGATTGTTAAGTAATTATCATTACGCGCGTGTTACCTATGCATCTGAATGGTTATGCAGCAAGGATCTGGTTTTGAGTCGGCTTGCGCATAAAAAAAGGCGCTGTTGCCAGCGCCTGGTCTCATGTGTTTGATTGTGAACAATCCGCTTATTGCAGGAAGACTTCTGCTTCTTCCAGGAAGTTCTTTTCGAGGGCTCGCATTTCGCCGACAGCATCTGCCAGAGCGACGGGAACAATCTGAGTTCCCCGCAGCGCGACCATGTAACCGAAGTGATGTTTCAGAGCAAGCCAGCCGGCATGCACGCCACAGCGTGTGCCCAGTACACGGTCTGCAGCACTCGGTGAACCACCACGCTGCAGGTGACCGAGGGTCACGTGACGAGTTTCGAAACCGGTCCGTTCTTCAATCATGCGGGCCACGGTTTCCCCGATGCCCCCGAGCTTAACGTGACCGAAGTCATCGACTTCGCCGTCTTGAGTTGTCAAGCCGGACTCTTCGCTGAACTGAGCCCCTTCACTGACAATCACAATGCCATACAATTTGCCGTTAGCACGACGCTTTTTCAGCACGTCAATCATGCGATCCATTTCGATCGGCAATTCGGGGACCAGCGTGTAATCGGCGGCGGTCGCCAGACCGGAGAACAACGCGATCCAACCCGCATGACGCCCCATGGTTTCGACAACCATGATACGACGATGTGATTCGGCAGTGGTACGCAGACGGTCAACGGCTTCCATCACGATGTTAATAGATGTATCGAAACCGAACGTCACATCGGTAGAGCTCAAGTCATTATCAATCGTTTTAGGGCAGCCGATCACGGGTGCTTTGTGATCGTTCCAGAGTTTGCTGGCGACGCCCAGAGTATCATCGCCGCCGATGGCGATCAGGCAGTCCAACCCCAGTTTTTCCAGAGTCGCCAGTACCTTGGGCACATCTTCTGCTTCGTTCTTATAAGGGTTGGTACGGGAAGACCCCAGAATGGTACCCCCTTTGAAGATGATATCGTCTGTGTTTTCTGAAGTCAGTTCGATGTAGTTGCCTTCAATCGCACCGCGCCAGCCTTCCAGCAGTCCATACACTTCGCCGCCCGCATTGCAGATGACACGTACGGCACCTCGAATCACTGGATTCAAACCAGGACAATCTCCACCACCTGTTAAAATACCAACTCTCATTATGTTACCTGTACCTGTTTTAAAAAAAGGAATGTCTCTGACTTGGGTTGAGAGACTCAAAAATGATCAGTTTACAATAGGAAGTGAGCGAAACTTCGCTTCCGGGACCGGTAAGTTTTGCCGACACAAGACCCCTGGCGGATGAGCGAAGTGTATGCCGCAGGTCTGTTACAATACAAAACGACCGAAAGTACGTCGTACTAATCTCTGGGAACGATCTACCAGGTTCGTTCGATAAACGTAGTATCGACCTTACCCTCAATGAACGCCGAGTGATTAAAGATCTTCTTCGCCAGGGGAATCGTAGTTTTGATCCCTTCGATCACGAACTCATCCAGGCAACGCCTCATACAGGCGAGCGACTCTTCACGGGTCGGCCGATGTACAATGAGTTTGCCAATCAGAGAATCGTAATAAGGGCCCACGGTGTACCCCTCGTAAATATGCGAGTCAAAGCGGACTCCCGGCCCGGCAGGAACCCGCAATTTTGTAATTTTGCCGGGTGAACCGCGAAAATCATTTTCGGGATCTTCCGCGTTGATACGAAGTTCGATGGCAGATCCCTGGCAGGGGATATTTTTCTGCTTCAGATCCAGCTTCTCGCCGGCAGCAATACGAATCTGCTGTTTGATTAAATCGATGCCGGTCACCAGTTCGCTGACCGGATGTTCGACCTGAATTCGCGCATTGACTTCAATAAAGTAGAACTGGTTGTCAGGCCCGACAAGAAATTCGACCGTACCGGCGTTGGTATAGCCGGCTGTGGAAACAAGCCGACAGGCGGCTTTACAGATATCTTCGCGAACCGAGTGAGGCAGGTTGGGAGCCGGGCTCTCTTCAACCAGCTTCTGATGACGCCGTTGCAGACTGCAGTCACGCTCCCAGAGGTGAACTACATTGCCATGATTATCAGCCATAATCTGCACTTCGACGTGCCGGGGATTTTCAATGTATTTTTCAATGTAGACACCGGAATTTTTGAAGGCGGCTTCCGCTTCCGCAGCAGCAGCCTTGAGGCCCGCTTTCAAAGAGATATCGTTGCGGGCGACCCGCATCCCTTTACCGCCACCACCGGCGGTCGCTTTGATCAGCACGGGGTAACCAATCTCTTTGGCAACCTTGATCGCCTCTGCCTCGTTCGTCACCAGACCTTCGGTCCCCGGCGAAACGTGCACGTTAGCAGCCTTGGCAATTTCACGGGCTGAAACTTTATCACCAAGCTGGGCCATCGCTTCATGGGGAGGCCCGATGAACTCGATATTGCAACTGCGGCAGACTTCTGCAAAGTGTGCGTTTTCAGCCAGAAACCCATAACCGGGGTGAATGGCCTGCACGTTACCGATTTCTGCAGCACTGATAATTCGATTAATCATCAGGTAGCTGTCCGTCGCAGCCGGCGGCCCAATACAGATTGCCTCGTCGGCAAGTGAAAGATAATGCGCGCCTCGATCGGCTTCACTGAAAACCGCAACGGTTTCGATTCCCATTTCACGGCAGGCACGAATCACCCGCAATGCGATCTCACCTCGGTTTGCAACCAGTATTCTTTGAAACATGTGTCTTTGACTTGGTAAAAGGACCCTACAACTGAGTTTCTGATCGCAACTGCATTTCCTGCCTCATCGCGAACGTTCTACGACAACAGGCTTCAGCCCTGGGAGATTCGGTACAGAGGCTGGCCGAATTCGACCGCTTCGCCATCTTTCACCAGAACCTCCGTAATCGTTCCATTCATCTCAGCGGGAATCTGATTGAAGACTTTCATCGCTTCGACGATACAGACTATGGTGTCAGAACCAACCTTGGAACCGACACTGACAAACGGGGGATCATCAGGACTTGGAGAAGCATAGAATGTTCCCACGGTCGGACTTTTGATCACCGGGCCAGCGTCAGCAGCAGGGGCCGCTTCCACTGCCGGAGGCGCTGGTGCTGGAGCAGGCGCTGCCACGGGAGCAGGAACTGCATGCGGCATTGAAGCCGGAACCATCGAAACCGTCTCCTGTGGTCCACGACGCAACTTCCAGGTTTCCTCGCCGCGCTTCAGATTGACCTCGGTCAGTCCGTGCTTTTCCATCATTTCAAACAGAGTCTGAAGTTTTTCCAAATCGAAGGGCTCGCCTTTCGGCACCTCGTTTTTTGCCATTGACCTACCTTAATTTCGTATTCTCAAGCTGCACTCGCATTGCCTGCTGTAGATAAGGACCGATTGACATAAACGTCCCTCAGCAACACGTTCCAGATTTTCACTCTATTTAGCTGACAATATTGGGAAAGGGACCAAACGCTTACGTCTTGCGCGCACGCTCTACCCCGCCTGACATGTTAAGAATCAGATTCTAAGCCAAATCACATCAGAAAACCAAGTGAAACAGGGGAGTTTCTCTAATAAATTCGGGCACAACACAGCACCTTTCCCTGTCTGAGCCTCTGCACCGTAAGTTCCTGTTATAAGGCCTTTAACGATCATTAAGACGACCCCCTGATCCAAATTAGAACCTGACTGCGTACACAACACATACGATCACCAACTCTGAGGTCGAAACTCATAGCCGGGCCGATTCATACTCCTTGGGAACACTGGTCATAACCTCATGTCCATTCCGCGTGACCAGCACATCATCTTCAATTCGCACACCTCCCCAGCCAGGCAAATAAATACCCGGTTCCACAGTCACAATCATTCCCGGCTTGAGTTCAGTCGCTACATTTCCTCCCAGTCGAGGTCCTTCATGGATATCCAGACCGATCCCATGACCGAGGCTATGTGTAAACTGCTTGCCATAACCGGCTTTTTCAATCACAGCCCGAGCGACCCGATCCACATCCTGACACAGAACCCCGGGGCGAATCGCTTTAATTGCCGCCAGCTGTGCCTTCAGAACAGTTTGATATACCTTTTCCAGCTTGGCCGGTGGGCGACCGTGAACAATCATCCGGGTAAGATCACTCCGGTAGCCTTTCTGAGTCATCGCTCCCCAGTCCACCAGCAAAAATGCAGAATCTGCAAGCAGTTTTTCGGTGGGCATCGCATGCGGTAAAGCTGCCCGCTCTCCCACAGCGACAATCGGGTCGAAGGCCGCCTGCCGGGCCCCAAATCGTCGCATCGCGTGTTCCAGTTCGTGCGCTCCCTGCAGTTCCGTCATCTCAGGCGTCAGCATCGCTCGAAACACATCATAACCGCGCTGAGCCTGCTGAACAGCTTCGCGGATCTCCTGGATTTCCGAGGCGTCTTTGATCATCCGCAGCTCCTCCACCAGCGCCGCCAGCGGTATCCACTGGGCAGCAGGGGTAATGCCACTCATCGCATCCAGCAGTTCACAGGTCACAATATGGCTTTCAAATCCCAGTTTAGGCAGATGCGATTTCTTGAGTACATGCTCTACTGCCGTAATCATCGACTCGGTCGCTTTGCGAATGTAGACGTCCAGATCCGGACATTCTTCTTCCAGCTGGGTCGTGTAGCGCCCGTCACTGATCAACACCGTCTGTCCTTTTCCGATCAGCAGAAAACTCGAATCCCCGCTGAATCCGGTCAGATAAGTGACGTTCGTTTCACTGGTAATCAGCATTGCCTCGGCTCCCCTGCGTTTCAGCAGTGAAATCAGTTTCTTTCTGCGGGCAGCCAGATAATCTTTACTCATGATGGTCCTTTATAGATGGTGTCAGTCAGTTACTTGCCGGAAACAACTGACCGTATGGTTGCAGCGACTCACAGTTTACCGGTTAAAACGGTCATGGCGGATCTTATCTCTTTTAGCAGAATTTTGCGAAGAAAAAAAACCGAAGTTTCAGTTTCCCGATTTGAAGTGCTATGATTTTACAGACCGGAGCTTTGAATTTTCATCTGTTTCCACACTTAATCTTTTCTGAATATCGATTCTGTATGAATGAACAAACCGACGATCTGATTTTTAAAATTCAGGATATGGATTGTGTCGAAGAAGTGACCATACTCAAACGGGAACTTTCTCCCCTGGTCGGCGGTGAAGAACACCTGTTCTTTGATGTGCTCAACAGAAGAATGACGGTCCGTTCGCAACCGAAAGACGTCTCTGCAGAATCGATCATGCAAACCATCAGCCAGACTGGCATGAGCGCTGAGCTCTGGAATGAGAATGCAAAACAGTCGGAGAAAGGCACCCTCTGGTCCCGTCAGGGCAGAACCATACTGACCACTCTCAGCGGTACATTCATGGGAACCGCATTTCTGACACACGTTTTTTTGACCGGCAGCTTCGGTGCCGCCCTGGGCGCGGAACAGGCGGCGCATGGCATGATGCCGCTACCGGTCCGCCTGCAATACCTGGCCGCTATCATTACCGGCATCTGGTTTGTGTTACCCAAAGCCTGGTTTTCCCTCAAGCGTTTGCGCCCCGACATGAACCTGCTGATGTTTACAGCCGTCATCGGTGCACTCTGCATTGATGAATGGTTCGAAGCGGCAGCCGTCGCATTTCTGTTTGCGTTCTCACAACTGCTGGAAGCCTGGAGTGTGGGACGGGCCCGCCGCGCTGTCGCCGCACTGATGGATTTATCCACGCCCATCGCCCGCGTTCGGGATGCTGACGGCAATGAAATTACCGTGGACGCCGAATCCGTCGAAGTCGGCACCACATTTATGATTCGTCCCGGCGAAAAAATACCCCTCGATGGAGAGGTCATCAAAGGGATCAGTGAAGTCAACCAGGCTCCCATCACCGGGGAATCCATTCCGGTTGGCAAACGGGAAACAGATGAAATTTACGCCGGCACGATTAACGGTGATGGCCTGCTGGAAGCGAAGAGTACGAAGCGGGCAGAAAATACGATTCTGGCACAGATCATTCGCATGGTCGGAGAAGCCCAGTCGAAGCGGGCCCCATCCGAACTCTGGGTCGAAAAGTTTGCCAAAGTCTATACCCCCATTGTCATGGCACTTGCATTGCTCATCCTGGTCACTTTGCCCCTGCTGTTCCAGGTCAGCTGGGACAATGCCGTCTATCGGGCCCTGGTACTGCTGGTTATCGCCTGTCCGTGTGCGCTAGTGATTTCCACGCCCGTCAGCATCGTTGCAGCACTGGCAGCGGCTGCGCGAAATGGCGTGCTGATCAAGGGGGGTGTCTTTGTCGAAACTCCTTCCCACCTGAATGCACTGGCACTGGATAAGACCGGCACACTCACACGAGGCAGACCAGTCGTGACAAAAATCGTCCCGCTGAACGGACACACCGAATCCGAGTTACTCGAACGGGCAGCCGCCCTGGAAGCGCACAGTAACCATCCCCTGGCGGTCGCCATTCTGGATGCAGCAGAACAACAGCAGGTTTCCTATCAGGCGGCAGAAGATTACCAGATCATCCAGGGCAAAGGCGCGACCGCAACGATTAACGGCAGAGAATTCTGGCTGGGCTCGCATCGCTACCTGGAAGAACGTAAGGAAGAAACGGCCGAAGTCCATCAGCAGCTGGAAGCACTCTCTAACGCTGGCCAGACCGTCGTGGTGATCGGAAATGAATCCCACGTCTGTGGCTTTATCGCGCTCGCCGATCAGGTCCGCGCAACTTCAGCAGCCGTCGTCAGAGACCTGCATCAGGCGGGTATCAAACAGCTGGTGATGCTCACCGGCGATAATGCCGGCACGGCGCAAGCGGTCGCTGATGAGGTAGGCATGGATCAGGTGCATTCCGAATTATTGCCGGAGGATAAAGTCGCAGTCATCGAAGCGCTGGTGGAAGAATACGAATTCGTGGCGATGGTCGGTGATGGCGTGAACGATGCCCCTGCCATGAGTCGCGCCAACCTGGGCATTGCCATGGGAGCTGCGGGCAGTGATGTCGCCATTGAATCAGCAGACATCGCCTTGATGACCGATGACCTCACCAAGATTCCCTGGCTGATTAATCACTCACGCCGCACCTTGAAAATCATTCGCCAGAACATCATCTTCGCTCTGAGCATCAAGGTCCTGTTCATGCTGCTGATGCTGATGAACCACGCCTCCCTCTGGGCTGCGATCGCTGCCGACATGGGTGCTTCACTGCTGGTCATTTTCAACGGCCTGCGACTGCTGCAGTCCCCCGCAATCAGTGTGCCGGAGAAAAACTGAAGTTCGCACTTTAACGCGTGTACTCACTACGAGTCTCAAACACGTCATCCGGTATCTCTGCAGCAGTGATCGCTTTGAAAATCTGGCTGAGTTGCCTGCGATACACATCATCAACACACACGATTTCGCAGCCTCTGTTCTCGGCCTCCCGCATCAGTTCGGTTGACTCCGGTAACTGACTGATATCCATAACTGCCATGCTCTCCCGCAAATAGGATGGATTCAGTTGCTCTTTACTGTGTCCCAGTTTCAATTCGGGGTCAGTCTGCACCACCACGTCAACCAGCGTATCATACAGGTTCGCAAAGGGCACATAGCGCACATCAAAAGTACGGGCAATTCCCTGGGCAGCTTTGTCATTTTGTGAAGTGACACTCACAACAGCCCCCTGCTGAGCCAGGCTGTGAACCACCGCTTTCGTCAGTCCGCTCTGCCCCAGAACCAGAATATTTTTCCGCTGGAATGCCGAACTGGATCCCGGCGATTTCTTCTCCAGCGTCGCTTCGAGGCTCTTAATCGCACTTCGTCTGACCGTATCATACGCGTGCCAGCCATCGGGTTGATTTAACTGCAGATCACCGTAGCCGGTCTTTTCAGAAGACTCTTCCAGATGCTCCGCCAGCGGCAGGATGAACTCGCCCATGCGCGGGCTCACCACCAGCGAACGGATCTTCAGAATCCCCAGCATCTTGTGCACCTGTTTGAAATCATTGATGACCAGAGGCAGACAGACGTAATCCAGACCCAATTGCTCAGAAGCTTTATTGAAGACTTCAATCGTCCGCCGCTCTGCGACCCCCAGTCCCGCCACGCCGATAATACGGGTTTTTGCGGAAATCTTCGGATAATGAAAGACCTCGTTCAGTTCCGCTACCGTCGGCTGTCCTTCAAACGCTTCCATCCCCTTCTCCAGAGCCGCATAAATCCAGGGACTGCCATACTTCACACCCAGCAGGGAAAATGTAATGCCGGCCGCCCCCAGCCCCAGACCAACAACCGGGATGTCCCGCTTCTGACTGATCGCTGCCAGCAGAGGCCACGCGGTCTGCAGAGTCGGAGTCGGCCACGTGAATTTAATCACGTCGGCTTTCGCTTCCGCCATTTCGTCAAAGATATCATCGACATGCGACAGTGGTTTTTTCAGGCTGGTATAACTGATGACCCGTTTGGTTTTGCCGAAGCGGGGAATGTGCCCGGCCGTTTCCAGATCCAGTTCAATATAAGCAGGTTCGGCGATAATCGCCTGCTTGAGCAGTTGGATCCGTTCTGCTTCCGTCCCCTTAAACTGCCCCCCGTCTTCCGGCCGTCGACAGGAAACCAGGATCGGCGTATCAAAGCCCGAAATCAGGTCGCCAATATCGGGAGTTTTAATCAAGCGATCCAGACAGAGTTCCACCAGGTCAGACTGGGCGGCGGCATTCAGAATATCCACCTTGGCAAAACTTCGGGATTCCGGGGTCACAGAAATACAAATCATGATGTCACACAATCAATGAGAACTGAGTTGAGCGATTACGGTCCGAACGGTGTAACCTGAGCAAGACGTTGTAATTCAGAATCCATTAATTATGCCAGATCCTGTCTGCATTGAAAGTGTGAAACACTACGTTTGATTTTTTTCTGCACCACACCGCTGTAAAAAAACACCCCTTCTGGCTAAACAGAGGGGGTGTTCAATAAGAGAAATCAGAAATAAGTCCGCGATCAGGTTTACGAAAGACCAGACCGCATCAGGTTTACCTTTTTCTGACTGAAGTCGCAGGTGCCAGTGGTGGTTGCGCCTGGGCTGACTTGGCTGGTGCAGGAGGCATGCTCTCACAGGCACCGCTGTTACAGCTGCCGCAAAGATCTTCAACGGTCCACTTGTATCCACATTTTTCGCACGTGTAGTTGTGCTTCTTCAGCACACGTACTGTCTTGATCTTCCCACACTTCAGTTCGCAGCATTTCTGCCAGGGAAAACGGACCGGCGGGATACAGATATCCTTACATTCGAAAAAGTAACAGTGCTTTTTCTGTTTCAACGTCTCGACATACAGACGACAGGTTTTACAACCATGAGAACAACTGTTACAGCTGTTGCAACTCCCACAGGCTCCGTTTGCCTTGTCACAGCAGGGAGTTCCTGTCTCGGCTGAACTTTGTGTACTTCCACTGAAACTGACCGTGACAGCCAGCAGGACGATAGCTAAATATTTCATATTTCTCACTTCCTGAGATTTTTTGATTTTCAGTATATTGATAGTCGCTCAAATTGAATCTGGCTTAGAAGTCCACCATAAACCGGGCACCAAAGATGTCGGATCGACCTCCGGTATAACCATTGATGGGTCCACGGTCATCAATCTGGGCATGAATGTAGTTAAACTGCACACGCGAGTGAGAGTTCCACCACCAGTTCATACCAAAGGTGAAGTTTGTCTCATCACCACCGGTGATATTTCCGTCAGACAGGTCCAGGTAGGAATAACGGGCAACCACCTGCCAGGCTCCCCAGCCACCGCCGGTTTCGCCGTCACACGTCTTTACCAGGAAGAAGTTTTCCAGTGGTTTGACGCGTCCAATCGTACCACTCTTGCGGTCGATCGGCTGATATTCCCCGGTCAGGAAGTAACCGGCTTCAACATAGGCACCTTGGAAAGTCAGGTCCGACCCCGAGGCACCACGGCCCACTTGAGTTACCTGGTATTCACTGACGACCCCGAAAGATCCGACGTTCAACATCGCTTCGAAGCCCAGTGTATTGAACCAGTCTGCTCCGGCAATCCCTCCTGTATCAATCCAGCGGCTGCCGGTACGGGCTTCAGGACGGGTCCGGAAACGGGCTTCGTTGACATTGGTTGCGGTGGCACTCGGGCTTCCATCCGGCTTCGCCCACATGTCGGCAATCGCCAGGTGCAGGTAGCCGCGGCCGTCTGAGGTTTCATCGTACCACGGAGTCCCGGCAAAACGACCGTTGATGGAATACTGTCCCGCATCACCTACGTACGCCCCATCTTTTGAAACGTCTTCCAGGTTAAAGATACCGTAACGCCAGTTCCAGGTCTCATCTTCCGAAACGCCGTAAGCACAGATCCCCAGACGACGTGCATCCTGGTTGAAGGCTTCAATCACCAGCGGACGTTCCATGAACCAGTTGTAACGACTACTGTTAAGGTGGTCCATACCCAGGGGACGCTTCTGATTACCAATCAACAGCGTCTGAAAGACAGGCAGATCTTTCCAACCCATGTAAACGTCTTTGAAAGCCGGATCGCCAGGATCAGCAAAGTCATACTCAAATTTGTAGAGCATGTTATCTTTGATATCA
Organism: Gimesia sp.; assembly: GCF_048262075.1. Taxonomy (GTDB): domain Bacteria; phylum Planctomycetota; class Planctomycetia; order Planctomycetales; family Planctomycetaceae; genus Gimesia. The sequence continues at coordinate 207,882 of NZ_JBLXFK010000013.1, forward strand.
CCAGAGACCCCAATACGAACACGACGGAAGCCAACACGGTTTTGCGGATCCGTAGGATCAGTCGGGTCATTAAATGAGTCAATCCCAGGTGTGCTGTCGGAGAAGTTCCAACCGTCCAGATGGATACGCCCGAAGACCTTCAATGTCGTTGCTTTGGAAGCATCTTTTGCCTTTTTTTCCTGCTCGGACTCGGAGAATTTTTTCCAATCTTCTTCCAGAGTCGACAAGCGTGTCTCAAAGGCGGGTGAGTCTGAGTCATCATTATAGTTGTTGATCAGCATCTCATCAGAGTCATCCAGTCCACCTGCTGCACGTTCGAGTTGTGGCGGCAGTGAAGGAACTGGTGCCGGAGGCGGAGTCACTGGCTTCGTCTGTTCCAGTTCCTGAATCCGTTTTTCAGCCTGTTCCAGGCGATTCAAAAGTCGATCAAGTTGTTCGGAACTGATTTTCGTATCTTCCGCCAATACACTTGACGAATGGAACATAGCCCCCAGCAGCAGGAGGATTCCTGCCATTTTTATGAATGTGCGCATCTTCATCCCTGATGTGAATGGCCCGGAATCCGTTTCGGGCTGTATTTGAGGTTTTATCGCTGTTGCTGCAACCCTGCAGAAACAATCTGATCCTTAACAAGCTTATCGGCGGTTCAAATTTAAAGATAATATTAAGAAACGATGAAGGGCCTTCACATTCAAACTCACATCAAGCACACGCCAGACAGAACACCCAACCGGAACAGCTTAACACGGTAAATCATGGATAAACCTGAACTTATTTGAATCTCATGCAGGATTCCCTTTAGAATTGACCATTCTGAAAGTCGACTCTGCCCGGAATAATCTCAAGCATCAGGCCTCCATCCAGTTTGTTAAAATAAACTGAACCATTTGTTCGTAAGTTGAATTCATAAATGAACTTCCAACAGAACGGAGTGCAAAAGTTCAGAATCTTCCGTCATAAGAATTCCGGTGAGTCTTGTACTGATCACAACTAAAAGCTAAATTCAATCGCAATTAGTTTGCTATTACAATCGAGGAGTGCCGATGTAGTGAGCATCCCGGCACCCTCTTCTGCTTACAGTGACAATCACAGGTGGCTTTTTAACTCGATGAAACCGCTTTCTCCTTTTAAAAACGACGTGAGAATCACGCTCCTGTTATTAACGATTCCGCTTCTCGTCTTTCTGGTCGCCCCCGGCTTCTTTCTCACGCGCCCCACCATGGCGGCGGAACATGAGCATGTCCACACCGAGAACGAAAATCAGAAAACCGCTGTCGCAGAAACAGAAGCAACCAAACCGGCTGACAATACCTGGTCCTATACCCTGCTGGGCGTGTACTGTGCAGTGATTGTTGGTTCTTCGTTGCTGGGGGGCTGGTTGCCTTCCCTGGTCCGTTTAACACACACCCGCATGGAAACTCTGATCAGTTTTGTTGGCGGACTCATGCTGGGGATCGGCGTCTTTCATCTGCTGCCGCATGCCGTGGCTGAAATGGGATCGATCGACCGGGCCGTCTGGTGGATGATGGCCGGAATCGTCACCCTGTTCTTTCTGCTGCGTACCTTTCATTTCCATCAGCATGGAACCGTGGAATTGGATGAAGAAGAGGGACACACACATGACCACGATCATGATTGTGATCACCATCATGCGCATGCCCCCGTGCATTCCCATTCTCATTCGCATCATCTGAGCTGGGTCGGCATCGCGTTTGGACTGGCCCTGCATACCCTGATTGACGGACTGGCTCTCGGTGCCAGCATCGTCGCTGAACAGCATCACGAAGTCTTCCTCTCCCTGTTCGGGCTGGGAACCTTTCTGGCGATTGCCTTACACAAACCGCTAGACGCCGTTTCCATTACTTCACTGATGGCAGCCAGTGGCTGGTCTGCAGGCTGGCGGAACGCGGTGAATATCGGCTTTGCCCTGATGTGCCCCCTGGGAGCCCTCCTGTTTTTTCTGGGAGTCCAGCAGTTTTCTGAGAATCAGCACATCATTATCGGCTGTGCCCTCGCTTTTTCCGCAGGCGTCTTCCTCTGCATCTCGCTGGGAGACCTACTGCCCGAAATGGAGTTCCATTCACATAACCGCTTCCGGCTCTCCTTTGTCCTGCTGCTGGGCATCGCGCTCGCGTACGGCATCGGCTTCCTCGAGCCGGAACACGCACACCAGCATGGCGGCCATTCACACGGACCCGAAGCCACCGAAACGGAACATGGTCATTCACATTCTCACTGAGTGAAGCGACAACCGAAGCGACTTATTCTTCGTCGCATTCGCTGCAGATCCCTTTGAGTAGAATTTCGGTCACCTTGCCTACTGCTGCCCACTGCTTGTTTTTTGGTGTCTTGAATTCGACATCATGCAGGCAGGAAACACTGCCACATTCGGTACAGACAAAATGCGGATGCTCGGCGTCTTCAGGCTCATCAGGATTCCGCAGTTCAAACCGCCAGGCGTGATCCCCCAGTTCGGTTCGCTTGACCAGTCCCGCTTCCGCCAGATCGATCAGATTGCGGTACACAGTGGCTTTATCGAAGCCCATCGGCGTCAGCTCTTCGGCAATCTCAGCATGGGTCAGAGGTGACGTCGCCTGCCGCAAAAACTGGATCACCGTAATCCGGGCAGCCGTACTCCGTAAGCCGCTCTTGCGAACCAGCGTACGGATTTCATCAATCTCTTCTGCTTGGGACAGATTTTTCATGTCGTTATATCCAAGGCACCCCACAGCGCCGGTGAGTTATTATTCAGTGACGAAAGCTCATATTAACGATTATATACAAGAATTACGAGATACCGGTGATTAATTGTGAATTGCCGCCCGTTTCCCTCGCCACTCCGACAAAGCGACACAGTCCCAATATGGTGCATACCGGACAGAGACTTCAGTACGACTCTAATGAACAGCTTCCCTTGTCAGGAGGTGCTGACTGCGGATGAAAGCGAATCGAGTCCGACGTATGAATTCTGACACACGTAATCAGACCGTCTTCAGCCTTGATTCTCAGGATCCATTCTGAAGCGCCAAATTGCAATGGGGCCGAAAAAATTCTTGAATCCTGAGAAGGAGAAGCCGTAATCCACGATTGAGACAACGTCGCAACTTTCTCATCCAGTTCACTCAAAGAGCCGTCCACTTCAGCGACTTCATAGATCGCCAGCAACTGCGTATTGGCCGCATTCGCAAACAGGAAACCATGGATACAGAGGACATAGAGGATTCCCAAAATCAACAGAATCGCGATGGTATTACCGAGAATGAGTATCTTTTTCCTGAACCTTGATCTTTTGTCGGATGAGATCATTTCAGCTACCGGTTCTTCACGCAGGATCAATATTTAAAACAGAGAATACCAACTCCCTCCATCATATTCCCTGACATCAACTGCGTACACATAACTTTCGTGTTTTTCGTGGTTCATAAAAACCCCAGATCAGTCCCGCTCACATTCTCCCCCTTGATCTTCCTTCGGGTTTCCCCTGTAATAGAGTCTCAGAGCATCGGATAGCCCCGAATGCAATTCGGGGTGAGCGCAGCGAGCAGGAAACTGTCAGTGCGATTCCCCAATCACCGGAAATACCCCTGTTCTTATAAATGGTAACTCAAGATGCACCAACTATCTTTCATTACAGATTGCAGTACTGCCAGACGAAAGACTTACACCAGGAGCCTGATCGCCACACTACTCTTCTGCCTCTTCATCACCCCGGCGACCGCAGCAGAACGCGATCCCGCAGAAAAACCGTTCACTGTCACCGAGAGCTATCAGCAACTGGCCGACGCGATGGAACCGCTGCAGGCGTGGCACGCCACCAACAAATCCGAACACCAGGCCTGGCGGAAAAAGTTTCACCCCACCGTCACCCGCATCCTGGGCAAAATGCCTGAACCGGTCCCCCTGGAAGTCAAGTGGGCGGAAAAGAAAGAGTTCGACACCTTCACCCGCCACAAAGTCTTTATCCGCACCGAAGCCGCCTATTGGGCCCCCGTCTATTATTTCGTCCCTCACAACATAAAGAAAAAAGTCCCCGCCATTGTCTGCATGCATGGACACAGCGGCATCGTTCCCTATATCGATGAAGGCAAAACCAAGGCCGACAAAGAGAAGACCCGCCAGAGCGAACTCGACTACGCCGTCTACTTCGCAAAGCATGGCTACATCACCGCCGCTATTGTCATGCGAGGCTGGAACGAAACCGCCGGCGACCAGGATCGTGGCGTCTCACACACCAAACGCAGTTGTCTGCAGATGACGATGAACGCGCTCCTCATCGGCAGCACCCCCCAAGGCCAGCGCAGCTGGGACGCCATGCGCGTCATCGACTTCCTGCAGACCCAGGACCAGGTCGACCCGAACCGCATCGCAGCCGCCGGTCTGTCAGGCGGCGGCGCGACCGCCATGTACCTCCCCGTCCTCGATGACCGCGTCAAACTCACCATGATCGCCGGTGCCTTCTCAACCTACCGTGCCTCCTATTATGCAATGCCACACTGCCTCTGCCAGTGCATGCCCGAGATGATGCGTTTCGGCGAAATGTCCGACGTCGTCGCCCTGCACGCCCCCCGCCCGGTCCTGCTCATCAACGGCATCGAAGACAAAATCTTCCCGATCGACGCCGCCCGCGAGGGATACGAAAAACTGCAGCAGGTCTACCAGGTTCTGGACGCAGAAGAAAACATCGACGCCGACTTCTTTCAGGGCGGCCACCGCTGGTCCAACAACAAAAGCCTCGACTTCCTCAAACAACACTTCGGCGAGTAACAGCCTGTTCCACATCTTTTGAAATATTCGGATCTGCAGGAACCGCCGCTGATCTTGCCTGCGATCATTGACCAGTCGACGTGCCCGCTTCCACCAGCGTCAGCATTCGCCTGCAGGACTGAACTTCCCACACCTGCTGCTGCACATTCCCGCACTCCCACTGCATAAAATGAACTTGACCGCTGCGCGCCACCAGCGATAAACGCTAAACTGTGTCGCGCGCGTGCCCAGTTTACAGTGCACTGAAACACGCGACAGTTGTTCCTGGTCTTCACCATAAAACAGCCTGTTTTTTCCAGATTTGCACTGCCTGAAACCACACCCGTTCGTGATGTATGCCTGCGGGTCGCCGCACTTCGTTGGCTTTCGTCCCGGCACCACCTCAGCACCGCCAAATATCGTGCCCGTATCGACAAATATCGCCACATTAGATCGTTCATCTCCCTTGACCTCCCCACGCTCTTCTCTAAGATTTCCCTCGAACATGAAATGAAACCCGCTTCCAAAACCCCGCGCATTACTCCTCCCGTTTCGTGTCATTTCGTGCTTTTCGTGGTAGCAATATCAACCACCGGGTGCCTCAGTTGGCTTGCCCGACAGTGCTGACGCCAAGGTCCCCTACCCGTTTCACAAAGCATTATAAAAGAGGTGCCCCCACTCCCGCAGATGAAAATCCCGAACCACTGAAAGATTAAAAGGTGGTATCACTATTCACTGTAGCCAGTTAAAAAGGTGTCAGGAACCTTAAATTTAAGGTTCCTAGTATCTCGGGTACGAGCAGCATTGAACCGGACAGACAGGTT
>NZ_JBLXFK010000014.1:0-198123 GCF_048262075.1 Gimesia sp.
AAAGCATTTTATCTGTCTTTATTGGAAAGAGGCAAACCAAAGAAGCTCGCCATCACAGCCTGCATGCGAAAATTTCTCACCATCCTGAATTCGATGATGAAAAATAATCAGACATGGGATCAGAATCTGATTACCTCTTGACAGATTTTAACACAGTCGCTGACACCTTTATTTCTATGATTGAGTCAGTTTGTCTGCCAGGCTGGTTTGTGATCGCTCATCTTACGGCGGATTGAGAGGCATGCGTAATCCCCTGGTTCAGAAAATCAGGGGGTTGGATTGTTAATAAGCCCTTTAAAAACAGGGTTCTCATCGAATGTGAGAATAATAATGTCAGAAGAGGTTTACTGGCATGCAAACTGCTTTTATCAGCAATAGTCAAGTCAGACTACTTTTAAACAAGTCAATGAGAAATACATCTAAGGAGTGAAGTCATGTTAGAGACTATTTTATTAATCATCCTGATTCTGTTTCTGCTCGGAGCCTTGCCTACGTGGGGCTACAGTCGTAACTGGGGATACGGGCCCAGTGGAGGGATCGGATTGATTTTGATAATCGTTCTGATTCTGGTTTTGTTATAAAGCAGTTTAATTCTAATGAATGGCCGTTATGGCTTCTGCTTGCCTTTGCCGGGTTTCCGGTTACGGCCTTTGAGCTGATGTAGCTGTGCGGACAGCTCTATGACGGCGTCGGCCTGTTGTGTGGAGACGTTGACGTTCTCCAGCGGGTCGGTGCTGTGATCGTAGAGCATGTGCGAGACCTGCTTGCCTTTGGGAAGCGTGTACTCGGTATAGCGGAGCGTATCAGTGCGGATCGTGTCGCCGTTTTTATAACGGCTGACAGCGGCCTGTTTCCATTCTGCTTGAGGGTCTTTCATCAGGCTGACGAAGCTTTGCCCTTTGAGGTGTCTCGGTTGCCGGATGCCGGCCAGCTCGCAGAGGGTAGGATAAATGTCGATCGACTCAATCAGCGGTGTGCGGCGTTCTCCCCCTTTAATACCCGGTGCCCGTACGATGAGCGGGATGTGCAGCGAACTCTCGTAACAACTGTGTTTGCACCAGAGGGTGTGATCACCCAGGTTCCAGCCATGATCTCCCCAGAGGACGACGATGGTGTTGTCGCTCAGTTTCAGACGATCGAGTTCTGACAACAGCTTACCAATTTGCGCGTCGGTGTAACTCACGCACGCATAATAGCCGTGAATCAGATTGAGGGCGGTTTCCTCAGAGACCGGTCCCTGCGCGGGAATGTCAGCGTAGGCCCGCAGTTCGCCGAATCTGTGAATCGATTCTTTTGGTGCACCCTGCGGGACTTTATAATTGTCGGGTAGCTGGATCTTGTCGTGGTCGTACAGATCCCAGTATTTCTGCGGTGCGATGAAGGGCAAGTGTGGCTTGAAGAATCCGACTGCGAGGAAGAAAGGCTGCTCCTGTTTTTTCAATTGTTGCAGTTTTTCAATGGCTTTTTCCGCCAGCACGCCATCCATGTACGCGTTATCGGGGACGTCGGCTGATTCCCACGCGGGGCCTTTTTTCTTGTTGCCCAGTTTCTGTCGGGCGGCGTGTTTTTCCTGATTGTCAGGCCGCTGATACCACTGGACCCCTTTGGGTCGCCACGCCGGTTCCGACCAGCCCTGCCTGTTGTCGGCGGGGTGATGGAAGATTTTTCCCAGTGACGCCGTATAATAACCGTTCTGCTTGAACTGGGTATTCATGGTTGTTGCATTCGGCGCATCACGTTCGGCCCAGGCGAGAAAGTTGACAAAGCGATTCCGCGCGGGACGGATGCCGGTCATCAGACTGGCCCGCGAAGCACCACAGGTGGGCACCATGCAGAACGCCCGTTCGAACAGTACGCTACTCTCGGCCAGCTTATCGATATTTGGCGAATGAATGTGCTGTTTACCGTAGCAGGCCAGTTCGGGTCGCAGATCATCGACGGCGATAAAGAGGACGTTGGGACGTTCCTCTGCAAAAACGGGAGCAGCACAGAACAGAGCAAACAGCAGCAGACTCAAGCGGTACATCATCAGTGGTCCTTGAAATCGAGTGCAGGATTTAAGGGGGGCCGCGACATTTGCGTCAGCGAACCGGCGTTCTATTCTGTGTCAGTATATCAGTCGATTCGGGGGGAGTCTTGTCTTACCTGAGAGCGGGGGCCGAAAAATGTGACTTTTCACTGGCACTTTTTTATGCCCAACAGATTACTGATTATCGCTGTTGTTGAACCGACCAGCGGGCAAAACAATTGCCACGTTCGTTTCTTCGATGAGAGTCCTCTTGCGGATACAGGCCGGGCGGGACATCGCTGACGGCGATCGATGCGTTGACACGGTTGGGGTAGTATTCCATGATTCTATAGAGTGACTCATTGGCAGCGAAGCCGGCGACGTTCAGAAAGAGTGAGGATGGTTGTTCATGGGGGATGATGCTCCCCGTGTAATCGCTGCCGACATGGATACGTGAGAAAGAGAATCCGGTTTTCAGTACACCCGTTAAATCAGAATCAATCCAGACTTTTGTCGAATCAGCAGATTGCAGTGTGCCTTCGAGGCGGCCTCCAATAAACGCATGGCAGAAATTATCTGCCCTGATATAACCGTCGGGCCTGACATCGCCGGTGATGATGATTTCGGAGAAGCCGTTGACATCCAGGGTGGAGTACAGATTGCCGCAGACAATAATCGTGCCCTCTTCCGGAGCCGAGACTTGATGGAGACAGTCCCCTTCGATGATGACGGCCTGTTTTTCTTCGAGGAAAATGGCACACGAGTCACCAGTCCGCTGCAGCCAGGGATCGGTTTCCTTCTCGCCACGCTGCCAGTATTTCAGGGAGTAAGGAAACGCCATATCCATGACCACATCCGCATGCGCGACACGAACCTGTATTTCGGTAGAGACGGGCATGGTGCAATGAGCCGAATAAATAGAGAGAGAAGAGAACCTTAAAAAACGATTATTGTCTATCTGCTGAGCATTCAATTACACTGTATGTGGTATTCTCAGCCATCGATACTTGAATGTCAAAGTGAAAAACGCTCATAGTGGATCTAAGGGAGATCTTATCGTTTCAACAAGTGAGATAATCTTGGATTGAATGATGTCAGAAGAATTGCTGCTTAGACGAATCAAACTTACTGCGAGTCACCAGCCGACTGGAAAAACCCGCCACTATCTCGGGGCCGCAGCTGAAGAAATGCGGACGCCTGCAGAGTTGAAAATAGTCCATTACGTTGAGGACCCGGGTTTCTACCTGCTGTATTGTGATTCGCATGGAATTGAAATGACAGATACATTTCATGAATCCATCGAGAAAGCCCAGGCTCAAGCGGAGTGGGAATTCGGGGTGCGCGAAGACGAATGGGAAATCATTTCTTGAATGTAGTGCATTTATCGTGAGAAAAAAGCCAGATCTGTTTTCGATGTTGAAGCTTGTGTTGATCAGGAGTCAAATCTAAGCATGAGAACGATTCACCGAGTATCATTCACGCCTGAGTTCTGGCAGCTTGAACAGCTCCGTGATCTGGGCCTTGAGGTTGAGGCCTCGCAAAATTCCTTTGTACGTCTGGTGTCGTTTGATATTGAAGAATCGCATCCGACCTGGCCTGCAGTAGCATCACTCATCAAAGACTGGAAGATGGGCGACGTGATCATGATGAAGTTTACCAGAAGTGAACTGAATCGAGCCCGTTCATTGCAGATGCAGTCAAGCTGGTATCACGGATATCCCCAGCCTGATGATGACTTCGGCTACCTCTCCGCCAGCTTTGACCTCTCAGAATATTGTGAGAAATGTGGGATTGGTAAACGTCAGATTGCTCCCATTCAAATAAAACATGAACCCAAATGGGGGAGAAACAATATTTTGCAACTGCATTGGTTGTATGATGAATTTTTCGTTCTTCCCGATGTCTGGGAGAGTGTATTCCAAACATCAGGCGTTGGTTGCCTGCCGGTCATTCAGTTTAAAAGCGGTCAAGTCTTACAGACGGTATTACAACTGGATCTTAAAGTAACCGAGAAATCTGGACTGCAACTATCTAAAGATCAACCTTGTGAAACTTGTGTCAGTTGTGGTCGCACAAAATATTTACCGATCTGCAGGAGCTTGTTTCCCACTTTAACAGAACCGCCCGCCGATCCCATTTTGAAAACTCAAGAGTATTTCGGGAGTGGTGCATCGGCCTGGAAGGCGATCATTGTTTCGACCCAGCTGTATCAGAAGATCAGAGATCACAAATTGAATGGAGTCAGATTCATTCCCTGTGATCAACATAAGGGAAACAACAAAAGTGTCAGGCCCAATAGGTGATGGACCTGACACCGGTTACTTACAGATCTCTCTGTGATACAACTTCAGGTTCGCCGTTGCGGTAACCTGATACTGTTTTTACCAGCGGCGGAACGAACTGTAATAGCCGCCGCCGTAACAGCCGCCACCATATCCACCGTAAGAGCCGCGACCCGTGCTGGCGTAGCTGGGGATGAACTGATCGAAATAGGGACCAAGCGGGTTGCCTCCTGGGGGTGGTCTGAAGATGACGCCGCCATCAGGAAGAGACTCAATCATAGGCGGATTTTCCGGAACAGGTTCGAGCCCGGGCTCCGCGGGAACCTGTGAGGTGTAGGAACTCAGCTGCAGTGTTGGCGTAATGTCCTTCATTGGTTGGGAGCGTTTCCAGACGCCGTTCTGATGGATCAGCCATTGTCCCGCTTCGGCTTCAAACATCCAGTGACCGTTGTGGAAGTGGTAGCGTGCGCGAGTCGCGTCGTCGTAATTCAGATGAGCGGTCCCTGCGCGGACGATGGGGTCCAGTTGGATCGTGTCATTCGTTCCTGAGTCCGGTTCCGCAGCGGACAGGAACAGGGGGCTGATTCCCAGCGCCGTCGCAATGGTTAATACTTTCAATCCAAAGTCTCTCATTTGCATTCTCCTCTGTGGTTGATCGGATAAACAGTCATTCCTGAACAGCGACTTTTATTATAGTCACAGCGTAATTGATCAGCGAAGAAAAATAGCGACTTCAGGGGAAATATCTCGGGGATTGGAAATGGTCCCGGATTAAAAGGGTGCCGCAGTTGCTTTCGCAAGTTCAGGCACTGCAGGGGGAGTCAGATCAGTGAGAGAGATCTTGCCGAAATCTTTGGTGGTTCCGTCTGTGACCTTGAAACGCAGCTGGTAACCATTGGGAGTTTTATATCTTGTGTGAGTCATCGAAAGGTGGTGCTCAATGCCCGGCAGCACGCCTTTCAGTCGGAAGTAACCGTCGGCACCGGTGGTCGTGATTTCTCTTACAGGTGATGAGAGGTTGCGCTCGTGATTCTGCCGGTATAGAATAATTTGTGTGCCCGCAATTGGTTCGCCGGTCTGTCCATGTACGGTTCTCCCTTCAACGAATCCAAGTTCCTGTAGCTGGACTTCGATGCGCTGCTCAAGGGGGGCATCCGCAGGGGGACGCTGCAGCAGCCACTGGGCTCCCAGGGTGTTATTGGCATTTCGGATGATGACTTCGTTCGCCGGGAGTTGCTGTGCGGCGACGTCATTCATAAAGAGTTGATCAAGCAGATATTCTCCCCTGGCGTTCGTGACTCCGCGTAGAGGCAGATAACTGTTAAGAGAACTCCATGCCCGGGTCAGAATCTCGGCATCAGCGACAGGTTTTCCCTGGGGATCTTTGACGACGAATTGAAACCTCGGTGCCGACTCCAGCTCAATGATGGGAACGCTGTCTGGTCCGTCAAGTGAGACGATCGCTTTCTGCCTGCTCAATTGCGGAGAGGCGTTCGACATGAATCCACGATTCCTTCCACGTGTATAAAATGTGTACTCACCTGGGAGGCAGTGGAACAGAAAAGAACCATCTGCATCAGTTGTCGCAAGCTGGGGGGCATGCAGATGTGAAGCGTCAGGGATGACTGCATTCTGGACCTGTCTCCAGGAGACTTGGGCGTTTTCAACGCCAGCTCCCGTTTCCTGACTGATCACCCGCCCGCGTACGGGAATGCCTTTCTTCAGCCGGATCTCGACTTCCTGCAAGTGTGTTTCAGCGGGCCATTCGAGGAGATTGCTGTATGCAAGGTATTCGGTGTTTTTCGGCGGATACACGGTGGCAAAGAGATTCGGCTTCGCGAGGTGATCGATTTCAATGACGCCATCCTGATCGTGTTGCCGGGGAGGAATCTGGTGGGCCCCCTGCATATTGGCATAGCGTACGCCGGGGATCAGTGCTCCGGTTTCCTCATCGACGACTCTCAACCGGGCCCGGTATCCGGGGTCAAGTGAAACCGATATCTCCCCCGCCTGGACTTCTCGTTTCGACTTTGCCGCTGTCTCAGGAAGCAGTTTTTCAACGGTCGACGCATAGATATCGCGAACCAGATAGTCGGGATGTGCGACTTGCAGAACGAGTCCTCGATTTGCGATGAGCCCTTTCAGCTCAAAGCGGCCTTCTGCATCGGAAGTCGCTGTCGGTGCGTCCCGGAAACCGTCTAGGGCGACAAACTGGCGATCCTTCCAACTCGGCCAGCGACCTTCTTCCAGATCTGCCTGCGTGATGTGACGCATGGACATCAGATGTTTGAGTCGAATCTCGGCGTTGCCAACCGGTTTCCCTTCTGCATTCGTCACGCGACCGGTTACTGTTGCAGGTTCTTTCTGAAGAGTCAACTTGATGTCCGAAACCGGTCTGGTCGGGAGCACGTGTTGCCAGCCCAGTGCATGACCGTCTTTCATCGCGACAAGATCGTAGGCGGGGAAGACGCGATGTTGCTCGACATCCAATACGTCCACAAACCGGAATTTCCCCTCTGCATCTGTCGTTGTCTGTGCCAGATCTTCCCATGGTCTGGGAATCCCCCGGCCGCTTTTGGTACGATTAGTCTGTCTTAAATAGACCGTGGTCTCTGCAACGGGAATCCCTTCACTGTTAACAACTTTTCCAGAGAGTTCAGGAACAGGAATACCGTCCTCGACAAACCGTTCCATCACCGGCGGGGAATCTGGATCGTGCAGCAAAGATTCTGTCTTTCGTTCCGGCACACTCTGCGGCTGCGAACCAACCATCAACACGATCCCGACTGTAATGACGCACACCGCCAGGCCAATCCCGATGGCGAAGCGAGAGCCTGATCGGGATGATTTCAGCCCCAGGATCGCGCGAATGCGCGTGGTCAGATCACCGTCTATCGCAGCCAGTGCCGGTGGGGGAAGCAGTGCCTGTTCGGCCAGGGAAAGTAATGCGCGGGAAAAGGTGATTTGGTCATCGGTGAAACTGACGACCCCTGCATCACAGGCCAGTTCCCGCTCCAGCCGAATGCGACGGGAGAGCCAGTAGACTCCCGGGTGATAAAAAAACAGCGTTTCGATCACACATTGAATCAGGTTCACCAGAAAGTCATGCCGACGGATATGCATCATTTCATGCAGCAGCAGGCATTCGATCTCTGCAGGAGTGAACGTCGTGAACAGTGAACTCGGCACAAGAACGACCGGCTTCAACCAGCCCATCGCTTGCGGAACGAGGATATGGTTTGACTCGATCCAGCGAATCGGCCGGGCCAGATTAAGGAGCACCGTCAGTTCCTGCACACGGTTGGTCCAGGAATCACGAAGTGGATGACCGTTGCCCACACATTTCCGGGCGACGATCCAGCCCCCGGTCAGCCGAACTGCTAATACAAGCACACCACATGCCCAGGCCGCAACAAACCAGGGCAAAACACGTTCCTGAAAGGAGATCCAGACAGGCCCCGCGGCGCTCTTGGGAATCGATGTGGATGTAGTGAAGTCAGTTGTCTTTGAAACCTTCGCAAGCTGCTCTTGGTCTGGCGACGCGAAAGGGAGTGTGGACGAATGGTCGGAGGTGGCAGAGGGGGCCGAATCTGGAACACGCGCGGCAGTCATTTCAGAGCGATTGAGCTGTCCCATGCTCAGCCAGGTGATCAGTGGGCAGCTTAGCATCAGAAACAGACAGCCCGTTGCCAGCAGGTAGCGGAGAGATGCAGATCTCCGGGCACACAGGGATAATACGAACCAGGCGAGCATCGACAGAATTGCTCCCTGCCACACGAAATGCAACAACACACAACCCCATTTGATCACAAGGGGATGATTCAGGATTTCCTGCAACTCATTCATTGGGATTTCTCCTCCAGTTCATCGAGTAATCTGCGGAGCGCCCCGATCTCTTCGGGGGCAACTTTTCGTGAGGAAAGCGCCTGCATCACCAGCTTCTCAGCGGCTCCCCCGAACGCCTGTTTGATCAGTTCGTCGAGCAGTTGGCGCTGCGTCTGTTCCGCCTGGAGCGCAGCGTGATAGACGTGCGAACGCCGGGATTCATCACGCGTGACGAGCCCTTTCTCCGTCATTTTCTGCAGGATCTTCAGAGTGGTCGTGTACCCGGTTTCCTTATCCTGCGAGAGAATATCGTGAATCGCACGGACGGTCTCTGGCCCGTGTTCCCAGAGGATACTGAGGATTTCCAGTTCAGCCGTGGTCGGTTTGGGATATTTTTGGTTCATGCCCGTAATATACGACAGTGGTCGTATGTTGTCAACGACGATTGTCGTACTTTGAGGGGGGGAGTCCGTCGTGCACTTAAAATCAGCAGCAACATATTAATAGAATAAAAGGTGTCAGGAACCTTAAAATAAAATTTCAAGGACTTTTCGCTAAATTCTTTGCTTATGAGACGACCAAAAGCGGCCACTCAGGCGGGGTGTATTTATCCTGTAGTCAATCGGGCGGATAGCCAGATGACCATTTATGAGACGGTTGATGACAACGCCGCGGTTGAACGTATTTTATCGGAAGCGGTCGAGTCCCGTGAAAGGTGCCATTCGTGTCGGACACCATTTAATTCTACGCAGCAGCCTTTCGTTGCAACGGGGGATGAGTGGCCAGTAATAAAGCGGCTGTGGAGGCGGTCCAGACGGAGAGGGAGAGGGGGCCTTCGGGGCTGGTGGCAAATGTCATCGTCAGGGCGAAGGTGAAGAGTAACAGGCTGCTGGCGAATGCGATGTAACGTAATTGGAAGCCGATGATGAGACCGATCACCAAGAGGACTTCCAGGATCGTGGCGGTCCAGGTGAAGGGAAGGACCAGCGGTTCGGGTAGAAACCAGAGCAGCCGCCGCGTGTAGTCGACAAAGGGGAAAAAACTGCCCCAGGCAACTTCACCGGTTCCGGCTGCGCCCCAGTAGCCGAGACGGTCGGCGACGGCAGAGAGAAACGAGGCCGCCAGAGCCAGGCGAACGAAACAGAGGGCGAATCAGGTGAGGCGGTTGTTTCGAGGATAAGGGGAGTTCACAGTGCTGCTTTCTGTGGGGTGATTTGTGTTTGATGATTAAAAAGGGGGCATCTGTTATTCGGGTTCGGGGATCACCAGTTGTTTGGCATCGGAGGAATGCACCATGGTGACGATGAAGCGGGTTCGTTTTTCAGGATCGGGGTTGCGGCCGATGCGGTGCAGAATCATGGCGGGTTCGAAAAAGGTATCGCCGGCTTTGAAAGTCTGCAGGGGACCGTCGCCGACCTGAAATTCGAAGGTGCCTTCGATGATGTAGCCGGAGACGGAGCCGGGATGCCGATGTGGGGGACTGTCCGCGAGGGGATCGAGGGTGACTTCCAGCAGGGTGGCAGTCATGTTCTTACCGTTCTGTTTCAGTTTGAGTTCATCCGCGCGCAGGACTTTGACCTGGACCTTCGGTTCTGCTGCACCTGCTGCAAAATTGAATGCAGCAAGGCAGCAGACGCTGATGAAAAACAGGGAAACTGACGAGACGCTATGTAATTTCACTGGGGGATTCCTTTGTTGTATTCCGTAAAAGGTTCCTGACACCTTTTTAGGTACACAGAGCACTCCTGACCCCTTTAATCTATTTAATACTTTCCCTGTGATAAGTACGATCAAGACACAGGATATGCAAATTTGATTACATTTATAAAAGGATTGTATATGGTTAGAGAACGTACATTATGGTTGGTGGATAGAATGAGGACAGCAATGGATCATTGTGAAGATTATTCAGAATATCTCAAAGAGCTTGAAGAGATCTCCCCTAATGTGGGTGTATATAACATGTGTAAGTCAGACTATCCAGACGAAATGTTAGCAGAAATTATTGAAGGCTATGAACAGTACGCCAGAACTCTTTCTCGAGAAGAGTTAATTTCTCTTGTCAGAGAGTTTCAGAATGGGGATACCACAGAAGGAAAAGATTCATTAATAGTTTATGCGGTTGATTACAATAGTTTACGCCCGGACGGTTCAGATATTCTTATCTGTCCCGAAGATTACTTTGAAGACAATGAATCCCCTTCTCCAGAAATGATCATTGATCTGTTACTGGATAATTCAAAAAAAACAAATAAAGTCCCGGAAGTAAAGGAAGTGCCCATAGATATGGATAGAGATCATCTCTTATGGATGCTCAAGAGACTAAAGTCATTAAAAGGGCATAGTGAAGAATATGGGGAGTATCTCAAAGAGTTTGGAAGTTTGTGCCCTTATCCTATTGTGCATCGCTTATGTATCAAGGACTACCCTGATGAGATAATAGCCGAGATCATTGAAGGATATTTTAAATTTGACAAAGCTCTCTCTCGAGAAGAGTTGGTTTTCCTTGTAAAAGAGTATCAGAATGGCCCCAAAACAGAGGGAAGATCTTTTTTGATCATCACTGCTATTAGCCACAATAGCATGCACACAGATGGCACACGTTTACTACTGCATCCTGAAGATTACTTTGATAGTAATGAATCCCCTTCTCCGGAAATGATTGTCGATCTTTTACTGGATAACTCTAAGAAATATTAAGATAACTGGTCCAGAAATAAGTGTGATTTTCGGGGAAATGTGATTAACCGGCCAGGCCCAGATTATTCGAATAAAAAAAGTGGTCAGGAGTCAATAAAACGACTCCTGACCCCTTTAATCTACTCAGATATCTTTTGAGCAAAGGCTTGTGGGGCAAAGCAGTGACTCAAAGTACCGGCGAAATAATGGAGTATAATGCCACAACAATTCTGAAACATTTCGGTTTCGATGTTATCGTAAGCAAGACCCCATCCACCATTTCGAGGGTGTTATAAATGACAACAGATCTTGAGTATTCATACTATGTTTTTTCTGCACATAATCTTCGCGGACATCATTTTTCGATACAAGATCCGCAGGCACTTCCATTTCCTGTGCCTGAAGGCTTGGAGTTTCTTCCGGATGAATATCCGCTAAAGGTTGTGTCGGCAGTAGCAGTTCAAGTACCTCCACCGTCGATCCGAACGACGGTACAGGCTGCAGTAGTCTCGACTGACTATCGTGGTCCTGTGTCAATTTGGGAAGGAGGATGGGTTACGGAGTTTATCGACCCTAGCATAGAGATTAACGGTGTAAGGCAATCTAATCCAAATGCGGTCACTGTAGCTGAGCTCGCGTGTCGACACACTGCTCTTCTACTTCCGAATTCGGTAGCCGATCAGGCTATTGGGAAATTTGTAACGACGAATCGATACAGGACACATTGCCAAGTTTCGTGCAACGTACGATTGCGTCTGAAATGCTGGGACCAAGTACGTGGCTGGCTGACCATTTGGAAGAAATTTCTTGAAACTTCGGATGGCCTGACTCCTAGTGACATCGGCTATGACCCGCTTATTGCACAATTTGAATCGCAGGCAGTGAGCGCCATCCGATCACGACTGCAATCGGTAGCAGTGTCAACTGGCCCTGTAGTTGGTTCTTTTATTCCATGTGCTCTCGTTGACAGCAACTCTGTGATCGAGCGATGTTGTGTTTACGAGATTCAGTCTATGTCCTCAAGCAACGAAGCGACATCGGGAATTCTGCATATTCTTACTTCTGAAGCTCCTGTAAATATCCGTAATTTGCGGTTAGTTACCCGTTGTCTTGGTTTGGATCAAAGTTTCAGGGATTCGGGTGTTCTTGGCATAATTGAATAAACGAAGACAGAAAAAGGTGGTAACCGTTTCAGAAAATACACGGTCTATCAACGGCTGAACTGAATCACAGCCGAACAGAAAAAGGTGTCAGCGACGAATGGCACTGCCGCTGATTTTTTGAGATGTAGCTGCGCAACGGTCCCATAGTGACGCTGTCACGGGGACAGAAAAGGGGTCAGGACTGCTCTGTAGAAAAGGTCTTGTGAGCTAGAATAAAAAAAGGGGTCAGGAGTCAATAAAACGACTCCTGACCCTTAATCTATCCAGAGCACTCCTGTCCCCTTTTTTTATCCTGCACCTTTTTCTGGTTTTTATGTCAGCTTCTTGCCATATTTATTTATTATTTCTACCCTGGCATTTTCAAATGATCTTATTTCATCGAGTTCTAAGAAACGGACTCTGATTGACTGAATTGTAAACGGTGTGATTGTGATATCGAGACCATTCTCATATCCATACCAAGCATACCATAAATAAATCCAAACATCAAAATCTTCGCAATGAATAACTTCGTCAGGTTGCCCACAAACTTTGAGTAATAATGCATCGTTTAACTCTTCAATTTCACATTTTCTTACAAATGTCTCGATTGCATGAATATATAAAATATTTTTTGCTCGCTCAGGATCTGTATTATCAAATCCTTGAGTCAAAGAAATAAGATCAATGCTTTTATAATAATCATCCATCGTCATATTGTTTTTTTCAAACTAATAATTCGTTTAAAATTTCAGTAACATCATTTCCCCTATGGGATTTTTCGGTTTGCCTCTATATTTCGTCCACCTCTTGAGAAACTCCTATCTTGTGATATTTTTGGTAGGAATAGTCACTGCTTTTGCTTTTTATAAATCGCTTCACTTTTTTTTTGGTTCATTATAACTTTATTTTATGCTTCTTTGCATATTTATTTATAATTTCTATTTCATCAATTTTTAATGATTCCAATTCATCTCTATTTAAAAAATGGACTGTGTTCGACTGTATTTTAAACGGCGT
Organism: Gimesia sp.; assembly: GCF_048262075.1. Lineage (GTDB taxonomy): Bacteria > Planctomycetota > Planctomycetia > Planctomycetales > Planctomycetaceae > Gimesia. The sequence continues at coordinate 12,957 of NZ_JBLXFK010000014.1, forward strand.
GAATGACAAAAAGAGCCCAGGCCCATGCCGACCGTACCATGAATATGTCCAAACATCAAAATCTTCAAAATGGATGAGTTCGTCAGGTTGTCCACACACTTTAAGTAACAGGGGAACATCTAGCTCTTCCATTTCAGATTTGTGAACAAATGCTGTTACTGCTTCAGTATAGAATATATTTTTTGCTCGCTCAGAATCTGTATTGTCAAAAAATGGACTTAAAGATGTTAGATCGAGGTTTTTGTAATATTCATAGATCAGCATATTGTTGCCCTCAGTATAAGAAAATATTTACTTTTTTAGTAACAAATAGATTAAATAAAAAAAGGGGTCAGGAGTCAATAAAACGACTCCTGACCCCTTTAATCCCGGGCTTACCCATTATTACTTTCGTGTGGTTTCGTGTTTTTCGTGGTAGAAAAATCTGATTGAGATGTTTCATTCTGATCCCATTGTATGTGATACCGGGGCGATACTCACCAGGCAGGCGGACACTTGGGGCGCCGTATGATGGACAGGTGGGATATGTTGTTCTGAATTGTGTGATTGCCCTGACAGTTTCCTGTTGTCTACGACAACCCCGGATTGCATCCGGGGCCATCCGTTTCTTTCACATCAGCCGTACGACGTTAGCCACGGTTTATGTCAATTTCGGTCGGGTAACGAACCGGGTCTAATGCCCTGCGGCTAATCCGAGATGTTCTACGGTGAATTGCGTAGGCACTTATTAAGTCTGGTTATTCAACTTCAGTGGTGCGGGATTTTCATCTGCGGGGACTGGGGATACTTCTTTTATAATACTTTGTGATTCAGGTGATGGGGGCTTTTCACAGTCCCTGTTGGACGAGCCCAAAAGTGCCACCCGATCGGGAAAGTAATTCGTCCGGCCGTGTGAAGTGGGGATGGGGAATTCGGTTCTGGCAGGAACGTGGTAACTGTGACTTCCTGTTCGCTGCGCTCGGCCCGAATTGAGTTCGAGCCCACTCTGCTTTGCTGGTACGTCTGAGAGCACATTGAGTTTTTGGGATTGTTGTGGGTTTGGTCTGGTGGCTCGTTTCTGTGGTTCATTACATGGTGATTATTTTGTGGAAGGGCGGTGGGAGGTCAAGAGGGATGAACAATAAAATGTGGCGATATGGGTTGATACCGGGACGATATTTTGCGATGTCGAGGTGGTGCCGGGACGAAGGGCTGCGAAGTGCGGCGACCCGCAGGCATACACCACGAACGGGTGTTGATATGCGAACTGATAATCTGGAAAAAACAGGCTTATTCTTAGTGAAGAGTCGGAACAAGTGGCGCGTGTTTCAGTGCTCTGTAAACTGGGCACGCGCGCGACTCAGTTAGACGCATAATCGCGAGTGGCGCGATGGCGTCAAGTCCGGTTTATACAGTTGTTTTTAAATAGGGTGGTAAGGATGAGACAGAGGACAGCGATGAAGATTCACGACCAGGTCTGATGTGTTGACCTGGCCGTGTCGATGTGGGGGGCTGAGGCTACTGTCCGCTGAGGGCCTGTCCGCGGTTGCTGGTGCCACCCACTCCCTGGGAGATATCCTGGACGCTGTTTAAACCACCCGAGAGGACCATGCCATTGACGCCGACTTCGGACTGTCTCAGGTTGATCAATGAATTGACATAGCTGATGTTGGTTTCGAAGTAGGTGCGACGTGCGGTCAAGACACGCAGGAAGTCAAATTGCTGGCTTTCGTAACCCTGAGTGGTAAGATCGAGGTTTTTCTGGGCGCGGGGCAGGATGTCTTCCCGATAACGTTCGACCTGTTTCAGTGATTTCTTGTAATCGCGGAAAGCTTTGGAGAGTTCAACTTTGAGAGAGAGCTGCAGGCGTTCGACTTCTTTGACGGCGCGATGATATTCTGAGTTGGCGGTTTCAATATTCCCCTGGTTGCGGTTGAAGATGGGGATGGGGAGACCGATTTGTACATTGGCGATATCTGATCCCGTGGCGTTGTCATGGGCGGCACCGATCTGGGCGAGGATATTTGGGATGGCCTGAACATCCTGGCGGGCGATCTGGGCGCGGGCTCGATTGACTTGTGCACAAGCCGCCTGGATTTCCGGACTGTTGGCGACGAGGTTGTTGTAGGCCTCGTCCCAGTTCCATTTTACGGTATCGACGTCTAGTTCTCCGGTAAATGAATAGTAGGAAAGGTCTTCATGTCCAACGAGGCTCGCTAACTGTTGTTTGGCAGATTCGAGATCGTACTCGGCGTTCTGACGAAGGATGCGGACTTCTCCCAACTGGACTTCGGCCTGCAGGATATCGGGCTGAGCGGCCTGGCCAGCTTTAAAAAGCGCTTGAGCAATCTCGACGCCGGCATCCGCGACTTTCTCCAGTTTCAAAGTGATTTCCAGTCGTTTCTGGGCACCGAGGGTGGCATAGAACTGAGACTTGACATCGTTGCTGACGCGAAATCGCTGGGCTTCCAGTTCCCAGGAAAGTGCCTGCACATCATGGTGGGCGACATCCTGGTTGAGCTGCAGCTTGTTACCTCTCACGTAGGTCTGGCTGAAGAAGGCTCCCTGCTGACCGGCGCGGCCATCGTTTCCGATTTCATTTCCGGAATAACCGATGACAGGGTTAGGACGCAGGCCGACCTGGGTTTTGATTCCCTCGGCTTTATAGACGACCGCATTTGCTTCCGCGAGCGTAGGGTTCGATTCCATCGCCATCTGCAGCAGGCTGTCCAGATCGAGAGTCAGAGAGATCAGGTCCGGCTCAGCCGAAGTTTTTCCAGTCGTGCCTACTCCGGGAGCAGGGGGGATGGTTGTGCTCTTGGGTTGGAAACCTGTCTGCAGGAGTTGATCGCTGTCACTGGAAATATCGTCCAGTGGAATGATGATGTCCTCATCAACGTGTTGTGTTCTGTTGTTTTCGGTGACTTCTTTCCGGGGCGCATCAGCGGATTGGTTTGACTTTAAAACATTCTTCTGAGTCGTGTTTTTGAGCGATTCAGGAATGTCTTCCTGCTGAGCGACATCAATTTTTACAGGCGTTTTGTGAGCTGTGGCCGACGTTTCACTGAAATGGGCACAGGAGACTAAGCAAGAGCATGGCAGGACCATGCAGAGCCGGATCAGTCTTGAATGAATCATGGAAGATTCCTTACATCGTTACTTACTGGGGAAATAAAATTGCAACCAACACACTAATGTTGTTGTGCCCGTTTTAAATGAGTTGCCTCCCCAAGGCTGTGACGATGGAGGGTTGCCTGATTAAAGTGTCCGTTTTCTGCCAACCCTGATGCATCGTGATATCAAGCGGTTGATCGCTGAGAATGATGAGACTGGTTGGACAGAAGCTGTTCGGGTTCTCTAACCGATGTATTTTGTTCGGAGTCAGGACCAGATTTCGCTTCACACCACAAACGCAAAACGGGCAGTGTGAGTCGGGAATCTGATGAGCGGGTTCAACAATCGGATCAGCTTGATCATGATGGTGGCAGGCATGAGTGGTCTCCCGATGCAGGGGATGTTCGTCGTGATCGTGATGCTGGCAGCAGCAGGCTGCGCAGGGAATGATCGTCTGTACGAGAATCGTCACCGCAAAGCAGAGGCAGATCAATTTGTGAAACCACTGTCTCATCCTGAGATCCTGGCTGTGAAGAAAAGTATATGAATCCTCTTCTCTGATCGGTTGTTCGGATTATGCATGATAAACCCGTTCTCCCGTTTCGAACTGCAACAGGGATTTCAAGGGCCGTCTGATGAGAGCAATCCGTATAACCGGTACGACCTGCAGGGGGTTATTGGTGTGTATGTACAGTTTTGTGGCGGCCTGCCGGTGTCCGAGGTCGGGAAGCTCAGGTATGATTACGGTCAGGTTCCTGATTCATCAAAGCTGCCAGTTTACTTGATTCACCCGTGCAGTCTGGTACATTGAAGTTTCAACCTGTTCGTCAGTGTGCTCAGACGATGATTATTGAATCTCAACCAGGAGCAGTTTTCGTGAAACGTATTCCCCGGTTTGTCATGCTGCAGACTCTGGTCTGGTGTTGTCTGGTGGCCTGCTTGAGTCTGAGTGTAAGATCTGCTTCAGCAGCTCTCGCGCAGCCTAATATCGTTGTGGTTCTGGTGGACGACCTGCGCTGGGACGAGTTGGGTTGCATGGGGCATCCGTTTGTGCGAACGCCTCATATTGACCGGATCTCCCGCGAAGGGGCTCGCTTTCGAAATGCTTTCTGTTCGACGCCTCTCTGTTCTCCCGTGCGGGCCTGTCTGTTGACGGGGCGGTACACCCACAACCATGGTATTTTCGATAACATCAACCGCAGCGAACACAGCCATACGCTGAAAACATTTCCACAGGAACTCCAGAAGGCCGGTTATGCAACTGCCTATGTCGGAAAATGGCATATGGGCAATGATGATACGGCTCGCCCCGGATTTGATCACTGGGTGAGCATGAAGGGGCAGGGAACGTCGTTTGATCCGACGTTGAATGTCAATGGCAAGCGAATTCAGTTCAAAGGGCATACGACGGATGCTCTGAATCAGAAGGTGAATGAATTCGTCAAAAAGCAGGGTAAGAAACCGTTCTGTATTTACATCGCGCACAAGGCATTGCATCCGGAACTGACGCAACGTGATGATGGCAGTATAACAGATCCCTCCGCAGCGAAGTTCATGCCCGCCAAACGGCACGAAAAATTGTATAACAATGATGCGATTCCGCGTCGCCTGAATGTGGTGGATACGCTCGAAGGCAAACAGGCATTAAAACGAAGTGTACCCGGTTTGCCGCCTTTAAGTCAGAAGACGGGGACCAGTGATGAAGTGATCCGTGATCGTCTGCGGATGCTGGCTGGCATTGATGAAGGGGTGGGTTCGCTTTGCAAGCTGTTAGAGTCGCAGGGGAAACTCGACGACACCGTGTTTGTCTTCACCAGCGATCACGGGTACTGGTATGGCGAGCATGGTTTGAGTGTCGAACGGCGGCTACCTTATGAAGAAGGGATTCGTGTGCCATTACTGGTGCGCTATCCTCCTCTGATCAAAGCGGGGACGCTGATTGACGAATTTGCTGTGAGTGTGGACCTGGCTCCGACGATGCTGGATCTGGCTCAGGTAGAATCGGATCAGAAGTATGACGGTCGCAGTCTGGTTCCGTTGCTTAAAGGTGAGCATCCGGCGGACTGGCGTCAATCATTCCTGGTAGAGTACAACAGCGATACCGTGTTTCCGCGCCTGGTCAAAATGGGGTACAAAGCGGTTCGCACGCCGCGCTGGAAGTACATTCAATTCAACGAACTGGAAGGGATGAACGAACTCTACGATATGCAGCGTGATCCTTATGAAATGCAGAACCTGATCAACGATCCGGCTGCGAAAGAGACGGTCAAACAGATGCAGGCGGAGCTGAATCTGCTGATGGAGGACTAACGGCTTTTCCGCTATCAATAGTGAGATAGATCAGCGGATACTGATTTGTGGAAAATGGGTCAGTTTCTGCATCGCATGCTTCAACTTGCCGTGATACCTGCTTTATAATGCAGAAAACTTATAAATTAGGGATGTTAAATAACGCCCCTTTCCCGCCTCCTGAGCCTTCAACAGGATTGATTCATGCCTGCCTTTGTTCCGACCTCTCGTTTTCGCACCACTGCTTTGGTTTTTGGTCTGTTTTTTGTTTTGATGATTGGTTTAACGATCACAGCTCAATCGGCAGACAAGACGGAGACGAAACCCAAGGTCGATTATTCAGCAGAGATGCCTCGGATTCTGCCCCGCACACCGGAAGAGGCGCTCAAGTCATTCAAAATACATCCTGATTTTGAGGTTCAGCTGATGGCGGCAGAGCCATTGGTTCGAGATCCTGTCGCGATGTGCTTTGATGCCCGCGGTCGTGCTTACGTTGTGGAAATGCCGGAATACAACGATGCGAATCAGGAAGGCTACAGTTCGGTCAAACTGCTGGAAGATACAGACGGCGATGGCCGATTCGACAAGAGCTATCCGTTTCTGTCTGACATGACTCTGCCAACCGCTGTCTTCAGTTATAAAGGGGGCGTCTTTGTCGGGGCACCACCTTACGTTTATTATTGTAAAGACACCGATGGTGACCGTATTGCTGATGTGCGTGAAGTTGTGATGACCGGATTCGGTCGCGATAAAGGCGATGAAGGCATGATCAATTCCTTTCGCTGGGGCCTTGATAATAAAATCCACTTCTCGACAGGCATTGATGGCGGCAATGTGACTCTCGCCGCTGAGGAGAACAAGAAGACATACAATACCAAAGGTCGGGGCGTGATTCTGGATCCCGAGACCCGCACGATTGAACTGACGACCGGTGGCGGACAGCATGGGATGAGCCTGGGGAACTGGAACCGTGAGTTTGTCTGCGCGAACAGTATCCCGATGCAGGTACTGATGTACGACGATCGTTATATCGCCCGTAATCCTTACCTGGCACCGCCGGCAGCTCCGGTTTCGATTGCTCCCGGTGGAAAGTTCACAAAGCTGCTGCGCATCAGTCAGGTGGAACCGTGGCGCGTGCTGCGGTCCCGGATCCGCGCAGCGAGTGAGCGTGGCGATTACGAAAAGGGTCAGCCTTCTGGTTTCTTTACCGCTGCGACGGGAATCACGGTTTATCGTGGTGATGCGTGGCCTGCTGAATATCAGGGAAACCTGTTTGTGGGCGAACCTGCGAATAATCTGGTTTATCGTGCTGCTCCCCAGCCGGACGGATTGTCGCTGGTGGCTCCGCGTGCTGACCAGGATGCGGAGTTTCTGGCTTCGACGGATGTCTGGTTCCGACCTGTTCAATTTGAAAATGGGCCCGATGGCGCGCTGTATGTCCTGGACATGTACCGTGAATTAATCGAAGGGGCTCCTTTTATTCCGGAAGAGGTGATTAAGCATCTGGATCCGGTGGGAGGACAGGACAAGGGGCGAATCTATCGGATCGTTCCGAAAGGATTTCAACAGCCTGCGCAAACCGATCTGACAAAACTCAGTTCACAGGAACTGGTTGAATTACTTGAAAGTGATAATGGTTGGACACGCGATACCGCGCAAAGACTGTTATATGAGCGTCAGGATACATCGATCTCTGGGGACCTGAAGCAGTTGGCGATCAGTTCTACCAAACCAATTACGCGGGCGACGGCACTCTGGTCGCTGCAGGCTTTGAAGTCACTCGATTCTTCGACGCTGCTGAAGGGGCTGCAAGACAAAGAATTCCAGGTCCGTAAACAGTCATTGAAAATTGCCGAGCAGTATGCTGATGCGAAAGCGATTCAGCAGCAGATGATTTCATTGGCGACCCATCCTTCACTCGAAGTGCAGTATCAGGCCGCTTTCTCGCTGGGAGCTTTTGAATCGTCGGCACGCAATGGGGCGCTGGCTGATCTGCTGAAACGACATGCTGCCAATCAGTGGATGCGGATGGCGGTGCAGAGTTCGCTGGATCAGGGAGCTGGTGAAGTCTTCGAAATTTTGATCAAGAATAACGAGTCACTTAAAGAGAAGCAGATCGAGCAGTTCCTGGTTGCGTTAGCCGTCCAGATTGGTGCCCAGCAGGAAGCGGACAATGTGAAACGGGTGCTGGCTGCACTCGAAGCTCTGCCGGAATCACATCAGAAGCTGGCGGAAATTCTGTTTCGGAATCTGCTCTCTCGTGCCTCGGGAGTGACTAAGCAGGTGATTGCCAAATCGGACAGTGATCATACGGCGAAACTGCTGAAAGGGATGATGCAGTCAGCGATTGCCCAGGCAACGAATGACAAAGCGGCAGTGAAAGCACGCGTGGCAGCGATTCCGACTTTGAGTATCGGGCCATTCAATGAGACACAACCGGTTTTTGAAGAGTTACTTTCGGTGCAGCAGCCTTTGCCGGTTCGTCAGCGAGCGATCACGGCGCTGGGGCTGATCAACGATGATCGCGTGGCGGAACTGCTGATTGAAGCCTGGCCTGGCCTGAGTCCTCAATTACGAATGAGTGCAGTCGAGACGCTCTTTTCCCGTAAGCCCTGGCTGGTCAGTTTGTTGGAGGCAGTGAAGGCGGGCGATATCAATCCTGGTGATATTGGTCCTGACCGTGTGCAACTGTTGAAGACGAATCAGGACAAAACGGTCAAGAAAATGGCGGAGTCCCTGTTTGATAATGAGCGATTGACAGGGCGTTCCGATGTGATCAAAGAGTATCAGTCCTCTCTGAAACTCAAGGGGAATGCGGCCCACGGGAAGCTGGTCTTCAAGAAATCGTGTTCGGCCTGTCATCGCCTGGAGAATGTCGGCGTGCAACTGGGAGCGGATCTGAAAGCGATTAAGGATCGAGGTACGGAAGCAGTGCTGCTCAACATTCTGGATCCCAACCGCGAAGTGAAGCCGCAGTATGTGACGTACCTGCTGGTGACCACCCAGGGGAGAACGATTACCGGTCTGATCAAAGAAGAGAATGCCAACAGCATTACAATCGCCCGGGCGGATGGCACGAGTGATACCGTGTTGCGAATCGACATTGATGAGCTGATCAGCTCGCGTCTGTCATTCATGCCTGAAGGACTGGAAAAGCAGATCAACAAACAGGAAATGGCCGACCTGCTCGCTTATTTGAATTCGATCAAGTAACGGATTGATCATGAGATGTAGAATAAATTCAGTTTATGATACGAGTGAAACAGGCACGGAATTCACGGGGGGGCTGTCCAAACCGACGACGAAAATGAATGGTGAATCGGGATGGATCGGCGTATCCCAGGCGGCGGGCGATTTCCTGAATCGGTTTGTCGGAACGCTGAAGCAGCTGAGCCGCCTTCTGCATACGGAGCTCAATCAGATAATCGCTGAAGCTCAAGCCGAGCTTGTCGTGAAAGAGCCTTGCCAGATGGCCTGGGCTACAGCAGGCAATTTCCTGAGCCAACTCCGGCAGGCGAATCGGTTCATGAAAATGGAATGCCAGAAATGCACATGCACGAGAGAGAGGATCGCGAGGCAGAGACTGATCGTCAGTCGCATCCGCCAGGCGAAACCAGACTGCATCCAGATGCGCCAGCGCTTCCTCTTCTGCTTCCTCGGGATACCCGGAGGCGATCGCATCGACCAGGGGACGATGTGATTCAAACAGGACCGCGAGATCAGGCCAGCATTGTTCGAGGGTTTTAATCCGGAATGTATTCTGCGCTTCAAAAGCTGCCAGCCAGGATGGTTTCAGACCAGGGACATCTGCCAGCTCAATAATCGTTTGATGCAGCTGGCGATCTGCGGTGGCAAACTGCCGGTAATTACCTACATCAGATGCCCGTTTGAGATCGATAAACTGATTGAGCAGGCGTTTAGGATCACTACCCTGTTTGATCTGTAACGCAGCACACCGCGCTGCAAAACCTTCCAGTGTCGCCCGGAGTTCGGTAACCGATTTCATCGGGCTCTGAGTCATTTTCATACTTTCCCGTCTCCAAGACTATGTGAATTCGCGCGCCGGGCTGCATCTATGCAATATTGTATCGACTATAACCACTTGTAGAATGAAAGACTTGACCTAATACAGTGTTTTTAAATGAATCACACGGACTCTCCTTTTAATAAAGGCGCTCGCTCATGTCCAGGAAATGTCGTGGATTTACGCTGATTGAACTACTCGTTGTTATTGCTATTATTGCGATTTTGATCGCCTTGCTGCTTCCGGCGGTCCAGCAGGCCCGCGAGGCAGCACGTCGTTCTGATTGTAAGAACCGTCTGAAGCAGATCGGGCTGGCTTTACACAACTATCACGAGACACATCGCTGTTTCCCACCAGGGTCGATTGTGACCAGCTCAAGTTGTCCGCCTGGGGGATCGGCTCGACGCGGGGCGACCTGGACGATTCAGATTCTCCCGTTCCTTGATGATGTTCCCCGCTACAACAACTTTAACTTTGAAGGCACCTTTGCCGGGATCGCTAACGAATCGGCACATACAAACGAATCGGAACAGATTCGTCCGAATTCCAAATTCCAGTGCCCGACGGACCCGAATGCTGCTATCGGTGAACCAAATACTAATTATCGAGGAGTGCAGGGGGGCGGTGGTGAGTCGCAGGCTTTATGTACGGCTGGAACAGCCAGTAATCGTCGTTTGTTTTACAAAAATGGCATGTTGTTTATCAATTCCAATGTCAAGATGCGGGATGTCATCGATGGTACATCGAATACCTTTCTGGTGGGGGAATCCCGCTGGTGGTTTGCAGTAGGGCAAAATTCACCGTATGGCACTTACTTTACCTGGGCCTCCAGTACACGAAATGCCGGTGGTTCCAGTCATGTGAATGTGGTCGCGAGTGCAACAGACCCGATCAATGCCCCACTGGTAGATTATTTTCCTTCCGATGGTCCTTATACAAATCATCCCGCCGGGATCGGTGCTGTCGTCGGGACGCACACGCGTTGTTTTGGCAGCTGGCATCAGGGGGGCGCTCACTTCGCGCTGGCAGATGGTTCCGTGCACTTTATTGGCGAAAATATAGATCTGAGTGTCTATCGCCAGTTAGCACAACGGGCCGATGGTCTGCCGCTGGGAGGGCTCCAATAGCCATGGCTGTTCAATGGGTGTGGAAGCTTTCTTTAGCCAGTTGCAGTCTGATGTTGTTGTCAGGCTGTCAATCGGCTGAAGAGGGACCTGAGCGATTTACTCTGACCGGGACCGCGTTATTCAAGGGAGAGCCGATTCCTTTCGGACGGATTTTGCTCCAGCCTGATAACCAACAGGGAAACAAGGGGCCTGCCGGCATAGCCGATATCGAGAACGGTCAATTTCACACTCGTGAAGGAAAAGGGCATGTCGGAGGACCGCATCAGGTTCTGATCATGGCTACTGATGGAACACAACCCTCCTCGGCTGATGTAGATAATTCACTCTTTGCTCCCGTCAAATTAAGTGTGACACTGCCCAAAGAAAATACAACCTACGATTTTATTATCCCCGAAGAAACACAACGTCTGTGATTGCAGATTTGGGGATTTCCCTGTCGCCCAGGCATTTCATTTTAATTAAAGAGCACGCGAATGTACGAAGAGCTATTTGGTATCATCCCTCCCCTGGTCACTCCCTTTCGAGCAGATGGTTCGATAGATGAAGGAGCCTTGCGCACAGAAACGGAATATCTGATTGCGACTGCCAAAGTACACGGATTGGCGGTTTGTGGCAGTACGGGAGAAGGACATACCCTGTCGACCGAAGAAACACGTCTGATTACTTCAGTTGTCATTGATACTGCTGCGGGGCGCGTGCCCGTCATTACCGGCATCATTGCTAACAGCACCGCTGCCGTGATTGAACGGGGGCGGGCAGTCAGAGACTTGGGGGTTGCTGCGCTTCAAGTCACTCCCGTGCATTATGTCTTCCGTCCAAATGATGATGCGATGGTTCGGCATTTCGATGAAATTGCGGCTGCTACCGAATTACCTATCATGATTTATAATGTTGTACCCTGGACGTATCTCTCTCCTGAATTACTGACTCGGATCATCGATGAAGTAGAAGGTGTGATTGGTGTCAAGCAAAGTGCAGGGGACATGAAACTGCTGGCGGACCTGCTGCTGATGTCGGGAGATCGTGCGCGGATCATGTCGGCCGTCGATGCCTTGCTGTATCCTTCTTTCGCCCTGGGAGCGGTAGGCTCTATCGCTGCGATACTGACTGCCGCACCCACTCTGTGTGTCGAACTCTGGGACGCGGTTCAGGCGGGCAATCACAAAAAAGGACTGGAACTGCATGAAAAGCTGCTTCCCATCTGGAATGCCATTTTCGATGATAACCTGCCTGCCAATACCCGCTATTGCATGGAATTGCAGGGGCGCGAGGGGGGGATTCCCCGTCCGCCGATGCCGGTCACTTCCATTGACCAGAAAGGTCCTATTCGGGAAGCGTTGCTGAATGCGGGGTTGATTTAGAGTAAGATACAGAAAACCTTCAATCGAACGAATTAACTTTGAAAGAACCTCATATGAAACCTGTACTCGCCCTGTTGTTCTTGCTGTTGTTACCGCTTCAGGTATTCGCAGCCGAAGATCTGATTTATCAAAGTGGATTTGAATCCGATCAGGTCGGAGCGGTTCCCGCGGGCTGGCCTGTTTTTCTGCCGAAAACTTCTCCCAACGTCAAGGTCGTTGCGCAGGGGGCAGGGGAATCGAAGCATGCTTTGAAAAGCGTCCGTTCGAAATCGAGAGGTTTGACGGCGATTATCAGACCGTTTTCTCAATCACAACAGAGAGTGTTGATTGAGCTTTCGTTTGCATTTTCACCCGGTGCCGGTCGTTCTTTGAATCTGTGGACCTTCGAACCGGAAGGCACTGATGCCAGCCAGTTGAACCTGTGTATTCAAAATGGGAAACTGCAACAGTATGACGGTCGCACACGTTCGTGGCGCGTGATCTCAAAGGACGTGGAACCCTCAACAGATCCGACAGATCCGATCTGGCATCGCCTGCGTATCCTGGTTGATGCAGGACAATCTGGCATCGATTTCTGGTTATCGAAACCGGGAGAGTTCAAACTGCCAGACTCTCCCACCGGAACTCTTCACGCCTATCGCAGTGATCTGGATCTGGCGGGGTTGGCACTGGTTTCGGGGACGCGTCTGGCGAACGATGCCTGGTACCTGATTGATGATCTGGAAATCAAAGGGGGGGCTCAACTCCCGAGTCCTGGTGCAGTGGAGCCACTGCCAGAACCGATTGCTCTGTGGAGTGGACCACCTGTCCCCGCCGATCTGGATCAGATTCCTTTTGTACCGGAGATGACTCATCAGACAATTCATCGCGCTGAAAAAGATGGCTATAAATTTCTGCATGGTGCCGCCATCATCGCTCTAAATGGTGTCTTATATGCGAACTGGGCCAACAGCCCGGCCAATGAGAATGGACCGCATGAAACGCTGCAGGGCAGGCGTTCTATAGATGGCGGCAAGACCTGGCCGAAGCTGGAAATGATTGGCCCGGGATTTGAAGGACCCGAGCGACACAGCCATGGAGTACTGCTGAAACATCAGGGGAAATTATGGACGATCTGTAGTCGATTTGGAGTGGGTCGACCGGCGAAGCGATTTCCCGGTCTGCAGGGTGAGGCGTTTGTGCTCAATGAAAAAACGGATCAATGGGAATCAAAGGGCATTGTCATGCAGAACTGCTGGCCGTATGACGAACCAGTGCGGATGCCCGATGGGAATCTGATTACCGGCGGACAGGATCAGGATGGACTGCCTGTCGTTGCCATTAGCCATGGTGATGATCTTTTGCATTGGGATACGGTTCGGATTCCCTTCCCTCCTGAACTTTCACCCTCTTTTGCAGAGACCACCGTTGCTGTGGACGGGAAGAATGTCCGCGCGATTATTCGAGGGGGCGGTGGAATGGCCTGGGTTTCCATCAGTCAGGACAATGGCCGCAACTGGTCCAGCGCACGGCCTGCCAATCTACCGATGCCGCGTGCCAAGGCGTACCTGGGAACGCTTAGTACCGGACAGCAGTACCTTGTCTCCAATCTGAAAAACAGAGATACGCTGGTGATTTCTGTCAGTCAGCCGGGTGAGTCCACGCTGAGCCAGATGTGGAGAATTCGCCATGGAAAATCAGAAGCCCCGCGCTTCAAAGGTTTGGCGAAAAGTAAGCAATGGTCTTATCCTTATGCTCATGAGTATGATGGCAAGCTGTATGTCGTGTACTCGATCGGGAAGGAAGACTGTGGCTTGTCGATTCTACCAGTCACATCTCTACAGGTTGGCTCAACGGCTGCAGATGGTAACACAGAATAATGACTGGACCAGTTTCAGCTGGAAGAAGGGACTGGCTTCGTGAAACAGCAATTATTCCGCCTGATACAAATTCCATTCACTCTCTGGGTGCTCCTGTTTGCTGTCAGTGGCTATTATTTTCCCTGGCTCTATGACTGGAATCACGGGGGCTGGGAACCACGTCAGGCAATTGTGCCGCTGGTGCAGGTGATTATGTTCGGGATGGGCGTGTCGCTTTCGTTTGCCGATTTTCGTCGAGTATTAAAAATGCCTCGCGCGATACTGATCGGTGTGATTTGCCAGTTTTCGATCATGCCTTTTCTGGCATGGATTTTTGTGGTTCTATTTCAACTGCCCACGGAAGTCGCTGCCGGACTGATTCTGATCGGATCTTGCCCGGGAGGAGTGACTTCCAATGTGATCGCCTACATCGCCCGCGCCAATGTCCCCTTATCTGTCACGATGACGGCCTGTTCCACAATACTATCTCCGTTTCTGACACCACTATTAATGGAGTTCTGGGCAGGGCAGTACGTGCCGATTCCTGTGTTACCGATGATGCGTTCGATTCTCTTCATGGTTCTGGTTCCTGTTATGCTGGGTTTGTTTGTGAATCAGTTTGCTCCCCGGTTTGTGAACAGGTTGGAAAAAATACTTCCGGGTATTGCCATGTTTTCGATCTGCCTGATCATCGCCATTACGATCGCACTTGCCAGGCAGGAACTGGCTGCAGTCGGACTGGCATTATTTGCGGCAGCTCTCTGTCAGAATGCAGCCGGTTATACGCTGGGCTACTGGGCGGCCTGGTGCCTGAAGTTGAGTCACAGGGACTGTCGTACTGTGGCTTTCGAAGTGGGGATTCAGAATGGGGGAATGGCGACTGGCCTGGCGGTCAATGTTTTGAAAAACCCGGTTATTGCTTTGGGGTCTGCTGTCTTTGGGCCCTGGAGTGCAGTCACCAGTTCACTCCTGGCATCCTATTGGAAGCGCTGCCACCAATCTGAATTAGATCCCGATTTACAGCAGAACGGGTTGGAAACACCTGTATTTAATAATCCTTCTGAGGATTGCTCTGCTCCCTGATTAAAGCTCGATTCAGATCCTTCTTCGCGCATTTCAGAAATCTTTGCAAACCGCTGCTTGTCAAACAGCCTTCTCATTCTAAGGTATTGTTAGCTTGGAAACTGTAGTGGCCACTCATGTTTCACATAAGACCGTGTCCAGTTTAACTGAAGCGTCTCCAGGTCCATTTGGACCAGGTGTAATAGATCAAGAGACGTTATGGTTAAATGCGATGCTCTCCAGTAGTTCAGAAACCGAGTCAATTATTTCTCATCACCCAAGGAGTTTGTTTGATGAACCACTTGCTAAAGCAGTCAGCGGCTGTGGCCACCGCTTTTGCTGTCACATTATCAGCCACGCTGATTCAGGCCGCTGAAAAGAAAGACATTGTCGAAACTGCTGTGGAAGCAGGATCTTTTAAAACACTTGCCGCCGCCCTGGGAGCTGCTGATCTGGTTGGTGCATTACAGGGGGTCGGGCCTTTTTCAGTACTGGCTCCCACGGATGCCGCCTTTAATAAATTACCTGCCGGTACCGTCGAAACCTTATTGAAGCCGGAGAATAAAGATCAGCTGATCGCCATCCTGAAATACCACGTGATCTCAGGTGAAGTGCCCGCCAGTCAGGTTGTCAAACTGAAAGGGGCAAAAACTCTGAATGGCCAGCGTGTGGATATCGCGGCTGGAGAAGGAAGTGTAAAGATTGATGGAGCAACAGTCGAAGCGACAGATATCATGTGCTCCAATGGGATCATTCACGTGATTGATTCCGTAATTTTTCCCAGCAATAAAAGCATTGTCACAACGGCAGTGGAAGCTGAGAAATTTAAAACCTTAATCGCTGCAGCCAAGGCCGCCGGTCTGGCGGGAGTGTTGTCCGAGCAGGGACCTTTTACCGTATTTGCTCCGACAGATGATGCCTTCGCGAAACTACCGGAAGGGACGATTGCCTCACTTCTGAAGCCAGAGAACAAAGACAAACTGGCCGCGATTTTGAAATATCATGTCGTCGCAGGTCGGGTTTACTCGGAAGACGCTTTGAAAGCAGGTAAAGCGAAAACGCTGCAGGGTAAACCTGTGATGATCAAAGTGGTGGATGGAGTTGCAAAAGTTAATAACGCCAAACTGCTCATGACAGACCTGGATGCCTCCAACGGGGTGATTCATGTCATCGATACTGTGATCATGCCTCCAGAAGGTAAGAAGTACAGCGCGACGGAAGCTCGCGAGAAGATCAAGCATGCGGTGGCACGGGGCGCTAATCTCTATAACTGTGGGGATTATCACGCTACGACTCAGCTTTATCAGAAAACGATGCAGGATGTCCTCAAGAGTACAGACAGCATGCCTGCTACCATTCGCATGAACATGAAACATGCATTGAGTGAGTCGCAGCAGATGAACTGTGTTTCACAACAGGCATGGCGATTGAGAAATGCACTGGACCATGCTTATACAGAGATGTCTTCTCTGTAGTCCAATATTCTTTAAATCAGGGGCTCCCATAGTCACTTTTTGTCGGGTGGCTGCGGGAGCTTTTTTAATCGATATTGGAAATCAGGGCCTGTAATGATGGCTCCAGCTTGCCAGTTCGAAACATGGCCACAATCGCGACATGCTCGTAGTAGACCTTCATCGGGTCATTGGGTTTCTGAAATCCTGCCAGGAAGTGGCGACGCAGTCGAGAGACAAGAGTCACCCAGATCGACATCAGACCCTGCTCGGGAGATTTGGCAACGATCGACTGATGGAATTTGATATCCAGTTCCGTGAGCTGTCTATAGTCTCTGGATTCGCAGGCGGCTCTCATTTCATTTAGTAGCTCATCCCATTCGTGAAAATCCGCTTCTGACAAATCTGCGAAGATGGACTTCAAAGCAAACGATTCCACCGTCTGCCGGAGTGGGATCACCAGTTCCTGCATCGATTCCGAGGAAGCCGGGGCCACGCGCATACCGCAGTTGGGTTTGGATTCCACCATGCCTTCATGAGCCAGTTGTTTGAGCGCTTCGCGAATCGGGGCTCGACTGACCTGAAACCGTTCCGCCAGGCTGACTTCTCTTAACGGCATGCCTTCTTCAAAACGTCCGGTGATGATCTCCATCCGTAATTGCTCGACAATGTCCTGGCTCTGATTGGCGGCTGATTCGATCTGGGACATGATGTTTCCTGGTTTATTTCAAACGGGGTGATGCTGTGTTTTCGCTTCGATTGCTCCATTCTGTGTTATTGTGAACAATATTGCAATTCTTATTGAGGGGTATTGTTTCTGGCTATGGTCGCAGGGAATTATAAAACATGCTGATATTGTTCACGATTTTGGGTTTTGTGTCACAGGGACAGGAATCTCTAAAACTGCGGTATTGTATAAATTGTATACAATAAAAGGTTTGATTGGTTGACACGTCACAATGAGGCAGCCAGACTCAAAGGGAGAGTGTTTCCTGAAAGCTCAACGAATACCAGACTCTTAAGTCAGTATGGCAATTTAATACCTACCGGAGACTTACAGATGCTTTTGTCAGTCACAGCTGTTTTTCAATCCGCGTGTTCAAACCGGGATCGAATCCAGAAACTTTCCGTCCTGATTTTGAGCATTCTGTTTTTTCTGTCCTGCTCGCTGAGGGCAGCGGAGAAAACCGTCGAAACCGGTAATCGCCTGGTCTACCTGGATCAGGATGATCCCTATTATGTGTCGCAGCATTTTCCCAAGCTGACAACCCCGCAGTGGTATGGAGATCCTTCCGTCAAAGCGGTCTGTGTGCTTGCCATTGATGACATGCGTGATGTTCAGAAGTACGAAACTTACCTGCGACCCATCCTGGAGCGACTCAAAGAAATCAACGGGAACGCGGGCGTCAGTATCATGACCTGCCGCGTAAAGCCGGAAGATCCTCATCTGCAGAAATGGATTCAAGAGGGGGTCAGCATTGAGGTACACACCTATGATCATCCCTGTCCACTCTTGAAGGATCGTGATTTTGAAAAAGCCAAAGGGACTGTGGATCGCTGTGTTGATCTGTTGAACGAGATCCCTCACAGTCAGCCTGTTGCTTATCGCATGCCCTGTTGTGATTCCCTGAATACGGTCAGTCCCCGCTTTTTTACCGAGATCTTCAACAGTCAGTCTCCTAAGGGAAACTTCCTGCAGATCGATACTTCAGTATTTCATGTATTCACGGACAAGGATCCGGAATTGCCAAAAGAGTATGTTGTCGATCCGGATGGTCAAGGACGAATTGAGAAGTATGTTCCCGTGGATCGGGGTTTCGTGAATACGATCTTTGACTATCCTTATCCCTATCCGATTTCGCGGCTGTGCTGGGAATTCTCCTGCGTAACGCCCAGTGACTGGTCGGCCCAGCATCGCCAGAAGCCAATGAACCCATTGACGGTTCGTGACTGGACCGCCGTGCTGGATGCGACTGTAGTCAAACAGGGCACGTTCAATCTGGTCTTTCATCCCCATGGCTGGATCAGTAATGAGCAGGTCATCAAGTTGATTGATCATGCAACAGAGAAACATGGTTCCGCGGTTCAGTTTCTCTCGTTTCGTGAAGTGCTTGAGCGTATGAATCAAAACCTGCTGGCCGGACAGCCGCTGCGAAATGAACAGGGGGCTGACAATGGGGTGCGCCTGCTGGACTTGAACTTTGACGGTTTTATGGATGTCGTCATCGGAAATCAGAGCATACAGAAAACACGAATCTGGAATCCTGAACAAAACAGCTGGATCGAAAGTGGCTTTCCGACGCAACTGGTTACTAAGCCTGCAGCGGACGGTACGCAGGCCATTCGCAGTCGCTTTGGGATCTTGAACGACCAGGTAGTGCTGTTCACAATAACTCCTGATGAATCCGGGGCCTGGCGGTTTGACGGGAAAAGCTGGGTCGAAGAAAAATCACTCCTGGCCGGTTTACCTACAGGAGACGCGTCATTTTTTATTCAAAAGCAAGGCATCGACCAGGGATTTCGCCTGCGCGATTTGAACCACGATGGTCAGTGCGAGCTGATTGTCTCGAATCCAAAGCAACAATCTGTGTTTAAGTGGTCTGAGAAAAATTCCCAATGGGAGCAACTTGCCTGGTCCCTTCCTCAAGCAACATTGCTTGTCGATGCGAATGGTCGTGATGCGGGGCTGCGGTTTGTGGACATTAATGAAGATGGCTACGAGGATACGCTCTTTTCCAATGAGAGTCGCTATTCGCTGCATCTGTTTAAATCAATTGATGAGGGCTGGAAGCAGCTGTTTAATAAGCAGAGAAAAGAGGCAGATGAGGTTCCCGCCATATCCAGGAACGGAACGAATAATGGTGCCTGGTTTCACTCGAAACATCTCTGGGTTCAAAATGAAGATACTGCCAAACTGAAACACCTTGTCGCCGGTAAGTCGTTTGAAGAATTAATGGAGTTACAGGGACCTCAGCCCAAGTCTCCTGCCGCAGCGCTCAAAACCATTCAAGTCAAACCCGGATTCCATGTAGAGCTGGTTGCTGCTGAACCCCTGGTGCAGGATCCGGTCGCTTTCGACTGGGGACCGGATGGAAAACTCTGGGTGACAGAAATGGCCGACTATCCGCTAGGAGTGGATGAAACCGGGAAATTTGCCGGGCGGGTTCGCTACCTGGAAGATACTGATGGTGACGGCCAGTATGATAAATCGACCCTGTTTCTTGAGGGGGTGGGATATCCGACTGGTGTCATGGCCTGGCGCAAGGGAGCGATTGTGACGACGGCTCCGGAAGTGTTTTATGCTGAAGATACCGACGGAGATGGCAAAGCGGATCTGCGCGAATCGCTTTATACCGGCTTTGGTGAAGGGAACCAGCAGCATCGTGTCAATGGTCTGCGGTGGGGCCTGGATAACTGGGTTTATCTGGCCAACGGCGACTCAGGCGGAAATCTACTGTCGGTTAAAACGGGTGAGAAGCTGACGTTTGGACGTCGTGACTTACGCATCAGGCCGGATTCCGGATTAATGGATCCTCAGTCAGGGCAGACTCAGTTTGGTCGGGAACGAGATGACTGGGGCAACTGGTTTGGCAGCAACAACAGTAATCCTGCGTTTCATTATGCACTGGCTGATCACTATCTCCGCCGCAATCAAAGTTTGATTGCACCGGATGCGAAAGTCCAGGTTTCAGTCAGACCGGGAGCGGCTACTATTTTTCCCATCAGTCGGACGCAGGTACGCTTTAATGATTTCAATAAGGTCAATCGTATTACCTCAGCTTGTGGCCTGTGTTTGTATCGGGATAAATTACTGGGTTCCGATTTTGTCGGGAATTCGTTTATCTGTGAACCAGTCCATAATCTGGTACATCGGGAAATTGTCACTTCCAAAGGGACGACGTTTACCAGCCAGCGGGCAGAGAGTGAACAGGATTCGGAGTTCATGGCTTCGACGGATAACTGGTTTCGCCCCACGATGGCACGCACCGGCCCTGATGGAGCGATCTGGGTGGCAGACATGTATCGCCATGTGATTGAGCATCCACAGTGGATTCCAGAGGAAATGCAGGCCAAACTGGATCTGCGTGCCGGTAAAGAGCAGGGGAGAATCTATCGGATAGTGAAAGATCGGACGCCGCTGCGTCCTGTTCCCCGACTGGATCAGTTGACAGATTCAGAGCTGGTACAGGTACTGGAAAGTCCCAACGGAACACAGCGTGACATGGCCCATCAATGGATGGTCAGTCAGAAGCTGCGTTCCACGGTACCAGGTTTGAAGAGCATGGTTTCAAACGGCAAAGCAGCAACGGCCCGACTGCATGCGATGTGTGTGCTGGAGGGATTAGACGAGGTCACCGCGGAAGTAGTACTCACCGCTCTGGCTGACTCACATCCGGGAGTACGTCGGCATGCAATTCGAATTGGTGAACGCTTCGACAATGACTCACCAGAGATCGGTTCGAAGTTACTGAGCATGGTAGATGACTCTGATCCCCAGGTGCAAATGCAACTTGCCTATTCACTGGGTGAATGGGATTCACCGAAAGCCGGCGCTGCTTTGGCGCAACTCGCGTTACGGCATGGTCGGGATATTTATCTGCGCACTGCAATTTTGAGTTCGGTTGGTTCCCACCTGGATTCCTTCACAACAGCACTTTTCAAGGAACTGAACGGAAAACAGCCTCCCGCGGAAAGCTTTAATGCTCTGGTCGCGATGGCCGTTGCGAAGAACGATCAGGCGACGTTGAAGCAGATTTATAATGTCGTCGGGAAGCGAACTGCCGGAAAGCCATTTGAGCCTTGGCAGTTCCAGGCTCTTGCGACTCTCCTTCAATCCCTGGGACGTCGAAATCAGTCTCTGACACAGTTTTATCAGAAATCCGATCAACAGTTACAGGTGGTACTTGATCAACTGAAACCCCTTTTTTCTGAGGCGAGAACGATCGCTGAGGATGAAACTGCTTCTGTGCAAAAACGCCAACAGGTACTCCGATTGCTCGGTCGCGGTTTCGCACACCGTGATGAGGATTTCGAACTGCTGGCCGGTCTGCTTTCTCCTCGTAATTCACGTGAACTTCAGAGTGCTGCTGTTTCGGCATTGACCCAATTCGGAAATCCACAGACGCCGGAGATTTTACTCGAACGCTGGAGAAGTTTTGGGCCTGGCTTACGTGCTGAAGTCTTGAACGCCCTGCTGAGTCGCAGAGCCTGGAGTCAATCCGTCTTGACGGCGCTCGAGCAGAAAACCATTCTCCCTGCGGAGATCGATGCTTCCAGTCGCCAGATCCTGCTGAGCAGTAAAGACAACCAGATCCGCAAGCAGGCAGAACGGTTGCTGGCTTCATCCATGAACTCCAATCGTATGAAGGTTGTGGAAGAGTATTCGGTGGTTTCAGAACTCAAAGGGAATGCCGAGTCGGGACATCAGATTTTTGTCAAACGCTGTTCTGTCTGTCATCAGCTGAATCAGGAAGGAAAACCAATCGGTCCGGATTTGTCGGCTCTGACTGACAAGTCACATCGAGCATTAGTCACCGCGATACTGGATCCGAACCGGGCAATAGAAAATAAATATGTGAGCTACCTGGCAGTCACGGTTAACGGGCTGACCTTTAACGGGCTGCTCGCAGCGGAGAGTGGGGAAAGTATTACTCTGGTTCAAAATGATGGCAAAACAAAAACGCTGTTACGCAATGATCTGGAAGAACTGCTCAGTACGGGAAAATCCCTGATGCCAGAGGGATTAGAGAAAGATATGTCTCCCCAGAATCTGGCAGATGTGATTGCCTATCTGAACGCCATCGAATTACCGCGTAAAACATTCAACGGTAATGCACCTGCTGTTGTGGAAGCGGAAGCTCTGAGAGGAGATTACTTTTTGACTCCGCAACTGGCTGAGATTTACGGACAAACGCTGAAGTTTGAAAATAAATATAAGAATCTGGGTTACTGGCAGAGTGAAAACGACCGAGCCGTTTGGACAATGGACGTTCCGAAATCGGGTAAATATGATGTCTACCTGGAATATGCCTGCCCACAGGGAGTCGCCGGTAATCTGATGCAGCTGGAGGTCGCTGGTCAGCGACTGATCTGGGCCGTCGCTGCAACAGGCAGTTGGGATGTATATCAGAGCCGCAAACTCGGGACGCTCAATGTTCCCAGTGGCAAGACCCGTCTGACGGTTCGCAGCGATGGCAAAATCAACAATGCACTTCTGGATCTCAAAACGGTTCGTCTCCGCGTTGCCAGTCAGTAAATATTGACTGGTGTGTCATTGTCAGAACAATAACCTGAAAGTGTATGTGCTGTCCCGAAACCAGGCCAGCATCAAATCTTTTATACTGGTTGTATTGATTCTGCTGTCTCCGAAATCCCTGTTTCCAGCGATGTGAAAACTCTGCTGGTTCCGAAAATAATTGGTGAAAAACAGGTGTCAACTCCAACGTTCTGCCGTTATTGGAGGTAATGATGTGGGACGAGCGTGTACATTCCTTGTTGTCATTGAATTTTCATGAATATTCCTTCGAGTTTGAAAAAAAACGATTGCGTAAATTTTTTTATGAACGATGATTTTGTATATCTATAAAACCCTCATATAAATGGCTTTTATTTTGTGTTCAATGGAACACTGGCCGTTGGTTGGATAATATTTTTCAATCACTTGAGAGACGCCTGGCAGGAAACCTGCATTCCGGGGCTGAAATTTTACTCGATTGAGACGATCAAATTCTGGGAACTGACCCGTGTCGGACAAAGGTTACCAAGATCCCGTAGATGGTGAAGAAACTGTCGATGAATTTCCCCCCGTCGATCCTGCGCAGGAAGAAACGGTGGATGAAATACCGCCGCTCAACATCAACGAGATCGACAAAACCATGATTGGTGGCAACAGTGTCTCAGGTAAGTCGTCGCCTCATCTGGAGGGGCCTTCCGCTGAGAAAGCAGCCGCATGGATCGGGAAAAAGCTGGGGAAATATACGATCACCGGTCTCCTGGGGCAGGGGGGGATGGGGGTTGTTTATAAGGCGCATGATACAACGATCGAGCGTGATGTTGCCATCAAGTTGCTGCCTGCCGAACTGGCTTCAGATAAAATGATGCTGGATCGGTTTCTGGCAGAGGCTAAGGCCGCTGGTCGCTTAACTCATCCTCACGTGGTTTCCATTCACGAAATTAACCAGGAGGGGGATATCCATTACATCGTGATGGAGCTGATGACAGGTGGCAGTACCGATGACCATCTGGAATCAATTGGGCCTTATTCTCCTCTGGAAGCATCACGAATTATCGCAGATGCCTGTGAAGGGTTGATGGTTGCGCATGCCTCCGGGCTGGTGCACCGCGATATCAAGCCGGGAAATCTGTTGCAGTCAGCACATGGTACGATCAAAGTCGCAGATTTTGGTCTGGCGAAACGAATCATTCAACAGTCGATGCAGCTTACCCAGGATGGTCAGCTGATCGGGACGCCTTACTTTATGAGCCCCGAGCAATGCGAGTCTAAGCCTGTAGACATGCGGAGCGATATCTATTCTCTGGGGGCTACATATTATACTTTACTGACAGGGGATCATCCCTATGAAGATGCCGGCAGCATAGTACAGATCATGTATGCCCATTGTCATGCTGACATTCTTGACCCTCGTGATGTGAATTCCAGCATTCCCGATAAATGTGCTGCCATTGTCTGTAAATCGATGGCCAAAAAACCGGAAGACCGCTATCAGTCTGCCAGAGAAATGTTACAGGATCTGAAAGCAATCACTGTCAGTGCAGAAAAATATGGTGATACAAAGATTTTGAGCCAGGATGAACTGGAAGGACATTCTGCACCAGTTGCAGCGCCGACAGCTGCTCCCTGGCGGGGGACTGTGTTTAATACCGTTATTTTTCTGGTGACCTTTCTGTTGCTGACCCTGGTGCCTTACTATTACTGGAATTACAGTCATCCACAGAAAGTGACTGAACCGGCTCTTACCAAACAGCAGGCGGGACCTGCCTCCCAGGGAATCACCAATGAGAAAATTCTCCTGGCGACTTCGACTGCCATGACCGGTGCCAATAAGGAGTTGGGAACCAATATGGTGATGGGGATGCAGGCCTGTTTTAAATCGATCAACGAGGCGGGGGGTATCGGTGGTCGTCAGCTTGAGCTTGTTGTGAAAGATGATGGATATGAACCAGACCAGGCGCTGGATAACATGCACACACTGTTTGAAGAGGATCAGGTATTCGCAGTGATTGGCAATGTAGGCACACCGACTGCTCAAGTGACCGTGCCTTATGCGAATGAGAACCAGTTTCTGTTTTTTGCACCATTCACCGGAGCGCAAAGTCTGCGACGTGATCCTCCCGATCGTTATGTGTTTAATCTTCGTGCCAGCTATGCGGATGAAACTGCAGCAATGGTCAACTATTTTGTTGAGAAGAAACACATTGCCCCTGAAAAAATTGCTGTGTTTGCTCAAAATGATTCCTTTGGCGATGATGGTTTTGCAGGTGTGGCGAAAGCCCTGGGAAAATATAAAATCCAGCCGGAAAATATTTTCAGAGTTGGTTATGAGCGAAATACCACGCAAATCGCAGATGCTGTCAAACAGATCGAAGAAAACCAGGGTCGCATCGACGCATTGATCATGGTGGCGACCTATAAGCCAGCAGCCTTAATGGTACAGAAGATTAAAGATCGAAATCTGAATATTCAGACTGCCGCTGTTTCCTTTGTGGGAAGCGAACTGCTGGCCCAGCAGTTTAAAGAAATGGGCCCTCAATATGCGGAGGGAGTGATTGTGACCCAGGTGGTGCCTTACTATCTTTCGAGTGCTAGCGGAGTATTACGATATCGCAATGCCATGAAACAATTTTACCCTCTTTCCAAGCCGGGTTTTGTCTCTCTGGAAGGGTTCATCGCGGCGGAATGTCTGGTAGAAGGTTTAAAAGTTCTGGAACAATCCGGTAAATCACTGACCACAGAAAATCTGATTAATGCCCTGGAACAGATTAACGGTCTGGATTTGGGTATCGGGCCGATCATTAATTTCGGTCCCTCACGGCATCAGGCTTCTAATCGTGTATGGGGAACGATTCTGGATAATAAAGCACAATACAAAGAACTGGACATGGAGTAAGGTTTATCTGCCTGGAATGTTATCTGGTGTTTTGTGTTGAATGGTTCGCAGGATTCGCTTTATTAAAAATCAATGAAATTATCTGTAGCTCATCTTGAATCGCTTTCGTTATAGAGATGCGGGCCCATTTGATTCTAACCAGCCTTCCAGCGATTGTAGATCGTAAGTCTTGCTGATGAAACCAGATGGAGCCGCTTGAAGCCAGCTCAGGTATCTGTGTTTTCCGATCTGCTGAAACTGTTACTGTCCGCTTTCGTTTCCGGATGATCAATTTGATTTGATGAGCGACTCTACTTAAGAGAGCTGTAGTCAATGAAGAAAACAGCATGAGGGGACTGCTGATTCGGGATGAAGCTCGAATCCGTGATGCTGAACAGAGCATAAGCCGAGTGACTTCAGTATTCCTTGAGGGGTTAACATGAATTCTGAATCATCATCTGGGATAATCGAACGGCCAGAAATCGCTTCCGAGCGAATGACACTGGAGATTCTGGCGTCGCAGTTTGTAGAAGAGCATCGGCGCTGGCTGAATCCCTCCATCGAAGCCTACGCGAACGCCTGCCCGGAATATGCAGACGAAATTCGCGAAAGTTTCCCTGTCCTGATTGCAATGGAAGAATGGAAAACGAATGAGGACTTTGCAAGGTTACGGCGACAGGTTCCAGCTGATTTCATGATTCCCCATTTAGGGAACTGTCACTTACTGAACGAAATCAGCCGTAATCGAACTTCGATCATCTATGCTGCCGCGCAAGGTCCACAGAAACGAAGTGTGGCTGTCAGACTTTTGCCCTGGAAGTCTGAATGCTCACTTCGCTTGCGGGACCGCTTTCTTCGGGAATCCCGGCTGGTATTACGACTCAGGCATCCCAATATTATTTCAGTTGATACGATTGAGGAAGATCAGGGGTATTCTTATGCAGTAATGCAACTGGTTACAGGAATCAATCTTGATCAGGTCCTGCGAGGGCTGACGCAGAAACTGACGAGGGCAAAATTCGAGGACCGATTCGAACCACAGGCGGGTTACCTGTTTGGCGAACAACTTTCTCAGGTGATGGATGGTTACAGGCAGAATTACTGGCGGTCAATTGCCAACCTGGGATTGCAATCAGCCAATGCACTTCGATTTGCTCATAGTCGTGGAACGTTACATAGCGATTTGAGACCGGGGAATCTCATTGTGAACAGGGCAGGGCACTGCTGGCTGACAGGTTTCTGTTTACCGCAACATACAGATGGTTCTCTCAAGCAGCAACGGGGGCAGACTCTGCGATACCAGCCCCCGGAACGTATCCAGGGTGAAATGGATGAACGAAGCGATCTCTATTCCCTGGGGTGTGTTCTTTATGAGCTCGCTACGCTCACGCCAGCATTCCAGGCTGAAAATTCCAGTGCTCTGATCGAACAGATTCTCAGCGGGGGATATCCACGTCCGTGTGAAATCAATAGCGAGATTCCCTCCTCGCTGGAAAATATTATTTGCGGCTGTCTGGCCAGATCAAAGCAGGATCGATATCAGTCGGCTGATGAGCTGAGTATCAGTCTGGTGCGTTTTCTGAACGGTTGCGATGTTAAATCGCGTGTAAAGTCAGAATCGAAAGGTCGAGGAAAATGGCCGGATGTTTGGAAGAATAAATTTGGTTAACAAATTTGATTGATTCGAGGTGAATCATGGTCTTTCAAAAACGAGGAGGCCCAGGTCGGTTTTGCCCCCGAGGAGGACGCCTGCCATGCTGGGGATGCTGGCCTCCATGCGGCGGCGGATGAAGTTCCTCGGACATACGGTGAGCTGCATTAGGAAACTTCTGCTTGAATTCTCCCAGGAACTGATCGTATTTGTCCCACATGAGCCAACTGTCAACATCGTTACCAGCATGGTGGTAAATTCGGGCAAGTTCTTCCGTCGAACTTAAAACTTCAGTGTAGATACGGTATGAAGCTGGACCAGCTTTCAACTCAGTCTGCAGGGTATTGATCGCGCTCTCCAGGAGGCTGATGGCCTCGGCTGTACTCCCCTTTTTATACAGGATTTCAGCCAGGCCGGTTTCAAACTTGGCCATCCAGATTCGATGTTCCGGGGCCGCCGGGAACTGGAATGCGAGTTCTTTCTGCAACCTGAGGGCAGTTCTGAGCGAGAGTTCGGCTGTGTCGTGACGTGTCCGAATTTCGTTAGAAGTCCTTTGTTGCCTGGTCATTTTATCGAGACCGTGCGCCAGTTTGTTATGAGCATGGATCAGGGAAACTTTGTATTCCGGAATAGTTGGATAATCTGAGACCAGTCGACTGGCATGCTGGATCGCTTTTTCCAGACGATCGATGACATACTCATCGATTTCATCCGGATTTAAACGACGGATATCAAACCGCTCATAAGATTTAACCACAGCCTGCCGATAATCTGCAACATGGGGGTGCTCTTGAACCAGGGTTTCCAGAATTTCAAACGCGCGCGCCTCTTTGCCTTTTTCACCGGGTGACCGTGCATAGTCGGCGGGAATCTGCTCCTGCAGACAGAGTGCCAGCAAATAGCGATATTCTGGATTGGTCTGATCTGACTCGGTCAGTCTTTCAAGAATGTCAATGGCTTGCTGAAGTTGAATTCGATTCTCTTCCGACGGAAAAAACCTGCCTGGTGCAGATTGCGACTCCACTCCAAGGCTGGAGTTGCCTAGTTGATCGGGGCGAAGCTGGATGGCTTTCAGGAAAAATGTCCGCGCCAACTCAAACTGGAGATTCGGTTGTTCCTGATTGGCTGCAATGGTTGCCTGCAGCAGTTTTTCTGCACGTCTATGAGCTTCAGTGGCTTCAGTCTGTTTCCCCAGAAAACGGTAAATACGACCGATTTCATTATATAAATTAGCGATGGTTAGTGCATTGAATTCACCAGTGTTCTGTTGATAGAGATTGAGTGATTTCTGATAAGCTGTCAGGGCGGAACTGAAATCTCCCAGTCGGCGATGAATATCCCCGACCTTGCGCTGTGCTTTCGCAGCTTTATTCTGAAACTCTTCCTGCTCACCGGTCGATTCGGCCAACTGCTCATAAAACTGAACCATGCCTGCCAGCAGATCTGCTGATTCACGCGACAGCACCGGTTCCGAGTAACCATCTCCCGATCCGGAGACTTCAGTTGAATGCAGACGACTGGGAACAAAACGGTCAAAGACACGATCCAGGGCATTGGTCGCCAGTTGGGCGGATGATTCTGCCCGCTTTCGCTCCCGTCGCTCTCTGTCAAATCCTACCGCCATGGAAATTCCCAGAGCCAACATCAGCGTCAAAGCAAGTCCGGACAGAGATGCGATTGCAGGATTACGGCAGCTCCAGCGCCACAGAAATTCGATGGGAGATATCCGCTTTGCCCGGATGGGACGATTTTCCAAAAACCGGTTCAGGTCATCTGCAAGTTCACTGGCTGAGAGATATCTGTGTTTCGTATCAGGTGCAATTGCTTTGAGGATGATGGTTTCCAGATCCCGTGGAATGCGTGGATTGATTCGCCTCAATGAGGTGATCGTGCCATGTGTGATCTGTTCAATCATGGCATGTCTGCTGGTTCTCTCAATCGCATAACGTTTTGTTAAGAGTTCATAGAGCGTAATTCCCAGACCATAGATATCACTCTGGCGGCAAGTGTCTCCCCGAAACATTTCCGGAGCCATGTATCCCAGCGTTCCCACGATATCGGTCGACTTACTGTGGTCGCTCTGCTCGGCGGCGCGTGCCAGTCCAAAGTCTGTAATACATAATAATCCGTCGCGGTCGAGGAGCAGGTTTCCTGGTTTAATATCGCGATGCAGGATCCCCCGGTCGTGTGCGTATTGCAGTGCATTTGCCGCCTGAATTCCCAGGATCGCAATCTTGTAAGGCGTATTGACATACTTTTCAAATTCTGCTGAATTGAGATGCCCCTCAGCAGATCGATCAACGGATTCGATTTTGCCATCCGGTTCAATTGGAGAATATGCAGTATCGCTACCGGTTTGTGTTTCAGAGCCTGGTTTGAACTGCTGACCTTTCAACTCCGTATTGGCGGCGGTAGTAACAATGTTCTGGGTCAATTCATCCAGTCCGACGCCTTGTATGAGCTGCATGACGTAATAGTGAAAATTTCCGTTTTCACCCACACCGAATACCGGCACGATATTCGTGTGGTGCAGAGAAGCGGTCAGTTCTGCTTCTCTGCGGAATCGTTTCAATTGTTTGTCATCCAGCAACGAATGTCGTGGCAGCAGTTTTAAGGCGACACGACGATTGAGCGATTCCTGTATTGCTTCGTAGACGACGCCCATGCCTCCTCGGCCAATCTCACTGACGATCTTAAAATCCCCCAGTTGTTCTGGTGCGCTGGCACCCAGGGAGACTTTTCCCTGGGGTTGAGCGGCATTTTTTCCACCTTCCAGGGCAACGATGGCGGGAAAGATCTCTTCGATTTCACTGGCCAGTTCGGGATGACAGTCTGCATATTCAGAAATGGCTGGTTTTTCCCCCTGACGAATTTTAGCGATAAATTCGTCCGCGATCTGATCCAGATCGGTGGCGGCTGGAGGAGTCAGATTTTTGATCGATTGAGGTGAATCGGGCGATAACATTAACTGTTGTCCTGACGATTTCGATCGTGAAAAGAAACATGCTTCAAGGAAGACTGTTTACTCTATAATACCGGGGATCTGAACCAGAATGGAGCGTAATCTGGTCAGAGCACGAAAATATCGCATACTGGCTGTTTTAGGTTCAATTTCCAGAACTTCGGAGGCCTCAAGATTGGACAGTTCTTCGAAATGCCGCAGAACCAGTATTTCTCGATCGATCTCATTCAATGTTTCCAGAGCTTCACGCAGCTGAGTAGCCAGTTCTTCCTTGAGGGCCGCCTGGCTGGGTGAAGTCATATCACCCAGAAGGACGTTGGCAATCTGGAAGGAGGTTGAGGCTGAAAAAATACGACGTTTTGCTTTGACTTCACGACGCACATCTCGTTTTTGTGCCCCCAGATGTCGTCGATGTACATCAATCATCGTCTGTCCCACGATTGTTCGCAGCCAGATAAAAAACGTAGTAGCCGGGTCATTCAGGTAATGTTCAATCCTGGAAGACGCGTCCAGATATGCTTCCTGCAGTATGTCATCCGCATCAACGCGACCCAGCAGGCGCGTATCCAGTCGAAAATTAACAATACGCCACAGCCGATCTCGATAGCGGTTATATTCATCCGCAAGCACCCCCTCCGGATTCTCTCGTAGCCGGTTGAGAAAGATCGCAGGGTCTTCGTGCTCATCAAACAATCAACAAGTCTCCCAGTCATGGTGGATTCGATTTCAGGAATCGTGTCAGTGCTCCGGACTTGACCAGAGCATTCCAGGGTGATTGTACCCGATTGCCTGCGATATCGACAAGCCGTGCTGACCATATGTGATTTTAGCTTAAATCAAGACCGACTGATCTTAATATTCTGCTACAGGTTACTGACTAAAGATTACTGAGAGGGCTGCATATCTTTACGTGATAGATGTCGCTGATGACGGATCTACTTTAAAATTTCGCCAGAAATTCTAGTAGAGCGCCCGAAGTCAAACCACTTGACTCCTGTTTGCCTACAAAACTGTCGATGAGGCAGGTACCACTTTGTGAAATATGCAATACCTTCGAATCGCAGAGATCTGGACTCAAAGCGATCTGGAAGAGCGAGTATTTTGTTCGTGATTCTGAGCCACTAACCTGGGAGATTAATCAGAACAGTCAGGAACTCTGCAGCAGCGGGTTTCGATCTTTCAGTCGCGAAACTACATTCAATCCCATTAAATGATCTTGTCATGTTGTTTGTCTCGATCATTATTATTGTGGCGTCGTTTTTGCAGGTCGTCTTTTTCTGTTGGGTGATCTGAATGTTCTGGTTTGCCGGTATCTGCATCCAATGAGACAGTCAGCGAAACATCCTGATCACCAAGATCCAGAAATCTGGCGACGACTGCTGTGATATTATCTGTCCCCCCCTGATCGATTGCCCGGTTGACCAGACGAATGCAGGTCTCGTCAGCCATCAGGTCCTGGCTCAGAATTTCGGAGAGAATCAGGTCGGGAAGTTGCCTGGTTAACCCGTCAGTGCATAAAAGCAATGTATCTCCAATCCGAACTTCTGTTTTGACAATTTCGGGATTCAAATCACTATCTTCATTCCCCCCAATGGAATTGACAAGCAGTTCCTGCCAGATCTCTGGTACTTCATCGACTTCTAATGCACCGCTGGTTACCAGACGTTCTGCAAAACTGTGATCTCTGGTTAACTGATGCAGGTGTGAGTCTCGATACAGATAGCAGCGACTGTGACCAGCATGAACCAGATACAACTGAGGCCAGGTCAGATAGGCGAGTGTCAAGGTGGTTTCCATTCCCGAGTGCTCCGGATGTTCCTGGATATCATCTTCCAGTCGCTCCTGACAGAATTCAAAAGCATTTAAGAACTCACGATACAATTCTGCGTCAGTATCATCGTTCCGGTGCAGAAACCACTCCATTTCATTCAGAAGGTACCTTGAAATACAGTCAGTCACCAGACGGCTTGCCAGATCGCCTGCGTTAGACCGGCCTACGCCATCGGCCACCATCAGCAGTTTAGCCTGCGAGTTGCCGTATAGTCTGGAATTCTGATCCAGGCTGAGACTACTGGAATGAATTCGCATTGATTTTTCCAGATCAGCAATCAGAAACTGATCCTGATTAACTGAGTGCAGCGAGCCACTGCGAGATAGTCCGTAACAGTCCATTTTTCCAGTCATCGTTGATTCTCCTTTGTCACGGCATGCCCCTGGAGTCAAAAGCTTTATCTACCAGTTGAAGTCGTCGAGCATGCTGGTGTAGCTAACTTGAGAAAATAGTCTCTCAGAAATACCTCGCATGACAGCAGCCCGCCTATGAGTGCCAAAACAAAGTGTGATTTTCAGATTTGAGCATTTTCTAATCTGGAAGACTGGATGCATATTGTATTCCACTTTCCATGATTATTCAGGCTGGGAAATTCAATCTGGGAACGGCATTTTTCGGTAACCTGTTACCAATATTGACACTTCGACATCATTTATGGGTGAGGTTACAGTTGGAATCGCAGTTGAAATATTTACTGGTGATCGCTGTTTTTAAATGAAGCCTGCGATTGTTTATTTCAAGATGAAGGTTTTGATCGAAAGTAAGTCAGTCTGGCACACAGGCGACCATTCCAAAAGAAATATTCATGTCGAAGCCAGATTCAAAATAAATCTTTAAAACTGTTGAAACTGGCACACCAGGCTGAATTTGCAGGGTTTTCGGGTGGTCTGATCCTGTTTTATTCAATGGCCAGGCAATGAAAATATGAACTGGCATACTTCTTGCATTTCACCTTGCTTAACGTTCAGCGTTTCATATTAGATTTACAAATCAGACAAATAAAATAAGGAGAGAAAGATGACCACTCGACAAGAACTTCGCGGTCACTGGAATGAAATCCGAGGGCGTATTGAGGAAAAATGGAGCCAGATCAGTTCGAGTGATCTTGATGGACTGGAAGGAAAGACGGATCAACTGGTCGGAAAGATTCAGCAGAAAACTGGGGAAACAAAAAGCGACATCCAGCGCGAACTCGATTCCATGGTGGAAAGCCTTTCTCATTCGGCCTCAACCATGGCAGAGAAAGTCGGCGACACGTTCAACGAAGCTGTCAAAAATTCGAGAGAACAATTCGCAAATGCTTCAGAAGCGGCGAGAGAACAATACGAACAGGTAAATCAGACTGTTCAAAAAGGGTATCGAGAAGCAGAACAGACTGTCCGCAAACATCCTGCGGAGTCAGTTGCAGTTGCCTTTGGTACTGGTCTGATTGCAGGCGTCATCGTAAGTCTGGTCTGGCGTCGTTAATTCATAACAAACATTCAATAGTTAAAACTGAATCTAACAGGGAGCGAAACATGATTCATCAATACGAAGACCTGGAAAAAGATATTGAACCTGTATCTCATGATCAGGTTGAGAAGTCGGTTACTTCTAAATCTTCTCAGGTATGTCAATATGTCGAAGAACAACCAGTCAAATCTGTACTGATTGGCTTGGGGGTCGGGATTGGAACAGGACTGCTGTTGGGGTCAATGTTCCGGGGGTCGTCCAGGTATTTAACACGTGACCAGGCTTTTATGGACAGGGTCGGGAACAGCGTTCGTGATTCACTATCTGAGATTGTTCCAGCCTCTCTGAAGAAACATTTTCGATCCTGATGGTCTTTAGGTTTAAGGATCTTTAGTACGACTCAGTGAGAATCAAACTAGCAAATATCGGAACGATATCAAATATCAGACAGGAGCCAAAAAAGTGGCCAGTCAGTCAGAACACAATCGAGCAGATCAGATACGTCAGACGATGCATGAGATTCGGCGCGAGCTGGACGATGACGTGTCTCAGATTAAACAGTCTGCGTCCACTCTAACTGACTGGCAGTATTATATCAGGCATTATCCCTGGGCATGCGTGGGCGCTGCTGCTGCCTTTGGATTTATGATTGTTCCCAGGAAGTTGAAGGTTAGTAATCCCTACACTGATGAACTGTTAAAGCTGGCTAAAAAAAAGCGTCTGGTTATCAATAAAGATGCTGCTGAGGACGATGATGCGAAAGTGGGAGTAGTTAAAACAGCATTCACATTTCTATCCGGTCTTGCAATGCGGGCTGCTGCCGCACAAGCCGCCAGGCATTTGACATCTATTTTAAGCCAGGAGCAGACAGGGAGTGGTGTATCAAACACTACAGAACATGATGACGGCTCTACTTCTTACAAATCCTATGAGAATCATCTCGACCGGAGATTTTAATACCATGTATCCTACTCAAATGAAGACCAGAAAGTATTCAAATCAGATGACTGAACGGACTTCTCAGCCGGAAGATGCCCAGACTGAAATGAGTCCAATGTCTCTCATTATGAAATGGAAAGAGCTGTTGCGGGAGGAGATCTGTGATCATCCCGGCGAAGCTTTAAAAGTCAGCTTGCTGGCAGGTTTATTTGCAGGATGGTGGGTGAAACGATGATCGGTCAAAATGGAACATTACAGTCAGAGCCTAAACCTGACATGAGAGGTGACCTGGGAGACCTGGGTGCTGATTTACTGGCTCTGGGCGAGTTACAGGTCGAGCTACTCTCTGTAGATACGCGGGATGCAATGCGGGAATCGGTAGTTCCTGTGGTTTTATTGGCGTTAGGGCTCGGGTTATGTATTGGCGCGTTTCCAGTTTTACTGCTGGCTTGTTCGTGGTGGCTTAGTAATGCTTTTGAGCTGACACTGGCTTCTTCCATGTTGATCGTTGCCGTATCAGGGTTGTGTACCGCAGCCTTCTTACTGTTCTTTGCCTGGAAGGGATTAGTTAAAAGCATATCAATAGTGAAACGTTCCGGAAGAGAACTACGAAGTAATATTCAATGGATCAAAACGATCATTTCGCAAAAGCATCGTAACCGACAAAATGCTATTTGACCTGCTAGTGCTTTTTCAAGCTGGAAATCAAGAGTTGGGGCATTGTTTACGTGCTCCGTTGTCGCACTCTCGGGATATCTATCAACTCAAAATTTACAAATGACACTCCACTAGTTTTTAATTATAAAAAGACGAATTTGAAAGGAAATCAAAGATGAATATGAACACAACCACATCGCAACATGCTCAATCAACAGCCCAGTCAACGGGGAATTATGCTACGTCTGCCAGAACCGCAGAGCAGCTGGAACCGGTAGATGACCTGGTTGATTACGTTTCCACATATGCAAAACAGAATCCCGGGACAGCTGCTCTGTGGTGCTTTGGAATTGGATTCATCGTGGGTTGGAAATTAAAACCCTGGTAAGATTTAATCAGTATGTCAGGGGGGATGAAACTCTCTGCCTTGATGCTTACCAATAAGGAGAATACCCATGTCCCTGACTACGTCCTCTCAAGAATCTGATTGCCAGTCCAATCGAGGTGAAACTCGAATGAAGGGTGATACCGATTCTGATCCGTCGAGTTCTGAAATACAGGAGCAGATCAGGGAAGAACAAGCTGTATCTGCTCTTGTATTGATGGATAAGATAAAAAATAGAAACTATGGGCGAGTCTCTCTCGCAATCCTGGCAACATTAGGTGTGGTACACGCTTTATATTTTGCCAGGGCTATTCTTATTCCTATCGCTCTAGCAATAGTTCTCTTCTTTCTTCTGGCACCGATAGTTCGATTTCTGACACGAATTACCCCACTCCCAGAGTGGGTTTCTGCTGCAATCGTTGTACTCTCCCTTACTTTTTCCCTCGGTTTTATGAGTTACATACTGGCGGCACCGGTATCTGACTGGCTATCGAATGCGCCATCCACATTTAGAAAAGCGGAACAGAAACTCCGTTTTATCATCGATCCGGTAGATAAAATTGATCAGGCTTCTTCCCAGGTATCAGACATTGCCGCGGGAAAAGAAAAAGACGATGTGGTCAAGGTCTCAATTCAACAGCCACCGGTGACCAGTTACCTGTTAAGCTCAACCGTTAATTTTCTGGCTGGTGTTACCATCACCGTGGTTCTGGTCTATCTTCTACTGGCGATGGGACATCGAACCTTGAATTCCGTCGTCGAATTGATGCCAACCCTTGAGGATAAACGAGGTCTCGTGACGATGATTCGTAACGTGGAACTTGGTATCTCCCGCTACCTGGTCACGATAACAGCGATTAATATCTGTCTGGGAATCATTATCGGAATTGTGATGTGGTTGCTGGGACTTCCCGATCCCATCCTGCTGGGAATCATGGCCGCCACTCTCAATTTTATCCCATTTGTAGGAGCGTTTATTGGTGCGGCAGTTACTTTTTTGTTCGGTATTGTCTATCTGAATACGCCAGCAGAAGCCATTATCGGGCCATTAATGTATATCGTTATTAATACTCTGGAAGGGAATGTATTTACGCCGATGATTTTAGGGCGTTCGATGAAACTCAACCCGGCACTGGTATTTATCTGTATCATATTCTGGGGCTGGGCCTGGGGAGTGGGTGGTATATTACTGGCTGTTCCTCTGATCGGAATGGTCAAGATTTCTTGTGACCATTTTAAATCTCTGCAGCCTGTTGCCCGCATTCTGTCTGGTTAGCCATTCATCGGGTTGTTGATCGCACTTTCTCCAGGCTGGCGTTGCGGTTTCAGTCCCAGTAACTGCAGGCAGATTGGTGTAATATCGATAATGCGAGGAGAAGCGGGTAACGCGAAATGATCTGGCAATCCAGCCGCGATCAGGGGGGCTGTTGAATCCAATTGATGCAGCGAACCATGTGACCCCGCAGGATTGCACTTAATACCTGGCAGGCAAAATTCTTTACCCAGGCGTGCAGTCACCCAGATATTCCCGGTCTTTTCGGAAAAGCCAGTGGCGATTCGTTCAAATGCATTGGGGTAATTACCAAATTCGATTAGATGTTCTGATGTGACACTGGCATCAACGGCTTTTAAGTCACCGTCCCAGATCCAAGCCGTTCCATAGATATCGCAGGCATTACCAGTTGAGTCTGGAGCCGGTTTAAATACAAGATGTCCGCGATCCTGAGTATGGACGTAAAAAGATGGCTGATCTGTGCCATTCAAGCCACTGTCATGGTCACACCACATAACCTGATCTATCTCCGGGCAATTTAACAGACAGTCAATCACCGAATGCCGACGTTTCCATAGCTCTGATTGCATATAAATTTGCGCGGATCGCATATTGGGACAGACCATTAAATCTTCTGAACTATACCAGGGTTTTCCCGCATCTACGACCTGGAAGTTCTTGAGTACCTCGTTCAAATCAATCCCCGAGTTTTCATCCAGATCACTCTGGGAATGGTCTCCAGTCACCAGGATGACATGTTTCTCTAGAAACTGGTCTATACCGCCGAGGGTTTCTATCAGTTTCCCCAGGTGACTGTCGACTGCCTGCAGAGTCGAAATCGCGTTTTCTGGTCCTTCTGCGTGGCTGTCAAAATCATTATTGGGAAAATAAGCCAGCGTAAAATCCGGCAGGCAATCCTGATCAGCCATCCCCAGCAGATAGTCAGCCGTGGTATCGTCATGGAAGCCGAAGCGTCGTGTAAGGCCACCTCTTACTGAAATTTCAGTACCATAGAGGGGAGTCGAAACAAACTCTCCCAGAAACATGGAATGTGGACCAGTCATCGTTTCTGCCAGTTTCACTCCGGGAGTCAGGTTCAGAAGCAGTGGGGTACTGGTCTCATGCGAGACGGTACCTCGATACCACATAAAGTTAACGACTGCATCAGTCAGAGTTCCATGTTGCTCAATATGCTCAAAGATCGTTGGAACCAGCAGACGATCTCTATTCAATTTAATTTGAAAATCATTAATATAACGCCCCATGCCCTCATTCATGATCGCTTGCAGATCAGAGCCAAAGTAAGCGATTTCATCAGAATCGCGGTCATACCAGTATGCACCGCTGATTCCATGCTCGAATGGATAAGCTCCTGTAGCCAGGGTACAGGTGGCTGCCGGCGTGATCGAGGGAAAAATGGAAGTACATTCCTCGCATAAAACACCTCGTTCAACAAGTTGCTGGAAATGAGGCAATAGCCCTTTTGCCAAAGCTGGTTGCACGATACGAGATGCCAGGGCATCAACAATGACTAATATGACTTTTTTCATTTTCGCGATATCGCTCCAGATAGGGACTCAGGTTCCAGAGTGAGTCTCTTCTATTAATTTAAAAGTTAAATACTGAGATTACCATTTCGGTTCAGAAACAACAATTCGCGTTGTTAAGAGTCTCACTAATATAAATCATTCGTAGACTGAGCCCAGGGTTACTATAGAGTTTCCAAAAATATTGGGACCGATTATAACACATTTCGCGACACTCTGTTTCAATGTGATTCGTTTTAGTAATGTTATTATCTAATGTTATTTTCTGCAGTTCAAAAAACAGCCACTAGTCTGGATGAGAAAACCACATGCCGACAACTTCAAAAAAATTATCAGTCATAAACGCATGAAACCGATTGAAATTGCCCAGGCAAACATCGCCACCGAAGTCGCGTTTGACCATTTTCCGAAAGACTGAACTATTTATTTCTTGCGAAAAGAAATAAGACTCAGTAACGATACAAACAATGCGGCTCCGATAATGGACCACAGAATAGGGAAGGGTTGATCACCAAACTCAACCGTCAGTAGCTCAGGGAGTCCCAGCGTTCCGGAAAGCCAGGTACCTAACAAGGCACCGATAAAACCCAGCGCAATGGAAGTCAGGCAGCCTCCACGTGAATATCCCGCCAGTGATTGCGCTATGCCACCACAGATGGCAGCAACGAGAAGTAATAAAAAAAATTGAAAGATTCCCATGATCGTGTTCCTCTCTCGTGCTGAATTTTAATTGAAAAGCAACTTAATTGACCGCAACCCACGACAGGTACGGCTCTTATTTCGATTGCAGACCAGGTTCCAGAATATCATTCAGGTCAAGGAATGCCTGCTGAAATTTATTTCGATCTGCTTGAACACTATTGTGGTTTTCAAATGCATTCTTTAATGCTTCTGCTTCTTCGCGGATCACTTTCAGATCTTCAGGTCGAGAGGCATGGCTGGCAATTCCAGACAGGGCTTCCAGTATTTTGAGCGAAACAGCGATACTGCTGGAACCATATTCGCGAATCATTCCAAAGGAGCAGGTTAAAACATCTGCAAAGTCATCTGAAGAAGTCACCAGAACCCGGGGTACCGATTCGCTGTCTCGGCGAATTTGCACTGGCCGGGAACGTTCTACAAACCGCCCCATTGCTCCTCTCAGTCGATCCACACAGTTCATCGCCGTAAAGGGATCGTTAATACCTGGTGAAAGTGCTCGCACCGCGATTTCGACCAGCTCCAGTGCTGCATAACCGACATCCTGCCGCGGCGTGCGACGGGGCCCGATAATGATGACGCGCTGAATGCTATTGATAACTGTTTCAGCCTGTTCTTCCTGATCTTCTTTTGTGTCTGTCGAATTCTGAAACCAGACGCGCGCCAGTAATTGTTCTTTAGTAATGTAATCGCCTGGTTTACACATTAACTCAACGACACCGTTCAGCTCTACCGCGAGAGAAATCAGGCTTTCCCCGTCAATCCCCTCGATATAACCATCCTGTTCTGAGGGGACGGTCACATTATTCTTTCCTACTGCCGCTAGGATTTCCTTGAATGTCTTTTGTTTTAAATCTTCAGACTGCTCCTCATCGGCTTCATGCTGTGTCTCCTCGCTCATTCGTTCCGGGAAAAGACGATTAACGGCTTCTTCAAGATCACGGGAAACTTCAGTGATGATGGTGGGGGCCTGTATGGCGGTTGCTACATGATGAATAAACCAGATCAGCATACCCATGCTGATCAGTCCCAGAATCAGGCCAACAGCAGTTCCTACCTGAGGAGTAAATGCAGGACTGTCTCCATGTGCTTCTCTTACATTCTGCAGAACCAGCAGGCAGTAGAGACTGGTGCCGACATATTGGCCGATTACCAGATCAGCAATGCTGGCACCCATGACATTTCGCACCAGGCGGGAACCATATTGGGAAGATGCAATGGACAGTGACAGAATGGTAATTGAAAATACAACACCTGCCAGGGCAATGGTTGCTCCGGCGACCGAAGATAATGTCGAGCGCGCAGCGGGGGCAGTCGTAGTAAACCAACTGAGGGATCGGTCAGAGGTAATCAGAATCCCATCCA
This sequence comes from Gimesia sp., assembly GCF_048262075.1. Lineage (GTDB taxonomy): Bacteria > Planctomycetota > Planctomycetia > Planctomycetales > Planctomycetaceae > Gimesia. The sequence goes on from NZ_JBLXFK010000014.1 coordinate 53,070, forward strand.
ACTGATTCGTACCATATGCCAGCAAGATGGCCATCAGGGACATGATTGTGGGGACAAACCAGAAGCTGGTCCGAAATGAATCCCATAGATTATCAAGTCGAGCTCGCATTCGCCGGTCGTCCTTCTCATTGTTGAATCAGTTCTAGATCGCATCACATTTAACCTGAGCGTCTCGCAATCTAATAGACTGGGGCACACAGCCCTGAAGACGCTACAGTAAAACAGGACACAGTCTAAAGTAACCATTCAGAAATTATCAGGAATGGATTGTATTCGATTATGATAATCAGATGAGTAAAAATGATGGAAAAAAACGCTGTGAGTAGTAAATCACTCCTCACAGCGTTCGGAACTCTGGAGCTTGATTAAATTCCTCTACTGAATCAGGTGTCGAGTTTCACTTTCAATTCTCGATCTTTACCATCAATATCAATTCGATATCGTTTATGAAGTTCTTTAGAGAAATTCGGGTCTGCAAAGTCAGGCCAGTTGTCTTCATCAAATCCCTGTGCACCTTCCAGCTGTTGCTGTGTGACATTCAAAACCAGGATCTGCTCTTCAGGATCTTCTGGATTCTGTTTCAATTCGAAAGCTTTAAACGGCACAGCAAACATTTTGTTACCGACTCCAAGGAATCCACCGTAGGTTACAGCTGCATATTGAACCTTTCCATGGGAGACGTTGATAGCCATATCTTTGATTTCACCAACGCTTTTTCCTTGTGAGTTCTGAATGTTCATCCCATCTAACTGGCTGACTCGTACATTAGCTCCCGATGTTTTAGGATCCAATTTATTCTTTTTAGTCTGACGATGATCAGCTTTGCTCATCTTTTTATGTTTTACATCATACCTTTTGTTAAGATCGGCGAGATAGCTTGGATCGGCGAAGTTCGGCCAGTGATCCTTATCAAAACCAGTCGCACCTTCCAGTTGCTTCTGAGTGACATGCAAAATCAGTGTGTGTTCATTTGGTGAATCTGTTTTCTGTTTAATTTTGAATGCTTCAAAGGGCACTGCAAACATTTTATTCCCCACGCCGAGAAAACCGCCGTAGGTAACAGCTGCGTAGCGGACTTCCCCAGTTGAGGTATTCATAACCAGGTCATTGATTTCGCCCAGGCTCTGTCCCTGAGGATTTTCGATGTTCATACCGATCAATTTACTGGCACGGGTCACAATTCCCGCCTTTTGCATACGCTTGGTTGCAGATTTATTTAAACGAGAAGCTTTAGAAGTATCCGGCGTTTGTACTTTCTCTTCATTAGGATTGTCAAAAGCATAAGTGCTTCCGGCCAAACATAATGTAGCGACGCTAAACGCAAAAATACTTGCGAGTGCAGAATAACGTTTCATTTTATTTCTCCCGGGGGTAACAAACAATTTAAAGTTAGACATGACCAGAAATAACTATCACAGCTGATAATATTTCCGAGAAGAGAATTCAGATGACTGACTCTAAATGAGCGGTGTTTTACCGAAAAGCGATTTTTCGCCGGCAGTCCTGGATTCTCAGTAAGAATAATTATCAGCTGTTGATAGCTTAATGGACGGCTATATTTCTAGATTCAGCACTGGCAGGAGCTTTCAAACTGAGCTACCTGTTTTTCCGCTTCATCTTTGGCGATGCCGTATCGCTCCTGGACTTTGCCAACCAGTTCTTCTCGTTTGCCATCAATCTGGTCAATTTCATCATCAGTCAGCTCTCCCCATTTCTGTTTAGCCTGACCTTTGAACTGTTTCCATTTTCCTTCGAATTGATCTGAATTCATCATTCTTCTCCTACACTAAAATTTGAAATTAAAGGTTTTAAATCAGTAAAGTGAGCTGAACCCAAAGAGGCATCAGCAAGCAACAATCATGAGAACAGCCCTTTATGAGGCTATTCTTTCTTTTTGAGATCAACTCCGATATCACCATCGGATTTGTCTCTTTCGATTTCGAGTTCTCCATTAGGAGTTTCAATATCAAGGACTTTCTCTTTTTCTTCGCAACCCGCCAGTGTGAAGGCCGTAGCCGACATGAGCATCAGGGCCAGCGATAGAAAACATGAATTGATAATGTGCTTTTTCATAATGGCTTCCTCATTTTAAAACTGACCTGGCTCGCTACAGGCGCACCGGTAGCTGGTTTAATCAAGGTTTTGGTGGCTTTGCCATACCAGATTGGTATTCAGGAAATACGAGCTGTTTTACCAATAAGTAGGGCGTCCATAAAAATCATAGAGTTGAGCTTCATATTCACGATTGACAGGCAGCCGCGGATCATATTCCGGAGCATTCTCGACCTGTGATTTGGTTAAATCTACATGTGCTTTTCGATCATCCCAGGTGAAATGAGTGAGCCAATCGAAAGCAATGATCACCTTCTTGCCCGGCAGCCAGTTACGGGTATCAATAATCAGATACCGTAAACTCCAGCTTTCGGTGTCCACGATAATATCTTCCACATGCCCGAGTGAACCTTCCATACATTGAATTTTATAACCCGTCACTTCTGCGATGCTTCGTAAATGGGGATCACCATTCCGGGCCGCCACACGTTCTTCAAGTTCTGCAGTCGCCGTGGCTCGATTCATTATAGGAGTGGGTGAATTACCCCAGTAAACAGGCCAGTTATAGAATGATGCCAATGCTGATTCATACTGTCGCGAAACAGGCTGGTCTGTATCTACTAACGGGGCTGCTTCAATGTTTGCCTTAGAAAGCACTGTCGGTAATTCAAAACTATCTAAATCTGGCTGATCTATAGCGACGGGTGAAATCAGAACCTGACGATGCGAAAGCCACCCTCCGGTATCTACCACGAGATAACGCATAATGGTGGTTTCATCGTCAAATAAAAAATCATTAACAGTTCCACACTCTCCGTCGGTAGCCAGTACTTGGTATCCTTTAAGTTCGTTTGTACTTCTAAACATCTCTGTCTCCTTTCCTGGTTCTGTTTGGAGAAGAAATGCAGATCGTGTGCCATTCTGTGGGTTTTCTGTAGATTCAGGAGGGATCTCATTCTCTACCATGCACAAGGCTCTTTTTTTTACTGTTAAAATACGGATTTCAGATTTTTCCCCGTTTTAAAATCTGCCTCAGTAAATTCATTTAATAAATATTCTGATCGACCGCTGATAAACCGGGGTGCTTGACAATCAGTCAATAATTTGCAGAAACGCCATTCGCAGAAACAGAGTCAGGCAATAAAAAAAGCCCTGCGGCGTACATGGTTAGTTCGCCACAGGGCTGTCATAGGCCTGCTGGTGACCAAACTCCGGAAGCTGGTCATGGATGCTTAGTGTGTAACGCAGCGCCAAATACAGTCAATCTTTCATATCACTGGATTTCGATTTAATTTTCTGCATTGCATCGGGAACGATGTCCGTTTTCGATAAGCTTGGTCGTTTTGATGTGTGTTATCCAATTGTATTTGCCGTCCGTAAAGCTCTTGATCCAGCTTCTTTCGTGTTTTCGTGCCAGATGAATTTCTACTGTTTTTCATTCGCAACGGGTGAGGAGAATCCTCAGAATCAATTTTTGTCGGGGTTTAGAAGGAAAAGTATTGTCTGGGAATTTCTTTTCTGATCTTTGTAATGCAGAAATCAGATTGTTAGAATAATCAAATTCAGCAAAATAAATCCTTTCAGATATAGAATCAGTTCGGAATCAAATATGTCTCAGGCATTAGTGGTGGATGATGATCGCACAGTACGGGAAATGGTACGTCGATCACTGGAAAAAATAAATATCGACGTCGTCACTGCTGGGACGGCTGATGAGGCACTGGAAGCGATTCGCAAGAGTGCTCCTGAAGTTGTTCTGCTGGATATTATGCTTCCCTCAGTTTCCGGATTAGATGTTTTTCGAGATATCCATAAACTGGATCGACGCTTACCAGTCGTGTTTATTACATCTTCCAGCGAAAGCAACCTTGCCATCGAAGCCATGCAACTGGGGGCTTTTGATTATCTTGCCAAGCCACTGGATCTTCCAAAACTGAACCAACTGGTCCAGAAGGCTATTGAGACACGTCGGTTGATGAATATCCCGGTCGCATTGCCCGTGGGAGATACTAAATCGAGTAAAGGAGATCAGTTTGTCGGGCGTAGTCCACAAATGCTTGAGGTCTTCAAGGCTATTGGACGTGTTGCCGCGGAAAACGTCAATGTTCTGATTCGCGGAGAAAGTGGAACCGGCAAAGAGCTTGTCGCCAGGGCAATCTATCAGCACAGTCCCCGCTCCAAAGAAAGTTTCATGGCCGTCAACTGTGCCGCTCTTACGGAAACTCTTCTGGAAAGCGAATTGTTTGGCTATGAAAAAGGCGCCTTTACAGGTGCAGACAGACAGCGAATCGGTAAATTCGAACAATGTAATGGCGGGACAATCTTTCTCGATGAAGTCGGAGATATGTCGCAGCTGACACAGGGAAAGGTTTTACGTCTGTTGCAGGAGCAGAAATTTGAACGGGTTGGTGGTAATAAAACCATTGAAACCGACGTCCGCATTATCGCAGCCACGAACCGCAATCTTGAATCGATGGTTAAAGCTGGTTCGTTTCGTGAAGACCTGTTCTACCGACTCAATGGAATGACGATTTCGCTGCCTCCCTTACGCGAACGCGGTAATGACATCGCATTACTGGTCGAGCATTATCTGAATGAAGCATGTTACGAAATGGGGCGTACAGAAACGGAAGGGATTTCTTCAGAGGCTCTGGAATTGATGATTCAGTATAACTGGCCTGGGAATGTCAGGGAACTTCAAAGTGTGGTTCGGCAGTCTCTGTTGAAGAGCACTTCTCCAATCATTGTTCCTTCATTTCTACCAGATGAATTATCCAGACGGTTCAACTCACAGGCTGCCCCGCTAGAGTCTCAAAATGAGGTCGATGGAGATGATTTGCCGTTAGCGGATTTACGTTTGTTTGTAGATCAACGTCTCGCAAATCAATCAACAGATCTATACAGCGAAACACTGGAAGCCATGGAGCGGTATCTGTTAACGCGAGTTTTGAATGAAACGGGCGGTAATCAGACTCGCGCTGCAGAAATTCTTGGAATTACTCGAGGCAAGATTCGAGATCGCATTGCCCAGTTCGGCATCTCACTTGAGAAAACTGTGAGTATTGATGATGACTAGCCTGTGTCCAGGTTTAGTCATTCTTAAACACGCTTTTATCGGCAGGTAACGACGATTTCTGCACAGCCGCTCTGCAGGTTTCCCGTCTCTTCTTACATCGCTCCCGACTGAGGGAACCTGTTCTTCTAATCAGATCTGCAAACGGTCGCTTAACGCGCAAACAAGTTCCCCAGCGAGCGGTCAGCAGTCGATCTTTACACGATGAAATAATCAGTGCTCGATTCTGTACAGATTTTCTAAGAGTTCTATCATATTTCCTCGTAACGCCTTAGGTCAATTTGCTGTCTCGTGGTTTCAACTTGGCACAGCGATTGCGAAGTTAAATAACATCGCAGCAATGTGATTGAAATTGAAACATGTAAATTGAATGAACCAGGGTCATTCCTGGTCGGCTGGTTAAGTTTAACTCCAATGCTTCCAGCCGGATCGGAATTGATAACCCGGTTTCGCAGGAACTAACAACCCCACTAATTGAAAGGGTATCACCATGTTGAGTTGGGCATTAATGTTTTTAGTAATTGCTTTAGTAGCGGGTCTATTTGGGTTTGGTCTGGTCGGCGGTATGGCCTATGGCGCAGCTAAAATCTGCTTCTTTATCTTTCTCATTTTGGCAGTAATCAGTCTGCTGACAGGAAAAAGAATTCCCACAGAATAAGTATTTGAAGCAAGTAAAACATGCTTGATTCGAAACTGCTGAGACGACCGGCCGACGGCATTCAGAAGAATGCCGTCGGCCGGGTTTATCATACCCCCCGCAGTGGTAGGTAGATTTACTGGAGAAAACAGATGCAAAACGTAATCATTATCGTACTGATCATTGTAGCAATTGTCGCCATGGTATTAGGAGGTTGGGTTTCGTTTGCTGATAGGGATGATAGTGCAACCATAACGATCCATAAAAATGAAGTCGAAGAGGATACAGAACAGGCAGTGAAAAAAGGAGAGGAGATCGTTCAAGATGCAGCCCGCGAGGGACGGAAGTTGTTCGACGGGGTTGAAGACGCTGCTGATTCTGATGAGCCTGTCACACAGGAATCAGATTCCGATCCTGATCAAGCAAAAGTTTTAAAAACTCCCAGGTGATTTGCAGATTGGATTGAATTTGAGTTTAAGATCTGTAATGCTGGAATCCATTTCTGATCGTCGAGATTTTCTTAGAATATGCCTCTCTTCAGAGTTCCTGCCCTCCACCTGTAGTCGTGGATTTTTTAATAACATTCTGCTAAATTAATTCCATTACTTCTTCAGAGATTTCGCTAATACTTTTCTAATCCATTTTTACCAGTCGGGCACGAAATCAAATGGGACTCTCTTCAAAGCCTGAATTCCCGAATAATGCTTTATGGGCTTCCGATGACCGATTACAGACCATTGTCGATTCCGCAATGGATGCGATCATTACCATGGACATGGATGGTTATGTGATTGACTGGAATCGGCGGGCCGAAGAAATATTTGGCTGGACCCGAGATGAGGCAAATGGAAATACCGTTTCAGAATTAATCATCCCTCCTCAGTATCTTGAACAGCATCTGGATGGCATGCGGTTATTCAAATCGACGGGAAAAGGACGGGTAATCAATAACAAGCTGGAGTTGACAGCTCTTCGCAGGAATGGACACGAATTTCCGATTGAACTGGTTGTCACGCAGATCGAATGGCATGGTCAGATTATCTTTAATGCCTTTATCAGAGATGTTTCTGACAGGAAGGAAGCTGAGCAACTCATTGCACGCGAGAAACTAGAGGCGGCTTTACTGCAGCAGGCGAGTTTTTCGTCCTCGACAAGCGATGCCCTCGAAGATGCTTTGCGAATTTGTGTTGCCAACCTGGGAGAAATATCAGGTTGGCCTGTTGGGCATGCCTACCTGTGCAGCCAGGGAGGGAATAGTCTAGTCTCATCCAGAATCTGGCATCTGGCAAATCGAGATCATTTTCTCGAATTACGCACTGAATCAGAGAAGCAGAGCTTCATGCCCGGAGAAGATCTGCCCGGGTACGTCTGGAGTCGTGGCGAACCTGTCTGGGTCACGGACTTTGAAAATGAAGATGCCATCAATCAACGGCGAGACTTTGCAGCCCTGGGAGTTCGGTCCGCTTTTGCATTCCCTGTTAAGATCGAGGGGGATGTGATTGCTGTGGTTGAGTTCTTTAATACCAGGCTCACCTCTCCCGATTTAAATCTGCTGGCGCTGTCTCGGGGGGTTAGTAACCTGATCAGGCATGTGATTGAACGAGTGCAATGGCAAGAAGAACGAACCAGGCTGGCAGCCATCGTTGATTCTTCGGGAGATGCAATTATTGGGAAAGCTCCCAATGGTACGATCACATCCTGGAATAACGGAGCAGAGGTCATCTACGGGTGGCTGGAAGAAGAAGTCATTGGTGAAACCGTTTCGATTCTGCTGCCTCCAGGGATGGCGCGAGAAGAATCTGAGATTCTGGAAGCGATGAAAACAGGTCGCCGACTCGATCAGTTTCAGACGAAACGAATGCGAAAAGATGGTACCATCATTGATGTCGCCATTACTGTTTCCCCCATTCGTGGCATGGATCATCTGGTGGTGGGGTCATCAAGTATCGAAAGAGATATCACCGCCAGGCGTCGTCGTGAAGAGGAACTCAGCAAAGCCAAGGATGAAGCCGAACAGGCTACCCGTGCACAAGGAGAATTTCTGGCTAATGTCAGTCATGAGCTTCGAACGCCGATGAATGCGATCCTGGGAATGCTCGAATTGACCTTGCAGGAAAACCTGACGCCTCTCAAACGAGATTATTTACAGACAGCAAAAGATTCAGCCGATTCACTGCTCTTACTGGTGAATGACATACTGGATTTTTCTCGACTGGAAGCGGGACGGTTTGAACTGGAGCCAGTGCCGTTTAATCTACGGGTTATGCTCGACGAAGCAGTAAAAACGCTTTCCTTGAGAGCCTGCGAGAAAGGACTGGAATTAATCTGCCGCATCGATAAGCGAGTACCGTCTCGGGTTCTCGGAGATCCGACTCGCCTGCGCCAGATCTTGACGAACCTGGCTGGGAATGCGATTAAATTTACAGAGCAGGGAGAAGTCGTTGTTAGTGTTAAGCTGATTGAGTCCTCTGCCGAACAGACTGGGGATTCCCAGAAACAGACACAAGTAAATCCATCACCTGAACTTCAGCCGGGCGAAAAGGTCCATTTGGAATTCAGTGTATCGGATACCGGGATAGGAATCGCTGCGGAAGATCAGCAACGAATCTTCGCACCCTTTGCGCAGGCTGATGCATCGACCACGCGACACTATTCCGGCACGGGTTTAGGTCTGGCGATTTGTCATGAACTGATTGGCTTAATGGAAGGGGAAATGCAACTGAGCAGTGAATCTGGAAAAGGGAGTTGTTTCTCATTTCAGGTTAACCTGACGGTAGTCGAACCTGAAGAGTCTGATCTTGAAAACAACAAATCATCGGTGTCTGAATTACGTGACCTTCCGGTGCTGGTGGTGGATGATAATCGGACAAACCGTGTGATTCTGGAAGAGATGCTATCGAACTGGTCCATGTCGCCGACTCCAGTCGACTCAGCGGAAGAAGCATTAGACCGACTGTCTGCCGTTACTGACGAAGACAAGGCATATCCTCTGGTTATTGTTGATGCGCTGATGCCGGAGACCGATGGTTTTATGCTGCTTGAGCGGGCCCGTAAGCAAGGCTTGCTTGATTCCGCGACGATTCTCATGCTGTCTTCTGCCGATCACCAGATTTTCAGTGAACGATGCGAGGGACTTGAAATTTCTGCATTTCTGGAAAAACCGGTTTCCCAATCTGACCTGCTGGATGCCATCATGACTGCTTTGAAAGGCCCTCAACTGGAACGTTCCAGTGTATCTCAAATCAGGGAATCGAAACAGACTTTGAAAGTTCTGGTGGCAGAAGATACTCCTGCAAATCAGAAAGTGATTACCGCGATTCTGAAGAAGCGGGGGCATCAGTGTGTGATTGCCGATAATGGTCGTGAAGCCGTTGATTATCTGCGAAATGAATCATTTGATGTAGTCCTGATGGACATACAAATGCCAACGATGGATGGTCTGCAGGCAACTGCCATGATACGCGAGAACGAATATGGCTCTGGTGAGCACATTCCCATTATTGCCATGACGGCTTATGCGATGCGCGGCGATCGCGATAAATGTATTGCTGCCGGTATGGATAGTTACATTTCAAAACCCATTGATGCCAAAAAATTGATTTTGGTTCTGGAGCGACTGGCAATGCGTAATCAAAAGAGTCACTTACCCGGAAAAAGTCTCGCGAGTCCCCAACCCTCCCTTCAAGAGTCAGAAAAGGAATCGTTACAGGATGCTCCGGTATCTAAACCGCCGATAGCAGATTCCCGGCCAGCGATCGATATGCGGGCAGCCCTCAAACGAGTCGGTAATGACGTTGCAATCCTGAATGATATGGTCAATTTCTTTTTCGAGGACGCCCCCGGCTTACTGAAAGAAATAAATGAACAGACAGTCGCAGGAGATGTAGAAGAATTGACGCGGGCAGCACACAGTCTGAAAGGCCTTTGTGCTAACTTTAATGCTTCTCCAGCCGTAGAAGCGGCGAAAATAATTGAGGATTATGGACATCAGGGGAAGCTTGAGGAAGTCCCCGCCGCGATTCCCGTACTTGAGTCCGAGGTCGCACGACTCAGCGATGAACTCGCCGCGTGGAAATCTGAGAATTCCTGATTCACTTACTCTTCAGTTGAATCCTATGGCGCAGGAACTCCTCTCCCCACAGTTCTCCATTGATGGCTCTACTTTCAACCCGGTCGCCCTGCTGCCAGGATCGCTTTCCACTTAGCTTGTTCTTACTGCTGTCTAAGTCCTTGTTAATCAGTGCTTTACAGTTTCTGTTTACGTCGTGGTGAGATTGGTACGGGATATGCTTTCTAATCTCTTCAGTCACATTGAAAGTTTTGATCCTGAAGTGAATCGGGATCGTTTGTAAAACTACAGAGAAATCAGAATCCGTTTCAAGTGACATCACAGCAGATAGTATTCTGCCTCTCAGAAAGGAAATAGACTATGTCCACTTCGTATCCGCAACACGCTCAACCTCAATCCTCTACCTTCATGGATGTATTAAGAATTATCCTGGCTATCATTTTGCCACCAGTGGGTGTCTTAATGCAGGTCGGACTGGGAATGCATTTCTGGCTCAATATTGTTTTGACTTTGTGTGGTTATATCCCCGGACTTGTCCACGCGGTGTGGGTCATTGCAAAAAAATAACGGCATAGAAAGTCATCTCTTTCAATTTTAGAAGAATGAATCCAGTAGAAATATGTTTGCGATCATTTCACTGATAGTGATTATTGTTGTATCGATCATTGTGGTCCGAGTGGCGACGGTGGCGTTAACATTAACAGGGCTTTCCACTCCACTGGCACGATTCCAGGCACGGTCTGCTTTTACCAGTACCGGCTTCACAACCAGTGAAACGGAAAAAGTCATGCGTCATCCTGTTCGTCGTCGGATCATTATGACACTGATGATTCTGGGTAACGCGGGAGTTGTAACAGCTATCTCTTCTCTCATTATCTCCTTTGTCGGGGCAGAGTCGAGCTCAAGTCTGTGGGGGCGCATTGCGCTGCTCGCCTGCGGTTTATCACTCTTGTGGATGCTTGCATACAGTGAATGGATTGACCATCGTATCTCCAGGGTGATTCAAAATGCACTGCAGCGCTGGACCGATCTTGAAATTCGAGATTATGCAGGGCTGCTCCATCTGACCGGAGACTACCTGGTAGTGGAACTGAATGTGAACCCCGACGACTGGCTCGCTGGTAAAAAACTGACTGAGCTCAAATTGGATTCTGAAGGGATCCTGGTACTGGGAATTGAAAAACCCGATACAAGCTATGTCGGTGCTCCCAGGGGGGAGACTCGTCTGGAGATCAATGATCACCTGCTCCTTTATGGAAAAGCCAGCGTGTTGAGAAATCTGGATGAGCGACGTTCTGGAGCCGCCGGTAACTGGGAACACCATAAAGCGGTAGATGAACAGCAACGCAACGAGCAGGCACAGGTCTCTCAAGTCTAAGACTATTGTGTTGCCCTGCCTTCCAAAATCTCGCACTGAATAAACTCCTCTTGACCCCTGCGCGCCCCTCATCAAGATATGCGCCTTAATGAGTCGCGCGCGCGGTTCAGTATTTGTGCAGGGAGAGAGCAGGAACCGGTGATGACTTTTGCACTATCTAAGCCCCTTGTTTGAGCATGATTTAACCAAAAACTGCTCAAACGCACTCTGTGGATCAACACACTCCACCGCAGTATCGCCCCCGTGACGCCCGGCATCACTCCAGTATCAGAACCCATCAACACGTATCGCGCACTGTTGTTGTTCATCTCTGCTTGACACCTGGCTGCCCTTTGGGAAAATTCCATGGACAAACAGAACGCAGCCTGGAATAAAGCTCTGCACCAGACCTGACCGACAAGAACGGGGCTCAAGGAAAACAGGTTTAACATCATACTCCTCCTCGAATAAGTCGGTTCCAATGTATCTGGGGACGCTACCGTATAATGGGAGACAGTCTAAATCATCCGACGGTATCCCTAGCTCCCCATACAGCCTTTCCCGTGGGACAGATTCTACCACATCCTGCTGAATCGACTTGAGATGAACATCCTGAAGTCATCTCAGCAGAAAAAGCTCACCTTCCGACAAACGTCATTTCGCTTGCCACTTAGTACAGGCTCTACTTGGTTCGGGAGCCTCGCGGGGAACAAAATCGTCAGGTCCTTCATTCGTCTGTTCTGCATGAAATTGCATTCGGAGTGCAATATCTTGCAGGTATTCATTGGCAGAATCAAAATGACCTGCGTTTGTCTGAGCATGAAAATAAGTCACCAATAAAATATTTCAAGCGTAATACCGCTGCATTTCAGGGGATAAACGCTCTGGCAGACAAATTAGTCGATAAAATTGACCTGTGGGTATGCTGATTGCAACAGGTAGAGCTGTTCAATTTCCTGTTCGGTCAAGTTTCCGACAAGCCCTGCTACCCTGAGGAGCACTAGATTGTTAGAAGAATTCGTTCATAATTTTGCTCATAACCTTTTTAAACCGCTCCTGCTGTTTTTCTATATGGGGTTTTTGATTCCCATTCTGAAAGTGCCGTTCGAATTCCCGAAAGCCGTGTATCAGGGGTTGACCCTGTACCTGCTGGTGGCGATTGGCTGGCATGGCGGTGAAGAACTGGCTTCGCTTTCTCTGGCCGAGTTTGGTCAGGCTCTGGGTTTCATGGCGATTGGATTCATCACGAACCTGTGCATTGGTCTTATAGCTTATTTTATTTTACGACGTACGACGAAATTGCGTCAGGTTGATGCGGCTACTGTCGCCGGGTTTTATGGATCTGACTCAGCAGGTACTTTTGTGACCTGTCTGGGGGTGATAGCCGCTGCCAACATCGCTTACGCTGCTTATATGCCTGTCATGTTAGCCGTGATGGAAATCCCGGGCTGCCTGGTTGCGCTGTACCTTGTTTCTCGTTTACGTCAGAACGGCATGGATCCTCAGGGGAATATGCCGCACGAAGCCGGCTATCAACCTGCCGTCCATTCAGCGTTAGCGATGCAGGGAGCAGACGGTGGTGGAGAAATTACAGTCGATGAAGACGGCGAACCGTTAACTCAATATGACGGAAGTCACACGCATGTCCATTCTATGGCGGCTGTTGCTGAGAGAACCCAAACAGTGACTGCCACAAAGCAGGAACTGGCAGCGGAACTGGATGTGGAAATAGAAAAACAACCCGTTTTCAGTAAAGAACTTCTGCATGAAGTCTTTTTGAATCCCGGTCTTTACCTGCTGTTTGGCGGGATTATTATCGGATTTCTGGGAAGACTGCAGGGTGAGGCGGTCACGCGGGCAGACGATACTCTGTTTGTTAATATTTTTCACGGTATGTTGTGTCTGTTCCTGTTGGAAATGGGAATTACGGCCTGCCGTCGTTTGCAAGACCTGAAGACCGCTGGCTGGCGATTCATCATGTTTGGTGTCCTTGCTCCGAACGTTTTTGCAATAATTGGAATTATGGTGGCCCATGGATACAGTATCGTTCTGGGGCAAGCATTTGACCTGGGGACTTATGCACTCTTTGCCGTTTTGTGTGGGGCAGCTTCCTATATCGCTGTCCCAGCTGTGCAGAGACTCGCCATTCCCGAAGCCAGTCCCACTCTGCCTCTGGCAGCATCACTGGGGCTCACGTTTACTTACAATGTTACCATCGGTATTCCCGTCTACATGTTGGTTGCACAGGTGGTCATGAAAACTTTTCCAGTGGCATGACCAGTTTCGCTCTGGCTGGAACGTCCTGAGATCCAGCCAGGGCATTTTTTTATAACTTGTGATGACTCCTTTAATGGGATGTATCAAAAACCGGAAGCCAGAGTTCATCACATTTAAGCATAGCGTCTCTCAATCTAATCTACTCGGGCCAAACAGCCCTGGAGACGCTACAGTAAAACTGGACACCGTTTAGCGGGAAGTTCAAGTTTAATTATCAACAGGAGATAACGTGGTTTGCCAGTCACCTTCATGTGCTTACTTTGGCGGGTAGCTAGCATGACAGGTGACTGGCAACTGCGTGATTTCTGTCAAGACCTCTGAGCTTTCCGCGGACATGTTCTGAACCGCATCAGGCATATGCCACCCAGCCGCGAAATGAAAATCCGGCGTAAAACAGGCTGACGTTCGAGAATCCCGCTTCACGTAAGACTGCTTCATCATGCTCGGGGGTGAGGATTTTCAAACGGGATTCAATCATGGCGCGGGCAGTATCCGCGTTCTGGGGGGCGATTCCGGAGCTGACAGCGAAGGCAGCGTATCGCGACAGCCACCTGGACCGCTCTCCTGCATCTTCATAATGGGGAATACTCAAGTGGACAACCACAAAAGGGGATCCGGGGCGCAGTCGGCGGCGTATTTCGACTGCCACTCGTCGTCGCTCTTCCAGCTCTATGAAGTGCATGGTTAAGAGGCAAGTTGCTGCGTCAAATGGACCTTCTGGAGCGATGTCAACCTCCCCCTGATACAACCGGACGCGCGACGCGAGTGGTCCCAATGTCTGTTCTGCAAGTCGGATCATTTCAGAGGACGGGTCGACGCCGTCGAAGGTCCAACTTGAGTGAGCCTGCGCAAATGTTTGCAACTCCAAACCGCCTCCTGCTCCCACCACGAGTACGCGACCTTTCTCAGGAACTCGTTCGGCTAATAGTAGAGCTGTCATGCGCTGCATGTCAGTAAATCCCGGGACAATGCGCGGTGGTCCTTCTGCATAGCGAGCGACAGTGCGCGCATCAGAGAATGGAGATTCACTCGGGGTAAGAGACATCAACTCGCTCCGCGACACGAGGGAGAACTGCCACGAGTAATGAGACGCGCGTGATAGTCGGCACTCAGCCTGGACAGCGTAATTTCACCAAACCGAGCGAGCAGCAACTCTTCCGCATCTTGAAAAGTCTGTTGCAGAGCGGCATTCACGGCTTGTTCAACCAGGCAGTCAGGCGATTCAGTACGATTGCCAATAGCAAGCAGTGAAGGAGTGCCCAGCGCGACATAAATATCCCGCAGTGTTACCTTTGATGGGTCGCACGACAGAGTCCATCCGCCACCATGCCCCTTTTCCGACTGCACATATCCCCGCTCCCGAAGTCCTGCCATGGTCCGTCGGATCACCACAGGATTGGTGGCCATCATCCCGGACAGGTCTTCGGAAGTTATGGGCCCCGACTGCTCGGCCATGTGAAGCAGGATGTGAAGTACACCGGATAATTTGCTACTGCGTTTCATGTAACATAATGTATTACATGAAACGCAGAGTCGTCAATGGTTCAACTCAGAAAACCGGACAACGGAAACAGGTCAGGTTGTTTCTGAGACGTACCCCAGTTAACGATAGCATCTCTTGAACTATTTACTTGATTTCAATTCGTCTACAGGGCTGTATGGCCCGAGTAGATTAGACTGAAAGACGCTATACATAAATGTGATGCGTTCTAAAAGTCAACCTGTGCCCGCACGGCCAGGATGTTTGCATTACTGTTATCAATCACGGGGCCATTCACATTAGAACTGCTGTTCAGGAAGGCGTGGATGTAGTTAAACTGGAACTTGGTGTACTGATTGAGATACCAGTTGACACCGAGCATCAGGTCCGTCAATCGGCCTCCCTGGATGTTCTTGTCGTTCAGGTCAATGTAAGACCAGCGACCAGCTAATTCCCAGGCACCACAGCCACCATCCCTGCTGAATGGATCCAGCGGCACGACGCGACCGAATACACCCCCTTTGCGGTTATAAGCTCTGGATTCACCTGTCAGGAAGTAGCCAAATTGGGCATAAGCACCGGAAAAATTGTTTGTGGTCCCATTCCGCTCTTTCACAACGGAACAGGTGACTTCTGATTGTGCATAAAACGAACCAATGGCATAAGCCAGCTCCGCGTTAAACAGACTGAAGTTCTGCGTCGGGATGAGTCCGGTATCTACGAAGGGAGGCACGGCTAATGGCACGCCGACGGGAACCTGGGCGGCACCACCGGTTTCTGAGACAAACACTTCAGGCTGGTTGCGATATTGAACAAGATTGTTGGCAGGATTGGCGAATGTGAAACCGCCACCAATATGCAACAATCCATTGCCATCACCATGATCAATCAACAGGTGGGTCAAGCGGGTAGCGACACCTAAACCGCCACTGTCGCCGATGTTCCCTCCATAGGGGCCGGTCGGAAAACGAAAGCCGGACAAGGCATACGTTGACTGCTCGTCTTCCGTATTTCCAAAAACCATGGCCCCGATTTGTCGAAATGGTAAGAAAGCAAATGGTAATGCTCGTTCGAGAAAGGCCAGTTCTTTCACACTGGTCAAACCGTCCATCCCGAATGGTTGTCGATATTGACCGATTCTCACATTATTGCCACCCATAACATCACGCACTTCCAGCCAGACATCCATGAAACTCGGGCGGCCTGGAAACGCGAAGTCCATTTCCAGCATATATCCGACATTATCCCAGACATCACCGGTTGCAGCGAGTCGGGCTCGACGGAAGTCCGCTCCATTCTGGATGTCACCCACAGCCTGGATATTCCCGGCATCCTGAATAAACCCGACGGCATCTGCCTGGAAAAAACCTGTCAGACGGGCTGTGGGAAATGAATTACTTTCACCAGGATCTCCAAACAGATACTCAGGCAAGTCGGAATCATATTCGTCTTCAGCCATCCCGGAGGCAGGAGCAGTGGGGGGCGCACTGATATACTGAGTCGATACCAACTGCTGCGTTTTCAATTCATCAATCTGCTGCTGCAGGATTTGCAGTTGTGAAAGAATCCCTTTCTCGTCTTCATCAATCTCCGGAAGCTGGGCTCCGGCTCCGGGGAGTTGAAAGGTGAATAACCAGAGGATTGTCATTACTACGATCGTACAATTTCGAAAAATTTTCAACGGTTGGCGCACGTTTTGATACTTTTGATTATTAACAGATCGCTGATTCCCAAAGGTATGTTTCTGATGCATTAAAATATTCCCAATTTGATCATGATTCGTTTTTGCTCAGGCGATCTGGAGCACATCACAGTTCACTTTCGCGTCTTCCAATCTAAAGTTCTCGGGCCCAACAGCCCTGAAGACGCGACAGTAAAATGGAGCTCCTTTTAATGAGATCGCAGTTGGAGACAGGTTGATTACAAATCTCATGCCAGTTTCTGACAGTGGTACCTGGGAGCCAGCCCCGATTCCAGTATCGGTGTAACCGTTAACCCTCGGAATGATTTCAGCCAGAATCCTGAAATAGAAAAATTGAATAAAGTATTGTGCAAACTACTGCATGGGACCTGCAAAGATTTGCAGGAAGATTGGTCACGGGAGGACGATGCTGTTTAAATTATTGAGAAATTACAAGTTGTGAGTATAATGTTTGGTATGTGAAAGGGTTGTGTCTGAGGCCTTCCCGCTGCAGAGTGGTCCTCCAGTCATTCTGAAGTGTATGCACCTTACTCAGGTGAATGAGAAAAGTGTGGAGGGCAGGGGCCTATAGATGTTTCATGTCTACGAGACACGCGTCAGTCGCGGATTTCAACTGGCTATCGGCGGTCTGACTCTACTGAGTCTGACAGGGTTGGTGGTGACCCTTTGGATTCTGGCGGATTTCCAGCATGAACAGGAAATTGTAGCGCGTATTATTAGAGATCTGCCTGACAGTGATCTGGCAGTCGCACGGGAACTGGCGGGGGAATTACGATTTCAGTCCCAGTTATCGATCCTGCTGGTGTTGAATATCTGTGTGACCGCAGTTGCTCTGGCTTTACTGGTTCGCGCCTATCTGAATAGTGAACGGTCTTTACGTGAGGTCAAGGTTCTGGCTAGCGATGTGCTGGGCAGCATGGATCAGGGGGTCCTCACGACGGATCGAAATGAATCCATCACCAGTATCAATCCGCGCGGCATGGAGTTGCTCGGGTTGCATGGTAATGTCCTGGATCAGCCATTATCCGTGGTTGGGATTGAACATACCCTGCTTTCGGTGATCTGCAGTCATGTTAATGCGCATCATTCTCCCGTCAGAGACTGTGATTATACGATTACCACGCAGGGACATGAACAGACTCTGCGGGCCGGTTGCTCTTTGCTGAGGAACGAGCAACAGGAAGAACTGGGGACGGTCATCCATGTGCGTGATGTCACAGAGCGTGCTCTGATGGAACAGAGACTGAGACGAATGGAACGTTATGCAGGTCTGGGGTCATTGGCCACAGGACTGCAACATGAAATTAAAAATCCACTGAGTGCACTCTCTCTGCATGTCCAGTTGTTGGATGAAGCGCTGATGGGGCAGAATCTCAGCCCGGAAGTCGATGAAATGCTCGGGGTGATCCATACCGAAATTATCCGCTTGACTGCCGTTCTGGAAGGATTTCGGGATTATGCCTCCATGTCTGAGCCAGGACGTTCCGATGTAGACTTAGCAGCCCTGATTAATAAGTTAGCGCGGTTTATTCGACCCCAGGCAGAACAGCAGCATGTAAAGGTGGAAGTGAACCTTGCAGAGAAAACCCTCCCGGCAATCAAAGCTGACTCTGTTCACATGGATCAGGTGCTTCTGAATCTGGCACTGAATGCATTACAGGCTATGCCTGATGGAGGGACTCTTTCTATCAGTTTGCAACAGGAGGGGGAATGGCTTCGCATTAAAGTAACCGATACCGGGAAAGGGATTCCAGCCGAGTTTCGTGATCGCATCTTTGACCCCTATTTTACAACACGCAATGACGGAACCGGCATGGGACTTGCTCTATGTGAAAAGATTGTAAGGCAGCATGATGGGACCATTGATGTGAAGACGGGTGCTGGTGGAACTACTTTTTCTGTGATATTGCCAATAAACGAGAAGCTATGAACTCTGACGGATTTGGAATACTGATTATCGATGACGAACCTAACATTCGTTCGGGGCTGGCAAAAGGTTTAGCTCGCGAAGCCGATATATTAGAGACGGCACAAAATGCGGAAGAAGGGCTTGCTAAATTCCGTGCAGGTTTTTTTCAACTGGTTATTGCTGACGTTCGTTTACCGGGAGAAATGGACGGGCTGGAACTGATAGATCAGATTCTACACATCCGTCCTCAAACAACGGCGATTGTCATTACGGCACACGGTACCGTGGAAACAGCGGTGAAATCCATGCGTCTGGGGGCGTTTGACTTTATCACAAAGCCTCTGGACCTGGACCTGATTCGGCATCAGGTTCGCAAGGCACGAGAGCATCATCGTTTACAGATTGAGAATCTTGAATTAAGGAACCGGCTTGTTAATGCCGGTGAGGTTTCCAATATCATAGGGAACTGCGCCGCGATGAATGATGTGTTTCAACAGATTCGTCAGGTGGCAGCGACCGATGCGACAATTCTGATTCAAGGGGAAAGTGGCACAGGGAAAGAATTGGTTGCCCGGGCCGTACATGATTTAAGTAATCGTTGTAGTGGTCCTTTTGTTGCCGTCAATCTCGGTGCCATGCCCGAAACTCTACTGGAGAGCGAATTATTCGGACACGAAAAAGGATCGTTCAGCGGTGCAACCCGGCAGAAACCAGGCTGCTTCGAGCAGGCCCAGGGAGGCTCTCTGTTTCTGGACGAAGTGACAGAGATGCCAGCCAAAAGTCAGGTGGATTTACTCCGCGTCCTGGAAACTCAGCAGTTCATGCGAGTGGGAGGCGAAGAAGTATTTACCAGTGATGCCCGTATTATTTCTGCGACCAATAAATCGGTTGAGCCACTGATTGAAGACGGCTCCTTTCGTGAGGATCTGTTTTATCGACTGAATGTGATCCCGATTCATATTCCGGCACTGCGTGAACGTCGAGATGATATCCCCCTGTTGATCGAGCATTTCCTGACGCACTTCTGTCAGAGGCATAACCGTCCCTTGAAGCAGGTTTCTCCCGAGTCAATGCAGAAATTTGTCACGGCGCGCTGGCCTGGAAATGTAAGACAGCTCCGCAACGTGATTGAACGACTGGTTGTAACCCTGCCGGGGGAAATTATACACGCGACAGATTTGCCCGTCGAATTGAATCCTGTATTGTCGTCTACTTCAGTTCCCGTAAAAACACTTGTGGAAGTAACCGAGGAAGCAGAGAAGGCAGCAATAACGGCGGCGCTGGCATCCTGTGATTATCATCGCGAAAAGACAGCTAAACTGTTAGGCGTCAGCGTGCGGACGCTGCATTATAAAATGAGCCGCTACGGTTTACATTGAATGTCTGCAGCTGTTCTTTCTTTATCGATCACTCCAGCAACAGTCGATCACATTTCCGACTCTCGAATGGAATCCGTTGATGCCTGTCTGACTGGAACGGTAATATCAACAAACCAGTTTTGATAATCCGCTACATCAGAATCGCCTGTACTGGAAACAAGATTCTGTTCTCGATCCGATTTCATTTGAGCTAGGGTCTCGCATAATTCATCGACGCGGGATACCTGCTCCGGATCTGTTTGCCAGTTTAATTCACTGGTGGCTTCAATTAACTCCTGGGTGACCGGGTGGTTTTTAAACACGGCGCGTTTTCGTGCCAGCGGTCTTCCCTCTGCATCAACTTGGATCAAATAGTTACAGAGCAACAGGGATCCTGTAAAAAAAATGACAAGCATCGCGCACAAAGCGGGGGGACTGAGCAGCAAAGAATTTAACCACGAAGTAACACGTTTGAACATGGTGCCTCCTGTCGGTTCTGAATCAATTGTGTCTGAAACTGCCTGCTTTTCGTAGTGACATTAAATTGGTTGTGTTTGTCCCGAATTGGGACTTTAAACAGGAAAATCGACGACTGTCCTGACTCGGAAAGAATCAGGTAGAGAGGGTTTTCTACGATCCTAACGTTTTCGATTAGGAATGCTAATTAATTGTGAAAAGATTTTAATATTTCTTTTCAGTCAACATGATGACGTCAATTGAGAGGAGGAAAATTACCTGGATACCGCTTGAGTAGCCCTGTAACCATACAGGGGCTGCTGCGAAGGAGAGACTTTGGTTAAGCCAGGATACCCCGAATGACCTGGGGATCATTTCCTACTCCGGTCAGACGTTCTTTCAGTCCATTGCGTGAGATAAACAGTTCTTCGTAGTTTAACCCCAGCAGATGCAGCATGGTGGCGTGCCAGTCAGGAACGCTGACACGGTTCTCAACCGCAGCAAAGCCCAGTTCGTCTGTGGCGCCCCAGACCAGTCCTTTTTTGACGCCTCCACCCGCCATCCATGTGCAGAGGGCATTTTTGTTGTGATCGCGGCCTGACTTGCTGGCATCTTTATTCGCAGCCAGTTGGGCAATCGGCAAACGCCCCATTTCGCCACCCCACATGACCAGCGTGTCATCCAGCAAGCCACGTTGTTTCAGATCCTGAAGTAAAGCCGCTACCGGCTGGTCAGTTCTCTGGCAAGCCTTCTTCAGGTTGGCAGCGATGGAACTATGGGTATCCCAGATCTGGCTATTGATGAAGAGTTGAACGAACCTCACGCCTCGTTCGACCAGGCGCCGGGCAATCAGGCAGCGGCGACCATACGATTCTGTCACAGGTTGATCAATGCCATACTGCTGTTGAGTCTGCTGGGTTTCCTGTGACAGATCAAGGGCATCGGAAGCAGTGATCTGCATACGTGCTGCCAGAGCATATGAGGAAAGCCGCGCTTCCAGTTGATGATGGTGTGTCCTTTTTCGCTGGTGAATTCGGTCGAGGCGGGTAATCAGATCGCGTTCGAGCTGTGTCACTGCGGACGGTTGTTCATAATCGGGTTTGAGGTTTAGTACGGGTGAACCGGTGGCGCGAAAGCGGGTACCCTGATGTTGAGCCGGTAAAAAGCCGGACTGCCAGTTTTCTATTCCGTTTACTGGAAGACCACGTGGATCATCAAGAACAACATAGGTGGGCAGATTCTGGTTCTCACTACCCAGTCCATAGGAAACCCAGGCGCCCAGGGAAGGGTGCCCCGTAAATTCGCTCCCTGATTGAATTTTATACAGCGCTGGTTCATGAGTTAAATTGGTCGTATACATCGACCGGATCATGGTGATTTCATCAACCTGCTTTGCCAGGTGAGGCATGATATCGGAGACCCACATCCCCGATTCTCCATGTTGGGCGAATTGAAATGGGCTGCGCATGATGGCACCTGCCTGGGCAGGGAATTCGACCTCACCGGCGATTTTTTGAAAGTAATCCTGGCCATGGTGTTTGTCCAGATAAGGTTTGGGATCAAACAGGTCCATCTGGCTGGGACCGCCGTTCATGAATAAATGAATCACTGACTTGGCGCGAGGCCGATGGTGGGGACCGAACACGGGAGTCTGGTGAGGCGGTTTCGGTTTTTCATCTGCGTACAGATCCTGCTGCAGTAACCAGGTCAGGGCGGCTCCCTGCAGACCCGTGGAGACCTGCTGAAAAAAACTGCGTCGAGGAATTTGATTCTGGCCAGGAGTTTCAGGGTTCATACGCCTTCACTTTCTGCTGCAGTATAATTGATCAACAGTCCCATCAATCGATATATTGAAATTCGGCCAGATTAAAGATCGCGTGGCAATAATTCGTCAGCGATTTTCGGGCTGCTTCCTCCGCTCTGGTCGTGGGATATGCATTCAACCATTCCTGGTTCAATGCATTCATCGTCTCGACGCCAATGGAAACTTCTTTCCGAACTGCCTCGCGACCAAATGCCTGACGATAGATCTGCCTGACCTGCTCCGTCTGACTGCTGCCTGCCTGGCTGCGGATTTTCGCAGCGAAATCAGTCGCCAGTCGATGAATCATCTGATCGTTCATTAAATGTAATGCCTGGGGCGCGACCAGGGATTCACCACGTCGAATACAGTTCGGCCCCATCTGTGGATAGTCGAAATTTTCCAGCAGCGTCGGTATCTGTGTACGGCGTTGCAGAACATAGATGCTTCTGCGCCAGCCTTTGTCGGAAGCTTTGGATGTCACCAGGCCATCACGACGTACGTCTACCGGATCAGCCGGGCCATAGGGGGTTTCATCCAACTGACCTGACAGAAAGAGCAGTGTATCCCGGAGGACTTCGCCTTCCATTCTTTTCAAAGGCATTCGGGAGAACAGACTGCCTTCTGGATCCAGACGCAATGCTTCATCGGATACATCTGAGGACTGTCGATAGGTTTCTGAGGTCACCATCAGCCGATGCAGGGACTTCAGACTCCAACCCTGTCGAACAAATTCCGTCGCCAGCCAGTCAAGCAGTTCAGGGTGAGTGGGGCGTTCCCCCGCCCGCCCAAAATTCTCGGGTGTCTTGACGATTCCCCTGCCAAAATGATGCATCCAGATACGATTGACCATAACCCGCGCGGTCAACGGATGCGCGGGCTGAGTCAGCCAGCGGGCAAACGCCAGACGTCGCCCCCCTTTAGGCTCCTGCTGACCGGGCTGGGCAATCACCTCCAGTGGGTTTTGCTGGCGGGTAAGAACCGCTGGCACACCGGGTTCGACGGGGCGTCCGGGCGTCAGATAGTTGCCACGTTTCAAAATATAGCTGGGGGAAGGGGTCCCTCGCGACCATAAGGCGCGAATCCTTGGTTGAGGCTGTCTTCTGGCTTCTACCGCTTTGATCTGTTGCTGCAACTGATCACATTTCTGTTTATATTGTGGATCGGCTTCCTCTAAGGATTTGGCCAGTTTTTTAATCTGCAACTTCTGAGCCTGAGCGGTCAGTTTCGCGATTTCCTGCTTGAGCTGTTGTACTTGCGCAGCCAGTTCCTGCTCTCGTTCATTATATTTGTCACGCTCTTCCTTAGGGATGTAGGACAGAGTCCGCGGTCCCTGTGATTTTAGCCAGTCGTGTTCATCATAGGCTTCTTTGAACACGGCAGTCAGGCGATAGTAATCACGTTGAGGAATGGGATCAAATTTATGGGAATGACAGCGGGCACATTTAATAGTTAAACCCAGCACTGCAGAACCCAGAATGTCCATCTCGTCGGCGATTACTTCCAGGCGATCCGGGACAAAATTCGTAATGTTCGCAAACGTGCGATCGGGAGCGGTCCGCAGAAATCCGGTGGCGACGAGACAGTCATAAACTTCCGGTGTGATTTTGCCTGACTGGTAATCGACCAGTTCATCGCCGGCAATCTGCTCTATCAGAAAACGGGAGTAGGGCTTGTCTTCATTCAGGGCCTGAATCACATAATCACGATAGCGGTACATATGAGGCCGCAGTTTGTCTTCATTTTGTGCGCCTTCCGAATCGGCATAGCCGGCGGCATCCAGCCAGTGCCGCGCCCAGCGTTCGCCATAACGGCGGGAAGCGAGCAAGCGGTCAGCAAGTTTTTCGTACGCTCTTGGATCGGTATCGTTGAGAAACTGCTCGATTTCATCAGGCTTTGGAGGCAGCCCGGTCAGATCAAAATAGAGTCGCCGAATTATAGTTCGTTTGCTGGCGGCAGGAGACAGGCTCAACCCTTTTGGTTCCAGTTGCTGTAAAATGAAAGCATCAATCGGATTCCGGACACGGCCCTGACCCTGAACCTTGGGAGGCGTTGGCTGCTTCGGGGGCTGAAATGACCAGAAATTCCGATCATCCTCTGTGACCAGTGTTTCTTCCTCACTGTGCGGCGATTCTACTTCTGGTAATTTCAGTGCAATCCACTGGGAAAGCAGTTCCCGTTCATTTGCCTGCATCGGTTTGACGCTGGCTGAGACCAGTTTGCGCGGCGGTGGCATTTCACCAGCGTGGATCCGTTTGATTAACAGGCTTGACGACGGGTTGCCCGGAATGACCGCAGGACCGGATTTCCCTCCTCTGACAATGGAGGCTTTCGTGCGCAAATCCAGACCGGCTTCTTTGCGACGGCCCCCATGACAGGCGACACACCGCAGATGCAGCAGGGGTATAATATCATGCTGTGTGACGGCAGGCGCTGTTTTGACTTTTTCACGAAAACGGGCACCGGCGTTCAACCAGTGACGCAGCAGTTGTACTTCATCTTTGCTCAGATGGTTTTTCTCATCGGGCGGCATTTCTGCTGACTCGATCATCTGAAACAATAGACTGGCGTCTGCGTCTCCCGCCTGGATAATCCGCCCTGACTCACTCCCTTTCAGGAGGCTTTCAGGGGAACTCAGGTCCAGTCCCGCTTTTCTGGTTTTTGAATTGTGGCAGCTAAGACATTTTTCCTGAAAGATCTGTTGAAGCTTGCTTTCATAGAATACAGGTGTTTGCAGGTTGGGATTTTCAGCCGCGGCAGAGTGAGAGGGAATCGCTGCGCAGAACAGGATTGCTAACAAAACTGTTCGCTGGAAAAAAGGCGTGCAATATTCTCTGGTTGATGTAAGTGGCTTCAAAACTGGAATCTCCATGATCCAATGAGCACTCTCTTTGTACAGTATAGTCTGGCTCATCTCATCGATAAATACAAGTCCCAAAGCAGAGCCAGTGACAGACATCCATAACAGAGCGCACACAATATCAAAGCGCCGCGCCGCCAGAAGTGAGGCCGCAGTTCTTTGGGAAGCAGCGTTGAGTTCACAATCAGGATCTGTACCGCTGCGATGGCCAGTACCGGACCGGCGACTGCACCCAATATCTTGAACAGGGACAGCGCATGGCCCCAGTTCACTGCCAGCAGTCCCCAGATCGTGGCAATTAATAGAAAGAAGTAGTACAGCCGGCTGATACTCATTCTATGTCGTTCGCGCACCTGCGGACTGGCCACCCAGACAATATCGGTCACCGTACGAATCAAAACATCGGTATTACTCAGGTGGGTCGACATCAGCACCCAGAACCCATTCAAGAGAGCCAGCCACCAGAATCCCGACCAGAGATGTTCTGCCATGTAGCGGGCCTGAAAAGCACCTGCTGCCATGTGATCCATATTGGTATGCTCCGGGATGACGGCTGTCGCCAGATTGACATTCAAAAACATGCCCACCAGGCAGCCTATGCCCCAGAGCCAGATCTGATCTGCAGACACATACTTCCACCATGATCGCCAGTGTTTCAGATTCTCTTCTGTGATCGGAAAAACCTGACCCGTTGCAGAAAGCTGTACTTCACTGTGACTGAAGGCACTCGAAATCGAGCCAACCCTGCTGCCCATGCCAAAACCCTTATCGCGATACCAGTTGGTGATCACCAGGTTGCCAATGCCTCCTGAACCAGCGGTCGCGGCAAACGCAGCCAGTAATAAGATGTCAATATCCGCGGGGAGTTGGCCAAACTGAAAGAATCCGCTCAACGTTTTCAGCCAGTGCTCCAGCGGCACGAAGAGCACATTTACGATGATCAGAAACGAAAAAATAAATGCGATCATCACCCAGGAAAAAATTTCCAGCATGCGTTCGATAGTCTTGCCCGAAAGCAGAATTCCCACCGTTACCAGAATCACCACATAAGTTAAATAACTGAGGTACGTGGCATCTCCTTCTCCGGCAATATGACCGGCAAACGCGGCGAAGAGTACGGAAGCACAACCCGCCGCCAGTGCGGGCACCCCCAGTTGGGCAATAGTGGCGAAGATGTAACCGCTGGCCCAGAAGCGAGAACCGGGCCGTAATCGCATGATCCCCACCAGAATCGGCTCGCCGGTATAAAGTGTGTAACGGATCGCTTCCAGGTTAAACAGCAATTGCAGCACAACCGCGACCGTGGCAATCCACAGAATATCTAATCCGTATTTGACCGCAATGGTCGGCCCGACCAGCCATTCACCACCCCCAATCGAACCCGCCAGTAAAATTGCTCCCGGGCCAATCGTGCGAAATAAATTACGAAGAGTAAAGGGAGGTGGTGCGGGCAGATCTCCGGTCGTCCACGGTGGCAGATTTCCTTTCATGGTCGTCTGTGACTCTTGATTTGAATTTGTGCTCATCACATTTTACTTTTCTTTGCAGGTCTATCTAAAGATGGCTCTATCGCTGCGTAGGACTGTTCGAAAGCTGCTCGACTGCGCATAATAAATAACGTTATAACAGAGACCTTTGATCAATTCATTGAAAACTATAGAAAAGTACAATTCATATGAAATACGCGCTCATTGCAACATTCTCCCTCTTTCTGATGGTTGCACTTGCGACCGCCGAGGAGCCACTGGTTCCCGCCGGATGGGATGCGGCCCTCGCCGGCGATCAGGTTCTGGAACGATTGATCCCTGTCACAGGAAAACAGGTGAAAGGGGCACACGACGCGGAAATGGTTCTGGTGGATAATCAGGCTTTTATCGTAGCAGAGGTCAACGATACCCGTGCCGGGGAAAGCGCCGGCTGGCCCGAAATCTATTGTGCTCTGTCCATTGTGAATCTCAAGACGTTAAAAGTCGAAGCCGTGATTCCCTTGGCACGTAGCGGTCAGAAGTACGAAAATGAAACACTCCCCGTCGGTGCCTGTTTTGTGCCCCGGATTCTCCAGCACGACGAAAATACTCTGCGTTGTTTTTTTGCCAGTGAGCAACCTGGTAAACGTCAGGCGCAAAACTGGTATATCGACTTCAATATTACTACGCGTGCATTCGAAAACAAAATACATAAGCTCAAACTGAAAACCGCTGCTGGTAGATTTGATATGCAGCCGCAGTATTTTCATGCCGATGCCGCCGCCAGCGGATTTCGGAAACCTGCTAAAGATTATGGACTCTATCTGTTTGATTCCTTCAAGAACTGGGGAGACCAGACTTATATCGCCATCAATAATTTTGCAGGAAAACAGAACGCGCTCGCTCGCATCAATGAGCAGCATGATACGATTGAAGTACTCGGGCACTATAACGAACCCCAGTCCGTACAACTGAGTGAATCAGCTGTAAACCGCTTGCCTGATGGGACCTGGATGGCCATCTGTCGCAATGATGGCGGCAATCGCAATTATTATTTCACCACCAGTCAGGATGGTCAAAACTGGACAGAGGGCGCAACAATCGCTGCCGTACCCAATGGCACGAATGCAAAACCAACCTTCGACAAATTTGGTGAAGTGTATTATCTGGGGTGGCAGGAAGTGACCCGCATTGATGGTGTGAATCGCAGTGTCTTTAACATCGATGTATCCCGCGATGGGAAGACCTGGCAGCGCAAGTATCGCTTCGAAACATCCCAGTCTTTTCAATACCCGGCTTTCGCAGAATATAAGGGAGCAATCTGGCTCTGTGTCACACAGGGAGATTCCTCTCCCAGTCGCAAAGAGCGGATTATGTTTGGTAAACTCGAAGAGACCGGCGAGTTTGTTTCTCAAGCGGGCATGCAAAGAAAGCCAAAGCCTAAACCGGTCGATCAGCCCGCCATTATGCAGCCGGGCGTAAAGCTGTTTACCGATCGTCAATACACGCTCCAGGAAGTTCCTGGATTATTGAAAGGATTACACTTTCTCAAAACAACCATTGAAGGGTATGAAGCGGTCTGCAAAGCAGCGGGAACTCTGTATGCCCTGACTCCCGCCAGGCGACCTGGAGCGGCTGCACAGGAACTCGATCTGATTCGACAGGGATTTGAAAAATTGGATCTCCCGGAATTTCCGCTCTTCCCGGGTGAGATTAATCGTGTGACCATTTGGCAGAAACAGGTAAAGCAAGGGGATCATCTACGGTTTCAAAAACTGGTGTTGCTCGTTATGGGATCAGGTACACGCGTGGCCGTGACAGAAGCGACTCCCAGGTCAAAAAAAGAAAAACAGGCAGAGATAAAAAATATGGAACGGCTGGCCGATCTGGCGCTGGTTCCGCCCGTTGTGAATACTTCACCTCTTCCTGAATATGACTATGACAAACTCGATTATGGCATGACGATTGGCATCGAAAGAACGCGTGGCGGACGGCTCTGGGCCTGTTGGGTCGCGGGGGGCGACAGTCCAAAAGCATTTTTCGTGCTCGCTTTCAGTGACGATGACGGGGCACACTGGTCGCGCCCCCGTGTGGTCCTCGACTCTCATTCGCCGGAACTTCCCATTGATCGCAGTATTCTGGTTGGCAATCTCTGGACCGATCCCCTCGGACGGCTTTGGCTGATCTTTGATCAATCACTGCATATGTTTGATGGCCGGGCCGGTGTCTGGGCAACGGTTTGTGAAAATCCCGATGCCACTGATCCCCAATGGTCTGAACCACGTCGCATCTGGCATGGCGTCACTTTAAATAAACCAACGGTTCTATCCAATGGCGAATGGATGCTGCCGATCTCGTTAGATCAGCGCAGCGGTTTTGGACCGTTTAAAGGCTGTTTTCATGAACTGGATCCCCAGCGAGGTGCGAATGTGTTTGTTTCGACCGATCAGGGAGCCACCTGGCAACGTCGCGGGGCTGCTACATTTTCAAATCCCGACTGGCACGAACATATGATAATCGAACGTAAAGATGGTTCCCTATGGATGCTGGCCCGAACTGCAAAAGGCATTATGCAGACCACTTCCACAGATGGCGGAAGAACCTGGGCGACCCCTTCACAGCCTCCGCAAATTCGTCATCCCAACGCGCGTTTTCATATCCGACGTTTAGCTTCCGGGCGTCTGTTACTAGTGAAACATGGAGACCAGATTGACGCCCACCAGGGACGTGTGCAGTTAAGTGCATGGCTCTCAGACGATGATGGTATGACCTGGCAGGGGGGGCTGGTGATTGATGAGCGAAAAGGCATTTCCTACCCCGATGGTTTTCAGGCACCGGATGGATCGATCTACATTTCCTATGACCGCAATCGGTCCACGGATGGCGAAATACTGCTGGCGAAATTCACCGAGCAGGATATTCTGGCGAAAAAACTGATATGCTCGCAATCAAAGTTGAAGCAGCTCATCAGTAAAGCAACTCACGCGGAAAAAGTGTTAAAGCAGAAGCCTGAATAAACTACGTTGGCTGGAGGAAAAAGCCTTTATAAAACAGGTCCTGCAATGAAATCACCGCCTGCTGCCCATTGAAGGCAGACAGGCGGTAATGACATTTCTGAGACCGGTCTTGAGATCAGGGCTTCAGCTGATGCTTACCGTCTGCAAACTGCTGATGACAGGCATTGCAGTTTTTCAGCATTGATTGATAGTGTATTTGAGCTGTTTTAAAATCTTTTGCTTTCGCTGCTTTGTAAAGCTGACCACCTTCTTTGCGGACATCGATACTGTGAGCATCCCATTCCTTTCGGTTTTTTCCGGGATCATGCAGAAGTAAAAGATTGCCCCCTTCTGCAAGAATCAGGGAGTCGGCTTTAATCGCTTTCCAAACTTTTCTGTCTGCAGGCTCAGTAGCCATAGCCTGTTTAAGTCGTTTGTAAGTCGGTTGGAAAACGTATTCCATAAACTCGTGCATATCCGGCTCAACCGGTTCACCAGCTTTCCTCTTTTCGTTCGCTGATTCTGCCTGTGCGAAGCAAGACGAATTGAGTGCCAGCATCATACCGACAAACAGGGTGAAACAGGCGGAAAGGATCATTTTTATATACTGGTTCATAATGGAAGTTCCTTGGAAGATTAAGTATCAGAAATTTTGAATATTCGTTGCGTTTCAGTATCAGCTTGTGACTGGCTCAGAGTTAAATCAGTAGAATCTGAAGGCACAGAAAAATCTGCGTGCTTCGATCAGCGTATGCTCGGATTTCGGGATGATGATGCTCAAGCAGGTTGAAGAGCAAAAATTCATGCATTCCCGGATCAAACGTCTCAAGGTCAGTATGCTCGTTCACAACATGTGAATAAAAATCGTTTTCATACAATTCGTTGAGAACGAATAAATGGTCATGTTCTTTCAGGACCATACCGGGGAAGAGAGCGTGTGAATGCCAGCCTGAGGGAAGTGTCTGATTTTGAAGAGGAGAGTGGAACAGCTTTAAGTGTTGAGACAGATGTTGTCCGTACATACCTTCATGGCTGTGCCCCCAGCGCAGTGGAAGACTGACCGCAACAAGCAGGAGCGGGAAAGCCAGAAATCTGTTGAATTGATGCTGCATTCGGCTTACCGGATTAAGTGATCGTCGGAAAATTATCCATATTAAGAAACCGAGACATGATTGTAATACCTCAAATGGGATACAGCAATCTTAGTGAACTGCCTGACTGGAATGAAATCTGACAGATCGGTTTTCGAATGCAACACTGCAAAGATTATAGTGTGTTTTGATCTGAAAAATGATATAATTAATGCTGATTCAGTAGGGTATATTGAAAGACTGACCTCGCAAAAGGAGAGATGGGAATGAGCGATGCGCTTAATCAGGCAGGATCCGGCGACCCCCGGATTTCAGAATGGATCAGTCAGCTTGACAGCACAGACAGCGAGTTGCGCCAGGCCGCTCGAAAGAGTTTGACAAAACTCGGGAAACCAGCGGTCCCCGCGTTAGCGGAAGCATTGGGAGATGCTTCGGAAATGCGCCGCTGGGAAGCAGCCAAATCGCTTGAAGCCATCTGCGACCCGGCTGCAGTACCTGCTTTAGTAGAAGCATTGACAGATGACACCAGTGTGAAATGGGTGGCCGGTGATGCATTGATTGCATTAGACGAAAAGGCTGTGCCAGAGATTCTGCATGCATTGATCAAAGATCCCGCGGAGTTCAGAGATGGTGCCTGTTTTGTATTGCATCATCTGGCTTCCGATAACGAGGATTTGCGAGACATACTGACTCCCGTGATTCAGGCAATGAAATCATTGGATTCATCCATGACTGTCCCTATTCAAGCACTCGACGCACTCTCTAAAATTTCGGCGGTTGATTCCTGAATTTTCTGTTTTTCCCTTCTGCTTCGTTTTCATTTTGAATGAGCAGCCAGTGACAAATGCGTTCTCACCCCCTGCGCGGCGATTCACCTTCCAGCTCCATCAAACAATAAGTCTGCTGTTGTTTTTCTTGCTGTTGGCGATTCCTGGGCATTTACATGCACAGACTAAAGTTTCGAATCCTTTTCTACCGGCAGGTGTCAAAGACCTCGGGTGGCCTGCTGTCCGAGGCAGTCATTTTGATGCACATTCCCCTGAAATTCATTTAGCTGATACCTGGCCTGCTGCAGGACCTCCGGTTCTCTGGGTAAAAGAGTTGGGGCAGGGGTACTCTGCTTTTGCCGCCGAAGGAGATCGGGTCTATACCCAGGGACAGAACCTGCAGGGGCAGTATGTCTATTGTCTGGATGCCCGTTCGGGAACAGAAATCTGGAAGCATTGGTATGACTGGCCTTATGAACTGGCGGGGGTTTACCCGGGACCACGTGCCACACCAACACTGGCTGAGGGACGTCTGTTGTTTGCCGGTCCCAGCGGGCTGGTTGGTTGCCTGAATGCTGACAATGGAAAATTAATCTGGTCGCATAATCTGGTCACAGAATTCAAAGGGGATGGGGGAACCGGCTTTGGTTACGCCTGTTCGCCTACGGTCGTCGATCAACTGGTCATCATGCCTGTTGGGGGGCCGAATGCCAGTCTGGTTGCCTTGCATCTGAAGGATGGAAAAACAGCCTGGCAGTCGGGGAGTCAACCAGCCAGCTACACGCCAGCGATGCCCATTGTGCGGAATGGGCGTAAATTGATTGTCGGTTATCTGGAAAATGCACTGGTACTTCACGATTTGAAGACCGGTGCATTACTCCTGGAGCATGAACTCTCAGACGGCTATGACGAGCATTCGTCTTGGCCACTCTATCGGGAGCCTTATTTATGGATTGCCGCTCCCTTCAGGACCGGCTCGCAATTGTTCGAAATCCCCGCAGAGTTTGAAAAAGGGACAACCCTTAAAAATATCTGGCGGTCGAGGACCTTATCGAATGATGTACTTTCCAGTGTGCTGGCCGGCGATCAGGTCTATGGATTTGATATTTTCGATCAGCAGTCAAAAACGCAACGTCCTTCAAGGGGAAAATTTCGCTGTATTGACTTTCTGACGGGAAACGAATTATGGGAACAGGGGTCCGGCAGACCGGAGCGCTCCACCAATGATACTGCGGACGAGATTGGTCAGGCCGGGATCATCGTTGCCGACGGCAAACTGATTTTGCTCAACGAGCGTGGTGAACTGATTTTATTAAGAGTCAATCCAGAGGAATGTGAAATCCTGGCGCGCTGTTCTGTGCTGACCGGTGAATTGACGTGGACGCCTCCGATTTTGCATCGTGGTTGTGTTTATATTCGCAATCAGTCGAGGGCCGCCTGTGTCTATGTCGGGGAGCCTGGGTACCTGCCGGCTCAACAACAGACATTACGTGTTGATGAGATTCCTCAGGAGCAATATGTGGACTGGGCGGGGCAGATCCTTTCTGTCGAACCGGAGTATGCTTTTGACCTGCCTTCCCCAGCCTGGCTCTGGAACTGGTTTTATTGGTCGACAGGATTGCTGCTGGCCAGCCTCTTGGTCGCGTTGCTTCCTGCGAGTCTGGTGCGGATGGAACGTCGTCTGATGACCTGGACGGTCTGCTATCGAATGCTCGCCTTCACAGGTGGTGCGCTGGGAACCACCTGGATCAGTGCCTGGACCCACGAGTTTGTGTTTACCTGGCCTCTCTGTCTGTTTATCGCCTTCGATCCTGTTTTAGCCGTCGTTCAATTCCAGCGTCTGAAAAAGAACTCGATCTGGCGCGACTACTTGCCTTTGGTCATTTATGTCGGCATTTCGACTTTGTATTTTCTTTTATGTCGAAGGTTGAGTCTTGTTTTCGAATGGGCATTCCTTGCAGGTCCCATCGGGGCACTACCACTGGGACTGGTGGAAGCACAGCTTTCTAAAGAAACAGTCAGGGGAATTTGTCTTTCAGTGGTCTTAAAACTGCTTGTTTTTGTCTGTTTTTATGGAAGTGGTATCGTGGTGTTCTGGCTTAAATACTGATACCAGCCTGAAGCCGAATTAAACTGCTTCGAATCCTGAAATGCCGGGTTTTCCTCAAAAAATGAGGAAATCGATTCGAAAGTTCGGGAGATCCTTTCGAAGTTTTAAACAACCCATTTCCAAAGCACTGGTTTCTGCATAGAATATACCTAAACGCATACGATGCAATAAATTGCAGATTGCAGTCGTCCGACGATTGCAAAGAAATTGCCTCGCCTGGAGCGGGACTGGATGACAGCTTCCCGGCCAGACGCTGGTATCGTTATGTGTCAGGAAGGATCAGCTCCATGTGCGCTTCCACTGATCGACAACAGGTTGCTCCTGCAACAAAACAACATACTTTCACAAATGAGCCGCCTTCATTCTGGCGATCTTTGTTGCTGAAAAATACTCTGTTCGTCGCAGCCGTCGTGGTATTAAGCGGAGGGATCCTTGGACATCTGGCCTATGTTGTCGCGCGCGATATTATTCATGACAATATTCATCTCCGCCTGCAACTGGTTGTCACAGATCGGGCCGCTTTGTTCGAAGAATATGTGAAGCAGCAGTTGGAACGCGCTGCCCTGGTGACGAATCGTACCAGTCTGCATGAATTAATCGAGGAATTCAATGAGGGAGAGATTGATCTGAATTCGTTTCGTGAGCAATCGCAGCGAATTCTGGAAGACACAAAATTTGGAAGCACATCGGGTTTCCGAGATCTGTGGATTGTTAACCCGCATGGAACTGTCATTACTGCAACCAATGAGGAGTATTTGAGTAAAACCTACGCCGGAGATCCAGGTTTTTTAGAAGGGAAAGAGCATCCGCGTCTGGATCTGCCACAGGAAGTCAATGGACGCTACCTGACTTACCTGGTCGCACCGATGAATAATAAAGCAGGAAACCTGCTGGGGGTCCTCATGGTCTGGCTGGATGTGACCCCACTCAAAGAAATATTAACGAATCGTGTTGGCTTGCAGAAGACGGGTGATTTACTGGTTGCAACTCAGCAGGGCGATCATGTTCGCTATTTGTTTCAGCCTCGCGACAGTGATGAATGGTCTGTTCCAATCTCTGATGTACCGGCGATGGCGAAAGCACTACAGGACGAAAGTGGATCAGAGGTGATGGATTACAGCGGCGATCGGGTTCTGGTCTCTTATCGCCCTGTGGATTATCAACCGGATCTGAAAGCGCCTTGGGGAATGGTTACCAAAATCAGCCTGGCGGAAGCCTATGCTCCGGTGACTTATTTGCGCAAATTGCTGCTGCTGATGCAGTTGGGGCTGGTTATATTTGGTATGGCCGTTTCGTTTCTCGTGGCGCGACGCTTTACCCGGCCCGTTCTGGGACTTGCAACTTCAGCCGCAAAAATTGCGGGAGGTAATCTGGATGTCCGGGTACCCATTACTTCATCAGATGAAGTTGGGATGCTGGGGGCTGCGTTTAATCATATGGCAGAGGAACTGTCGGCATCACGTGAAGAGCTGGAGGACAGAATTGAACAACGGACTGCTGAGTTAAAAACGTCACAGAAACAGCTCAGGCGACAGTCTCGGATTCTACAATCCATTCTGGATAGTATGGGCGACGGTGTGATCGTTGCGGACCAGGATGGGAAATCGGTATTCTGGAATCCGGCTGCCGAGCAGATTGTAGGGATCGGCCCCCAGAATGTGGATCCGGATAAGTGGTCACAGATTTATGGATGTTACCTGGCAGATGGGATAACCATGTGTCCTTCCAGAGATCTGCCCCTGGCCCGTGCGATGCGTGGAGAATCGCTGGATGAAGTCGTGTTGTATCTTGAGAATCCTGATATACCGGAGGGGACCTGGATCAGCGTGACAGCCCGGCCACTCCGAAATGATCGCGGTGAATTACGGGGTGGTGTGATTGTGATGCGGGACATTACCGAGTCCCGGGCTAACCAGGAAGAACTGGAATCAAGAGATAAGAAGAATCGTGCCATCCTGGCAACCACCCATGAAGCCTATGTGGGGATCAATGAGAAAAGCATCATCTGTGAATGGAATGAACAGGCAGAGATGACTTTTGGCTGGTCTTCGACAGAGGCCATTGGCCGCTCTCTGGAAGAGACGATTATGCCCGAAAGGTACTGGCACCAGCATACTCATGGTTTAGAACATTATCTCCGGTCAGGTGAAGGGCCGTTTCTGAACAAGCGGCTGGAACTTTCCGCCTTGCATCGGGATGGACACGAATTTCCTGTTGAGCTGACTATTACACCAGTGCCGCAGGGACACGGATTTCTGTTCGCGGCGTTTATTCATGATATTACTGAAGAAAAGCAGGCAGATGAAGAATTACGACAGGCGAAAGAAGCTGCCGAAGCTGCCAGTCGTGCGAAGAGCGCATTTCTGGCAACCATGAGTCACGAAATTCGTACTCCCATGAATGCGGTTATTGGGATGACAGAACTGTTGCTCGATACGAGTCTGAATTCTACACAACGCGAATATCTGACGATGGTTCATGAGTCGGGGGAATCGTTACTTTCGGTGATCAATGATATTCTTGATTTCTCTAAAATTGAAGCGGGTCGATTTGATCTCGAGAAAACGCCGTTCCATCTGCGGGAGAACCTGGGTGATACCATGAAGTCTCTCGCAGTCCGCGCTCATCACAAGCATCTGGAACTGGCATTTCACCTGGACGCAGATGTCCCGGATTTAATCGTGGGTGACCGTTTCCGCTTGCGGCAGATCATTGTCAACCTGGTCGGGAATGCCATTAAATTCACTGAAGAAGGCGAAATTGTTCTGGATGTGAACTACGATTTCCAGTCAAAGAATGAACTGCAACTGCATTTTGTAGTCCGCGACACGGGAATTGGCATCCCCGAGGACAAACAGCAACAGATCTTCCAGGCTTTTGAACAGGTCGATGAGTCGATGGCCCGCCGCTTCAGTGGTACGGGGCTGGGGCTGGCAATTGCCTCGCGTCTGATAGAAATGATGGGCGGAAAAATCTGGGTGAACAGCGAAGTCGGCAAGGGGAGTGAATTTCATTTTACGGCCCGTTTTGGAATAACAGAGGAAGAATTACCCGCGAGCGAGCCCCTGCTGAAAGTGGAGCTTGATGGATTACGGGTTCTGATTGTTGATGACAATCATACGAATTGTCAGATTCTTGAAGAAATGCTGGGAAGCTGGAACATGCAGACTCAATCCATCAATCGCGGCAGTGACACTCTGGATGTGATGCATGCCAGTGAGCAGGCGGGGCAACCTTTTGACCTTGTACTCGTAGATGCGAATATGCCAGTCATGGATGGTTTTTCTGTCGCGAAAGCCATCAAGCAGGATTCTACACTCGGTAGTGCGGTTATCATGATGATTACTTCCAGTGATCGTCAGGGGGAAATATCCCGCTGCAAAGATCTGGGGATCGCCGCCCATCTGATTAAACCTTTGAAACAATCTGAATTGTTCAATTCGATTGCCGAAACACTGGGTATGAATGGTGCCTCACAACGCCCCGTCCGGTCAGCGACTGAAGATCTGGCACGGCGGATCGGCCCGCTCAAGGTCTTACTGGTGGAAGACAGTCTGGTGAATCAGAAACTGGCACTCGCTCTGCTGGAACCCCATGGTCATGATATCTCAGTCGTTCGGAATGGCAGGGATGCTGTTGAAGAAAGGAAGACCCATAACTTTGATCTGATTCTCATGGATGTGCAGATGCCCGAAATGGATGGCCTGGAAGCCACGCGGCTGATTCGGGAATACGAACAGGAAACAGGCGAGCACGTTCCCATCATCGCAATGACCGCGCATGCCATGAAGGGGGATCGCGAACGCTGCCTGGAGGCAGGTATGGATGGTTACGTATCTAAACCGGTTCGTGTCAGAGAACTGTTTTCGACGATAGAAGACTGTCTGCATCTAAGTTCAGCAGATGCGCTCACTAAAGAAATTACAATTCCGGAATCGAAAGACAAGAGTGAGTCCGTTAATGATTCAAACAGCAAAGCAGCAGTCGGAGAAGTCGAGCAGCACCACGCAGTTGGCGCAAAGCGTATCCTTGACTGGAAGCAGGCGATGGAACGGTCTGAAATTCCGGCTGAAGCACTTAATGAACTCGGGCAGATCTTTCTGACCGAAGCACCTCGCTTATTGTCAGAGATCAAAGAAGCCCTAAAAGATAATGATGCGCAGTCACTCAGACGCGCCGCCCATACATTGAAAAGTTCGGCTGCCTTGTTTGAAGCACATCCTGCTGCCGAAGCGGCGCTGAAGCTGGAAATTCTGGGCAAAGAGAAAAAACTGAGCGAAGCCAGAAAGGCATTAGAGAATCTGGACCGGGAATTCGACCGACTGCTCCCCGCGGTTGCCGATCACATTGAGTCCACTACATCTGAAAAGGAATAAACGATGAATACTGCATCTGGGAATACAGTAAAAGTACTGCTGGTTGAAGACAATCCGATCCATGTCGGCCTGGTGAAAACCTTACTGGCAGAATCAAAAACCCCTGTGTTTCAACTCCAGTATGCCGGAACGTTGCAGGCGGGATTGAATCAGTTGGATGCGGCTTCGGTGGATGTAGTGCTTCTCGATCTGACTCTTCCCGACAGTGAAGACCTGGATACTTTTATCAGGGTTCGTTCATTTGCCCCCGCGATTCCGATTGTGATTGTAACCAGTCTGGATGATATCAAGCTGGCAGCCAAGGCGGTTGAAGCCGGAGCCCAGGATTACCTGGTAAAAACGCAACTCAGCAGAACTTCGCTGATCCGGTCCATGCGGTATGCGATTGAACGGACCAGAGTACGCGACGCAGAATGGGATTCTCCCATGTTTCGTCTGGCCCAGCGACAGTTTCTGAAAGCAGCGCAGTTCATGGGGCTGGATGATAATATCAGGCAGCGGCTTTTATTTCCCCAGCGAACGCTGGTGGTCACGTTACCTTTTCGGCGGGATCATTACACAGAGGTAGAGACGGTTTTTGGTTATCGAGTCCAGCACATTCTGACGATGGGACCAACGAAAGGGGGGATCCGTTACCACCAGGATGTCAGCCTGGGGGAAGTCTCTGCGCTGGCCATGTGGATGAGCTGGAAATGTGCGCTGGTGCATCTCCCGTTCGGAGGAGCGAAGGGCGGAGTTCGTATTGATCCGACCGGCTTGACCAGCCATGAACTGCAGCGGTTGACGCGGCGCTTCGCAACAGAAATCAGCCCGATTATCGGTCCTGATAAAGATATACCGGCCCCCGATATGGGAACCAATGAACGAGTCATGGCCTGGATTATGGATACCTACAGCCAGGAAAAGGGTTACACAGTTCCAGCAGTTGTTACCGGGAAACCAGTTGTACTGGGCGGAGCCCGGGGAAGAAATGAAGCCACCGGACGCGGTGTCGTTTATCTGATTCAGGAAGCGTCAAAGCACCTGAAAATGAACCTGAGTGAATGCACGGCCGTGGTACAGGGATTCGGAAATGTCGGCAGTCATGCCGCCCTGTTCCTGAGCGAACTGGGAGTGAAAATTATTGGTGTCAGTGATGCCACGACCGGCATTTTTAATCGTCATGGATTATCAATGCCTTCATTGCTCGAGTATGTCTCAGAGCACCGGTTTCTGGAAGGTTATCCTGAAGGAGATCACATCAGTAATGAGGAACTGCTGGAACTCAAGTGTGATATTCTGGTACCGGCGGCGCTGCAGAATCAGATTACTGCAGAGAATGCCGACCGTATTCAATGCAAATTGCTGGCAGAAGGCGCCAACGGCCCGACGACTCTGGAAGCAGATGAAGTGCTGAATGAAAAAGGGGTGTTTATCCTGCCGGACATTCTGGCAAACGCCGGTGGTGTGACTGTATCTTACTTTGAGTGGGTACAGGATACGCAGAACTATATGTGGAGTCTGGAAGAAGTGAATGAACGCCTGCAACGGATTCTCAAAGATGCGTTTCAACGGACTTTAAATCGCGCGCAGAAGAATCAGTTTGATATGCGAACCGCTGCCATGATTGAGGGGGTCGAACGCGTCGCCCAGGCAAAACTGGCACGCGGATTATATCCCTGATCCTGACTTCCGTCTGATGACAGTCAGGGCTACTGTTTACTGTGTATACCGTGCTACAATTTCAATCAGTTCTTTCATGTTGATTGGCTTGCTGAGAAAGGCATCACAGCCACTCGCAAGACACCGGTTCATATCGCCATGCATTGCGTCAGCCGTGAGAGCGATGATCGGTCGTTTAAAACCGAGACTGCGAAGCCGTTCTGCAGTCTGGTATCCGTCCAGTCGTGGCATTTGCATATCCAGCAGTATCATGTCAAACGAATTCTGTCCGCGTTCTACCCGTTCGATCGCTTCGAGGCCATCATTAACCGACTCCACTTCTGCTCCCGATTTGATCAGAAATTGTTTGACAAGGTACCGGATATCCCGTCGGTCATCGACGACCAGTACATTGCAGGATAATGAGGGTGGAAATTCCTGTGGATCTGGCACGTCTGTCGAAGATTTGTATTTTTTCTGAGGATGAATTAACGAAGCAGAATCAACTAAACCGGCGCTGATTTTACAGGTAAATGTGGTGCCTGAACCGGGATGACTGGTAACCTCAATACTTCCCCCCAGCATGCGGGCCAGCCGCGAACTGATGGCCAGTCCCAGTCCAGTTCCCCCAAAAGCACGGGTGACAGAAGTATCGCCTTGAGAGAAATTCTGAAATAGCTGGGAAAGCTGTGCTTCAGTAATTCCTATCCCGGTATCGATGACTTCGAACTGAATGACAGGTGTCTCACCTGAGGCATCATATGAAATGACAAGTCGGATGGAACCGTCGGTGGTAAATTTGATCGCATTGCCAATCAGGTTCACGAGGATCTGCCTCAGACGCTTCGGGTCGCTTTCTATCAGATTGGGGATGGTTGTTGCATATTCAACACTAAAATCGAGCTTCTTTTCCACGGCGCGAACCTGCATCATCGAATACACGTCTGCAACGAGCTCATCCGCAGCAAATCTCTCCGTGACGCATTCCATCTTCCCCGCTTCGATTTTAGAAAGGTCCAGAATATCATTGATGATATCCAGCAGGAAACTTCCGTTTTTCTGAATCATACGCAGATGTTTCAGCTTTTCCGGATCATTTTCTGAACCGGCAAGTAAATCGGCATAGCCTAGAACTGCTGTCATGGGAGTGCGTATTTCATGGCTCATGTTGGCAACAAATTCACTTTTGGCAGCACTTGCCTGTTGTCCAATTTTATACAACCGGGCGTTGTCAATCGCGATGGATGCCCGACGTGCCAATTCTTCGGCTGTTTTGAAGTCACTGATTTTATGTCGATGTGCCGCATCGGTTTGAATCAGGGTTAAAACACCAAACTGCTGATTACGGATTCCTAACGGCACCACGATCAATGATTGCGCGCCTAATTCCCGCAGCGCAGGCAGTTGTTCCGGAGTTTGAACGATTTCCTGAAGTAACTCCTCTGTGAGGTTCTCAACGAAAATAGTTTCATTCCCGAACAGATGACAATTGGAATGCTGCTCCTTGAGGGAAGGAGACGAATCCGTTTGCATCAGCTGTTCAACAAGATGAGAGTTTGCTGTATTCGCATGAGCAATTTTCATCCGCCGGACTGAATGATTATCGCCAATCAGCTCCAGGATAGCCCAGTCTCCCAGGGTGGGTACACACAACGATGCGACACTTTCCAGCGTGGTTTCAAAATCGAGTGAAGCGGCGAGTGTCATGGTAGCCTCACTCAGAAATCGTTCGATTTCAGCAGCGCGAAGTTCGCGTTTTTCCTGAACTTTTTCGGCT
Source organism: Gimesia sp. (assembly GCF_048262075.1). GTDB lineage: Bacteria > Planctomycetota > Planctomycetia > Planctomycetales > Planctomycetaceae > Gimesia. The sequence continues at coordinate 94,325 of NZ_JBLXFK010000014.1, forward strand.
GAAATATCCCAGAACAGACCGGCGAAATGTTCCGGGTTCCCCATTTCCCATTCAACAGATTCGCCCATCAACTCCATCCATCTCTGCTCTTTACCAGAGTGCAGGATGCGAAACTCCTCTTCAAAAGACTGTTTTTTACTGACAGAATTATTCCAGACCTCCTGAAGCTTCGGTAAATCCTCCGGGTGGATTGCGGAATAAAATTTCTCCAGCGTGACAGATTCTCCAGGGGGGAAACCAAGCAGATCTTGAATCCCGTCTGACCAATACAGGTTGCCATGTTGCAGTTCCCAGGCTGCCATGCCTCCTGCTTTTAAAGCCAGTGAAAAGCGTCTTTGCTGAATTTCCAGGTTCTGATTGACCTCGTTCCGTTCTTTCAGCAGGTTCCGCACACTGTATTGGCGTTGCCGATCGCGCAGATTGGCCCGAATTGTATTGATAAAAACCGCGATTCGAACCGGTCGCCGAATCAGTGTAATATTCCCCAGTTCCTGTAGCTGATTCAGTGAAGGTGAGGCATGCTCTCCGGCGACCAGTAAAACCACGATGGGCAGGTCAGACCATGCCGGTTGGTTTGACAGTAATTCAGATATCAGACCATTTTGATCTGTTTTCAGGTATTCTTCTGCAATCAACGCGACGGCGGCATTGCCCTGACTCACCTGATTGCAGAGATCCTGCAAGTTGGCACAAACTCGAGTTTTGATTCTGGCGTCTTCCAGGACCCTGACGCAAAACTCATTATCTTTCGGGGTAGGAGCCAGAATCAGCACACAGAGACTGTCGGAATCCTCTGTCACTGCTTCCTTATTCATGCTCTTTACCTAGTAGTTTCGAAATTTTTCCTGTAAATGCAGGCGTTCCACTGAGGATTCCCTGAAACTCGTCTAATGGCGAACCAACGCGGATGACTCCATCCTTCATTTGAAACTCGCGTATGGTGCGCTCATGGGATCCGGTTCGTTTCTTCACAACTGAAATCGCCTGTCGTAACTCGCCCGCTGCTTCAAAATAACGAAACAGAATGACCGCATCTGCCAGGTAGCTGGCATCAACGGGGGTTGCCATATGCCCCAGCATTCCATGCTGCGCGACCACAAGGAATGTCAGTATTTTCTGCTTGGCCAAAGTCTTGAGGATTTCATGCATCTGCACGATCAGAAAACGCTCATGAGGCATCGCATTCATGTACCCGTTCAGACTGTCGATCACCACGACGGAGACTCGTCTGCCGTCATCACTGGGCCGGATCGCGTCGCGAATCTGGCAAGCAAACTCACCAGGCAGTAATTCGCCGGGATCCAGTTGGTGAATGATGATATTCCCCGAATCCAGATGTTCCTGGAGTGGCATGTTTAAACTGGCTGCACGCTCTACGAGGACTTCACGAGTTTCATCGAAGATAAAAAATACAGCTTTTTCACCACGACTCGCAGCGGAGATCGCATACAGCATCGCAGTGGATGATTTACCAACTCCTGCCGGTCCCAGGAGCAGGGTACTCGTTCCGGCAGAGAGTCCTCCACCTACGAGATTGTCTAGCGATTCGTTTCCACTCAGGATGAGTGGAAATTTTGCGTTTTCAACCGGTTGTGCCTGCCCCTTGCGCGGAAACAGATTCAAACCTCCCGTCAGCAACTGAAAGTCATGAAAGCCTCCCTGAAATTTCTGGCCTCTGTGTTTAATCACTCTCAGACGACGACGCTCTCCGCCGTAATCACCCATCATATGTTCCAGCCGTATGACCCCGTGGGCAATACTTTGTAATTGCTGATCCGCATCCTGTGCTGTATTGTCGTCGAGCATCAGCACCGTACAGTTGCGACCAGTGAAGAAGTGTTTAAGGGCCAGAATCTGGCGTCGATAGCGTAGAGGGCTCTGTGCCAGCAGTCGCATTTCCGAAAGCGAATCGAAGGCGACCCGCGTGGGTTTACTCTGTTCGACGTGTTCCAGTACCCCGCGGATCGTTTTACTTAATTCCACTTCGGAAGGTTCGAACATGGAATACTGCGAGGCATTGGAATCAACCAGTTCACTTGAGTCTACCAGTTCGTAAACGTCAATATCTTTCATGTTCCAGCCGTGCGAAGCCGCTACTGCTTCCAGCTCCTCTTTTGTTTCAGAGAGCGTCACGTATAAACCGGTTTCTCCTCTTCTGGCTCCTTCGAGAAGGAACTGAAGTGCAAGTGTCGTTTTTCCCGTCCCCGGGTCGCCTTCAACTAAATAGACCCGTCCGGATGTCAAACCACCTTCAAGAATCGTATCTAATGCTGAATTTCCAGTTTGGACTATCTCTTCACGCTTTGATTCTTCAGCCATCCTCTTCTCACATTCACGAAAATTATGAATCCAAACTTTTAATCAGGAATGAGACTTCTGATTGACTCAAATAACCAATCGAAAAGCCTGATCCGCAAAGTGAATTCCTGATGCGGGTGAGGTAATTTGTCAGGTTAAACTTCCTGCCTGTAAAAGATATTATCAGCATGCTAATACATTCTGTCTACTGGCTTCCGTTGAAAAGAGACTAAACTATCGAATTTCACAGTAAGATCTGGGATATACCTTGGTTTGCCCCTGTGCAATCAGGGGAACGGGTAACGAAGATAGAAATGCTCTTTTAGTCCTGCCTGTTAAATATTTAGACGAAGAATTACTGAAAAATAAGGGGCTATGCAATTCAGGGAGAAGCGAACATGCCTAATAGAGCGCATCACATTTAACCATAGCGTCTCTCAATCTATTATACTCGTTCCAAATGGCCCTGGAGACGCTACAGTAAAACTAGACACAGTCTAGAATCTGATCATTGAATGAAAATAACATGTGTCCTTCGGGGGGAGTTCGTTGAAGACAATTTGTCGCAGTTTCGAAAAGAGTATCGAAGTGGTGTGCTCAGAAACGATTTTGAATTGGCACTGAAAAGAATTCCGATTTCAGATATCGATAATTACCGGGCTGCATTGTGGAAATTCCGTCGTGCTGCTGGCGAAGCGGAAGTCACGCAGAATTAAATCGGAAGACTATTTTTTCTCAACAGGCTTGGTCACGTGGACTGTGATCAGTTTGGACCAGGCGGCAAATTTATTATCTGTCGCGGTCGCTTTATTTTGTGTTGAATTTGCCTTGGCAGTCGCTTGTGTCAGGGCGGTTTCCGCTCGTTTTAATCGATCGGTACTCTGCTTGACCTGTTCCAGGGCAGATTTGGATTTCTCAGCCGTCTCTTTAGTAAGTTCTATATCTGATTTAATCGTTGTTATGAGGTTTTCAAGACGCTTCACTTCAGCAGCAGCTGCATCGCTGGCAGGAACATTATGCCGATATTGGGTAACGCCTACCCCCATTAAGGCAAACTGGTACTGGCCTGGTTCGATTTTAAAATTTCCGTTGGGTTTAAAATTTATAACCAGTGTTCCCTCTGTTTCATTCTCAGCGATATTCACTGTGGGAGGGCTGCGTAACAGACCGAACAGCTCATTCGGCTCTATCGTCAGGTTTCCTTTACGCGTACCCTTGCCGGATAATTGAATCGGGATTTCCAGTTTCTGATTCAATTCCACGGTCCAGATTTTATCCTCAGACGGGGTTATTACCACGGGAGCCTTTTCATCCTCATTGACAGCCAGTGGAATGCGCGTTGTCAGACGGGAGCGTACTCGTATCGCATCTGAGAAAATATGGCCCCAGATAAGAGAGGCGAACTTTGCTTCCCGGACTTCCTGTTGATTCTTGATCTGCGCTTTACCCACAATTTTAATTTCACCTGCCCAGCGATTTGCTGTGGGATCAGCGGAGAGTACCAGCACGCCACGATCCGTTTTTCCGCTTAGCACCAGCGGCTTTGCTGTCACGCCTTGTGGTAATCCTTCTGCCGTCACGGTGATATCACCGGTAAATCCATCCTGTCGCGGTGCAACAATGCGCACACCCCAGTTTGCTCCCCGTCTGAGTAGTGGGGTGACAGAGTAGCCGGTTCGGCTTGTCGGCAAAGTTCTCTCCGTCGAAGCGAGCAACTGAAAATCAGGCGTGGGTTCTCTGATCGCCAGCCTGTAAACATGGGCCGGGCTGCTACCTCCAAACTGATTCAAAACGACCACTTCATATTTTCCATCCGCATCTGCCGTAAATGAAGCCGCTGCATCCACGGTGTCAAAATTGATCGCATCTTTATTGTCGGTACTGAAAAACGAAGGCAGGTCATCGTTTTCAGCGACTTTTTTCCGTGAGACTTTTCCCTCTTTTGTTTTCGTGATCTGAAAAACTTCGAGGTAGGGATCCACTTCCGATTTCATCCGGTCCGCAATAATTTCAATACAATAGGTTTTCCCTTTGGTGGCCTGGAACTGGTACACATCCTCTTCATTGGGTTCATTAAACTGCCCGGCAATTTCGACAGGTATCGATACGGATTGAATTTCTTTTCCTGCAGATTCTAAAGTAACCGGAGCGGTGGCAAATCCAATACTGACTGTACTCGAATTGCCCAGCCGGAATTCATGTCCATTCAGAAGTCCCTGTCGAGGCTTCCAGGGCTGGAAACTGTCAGGCGGGGTAGCCACATCGGGTAACTGGATTTCGACTTCGATAGATTCCAGCTTCCGTCCATTTAATGAGACAGAATTTCCCAGACTGCCCCCTGGTAAATTACGTCCATAAACGGTATAGACATTTCGAGAGCCAGGTTCACCTGCAGGGGGAAAGACAAAATCGATGTGGGGGCCATCAGAAATATTCAGACGATAAAAGTGTTCTGAACCGCCTCGGTACAGAATGTCGGAAATCGCCAGAAAATATTCCTGATCCTGTTCAGATTGGAGTTCGAGAAAAGGATCGCGTCCATACCAGTCACGATTGCGGGTGATTTCCCGTCCTTCGGAATCGTAGACAACGATCTGGCCGTCCAGGCGGGAATCAACTCGTTCCGCAATCAGTTCGACGAGCACCCGTTGTCCCCCTTTGGCCTGAAACCGGTACCAGTCAATGCCTCGCGAAGGAACGCTGCCTGTGATAGTTGAGTTCACTTCGACAGCCATCGCAGTCTCCCTGCTGGCATGGTTTCCCTTTTCATCGACTTCTCGATTGTCTGCAGGAGCCACTACAAACGGGCGGGCCGTGGAAAGTCCAAAATAGGAAACGGCACGGACTTCATAGATGCCGGGAGGGACCTCCTTTGAAACGACGACTTCGAATTGGGAGCCTTGGATTCGTGGTTCCGGGTAAATGTCATCTGCAGGCAGTATTACCGGCTTGGCTATAATCCCCGGATGCGAAAAACGAAGTTCGCTGGCATTATCCAGGTTGGATCCGGTAATTGACAGCTTGATAGTGTTTCCTGCCGCCGCTGAGAACGGTCTGATCTGTCTGAGGTCAGCGGTTGGCAGTTGTGCGGAAACCATCTGCTGCGATGTCAGGAACGACAGCAGTGATAGTAAATAAACGAGACTATTTAAACGATTGATCGACTTCATTTTAATTCATTCACTGTCGTTTAATGGTTAAACAAAAATTCTTTGGTGTTGATAACCACCCAGATGATGTCTTCATAAGCTTCTTTCACAGCCTGTTCCTCAGATAGTTTTTTGGGATCGGCTGCAGACTGTTGACGTTTCTTGGCCAGGTGTGCCAGAGCCGTGTCGAGTTCTTCCTGTGTGGGCTGTCTCGACATGGTCAGTAGATAGAGTTCTGTAATGTGTGAGCGATCATCCTTGGATTTGTCGCGTGCCAGTTGTACCGCTCTGCCATCAGAAGCAGACAGGATACTCTGCATCGTGTCCGAATTAATCAGATGCAGGCTTTGTGCCAGATCCGCGTTGGCCGTTCGTTCACATTCACAGGCAGTATCCATCTGCGGGCGACCAAAGACACGCAGGAAAAACGATTCTACATTGGCTGAGTCATCAGGTAACGCTACCGCACGAACACCCACGGGTTGATGATTGAAGTTATTCTTTGCGCCGGCGGCATCATTCATGGCGTCGAGCATGATTTCTGCAGAGAGACGCCTTGGGTAGTAGCGGGCATAGTTCTGGTCATCATCCTGATTGTATTTGTTAGGAAACGAACTGAACTGATACGTGCGACTGTTACAGATCACGCGGCACAACTGCTTCAGGTCATAGTCCGATTTCACAAATGACTCTGCCAGTTCGTCCAGCAATTCTGGATGAGTCGCGGGGTTGGTAATCCGAATATCGTCTTCCGGTTCGACCAGTCCACGACCGAAGAAATGTTTCCAGTAGCGGTTCACCAGCATCTTTGCGAAGAAAGGATTATCGGGTGAGGATATCCAATCTGCCAGATCAATACGTGGATCACGACGAGCGGGAATGTCTAACGCCTCTCCATCAAGTGGGGTTGGTTTCAGCTCGCGGTCGGTGTTCGGGTTTTTCGCGACAGCAACCATGCGTTTATGATAGACTGTATCTTCTTCAGGCAGCTTGTAAACTTCTTTACGACCGATCGTAGTAAAGAAAGCCTGGAAACCGTAGAAATCATCCTGGCTCCATTTTTCATAAGGATGATGATGGCACTGGGCACATTGAATTCGCACTCCCAGAAATACCTGGGCAATGTCAGACATCTGGTCTTTGGAGTCTTTTACAGCCCGGTACCAGGAAACAGCAGGATTAGAGCCCGACTTACCACGTGCCGTTACCAACTCGGTGACAAACTGATTGTAGGGCTTGTTGGCAGAGAGACTGGTGCGAATCCAGGAGTGAAAAGCGAATGTTTCCCGCGCAACCTGTTCCAGATTTCCTCCCGCTTTATTACGTAGAATTCCTGCCCACTTGGCGGCGAACAGATCAGCATATCCGGGACTGTCCAGCAGCTCGTCAATTTTTCGAGCACGTTTGTCAGGACGATTGTCTGTTAGAAACTCGCGGGTCTGTACCAGCGTCGGAATTCTACCCGTCATATCGAGGGTGACGCGTCGCAGAAATGTGGAGTCATCACAATGATCCGAAGGGGGCAGTCCCAACACTTTCAATTTGGCGAAAATATGCTTGTCAATAAAGTTCGTCGGATCAGGCAGGTCGGGGGTCGGCTGTCCTAAAGGAATCGTTGCCATGAAGACGGCAACATGTTCCTGGAAACGCACCATGACCGATGTGGTACCTGTCATGTCTTTGATTGTTACCAGTCCATGTTCATCCACTTCAGACATCTTCGGCTGGTTGGGTTTGTACTCTGCGACACGAGTGATATCCTGGGTCGTTCCATCGGAGAAGTAGGCGGTGACCGTCAACTGCTGAGTCGCATGTAAAGGGAGTACACGATCCTGGGGATAAATTTCAATGCGTTGGACAGTCGGACCTGTCTCAGGATCATAGTGCATCCCTTCCTGAATCCAGCGCTTAATGAGTTGATATTCTGCGCCCCCTTTTTCAAACCGGTTGCCACCCCCATGGGGAATCTCCCCCGTCGCTTTACGGAGCAGCAAACTTGTTTCCGGTGCTGCGGGAGAAACACGGCGTCCCAGTGATTCTTTCGTGAGGTATTCGAAATCGTTGGCTGGTTCAAAACCGAGCAGGGAGAGATGAAAATTATTCTTTCCGGAAGGCGTACCATGACAGGCACCGCTGTTACAGCCACCCCGTGTCAGTTGAGGAACCACGTCGTTATAAAAATTGACAGGCCGCTGCTTTTCAAAGGATGTAACTACCACAGGAAATTTTACAGTCAGTTTCTCGTTCAAGCGGGCCATGATCGTGGCATTGCCGTTGGACAATGGTGTCACAAAACCCGTGGAACTTACTTTGACAATTCCTGCAGGCAGCGGTTCATACTTAACTTCCCGAGTCACATCACGCTGACTCCCTGTCTGGTCTTCAGTCAGAGTCACCAGCAGTTGCTGACAGGCATCGGGATCGGTGAGTTGAATTGTCTTTGTCTGACGGGGAAGGTAACCGACCAGTTCCGCTGTCTCAGCAGAAGTGGGTAACAATACGCAGACAGCAGTCAGACAGAAAACCTGCCACAGTACAAGAGAGATCGATTTCATAGAGATTCCCGAAATAACAGGCTCAGTAGGTTCACTTTTGACTGTAGAATTAACCGTCTCGAGAAATCAGACTTAAGCAGATTTGACCAGGCCAGTTGACCCAAAACAGGACGAAGCTGGCTGCTGCATCGGATTTATCGATCATTTTTCATCATTCAGTTCAAATTTCAGAAGTTTCTGAATTAAATTGAACTTGTATTTCCATTCTAAACGATGCAAGATACATTACAATACGTTGATGCGTACTGGTTTTCAAAACGTATCGAGTTTTTTTACGGATTGGGATGATGGCAATGGGTGTAAAATCCGGAACGGGTCGCTGTGCAGGACCGATGAAGCGTCGTACATTTCTTGAGTTCGGCGGAGCCAGCCTGCTGGGACTGGGAATGAATGATCTGCTGCGTCAACAGGCACTGGCGAAAGCGATGGGCGATTCACTCGAAGATACGTCTGTGATTTTCGTCTGGCTTCCCGGCGGTCCTCCCCATATGGAAACCTATGATATGAAGCCTGGTGCACCGGCAGAATATCGTGGAGAATTCCGTCCGATTCATACGAACGTGCCTGGTCTTGATGTATGCGAGATGCTTCCCCAGCATGCTAAAATCGCAGATAAGTTTAATCTGATTCGCTCTATTCACCATGAATTTGCAGACCATGGCGGCGGGCACAAACGACTGATGACCGGTCGGGTTCCCGCCACTCCTGTGGGGACCATCAATGACGCACCCGCTGTGAGTACCATTGTCAAAAAGATGCTTGAGAAAAACGGGAACGAAATGCCGGTGTGTGTTTCCGAAGTCGATGCGTCCCGTGCTTCAATCGATACCTTTGCCATGGGCCCCGCTTACCTTGGACCCTCCTCAACTCCGTTTATGGTCGCCGGTGATCCCAGTAATCCCGAATTCAAAGTTCAGAATATTGGCGTGAAGTCCTCCATGGAAACCCGACTGGATGATCGGATCGCCATGCTGAAAGGCATTGATAATTTCCGACGCGATGTCGACAAGAGTGGATCAATGAAAGCCATGGACAGTTTCAATCGGCAGGCGATCGATATGCTGACCAGCGAAAAGGTTCGTAGCGCATTCGATCTCTCCCAGGAACCCAAAGAACTGCGAGATCGTTACGGCTGGAATGCTTACGGACAACGCGCCATTCTGGGAAGACGCCTGGTAGAATCTGGTGTCCGGTTTGTGACAATGGTGTGGGAACACCCTTATCCCGGCAAACGCACACCGAAGACAGCAGCCTATAACTGGGATTCCCACGCGGTCAACGCGCATCTGTTCAAAGACTGTGACTGGCGCCTGCCTCCGTATGATCAAGCCGTATCTGCTTTAATCGAAGACCTGTATCAGCGCGGCCTGGATCGACGGGTCTTACTGGTCGTCACGGGAGAATTCGGTCGCACTCCTAAACTCACAGTGCGGCGTGGTACACAGACCGGCGTCATGCAGCCCGGCCGTGATCACTGGCCGAAAGCGATGTCTGTCCTGGTTTCAGGGGGCGGAATGCGAACAGGCCAGGTCATTGGTGCAACCAATCCCAAAGGGGAATACCCGGTCGAACGTCGCATGACTCCCAATGATCTTTGGGCGACCGTATATCGTCATCTGGGCATCGATCATGAGCATGTACTGCATGACCTCCAGGGACGCCCGGTGGCAATTCTGCCGTTTGGAAGTCCCATACCTGAACTCGCGCCAGTGTCTGCCTGAAATTCGGAACGGCTTTCATTAAAACGTTGCAAGCGAAACAGAGAATCTGCGCACACTCAACCGGCAGAACTCTGTTATTACACGCGGATCAGAATGCAGAACGTACAGAGACTGTGTTGCGACCCGGTTAAGTGATTGCTATTTTGAGTGTTGCACTCTTTGCACTATTCACTCCCCCTGGATCGACAACCATGACAATCGAGACTGAGTTCATTACAAAAACCTGGGATATCCCACTACGCGCCAGCGTGGATGTCGCCGTGATTGGCGGCGGCTCAGCCGGCGTCGCCGCTGCTTCTGCCGCGGCCCGCAACGGGGCATCCACAATTCTGGTCGAACGCTATGGTTTCCTGGGAGGAACCTCGACGGCTGGTATGGTGGGGCCTTTCATGACGTCCTACACACCCGATGGAAAAAGGCAGCTCGTCGCCGGGCTGTTTCAGGAAGTCATTGACCGTATGGTGGCCATGGGAGGTGCCGTTGATCCTTCCACGACAGAAGCCGGTTCTGCCTGGGGTTCGTTTATCGAACTGGGACATGCCAATGTGACTCCCTTTCACGTCGAAGCGCTCAAGATGGCAGCGCTGGAAATGGTCTGCGATTCCGACGCACAAATACGTTTTCATACTTCGTTCGTCGATGTCATCATGGACGGCGAACGCATTTCTGATATTGTGATTCTGGATAAAGCCGGGCTGGGACTGCTGCGACCGAAAGTCGTCATTGATACTTCAGGTGATGGAGACATTGCAGCCAAAGCAGGTGCTCCTTTTGAAGTGGGCCGCCGCGAAGACGGTAAGATGATGCCAGTCACGTTATTTCTGACGATCGGCAATGTCGATGATGACCGTGTGGTCGACTGGATGCGAGAGCATGAAAAACTGCATCCGGGAGAACGCTTGTTTGAATGTATTGTGAAAGAGGCACGCAAAACCGGCGCCTGGACTCTGGAACGCGAGTTTCTGAACATCTATCGCGAGCCGACACCCGGTCAGTGGCGCGTGAATACGACCCGCGTTCAGAATGTCGATGGAACAAATCCCGATGACCTGTCTCGCGCCGAAGTGGAAAGTCGCAGGCAGGCATGGGAGCTGATTCGCTTTTTCCGTTCGCATTGTCCCGGCCTGGAAAATGTACAACTGCTTGCCACAGGCAGTCAGGTTGGTGTGAGGGAGACGCGACATATCCTGGGAGACTATGTTCTCAATGGAGAGGATGTGCTCGAAGGACGCAAGTTCGAAGATGGAATTGCCCAGTGTTCTTATCCCATTGATATCCACGATCCCCAGGGACCACGTGGTCGACTGGAAGGCATTCATGCAGATCATTACGAAATTCCCTATCGCTGCCTCGTGCCGCGACAGGTCAGTAATCTCCTCGTAGCAGGACGGCCCATCTCCGCAGACCACGAAGGAGCTGCCTCAGCACGCGTGATTCCCCCCTGCTATGCCACCGGCCAGGCTGCTGGGACCGCAGCCAGTCTCTCCCTGAAACAGTCTGTCACACCTCGCGAAGTCGATATTGAACAACTGCGAAAAACACTGCAGGAGCAGGGGGCCGTCGTTTAGACTCTGTCCCGTTTTCCTGTAACGTCTCCGGGGCTCTTGGGGCAGTTTGCATTCTTCTTTTCAGAAAAGACTGGATTTGTGAATTGATTAAGTTATTTTGGGTTGGTGTACGTATGGATTGTTTTCGGCGGTGCTGAGACTGATCTGACAAAGCTGCCATCCAAAAGAGAAATCAGTTGCCATATGAAATCCACTGGTGCTTCAGAGCAGTCATTCACAGGAAATGGTAAGGAAGACATCCTTTCCCTGTTTTTTCTGTCACTGCTTATGATCGTGATACATACCATCATTGCTTTTTCGATTCCCTGGGAAACAAAAGTTGTCTGTAATGATGACTGGGCCTACAGTTGGGCATGTCAACAATGGTTCGAGCAGGGGACCCTTCGATTACATCCAGCTGCGATGGCGTGGGGGCTGCCCCAATTGATCCTGGGCAATCTGGTTTGCCTGATCTCAGGAAATGCCAGTGGAGAACTGCTTCGCTGGGTAGGGCTGGCGATTGGTATTGCCTGCGTATATTTATTTTATGCCAGCCTCCGAATCTTTGGTGATCGACCTCTATCTGCTGCTGCAAAATCCTGCTTACTGGCTGTGAATCCCCTGGTGGTACCGCTCTCCTGGAGCTTCATGACAGACATGATGTTCCTGCTGTTGATTCTTGTTGCTGTATCAGCGATCGGCTTGTCAGGGCGGACGATGAAGCTTCCTGTGCTTTTGCTGACAGGTGTAGCGATTGGTCTGGTCACTCTGCAGCGCCAATATGGACTGGCTTTATTACTTGTTTTTCTCATTCAGCCTGCTGTCTGGCAACGGAGGCGCGTGTGGGTAACTCTGGTGGGTATACTGGTTCCTTTTGTCTTTTTATTTGTGGTCTGGCACTGGCTGGATCAGGGCGGCGGTAATGTCAGTGGCCTCCTACCACGATTGCAAATTATATTCAGAACACTGACGGATAGACCACTGCAGAGCATCACCAACTTTTGTTCGGCCTGGCAGCAAGGGCTTGCGCTGATCAGCCTGTTCTGGTTGCCTTTTGAATTGATGACACCTCGAAAATGGCAACCCAAAGTACTTTTAGGATGCGCACTTATTTTTTTGCTTTCGGAACTCAAGTTAATTTATTCTTCACCGGCAGAGTTTGGATTCGCTGCACTCGATCGTGTTACCTGGGCACATTTCTATTATTTTGGTCTTATCGGAGAAGGCTTACATGACACCGCAATCATCCATCAACTGCGTCCCGGGACCCCTGACTTAGAAGAAATAATTCTGTTGATCCATCTGGTCTCACTCATTTCGGGGACATTACTGCTCTCAAGAATTATTGAAGCTTTAAGCAAGGCGTGTGAGAACGGATATCGACGTTTCCCTGGTTCAGTTCCCGTGCCTCTGGCATCATTTTTACTTCTGCTGTCTGTGGTCGTAACCATCAGTGTCCTGAGTCAATTTTTTCTTTTCGATCGTTATTTACTCATCTGTATCGCGATGGCTGGTTTTCTCTATAAGGGGAAGATTTATAAGTGGCGGCTGATGACAGGTTTTTATCTCTGTTTCTCCCTGGTTCTGGCTGGGATCTCAATCACAGGAACGATTGATTACTGGCGCTGGTCTGCGGCACGGTTTCAGCTGATTCAACAGTTGATTGCAGAGGGGGTAGAACCGCAGGAAATTGACGGCGGTTACGGATACCACGGTCTGAAAACACCGGTCCGAATTACTAAAGATGGCAAAGTGAATACAGAGTGGGAGACATACTGGTCTGGAAAGATCAGGCGGTATTGTATTGAATTTAACAGGGGAGGCAGTGGTTATCAGGAGCTGACGGTGATGCCGTTTGAGAGTCCGTTATACCGGCGAAAAGACTCGTTGCTTTATCTGAAGATGCTGCCGACTCTTCCCCCAACGGAGAAAAAAAATATCCGGGAATGAACAAAGCCTTCGTCGCGAAAACAAAGGCTTTGTTACAATTTGATTTATTTAAAGAAATACACCCGGAGGGATTCGAACCCCCAACCCCCGGTTCCGAAGACAACTTGAGGATCGGGTAAAAGTGCCCTTAAACGCCGTGATTTCTAGACCATTTTAAAAAAGGGATGTTGTTTCATGCCATCGCATTTTATAGCTGAAAAATGCAGTTTCAAGTGGTAATTTAAATAAAAAGTGGTAGTGGGTGGTAGGGTTTTGTAAGCTGTTTTCCCGAGTGGCAGGTTACAAGTAAATTTCAATCGAGGTGTTACCGCTCCCGATAGACCAGTTCCTTTTTCAGCGTTGCGAAGAAGGACTCCAGCCAAATACAACCAACCCTCATCAGTCCACAAATACGTGATATCACTCACCCAGATCTGGTTCGCCTGCGTGGGAGAGTCGAACTGCTGATTTAACAGATTCTCAGCCAGGGCCAGAGTCTCTTCATATTCAGCCTCATTCATCATGCCGACGGTTTGTTTACCTGCAAGTAGCGACAACCCACGGGCTCCATAGCTATGGTTGAGTTGCTGAAAAGGTCGTAATCCGCTTTATAATATCATCACGAGAATCTGTAATTGCCAACAATGGCGCGTACTCATAACCTGCTGCAAGTTGCGATAAGAGTGGAAAAACGGGCTTCTGCCATTTCCAATATCCGTGCCCCAGAAAAATCATTGGACTTGATATTCCAAAGGATTTATAGTGATTCTGAGCTGCGTCTTGAAATACCTCTTGAATAGTACCTGCGCTACCAGGTGCAAAAATAACCCCATGTGTTGCGATTGAGCATGACCTACTTTTCAGATCACACTTCTCCAAGTGAGCGGGAGGAAATGGCCGCTTAAAACTCTGAAGCGGGGCGGTATAATTATGTGCAATGGCGGCATTGACTATCGAGTTTTCACCGTGAGGTGGGAGTAGAAACAGCCAACTGTTCGGAGAGCTGGCCTGATACATTGCGATGTATCCTCTTGTAAGTTCCAAGAGATAGAATCATTTTTGGGTGAATCTGAACTAAACCTCATGGGTTTTTCAATTCTGGTTCAGGAATTAGCTGTCAGAATCATGGGGACGGTAAGTGCTTCTGATGAAGCGAACCCAACAAGTCCTTGGGAGATGGATGTGAATGAGATCCGAAAAATGAATCACGACTTATCGAGATATGGAAGCAAGTTACTGGGAGCAAGCCTCAATGGAATACCGAAAAGGAGTTCGGTGATGAGTATGGCTCAAGTGGTGCTCTCCGGTAATGGTGCAACGAGAATCGTTTCTCGCGAACTTTTAAGACGCGTTAGGTCCTTTTGAAAAAACTCATAAAATGAGTCGCTGCCCAAGGGACACAGCTCTAGTACCGGTACAGGTTGTCGTGAGCTGGAAGTGATCGTATAAAAAGAGACTATAGCTGAGCGATCACCTAGAAATAATGTGTAAGTTGGATAGGCGGAGATCAATCTTATTTCTAAAAGTGAGCCAGTATTGGAATCAGAATGTAACTTTTGAAGTAATGCGATGGTTCTGTCAATTTTTTCAGCGATCCGACTTTTTTCAAGTTGGATGTCTTGATCTTCATCACGCGTTTTTTTGGCAAGTTCATCCAGAAAACTGCACTCAGGGTTTAGTAGAAATATTTCTGTTGATGTCTGTTTGTTTGCAAATCGAGTTCCCAACAATCTGGCAATCGACGTGTCAGAGCACCATTTATATCCGTCATTGAAAACGATCGCTAAATGGTGACTACTGAGGAGTATCTCTTCAAATTTTGATTTATCTGGTCCTACATAAGCTTCACTAATCCCGGCTTCATGAACAGATCTCTTTAATTTGAAAAGTTCGATCAGATACGAAATCAGTTCCTTTTCGACAAATATTTTCTCAATCATTGAAATTAAACCAACTACAATCAATGCAGCCGATAGATGATCGAGGAAGCGAGCTATATTCTCATGGTTGTGATGCAGGGACGTCGCCCCGATCATTCCAATTAAACCAAAACATAACAGTGATAAGGCGATGATAATATGTATGTGATGTTTCAGCTTCATACTTTTTGTATTTCTGAATTAGTTTGTACTGCGTTTGACCGAAAGTTTTCCGCTAGCAGATACCTTCACTACCGAGCTCTGTGGTAACGAGTGGTGAATCTCTTCAGCAGCTCGCGTACCAGTACCCGATGACTTAGACGCGTTATGACTACCGTAGCGGTGCCAATCAAACAACCCTTCATACAGTCCAGTGGGTAACCCACGAGCATTCATTACCTGCATAAATAATCTTTCGAGTACGAGAACTCGGCCATCGGGAGTTAGAACAAGACCAGGAAAAACAATTTCTCCATCGTCAGTTTTTGTTGTTTTAGGGATCATGCGATCAACAAACCATTCCTTCGTTAGTGTATGCTTGCCTCTGTTGGCTTGTTTGCAGATATCTTCAACTACAGTTTTGACGAATACCATTTCATCTGACGGGGCTTTTTTTCCTTTGCGCGAATCCCAAAGTACCAACCCAATCTTATCGTCGTCATATTGTATAATATTGTTATCGACGTTTTCAGTGGTAAGTTGGCTTTGCAGTCCTCTCAGAGAATGCACTGTAAAATCCTGTACGAAACCAAGTACGTATAGCTCGGTTAGCTCTTCCACGATCTCCGCTTTGATTTTAGCTCCTAATCCAGGCGTAGTGAGTAGAACGTTGGTTTCATCCCAATCTTCTATCCACTGGGGAGAAATTCGACGAGGAAAGACTAGCTCGCCAAAGTCCTCGTTTGAAGGCTGTTGAATTCGTCTCGCCATAGCACCACTTGGAAGACAGTGTAGTTTCTGGCGAATAGAGTCAAACTCCTTTTCTGAAAGACCGATTCGATGTCTTGCATCCAGACGCGCGTTTATCCTTCGGGAGATAGCAAAAACTTCTCCATCTTGATCGATCAGGTGTGCGCCATCTAACTGCAGAATCGAAGCAAGTACTGCTGGATCTACTTCACCTATCTTGATACGTGTTTGAGTCGGCCACAAAATCGAAGGACGTAAGGATTCACTGGTCAACTCTAATGCAGTTTTTCGCTCTGCCTCAGGCACTAAGATGAAGATACTACTTTGCGATTGATCTAATAATCGCTGCGTGGACTCAATTAGTCTATCGACACATTTCTGCTGAACATCTTTTATTTCGAAGTGGTTATTTGCTGCCTTTTCAAGTTTATCAAATGGTGCCTCATTCCACTGAAAGCCATCATATCCTAATGCTAGTCTGTCTCTGGTGAAGATATCCACTTTCGCAGGTGGACGAACACGAAAGACAATTCCATGTTCTCCTGCCAATTCTTTGAAATAACGATGGGACAAGCCAGAATTGTCAGACATTAAAGAAGTTGCGAGATGGTGCAAATGACCGTCCCTAGCAGAGATGATCATCAGTAGTGGGGGGCCTTGAGCCATCTCTGCATATTGGCGAATTTCATCTTCGTAATCGAAATTAAACGGGCATGGGGTATCGAGTTCTATCAAACTGCGAAAACGGGCCCCGTTTTCTTTCAGTATCGCATCTGGCTCCTGTCCTACTAGGACTACTGTGCATTCAAACGGTTCACCTTCAAGCGTCCATGTACTCATTCTTCGACACATTCGTGTCACTCCGACAGCAATTTGAGCTTGCCAAGGTAGCATAAATCGGTCCGTGGGCTCATCTTCCTTTGGTATTGGCAATTTACAGAGTGGTTTCCAGCAAGAACTCAGAAATGCTAAAGAGACGGAAAGACTGCCAAACTCTTGGCGAAACCAGTCTTGGTACTCCGATTGTAGTAAGCTTCCTGTATGGGTACCCGAAGTCTGGCCATGTTTGGCTTCTTTTCGAACGAATAACTCCTTGTCACGTTCATCAACTCTTAACGAGAAATTAAAGATATCACGTCCAATTCGGGTAAGTACATATTCCGATATGCTGTCCTCATTCCTCAGTTGAACGATATCAAAACGCCAGTCTTTCACTTGCGGAAAATTTAATGGATCGAGTGTAAACAGTATCACTCTGTTTCTAGCATGGGTTCTTTGAAGTAATTCCAAAAACCGAGGCCAGAACGGACTTGAATCCCCATTCTCTTCAAACGCAATTGGATTTGTTTCGTCAACACCCATAGTGCTGACCGCGAGTGCCGTACCGCCACTAAAAAGTTCATTAAGCTTCTTTGACTGCTGACATGAGAGTACAACAAATACACCGCGGTTATGATGGCAAAAAGAGTTCTCGATTGTGACCTGATCGCTAAGTTGCTGAAGCTTGATAATATCACTTTTGTCTTCCGAGCAATATGTTTGAGACTCATCAAAGCTAAGGCAGATTTTATTTGGCTCAATACCTGTGATTGATTCAAGACACGAAGCTAGTTGCCCACCTAGTCCCTGAAAAGCCTGTTCACCTCCGAGATCGATAACCAAGTAGGATGCGCCATTCGTGAAATCACTCATTCTTCAGTACCTTGGTGAGATGGTGCATATAATTTTAGTATCACTTGATTTTCTTCGGTGGAATACTTCCACAATTTATTAGCGCGATGCTCATCGTCTATAAGAGTAGACTTTGCTAATTCGCAGTATTTGATACCAATAAGTGGAATTTTGCGAAAGTCAGATGGAGGAGTATTGAAGTCAGGAAGTCGATTGATGGTCAATGCCACCCACTCGGGGTCAGCTTCGAATTCCTTGAACTTAAATTCGATCCCATCAGGATTATCTTCGATGAAATCCACCAATGAAAAGATTAGTGTGAATAATCCATCCCAACCTATCAGTAGCTTTCGAATGCTTTCGGTTGGTGTGGACAATCCAGGTGGTGTTGTGCGTTGCTTGCTCAAATGATAGGGTTGTTTGTATCGATAACTTATGAAGTGTTTTGTCAAGCGTGCCGCAAGAACGCATGAGGCTAGATCTAGAAATGTTGTTTTTGACTGACTCTTTACAGGTTCACAGATAGTAGTTAGAAGCGTTTGGATATGTCGGTCATAGTTTTCTGATTGCCAACTTTGTTGATCGTCATCAATTCTATCTCCACGATACATTGCTGACTGCAAACGAGCCTTGACTAAGCTTACGAGATCAAATGACTCGGGTTCGACTGGAGATGAATCATCCATTTGATTTTCGCTGGAGCGGTCTTGTATCAATTCGAGCAGGGTGGTAAATGCATCGCCTAAGCTTGGTTCTGGCATAAGCTCCAGATCTAACTCCAAATCGATATTATTCCCCTCATCTGAAATGAAGCAAGCTACCGGAATGTCGAGAAATTGAAGTTTTGTCATCCAGTCCACCGCTGATTCGTGAGCTTGCAAGACCGCACCGATAGTCTTTGGCGGTATAGAGACCTTCGTACCTAATGCACGGGTTTCAATTGTTAGATTAGGTGGTAGCAAATCATTCAAAGGTGCTAAATCAATTGTATCTGAATCAATATAGACGAGAATGAGATGGTCGACATGCGTCATTGTGTTTCCTCTGCTCATTTGATTTAAATGGAATAAAGGTATACTAAGCCCAAAGCTGGTCTGATGCAATCAATACATAGATAATTCAAGACTGCTTTGGTTTCAGCATGTTGAGCGACCTGTTTGTGCGTCGTGGAGTCCCGGATCATATTCGCAGTGACAATGGTCCCGAGTTCACGGATGAGCGGGTGCGGGACTGGCTCAGCAGGGCGAAGTGAAGACCTTATTCATTGAACCAGGCAGTACCTGGGAAAACGGTTACATTGATTAGGATCTTGGGTGGAGATTACCGGCCATGAATGCGGAGTTCGAGAAGTTGGCCCACGAAGCGGCTAGCTCAAATCAGACGTTCGAACAATATCTGCTGCAGTTGACTGAACTGGAAGTGGCGGCCCGGTCCACGAATGCGCTGACCAGCCGGATCAAACAGGCTCAGTTCCCAGTGGAAAAAGGACTGGAAGATTATGACTTCGCGGCCATGAAATCAGTTAACAAACAGAAGGGGTTGGAGTTGGCCCGTGGCGAATGGGGCCGGCAGCATACCAATCTCTGTCTGCTCGGTTATGCGATGCCTTGAGGATGGCCATCGTCTGGAAGTGTCCCAGGGGGGGATTACTGATTCATTCTGATCGCGGGAGTCAGTACGCCTGTGATGCGTTTCAACTGTTGTTAAGAGAACTCAGGATCAAATGCACTATGATTAGGAAGGGGAACTGCTGGGATGATGCCCCCTTGGAATAATTCTTCACAACACTGAAAAAGAACTGGCATATCAGGAACGGTACACAACTCGTCAGACAGTAAGCTTAAGTGTCTTTGTCCACATCGAAACATTTTGTAATCGCAAACGAAAACATTCGGCCCTGGGCGATAAAAGCCCAGGACAGTTTTAGCAGGCAACCTAGCCTTAATCTCGCGCCCACTATTCCGGCGGAAGTCCAAGTACTATTTAGAAGAACCCCAAGGATTCAGAACTGCTGAGGACAGTATGTGATTGCGTCGATGAGTAACGCTTTGCCTAGAGGGTGACCCATCACACATCCTCTTGATCAGGTTCTCTTGTACTTTAAGTAGATTGTTTAGGCGTTCTTGGGTCCACATATCGGGGTACAGAGTCGCCATGAAGTGACAGAGTAGGTAGAGCTTTCGAGATGCCATGCATTGCTTGTGAACATGAGCAGTACTGACGTCATCATAATCAGCTAAGCTTTGTAAACGTTGTTCCTGCCGATCTAATAGTCGTTCAACTACGGCTCGACGTGGTACGGCATTTTCTAACGACTGGGGCATCGCTGCATCAATAGATTTAAATTCCTTGGACCAACTAACAAGAACAGTACTCGCACTTCGCAGTTTTAAATTTGCCTGGATCAACAAGTCAGCAGCGGTAGTTACACATATCGGATCGTCACTAACTTCGGTAGGTTCATCACTTGCTTCGGGAGACTCGTCAAGCTTACCTTCTATAAGAACTCGGATTGCTTGGGAGATTAGTGAGTTAACCCGCTGGAAGTAGGCTCGATGTGTCGATGCATGAATCTTTTCGGCATTTTTATGCAAGTAGTCGCTGATCGGGAACGATGCCTCCCGAAGTAATGATAGGTTATTCACCCAATCTTTTAAGGCTTCTTCAGAAGGCAGGAACTCGTCTGTTAACGAGTGTGCGAAGACACCTACGACAACCTCGTAGCGTTCGACAAGCCATTTGAGACGAGCCAATTCTTGTGATGCGTCAACATCCGCAACTGGCTCAATTTCAGCGTAGATCGTTTCTTCACTACTCATGTCATCAGGATGATTCATTTTGCTTTTCTTTGGCCGTTGTTTTTTGCAAGTCGCTTTGATACTAACTTCTGAGCTTAGGATACCCTTGGCTAATACTGTATGCAAGTGTCGATCGACTTTACTCTCGTTGCGCCCACACGGGATTATTGAGTTTGAGGCCAATTGTCGCAAGAGCAATAATTATAACTACTACAATCGGACCTAGGCGTGCTCTACAGACTTTATTTCTAACTAATACTTCCTAATCAAAGCTACCCTATACGAAAGCAAGGTGAGCCACTCAGTGTTTATGAGAACAATAATCTGGTCCAATTCTTCGGCTCTTGCGAATGTTCGTCTATCCCTGATCATTTCAGAATACCTGATTTAGTGTCGCAAGTGTTTAACGTAAATAGAATTAAGCTGATATTCTAAATATCATAGCTGGTTGCTTCAAGTTTTAACCGACCCCAAAAACAGAGTGTCAACGGACGTATTAGAACAACCCTTCCGCTTTACTGTAAAAATATGCTCACCATGTCGGATAGGTAGTTCTCGATGTATTCAGTGTTTTCAGGCACCGTATGAACCTCGGTAAGGCAGTTCCGATGGATAGCGTCGTATAAATATGCGTCTTTGGTATTGCACTCGGAATACTGTGCTGTGGTCTCGCTTACATTTGGGGCACTCAGGCAATATGTTTGGCCCCAGTTCATATTCTGTGCCGCACGTCGGGCAATTGTGTTTCATTTTCCTAGCTTGCTTGATTTGACGCTCGCCGCCACGCCCTCATAGCGTCTCGTTACAAAGTCGGCCCAACCTTCGTTTGGTGCATGGCTGACTGCTGCTTTCAGAAAGTCTTCTAGGAAGCAGTGCTGAAAGCGGCCGGGAACGACCAGTTGATGCCACACCTCATAGATGGAGTTGCCCAGTCGTTTGAGTTTCGGTGACGTGATTCGCTTGACGAGCTCTGTATTAGCCTTTGGTGCGATGTGTAGATACGATACGATGTCTGCTCCCATCTCTTGCTCACGTTGCATTGCTGAAGTCAATAGTTGGTGACGCATCATCTGATCAAAGGGATCAAAGAACAGGTCTTCGTATTTCACACCACAGGGTAACCTGATTTGGCAATCGCTCTTATCAAGAGACTGCCGATAAATACGTTCGAGACGGTCTGTCCCGGTGTCGCTGGTTTGCTTGCTATTATTCTCGGGATATGACTCAGTGTACTTCCACTCTGACATGACGATTTGAATGCGTCCGTCAGTTTGCCTGAATCGAACGGCGAAATCCACTGACGAGAACCTGTGTCCTCGACCACGGGTTGTGTCGCCGCAGACGTTGGGGCCCCGCAGTTCCCTCAAATAATTCTTTGCGCCGATCCATTCGAACGCTATGTAATGTGGTGGGCATTGTTCACGCGGATTGCTGTCGAGATTCAGTTTCCATCCGGCTGTATGAAGGCGGTTTAATATGTCCAGTTCGAACGGAAGTACTTCTTTGACTGGATAGCCAAGTTTCTGCAGCACGCTTTTCAGCTGATCGGGGTGTTGCATAAACGGGAAGACGAGATTCACACAGCAAGACTGGGACGATATGAGATGACCTACAGAGTGCCAGGGTATGTTGCGGACATTGAAGTATTTGATAGCCTGGTCACGAATGCTGGCGTGCAAGTTTTCATTTTCCAAGTCGTTTCGAAGATAGATTTCCATGGGCTTGTTGTTGTAGATGCCAAGTTTACATGCCTCAGCGGAATACAATATTGGCTTTAAACTAATCTGGTGCTCTTGTTCGCATTGTGAAAATGATGTTGAATTATTCATGGCTCATCCATCAAAGACCCCAACCGGGTTACTCTAGGATATGGTCCTATTCCAATACTAATTCTATTGTAATGTAAGCAATTGGTTCTGCATCCTACAAGCTGCTCTTACCGAAGGTGTAGGGCTTTATTTGGTACCGATCAAAAAATATTGGTATTATTTAATGACGGTGCAGTGAAAAATCATGAAGGTGGATCAAGCTGGACATGAGTAGGGTGACGGAAGCCTTCCCGGAAAAAGAGAGCATGGTACTTTTCGAGCTGCTTCATTCTGTCTGAAACTCGTTTCGCCTGATCTGAGGTGGTAATGTTTTTTGAGAGAATGTTAGCGTCCTGGTCTGTCATTCGGAGCAGCAGATAGCTGGCAACATTAGAGTACAACGCTGGATCAAAATCTTTCGCTGATTGCGATGCAAGAATCAATGAGATACCGAATTTTCGACACTCTGCGGCAAGCTTTGGAAGCAGCTTCATTTTACTCGCGCGGTGTGCTTCGTCAAATACAACCGCGTGAGTGATTCGGTCTTGAACACCACGACGGAACATCTCTTTATAGACATTAAATAAAGCAAGCATGGCAACCGCTCGCTGAACGAGTTCGTTTTGAGTCGCATGTATCTGGAGAACCAGCGGATTTTTGCTTTCAAGAAGACTCCGCACTTCACCGGAGTTACTAAAAATATGGTAGTCGTCCAGTTCGTCCAGTCTTGCAAGCAAATTCTTTTCAGGCTTTGGTTCTCGTTTCAGGATGCTATAGAATTCCCTAAAGTCCGGAATTGTCGGGCTCTCATTGTCACCTCCCCAGCCATGGCGAACATAGGACTCACGTATCGCACTCCGAAGGGCCTCTAACTGAATGTCGCCAAGGTCGGGGAACATTGCCGAGAATACATCGCGAAGCATTCCGGCGCTGTCGACGTGAGCGGTTCGTGTCACACTATCCAGGTGCATCGGATTGAAACCAAGCTGCTGATGGTCGAGTAGTTGAACGTTCTCAAGCTTTTCCATAAGACGCTCATCAATGTCTGGGTGATAAGAAAACACAATTGGGGTGATGTCTTGCTGCATCAACTGCTGACAGATATTCATCACCGCTTCGGTTTTTCCCATTCCAGGGAAACCAACAATCATTAAATGGGGATTGGCTGAACTTGAGACCGACCAAAAAACCGGATCGTCACTCGATTTCTCAATCCCAAGTCGGACAGACGCAGGTTCGGATGGTTGATTCTCTGTTCGAATTTTATCTGAATCATTTTCTAACTTTTTTCCATCATTTGGTTGGACTGAAAACTGCGTAGTTTCGTTTTCATTTCCCGCTTTTTTTGCATCTGAATTCAGATCGGGGTTACTCTCGTCCGGAGTACTCAGATTTGTTAAAGCATCTTTTCCCGGCTCCAGTGCTTCGGGAGCAGGGGGGGCAGGTGTTCGCTCGACGCCGACTGCTAGATCGGGCATCGTTGTAGCTCCAAATAATACGATTTTCGTTGGTGACCCCGATTCGGAAATCGTCTCCGGATTTGCCGATACGAACTCAGGGCAGAATATATATCCACGGCTCGGAATAGCAGGTTCCGTAAATTTGTAATTGGCACCGTCCATCATCATACGGTCTAACTGGCTTCGGAAACGCTCGTATTGTGAAGTGTTCAGGTAGTGCCGATGTGCTTTTTCAAGGTAAAATCGGAGAGCACGGACTAGTCGACTGCGACGGATCGCTTGTAGTGGCTCGGCAGTATTGCCATCGAAGTACCAGTTCATCCAAGTATCACGATGTATCTGAGTCTGTTCCTCAATTTGCCGTATCAAATCTAAGGACCGAGCAGCACGAAGGTTGCGACGATATTTGACTTCGATGAATGTGAACGATAATCCGCCTCGAGCAGGTAGCGAAATGTAGATTAAGTCAGAGCGGACTTTGGGAGCTGCATCACTTGGACTCGATGGACTGTTGCGTTTTTCTTTTGGTGCAAGGTCGGGAATATCATCGACAGGGACTAAAAATCCATTCCGAAGCGATATCCAAGACAAACTGTCATCGGTCGCGTTTTCGCAATGGGAATGAACCAAAGACAGCGCTACCAATTCGCTGCTTGTGCTCCCGAGACTGGTTAGTCGCATCGCCAAACGACCACTTAATGCCTTTAGGTGATGAACTAGGAACTCGCAGTTCTTACGGCTGGCGCTCAAACTCATCCGTTCTAACATTTCGTCAAGCAATTCACGGATTTCGTCGGTACGGGTGGTAGACGTAATCATCTGTAAGCTGCCTAAATCATCACGCTCGGGAACGCAGTCAATCACATAAGTCTCGTAGATGCTGGGTTCATCGTGAGGTGCATCGAAAAATTCGACTCCAGTATTTCGGTCAACAGTGATGACCCAGTCGGATAGTTTGTGGATCGTACGGAGCATTTCTAACTGCTCGACTGACAACTGTGTGCGCAGGACCGGCCAAACATTGTTGTCCAGTCCCGCGAAGCGTGCTACACAACCCATGATCGCCTTGTTAAGTTTTGTAATACGATCCGACATCGAACGGCCTGCCGGGTGTTTTTCCCCAGTCGAATCAGGCGGTAACCAGCTCAACCATTCCGCTGATGGCTGAAATTTGAAACGACGTTGAATATTTGCAACCAAACCGAATACATGAAGCGGAGCCGTTTCAGGTAAACTGTCCCGAGAAACGAAATGCACGTCAGTGTCAAAACTGTCAAATGCGATTGCCATGTGCGCTGGAGATGCAGGTACTTTGGTGTCTTTCTTGGCCCAGCGCAAACGGGGCAAGGTGACGCCGCCCGAATTTGACTGGCTTTCCAACATCCAACGATCGCCTTCGGAAATTCCTGATGCTCCCGTACGAGCTCGCTCGACTAAATCGACCAAGAAACTACCTGTGATGTCCGAGTTTTCTTGAGCCGGAAACATTTCCAAGTTGAAACGAACTGGTGAAGCTGCATCTTCGTCTGTCACAGCTGTTTTCAAGACGGTGCCAAGTGCACGGGCAACGGTACAGCCATCACCAGGACGCAAGGCATGCAGTAATACTGCGCCGCCCGATGATTCACCAAGTTTGTGAAATTGGATGTAACGAGAAACTTCCCGGGCTAGTGAACTACTGACCTGAACACCCATGGAGCTGACGTCCGGGTCGTGCTCGTTCAGACCAAGCGATCGCATTAACATTGCGACGGCGGATTTTGGTTCAGGGTCTTGATCGCTCACCATTGCAGTTGCAAAGAAGGACAGAGTGTCGGCGTAAATAAAGTTTTGGCCTTCGATTAAACCCGGAAGAATTGAAGGAAAATGAGCAGCTTGCAGATTTGTAACCGCTTCCCGAACTCGAGTCGGAGCCAACCCAATATCAAAACGTAAGTATCGCATCAGTTGATCGTAGGCAACGTGCCAAGCAATACGTAAAGGGTGACTGGGTAGCACAATTAACCCAATGGTCTGCCCTGATAGTGATTGTACTTCGATGGTGTCAGTTAAAGCGACTTGCGGATTCCCTTGTTCAAGAACTGGCAGCCAAGCGTTGATGTACGTGTCGGCTTTCTTGAAATTGCCACTGTAAACACTTCCCCAAAAACCACCTCGAACAGCGAGTTCGCTTTGTAAGCTTGCTGAAACCTTGATAGCTTTATCCCAATCTGATTCTGGAACCCCCATTGAGTCAAATGGATGAAAAACCGGATTAGAAACTCTCTTCCCATCTCCGCGGACCTGGACTGACCAGCGACCCAGAGTTGATTGCTCGGCCTGCATCTGCTCGATTACATCGATCAATGGAGGTCGAGCGACTTTGAAACTCTTTTTCGATGCAGTAGCGCGAAATGCGACGAAGTTCTTTGATCTGTCGATTTCGTAGCAATCGTCATTTGTGACATCCGTGTCGAATTGCTCTCCATCAGAGATATTGACGGCACCTTCGATCATGCAGCGTTCATACTTAGTTGTGTTGGACGTCGTTTCATTTATCGTTTCGCCGTATCGAATCAGAAACTCTTCGGATTCATCTTCAATCTCTTCATCGCTGCTGCCAATCACGGAGACGACGACTCGGGCTTCAAACTGAGAATCTTCCGCTATGCCCTCGAAGTCTTCGGTAGTGATTTTTACCGATTGGTACTGACTGCCCTTACGAACTGCGTGCGAGATATCTCTGTAGGCCAATTCGTCTTCCCCGGAAACTACGCTAACTTTATATTCAACACTACCTTTAGGAAGCTGTTCTGGCTCTGTCTCGAAACGTACTTCTAGCTTCGATAACTTATCATTGGACAGGATAAACTGTGGAGGCGTGCCATCGACCATGCCCGACCATTTGGAAATCTTTCCCTGCTTACTACGCCAACTCTTAATCGTCACTTTGCGCAACTGCTGACTGAGGAATTCGGGTTGAATTTCACCTAGCCAAAGTGACTCATTATCGACAACTAGGTCAATCACATCAGTCAACGGTCGACTTCCTGCTTCACGAACTACTTTCTGTAATCCAACTTCTTGTTCAGGGGTCTCGTTCTTCAGCAACAGCGATTTAACACGTTCAGCCGGAGTCCGAGCGTTCCCAGAACCAAGGAACAACCGATCGACTATTCTCGTGGAAATTTGCAAATCGCTCTCCTTGATCGAATCTCCCTCTCCTTGGATTGGCCAAAGACCTAGTAGCGAAATTGACCGTCCGAATTCGTCAGGGGCTGCGCACAACGACGCTAGAAACTGTACCTGCTGCCACTTCGACAGAGATTTCCGTTCTCCGATGTAACGGGCCTGCTTGATCGCTAATTCTGCCTTGTTGAAAAGCTCTCCACCGATCTCTTTACGAGTTAGCAACTTAGTCTGTTGAAAAATCATTTCTTCGGTCAGTTCGCGTGAAGCGCTGTAGATACCGTCCATTCCGGCACCCGCCCGTAGAACATCAATTAACAGTAAAACTGCCTTTCCTTTATCCTCTCGAATCTCGACAGCTTGATCAGATGTAATAAACCTTCGATCTGTGTCAATTTCATCAATCACCGCCCTTACGATCCATCCTTCGGGATTGAACTTTTGATTCACCGCTAGCGATTCAACAATTGATGGCGACAGGCAGCGGCAAAAAGTAACGTTACCTTGAGAGGGGTGGCCCGATAGATCAGTAAACACGTGATTGAGAAAAGAAACAAATTTATCCGTCAACGACATTGAATCGGCTGCAGTGGTCATGTGTTATTCTCCTCGCCCATCACGCGGGCTTCAAATCGAGGGCGAAGTCTCTTCATAGATTCAGCGTCATTGACGCCCATCAGTAGTCCAAGGCTGCGAAGCCGTTTCTCAAGGAATTTGCGATTCCGTTGTAATAGTTCGCGGGATATCGTTTGGCCTGGAGGGGCTTGGTCTACCAGAAATCCGTAACGTTCACGCAGCAATGAAACAAAGTCATTGAACGAAATCGGATTGGGTTTTGTTATTCCATTCTTTCCAGGTTTGCGCAAATGGCGGTGAACGAGGAAGTCAAGCATAGTGTCGGTAAGTAGCATCGACTTGATCATCCCCGACTTACGGCCGTTTCGCATAGATTGAAATGTCACTCGCCTTTCACTAGCTAGCCCATTTGTTTGACCGGTCATGACACAGGAACCAAAGCATTTCAAAATATGCGCAACCTGTAATCTATCGCCCATCATCTGTGTAACCGCTTCGGCGAGTCTCATGACGGGATTTGGGATAGTTTCCAAGTTGTCCAAGATACTGATTGACGCATCTCCAATCTCCTCTTCTCGGAATCGCTCTGCTAGTCTTTTGCAATACTTTCTTACGTCCCGCAAAATCATTTTGCTGTCTTCATGCCGTTCTTTCAAAATATTACCAAGCATATTGATACGATCGGTTGAATCTGGCCGTTTGGACGGCAAATCATCGATTTCAAATCGAGATTGGTATTCGAGAATGCGCAGTGCCATCAAGACAACCGGAAGTCGATGAAGACGACGTGTTACATCGTCCGTTGTTTCTTCTGACAGTCGCCTGAGTTCATGATCGGAACCGCACGAACAATCGACAACTAGTGGCCAAGGATGATCCTGCTGAGGAAGCTCTCCATGTTGTTCCCAGTCGAATAAAGCCGACGCTGTCGAAAGAAAGATATTGGTCAGCCCCAAACCTATGCTTGATTCCAGCATTTGAGTTAACGACTGACGAGGAATTGAATCTCCATATGCTTGCAGAAAAATTCGTGTATCCTCGCGGAATGCCCGCGCTGCTTGCTTTGCAATCGGTTGTTGATTTGCAATCTCACTTGACCCTCGTCCATGTCCGCCTGCCTTCGCTGAACGAGTTTCTTTTAACTTTATCGGCTGCTTACATTGCCTCGCTACTCGAATGGTTGCAAGTTGGTCCAATCCCATCTCAACAGATTCATCAAATTCGTCTACCAGATCAGACTTCAGCTCTCGAACGCTCATTCCAGATCCAAAAACAGCTAACAAGATGTTACCTTGAAAATCATCATTGACTCGGAAGAATGATTTCTTCGTCAACGTATGGGAGATGGAGTCTCCTTCCTTTTGATCCGCTAGAATTGCAACAATAGATTCGGGAACCAACCGAAGGTCCCCCACGCTTGCCGGCAAATCCATCCAGGCGGCTTGATAATGAGTTGGAAAAGCGCGGATGACCGGCTTCTTGCGTCCAGGTTCATGACGTTGATTTTCTAGGCAATGGGTTAACAGGAAATCGGCGAGAATATTTTGAGCAAATTGTGAGTCGAAGCCAGAGAACTTTTCCCGGTCTTCTGCAAGAACTCGCGCAACACTCAAAACCGTTGCTGCCTTCTTTGTGCTAGTGCGGGTAAACTCTTTTTCGTCAGGAAGCGGCGTGAACTGGTCGGCAAAGTTTCCTTGTCCGCGACGATGACCACGACGAAACATATAGAAAACAGCAGGCAGGAGAGCGCCTACAGAAAAATCTTGAAGCGTGAAGGCCAAAGCTTCCGCATAGTTTGTTGTCCAAATATCATTGACCATTGCTGGAGTGAGAACTTCGTTCAACACTTCTTTTTCAACCTTGTCAGACATGTTCAGCCTTCTCGCAAGTGACTGGGGTAATCTCCGTAGTCTCAAAGAACATTTGCTGTAATCCGTTTTGCATTCGTATCCCCAGCCGGAAAACCTCACCTGGCTGGCTAGGGTTCCAAGCAAAGGCTTCACGTTCATCTTCTTGAGCCAATCTTTGGGTGAAGATCGAAAGGTTTGTGAAAATATCGTCATTGGCTGAGTCCATGATTTGGTACCCCTCGGCCAGCTCAAGTAACAAACCGAATAGATCGCTTCCGAGCCGCAACTCTTCAGTTCGTCCATCACGATAGTCGAATCGCAAAATTAGGCTATTTGCCAACCATTCTACGCCTCCATTTTTGCCAGTTTCATCAACGGTTAAATGAAAACGATTGAGTGGTTTCTCGATCCAGAATGTCGTTTCAACCGGAGTCCGAGGCATGACCTTTAGTGGCACGACCCCACTACGTCTGAGGACGCGATGCGGCAATTGCTCTAAACGTGAAATTCCGTAGCACAGCTTGCGGGTCAATTCGCTACGTTGATCCGACGATAGAATTGCAACTTCGCGGAATTGACGCAGGCTTTCGCTTTGAAAAAGCTCGACGGCGTGTGCATCACCACTGACTTGCTTTGCTTGTTCGGCAATCCATTCGAAGTAAGCGCGGCGGCGTTTTGAAATCAATGAATCCTGATGTGGGAACTTAGGGGGATACAATGGGTCAACTGATGGGTCGTGACTGCGAAGATAGCGGTCAATAGTGGGGTTCGCTCCATAGGCAGGATCGAGTCGTTGTAATTCGGCGAGCAATTCGCCTTGTCGCATGATCGAGTTCGAAGCGAATGCTCTATTCCAATAATTATCTGGTTCCAGCTCTGGCTGTTTGTGCAAATCGTCGCAGTAGTGAACCCCAAAGAAGATGTAACTGAGTGCTCCTCGAAGCTCTCGGGTTGTCACGTGAACCTGACCGCGTTGGTGAACCGCTTGCAAGGCCGAAGCCAATTGCTGACGGACATTACTTGCTACCGACTGCCCGCTAATTCCCATTCCGGTAAGTGTTTGAACGGAATTCCAAGCCGTGCAGCGAGAAGCTGCCGAGCATGTATGGCAAGGTCCCCATATCTCTTCGTGTTTTTTGCCTCCAATCATACGATCTAGTAAGGAGTTGAAGAATTCCGTTGTTGGAGCCCAGTTTACTTTGTCTTCCTCGTTCACTGGTAATACGCGAGCGTCCCCGACCAGCGAGCGTTCGTTTAAATTCACCAATCGAATGTGATCCATTTGTTGCTGGGGAGAGTGATCACCGATCAATGTATCAATGATCCAATCGGTCAGCGGTGTCTCTTGGTGCTGGATCTCGTAGTCCTCTGCCCATTGAAGTAAACGACCATCATTGACCGCAACCAAATGGACCCGAGGAATATCAGACGAACCTTGTAGAAATGGTTCGAACAAATCGTTGAGCAAGTCGTCTGCAGTCTGGTCCTTGAATGAAGCAGCACCGTCGAGATTAATTTTGACAGACAATCCCATGGCACTTCCCATCGAAACCCGTTTCGCGGAATCTTGTTTTCCAAGTCCGAGTTGGATTGAAAGGTGCTGCAAGAACGCGGTTTTGCCGTCTCCCGCGTTTCCGCACAAGATGACCAACTGCACTTTCCGCTGTTTGATCTCTTCGAGTAGGTTCGCTTCCAGGTTGGTTTCGACATAAGTTTGGTGTGCGAAATCAGAATCTAAGCCGCGTGTTTCGATGCTCCCGCGAGGCGAGCCAGGGTAAGTCGACAGAAGCTCCGCTAACCAGGGAACTTTATTGGGCGTGCGAGTAACGGTATTATAGTCGTCCGATTTACCTACAATTTTTGAGACGTCCTTATGGTCATCGAGACTTTCAGACTTTCCAGAAGATTCTTGCTTTTCAATTGCATGCTTTTGGACAACGCGATCCTTGATCCACTTCAAAGCCTGCATTGCATTAGTGAAACGTTGTTTGCAGTCTGGGGATGTCGCCTTATCTAGGAACTCAGGAATCCAATCCCATGGCTCTCTGTCGAGGTCTTGCCAGTTCAGTCCTTTTTCTCGCAGTTTCTGGCCGTCATACCAAAACGGGTCACGCTCAAACATTACATGAAAAATCGTTGCGGCTAGTGCGTAAATGTCGTGGGAGCAAGATGCTGGCTGGCCCTCTGCCTGCTGATGGGGAGTGTATAGTAAAGTTCCTACATTCCAGCATGGTTCCCCTTCTTTTAATACGAAGTCAAAGTCGACCAGCGTTGCATCACCTTCGTTTTCTAGTATATTCTTTGCGCTGACATCTCCGTGGACCAAGCCAGCACTATGTAACGAAGCAAGTCCCTCGCAACTACTCGTGATCCAGCCACCAACTATCGCCACCGGCGATTCACAAAGTTCTTCAGCGTAAAGCTCCGACAATCCGATCCAATTTTGCAGTGTGCTTCCTTCGACCCATTTCAACAACGCTACAAACCGATCGTCTTCCCATTGGCTTGCATGTTCAAACACCGTTGCCAAATGTGGTCGGTCGGTATGTGAACGAACTCGTCGATAGGCGTTAAGCGAACGCTGTCCGCTTTCACGGTCGAACATCACCTTGCCTACAAAAATTCCAACATCTTGATCGTCCTGTACTTGAATCACTTTGAAGGTCGATCCAAAACTGCCCGAACCAATTTTGCCAGCAATGCGATACTGTTGGCTGTTAAACGCCACGAGGTCACCTTCGCTCCAGTAGCGTGCAGCCAACGATGTTGTTTCGGCTTTGTTCGACGACACTTTCTCGCTGTCATCAAGCGACAATGATTTTGCCAGCTCGTCCAATGTTGATCGTTTAGCTGGATCTTCGGTCAAGCCTGCTTCTAGCTTCAGTATTGCCTTGATAGCTTCGTCGTCATTTATGCCATTGAAAAGTGTTAAAAGTGACTTGCAAAGTGAGTAAACGTCGCTGCGTTGGTCAGCTCCTCCAATCCCCTGTATGAGTGTTTCTGGCGCTGCAAAGTTGGCTTCTTGCTCATTCATTTTCGCGTTGGGCGAAAGCGTCATCGTACCTGAAATACGTGCCAAATCAAAATTCGTGAACACTGGTGTGTCTCCGGCGCCCACCAAGAGCGAGTTGGGACAGATATGGCGATGAACAAACTGAACTTCACGCAAACTGCTTGCGTGCAATTCGGCCAAAGCTTCCAATGACTGACGAGTGAAATCGATCCTGGCGTCAATATCCCATTTTGCATCACCGGCGCGTTGATCTAACGTTGGCGCGCACGGGTCGATGATTGAGAAATACATCAGCTCCCCCGGATACTGCGGGACTTCCTGAAACGAGTCCATTAGTCGGGGAACATACGCTGATTTTTGCAGTTTTTGTAGCGTTTCAAAATGGCGACGAGCCAATTCATCTGCTTTGGGGTCGTCACTGGCGGAGAGATCATAAAGATGTAAAACGATCTTATCACGAGTTCGAATATGTTCACCGCGATAGACACGGTGAAATCGATCCAAGGTTGGTCCGATTCGCTCGAGGTTCCTGGCCGTCGCAATATTTCGGACTTCCCCTTTCCACGCGATTTTGCTTAGCGGTTGCAAAAGCTGGCAAATCTTCTCGATATCCTTTTCGCTTAGAGCTGTTTGTAGACCAAGTTCCAGCAGATCCGATGTTTCTTTTAGTCCAAAAAATTTTGAACCATGAATTATTGGGCGTTTCGCTTTCCAAAAAACACTGCCGCGAGTTAGCAAGAATTTTCCGGCTAAAAATCCGGCGTCAATATTTGCTTTTTTCAGTTTACTTGCGATCTTGCGAATTTTGTTTGCCAGCTTGTTAGTTTCATGATCAACCGTATGACCGAATTTTGAAAGATAGGGAGCATCCCAGTGCTTCACCTCGATCACATGCAACCCTGATGGACCAATCACGATTAGGTCAATGTCATCGGGGACCGCTTGCGTCGTAACAGAGTGTGGTAGGTTGGAAAGGATGATCCATTCATGCTGTCCAGCGACCTGTTTCAAGTCTGACTTCAAACGCTCTACAGCATTTCGTTCACTCTCATTCGCAAAATCTCCGCACGGAATATGATGAACAGCCAATTCGGCCCCCTTGAGCTGTAATAATTTACGAAGAATGGTATTCAAATGGACTTTAGTATTCGCCTGAGTATAAACTGGGGATTTCCATTTAGGAAACGGAATGTGAGAGGTTTATATTAATTTCTTAACATTCCAATTTTGGATGGGATGTTTTTGATCTACTCATTTGCCGTCTGCTCAATATTCATACGGGATAAAAGATTCAAAAATCGATGTTCCCAAATTAATTTGTGGACTGGTAAATCCTGCAGAAGGGGATGATCTTGTGTTCCGATCGGAGATGGCGGGGGTAGTGATAGGCTCATCAGGACATTTCTTATCCGACTCGATCAGCACTATGAGGCGGAAAGCTTAATTCCACCCATCGTAATGTTTTCGCAATCTTGAGAAGCTTCATTCATCTTTGGAGTATCACATCTCTAGGTTGTTTCAGCAGGCAATATAGGCAAAAATCAAAAACAATCTATTCTGGTTCTGAGGAACTTCAGATTATGACAAAAAATGAAGTGTCAAGACTGATAAGTATGATTCAAGAAGGCATACTTATTGATGAAGAATTCGCAGATCGAGTGCTTACTGGCTTTGGTCATCTTGAGTATGAAGAGCAAGTAGATAGCCTAACCGAGCTGTTTAAGAGACTTCATGGCAACTTTAATTGGAGTCGCTATGTTAAAACAGAAAATAGTAGAGCAGCCGGTGAATCATTTGAGCTAAATCAAGCTCAAATCACTTCTGAAATGAACGACTTAAAGGAATTGCTTGAAGATAACCAAAAAGTGCAGCTAAATGCTCGAGAATCGTTGAGAGAACTTGAAGAGTACATGGGGTTAAATCAGCAATTGATTACAAAAGTATTATCCCCTTTTAGTAGTTATGACCACCCTTCATATGTTGCGTTGAAAGCAATCCTGCCTTCAGAGTTATTACCTAGTAATCATTTTCAGCTTCCAGATGAAAATTATGACCATCGTCTACATCAAGTTGTCAAAAAAATTCTAGAAGATCTTGGGATAGATGGACGAAAAAATCACCAAATCACTAACTGGTATGGAGCTTCAGTCTCATTTTTGTTTAAAAATGAATTTGAAGATGATTGTTTCTCTTTTAATGAATGTATTTTTAGGGCCGATAATTATATCTCTGAGAATGTGAATGAACCGATCGGTTTGCTTTGGAGAGGGGAACTTGCTTGTTGGCAGCAAGACTTTGATCTAGCAGAAGAAATGGCTGAGGCGTTTTGGGCGCATAGTAGGTCGCTCAATCCTGATCAGTTATTTAGAGTCGTGTCAATATTCTCATATTGTGATGATTTCTTAAAAGATTATCTCGGATGGAAATCTCCTACAGATCCTCCGTATTATGATCATATTGGACACCTTGAATCTTATTGGCTAGCCTCAGAGGAACAGCTGATAAATGCAGTGATTCGTAGAGCTACTCAAGCAGGGCGTTGGGATACGGACTTCCTTTTTGCTTTTGAAAATATCCAAAGATGGGGATCGTATTTCCTCACTTCTCATGATTTATTACCGCCTGGTTGTTGGATTTTACTTTCGGAAAAAACAGATTGCGATGGATTTGAATGGTATTATCAAGCTTGGGAAGCTGCTTTCTTAGCTTCTTCTCCGGAAAAATACCCAATCGAGTGCTTTCTTTCATGTATTGCGTTGCTAACTGGAAGGCTACTTAACACGAATCGCTGGAGTCGGAATATTAGTGTTAAGCAAATTGTCGATAAGTTCGAGTCGATTCAATCTTTGAATGGATTTGATTTGAAATCAGATAAGACTTTTCAATCTGCCAAGGACCTTCTGGAAAAAATGGAGCTAGGTCATCTCAGTGCTGCTGATAGACTCACGCTTAATAACACAGTGGTCAGTGATCGTTATCAGCGATCAGATGGTTCAGCACCGGAGATTGTTGAATCAGCAAGGTTGGTCCTAGGTGGTAATCATTTAAACGAACGGCAATCTGCTGAAAATAACATGATTTCTTATCTCGAAGCAGATTTATGGGATAAGTTAGATGAGGAAACACGAGACTATTTGATTGATGCTGAAATAGCTTATCGCCAAAAGATGAAAGTGGGTGAAAAAGGGAACTACTGGGATGCGATACTAGCTCTCTCAAATGGTATGGTTTCTGAGATCAGAATTCGACTTTGGTATTCTGTATGGCCACATGCAAAAGCAGACCTGGAAGGTATTGGCCTAAAGCGTAGAGACGAGTGGAATGGATTTATAAAAGCATTTGAGAACATAGAAAAACTGTTAGTTTTCAGCCGTTTTTTGTTAAATGAATCTATTTATGTAGATGTACTCGTCGCAAATGTAGAGAAAATGAAAATGGTTCAAATATCGGGTAGAAGAAAGGCTGCCCATGGTGAACGTATCAGCAAAAAACAAGCTGCAAAAATCTATAATGAAATAGTAGTGCAAGGAGCTTTGAAAACTATCCTTGGGGCTCTTCATGGGAGACGTAGCAATTAACCCTAAGATGACTTTATTTCTACTATTCAAATGCTCCTCATCTCAACTGAATGCAGCTAAGCGAGGCTCAGCCATAAGGTGACTAATCAAGATTGTGGTGATTCTGTCAAACTCTTAGATTCGGCAGTTTTTTGAAACTCTGTTAAGAGTTCAGGATAGCTGTTAGCCAAAAAACGAACGATTCTGGCATTATCTAGTAGCTTTTTTAAATAGCCTACAACAATGACCAAATTCAATACATTCTTGCCATGAGTTTCTTCAAGCTGTTTGAAGTCTCCACAGATAGATTCCATCTCTCGTTCCATACGCGCGATATCTGCAGGTGAGAAACCATTGCTTTCTTTCGATTGCTCAGATTCAACTAGCTGGTCTTGAGGAGTTGCTGCAATCAAACATTTTACATAGGCGACTGAAAAGTTACTCGAAGCGCACATCAGCTCTGCCATTTCAATTTGCCGCATAGGTTTAGCCTTTCGAAGTTGACGAAAGGTGCCAGCATTAGCTTCTTTTCCTCGTAACAGTTGAATGGCTTCAGAACATATTCCAACCAAAAGATTTTTCTTTTCTCGGATTTTAGCAATATCGACATTAAGAGCTGCGGCGATTTCATTCTCGGAGACGCCATTCTGAACAGCTTTCATCAGCATGAAATGCTCTTGAATTGCTGAAAGACGATTCACCTTATGGTTATATGTAAAGGCCTCATCATCCAAAGCAATCAGACAATCAACTGAATCCTCTTTCGACTCTTTAAGGATGTCATACCGAATATGCCCGTCGAGTAGCATATAATCATTGCTTTTATCCTGTGGATGTACAACTAGTGGTTCTATTACTCCGACCTTGTTAATAGAAGACAGGATTCGTTGATATTTCTGAGTCCGCCGAGTACCTGGTGTAATTCGATGCAATGGAAGGATACTATTCAGTTTGATCTTTCTGACAGTTGTTTCACATGCGAACGGGATTCGTTTTCGTGGAGTCATTGGCTCTCTCCATGTAATTCAGTGGCAAGATAAGCGGGTAATGTGTCAAGCGATTCAGCTCTTAGCAGGTTGATAAAGTTTTCATCATCAAAGAGTCGGCGTAAGGCAGTTACAGCAAATAATAATCTGGTTTCACAGAAGCGAGATTTCTGAATGATGGTTCTTTGCCGTGCGGTTTCATCATGGTAAGCACGTAGGAGCTTATCTGAGGAAACTGCGTCACCATTTCGTTTTTTATTTCCAGTGTGAATCCCTTTTCCATCTGTTTTACGTTTTTCTACCAATCTCCGTGCTGCCAGTAGCTTTTTGCCTCGTAATACATTTTTTTCATAAGCGTCTGTTAGTGCCTTCTGGATTTGCTGATCATCTGAGCTGGCAATCGTTACGGCAACGCTGATGGGAATTTTTCCTTTCTCAACAGCCTGAAGCAGTCGTTCTTCGCCATTATTGAGTAGTTTGATCATGCCCCGGACATACGAGACATCAAGAGCTGTTTTGGTTGCGATTTGAGAAAATGTATAACCGCGTTCCCGCATAGCACTAATATCACGGACGAGTTCAACAGATGAATGCTGGCGACGGGCTAGATTTTCAACGAGACTCATTAGCAGTAATTCCTCTTTCGTTACATGAACGATCAAGGCTGGGATTTCCCTTTCTCCTAAAAGTTGGTAGGCCTCATACCGACCCTGCCCACAGACGAGGTAGTAGTTCTCGGTTCCGTTCGTTGTTTCTTTAGGAGTGATCGTGATTGGTTTCTTGAGTCCTAGATGTTCTATATTATCAACGATCTGCTTAAATTTTCTTTTCCCTCGTTCTCTAGGGTTAAGGACAGTAATTTGATCCAGGGGGATCATGTGAATTTTTGAGTCACGTCGGTTTTTCATGCTACAGCCTCAATCTTTTCTCGAGTTGCCAGTTTTGTAAAATAGTCCAGATTGTCGAATTGATAAGTATCAAGGTAGATACCATTGGTTTCGCAGAGGAGTAGTTTCGGTTCTGAGAGATCCATCAAAGGAAACAGGTAGTAATCCGTAACTTGTTCATTAGCTGGGTCCATACGAACCAGGATGGTAATATCGGGGGCTACCTGTTCGTTGATTTTTATAAACCAGCGTAATGATCCAGCTGAAGTTGGTTTGCACCTGGAAAGAACCATTGATGCACTATACTCACCGTTAATCAGTAGCAGATCGGTGGCAGAATCCTGGGTAACAGAGGCACCTACGGCATCGAGGCGTTGTTTCACCTCGTCGATCAGGTTGGGGTATAGTTTCCGCAGATGACGGTTGATTTCGATATACCTGTAGTCTCGATCTGGTGTATAACCAGCAAGACGATAGGCTCGAATGAGACTCCCAAATCGGGATCGAAAAGTCGTGGATGTAGGTAAATCATCCGAGGCATCGATGAGAGCGGCTGAAAGAGTTGGATGCTTCTGGGCAAGTTTTTTGAGGCGTTCAATCAGTTCTTCATCCGTAAACCTTCGGTTTCGCTCTTGGATAATTCCCTGTGCAGTGAAAAATAGATCTGGAGGTATGATCGCATCAAAAGCACCATTTGCCCGAACCCACATGTCAGGTGAGTTCTGGACATGCTTACGTTTGAGCTTGAAGGATGTTCGGTTATAGATATTGTTTCCGATGTATTTTTCATTTGTTAGCAACTGGCTAACGGTACCCCGGTTCCACTTCCGACCCAGATCCGTCAATATTCCCTTTTCGTTTAAGAGATTCGCTATTTCTCTTTCACGTTTTCCTTTCTTGATAAAGAGTTCATACACCCATTTTACAATTTGAACTTCTTCCTGAGGTCCAGGAATTAATATTACACGATCGGTTTGTAGGCTCTTTTGCTCTCCTCGTTTTAAGACTCCTTTGGACGCACCTTCCTGATCAATAAGCATTCGTCGTAGACCGTATCCGGGACTTCCACCTTGCCGATATCCAAGTTCGATTAATCGGCACTGACCTTTGAACACTTTGGCTGATAGTTCACGACTGTATTCACCAGCCATGGCTCGTTTAACGCTTTTAATGATGGTTGATGTAGGCCGTCCATCATTTTCGAACTGCTCAGCACAATAATGAACCTCAATCCCTGCTCGCTTACAGAGGTATTCATAGTAGGCGCTTTCATCGGCATCCTGAAATCGTCCCCAACGACTGATGTCGTAGACCAGTATCACATCAAAATCAGCTCTCAAATCCTGGACGTCCGCGATCAATTGTTTTAGCGAATCACGGCCAGCTACATTTAGGCCGCTCTTGCCTTCATCCGCATAGGTTTTGACTATTATATACCCGCGCTTTTCAGCGTATTCCCGGATTGTGTCTTCCTGATTCAACGTGGAATACTGCTGGTGTTCCGTCGACATGCGAACGTACTGCGCGGCGCGGATCGAATCTTGAGTAAAACTCAAATTAGCATCGGGAAGATCATTCGCATGCGGGCTCATTATTCGGACTTTCAGAAAACAGGGCTAAAGAGAGGAAAATTCTGTTTCTGAATATTATGCCGTAGCTGCGTTTGATTTATGTTTTATCCCTGTTTGATTTCCGTTTGATTTCTCATTTTACTCAAACAATCTCAAACCATAGTAGCCTGATACGCTTCCATCTATGGCGGATGCCAGATTTTCCATGCCTGAGGCTGTCAGTTCATCGCGTAATCTCTTAACTACACCTCTGATTGTTGATGCTTCTCTGGCTCCGTGCCAAACATCGTCTAATAACTCCACATGCGCTATGTAGCAATTGGTGGAGCGGACTAGCCGATAAAATAACCAGAACATCAGAGTATTACCTAATCGACAAGTTCGACCCTGCCAGCTAACTGTGAACGTAGTCCGATCCACAATAGGTCTGATCATATTATTGGGGTCTCGTGTTTCATCTAACTCTAAGAGTTCTGCAAGTTCTGATGTTGCCTTTTCAATCTGCTTACCAACTTCCTGATGTGTAGAAACCCATTTCCTTAAGGATTGACGAATTTGTCGTTTTTTTTCGGATGTTAGCATTTGTCAATCTCCCAATAGATACGGCTTAGTAGAGAATCGCAGTATCAATCACTTTACTGCTTTCTAAACCATAAGAAGAACTTGATATCACTTCCCAAGGAAGTGCAAATCATTTCTGGAATAGGCATTCGAGAAAATGGTATGAAGCGATTCAGGAGGGAATTTGCGTAACCTCCTAATGTATGGTAAAGAATGCGACTTGTCAGAACCATAAGATTCCTGAAAACGTAATTCTGAACGAGGAGAGAGGGCAAGGTTTGATCGGGGGATGTTTTTGGGACTGAGGCCCATTTCTAGTACTAGCAGTTTTCCATTCAGAAGATCCAAGAGAATAAAAGCCAGACACAAAGGATGAAAAACAGAATTAACACTAGAAATGGAAGAATGCAAGAGCGACTGTTTGCAGCTTCGAGCTGGGGTGTCTCATTCTCTTGGGAGAAAAAAGCAGGTTCTTGTTTCTGCATTTTGGGTTCATGCGCAGGCCTGTAGGATTTGTTTTCTACAGCAGGTGAGACAGAAGCTGATTGGCACTCATGCTTACCGCTACCGTCAATCTCAAAAGGAAGCCACTGGCCGTTCTTCATTTCAGCCATTCTTATTTGTTGACCACAGAAATTGCATTTTTTGGTGTAAGGATTCGACATTAGATTTCCTCTTTATAAATCCCAGAAATTGCTAACAAATCTCCGGTCAATTGGTCTTCAAATCAACGGAAACAATTCGTCAGAGATGTCCTTGGATTTCCGGGCAAAATAGTTAGGTATGGCCTGCTAACCTCTTATCCACTAAGCGACACAAATCTAATTGTTTCGGAAAATACTCTACTCCTGGGGTGGTTTTGGTA
Source organism: Gimesia sp. (assembly GCF_048262075.1). Taxonomy (GTDB): domain Bacteria; phylum Planctomycetota; class Planctomycetia; order Planctomycetales; family Planctomycetaceae; genus Gimesia. The sequence continues at coordinate 135,123 of NZ_JBLXFK010000014.1, forward strand.
GATTGCTATACATACAAACCCTTTGTACAATGGCCTTGTTTAACGATTAGTATCGGGCCCCTCAAGCAATATGGGCAAATATTTGCTCGAAAACGCATAACTCCTGGGCGATCTACATGATTGGTAAATCTTATTATTTCAGTTACTTGAGGTGAATCATCATCCCGTATAAAACTGTATGCACACCTCTGACAAGCAACTCCGGCCCTACGAGCACAATCGCTTTCCATGGAAATACTTGACAACATCAACCACCTGCTCGGTGACGATCTAAAGCAGACAATCGTCCCCGGATCGAAGCTTAAGATTGCGGCATCCTGTTTTTCGATCTATGCATTTGAGGCATTGAAGAAAGAACTGGAAAGTATTGAGTCGCTGCAATTTGTCTTCACATCTCCAACATTTATTCCGGACGAGGTGACGGATCAGGTAAGGAGAGTGAAGCGTGAATTCCATATTCCCAAAGCAGAGCGAGAACGGAGTTTTTATGGCGGGGAATTTGAAATTCAGCTCAAAAACAAACTGACTCAAAAAGCGATTGCCAGAGAGTGTGCCGATTGGATGCGTCGGAAGGCAAAGTTTAAATCCAACCGAGGCACAGCACCGATGCAGCAGTTTGCGTGCGTGCAGGGGAGTTCCAATGAGAAGGTTTACATGCCGCTTCACGGCTTTACGGCAGTCGACCTGGGTTACCAACAGGGCGATGCCGTCTCGAACATCGTCAACAAAATGGACGAGCCGACTGCCACAACTACCTTCATGAATCTGTTTGACCAGGTGTGGAACGATATTGAAAAACTTCAGGATGTCACCGACCGACTCTGCGACCACATCGCCTCGGTATACCAGGAAAATTCACCGGAACGTATTTACTTCATGATGCTCTACAACATCTTCAACGAGTTCTTGGAAGACTTGAATGAAGATGTTCTCCCCAACGAAATGACTGGGTTTCGTGACAGCCTGGTCTGGAACAAGATGTTCAATTTCCAGCGGGATGCAGCAACGGGGATCATCAACAAGCTGGAAACCTACAACGGTTGTATTCTCGCTGACAGTGTTGGGCTGGGAAAAACATTCACAGCACTCGGGGTCATAAAGTACTACGAACTCCGCAATCGATCGGTGCTCGTGTTGTGTCCTAAGAAGCTGGCAGACAACTGGCTGACGTTTAACCGCAACCTGAAGACCAACCTGTTTGCCAAAGATCGCTTTAACTATGAAGTCCTATGTCACACGGACTTACAACGCACGACGGGGGAATCTTTTGGAACACAGCTAAATCGAATCAACTGGGGAAACTACGACTTAGTCGTGATCGACGAGTCGCACAACTTCCGCAACAACGACGCCTACAAGGATCGGGAGACTCGCTACGACAAGTTGATGAATTCTGTCATTAAGGACGGAGTCAAGACAAAAGTCCTGATGCTCTCGGCGACGCCTGTCAACAATCGCTTCAGCGATCTGCGTAACCAACTGGCCCTAGCCTACGAAGGTGACTCAGGGGCTATCGAAAAGAAACTACGTACGGACAAGGACATCAATGAGATTTTCCGTCGGGCACAAGCGGCTTTCAACGTGTGGTCTAAACTCCCACCCGAGGAGCGAACGGCGGAGTCGATTCTGAGTGCACTTGACTTTGATTTCTTTGAGTTGCTCGACAGTGTCACGATTGCTCGTTCACGCAAGCACATCGAGACGTTTTACGACACGAAAGACATCGGCACCTTCCCCGAACGTCGGAAACCGCTCTCATTTCACTGCCAGCTGACGCAGCGTTCGGACGTGATTGGGTTCAACGAGATCTTCACGCAGCTATCCTTGATGAAGCTGGCTGTCTACGCACCAATCAGCTACATCCTGCCAAGCCGACTGGCGAAATACGAGGAACTGTACGACACCGAGGTGGAAGGTGGTAATAAGGGCAAACTCAGGCAGGTCGACCGAGAGCGCAGCCTGCAGGCATTGATGACCGTCAATTTACTGAAACGCCTTGAAAGTTCCGTCGAGGCTTTTCGTATTACGCTCAAAAAGTTGCAGGCAAATCACCGTGAAACGCTTGCGAAAATCGATGGATACAATCGCACTGGCAACGCGAGCAATTTCACCGACGCTACTGCCGCATTGGAGAATTCAGATCCTGACGAAGACGATGTCTTTGATCCAGATGGAGCCAAGATCGGCGGCAAAGTTCAAATCAACCTGTCCGATATGGATGTCCCGTCGTGGGAGCATGATCTGAAGGCCGACCTAGTGCTGATAGATTCGTTACTCACGGAGATGGAAAAAATCTCACCAGCTGATGACGCGAAGCTTCAGCACCTCAAGATACAAATCGAAAGCAAATTTGCCTCACCCATCAATCCGGGTAACAAGAAGATTCTGATCTTCACTGCGTTCGCCGACACGGCAAACTATCTCTACGAAAACCTGGCAGAACACATTTTCACCGCTCATGGGCTTCACACTGGTCGGGTGTCCGGAACGGATACTCCAAAATGCACGTTGAGGCAGGGGTATGACTTCCAGTCGCTTCTAACCCTGTTCTCCCCACGCTCAAAAGAGAAGGCGGCGATCTTGCCCGATGAGCCGGACGAAATTGATGTCTTGATCGGTACCGACTGCATCTCTGAAGGCCAGAACCTTCAGGATTGCGACATGGTGATCAACTACGACATCCACTGGAATCCTGTCCGCATCATCCAACGCTTCGGCCGTATTGACCGTATTGGCTCGCCGAACGACAGTATTCAGCTCGTCAATTACTGGCCTGATATCACGTTAGACGAGTACATCAACCTGAAGGAACGGGTCGAGAACAGAATGGTGATCGCCGACGTGACTGCCACCGGTGATGATAACTTGCTGAACACGGAATCGAACGAGGTGTCTTACCGAAAGGAGCAGCTACGTCGGCTCCAGGAGGAAGTCATCGAGATGGAGGACCTGAAGACGGGGGTCTCCATTACAGATCTCGGATTGAACGACTTCCGCATGGACCTGCTCAATTACGTCAAGGAGAATGGCGATCTGGCCAGTGTTCCGAGTGGCATGCACGCTGTGGTGGCCGCCGAACCGGAGCGTGGCCTGCCCCCCGGAGTCATCTTCACACTGAGGAATCGGCACCACAGTGTCAACGTCGGTGGCCACAATCGTCTGCACCCATACTACGTGATTTATATGGGCAGCGACGGCGAAGTTGTCACCGACTACACCGAGATCAAACAATTACTCGATCTCACCCGCGCCGCCTGCAAGGGGAAGCCCGAGTATGACCGAGCGGTTTGTCAGGCCTTCAATCTGGCGACAAACGATGGCCGAGATATGCAGCCCTATTCCAATCTACTCGACAAAGCAATTGGCTCGATTATCAACCTGAAAGAAGACAGTGATATCAACAGTCTTTTCAGTGGAGATAAGACGACCGCGCTCGTAAACACGATTGCCGGACTGGATGACTTTGAATTGGTCGCGTTTCTTGTGATTCACCCGAAGGATTGAGTCAGACGATGTTTTTATATCCAAAACAAGCCGCGTTTGGAAAAGTTTTGCCGAAGAGTAAGATCTATCAGCATGCGCGGCCAACACGGCGGGTGCAGAAGCTGTTTGTTGATCAAGTTAGTCGGATCATTTGGCATTACAAGCTTTCTCCTGAGACCGTGAATCTGCCATCACGACCGGGGGTCCCAGAGATTCACATTTTCACGATTGAGCTGAAGGCCGGTAAGCTGGACGAAGCCGTTCTGAGGTGTATTGACAAAGCGATCATTTTTCCGATTTTCTACGAGCTTGTGTTTGAAGACCGAGTTCGAGAAATGGCAGCCTTTAAAAGGCCCAGTGACGCCTACTCGTCGAAGTGGGTTGTGGGTGACTATTTCGATACCGAGTGGCAACCAAGGGATGAATTGCGGGGGCCATTACCAGTCTCGCTCGATCTTGCCGGCCTTTACGAACAAATGCTCCGTCGACTGATGCCATTCCCGGCCAGAGATGGTGAGTCGTTGAAAGCTCAAGTGGAACGACTGGCCACCGCTCGAACTAAGGAAAATCAATGCTGTAAGCTCGAAGCTCGATTGGAACGCGAAAAGCAGTTCAACCGGAAAGTTGAGCTAAATGCTGAACTGCGCGCGGTCAAGAACGAACTAGATGCCCTGCTTAGCTGATTGATAGAAAGAATGAAACCGTCATGGACAAGTTGAAAATGCACTCTCCGGATTTCACGGAGCATAACATCGCTCGGCTTGCAGAGTTATTTCCGAATTGCGTTACGGAAGCTGCTGGAGATAACGGGTACCTCAAGAAGGTGATCGATTTTGATCAGCTGCGACAGGAGCTCTCAGGATCTATTGTCGAAGGGCCTCGTGAGCGGTATCACCTTAATTGGCCGGGTAAGACAGAAGCGATACTCGCAGCCAATGCTCCAATTGCGAAAACCTTCCGCCCCTGTCGAGATGAGAGCGTCGATTTCGACACCACGCGAAATCTTTTTGTAGAAGGTGACAATCTTGATGCCCTGAAGCTATTGCAAGAAACGTATCTGAACCAGATTAAACTCATCTACATAGATCCACCCTATAACACTGGTAGCGATTTCGTTTACGACGATGATTTCACTGAAGATAGCGAGACGTATTTTCAACGTTCGTCACAAAAGGACGACCTTGGCAATCGACTCGTATTGAATAACGAAACAAATGGACGCTTCCACTCGGATTGGTTATCGATGATCTATCCTCGTCTGAAGCTTGCCAGAAATTTACTCACGGAGGATGGCTATATTGTCGTGAGCATTGACGACGGTGAAATCGAGACATTAAAAACTCTCTTAGATGAAGTTTTTGGAAAAGAGAATGAGTTAGCAGTCTTGGTGTGGGATCGTAATCGAAAGAATGATGCTAAGTTTTTCTCTGTCGGCCATGAGTATATGTGCATATACGCAAAAAACAAACAATGGCACCTCCAGCACAAGACCTATTTACGTGAGCCAAAGCCCGGTTTAGACGAGGCACACGCATTATTTAGGAGGCTTTGTGAGAAATACGGTGAAGACTGGGAGGGCATGCAGTCCGAATGGCGACAGTTCTTTAATGCCATGTCAAATGCAGATGAGAGAAAGAAGTTGGGACGTTTCTCAAAGCTAGGGCCTAAAGGGCCATATAGAGATGACGGGAATATAAACTGGCCAGGTGGTGGTGGTCCCAAATACGAGGTCTTGCATCCGGATACGGGAAAACCCTGTAAGGTTCCAACGAGTGGTTGGCGTTATCCGAATGAAAAGCGTTTTTGGGAAGAAGTCAAATCAGGAAAAATCGTATTCGGGCCAGATGAGACAACAGTACCACGAATATTGAGTTACCTCTTTGAGAGCGATGGCCAAGTGATGCAGAGCGTATTTTATAGTTACGCTCAAACTGCTGCTGTTGAATTTCAAGATCTCATGGGAGCGAAGGTATTTGATAATCCAAAGAACTGGAAGGACCTTCGACGACTCGTCAACTATCTGACCTCAGGTGACGACATAGTAATGGATTTTTTTGCTGGTTCTTGCAGCACTGCTCATGCGGTGATTGATCTGAATCATTCGGAAAATACAACGCGACGTTTCATCATGGTCCAGTTGCCTGAATCATGTGACGAGAAGACCCTTGCATACAAGAAGGGATATAGAACGATCGCAGACCTTGGGCGAGTTCGGATCAAGAAATGCGCAGAAAGGTTGCCAAAGGGTTTGGGGGGCAGCGACGTGGATGCAGGTTTTCGATGTCTCAAAGTCGACACATCTAACATGAAGGATGTGTATTACGCACCAGACGATGTCAAGCAGGGTGACCTTCTCGACCAAATTGAGAACATAAAAGAAGATCGTATACCAGAGGACCTATTGTTCCAGGTGCTTCTAGATTGGGGAGTTGATCTCTCCCTTCCAATCGCCAAAGAAACTATCGAAGGTAATACAGTCTTTTTCGTTGATCAAAATGCTCTTGTAGCCTGTTTTGACAAGGCCATAAACGAAGAACTCGTCAAAACAATCGCTACTAGAAAGCCACTTCGTGCTGTCTTTCGGGACTCTGGCTACGGCAATGATAGTGTGAAGATCAACATCGAGCAGATTTTCAAGCTCATCTCACCGAGCACCGAAGTGAAATCGATATAGGGGGGATAAGAGCATGAAGATCAAATTCAAAAAACAGGCTTATCAGACCAATGCAGTAGAGACAGTGGCGGATTGCTTTGCTGGGCAGTCTCAGAATTCAGGAATCCAGTACCGAATTGACCCCGGACTGGAAGACTCTCAGCGACAGAGGACTATTGTATTCGAAGAGTTGGCTGGCTTCAAAAATTCTGACGTTGCTATTCCGAATGCTCAACTTCTAAAGAACATCCAGGAAGTTCAACGCCGCCAGAATCTCCCAGTATCTTCTACGCTTGTCAGCAACAAAGTCTCTCCTATCAATCTCGATATCGAGATGGAGACTGGGACAGGGAAGACCTATTGCTACATCAAGACGATGTTTGAGCTGAACGCTCGCTACGGCTGGAGCAAATTCATCGTCGTCGTGCCTAGTATTGCGATTAGAGAAGGTGTCCACAAATCCTTCGAGATGACTGCGGATCACTTCCTGGAAGACTACGGCAAGCGAGCGCGATTCTTCATTTATAACTCGAAGCAGCTCCACAACCTGGAGAGCTTTTCGTCGGACTCCGGCATCAACGTGATGATTATCAACGTCCAGGCCTTCAACGCGACTGGCAAGGACGCCCGCCGTATCTATGAGGAACTGGACGATTTCCAGTCCCGAAAGCCGATTGACGTTATTCAGAGCAACAAGCCGATCTTGATTCTGGATGAACCTCAGAAGATGGAGGGTAAGAAGACCGTTGACTCGATGGCGAAGTTCAATCCGCTGATGATACTCCGGTATTCAGCGACTCACAAAACCGAGCACAACAAGATTCACCGCCTGGACGCTCTGGATGCCTACAACCAGAAACTGGTAAAGAAGATTGCCGTTCGTGGGATCTCTGTGAAGGGGTTGAGCGGCACCAATGCCTATCTGTATGTCGGTGGGATTCAAATCGCCAGAACTCAGCCTCCGACGGCTAAGGTGGAGCTGGAAATCAAGCAAACCAGTGGAATTAAACGCGTACACCGCAACCTGGGACGAAATGACAACCTCTATGACCTGTCGGGTGGCTTGGATCAATACAAGGGTTTTGTGATCTCGGATATCGACGCCGTTAGGGACACGGTCAGCTTCACCAACGGTGTCGAGCTTCAGTGTGGAGAGGCGACTGGTGATGTCAACGAGCTGGCACTGCGCCGTATCCAGATTCGGGAAGCCATTCGTGCTCACTTTGAGAAAGAACAGCGGCTCTTCAGCCAAGGCATCAAGGTACTCAGCCTATTCTTCATCGACGAGGTCGCCAAATACCGTCAGTACGATGATGAGGGTGAAAAACCAGGTGAGTACGCTCAAATCTTTGAGGAGGAGTATCGCAAGCAGTTCGACGAGAATCTGACACTCTTTGGGGAAGCCTATGACAACTACTTGAAGGGGATCGATCCTGCCAGGACGCATAACGGCTACTTCTCCATCGATAAGAAGAATCGGCTGGTCGACCCGAAAACGAAGTCTCGGGGAGAGATGGCGGGAGAGACAGACGATGTCGATGCGTATGACTTGATTCTGAAGGACAAAGAACGCCTACTTTCACTAGATGAGCCTGTCCGCTTTATCTTCTCCCACTCTGCATTGCGGGAAGGCTGGGATAACCCGAATGTCTTTGTCATCTGTACGCTCAAGCACAGCGACAATACGGTGTCTCGCCGCCAGGAAGTCGGTCGAGGGATGCGGATCTCGGTCAACCAGGTCGGTGATCGCATGGACGACCCAGCCACGGTTCACCAGACGAATGTGTTGACGGTCGTTGCCAACGAGAGTTACAAAGACTTTGTTGCAGGCCTACAACGCGACATAAGCGAATCCCTTTCCGCTCGAACACGAGTTGCCGACGAGGACTATTTCACGAGCAAGGTATTAAAGACTGAAGAGGGTGATGTTGAGGTCACGCCTGCCCTGGCCAAGCAAATATACCGCTACCTGGTGAAGAATGACTACACAGACGACCAGGACAAGGTCACTCAGGCATATCACGATGCGAATGAAGAGGGAACGTTGGCGAAACTGCCACCCGAACTGGCTCCATATGCTGTGGAAGTCTTCCAACTGATCGACAGCGTGTTCAGCGACGCTCAGTTGCCTGATATCGAAGATGACCGCAAGGCCAAGGCCAATCCACTGAGTACCAACTTCCAGAAGAAGGAGTTTCAGGAGCTCTGGAATAGGATTAACCGGAAGGCGGCCTATACCGTCCATTTTGAGACAGATGAACTGGTTGACAAATGCGTGAAGTGTCTCGACAAGGAATTGCACATCAGCCAGCTGCAATACACCATCCATGCTGGCGAGCAAATCGATGACGCCACCTACGACTCTCTTAAGCAAGGTGAGGCATTTAAGCTTCGTGAAACTGCAACTGAGTCTACTAAGGCCTCAGTCCACTCCGCCGTCAAGTACGACCTGGTTGGCAAGATTTGCGAATCTACCCAACTGACGCGTCGAACGATCGCGAAGATTCTTCACGGAATGAATGTCGCGACGTTCAGCCAATTCAAGATGAATCCGGAAGACTTCATTGCAAAGGCGTCCAGACTGATCAACGAACAGAAGGCAACCGTCATCGTCGAGCATCTCGCCTACGACCCCGTCGATGAAACCTTCAGCAGTGACATCTTCACACAGGAAAAGCCCAAGGAAGACTTCAGCAAGGCGATGAAGGCCGAGCGTCATATTTACGACTACGTATTCACCGACAGCAAGAATGAGCGAAACTTTGTGAAAGAACTAGACAGCAGCACTGAAGTTGTTGTCTACGCAAAGCTACCAAAAAGTTTCTTCATTCCGACGCCAGTCGGTAACTACAATCCGGACTGGGCCATCGCCTTCAAAGATGGTGCGGTTAAGCACATCTATTTTATTGCCGAAACAAAGGGCTCTATGTCGTCGATGGATCTACGGAAAATCGAAGAATGCAAAATCGACTGCGCCCGCAAATTCTTTGCGAAAATTACATCGGAGCAGGTCAAATACGATGTTGTCGACAGTTACGGCAAATTGATGGAGTTGGTGAAGTAGCGTCGTTCTCACTTGGTTTTTCAGAGTTTCTATTTGATTTGAGTATATTGATGCGAGAATGTGCTCTAATAGAGGACTCACCTAGCTGATATTGTATGGTATCGTGCATTGCACAATAGTTACCAGTTAGGCCGAAAATGATGTAAGATTAAACATCGATAATTTATCAGTTTTCATCGATTTCAACACTAAATATTACCGATTTCCGCGTCACAATAAATAGGGGATCGATTACCTATCAGTGGTCGGCACAGGTGTCTTCAGACGCCCTGAAATAGCTTTTTCTGGCTGTTTCAGGGCGTTTTTTATACCTTTGTTCTTAAGACTGATCATTTTTTAGTTAGTAGAGAGGAATGGTATGCTACAGAGACAAGAAATAATGCTGATCAGAGCTGCCTTGCAGTACTGGTATGAAGAAATGGACCTCGAAGATGCAGAAATGTTCGCGATATATTCTGGTGTTCTTGGTATCAAGCCACCCTGGCGGGGGGAAGACATTCAGCGATTACGGCAGCAGTTAATCAAAGCACGACTGAGATATGCCGTCTGTCCACAGGACGCTGCAAGTGTAAAGATTCCCCGTCTGTTCTACACTCCCCAAGCAGCCAATCAGGCCAGGGTTGATTCATCCGATCAACTGGGATTGGTCCTGATTTCTGATCCAGCGGTCTAAGCTTTCTCAAACCCCTTCCATAAGTTCTGCCAGACTGATGTCGAGTGTCTCTGCGATCCGCTCGATATTCCGCAGGGAAAGATTCCGTTCTCCCCGTTCGATCCCGCCGACGTAGGTCCGGTCCAGCTCGCAGGCATACGCAAACTTCTCCTGCGAGTAACCTTGCTCTCTACGCAGTTCCCGGACCCGCTGTCCAAATCTCAACAGAATATCTTTTCGTTTTGCCATGCAAGTATTTAACACTTGACAGCGACGATATGACCACGGACTATAAGTATCATGCGGTGTGCACGTATGGGCAGTCAGAAGGCAAGGGCGATGATATTTGTTACTGAAAGAGGAGAAACTAATGCTGCGATTACCAGGTAGAATAAGAGGGGCCGTGAAAAGAATCATTTGGGGCTATCAAATAGTTGCGTCTGTATGCGTGCTGTTTCTTGCACTCACGCTTTCGGGCTGTGGTAATGATACTACGGTAAGTGGACTTCCGAGGTACTCGACACCGTCCAGTAAACCCTTGCCTGCAGAATATCAAGTGCTTGCAAAGCATCTGGGAATGGCGCTAAAGTCAGATCCAGCTCAACTTCAGAAAAAACGTGAGACATCAGAAGTCATGGCGGAGTTACAGTCTGCCTTATTGGACTTACGTGAGATCAAATCGAACGATAACGAGATCATGTATGTTTCAGATCAGGTTCGAGACGCCGTCACCGTTATCTTAGAGCGTTTAGACAACTTAAATTCCCTGCCAAAGCCTCCCGATGAGGGAACACTGTTTGTTGGTTCATTTGTTGATGGATTCTTTGGAAATTTTGCAGGAGGCTATCACCGTGGCCTTGATGCAGAGGCAAAGCAGAATGCTTTGAATTCAGAAATGCAGCCGTTGCTTGCCGCTATTGACAGGATTGATGCAGCACAAAAAATGCTTCCCAAAATTGCAGAAAAGTATTCGGCTACTTTAAGTGACTCAACCGGGCTGATCTATGTCGATTTTAATGAATCCTGGGGAGATTCTGGCCCTGATGACTGGCTTTTTCTTAAGAATCTTGGGGAAACCCTGGAAGATTGTACCATTTTGGTGGAACTGACTGGCGCGGACGGAGAGGTGCGAAAAAACGTACATTTTCTGAAAACATGGCCTGAGTCTGCCTCTATGTGGGGGCGGTATCAAAACGGAGAGAAAATCCTGGGAAGAACTGTGGATAGGACCACAGTGACATACGTGAAAGAAATGAGAGTTACGATTTATTCACCGCAGTTCGCAACTCGGATTTATTATAAGTACAAGGGAGACGAAAAAGATAAAGACGTTGCTTATCGCTGTGAAAAGCTGACGTTCCAGGGCGATTACCAGCCTTACGAAGCTGGAGTCATTTGGGATACTCAGCGTGGGGCTCGATTTACCATGAATGGAGTCTCATTTCTTCCCAAGTGTCGTGTTAATCTCACGTTTCGAAAGGAAGATCAGGCAAAAACATGGTACTGGGATTATGATTCCTGGACGAAAGGGGAAACCAAGAAATGTTACACACCAGCGGAAGGACTGGGTTTTGATCCAGACAGTATTGACTTTGAAGTATCTTTTCCCCATACGAACTACAAACACAAAGAAACCCTGAAAGTCGATCAGGGATCTAACAGGCTGGTGAAAATTCAAGAATAACACTCCCGTAACCATGCTGATTGTCCACTCTGGCCGGGGACTTAGATTCTGAGTTGCATAAAACGCCTCGCATTCATTTCGTGATGCAAGGCGTTTTTTTACGCCTGCAGTCAGACACAGGATTCCTGTAGATGGACTCACTAAACGAGGCAATACCCAAGCGGAGACAGGGAGTCATAGGACTTTTCGTATCTCGTTTATAAATCATCCCCAGAAAGGAGAACCGTGCATTGGCTTATGTTGGATTAACTTTTGTTTCTGTCGCTTTGCTGTTGGCGATTGCGGCATTCCTGAAGGAACGCCGACTGCGTTTGGCGTTGCAGAACATTTTAAACCGTTTACTTTTTCGATGGAGGCCACATGGAGAATCTGACAAAGAAATTGCTGATCTTGATCGGACCGCTGTTGCTGATGACCGGCTGTCAGGAGCATCCCGATCAGCGAATCACGCAGATGGCACTGCAGCAAGCAAGGGATCAGGCTGAACAGAGCCGGCAGATGCTTGAACTGCAAGAGGAAGTGGCTACTGGTGCTCGCCAGTTAGTGACCGCTGATGCTCAGTCGCGACAGGAGATCGTGGCAATGCAACATGAAATCCAGGTCGAGCGTTCCAACATGGACCAGCGGTGGGATCAACTTGAGCAGGAACGCAAATCCCTGGCCAGCCAGCGATACTTTGACTCTGTGATCGCTGAGGCGATTTCCAGACTCGGCATGATCCTGATCTGCCTGTTACCCCTTGTTGTCTGCTGGCAGTTGCTGCGACAAACCGTAGAACCGGCGACTGAGAACGAAATCGCAGAACTCTTACTGGATGACCTTGTTTCTTCTAGTCCGTTGATCATTCATCCCAAATCATTGATGCCAGAGAACACTGAGAACCAGGAACTATCGTCAGATGCTCCTGCTCAGAGCAGACTCGGTACTCTGAACTCTTAAAACAGAAAGCAGAAATTCAATATGTCTCACATCGTTCAAATCCAAACCGAGGTACGTGACCCGGTTGCCATTTCTGCAGCGTGTGAACGCCTCAAGCTGCCACCGCCGGTGCAGGGGACGTTCAAACTTTTTAGCAGTCAGGCGACCGGACTGGGGATAGAACTGCCGCAGTGGCGGTATCCTGTCGTCTGTAACATTACCAGTGGAAAGCTGCAATATGACAACTTCGAGGGACGCTGGGGGGATCGGAGCCACCTGAATCAGTTTCTTCAGTCGTATGCCGTTGAAAAAACTCGGATTGAAGCACGCCGTAAGGGGCACACCGTGACCGAGCAGGCCCAGGCAGATGGTTCCATCAGGCTCACGGTTCAGGTAGGAGGTGCTGTATGACTCGAATCATCGAGATCACAGTCGCCCCAGATGGCCAGACCCGCGTGGAAACCAAAGGCTTTTCCGGAGCAGGGTGCCGCGAAGCCAGCCGGTTTCTTGAATCAGCGCTCGGGAAGCGAACAGAGGAGCAGCTGACTGCAGAATACCATCAACAGGCAGGCCAGCAGCAAACCAATCAGCAACGCTCCTGAGTGAATCTAGATCTTAATAGCGTTATTTAAAATGGAAGGGGTACAGTTTGAATATACGAAACCGACTGACAGAATATATCCGAGCCTGCTTTACGGGGATCTGGATTGAATCTTACGAACACCAGGAAGCCCTGACCGAAATTGCAGAGCTCTGTCGTGACGAACAGTGGCAACTGGCGACCTGGGATATCGATGCGGGATTGAATGTCCCCGGCCAGCCTGAGCCAGAGGCATCCGGTTCTGATCCCCTGGCGGCGATCCGTGCGGTCAATGCGCTGGCGGCACCTGACGGAACTGCAATCATCGTTCTACAGAATTTCCATCGGTTCATGCAATCAGCAGAAGTCGTACAGGCCTTATCGCGTCAGATCAATGCCGGAAAGCAAAACCGGACAATTGTAATGGTGCTGGCTCCAGTCGTTCAGATTCCGACCGAACTGGAAAAAATGTTCGTTGTAGTAGAACATGAGTTACCAGATCGGGGACAACTGGAAGAGATCGCCCGAGGAATTGCCACCGAGGCCGGGGAGATGCCTGAGGGAAATGCACTCCAGATGGTACTCGATGCCTCAGCAGGCCTGACCCGTATGGAGGCCGAGAACGCCTTCAGCCTGAGCCTGGTACGACAGGGACGTATCACTGCCGATGCCGTCTGGGAACTCAAGACGCAGGCACTGAAAAAGAGCGGTCTGTTGTCACTGTACCGTGGTGAGGACAATTTCAGCCATTTGGGAGGCCTCACAGCCCTCAAAACGTTCTGTAGGAGGGCTTTGCAACAACCGAGTCGCGATGATCCCAGAAAGCGGCCACGGGGCGTTCTGTTGCTGTCTCCGCCCGGCTGTGGGAAATCCCAGTTCTGTAAGGCTCTGGGGCAGGAGGTAGGGCGTCCTGTACTAAACCTGGATGTGGGGAACCTTCTCGGTTCGCTGGTAGGGCAGTCCGAAGAGCGGACACGGCAGGCATTGCAGGTGATTGATGCGATGGCTCCCTGTGTGGCGATGATCGACGAGGTCGAGAAGGCGTTTTCCGGACTGAACGGTAATGGCGACTCAGGTGTTTCCTCCCGTATGTTCGGGACCTTTCTGTCCTGGCTGGCCGATCATCAGTCTGATGTGTTCGTAGTTTGTACGGCGAATGACGTTTCCAAACTACCGCCGGAATTCGGACGCAGCGAACGGTTTGACGGGATCTTCTTTCTGGATCTGCCGGGGCGGGAACAGAAAAATCAGATCTGGGAACAGTATATTCGGTTATTCGGGATCAATCCGGAGCAGGAGCGTCCCGAAGATACGGACTGGACCGGTGCTGAGATCCGCAGTTGCTGCCGGCTGGCGGGGCTGCTCGATATGACATTGCTGGAAGCACGACTCAACGTGGTCCCCATCGCAATGACTGCAGCCGAATCGGTTAGCGAGTTGAGGTCCTGGGCCAGTGGTCGCTGTCTCTCAGCGAATCAGTCGGGCATTTACCGAAAGCCACAAAAACGGACCCTCTCGCGGCGCAATGTGAATCGTGAGACGTCCAAGAACTAAACTCACACTTTCATTTAAAGTCTACGAAAGCCGGTGCGTGACATAGCGTCATTCACCGGCTTGTTTTTTCTGGAGACGCTAATAATGACAACATTACTCGAAGAGGCTCCGTCTGCGACAACCATCACTCCCAGTGAGCGACTGCGTTCTTCCATGGCGGCAGCCCGACTGAGCTTTACCTGGCTGGGAGTGAGAAAGTCGCTCACGGCCCAGCAGAAGAACCAGGCCGCTGATTCCTTCGGTGCCGAGGGGAAATACCTCTCTGCCGGCAAGAAGTTGCTGGATACCCGCCATGCCGCCTTCAAAGCCGTCACGGCGATCCGGGGGCGTGCGATCGCGTACTGGAAAGGTGTGTCGCTCCCCTTTCCGGAACCGGGGATTCGCCTGATCCGCCAGGATGAGATTACGGACTTCGATCAGTCGATCGCGGATTTCCGTCGGGAACTGGACGAGGCGGTCGACGAACTGGATCGGCACTATGAAGAACTGCGTAATGCGGCCCGGGATCGGCTGGGGGACTTGTTCAATCCGGATGATTATCCACCGTCGCTGATCGGCATGTTTGAGATCGAGCATGACTATCCTTCCGTAGAGCCGCCGAATTACCTCCGGCAGCTGAACCCGGAGCTGTATGAGCAGGAGTGCCAGCGGGTGCAGTCCCGGTTTGACGAAGCCGTACAGCTGGCCGAGCAGGCGTTTTTAAGTGAGCTCACGCAGATGGTGGATCATCTGACAGAACGACTGACGGGGCGACAGGATGGGAAGCCCAAGGTCTTTCGGGATACCGCGGTCACAAACCTGACCGATTTCTTTGACCGGTTTCGTCAGCTCAACATCCGCTCGAACGAACAGCTGGATGAACTGGTGGCGAACGCCCAGCAGATTATTACCGGCGTGAATCCCCAGCAATTGCGTGACAGTCAGGATGTGCGCGAGCGAGTGGCTTCTCAAATGTCGGCGGTGCAGCACAACCTGGACCAGTTGCTGGTAGATCGGCCGCGCCGCAACATCCAGCGTCGACCCAAATAAACGGGGGCCCCATGCAAATACTCATTCAAACCGATGGTGCCGTGCGGTGCCTGTATGACGAAATACTGGATCTGCACGACATAGGACAACTACAGATTGAACGTGGTTCTCATGTCGAGCCGGATCAGCAGGGAAACTGGACGGCGGATTTGTCACCAGTCGGGGGACCGTTACTGGGACCCTACCGGAATCGCAGCGATGCCCTGCACGCGGAACGGGAGTGGCTGGAAACGTACTGGCTGACCAATTCGTTGTAATGGCATTTCTGATGTGCCCTGCGGGGCAGTGTGTATTCACGCTGCTCCGAGGGGGCAGCGTTTTCTCATTTTTACCAGGAGTCAACGCAAATGATACAAGCTCAACTCGACCAGCAGGTCGCTCATGCAACGGGTGAAGATTTACGGGAAGTCCGGTTTCGTGGTTTCAGCCTGGCGGACCCGCTAACCGTCCGTTTTGATCCCGAACCCTGTGACCTGCCGCCTCAGATCCTGGACTGGGACCAAGTCGATCTGGAGCGGAATGTCGCTCTGATCAAACAGTCTGTTCTGTGAACGCGTTCTTATAGCCGTTTTTCCATGCCCACCTGGCGTCGGTTACCGGGTGGGCTTTTTCTGATCGCACAGGAGAAACAATGATACAAGTATCTCGCTCATTAATACGTGAGTTGAAAACCGTCTTA
Source organism: Gimesia sp. (assembly GCF_048262075.1). Taxonomy (GTDB): domain Bacteria; phylum Planctomycetota; class Planctomycetia; order Planctomycetales; family Planctomycetaceae; genus Gimesia. The sequence goes on from NZ_JBLXFK010000014.1 coordinate 151,419, forward strand.
ACTCGTGGACTGGGAATTACCAGCCTCCAGACAGGTCCACCAGTCGAGTTTCTGGTCGACCGGCACCACTTGCGGATTCGGACCTGCAATCAGCAGGTGGCCCTGGAATACCGAACTCCTGCAGAGGGATTGGAGAACCTGCACTTGGTCGCCCCCTTTGGGCTCTTGCGATGCTGCCACGGTCCCAGGGCTGATCTGGTCCAGATTCAGCGGCAGGATCAAGCCATTCAAGTTGAGTGGCAGGAAGCCGGTATTCCGCAGTCGATGGAATACCCGGCTCTTCCTGACAAGCTGGACCGTAACGAATCCCGTCTGATGGAAGCCTTACGTGATGCCTGCGAAACGGCAACCGAAGATTCCGCGCGTTATGCCTTGGATCATCTGCAGCTGCGAGGCCAAGCAGGGCAGGTAATCAGCACCGACGGCAGGCAGTTGTTGGTTCAGGATGATTTCCAGTTCCCCTGGGAAGGAGAGCTCCTGGTCCCTGTAAATCGCCTGCTGTGCAGTCGGGAATTGCGCCGTGGAAAGCCGGTTGAGATCGGCATGACTGCGGAATGGGTGGCACTCCGATCGGGACCGTGGACCATCTGGCTGCGGATCAACGCAAAGGCGCGTTTTCCCGATGTGCTGGAGCTGGTCAATAATCGTCCCGAAACAGTCTCTTCCTTGCAGATTCCGGATGATGATGCCGAGTTTATCTGCGCGGCTATGAAGCCTAAGCCGTTTCACCAGGATGATGCCGGAAGGGTGACCTTGGACTTAAATGGGGCGGTTACGGTGCGGACCCGAGAAGCAGGGCAGGGGCAGCAGCGGGATTATGTCCTGAGTCGCTCGGGGCGATCCGGGGAAAGTCTGCGGGCCAATACGAGTCGAGATTACTTCAGGCGAGCTTTGCAGCTGGGGTTTCGGGAGATCAGTCTGAGCGGATCGGATACTCCGGTAACTTGCAGGGATGAGCACCGGATCTATATCTGGGCACTGCTGACTCAGGCAGATACCTTGCCGCACCAGCCTGACGCCGTCCGGATTGAGTCTACTTCAGTTTCTCATGAAGCTGCCCAATCTCGGATGAAGCGGAAACGCGTGGCTGAGCAGGTTCAATCAAAACAGAAGCCGTTTGTCGAAGCAGAGCAGGTTCTGACGCAACTGAAGTCTCTGTGTGGCGGCCTGACTGAAACCGTGTCGCATATCCGGGACCTGATGTCACAGCTCAGCGAACAGAGTCAGGGCTGGAGTCGCAGTCTGACTTCCGATCAGATTGTCGGCACCTGAGTATCGGAGTGAAACAGCTTCTGGAAAATGCCGTCCCTGTCAGGGACAGGCTGGTTAATAAAACCTCGTGGGAGATTTCATGACCTACAACAGTATAGACAAATTAAACGGGTTTCACCTAACAGGCAGTTTTGGTGTCTCAGCATTATTAGGACTGATAGCCGAGAGCTTCGCTGTGTTCCTGTTGATGACTTTTTTGCTTGTCGGTTCTTCTCCACTGACTGGTGGGATCCGAATACAAGAGCATCGCCACAAACGTTAGGATATTTCACCTTGTGCTGTCCTCATTCTGGATTTGGCCAGATGAGGACAGGCAGGGTGTCATTTGAAGAATATTACTCTTGAAAGATTGGGCTTTTTTTTAACTATCAGGGCAGGTTGTAAGAAAGTGGAGTCTGAGTTGTATCGAAAAAATACTACTTTCCCTTCATCGATGGTGTTAGAACTTGGTTGTCCATCTTTCAAATCCAATACCACATTTCAATGTGATGATTAAACTATATTAATGTTGCGATATATGAAACTTTTCCTAGTGACTCATTTACACATTGGTGGGAGTAAGGCGGACGAATTCAGGGAAAAGGCTACATTCAGGGCATATGTAACCATGGTCTGGAGAGATCTGCCATGAATTATGTTTGATGCAGTTTAAAACATTTTCATAGCCCTCCCCATGATCATTTTTTGCCAGTCTGTGTGATTTGGTAGAACCACAAGTCCCACAGGTTACTTGAATGCTAGGTTCCTCCATACTTCCCCAATGAGACAAAGATGGATGTTGCTTCAGAATCGTTTTGATTTCGTCGGAAAGGGGTAAAAAGTCTGGAATTGTAAGTTTATTTCTAAAAGTTAATAGCGCGTTTGCCATATTTTCTGAGAAATCTTCAGGGTAGCAGAATTCTGAATTGTCTATCGAAAGCTCACTGGCGTTAAGCTTCGGAATCACACTATATGCATTTTCTTTCAGTTGATCTGCAGCTATTTCAATTGCTCCCGTGTACGGAACTAATTTTTGCAAGGTACAATTATCAATCTTTTCGAACCAACCATTTAAATGCATCGTTTGATCGGTTGGGAAGTGTTTCGCGAGGGTAGCCGCATTCTCAGGTGTTAGCTCCATTTTACTTGGAGTCACATTAGAGTGGAACGGAGAATTTAACCAGCCTAGTAGCTTTACTTGAATGGGGAAGTCTTCTTTGTCAGGAAAATAACCGGGGGGACGTGAGGGCATTCCCTGAATTAATAGCTGATCACAAGCATGAAAATATAGGTTTTTATGATTGATAAGTAACTTGGCAGCATTGAGGGATAGCCGCTCAACTAAAATTAGCGTTAATCTTCCTTGGTGCTTACTAAGACTCCGGCACGCACTTTCAGATAGTTCCCTCAGTCCACAAAGCCTGAGAGGACCCTTGCGACGACTTAGGATTTCTGCTGCTGTATCCTCGATTGCTGTGAACTCTTCGAGTTCCACTGAATCCGGAAACAATAAAAATTGCTCTGCGATTTCTTTTGTAAGATTAAGTTCTTTGGACATGATTGGTCTTTCATCGAATAGAGTAGATTGCTTTTAAATAACAGTATTTGTCTTCGCCTCATACAATCCTTTCGATTTATAGATTGCATGAACAATTCAAGGGGTAGTGAGACTTATCTCACTTACAGAAGCCTGGGTTTTCACAATAAGTGATTGTTTCTCAGCCCGTTTCTTGTTTCGGGCGGAAGATCTTAAGATCGGTCTGAATGTTTGTATTTGGTAATAGTTTTTGGATTTGTCTATACTGCTTGATCGCCGTGATGTGCCTGCGCTGAGCTGATTCCAAACGTTTTATCATTGAGTTGTTCTGAGTTCCGGTTCTAAATGTCGTGTCAGCTTCAACACTTCTTAGGTAATGCATTTCCAACCAGGTTGAAATGATGACCTCAACCAGCATGTCGTCCAGGGGATTCCCAGCTTCTACTCCAATCTCTTCCTTAAGAGCAGTCAGTTTTTTTTTGAGTGACTCCCGACATAAGGGCCTTCCTTTAGAAATAAGTTCTATCCAAGCTATTTCAGCAATCTGAGCCATGTCGCCTGTACGTTGCCAGATTTGTGGATGCTCATCTAGAAACTGCTGAAGTTCTCTGATCGCTTCGGGGGCGCCTTGATTTGCTTTCTTAACGAGCTTCTCAAGTTGATCCAGCACCGATCGTGTTGGGGGAAGTATTTGTTTACGTGACTCAGCCATAATTGTTCCGTCGCCTCCATTCATGTCCTTTGTGGAGATAAAAACCACTGGAAATCAAGATCGCCTTGAATAGAATCGTGGAGAGCATGAATAGATGATCCGTGGAATCGCTCGCACGATCTAACAGGCATAGCCTTAAATCCCAATATCGTTGGTCAAATTGTTTTCGTAGATGCTGTTGTTGATCGAACAGTTCAGCTTCTGTGGCCGTCCGACCACGTCCGACATATTCCTTGATCGATTTCCCATCAACACGCTTGCTGCGGTAATAGTACTTCTTCTTGCCTTTCTTCTGATCCCAACTCATGTATTGCCCTTCAGGTTTGCACTACAAAATTTCGTTTTCCCCAGGTTAAGATAGGGGGACGTCTGGGGAGAAAGTAAGCTCCAGGGAGTTGAATTACTCTCTTCAGTGATCTGTGTACCAGAGTGGTCTACCTGGATGAGTGTTTCTATCTCAGTCCGGTAAATAGATTCTTTCTGGAAGATCTGACTGGCTTCATAAATAGTCGGGTTAAGAACTATTGATTTAGATATTAAATAGCCAACAGTGTCTTGGGTGATCTGGTTATCCGGACTGGAACCCAGCTTTACCTCTTCGCTGATTTGGCTGGCAGTATCCCATCGTGGGCACGGTGGTGCGAATGGGAGTATATTTTCGCTTTCATTTGTAAGCTGCATCTCAGTATCCAATCGATAGAGTTGAATGTTAAAAACGCTATTTAATTTGCGGAATTAAAAAGACCTTAAAGCTATTTTCTTAGGTCTTTTCTCCAACTACGTTTTGATTTTAAGTCATAGCGATTTTTACCATATCCTCTGAATTTAAGTTCTGAAGCTGCCTCAGAAAAATCACCTGCGCAGTTAAGAAGGGTGTAAGCATGGAACTTACTATAAGCTGTATTTATTTCAAACGGCTCAGCGTTAGATGAGAATACATATAACAAGTCGCTTTCCATATAATTGGTGGACGCACTACAAAACCCCTGGTCTTTACCAGGGCGCGTCCATCTATCTGTGTGATCAGTACCAGTGCCCGCATACATCCAACCATGGGGTTCTAGAATCTCAGCCCACTTACCGCGAAAATTAAAGTCATCTCCGGGTCTTGTTAAATCGTATTGTTTTTTTTTCGACAAGGTTGGTCGTGTCTTTTGAGGACTGATTTTGGAGCACTCATCAAACACTCTGGCAGCTTCTAATAAATGCTTCCTTTCGGTAATCGTGATTTGGGGGATCATTGAAAGATCTTTGTCACCATAATACTGGTAACACTTCAAAGAAGGATGGCAGGTTGCCGGAGAAGGGGGGGCGAGACAATATCCGCCTTCACCTCTGGTCTCAATAATTGTTTGTGCATTGGCTGAATCCGAAGGAATGATTTTAGCTAGTTTTTGATTACCCTCGATTTTCTCACAGCGATAATAGCAATGTAAACCAGGACGCGGTGTCTCGACTTTTGGTAACTTATCCAATAGTCCGGGAGCTCTGCTTTCGACTTCCAAGCAAAATGGCTCAATGATATCGGAATTATCTAAGTCGAGTATTTCTAAGTTACCACTCACTTTTCCAGCGACAATTGCAATTCCGTAAATGTCTTTATCCAAAGAATACCAGTGGTTGATTTCAGATCTATGAGGCTTTCGTTTTTGAAAAACTTTCCAGGATTTACGTTCATTCTGTTTGCTCCCATCAGCATTTATGAGAGGGAGTAAATCAAAGGCTGGAGCTTTGGATTGATTTGTGGCTATGGGAATCAAGCTGAGTCCCGCTTTTCGGTACCGTAAGGCAGCTCGGTAGATTTCTTGTTTGCATGTCTGGCTACATGATTTCAGGATTGATCGTGGATTCTTTTTCGATTGCATATTTTAATGCTCCCGTAGAAGTGGTTCTCACAATTCCCACTTGGCGAAATAACAGTTGTGAATTTACAGGGACGATTTATCAAAAACTGGTGAAACAGTCAGGGTAAGCACCCATAGGGATCAAAAAAGTGGGAACAATGGGAACCTAATACTTTATTCTGCACCTGACTCATTAATCGCATTTTGGTTGATAGTGATTAAATTTACCGATCCAGAGCCATCTGGCTTTTTTACTTTTTTGGTAAATCTCCCTGTAGAACTTGGATCTATAGATAACCACCCTTTATCCCGCCATTTCCGAAGAATTCCCGTCGGTTCAAATCTGTGTTGTATGAGTAACTCTTTTAGCTTTGATGGGAAAAAAGCTATATACGCTATTTTTCCGTTAGAGATTTCCTCTTCTGCGGGCTGTGGCGAAATTTTCCTATAGACACCCGCCCAGCCGTTGTTGGGTTGATTTTTTTCATTGGTGTTTTTTCCCAGAAAATCATTTGGGTGCGATTGAAACCAATCGATCATAAATCGCATTGCAGAGACTGCTTGGTCTGCCTCCTGGGCAGCCCCAGACAATTCCTCCCACAGAGGTTCGATGGGATCAGAATACTCTCCTGGCAACCCAAGGGCGTCATGAGCAAGCCAGGCCGTAGTGGCGATGGCTGCAAAGTGAGGGGCCATTCTGGCGGCAAATGGGTTGCCTGCATGGCTGGCCCATTCCTGGAACTTATCAACCTCGTATTTGTACTCAGTTATCCATGCATCCCACTGGCAACGATTGTCTAGAATATGCTGAATGAATCTTTTTCCTGCATGTCCATAATTAGATGAAATAATTTCGCTACAATCGCGGACTAAAACTCCAGTATTTGGACTTGAGTCTCCGAAAGGCGAACCCCATAAACTTAGAACGCGAGCTCGAGTTCCAGCATCTTGGGTAAATGATGTTAGTGGTTGCTCACCGCTCGTGAGTAATATGGTCTGCCAAGTCAATTGCTTAGCTAAGCCTTTTACACTACCTCTTCCTTTTCCCATACCAGCGACTATGGAATAAATCGTTGTAGCTACGTCTTCATTTCGGATTGCCAATTTTGTGTCGTCTAATATTAATGGTAAATTTTTCAGGATCGCAGGGAGCCGCTCACGTGACGTGGCGGTGCTTCTCCAGGATTTAATTATAGAGTTGCTCTCTACTTCATTTGGGTTACCCCAGCAGCTTGCGCCGATCCGCAAAGTGCTTGTCTTACCACTTGATGTCTGACCGGAAAAACTGACAACAAAACCGGGCGAATGAAAGATGTTTAATAAAGGGGCAGCCAAGGATGAAAAGATAGCTAACATTACTTGGGGATGGTGAAGAACGGACTCTATGACTGCCAGCCATTGCTCAAAGCTACCTTTAGCTTCAAAGGCAGCTGCGATCTGATTGTCGCCTTCGTCCATTCCTTTAAATTGAACTTTGTTTTTTGGTTCTGATGAATGATTGTCTGCTTTTTCGGGTGATTTAGGAAATATGAATTTATGTCCCAGTAAAAAACCCTCAGGCACATTGTTCCTCATCCACCCTAATTGATGCGTAGTATATTCAATTGGAAGAATATCTTGGTTCTCTACTTCAAAATCCAGTAGATATTGAACGAGGTCTTTCGAATTATTACTTGTTACAAGTATTCCTAAGGGAGCCAGTTCATCAACGATAGTTCGCTGATTCGCGATTTTGGATTTTTCAAAGGTGTGCACTTTCCACATTTCGTTCTGAAACCACATAAGGCTAATTAGTACGGTATCATCCTGGAGATTAATAACTTTTGCGGAAATTAAGATGGGGATTGGAATTGATATTTTTTGGTTATGCCGTGAAATACCTTTCTTAGATAAATTCCACCCATTGGGCACCTGAAGATTGTTTGGAATAGGTACATCAGGAACCAACTCTCGAATGAAGCAACCTGACTGATTGTCAGTGTCCGTGGCATATAATGTTTCGAGCTGATTCAAAATATCCTTTGCTTGTTTCAGCAACTCACGTCGATTGACTCCTTTGATATTTAATTCTGTTAAGCGTTTAGCAATACGGTCACAAGCTGAATCGAGTACTTCTGGATATTCCAGGACTGCGGCCTCAATAGCAGCCATTTTGGTATTTTGATGGCCTGACATATCTTGATTTCCACAGATCAATTCAAGTGTTGCTTCAAATAAATTGGTTTGAAATCCATTGTTTTTGGATATACGATATTTAACATATTTCGTAAGAGGCGATAGAAAAAGAAAAAGCTCCAGTCTGAATTTGGGAGCCAAATCGGAGAGTTTAGACAAGTCAACGTTAGTTGATTTTAGGGCAGAAGTAATTCGACCTGACAACTGATGTGTATAGTCCGGGTTTCGGAGCTTTTCTAGAGTGATGCTTTCGATCTTACCATCAATTTTCATTCGAACTTTCTGAATTGGTCTCGTTTTTTGTCCATGAATTGTTATACTTTTCATTGCTCACGTATCCTTTGAGGGTACAGAGGATCCCCCTTGTCTTTTGCTTTCAGGGGGCTTGACTAAAAGGCCGTTTCGGTTGCACCCGTTACGGCCTTTTACCATTAACATGCTATAGTTCAGCATCGAGTCTGGCTTTAGCTTTGGCCTGACGTTGCTGATGCTGTACGTCAAAGAGCTTGGGATTCCCCAGACTTGTATCCCTCTGTTGCAGGAATGCCTCCAGGTCACTCAGCAGGGCATATCGTCGCCCACCAATCTGAACGGTTTTTAGACGTCGCCCTTTCACTCCAGAAAGAGTCCAACGCCAGACCGTTGCAATATGGACATCTAATTTCTCAGCCACTTCGTTGAGAGAAAAGCGATCTTGATCAATGATATTATTCATATAAAAAACTCCTCGCGATTGATTAAAAAGAATTAAATCGTTTAGCGAGGAGTTAGTATGAAATGTGACTGTTGAAAAACTGTTGATTAATGTCTACTTTTTATTTTTTTCGCAATTATTTCTAACACTTTTAGATCAATTTGAAATGTGGCTCTGTAGCCCGTATCAATCCTTTTAACCAGTCTGTCATTATCTGAAAGCTGATAACGTTTTTCAAAATGATTGTTTATACTTGAGATATATCCTCGAACTGTACTTGGCGATTTTGGTTCCATGTTCCAAACGGAGTCTTCAAGTTCAGCTTGTTTTAATCCATTTTTCGACTTCGAGATTTCTCTCAAAATTTCAAACTTCTTTCCTCTCAATTCGAGAATTTGATGACCATTACATAATACCTTACCAGGCTCGAATTCCAGTTTTAGTTTTTCTGGTAAGACTGGCCTTGGAGGTTCCGTTTGCAACGGTATTCCATATTTAAAGCAAAAATTGGCGAGCGATAAAAATGTGTTTGTCAGGTCAAAGGCAAGCTGTGAGCAGAAATGGATTTCTAGTTCTATCCTAGATTGAAATGTTATGATGTCTGGAAACATATAAGTCGCGGTGTTGGTTTTGCCTTTCAGAAGATTCGATGTTGAATGAACTAGTAGTAAATCTACTTTTTTGAAATTAACAGCAGACTGTATGATTGATTTCGGTGTGATGATCGGAAAGTTAGTGTGCATATACTTTTCCTTTAAAAGAATTATCCAACCTTCTTGGCAACTTCAATTGCCAGTTTCAGATTGCGTTCTGCATAGACCTTGGTGACTTCTGCATGAGCGTGACCCAAGCTGACAGCAGCCGCTTCGATGCCAAACATTTCATTTAACTCAGTGGCACGGGAATGGCGTAACTGCAACGGGTACCAGTCAGGAATAATAGATTTCCCTTCAATAGTTCGCTGTTTATTAAGCAGAGCAATCCCGTACTTAATAGCACGGCGGTAGGAAGCCGTATCGTAATGATCGCCGGGGGATTTTTGTGGATGTTTTTTTCGCTTACGTTTATTCTGTGATGGTGTCATTGGGGTTCTACGAAGTTGTCTTTTTCGGAGATTTCGTTCCCGCTCAGCTTGCTTGGGGCTAAATAAATAGGTGTCAGGTTCTCGATCCAGAAAAGCCTGGAGTAGTTTTTGTGATTTGGGACCGAGTGGAATATTCCGTTCGTGCCCCCTCCAGGAGTTTTTATGCTCCATGGGGGTGTAGATCCAGATCTCTCCGCCCATATCAATATCACATTTCCTGATGAGGACGACTTCGCATGGTCTCATTCCAGTCTGTCTCTGTAACTGGATCATGGTGGCGACCTGAACTGAGACAAAGGGAAGCACTGCTTGCACATGCTCATCGCAGACCGGCTTGACGGGATCGGTTTCCCTGGCTTTGGTTCTTCCTTTTCGCAGGCCGGAAACCGTTCGAAGTCCTTCATAGACCTTTGGCGGAATCAGTTCTTCGCTGACAGCCCACCTGAAGATACGCTTCATACGGTTCACGCGATTGTTGATCACACCACGGCTCAGGTCATGGACCTTGATCATGTGCTCCCGGATGGCCTTTAATTTTTTGGGGCCAAATTCCCGCGCAGGATCAGAACCATACAGTTCGCGGATGTGCCTCATGGCCTCTTTCATGGATTTCAGCTCCCTACTGGGACTGCCATCCTGGAGTACATAGTACTCTCTCGCATGGTCCAAATACTGGACTAAGAGTTCGTCAATTGAGAGATCTGGAAAATCATCAGATCCGAAATTGGCCTGGGTTTTTTTCGTCTCAGGAGCGGATTGCTCACTGATGAGTCGAGCGTATTTGCTCTTGCTTTCTTCCGATCCATAAACACCGAGGTAATGGTGTCGGCCATTAATAATGACACGTGCCTGACCCGATGGTTTATGGAGACAATAAGAGGGGACTTTTTTGGCTGCCAAAGTGATGCTCCTTCAGCCTAAAAATCAAAGTGGTAAAACTACCACTTTTTTTCAGGATTCAAGGTCTCACTTTGGAAGGAATCAATTCCCCGAAAGGTAAGTTATATCTATAACTTAGACTTTAATACACCCGGAGGGATTCGAACCCCCAACCCCCGGTTCCGAAGACCGGTGCTCTATCCAGTTGAGCTACGGGTGCCTGTCAGAATAATGGACTGTCCTGAAGTGATTCAGGTGACTCAAAAAATCCGAAGTTTCCCGGGTTTTCAGAGCTGCCGCTTCTGAGGAGCAGTTGCAACCTGTTGTCAGTGTTTATGTTACTAAAACCAGATACAGATGCAACCGTTTGACGTGAGCGATTCTAGCATTCCATGGATAAATTACAAGTCGTCCCCCTGTCAGATTTGGAACGGCGTAAAATCAATCTTTGAGTTAACCTGAGAAAATCAAAATCTGGATTTATAACGTCCCGCTGAACAGACTACTTTTCATCTGCAACTTGACTATCGGCTCTGTTTCGGTTGTGATGGTGGAATTACGAAAGAAAGTTAAGCCGGTCTGGTTTTACTGGACCGGAGTTACATCATGATCGTGAATGACGGTTTAACTCAAGCTGTTTTTCTTCCTGCCCCGCGCTTCTGATTTAATACGAGGTCCTGCCTGTTATGAAACGTTCACGCACAGCTATTTTCAATTCCGTGCTAACTCTGATGTTCATCGTCTCCTTGAGTTCAGGGCTGGTGTTTGCCGGGTTAGAAAAAGGGGAAACTCAAGGGAAGGCGAAACTGCCTGGCGCGCGTCCTGTGATCCACGCGATCAATTATGAATCCATCCAACAGGCGCTGGATGCGATTCCTGCTGAAGGGGGCGTCGTCATGCTCCCGCCTGGTAATTTTGAAATTGATCAGCCTTTAGTCATTACCAAAGGTGATGTGTTACTGATGGGCGCTGGTTCCTCAACCCATATTCATAATAAAAATGAAGAAGGTAAGGATGCGATTGCCATTCATCCGCCGGCTGATGCCAAACTTCCGGATGGAAAGCCAGACCCTAAACCTCGTATCTGGCGGGTACAGTTACAGAACTTTCGCGTGACGGGCAACGAGAAAAGCGGGCGAGGCATCAATGCCAAATGGGTTCAGGAAATTTATATCCATGGGGTCACCTGCAGCTATCATGGGAACGACGGAATATTTCTGGATTTCTGCTTCGAAGATCCCCGTGTTTCCGATTGTCTGATTACCTACAACAAAGCCACCGGGCTGAATACAGTCGGCTGTCATGACATTGTCGTCTCGGCAAATCATTTTGAAGAAAACCTGGATGCGCTAAGATGTGCCGATGGATTTAATCTGTGTATGAGTGGCAACAATCTGGATGACCATTTACGTGATGGCGTGATCATTGAAAATACCTATGGTTCCATCGTCTGTGCGAACATGATTGAAGAATGCAAAGGGCGGGCGATCACCCTGGATAAAGAATGTTATGGGATTACGCTTTCTGCGAATGTCATCGCCCATAATGGCAGCGGAATTATTCTGGACGATGCCCATGGCTGTGCGGTGAGTGCGAATACGTTTACTCTACTGGCAGAAGACGCCTTAAAGATTGGACCCAAATCAGGTCGAATTACGGTGACAGGCAATAACTTCTCAAACAGTTATATTGGAAAGGGACAGGTTAAACGCCGTACCAATGATCTGAAAGCCGCCGGGCTGACTCTCGATAAAACTCGTGGAGTCACGGTTTCCGGAAATCTGTTTTCTTCGGTTCGTCCCAAAGCAGTGACGGTCATCGAACCTACAACACATGTGATCTTTGGTAACAATCTGTTAATTGATGTCGAATCTGATCATGAAAAACTGACCGAATCTATTATCAAAAATACACTGGTCGCTCCCGCTGAATCTGTAAAACCATAAAGCAAAACCATCTGAAAAATAATCAGATTTCAGTTTAAGAAAGGTGCCTCGGTGCTTTCAAGATATTTTCCTTTCGTCATCTGTATGATTACCTGTTGCCCGGTTGTGTGGGGGGCAGACGATCCCGGGAATCCCAGGCAGCAGGTTCCCGTTTATCAGGAGCATCTGGATCTTTCTTATTACCTGGATCCAGCTGGGAAGAAGCATTCCGTTCAGAGCTGGGAGGACTGGAAAATACGTCGCGGTCATATTCTGGCAAATATGCAGACCGTGATGGGCGAAGTGCCCCGTCCGGCGAAACCGGTTCCCCTGGATATGAAAGTGCTGGAAGAAGCAGCCGTCGGTTCTGTAAAGCGGTTGAAGATTTCTTATCATACAGATGATTTGAAGCAGCGAGTGAAGGCGTATTTATTAGTTCCCGATGCAGCGTCTGCCGCGCATCCAGTGCCAGCGATACTTTGTCTGCATCAAACCAATTCCAGTACAGGCAAAGAAGAACCGGCGGGGATCAAAGGCTTGCCGAATCTGAAATATGCGCTGGAACTGGCAGAGCGGGGTTATGTCACACTCGCGCCGGATTACCCTTCATTTGGTGAATATCCCTACGAATTCAAAGCACATCCGGAATACCGCAGTGGCACGATGAAAGCCATCTATGACAATATGAGGTCTCTCGATTTACTGCAGTCTCTGGATTATGTGCAAGGGGATCGTATCGGTTGCATCGGGCATTCACTGGGAGGCCATAACACGATGTTCACGGCTGCCTTTGATTCCCGGATCAAGGCACTGGTTTCCAGTTGTGGATTTACCCGCTTTCATAAATATTATGGAGGCAAACTGAAAGGCTGGACCAGTGACCGGTATATGCCTGTGATCAACAGCGAGTATCAGAACAATCCGGATCTGGTTCCCTTTGATTTTACCGAAATCGTCGCCAGTTTTGCCCCCCGGGCTTTTCTGGCATGTGCACCGATCAGCGACAGCAATTTTGAAGTATCAGGTGTGAAAGATGTAATGCGGATTGCGCAACCTGTTTATCAGTTATCGGGGCAGCCGGAAAATCTAAAGGCTGTGTACCCGGAGGCAAAGCATGATTTTCCATCGGCAACTCGGGAAGCGGCTTACCAGTTTTTTGACCGTCACTTGAAGAACTAACCGCTTATTATTCCTGTTCGAACTGATCTTTGGCAGGCCAGCGTTCGATTCGGTTGATCCAGGTATGCATGGGAGCGTCAATCAGTGAGGACAACCGTTTCTCATCAATACCCTGACGAGAATTGAACAGGATCGCCCAGTTGATCTGGTCGAGTCTGCGAACCAGAAGCGTCGACGTTCCATCCAGGGAACCGGTGTGCCACTGATTGGAATTCCCGGCGGTATCGATCGGTCGGACCATCCAGCCGCAGGCATAGTAGGCAGTTTTCGGTTTACCCTGCTCATCAAAACCGGCGAGTCCCGCTGGACGTTCCAGCATTCTTGAGATCGTCGGGGCATTCAATATAGGACATTGTTCCGGGAGATTAAACGCGGTTGCGAATCGCAGCAGGTCCGGTGCTGATGAAATCCAGCCGCCGTGGGAGTCCATTGCTTCCAGGTACCAGGCACCGTAGGGGGAGGGGACCTGCTCGCGTAGATTTGCAGCAAAGACAGAACTTCCCTCCTGATTAGTGTGGTACTTGACTTCTTTCTCTCGGCGTCCTTCAAGAAGTGTTTTCCCCAACTGGGTCTCATTCATATGCAATGGTTTGCAGATCGCCTGCTGGATGTAGTCTTCGTAGGTTTGACCGGTGACTTCTTCAATCACCCGCCCCAGTAAACAGTACCCGAAATTGGAGTAGGCATAGCGTTCCCCGGGCTTAAAATCGAGAGGCTGTTTCAGCATGATGCGAATAATATCATCGATTTCCGCGGGCGCGGGTTTACCTGCTTGTTTTGCAAAAGTGATCGAACGAAACATCGGATCAAACGAAGCCTTCCGATCCCAGCCGGCGGTATGATTCAGCAACTGCTGAATGGTGATGTCTTTCAGTCTCGAATCAATGTTCTGTTGCGAGAGAGGACGCCGATACTGTTTTAAAACTTCGAAGACACAACTGTCGAGGTCCAACTTGCCTTGTTCGACCAGCTTCAGGATGGCCACGGCGGTAATCGGTTTGGAAATGCTGGCAATTCGAAATTGACTGTCTGATTGCACTAGTTGCTTCGTTTCTTTGTCTGCATATCCAAAGCCTCGTGCATAAACGAGCCGACCGCGATAACTGACTGCGACAGCCATTCCCGGAGGGTTATGCAACATCATGAAGTCTTTGATTGCTTCATCCAGTGAGGATAATTCTTTCTGATCCAGCCCCGTCATCGGAATCGTATCCGGAGATTTCCAGAGCGGTAATTCGACACGCTTCTCTGGCACGACTTTCTCCCAGATCCCTGTGAAAAAAGGCTGGTTATTAATGGAATATGCGTCGAAATTCGTGAGTTGAAAATCATCAGTGAGACTCTTCTGATTCGTTTTCTGGAACTCATCCGGATTGAGATGAAACTGACACTTCCATTCGGGACCAGCTGCTTTCGACCAGATGGCATGGTAAACCGCTGTCTCATTTTCAACAAAGCCACACAGGTCAACGAGTCGAAATCCTTTCGATGTGTAATCATCGAATGTTTCCTGAAACTGAGTTAAGGGAATCTGGCAGGTGGCTTCCCAGGCAGCTTCTTTTTGTTTTTTCCAGATACCTGAATGGAACGTCTGATTGTTGACTGTGTAGCCATCCAGTTGAAGGGGAGCGTAGCCCTCTTCCTGTAAGGACTTCAAGGTGGATTGGAGTTGAGCGCCTGAAAGGGAGTGTTTGAGAATCGGTGTGGCTTCAGCTGACTTTTTCAGAATGACAGCGAACCGCGGTTTGCCTCTTTTTTCGTAGCCGCTAATGACCAGCGGGTGGTAACCTGCTGCGGCCTGTTGTTTCAGCCTGTCGTCCAGCTGGTTTCCATCCAGTCCATGAAAGGCTTTCCAGTCTTTGGAATCTGTTTGTTTGACTCCCAGAAGAGCAAATCGCTCAGCTCGCTGGCCTTCATAGACACTTAAGTCAGTCGCTGCGAATCCCTGTTTCCCCAAACGCGTGATTTGTCGCTGATAGATGAGGGGGTTCAACTGCAGCTGGAGTTCAGGCTCTTCAGCAGTGGCTACAGTAGAGAAATAACAGAGGCAAATCATTAAAAGAACACGCACAGCCATCGAGAATTCCTCGCAGATAATCAGGGGGAGCAAAAGATCCACTTGATCATAGATGCGGGAATGCACTAACTTCAAGGGTTTTCTGTATGAAGCTGATATTCAAGGCTTATTTTTGATTGAAGGCGTGCGCGATCAGAGTCTGGTCAAACTGTTCTGGAGCTTCCCCTTCGGCCGCGAACAGATAAATCGCGGCGATCAGAATCGCATGTACTGCCGAGGAGACCAGGGAGATCAACAGAATACTCAGTATGGCACAACCTATGAGAACCCCTCCCGCAACGGCATTTCCCGCGGCGATCATCATGACGCCTCCAATCAGAATGAGAAATACGGGAATCATGATCAGGAACATGATCGCTCCGATTCCAAAATTGGCAACCAGAGATTCTCCCCATGTTTCTCGTAATACGCTGACAGAACGTTTCATGGCTTCAAAGGGATTCTTTTTTTCTACAACCAGTACGGGAATCACAAAGTAAGTGGTGATCGACCAGGCCATGCCCAGCAGGCCGGCGACGATCTGCCCGATTCGTTCCGAGCGGGATTCGATCATTTTCAGGATAAATCCAACCGTGGCACTGACCAGTGCCCAGCCTGCAATTTGAGGCAGTCGATTTAACGCGGCATTTAAGCCGTCACCTACAGTGGGATTGCCTCCTTTTAATCGAATAATCGCACAGGCCATTAAGGCTGAGTTGAAGAAGATCATCACAAAATAATTGACAAAATAGAAGGCGAATAAAATCACGTACGCCACAGGATCCTGGGGCGCCTGCTGATCATTCATAATCGTACTGATATATTTACTGTCCCAGAGCGGCAAGGCGAAACTGGCTAAAACCAGCAGGCAGGAAATACCGCTCATAATCGGGAACAGCAACAGTTCTTTATCCAGCATTAAGACCCGAAAGCTCTGTTTCGACAATGCCCAGCCATTCGAAATACGTTCAAACATAGTCAGTCAGCCTTCTGGTATAATAGGGGTTTAACGGAGATGAGACGCCGCTCACTTCGCGATACTTTTCAAGGGATAACGTTCTGGCTGTGGTTATATCAGAAACAGCAGCATCAGTGGAACGGGAAAACTTGCTGTCAATCCCGTTTCGGCTGAGTCAATAGGAGAGCAACCGTGGCCCAGCTACTGGCAGTGACCGAGATAAACTGATCTTTTCCGTAAGGAAATCCGGTTTCAAAATAAGTCTGGAATGGTTTTGCATGGCTGATCACATGCCAGGAACCATCAGCCTGCTGGGTGTCGACCAGATATTGAATGCCTTTTCTGATTGCAGGTTCGTCGGCATCAATCAGATGGGAACGTAATAACGCTACCAGCACGGTTCCCGTCGCATAGGCATCACTTTGCATCTCAGGTAGTTGAGACCAGCCCCCATCGGCATTTTGCAGCTTCAATAATGCATTTATGGAAGTTTGTTGAATCGAGTCGTCCACACTCAGAGTTTGCAAGCAGCGTAACTGAAAGACACGTTCTTCTGTCGAAGCGGGTTTCAGGTCGAGCAGCCACTGCCGGGACTTTGCGATCCGGGCTGTGATTTCAGGATGTTGAGATTCGCTGCCGAATGTCTGCAGTGCCCTGATGACGAAATAATTTGTATTGGTGTCTGAAGACATGGAAGGGGGTCTAGTGGAATTACGAGTCCAGTGAGCGCGCCCTTTGTCACGTTCCAGCAGATAACCAGTGACGGCAGTCGTCACTTCATCAGACTTTTGTCCTGCCAATTCAAGTGTCCACAAAGCATAACTGGCAGTATCGGGGCCGCCCCCTTGTCCCTTGCCGGCGCGATAGTTTTCCAGGCCTCGTTTCAGATGTTCGGTTGTATGATCTACCTGCAGCTGAAAAATTGATTGATCTATTTTGAATCCCCGCTGGCGGGCTTCATTGAAAACCAGAACTGCCAAAGCCTGGTTGTGGCAGGTGAAGCATTTTCGTTCGCGCGCTGATCCTGCGGATGCCGTTTCAATCAGGGGAATGGATTTCTGGATCGCTTTTCGGATCTGAGTCGTGCGATCAGCTTCTTCACCCGCCTGTGATGTGACGGGAATGCACATAATCAGAGTGAGAATCAAAGAGAGGAAACAGATCCTGACCATTCTGCGATTCCTGATACCACGTTTCAATGAACCTGACCTGGAACAAGATGATCTAGAACGCATCACATTTAACCATAGCGTCTCTCAAACTATTATACTCGGTTCAAATAGCTCTGGAGACGCTACAGTAAAACCGGACACAGTCTAGTGCTTTGTCAAGCTGGAAATTGAGGGTTAGGGGTGTTGTTTACGTGCTCCGTTGTCGCACTCTCTTGATATCTCTCAACCCAAAATTTAAAAATGACACTCCACTAGTCCAGAAATCATTCTAACAATACGGGAAATAAAAGGGCAGAAGATTCCTGTTTTTCTTGACAGGAAACTGTCTCTCAATTTTCATGGTGCGACGGGGGTACTGTTTTTCGCCGCTCGTTCCGGGGTCTGAATATGCTCGGGGAGAAATCCCAGACCAATCAGCTTGCCAGCGGTCCGCTTGATAACAGGGGCGAATAGACCGGCAAATTTTCTTAATCCCCAGGAGATCGAGACAGGTTTCCCGGGAGCGGTATGTCCGCCAAACAGCCGCTGGTGGGCAAAGACCTGCATGCGTTGTGTTTTCAAAGCAGGGCGTTCGCGTCGATGTTGTACTTCTTGCAGATCTGCCAGGGTCACCTCGCCGTTGTACAGTTTATCAGCCAGCAGATTAGCGGTTGCAACGGCGTCCTGCACGGCCAGGTTGACCCCGACCCCGCCTACAGGCGACATGGCATGGGCGGCATCACCAATCAGTAGCAGGCCTGGCTGTGCCCAGTTGGTAATGTGATTGAGTTGTACGGTCAGGAGTCGAACTTTATCCCAGCTGTCAATTTCGGCGACCCCTGCTGCCAGATCGGGGAGAATATCAAGTATTCTATTACGAAAGACTTCCAGGCCTTCCTGTTTGATTTCGTCAAAAATTCCTTTATGGATAATCAGGCCTGCCTGGAAGTAGTCTCCACGATCGATAGTGATCAGCATGCGACCCTCTTTAATACGGGCCAGTGTATTGTCATCAATGTCTCCCTGTTTCCCTACACGAAACCAGAGGACATCGATGGGAATTCCCTTTTCGATCACTTCGACACCAGCGTCAATTCGCATCTGCGAGCCACGACCATCGGCGCCCACAACCAGGTCAGAAAAAATCTCGTATTCTCCATCCAGCCCATTCACTTTTACACCGATGACATGCGTTCCATCATGGATCAGTTGTTTGGCTTCGGCCTGCAGATGCAGCTGGAAATTAGGATATTCACTCGCATGTTTGGCGAGCATATTCAGAAAATCCCACTGAGGGGCGAATGTGATGAATTTGCATTCAGTTGGCAGGTGTGTGAAATAAGGACCCGAGATCTGCTGACCCTCAAAGTTCAGATCGAGCGAGTCAAAATGCTTATCAGCGATATTGAGAAATTCATCTAACAGGCCCAGTTCATGCAAGAGTTGCAGAGTGGACGGGTGAATGGTGTCGCCACGAAAATCACGTAAAAAGTCTTTGTGTTTCTCCAGTACAATGACTTCAACGCCCGCGCGGGCCAGCAGGTATCCCAGGAAGAGACCGGCGGGACCACCGCCGACGATACAGCAGCGTGTTCTGATTTGTGATCCGGAGAGCGGGGGGCGGGATTCACTCACTGCGTGTTACCTCCTGTAAAACTGGCTTTGAAGAATCGAAATCTCTGCGAGCGCGACTCCGCAGCATAGGGGTTTTACTAAGAGGTTTCAAGATGATTCTGTTTCAGCGTTCTCTTTGGATTTTGATTTGTTTTTCCGGTGGCGATGCGAAAAAATCACGATTACAAAGAGGATCATCACTCCCCCAAAGACCTCAGCGATACCATCCATTGTGCTTCCTTGTCCTGTTTGCAGATCACCTCGTTACAGATTTCAGCATGAGTTCTATTTTATCCGGGATCTCTGATCAGTACTACCACAGAGCGTGCCTGGACATCATAAGTATCTATCTTAATGTAGGGCATATCACCTGATTCCAGGATGTCCTGCGGGCTGTCTTGCGCGGTATCAACGACGCGTTTCCATTCTCCTGGGGTCCCTTCATGAATTCCGAAACAGCAGGTATCAGGTGCCGCATTGATCATCACGTAAATGTCAACGTCCTGTTCTTCTTTACCGTGCAGGCAGAAGGCGAGTGTTCTGGCAGAAGGATTGAGGTCCACATAACGAGTCACGCCGTACCACTTGATCTCTTCCCGCCAGAAATGGGAACGGCACAAAGAGGAATGGACTTTGCGAAACGCGATCAACAGCTTCACAAATCGAAACATATCCTGGTTCGCTTCCAGGCGACTCCAGTCCAGCCAACTGGTTTCATTGTCTTGATTATAGGGATTGTTGTTTCCTTCCTGAGTCTGTAGAAACTCATCTCCCATGCGAAACATGGGAGACCCATTGGAAACCATCAGGAGAGTGAAGAAGTTTTTGACCTGCTGCCTTCTCAAGCGGATTACCTCCTCGGGCGCATCGGTTCCTTCCCAGCCACAATTCCAACTGTAATCGTGAGTGCCATCCTCATTATTCTGTCCGTTCTCCCAGTTTCGCTTCTGGTTGAAGGACACCATGTCATACAGGGAGAAGCCATCGTGTGAAGTAATGTAATTAATACTCTGGTATGGTCTGAGGGCATGCAGGCAGTCATCCGGGAAAAGATCACAACTGCCGTAAAGACGCGTCATCAGATCTGCTACCTGTCCTGCATCGCCTCGCACAAATTTCTGCAGTGTATCGCGGTAGGCGGCATTCCACTGCATCCAGCGATGACCGGGAAAGCGTGATCCCAGTTGAAAGGCACCACCCGCGTCCCAGGGCTCTGCGATGAACCGTTTGCCCGCCAGTGAAGAGTCAGACCCGATCTGCCCCAGGGTGGTCGGGTTAGAATCTTCAACACTGCCATCTGTTTTTCTCGTGAGAACGCTGGCCAGATCAAAACGAAATCCGTCTACATGCATTTCTTTCACCCAGTAATGCAAACTGTCAACGATCATTTTGCGGACGGCTCGATTGGCAGTGTGCAGCGTATTCCCGGCTCCTGAATAATTAGCGAACTGTGATTCCGGGTTGCCGGTCAAAGAATAGTAAGTGGTATTATCAATTCCTTTGAAGCTGTAAGTTGGGCCATTCTCATTTCCTTCGCCTGTGTGATTGTAGACGACATCAAGAATGACTTCGATTCCGGCGCGGTGGAGGGCTTTTACCATTTCGCAAAATTCAATGTGTCGTTCACAGGTCTCTTCCGACATGCAGTATCCATCATGGGGCGCGAAGAACCCAAGAGGCATGTAGCCCCAGTAGTTGCCGTCCTGGGTATCGAACTGATAAACGGGCAGCAGTTCAACAGCCGTGATTCCCAGTTCCTGCAGGTAGGGGATTTTTTCGATGACTCCTGCAAAGGTTCCCCGGGCATTTTCCGTTACGCCCGAGTTATCCCGTTTCGTGAAACCACGCACATGCATCTCATAGATAATTAAATCAGAGGTATGGTGAACCGGTTGATCATCGTCCCAGTTAAATGCGCATTCGATGGACTGCAGGACCGAGAGCGGGGCGCGACCTGTATTACTTCCCGGATGGCAGGCAGCCTCTCTGTCAAAGTCGGGCGGGAAAAAGATATTTCGTGAATACGGATCAAACAGCAGTTTTTCCGAATCAAAGGCATGCCAGTCATAGGGGGCTTCGGGGGAGGGGCCATCTATTTGATAGGCATAATAAATAGCAAGATGAATTTCTGCAGCCGGGATCCGACAATGCCAGATTTCGGCTGTTTTATTGCGGTGAGGTTCAAAATGATAAACATAGACCGGATGATACAGATCGTTTTCGGTGAAAAAGAGCAGGGAGACCCGCTCTGCATGTTTGGAATAGATGGCAAAATTATAGGCATATTCGGAAGGAACCCAGGTCTCTCCTAATTGCACAGGAGAACCTTCGATTTTATCCCAGTGGTCCATGATATCAGGTCCGGTTTGAATTTGACTGGTTTTTTGCAATGATCGCGACAACATCAGACAGTATTTGAGGTAATGCCATTCCGCCGGGTGACGCCAGATATTTGGGCGTCCAGACGGGATCAAATTTCTCTTTATAACTTCTCAAACCTTCAAAGCCATAGAAATGATCGCCATAACGAAAAATTAAATTGGCCGTCCGGTTCCAGATCGGGGACAGGGGACGATTTTCGATACCGGACAGGGGAGCCATACCGAAATTGAACCACTGATAACCCTGCTGCTGGCCCCAGAGTAGTAATTCCACAAATAGATATTCCATGACTCCCGGCGGTGCCTCGGGGGTATACCTCATCAGGTCAGCAGAGAGCTCGTCTTTGCCGGCACCCTCCAGCACATTGGCAAACGCAATGATCCGTCCCTGCTGTCTGACAACTGCGATCGGGCACTGCTTGAGATAGGTTTCGTCGAAATAACCGAGCGAAAAGCCTTTTTCGTTGATTTCTTTGGCGCGGAGCCAGGCATCGGAAATCTGTTTGAGTTCACTGATGATTTCCGGCACACCTTCTCGGGGGATCAGTGAGAATTCACATTGTTCCGTTACACAATGATTGATGGCCTGTCTAAGTTTGCGTCGCTTGCCGCCTTGCAGGTCAAACGAACCCAGGGGGACACGCGCTTCTTCTCCCAGTTTGAGGATCGTCAGTCCCTGATCCAGATACAGAGAGAGATTTTCAGGTTTGACCTGATAAAAGACGGGCCAGCCATCATAACGATCAACCATTTCCCGGAACTGCCAGATCAGTTCTCCCCGTTCTGAATCCGGCCCGATCGGATCGCCGAGTGAAATCCAGGAACGTTTTTGCACGCCATACATGATACAGGCTGTCTGCCGGTTATTGAACAACAGTGATTTATCGCCCAGCAATGCCAGTTGAGTGGAAGTCTGAGGTGATGACAGGACCAGCGGTTTAACCGCTTCCAGTTCAGAGGGAGTTGGTGGAAGCACGCTTGGTTTATGTGCCGCGACCAGCCTGGAAAATGCAAACAGTAGCATAATAACAATGGCACCAACGCTGCCTCGCAGAAAACGTGATGCATCTCCTTTGACCGTAAAAGCCCACCAGAGTTCGTCGGAGTATTCGACATGTTGATAAGCAAACATGCCCAGCCAGATCGAACAGAATACGATTGTCAAAATCGTTGCCGCCCAGCCCAGGCTGAAACGGGCATGGAGTAATGCCCCTTTTCGATAATACTGTTTGCGACAGATAAGCAACGCGAACAGCAGCACACTCAGCAGGATGGCTTCTTCATAATCAAAACCTTTCATGAGTGAGGCAACGATTCCCACGCTTAGCAGAGACGTAATCAGCCACCAGGCCGAGTCCAGCCTGCGTTGCAGACCACGGGCCAGTACGAGCAGGGCTGCCCCCGTTAAGCTGCCTAGAAAATGTGAGACTTCAATGAGAGGCAGGGGAAGAGTCTGTTGCAGGGGCCCAATGCGGGCCGTGACAATCGGCGTGGCTCCGGAAAACAGCAGGACGGCTCCGGCCAGCAGGGTGCACCCGGAGAGAATTAATGGGGTGATGGTGTTCGACCAGCGGCTCGTTTCCTGCATCATACGCGCTGCCAGACCTCGATTGAGCGAAATTTCGTGTAAGCCAAGCAGAATGACTGCTGCAAACAGCGGGATCAGGTAGTAAATGACCCGGAATACCAACAGGCAGGCGAGGATTTTTCCCGAATGGGGAGATGCCAGTAAGGTCAGCATCACTAATTCAAAAACACCAATTCCGCCGGGCACATGCGACAGGACCACCGTCACCGTGGCCATCAGGAAGATCCCCAGGAACTCGCCGTATCCAATTGTCAAATCGGGGGCCAGTAGCGTATACAGGATGAACGCGACCAGAATCAGGTCGATCGCCGAGACTGCCAGTTGCAGTAACGTCATCCCCGTGCCGGGAAGTTTAAGTTGAATTCCTTTGACGCTGATTGGTTTGGTACGAATCAAAGTCAGCGAAGTATAACAGGCGGCGACAGCCAGCAGGATATATCCGACTGGCTGCACATTATCAAAGGGGAAGTGTAATGAAGAGGGAATCGGAAACGGGTGGGATATGAAGACGATCCCTGCCAAGGCAAACACGCCAATCCAGTAAGTGGTGCCCAGCATGATGACCAGCTGCAGAATTTCGACAGCCGAAAGTCCCCAGGCTGAATACAGCCGATATCGGACCGATGTTCCCCCCAGCACTGCGCCGAAGTTATAGCTGGTCACGAAACCGGTAAACGAAGCGAGGGAGATTTTTCCCAGGGAGAGGGGATGCTGGATCGCGCGGACTGCCAGGTAGTCATAGCCAATCAGGACCAGGTAGTTAATGACAGTCAGACCACCGGCTGCCCAGAGTCGCCAGGCCGGGATGTGGGTAATGGCGTTGCGGATCTCATGAATATTGTAATGTTTTAATTCCCGGGAGAGCAGCCAGATTGCTCCCACGAAAATTGCAATGACAGCCAGAGGAGCAAGTTGTTTCAGACGATGAAGCATCAATGGTTCTTAATGACAAAAGTGTTGATGACTCAAAAGACACAAACTCGGGTTCACTGATCTGTGACTGCAGAACCGACATCCTTACCGCTATCAGTGTGAAACGGAATGGTCAGCGTATGAAATCGTCAACACTGTAATGAATCGGATACGTTAAATTCAGTGATTCTGGTAGTCGAGCAAAGATTGATCTCGTTACCATTAACAGCTCGTGAAAATTCTGAAAGAGATCATAAATTATGCGTGCAATATTGAATAGACAGGAATAGAATAAAACCACGGACTGTGGCTTTTGGAGCAGTCTGTCGACTCTCTCACAACGCAAGCGAATTTCCACACCATATCTGAAAGATGTCAGAATGAATCTTCTACAGCGATTGACCCGCTCTGGTCTTACCGTAACTGCTTTCTCGTTATTTTTTATGTGGGACAGTTCTCCCCTGCAGGCACAGTTTCAGAGGACTCCACTCACGACGAAAGCTGAAGCAGAGGGTGCAGAATCTCAGGAAAAATCAACGAAGTCAGGAGCCGAAGCAGCCGTCAAAAACGTGGCTGAGATGTTTAAAAAATCCTTTGATTCAGGGAATGCAGAAAAAGTTGCCAGTTTCTGGGCTCCCGAGGGAGAATATATTGAAAGCAGTGGGATGCGTCTGGTAGGCCGACCGGCTATTCAGAAAATGTATACCGATTATTTCAAAAACAACAAAGATGCGAAAATTCAGATCTCTGTCGATTCGGTACGTGAAATAGGTGAAAACCTGGCAATTGAAGAGGGGCGGACAGTTGTGACTGTCCCCCAGGCGCCACCTGCTTTCAGCCAGTATACCGCGACCCATGTGAAACAGGATGGTACGTGGAAGATGGTCAGCGTCAAAGAATCAGCAAGCATGCCTTCCATTCCCCAGATTCACCTAAAGGATCTGGAATGGCTGATTGGAACCTGGACCACAGAAGATGAAGGCGTCACATTAAAGACGATCTATCGCTGGTTGCCGGGAAAGAAATTCATTGAAAGAACATTTGTCGTAAAGAGTGGAAAAAAATCGCAGCAGATTGGCGTTCAGATCATCGGTATTGATCCACTAAGTGGTGATATCATGTCGTGGACCTTCAATGCAGATGGCAGTCATGCGATCGGAATCTGGATGCCCGTTGATGGCGGGTGGGCGGTCGAATCACGTGGTGTTATGGCAAATGGCATGCTCACGAGTGCTAATAATATCGTGACAAAAATTGATAATAATGGTTGTCGCTGGCAGTCGGTCAATCGTTTCGTGAATGGCGTTGAATTACCAGATGCACTCGAAGTGGTCTCCAAGAGAGATTAATTTCAGCCGTCCAGGCCCTTCAAAATACACACTGACAAAATTCTGAATTTGGGGATATTAGATATGAGATTATTCATCACATTGATTGCTGTTACGGCAGTCTGCTTATTCAATCCTGATCTTTCACAAACCTGGGCTCGTGGCGGGTTTGGTGGTGGCGGTGGTGGCTTTCGAGGCGGCGGAGGCGGATTCGGCGGGGGTGGTGGTGACTTCCGCGGAGGTGGAGGTGGCTTCGGCGGTGCTGGCGGAGGGGGGTTTAACGGCGGAAGTTTCCGTGGTGCAGGTGGTCTTGGTGGGGGAGGCGGCTATGGAGGCGGTCGTGATTTTGGTGGCAATGGCCTCAATGGCCTCAATGGTGGCGGTGGATTTGATGGAAGCCGTTTCTCCAATTACGGGAGCCGATTTGATACGCCCAGCCGTTTTAATGATCAAAGCGGATTCGACTCCAGGTTCTCAAATGAGGCGCGCTCGTTTGAGCAATCTGGGAGAAATAATTTCAATCGAGGAAATTTAAATCAGCTCGGTGGTAATGGAGACAGAGGGTTTCGGAATTCGGGTTCACTGAATGTCGGGGACATAAACTTCAACAAGCGCCCCACTCAACAGGGATTAAATAATTTCCTGGGTCTGCCCTCTGATGCCGGACACAATGCGGTGACCAATTCTCATCCTTATGTTCAGGATTTCAGCGGGCGTGATACGATCAATCGTTCTATCAGCTCCGGTTCCGGCTCGGGGAATATTTATCATGGCCCGAATGGTGGTGTCGCAGGTGGAGGTACTTATACAGGCCCGCGCGGGAATACCGTTACCGGCGGTGGTGCAATTGGTCCCGATGGCGGACGTGCTGCCGGCGGTTCAATCGATGGCAAGAACGGCGGTACGGCAACCGGAGGACGTGTTGTCGGTCCCAATGGCGGATCTGCTGCTGGTGGTAGAGCCGTTGGTCCTAACGGAGGAACAGCCGCTGGAGGACGTGTTGTCGGGCCGGATGGTGGCAGGGCTGCCGGCGGTCGTGTAGTGGGGCCCAATGGTGGAAAAGCTGCTGGCGGTGTGGTCCGGGGACCCAATGGTGGCGGTACAGCTGGGGGTGTCGTTCGTGGTCCGAATGGTGGTTACGCTGCGGGGTTTGTGCACGTCCCTCCTTCAACCCGGTATTATCACGGTGCCGTGATTCGCGGTGGATTTGTTGGCTACGGTATGTATTATCCCGGCTGGTATGCAGCGCATCCGGGGGTCTGGTACGTTCCCGGCTGGCCGGCTGGTTATGCCTGGAGTGTCTGTACGTGGGACTCCATGATGGCCTGGTTGACGTTAGCCAATTCGCAGCCCCTCTATTATGACTATGGCAATAACGTGGTGTATCAGGATAACAGTGTTTACGTTAACAATCAGGATGTCGGATCAGCAGAAGAATATACACAGCAGGCCAGTCAGTTGGCTTCTCAAGGGAGCACTGCCGATGTCAGCGATCAGAAAAACTGGATGCCGCTTGGCGTGTTCGCTCTCTCACCCAGTGGACAGACAAAGTCTGATTCCACTGTGGAACTGGCCGTAGATGCGAAAGGCGTCATCCGTGGAAATTACACTGATACGAAAACCAACAAAACTCAGCAGGTACAGGGGGCCGTGGATAAAAAAACACAACGGGCTGCCTGGACGGTCGGCGATGACAAAAACACTGTTTATGATACCGGCATCTATAACCTGACTAAAGACGAGGCACCGCTGCTGGTACATATTGGTAAGAATGAGACTCAGCAATGGCTCATGGTCAGAATTACTCAGAAGGACAAAGAGAAATCATCCAGTACTTCAGCCAGCGAGTAATCACTGCTCTGCTGTTGAGTTTGCTTATTTCCCATAAAACAGAGCTGGTTATTGTTAGCCAGCTCTGTTTTCGGTTTCGCTGGCAACACTATTTCTTCAAGGGGGGCAGATAATCAATGCGGTAATCTGTCGGGAAAGGGAGTACAAAATTCGCCTCGGCCCAGGCTTGCCACTTCTGGTCAAGTTGCTTTACGACGTCCGGATGCTTCTCAGCCAGGTTGCTCAATTCTGTACGATCGACTGAGATATCATAGAGTTCCCAGGGACCACCGCGCAGGGCTGACAGCTTCCAGCGACCTTCCCGGATGGCCCGGTTACCCTGGTGTTCAAAGTAGAGCGTGCGTTCGGTTTGAGGGGAGTTATTGATGGGTATGAACAGGCTTTGCCCGGGAAGGGGAATCGTTTTCACGCCGTTCCACTGAGTGGGGTAGGCGACTTGAGCCGCGGTCAGCAGTGTGGGGACAATATCGATAATATGAGCGGGTGTCGAAATAATGGCTCCCTGTTGCCTGATCTGAGCAGGCCAGTGCACGATGCCGGGCGAAGCGATCCCTCCTTCATGGTTGTAGTGCTTATATAGTCTCCAGGGAGTATTCGAAGCGTTCGCCCAGCCAGAACCGACACTGTGATGTGTATCCGGACCGCCCATTTTTTCGAGCTGATCGTCCCAGTATAAGGTGTTGTTGCGGCTGGATCGGATATCAAATCCAAAGGGATCCCATTCCGCACAGGCACCGTTGTCGGAAGTGAAAATAATCAACGTATTCTCCAGTTCATTATTCTGTTTAAGACTGGTCAGAACGCGTCCGATATTTTGATCCATGCGGTCTACCATGGCAGCGAAAATCGCCATGCGTCGTGCCAGGTCGCCTTGGCGGTCTGTGGGCAGTGAATCCCAGGCTGGATTGACGCGTGCCTCTGCTTCACCCCAGTCCCAATAACGTGAACGGGGAGAAAGCTTCGTCTCCGGTGGTACGATTCCCAGTTCTTTCATGCGTGCCAGTCGTTCTTGCCGGATTTGGTCCCAGCCCACATGGTAGCGATCTGCATATTTGAGGATTTCTTCTTTGGGAGCATGCAGGGGGAAATGCGGTGCATTGAAGGCCAGGTATAAAAACCAGGGTTGTTCCGGATTTTGTCTTCCTTTTCGCATGAAATCGATCGCGTAATCGCCGAGTGCATCCGTGCCATAGAATTCCCCTTTCGGATAAGTGTGGGTGGCTCGGGAGGCGGGGAGTCTGGTGAAATGATCAACGTCCCAAAATGTTTTGGCACTGACCAGTGTCCCGTAGAATTCTTCAAAACCAGACTTAGTCGGATCTTCAGTTCCCAGATGCCATTTACCGGAGAGGAACGTGCGATAGCCTCCCTGTTGCAATATCTGGGCGACTGTAATGGCCTCATCTGCGATATGCCCCTGGTACCCGCGCTGATTCAGGTTGCGCGTCATGTGTCCCAAGCCGATCCGATGTGGATATTGACCGGTCATGATCGTACCACGGGACGGGCAGCAGCGGCCGGTATTATAAAACTGAGTCAGTCGAACTCCCCTGGCGGCCAGCGAATCCAGATGGGGAGTCTTAATCTCACCCCCGAAACATCCCAGATCACTATAGCCCAGATCGTCGGCGACAATCAGCAGGATATTTGGCTTCTGATCGGCACTCCAGCTTGGCCCGGTCAAGCAGAGGCAACACAGGAGTGTGAGCAGGGAGCAGATTAGCCTGGAACGGAACGAAGGGAGCGCTGTAGTCGTCATCATAAGTGTTCTCTTTTCAGTGAGGCCTGGCTGTCATGAGAGCAGGGCAGTACGTGATCAGGTTTCAGGAAATCTGATACGCACGCTGTAGATCAATCAATCAGCTTACACATTCTATTGAGCTGGTTCCAGAATGAGGCTCAGATTTCCCCAGAGCCAGAAACCCAGAGCCAGAAATCGGTAAAAGCAGGCCAGATGATGATGTTGCAAATAATCATCAGAATTCAATTTCCGTATTTGACAAGGTATATGCGTGAGCTAGGATAGGATGAATGCGTTGAGTACGGTGATTGTTGAGTTGCCTGAAATTGAGAAGCTCCGCAACCAGAAATATTATATGTCTTGTACATGTTTTGAGATAAAGGGTTAATAAGATGAAATTGCAGAAGTCTATAACGAGCAAGGGCTTGCTTTGTCTTCTCACACTCTTTTTGGTCGTGAATTATGAATCACAGGCTCAAGAAGCACCGGCCAACAAACAGGCTGCTGCAACTGCTCGCCAGAAGTATGCTGCACTGATGAGTGATGCTCACAAAGCCCGCTTGAACCAGCATTACTCGAAATACTACAAAGCCACTTTGGGAGCGGTTTGCACTGATGCGTCCGGTCCGCTGGCAGCACATTTAACAAATGGTGCGCCAGACTGGTGGACCGGCGTGGGGACTAATCTGGATGGGAATCCCGGCTATGGTGTGGTCATCATGCATGTTGCTCCCGGATCTCCCGCAGAGAAGGCAGGCTTAATGAAGTACGATATCATCCTGTCTTTCGGCAGTCATCGCCTGGCTTCTGTTCGTCAGTTAAACACCTTACTGGCCAAAGCTCAGCCCGGGCAGGACGTCAAGCTTTCTGTGATCCAGGTGGGAGAACAGGGGGCTGTCAGTACGGTTGATGTTACTCTCGGCTGGTCAGAACGGATCAATGCTCCTGCCCAAGGAAATCCTCCACGGACATTTACACCTCACTATCCTTCTGCGTCTAATTTTGGAAACGATGATGAATATCTCATCAATCCTAAAGCACCTTTGAAATATCAGTACGCTGCTCCTTATGAGTACGCTCCCAAGCTGGATCCGTCTGTTCCCATGGATTTTGGATTAACTCCCAAGCCATAGTCGTACGACCAGTTGTCACCACGAAACTTGGAAACAGGCGATGCCAAATAAAGGTATCGCCTGTTTTTTTACAGATTTTCAGTTAGAGTTGCATGCCATAGATACGATAGTTGGTACAACAGGTAAGTCTGTTTGATTTGGCTGAAGCGGATAGCATGTGGCGGCAGGTTAGTTTGAAGTGATGCTGTAATCAGTCTGAGAATGAGTGAAATCATGTTACAGAACTGGCATATCTAGGTATTTTGATGTAGACTAGGTTTCTCGAAAACTAAGAAAAGGTGCAAAGGAGGCCGTGCGGCAAAGGTGACGAGAACTCTGCAGAAGGAAAAGAAACGGAAACCTGGTCTGCCTGTTATTGGCTGGCGAGAATGGATCAGTTTGCCGGAACTCGGAATTAAGAGCATTAAGGCAAAAGTAGACACCGGTGCCCGGTCGTCATCTCTGCATGCTTATGATTTGCATCAGTTCGAGCGAGGCAACGAACAATGGATTCGATTTAAGGTCCATCCCGTGCAACGGAAAACGCGCGAGGTTATTGAAGCCGAGGCTCCGATTTTTGAGTTCCGGTCTGTGCGCAGCTCCAGTGGGAAGGCCAGTCTGCGACCCGTGATTGTGACGAATATAAAACTGCTGGGAGTCAGCTGGCCCGTCGAATTGACGCTCGCCAATCGTGATGAAATGGGCTTTCGGATGCTGCTCGGTCGTGAAGCATTTCGTCGACGTTTTCTAGTCGACGCCGGGAAGTCTTACTACGGTGGAAAGCCGCAACAAGCAAAAAAGCCAAAACGGGTTTAGCGGTTTCAAACCACTACCCTTCAGGCGCTAAAAGGATTTTTTATGAAACTTGCAATTCTTTCATGCAGCCCTCGTTGTTACAGCACGCGGCGTCTGCGCGAAGCGGCAGAACAACGTGGCTTTCAAGTCAAAGTTTTGGATACGCTCAAATTTGCCATCGATCTCAAGCAGGCGGAACCGGATCTCTATTTCCGACAAAAATCCATTTCTGATTACGATGCAGTCCTGCCTCGGATTGGCGCTTCCATTACCTATTTCGGAACAGCCGTGGTCCGGCAGTTCGAGCAGATGGATATTTTTTGTGCGAATTCCTCTTCAGGCATTACCAACTCTCGGGATAAACTTCGCAGTCTGCAGATCCTGAGTCGCCATCAGATCGGCATCCCGCAAACGACATTTGTCCGTGATAAAAAAGACGTGTTGCCTGCCATTGAACGCGTGGGTGGCGCACCGGTGGTGATTAAACTTCTGGAAGGGACACAGGGGATTGGTGTGCTCCTGGCTGAATCGGTCAAATCAGCAGAAGCCATCATCGAATTACTGCAGAACCAGAAGCAGAACGTATTGATTCAGAAATTCGTCGCAGAAAGCAAGGGACGTGATATCCGGGCCTTTGTCGTCGGAGACCGTGTGGTGGCGGCAATGCGACGCGTGGCACAAGGCCAGGAGTTCCGCAGCAATGTGCATCGCGGCGGTCTGACAGAGCCCGTCATCCTTGATGAAACGTATTGTAAAACTGCGGTTCGTGCAGCACAGATTATGGGCTTGCGAGTCGCTGGAGTGGACATGCTCGAAGGCACAGAAGGTCCCCAGATCATGGAAGTCAATTCCTCTCCCGGCCTCGAAGGAATTGAGAAATGTACTCAGCTCGACATCGCCGGTGCCATCGTGGATTATATTTCGGCTCAGGTTGATTTTCCGGAGATTGATCTCCGACAGCGTCTTACCGTCAGTCGCGGGTATGGTGTGACTGAGATTCATATTCCGGAAGGATCGGATTATGTGGGGAAAGCCATCAATGAATCTGGTCTGCGGGACAAAGACATTAATGTATTAACCCTCTATCGTGGTACGACAGTGATTCCCAACCCCCGTTCAGATCGGAAACTGGAATCATTTGACCGTTTACTCTGTTTTGGGAAACTGGAACTGATGCGCGATCTGGTTCCTTCAAAAACACGCCGAAAACGTCGTCCGAAAGTTCAGGATCTGCCCGAGTTGCCTGTGGCTGAAGAAGTACTGACGGATGCTGTCAAGGAGACCGCCGAGTCAGCGCGGTCAGGAAGGGATTGACGCTACACATGGCAAAACCGCGACAACGTAAGCCAATTGATGAATGGAACGGAGACACGATACCGGCTGGGGAGTCGCGCGACGTCAAGCTGGCTGTCAGCGAAAGCTACAGCAGTATGAACGTCAAAATTCCCATTCACATCCGCCGGGCTAAGGAAGAAGGCCCCGTTGTCTTTGTGACTGCTGCCTTGCATGGCGATGAGATTAATGGCACGGGGGCGATTCGTGAACTGATCCAGGATGTGGACTTCAAACTATTGAGAGGCTCGGTCATTCTGGTCCCGGTTCTCAATATACTGGCCTTTGATCGTCACTCCCGTTATTTGCCCGACCGACGTGACTTGAACCGTTCTTTTCCGGGGTCTGCTAACGGCAGTCTTGCCGGTCGAATGGCCCGGATCATTTTTGACGAAATCGTCTCCCGCAGTGACTATGGCATTGATCTGCATACTGCTTCGGTGCGTCGAACCAATTATCCCAATGTCCGTGGAGATCTGACCAGTCCGGATGTTTGCCGACTGGCAAAAGCCTTTGGTTCTGAAGTCATTATGAATGGCAAAGGACCTGCAGGAGCATTCCGCCGTGAAGCCTGCAACAGCGGTTGTCCGACCATCATCATGGAAGGGGGAGAAGTCTGGAAAGTCGAACCGGGGATCGTCGAGTCCGCAGCGCGCGGGGTCAGAAATGTCCTCCGCGATCTGCAAATGCTGGATGGCGCGCCGGAATCTCCCGACTATCAGGTCATCGTCGATAAATCGACGTGGGTGCGTGCAGAACGCGGGGGCTTTCTCAAATTCCATGTCAAGCCTGGTGACATTATCGAAAAAGATCAGCCACTGGCCACCAACACCACTTTGCTCGGCAGAGAACGCAGCATGCTTTATGCTCCGTTTGACTCCGTCGTGATTGGGATGACTACTCTGCCGGCCATTAGTCCGGGGGAGCCCATCTGTAACCTGGGGATGCTGCCCGAAGGAACCAAACCTTCACAAATTCGGAGGTTTCGACGTGAGGAAGACGGCTTGGAAGGTCAGGTCGTGGACGAGCTTTCGACGAATCTGGTGGTTGTAGAACCCTGTGATGAAGCGTCACAACTCAAGCTCGATCACAAGCAGCACCGGGGATCAGGTTCACATCCTGACCCCGAGAAACCTGCCGCGGCTGAGTGAAGCCCTGATTCTGCAAAACCTTCTTTTTGTCAAAGTCGCTGCTGCAGAGATCTGTCTGGATCTCTGCAGTCAGACCTTCAGGGAGTGGGATCAATGGCTGACACCATGCAGGTAATGTCCACTGTCAATAAAAATTCAGTCTTACTTCGATGTTAACTCAAAATCGAAACTGTTCTTTCCATCAACGACTTCTTTTTTCAGTTCTGATTTCGTGTTGTACCGTTCAGGAATGGGATCTTTTTTGAAAGTTCCTTTCGGTAACTTGATTGCCGCGACGCCATCATTTTCACCTCGAAAAGTTTCGATCGGCAGTGTTTCCGCGATGCCCGAATCATCATCATTTTTGGGGGGGACGGCTTCAGCCTTGAATATGGTCACTCGGTGATTCCCTAACAGGGCACCCTTGGAATGTTCCTTGTAAGCGAGGGTATACTTCCCTGAAGCATCTGTTCGACCGGAAGAGGGGTTACCTTTTTCAGGGGAAAAAATGACAACAATTTCCGCCAGAGGCTTACCGTCCATGGTGACGACACCCGAGACAGGAGCCAGTTTTACTTCATCGCCCCCACCCGAGCATCCGAGACAGCAGGCCAGTAAGGCCCCTGCTGAAAATCTAAGTAAGTAACCCGGTTTTGAATTTGATTGATTCAAAATTATTAACGTAGACATGAGCTTGTTCTTCCAGTGATAGAAAATACGATGAAAACCCGGTTTCATTAATTTGATGAAACCGGGATCTATTTAATCGTTACATGGTGGTTTAGACTGTGTCCCGTTTTACTGGTAGCGTCTCCAGGTCCAATTTGGCCCGAGTATCTTAGATTGAGAGACGCTATGGTTAAATGTGATGCGCTCTAAAACTCACCGATCACATTTTTGTCATTGATTGCGGACAGATAGATCAGGGTTTCGCCATCAATGTTTTCGCTGATGAATTGGACTCGCCCATCCCCCAGCAGGAAGTGGCAGCCTCCGGCGTGGGAACTGCTCAAGGTCCATGCATATCGCAGGCCATCGGTCTGATTAATCCCGTTGATCAGGTAAATCGTGGAAGGAATAGGGGCGGTTGAAGAACCCTGCCAGTTCCGCACCAATGCGGTATGGTAAGGCCAGTCGCCGTAGTTACCAGCTGTAGCACTGTTGAGTGGTGAAGAACCAATCCAGATTGCTCCTGAACCCCGGTCTTCTGTCGTGCGTTCGCCGACGACAATCACATTACTGACGCCATCAGTAATATCCCGGATTCTGGTGGCAGCGTGATTGTTCCACGCGCTGGTGTAACCCTGAGTCGTTGAAGCAGTCAGCATGCGGGAAGGAGAGTACAATGCCGGATAGTTTGATTTACCCCATGAACTGATATTGGTGTTAACCCCTTCCATGGGATCAGAGGGGCAGTTGAATGCCGGGATAACCAGGTTGATGACTGTTGGCTGCAGAATCACACCTGCTGTCGTACGCCAGGGACCATTCATATTGATCTGGTTATAAATGTTGGTCTGGTCCATGAATGGCAGCAGCATGACGCTCCAGCCCAGATAACTTTCTGTGGGGATATCACCGGCAATTGTACGGACACTTTCCACCTGCATCTGCGGAAAAGTGCGGTGTGTTTCGTGGTAGTTGTGTAACGCCAGGCCGATCTGCTTTAAGTTGTTTTTGCAGGAACTCCGGCGTGCCGCTTCCCGAGCCTGTTGCACGGCTGGCAACAACAGGGCAATTAGAATGGCAATGATCGCAATCACTACCAGCAGTTCAATCAGGGTAAAACCCCGTTTTCCAGGCAGCTGTCTCATCTTCGTCTCCGAAAGGCATAAAAGAAAAAAAGAAAAAAAGAAAAGGAAAACACCACAATCTTGAATTCTTATCGAGCTTTCAGAAGAACAGAAAGCAGACGCATACGCAGCAATATTGAGACAGGCACAGTTCAGTCAGGACACGCCCCAAGGGGCTTAACAGGGAAATGCCGGGTATTTAATCTCGTGATAAGAGCGCAAAACTTGTGACTTGAAAAAGAATCAACAGCAAAGAATTGCGAGTCGGAGATCAGAGGTTTTGGGGCGTTGAGACGCTGTTGATACTGCTCTTTTCAAGTTAACGCATCATTTAACACTCGAGATTTCAAATAGCAACGGAGAAAAATAGAGAAATCGTTTTTTTATATTGTTAAATAGGGGGGTGAAAACATGCATTTCCATATCTGATATATATTTAAGAAAACAATCTATTTTGAAAAAAAACTGACCTGCGCAAATTCAGTTCTGACAAATATGATCGTTTATGTTTGCCAGAATCTCTTTGACGAAACCGGAGCGATCGAGTATCGTTGGAATTGCGCAGAGGAGTTCACTCTCATTTCTCCTGGAGTCGTCGATGAAGATCCCCGTGATTGAAGGCATGATTGACCGTCGCATTCTGGCAAATTTCCGAGTTGAACCGGAAGCCATGGCCCGTGTTCTGCCGGCTCCGTTTCGTCCCCAACTGATTCACGGATATGCCATTGGTGGCGTTTGCCTTATCCGACTGACGAATGTGCGACCCCGGTGTGCCCCCTTTTCCTGGGGAATTCGTTCGGAGAATGCCGCCCATCGGTTCGCCGTCGAATGGGAAGCGGACGGTCAGACACATCAAGGCGTCTACGTAAATCGTCGCGACACCGATTCCTGTCTGAATGCCCTGGCAGGAGGGCGGATTTTTCCGGGAACTCATCACCATGCCCGCTTTACAGTTGAAGAGACGGACGATTGTTTCTCGGTCGAAATGCAGGCCAGAGATGGTCAGGCTCGGATGCAGGTGACAGGTTCTGTAGCCGATGATTTGCCAGCTTCGTCAATCTTTGCCTCGGTTCAGGAAGCGTCTGACTTTTTCGAACAGGGGTCACTGGGGTATTCGGCCAGCAACAGGGCAGGGCACTTTGACGGGCTGGAATTAAGTTGCCGGGACTGGAAAGCGGAACCGTTACAGGTAGAGTCCATCGCATCCAGTTTCTTTGATGATCCCCAGCGTTTTCCACCGGGGACTGTCGAATTCGACTGTGCCCTGCTGATGCGGGGCATTCCCCATGAATGGCACAGCCGCCAGGATTTGTGTTGCCCTGAAACTCTCCCGATCTGATTGAGATTTCAACTCATACATAAAAGGAACACTCGAATGGATGCCCGTGTTTTTCTGACGTTGATCGTGCTGGGACTGACTGTGACTCCTGTCAAAGCGGAATCAAAATCTGATTCCCGCCAGCAAATCGAGCAGCCGTCGTCAGAGCTGGGTTTGCCATTTTATCATTGTTATTCTAAGTCTGGTGACAAGGTCTGCTGATTCACTACCGGTAAAAGTCAGGAATTAAGGGATGTCGGAACAGTCAGACAAATTCGAAAAGCAGCTCAAAGTAGCCGGAGTATTATTCATGGCTCTGGCCGGCCTCTGCCTGTTGGGGCTGTTGTTCCTGCCGCTCCATTACATGATGTTTAAGTCGATGATGCAGATGGGTTTTCCGCGTCATCAAAACGCCCCGGACCCTCAGCAGATGTTCGAATCGATGCGGACCCCCTTTTATTTCGTGTATGGGGTTCTTGGGTTTACTTTTCTGTTATTTGGTGGAATGTCACTGGTCACCGGAATCAACCTGTACCGGAGAACCCACCGGACTCTCTGCATTATTGGATCAGCGGCAGTCTGCATCTGGTTCCCGATCGGAACCGCCCTGGGAGTCTGGACGTTGCTGATCCTGTTTGATAAACAGGCCCAGCCTCTCTTTGAAGCACCGAATCTACTGAGGGAAGACGACTTTTTATCTTGAATTACAGAAAATATGTAGATGAGATCTCAATCCCAGTTTACTGAGGAGTGCCCCGATGACTGCTTCCAGAGCCAGCCAGTTGAATCTGATCGGCGCCCTGTTTTTAGTTTTGGGTCTGATCTCAATATTCAATCTTGCGATTTTGAGAAAGATTGGCGATCAGCTCAAAGCGAATTCTGAAACAACAGCAAATCTGACGTCACTCGAGGGAACCAAACCTGAAAGCAGTGATCAATTTGACTCCATGGCGAACAGCATGGTAATGGGGATGTTCATTGTCTCGATTACCTTTACACTGGTCTGTTTTTTAACAGGGGTCTGCCTCTTAAAGCGATTCAGTTATCGGACCTGTCTCGTCGGCGCCGCAGTGACCTGCATTATCTTCCCTGTGGGGACGGTTCTGGGAGCCTGGGCGATCTTCGTATTAACTGCCAGAGATACGAAATCTCTCTTTGAGGACATGGCGAGCGATTCCTGAACCGGGACCGTTCCGGAGCGAGGGGCTCAAAAATCTTTCCTGGAGTGGCATTGCCAATATCTACAGAGAAAAGGATTTTCGGGGGCTATTCAAAATCGAGAGTGCTGACGATAATAGTCTCGTGCACTGTCCCTGTAGCTGCTTCTCTTAAGGAAAATCAATGGAACCGCTTGATCTGAAGGATTTTGAATGGAAGATCGAAGTCCGCCCTTTAACAATGGACGATTTCGATGCGTTAGTGGAGATGGAACAACTCTGTTTTCCCGGCATGCAGACCTGGGGGCGGGAGCATATTGAAAGCCAGCTCAAGCATTTTCCCGAGGGACAACTCTGTGTGGAAATTGATGGGCGACTGGCGGCTTCGTCTTCCAGTCTGATTCTGACATTTGACCCCAGCCTGGAGTGGCATAACTGGAAAGCGGTCGCCGATGACGGCTTTATCCGCAATCATAATCCCAAGGGGGATACGCTGTACGGGATCGAAATCATGGTTCACCCCGATTTTCGCGGGATGAAGCTTTCCCGGCGGATGTATGATGCCCGCAAAGAACTCTGTCGTCAGAAAAATCTGACCCAGATGATCATCGCTGGCCGGATTCCCGGATACCACAAGCACGCCGATAAACTGACGGCCCGTGAGTACATTGACTGCGTGGTTGAAAAGGCGATCTATGATCAGGTGTTGACGGCGCAACTGGCCAATGGATTTTCGGTCCAGGGGCTGATTCCCAATTATCTGCCCTCGGATACCGAATCCTGCGGATATGCGACCTACCTGGAGTGGACGAATCTGGACTATAAGCGGGGTGCCAAGCGTCGTTTTCATCATCCGGTCGAACCGATCCGCATTTGTGTCGTGCAGTACCAGATGCGTTCGATTAAAGGCTTCGACGAGTTCGCCCAGCAGTGCGAGTTCTTTCTGGATACAGCCTCTGATTATAAATGTGACTTCATCCTGTTTCCGGAGTTATTTACCACGCAACTCCTTTCCTGTGTGGAGGCGACTCGTCCCGGCCAGGCAGCCCGCCGGCTGGCGGAATTCACACCACAGTATCTTGATTTCTTTACAGAAATGGCCGTTAAATACAATGTCAACGTGATTGGTGGTTCGCAGTTTGTTGTCGAGCACGGCACACTGTTTAACTCGTCTTATCTGTTTGGTCGCGATGGCTCGATTGGGAAGCAGGATAAAATCCATATTACTCCCAGTGAACGCAAGTGGTGGGGCGTCAGTTCCGGTGACCGGGTTGAAGTGTTTGATACGGACTGCGGTGCGATTGCCATTCAGATCTGTTACGACATCGAATTTCCGGAACTCACCCGGATTGCATCTCAGAAAGGTGCTCAGATCGTCTTCGTACCATTTAACACTGATACGCGGCACGGCTATCTGCGGGTCAGGCATTGTGCCCAGGCCCGGTGTGTTGAAAATCACCTGTACGTTGCGATTTCAGGCTGTACAGGGAATTTGCCCTTTGTCGAAAACGCCGACATTCACTATGCCCAGTCGGGGATTTTTACACCCTCTGATATGGAGTTTGCCAGTGATGGAGTGGCCGCGGAGTGTAATCCGAACGTCGAAACCGTGATTATTCATGACCTCGACTTCGAATTGTTAAGACGTCACCGTGAGTCGGGCAGTGTGCAGAACTGGAATGACCGCCGCACAGAGCTCTACCGGGTTGTCTACAAGGAAGATGGTAACTCCTTCGAAATTTAACCAATCCCTCTTCAGTCTGATCTCGCAGCCTGAGCCATGATTTCTTAGAATCCGGCTCGGGCTGCCTGTGAGTCTGCTCTCAGGTAGAGTTACTTTATTCTCACTCGATGTGTTTCAGGTGTGCGAATAAATAATCCAGTTTTTCCTGCGAGCAAATATTTATGCTTGATATCTATCGGAATACATCAAAAAAAGTTGGCATGCCACCCGGCTCTCTGATCCACGTAGGTGACTTTAATGAAGAAGATACCCGGATTTCTGTCATCGACTATGGTTCGATTGATGTCGAAGAGCCCAGCGTGGAAACCGTGGAAGACCTGCTCAAGTTTCGCGAGAAAGATTCGATTACCTGGGTCTGTCTGGAGGGACTGAAAAATGTTGAAATCACCGAGTTGATCGGCAAATATTTCGACATTCATTCGTTAGTGTTGGAAGATATTCTCAATACACATCAGCGGCCCAAGTTCGAAGAATACGATGATTATCTGTATATTGTTCTGAAAGGTCTCTCGCTGGGAGAGCAGGGGGGCAAGGCAGACGAGTTTAATGTCGATTACGAGCAGATCAGTATTCTGGTGTTCAATGACTTTGTCTTTACATTTAAGGAATGGAAAGACGAACTGTTTCTTCCTTTGATTCAGCGGATCCGTACGAGCACAGGCCGCATTCGAACTCTGGGAGCAGATTATCTGACCTACGCCATTTTAGATACCATCGTTGATCAGAATTTTGTGCTGCTGGACTCGATGGATGAGCGGATTGATACGATAGAAGAAGAATTATTATCAAATCCTACTTCGGAGACGCTGGTTTCCATTCAGCGACTTAAGCGGGAACTGATTGATATTCGGCGTTCTACGTCACCTCAGAGGGAACTGCTGTCGGCGATCCTTCGTTCTGACCACAAATTGATTGGCGAGAAAACGCATATTTACTTTCGCGATGTTTTCGACCATGTGCTGAGGATTTCGGAATCAGTGGATTCCTATCGTGACATGTTGGGGGGCCTGCTGGATATCTATGTTTCCAGTGTCAGCAACAAGATGAATGAGGTTATGAAAATCCTGACGGTGTTTGCCTCAATCTTTATCCCGCTCACGTTTATCGCCGGGATTTACGGCATGAATTTCGAGGACATGCCTGAACTCCGTTGGAAATGGTCGTATCCGATCCTCTGGGGGGTGTTCATAACACTTCCGGTGGTCCTGCTGACCTATTTTAAAAAGAAAAAATGGTTGTGAACCGGCCTGTATGAGATTTCTGAATTAAACCCTGACCTGTTGACAGTGGTTCGGGATATTCATCTGCAGCTACTGCAGGCACTGCTTTTATAATGCCTGGTGAACCGGGCAAGGAGGCCCTGAGCACAGGCACTGTCGGGCAAGCTGACCGATGGTACCCGGCGGGTAGAGGAAGTTCGGGTGTGGAGGGAGCGGGTTGGCTTTGTTGTTCTGAATTGTGCGATTGCCCTGACAGTTTCCTGTTCGCTGCGCTCACCCCGGATTGCATCCGGGGTTACCCTTTCTTTTTCTTTCGTGTTATATCGTGGTAGTCAGTTCTTATTTGAAGGTCTGCCCTGACAGTTTCCTGTTGTCTGCGACAACCCCGAATTGCATTCGGGGTTACCCTTTCCTTTTCTTTCGTGTTATATCGTGGTAGTCAATTCTTATTTGAAGGTCTGCCCTGGCAGTTTCCTGTTGTCTGCGACAACCCCGAATTGCATTCGGGGCTACCCCCTGATCTGTATATAGTGGTTCGGGATATTCATCTGCTGGGGTTGGATCGCTTCCTTTATAATGGTTGGTGAACCAGGTAAGGAGGCCTTGAGCAGAGGCACTGTCGGGCAGGCCGACCGATGGCACCCGGGATTTTAATCTCAAGTGGTTTCTATCTTGATGAGCATTGTCTTGCCTGTTTGATGTTGTTCTGGTGGATTGCGGTTTCATTTCATTGTTGTAGGAAAATCTTAGGGAGAGGCGTGGGGGCGTCAAGAGGGATGAACAGAATCATGTGGCGATGGGTGTTGATAGAGAGCCGATGCTGGTGTGATCAGGGGCGGCGCCGGGATGAAGGACTGCGAAGTGCGGCGATCCGCAGGCATACATCACGAATTAGTGTGGTTACAGACAGTGCAAATCTGGAAAAAACAGGCTGTTTTATAGTGAAGATCAGGAATAAGTGTCGCGTGTTTCGGTGCACTGTAAA
This sequence comes from Gimesia sp., assembly GCF_048262075.1. Taxonomy (GTDB): domain Bacteria; phylum Planctomycetota; class Planctomycetia; order Planctomycetales; family Planctomycetaceae; genus Gimesia. The sequence continues at coordinate 192,865 of NZ_JBLXFK010000014.1, forward strand.
CTGGGCACGCGCGCGACTCAAAACAGCGTTTATCGCCAGCGGCGCGGCGGGGTCAAGTTCATTTTATGCAGCGAGGGGTGAGGGAATGTGTAGCAGCAGGTATGGGAAGTTCAGTCCTGCAGGCGATTGGAGACGCTACTGTAAAAGGGGACACCATTGAGAGCTTATAAAAAAACGCCTCAGAGAATCCTGTTCCCTGAGGCGGCTTGTGATTAAATCATCAGTATTTGCTTAATGATTATTGATCGTTACACCAGGCCAGTCGTCCGTACGGAAGGGTGTTACAGGCAGGCCTTCTTTGTTTTGGACGTTACAGATAGGGTTATCTGCCCAGGCATACCGAACGGCAGCTGGATTCTTGACGGCATCACTCCAGACTTCGATTTTATTGCCACCAACGATTTTGGCATTGGCTTTGACAAATTTCTTGTCATCGCCGGCAATGGTGAAACCGATGGGAGTTGTCACGTCGAAGGTGTCGAGGCCTCCGCCAACATGATCAAAGGTCAGAATCACTTTGTTGCCTTTGACTTCCATTGACTTATATCGGGGGCTCTGGTGCACGACTTTGACGCCATAATCTTTCGCCAGTGCCCAGCGGGCCAGACGCATGGCGACATCTTGTTTGTTTTTGGGGTGAATGTCAGAAGCTTCCCCCAGATTCAGAATGACGGCTTCACCCGTGTTGGGCAGCGCATCCATAGTCAGCGTCTGTGCCTCACGCAGTTCAGCCCAGTCGCTGTCAGCCGGTTCTGGCTTTTCGCTGCGGAAGTCAGCCAGTTGGACCCAATAGAAGGGAAAATCGCCCTGGTTCCATTCATTACGCCAGTTCTGGATCATGAATGGGAACAGTTTTCGGTACTGGAAAGCACGACTGGCATTAGATTCACCCTGATACCAGATGGCTCCTTTGATGCCATAACCGATGGTGGGATGCAGCACGCCGTTATAAATGTTGGCAGGACGGTGGTTACCAGTCAGCGGATTACGCGGTGCCCGCGGGCGTCGTGGTGCCGTTTTTCCTGCTGCTTTGGCTTTTTGTACTGCTTGTTTCCACTGCTCCAGGCGTTTGTTGTAAGCAGCAACGGCCTGATCATGGTTGTAGGTTTCTTCGGTCTTTTTCCATTTTTCCAGCATTTCTTTGAATGCAGGTTCCTCTTCCAGTCGCTTGCGATTCACCCAGGCTTCCGCAGAAGAGCCACCCCAGGCATTGTCAATCAGTCCGATGGGCACATTCAGCGTCTGGTAGAGTTGACGGCCAAAGAAATAACCGACCCCGGAAAAATTCTTAACGGTTTCGGGAGTGCAGGCTTCCCATTGTCCCTTGAAGTTGTCTTGAGGTTCCTGAGTCCCGACCTGGGGTACCGATATCAATCGGATCTTGGGGTAATTGGCGGTCATGATTTCGAGGTCGGCATCATTGGATGAGCCAACGGTCCACGCCATATTGGACTGGCCAGAGCAGATCCAGACTTCGCCTGAGAGAACATCCTTCAATGTAAGGGTCTCTTTTCCCTTGATTGTGATTTCATAAGGACCGCCGACTTTGAGAGGTTCGAGCGTGACTTTCCATTTACCGTTATTGTCAGCAGTTGTGGAATGAGACTGCCCATCAACGGTGACTGTGATCTTTTCACCCGGTTCGGACCAACCCCATAACGGGTTTTTCTGCCCCTGTTGCAGGACCATGTGGTCGCCAATAATCGAGGGAAGTTTGATTTCAGCTTGCGCCAGATTTACATTCAATGCATTCACGGTGATCAGCATCAGCAAAACGGCTGCAAGTCGTTTCAGAGAGACACAATTCATTTGTAGTTCCTTGCAGGATAAGTAGAATAGAGGAGTGGTAACAATCCAAATCCACTTATAGCTTGATCTGATTGATATCAGAATTCAAGCGAACCCTTTCAATTCGCGGCGTCAAATCCATTTTTCTATTTCTTGTAACTCCATCAGGTGATTCATGAAACGTCAACTACTGAGTACATGGTTCTGTGTTTTTGTTGTGACCAGTGTCGTTACTGTTCATGCGGAAAACGAAAAAGCAGCAGGAAAGCGTTATGTCATCATTCACGCTGATGATGCAGGTATGTCGCATTCGGTGAATCAGGCGACCATAGAAGGCATGCAGAAAGGAGTTGTCTCGTCAGCGAGTATTATGGTGCCCTGTCCCTGGTTTAAGGAGTTTGCAGATTATGCAAAACAGAATCCGGACCAGGATTTCGGCATTCATCTGACTTTGAATTCCGAATGGAAAAATTATCGCTGGGGACCGGTTGCTTCGCGAGATCAGGTGCCGAGCCTGTTAGACGGGGAACATTATCTCTGGGACAACGTTGGGCAGGTGATGCAGCATGTGAATGTAAAAGACGCGGAAAAAGAGCTGAGGGCTCAGATTGAGCGTGCGAAAAAATTCGGAGTTCCACTCAGTCACCTCGATACACACATGGGGGCCGTCGTCAGTCGTCCGGATCTGCTGGAAATGTATGTAAATCTGGGGATCGAGTACCAGCTACCGGTTTTGTTCGTCGCCAATCTTGATCCGAAGGAATATGGTCTGATTGCAGAAAAGGGCAAAGAACTGAAAGTCGTTCTTGAGAAAAACGGTCTGCCGGTGCTGGATGAACTAGTTCAATTCTACGGCGAGCCAGATTATGGAAAGCGAAAAAATGCCTATCTGGACAAGCTGCGGGGGCTGAAGCCGGGGGTGACACAGATCATTATCCATTGTGGCTTCGATAATCAGGAACTGCAGAATATCACCAACAGTTCCTCGCGTCGCGATGGAGACAGACGTGTCTTCACGGATCCTGAGGTTATGAGGGAAATCAAGGATCTGGGGATCGAAGTCATTAATTGGAAACAGTTTCATGAAATGGCAAAGCAGAAAGTGGCTGTAAATGAATAGCTGTTTGTAATCCGGCAGGAGTTGTGCAGTTGTATAAGTATGCCAGTATCCATATCTGTTTCGGCATTGGAGAGGCCATTATTAAGTAGCAGGCCTTCAGTTTGAGCTGCCAAAAAAAAATCCCCTGCAGAGAATTATCTGCAGGGGACCATTTTCAAAGATAGAAACGATCTATCTTTTTCAGGAGGCTCTATTGTGGGGGGCTGTTAGCGGTGGGCTTCTCAATACAGCAGTTGCCCCCGTTTTCACATTCGGTAAGTTGTTTCTCACAGCAGGCCTTTTCGTCCAGGCAGCATTTTTCTGCCTGATCACAGCAGGCCAGGTCTTTCGGGGAGCATTCCACTACGGTAGAGGTATGGCAACAGGCCTGCCCTTGCTCACAGCAGGGCAAATTAAATAGACAACAGTTGGATGTATTTGTTTGTGAGTGAGCAGAAGCAGTCATTCCCAAACCAACGGACAACATTGTGGCAGTGACCATTTTCGATAACATCTGACGTCTCCTTAAGAATGGATCAGTGGTTAATGGATCAGTGGTTAATGGATCAGTGGTTAATGGATCAGTGGTTAATGGATCAGTGGTTATGTAGCTGATATAGAGTGAAAACCGGGTTACGCAGTTTCAGGTAATCAGCAGATCCAGACACAGTGCAGCAGATATAATGGACGTGAATTCGCCAGAGAATGACAGGGGGTTTGGACTCTGTTTCGGCCAGATGGAGTTTGCGAACTGGAATCATAGTGTGCAGAAATCCCTGTAACTGGTACAGGAAAATGATTCTTCGAGGTCGCAATGACCTGTTTAACTCCACATCGGCAGTCATCACTTGAGACTGGTGAGGTCGGATGCTGATCAGGCGAAGTATCGGGCGGGCAGCAGTATGAATCAGCGGAAAGAACCGGACTGTGCACCTGCATAACTGAGAAACAGCTTCCGCTGCTGGAAATAGTCGGACTGGATAGTAATGCCAGTGATAAACCAGATTTAAGCAGAAGATTGAACATGACAGCATCGCTCCGGCATACAGGTCGACAGGAAGTTCCGTTAAATCACGTTTTCCTGATGTCTGCCAGATACTACGGCTGTGGTGTGATAACTGTTGGAAAAACGGTTTCTGCAATGATAATTAGGGGGATGCGAACCTGTTCGCAGGAAGTGTGTCTTTTTCCCGTGAAGAAAATGTTGATTTTTGTGAAACTAGTGTCGAAAGAGACTTTACAGCAACAAGATAAGAAGGCAGAATACGCGTCCTCTTATTGGGGCGTATAGCTCAGTTGGTTAGAGCGCAGCTCTGATAAAGCTGAGGTCCGTGGTTCGAATCCACGTACGCCCATTTTTTTAACTCTCTAAGAGGGACTCCAGGTTTTGTAGCTTTATAGGTTACATGCCTGGTGTTTGCCGGCAACTTGTTGTCGGCATCTGTTAGGGGACGTAGCTCAATTGGGAGAGCGCCGCCCTTGCAAGGCGGAGGTTGCCGGTTCGATCCCGGTCGTCTCCATTGTGTTTCAGGAAGTAAAGTGGTCTGTGCCTTATAGAGGTTCTAAATCAGGTCCCAAGTCTTTCTGGAGAACTTCCAGGGAATTATTTCTCCTTGGGTTGACGGGTGGTTTCTGACTGGTTAAGATCCCGCTCCGCTACTTGTTCTTGGCAGGGTCTGTTGAGGGCAAGTGGTTGTCACAAAAGGGTTTGTGGCAAAATGTTTCAGAGAATTGTTTCTCTGTGACTTGACGAGTGGTTTCTGTCTGGTTAAGATCTCACTCCTTCACTTGTTCTTAACAAAGTTGTTGGGTGTAAGTGGTTGCCACAGAGTAGTTTGTGGTGAGGAAGTGTTTGAGGGGTTTTGGAAAAAGTTTTCAAATTTGTTTCTCGGACGGTTGACTTTCTGAGAGACGACGATAAGATGACTCTCTCAGCTGACTTAAGTCGATTGAATCGAATTCAGCATTGCTGGCTTTGATTCAGCTGATTTTGGTTGGCTGTTTTTCCCTGGGGATAACCCTGGGAATCAATGTTCTTTGACAATTTGGTAAAAGTAATAAGTGGCATCTATAAACGATAGAGTTCTCAGATTACAATATCAATTCTTCGGAATGGTATCGTTTTTTCGAGATTTTGTTCTTAGGCAAATCGACTCAAGTGCAAGGTTGTTATGCAAGACCTTGTGAATTGAGATCGGGTTGTAATGTTTTTGGCTCCCGCAAGGCAATGTGTTGAGTGTGAGGTAAAAATTATTACGGCTAAGCTATTAAGGGCGTATGGGGGATGTCTTGGCATCAGATGGCGATGAAGGGCGTGGAAGACTGCGATAATCTTGGGGAAGTTGTCAAACGAGCGTTGATCCCGAGGTTCC
>NZ_JBLXFK010000015.1:0-180501 GCF_048262075.1 Gimesia sp.
TTTTTCATTCGTCTTACAAAGTCAGTCGCGGTTCCTGCAGACGGGAAGACAACCGGGGCTAAGGCTCTGCGGCTAATCTGGTACGTTCGACGGATAATACCACTCCCCCCCTATTTTTACTTTCGTGTGGTTTCGTGTTTTTCGTGGTAGAAAAATCGAATTCGCGAGGTTCATCGGTTCCCGTTGTGGTGTGATACTGGTGCGAAGCATGTCAGGCAGACAGGTGGTTCCGTCCTTATGGCTGGGTAGGTTGGTTTCGTTGATCTGGTTTGAACGGCTGCTCTGACAGCTTCCTGTTGTCTGCGACAACCTCGGATTATATCCGAGGCTACCCGCTTTTTTTTGTTCACATCAGCTGCGGTTCTGACATGGCTCGGTGAAAGAACCGGAGCTAACGCACTGCGGCTAATCTGGGACACCCTTATTCATCTTCCAGTGGTTCGGGATTTTCATCTGCGGGGGGCGGAGACACATCTTTTATAATGCTGTGTGAAACGTGAAAGCCGTTTAGAGAGAGTCTGGGAAGCCCGGTTCTGGAATGGACATGGCACTGTCACCTCCCGCTCGTTGCGCTCGGCCCGGATGTGCGTCCGGGCTTACCCGTTTTTGGGGGGAGCTGGTTTTTCGGCCACAGTGGGGCAAGCCAACTGTGGTACCCGGACGGTTTGCTGTTTCCGTTGAACTGGTTCCGGGGAATTTTTGCTACCACGAAAAATACGAAAACACACGCACGTTTTTTGTGATCTTACAGAGTGAGGAACGAGGTCGGATGATAGCTGTTTTCAAAAATGCTTTACCTTTGATGATTGTCAGAACGCTGATTTCAGGATCTGTCTGTTTTCATCGATTGAGGAAAATCTTAGGGAAGGGCGTGGAGAGGTCAAGGGGGATGAACAGAATCGGGTGGCGATATGAGTCGATACGGGCACGATATCTGGCGGTGCTGAGATGGTACCGGATCGAAAGTCTGCGAAGTGCGGCGACCCGCAGGCATACATCACGAACAAGTGTGGTTTCGAGCAGTGCAAATCTGGAAAAAACAGGCTGTATTACAGTGAAGAGTCAGAACAAGTGGCTCGTGTTTCAGTGCACTGTAAACTGGGCACGCGCGCGACTCAATTCAGCGTTTATCGCTGTTGGCGCGCAGGCGTCAAGGGGAGTTTCATCAGTAGGAGTGATCAAATGAGAAGAGTTGACTGTGTCCCGCTTTACTGTTGCGCCTCCAGGGTTGTTTGGAGCGAGTGTCATCATCTGATCGCTGCCTGGATTAAATGTGATGCGATCCGGAAGCTTCAGGGATGAGCGGTACAGACTGCTGGAGGGTTTATATCTCCCGTGTGAGCCTCCAGCCGGGGGATGAATTATTCGTAATACACGGAGGGCAAGCTTTAATGTTTTACTCCTGATCTGTTGAACTCTTGATGAATCTGTGAAGCAGCCCTTGCGAACAGGCGTGCTTCACGTTCACAATAGGCGAATTCAATTCAGCCTGAATTCAGGTAATTAGCAGCATTTTCAGAGCCAGTTGTTTCAGATCTTGATTGAGCATGACCTGTTACAATTTTGTTCGATGCTCTGGTAGTCATCAAGGTGGATGTTTCGATGTGGTCTTCGCGTCTGTTCTGGAAGCTGTTTCTGGTTTATGCCGGTTTAAATATCGCATCAGCGATTGTGTTCGTGTTGATCGTCTCCGGACGTCAGCAGAGCCAGGTCGAAGAGCAGGTACAGCAGCGGCTGCATGATAGCGCTGTGATCATGCGCAGTAGTCTGGAGGGTGTGTTCCAGGATGGCATTTCCGAACCATTACAGAAAAAAGTCAGGAAACTGGGAGAGGAAACCGGTACACGTTTGACCCTGATTGATATGGAGGGAGTCGTTCTGGCAGATTCTGACCAGGATACTTTAGAGCTGGTTCGTGAGATGGAAAATCACAAGAACCGGGTAGAGGTCATCCAGGCGATTTCATCTGGTGATGGGAACTCAAAACGCATCAGTCCCACTTTAAGCGAGCCGATGTTGTACTATGCAGTGTTGTATGAGAAAGATGGCGAGCCTCGGGGAGTGGTGCGTGTTGCGATTACGATGGCAAAAATCCAGGAAGAGATTTCGTCGATTGAAAAACTGATCTGGAGTATTGCGTTACTGGTGAGTTTTACCGTCATGCTGCTGACTTACTGGGTCGTAGCGCGGATGATTCGTCCTTTAACCATCCTGACCAACGCTGCTGAATCTATCGCAAATGGGGATTATGATCAGAAGCTGTATTTTCCCCAGCATGACGAGTTGGGAATCCTGGCGCAGTCATTTAATCATATGAGTAAAGAGATGGCGGAGCGTGTACGTCAGTTGCAGGCGAGTGGCGACCGTTTGAGCACCGTTCTGGAAGGGATGGTTGAGGGAGTGATTGCAATCAATGAACGCCAGCATGTGCTGTTTGCCAACGAATCTGCAGGCAGACTGCTGTTCTTCTCACCAGAGGATGCGGAAGGCAAAGCGTTATTTGAGTCTGTGCGTAATCATCAGCTGCAGAAATCAGTTACAGAAGTGCTCAAGTCGCTAGAGCCACAGCGGATGGAAGTCGAGCTGGAAAGCACCAGTGATCGTATTCTGGGAGTGACGACGACTCCTTTACCGGGGACACCCTGTCCCGGGCTGGTGATCGTGCTGTTTGATATGACGGAATTACGCCGCCTGGAGTCACTGCGTCAGGAATTCGTTGCGAATGTATCGCATGAATTGAAAACGCCACTCAGTTCTATTAAGGCGTACACTGAAACTCTGATTCGGGGAGCGATGGATGATCCCGAAATCAGTAAGACCTTTTTACTGCGAATTGAAGAACAGGCCGACCGGCTACATCAGCTCATCCTGGATCTGATCAGTCTGGCCAGCATTGAATCCGGTAAGCAGGTCTTTGATATTATCAGTATTGAGCTGGGGCCCTTTGTCGAATCCTGTCTTGTGGATCAACAGAAAGTGGCCGAGTCAAAACAGATCGAGCTGGTAATTGAAGAAAAAGAACCGGGAATCAAAGTGAAGGCCGATGAAGAAGGGCTGCATCAGATCCTGGGTAACCTGATTAATAATGCGATCAAATACACACCGGACCAGGGCCGCATTACAATTCGCTGGCAACGGGAAGAGGGAAATCTGGTGTTGTTGCAGGTGCAGGACACCGGTATCGGGATCGCGGAAAAATATCAGGCACGATTATTTGAGCGATTCTTCCGTGTCGATAAGGCCCGTTCCCGGGAATTGGGGGGGACCGGTCTGGGGCTCTCGATTGTCAAGCATCTGGTCCAGTCTTTTAATGGAACCATCGGTGTGAGCAGTAAGGTCGGCGAAGGCAGCACGTTTTCTGTAAGGCTTCCTCGAGGATAATCTTCACAATATAAAACGCCGTAAATGCTATGTTTTATAAGGGTTAAGGTAAATATACCAGGCATTCTGATGTTCTGGAAAGATTAAGTACTTCACGGTTTCTTAATATTATCTTAACAAATTGCGGTTATGGTAACTCACGTCTTAAACAGACAGGTCACGTCCTTACTCTTCTTTTCTAAAGCGTATGGCGTGGAGTGAAAACAAATATTGAACTTGTTTACCAGCATATCGCAATTGGGAGAGACAGACAAAATGATCACAACGAACATCGGGAAAGTATTGGCAGTGTTGAGTCTGGCCATTGGAGTTTCCCTGATCGGTGTTGGGTGCACAGGAGGTGGCAACAACAGTAGTGAACCAGCTGCAAAATCTGCAGGTTCTGAACCAGGGGCTTCGACAGAAGGGGCTGGAGAGCTGGCAGGGGACGTCAAGATTGACGGGTCGAGTACCGTTTACCCTGTGAGTGAAGCTGTCGCAGAGGAGTTTCGTACGGTTCAACCTAAAGTGCGTGTGACCGTAGGCTTTTCTGGTACTGGTGGCGGAATGAAGAAATTCATCGCCGGCGAAGTGGATATCTGCGATGCCTCTCGTGCGATGAAGGAAAAAGAAGCAAACGCGTGCAAAGAACAGGGAATTGAATTTATTGAGCTGTCCGTCTCGTTTGATGGTCTGGCTGTGATTGTGAACCCTAAGAATACCTGGTGTGACTGTTTGACTGTGGGGCAGCTGAAAGAACTGTGGCGTCCTGAAAGCGGTGTGAAGCAGTGGAAGGACCTTGATCCTAAATGGCCAGCAGAAGATATCAAGCTGTACGGTCCTGGTACTGACTCGGGTACGTTTGATTATTTCACGGAAGCGATTGTCGGCGAGTCCAAAGCCAGTCGTGCAGATTACACTGCCAGTGAAGATGATAACGTTCTGGTCACAGGGGTTTCCGAAGACAAGAACTCCCTGGGATACTTTGGGTATGCTTACTATGAAGAGAACAAAGAAAAGTTGAAGCTGTTAGGAGTTGATGGCGGCAAAGGTTGTAAGAAACCTTCACTGGAAACGGTTCGCGATAATTCTTATGCACCGTTATCCCGTCCCCTGTTCATCTACGTGCGGAAATCTTCTTTGGAGCGACCTGAGGTCGCTGCGTTCGTGAAATTCTACCTGGAAAATGCAGCTGCCTTGTCTAAAGACGTGGGTTATGTACCAGTTTCAGATGAAGTTCAGGAAGCGAACATGAAAGCTTTTAATGGAGCTACATCCAAGTAATGGAAGATCGTTCGAATTCGGAACAATCGATTGAGATCGAAAGTGGTGAGACAGCTGTACTTCAGCTGTCTCGCCCTTCGTCATTAGAAAAGGCGGGGGGGCTGTGGTGCAGCCTGCGTCCTTTCTACGAGGGTTGTATTCACTTTGCGCTATTTGTCTGTGCCAGTATTTCCATTCTGGTTACCGTGGGCATTGTGGTAGTGCTGCTTTATGAGTCAGTGCAGTTCTTTTACGATGTTCCCATTCTTGAGTTTTTAACGGGTACCAGGTGGACGCCGCTGTTGAAGCCTCAGCATTTTGGCATTTTACCCTTGTTGTGTGGTACGATGCTGGTCGCCGGGGGTTCGGCAATAGTCGCGGTGCCCATTGGTCTGGGGACTGCTATTTACCTGAGCGAATACGCGTCTCCCCGTTTTCGGGATATTGTGAAACCAATGCTGGAAATTCTGGCAGGAATTCCTTCCGTCGTATTCGGGTATCTGGCGATTGTTTTTGTGTCGCCAATTATACGTGACATCTTCCCCAGTGCCGGCGTCTTTAATGCGGCCAGTGCCTGTATCGTAGTCGGGATTATGATCCTGCCTATGATTATTTCCCTGAGTGAAGACATTCTACAGTCGGTCCCGCTTTCTTTGAGAGCAGCCGCTTTTGCCTTGGGGGCTAATAAATTTGAGGTGACAGTACGCGTGATTGTGCCTGCTGCTTTATCGGGAATTATTGCCAGTTTCCTGTTGGCGATTTCACGTGCGATTGGAGAGACGATGGCAGTGACTCTGGCAGCCGGTGCTACTCCCAAGCTGACCTTGAATCCGCTCGAAAGTATTCAGACGATGACCGCCTATATCGTGCAGGTGAGTCAGGGGGATACCCCGACAGGCACGGTTGAATATCGTACGATTTTTGCAGTGGGACTGGCCTTGTTTATTACTACGATGATCATGAATGTGATTGCTCAATATATTCTCTCTCGAGTAGGGGAGCGTTACGAATGAGCAATAAGCTTGATATTTATACGACAAAGCGACGTGGTCGTTTTATAAATATGCTGTTTACCTCTGTCTGTTTCCTGGCGACCATCACCTGTGTGTTGATGCTGGTGGTGTTGATCTGGAATATTGTTGTGCAGGGAAAAGGTTGGCTGAGCTGGGGATTTATTGACCATCTCCCCTCTCGTTTTCCACATAAAGCGGGCATTAAATCTGCCTTGTGGGGCAGTATCTGGTTGATCAGTCTGACAGCGATGTTCTCCGTTCCACTGGGAGTCGGGGCCGCTGTTTATCTTGAAGAGTATGCGCCTCGCAGTCGCTGGCGTAAATTGATTCAGTTGAATATTGCCAACCTGGCTGGAGTACCTTCCATTGTGTACGGTATTCTGGGACTTGGTCTGTTTGTACGGGCACTGGAACTGGAGCGGAGCGTGCTTTCCGGTGCACTGACGCTGACTCTCGTAGTATTGCCAATTATTATTCTGGCTTCTCAGGAAGCTCTCCGGGCAGTGCCCGACTCCATTCGACGGTCGGCTTATGCTCTGGGGGCAACCCGCTGGCAGACCGTCTGGTATCAGGTTTTACCAGCATCACTGCCCGGCATAATGACAGGCGTAATTTTATCTCTGTCTCGTGCCTTGGGCGAGGCTGCACCTTTAATTGCTGTCGGTGCAATGGCTTACGTGCCTTTTGTTCCAGAGAAGTTATCTGATGAATTTACCGCATTGCCGATTCAGATTTTCAACTGGACTTCCCGACCCCAGGAAGATTTTCATCATCTGGCTGCTGCAGGGATCCTGGTGCTGCTGGTGGTTCTGGTCAGCATGAATGCGATTGCCATTTTTGTACGTCATAAATACGGGAAAAAGATTCGCTGGTAATATGGATGGATTTTGTGCTACCTCAAAAACAGAGAAAAACATCGACACAGTTTTGATCAAAATTATCTATAATTGGTCTCAGCAAGGATTTTCAATCCATGGCTTCAACACCTTCGGTTAAAAGTAATATGCAACCATCCGACAAGACGACTTCCGATCAATCTAAAGGCCCGATCGTCCGTCCTTCGATTCCAGAGGGAAAGAGCATGCGGACGGCCGACGAATTAGCCCAGGCCACTGAAAAAATCAGTGTGAGTGATTTGTCGTTTTATTATTCGGAGAACCGTGCATTAACAGATATCTCACTTTCCATACCAGAACGCTGTGTGACTGCCTTTATTGGGCCGTCGGGTTGTGGCAAGTCAACATTTTTGCGATGTCTTAATCGAATGAACGACATGATTGAAGGCACTCGTGTCGAAGGAGAGATTCTGTTGGAGGGGCAGGATATTTATTCGTCTCGAACAGACATTGTCACATTGCGCAAACGGATTGGAATGGTATTCCAGAAGTCCACACCTTTTCCCAAGTCTATTTTTGATAATGTCTCTTTTGGTCCTAAGATCGCCGGCATTCGCAAGAAAAAAGATTTATTCGAGATTGTAGAACGTTCACTGCAGCGGTCTGCACTTTGGGATGAAGTCAAGGATCGTTTAAGTGAATCGGCCCTCAATCTTTCAGGGGGGCAGCAGCAGCGGCTGTGTATTGCCCGGGCTCTGGCGAATGATCCGGATATCCTGCTGATGGATGAGCCGGCTTCCGCACTGGATCCGGCATCAACAGCACGCATTGAAGATTTAATATTTGAGTTGAAAGAACAGTATACGATCGTAATTGTGACGCATAATATGCAGCAGGCAGCACGTGTTTCTGACCAGGCTGCGTTTTTCTATCAGGGGCTGCTGGTGGAATCGGGGGCAACAGAAGAGTTGTTTACGAATCCCAAGAAACAACAGACCGAGGACTATATAACAGGCAGATTCGGATAAGCCAATGACAAAGCACCTGCAGCGCGACATGGAGTCACTTGAAAGAGAGATCATCACGCAATCTTCGCTGGTTGAAGAGATGATCTCCAAGGCCAGTCGTGCCCTTTTCGAAGTTCAGGTTGACCTGGCGAATGAAGTCATCGAGAAAGAACGCGCCATCAACGAAAGCGAAGTCAAGATTGAGGAAGATTGTCTGAAAATCCTCGCGTTGCATCAACCTGTTGCTGTAGATTTACGTGAGACGGCAACCGTCTTGAAAATCAATAATGATCTGGAGCGGATTGCCGACCTGGCCGTGAATATCGCGGAACGGACCATCGGACTGTCACACTATCCCAACTTTCGAATTCCTGCTTCTCTGGAGCCGATGACAAAAGTCACCGTTTCCATGCTGCGTGATGCCATTGATGCCTTCATTGATTTTGATACAGAAAAAGCGCGCAGTGTCTGCAAGCGTGATGACATTGTTGACGGTTACAATCGGGAGATTATCAATGAAATTTATCAGTTGATGCAGACCGATCCTAATTTGATTAAACCGGCATTACACTTCTTTTCTTCAGCTCGCCACATCGAACGTATTGCCGACCATACGACTAATATTGCTGAAGATGTTATTTATCTGACCGAGGGTGAAATTGTCCGCCATCGGCATAAGGAAACATTTTCTACCTGATTCTATTTCATTTAGGTGGTGTAAGAAAAAGATATGTCTAAGAAACGCATTCTTGTGATTGAAGATGATCGTTCTCTCTCTGAAGTACTCGCATATAATTTGCGGCAGGAGAAATACGATGCTGTGGTTGCCCTTGATGGAATGGACGGCCTGCGTCAGGCGCAACTCAAAACACCGGACCTGATCATTCTGGACCTGATGCTTCCGCAGATGGATGGCCTGGAAGTCTGTCGCCGGCTCCGATCGGATCCTGTAACCAGTAATATTCTGATCCTGATGCTGACAGCCAAGTCCGAAGAAACGGACCAGGTGGTTGGTTTCACGTTGGGTGCCGATGATTATGTAACGAAACCTTTCAGTGTCAAGATTCTGCTGGAACGGATTAAGGCTCTGCTCAGGCGTCGAGAAAGTAACGGCGAAGCATCTGATACGATTGTCAGTCAAGGGGTAATGATCGACCGCAGGCGGCATCGTGTGATGATTGATGATGTTCCGATCTCTTTGACTCGGAGTGAATTTGAACTGTTGGAAGCTCTGGTTCGTCAACCTGGTCGTGTTTTCTCTCGTGCAGAACTGATTGATGCTGCTCTGGGAGATGATGCTCTGGTTCTGGAGCGAACCATTGATGTGCATATCCGGGCCTTACGCCAGAAGCTGGATAAGCACTCGGAGTTAATTGAGACGGTTCGTGGGGTTGGTTACCGCTTTCGGGACCCTGATACTGCCTTCAAAAAGCAGACGACGTAAAACCTTTAAACGTATTCGCCAAGACTGGTCTGCTGTGAACAGCAGGCCTTTTCTTGTATATGGTCTTAGAGAAAAGGCGTTTTTTAACAGATGGTCGCCGCTGGTATCTGTACATGCGAATTCCACTTGAGGGGTATCTCACTGGATCGGTAAAAAAACTTTTTTGAGAGTAGTTGACAGTACTCAAAAGACCGATATACTATTCTTAGTTGAGACTGAGTCTCATACTCTACTTGCAGTGAGGCCAAACCTGAAAACGGGGTTTAAAGACCGTTCCTACCTGATTGAGTCCCGTAATCACCACGCAACCAGCTTTTAATTAAAAAAGCATCAGTCACAAAGGATGCGACTGATGCCAGGGTATAACGCGAAATGTCTACCGTTACCGAGAGCCAGTTTGAACGATCAACGGCAATCCCCGTCCCTGAGATTGCTCCCCGTCGAAGATTTCTCTGTCACTGTCTGAAAGTGACTCCAGAAGAAGTCCAGCAGTGTATTACTGTCAGCAATGCTGAGACGGTCCATGAAGTCACCCGGAGCTGTGGTGCAGGAAAAGGTTGCACGGCCTGCCATTGTCGGATTAAAGACCTGTTGGCAGGTGCATGCGATGACTGTGGCCAGTCCAAGCGGCGTTGCCTGTGTGCGGCGCAGCCCGCTTAGATCGCATTACATTTGGCCATAGCGTCTTTCAAACTATTATACTCGGTTCAAATAGCCTTGGAGACGCTACAGTAAAACTGGACACAGTCTAGTCTGGTCTCATCAACATAAGCCCCTTTAGTAGGGGCTTTTTGCTTTTATTCCCTCGTTGGGTTTGCTGGTTGTCCGCCTGCTACCCTTGGGAATCCCTGTTTATTCGCGGATCTGTTCTGCCAGATAGTTCTGGATTCCAACCAGTTTGATCAGTTCCAGCTGTGATTCGCACCAGTCGATACTTTCTTCAGATTCAACAACCATCTGATCCATCAACTCGCGGCTGCCGGCATCTTTGTCTGCATGGCATAGTTCAATTGCTGAGTTGTACGTGGATACACCCTTGGTTTCCAGTTCCAGGCTGTTCTGAATCTGCTCTTCTACAGTTTTGCCGACACGAATGACATCGTAGCGGGCAATTTCCGGAACTCCGTCCAGGTACAGGATCCGGTCAATGACCTGCTCTGCATGTTTCATTTCTTCGATGGATTCATCATAGAAGTGCTTGGCCAGCTTATCAAATCCCCAGTCTTTACACATTTTGGATGAGATGAAATACAGGTTGATAGCTGTCAACTCGATTGTGAGTCCATCGTTTAAAGCATCGATTATTTTCTGACTACCCTTCATTGGTCTTACTTTCTCTTTCTGTTTTCTGGTAATGCTGCCTTCAACCTGGAGACACGCTGCTTGTAGTATTCGTGAATTGAAGGACATGTACCAGACTGAAACTGTCTAAAATCCGCTATTTTTATGGATTGAAACGAGATCTCTTCCCTTGCGGGCCAACAGCAGGATTTTTTGATACAGATTCTCAATACAGGCCGGTTTCAGGGATCCAGCTTGAGAAGTTCGACCTTGCGAAATTCAATCGGGTGACTTTCAGACTGCAGCGAAATGGTACCCTTGTCGAGCATGAGAGGAGCACCCTGCTCAATCAGTTTTTTGGCATCCGCATCTTCCGGGTCCAACTGGGGCTTTGTGTAGGATAGAACTGTTTCCCCGTCGATAATGTGTTTGATGATTTGATTCCCGCGGACTTCGACTTCTACGGTGACCCATTGATCTCCATGGTAGGTTTTGGAATGGGAGTTCACGCAATGCGGTTTAAACAGCTTATCATCCATGACAACATGGGTACCCGGAGTGCACAGGTTGGCTGTCGTGCGGGTTCCCGTCCCTTTTCCACCCAATAGCTGCACTTCAATGGAAACCGGGAACCTCTGGTCTTTCGACATACTCTCCGGGGACTGGCCGTGGACCATGATTCCACTGTTACGAAAGGCCCAGCCTGGTCCGCCTGTTGATTGCTCCCCGGTAAATCGATATTCGACACGGATG
Organism: Gimesia sp.; assembly: GCF_048262075.1. Classification (GTDB taxonomy): domain Bacteria; phylum Planctomycetota; class Planctomycetia; order Planctomycetales; family Planctomycetaceae; genus Gimesia. The sequence continues at coordinate 10,958 of NZ_JBLXFK010000015.1, forward strand.
ATGTAATGTGAAAATGGAGTTTTGTAAAACAGATGCCCGAATTTTTCAGCAAATTCACCGTACTGATCATAACCCACTTTCAGCAAGCCATCTTCCACGCGGAACGTTTTGCCAAAGTTCTCATTGACATCGTAACCTCGGATTTTCACAGTCCAGTCATCCAGGTTTTTTCCGTTGAACAAGGGAATCCATTTCTTCTCAGTCCGGGATTCATCTGCAGTAACGAAGGAACCAATGCAGAGGGTGAGAAACAGGGTCAGGCAGAACGTCAGGAATGATGTAGATTTCACGAATGGGTTCCTTAATCACGGAGCGTACGATACAGACTGGTCAACGGACAATACAATGTCCGGAAGTCCTGAGAAAGAGATCACAAAGACAGGAGAAAAACAAAGCTGACCTGTCGGGGTATTTTTCGATTATAAACCACGATTCAGCAAATGACATGTTTTTGAGAATGAACTTTGCAGTTTTCAACAGGTCTCCGCGGAAATATCCGGCCTTTGAATACAAAAAAACGCCCGTTATGAATTAACGGGCGTTTAAAATCAAAGAGGTACCAGGGATCTGGTATCGGCAAGCTTAGCTGCCAGCTTCTTCTTTTTTAGGATCAGCTGCGGGCTCTTCTCCACCTTCTGGTACTTCAGCGCCGGCACCACCAGTCGTTGAACCAGCTTCAGCAGGGGCTTCAGCAGCAGGAGTTTCTTCTGCAGGGGCAGGAGCATCTGCGGCGGGTTTGCCGCATCCGACGGCCCATGCTGAAAGACTGATGGTAGTCAGCACGACGAACAGTCGGCTCAGTTTTGTGAAAGACATTTTATTGTCCCTTCCGAATAGTTGTTGTAGGAAATGAGTCACTTGGTCTCTGTCTATGAAAGACATTGTCTTAAAAGCATTAAAAAATGAGACACTGCAGATTTCAAGCGACAATCATCTTTTAAACTCATATTTCAGTTTGAAATCATTGAAAGGACGTTGTTTTTTCAGTTCAGTTGACTGTTCCCTATGGATAAAAAATCAGAGCTGGTGCGATTGAAGGGGTGAGCAGGGTCTTGTGGTTCCTGAAAAACAGTCGGGTTGAGATGCCAAAAACAGGGAAAAAGGTCAAGTTTAAATTCGGTAAAACCTTCATTTTCAGCCATAATCTTAAGGTTTTAGTTTTTTAGAATTCTCAAAATTTTTATAAGAAACTTTGATATAACAGTTTGCTAATTCGTTCAGGGTTTGTCACACTTATCTCAGGTTGAGTGAAGCTGAAATGGTATTCAATCTTATTTATATAAGTGTCCAATTCACAGGCAGCCTGATTATTTCATTATTTTTGCGTTATAATACGCTGTGCGTATTTTTTCAGTGTGTCACTATTTTATGAGCAATTTTGCTAAAAGTGGTGATCAGTTACAGAGTGACAATAAACTCCGTTTTATTGTCGAGCGACTTTTAAGTTAGAGGATGGGCTTTATGGCCACTGGAACAATCAAAAAAATTACTGAAAAAGGTTTTGGCTTCATTAACGATGGCCAACAGGATATCTTTTTTCATCTCTCATCACTTGATGGCATCACATTCGATCAACTGGTTGAAGGTCAAACTGTAGAGTTTGAAACCGAAAAAAGTGATCGAGGTCTGCGTGCAGTTCGAGTTACTACTTCCGAGTAGAATCTAGACCAAACATTTCAATCCCACGCTTCCACGGTGTTGTGTAACATTCCGAGTCCTTGTATCTCAATACAGGCCTGGTCTCCAGGCTGAAGATATACAGGTGGTTTACGGGCCATGCCAACTCCGGGAGGTGTACCGGTAAAGATGATATCGCCGGGTTCGAGTGTCAGTATCTGAGACACGAATGCGATTACCTGTTCTATGGTAAAGATAAACTTATCGGTATTGGAATTCTGCAAAACCTCTCCATTAAGTGTCAATTTAATGGGGAGGCTGTTTGCATTGTTGATCTCATCTGCCGTTACCAGATAAGGGCCAGTCGGGGCAAATGTGTCCGCTGTTTTTCCTAGCAGCCATTGTCCGCCCGGACGTCCAATCTGCCAGTCGCGCGCTGAGACATCGTGGCCGTTCATATAGCCGGCGATGTAGCTTGGAGCGTCTGCTTGGGTTACGTTGCGACATGTTTTTCCGATTACTGCCACAAGTTCGGCTTCATAGTCAACTTCGCGGGCGACAGAAGGAATCCGTATTGGCTGTCCTGAGCCAGTGACGGAACTGCTGAACTTGCTGAAACAGACAGGTTCATCGGGGAAAGGCATCCCTGTTTCTTCTGCATGGTCACGGTAATTTAAGCCGATGCAGAGCACTTTGCCCGGTGAGGGAATCGGTGCCAGCAGGGTGCCCGTAATCTGTCGGTCTGCCTGTTCGGCTTGTTCTGCAGCCCGCCCAGCCCGTTCCAGTCCCCCCTCGATTGCGAGAATCCCTTTTAGTGATCTTGGCAGACTATCATCAAACGCTGACAGATCAAAAAATGTCAGTTTGTTATCCTGGTCAATTACAGAGGCAACTTGAATGCCCTTGTCTGTCTGGATCGTCGCTAACTTCATGCAGGTGTTCTCCTTGGATTACTTATTCTGAAATATCAGGAAGCAGGTGATCGGGCGATTGAGATTCGTTGAAATCTTATGCCGCTGCCACAGGCGGGTGTAGTGAACGTCGGGATCATAGCTTTCCATTTGAATGAGATACAGGTCTGTTACTGGTTTTCTGGCGTGGGTTTCAAATAACTGATACGATTGATTTTCTTCTCGACGGCGGAATGTTATGCTGTCAGCTGTGAGTTTCCTCTGGGATTTGCAGGAAATCAAATACAAAAATTCTGTTTCAGCTCTTATTAATTCGGATGATATTATGACAAAAGCGACCTATAAAGATGCCGGTGTTGACCTGGATCTCTATCAGAAAGCAATGTCTTCCATCCATCCATTGCTGGGAAAAACCCATCTGGCGCAAAAATCGCGTGTGATGGATTTACCGGGCGGTTTTGCTGGTCTCTTCCGCTTGAATAATCCGGAGCCTGGGCCTGCGGGGCGAAAATATGAAGACCCGGTTCTGGTTTCCGGGACAGATGGTGTCGGTACCAAAATCAAGGTGGCGATTGAGGCTGAAACCTATAATACGATTGGCATCGACCTGGTCGCGATGTGTGTCAACGACTGTCTCTGCCTGGGTGCGGAGCCATTGTTCTTTCTCGATTACATCGCGTTAGGTAAGGATGACCCCGAACGACTGGTGGAACTCATGGAAGGGGTCAGCAAAGGTTGTGTGCTCTCGAAGTCAGCTCTGCTGGGAGGGGAAACGGCAATCATGCCTGACCTGTACGGCGACGGCGACTTTGATATGGCCGGTTTCTCCGTCGGTGTGGTTGAACGTAACCAGGTTCTGGACGGTCATGCCATCCAGGCAGGTGATGTCGTGCTGGGGCTTGAATCGAGTGGATTTCACTCCAACGGATACAGCCTGATCCGCAAAGTCGTCTTTGAAATGGCGGGGCTGGGAATTAACGATCCAGTCGAAGAATTAAATCAGCGCACTGTCGCCAGTATCCTGCTGGAACCAACCCGGATTTATGCTGCAGCCATCAGTTCTGTGGTACGCAGCTATCCTGATCAGATCGTGATTAGTGGAATGGCACATATCACCGGGGGAGGGCTGGTCGAAAATGTAGAGCGAATTCTGCCTGCTAACCGCCGCATTGAAATTAAGAAATCGGCCTGGGAGATCCCACCAGCGTTCAGCTGGCTGCAATCACTCGGAAATATTGATGAAGAGGAAATGTTCCGCGTCTTCAATATGGGAATTGGAATGGTCGCGATTGTCAGGGCAGATCAGGCGAAAGACGTTCGGGAAAAACTGCACGCCAGCCAGTGTCCTACTCATATCCTGGGTAAAGTCACACAAGGCGAAAAGCAGGTTGTACTTGTCTGAAGTAATAGCCTTCTGAACCGGTTTCTTATAGATTAAAGCCGCAAGTGAATTTTGTTCTTTTCCAGATGCCGCACGATTAACCAGGTGATCCAGAAAAAGAGCGCGAAACTGCCCCAGGCATACCAGGCGGCGGCATCCCTGGTTGTAAATGGTTTGACGGCTTCCCCTACCAGATCATGTAGAATATAAGCCACCAGCGCATTCGTACCCAGCGTGCGGAACAGGGGGATCTGCAGATTGCCGCGATCGCAGGCCAAATGGAACAGCAGATAGACAAACAGTGAAAGGCCCGCTGAAAAGACGAGGTAGGAAAGTGTTCCCGCCCGCTGACTCATCATCCAGTAATTCCATTGCCGTTGATCCTGTTCCGGCGGTTTAACGAACGGCGGTTCTGCCAGATACGCCGACAGGGGTTCTCCCTGTTTGGCTTCGAATTGTGATTTATCCGGAATGACGGGGTGGACCGCTAACTTCTCCGTCGCGGGTTGTTCTGAAGCCGGAACATCATAAAAGCGTGTGCCACAGGAGATGCCCCAGCCCAACAGCATCAAAACGCAGGACCAGAATAATACAGGCTTCACACGCGGCAGACCTTCGGCGGCTACTACCCAGTCACAAGCCAGGGTGCCGATGATCGCAGGGATCGTCCAGGTTAAAAATCCGAGCGGTCCGCCATCGATGCCATTCGGCGGTGAGTTCACCCAGGTAAAATAAAAGTAATAGGACAGGATCACATGTGCCGCCGCGGAGAGAATCATAAAGCCAATCCGCACCGCAGCCCGTGCGCGGATGACGGGGGTAATCCAGAGAGACGTCACCGCGATGTGCATCAGCGTCTGGAACCAGTTACGCTTGAGCGGATCCGCGATGGCACCCCAGACTCCCAGGGATTGCAGTTCCTCCCAGGTTTTTGCAACGGGAGAGACGCGGTAGATAATCAGCGAAACCAGCACCAGGCCCAGCAGTCGTCTCACTACGCGCGCGTAAGCAGAAACAGCGCCTGCAGTCTGAACCCGTCCACCGAATGTCAATCGATAAGCAAAGCCAACCGCGAACAGAAAGTGCGGCATAATCGTGTCGGCGTAACTGCAGTACGTATTGTGATGTTTGAGTACGACCGGGCAGACCACAAAAAATCCCATGTAGTTGACCAGGAACATACCCGCCACCGTGTAGCCACGAAACTGATCCAGGGAGACAATGCGTTTTCTGACTTTCTCGGCCGTCGCAGGAGTCGTGGTGTCTGTCATGCTGTTTCGTCTGTTTCGTGGGGATTAAGGAAAAAGCAAGCGGTGTTGGTATTAACCTCTACTATACGGTCTGGCAGACAAATTGAAATACAGCACTTTTAATTTCATGCAAAACAGCGGTTGATCTTCGCAGGAAATGGATGAAAGCCCGTTATGTGAGTATATCAGCGAGATCGTTTCTGATCGCGACGGAAGATTCCCGGGGTCGTGCCGGTCTGCTTTTTGAAGGCGACGTTCAGGTATTCGGCGTGACGGAAACCAGTCCGCTCTGCAATTTCAATCAACGAGAGTTCGGTTTCTTCCAGCAGCTGTTTCACGCGATCCAGGCGGATGCGCATGATCTCTTCATGAGGAGAGCGTCCGATGATTTTCTGGAAGCGGCTCTCCAGCACCCGCCGCGACAGAGGAACGAATTTCAAAACGTCCTGCACGTTAATTCCATCGCAGGCCTGCTGGCGGATGAAACGGACGGCATCGGAAATCAGTTTATCGTCTATCGCCTGGATGTCCGTGGATTGGCGCGTGGCGATGCCCAGTGGTTTGATCAGTTGCGCTTCCGATGAAACCGATTCACCCGTAATCATCCGATCCAGCAGAGCAGCCGCTTCGTAGCCGGTGAGCCTGGTATTGGGGATCACACTGGAGAGCGGTGGCTCGGAAAGGTTGCAGAGGATTTCATCATTGTCGACTCCGATGATGGCGACTTCTTCGGGCACAGAAACATTAATCGTGCGGCAGACGTCGAGCAGTTGCTGGGCCTTAATGTCATAACAGGCCATGATGCCAATCGGTTTGGGAAGCTTGCGAATCCATTCTGCCAGGCGTTTTTGTTCGGCTTCCCAGAGAGGTGCCTGTTTTCTGCCAGTCGGCTGAGGATAAGTGTGACAGTGGAAGCCTGTTGTATCGATGCATTCCTGAAAATGTGCTTCCCGCCAGCGGGACCAGTTAAAACGATGATCACCACAAAATGCATAATGCTGAAAACCACGATCGATCAAGTGCTGCGCTGCCAGTGAAGCAATCACGCGATCATCGGTCTCCACCCAGGGAAGTGAAGGTGCCAGTCGGGCGGCACTCACATCAACGGCTGGCACTCTGGAGTTGACAACCGCTTCCGCGATCTTTGTGTTCTCAATCCGGGCGATAATGCCGTCCCCGTGCCAGTTGTTCAGCCAACTGACTGGAACGTTGCCTCTGCCATGCTCGGGGAGATAAATCGACCAGGAATGGTGCTCATGAATATAAGACATGATCCCGCGCAACAGCCCCCGGGCATAAGAGTTAGATGATTCTATCAACAGGGCGATTGAAGGGCGTGATTTCATGAATTCGGGAATTTACTTTGAAGGAAACAGCCTTTTTAGAGAACGTAATATTCCTAAGGAATACCTGTGTGCCGAAATAAGAAGTTGGAAACAGGGCCTGTAAATGTGGAATAAGGCTGATTTCTGTGTGGTGAAATATCTCAATTTATTCTGCGCAAGTTTACATGGTAACTGGTCGGCCCTGTTTTACAATAAAGAACATGGGTACGGCTCCGATGTGAGAAGGATTCGTCCAGATAAAAGTATCTCCTGCAGCGTTGAAGGATTGCCATGAGTGAGAAAAAAATTAATGTCGCGATTGTCGGTCTCGGTTTTGGTGCCGAGTTTATTCCCATCTATCAGGCACATCCGCATGCCAACATGTACGCGATCTGTCAGCGATCAGAATCGCATCTAAATCATATTGGCGATACCTTCGGAATCGAGAAACGATATACATCGTATGAAGAACTGCTGGCAGATCCAAATGTGGATGCCGTCCATATTAATACGCCGATTCCCGATCACGCACCGCAGTCGATCAAAGCATTGAAAGCGGGTAAGCATGTCGCCTGCACCGTCCCGATGGCGACAACGGTGGCCGAGTGCGAAGAAATCGTCAAGACGGTTAAAGAGACCGGCTTGAAATATATGATGATGGAAACCGTGGTCTACAGCCGCGAATTTTTATTCATCAAGGAGATGTACGACACAGGAGAGCTGGGAAAAATTCAATACATGCAGGCCAGTCACCCGCAGGACATGGAAGGCTGGCCCGAATATTGGGAGCGGATGATTCCCATGCATTACGCGACGCATGTGGTTAGCCCCGTTTTAGGCATGGTCAATGGCCGCGCTGAATATATCAGTTGCTTCGGTTCCGGCACGGTGAATGATGAAATCGCCGAGAAATCGGGGAACCGCTTCGCCGTTGAAACCTGCCACATCAAAATTAAAGATTCCGACATCGCAGCCCACATCTGGCGATTCCTGTTTGATACCGCCAGGCAGTATCGTGAATCGGTTGACGTTTATGGGACGAAGAAATCATTTGAGTGGCCTTTAATCGAAGGCGAAAACCCGGTCCTGCATACGGCTAAAAAGCCTGAACCGGAAATACCGGAACGCGTGGAAGTTCCCGATTATGCACACCTGCTGCCGCCCGAGATTCAGAAGTTTACCCGCGCCATTCACGATGCCGAGCATCTTTCGTTTCTGCAGGGGGCCGGGCATGGCGGTTCGCATCCGCATCTGGTGAATGCGTTTTTGAATTCGCTGGTTGAAGGTTCCGATCCCTGGCCGAACGCACCGCTGTCTGCCAACTGGACCTGTGTCGGAATACTGGCACACGAATCGGCGCTCGCGGGAGGCGAACTCAAGCAACTACCTGCCTTCACGCTGGAATAGCCGATGCTCTGAATCCTGCAATTAACTGAAACGCTTCTCGAATCAATTTTCTTTCATTTATCTTTCCGAGGGGAATCGTTATGGCTCGTTACTCCCTGTTTCTGCTGTTCCTGCTTCTGTCTGCAGCGCCGCTCTCTGCCGCCGAAGAGTTCATTGTCCATCAGTTTGAACGCAAACAGCTGGGAGATAAATTCTATGCAGAAGGAGCCACATTCGCCGATCTCAACCAGGATGGTGTCGCAGATGTCATCTCGGGGCCATACTGGTACGAGGGGTCCGAATATCAGAAACGGCATGAATACTATCCGGTCAAGGAATGGAGTATCAACGGTTATTCCGATAACTTTTTCGCCTTCGCTCACGATATCAACAAAGACAAGTGGCCCGATATTGTGATTATCGGTTTTCCCGGAAAAGAAGCATTCTGGTATGCGAACCCGCAGAACAAAGAGGGGTACTGGAAAAAGCATCTGGCACATCCCAATGTCGATAATGAATCGCCCACCTATACCGACTTGACCGGGGATGGGGAACCAGAGTTGGTCTTTCATACCGGAGGACAACTCGGTTACGCCGGCCCGGGGAAAGATCCGACTGCGCCCTGGCAGTTTCATGCGATTTCTCCCAATCTCAAATACGGCCGTTTCACACACGGACTGGGAGTGGGTGATGTCAACGGCGATGGCCGCGCAGATATTCTTGAGAAAAATGGCTGGTGGGAACAGCCGGCGGAAATCAGTAAACCCGGTTTCTGGACACGGCATCCCTTTAAGTTTACCGGAGCCGGCGGCGCCCAGATGTATGCTTACGATGTCGACGGGGATGGCGATCAGGATGTCATCACCAGTAAAGCCGCACATGCTTACGGCCTGGCCTGGTTCGAAAATGTGAAGGACGGCGACGACATCACATTCATCGAACATCGCATTATGGGCAGCAAACCGGAAGAGAACAAATATGGGATTGTGTTTTCTCAGTTACACGCCGTTGATCTGGTCGATATGGACGGCGACGGAGTCAAAGATATTGTCACCGGAAAACGATTCTGGGCGCATCAGGGGCATGATCCGGGAGCGAAAGAACCTCCCGTCAATTACTGGTTCAAAACAGTACGCTCCCAATCGGGCGTCGATTTCCTCCCTTATCAGATCAATGACAAATCAGGAGTCGGAACACAGGTCGTCGCCGGCGATCTCAATGGAGACAAGCTGCCTGATCTGGTGGTCGGGAATAAATCCGGCGCGTATGTCTTACTGCACAAAACAGAGAAGGTTGACGAAGCCACCTGGAAGAAAGCACAGCCAAAAAAGTTTGTCCCTGAGAAAGTCTCCCTGAAAAACGAGCTTAAACCGGGTGAGTTTTATGCTGTGAATCCAGAGGGAAAACGACTGAACGTCGACTTCGAACTGGGCAATCTGAATGACTGGATCGCAGATGGAACAGCCTTTCAGTCACAGCCTGCGAGAGGTAATATGGTACAGGCCCGTCGTACCGACATGCGCAGTAATCATCAGGGGCAGTTCTGGGTCGGCACCTTCGAGTTCCTGCAAGACAAGCCTGTCGGAACATTGACTTCAGCGACGATTAAAGTCGATCATCCTTATGCCAGCTTTTATGTCGGCGGTGGGCAGCATGATTCCACACGCGTCGAAATTGTTGATCACGCCACCGGCAAAGTGATTGCCAAGGCCAGTGGTCGCAACAACGAAGCCATGCATCAGACGCTGGTCGATCTTTCCAGGTACCAGGGCAAGGAGATCTTCATCCGCCTGGTCGATCAGCATCGAGGCGGCTTGGGGCACATTAACTTCGATCATTTTCGCTTCCACGATCAGAAACCCGTGTCCTTGAAAGTGGCTAACAGTGATACTCCCCCAAAAGGCCATACTCAGAAATACGACGGCCTGCCGGGCTCTAAAGCTGCTGAGGTGATGACCGTTCCCGAAGGATTTTCCGTTTCGTTAATCGCCGCCGAACCCGATGTCCAGCAGCCGATCGCCATGACGATTGACGATCGCGGACGTCTCTGGGTCGCCGAATCGTACGCCTATCCCAGTAAACAGCCCGAGGGGAAAGGGAAAGACCGAATCCTGATCTTTGAAGATAAAGACGCGGATGGCACATTCGAGACCCGCAAAATCTTTCAGGACAAACTCAATCTGGTCAGCGGACTGGAAGTCGGCTTTGGTGGCGTCTGGGTGGGACAGGCCCCGTATCTGCTCTTCATTCCTGATAAGAATGGCGATGACAAACCGGATGGAAAACCGCAGATTCTGCTGGATGGCTGGCATTATGAAGACACGCACGAAACGCTGAACTCATTCATCTGGGGCCCCGATGGCTGGCTCTATGGATGTCACGGCGTATTTACTCATTCCCGAGTCGGGAAGCCCGGCACACCCGATGAGCAACGGCAACCGATCAACGCGGGCATCTGGCGCTATCATCCCACCCGCCACGAATTCGAAGTCTTCGCTCATGGAACCAGTAATCCCTGGGGAGTCGACTTCAACGACCAGGGGCAGTGCTTCCTGACCTGCTGTGTGATCCCTCATCTGTTTCATATCGTTCAGAACGCCCGCTATCGCAGGCAGGCTGGACAGCATTTCAATCCTTATACCTACGATGATATCAAGACTATCGCGAAACACAGACACTGGACCGGCGGTCAATGGAATCAGTCGGACCGGGTGGCTTCCGATCTGGTGGGAGGCGGTCACGCCCATGCCGGCGCGATGATTTACCTGGGGGGAAGCTGGCCTGAAAAGTATCGCAATCAGTTGTTCATGAATAACATTCACGGTGCCCGTTTGAATCAGGATCAGCTGGCGCGCAAAGGTTCGGGCTACGCAGGCGATTTCGCTCCCGATTTCCTGTTCGCCAATGATCGTTCCTCACAGATTCTGTATCTGCGATACGGACCGGACGGGCAGGTTTATTTTATCGACTGGTACGATACGAATCAGTGTCATCATCGCGAGTTTCAGAAACATGACCGCTCGAACGGTCGTATCTTTCGGGTCGCGTATAACAATGCCAAGCCGGTCAAAGTCGATCTGCAGAAACTGACCAGTGCCGAACTCGTCAAGTTGCAGTTACACGACAACGACTGGTACGTCCGCCAGTCCCGTCGTATTCTGCAGGAACGGGGCCCGGATCCGGAAGTCCACGCCCAGTTAGCAGAAATCGCTTTCCAACATGACGATGTCACCCGACGTTTACGCGCGCTATGGGCTCTGCATGTGACCGGCGGTCTGTCAGAAGCCAAAGTCATGCAGGCATTAAAAGACCCCAGTGAATTCATGCGGGGCTGGGCGATTCAGCTGGCGCTGGAAACAGGAACCCCGACTGATGCCTTGCTCGCGAAAATGGCTGAACTCGCACAGAGTGATCCTTCTCCCGTTGTGCGGTTGTACCTGGGATCCGCCGTCAATCGGTTGCCCCTGGATCAGCGCTGGGACATCCTGGCTGGCCTGGTCAGTCATAAAGCAGATCAGAACGATCACAATCTGCCTTTGTTGTACTGGTATGCGATCGAGCCGTTAGCACCTCATAATATGCAGCGTGCGTTTCAGTTGGCGGATGCTTCCAAAATTCCTTTGATCGAATCCTATATCCTGCGTCGGATCGCCGATATCGGAACCGCCGAGGCTGTCGCTTTTCTGGTGGAACAGTTAGGGCAGTCGACAACAGCAGCGCGGCAGAAAGTCTTCCTCGATTCCATCAACAGTGCGCTGCGGGGACGGCGTCAGTTCCCGATGCCCGAACCCTGGAAAACGGTCGGTGAAAAGCTGATCGCCAGCAAAGACCCGGTTGTGAAATCAGAATCGCTGGCGCTGGCGGTCACCTTCGGAGACCCGGCAGCGATGCAGCAGTTACGCGAAATCGTGGCTGCTCAGAAGAACGATCTGAAAGGTCGTAAGTCGGCACTGACTTCTTTACTGGGAGCGAAAGACCCGGAGCTGCAGCCAATTCTGATTCCATTACTGGATGAGCAGGCCATGCGAAGGGAAGCCTTACGCGGGCTGGCCGGTTACTCTGCCGCCAACACTGCGTCTGAAATTCTCAAACGTTATCCCCAGTTCGATCTGAATGAAAAACGGGATGCCCTCAACACGCTCGCCAGTCGACGCGAGTATGCACATCAACTGGTAGCGGCTGTTGAAACGAAAGAGATCGCCGCGAAAGATCTCTCTGCGGAAATCATTCGTCAGCTGGGCAATCTCAAAGATCAAAGTCTGAATGAAAAGATTGGTAAAGTCTGGGGCATCGTGCGTGAGTCCGCCGCCGATAAGAAAAAGCAGATTGCCAGTTTCAAGAAGCTGATTGAACGACCGCATCCGACACCCGATCTGAATCTGGGGCGCGCTGTATTCGCCAAGACCTGCCAGCAGTGTCACAAACTGTTTGGCACAGGGGAATCGATCGGGCCCGAGTTAACCGGCTCCAATCGGGCAAACCTTGATTATCTGCTCTCCAATGTGATTGACCCGAGTGCCGTGATGGCGAAGGATTATCAACCCGTCGTCATCGTCACCGAGTCGGGACGAATTGTGACAGGCATTATCAAAAAGGAAGATAAGAACGCGTTGACTGTCGCGACTGCCAACGAGACGGTCATCATTCCCCGCGATGAAATCGATGAGATGAGCCTGAGCGATAAATCAATGATGCCGGACAATCTCTGGAAGCAGTTGAGCCGTCTGGAAGTCCGTTCGCTGGTCGCGTATCTGGCCAGTTCACAACAGGTTCCCATGCAAGCGACTCCCGATAATCTGAAGCTGTTTTTCAACGGTCAGAACCTGGCTGGCTGGACCGGAAACAGTCAACTCTGGTCTGTCGAAAACGGCGAGATCGTCGGACGTTCGCCGGGAATCAAACAGAATGAGTTCCTGGTCAGCGATCTGCAGGTAAGTGATTTTGAATTGAAGCTCAAGGTCAAACTGACTCCCAACTCCGGCAACAGCGGCATTCAGTTTCGCAGCAGCCTGGAACCGGGCGGCCATGTCAAAGGGTACCAGGCTGACGCAGGGAAAGGCTGGTGGGGGAAGCTTTATGAAGAACATGGTCGTGGTCTCCTGTTTAAAGAATCGGGTGAAGCCTATGTTCGTAAAGGGGAATGGAACGAGTACCGCATCGTCGCCGTTGGTTCACAGATTCGTACCTTCATCAACGGAAATCTCTGTACTAATCTCAACGATCCCCAGGGAGCCAAAACAGGCATCATCGCCTTCCAGATTCATTCCGGCGGACCTATGGAAGTTCGCTTCAAAGATCTGGAATTAAATCTGGGCCCCAAAGCGGACTGATCGCACCACAGTCAGACTGGTTTTCGCCGTGAAAGCCAGTTTGACCGTTTGTCAGCTCCTTTTGCATCCACTTCAGCCACCTGTCGGAAAAAGCTGAATAAATTCCCCTTGACGCCTGCGCGCCGACGACGATAAACGCTGAAATGAGTCGCGCGCGTGCCCAGTTTACCGTGCACTGAAACACGAGCCAGTTGTTCGTGATCTTCACTGGAAAACAGCCTGTTTTTTCCAGATTTGCACTGCCTGAAACCACACCAGTTCCTGATGTATGCCTGCGGGTCGCCGCACTTCGTAGAGTTTCGTCCCGGCACCGCGACTGCTCACACCAGCATCGGTCCCGTATCAACATATATCGCCAACTGACTTTGTTCAGATCCCCTTGACGCCCCCGCGCCCTTCCACATAATTCTGAAATCAGACACAACATAAAAAATCCTCTCTCCAGGTTCCCAGGTAACGGATGACCCCTGTGGCATCGCGCAGAAATGGCAGCACACTGTGTCCATAGATTCTACCCGATCTCTCCGACTACTCACAGATGAACACTCCGCACTAAAACAGCAATCTGTGGTGGCTTCACTTGATCGACCTTGATAAAGTGAGAGAACACAAGCTCGCGGCAGACTGACGCCACTTAATCTGACATGATGGTTTTCCAAATGTTCGATCACAGGGAGAGACTATGTGTTTTGCAGCCGTATCCAAGCAGAGATTCTTTCTGACTCGCATCATGGTCCTTTCATTTCTTGCATGGCAGGCCACTGATGAAAATCGCTGTATTGGGCAGGGCTTTCCTCCCGATGAAGCAGTCCAGCGGATGACGGTAGACAAGGACTTCAAAGTCGAACTGGTGGCAGCAGAACCTTTAGTCCGCCAGCCGGTCGCGATTGACTTTGATGATCGCGGGCGACTCTGGGTGCTGCAGTATCTGCAGTATCCCAATCCCGCCGGGTTGAAACGGGTCAAGGTCGATCGCTTTTCGCGGACCACTTATGACCGGATCCCTGAGCCTCCTCCAACGGGGCCGAAAGGCGCGGATCGTCTGACCATCCTGGAAGATACCAACGCCGATGGACAGTTTGACAAAGCCAGAGACTTTATCAGCGATCTGAATATCGCGTCCGGCTTTGCCTTCGGGCATGGCGGCGTGTTTGTGCTGCAGACGCCATACCTGTTGTTCTATCCGGATCGGAACCATGATGATATTCCCGACGGCGACCCGGAAGTGCTGCTGAAAGGGTTCGGCATGGAAGACACCAGTTCGGTCGCCAATTCACTGGTCTTTGGACCCGATGGCTGGCTGTATGGCACGCAGGGGACGAACATCACCGCCAACATTCGGGGCATCGAATTTGAGCAGGGGGTCTGGCGCTATCATCCGGTGAGCAGGAAATTCGAACTGTTCATGGAAGGGGGCGGCAACATGTGGGGCCTGGACTTCGACCAGTATGGCAATCTCATCGCGGGTACCAACTACGGTGGCTATCTGATGTTTCATGTGAAGCAGGGAGCCTACTACGCAAAATCGTTTGCCAAACATGGGGAGCTGCATAATCCGTTTGCACTGGGTTATTTTCAGCATGTGCCTCACAAAAACTTCCAGGGGGGACACGTCACTGTAGGCGGCATCCTGTATCAGGGCGATCAGTTCCCCGCCCCATACCGCAATAAATACATCGCCGTCGATACACTCGCACATGCCGTCCGCTGGCATCATGTGCTGCCGGACCAGTCCACCTTCCGCAGTGAAAATGGGGGTGTTCTCTTACAGGCCAACGATACCTGGTTTGCGCCCAGTGATGCAATTCAGGGGGCCGATGGAGCCGTTTACGTCGCCGACTGGCACGATCAGCGGACGGCGCACCCCGATCCGGATGCCAACTGGGATCGCAGGAACGGGCGCGTCTATCGGATTCGCAGTCAGTCAGCCAGACCATATCGACACGAGGACCCTCATTCCCTCTCCAGCGCCCAACTAGTCGATCTGTTAAGCAGCAGTAACGCATGGCAGGTCAGGCGGGCACGACGTATTCTGTCTGAACGACGCGATGCACAGGCGATCGATACTCTCAGAACGCTGTCACACAATCCAGACAATCAACATCTCGCTTTACAGGCGCTCTGGACCTTAAACGCGATGGGGGCGTTTGACCAGACACAGGAAGGCAGTCTGCTGACGCATCAGGATCCCCACATCAGGGCCTGGACTATCCGGCTCATTGGCGATCAAGGCCAGGTCACTGCAGAAAACTGGCAGAAACTGTTATCGATTGCCCAAACCGATACCAGCCCGACCGTCATTAGCCAGTTGGCGAGTACCGCCAAACGACTTCCCGCAGAACAGTGCATCACTCTGGTACGCACGTTATTGGATCGCAGTGAATTCAGTAACGATCCCCATATTCCCCTGTTACTCTGGTGGGCGTTGGAACGCTATTCCGTTTCCAGTCTGGAAGTGGTACTGCAAACTTTCTCCCGACCTGAGGATTGGCAGAATCCGTTTCTGCGCGACGTGATCCTGGGACGTCTGATGCGACGCTGCGCCGGGGAAGGCAGCAACGCAAGTTTAGTTGCCTGTGCCCGGTTACTGGCAGTAGCCCCGGATGAAACAGAGCGCAGACGGATGATTTCCGAACTGGATGCCGGGTTAAAAATGCTGGGCCGAGAACGTCTGCCCGGGCTCCCCCTGGGACCAAAGTACGGCAATATCGCTGCCATCACTCGCGTGGAGCAATCGGAGCAGGTCACGCGACTCAAAACGCTGCCCCCGGAACTCGCCGACCAGCTCGCGATGATCTGGAACGACAATACCACCGATCCGCTCATCATTCGTGTCGCCATGCGGCTTGGTAGCAAGGCCGCCTATGATCGTGCCCTGATATTGGCGACGGATCAGAAACGCACAGAGAAAACACGGCTGGAAATGCTCGCGATCCTGCAGGAACTGGGTGACTCTCAGGAATGTCGGGATACAGTATTGAAGATGGTGGACGGTTCCGAAACCCCCGCGATTCAACTGGCGGCACTCAATCTCTTGAGCCGCTTCTCTGATGAGCAGATTACGGAGCGTCTGCTGGCTCAGTATGAAAAGATGGATGTAACTCTGCGATCTCAGACCCGCGATGTTTTATTGGGCCGCGTTGATTCTGCGCTCGCATTCCTGCAGGAAATTGATCACGGCACTTATCCACCAGAGGAAGTTTCAGCAGACCAGTTACGGCGTGTTGCTTTACATAATGCTGCAAAACTGAATGCACTGGTACGAAAGCACTGGGGTACTATTCGCGCAGGGACACCGGAGGAAAAACTGGCCGAGATCCGCCGGATCTCCAATGACCTGCGTGCCGGTTCGGGAAATTTGGATCAGGGGAAACTGCTGTTCGAGAAACAGTGTGCCACCTGCCATAAGCTATATGAGGACGGCAAAGAGATCGGGCCGGACCTCACCAAAGCCAATCGGCAGGATCAGAGTTTTCTGCTGGTCAGTATCGTCGATCCGAACACGCAGATTCGCAAAGAATACTTGAACTACATTCTGGTCACGACGAACGGCCGCGTCTTGAACGGACTGCTGGTGGAAGAGACTCCCGCCAGTGTCACACTGCTCAATGCCAAAAATGAACGCACCACGGTCAGCAGAGATGATATTGACGAGCTGAAAGCATCTCCCGTCTCACTGATGCCGGAAGACCTGCTGAAAAAACTGACGCCGCAACAGGTGCGGGATCTGTTCCGGTATTTACAAAACAGTCAGAACTCAAAGCCTTAAATTGATGCATCTGATAAGAACAATCTCTGCTGGGAGAAAAGACCATGCTTCAGATTCGAACTCGACACGTTTTCTGTTTGTGCCTCGCCATCTTCCCGTTAATGACCTGTCAGACAGTAACTGCAGACGAGCCAACGCGGGTTTATCAGAATCGATTGCAGTTGCTCAAAAATCCGAAACCGCTGCTGGCGGACTATCCGGAATTCGTGCAGCCGATTGAAGAGGTCCGCCGGTATGAAGCGCCCTTACTGGTGAACGATGAAAATGCAGATCTAAGTGTCAGGGCCTGGCGATTCTCTTACAATGCACGCGGCATCATCGAGATGCCGAATCGACTGCGTGCTGATAAAACGGCGGTCATTATGGTGCATCCCTGGGGAATCGACGATGGTCAGGGGTGGAGAACACCCGAGCCGGCGGGGGTCTGCGATTTCTGTACGCCGACCAAAAATCATCTCGCCGCGCAACATACCCGTACTGTCATCGATCCGTTTCTCAAGCGGATGCGACCACAGGTCTCGCTGACGATGTACAGCCTGATCGCTCCCGTTGATCCCATTCGCAAAAAACTGTATCGCACCTTTGATTATCAGCCGACTGATGAGGAGCGGGCGGAAGCAAAAAAACAACTGAAGGCCCGACTCGATAGCCTGCCTTACAAAGGTCAGTCTCTGATTGAAACGCTGACCCTGTCCAGTGATCGACCGGTCATTGATTACTTTCGTCAGTTCCCCGGTTTGATGTCGGGCGATCAATATAACGGCGCGGAATTCTGGAAGGTGCCGGTCCCGGTGACCGCTGATGTGACCGTGCATAAAGATGACGTGCTGATTTTTGATCAGGAGGGCTATGAGCCGCTGAAGAAGTTCCTCCACAAACACGGCATTCGGCACATCCTGCTGACTGGTTATGCCACCGACATGTGTTTCTGTAAAACGACCGCCGGTTATGAAAACCTCTCTAAAGACTTTAATGTCTTCCTGGTGGGAGACGCCACACTCGCCACTTTTCCGGCTAACTCAACGCCATGCTATGCCACTAACGCCCACATTTCCTTTGCTTCGATCAATCACCTGATCACGCAGGTCTCGTGGATCAAAAAACTGGAGAAGTAAGTGCCTTGACCAGTTAAAAGACGTTGATTTATTGAGAGCGTGGATCTTTTGGTTTCTTTGTCTCAGTGTGCCTGGACTGGGTGGTCAGCCAGAGAGGGACATGCAGATCCCAGTAGATGGCAGAACCGCGCAGGCAGAGTATCAGTAAGGAACAGACCACACCAATCAGGACGGCATAAGCCGGGAGCCAGGTCAGCAGGAGGACATACAGAATGCAGCCGCAGGTCACGGGAATCGCATAGAGCTCACGGCGTTTGAGGAGCGTCGGTTGTCCCGCAAGTACATCCCGCAGCAGTCCGCCGCCAATCGCGGTCAGCACTCCCAGCAGGATCGGCGCAATGGGCATGCCGAAGTCGAGCCACATCACTTTTTGTGCCGCCTGGATCGCAAACATCGAGACCCCCAGGGCATCAAGGTAGAGCATCGTCCGGTGGATTTCCCTGCGAGTCAGTAATCGCTCGGTGAGGAAGGCGACGAAACTGGCAGCGAGTGCGACCCAGATGTAGTTCAGGTCTGCCGCCCAGAAGACCGGCACGCCCAGAATCAAGTCGCGGATCGTGCCGCCCCCAATGGCGGTAATCAGTCCCAGCACGCAGGCACCAAAAAAATCGATGCCCCGTGGAGTTACCGCCAGCACACCGGTGACCGCAAAAGCGACTGTTCCCGCCATCCCCAACAGATATTGTAAGGTGTCTACACTCATCGTTTACTTTTTGACGAGGATCATGCTTTCTTGACAAATTCTGATTTCAACTGCATGGCACCGATGCCGGGGATTTTACAGTCGATGTCATGATCCCCCTCCACCAGGCGGATGTTCTTGACTTTTGTGCCGACTTTTACAACCGAGGAAGAGCCCTTTACTTTCAGGTCCTTGATCACCGTGATCGAATCGCCATTCGTCAGTTCATTGCCATTGGCATCTCTGACGACCGGGCCAGCCGACGCGCCTGCAGCAGTGTCACCTGGACTCCATTCGTGCCCGCAGGACGGGCAAACCAGTAATTCCCGGTCTTCATACGTAAATTCCGAATCACATTCCGGACAGTTCGGCAAATCGCTCATCTCAATTCCTGCAGTTGGTAGGTCTAATCATCAGTCGCCGGTTTCCATACTCGGCATCTCGTTACAATAAGATAACGTTTCGCCGTGCGCAGGAACAGTCATGACGAAAGGAGCATGATACTGACAGACTTGCCCGCTGGATAAGAAAGGCGAGTTCCGGGATCAGGAGCCCGGCTTGGAATTTGCCATCATTCGACAGCAGATCAATTCAGCAAATCATCTTGTGCCTGTTGTGGTTCTGCTGTGTCGCCTTCTGAAACGGTTTCACCAGCAGGCGTTTGAGGTCGTGCATTTCCGATTAAGGGGGGATTTGATTCACCGACATCGGAATTGGCCTCTTTGATTTTTTCTGCCAGAATATCCGGGTCTTCCGCGAATGCAGGTCCATCAAATGCTTTCAGAGTATGATCCTTGTTTTCTACGAGCGTTAACTGGTAGGTCCCCCCTTTGAACAGGCTGAACCATTGAAAATGGTAAGTTTTCAATCCTTGATCATTCGGCTGTGAACTGTCTTCCTGGCTGTAACCCACCATCAGTTCGCGTGCTTCATCAATGGGTACATCACGGACGCCGTTAGCGACTTCCTGTAGAGCAGCGATGGAGGCATCGTAGTTCTGTTTCGCGCGATATTCGATCGCGACGACTACGAGCAGGACGGTAATTCCGCCCCAGACAATGAGGCGTTCCAGGGGATTACGTTTGCGTTGTGAACTTGAATCCGTTGATTCCTCGTTTTTTGGGTTCTGTTCCTGATTCATGCGCTCTCCTCAGGATTTGATGTGACAGGGAAAAAAGCACCGACTCAAGGAGTGGTGCTGATCAAGCCAGTGGTCGTATATGCGTACTGGCATTCAATCAATTTTGGCGGGCAGGAGCTCTTCCATTTTTTTTCCTTCTTCTTCCATCGCCTGAACGGACTCCTTCTTATCCTCTTCAGACATTTCACTGCTGCAACCATAAATTGCGGGAACCATCAGGGCAGCGATAAGGCAAAATAAGAACTGTTTCATGATGATATTCTTCCTGTAAATATGAAGTAAAGGACACCGACCAGCCACACGAGGGGCCCGGTGTCACAAGGTGTTTTTGCGACTGACATGTGACAAGACCGGCTATCAGTCTGTGCCCGATTCACAGGCGCGTTTCCCGGGCCGCTCGATCCCCCGGGATTAAATAGAACGAGGAATGCGACGGCTCATGGGAGAATGCACTCCAACCAGGTCTAGACTGTGCCCTGTTTTACTGTAGCGTCTCCAAGGTCATTTGGAACGAGTATCACAGATTGAGAGACGCTATGGTTAACTGTGATGCGCTCTAGAATTCGCCGACGATTTCACCACCGTTATAGGTATTCAGAGACATCCAGACGCCACCCGACCTGGGGTCTGATAAAGGAATCGTGGTCGCATCAGGCCAGGGGCCGGTATCAATGCTCGTGGAGATGAAGCGGACTCCCCCATCGGCCATCAGATAAAAGGCCCCCCCCACATGAACGCTTCCTGATCCAGGCCAGTTGGCGTTAGGGCCCCAGGCTGCCAGAAACGTTGGTTGGAACGCGTAGGGAGTGGATTTCCACCACGTTCCTGTGGCAGGGCTTCCACCACGGGGAGTTCCTTCCGGATCCAGCAACGGTCCGACATTGACATCCCCATTCGAATTGGGGGCGAGCAACGATGCTCGAAATACGCCATCGTTTCCACGACGTGCCGTACCAGTGCCTCCCGTACGAATCGCACCATCTTTATAACCGTGTGCGGAAACCTCTCCGACCACAATTGTATTCGAGGTTCCATCCATACAATCTCGCACTCTGACGCTGGTCATGATTTCAAAAACCCCGCTGAGTCGATGTCCCACGCGGCGATGCCAGTCATATCCTTCCGATCCGGCATAATTTGTCCAGGCAATATTATGACTATTCGCACCGCCATAACCAGGGTCACTGGGGCAGAGCAATTGCGGTAACAGTGTGGAAGCAATTCGATTTCCGTTACTATCGGTTTGTGGCCAGAAGGGAGCGGAAAAATTGATTGAGTTATACAGGGGGGCCTGATCAAAATAAGGCAGGATCATCGTGATCCAGGAAAAATTCAGCGGCTGTGTTCCCCCGTTATCGACATTGCTATAACGGTAAATGGCAGCAGGAGGAAACATCCCGAAACTACTGTGATAGTTGTGTAAAGCCAGGCCAATTTGCTTCATGTTATTGCGGCACTGGGTTCGCCGTGCCGCCTCCCGTGCCTGCTGCACGGCGGGAAGTAACAGCGCAATCAATATCGCAATGATGGCGATGACCACCAGTAATTCGATTAGTGTGAACCCTCGTTTCATTGTTTTTCTCGGTAGAGCCATGAGTAAAATCTTCGTGAAAATAACTGAAAAATAAAGGAAATTAAGAAACTTCTGCGTAGAAAATAGAAGTTTGACAATCAACTGGTTTAAGGTTTGAGTGTACACGGTTTTGCTTGTCTGTCAAAAAAAAACAAGCCGATTTGTGAATGTTGCACGGAATACCCTGCTTTACCTCCTCGGCACAGACGATGATGCCCGAACCCTCCGCCAGGACAGAGCCGAACAGACGGTTTTCAGCAGGGAATAGTAAAAAAACTATCCGGAGAAGCGGTTGCCGTTTCAGTTTGATATTCGAGTTCTCTGATAACGGCCAGGCACTACTCGCGCTGTTCTTCGCGCAGCGGTTTGATGTGATAGGGAATACCAGTTTCATCAGTCTTTCTCCAGACGACATCGAATGAGCCGTGATAGCCAAACAGGCGACCCCAGGTACGGTTCGTCACTTCTACCTGGATACGATATTTTTCGTTGTCGTCGTCATACCACTCGCACACATCGGCAATCCCCGAAAAAAACAACGGAAAGGAAAAACCAAGCGGTCCTTCATAGAATCGCTGCGCCCCTGATCGGATCCGCATGCCACCCCGTTCATCCACGGTCATATCCAGATCGACGGCAAGATGCTGATGTGATCCCAGGTAATCGACAATGCGGTTTCGCTGTTCGCTATAAATCATATACGCATCGAAGCGTCGTTGTTGACGACTTTTGAAGGTCCGTACCCAGGTGACCGTTTCGCGCCCGAACTGGTCCTGGTAGGCATAGTTCTCGATGGTAAAAGGAATATGCTTGCCATACTCCGGGAACATGATGCGCCGCCACGTTCCGACATACAGGAAGGGGACTGTATAGAATCGGCCGCGCCAGATTTCATCCATGGTTCCCGTGCCGATTGACGCGATCCCGTCTTCGCTGCTAAAGCCAAATCGCTCCTGGATCTTCGGGTGTAATTTCTCAAAATCAGATCCGAGGACCCGCTGATAAATCGATGCCATCAGTCAGCCTCCGGTTTTTTTCTCAGACAACGTCGCGCGGAGGGTAAATCAGTCATGACAGTCAGTCCCAGCAAAGCGACGACCGCCAGGAGCAGATTCAGGCTGACCGGATTGAATGCCGCCGACAGGTATTGAGGTGAGTTGACCCCCACTCCGATCGTGGCCAGCAGCATCAGCAGCACGGTCAATACCAGTGGCCAGCGTCGCTGAAAAAAAATCAGCACGGTTGCCCCCAGTACCACTTCCGCGATACCCGCGAAAACCAGCAGCGTGGGCGCAACGGAATCTGTAATCCCCGCGTCCGCCAGCATCTCCAGTTCGTCTGCGTGTCGCGCGATCAGCTTGGGGACGAGCCCCTGGTAGAGCCAGACGAACGCCACCGTGAGTCGTGCCAGGCCGTGGATCAGGGATCGCTGCATCGATACCGCCGGGTCAATGCCTTGCTCAATCCATAATCGCAGGCGGTCGAAACTCCAGGCGGTCGCCCAACCCATCAGTGGGCGAAAGAGGAAGCGGTCGAAGGTACGACCCAGCCAGCCGAAACGCGTCTGGTAATCGTAGCCCGTGACGAAGCGTACGCCATCTTCCAGGGGAGTGTACTGCCAGTAACCGGCGCCTTCACGAATCAGGGACTTGGCATCGTCCGACCAGAAACGCAGCGAGGAGGTGCGTCGGCCTGTGAGTTCATCGCGGCTGCCAACGGTCTCGCCTGCACCTTGGATGGCGAGTCCAAAGCCCAGTCGCGTTACATATTCGAAGCGCTGCGGTTCTGATTCTGCGGCGCGGGGAAGGTAGGAGATCGAAGTGAAGCGGGCGTCCCAGCGTTCGTGCAATTCCGGGTTCTGGGTTTTCTCCCACAACTCTTCCAGCGAACCTTGAATTTGCGTTTCCACATAGATGCCCATACAGGGTCCCAGCATGCGACAGAGGACAGCACTCGTGACGCTCATCGTCTCAAATTGTTAGATGGAACGATGAAATCACGCAGTGACCGTTACAGGGAAGTACATTCCTTATAACATGTGCGCAGCAGGGAATAAAGCAATTTCATGCCTCTGAACCCGCAAGCGAAAGCCGATCGCGCTGTTTCAATGCGAAGATACGACTTTGACGTCTCTCCATTGTATGCTAAGATCCCGGCCAACAGGCATCACTCCTTTTTACAGTTGCCTTCTTCAATGATTACAATGCTTATCAACTCCCTCTGAATGGTGAAGGAATCGCCTTGGATACTCTTATTCTCCTGCTCATTCTTATTACATTGATCGCGATGAGGGGACGTAAACGCTGGTCTGTCTATCTTCCCTTTTTTGTCTCACTTGTGGCGACTTTTCTCCTGTTTCTGAGCCACGCATCGGAAACACTGGACCTTAACTTCTGAACCGGAGTTGGTCTGGGTTCCGGTTGGCTGGCACGTCTCCAGAGCCAGTTGAGACGACTATCATAGGATGATTAAAGGAGAGACACGCGGATGCAGAAAC
This sequence comes from Gimesia sp., assembly GCF_048262075.1. Lineage (GTDB taxonomy): Bacteria > Planctomycetota > Planctomycetia > Planctomycetales > Planctomycetaceae > Gimesia. Next base: position 34,935 of record NZ_JBLXFK010000015.1, read on the forward strand.
GACTTGGATTCTGGATTGCTCATTTTAATATTCTTGCTGTCTGCACGGTCCTGCTGGGTGCCTTCGGCGTTCAGTTGGGAGAGCAGGAAGTTCCCTGTCCGCTCTGTATGCTGCAGCGGATGGCGATGATGCTGTGTGCCCTCGGGTCGGCCTATATCATCTTGCAGTCCCGGTCGGGGTCTCTCACTCTGTCGGACTTTGCCGCAGGGTATGGCATGAGTATTCTGGCCGCCGTATGCGGCGCATGCATTTCCACACGTCAGGTTCTGATTCACATTGTTCCCCCTGATCCCGGCTACGGCGATCCCGTGCTGGGACTGCATTTATACACGTGGGCGCTGGTTGTCTTTCTCGTGGTCCTGATTGACAGTGGATTGAATCTGATGTTTGCCCGCGAACTGGTAACGGATCACCCCATTCAATTCAACGGGATTTCGAAGGCGGTGATTGGCTTATTGGGTGCAGTGATTATCGCGAATGTAATCAGTGTCTTCTGCCAGGAAGGCTTTCACTGGATTCTACCCGATGACCCCGTGCGTTATGAACTGTTTTACGATCTGGGACTCTTCAAATCGACCTGACCCGCTAGACTGTGTCCAGTTTTACTGTAGCGTCTTCAGAGCTATTTGAACCGAGTATAATAGTTTGAGAGACGCTATGGTTAAATGTGATGCGCTCTAGCTGGCTACCAGCAAAAGGCAATCGAATCCAGGTCCTGCAGATACATGGAAATAAATGACGAAAACGAAGTCGCCAGTAATTTGTGGTTCCCGCCATAGTCCGATGCGAGTACGTGTTCCTGGCCGTTTGTTAAATCGAATACATATCCGTGCGAACCCATGCAAAAGTCCGCAAAACGCATTTCGCCTAAGGGGTTGAAACTTGAGCGGGGCAGATTCTCGCTCATTTCCGCCAGTGAGAAAAAAGAGATCAGTTCGGCATCCGCTTCATACTGTTGCATCCCGTTGACAACCCGCAGATAGTCCTTGAATGAAGCGGGCAGTATGATCTGATGCCGTTTTTCAAAGTCCTCAATCTCACTCTCAGTCGCCGGGCCATTGATTTTGGACTTGTTTTCTTCCCAGGCACGTTTCAATTCTTCATAGATCATACAAGCGATCCTGTGTGAAACTTAAGGATGACTGAACTATTCATTCCTGCTTGAAGACACGGGGATCGCTGTCTGTGTTCACTTTTACGAGACGAATTCTGCTCGAAGTGTCCCTGCCGACATCAATCAAAGAACCCGCATTCCCGTAGATACACAACACTCTGTTTGACCCGGTTGTGATGTTCTTCCAGGCTGGGATCCGGCTCGCCTTCGATGCCTTCGATTTCCAGGCTGTAGGGGCCTTCGAAATTGTGATCTTCCAGGATAAAGCGGACCTGCAGAAAGTCGATGCCCCCCGCTTCGCCGAGCGTTGTGAAATTCCAGTCTTTGAATTTACGGAACGAGTCTTTCAGGTGGACGTGCCGGACATGCTCGACGACCTCATGCAGCGATTCCAGCACGTTTGCATGTTTGTTGTAGTAATTGATATTGCCTGTATCAAAGTTGAGTTTAAGTTGCGGGTGATCCAGATCCTGCATCGTGCGTAACATGCCGGCGGCGTTCACGCAGATGCCGGGGTGTGTTTCAAAACAGTAAGTGATGCCTTTCTCCGCCGCGTCATCACCAAGCTCTCGCAGATGCTGATACAGTGTTTCCCGCTGCGATTCTTCTTCCAGTTCGCCTGCACCGCCGACCACCAGGCTGACACCCAGTTGTGAAGCCAGATCGAGTTTCTGTTTGGTGATGGCGAGCACTTCCGGGTCCAGGGGATTGCCGCTGGTAATATTGCAGCTGGAGAGTTGTACCTCATGCTCAGCAAGCAGATCCTGGACACGCTGAATGTCGTCTGCCGTCGATTCGTTCGTCAGTAGAGGTGTTTCTTTGAAGAAGGAGGGCACCCCGTGGTTTTTAATGTTCAGTTCGATGTGAGTGAGACCGGCGTCGCGGATGTGTTCAATTGCGGCAATGGGACCAAAGCGACCGTAAGAGTTTGTCAGGCAGGAAACGAGGGCGGCCATACATTCCACTTTCTGTATTAAGGATCGGCGAACCGTTATTGCAGTACTGCTAATAGAATGTTACTTTGAGCCAGCGTCAAATTCAAAGCGATCTGGCTAAAGTCTTTAAATCAGCGTTTTTCCTATCCCGGCAGAAACAGGGCAGAGGTTCTCACATGGATGAGATTCAGGCACAACTGAAAGCAGCATTAGCCCACCATCAGGCAGGGGAACTGGACCAGGCTGCGACCATCTATCAGCATGTACTGGATACGGATGAACGTCAATGGGAGGCCCGCTATTACCTGGGAACTCTACAACTGCAGCGCGGCGACCTGGATCAGAGTATCCGCAGTTTTCTCCAGGTTGTTCAGCTGCAGCCGGAACTGCCGGACGTGCATAACAATCTGGGGGTCGCCTATCATGCCGCGGGAAAGTGGCAGGAGGCTGGCCAGTCCTTCGAGCAGGCCATCCGCCTGAACCCGCATTATGAACGTGCGTACTTTAACCTGGGATCATTGTTCGAGAGCCAGGGCGTGTTCAGTGAGGCGGTGAAGTGTTATCAGAAGGCGCATGAATTAACTCCCGCCAATTTGGAAACCTATCAGAAACTGGCGGACACGCTGAAGTCAGCCGGCGAATGGGCGCGGGCAGAAGCCATCTACCGGGAACTGCTGGTGGCGACACCGGGTGACTTTGATCTGTCGATGAAACTGGCCTACGTGCTGGTACTGCAGCGTCAGTACCAGGAAGCGATCGTGCTGTATGAGTCGATGTTGAAAATCAGCCCCGATCATTATCAGATTCTGGTCAGTCTGAGTTATGTACAGGAAGCGATTGGAAATATTGATGCCGCAGTTGAAGCGGCAGAACGTTCCATTCAAGTTGCTCCGACCCAGCCCGAAGGATATAACAACCTGGGGAATGCCTTAAAGCTCAAACATGAGCTGGAAAAGGCCAGCGAAAATTTCAGAAAAGCAATCAGCTTGCGTCCCGATTTCGCGATGGCGGAATTCAACCTGGCGACAACCCGTCTGTTGCAGGGAAATCTGCAAGACGGCTGGCGCGGTTTCGAACGCCGTATAGACATTGATGCCAGTCCACGGCAGCAATATCCAGGGCAGCAATGGCAGGGGGAACCGTTAACGGGAAAATCGATCTGCCTGTGGTGCGAGCAGGGATTTGGTGACACGCTGCTGTTTCTTCGCTTTGCGATCGAACTGAAAAAACGGGGGGCCACTCGGGTACTCGTGCTCTGTCAGTCAGAACTGGCAGAGCTGCTGAAGCTGGTTCCAGAACTCGATCAGATCCTGGTCGCTGGGGACCCGCAACCGGAATGTGATTATCAGTGTGCCCTGTTGAGTGTGCCCTACTATCTGGAAACCACCCTGGAGACGATTCCCACAGCGGTTCCGTTTCTAAAACCATCCGCTGAGAGACAGCAGTATTGGGCCCACGTGCTTTCCGAATTGCCGGGAACCAAAGTCGGGTTGAACTGGTGTGGAAATCCGAGCTTTCCCAAAAATGAGCTGCGTTCGATCCCGTTACAGGCTTTTCTGCCTCTGGGGAAACAGGAAGGCATTCAGCTGATCAGCCTGCAGCAGGTCAACGGGCTGGAGCAGATTGAACCATTAAAGAGTGAATGGAATCTCTGGCAACCAGGCGCCGAATATCAGACGGCTTCAGGCAGTTTTTCTGAGACGGCTGCCTTGATTCAAAATCTGGACCTGGTCATTACCTCCGACACCGCAATGGCCCACCTGGCGGGATCACTGGGCATTCCCGTCTGGATTCTGGTTTCATATCTTCCCGAATGGCGCTGGCTGATGGAACGGAGCGACAGCCCCTGGTATCCGACGGCGCAGTTGTTTCGCCAGGCGGAACTGGGCGACTGGGAACCCGTCATTCAGGCGGTTCAATCTGAACTGGAACAGATTCTGGTGTCGAAGGAAGGCTAAATCTTGTAGGAATTCAAAATGGAGGGATTTTCTTCGTTTCTGTGATTTGAAGCTGCAACCGGTAGCGCTAAACTCAATTTCAGAAAGAGGATGTGCCATCTGCCTGCCTGGTGACGGTTGGGCGGATGAATCCTGTTTGATCGATTATTCCGGTCTCGTTCTCCAGGGGCTCTGCCGTCAGAATTTGACCCGCTTTTTATTGCGGGCTAAATTAGAGTATCTCTCTCCCTGTCTAATACCCCGTCAGCATTTCTGCAACGAATGCTTATTTCCTGTCGAAATATGAAATTGATTAAAAACAGACAATCTGAGTCTGATGTCAGTTCCGTTATGTCTATAAAAGAGCAGACCCATGCGACAAGCCGTGAGAGCCTACCCGAGTGATGTGTTTCCGACTACGATTAAAGAAGACGAAAATTCCGAATTCTATCAGCAGAAGCGAGCTGCTTTTTTTCGCGAGACGACAAATACTCCCTGCCTGCGACGAATTCCTGAACTGAGTAAACTGATCGATTCCGTCGTCGCCAGCTGGTATCTCGAGCCTTCATCGATCAGCAGTCGTGAATGGCATCGCATTCCCTGTCAACGGCCGCTCGGCCTGGCTGTTTTCAATCCTCAAACCAGGCAGTTGGAATCCGATCTGCAGATCGTGACCGGTCGCAATATTTCGGTGCGGGGAATCTCGTTCACCCATCCGACTCACATCTATTCCCGGGAAGTCGCGGTGACCTTTGACCTGGATAAACCAGTCAAGGAATTTTTGATCGTGCGTCTGGCCTGGAGCCGTTTCTCGGAGGAACGGGTATTTCAGAGTGGCGGTCAGTTTCTGTACCAGATTAAAGTTGATGCAGGTTGAGCAACTGTCTGTAAGCAGACTTCAGTTCCACTGAGCCAGTTCGGTACGTACTTTCTGGAGCATCAGCTTGATATCCATCTGCTCGGATTCCGGACAGCTTTTCAGGCAGCTTTCCAGAAGATCGGCCGCCAACCCCAGTTTCCTGGTTTTAAAGCTGAGTGCCGCCAGGTCTTTTCGATGTGCGTTGGACAGTGGATTCAAGGCACACAGTCTGCGTTGCACATTCCAGGCACGCGGGAAATCTTCGCGTTCTTCGTGAATCCGTTTGAGATTCAGCAGCATGCGGGTAATAATTTCCCGATGGGTGGCGGGCTTTAATACTCGCAGCAGGACATCGCGGGAAAAGTCGCCTAATTCTGCCAGATGGATGATACATTCGTTTTCGTTATAGATTGTTCCACGAGAGTAGGGATCAATGAACAACGGGCCCGACTGTGATTCATAGCGTACCAGAAACTGCATGGGGGCAGCGACCCCCTGGATCTCAATCCCCAGCTCATTGCCGACCGCCATATAAATCAGGGAGAGCGCAATAGGCAGACCCTGCTTTGTTTCGATCACATGATTCAGGTAGCTGCCTTCCGGCTGATGGTAACAGACTGTATTTCCCGTCAGCCCATGCTGTTTGGCCAGGCAGTCGACGAAGTATCTGACCAGGGTTGCGTCGTCATTGGCAAGCGCTACTTTCCCGGAGAGTTCGCAGGCGCGTTGTCGAATCCAGATTTTTACCTGTTCAAACTGCAGATCGGGTTGATCGTCGCGTGCCAGTTCCAATGCGGCAATCGTCAGGTCGACCTCTTTATCATGCAGCAGGAGTTTAGAAAATTCCTGGTCCTGTTTAAACTGGAATATTTGTGAAATGTCCATCAAAGACAAACTTGGTACTGGAGTGATTGGGTGGTATTTGCAGGAGGGTATACAGGTTGGGAGGCAGGTAGCGTCACTTATTATTTGTACCTGAATTCGGGGCAGGGCATCAATGCCATTTTTTTACGGAATGAGGAAAAGCTTTGTTCTTTGTAAAAAACACAACAGTGCAGTACCCGACCGGCACGGATCTTATCATAGTCAGTGATGCCTGGTCAAATCGGTTTGAAATAAACGTCTACTGGCCCGCCGCTTAGATTGACGCTGGCAGACCGAATCGACAAAATAAGCGAAACCCTGATATGTCAGAATAACATTGTTTGAGAGAGAGTCTGGTAAGTTTAATGCAATTTTTGCCTGTAGAAGAGCAGTTGGCAGTCCTCCAGCGTGGTGTGGAAAAGATCGTTCCTGAACAGGAACTGGCCGAAAAGTTAAAATGGAGTCGTGAAACGGGAACGCCGTTGCGGGTGAAATATGGGATCGACCCTACAGGGATTGACCTCCACTTGGGGCATACCGTTCCCATGCGAAAGATGCGTCAGTTTCAGGAACTGGGGCATCAGGCAGTCATCATCATAGGGAATTATACTGCCCTGGTCGGCGATCCCAGCGGTCGCGATGAAACCCGCGCCCGTCTGACTGCAGAACAGGTCGAAGCCAATGCCATCGACTACCTGAATCAGGTGGGTAAAGTCATCGATCTGGAAAATGCCGAAGTTGTCAGGAACGGCGACTGGTTCAGCAAAATGAACTTCGCAGATATCCTCGAACTCTGCAGTAAAGTCACCGTCGCACAACTGCTGACCCGCGATGATTTCTCAAAGCGATACCGCGAAGAAGCCGCCATTTATCTCCACGAGTGCCTGTACCCGATCATGCAGGCCTGGGATTCAGTCGAGATCAAAGCCGACATTGAATTGGGGGGCACCGAACAGCTTTACTCCTTCATGCTGGCCCGCGATCTGCAGAAAGATCAGAAACTGCGACAGCAGGTAAGCGTCATGTCACCCATTCTGGTGGGGACAGACGGTGTCCGTCGTATGGGCAAAAGCCTGGGGAACTACATCGGCATCAGCGAATCTCCATATGAGATGATGAAAAAATTCATGCAGCTCTCTGATGACAGCATGCAGATGTTTTTCGAATTACTGACCGATTTCCCTCTGGAGGAAGTCCAGACCATTCTGGCAGGTCATCCCAAAGAGGCCAAAGTTAAACTGGCGAAAACGATTATCACAGAATACCACGATGCCGCCGCGGCAGAGGATTCTGCCGATCGCTGGCAGCGGGAGATTGGTTCCGGCGGCCTGCCTGCGGAGATTCCCGTGGTCAAGTTTTCGAAGTCAGTATTAAATGAGGAAGGAACTCTGCCAGCTGCAAACTTACTCAAGCAGTTGGGCCTGTGTGCTTCCACCAGTGATGCGCGGCGTTCGATTCAGCAGGGGGGCGCCAAAATAGGGGAAGATAAGGTGAAGATCGAATCCCATGATCAGGCGATTGCAGTCGAGTCTGGTTTGTTACTCTGGGTCGGCAAGAAACGGTTCTGCCAGGTGGAACTGGTCGATTGACCTGCGAGCAAATGAAATAGACCGTCTTTTGCAGGCAATCAGGGGAAATCATTCCGCGCGGATTGCATTCGCAAGAAATACTTCGTAAAACGATGTTTTAAAGGTTAATTCAGAGATTTACGTTCTGACGTTCACAATCATAGTGTGAACAGAGACAAACTTTTTTTGAACGAAATACAGAAAGCAACAGTAATGGCAACAGGTTTTGGAATTGTCGGCTGTGGCATGATTTCGAATTTTCATGCAAAGGCACTGGAAGAGATTCGCGGTGCTAAGCTGGTCGCCTGCTTTGATCGATTCGCAGCATCAGCAGATAAGTTTGCAGAAGCGAATGGTTGCACGGCCTATCATGATTTGGATGAAATGCTGGCAGATCCCGAAGTGGATGTTGTCACCATCTGCACCCCCAGCGGGGCACACATGGATCCTGCAGTCGCTGCTGCCAAAGCAGGTAAACATGTCGTAGTCGAAAAACCACTCGAAATCACACTCAAACGCTGTGATGCAATCATCAATGCCTGCAAAAAGAATAAGGTCCAACTGGCGACCATCATGCCTTCCCGCTTTGGTGCCGCCAATCAGGAACTGAAAAAAGCGATCGACAAAGGCCGCTTCGGTAAACTGACATTAGGCGACACCTATGTCAAATGGTGGCGCACTCAAGAGTACTACGATTCCGGCGGATGGCGTGGTACCTGGGAAATGGATGGCGGCGGTGCCTACATGAATCAGGCGATTCATAACGTCGACCTGCTGTTCTGGTTCATGGGTGAAGTCGCCGATGTGAACGGCATGACCGGTACCCTGGCACACAAGCGAATCGAAGTCGAAGATACCGGCGTTGCCACCATTCGGTTCAAAAACGGTGCCCTGGGTGTGATCGAAGCGACCACCAGCGTCTTCCCCGGATTGCTCAAGAAAACTGAAATCTCTGGTACCAAAGGGACCGTGATCATCGAGCAGGACGATGTTCTGCACTGGGAGTTTGCGAAAGAGAACGCCCGCGATGAAAAGATCCGCACAGAGCTGGCCAAGAAAAGTGGCAACACCGGCGGTGCCAGTGATCCCTCTGCCATCTCTTATGCCGGACATATGGAACAGCTGAAAGACTTCATCAAGTCGATTAAAACCGGTAAGAAGCCGTTTGTCGATGGAAACGATGGCCGCAAGAGTGTGGAAATCATTCTGGCGATCTATCAGTCTTCCTGGACCGGAAAACAGGTGTCGCTGCCTCTTAAACGCGATCCCCGGATTCCGAAAGCAAAATAAAACGGAACGGATGCCAATTGAAGCAGGACGGGTTAAGGAGAGCCCGTCCTGCTTTTTTTATATCAATCGTAGTTTCACCCGCCGCGGTTCAGGTTAATTATTTCTACCACGAAAAACACGAAATCGCACGAAATTAAAAAACCAATGGGTGGGCCCGGATGCAATCCGGGCCGAGCAGAGCGAGCAGGAAACTGAGAGTGTGCTGTTCCTGAAAGTGAGCCACTGGTTTGCTCTCAGTCGTGTCATGGATTGAGGCAGGAGAGCATGCCGTGAGTGCGTATGTGTGCTCTGACAGTTTCCTGTTGTCTTCGACAACCCCGGAATTTATCCGTGGCCACCTGACGTTTTCTCCTGGCTAGTGAATTGGCGCAATTGCATAGATATTTCCCTCACTCAACCATGGGTGGGCCCGGATGTAATCCGGGCCGAGCAGAGCGAGCAGGAAACTGACAGTATGCTGTTCATGAAAGTGAGCCACTGGTTTGCTCTCAGTCGTGTCATGGATTGAGGCAGGAGAGCATGCCGTGAGTGCGTATGTGTGCTCTGGCAGTTTCCTGTTGTCTTCGACAACCCCGGATTTTATCCGTGGCCACTATTCCGTATCAATTCTGTGAAATCTTACTTTCTAATAGACAAACGAGAGATTCAGTTCTATCTTCAAAAAGTGTGAACTCAACAACAGGTCTATTTGTGGAGAAGAGCATGAGCCCCAGTCTGAATTATATAGTGCTGGTAATCACACTCTGTGTTTCTCAGATTGCCTCTGCAGAAGAAAAACAGCAGGAATCGGTAGAGGAGGCGAAACCGTTTCTGACTGTGAAACTGGTAGATCAGCAGGGGAAACCAGTAGAGGGGGCACGGGCCAGTATTTCTTCTGTGATTAATGGCTATGATCGTGAGCGGGGAGTAGGCTGGGAATTTGTCGGCCCTGAGGTCAGGTCAGATTCTGAGGGTCTGGTTCGGATTTCCAATCCTGCCCAGTTTGATTGCATGGTTTTTGCGCGTCATGCCGGTCGAAATCTCGTTGCTACTAAACGAACGGACCTGATTGAGGATCAGAAATCGCCACTAATTCTGACAATGTATCCTGAATGTCATGTTACCTGGAAGATCAAATGTAGTCAGCTCGATCAGATCGGGAAAGACGCAGGCCAGGCTCGGGGGCGTTGCTATTCCGGAGATCAGATTTGCCAAAAGTGTTTTCAGACAGGCTTAACGCTTCATTTCTTTTTGCCGCCAGGCGAATTTCGACTGATGTCGTATGGGAAACGATTCTGCCCGGTTGATAAAAAGATTGTAGTAAAAACGGGGCAAATAGAGTTTGATGCAGGTACGACAGATGCTTATGCGAGAAAGTGGATTCTGTTGGAAGGTAAGCCTGCTCCTGAAATTATTGATGTACAAGGATGGAAAAATGGGCCGATCAAGTTGTCGCAGCTCAGAGGGAAAGTGGTCATCCTGGAATTCTGGGGCTGGTGGTGTGGCCCATGCATCTACTATGGAATTCCAGAACTCTTCAAGCTACAGAAAGAGTACCCAGCTGAAGACCTGGCGATCATTGGCGTCCACACTCCTTATGGAGAAGAAGATCAGGTTACTTCGATCAAGGAACTAAATGAAAAACTGAGCAAAATCCAGAAGGATGTCTGGAAGGGAAAGCAGATCAATTTTCCTGTGGCTCTGACACGCTTTCGGAAGTTACCATACTCGCCTGGTGAAGAATCGTATGCGAATTCGAGAATGAGTGTTGAGTATGGAATTCTCAGTTTCCCGAGTGTGATTGTCATCGATCGCCAGGGAAACATTTTTGGCAGCCTAAACCTGCAGGAAAAAGCGGACCGTGACAAACTGAAGCAGCTGATCGAAGCGAAGTAAGGGTAGCGACCGGTTAAAATTCGATGTTATCCGCTCTGAGGATCGATCAACCATGTAATTGAATAGGATGACAAATATGCGATTGAGCCTGAACTGGATTATGCTGGTATCTATTCTGTTAGTTTCTCAGGTGGCTGCAGAAAAAAAACGCAGGAAACGGCAGAGGAAGCGAAACCGTTTCTGACTGTGAAACTGGTTGATCAGGAGGGGAAACCGGTCGAGGGAGCACAAACCGGGGCATCCGCTATTTTTAAAGGCTTTGATGACCAGCATGTGGGTGAATGGAGTTTTGGGCATTTTGAACTCCAGTCAGATTCCGATGGTATCATTGAGTTTCGTGACGCTGACCGATATCGAGGGCTGGTTTACGCACGGCACTCTGGGCGGGGTCTCGTTGCTGTCAAACGGACAGATCAGATTCAGGACAAGAAGTCGCCCCAGGTTCTGACGATGTATCCCGAATGTCATGTCACCTGGCAGATTAAATGTAACCAGCTGAAATCGACTGGGAAAAAGATCGGCACGATCCAGGGAGCTTGTGGTTATCAAAACCTGTTCTGTCAATGGTGTAATGGACCGGATTCGACTCTGCATTTTTTCCTGCCACCAGGTACGTTCACAATTGTGGGCCACGGGGAGCATGTGAGTCCGGTCGAAAAAACAATCGTCATCAAAGCGGGGCAAACAGAATATGATGCAGGAACAGCAGATGCCGCCGCCAAAAAGTGGATTCTATTAGAAGGCAAACCCGCCCCGGAAATTGTGGATATCAAGGAATGGAAAAATGGACCTCCCATTAAACTGTCACAGTTACGCGGGAAAGTAGTGATACTGGAGTTCTGGGGCTGGTGGTGCGGTCCTTGCGTCTACTCTGGCATTCCGCAACTTTTCAAACTACAGGACGAGTTTCCGCATGAAGATCTGGCAGTCATTGGTATCCATACTCCCTATGGTGAAGATGACGAGGTGACTTCCGTCAAAGAACTGGATCAGAAGCTGAGTAAAATTCAAAAGAATATCTGGAAGGGGCGAGAAATTGACTTCCCGGTGGCCCTCACACGCTTGCGAAAATTACCATACTCTCTCGGCGGAGAGCCAATTGCCAATTCGAAAATGAGCGTCGAATACGGGATCAACAGTTTCCCGAGTACCATTGTGATTGACCGCCAGGGGAATATTTTCGGCAATCTTAAACTGTGGAAGCAGTCTGATCGTGACAAATTGAAACAGTTGATCGAAGCGAAGTGATAAACTAACAGAGTCGACTATTACATTTCGGCAGAAAAAATCCCGCTACGGTTCGGGCTATTTATTTCTACCACGAAAAACACGAAACTGCACGAAATTAAAAAACCAATGGGTGGGCCCGGATGTAATCCGGGCCGAGCGCAGCGAGCAGGAAACTGAGAGTGAGACGTTTCTGAAAGTGAACCACTGGTTTGCTCTTAGTCGCGTCATGGATTAAGGCAGGAGAGCATGCCGTGAGTGCGTAAATCTGCTCTGACAGTTTTCTGTTGGCTTCGACAACCCCGGAATTTATCCGTGGCCATCTGACGTTTTCTCCTGGCTAGTGAATTGGCGCAATTGCATAGATATTTCCCTCACCCAACCATGGGTGGGCCCGGATGTAATCCGGGCCGAGCGTAGCGAGCAGGAAACTGAGGGTGTGACGTTCCTGAAAGTGACCCACTGATTTTCTCTCAGTCGTGTCATGGATTGAGGCAGGAGAGCATGCCGTGAGTGCGTATGTGTGCTCTGGCAGTTTCCTGTTGTCTTCGACAACCCCGGATTTTATCCGGAGGCATCCGACATTCTTCTCTCTCAACCATGGTTGTTACTTCCCACCAACCAGAATCTTTCGTGTCCGTTCGTGTTTTACGTGGTAGAAAAAAGAGAAGGTTTCAGAGTTTCCCTGATGGTGTGAAACATGTTAAACACTCACCACGCGGGCTTTATTACTCTGATTCGTATACCTGCTCAGCCTCTTTCTGCTGGCGATACGCGTGTATGACGTACATAAAGCACATGAAGTCGTACACGGTATGTGTCGTGACTGGAATCAGCAGGTTCTGAGGCGTAAAAAGAATCAGCAGCAGACTCATGTAAACGCCCATCAGTGTTGCCACGATGACGTACAGCCGCGTGATCGAATGTAATACACCAAACAGAATATTGGTGAAGATGATTGCAGCAATCACTCCGTATTGCGTTGCCCAGGATTGCAGTACGCCCCGAAACAGCATCTCTTCACCCAGGCCAATGAAGATACAGAGGATGAACAGTTCCCAGACTTTGCCGTGCTCCACGCGCGGGCCCAGTTCATCGAGCAGGAACTGCTGGATCTGTTGAAAACTCTTAATTGGCAGTTTGGCCGTCCAGAAGAAAAACAGGTACAAAGGCAGCGCAGCCAGAATGCCAATCAGCAGATCGGTCCAGCTCCAGTTGAGATTGGCAAGCGGGCTGACACCCAGTCCCCAGCCAACACCGAAGGCAATCACGATGATGCCGATCGAAATCAGCGAGCCACCCAGGATGAAAGATTGCTGGTCTTGCGCAGTCGTCTCTTCAAAATCTTCTTCTTCATCCCAATCGGCCATGGATAGTTCGTTCACTCTCTGTTTTAGGTTTGTATTGGAATTATAGCACTATCAGTCCCAATTCCAAATTCTGGTCAGTTAGCAGGATAGCCAGGTTTACCTGTTTTTACAGGAACGTCACTGTTTCAAAACTGCATCTTGCAGAAACTCACCATCTCGAATACATTTTCCCAATCTTAACAGGAAGTTTTGTGAATAGCAGGCGACTCAATAATGGTTTGTTGAGTTTCGTTCTTGATTCTGTTCAGCCCACTTATTCTTTTAAACAGAAGCGGTAGTGCAAGGATGCTGCACCGTTTACGTCAATGGCTCTGTCCTGATTTGGCGATCGATCTGGGAACGGCGAATACCATCGTCGCGATCCAGGGCGAGGGCATTGCGCTGGACGAACCCTCGGTCGTCGCGTTGCATAAAGGCAGCCGCAAGATTCTGGGCAAAGGAACGGCCGTCGGTAAACTGGCCAAGCAGATGCTGGGCCGCACTCCCGACAGTATCATTGCTGTCCGCCCCCTCAAAGAAGGGGTGATCACCGACTTTGAACTGTGTGAATCAATGCTCCGCTATTTTATTCACAAAGCCCGTCATCAGTCGCGCGGGTTGCGACCACGGGTCGTCATCGCGGTACCTGGTAGTATCACACCTGTCGAGAAAAGGGCCGTGTTTAACAGTGCCGAACGCGCCGGCGCCGGTCGTGTCTATCTCATTGAAGAATCCAAGGCGGCGGGCATCGGTGCCGGGCTGCCAATCTCAGAACCGATGGCGAGCATGGTCTGTGATATTGGTGGGGGCACCACGGAAGTCGCCATCATGAGTATGGGCGATACCGTCGTCAGTAATTCGGTTCGCATTGGCGGGGATCGATGTGACGATGCGATTGTCGAATACATGAAGCAGCATTATTCGCTACGGATTGGCGTGCAGACAGCAGAGGACTTGAAGCTGGAACTGGGCAGCGCCTATCCCCTGGAACAGGAGTTGACCGGCGAAGTCAAAGGCCTGGATATCATCAGCAGCATCCCCCGTAAAGCGATCGTCACCAGTGAAGAACTGCGCGATGCCTTGCATGGACCGCTGGAATCCATCCTGAACTGCTGTAAGCAGACCATCGAACAATGTAAGCCGGAGCTGGTCGCCGACCTGGCCGACAATGGTCTGGTCCTCACGGGTGGCGGTGCGCTGCTCCGTGGCCTGGCTTATTACATGAGCGAACAACTGGGGATTCCCGTACGCGTGGATGAGGATCCCCTGCGGACAGTCGCGCGGGGAACTGCGATCTGCCTCGAACATCTCAGCCAGTGGCGTCATGCCTTTGATAACGGCGATGGTGATTTTTAAAGGGACGGGGCTGCAGTCTATGAAACGCGAAACGCGGTTTTCGGAAATCAAACTGGTCCTGCTGGCATTGCTGGTTTCAGGCAGCCTGTATGCGATGCCGACTGCGTATTCGAGTCGACTGTATAATCTGATTCGCGATACAGCCAGGCCTGGCTTAGTCCTCGTGCAGCAGTTCAAAGCCTGGGAATCGACTGCGGCAAAACCGGACGCGTCAGACCCGCGTGTGGAACAGTTGGAGCGCCAGTTGACAGAAAGTAAACAGGCAAAGCGGCGACTGGAACTGCAGGCGCTGCAGGTCTCAGAAGAATTACAGCGTCTCAAACGGACGGGGGTTCCCAACTATCAGACACAGTCCAGCGACCGCCTGCTGGTTCCTGACCTGCTGGAAGCGCAGATTCTGGGTGAGTCCGCCATTTCACTGTTGCGGGAAGGGCAGTTCCTCAACCAGGGACGCGAGCAGGGGGTCTTCGAATCATCGTTCGTGCTGGAATCCGATTTCCCCCTGATTGATCAGGGCACAGCACAAGGCATCAAACCCGGATATGCCTTGTACGCGGGACAGGCCGTGATCGGAAAAATCGACGAGGTCGGAAGCTGGACCAGCAGCCTGATTCCCATCACATCGGTCAAGTACCGTGGCTCGGCTCGCATTGCCCGCCGCACGGAGCAGGGCTTACAGCTCGGCACCGATGGGATCCTGGTGGGACTGGGGGAAGGCAAATGCGAACTACTGCAGATTCCGCCGACTGAATCAATTCAGGTGGGACAGGATGTTTTTACGGGGGAAGTCGATCGCGAACTCCCTCTGAGCATGCAGTCCACACTCGGGCAACCCATGTATTACGGGCGCGTGATGGAAGCAGAACTGCCTCGGGGTGCACCTTACTGGAAGATAATTGTAGAGCCAGCCATCACACTGTCTGATGTCAAACAGGTCAGTGTACTGCGTCAGATAATCAATCCGCGACGGATGCTGGCGAACTGAGAGGATAGGGAGATATGAAATTATTCAGCCTGATGTTACTGGCATATGTCTGTCTGATTATTCAGATCAGCGTGGTTCCGGAACTGAGTCCCCAGGGGTATCGGCCGAACCTGATCATCATGGTAACAGGTCTGGCTTTGTTCTGGCTCCGCGATGCGCGTGTTATTCTCTGTGCACTGCTGGCGGGACTGGTCTGTGAAGCATTCGACTCTGCCATTCCCGGCACGGGAGTATTTCTGCTGACCACTCTGATCTGGCTTGCTTATCGAATACAGGTCCACTTTCAGCTACGTTCAATCTTCAGTCGATTTGTGATGCTGGCCTTTCTCTCATTTCTTTTTGACAGTCTGTTTCATGCATTGAATCGCCTGGAAGCGGGAGCAGAACTGATCTCTGAACTGACAGGCATACTACAGCAGTCAGCAGGAAACAGTCTGGAGACAGCAGTCATAGGGCTGTTACTACTGCTCAGTATCAAATTGATTCCCGTTGAACTTCGAACATCTCCCGCTGCTTCGGTCGGGTATTCCTCACAGTATTCCCGCTGATCACATTCGTCGGTTTTCTTGATTAAAATATTAACAACAGATCATCAATTAATGCGTAATCGTCCTGGCAGTAACCATCAGACTTCAGAAATCGAAGCAAGCGGCAACCCGTTTCAGGTGGATCGTCTGCCCGGTCTGCGGGTCTGTCTGTTGGGGCTGTTACTGCTGGCGCCGCTGCTGGCGGTGAGTGGGCGGCTACTGTTCATCCAGATGATGAATTCAGAGCATTTTTACTCGCAGTTTGGAAAGACAACTGAATCTTTCGAGACGATTCCCAGTCGAGACGGACGCATTGTCTCCATTGATGGACGCGTGCTGGCAATGGATGTCGAACGCTTCGACCTGCAGGTGCATTATCGCTGGCTGGAAGAGCCGCCAAATGAACGCTGGCTGAAACAGCAGGCGCTGACGCTGTTGAAGCCCCTGGAGCGTCGCCAGAAAGAAAAGGTAAAGGCCGCCCGCGACAAAGTTCTCGCACGACGTCAGCAGTTGTGGGAAGAACTGGCGCTGGTCATGCGGGTCCCGCAACAAGACCTGTTGACCTCAGGGAATGAGATACAAAAACGTGTTGAAAATATCATCGCAAGCGTGAATGAGAGAGCCGAGAAAAAGCGGACGGAGACGCAGCCAACTCAAGTGGCTGATGAAACAACAGAAACAGCGCCGGCAGATTATCCGCAGGCGTTTTGGAAACTGCTGAAAGAAACATTAACGCGACCTCCGCGACGACCACGGCGGGAACGGATTGTCGTCCGCGAAGAACTGGATTATCACACCGTCCAATCAGGGATTCCACGTGAAATTGCACTGGCCATTTCTGCGCATCCGGAACACTTTCCCGGCGTGAATATTCAGGTGGCAACCCTCCGCGAATATCCGCAGAAAACGATCGCCCCCCATGAGCTGGGAATACGACATCGCATTGATGAGAAAACCCTGGCAGCCAGGCAGCAACAGTTTCCCGACGGAGATCCATTGGATTACCAGGAAGGGGATCGCATCGGCAAAATGGGAATCGAGCGTTCGTACGATCGGTTTCTGCGTGGCCTGCGTGGCTTAAAACGCGTGGTGAAAAACCGGCAGGGTGAAATCGTTCGCAGCGAAGTCGTTCGCGAACCCAAGTCGGGCGATGATGTGGTGTTGACTTTGAATACACGGCTGCAGGGTGAGGTTCAAGATCTGCTGGATCAGTCTCTGGACGAACTGGCACAGCAGAAGGATGAGAAAGGCGCTCTCACCATTGAGCCTTCCACAGGCGGCTGTATTGTGGTTCTCGATGTGCGCAGTGGCGCGATTGTGGCAACCGCTTCCGCGCCGCGGTATGACCTGAATCTGCTGTTGAACCCTTCGCCGGAAGAATGGCAGGCGATACTGGATGATCCGCGACGTCCCCTGTTTCCCCGGGCCACACAGATGATGCTGCCTCCAGGCTCGACCTTCAAAGCACTGACTTCCATTGCGATACTGGAAAGTGGCAAGATTGATCCGGATGAGATGTATCCCTGCCGCGGTTATCTGGACCGACCTGATCGGCACCGCGACTTTATTTACCGGCACTATGGAGTCGGTCACAACGATATCAATCTCACACAAGCGTTATGCCAGTCCTGTAACGTCTACTTTTTTCAGGCGGCCCGTACGATGGGACCGGAGACGCTCTGCCACTGGGCCGATCAGCTCGGCTTCGGCAAGCCAACCGGCATTGATATTCCCGGAGAACGAGGCGGACATCTGCCCGACCCTTCACCCGGCAGGAAAAAGGGAAAGTCCCCCTGGTATCCCGGCGACACACTGGGCATCGCCATTGGTCAATCTCGGCTGACAGTGACTCCGTTACAGATTGCGCGGCTCATGGCGGTCGTTGCCAATAATGGTGAGCTGGTTGTTCCACATCTGGCTTACAGTATTGTTCCCTCGGCGGAATCGACGACGACCACCCGCCAGATCATCTCGCATCCCCAGCGTTACGTGAGCGGCATTCATCCAGATACATTGGAACGGGTGCGGGAAGGCTTGATCGACGTCGTGGCGAATCCCCACGGCACCGGTTATAAAACAGTGCGGATGAAAGAAATCTCCATCGCCGGAAAAACGGGGACCGCGGAGACCGGCGGAGGCAAAAATGATCACGCCTGGTTCGCCGGTTTTGTACCAGCCACGCGACCAAAATATGCATTTGCCGTCGTCATTGAACACGGGGGTTCCGGCAGCCGCGTTGCAGGACCTGTCGCGCAGAAACTGGTGCGGACGATGCTGGATACCGGTTTGCTTCACCCCACCAAAGCCAAACTGCAGGCGAACTGAACCCGGGCGATTCTATTTCGCTGCTTTTTTCGACGGGATCAATGCTTCCGGCTGATCGATATTCAGATAGTGCCCATGATCGGCGGTGAGAATCACGATGGTTTCATCCCAGTTGCTGTTCTGCTCCACCCAGTCCGTGATTACTTTAAACGCGGTATCACCACTTTTGACAGCGCCGATTGAGTTATCCAGATTGTTATCGTGATTGGCCCAGTCAACATCACCAGCTTCGACCAGCAGCCAGAAACCCTGCTTGTTCTGGCTGAGCACGCTGAGTGCCGACTCGGTCATATCAGCCAGTGTCGGGTTTTCTGAGACATCTGATTCAGAATAAACTTCAGCACTGTTCTTCAAACCGGGTGCCGGCTGGTAATCACCGTCTGCGGTCTGGTAAGGGAGATGAGCCGCGTATTTCTCGACACCATACACGCCCAGCAGTCGGGTTTTATTCTTGATGGCGGCAGCGGTTGCCTGTTTCAGACCGACCTTGCCTTTGACCTGAGGAGTTCTCAGAGCGACTGTATATTTTCCGCCCTGTTTGACGTCTGCCTTGTTGATGGTTTCTTCCGAGATATATTTCCAGCCGGGGACGAAGTTCTTGCCATGCGATTTGCTGCCGGTCGGTTTTTCCATCGTGCCAAAGCCTCCCCCCAGCACAACATCCATACCGGGTAATGCCTGCTGTGGATGCGAAACAGATGGTTGTCCCAGGAGGTCGCGAGCCAGATCCTGGTAGTCATTGCGGCTGACATTATGAGCATAAGCGGCCGCAGGCGTGGCGTGAGTAATCGGAACACTGGTGACCACGCCGACAGAATAACCTTTCTCCTGGGCCTCGTGTGCAATCGTCGCAACAGGTGCCCCATTGGGGTCGACGTTGATCGCGTTATTGTACGACTTGATGCCGGCCGTCATTGAGGTGGCCGTATTGGCTGAGTCCGGGTAAGCGTGTTCGCCATACTTGTTACCAGGGCTGCCAATCAGATATTTTTTATCATCGCCAGCTGTCCAGGGATTGGGGCCACCTTTTTGGGCGTTATATCCGCCTCGCATTTTTCCACCGGCGTTCAGAACGCGTTGACCGTTGACGTCCACGTTGGAGCCATCGTTGTGAGGAGCCGTGACCATGTAGCCAAACTGCGATGTGCCGTCAGCGGTATAATCCTGAAAATGGAATCCGGTTCCCCGTCCACTCTTGTATTTGTCAGCCGCGTTGTAATACAGGGCGGCGGCGCGCGTAGTATCCCAGTCCATTCCGTCGAACACAAACAGGATAATATTCTTTTTGCCTGCTTTGAGAGCCGCCTCCTGGATAGCATAGAGGTTGGTCTGGTCCAGATATTTGGCTTTCGGATTCAGAGTATTTTCAGGCAAAAATCCATAAATAGCTTCGAGTTTTTTTTCATCGCGATAAGGGCTGTTTTTCCCTTTGTAAGACTTCAGATTATAACCGGGAACTCCATTTTTGGTCCCGAAGGTGTAAACCGGGATCAGTCGCAGCGAATGACTGGACCACTGGGTATAGTTTTTCGGATCAAAGCCCCAGTGCGCCACCGGGCTCTTTTTATTTTTGATGGCTGCGGTCTGGATCTTTCGAATGTGATCTTCATCCGGTTTTTCCGCCTGGGCAGGAGTCACATTAAGAAGCAGGATCAGCGACAACAGGCTGGAAGTGACAGCAAAATTCATGGAAGCCTCTGGGTATCGATAAAAGCAGAATCGTTCTTGATGAAAACTGGCGGGAGTCAAATCATTATAGCCGCAGCCCGATACTGTTTGTAAAGCGCGTGGTGTGAAGCCTCAGTTAAGTTTTGGATATTGCAGCGTCAGAAACCCATTCCCAACTGACGGTCAATCAAAATATCCCGGAACGGATTTGTATGTACAGTATTGCTTGGCCTTTCTTGGATCGGGTCAGAGCCAGTCATTTTGAGTAAGATTGAGAACGGTTAGATCAAAAGAACCTATACTAACGGTACAAGTTGCCTGATAATTGTGCAAAATATGGGAATGGTATATGTTTTGCATTATTAAGATATTCTGTATTACCATAGAATCTTCAAGGAATGACTAACTCAGATCAGGAAAATAAGATGACTCCTCGGGAAGTGCTCGCCCTCTGTCGTGAAAAAGAAATTCAGGCCGTAGATTTACGGTTTATGGATTTTCCCGGAACTCAAAAACATTTCACTATTCCTGCTAAGATATTGGCAGAGAAGAGTTTCGAAGATGGCTTTGGTTTCGATGGCTCCTCAATGCGTGGCTGGAAAGCGATAAATGAAAGCGACATGCTGGTTGTTCCCCAACCGGATACCGCCTTCGTGGATCCCTTTATGTCCAATACCCTGGTGATGACCTGTAATATTCAGGACCCGATTACCCGGGAAGACTATGCCAAAGATCCGCGCAATGTTGCCCGAAAAGCAGAAAGCTACATGCGGTCGACAAAAATTGCCGATGTGGCCAATTTTGGACCCGAAGCAGAGTTCTTTATCTTCGATGACGTGCGCTTCGATCAGAACGAGCACGAATGCTATTACCATGTGGACAGTATCGAGGGGCAGTGGAATCGCGGCAAAGCAGGTAGCTCCTCCAATGCCGGTTATAAAATTCGCCATAAGGAAGGTTACTTCCCCGTACCGCCCGCGGACACCCTGCAGGAAGCCCGCACCGAGATGATGCTGGCGCTGATGGAGTGTGGCGTCGATGTCGAAGCACAGCACCACGAAGTGGCGACCGGCGGTCAGTGCGAAATCGATATGAAATACGCGCCGCTGTTAAAGACCGCTGACAATCTGTTGCGGTACAAATACATCGTCAAAAACGTCGCCGTCAGGCATGGCAAAACTGCGACCTTCATGCCTAAGCCGTTATGGAATGACAACGGTTCCGGACTGCATCTGCATATGTCGCTCTGGAAAGAAGGCAAGCCATTATTCGCAGGTTCACGCTATGGCGGACTCAGCGAGATGGGCATGTACGCCATGGGGGGGATCCTCAAACATGCGCCGGCGCTGTTTGCCTTCTGCTGTCCGACCACGAACAGTTACAAACGTCTGATTGCCGGTTTTGAAGCACCCATCAATCTGACCTATAGTTACCGCAATCGATCGGCGGCGATCCGCATTCCCGTGCACAGTCCCCACCCTGAAAACAAACGGTTTGAATTCCGCTGCCCCGATTCCTCTTCCAACCCCTACCTGGCGATGTCGGCGGTATTAATGGCGATGCTGGACGGGATTCAGAACAAGATCGACCCCGGACACCCCCTGGAAAAAGATATCTACGATCTGAAACCGGACGAACTGGCCGAACTCCCCAGCGTGCCTGATTCACTGGAACATGCACTGCAGGCATTACGCGATGACCATAAGTTTCTGCTGACCGGCGATGTCTTCACCGAAGATGTCATCGATACCTGGATCTGGTACAAAACCAATCAGGAAGTCGCTGCGCTGCGTGAGCGCCCCCATCCGTACGAATTCGCGATGTACTACGATATTTAAATCGGCGATATCCAGGCTCAAAAAAACTTTCAACTCGCGTCCGAGCACGTTGCGCAGGAGACGAAAACCGCGTTTTCTGCTGTCTTGACGAGTCTGTTGTGGTACCATGTTTGATGCCGGGGTTTTGACCCTGCTTTCTGTAACCAGCTTCAAACACGATATTCCGTTCCCGGAGAAGTCCTCATGAAACGTGCCTCTGGTATACTGTTCTTTCTTGTATTACTGCTTTCCAACCAGTCTGGACGTGCAGGCGAGACAGGACTGCACGATGGCTGGCAGGCGATGACGCCTCGCGAAGAACTGCGTCCTGATATTTCCTGGAAAGCGGACGCCGGCCCCGATCAACGCGGCGCCTTTCTCATTCAGGCGGATGGCCGTGAAGGTTTGATGGGACACATTCAGAAGGCGTTCCCCGTCGAAGGGGGAAAGACTTATGAATTCAGGGCACTGCGAAAAAACGAAGGCATCGACCTGGTCCGCCGTGCTGGAACAGCACGTCTGATCTGGCTGGATCAAAACGGAAAACGTGTCACGCGGGATAACCCCTCGTTCGCCTCTTATCGACCGGGAGAACATCCCCGGGCGGAACCGGAATTTCCCGGAGACCAGGAAACAAACGCCGGCTGGACAAAGGTCGCCGGTATTTACCGTGCTCCTGTAAAAGCGACGCAGGTTCAAGTGGAATTACATTTTCGCTGGGGCCCACCCCATTCACAAATTCTGTGGAGCGATATCAGTTTAAAACAGACCAAAGATTTAAAGCCCCGCATCGTACGCCTGGCGACAATCCATCATCGTCCCCAGGCAGGGAAAAAACCGAGTGACAAACCCGCCCAGTTCGCGGAGTTGATTGAGCAGGCCGCGGAGCAGAATGCAGATCTGGTCGTGCTCCCCGAATCCATTACGGTTTTCGGCACCGGGCTGACCTATGCCGAAACCGCGGAGCCGATCCCGGGGCCTTCCACTAAGTACTTTGGTGAGCTGGCTAAAAAACACGATTTGTATATTGTCGTCGGTCTTTACGAACGGGCAGCGCATCTGGTTTATAATGTCGCTGTGTTGATTGGTCCCGACGGAAAAATGGTCGGCAAGTATCGCAAAGTCACCCTTCCCCGCGGCGAGATCGAAGGGGGCGTCACACCGGGGAACGAGTATCCCGTGTTTGAAACCCGTTTCGGAAAAGTCGGCATGATGATCTGCTACGACGGCTTCTTTCCGGAAGTCGCCCGGGAACTGAGCAAGAATGGAGCCGAGGTCATCGCCTGGCCGGTCTGGGGCTGCAATCCCCTGCTTGGTGCCGCACGCGCCTGTGAAAATCATGTGTACGTCATCAGCAGCACCTACACGGATACCTCTTCCAACTGGATGATTTCCGCGATTTACGGACATGACGGCAAGCCACTGGCACAGGCGAAAGAATGGGGCACCATCGCAATTACCGAGGTGGATCTGAATCACCCGTTGTACTGGCAGAGCCTGGGAGATTTTAAATCTCAGATCGAACGCCATCGTCCGATTGTGGAGACGAAACCCTGACGCTATTTGGAGTCACGCGGCTGCGATGAATCAGATGCGAATATTCCTACGGAGCATTCACGACATTACCCGTAGTATTGACGGTGATACCGTTATTGTTGGCTGAGAGACCCGAGAGGTCCTGGATTCTGATAATGCCTCCAGAATTCGTCGTGAAGTCGAATGGTTTGTGAGCCGTATTACCAAAGATTGACATGGTCAAATCAGAGCCGGCGTTTTCCGAATAGATCAGCAGGTCGCCACTTGTGCCTGCATTGTCTGCAAAGATATTCTGAGTGACCCGCATATTTGCCGCTGCCCCGTTTTTCACATCGACACGCACATTAAACAGGTTGGGGCCGATCCTGTTACTGGTGATGAAAAAGTCATGGTTCGTCCCCTGGTTTATTTCGGCAATCAGGCCGTAATAAAAGACGTTAGAGTCGGTGTAGTCAGAGAGGATATTATTATTGACGGTGGTTGTTGTGGCTCCGCTGGTCTGATAGTTCAGCCAGATTCCTCTGCCGTTCGTGGCATGATCGTTGCTGACGATCTGGTTATTAGAGATATCTGTATTTGCCGACCCGTTCAGATAACTGACATAGATTCCATTGAAAACGGCTGATCCAGCAATACTGTCGTCGTCGTTCATGATGATGTTGTCAGTGATCGTCGTCTGTGCGAAACCAGTAGAACTACCCGAATATCTGACTCCACCAGCCAGCGAGAAGTCGACACCGGAGATCTGGTTGTTGCGAATCCGGGTTGTAATATTACCGGCAGTCGTGGAGACGTTAATCCCGTTGTCAGAAGTCTGCACGAGACTGGAAATGATATTGTTGTCGATGGTCAGATCAGTATCGCCGTTGAGTTCCACGCTAATCGCGTCATCAAAGGCTGTAGAAACACTTTTAATCGTGTTATTGCTGACCGTAATGTTTCCGGAACTGTCTTCGATCTCGATGGCATCATCGCTGACGTCCTGCAGGGTATTGTTCTGAATGGTAATTCCCTGCGAGTTTTCGATGGCAATACCGGATGTTGAGCCGTTTAAAATCGTATTATTGGCAATCGTTATATTCTGTACGCCATCCGCTATGACAGCCGGGTTGGCACTGCCGCTGGTAATATTAAACCCGGACAGCACACTGTTATTTGCCAGGATGAAACTTCCTGTGACCTGGGGAGTCAGTCCGGTATTCGAATCGGGCAGACTGACCTGTCCGATCTGGGTGTTTAAAAACTGGCTTGGACCGGACGAGAGGACCTGGGTTTGATCGGCGAGAGTGAATGTGCCGGTTTCCGAATCCCCCCGGTGGTCGTAGACTACGACATCACCGGCCTGCGTCCGCGGATCGGCAAAGGCGGCTGCTAACGTGGCATACGGATCTTCGTAAGAGCCATCGCTGTTCCCTCCACTGGCGACGTGCATGAAGTAATACGGGTTCCCCGTGGCAGGATTGATCAGCAGTCCCCCATTGGGATCCTGGATGGACTGGTTGTCGACCACTATGCTGCGGAGACGTTCCGGCGATTCTCCCAGCCGATCGCGGGCGGGGATGTCGGCTTTGAGTCCATCGCGCCGTCCCGTGATACTCGGCCATGTGATCGAAACAGAAAAGTTGACCGTCGTATTGAATACGCGATCGTTTTGCACACCCAGGTTCAAAGCGACCCTGTCTGAAATGCGATTCTCCACACGGGTTTTCCAGCCCCATGCCTGCTGACTGCCCGGTGCCTGAAAATGATACCAGCCGGCAAACGCCCGCACATCCATCGAGTCACTGGTCAAAATTTTTCGTCCCGCTTCCATATCCACGCCGGTCATCGCGGCCTGGTAGTAGCGGGTTAGAATTCCGCCATAGAGATAATGCCCGACAAACTGACTGGGCCCGCCCAGGGTGTGTGATGTGCCGACCAGTGAGCGTCTGCTGCCTGTAGGCACATACCAGTTCATACGGGCATCCCACAGGTCACCCAGTGTTTCAATACCGCCTGAGACCTGGCTGAAATTACGTGTGCCTGTGTCGCGGGTATCATAATAAACATATCCGCCGATGGTGCGTCCCCATTCCGGCAGATACTGCCGGGCACCAAGGCCGATATTAGAACCCAGGTTCTGATTCTGGTCATCCAGCAGCAGTCGTGCGTCGAGAAAGGTGAGCCAGTTGCCGTCTTCTGCTTCGAGCAGAGGCAGGAAGCCATCCAGTGAGGAGAGTCCTCCGATTCGACCAATGGTATCACCGGCCTGATAGCGGTAGCCGAAATGCGGTTGGTAACGCCTGAACCAGGCCGAGTCGCCAAAGAGTTCTGACACATTACCGTTCACGTTTTGTGATTCCGGGGCCGGGAGAACCTCAGAAGTGTCAGCCAGCAGCGAGCCGGGGACACAAATCAAAATCAGCAGCCCGATATAGAACGATTTCATGGAGTCCATTCCACTTGATGCAACACATTACTTTCAAAACCTATGGAAATCTTCGACGAGGAAACGAGAGGTCTAGAGAATAGTTCAGAAAAAACATGTGTGAACAAGCGGCCTGTTCCGGTTAGTTAAAACAGGATGGGTAGTGAGCTGTTCGGCTCACAACAAGCTGTCAGATCATTGATTCAACAAAGATCAGGGAGTGTTCTGGATGGTTCCGCCGCCTAACAGGTTGATGGTGGCGCCATTGTTGTTTACAGACAGATTGGTCAAATCTTCCACATTGATGGTACCGCCCACACCGGCGAAGAAGTCCAGTGCAGTGTCCGTAGTATTCCCTGTGACATCCATAAAGATCGTATCGGGTGAGAAGATAGCGACATCCAGGCCACGTCCGCCGACGCCGGCACTGCCATTTAACCGGTTGTTTTGCACCTGCACATTCGCAGAGGCGCCCGCGCCGTTATCCATCAGGATCTCAATTCCGTCATCAAAGATTCCACCGGATTGTGCGATCTGGTTGTTGTTGATGAAGACACTGTTGTTCGTACCTCGATCGATGTCAATGGCGATACCGTCGCCGAACAAAGCAGCAAGGTTATCGTCGGAGATCGTGTTTTGATTGATTGTGGTATTTGTGGCTCCGGTGGTATCCAGATTGAGATAGATCCCTGCGCCAAACAGGTTGACCAGGTCATCCGAGTCGATGGTGTTTTGCGAAATTATTGTGGTGGCGGAACCATTGTTATACCGCACGTCAATCCCGTTACCGAAGACACCTGCCGTATTTTGGATGGTATTGCCGGTAATAGTAGTGTTCATGACGCCGGTCGAGTTACCTGTATATACAATTGCGTCACCAAATGCGTTCGCGATACTGGTGATCTGGTTGTCTCGAATTTGTGTTTTCACATTTCCGGAACTGACATTCACTCTAATGGCTTGACCGGCAAGCGCAATCACACTGGTAATGGTGTTATTGTCGATGTCAACATTCGCATTTCCATTGAGGGTGACATCAATACCTGTAGCGAAACCGGTCACAATACTTCGGATCGTGTTATCACTGATGGTGCCGTTTCCAATACCACTCACCGAAATGGCATCAGAGTCGGCATTGTTGATCGTATTGGAAGAGAAATTGAAGTTCTCAACATTCAATCCGATGATACCATATGTCGTTGGTGAGTTGATGGTAGTGTTTTTGATGGTGATATTCTTCGAGTCAGCAATTTGGACGGCAGAGAATCCACTGTTATCGAGTGTTCCGCCGTTGAGTGTGACGCTCCCTGTGACATTTTTGATATCGAGTGGCGCCAGAGTGGTGTTATTAGTGTTCAACTCAGCAATAGTGATATTCGCGGAGCTGTCGTCGATATCAACGGCCGTCGATCCATTGGTGGTTGTGATTTGACCGAACTCAATTGTTCCGCCAGAATTCGCAATGACGACTGCATTGCCATTCGTATTCGTAATGGAGCTGTTGGTAAAGGTCACGTCAGCCGCATTTGAACTCCCCGTAATTGAAACGCCCAGCCCATCTGTTTTCGTAAGAGGGGTTTGATCGAACGTCGCGGGGCCGGTTAAGTTTGTCAGGCTGATTGCCGTACCAGCTCCGTTATGATTGATCGTATTGTTCGAGACCATCAGGTTCCCCACGCCATTGGCAATAATCGAAGAACCGGCACCAGTGGTGGTGATATCAAACCCGGACAGCACGCTGCGGTTATTCAGAGTGAAGCTACCCGTGATATCGGGGTTGATGCCAGTGCCGGAGTCAGGCAACTGGATCTGGCCGATGGTGGAAGTGATGAACTGCGTCGGTCCTGCTGAAAGGACCTGCGTGTTGTTTGCGAGAGTAAAGTCGCCTGTTTCCATACCGTTGCGGTGATCGTAGACAACCACATTACCCTGTTGTGTACGCGGATCAGCAAAGGCAGCGGCCAGTGTTGCATACGGGTCTTCATAAGAACCGTCGCTGTTGCCGCCGGTAGCCACGTGCATGAAGTAAAAAGGCAATCCCGTGGTAGGATCGATGACAAGGCCGCCATCCGGATCCTGGATTTCCTGATTGGCAACGACAATGCTGCGGAGCCGTTCGGGGCTTTCACCCAGTCGATCCCAGGCTTTCAGGTCAGAACGGGGGCCTCCCCGCAGGCCAGTGATACTGGGCCACTGAATGCCGACTGCAAAGTTGACGGTCGTATTGAAAACTCGATCGTTCTGCACGCCCAGATTCAATGAAACCACATCAGAGATGCGGCTCTCAATCCGGGATTTCCAACCCCAGGCCTGTTGACTGCCTTTGGCCTGAAAATGGTACCAGCCTGCATAGGCGCGAAGGTCCATCGATTCGTTGGAGTAGAATTTGGCACCTGCTTCCATATCCAGACCTTTCATCGCGGCCTGATAGTAACGGGTAAATGTTCCACCCGTCAGATAGTGGCCGACGAATTTATAGCTCCCGCCACTGGTGTGTGTTGTTCCATACTGATTACGTGTCTGGCCGGTAGGAACATACCAGTTGAGCCGCGCATCCCAGATGTCTCCCAGAGTTTCGATACCGCCGGAGACCTGATCGAAGTTGGCATAACCTGCGTCACGGGTGTCGTAGTAAATATAGGCCCCGATGGTGCGTTGATATTCGGGTATATATTGACGGGCACCGACGCCAACATTCGAACCCAGATTATGATTGTCGTCACCCAGCAGCAGCCGCGCATCGATGAAGGTCAGCCAGTCGCTGTCTTCCCCTTCCAGCAGTGGGAAGAAAGCATCAAAGGAGGAAAGTCCGCCGATGCGTCCGATGGTGTCACCAGCTTCGTAGCGGTAACCGAAATGGGGTCGATAACGGCCGAACCAGCCAGAATCTCCGAACAGTTCAGAGGCATCCCCGCCATAGTTTTCATTTTCGAACCCCGGCTCTTCATAGGCCGGATCAACAGGCTGGGCAAGGAGCATACCTGGCACGCAGAGCGTGAGCAGAAAAGCAAAACAAACACGTTTCATGGAATCCATTCCGTTATAGACGTAAAGTTATAAGTTCTTTCGTCACAACAAAATGTAGGGCTGAAGCGGTTCTTTCAGGTAGGGGATCTAATGTTGATTGCTTTGCTGGTCAGGAAGGATAGGTTAAGGTTGCCGATTGGCTTGAGTATTCACCCTGGAATGCATCACATCTCTCCTACGATGATACGCGATCCCAATACTCCTTGAGACACAACAGTAACACTGAACACAGTCTGACTTGAGAGGCTGCAATTCAGCTACAAAGGATTGATGCAAACAACTGCTATTTCGATATTTACCCTCACTCAGACATCCTGCTTTTTGAAACTCCACCATTGTTTTTGTGGAATCAGCGCGATGGCCATTACGGCAAGTTGTGAGAGCATAAACAGCCCCAACGCCTTCAAGACACCTTCGGTGAAGCCGTAAGAATGCAAGCCGACACCAAGCTCGTTCACACCAAACCAGGACCAACTGGTCACGATGTTTCCCCCGATTGCGAGCATCGCGAGACCACGGTCTTTGACCATGCCACCCCAGCGCGCGTGTAACACCAGTGCATTCCAGAGCACGATGATCAATGCACCATTTTCTTTGGGGTCCCAACCCCAGAAGCGGCCCCAGGAGTCGTCGGCCCACAGACCACCGAGTACGGTACCAAAGAAACTCAGGATGATGGCAAAGCAGAGGACGCCATACAACATGCGAATGACTTCTTTGCCTGCGGTTGCTGTCATGCGGGGAGTGCACGTGCCCCACAGGATATAAAACAGACCGAGCAGCCCGGCGACAAAGGTCGCCGCATATCCCAGTGTAATGCAGACAACATGGGTCGCCAGCCAGAATTGTGTATCTAAAACAGCCTGGAGAACAGCAAACGTATCGCCATCACCGGCGAGCATGTGGGCAATCAGCAGTGTCGAAAATCCAGCGACCGAAGCCAGTAAACTACCGATCCCCAGTCGGTTCATTTTTTCAATGACGATTCCCGCCAGCACGGCACCCCAGCCGATAAAGACTGCTGAAGAATACAGGTTGGTGACCGGTGGGCGTCCCGAAATATAAATCCGGCCAATCAGCGCGAGTGTATGCACAAAGAATGTGAGGCAGATCAGCCAGAATGCTGCGTTGCCCAGGGGTCTGGTCCAGAATAAGAAAGAGAAACAGACCATCACAAATGCAATTATGTAAAGTACAGAGCAATAATAAAATGGTTCAAAGTGATTGAAGAAGGCTTCGAAATCTACTTTGGACAGACTGGTGTGAGGCAGATCTGCTTTGTGCTTATTCAACCAGACCTGGTAGTTATGAACTTCTTTATTGAATTCACCGACATCTCCACTGGCATAGGCGACGAGAATTTTGGTCCAGGCCTGGGTGGCTTCATTTTCTTTATCTTGCGCGAAGCTGGCTTTGACCAGATCGCGGGTCCAGGCATACGAATAGGTTTGCCAGTCATCCTCTTTCTCCTCTTCGCCTCCCGGGGGAATGGCGCGGGGAGGATTGCGACGTTCCAGCGCCCCATGGCGGCGGATCGCTTCAATCAGGTCATCGCGGGCTGACTCAGCCCGGATTTCCGGCGGCTTGAATGACTGAATCAGCAGATCAACGGTACCGATTTTCTTTTCCAGATCGAGTACGCGTGACTGGTACAGGGTTGCTTTCCCTTTGCCTGCCTGTCGTGCCAGATCAGACTGTTTGGAGAGCTCGGGGATTTTTTCGATAAAGTCGTCAAACGAATAACGGAAGCCGGCACGTTTTGTCAGACCCAGCGTGTGTAATAACTCAGGATTCTCAATCCGAATCACATCGTATTCAAAGGCATCCTGTGGCTTGGCAATGGTATCCAGGAACCATTTGATGGCAGGTTGTTTCTTGCCGTTCTGATCGATGAATTCCTGTTTACCCGAGATAATCCGCAGGCTATTACGGGCCAGAGTATCCACTGGCTTGGTTCGGCCTTCATATAAAATCGGCAACTGACCAAATTCGTATAGATTCATTTCTTTGGAGTCAGGTTTGGGCACCCGAGCCTTACTCATAAGATAGCCGCCAAAAATGACGACAATCATAATTGGGATCAGGTAGTTAGCCAGGTAAACCTGCAGGCGTGCTCTTTTCTGCCAGGCGAGATCGTTTTCTTTACCCGGAGGCAGGAACTCATCGACCTCTGATGATTCGGTTCGCTGCTTTTCGCGTCGCCCCAGGAATCGCAACAGAGTGATCATGAAGTGATAAAGCATGCCGACCACCACGATCATGCAGGAGACGTAAGGAATCATCCAGCCGACATTGGTAACGACGGACAGGGTCGTCATTTCCTTTCCAGTCGTCGGATCAGCATGATAGCCGCTCTGGTAAAACGTTTCTCCGCTGTAACGCAGCGGGTTGTTCATCCAGACTTTGATTTCCCGGTCGACGTTATTTTCCGGGTCGACCAGTTTAATATCGGAGGAATAACTCATCACCGTATTGGTGCCCGCATAATCATCCTTTCGGACATCGTTGAGCGTGACGGAATACGGTTTGTAATAACGTTTGAAACGCAGGTAGAGCTGATAAGGCGTGCCGTCCATGACCACTGGCTGTCCGATTTCCTGCAACGCCATTTCCAGGTCGACCAGATACACACCTGTGGACTCCGACGTTTTTTTGTCAATGACTTTAATGTAGGCAGCCGGCGTGTCGACGCCGCCACCCATATCGGTACCGCTGGCACTCCGCACCGGCAGCGCGACCCAGTCCAGACCAATCCCGGCAGTGGCGGGGTTCTCAGTCTCTTTCTGTTCTTCCGGAGTCAAAGAACTTACTTTACGCAGAGATGCATTTGGATAATATTTGACCAGCTCGTAGGCGAAGGGGAGTTTCGGATCTGAGACGACTTCTCCCTGTTTTGCCAGCAGAATCGATTTGGGGATGACGGTGACCTTGTCTTCTTTGGGGTCGGTCTCATCAATGATCGCGAGTTCAATCTCGCGGATATCATGTACGAAATTGGTGGTCTCTCCTTCGGAGATGGTCATCTGGGTTTCGACGGCCATCGTGCCGACGATCAGTTCGCTGAGCATCATCAGGCCGACGCCTGCATGCAGTAATACGACTCCCGCCCGTTTCTTGAACAGGAAAACACAACCGGAGAGCAGGACACAGCCGGCAAAAGTGGCTTTGATCAATTGCCACAGAATTCGCATGGAGGCATCACTAAACCGCGCTGCCTGTCCCTGTGAGATAAACCAGGCCAACAGACAACCCAGCAGGATCGTGAATCCCAGGATCAAGCCGCGCTCTGCTCTACGCTGTTTATCGATGTAGAAAAAGAGGATGCAGCCCGCGACGGTTGCGATCCCGACTCCCAGTTCCAGCAGCCACCATAAAGCTTGCCAGCTCAACAGCGAGTATCCCTGGAAACCTTCTTTGTTAGCCCCGCTGACAATCACCAGCCATGTGACCACTGATCCAATCGCAATGATCGTCCAGCCGATAGTCCGCTGCCTGCCTTTTGCCTGAACTTTAAAACGAATGAAGTGGGCTGCAAACAGGTTCAGGCCCATCAGGAAGCCGATCAGCCAGCCTCCCGGGAAGTAGATAAAGCCGGGGATATTCTGTTGGTCGAGGCTTGGAAAGAAGGAAGGGGGGAAAAAGATTTTGAATTCAATTTTGGCAATGCCCGTGCGGAAGTATTCGTCGATCACGACCCAGATGTCTTTATTCACCTGTGCGAGGGTGCCCGCTAGAATAATAAAAATGGCCATCGCAAACAGAACCACAGTCAGTTTCAACGAAGCCAGGGGCGTCAGAAACTTCAAAAACGTTTCATTGAAGTTCGTGGACCCGGAATCGGATCCGAGTGTGGCTGATTCGTCTGTTTGATCGGGAAGGGTATTGGTCGCCATGGTTTTATCCTGAATTGAAAACTCAAGTAAAAAATCGTAGAGCAGGGTATCGTCAGTTGTTATTCAAACCGGATCGATTGCACGAACTGTTTGAAGCGGTCTTGTTCCTGTTCGGCCAGTGGGACCGGGCCTGTGAATTTCACAAACCACGCCAGGTTATCCCGGTAGATGATGGCTCCTAAAATCGCGATGCGTGGTTTTGCATCTTCGGGGCCAATCAGTTTGACATAAGTGGCTTCCAGATCGCCGGCTTTCAGCTGCTCGGATTGTTGGGGAAGTTCGGCTTCAGTGATGTCTTTCAGGCCCACTTGCCCCCGCCAGCGATTGACATTCAGAAGAAGTGGATTACTCTCTCCGGTCAGATCGATGACGGTGACTTCGCCGGTTTCGCCACCACCGGTGATGTTGAAGGCCGCTTTTCTCATACCGCCGCTACGACCAGGTTGCCAGCCCTCGGGGGTTTCATATTTGATCTGGGCAGCAGCAGCAGGAGGATTCGATGGTTCTGCTGCAGGACCTCCCGGTCCCCCCATCATGCCCGAGGCAAACGGGGCGCGGCTCATGGGGTTGCCGGCCATCTTTCCGTTCAGACTGACGACCGAAATCGTCTCGTCCCCTGATTTGAGCGTGAACAATTCGGTATCGAGCGCCGGTGATTTGCCGGTAGCCGCCTTGATGTCATCTTCTGAAATCGAATCCAGACCCACCTGTCCGCGCCAGCGATTGATGTTAGACAGTAAGTCCTCTGTCTGATCATCCCGCGCGGGAAGCGGCATCACGGACAGCTCCAGGGCAGGGGCCGTGTCTTTGACCTTCAGTGTGGCAAATCGCATGGAATTACCCGGCTCCTGAGTCCAGTTATCAGGCAGCTTCCATTCCGGCTTGTCATTCTTGAGGGTGACGGATTTCATAAACTGGATGAAGTTTTCGAATTCCGCTTTGACCTGATCCGGTTCCCCGGTCATTTTGAAAAACCAGTTCTGCGGGCTGCCGGGCACGATTGCCGCCAGCATGCGTGTTGGCTTCGCAGGGGCAGCCGATATGTTGGGGCGAGAGGAATCTTCTTGGGAGGCATCCTTGGAAACCGTGTAGGATGTGATTTCATCCTGTTTCTGGCAGCCGACTGTCAGGGTAATGAACGCGATCAGAGTTACGAGGCATATCTGTTTCATGTGTCTCAATCAAATAGAAGATCAAATAAAAGTTTTCTGTGGCGGCTCTCTGTTGCATATAGGGACGGCTGAACCGGGAACTGAATTCTCAGCTTGAAATCAATTCTGCAAGCCTGGCTGTGGGTATTTCGGATACTTAAAGAGTCACAGAAAGAGATTCTGTAAAAATGTTCAAGGTGGGTGTATAAGAAAGAATGTCTTTCTGCAGGTTGTTAAGTTGTTTTCCAGTAGTGTCTTACACAACTTTATGCCCGCCCGTTTTTATTGCCGTGCATCAACGGCGGACATCTATTCTATTATAGTTGCTCTCGAGCGGAAAAGTACACAACCAGTTCCGACCTGCTGCTAAAAACCTCAGCATTCTCCCAGTACTGCCACCACAATCGGCCTGTAGAAAGTGCCTCAAAAAAAACGGGAAAATTGCGGTAAAAATTACAATGCCTTGCAAAAAAGTCATGAAAAAGTTTTCTCTGAGAGGCGATTGTAAAAGCTTCCAGAGAAAATTCTATTTACAAGGAATTCTCTTTAATGTATTTACGCATTCCTGCGAATTTTTCGCGAAATAATTTAACTTTCTGGTACACCAGATGCATGAACTTTAACTGACCCGTCACAAATGGGACTCTGCTCCCATTTCTAAATGATAATAAGTACACAGGTACGGAACCGACAATTCAAGTGTTTCAGAGCAGTTGGTCAGGAAGACCGGGCTCGATTCCCCATTAAACTACCCAGATCGCCAGCAGTCTGCTGGTTACAACCGTTAGGCATGGAAGCCGCATAGTGAAGCAACTTTCACAGACATCGCTCGTTGATACGTTCAATCGGGCTGTGAATATTCAGACTGTCGAATCTCTTCAGATTTTAAGAGGGTTCCCACAGTTGTCCGCTCGCACTGCTTCTCTGCTATCGGCGACCATTCAGGTTGCCTGCTCTCAGCCGCAATCACGTTCTGATGCCTGGCTTGAGCTAAGAGAGAATACCCCTTTATCTGAATTTAAAACGCCTTGCGCGTTGAAACCAACCTTTTTGAGGAGTTGGTAGATGAGGTTTTTGACGACAGCCTTTCTTACAGTAGTGTTACTTTCCGGATCAGCACAGGCAGCGGCACCCAAAGGTGTGCTGTTGGATTTTACTGCCACCTGGTGCGGCCCGTGTCAGAAAATGAGTCCCTTAATTTCACGTTTAAAGCGTGAAGGTTATCCCATCAAAAAAGTAGACGTCGATCAGGAGCCTGATCTGGCAAAACGTTTTAATGTTTCCAGTATCCCCGCTTTTGTACTGGTCGTTGATGGCAGAGAGGTCGCTCGTTCGGTCGGATCAACGACCGAGAGCAACCTGCGGAGAATGCTGGCTCGCATCCCCAGCGCTGAACCAGAACAACCTGCTCGCGAAAAGCCCGTTGTTTTCGCTGCCAATGAGAGACGACTCAGCAAATCAGAAGAGACTCCCGTTCAACTGACTCAAAACGAAACGAAACCGGAAAAGAAATCGCGAGGCTTTAATATCCCCTTCTTTGGTAAATCTAAAGAAGAAGAGTCGGTCCCGGTGGAAGAACCAGTGATCCGTGCCCAGTTCGGCGACTCCGCCAGCGATCCATTGGCCGATACTGCTCCTCAGCGTGAAATCATTAACTGGCGTGCCAGCACGGTTCGCATTCGCGTTAAAGACAAAAAAGGCATGGACCTGGGATCTGGAACCGTCATCCATAGTGCCGTCGGCCGGACGTTGATTATGACCTGCAGTCATATCTTCAGTGAACTGAAAAGCGATTCGGTAATTGAAGTCGATATCTTCCAGGGAGAGAAATTTGATACCTATGTGGGAACACTGGTTCGCTACAATATGCAGGCCGATGTCGGCCTGATTTCCATTCCCACCTCAGGCGTCGTTTCCGCGGCTAAAGTTGCTGGGATTGAAAGAGAAGTCAAAGCAGGCGATATCGTCGCCAGCATCGGTTGTAACGGCGGTGCGCTCCCCACACTGGAAAAAATCCAGGTGACGGAACTGAACCGTTTTCTGGGACCTGACAATATTGAATGTACAGGCATGCCAGTACAGGGACGTTCCGGGGGCGGATTGTTTGACCGCTCGGGTCACCTGGTTGGCGTCTGTTTCGCTGTCGAAAAAGACGAGAAACGTGGTCTGTATGTAGGTCTGCCGATGATCCATAAACTGCTGGATGAAG
The DNA here is from genome assembly GCF_048262075.1 of Gimesia sp. Taxonomy (GTDB): domain Bacteria; phylum Planctomycetota; class Planctomycetia; order Planctomycetales; family Planctomycetaceae; genus Gimesia. Next base: position 70,854 of record NZ_JBLXFK010000015.1, read on the forward strand.
CCCAGTTGACTGCCATCTATAAAGAACCGGCTGTTGAAGAACCGGTCCCCGAAGTCAAACTGGCGATGAGCGAATCGCCTCGTGAAATGACAGTAGAAACCAATCAGGAAATTCTCGATGAATTTCTGGAGCGGGCCATGCCCAGCGGTCAGCCGGTTGCATCAGGTACTACCGGCAATCCGGACCTGTCTCAACTGCAGGCTGCCCTGGATCAGGCCGGCGAAGCAGAAGTCGTCTGCATCATCCGCCCCCTGAATAAACCACAGTCTGCCAGCCGGGTTGTGATCATCAACAAAGCCAGCTCGAAATTTGTATCTTACCTGTCAGGTGAAGTGGATAATCAGCCCACCCCCACTTCGGCCCGTTTTCAACCAGCAGAAAAACTGAGCCAGGCAGATCAACCACTACAAAATCTGCAGCAAGAGCGTATCAACCGCAGCCTGCCACGTACGGCCCGGGTCAACCGGATGCGGAGTACATCTCAACCCGAAGTGACAGGTTTTCGCACTCCTGCTTCCTTTACACAGACCGCCAATAAAACGTCTGTCTCCCGTGAAGCGCGTCAGGGAAAAATCCAGGAAGTTGAACAGCAACTGCGACGTTACCGTCGTTCTGCAGATTCGCGTCAATAAATCGACGCGATGAAATTTAATTACGAACCGAACACCAGCCAGAAAAGCAGATGACTTTTCTGGCTGGTTTTTTTGTTTTTCGCTCTCAGACTTTTGTTCTACTGCCTGGCTCCTTTAAAATGAACAGCCTGCGATTGACCGCAGTCGAATCCATTCCACGGGTCTACCCCGTTGCCTGCCACCAGGAGACATCACGTGAAGAGTTTATATAAACTGGCTGCCTGCTTGAGCCTGATTGTGATCTCAGCAACTTCACTGTCGGCGAAAGATCTGAACCTGCAACTGCGCTATCAGCAGGAAACGGGGAAAGACACCGGTCGCTTTCATCGGCTGCAACGTTCTGAGAACTGGAAACCGTCTGAGACCGCCATCATTGTCTGTGATGTCTGGGATTATCATCACTGTCTGAATGCAGTCAAGCGGTTGGAACAGTTTGCCCCGCGTCTGAATCAACTGTTGCAGACAGCGCGTGCAGAGGGAGTCACCATCATTCATGCCCCCAGTGACTGCATGCCCGCTTATCAAGGTCATCCCGCGCGAAAACGTGCCATGCAGGTCACCTCGAGTGGTCCGGTACCTGCAGGCATTGAAAACTGGTGTTCGAAAATTCCAGCGGAAGAGCGCGCCGTCTATCCCCTGGATCAGTCCGATGGGGGAGAAGACGATGATCCAGAAGAACACGCTGCCTGGGCCAAAAAATTGAAAGACCTGGGTCGCAATCCAGCACTACCCTGGAAGAGCCAGTCCCCGATGATCACCATCAATGGCGAACAGGATTTCATTAGCGACAAAGGGGATGAAGTCTGGCGGATCCTGGAGAGCCGTGGGATTAAAAATGTGATCCTGACCGGCGTGCATACCAATATGTGTGTCCTGGGGCGCCCGTTTGGATTACGGCAGTTGAAGCAGAACGGCAAGAATGTGGTTCTGGTCCGCGATCTGACAGACACCATGTATAACCCCCAGCGCTGGCCTTACGTCAGTCACTTTACTGGTAATGATCTGATTGTTTCGCACATCGAGAAATATGTCTGCCCGACGATCACCAGTGATCAGCTTCTCGGCGATCAGGCATTTGTTTTCAAAGAGGATCAGCGGCCGCATCTCTTAATCGTAATGGCAGAAGCCGAATATGAAACGAACATCAGTCTGCCGAAGTTTGCCGCGGAAAACCTGGGCAAGCACTTTCGCGTCAGTCTCGTTTATGCCGATGAACAGGATCGGAATCTGATCCCCGGAATCGAAACGATCAACGATGCCGACGTGGTCCTGTTCAGCGTGCGGCGTCGCGTGCTGCCCAAACAGGCGATGCAGGCGATTCGCAAATACGTGAAAGCCGGTAAACCCGTTGTGGGAATCCGTACTGCCAGCCATGCCTTTTCACTTCGCGGAAAAGAACCACCGGCAGGTTACGCTGACTGGACGGAATTCGATGCTTACGTCTTCGGCGGCAATTATACGGGCCACCATGCCAATGATCTCAAATCGATGGTGACCATTAATCCGGCACAGAGAAAAAATCCGATTCTGGATGGTATCCCTGGTAAACCATTCCCCCAGGCCTATTCGCTGTACGAAGTTTCTCCGCTGGCGAAAGGCACCACGGTATTGATGACCGCAGAGATTCCGGGTAAACCAGTCGAGCCGGTCGCCTGGACTTTCCAGCGCAAAGATGGCGGTAAATCGTTTTACACTTCATTGGGACACCCGGGAGACTTTAAACAGCCCGAATTTGTCAGGCTGCTGGCGAATGGAATCTACTGGGCTGCCGGCCTCAATCCGGCCCAAGTCAAAGTCTCGGAAAAAGTATCGTTGAATGACGCGCCCCACTGGTCAGTCGTTGAAGTCCCGGGAAACGGGTCGACGGCGAAAGCCGACCAAAGCCGCTGGTATCGCTGCGTGGTGCGGATTCCCGAAACCTGGAAAACCGGCAAAACATTACAGTTAACAGCGGGGAACGCTGACGATACACAAGTCCGCGCCTGGTTGAATGGCACACCTTTAAAGTCGACGGAGAAGGGTTTTCAACTGGATCGTCATTCGGTCTATGGGAATGATGCCAACCTGATTGTGCTCCAGGTGACAGGCCAGGCGGGTGAGACTGATTTTGCCTCTGCACCGCGGCTGATATCCAGTCAAAGCACACTGCCTCTCGCAGGACGCTGGCAGTATCGGGTGGGTAAAGATTCCGACTTTGCCAATATGCCTTTACCGGCGAAATTCGGAACCATAACAGACATTGTATTTCAGCCCTGAAGAAAATCAGCGTCCGAATTTATTCTGTCTCTCCTTTGAATTTTGGTCCGTTCTTGACGAAGAACTCCAGCCAGCCCGTCATCAACGCAGCGGCGATGGTTTTTTCCTGTTTGTATTCAGACAGTGACTTACCCCAGTAGAAGCCAATCCAGCCATCCGCGTATTTTCGGGACTTCAACAGAAATTCCTCGAATTCCTGCGGCGAACTTTTGAGCGGAAAGGTTTCTTCTATCACCAGCGGTTTGCCGATGTCGAAGCCTTTGAGTGTTTCCATGGCCTCGTCTACCTTGCCCGTTTCCGGATAGAGGTGTACGCAGATAAAATCAAGATGCTGACTGACCTTGTCAGGTACGAAGCCGGACCGCAGACCAGGGCGATCCAGGCTCCAGGGAACCATGCCAACTGTGATTAAGTGCCGCTGGTCTTGCTTGTGAATCGCCTTCACCAGTGTCTTGATCCAGGCAGCAGCGATTTCAGGTCGAGACCTTTGATCAGGGCTTAAAGTAATGCGCTGCACAAAATGTTTGTCGCCAAAGGCAGGTCCAAGCCAGTCGGTTCCCTGTTTCTTACCGGCGTGCACCACCGGTTCATTCATCAGGTCGTAGCAGAAAATGGCCGGGCTCTTTGCACACTGTTTCGCGACGGCTTCCCAGAAAACAGCCTGCGCCTGCCAGCGTTCCTGGTCGGTCAGTTGATCGTACCAGGCCGGGACATCCTGTTTGTGATAACAGCCCAGTCCGGTCAGATCAATATAGATCCCGACGCGTTCGGCGAGCCGCAGCAGCTCACTCAGTTTCTGCAACGCTTCCTCGCGCGGCTGATCTACAGTCAACATGAACTTGCCAAACTGAATATGGATGCGAACGACATTCGCACCCAGCTCTTTCATCTCGACGAAATCCTGTTCGATCTGTTTCCAGTCAGTCTGCCAGTAATCTTCCAGCAGCTGACCTTGCCCGTTGTGGTCGTAATTAAATCCCCAGGGAACAAAGGGTTTCTGGTTTTGTGCAGTGACAAAGGATTTCCCGTCTGCACTAATGCGGATAAAGTCGAGGTCTGCCGCCGGGAGATTCGATAAGCAGCAGAAAGTAAGGACTGCGATCAGTGAGCACATTCGCATTGGACTGTTCCTGGAATAAGAGTCGAAAGGGGCATCGCGATCGGAGGAACCGCCTGCCTGTTTCGTTTGCCAGTTTTATTTTGGACAGCGTTTCCGCAGAATGCAATACCGGTTGCCGCAGGTCCTCCGGTTCCAGATACAGCAGAAGTCTTGAGAGTTCCCCTCAATCTGCGTATGGTAAAAAGATCTTACTTCTACAAATCACAGAGAGGCTCCCATGAAATCGATCAATCTCGTTTGTCTGACACTTGTCTTGTTGTTTACGGGAATGGCCCGTCTCTCTGCTGAGGATTCCGCGAAACCACTCGATTATGAAGTTGATTTACGCGTTGTCACCGAAGGCTTCGATGGCAAAACCTGCTGGGTGCAGGCCCGCACCGGCGCGATTCCTCAAGCAGGTCCTTTCCCGGCGACGGTTGTACTGACAATGCAGAAACTATTGTTAACCGGTTCGGATGTGTTCTACGCTTTGAACGAAATGCGAACGACTGACGGAGAAAACTGGGTAGGGCCGATCAAACATGATACATTAGCGCGAAGGCGTTTATCAGACAAGCATGAGATCGCGGTCTGTGATTTCACGCCCGGCTGGCACGCGAAAACCAAAAAACTACTGGGAACCGGGCATACCGTACGCTATGAAAATAATAAAGTCATGCACGTCCGCAAGCGGAGTGTGGCTTATTCAGTCTATAATGAAAAAGACAACACCTGGTCCAACTGGACCACCATGAGCATGCCGGACGAACCCCGGTTCGAAGACTGCGGCGCCGGTTCCGCACAGCGATTTGATCTGGAAGATGGCAGTATTCTTCTGCCTGTCTACTTCAAGAAAAAAGGAACAAAGCAGTACAGCACCACGGTCGTATTATGCGACTTTGACGGCGAAAAGCTGACTTACAAAAAGCATGGCAGCGAACATACGATTCCCGTCAAGCGGGGCCTGTACGAACCTTCCATCACGAAGTATCAGGATAAGTTCTATCTGACAATGCGAAATGATGAGAAAGGGTATGTCTCGGTTAGCGATGACGGGCTGAATTATTCCGAGCCGCTTGTCTGGAAATTTGATGACGGTAAAGAACTGGGGAATTATAACACGCAGCAGCACTGGGTGACCCACAGCGATGGTCTGTATCTGGTCTATACGCGGCGCGGTGCGAACAACGACCATGTATTTCGGCATCGGGCACCGTTGTTTATGGCGGAAGTCGATCCCAAAACACTACAAGTCATTCGCAAGACGGAGCGGATTATCGTACCGGAAAAAGGGGCGCGGATGGGAAACTTCGCCGTCGTGAATCTCAGCCCCAGCGAAACCTGGGTCACCGTCGCCGAGTGGATGCAGCCGATCGGCATCGAAAAGTACGGTAGTAATAACCGGATTTACACGGCCCGCATCAAATGGTCCCGGCCTTCACGCCAGGATAATTAAGTTGCTGAGATTAATCTTTTGTACCGACTAATTCCTTGAGTGCCAGCATGAGGGTCGCTTCCACTTCGGGAGCAGTCCGGGAGACGCGGCCGGTTTCATAACCTCCCTGGGAATAGGCGATTGTCGTGCCGATGTAACCGGGGCCCTGGTCTCCGTAAGCAGCCATGCAAATGAAATCATTCGGTGCCAGCTTCTGCGCTGCTAACTGATATTCCACAAACAGTTCACCCGGCATATGAATGATCTGAGCGGAACCCAGTTGCAGACGAGTGAGGTCGATGGTTTTGCCCGCTGTGGTTCGCTGCAGATAATTCAGATCGCGGGCGGCCCGGATGCGATCGGTAAGTTTTGCACGCGGGTTCTGCAAGATGCCAGTGAGAGTCGCTTCATCCAGCGTGTCTCTCAGCGGAAGGAGCACAGGTTTGACTTTCCAGTCCACATCGTTGGCAGTAAGCGGACTTTTTTTCGTCGAGTCCCAGGCTTGTTTCATTCCGTCTGCCAGGCGTTGTGCCAGCAGGGGGCGGTTTTTGGGGGCGCCGTTATTGTATTTTCCTGCGCCGATGTTTCCGCCCGCACCATTGAAGTGAATGTGTAACGTCCCCGGGGTCTGTTTTTCATGTATCGCACGGGCCAGGCCGACAGTATCACAACTGACGCCTCCCTTACCGTAATAACTCTGGGGATGTGTGGCATAATAACTGAGTACCACCAGCGGTTCATCTTTGTTCCACAGGCTGAGAACGCGGACATACGGGTCGATAGTCCCTTCCGGGGCTGCGATGGCAGCAGGATTGCGGGAAGAACTGAATCGCACAATTTTAACCTTTCCATCCGTGCCCAGAATACGACGGTTCGAAGCAAACTGCGCGACTTTGGCTTTGCCGGTACCCACATGCGTGACGGACTGAGGATGTGACAGGCTCTCTTTTGCTGCCGCAATGGTGCGCTGCATGACATCTTCCACATAAGCGGTATCATACATGACTTCTTTCAGGCCATTCTGCTCAAGCAGGTCATTCGTCGAAATATCGACCCCGGGCGTATCGTGCTGATGCAGGCAGTGAATCGTACAGCGGTCCATGGTTGTTTCCAGTGCCGACGCCAGACGTTCTTTCCAGACATCCTGTGTTCCATTATTGGCGCCCACCCAGTCGAGCGCCAGCAGAACAATCGGTTTTCCCGCGTTCAGGAAGATAATGCCTCGTGCACTGAGGGGGTCGACAATTTCCTTTGCGGGCGAGACATGTCCATAGCAGAGCGGGCTGCCGATGGGGGGCGTAATATCGCATTGAAAAGTTGCGATCTGTAGTGGATTAGTCTGGGATGGTTCTTCCGCCTGCAGCGAAACATTCAGCATCAGGACGGAAAACAAAAATACGCAGAGAGGAAGAACAGAATGATTGCGGAATGGCTGCATCGGGCTGTCTTTCTTGAGAAAGCATGTGTGAGGATAGTTCTGGCTGGCAGGAATCAGTATAACAGAAAATCAGAGTCAGGCTCCAATGAATAATGGATTATTCATATTGGAAACCTGCATTTCCGTCGTGTTCTATTCGCTGAATGTTTTTTCAATGTGTCGTGTCTTTCTGGGAAATTTTGACTTCGAACATCAACTGGCCAGTGAAGTTTACGCGGCGTCGGGGGGAGCCACGCCTGCGTTGAATCTGCAACTGGCCTGCTGCTGGCTGGGCATGGCGGAAGCCGGCGATCAGATCTATCTGCCCGGTTCAGTATCACCCGATTTTATGACACACTTGACCGCATCCGGTTTGCCGGAAGTGGAATTCTTCTCAGAGTGGCCGCGTTGTGAACACGCGGCTCTGCGGGAGTTTGTGCCCTGGGGCTGGTCGGAAGCGGTTGTAAAACTGGCGCACGCGCAGGGGGTCACCGCGAATACTCCCGATCTGGCCGCCGTGAAAACGGTCAACTCACGCTCTTTTTCATTTCAATGTGAAACCAAATGGGGAGTGTCACTGCCGGGCAGTCGTCAGGTGAAAAGCATAGAGGAACTGGTGGCAGGGGTTGCAGAGCTGCCTTTGCAGAACGATCGAGAGTCGGCCTGGGTACTCAAGGCTGACTTCAGCATGTCAGCGCGGGAGCGGATGCTGGGGCGGGGAAGCAGCGTGGCGAATCAGATCAGGGACTGGGCGAAAAAACGGTTCGCGTCCCGGCAGCCTCTGTTTCTGGAACCGTGGGTACGACGCATCGCGGAAGCCGGACTGCAGTTTGAGATACCGCAGCAGGGGGAACCCGAATTGCTGGGACTGGCGCTGCTGTTGTGTGATGATCGCGGTCAATATCGCGGCAGTCGCATCTGTGTAGATGAGCAGACGCGGGAATCATGGCAGCCGGCGATGGAAGTGGGGCATCGCGTGGCTTTGCGTGTTCAGCAGACAGGTTACTCCGGTCCCCTGGGCATCGATGCGATGCAGTATCGCGATGAGCGGGGAGAATTACAGTGGCGCCCGATTCAGGATGTGAATGCACGCATTACCATGGGTAGGCTGGCGCTGGGCTTTCAGCGGTTTCTGGGATCGGGGCAAGTCGCCAGCTGGCTGCATTTCCCCTGGAAAGAGTCGTATGGCCAGCCCTTTTCAAACTGGTTAAGATGTGTTGCCGACGCGCAGGAGTCGCGCACGCGATTGATTGCAACATCACCTGACCAGATCAACGGTCAAACGCTGCGACTGGTGAATACGTTACTGATTTCTGAAACGACGGAAGAATTATACCGGGCCGAAGAGACTATGATGCGGGCCGTTTCTGAATTAGCAGAGACTGCTTGTTGAGGTAGACGAAGCATAGAAGAGAATTGATCACGGCTTATGACCGAACAGCGGGAACCTCAACCACAACGACGCAGTTGGCCTCGTCGATTGCTCAACCGAATGGAAGTCAATCGGGCGGTATTCTATGCGCTGATAGGTCGAGGCTGGCAGTTTGTTTCCGGTCCGATCACGATGCTGCTGATCATCGCGTTTTTCTCCAGTGAACTGCAGGGGTACTATTATACGTTCGGTGCCCTGATCGCATTGCAGACATTTGTCGAGATGGGCATGCAGGTCGTGACGCTTTACCTGGCCAGTCATGAATGGGCGAAGCTGGAAATCAATGACCGGGGTTCCCTGGTCGGTGATCCGGATGCCCTCTCACGCTTGCGCAGTCTCTTGCTGCTGGTCATAAAATGGTACACCGTCGCCGGGCTGCTGTTTGTCGGCGGAATTGGAGTAGCCGGCTATTATTTCTTTTCGTCTCAACCGTCCAGTGGCGTGGACTGGCAACTCCCCTGGCTGTGTGTAGCCGGTTTGACGGCGCTGACGCTGATGGCAACCCCCTGTCTGTCCCTGCTGGATGGCTGCGACCAGGTTGCGGTCACCAACCGCTATCGGGCGTTTCAAAGTATTACCGGGACCCTGGTCGCCTGGCTGGTCATTTCCAGTGGAGGCGGGATCTGGACCTGTGTGGCGATTTCGGCCGTGCGCCTGTTCTGGGAACTGTGGCTGATTGGTATTCGTTATCGTCGTTTTTTTGCATCGCTACTGCCACATCGCAATGGGACGCTGGTCAGCTGGTCGGAAGAGGTCTGGCCTATTCAATGGAAGCTGGCGGTGCAGGCGATGGCGACTTACTTTACCAGCGCATTTGTCATTCCGTTAATGTTTGAATACCAGGGACCCGAAGTCGCCGGTCGGCTGGGACTGACCTGGACGGCATTGATGACACTGCAGATGGCTACTTTCGCCTGGCTATTGACGCGGGCACCACTATTTGGTTCGCTGGTATCGCAGAATAATATTCCCGAATTGAATCGCGTCTTTCGAAGATTGGCGCAAGTCTCCACCATGGTGTTGCTGGCGGGGGGAACTTTGTTTTGTCTGATCGTCTGGGTGTTGCAGTTACTGCAGGGCACAAAGTTACCCGCAGGCTGGGAGATGTTGCAACCGGTCTGGTATCTGATCCAGAAACTGCAGCAACGCATTCTGCCACTCTACCCGACGGTTTTACTCACTCTGGCCATCATTCCCATTCATATCTCCCAGTGCGTGATGGCGTATATCCGTCCGTTTAAACAGGAACCATTTCTGGTTTTGAATACACTGACCCAACTGATGACGGGAGTACTGGTCTGGTACCTGGGAAAAACCTATGGACCGGTGGGTGCTGGCTGGGGATTTCTCGTGGCGGGCTATCTACTGACGATTCCCGGGTTTCTGCTCATTTTGCAACGATTTATTACCCAGCGGAGATAACAGACTTTCGGCGGACCGCTGATTGAGAAACCCGTACTGCTCATTTTTGGCAAGAAAAAAGTTGACAGTTTGGGATCCTGGTTTTACTATCAGTAGATATTCATCCTTTCATTACGTACTCGTTGTTATTCTCTGATTTCATTTCTTTTCTCAATCAGGTTCGATGCCCGGTCAAGGTTCATTCGCGCTGCTGGTTTCCAGCAGATATGGGTATCTTCGACGAGTAGAGCGTTTCCGCCTCTGATTAATTCTATCTCTGTTTTTACAGGGTCGATGCCATCTTCGTTTATTGAAAAGGAGTTTTCATAATGCAATGGTTCTTGAAGCGAAATCACCTGTTCGTTTTGTTACTGTGTATCTCAGCGGGCTGGGTTTTGATGACCGTCAGCGCGGAGGTGGAACAAAATACCAGGGCTGCGAATCCCGATAGCTCGCCTGAGTTGAATCAGGAAACGCAGGCTCAAGACCTGTTTGCCCTGCCACAGGAAAGTCCACCACTTCAACGGATCCAAAAGCAGATAACAGCTTCGGAAATCAAGATCGTTCAGCCTTTCTATCCACCATGGACCAAATACGAGCATACGATTCAGCAGGAACTTCACGCCGAGACCAAAGCGGAGTTTTCCGACACGCCTTTAGTTGAAGTGTTGAACTTCTTTCAGACCCAGCATGGCATCAATATTTATCTGGATGCGCTGGCCCTGAAACAGGATGGCCTCACCGCCAAAGAGCCCGTGAATGTGTCGCTGAGTGGGCTTAAACTCAAGTCCGCGTTCGACATCATTTTAAAGCCGCTCGGGCTGGATTATGTAATCGATCAGGAAGTGCTGAAGATTACGACGATTGAAGAAGCGCATCGTACTTTGAAAGTACGGATCTATCCTGTCGCCGACTTAGGCAATTCCCCCGAGGAATTCGCGGCGCTTGAAAACGTGATCCGCAATACCTGCCTGCCACCTTTATCGATGCGACAAAAAACTTATCCGGTCGATGATCTGGTAATTGGTGGTTCCGGGAAATCAACCGGAAAATCATCTGTGCCGTATTCAAGTCGCAGTATTTCCATCGTTCCCCAGTGTCAGGCACTGGTGGTGAACGATACAGATCGAGTGCACTTCAAAATATCGGAGTTATTGAGTCAGCTCAGGCAGGTCCGCCAGGATCAGGCAAGCCAGAGTTCTGAAGCAAAGTGATTCTCAGTTGTCACATTTTTCAAAACAGGGGACTGATTATGATTTGGTTACGAAAACAGAATGTTTGTGCTGCAATACTGGTTTGTCTGGCAGTCGGGTGCGGCGTGATGGCGGTAAACGCAGAAGTGAAGAAAAATACTGCGATTCCTGCAGCAGAGAAGTCTCCTGCCCAGGAAACAGCCACAATTGAAACAGCGACGTCACAACAGCAGGTTAAGAAAACCCGGCAGAGATCGTTTCCGGCGCTCACAAAACGTGAACTGAAAATTCAAGAAGCGCTGGGAGAAGAAACTGATTGTACTTTTTTTGATCAGCCCTTGTCTGAAGTCATGGACTTCTTTTCGGAGACTCATGACATCCCCATTCTCATTTTCGGCAATGATTTGGGAGAGGAAGGTTTAACCGTTGAAGAACCAGTGAATATTAGTATCGAAAAAATTGCCCTGCGAGATACCTTGGAACTCATCTTAGAGCCCATCGGTTTGACTTATATTGTGGAACATGGAGTTGTGAAGATTACGACTTCAATTAAAGCAAGTGAGAAACTGACGTCGCGTGTGTACCCGGTTGGTGATCTCTGCCGGACCGTTGAGGATTATCTCACACTGGAATCCGCACTCAGAAATGCAGACTTCGGTGAATGGCGGTCGCGGAAATCTGTCTGCGCTCCTGAACAGACTGCTGCCCAGACACAACAAGCCGCTAGCCATGGTCCCGCAGGAGGAGGTTTTTTCAGTATACCAGGTGGGAATTTTAAGGGAGGAGAAAGTATCGACCCATTGCTTTACGAAAATGGTGCCGGCGGAACAATTACGATGGTTCAACAAAGTAAAGCATTGGTCATCACACAGACGTATCACGCACACAATGCCATTGTAGATCTGTTAACTCAAATCAGAGAAGCCAAGGCTACTGAATAGTTAACGTATCTCAACCCGATTACAGATTCAAAATTCAAGTAAATCAAGAGATATCTACAGCAGGAGAAAATGATGAAACAGCTAACCGATATGGGAAGCCGGAGAAAAAACTTCGCGATGATACTGTTGAGTTGCCTGGTTGCGACAGGTTTTATCATCACGGTAAACGCTGAAGAAAAGCAGAAACCGCAGGAGACTTCAGCGAAAAAGCCGACGGTGAATGCCATTTCGAAAACGATCGCGCCCGCAGACCAGGAAAAAGCGAAAGGGGCAAAGCCAATCTTCTACCCGACGCTCACTGCCCGCGAACAGACATTTGAAGTGGCGCTGAAAATGAATACCGATGCCGACTTTGTAGAATCACCTCTGGCAGATGTGATGACCTTTTTCAGTGAAAAACATAAAGTGCCCATCGTGATCCAGGCGAAAGACCTGGAAAATAATTTGGGAATCACCCCAGATGAGCTCATCAATGTGTATTTTTCTGAAATCAGCCTCAGCGATGCCTTGTTACAGATCCTGGACCCGCTGGATCTGACGTTTATCGTCGATCGAGGACTGATTCAGGTCCTCTCAAAAGAGTCTGCATCGGAAACGTTCAAAACCAGGGTGTATCCGGTAGGCGATCTATGCATCATTGATGAAGATTACCTGGTCCTGGGTACCTCTATCCAGAATGCCAATCTGGGAAATTGGAAACCAGTTCGCATCACTACCAAATTGAGTAACTCGAATCCCAATCAGGGACTGAAGGGAAGTGGCGGCTCAGGTTTTTTTAACGTTCAAGGTGGATTAGGAGGTGGCCTGGGGGATGGCCTGTGGAGTGGTGGCGGTTTTGGTGCCGGTTTTGGTGGCGGGGGTGGATCACAGGCTGCTTACGCGGATGAACCGGGGGGGACAATCTCCGTGGTGCAGCAGTCCCATGCGCTGGTGATCAGCCAGACTTATCATGCCCACAATGCGATTGTCGAATTACTGACACAGCTCCGCCAGGCCCAACAGGACAGTAAATGACATAACCAATCCAGGAATCAGCTGAACAATTTCGAATCGAAATAATCTGTGAAAGGATATAGCGATGAGTAGAAATCAGAACCACAGTCGCTCCTGTTTACCGTCTGTAGGTATGGGAGCTTTGTTACTCGGGGCGTTGACACTGGCGATTCAGGCAGAAGAAATAGCAGCGGTGCCGGATAAGAAGGCCGAATTACCCAAAGTTGCTATGAAAGCACAGCCCGTCTTTTATCCCGTGTTAACCAAACGTGAAGAACTGATCGACAGCATGCTGAAGCGGGATACCCATGCAAATTTTCCCAAGATCCCTCTGTATGAAACGATGGTATATTTTTCGGAGTTGCATAATATTCCGATTCTCCTGCAGGACAAATATCTGGAAGAGGCCGGCGTAACCCGGGAAGAAATGATCGATGTCAATTTCACAGATCAATCCCTGCAAAATGTGCTGGATTATATTCTGGACCCTCTTGATCTGACGTATGTGGTCGACAAGGAAATGGTTCTGATAACTACAAAGGAACGAGCGGCGCGAATGTTCAAGACGCGGGTCTATCCCGTGGGCGATTTATGCAGTTCCAGCCCGGATGGCTACACCGCCCTGGAACTGGTAATTCGCAACGCACGTCTCGGAGAGTGGAAACCAAGTGGCATTGACCAGCTGGCCCCCATTTATGGTTCCTCCGGCCAGGATGCCCAGGTCTATAACTTCCAGTTTAAAGGGGGGACCATTTCGATACATGAACCGAGTAAATCACTGGTAATCAGCCAGACCTATCATGCACACGAAGCGATCGTAAAACTGTTACAGGATCTGAGAAAAGCCCAGGCAGCGCAGTAGAAGTCGGCGGACCGCAGCTTCTGAAAACCGACGCATAAAAAATGGAGCAGGCCGAGGGGAGCAGCCCGCTCCATTTTTATGCTCGTTATTTACCGCCATTTGGTGTGCGGCTCATAATATAGTTGAACAGGTCCTTCACTTCCTGATCGCTCATGGTTTTGGTCAGTCCATCAGGCATCAGTGACAGATCCAGAGCCTTGAGAATTTCGATCTCATCTTTATTGATGAGTACGGTCTGCCCTTTGACATCTCGCAGTGTGAGTGTCTTGGTCGTCTGCTCATCAATGAGCCCCGTCACCGTCCGCCCGTCGTCCGTGACAACCAGGAAGTTGGTGAATTCTTCACGAATGGCGGCACTCGGGTCAACAACTGCCAGCAGCATGAAGTCCAGGTTGTCGCGTTCGTAACCCGTCAGTTTCGGGCCGGCTTTGCCCCCTTCGCCGTATAGTGTATGACAGACGGCGCACGTTTTATTAAACAGGACTTTCCCGGCTGAGAATTCCCCGCCGCCCGCTTTGACCAGTTCGGACACCCGCTTCATTTCCTGCTGTTTTTCTGCAGGAGTCGAACCGCGGACTTTACCCCAGTGCTTCTTGATACTGGCTTTGATCTCCGGGTCGTCATGCAGCGACATCTGTTGCACGACATCCAGGGGAATTGTATTGGCCTTGATCCGCCACGCGTCGACTTGAGCGAGGAACTGCTTGCTCCACGCTTTACGACTGGCGAGCACCCGCTGCGCCGTGCTGCGAACATCGTGTTCGTCGAGTAGTGTGCTGTGGTAGCGGGCCAGGATATTTTTCCCGATACTCGGGTTTTTAAAATTCATCAATGCCTGCAGCGACACTCGTTTTAACGAGTGTGTGTCGGCTCCGGATGACGAGAGGATTGCCGTCAGCGGTCCGACGGCTTCTTTGGTTTTGAGTTGTCCCAGGATTTCAATGTAAGTCAGACGCGTCGGACGATCTGCATTTTTATCTGCAACAATTTTCAAGGCGCGCTGGGTCGCTTCCTTGTCTCCTAGCCTTAACGCTAAAGCCAGGTCCGATTCTCCCAGGTTCTTCTGGTATTCGACCAGTTCCTTGCTGAGTTCTTCAGGCAGGTTGTCGATCTTTTGGCCGCGGAATGCTTCCAGCATGCCCACCATCAGTTTTTCTTTATGCTGATCTGAAGGCGCCAGCTTCAGCAACTGGGCACACATCGCGTAATTTTCATCGCCACCCGCCATCGCATATCGCTGCATGATGCGTTCGAGAATGAAATCCTGCACCATCTGAACTTTCCAGAAGCCTGGCTTCGAAAACAATTGTAAAACCAGTTCCCGATCGGAAGTGGCTTTGCTTTCGATGGCCCACCACAACAGCAGGGGAATATGCAGATCCTGCAGATCCTCTTCCCGCTGCAGGAGTTCGGCGGTAATCGCGAGCCCCAATTCTGCGGGGAGTCGTTTAGCCGTGGATGCCAGTTGCGATCGTACTTCGGCGTAAGGTTCCGTTTTCGCAAGACCGACCAGTGACTCAGTCAGCTTTTTCGAACTGGTGTGGGAATCGCCGAGCAGTCGGATCGTCCAGCGACGCATGTGTTCATCGCGGTGTCCCAGCAGTTCCAGCGCCAGCTCTTTGTTGAACGCACCGAGTTGATTCAACGCCCAGAGTGCTTCCAGGCAGCGATCGTCATTCTCATCTTTTGCAATTGCCAGTAACGAGGGAACCATCGATGTGTCACCGCGTTCGCCAATCACCTGCACGGCTTTCTGACGGAACCATTTGTTTTTGTGGCCCATGGTTTCAATCAGTTCCGCATTGGTCTGTTTGGAAAGATCGAATGGTTTGAGGGGCTGATAGTCGGTTGGTTTGAGACGATAGATACGGCCGCTGGTTTTGTGCCAGTTGTCGCGGGGGTCGACGTGCGTCAGGCGGCTGTCATACCAGTCGGCAAGATACACGCTGCCATCAGGGCCCACCTTGATATCAACAGGGCGGAACCAGCGGTCCTGCGTCATCACGATCGGAGGCATATCTTCTGTTCGAAAAGTGGATGTATCCGGAATCAGATTGCTGGCCATCACGCGGTTATGCAGTGAGTTCGCTGCGAAGACGGCACCGTTGTATTTTGGCGGGAAAGCGCCCCCTTCATAAATGGAGAAGGTCTGGCTGAAACGTTCCTGGTAACCTTTGTGCCGCATATGTTCGTAATATCCGAAGGCGTATGAATTCGTCAGCGGACCATGTTTGCCCCAGTTCTTATGAGCATATCCGCCCTGGGCATAATGCATGCCGCGGGTACTTCCGTTATTCGTACCGGAGAAGACGCGGCCTTTGGAATCGATTTCCACACTGAAGGTATTTCCGCCCCCTTCTGCGTAGATTTCGAAGATTTTTGTTTCGGGGTGATATCGCCAGATCATCTGACCTTTAAAGTGCACGTTTTTTGTGACGGCCGAACTGACGGTCCCGGTGGTCGTACTGCCGTTCGCGCCGTACAGCCAGCCATCGGGGCCCCACTTGATGCTGTTGGCAACAGAATGCGTGTCTTCCAGACCGAAGCCGGAGAGATGGACTTCAGGATCGCCGTCGGGAATGTCATCGCCGTCGGCATCGGGATAGAACAGCAGGTAAGGAGGATTCAAGACCCAGATTCCGCCTTTGCCGACCGTGACTGCGGAGACAATATTCAGACCGGTAATCACGTCTTTGATTTTATCGAACGTCCCATCGCCGTCAGTGTCTTCGAGCACCGAAATTTTGTCCGCTCCTTTGAAGTGGTTTGGCGGTGCGGGGGGGACTTTATCGAAGACGGCTCGCAGGTACTGGTCGTATTTAACGACTTTCAAGCCAGCGGGAAACGGGTACTGCAGGTACTGTACGACCCACATTCGACCACGATGGTCAAAGCTTAAATAGAGAGGCTGCATGACTTCGGGCTCCGCAGCAATGCTTTCCATTTCAAAGTCTTTATGGACCTGAAACAGTTTGACCGCCTGTTCGGGAGGAGTCGGGTCAGATTCGTCGCCAACTTCCCCTTTGCCTTTAAAAGCTTTCATGACTTTGTCGACCTGCTCGTTGGCAGCGACATTCTTCTTGAAGCGATCACGGGTGATCTTCCCGGCGACATCCACCTGGGGTGGTGCCTGTTTCAGACACCAGTAGATGGCGTTAACCAGGGTGTGCGTAAAAGTATTGATTTTGAAATCGCTGGCGTGCCCGAGTGACGTATAAAACACCAGCGATTTTTTATAACGGTTCGTCCAGGCCACAGGCATATGGACCGGTTGTCCGTCCACGTTGGACAGGCCGATTAATAATGTCTTCGTTGAGCTTTTGAGGTTCGTGCTCTTATACATCGAACCTTCGCTGCGGAAGTACTTATTGCGGACCGTCACCATAATCGGGTCCTGTTCGGCCCGCAGCTGGGTGGTCACATCCGTGGGAGTTTTATTATTAAAGTCGCCCGCGTATTCGCCCCCCAGTACTTCCGTGTCGAAGTTCTTCCACTCGACATATCCGTCCGCCGGTTTCCCTTTGCTGAGCGAAAAGCCGTGGCTGGAAGTGCGAATGGCAACCAGCGGTTTACCGGAATCGAGATAATCGCGAAGCAGTTTCATCTGGGCGGCCGGTAATGTTTTTCGACGCACACTCAGGAACAGCAGGTCTGCTTCTTTAAGCGCTTTCAAACCAGGGAACGAATTCGGGTCGTCTTTGTCGGCGAACACAAACTCGGTACGAAATCCGAGAGGTTGAAGATGCTCTTTGGCAAAGGCAGGCAGGCTTTCGGCCGTCTTGTAACCTTCTTCCCCAATCATAAACAGGATCAGAGGCTGGTCAGCGGGAGTCGCTGCTTTTTTAGAATCAGTCTTCTCTTCACCGGGGAGCGGGAAAACGAACAGACTGCAGAAACCGAGAACGACAAACAGTGAGAGCGCGTGCTTCAAAATCACTCTATTGAGCATGAGGACCACTTCTTTGTGAGGTAAAACTAAAGGAAATTAAATAATGGTGGTCCTTCATAATAACAGCCCTCTGAATGCAATGTCACCCGTCAAAAGTAATTTTTTGCGAAGAAGTGTTCACTTTGCTGAGTCAGGCGCTGGCGAATCTCTATATGCCTTAAGTCTATGTAATAAATAAAGATAGACTGAAGAATCTCTTTTCGTCGGTACCCGTTTTCTGGTAATTTGAAACATACAGATTCCCGGTTTTTCACCCTGAGCTGGATTCGCCTGCATGTCGCGTATTTCTCAACTGGTTTTCATCATCTCACTGCTCTGTGGCTGCTGGCTGGCGATGATGGGGGTCCACGAACTGGGACACGTTTTGGGAGGAGTCTTTACGGGAGGTTCCATTTCGCGGGTGGTTCTGCATCCGTTTTCGATTTCGCGAACCGATCTCTCCGTCAATCCCGCACCTGCGCTGGTTGTCTGGGCGGGGCCTGTGTTGGGGGTGTTGCTGCCTCTATTGTTCTGGCTGACAGGGCATCTGTTGCAGACTTCCGTAGTTTCGCTCTTGCAGTTTTTCGCCGGCTTCTGTCTGATCGCGAATGGCGCTTATATTGCTGGCGGTGCAATGGAAGGGATTGGCGACTGTGGCGTGATGTTGCAGACCGGTACGCCTCTGTGGGTGATGTGGGGCTTTGGACTCTTAACCGTTCCCGCCGGTTTCTTGCTCTGGCATCGACTCGGTTCATTTCAGGACTGGTGGCGGGATCCGAAACGTGTTTCAGAACAAAGCGCCTGGTTCATGTTTTTGGCCGTAGCAACACTGGTGGTGCTGCTGGTCTGTTTTTCTGCTCGATAATGGTTTCCGGTTTGCTTCCCGCCGGTTGGATCTGATACCTTGGGAGTAGCACGGACCTTCGCTTTCAGGAGAAATTCATGTCAGAAGTCTTTAATCGTCGTCGGATGCTGGGAATTTGCGCCGCCTCTGCCTCTGCATTGTGTCTGCCTGCAGTGGGCCATACAAAATCGGCCAAGCCCAAAGTGAAAACTTTCACGTACAAAACAGTGGGTGAGCTGGAGATCAAAGCGGATGTCTACCGGGCCGACGATAATCAAACGCGGCCTGTGATGGTCTGGTTCCATGGTGGTGCGTTGATTGTCGGGCATCGAGGTGGTGTGAGTGGCCGCGTATTACGGGATATGCTGGGGGCGGGTTACACGGTCGTTTCGTTTGATTATCGTCTCGCCCCGGAAACGAAACTGCCGGAAATCATCGCGGATCTGGAAGATGGTTTTACCTGGCTGCATCAAAAGGGGCCGGAGCTATTCAATGTCGATATCAGTAAGGTCGCTGTCTCGGGCGGTTCTGCGGGAGGCTGTCTGACGATGGTCGCCGGCTACCGGGCGAAACCCAGGCCGACCGTACTGGTCCCGTTCTGGGGGTACGGCGATTTGATCGGCGACTGGATCGGCAAGCCCAGCCCGCATGCGCGGCATCAGACCAAATTGACGAAAGCCGAAGCGTATCAGCAAGTCGGCACAAAACCGATTGCCGATTCCCGGGAGAGCAAAAAAAAACGCGGTTCATTTTATCAATACTGTCGCCAGCATGGAATCTGGCCAGAAGCAGTGGCTGGCTGGGACCATCACAGTGAACCGGAAAAATTTTATCCGTACATGACCCTGAAGAATGTTACGAAAGAATATCCTCCCACACTGATGGTGCATGGCACGAAAGACACCGATGTACCTTACGAACAATCGACGTTGATGGCGGAGCAATTGCAGCAGCAGGGCGTTGAACACGAGCTAATCACAATCCCCAATGCCGAACACGGACTGGCGGGCGGCGATCCGACACAGATCGAAGCTGCCTACCAGCGGGCGTTTGCCTTTATGCATGATCACATGCAGTGAAATCAGACAATTGTTCAAAGTAATCTGAACAATTTGTCTGTAGCTGCGTTATCCTGATATATAGAGTGTGTGAATAGATTCAACAAAGGAGGCAGACAATGGTGTCCCAGGTTACGACTCAATTTCGAAACAAAGGCTGGCGAGTACATTCGTGGAACTACGCCGATCAGGAAGTGCTGGTGCTACATCAGGAGCCATTCCGCTTGGACTGGATTGCAACTCAGCTGGTGACATATGTGTTTATCATCGAGCGGACGCCTGATAATTACCAGGCGATTCTGGATGACTATGCGGCCTTACGAGAATTTGCCGGGCAGCATAAAAACACCATTCTGCCATTCGGTTTTCAATGCGGCTACGCTTTACTGCCGATCTATGTGGGTGGCCCATTTTCTGAAGCGTTGATTGCTGATGTGAAAAATACCTATCGAAAACGCTGGTGTGTGTTCCATGCTCCGGCCTTGCTGGAACGCGATACCGGTAAACTACATACCCTGGAAACAAAATCATTCTGGGGCTGTATTTATCGTGATTATATCGAGTCAGCACTTAACGAGACCGCGCTGGTCCTGAATGAAAATCTGACAGCAGACGCCGTCTGAGTTGATCCCCGCTGTCAGTGAATGCTATAAGATATCCTGAGATTGGCCCGGGGATGATCGCGTATTTGTTTGAGACTTCAAAAGGATGTGAGTCTGTGTTTGAGCTCTGGATGACCCTGATTCCGATTCTGATTGCGGATGTCATCAACCCGGTCTTATTCGCCTTTCTGGTCTATGCCGCTGGTACTGAACGTCCTGTGGTCAACACCTGCGGTGTCCTGCTGGGGCATACGCTGGCCTATTATCTCGCAGGAATTGTGATCGCGGTCGGCATCGAACAGATCTCCGATCACCTCTCGAATCCACAACAGATCGATTACATCATCGGCTTTGTGATTGGTGTGATTCTGCTCTGGGTGGGCTACCTGTCCTGGAAAACAGAAAACACAGAACAGGCAGCAGAAAGCCGAACGGTGACACCCCTCAAGGCAATCGGCCTGGGGGCGGTAGTCAGTTTCATGGGCATGCCTTTCGCGCTCCCCTATTTTGCTGCGTTAGATCAAATGCTCAAGGCCGACCTGACGCCGCTATCGGCGCTGGGCGTATTAGCGGCGTACAACGTACTCTATGCACTGCCGTTTGCCCTGGTTCCCGTGCTGATTGCTACTTCCGGTCAGAAGAGTCAGGAAATCTTACGCACCATCAATTCGTGGCTGGTCAGCATCAGCAATTTTCTGATGCCCATTCTGCTGACGCTGGTCGGGCTGGCGCTGATCGTCGACTCGATGATTTATTTTGTGACCGGATACGAAATGTTTTAATAGATTTCCGATTGTCAGATCGGATATGATAGAGCCCTCGGGTTCCGCCATCACTCAAATCGTTTAGAGTGGAGCGGTGACCTTGCTGTTTCCGGGGACACTGGTTCGAAATCCAGACGCAGAATCCAATTCGGACTTGCCCAGGTTTAAACTGATGCAAAGCGAAGTGAAGAACGCATAAGTCTTTCCCTGATTTTAAACAGAAAAAATCCGCTGAAGTTTTTCTATGAATCATGTCTCGTAATGAAAGAACACCACTCTCGCACTGAGTAAACGCTTCCTACATTAATCAGGAGTATCACAGCATGTCGAAGCAGTTTATTATATTAGTTCTTTTTATCGTGGCGTTCTTTGGGGGCCGACTGGCTTTAACAGAGGAACCGGCACATCAGACATTTCAGGAACCAGAAACGTACGAAGCGGCTAAAGAGCTCTCTCAGAAAACGGCCGGATACAAAAATCTGCAGAAAATCGGACTGGCCATGCACGGTTATCATGACCTGTTTGACCGGTTTCCGTCGGCGGTGGTCTATGCCTCGGATGGGAATACGCCGCACAGTTGGCGGGTCGAATTGTTGCCGGTGCTCAAGCACTATGTAGAGGGCATTGACCCGAATCAACTCAAACGCATGGACAGAGAACTGTATAATGCGGCGATTAAAGACTGTGGTTACGATATCAATCAGCCTTGGGACAGCCCCGAAAACCTGAAGGTCCTTGATAGCATGCCGCCCGTTTATCGTCACCCCAGTGACCAACCCGATTCCACTGCAAGCGCGTACTATGCTGTAGTCGGAAAAGGGACGGCTTTTGACGCTGACGAAGTCACCAGCTACACGGACATCAAAGGCTGGCCCGCTTCAGCTCTGATGCTGGTTGAGTCGCGGAGCAGGGCTCCCTGGACAAAACCGGTTGACATCGCTTACTCGAAAGACGCCACCGTTCCCCGCTTTGGTGGCTTCACTGCTCACGGTTATCTGACGCTCAGCTGTGATGGTGCGGTGCATTTTATTTCTGATTCCGTCTCACCAGATGCCCTGAGAGCATACATCAGCAAAGATCAGTCTGATACCTTTGACATTCCCGGCGTGCCGTATCGGTTTTAACAGCAGTAAGCTTCTTCAAGACAAAGCTCCTCAGTATGCAAACGACAAATCGAGTTGTGATCACTGGTGGCAGCGGATTTCTGGGTTCGAACCTGGCAGAATACCTGACAGAGTTCGACTATGACGTTGTAGTTCTATCACGACAACAACCAAAACGGCAGGGGGCCTGGCGGTTTGTGCGTTGGGATACCCGCAGCGTTGGTGAGTGGTGCAGGGAACTCGAGGGAGCGGCTGCGATTGTGAACCTCGCCGGTCGCACGGTTGACTGCATCAAGACTCCCGATCACTGTGACGAAATACTGCGCTCGCGTGTGGAAGCAACGGAGGTGCTCGGTAAAGCAGTGCGGAAGATTTCCTCGCCGCCTCCGGTCTGGGTGCAGATGTCGACAGCACATCGCTATGGCGATCCCCCGGAGTGCGTCTGCGATGAAGACTCCGCCTTCGGCTATGGCCTGGCTCCTTTCGTGGCGCAGGAATGGGAAGCCGCTTATTCCCGATCGGTTTTGCCTGAGATGCGGCAGGTTATTCTGCGTACCAGTTTTGTCGTCGGCCGCAACGGTGGTGCTTTGTCGCGGCTGAGTAAACTCGTTCGCTGGGGACTGGGGGGAACTGTAGGCAGTGGTCAGCAGGGGATGAGCTGGATTCATGAACTGGATATGAATCGCCTCTTCTTTCGTGCGATCAGCGATGACAGTATGCAGGGGGCTTACCTGGCAACGGCTCCGGAACCGGTTTCGAATGCCGAGTTCATGCGCGCTTTACGAAAAGCACTCAACAGGCCGATCGGTCTGCCCGCGGCAAGCTGGATGGTACGGATCGGCGCGCCGCTGTTGATGCGGACCGATCCCGAACTGGCGCTGTATGGCCGCTACTGTGTCTCCCGTCGGCTGCGTGAAGAGGGGTTTGAGTTTTCCTATTCTGATCTGGAATCTGCCCTGCTCAATATTTATGAAAACAATAAGTAGAACATGCAACGAAAGTAAAACACATACCCCTGAACATGGAAGAGTCATAACGGGAGAGTTCAACCACGATGAGTATATTGAGGAATCGATCAATGAAATATCAAACACGATCACTTCTTTTTCTGATGTCCCTTTTAGGCTGTGAGTCATCGACAACAACGGTCGGGGATCTGCCTGCTACAGAAGATGTTGCTGTTTCAGTGCAGCCGGAAAAAGAGACAGCTTCGACTGAGACTCCAGAGCCTCTGTACCATCCTGTGCTGGTGAGACTGGAAAAATATGAAAAAGGTCCGTCGACCACAACCACATTCAGTCCGCAGAAAACCTCTGCCAACACCACCGTTACGCATGGCGCGACTATGGGAACGGAACTACCGGGCGAAAGTGTCAAAGTGACGTGGACGTATCTGAAAACAGACGAACAAGGCGATCACTATCATTTCGAAAAAACAATGCTCAACGAATCGTCTCAGCAAAAAACGATGTCAAAAGAAATCCAGTACACAGGCAAAAAACAACTGATCTTCGAAGATGATTTTCAGCGAACCTGGATTTATCCTGCACCTGCAGAGAAAGAAGAACCTGGCCGGGATTGAAGTCAGGCTATTCAGGCCTGGCAAGCATCTGATTCGCTGTGAATCAAAAACGCCGTTCCTTCTGCAGCAGTCAGAGTGGGATTGAGTGCCGTTTTTCTAAAGCGTTTCCAGAGACATCAGGACCGGGCATGAAAGCCTGAGAGACGCGATAGGCAAATATGATGCGCGTTAGCAGATCTGTATTTTATCTCAAGCCCGTTCCGCGACATAATGACGTCTTTTTTTTGAACACCTTTTTTTTGAGCGACAAACGGATCGGACCTTTGTATACTTGATCTTGGAACAGATACAGAAATCTCATCATAAGAGATTCATTCTGAGCAGAAAGCTTTGTCGTTTCTGTTCTCTTATGTTTGACTGATTGAAAAACTATATGGAGATGACAAGTATGCCAATCATTACTGCGAGTCGGGTTTTTCTGAAACAATCGCTCGGTGATTCAGAAGCTGTCCAGGTGGAACGCATTCTCGAAGAGCAGGGCGGAGAAGTTTCCAGTTCTCCCGAAGACCGTCATTGGAAGTTAAACAAAAATCAGCTGATTATTACTGTTGATCTTCAGCCAACCGAAAACGTGCTGTTTGAATGTCACGAGGAACTGCAGGAACTGGGACTCCAGATCGAAGCCGTTCCTGAAGTGATTATTGTCGAAGGACTCGCGGAATGCTCTGAGCTGTGCCGTCTGATTGCAGATCGACTGGCAGCAGATTTAGGAGGCATCACGCGTGGTGCAGAACAATGCAGCTGAGAGTCTGTTAATCAGCAACGAACGGCCGACGAAACCCGTTCTCATTCTCGAGACCGGTTTCTGCTGAGTATTCTACCCTGTAGAGCATTCAGCAAGTGTTGAAGCTCAGTTGTTGCCGTTCATTCCCCGACCAGGGGATCGAACATAAAACGGCCAGTGGATTAATTTTCCACTGGCCGTTTCTGTTATCGGGTCGTGGGTGGGTTTGGTTTAATGCTCACCGTCCTACTGCCGTCTAAACCGACACTCCCCGAATCAAAGGCGCGTTCCAGACTTTGTTTCGAGCCACCAAAACAGTCACTCAGCGTCAATGCGCAAAAGATGAGTGTAGAAAAAGTCGAAAGTAGAAACACACACAGGGGCAAAGCAAACCGGCTGCGGGTCTGGCTGATTGAGAAAGCGAGTCTTAGCGCGTCGTGAGGCTGCCGGCAGAATCGACTAAATTAGTCTGTGAACGCATCAAGGTTGAGAGCAGAGAAGGAAAGACCTTAAATATACTTCTGGCAGGCAGGTTAATCGGAATGGTTAGGAGAGAATCTAATGAAGCAGCGGTTAAAACAGATAATCGAAGACTCAGACACAAAATCAGGTAAAGCATTTGATCTTACGATTCAAGCGATCATTGTTTTGTCGCTGATCTGTTTCTCTATTGAAACTCTGCCTGAACTTTCGGACGAAAATAGAGCAATCCTCCGTTTCATAGAAATTATCAGTGTCATTATTTTTACCTTTGAGTATCTGGCACGAGTAACTGTCGCCTCAGACAAGACCGCCTTTATCTTCTCATTCTTTGGGATCATCGACTTACTGGCAATACTTCCGTTTTATCTCAGTACGGGACTGGATCTCAGGTCTCTTAGATCGTTTCGGCTGTTGAGGCTGGTTCGAATTTTCAAACTGGCCCGATATAGCGCTGCTGCAAAGCGATTCCATCGTGCTTTCCTGATTGCTAAAGAAGAACTGGCTTTATTTCTGTTTGCCAGCATGATCGTACTTTACCTGGCAGCAGTAGGTATTTATCACTTCGAAAATCCTGCTCAACCAGAAGCATTCAGTTCCGTGTTTCATAGCCTGTGGTGGGCGGTTTCTACCCTGACAACAGTCGGGTATGGCGATATCTATCCTAAAACTGCCGGCGGTAAAATGTTTACCTTCTGTATTCTAGTCGTTGGGCTGGGTATCGTTTCCATACCAGCAGGCCTGGTGGCATCTGCACTGTCCAAGGCCCGGGAAATGGAATAATGATCAGGTTATTCACAGGAGACCTTTGATGTGCTCTGTTATTCTTCTTGTTTTTCATTGTGGATGGGGGGCTTAGTCATTTATAATTCAACCCAGATGGAAACAATCATGCCTCAGATACCTGCCTTATAGAATCACATGGAACCCTCCTGATTCTGACCAGCCGGTCGATTTTGTCAGCTGAGATTTCAAACCGATTGCTTTTCTAAACCCAACAACTGAAAATCGAAATTGATTGAACAGACAGGCTCGCTATGTTCCCCGTTTCGCGAAAGAATTCCGTTGCGCTCTTTATGTGCGCATTGACCCTGACAGGTTGTTCTGGTGGCTCTGCCGAGTACATCGAACGCGCTGCCGTCTCTGGTACCGTGACCTTCGATGGCAAACCTTTGCCTGAAGGGAGTATCCAGTTTGTGCCCGATGTCGATGAAGCCGGCAAACCCGTGCGCGGCAAGCTGGCGCAGGCGTTGATCAAAGACGGGACCTACTCTCTTTCTGCTGCAGAAGGCCCCGCCGTCGGCAATAATAAGGTCCTGGTGAATGCGACCCGCAAAACGGGCAAATTTCAGGAATCAGACGGCCAGAAAACGGAAATCATGCAGCAGTATGTGCCCGCACGGTACAACACTCAATCGACTTTGAAGTACGAAGTTAAAGCGGGCGAAAATACCGCCGACTTCACGCTCGAAGCCAAATAGTCCGTTCTGACCAGTACGTTTCCAGCGTACTATTTTATTAATTATCTACACACCTATTTTTTCAAATGGATCAATCGAAACTATGAAAGCGTTATTTCTGAAGCGTCGCCAGGGATTTACTTTAATTGAATTGCTGGTGGTCATCGCCATTATCGCCATTCTGATCGCGCTGCTGTTACCGGCCGTGCAGCAGGCCCGTGAAGCGGCCCGCCGTTCCAGTTGTAAGAACAACATGAAGCAGATCGGCCTGGCGCTGCACAATTATCACGATACGTTTCGCACCTTCCCTCCAGCGACCGTCCGTCGCCAGGGTGCCACCAGCGAATGGGAAACCAGTATGATCGGCTGGCAGGCTCGTATTCTGCCTTACATGGATCAGGCACCGCTGTTTAATAAAATCAACTGGAGTGTGGAACCAGGGAGTGGCGGCACTGCCAACACGGAAGCCCGGAATTATGAAATTCCCGCCTATCGCTGCCCCAGTGATCCCGGTAACCGTGGCACGACTGGACAGTCCAGCTTCGGTCCGACCAACTATGTTACCTGCACTGCGAACAGCGGAGGTTATGCGGCCGGTGGTTCGACCTATCAGAACAACGGTCGTTCGATCATGTTCCTGAACAGCAAGACTCAGATCAAGGACATTGAAGACGGGACCTCCAACACCATGTTGTCCTCCGAGTGTATTGTGGGTCATCCTTATGCCGGCATCAACGCGACATCTGGTACTGTCTGCACCGGGACTGCCAATCAGAAGCAGCGTGGTTTTTCCTGGTTTTATGCCCAGTCCATGTGGGCCTGGAGCTATACCACACTGATCGGACCTAACTCAGACCTGCTGGAGTGTGCCCAGAGTACCGGCGGAACATCACTGCTGGGCTCGCGCAGTAAGCACGTGGGTGGCGTTCACACCCTGTTTGCTGACGGGCGTATTCGTTTCATCTCAGAAAATATTCACTTGGGAACCTGGCAGGACCTGGGGAACAAAGCGGATGGTAATGTGGTCGGCGAATATTAAGCCGCTATTCCGCTGAGATTAAAACAGAAACGGCCAGAGAATCCATTTCCTCTGGCCGTTTTTTTAATTGGTGGTAAACATTATTTCTTCGCAGGAATCACTGGTAGCACGATGTGAGAAGGATGTTCTGCGTCGTGGTAAATCGTATTATTTGCCGTCTGTGACCGGCGGTTATTATTCAGCGGTTCGCCTGTGTTGGGGTTGATATCGAAGCGGGGGAAGTTGCTGCTGGAAATATCAACGCGGATGCGATGCCCTTTCTTGAACACATTGGAAGTCGGATAGAGTTTGATCGTCACGGGGTAGATTGTGCCGGGCTCCATCAGTTTCTCGGTCTTGAGGGAATCACGGAAGCGGGTGCGAATGATGCCATCGCCAATATTCAGATCGAAGCCACCCGGGAAGTCAGTACTCGGGGGATACACGTCGATCAGCTTGGCGGTGAAGTCGGTGTCTTTCGCATCGGACGAGATCCAGAGTTTGACCGCCAGTTCGCCGGTCACTTCGAGATCTGCTGTCAGCGGTTCGGTCTGAAATACGATCACATCTTTGCGGGCAGAAAGCGGGATCGGCTGTGTCCAGTTCCAGATGTGCTCGCTCCCTTTCTGATCCCAGCCCCCCTGTACGAGGATGTCGTTACCACTGGAGATGTTGCCGCCAATCGTGGGGACCGGGTTAGCAGGATCAAACAGGAAGGTGGTCGCAGCCTGCTGTGTTTTCGGCGCCTGTGTAGCGAGCCTGCCTTCCGGCTGCAGATGGTATTTCGTGTAAACGGTTCGTTTCAGCGGCCATTCACTTTCATTGCGCCAGTAACCGCCATGCTGAAGTTTGCCGTCCTGTGTTTTAGAACCATCGCCGGTTCCCATGACGAAGATACGTACGGGGGTTTCAAACGGAGCAGCGGTCCCCACACTGTTATCGATGCCTTTGAGCCAGTGATCATACCATTCCTTACGCCAGCCGAGCGGATCAGCGATGGCGGCTTCTTTGCCGAAGTCAACCTGACCGTGGGAATGAGAGCCTTGCCGGCCATGAATCCAGGGGCCCATGATCATATACACGGGACCTTTAATGGTTTTTGAGAGCGCCTGGAAGTTGGCCGTGTTATTGCTGCTCCAGGAATCGTACCAGCCACTCACCAGGTACACGGGGATGTCTTTATATTGTTCGGGGTAGTCGATGATATTGTTCTGCTTCCAGAAATCATCGTTGGCGCCATGCTGCATGCCGGCGACGAGCCAGTCTTCGTATTCGGACGCCAGCTTCATCGGCGTCGTCCCTTTGCGGAGCGGAAGCTCAAACAGGTACTGCATGCGGTTCTCTGCCATTTCCTTGAGGACGGCCGCAGTGCCGGGATCGTGTGACTGACGGCTGCCTTTGCCGGCATTAAGATAGATCCAGTTCCAGAAACGCAGTTCAAAGGCCCCTCCGTTCCGCATGCTGGCATAACCCAGGTTGGACATGGCATCGACGGGAATCACGGTTTTCAGTTCGGGTGCTTTTTCCATCGCGAGTGCATGCTGTGTACCGCCGACGTAGGACGTGCCAATCATGCCGATCTCCGCGTTCGACCAGGGTTGTTTCCCGATCCAGGCCGCGGTATCGACGCCATCGACGCCGTCATCAGTCAGCATATGCCAGACCCCTTCCGAACCATAGCGGCCACGCGTATCCTGGGCGACGAAGGCATAACCATGCGAAGCATAGTACATACCCGACGATTTACAGCCGTTCTTGTTGTAGGGGCGGCGTTCCAGAATGGTGGGAAGTTTCTGATTCAGCACGTCGCCATCTTCGACGGGGAGGTAGACGTCGGTCGCCAGCTTCACGCCATCCCGCATGGGAACCATCACGTTCTTGCGCACTTCCACCGCATACGGACCACCGGCGGCAAACGCGGCCGAAGTGATGAGCAGGCAGAAGAGGAAACCGGAAATCGTCAGCCGCAGCTGGGAACGAAAAACAAAGCGGGAGATCATGGTGCCTACTTTCTAAAATCAGTTGTTAGTTCGGCGGTGGTTATTGCCGGAAAACGCAGGTGGGAAACAGGGCGGTCGCAGGGAAACCGTTCAATTTGGATGATATTCTCTGTCGAAACGGACCTTGCCTGTATTTCTGTTCTGGCATAAAATCCCGCCTCGTACCAGCAGGCACTGGGAATCTTAATCAGAGGAGGATCGGAGAGATGCGAAAAACTTCTTTCACTTTGCTGGCAGGGATGTTACTGGCTCTGGTCAGCCTGATTCCAACAGAGGTCCGATCAGAGGAGCCAGAAAAAAAGCAGCTGGAGCCCCCTGTTACTGCTGTGAAACCACATCAGCGAGTCTTTCTGATAAACTTTCCTACGTTTGAAAACTGGGAAACGGAAAATAGGCTGGTCGATTTACGGAAGCGCTATCCCCGGAAAACGGCAGAGAAACGGCTTCAGCAAACCCTGGGCATCGATGGTCCGCAACTCAAGTTTCACTATGGACCAGGTCCCCGGGTTTACTACATCAATGGTCTGCCCACCAGCCAGCTTGGTTACCGTCTTCAGCAGTTGAACAGCCCGTGATTTTTCTTTTTTGAGTAATCTGGTAAGTCAGTTCTCTGCGTTCTTCCGAACTGGATTCTGTGTTACAGAAAGGAGAGATGATGCGAAGAATCTATTTGCTTTTGATTCCTGTGGGCTGCTTCGCTTTTGGAACTCTGATGCAGTCGCAAATTACATCTGCAGATTTAGAAAGTACGTCCCTAAAACAGAGCCTGAATTCCAGAACTGAGGTGCCGGATAGCGCGTTGCTGGTTTCGCAAGATGACCTGAATCGGGGAGCGATTCAGAAACAGGCACTATTGCAGGAAGAACTGGCTCTGTATCGACTTCGACAGGCACAGAAACAACTACTTGAATTGAGCAGAAAATATCCTCAGACGACTGCCGGTAAACGCGCTCAGGAAATCATTAAACGCGAACAGTTCTATCCCCTTTCAAATTATGGTTTTGTTCCCGAAAACCAGTTCTTAAACGGAATCCCCGCTTGTCGAAACAGCTTTCGCACTGCTATCTCAGATCGGAAACCGTAAAAGGGGCGGGTAGGCCTGAATATAATTCGGGCCGAGCGTAGCGAGCAGGAAACTGACAGTGTTGCCTGCATAATACAGAGCCCCTGGATTGCTCTCAAATTTCTCACAACATATGGTAGGAAAACGAAAATTCAATTCGCTGGTCTAACCTGTCAGTTTCCTGTTGTCTCCGACAACCCCGAATTCCATTCGGGGCCATCCCTTCTTTTGACTTTAAAGCCGGAAATCAATCCACCGAACTCTTCACCAGATACCGTTTCAACATCCCTTCATTGATGTCCACGCCCAACCCCGGCTTCGTGGGGACTGTGATCGTGCCTGCTTTGATTTCAAACGGCTCAGTAATAATGTCGTTCTCCAGACTGTAATAGGTGCAGTCATTAGCGAGGGGGAAATTGGGTGAGGAACCTGCCATGTGCAGCATCGTCGCAGTGCGGAGACCCAGGTCGTGGGCGCAGTGAAAGATACAGGGGACGCTGGCTGAAGCCGCGACTTCGCCGACGAGTTTGACCGCCCAGATGCCGCCACACTGGTAGGTGTCGGGCAGCAGGTACTGGGCGGCGTCCAGCTCTAAAATTTTGCGGACGTTTTTCATGGTGGTCACCGATTCATTCAGCGCCAGCGGCGTGGTGGTTTGCTGGCGGATCTCGGCGGATTCCTGCAGCAGGTCTTTGTGCATCGGCTGTTCGAAGTATTGCAGGTCGTAGGGTTCCAGGTCGCGTGCCAGTTGCAATGCGACTTCCGGCGTGTAACCCATGTTGGGATCGATGCGGAGATTCAATCGGTCGCCGGTCGCATCGCGGATCGCGCGGACCATTGCCAGGTCTTCTTCGGGCGAACGCCCCGCTTTCGTTTTGAGTGTGGAGAAGCCCAGGTCGACATAATGTTTTGAAATCGCGGCCGCTTCTTCCGGACCACGAATGCCCATACAGCAGGTGACTTCCACGCGGTCCCGATACAGACCGCCCAGCAGTCGATGCAGGGGGAGTCCCGCCTGTTTGCCCAGAATGTCCCAGCAGGCCATCTCGACCAGCGACTGACGGTATGGTTCCTCCCCCATTCCCCAGTCAGCGTACAGCGCGGCGATGTCGGTCGGATCTTTGCCCAGCAGAATCGGGCGGAAGTAGTCGGCTTCTGCGCCGGTAAAACTAACGGCGTTCTGGAACGAGAGCCGTTGTGGCGTTTCGCCCCAGCCAGTAATACCGGCATCCGTTTCAATGCGGATCAGCAGGGCACCGGTGCTCGTGGAGCAGATGTAGCGGGACTGATAGGGAGAGACCGGGGCTTGCAGCGGGACATCTACGAAAAACGTATCGACGCCTGTGATTTTCATGAGGGCTCTCCGGGGGAAGGTAGGGCAATCGCAGAGAAAATTTATGCTACCAGTTCCCAAAGTGAGGGGCAAGCGGGACGATGGAAGCTTGTCCGACTACAACCTCATTCTCCAATATGAAACTCAGGTGGACCCCGAATGGGGTTGGTAATTTCTGACTACTATAGTTACTGTTATCTTTGATACCCGTTGTATTACTTTGGCATACACTGGAAATGCAGACTGGTCAGGGTCTGAAATTAATACCGCTTACCGCAACACCGGGATACAAGTCGTTAGCTAGAACTGGGAATAATTGATGGCGAATTACTTTTGCATTTTACCGGTACCGGATGCGCACATCGACTTCATTCATGAGCACCCACAAACTCTATCGGATTATTTGAATGGAGAAGCCCCCGATTTCAAACCCGCGATTGCTCCCAAGCCATCCCTTTGGCAACGGATCACAGGTGATGTGCCCGTAGCGCCGGCGCCTCCAGCTATTCCCACTGATTGGCCGACGAGTGAATGTCAGTTAATAGGTAAGGCAGTGAATCATAGAAATGTGGATCTATTCCATCTCATTCTTACTGGTTCGACAGAATTCGTGAGTGGTAGTGGCGCCTTCTTTCAAACATGGCTTGAATCCGGCAGTACACGGCAACACAATGCCGTCGACTTAACGCACGTGAATGAAGACTTTGCATTCAAGAGCGGTCAGGTACCTGAACTCGCAGCACTTCTCTCACAAGTAAATATGGACGATGTAAAATTGAGGTTCAGTGAATGGCTTCATTCGCAAGGAGAGTCGAATGACGTCACCGACGAGGACTGCACAGAAATATTCGAAGAATTCAAAACATTCGCTGCAACGGCTAATTTGGCGAGTCAACAAACACGCGGTCTTATATGGATAAGTTGCTAATGACTTTGTCGTGTTCCTCAACAGTGATCTTGGTATTTTCAGTGATGATACATTGAGTCAACTGATTCAGTTCAGGAGAAAGAGAGACAATGATCCCTGAAATATTCAATCTGTTAACTCCGTTTGCGACTCCGTCGGGAGAGGAAGTCTTTGAGGAGCTGTTTCGCGGTGCGGGGTGTCGGGTAGAGCGGATTGTATCCACCGGTCAGGCCACGCGGGAAGGGCAATGGTACGATCAGGAGCACGCCGAATGGGTCGTTCTGCTCTCGGGGTCGGCGGTGCTGCGATTTGAGGGAGAAACCGAAGGGCGGGCGCTGAATCCCGGGGATGCAGTGAACATTCCCGCGCATTGTCGTCATCGTGTGGACGCGACGGCAGCGGATCGGGAAAGCGTTTGGCTTGCAATCCACTATGAGCCTGTCGAGAATGGGTAGGGTAAACAGCAGTTTTCAACACACTTTTATTTCCAACCGATTTCAGAAAAGAAACACAGACTGATGAAAAAGAATCCGGTCAAGGCGGCGTTGCGTGAAGGAAAACCCCAGGTAGGAACATGGCTCTCATCGGGAGATATCATGATGACCCGGCTGATGGCGCGCGTGGGTTTTCCCTGGCTGACGGTTGATATGGAACATTCCCCCATCGACTGGTCTCAGGCCGCGCATCTGTTCGGTGCGATTGCGGATGCCGGCTGTGTGCCTCTGTGTCGCGTTCCTCTCGGAAAATATGAACTCATCAAGCGGGCGCTCGACGCCGGGGCTCATGGAATTGTCGCACCGATGATCAACACGGTCGAACAGGCTAAAGAGGTGATCGATGCAGTCAAGTACCCGCCTTTAGGGAACCGCTCTGTGGGTGGCGTGCTGCACGCAATGAACTTCGATGCGACCGCCGGCGACTATTACAAACATGCCAACGATGAGATCCTGGTCATTCTGCAGACCGAATCTCCCGAAGGAGTTGAGAACGCGGAAGAAATTTACAGCCTGCCCGGCGTGGATGGGATCTTCGTGGGTCCCAATGACCTGACCTTCCAGATGAGTAAAAAGACCGGCGTGCATCCTTCGCCCGATGAACTGGAAGTGATGCTGCAGAAAATTCTGGAAACCGGAAAGAAAACCGGGACCCCCGTCGGCTTACATGTGCAGACCATCGAAGCCGTGCAGCAGCGGATCGAAGAAGGCTGGCGGTTCATCGCGTGTGGCAGTGAAGTGAAATTCATGCTCAACGACGCCCAGCGGATTGTAAGCGGTTTGAATCTCAAGTCCGAAGCAGCCGACCTGGCACGCTATTAACGGAAACAGAACGGAGAAATTGAAAAGCGGTCCTGCAAAAACACAGGGCCGCTTTTTATTTACTTACTCCGCGCTGATCTGAATGATCGTGCGTTCCTGATGTTCCGCTTTGAGGATGGCGTTGACGGTATCCGGAACCTGTTCCAGTGAGATAACTTCCGCGCGGGAGTCGAGGTCGGGCAGTTTCCAGTCGGTCGCCAGTTTCTGCCAGAGCTCACTTCGTTTCTGAATCGGATACCAGGCTGAGTCGATACCATCCAGGGTGATGCCTCGCAGGATAAAGGGGAAGACGGTCAGGTCGAGTTCTACACCCCCGGCGTTCCCACAAGCGGCGACGCAGCCATTGGGTTGAATTGAGCGAATGACGTTGCTCAAGATCGAACCGCCTACTGTGTCGATGGCGGCGGACCAGCGGGCTTTGAGCAGTGGTTTCCTGGAATCGTCCTCGAGTTCATCGCGACCAATCACTTCCCGGGCCCCCAGTTCAACCAGGCGGAGGGCCGCGGAAGGTTTCCCCGTGACGGCCACGGGATGAAAGCCACAGCATTTGAGCAGTGACAAGGCGAATGAGCCGACGCCCCCCGAAGCACCGGTGACGAGCACGCCTCCTGCATCGGCGGGGATCTCATGCTGAATCAGGCTGTTAACACACATCGCGGCAGTCAGGCCGGCGGTGCCGAGGATCATGGATTCTTTCAATGTCAGTCCCGCAGGCAGAGGGACCACCCATTCCGGTTTTACGCGAATTAATTCGGACCAGCCGCCCCAGCATTCGACGCCCAGTTCATAACTGGTAACGATGACGGCATCGCCGACTTGAAATTGATCGGACTTTGATTCTACGACAATGCCGGCGGCATCGATGCCGGGGACATGTGGGAAGTTTCTCACGACACCCGGGTGTCCGGTTGCAGCGAGGGCGTCTTTATAGTTGATGGAAGAATAGACCACACGGATTGTCACATCGCCTGCAGGGAGGTCGGCGGACGGAACTGTCTGCAGACCCGAGGTGATTTCCTTCTGTTCATTTTTATTGACTTGAAAGCAGGAGACTGTGTTTTGCATGGTGAAGTCTTTCCGTTTTGAAGTTTGCGGTTACCAGGGCCCGTTGGGCGTTTCCATTTCCAGGATACGCCAGCAGTACCAGCTGGCAACCGTGCGATAAGGCTGCCAGCGTTCTGCGATTTCAATACAGGTCTGTTTGTCAGGTCGGGTTTTCAGTTCGTAGATTTTCTGAATCCCGTTTTGAATTCCCAGGTCATCATGGGGAAAAATATCGGGACGACAAAGGCCGAACATCAGAAACATCTGCGCGGTCCACACGCCGATCCCTTTGACCTGAATCAGTTCGCTGGTGACATCTTCGTCGCTCAATAGATGCATTTTATGCAGACGGACCTTGTTCTGCATCACCATTTCGGCCAGATGTCGCACGTAGGTTGCTTTCTGATTGGACAGGCCGACCGAGCGGAGTTGCTCGTGTGAGAGTTGCATGACTTTTTCTGCCGTCGGCTGACCTTTGCCGGTCAAGGCGTGGAGTCGGAGATAAATCGTGCGGGCGGCGGAAGTGGAGATCTGTTGTGAGACAATCGAACGCAGCAGGAGTGCGAAGCGGTAGCGATACGGTTTGAGCGGGCAGGGGCCGATGCTGCTGATCACAGGTTTCAACAGCGGGTCTGCTTTGCTCAGGTGCTTTGACGCTTTCTGAAATATTGCGGCGTGGTCGTTCATTACAGATTACCGGCAGGTGTGTGATTCGCGAGATCGGCAATCATGTCGATCGTGGCGACTTCGATCGCCTGTTCCCACTCCTGGGGAGCGAATTTTTCTGAATAGGGGGCTTTACGAATCGCGAAGTTAATGCCTCGCGAGCTGTTGATGATGGCACCCAGGCCTTGTTCATCGAAGGCACCTGCGACATCGCCGGCACCCGCGCCCTGGCTGCCATAGCCGGGGACGAGCAGGGGCGTGTGCGGCATGAGTGCGCGGAGCTGGTTGAGTTCTTCGGGATAGGTGGCGCCGACGACCGCGCCGATGGAACCGTAGTTACCTGCTCCTTTGGTTTTAACCGCCAGCTCTTCGACCGCGGCGGCCACGCATTCGTAGAGATTCGTACCGTCGGTTTTACGATCCTGAAAGGTGCCTGCGCCGGGGTTACTGGTACGGACAAGAACATAAATGCCAGCGCCCCGTTCGATGGCGACATTGACGAATGGTTCCAGCGTATCACTTCCCAGGTAGGGGTTCACCGTCAGGCAGTCGGCGGCCCAGATGGCGCTGTCGGGATTTTCTCCGGCGAGGTAACCGCGGGCATAGGCTTCGGCAGTCGAACCGATGTCGCCCCGTTTGGCATCGCAGATCACGACCAGTCCCGCTTCGCGCGCCTTCAGGATGACGCGCTGCAGAGCGGCGCAGCCAGCGGGCCCCCATTCTTCGAAGAAAGCAGCCTGTGGTTTAACGGCGGGAACCAGTGGCGCAACGACATCAATAATGCGGAGACAGAACTCTTCAAAGGCGGATGCAACGATCTCTGCCTGGCTCTGATGATTCTTGTTGGCGTTACTGACGATGTCGGCGGGGAGCCAGTCAAAGCGGGGGTCGAGGCCGACCAGAGCCGGTGTTTTCTTCTTTTGAATGGCGGCATTAAGTCGATCGGAAAAATGATGCATCTCGTAACTGCTTTCCGTGATACGGGTTATGTGTGTTGTTGCTTTGTGGGAATGGCAGAATTCCTTCATGAATCATACTAAAATGAGCCGACAATGGAACAATACCGGTTTTGGAATTCCAGAGCTGGGTGAGAGTTTTTACTGAACGAGGCGCCAGGGATGCGGCTGACTTCAAATGTATATGCATGACTACTCTCATTAACACATCTCAGGAAGACTGCGATCTTTGCACAGCAGGGGTATTCGTAAATCTTGGATTCAAGGAAGAGTCATCGAAATGCTGGAAATTCTCAGCCCTAATCACTACAGCCCACAAAACGCCGAGTATGATGCCGGGATTGCCCGGTTGCGTCACTCGCCTTATATGGATTATCCCCGACACGTGCATCTGGAGACACTGGCGCGGTGTAATGCGAGCTGTAATTTCTGTCCGTATCCCAACCTGAATCGTAAACATACGAAAATGAGTGATGAACTCATTGATAAGGTGCTAAATGAACTGACGGAAATTCCCCAGGAAATAAAGCTTCAAATTTCACCGTTCAAAGTCAGTGAACCTTTTCTGGATACGCGTCTGCTTGACACGCTGGAAAAGATCAACCGGTTACTTCCTCAGGCAAAGATTGCGTTGACTTCGAATGCAACGGCGATCACGGAAGACAAGCTGGAAGCGTTGCAGGACATCAAGAACATCAGTTATCTGTGGATTTCGTTTAATGATCATCGAGAAGCTGAATACGAACGTGTAATGGGGCTACCTTATCAGCAGACTATCCAGCGTCTGGAGATGATCCACGATACGTTTGCAGATGGCGACATTTATTTTGCAGTGGTACTTGCGCGTGTGGGTGATGGAACCCAGGCAGATCAGGAATTTGAGCAGTGGAGCAGCATTCACTATCCACTGTTCAAATCGAGCGTGATTCCACGGATGGCCTGGACTGGACAGGTCGAAGGCTTGGCCGTCGATGAGGTCCCCAATATAGGCTGTGTGCGCTGGTTCGAACTTTCGATTACGGCGACTGGTGAAGTCGCACACTGCTGTGCCGACGGTCAGGCAGAATATCCCATCGGCAACGTGAATGAGCAGCATGTACTGGAAATTTATAACTCTCCCGAATATCGAAAACTGAGAGAGGCCACCGTGTCGCGTCTCAGTGTGGCTCCCTGTAATAAATGCACTTTCAAGTGAGACTCTTCGATAGAAGAGAATGATCAGTACCTCAATGCTGTTTGGGTTCGCGTTGTTTCAGGTAGGGTTTCAGTTCAGGTACAGTGCTGGGAATGTCTTCTGCGACCAGCCTGGCGATTTCGAGTGCTCCCTTGCGTGAGAAGTGAGTGCGATCGGATTTACTGGGGCTGAAGTCGTTGCTGCCTGCGTCACCCAGTTGATTGAATAATGCAACGCTTTTCTGATGCAGGTCTATGACGGGGACGTTTTCCTCTTTGCCGACTTTGATCATGGCCTCTGCATAAGGTCGCAGGATGGTCCAGATCTGACCGTTTTTAAAGCGTCGGCGGGTCATGGGAGTGACCAGGATCGGTTTGATACTCGCAGCCCGTGCTTCATTGATGTACTGTTTCAGGTACTGTTGAAATGTGGTGGCGGGATCAGTTTCACGGTCCCCTTTGCCGGGACAGTCATTGTGTCCAAACTGAATAAAGAGGTAGTCTGGTTTTTCTGCAAGCGCTTTTTTCCAGCGACCTTCTCGAATAAAGCTGCTGGAACTGCGGCCGGAGGCACCACGGTTCAAAATGGTAACATCGTTATTAAAGTATTCGCCAAAGATCTGGCCCCAGCCAGTCATGTCGGGGCGATCTTTGGGGGGATTATTATATGTTGCCATAGTGGAATCGCCGATCAGCTGGATACGGATCGGCGGCGCTGCTTCGCCTTGTGCGGGCAATGTAAGTAAGCAGGTCAGAAAAAAGATCGTCAGAGTAAGTTGCGTGCGGAGAGGGAGTTGAGGCATGATATTCGTTTTCTGTTTCCCGTATTCGGGTTGGTGCAGGTGATGGAACCGACTGACCCAGGTAACGTCTCAGTCTAAGGTGAGTTAATCTCATTGAAAAGTAAGTTGACAGAGCTGAGAGGGCAATTAAAATGGATGAGATTATCCGATAATAATATTATTCCTGCCAGAATCAGGTCTGTTTTCGCTGTCTGGTTACAGCGAAAAGAATGGGCCCTCGCCTTTCAATCAAACAGGGTAGCACGCCGATGAACCGTTGTGAAGAATTAAAACGGGGCTGCAGAACTCAGCCGTGGACAATTTTTGCGGTCGGTCTGTTGTTATGTTTCTGTCTTCCATCAACGGTCGTTCGGGCCCAGCTCAGCTTTGAAGAACCGCCCATCAACTACAACAAGGCAGAGCCCGACAATCTGATTTCCCGTTTTCAGAAGCGACTGGATGCGGGGGAGATTAAGCTTGCGTATCAGCGAAAGAATCGGGCCGGTTATCTGCCTGC
Source organism: Gimesia sp. (assembly GCF_048262075.1). Taxonomy (GTDB): domain Bacteria; phylum Planctomycetota; class Planctomycetia; order Planctomycetales; family Planctomycetaceae; genus Gimesia. The sequence continues at coordinate 109,835 of NZ_JBLXFK010000015.1, forward strand.
GGTCCTGGAAGCATTGAAGATTTCGGTTTCCTCTCAGACGCTGGTCTTCTCGAAGACGAGCCTGCAGGTGAAGCATATCGATCCTCAATCGCCGCGCGCATTGTACTTTAATGATGATCTTTATGTGGGTTTTGTCCAGGGGGGGGCGGTACTGGAAGTATCCGCCAGTGATCCGAAGCTGGGGACCGTGTTTTATACCCTGTCACAATCGCAGACCTCGCATCCCACCTTTGTACGCAAGACATTTGAATGTACTCAGTGCCATGCTTCCTCAATGACACAGGGAGTGCCAGGGCACATCATGCGGTCGGTCTATCCCGGGCCTGACGGGATGCCTGCGTTTCGGGAAGGCACTTATCGCAGCGATCATTCCAGCCCCTTTTCTGAGCGTTGGGGTGGCTGGTATGTGTCAGGCACGCACGGAGAAATGCGACATATGGGGAACCTGATCTTTCGACAGGGGGATAGCTCTCGCAACCTGAATCGTGAACCGGGTGCGAATGCCGTTGATCTGGAAAAGTGGTTTGATACCAGCGCGTATCTGACGCCTCACAGCGATATTGTGTCGCTGATGGTGCTGGAACATCAGGTCAAAATGCATAACCTGATTACCCGGGCACAGATTGAAGGTCGCATTACCGAGCGAGACGCGACGGTGATGAATCGGATGCTGGAACGGGAGGCGACCTTTCAGAGTGACAGTACAAAACGTCATTATGAGAGTGCAGCGAATCGACTGGTGGATTACATGCTGTTTGTCGAGGAACTGCAACTGGAAGGTCTGGTACAGGGCACGTCCCGATTTGAATCGGAGTTTCCCCGGACAGGACCACGCGATCGTCGCGGGCGTTCATTGCGGGATTTTGATCTGAAACAGCGGTTATTCCAATATCCCTGCAGTTACCTGATCTATTCGGAATCGTTCGAGGCACTGCCACGACCGGTACTGGAAGTCGTGTATCGTCGTTTGTGGGAAGTCCTGTCGGGCAAGGATCAGAGCAGTGAGTATGCCCATTTAAGTGCAGAGGACCGGCGGGCCATTCTGGAAATCCTGCTTGAGACAAAACGTGATCTGCCCAAATACTGGAAGCTTGCTGACACTGACTCCCCACAGGCTGGTGGCTGAGCGCGGACGGATCTCATTTCTTTTGAAAATCAGGCTGAATACTCCCACATCTGCTTTGATAATGGTTGTTTCAGTGAATTAGCCTGCATAGAATGACCTGCGTACTGAGATTCGACAGGGGCAGTCTTCTCTGAAACACATCACGTTTGAGCATGCTTTCCCGCTCTGAATCTCTTAGCCAGTCACTTCCTGTCTGGATCCATGAAACCAGTCACTGAGTATAGACCACGAGGAGCTTACGGGTATGCTGCCCCGCCGCGAAGTATTTCCACACGTTATTGAAATCAATTATCAGGCCAGACAACGTTTGGGATGTTGTGTCTATCTCGTTTTCAACGACCAGAATGAATGGCTGCTGATTGACATCGGGTATGAAGACACCGTTGCTGAAATTATTGAGATGATCCGCCAGATGGATTTTCCGCTGGCTAACTGTAAATATCTGATTGCCACACATGCTGATGTCGACCATATCCAGGGATTGAGTCGTGCTAAAGAACTGCTGCCATCAGCACAGGTTGTGGCCCATCCCAGTGCAGCCCGGTTGCTCGAAGTCGGCGATCGCATCAGTACTTATGCAGAAATCAGTGCACAGGGTATCTCGATTGATATGCCTGCCTGTAAAATCGATCTGGAAGTCAACGAGGGAGATGTCATCGACCTGGGTGGGGATGTGAAGCTGGAAGTCTGGCACACTCCCGGTCACACCGATGGTCAACTGGCATTTCGCTATGGTGAGCTGCTGTTTTCGGGGGATAACATTTACCGGGATGGCTGTGTAGGCCACATTGATGCCCACCATGGCTCTGATATTCCTGATTTTATCAAGTCACTGGAGCGCATTCGTGACTGCGACGCCAAATGGTTGCTTCCCAGTCATGGCCCGATCTTTCAGAACAAGCGGGAATTGTTACAGTCGACCATTGATCGCCTGAATACGTACCTGCATATGGCCGATTTTGGAACCTGTGCTGTTGACTGGCCATTACAGGATGAGTGGGACGAAGAACTGCTGAAGGGGTTCGACCCTGAAACCGCAGAATAACCGCCTGACGGATGTGTCTTTCTGTCCATTTTTGAGATGGTTCCCGTCGGTATTTTTACGTAATATTGATGAACAGTTTGTCTAAAGCGGCCTTTGAGCCGCTTTTTTTAGACATTTTGCGTGAGATCAGGGCAGGGACAGTGATATTCCTGCTGCTATAATCCGCAAAACTGCTATGATTCGCATGATCTTTTTTGCAGTCACGAATGTTATTTGTGTTGCGACAGGTTCAACCCGATACGACGACGGAAAACACCAGAACGTGGCGATCGTAAAAAGTGATTTTGCTTCAGCATTCGAAGCGGGCAATTCAATTTTTTTGTGCATTCGAGATTGATTCATTTAGCGAAACAGTGACAATTCAAGAGATCTGATTTGGATCAGTACCGGCAATTTCCGGAAACAGGTTCAAGTTCGATGTAATGGAAGTGCAGTTTTGGATCAAACAAAATTCTATTCGAATTTTAATTCCCGCCTTTCTGGGCTGAAATTCATAGATTAGATAAAGCCTCTGTGGCTATTGGATTAATTAATGGCTTCGTTTTTTGAAAAGCGCGATCCATGGGGACATAGTCTGTCACTGTGGGTTGTCGTTTTGATGATCTTCGTCACTCCGCTCCTCTTTGGGGTACTGCGGGAGATTCGACAGGAAAATAACGTCGAGAACTGGCTGCCTCCGGACGATCCCCAATCGAAGGTTCTGTCATGGCATCGTCACAGCTTCGGTATTGAAGATCGTCTGCTGCTATCCTGGGATGGCAGTTCGCTTTCAGACTGGCGCGCGAACCGCTTGAAACAGACTCTGCTCGGTACGCCTGATGAAGATAATATTCGTCGTGGTGGCTCTCCGTATATCCAGGAAGTGTTTACGCCGCAGGACGCCATTCAGAAAATGGTGGATTACCACATCGAACCGGAAGAAGCACAGGAGCGTCTGAAAGGAGTCCTGATTGGTACGGGCATGCTGAAGGTGGAATTATCCGATGCAGGCCGCAAACGACAGGAACAGACCGTTCAGGAATTGATTTCCAAGGTAAAGCAGGAACTGGGAGTGGAGCTCACTGTCAAACCTGCTTTCAAAGAATGGGTGGAAATTGTTGATGAAACCCAGGGCGTTCAACCTGTTGAACATGAAACAGAGGACGATGAAGACCAGGTGGATTTTCAAGCTCTGGTGGCTGCGATCCCGTCTCACGATTTCCAGCTGACCTGGCCGCAGATGCAACCTGGCGCTGAATTGACAGAGCAGATCAAAGAGCTGGCACTTTCTCTGAAGCGACCGGGAATCATTCCGGGAACTTCTGCTGCTGGAAAACAGGGGGGGAACGATACTTCCAAGTCCCGACCGGCATTGGTGAAAGATTGTTTTTTCGTGGCAGGAACACCGATTGCGCTCGCGATCGAGTTGTCCGACACTGGTGACGCCGACCATGCTGCCGCAGTTGCCGCTGTGAAGAAAGCGGCTATCGAAGCCGGAATCCCTGAAGACAGTCTGCATCTGGGGGGGCGACCTGTAGCGGGAGCCGCGTTGAACCGGATGGTGAAAGAATCATCCTGGAACACCGCTTATCCCATATGGCAGTTTCATAGACGATCCGTCACGCTGTTTTCCGGTTTGATTGGAATCGCGCTGGCATTCCTGATGCTCAAAAGTGTGCGTCTGGCCTGCCTGGTGCTGCTGGTCTCCTACTACACTACGTTTGTCGCTGTCTCAATTGTGCCTTTGACAGGGGGGACCATGAATATGGTGCTGGTCGTCATGCCGACCCTGTTAACGGTGTTGACGCTCTCCGGTTCGATTCATGTTGCGAATTACTGGAAGCATGCTGCGCACGTCGATATGAAAACCGCAGTCACTAAAGCAGTTGAAATGGCAAGAGCCCCCTGTGTGATGGCCAGCCTGACGACTGCTATTGGCCTGGCCTCGCTGCTGACCAGTCCCCTGTCGCCTGTTCGTGATTTTGGCTTGTACTCGTCGATTGGTTGTGTGATTTCACTGCTGATGGTGCTGTATGGTTTGCCTTCGCTGTTACAGTTATGGCCCGCGAAGCCTCCCAAAGCGTCTGAGATTGATGTCAAGCACTGGCACACGTTTGGACGGATTCTGTCCCATCATCAAATGCTGGTTTCCTTGAGCTGTATGGTAATCTTTGTGGTTGCCTGTTACGGGTTTAAATGGTTTCGGACGGAAACCAAGGTGATTCGCTACTTCCCGGATTCTTCCCGCGTTATTCAGGATTATCGGTTCCTGGAAGAAAACCTGTCAGGAATTACGCCTGTCGATACCGTGATCTGTTTTGATGAAGCAGCCCAGAAAAGCATGAACTTTGTGGAACGGGTGGAACTGGTCCGTCAGATTGAACACAAAATCGCCGAACACCCTGAAATCAGTGGATCGATTTCCCTGGCTGATTTTCGGCCGGTCTCCGAACCTTTGCCACCTGATGCCAGTACCTTTCAGAAGCTCCGCAATGCGAAACGCGTCAATGAAACAGAACGCCGTGTCAAGGAATCTTTGGAAGACGGGACCGTCAAATCGTTTCTGCATGTTGCTGACAAGACCGTGGAAATGGAGCAGGAAACGGACCACGGGACTCGTACTGTCGTTGTAGAAAAAGGGGATGAATTGTGGCGCGTTACCGCGCAGGTGGCGATTATGTCCGATCTGGATTACGGTGTTCTGACAAGTGAACTGAATCAGGTGACACAGTCCGTACTGCGAGATCACGCTGGAACGACGCATCTGGTGACAGGGACAATTCCCCTGTTTTTAAGGACTCAACAGGCGGTTCTGGAAAGCCTGATTAAAAGCTTTGGACTGGCGTTTGCCGTGATCGCGATTGTGATGATGATCCTGTTGCGTAACACAGTGGCTGGCCTGATTACCATGCTGCCGAACCTGATGCCCATTGGCGTGGTTTTCGGAGTATTATCCTGGATGCGGATTTCTGTGGACATCGGCACGATGATAACTGCCTCTGTGGCGTTAGGGATTGCCGTGGATGGAACGCTGCATCTGTTGACCTGGTTCAAGATCGGCATTAAGGAAGGCAAGACAAAAAGCGAAGCAGTCGCAGCGGCTCTCGGCCATTGCGGTCCTGCGATGTGGCAGACCAGCGCCGCCGTTGGTATCAGCCTGGCAATGCTGTATCCGGCTGAACTGCTGCTGGTAAGTCGATTCGGGATCCTGATGTGTGCCTTGATTACTGCGGCGTTACTCGCTGACATCATTTTTCTCCCGGCATTACTGGCCGGGCCGCTCGGGTCTTTAATCGTCTCTTCGATGAACAAAGAGCGGGAAACGGCTGAGAGTGTGCCTCTACTGCAGGATGGCAAGGAAACAAAACCTCATCTTTCGCATGCCATCAAGAGGTCACAGTCGTCGGAACGGTCTCTGGAGACCTGAGTTATATCAGCAGTTAATGGACGACTTGTTGAGCTGATTTCGCGTTTTCAGAGCGCATCACATTTAACAGAACGTCTCTCACTGTGATGCTCAGACCACATGCCCCTGGAACCGCGACAGTAGAACGGGATACAGTCTAAGAGGACTGGTCCTCGGTCTGTTCGGTTTCCCGTTTTTTCATGAAGTGAATATCCATGCTGGACTTCTGCAGCAGTTCGTAGCGTTCCCAGACTGGCGGGCATTCGAATTCGGCATCCCGGGGTGTTCTAAGCAGCAGATGACAGTCTGCGGAGGAGACATTCTCCTTAGCCATGCGTTCCATGGAGATATACAGTCGCGAGCCTGGTTTGAGGTCATCAATCATTTTGTAAGGGGGGTCTAAAAAGATCAGGCTGAAAGGCACAAAGTCCGGAACATTTTTGGGTCGAAACGAAGAAAGCAATGCATTGGTTTTCCAGCAGAGAGTGGTGTCTTCTGCGCCGATGCTTTCCACATTGCGTTTAAGCAGTTCCTGTGCCTTGTAGTCCTGTTCGATAAAGACCACGCTGGCGGCGCCTCTACTGAGTGCTTCCAGCCCGAGGGAGCCTGTTCCTGAATAGATATCGGCGACGCGTTTGTCTTTAACAGTATCCCCCAGCCATTCAAAGAGGACTTCTTTGACAAAGTCGGTAATAGGGCGGGTGGTCTGTCCGGGATTCGAATGCAGTTTCCGACGACGATATTTGCCTGCAATAATTCGCACTGTAATGCCATTTCACTAGAACGGGTGTGTACCATTGTGGGCGCACACGAGTAATCAATTTGCTTTTCTTCTGCGATTGTATAGAGGCTGTTAAGGAATGAGAAGGATCATTGCTTTTCCTGTTCTTCCCGTGCAACGCGCTCCCAGTGTTTTTTGATTATCTCGGCGGCTTCTTCAGCGACGGAGTGGAATTCCTTTTTTTCCCGGTAAGTGTTGGCAGAAGTTTTAGCGGCTGCAGTTTCCGGGGGAGGCAACTGCGAAGCGTGAATAATCGTGGTATCACCAGAGGTTGTTTCTGTGTCGTCAGCCTCTTCAGAAAGCCAGGTCGAGATTTCATCATCAGACAGGGGCGCCGATTGATCGGGGCTGAGATTGCTCGGCTTGGGAATTGCTTTTCGGGTTCCCACCAGCTTGAACAGCATCGGGCCGACGCGTAAGTGGTCCCCCGGGTGAAGTGGGCTTTCTGTCTGCACAGGTTTGTCATTGACGAATGTGCCATTCTGACTGTTCAAGTCGACTACAAAAAGTTGTCCGTCACGCATCTGGAGTTCGCAGTGTTTGCGGCTGACATCCGGATCTGAAACGCGGACATCGCAGTCAAGTTCTCGTCCGATGGAGATGTTTCTTTCTGGCAGCTTCAGGGTTTTTCCCTTGTACTTTCCCGATTGGATAATGAACTTTGTCATACTCTGCGGCCCTTAAGTGATGAAGTGAACTCGGGGATGTAAACTCTGAATAATGTCAGGCGTTCGAGCCTGGGTAAATGGCAGGTATGATCTGATTTGGCGGTATCAGTTTTCATTGAGCGCATATGATGTCAAACAGGAAATGTGAACTGCCCATCAAAAACAGAAGTAGGTTTTGTTCCTGAAAAACAGTGTTTTTTTATTAATCATGCAGGGGGACGATCAGTGCTTCTCTGCAGGCAGGGCAGGTCAGGGTGCGTCCGCGATGTTTTACTTTGACCTTGATTCTTTTTCCACAAGAGCAGAAAAAGTGAATATGTTTTTGGGCAGCAGTTGAAGTGGTTTCGCTGTGTGCGTGTTCCCAGACATCGTCCGAAATCTCTTTGATCAATTCGAGCAGTTCATCGGTGTCAAACGGTTTGACCAGATAGCCGTCTGCACCAACGCGATTTGCCAGTTGACGTGATTCCGGTGAGTTGATGGCGGTCAGGATCAGGATGGGGACTTCACTTTCTTTCTGCTTCATGCGTTCGCAGATTTCAAACCCGCTTTCCTGGGGCATGATCAGATCCAGGATCACAAAATCAGGTTTATGCATGCTGAAAGAGGAGTGGGCCTGTCCGCCGTCTTTGGCGACTGTGACATGATAAGCGTGTTCTTCCAGCAGTGTTTTGAGGAAAAATGCCGTGTCCTGTTCGTCTTCGACAACGAGGATATGATTGACGATGGATGATGTGAGTTCCGAGCGAATTTCATTGATAGCCATTGTGGAGACTCTCCATTTCAGTGTCCCCGATTCCATCGGGCGGGATTGCTATATGAAATGATCTGCAGAGAATTAAGTTTGCAGAGACTGTCCTCGTATGCAAATGCGGTAAGTTAATCAGTTATAATTCGTCAATAGAAGTCCGTAATTAAATTCCATGATCTCATGATAAAAGCATAATATTTATTGTCTCACAGCCGCAAAGAATTAACACGGCAAATGTTTTTATTTCGAAGGAAATAGCAAAAAGTCCTGAAAAACAGGGCAAATACATTGACTTTTGGAATTAAGATTACTTTACTTACGCTTGGCTTGGAGAGAGATTCAACTTGAATCCAAGTCTGAAAACAAATTGGCAACTCATTATGACGAGGTGGGAATCCACTTCATTCATTTTCAAATTCCAGAATCAGGAGTTCACGATGGCAGCAAAGGCTACGACTAAAGATAAGCCACTTACCAAAACAGAGATCCTCAATGCACTGGCTGAAGGTTCTGGACTTACCAAAAAAGAAGTGACCGCAGTTCTGGATGAATTAAGCGCTCTGATTTCCAAAAATCTGGGCAAGCGTGGTCCCGGTGTTTTCAACATGCCTGGTCTTCTGAAGATTCAGGTTCAGCGCAAACCTGCCACCAAGGCAACCACACGCCCCAACCCATTCAAGCCTGGCGAAATGATGCAGGTTGCTGCCAAGCCAGCTCGCAACGTCGTCAAAGTACGACCTCTCAAAGCACTGAAAGAGATGGTTTAAGCTCCATCATTTTTCGCTGAGATACACCCTCAAAGGATGCAGCTCCTGATTCAGGATGCTGCATCTCGGCAGGTTGTCGACACTCGCATTCCCGATTTGGTGCTTCATTCACTTGTATAAACCTGTTCTAAACCTACTTGACTTTTCTCATGTTTAGGCGGATTTCAGGTCTTAAACTCTAAAATTCCAAATTTTATTTGAATTTTAGTTGTTTTTTGTGATGAGTGATTCTGTACTGGCTGTGAATGTACAGTTTGTCGTAAGTCTTTCTTGAGCTGTATCTTGCAGTTGCAGTGTTATACCTCACATACAAGTCAGGTAATTCTCTTCGAGCCCGTTTGCGGTACCAGTGCGCTGGTGCATTGCGCCAGCCTCTTGACGCTCTAAATGTGGACATGTAAAATCTGCATGTTAATAGATCATTAGTATTTTCACTGATAGATCGTAGTGGTGTCAGGCCTGACAGCAGGCACCACGTCAGGATTTACGTAGGATGCTTTATGTGTCCTGAGAGAGAACAATGGCATGTTAGTGTTATCCCGAAAGAAGAATGAGAAAATCGTAATTGACGAGAACATCGTCATCACGATCGTCGAGATACGCGGTGATAAAGTCCGCCTGGGGATCGAGGCACCTCGAGAAGTGCCCATTCATCGCAGTGAAGTCTATGACGCCATTCAGAATGAGCAGAATGCAGCTCCCGGTGAACCGAATTCCGTTCCTGAAGCAAAGAGTGATGCTTCAGAGTTGCTGCAGTAATCTACTATTCTGTGCATCTATGAATACTAACAAGCCGCCTCACAGCGGCTTTTTTTATTGGTTCCATTTCAGCGGAAATCGGTCCAGGTAGATGAATTAAGAGTTTTTTTCAGAGATCCTGAATTCTATTAACGCCGTCCGCTTGACTTATCCGATGGAAAGCTTAGATTACATTTCTCGATGGCCCCATCGTCTAGTTAGGCCCAGGACATCGGGTTTTCATCCCGAAAACAGGGGTTCAAATCCCCTTGGGGTCATTTCTTGAGCAGCGACTAATTTCCTGGGTAGTCGCTGCTTTTTTTACGTCCATCGTTTTCCGGTACTCTGCTCACTTGACCGGTACTCTGCTCACTTGAATAGCGCAGGGGGAAAAGAATGTGAGACGTTTACAGCGGATCGCTGGCAGAGAGGCTGAGAATTTCCTCTGCAAATTCAGCAATACGAAATACAGCCCCTGCGATGGATGCCATGTTTGCATCACTTGTCAGCAGAACCGGGTGATGCAGCAGAATCAGGTTCTGGTCGCATTCTGTGGCCACATGGAGTTCGTCAGTCTGTCGGAATCGACGCCGACTGTGGATCGCGTGGAGCGCTCTGAATCCCGGGTAGACTGCGATCCCTTCCGCCTGCATAGCCTGGCAGAACAGATCGCGTGTCAGGCCTGAAAAATGGGAAGGCTGATACAGGAAGCCCAGCTTATAATAGCCCGGCCTACTGATGGCCTGTAAAGACAGTTGCTCATTTCTGAAGGGGACCAGTCCGGAGTCAGTGCCAAGCTGTGTGAGAAGAATGTCCACATGTTTCTGACGAATCTGATTCCGCGCATCCAGTGTTTCCAGTTGAGGAAGTAATAAACCCGCCTGCAACTCGGTCAGCGGATAGGCTTCATTACCACGATGTGAATACAGCCGGATACGTTGCGCAATTTGTGGAGAACGTGTCAGGATCGCCCCGCCACGTCCCGCTGTGAGCAGTTTACTGCCTCCGAAGCTGAGAATGCCGATTTCACCCCAGCTACCGGCGATCCGGTCTTCTATGAGCGCACCGGGCATCTGGCAGGCGTCTTCAATCACCGGGATCCCACGTTCGTTCGCCATACTGATGAGCGTCTGCATGGAGACCAGGCCGCCATGCAGATGCGAGACCAGGATACCTTTTGTGGAATCGGTGATTGCCTGTCCCAGCTGATTCAGATCGAGATTGAAATTCTGTGGATCGACGTCAATCAGTACAGGGGTCGCACCGACAGTCACGATGTTCTTGAAATTCCCTGTAAAGTCATAGGCGGCGAGAATGACTTCATCGCCAGGGCCGATCCCCAGTCCCCGTAAAGCCAGTTCAACAGCAGCCGTCCCGCTTGAGCAGAGGATCACCTGTTCTGTCTGGTGCAGTTCTGCCAGTTTCTCTTGCAACTGTTCGGAACAGGGACCATGGTACCTGCCCCAGGCACCCGTCTGTTGGGCCTGTTGCAGGACCTGGTTGATGGCGATATCGGGGAATGGCCATTCGGGAGGCCCATCAGGAAAAGCGGGTTCTCCGCCGAGAATCGCAGGTTTTTCAGAGAGCAGGCTGTTCATTGGTGCTGGAACCGATTCAAATATATGTTACGAAATCGGAATTCGTAGAGAACATAGTATTATTCTAAAGAACGTTAGATTAAACTGTGATTAGCACGGACTCGTCGGCTGGTAACTGACGATGCCTGTAAAGCTTCCTGTGTGTATAACAACTTTAATATTAAAGTGAGTCATATTATGTCACATCAAATCAAATTTATCATGGTGGGTGGTTTTTTAGGAGCAGGAAAAACCACAACATTAGGACGGCTGGCAAAATATTATGCTGACCAGGGTTTGAACGTGGGTGTGGTCACCAACGATCAGGCTGCCGATCTGGTAGATACAAATGCACTGCGGTCTCAGGGGTTGCATGTGGGGGAAGTGGCCGGGGCCTGCTTCTGTTGCCATTTTAATGCACTGATGGAGACAATTGAAGAACTGGGGTCCCAGCAAAAGCCGGATGTCATCCTGGCAGAGCCGGTGGGCAGTTGTACGGACCTGGTGGCGACTGTGATTCAACCGATCAAACGATTGTTTGATGCTGATTTTTCCATTCATCCCTATGCGGTGCTGATGAAACCGAGTCATGGATTGAAAATCTTGAAGAACGATAAGGGCTCCGGTTTCTCTCCCAAGGCGGCATACATCCTGAAGAAGCAGCTGGAAGAAGCAGACCTGATTCTGATCAACCGGATTGATGAGCTGTCTGCAGAAGAGGTTGATGAAATTACAGCTCTGGTGAATGAGCAGTTCCCGGGAACTCCTGTATTACGCACATCCGCTCTGACGGGAGAAGGCTTTGAACCATTAGTTGAATTTCTGGAGCAGGATGGCGACTTCGGCAGCAAGGTCCTCGACATTGATTATGACATTTATGCGGAAGGGGAAGCAGAGCTGGGTTGGCTGAACAGCAGTGTGCATATTTCCGCAGAGAATTCGTTTTCTCTGGATCAGTTGCTGCTGGATGTCATTTCACAGCTGCAGGCATCTTTTAAAGAGCAGTCGGTCGAAACAGCGCATCTAAAAACCATTGGCTTGTGGGAAGGATTTTTTGGTGTTGCCAATCTCGTCAGTAATGACAGCGAACCCAGGTTGTCGTTATCATCTGATTGTACGGTAACGGAAGCGGACCTGATTGTGAATGCGCGCGTCGCCTGTGATCCTGAAGCTTTGACAGCGCAAGTGATGCAGGTGCTGCAGAACTGTGCTCAGGCGTTGAATGCGAAGCTGGAGTTTCGCCAGACACAGAGTTTCCGTCCGGGGAGACCTGTGCCTACGCATCGCTATGCGGCGCCACAATAGGCTTTGGTTTCTGTTAAATGCATTGAGAGTGGCGTCTACGTTTAATGGATTTCGATGTCTGAGTTAAGTGAGATTTTTGATGCAGGGCGGCGGCAGAAGTTTCGTCGACAGTTGCAGTCATGGTACGTATCACATCAGCGAGATTTACCGTGGCGGCAACAGCACGATCCTTATGCCGTCTGGATCAGTGAGATCATGCTGCAGCAGACCGTGGTGGCTGCCGTCATCCCTTACTTCAAGCGGTTTATGACCAGCTTTCCCAATGTGCGGGTACTGGCGGCTGCGGAAGAGAGTGAAGTGCTGCAGCACTGGGAGGGGCTTGGCTACTACAGTCGCGCGCGGAATATTCATAAGGCGGCTAAGCTGATTGCCGGTGAACTGGAGGGAAACTTTCCCCGCGATGTGGACGGGTTGCAGAAATTGCCGGGAATTGGCCGCTATACGGCGGGCGCCATTTGTTCGTTTGCCTATGACACGCGTGCCCCGATTGTTGAAGCGAATACATTACGCTTGTATTCACGATTGATCGGGCTGGAAGAGGATCCTCGTTCGAAGTCGGGACAGAACCAGCTGTGGGAATTTGCAGAATTGATCCTGCCCCGCAAGTCGCCGGGAGAATTTAATCAGGCTTTGATGGACCTGGGGAGCCTGGTGTGTACTCCACAGAATCCAGCCTGTGATACCTGTCCTGTGAGTGTCGGCTGCGAAGCTTTTCTTCGGCAACGGCAGAATCAGATTCCGGTTCCTAAAGCAAGGCCGGAAATTACCCCACTGACGGATGTGAGTATTGCTGTCTTTTCCGGCAGACAGGTGATGATTCGGCAACGAGCAGCAGGGGAACGCTGGGCCGGCTTATGGGATTTCCCGCGATTGACGCTTGAGGAAATGAACGGCAGCCCGCATCCGGCAGTGGTTCGCAAAAAAACGGATCGACAAAGAGCCTTGTTTCCTGGGCAGCAGAAGACAGAAATTGAAATACCGACAGGTCTCTCGCCAGCTATAATCCCCCGGCTCGAAAACTATTTGAAGGAACAAGTGGGCGTTGACGCCAGCATGCAGCAGTTGATCACGGAAATACGGCACAGTGTGACCCGGTATAAAATTCGGCTGCTCTGCTTTGTGGCGCAACTGGAACAGCGGGCGGGGAAAAGAAAAGCGATTCAACTCAACAGTGAGCCCGGCAATTCAGAATATAAGTGGGTGTCAGTGAATGAACTGGATTCGTATCCCCTGTCGGTGACGGGCAGGAAATTCGCGAAACTGCTGGCAGAGCGGATGTAGTGCCTGCGGATGAAAACGCTGCTGCCCGCAGAGTGACATTCAAAAGTAACAGGCGCAAAAAAATCCCCATTCTCAAAATTGCCTGAGATTGAGAATGGGGAAAACGCATTTGACTCAAGAGAAGAAAGCGGCATCCGTGCCAAAAAGACCTTCCATGGAATATAAGCCTTTAGGGTTACCGGATGTGATGGGGATACTGAATGAGTCGCAACCCTCTCCTGTAGTCAAAGACGCTGTAGTACAATGTGTATTGTGATGCGATTGTGAGTTAACCGGATAAATCTTTGAAGAGGGTGCCAAATTCGGGCATGTCCTGTTCCAGCAGATTTTGCCAGGCTTCCAGGCTCCAGATTTCCACGCAGATCACTGCGCCAATAATCATGACGTCCTGGTTGGGTTGAACTCCCAGAAACTCGCGAAATCCTTCCGGGATCGTGCAGCGAGAGCGATTTGCTAACTGAATGGTACGATTTCTGGTCGACAGTAATCGTCCCAGACGCTGCACTTCATCCCAGCGGTTCTCCAGACGGTGTGACTGAATTTTCTGTTTAATCAGATCCACACCCTGTTGTTGTCTGTTCTGCCAGTCGGCAGCTTTCCAGAGGCTGAGGCATCCTGCTCGTTCCTTGGTCAGCATCGTCTCCCCCGATTCGTCCGTGATCGCCTGAGCCATTTCTGCAGGAAGCGAAATGCGGAAGCGGTCGTCGACCGTTCGCTTTGTCTCTCCCGTGATAAATGTTTCACTGCTCATAACCAGCCTGTCCGAGGGGGGATGCGTGTATCAACTCTCAGCGATACCGAAGATGTTCGATATTGTACTGGGCAGATAACCCACAATCAACTAGTTATCAAAGATCAATTGGGTAGGAAACCCACTACGAACCGAATTTACCGTTGGTTTTCCGAAAAGGCAATCTTTGATTGTTCAATTCTATCGATTTTGTCAATTTTTCTGATCAGCTCTCATTTCACCTGAACAATTTGATTCATGAAAAGTCAGCTGGTGGATATCAATGTAAGTCACTTAAATCTCTAAAAATTGAACGCCATTTGAGGCTACGCAGTGGCTCGTATTCACCTGCGTTGACAGGGATCTACCGAGTATAATTCGTTTGTTCTGAAGGCTTCTGATTTGAAATGCGGGTTAATGATTTCGATCGTCGAGTGACACTTTGACAGAGTGGAGTTGTCTCTCAAAATCAGCAGTAACGGCTGATGGGAGTCGTGATTTTTCATTCAGAGTACTGATTGTTTTAGCTGGTGTGACATTGTCGCGATTTGATTCCTGGCAGGCGCAGGACTTGCGCGAATCAGGCAGAGAATGGTTCGGAATTGGTTAGAATTGACCAGACCATCGAGTGATGATCAGGCACGGGTGTGAGATGGTCAGCTGAAGACCACGGGAATAATGCAGGAAAGACCGGGGGCAATTATCACAAGTGCTCATTCGCGTCGCTTTTTAAAAACTGTTCCACGCGCGCGACGCATGCGACGTAGTCTGGCGAGAGGCGGGTGATTGTCAAGCTGAAAACAGGACACCGGTGAAAACAGGAATTCTGACAGTTAGAGCGTATTACTCTTAACCATAGCGTCTCTCAATCTAATTTACTCGGGCCAAACAGCCCTGGAGACGCTACAGAAAAACTAGACACAGTCTCGCCTGGGGTGAGCAGCTCAGAAAAAAAGCGAAGGCAGGATCGTGTAGAAGTGAGTGAGGTAAAAAAAACTTCAACTGCCTGGCGGAGGCTCTGAATGTGCTTCAGAGTCCGCCGGGCAAGAGAAGTATTCCACCCTTTCCAGTTGAGGGGCAGGTGAATTTTAATATTCGCGATTCTTGAGAATCCCGGGCAGAGGCACGGGGTAGGAACCATCAGCACGGGCGATCACAGGCGCTGGTGATTCCATTGTCAGTTTATCGACATCCGGAGCAAACTCCTGTTTGCAGTTCAGCATTTCATCGTAGGTTATGATCTGACCGGTGTGAGCGGCCATTCGACCCATTGAAGTAACCAGACTGGCTTCGGCACCCCGTCGCACTTCGTTGTAGGGTTGATCGTTGCGGATCGCGTTAATCAGATCTTCCCATTCCACCTGGTAGGGGTTGGGTTCCGGTTGAGGGTAAGCCCAGACCAGGTTTTCATCGGTTTCGTTATAGCCTTTGTAGATACGTGATTTCGCAGGGTGGTGGGCTGAGGTGGAGATGACGGCCAGCCCTTTCGTTCCGTGAGCAAAGCTGGCAAATTTCTGACGACAGCCGGGAATCGTACGACCACGCAGGAACAGCTTCGTACCGTCAGCGAAAGTATATTCCACGCTGTAGCTGTCGAAGTTCTGGTCCACACTATCGCCACGGTAGTGACGTCCCCCAGACCCATCCGCCTGAACGGGCCAGGCATCTTTCATCCAGCAGCTTTCGTCGATGTTATGAATAAGGAAGTCGCTGAAACCGCCACCACTGGCCCAGAGGAAACCGTGGAACCGTGAAATCTGATAGAGCAGTTCGCTGCTCATGTTTTCTGGTTTGGGGCCTGTCGCTGCAGAACCGGTAGGACCAGCCATACGGTAAGCCCGGAGTTCCAGAACATCGCCAATCTGTCCATCTTTGATCCGATCATGAAGTTCCTGACGTGCTTTGCAGTGACGACACATCAGGCCGACGCCGACCTTCAGATTTTTCTCTTCCGATTTTTTAGCAAGCTCAAGCATCTTGCGGGTACTGGGGCCATCCACGGTGATGGGTTTTTCCATGAAGACGTTGATGCCTTTTTCGATGGCGTACCCGAAGTGCACCCAGCGGAATGCAGGAGGGGTTACGAGCAGTACAACGTCTCCCGGGCCAAGACAGCTGATGGCTTTTTCATAGCCATCGAAGCCAATAAATTTCTGGTCATCGGGAACATCGACTTTATCATCAAACTGTTTTTTAAGACTGTTGTAGCTGACATCGAGGCGGTGATCGAAGACGTCGGCCATTGCGACCAGCTTAATCGGACCACTGGTAGTAGAGAGTGCGTTCGCAGCAGCACCTGTTCCGCGACCGCCGCATCCCACCAGGGCAATTTTGATCGTGCTTTCATCAGCAGCATAGACGTGGGGAATTGATGTACCGGCTAAGACAGAAGCCCCGGCTGCGAGTTTACTGGAATTCTTTAAAAAATCGCGGCGGGATGAGACATTCTGGGGCGCTTCACTCATTCTGGGCTCCTTGGCAGTTCATTGGAATAAAATCAAATTGTTGGCAATTTACCTGATACGTCGATTGAACGAGGAATGCTGGTTGGCAATCGAAATTCTGTGTGGACAGAAATAAAAGAAGATCAGATAAAAACATATGAGAATATCTGATTATATCAATGCAAAAGAGGCACTTGCAACTTGTTCTGATATTTCTCAGGGAGGAATTGTGGTGCAATCACAATAAAAAAAGCCGAAGACTGAAACAGAGTCTTCGGCTTTCAATTTATTAGTGATGTTTAATATTGAGTTTAGAAATTGTAACCAGGATTTTTAGGATCGAAGTCAGCATCACTTAACCCGACGTTGGTTCGGATGTTGGTGTAGGTGTATTCTTCGACTAATTCCGGCTGACTGTTCTTTCTGGTAGGCCAGTCATATTGTTCCACGCGGACAGGCAGGTTTGTTGCTTTGTCGATGTAGAGTCTGGTCATCTGGAATCGGATACCCTGTTTCTGCTGTGGGTAGCTGGTCTGCAGAACTTTGCACTGCATGTTCCCCAGTTTTGCATCCGGGAAATATTTAACGGCAACGCCCGCATCGACGGCTCGTTCTTGTTTCCATTGTTTCAGGATCTGATACAGCATTTTACGAATGCCGATTGTTGTGATCGGGTAGCGGCTCTCATCCATTGCCTGTGGGCTGTTGGGTTGCAGAGAAACGGTGCCGACAAGTCCCTTAATTCCGGTTTCATGGGCAAGAATCTGATTTCCATTTCGTCCATGGAAATAGATGACTTCGCGTCCAGCGTGTGGTTGCTGGAACCCCAGGTAAACACTCAGTGGTTTCTCACGAAACTTGATCGCCATTGTCTGGGTGGCCTGCATTTTGCGGCCTACCTTCTCGCGTTTGATGAATGTTCCCTGGAAGTCTTTCACTTCCGCCGTCGTTTCGTAGCTCTTCATCGCCAGGCGAATCGCAGGATCAAGAGCATGATCAGACTGTGCCTGTACAGGGCTCGCCTGTGTGAGGCAGGCAGTTGCGGTCAGAGCCAAAACACCTGCGATAGCCACGAATTTCTTTGTCTGGCGGACCAGAACAGTATTTTGTAAGTAAGAGTGCTGTTTAACCATTGAATCCCGTGACTCCCTTTGTCGAAATCCACTTGCTTTGGACTGATTTCCGACTGAGCACTGTTGCCGGAAAAGCTGTCTAAAACCAGTAAGAAATATAGACCACACAGATTTACGAAACCGCTGAGGGGTTTCCTGCAGTGAAATGATAAGGTCTTTTGAATGAATGCCGAACACAGATCCAATCTGTATTTTGACTTGATGCTATAGTAATAGATCGAACCTCAAGACAAACCGTAATCAATTAGATCACGTGTTCTCTCTGTTTTTTTATAAATTGTCAAGACAGATTCTTTAAATTGACTTGTCGCATTATTGCGATGTGTATCAGTTATATTTGCCAGGGTTACTTGTTGACCCATTTTAACAGTAGGGTGGTTGTGTTGAAACAGGAGATTTTGAGTAGATTTCCTGAAAAGAAGAGAATTCGCTAAAGTTCAATTGTTCCAATTACGGTCTTTCTGTATGATCCGCATCCTTAGAACCAGTCGGCTCGTATTGACTTGTCAACGGTTCGTTTGTTTCAGACATCAATGACTCAACAGATTTCTAAGTTGTAATCGAGCTTGGAACAGGCCATTGAGTGATTGTGAAGTGTGGTTGGCCAAGATGGTTTCTGGTAACCAAACATTGAGAACAAGGATTGTTCCCATTGTTCTAATCGGATTGTTTCCGATAGCGTGATTGCGAACATGGAGGAGAAACGCAAATGCGCTCCAAATCAAATGACTTTCTTTCAACGCTGCTCGTACTGATACCTCTGGTCGCAGTACCGATGCTGGCAATTTTCGGTATTCCGGAAATCGCTCCCGTTAAAAAGTCGGCTCTCAATGAGAACGAGCTCTTCGAAAACGAAGATTCTAACCGGTCCCCGTTCGAAGAAATTTCGTTCGATGCCTCTTCGCATGAAATTGATTTAGGCAATGAATCCGCCTTAACCGACCGATCCGGCACCCCCGATTCTGGTATGCGAAATCCTTTTGGTGAGACAGCCTCAACGCAGAATGGGCATCGGCATGGCGAGGAATGGTTGCCTCCCGCAGGCGCCCTGGAAGGCTGGGAACTGGATTCGGCTCCTGCTCAGAGGGAGCCCGATCAAAAAATGAGAGGGCTGGCATCGTCAGGTCTGGAAGACCGTCAACCACAGGGCGGCAATCCCATCCAACAGGCATCATTTGAAAATCAACCTGGAGCGGTCGACACACAGAATCCCTTCAATCAGGGCGGGGTTCAACATCTCGACACGGTAACAAATCCATTTAATCAGAATTCAGCGACACCTTCCCAGACTGAGGGCACACAAAGGGAGGTCATCGATGAGCAGTTTCGGCAGCGTGCAGAAACGATGTTGAGACGAGATTCAGCTACCTGGAGTGCTGCCGTTCAAAAACTGAATGAGCTGGGGATTCGCGATTACCGTCTCGAACCGGGGGGGCGCCCTGACGAATTTTTATTCAGCTGTTCCTATTCTCCCCCGCACAATCCGCGCGTCTCGCGACGGTTTGAAGCAGAAGCACTTGACCCCTTGAAGGCAGTGATTAAAGTGTTGCAACAGGTCGATGAGTGGAATCAGAGTCGCTGAACAATACACATGAAAAAAGCCCTCTCTGAGTTGACTCAAAGAGGGCTTTTTTATTTTCAACAGTTGGATATTCCAACGGATCAGGCTTCGTTTTTCTTCTTCTTGCTTTTGTTCTTACGCTTTTTCTCTTCCATTTTTTTGCGCAGTTCTTTGGATTTGGGTGGTGCCTGTCGTTTCAGGTGGGAGCGTTTATCGACAGTTCCTTCTGCTTCTTCGATCTGACCACACAGATCCGCGAGTGAAACAGCAACATCCTGCTGACCATAGGAGGAAGAAGCCGACCAGGCACGGCAGCTTTGGTGCCCTTCGATGTGGTAGCTCTGATCGAGGCTGCGAATTGCTTCGCTGAACTCAACCATTTCATCATTGATCGCGGTCGAAGCCGCACTTAACCCTACCGTAGCGCCGAGGACTCCTACAGTACCAAGCACGACCAGTTCAGCTGACATTACTAAACCAGCTTCATCGTACCAGAAATTTTTCAACAGATTCATAACAGACCTCTCAAGTAAAGTGGTGACAATTCAATTGAGAGTGAGGTGAGAGTGAGTTCCGCCTGTGCCGATTGTAACGGTTATTCGGATAAGTGGGATTATAGCGATTGTTTTGCTGTTGTTAATATGAGACAGATAGAAAAAATAGATAAATACAATATTATTTGAACCCAAGATTCATAAGTCTATAAATATAAATGATATACAGCTTAATAAGATTGTGGGAGTCAGGCTGTTGTTTATCAGGCTGGCGACTTCTGGCTAGATTGTTTAAGAGTTGTTGACCATCAGGCGAACCCAATATTCGCTATAAAAACAGAGGTGCAGAGAGCGATACATACATGTCTGAGATAAATCCAGGCAGTGTTCTGCGATCTTTCAGGAGAAATTCGCGGGAGTGAATCCCTTTATACTTGCCTGATTTGTAGTTTCGGGACATGATCGTAGCGATCATTGAATCAGAGCTCCCGGTAATACGCCACAGATCAGAAGAAGGGCCAGCCCAATATGTCATCACAGCAATCACCAGTCGTTATTGGTATTCGACTTTCCATCATGATGTTTCTCGAGTTTTTCGTGTGGGGGGCCTGGTATGTCACCGTCGGCAACTACATGGGAGCCAACGGGATGGGTGATGCAATTTACTGGGCGTATACCGTCGGTCCCATTGCCGCCATTCTTTCTCCTTTTATCCTGGGGATGGTTGCTGACCGCTTCTTTTCATCAGAACGGGTGCTAGCAGTTCTCATGATCATTGGTGGTGTAGCCCTCTATCTTGCTCCGAGTGTCGTCGGAGAAGGTGGAGCAGGTAGCAAGACATTCATTCTTCTGTTGTTACTGCATATGCTCTGTTATATGCCGACATTGGGGCTGACCAATACAATTGCATTTACTCATTTAAAGAATCAGGAAGTCTGGTTTCCACTGGTGCGTGTGTTTGGGACGTTCGGCTGGATCGGTGCGAATATTCTTGTCAGTAAAGTGATGGGGGCCGATATGACTTCCAAGCCACTATTGGTGGCTGGTGGTGCAGGTGTGCTTATGGGAATTTACAGTTTAACACTGCCTCACACTCCCCCTCCTTCCAAGGGCAAGGCGATTTCTGTTCGAGATATTCTGGGGCTCGATTCACTGGCTCTGTTAAAAGATCGCTCTTTCCTTGTGTTCATGGTGAGCTCATTACTAATCTGTATTCCGTTGGCCGCTTATTATGCCTACGCTCCTGTTTTTGTGGCAGATGCTGGTATTTCTGATCCTGCCTTTCAGATGTCGTTCGGTCAGATGTCCGAAGTATTGTTTATGATTTTGATGCCGTTCTTCTTCAAATTCCTGGGTGTTAAACGCATGCTGCTGTTTGGTATGTTCGCCTGGGTTGCCCGTTATGCTCTGTTCGCTGCCGGAGCAGGAGAAGGTGCCGTTGAAATGGGAGCTAACAGTGTCTACATGATGATCATTTTCGGGATTATTCTGCACGGGATCTGCTATGACTTCTTCTTTGTTACTGGCCAGATTTATGTAGATCAGAAAGCAGGACCAGCCATTCGTGCTCAGGCTCAGGGCTTTCTGGTATTTGCAACGCAGGGGATCGGGATGCTGGTGGGAGCCCAGATCAGCGGTAATTTAATCAATAGGATTGTGGTTGGCGAAGGAGCCGCCAAACTTGAGAACTGGAAGGAATTCTGGATTATTCCCACAGTAGCCGCATTTGTAATTATGATCATCTTCCTGTTCCTGTTTAAGGACGATCCTAAAAAGGAAATCACCGAAGAAGACGTTGCCAAAGCAGCAGGCACGGAAGAGATGGTGTAAGTTTCCGCCTGATGAAAATAAAACAGCCCTCTGTTCATGGTGAGCAGAGGGCTGTTTCTGTTTTCAGCATGTGAGTTGTAGTGCGGTCATTTATTGACGTGGCACTGGAGCTGCCTGCAGTCGCACAGGCATCATGGATTCGACGAGAATGTATTCCCCGCGTAAATCATTGCGGAACCAGCGTTTTCCGGTCACGCCGACAGGCCGTCCAAGGGCAGCATCCAGGTTGATTTGTGGTGAGACCGGCTGCAGATAGGCTAGAAATTGACCGTTCGGGGCGGTCAATGCATGTGTGGGCATTCCCTGGCGTACATTCCTTAACCGGCGAACGATTCCTGCACCAGAGAACTGTGGTTGGGCCGATGGAGCTGGCTGCTGTGTAGCGCCCGGTTGTGGAACAGAAGGCTGAGGCGCACTGGGTTGTGGCAGTGGTGTCAGTGGTTGAGTGGGGGCCATCGGTTCTGAAGCAGGTTCTGGAGTCGGTGGCAGCAGTGATTCTGAACCAGGCGTAATGGTTGTATCGGGAGTGGGATACCGGCTCGTTTTATTCTGTTCCGGAGCCATTGAAACCAGTTCCGCATCGCGTTTACTGGTTTCTTCAGCCAGCTTCAGGAAATCCTGGTACTCGGATTGAACCTTTCGATAACGATTCACGGCTTCGATCCGCAGATCAATTTTACTGGCAATCGCAGGATGTTTGATTTCCCCTTGCAGGGTTTTGTAATCCTGTTCCAGTCCATTCAGGTCCCAGGCAGTTGGTTCTGCTTCAATCATGGCACGGAACTGAGTGTCGATCGTTTTGATCGCATCTTTAGCAGCAGCGATCTGTTCTTCTTCCGGAACACTGCGGCGGGCAGAGCCATCAGTGGGAGTTTTGATCATTTCCTGCCTGGGAGCAAGCGAATTGTTTGGGGAACCGCCTTGGCTGAACGGATCATTTTGATTGACTGCGATGGGTTGATCAAGGGGGGCAGGAGCAGTTTTGCCTGGTTGATACTGGTCAGTCGGGATAATCAGATGTCCTTCAATCCACCGCCATTCGCCCGTAGGTGGTTTAATCTGGTACATCAGCACATTCCCAAATTCGGTGGGAACATTTTTACTTCCAAGAATGGTCACTTCATCATTTTTAGAAAGTCGAATCTGCTCGACATCACGTGATTCACCAAAAGAACTTCCCACGCGAACGACCACACCATTTTCAATGACGCGCCCTGTTTGATTTCCGGTTTTTTGCACGTGTTCTGCACGGATCCAGCTGAAACTTCCCTGGGGAGGAGAAATCATAAACCAGCCACCCGGGTCATGACGATGCACGGTGACGCGGTTTCCCTTTTTGAGTTTCAAGGTTGGATAGTAGCGGGTCCCATTCCCACTGCGCACCAGTGCCTCTTCCGCATTGACGACAGCGTCGTAGGGAAAAGTACGTTTCGCCGCAAAACTATCGTCAGCAAGACTGAGAATGAGCCCTGTGATTAATAAAGGTGTCAGAATCCAGCGGTCTAACGGACACATGGAATAAGCCTCCGTGCTGACTATAAACAGCCCATTTGAAAAGTATTTATAAGTTGTTGAATGTGATTAATTCAACAGAAATGTTCAGGATATTCGAATCGAAATAGATTCAATTGAGGGGAAAGGTCTCGGTAGAGAAGTTGAAAGAGGGGCGTTTAATAATCAAAAACAAATTATATGGCAAGGCCAAAAACGAAGGCGAGCGACGACGTCCACAATTTACTGAGAAGTTTAATGCGAAAAGCGGGGTCGGGGTGAGGTGAGAATGGGAAGCGATCTGAAAATGAATGCAAATGCTCACTTTTTCGTATTGACGTAAAATCCAATCTATGCAAAATTATCGTTCTCTCAGTATGGTTCGCTGGCTCATATGACATGAATCCAGCTATATCATCAATGTAAAATCACATTTCCAAGAGACTTTGATCGCGAAACTGTCAATCAAAGGCTGGGTACAGTTTCGTTACCAAATCAAGAGAAATTCTAATTCGTTTGATCGCCACTACGGAGAGTGGTCCATTCTGCAAAGGAGTGCTTCGGTCGTGAAAAAATTTATTGCTTCAGCTACGGTTATTGCCATCGCGGGTTGTTTTGCCTGTTTCACTGAAACAGCGTCTGCACAAGGCACAGCGCCTGCTGCAGGGGTCAGTTCTGTGGTACACAAAGTGGGCCTGATTGATATGGCGCATGTGTTCAAAAACTATGAAAAATTTACTGCACTGCGTGAAGAGTTAAAAGAAGAGATCCAGCAGAGCGATGGCAAAGCCAAAGCCATGGCAGAACAGATTCAGGCTGTTCAGAAAGAAATGCAGGACTTCAAACAGGGAAGCCCCGAGTATCTGGCTCGCGAAAAACAGCTGGCTCAGGCAGCTTCTGATTTCGAAGCATTCCGCAAAGTGGCTCAGCGTGACTTCCTGCGAAAGGAATCACGAATCTATCACACCATCTATATGGAAGTGACAGACACCGTCAAGAAGTATGCCAAGATCTACAACTACACTCTGATCATGCGGTTTAACCGGGAAAGCCTGGATACTGATGATCCCAAGAAGTTGATTCAGGGCATGAATCGTCAGGTTGTATTTCACCGTGCCGACGATGATATCACACTGTCTGTTCTGGATTACCTGAACCGCAGCTATAAGCCTAAAGGAACCGCAACAGGTCCTAAAGCAAGCACTTCACGCTAAGCTTGACTGTTGTGTGAGCACTCTCATTGGATGTAGCGCAGGTTCTCATACCTGCCTGCATCCTTTTTTGCGATATTTCAAAGTATCCGCCAATAGGCCGTCAGCGAAGGAGTAGGCAATGCGAACTCGTAATCAGAGAACGCTGGCCAGATCATTACAGTGTACCGGGGTGGGGATTTTTACGAACAGCGATGTGAAAATTCGATTCTGTCCGGCACCCGAGAATCATGGGATCCAGTTTGTACGAACCGATCTGACTGGTTCGAAGCCGATCCCCGCGATTATTGAAAATGCCGTCTTTAAGCAGAGACGAACTGCCATCGAATTTAAGGGTGCCTCAGTCGAAATGATTGAGCACGTAATGGCGGCGTTGGCGGGGTTGCAGATTGATAACTGCCGCATTGAAATCAATGCTCCAGAAGCACCCTGTTTTGATGGCTCCTCGCTGCAACTTTCAGAGGAACTGCTGGAAGCGGGAATTGTCGAACAGCCTTTTCAGCGGAAACAGATCCGGATTGAACAATCGGTGACTGTCGAGGATGAATCGGGCAGCTTTATTCAGGCCAAACCATTAAATCGTTCTGTGATGGCTATTGGATATTATCTGAATTATGGTGACGATTCCCCCGTGGTTCCGCAGTGTCTGACGCTTGAAATCAATCCCGAAAACTGGATGAATCAACTGGCCTTTTCTCGAACGTTTGTTCTGGAGCAGGAAGTGGAAGCCATGCAGGCGTTGGGATTCGGTCAGAAGTTGTCCGCAAAAGACCTGCTGGTACTGGGAGCAGAAGGCCCGATCGACAATGAATTACGAACATTAGACGAATGCGTGCGTCATAAAATTCTGGACTGCCTGGGCGACTTTGCTTTGATCGGTTGTGATCTGCAGGGGTATTTCTGTGCTCATCAGTCTGGACACGCTTTAAACCGTGAGTTAATCAAGCAAATTAAAGCAACACACGAGTCTGCTCAGTCTGACAGTACCTGGAAGGTTGCCTGAAAATTCCCATTTCGGTTGCTTGCGAGCAACTTCAAATTTACGTTCTGGTAAGTCGTTGACTGCAGACTTTTTAGGATGTCGAAAATGCCGACAAAAATTTCAAATCTATCCTATGTCGATCCCCAGGCTGAAATCGGGGAAGATGTGACGATCGGGCCTTTCTGTCATATCGGACCACACGTCACCATCGGAAACGGGACGGTACTGGACAGTCATGTTTCCATTACGGGTCATACCACAATTGGGGAGCGCAATCGATTTTTTCCGACAGCAGTAATCGGCAGCGAACCTCAGGACGCTGGCTATTCCGGAGCACCAACGACTGTCGTGATTGGAGACGATAACCTGTTTCGTGAAGGTTGTACCATTCATCGTGGGGCTGAAAAAGAAGATTACTGTACCCGTATCGGAAATCGAAATACCTTTCTCTGCAACGCGCATGTGGCACACAACTGTCGCATTTTTAATGATGTGACACTCGTCAATGGAGTTTTACTAGGCGGTCATGTCCACGTCCATGACCGGGCCATTGTCTCGGGTAATACAGTCGTGCATCAGTTCTGTACGATCGGGACCCTGGCTTTTATCAGTGGCTCTGCGCGTACTACTATTGATGTGCCTCCTTTTATGATCTGTACCGGATCCGATGATTTTCGCGTGAGAACCGTGAACATGGTTGGCATGCAACGCGCGGGGATTTCAGAGAGTTCGGTTGCCGTTATTCGTCGGGCACACCGACTGTTTTACCGCAAAAATAAAAAACTGGAAGAAGTCCGCGAGATTTTCAGTCAGGAACTGGAAGGAGTGATTCCGATGGCTTTACAAACCCTGTTTGACCATTTTCAGGGCATTCAGGGCAGTAAAGCGGGGCGGGGTCGTGAAGCAGCCGCGCGAAGTGCACAATTCAACCCGGAAACAAACAATCAGGAAACAACACGGAGAGCAGCATGAGTTCATTGAACGTAGCCGTCGTCGGAGTCGGGGCACTGGGCCGCCATCACGCACGTATTCTGGCAGGTCTGGAAGGCGTCAATCTGTGTGCAGTTGCTGATACCAATCCGGTTCAGGGTCAGGCCATTGCAGAGCAGCATGGCAGTCGCTGGGTTGCAGATTATCGCGAACTGTTTGAGGGAGTGGATGCCGTCTCGCTGGCAGTGCCCACACACGCGCATCTGGCGATTGCCAGTGAATTCCTGTCGCGGCAGATACCTGTCCTGGTAGAAAAACCGATCGCCTGCAATCTGGCAGAAGCAGAAGAGCTGGTGCAAATTGCCGAAGCGCACAGGACATTACTGCAGGTCGGTCATGTCGAACGCTTTAATCCCGCGACACAGGCTGCCTTCGATCGCTGCCCGAATCCGCGGTTCATTCGTAGTGAACGGGTCAGTCCTTATACGTTCCGCTCGACAGACATTGGCGTGATTCACGATTTACTGATCCATGATATCGACCTGGTACTCTCCGTTGTGAAATCAACTGTCAAAAGTGTCGAAGCATTTGGAATCTCTGTCATGGGAGAACATGAAGACGCCGTGCAGGCACGATTGCGATTTCAGAATGGCTGTATTGCCGATCTGACCGCGAGCCGGATTTCCCCCTCAGCAAAACGGGCCATGCAGCTCTGGGGCGCTGCCGGGTGTGTCAGCGTTGATTTTACCAGTCGCGAAGTCACCGCCTATCGTCCTTCTGAAACATTACTGTATGGAACACCTCCACTCGAGCGTGCCCGGAAGGCGGGAGCCAACCTGGAAGCATTGAAGCAGGATGTGTTTGGAACGTTTCTGAAAGTAGAGTCACCAGAAGTTTCTGCAGCGGATGCTTTGACAGCGGAACTTGCGAGTTTTGTCGAGGCGATCCGAACTGGTTCAGCACCTCTGGTTGGTGGTACACAGGCTCTGCAGGCAATGCAGGTGGCCGAACAGGTGCTGGTCGCGGTGAATGAGCACGAGTGGGATGGAAGTCAGCAGGGCGCTGTGGGACCGTTTATTCAGTTCCCCACAGAAGAACGCCGACTGGCCGGTTAAAGCAGCCAGTCAGCGTGTCGTGCCTGAGCGGAATGATCAGAGTCTGTTTTATTTCAGATCTTTGAGAGCGGCGGTGACTTCTTCGGCATGTCCGTCGACTTTCACCTTAGGCCAGGCTGCTGCGATCTTACCATCTTTATTGATCAGGAAGGTGGATCGTTGAATGCCCATGTACTTCTTGCCATAGTTCATCTTTTCCACCCACACTCCATACTTCTCTGCGATCTCATGGTTTTCATCGGAGAGCAGGGTAAAGGGGAGTTCGAACTTGGTTGCGAACTTTTCGTGTGAAGTGACCGAGTCAGGGCTGATCCCTAAAATTACAGTGTCATTGCGTTTGAATTTGGCAACGCGATCCCGGAAATCACAGGATTCCGTAGTGCATCCCGGTGTGTTGTCTTTGGGGTAAAAGTAGAGGAGAACATTTTTTTCTCCTTTGAACTGACTCAGACGCACTTTCCCTTCCGGGTATGCGGGAAGATGAAAAGCAGGAGCACGCTTGCCAGCTTCTGGTACTTTGCTTTCGGTAGCCATTTGAAATTCCTTGAGATTGAGGGGAGTAGACTGTTTTCTAGACAGTGTCCAGTTTTACTGTAGCGTCTCCAGGTCCATTTGGACCGAGTATATTAGATTGACAGACGCTATGGTTAAATGTGATGCGTTCTAGCTTGTTGAAAAACGGCATGAATTTGAAAGCCTGTTTACATCACAGGCGTTGCGCTGCCAGTGCTTCAGGCACGAATATTCTAACAGGCTGGCGACTGCTTTTCGACTGAGCGTGACGCACGAATCCAAACCCGTGGTTCCAGGTCACGAACGCCAGTACTGTTTGTGATATTTCGTGATCGTATTTAATGCAGGTTTGGCCTGTCCCTGGGAATTAATCAGACCGGAATGCGGAAAGCGTCGCGCATCCTGATCGCGAAAACGGGACCAGAATACGCCAGTGACAGAAGGTTTGGCCAGTAGCAGCGGGAGGTAGAGGTCGACCCATTCTGCTTGCGCCGCTTCGCTCCAGTCCGATTTCCACTGGCTGGCTTGCACTTTGGACATGGACGGGCTTTTCTCGTCCGCTACTGTATCATCACTGGGAAACGCGAGTGTAATGTGCAGTGGCAGGTTTAACACGCTCCACTTGTCGATCAACTTGGAGATATCCAGCAGATCATGATGGTGGGAACCGTTAGGGTAGTAGCCGATCCTTAGTTCAAGATCGATGCCGGAAAGGCCGACACCCAGGCGGTCAATTGCATCGACAAACTGCATGGGGGATAACTGATGCTGACCCTTCGAAAGGTAATCTCCCCAGGGTTGTTCGACGCGAATGTAGCATTGAATGGAGTCGTCAGTCTGCTTGGCGATCTCGATGGCACGGGCCGTCAGTGTCAAACGCGTCTCTTCGTTGAGACCGAATACACCACCTGTATTCATCGCAGAAACCAGCGTCCAGGTGCGTATGCTGCCGGTGTAGCGCGTAATGGCGGTTTCAATAAAATGCGAGATAATACTCTGGAAGTTGACCATGTCGAGCTTCCAGGATTCCAGCCAGTCAGGCAGGCCATGCGCTGCAAAATCCAGCAGGCAGCCTCCCCGGATCAGCAGATGTTTTTTTTCGCACCATTCTACCTGCTGGTCACACAGGTCCCAGTCCTGGTCTCCCTCATGTTTTTCGATCAGTTTCCAGTTGACCAGATCAATATTTGCGGCGTCGAACGCCTGACAGATCTGCTTGCCTTCGCTGGCATTGGGAATGAATTCTCCCAGGTTGCATCCCAGCGAGACCGGTAATTTCATGGCCTGTGAACGCTGATGGAGAATGGTCAGTCTTTGACGGGCATAAATCTGAACCAGCATCTCAGCCGCGGCGTGTGCTTTTTGCAATGCGACTCCCGCCAGTTCGGAACACTCCTCAAGTTTATCCTGAATCACCGCAGCCTGGGCAAAGGCAGCAAAGGCGTCATCGTGTAACTTGAGTAACTCTGCCGGGATATTCAGACCTGCAATCTGCCAGACACTGAGCTGGTCTTTGAGCGTCGAGATTTTTCCCCGCGCCAGTTCAAGCATCAGGACATAGGGTTCTTCGCGTTCGGGGAGTGACGCGGTTCTGACGACGGGGCGACCAAAGTCGGTAATATTCCAGACAATGTTGAGTTTACAGCTTTGCGAAGTCTGCCTCCGGAAGGTGAGGACATTACCGTCTACCTCAACCCGGGTAGGAAACACACGACCATCGACAGCGTTCAGATAAGCGCGGTGAAGATCAGACCAGTCTTCAGGAACTTGAGAGGGTGCAATTAAAAAACGCAGGTTGCCCATGTAACGGGTCGCAATCGTAATCTGAATTTAGAAAGAAGGAGTTAAGTCTGTCATCGGGTTTATTGTAGCGTCTCCTGAGCGATTTTGGGATTGAACCACACAGGATGAATGATGTTATGGGTTTAAGGGACGGACGCGCAAGAGATCGGGCCTTAATCTCCATTATTGCGTTTGAGGGACGTGAGGCAAGTGTAGAGTCGGATGTATGTACATGATGAGGAGAGATGCTGGATCTGGTGTGAACCTGACGGTCTCCCATTTTATAAGGGATTTACGGGTTATAATCTGCCCTGAATTGTTTAGCAGCTTTGATCCCGCTACACTTCTGATGTTCAAATTCATTAGATTTTAACCAGGTAGGTCACTAACTATGGCTTCAGCAGCTTTTATTGAAAGCACACTTTCCGGCATCCCCGTGAAACGGGGAAAAGTTCGTGATGTCTATGATTTTGGTGATCGGTTGCTATTTGTGGCGACGGACCGCATCAGTGCTTTTGACTGGATTCTTGCTCCTGGAATTCCGGATAAAGGCCGGGTCCTGACGCAGATCAGTCGCTTTTGGTTTGAACGTTTTACGGGAATTTCCAATCATCTGCTGAGTATGAATCCTTCCGATTTATCACTACCCGCTGATGCTGATCTGGAAGCGTTGCGCGGACGCTGTATGGTTGTCAGAAAAACCGAAGTGGTTCCGTTTGAATGTGTTGTCCGCGGTTACCTCTCCGGTTCCGGCTGGAAAGATTATCTGGCGAATGGAGCCGTCTGTGGAATCGAGCTGCAGTCAGGAATGCAGCAGAGTGACCAGTTGCCCGAGCCCCTCTTTACGCCGGCCACAAAAGCGGAGACCGGTCATGATGAAAATGTATCATTCGAGACTATGCGTGATGCGATAGGCAGTGAACTGGCCGATCGCTTGCGTGAACTCAGTATTCAGATTTATCAGCAGGGTTCAGAATATGCGCGCCAGAAAGGGATTATTCTGGCAGATACCAAGTTCGAATTCGGACTGCTGGACGGAGAACCGATTCTGATCGATGAAGTTCTGACTCCCGACAGTTCCCGCTTCTGGCCTGCGGACCTGTATCAGCCGGGGGGGGCTCAACCTTCGCTGGACAAACAGTTTGTACGTGACTGGCTGGAAACCACCACCTGGGACAAAAACAGCACCCCACCTGTACTGCCCGATGAGATCGTGATGAAAACCCGCGAAAAATATTTTGAAGCATTTCAAATGCTGACCGGCGAGGAATGTACCTGGTAGGTCGGGCCGGAAAAATTGCTGATTCTCAGGAAAATATGGCGATGGAGTACGCGGCAGATTATACTGGATGCTGTTGAATTTCTATATCGGGGTGAAACGGAATATCGTTTCAGCCGGAACAGATTGCCTCAACTATCTGTTTATACCGGTATTTTGGCATTGGATCGCTAAAATCAGGGAATTAATCCTGAACGATTACCAATGAATAGATTCAGGGAGCGTAGGTAAATAGCAGGGGTATTTAATTTCTCAAATTCCGACAGGCAGTCTGTCGATGAAACCAGTATGACTGTACGACTATTTCCTGAATTCATATCTGATTCTCAACACAGCCCTGGTCCATTTTTTCCATCGTGCTTTGTGTTTGCGCTGGTTCTCTGTCTTCTCGGATTGAATTTATTTCAGCTTCCGAGTGCTCAAGCCGGAGAGGTGGAGCTGGAGCATGGAACGATTATCCGGGGTGATGTCGTACCGATTCTGGGGCTGACAGAAACACTGGCAGCCCGTCTTGAAGCCAGTGATGTCGAAGTGACCCTGCCTCCCCGCAAGCTGGAATCGTTTCCGATCATTTTGGTCGATGATGGAATGGTTCGTTATTTTGTGCCCCGCCGCGCGACGGTACGGATGAATAACGATCAGGATCTCTCGAGGTATGAAACCTTCAAGCTGCCGCAGAAGGTCACCGGCCGGAATCAGATGCTGAAAACCGTCGGATCTTATCTTGATGTCACCGACTTCGATAAATTCGGTCGGCGGACAGTGACCCTGAATACGAGCAAAGGAAATCTGGCTTTACTGCAGGGAGTTACCGAGATCACACCGCATCACCTCAAGCTGACGGGACTCAAACAGCAATGGAATCTGGGGCTGCGTACGACTTCGATCAAGGAAGAAATCCTGAAAGACATGCTGAACGAAGCCATTGATCACCTGAGCCCTAATGAGCGCATCGCTGTCGCCCGGTTCTATATTCAGGCCGGTCTGTACCTGCCCGCCGGTAAAGCATTTGACGAGATTGAACGCGATTTCCCCGAGTACAAAGATAAAATCGCGACGTATGTCACTGAGTTACGCACACTGCAAAGCCAGCAATTGCTGGATGAACTGAACCAGCGACGCAAGGCGGGACAACATCGTCTGGCGCAAAATGCCATCATGAAGTTTCCTACCAATAATGTGGCGCAATCCATTCTCCGTCAGATCCGCGAAGTGCAGGATGAATACCACAAACAGCAGGAGCAGATCGACAAAGCACGCATTCGACTGGGAGAGTTGGAAGCAGAGATTAAAGATCCCACAACACGAAATCTCCTGCAGGCTTACCGTCGCGAAGTAATGTCGCAACTCAGTTTCGAAACCATCGATCGTCTGGGGGCGTTCCTGAATCTGGAAAGTGATGATTCACTGTCCGCGCGGGAAAAACTGGCGCTGGCCTATTCAGGCTGGATCGTTGGCGCAGCAAATGTCGTGACCGACCTGAATACCGCGTTGAACCTGTGGACGGCCCGGGCTCAGGTACTGGAATACCTGAGAACCGAGAATGAGCAACTGAGTGAAAATATGCTTGAAACCCTGAGTAAGTTGGAAGGCATTTCCGCGGCAGTCGTTAAGCAAATGATTCCACTCCTGCCACCCATTCTGGATGCACCAGTGCGGGATATTACCGATTCTTTTACAGTCCCTGTGACAGATCCGGGTGCGGAAGTACCCGTGTCCTATTCCGTTTTGTTACCTATTGAGTATGACCCACATCATACATACCCGATGATCGTCGCGTTGCGGCCTTCCTCGCTGGACGCGAATTCGGTCTTGAACTGGTGGGGAAAGTATAAAAATGGTCCCGGCCAGTCACAGCGGCGTGGTTATATTGTGATTGCACCGGAATACCTGCAGAAAGATAAAAAGAATTATGAGGACAATATCACCGCGCATTATGCAGTGATTGAATCGATTCGGGATGCGCGAAAGCGGTTCAATGTGGATTCGGATCGTGTGTTTCTATCAGGACACGGCACCGGAGCCGATGCCGCCTTTGATATCGGGATGTCACACCCGGACCTGTTCGCCGGAGTGATGCCCATCGCCGGGAAAACAAGTGCCTTCAATCTGCACTACTGGCAAAACGCTAAAGATTTGCCATTCTATATTGTGGGAGGCGAACTGGACCGGGATACGCTGGAGCATAATTCTCTGGTGGTCAACCGTATGATGCGTTATGGCTATGATGTGATTTATGCCGAGTACAAAGGCCGTGGTTACGAAAGTTACTACGAAGAAATTCATAATTTGTTTAACTGGATGGAGCTGCAGAAACGGCTGAAGTATCCCAAAGAGCTTGAAGAAAAGATTTTGAGGCCGATTGATAACCGGTTTTACTGGGTACGCACAGAAGCCTTTCCGGCTCAAATCATGCGGCCCATTCCCTATACCGGGAATCAGCGACTCCGTGCCCGCCCGGTGAGCCTGAAGGTCAGCATCAAGTTAGGGAATGTGATTTATGTCAGTTCAGGCGGGAAGATCAATACGCTCTGGCTTAATCCAGAACTGGTCGATTTCGATAAACGCCTGGAAGTGCGCATTGACGGCCAGAGGAAGTTCAATGATTTTCTGCGACCCGATATGAAAGCCATGCTGGATGATTTCAAAAATCGAGGCGACCGCCAGAAGCTGTTTGATGCCCGGCTCGATTTCTTTTAACCAACAAACAGGTTGAATTTCCACATTCTGCTCAGTTGCCCACAAACGACATGATCCGCGCGGCGTGTCCCTTGCTGGAAGTTTTCTCACTGACACGAATCTTTGCCTGATGTTTGCCTGGTTTTAGCTCACTGTTGAAGACCACGGAGCGTGGATAATGCAGGCCTTTGCTGTAATGATGATACAGATCGTAGGATTGAAACGGCCCGCCATCAATGCTGACTTCCAGGATACCCGCATCAGGGCCTGCGACGATATAAACGCCTAGAGCGGTCCCTTCAAAATCAAGTTCCAGTTCCGCGCCCGCTGCATCTGCAGTCAGCATGGGAATACTGGTGAAACGGCTGCGCTTACTGCCGGGAATGTCATCCCACTTTGGAACAGAGATCGTCCACCCAGATTCGAGTTTCGCATTTTTGATATCAATTAAGCGTCCCTTGGTAAAACTGTGAGGATCGAGTGATTTCGCTGGAACAGGGTGCTTGACCGGTTCTCCGGATTTCTGCCAGGCGTTCGTCAGCAGTTTCTCAATCATGGCTGCGCAGATGCCATTGCCGAAGGGAGCAGGGTGGGTGCCTCCGAACTGTTCCCAGGTTAGTTGTTTCGCTTGAATCAATCGTGCGACTTCGCTGGCCAGGTCGATGGTGGAAACCTGGTAGTGGCGGGCAACCTGCTCGTGGCTGGAACTGGAAAGGGGCTTCTGCTTATTTTGAATTGTCTCCAGCATCGAGGGATTCACAAAGTGGACCATCACGATATCGGCATTCGGGTTATGGCGGCGAACCTGGGCAATGACGCCTTCCATGCCATGAATGGCAGCGGCCTCAGAATGGCCTGCATCCTGGTCATCGTTTACAGCGAATTCCACAAAGAACAGATCTACAGGACCCTGGCTTAATACATCACGACTAGTGCGAAAGGCCCCCGTATTGGAACAGGTTGAGGAGATGCCGGCGTTGGTAAATTGAAATGTTGTTTCCGGAAATGTCTTTTCCAGAAACTCCATCACCATCGGGCGGTAACCATTCATTTCCGTGATGGAACCACCGAGAAAAGCAACGTGTCCGGCTTTGGTCGATTCAAATTTATGTTTACTGTTCAGATAGCTGCCCCGCAGGTGAATATTCTTGTCTGAAACCTCAGGGAGATTCTGCGGAGGCGCCGCTACTGAAATTGAGTCGAAAAAAAAGAGGATCAGTAAAATAAAAGGGGCAGTCAGTCGGGTGTTGGGCGCGTGGAATTTCATATGATTTGAGACTCAAAAAGCAAGTGATGGCTGTTATGAACGGGAAAATGAACGATCAATACGAGATTCCAGCATGCAGAATCTGAGGGCCGAGGTCAAGAGTCCTCCTGTTCAACAATTGATTTCGGTAACCCGGGTTCGTTACGATGGAAGTAGAAACGAAGCTGGTTGTTCTGCTTCGCACACAGGAAGCCCTCAGCGTTGGCAGGAGTATTCATGAAATCGTTGTCTTTTCTCTTGGTTGGTTTTTCCGCTTTTTTGCTGGGATCTTTAATCACTGTGGAAACGCAGGCTGCTGAAAAACCGCATATTGTATTTGTTACGGGAGACGATGAATATCGCTCAGAAGAATCCATGCCCATGCTGGCAAAAATTCTGAAACGTGATTATGGCTTTGACGTGACGGTCTGCTATTCCCTGGATGAAGAAGGGAACATCTCGCCGGGAAATCAGAAGTCGATCAGTGGCCTGGAGGCCCTTGATGATGCTGATCTGATGGTCCTGTTTACCCGCTTTCGAGATCTGCCCCCAGAACAGTTCCAGCACTTTTTGAAGTACGTCAAATCGGGAAAACCGGTCGTTGGCTTTCGTACCGCTACCCATGCTTTCCTCTTCCGGGATCCCAAAAGTCCCTATAAAGAATGGAATGATAAAAAAATTGCAGAGCTGGTCGGACAGAAATGGATCACGCACCACGGCCACTTCGGCGACGGGCATGAGCACCTCACCACAGTGACCATAAATGACGATGCTAAAGATCACCCGATTCTGCGTGGCGTGGAACCCTACAAAGCTTACTCCTGGTTGTATCATGTTGACGGTGGAAGTGAAGGGCATCAACTGGCGGGTGACAGTCAGCCTTTATTGACCGGGCACTCACTCAAGTCCGGGCATGAGATGAAAGGAAATCTGGAAAAGTATCCTCTGGATAATCCGGTAGCCTGGACCAAAACTTACACTGGCGAAGATGGAACCAAAGGACGCGTCTTCTTCACAACGACGGCACACCCATTTGACTTTAAAGATCCCAATGTCAGAAAGCTGGCTCTGAATGGAATCTTATGGTCATTGGGAAGGGAACGGGAAATTCCTGCTGACGGGGCAAAACCAGACCTGGCTGGCGAGTACAAACCTAACAATTCCGGCACAGGACCGAAGAAATACAAAACCGGACAAAAGCCGGAGAAACTTTAAGCGGCTAAAGTTTGAATTGTTTTTAAAAGCACAGTCTGATGTAAGGCTGTGCTTTTTTTTCGTCAGTAGTTTTTCCAGAAGCTGGGCACGAACAGCACCAGGATCGCAAACAGCTCCAGTCGGCCCAGCAACATTAAGACCGTCAGCAGGACTTTCCCGGCGAGCGTAAAGTCGGCGTAGTTCTCGGTAGGTCCCAGTTCTCCGACGCCTGGACCAATATTATTAAGAGTGGCCACGACAGCGCTGGTACAGTCAATCAGTTTTTCGGGCTTATTCGTGCGCCATTCGGTATTCGGTTCAATCGCCGTCAGTAACAGGCTGCTGAAAATGAAGATAATCAGGACCAGGCTGAAATAGACGGTAACATCATTTCGGACCCCCTGTTCAATATTTGCTGAACCAACGCGGACAGGACGGACCACATTCGGCCGGAATGATTTTTCGATTTCCAGCCAGATGATCTTGGCAAACAGTACGAATCGAATGACTTTGATGCCCCCCGCGGTTGAACCAGCGCATCCACCTACAAACATCAGTAGCAGCAACAGCATTTTAGATGATTCGTTCCAGGTATCAAAATCTCCGGTTCCATATCCTGTTGTGGTCATGATGGATACCGTCTGAAATCCAGCGTAGCGTAATGCTTCCGGAAGATTATTGTAGATCTGATTGCTCATCAGATTGTAGGTAAGAAATAGCGTGGCTGAACCGAGAATGATAAGATAGGTGCGGAATTCGATGTCATTGAACAGTGGTGAGAAAAACTGTTTCCAGGAGTAATTTTGCGAACGCAAGTTTTTCAAAGAGAGGAAGTAGAGCGAGAAGTTAGTGCCAGCAGCTACCATAAAAACAGCGATCGTAATTTCAATAAGCGAACTGTTAAAGTAACCGACACTCGCATTGTGCGTACTGAACCCCCCGGTCGCCATCGAACCAAAGCTGTGGCAGAACGCATCGAATACGCTCATCCCTTCCAGCCATAAGATCAAGGCCAGAACCAGGGTAAAGGCTACATAGATGACCCACATCACAATCGCCGATTCCCGCACGCGCGGCCTGACCGCCTCGCTGGTCGGGCCAGGTACTTCCCGTTTCATGAGTGCTTTGCCACCCGCGCCAAGATGACTCAGAATGGCGACAAACAACACGATGATACCCATTCCGCCCAGACAGTGAGTGAAGCTGCGCCAGAACAGCACAGAGCGGGGCACCAGCGCCGGGTCTTCCAGTTCACGAAGCACTGAAGCACCTGTTGTTGTAAATCCCGAGATCGATTCAAAGAGTGCGTCAGGAATGGTCATGGGCACATCTGGTGTTACCATCGAACCCGAAAATAGAAAGGGGAGACAGCCCAGAATTCCGGAGTAAATCCAGCTCAGTCCTACGATGGCCAGCGCTTCTTTTCGCAGGATTGTGCCGTGCTCTT
The DNA here is from genome assembly GCF_048262075.1 of Gimesia sp. Lineage (GTDB taxonomy): Bacteria > Planctomycetota > Planctomycetia > Planctomycetales > Planctomycetaceae > Gimesia. Next base: position 147,320 of record NZ_JBLXFK010000015.1, read on the forward strand.
TTCGACCGATCAGGTAGAGCAGGGAACCGGAACCCATACTGCAGGCAATCGACCCGCAAATCCCCCAGAATCCTGCAGATTCAAATTCAGTTGCTTCACCAAAAACTGGAAACGCCCAGGGGAGACTGAAGACCATTGAAGCGCCCACCAGCATGCCCACGAGTCCCAGTAGACGACATAACAATAACCAGTTCATTATATATCAACTTATTGATTTTGTACGGAATCGATTGAACGACTGGATTCTTCCAGTAGATTCGAGTTAAATAGAGTTACACGAAAAGTCGTGGGATTATAGCACGTCAGTACAATTTGAACGATACTACTCATTCCGATTTAGGAAATTCATTATGGCCGCTCAGCCTCGTATTCGTATCTTTGCCTGTCTCTGTTCAGCAATTCTGTTTTATTCTGCTACAAGCGCAACGAAAGCGGAAGAACTGGAACAGCTCACCTATCATCATCCGGGGCTTGAAGTGGACTTGGGGGTCGGGCTCTGGGCGTGGCCACTTCCGATGGATTTTGATGGCGATGGGGATCTGGACCTGCTGGTCTCCTGTCCCGACAAACCGTCAAACGGTACTTATTTCTTCGAGAATCGTTCGAACGGTAAAGAAAAAATGCCGGTCTTTGAGCCAGGGGTCCGTCTGGGAAAAGGCTATCATAATACCTGTCTGTCCAATGTGAATGGAGTTCCCCGCGTACTGGTATCAGGACGCGAAGTGGTTGATTTCAAAAAGAACGGATTTGACAAGCTGAGCAATTTACCCGTCGACCGCAATGTACACGGAAAAAAAGTACGTGCAAACCAATGGTACTATGTGGATTATGATGGCGACGGCGATCAGGATCTGGTGGTAGCCGTCGGTGACTGGGGAGATTATGGCTGGGATGATGCCTACAATTCAGAAGGCCAATGGACGAATGGTCCGCTGCATGGATTCGTATATGTCTTGAACAACGCGGGGACTGATCAAAAACCGGAATATGAGAAGCCTGCAAAAATCAAGGTCGGCGATCAACCCCTGGAAGTGTTTGGCTGGCCTTCCCCCAACTTTGCAGACTTTGACCACGATGGCGATCTGGATCTGATCTGTGGTGAGTTTCTGGATCAACTGACCTATTTTGAGAATACCGGTTCCCGTACGAAGCCTCACTATGTTGCTGGCCGTCGATTGCATAATAATGGTCAGCCTTTACAGATGGATCTGCAGATGATTGTCCCCTCAGCAATTGACTGGGATCAGGATGGCGATACGGACCTGGTAATTGGTGATGAAGATGGTCGCGTGGCCTTCATGGAGAATACGGGGGAACTACTGGGGGGCTTACCCCAGTTTCTGCCTCCCCGGTATTTCCGACAGAAGGCAGCCGGAGTCAAGTTTGGCGCACTGGCGACTCCCTATGCGTACGACTGGGATGGGGACGGGGATGAAGATCTGATTGTCGGAAATACAGCCGGCTATATTGGCCTGATTGAAAATCTGGATGGGGATCCTCAGAAACCCAGACTGGCGGCACCCGTTTATCTGCAGGCGGGAGGACGGCCGATTCGGATACAGGCGGGCCCCAATGGTTCCATTCAGGGCCCCTGTGAAGCGAAGTGGGGATACACGACCCAGACCGTCGCGGACTGGAATCAGGATGGCTTGCCCGATTTACTGGTGAATTCGATCTGGGGAGAAATTCTCTGGTACCCGAATATCGGCACTCGAACCAAACCGGAACTGGCGCCAGCTCAGACAATCCAGGTCGAATGGAGTGGTGCAGTCCCAAAGCCGGAATGGAACTGGTGGAATCCTCGGGGAAATCAACTGGTGACGCAGTGGCGTACCACGCCTGTCGCAGTCGACTACAACCAGGATGGTCTGATGGATCTGGTGATGCTGGACCATGAAGGCTATCTGTCATTTTTCGAACGGACGGGAGCAGGCAAGGATTTGAAGTTACTTCCCGGGAAGCGGATCTTTGTTGATGAATCGCTCAAGCCAATTCAACTCAATCCAAAACGGGCCGGTGGAAGTGGACGCTATAAACTGCATGTAGTTGACTGGGACGGTGATGGTCGACTTGACTTACTGGTAAACAGCATGAACGCCGACTTGTACCGCAATGAAAAAACAGTCGAGGGCAAAACGGTACTTAAGAAAATGGGACCACTCAGTTCAAGAAAACTGGCCGGGCATACCAGCAGTCCCTGCACAGTCGATTGGGATCAGGACGGAGTAAGAGATCTGATTGTCGGAGCCGAAGATGGTTACCTGTACTGGATGCAGAATCCTCGCTCAAAGAAGTAACTCTGTTTTCAAAGTGTGATCGGGCAGACGAATGCAGTTACAGAATCGAATCGCTTTTAAAGAGTGGGGAGCCGTCTGCGCCGCGTTGGAGCAGGGGACCCAATCAGTGATTGTTCGTAAAGGGGGCATTCACGAAGGGGAAACCGGTTTTCGTGTTGAACACGGAGAGTTCTGGATGTTTCCCACACGCTTTCATCAGGGGGCAGAACAACTGCAGCCTGAGAACAGCAGTCTGTTGAATCTGCCTTTGGCGCAGGAGCCGGCATCCGGGAAGCTGAATCTGGCACTCTATTCTGTCGTCGAAGCGGTTCTGGAGCTCAAGGATCCATCCCTGCTTTCACGGTTGCAGTCACTGCAGGTATTGAACGAGGAGACGATCCAGCAGCGATTTGAATACAAAAATCCGGGATTGTTTGTATTGCTGGTTCGCGTCTTTCGCCTGCCACATCCTTTTGAAGTGGAACAGGAATCCCGTTACGCGGGCTGTCATTCCTGGGTGGAACTCTCGCAAGAGTATGCTACAGGCGATCTGAAACCTGTTCTTGATTCAGAGCAGTTTCTGGATGCACAACAGGCGTTTCAGCAAGTCGTAGTCAGTGCTCAATAGGCTCTATTTTTAAATGATAACAGCCCGGTTCTCTGGAACCGGGCTGTATTCTCAATGACTCAGGGCAATTATGCCTTGAAGATTTTTTCACGACCGGAAGTAACATTTTTGGTAGCATTACGTGTATCCAGGATCATCTTGCTGTGTTTGACGATGAAGTCATAGTCGTAAGCCGTATGATCGGTGGCAATCAGCACACAATCCTGTGCTGAAAGATACTCGGGCGTTAATTCCTGGCTTTCCATTGCAGGGACATTATGATGTCGCATCTTGGGAAGTTTTGGAATATGAGGATCGTTGTATGTGAATTCGACTCCCCGTTCCAGCAGGAGATCAAGCAGGTGGAAAGAAGGGCTTTCGCGTGGGTCATCGACATCTTTTTTGTAGGCCACTCCCAGCATGCAGATTTTGCTGCCTTTGAGCGGTTTGGCCTGCTGGTTGAGAAATTCTGCCAGCCGGTCGATTACGTAGCGAGGCATGCGAGTATTGACTTCTCCGGCTAATTCGATGAAGCGGGTCGTCTGTCCTTCTTTGCGTGCCAGCCAGCTCAGATAAAACGGATCAATGGGGATACAGTGACCACCCAGACCGGGACCTGGATAAAAGGCCTGAAAGCCAAAGGGCTTGGTTTTGGCGGCATCAATGACTTCCCAGACATCAATATTCATGCGGTCAAATAAGGTTTTGAGCTCATTGACCATCGCAATATTAACGGCACGATAGGTGTTTTCCAGAATCTTACAGGCTTCTGCAATTTCCACTGAAGAAACCTGGATGACATTGACTACAGCATGTTCGTATAAAGCGGCGGCAATTCGCAGACTGTTTTCATCTATCCCGCCCACCACTTTGGGAATTCCAGCTGCAGAAAAATCAGGGTTGCCGGGATCTTCGCGTTCCGGGCTGTAAGCAAGATAATAGTCTGTGCCGACTTTGAGCCCTGTCGCCTCTAGAATTGGCAGCAGTACATCGCGGGTCGTCGTCGGGTAAGTTGTGCTTTCGAGGACGATCAGTTGTCCGGGACGCAGACTGGCTGCGATCGCTTCGGTGGTTTGTTCCACATAACTCAGGTCCGGGTCGCGGCTCATTGTGAGGGGAGTGGGGACACAGATCAGCAGCGCGTCTGCTTCTTTCATCCGTGAAGCATCAGCGGTTGCTTCAAACTGTTTCTTCTCCAGCCAGTTGGCGACGGTCTTAGAGGGAATGTGCTGAATATAACTTTTACCAGCCTGCAGTTGTTCCACCTTGTTTTGATCAACATCAAAACCCATGGTTTTGAAACCGCTGTTTACAAAAGCGTCAATCAGTGGGAGTCCGACATAGCCTAAGCCAATAATTCCAATGGTTGCCGTTTTGTCTTTAATCGCCTGCTCAAGCTGAATTGCCATCTAAATTACCATCCTTGTTTAGTTCCTAAGTGCAGGGAAATGATACAGCTGAAGTCGCCGGATCATATCACTCGAACTTATTTCCTGCAAGCATTTTAGCCGTAAGACTCCCATCAAGGCTGAGGCCGGTATTTCTACTAGACAAGTGTTTGAAACCGGACACAGCCTGTGTCGGAATATCCCTCGTGTTACAGCAGTCCCGTGTGGCGCAGGAGTGGTTCAGGACTGGGTTCCCGACCACGAAATTCTTTAAACAGATCCATGGGATGGCGACTGCCTCCCATGGCAAGGATGGTATCTCGAAATCGACGTCCGGTTTCTTCGACGGCCTTTTCATCGTCGAGACCAGCCTCTTCAAATGCGCTGAACGCGTCCGCACTGAGCACTTCAGCCCATTTATAACTGAAGTAGCCGGCAGCGTAGCCGCCCGCAAAGATATGCTGAAACGAACATAAAAATCGATCCTCAGGCAGCATAGGCAGGACCGATGTACTCTCGCTGATTTCACGCTGCACGTCGAATACAGACTCACTGCCATCGGGGTCAAATTCGCTGTGCAGTTTTAAATCGACGACGCCAAACTGAATCTGCCGTAACATTTGAGTACCTGCCTGGAAATTGCGCGCGGCTTTGATTTTTTCGAAGAGCTCATCAGGCAGTGTTTCACCCGTTTCGAAATGCCTGGCCATCCCCAGTAGAGTGGGCTTGTGATAGCACCAGTTTTCCATAAACTGGCTGGCGAGTTCGACGGCATCCCATTCCACGCCATTGATGCCGGCAGCATCAGCTTCGTCAATCGTCGTGAGCATGTGCTGCAGACCATGACCGAATTCGTGGAACAGCGTTTCTACTTCTCGAAATGTCATCAGTGAGGGTTTGGAACCTACTGGTGGCGTAGAATTGCAGACCAGATGGGCAACGGGAAGTTGTACTTTCCCATTGATCAGTTTGCGACCCAGACAGTCATCCATCCAGGCTCCCCCCCTTTTATCAGCAGGGCGTGCATAGGGATCCAGGTAAAAACCGGCAATCGTTTCGCCGGACTCATCAGCGATGTTGAAATAACGGACATCTTTATTCCAGACAGGAATATCTTCGGTAACCTGGGTCACAGTGATGCCAAAGATACGATTGACCAGGTGAAACAGGCCATCCAATACTTTTTCCAGCGAGAAATAAGGCCGCAATTCTTCATCAGTATAGCTGAATCGCTGCTCCCGCAGACGTTCTGACCAGAAGGCAAAGTCCCATTGAATAATGGGTTCCGTTTCGCCTTGCGCTGCCGCGAACTCCTGCAGATCTTTTAAATCCTGCTGGCCGTTATCAAAGGAGGCAGTCCGCAGACGTTCTTCCATCTCAAACACGGCATCAATGCTGGACGCCATTTTTTCTGCCAGACTGACTTCTGCGAAGTTGGCATATCCCAGCAGTTGTGCTTTCTCTTTTCGCAATTTGAGAATCTGAGGTATCAAAGGCGTGTTATCGATCTCTCCCTCTGATGCACGAGTGATAAAAGCACGGTAGACTTTTTCCCGTAAAGTACGATTACGACAGTGTTGCATGAATGGACCGAAGCAGGGGAAGTCCAGGCTGATTCTCCAGGGACCTTCTTCCGGAGTTGCTTCGACTTCGGGTGTTTTATCATCCCAGCTGTTATAGGATTGCGCGGTCAGCTGTTTGAGGCTGTCCGGGAAGCCAGCGACATCATCAGCACTGGTAATGATCAGTGTAAATGCTTTAGTGGCATCCAGTACGTTATTGGCAAATTTAGTAGACAGGCTTGAAAGTTCCGTGGCGATATCATTGAACCGTGTCAACTGCTCTCCGGAGAGGCCGATCCCGGCCAGTTCGGCTGACAGGATTCGTTTTTCGATGATTCGTTTTTGTGCTTCATTAAGCGTATTCCAGTTTTCACTGTCTCGCAATGCAATTAAAGCCTGATAGATGGGTTTGCTCTGTCTGGCACTTAATGAAAATGCCACTATGTCCGGCAAAACGCTTTCGTAGGCTTCCCGGATTTCAGGAGTATTTTTCACCCCCAGCAGGTGACCGACGGAGCCCCAGGAACGCTCCCAGGGATAATCCAGTTCTTCCAGAGGTCGCATCAGCCCTTCCCATGTGGGTTGAGCTTCGTCTTCGATTTTTTTCAGACCCGCTTTTGACTGCTCCAGAAGTGCTTTAACCGCTGATTGAATATGTTGTGGTTCAATACGGTCAAAACGTGGAAGACCCTCTAAAACCAGAAGGGGATTATCTGTTAGACTCGATTGCTGATCCATTTGTGAAACTGTCCTTCCCGTGGGAATTGATAATATGCATAATTAAGAGGCTATTGATACGAAAACCTGCTCTGTAGCGGATGGGACGAGTCATCATAAAATAAACAGGCACTGGTTTAAAAGGCATTCTTATGGATTCGCGAAATCGATACAATGCCTGAAAGCAGTTTACCTCTTTTACAGGAAAGTTAGTACCGGAGAGCAGGGAATATGAAGCAACTTTTCTCCGTCTGGACGGTACTGGCACTGTTGGTTTTTCTCTCGTCATTCTGTCCGGCTGAAGAGAATTCTCCGTCTCCAGATAAGAATAAAAACGAAAAATACCGAGCGAAGGAACTACTTATGAAGACCATGGGCGGGCGGCAATTCTGGGGGGATGTACAGTTTTTTCAGGGCTGGAAAATTCAGCAGCACGTCATCAGCCAGCATTATCGTCTGCTGGACCCGAAAGATCAGAGACATGCCAGTGGATCATTGGCAGACTGTCAGCAGCGTCTCGAAGAGATCAAAGCAGCCGAACAACTCCCACCGATGCAGGGAAAAGCGGTGATTCTGATTCATGGCATCATTCGCTCTTCCAAATCATTTGTGAAAATGAAAGAGAGCTGTCAGCAGAAAGGCTGGCTGGTTGTTCCCTTTGATTACCCGAGTACGCAGCGTACGATCCCCGAAAATGCGAACTATCTGGGAAAGGTCATTCAATCTCTCGAGGGAATCGAAGAGATTGATGTAGTAGTACACAGTATGGGAGGACTGGTCGTTCGGTCATGGCTGTCTCAACAGGACGTTGTCGATTCCCGTGTAAAACGCATGGTCATGCTGGGAGTTCCCAACCGTGGAGCCGACATGGCTGATCGCTTTCGCTCCCATTTGCTGTTCAAAGCCATTTTTGGTCCCGCCGGCCAGCAACTGGTTACCGAAGCCAACAGCGATTTTATCAGCAATCTGCCGACGCCTCCTTTTTCGTTTGGAGTGGTCGCCGGGGGACGAAATACACTGAAAGGATACAATCCTCTGATTCGTGGAGATAACGATGGTACCGTCGCCGTCAGTAGTACCCGTTTGCCAGGAGCGGCTGATTTTATCATGCTGCCGGTTCTGCATTCATTCATGATGAATGATCCCGAAACGATTGCGCATACCCTGCGGTTTCTGGAGACAGGTGTCTTTCGTGAATCAGGGAAACCACAGCCGATTCCTGTACCTCAAGCAGAAACAGTGCCATAATTGTTATCTGGTTTTAAGCTTTCAAATTGAAAATGATAAAAAGTTAATTGTCCCCTCTGAATGGAATGGGCTCTTTCAATGGACCGTGATCAGCGACATCTGCAGTTACTTTCCAGGTTACAGATTATTTATGGAATACTGAATATTTTTGTGACACTGATATTATATTGGGCCGTTAAGGATCTATCAGACGCAGCCCGCGACTACCTGGGACAGACACGACCTGACTTGGAAGTCTCCCTGATGATCGGCTTCGGGGTCATCTTTTTCCTGATTGGTTTCGCGATTTTATTTTGTATAATTCTGGCTGGCCAGTCACTCGCACGTTATGAAAACTATCGGTTCTGTTTTATCGTTGCCATCTGTGAATGCCCGATTTTCCCGTTTGGTACTCTGTTGGGAATTGCCACGATTATGGTACTGCTGCGAGATTCAGTGAAGCAGTTATTTCTGAAAAACAGTCAGGAAAGTCAGTCCGTCAGTTAACCGGTCCTACGAATACAATTCTTTCCAGATCTCACTCAAAGTTTCCGTTTTCATGTCTGATCAATCAGCTGACTCTAAAAAAACAACTGGTTCTGCACTGATCTGGAAACTAACGAAATGGGGACTGCTGACGCTGGTGCTCTACTTTGTCTGGCAACAGGGCTCACAACTTTATGAACAGCAGCAGGAAGCGATCTCAGATATCCAGATCAGGCCGACCTGGCTGATTTTGTCTGGAGTCTGTTATTTTATTGCCTGGTTGCCCTCCGTCTGGTTCTGGCAGAAGCTGATGCTTGCCTCTGGGGAAAAGGTCGATTTCTGGCCCACAGCACGTGCCTACTATTGTGGTCACCTGGGAAAGTACATTCCAGGAAAAGTAACCGTCCTGTTGATTCGAGCAACGTTGCTCAAAGAATTTGGGGTTCGTATGTCGGTTGCTGCTGTGACAGCCGCTTATGAGACGCTGGCAGTCATGGGAGTCGGCCTGGTCCTGTTTCTGGCGTTAATACCATTTGTAATCAACACCGATCAACTGGATCAATGGCCTGCCTGGGTTCAGTATATTCAGTCACACCCTTTGCTGGTTCCTACTGTCATTCTGATCGTGCTTTTTGTATCCCTGCCTCTGGTGGCGCGCCTGTTAAACTTATTCTCGAAGAAATTCACCCGATCTGAAGTAGAAGCCTCAAGCGATGAGCCCCAGCCAGAGTTTTCCCTGCGACTGTTATATGCAGGGGTGTTGATGTTTCTACTCAGCTGGAGCCTGCATGGCTTGAGCCTGGGGCTGACACTTGCCTCGATCAGCGATCAGGGCCTGATCTGGCAGGAATGGCCTCGCTGGATGGCTGCAGTGTCTGCTGCTTATGCTTTGGGGTTTCTGGCTTTATTCGCTCCCGCAGGATTAGGAGTCAGGGAAGGGTTAATCTCGGCAATCCTTGCCGGATCTCCGGTAATCGGCGATGTGAATGCATTTGTTACCGCGATATTGGTACGAATCGTTTCATTTGCTAGTGAATTACTGTCTGCTTTTGTTTTATACTATCGTTTTGGAAGTCGTGCTTCGTCAGATACTGTTTCAGATCTGATCCAGCCGACTTCCGATACTAATAAAACAGCGTAGTAGTATACTTGTCGAGCGAAAGGTGTTTGTCGTGCTCTCCATCATGATTCCTGTGTTGAATGAATCCGAAAGTCTGCCTCAACTGTACCAGGAGATCTGCGACACGAGCCAGCAGCATAATATTGATCTCGAAGTCATTTTTATCGACGATGGTTCCTCTGACCGATCCTGGGAGATTATCTCAGGGATGGCAGCGAAAGATGGCCGTGTTTCCGGGATTCGCTTTCGCCGTAACTTTGCCAAAGCAGCAGCATTGACAGCTGGCATGCGCGCTGCCCGTGGCTCGGTAATTATGATGATGGATGCTGACCTGCAGGATAATCCGAAAGAGATCCCCCGCTTTCTGGAGAAACTCAACGAAGGTTACGATGTCGTCAATGGCTGGAAGGAACGCCGCCTTGATCCCTGGCATAAAGTCTATCCGAGTAAAGTCTTTAACTGGATGATTGCCAAACTGACAGGGCTGCAGCTGCACGATCATAACTGTGGCTTCAAGCTGTTTCGAAAGGAAGTCGCTGCGGAAATTCGTATTTATGGCGAGCTGCATCGGTTCATTCCTGTACTCGCAGATGCCCGCGGTTTTAAGGTGACAGAAATCCCGGTACATCACCGCGAGCGACAGCATGGTCACTCCAAGTACGGAGTGCGTCGATTCCTCAGGGGCTTCCTCGATCTGTTGACAGTCCGCTTTTTAACAGGGTACGGACAACGACCTCAGCACATGCTGGGAGCCATTGGACTGGGCTTTCTGTTGATTGGATTTCTGGGACTGGGATACCTGGGGCTCATCTGGATGTTGACAAACGTGTTTGGTATGGGATTCGGACCGATTGGAAGTCGACCTCTGTTAGCCTATTCAATCGCAGCGACCTTTCTGGGCGGCCAGGCGATTAGTCTGGGATTATTGGCAGAATTGATCGTCGCTTATACAGGCCGCTATCAGGATTCTTACAGCATTTCCGAACGCACCGATACAGCGACTCAGAATGAACAGGAGATTGTGGTCTGAAACTGCTTTGGGTTTTGACTGTGATGAGAATGGTCCTGTTATTCTTCTTTGAATTGGAAATGAAGCGATAGATGAAAATTACGTTTCTGGGAGCTGCTGGAGAAGTCACGGGCAGCCAGCATTTAATTGAAACGGACTCCCGCCGAATTTTGCTCGACTGTGGCCTGTTCCAGGGCCATCGGGAAGAATCGTACCTGAAGAACAGTCACTTTGCTTATTCCCCGGAATCACTGGACGCGGTCTTTCTCTCGCATGGACATATGGATCACTGTGGGAATCTGCCACGGCTGTTTAATAAAGGATTTCGAGGACCAATCTTCTGTACTTCGGCGACGGCAGATATCGCTGAAATCATGTTGAAAGACAGCGCCCGGATTCAGGAGGAAGATGCACGCTATCTGGTCAGAAAACTGGAAGGCAAACATCCACCGATTGAACCACTGTATTCCGAAGAGGATGTAACAGGCACCGCCAAACTATTCGAGCGTCTGGAGTATCAGGAATGGCACGAACTGGGTGACGATCTCAAAGTGCGTTTTCTGGATGCAGGTCATATCCTGGGGTCAGCTATTATCGAACTGAAAATCAAAGACCAACGTGAGTGGCGGCATCTGGTCTTTACCGGAGATCTCGGAAGACGTGACTTGCCTCTGCTCAGAGATCCCGACTTGATTGAAGGTTGTGAAGTACTGATTTCAGAGAGTACTTACGGGAATCGAGTCCATGAAAAAGCCACGGACGTCAAAGAGGAGTTATACCAGATTCTGGATGAAGCGTATCGTCTGGAAGGGCGTGTGATTATTCCTGCGTTCAGCCTCGGGCGTACACAGCAGATCATTTATTACCTGAATGACCTTTATAATGAAAAACGACTGCCTCACATTCCCATTTTTGTAGACAGTCCGCTATCGACGCGGCTGGTGTCTGTTTTTCGCGCTCATCTCCAGGACATGGATGATAAAGTACGTGATGTCATCGCAGCAGACCGGGATCCATTCGGTTTTTCACTGTTGGATTATGTTTCGTCGCGCGAAGAAAGTATTGCCTTGAACAAACGCAAAGGAGCATTCGTCGTCATTGCCGGGAGCGGGATGTGTGAAAATGGCCGGGTGCGACATCATCTGAAAAACGGCATCTCCAATATAGAAAATACCGTGGTGCTCATGGGCTACCAGGCCGCACACACCCTGGGCCGGCGCTTACAGCAGAGGGACCCGAAGGTCAAAATATTTGATCGCTATTACGAAGTCAAAGCCAAAGTGGTGCAGTTGAGCGGTCTGTCCGGGCATGCCGATGTTGAGGATTTCAAGTGGTGGTATGAGGAATCGGCAAAACGCGGCAATATCGGGCAGGTCTTTCTGGTGCACGGGGAACCGGAATCGGCGACCGCACTGGCAGCATTAATTCGGGATCAGTGTGATGAGGACCCGGTGATTCCCCAGTATCATGAATCTTTTGAAGTGTAGTGCTTGATGACGAAATCGATGACACACCCCGATCACAGTCTACCAGCCTTAGGCATCAGACAACCCTGGGCAGAACTGATTCTGCGTGGCGAGAAGACGATAGAGATTCGCTCCAGTCAGACAAAAATTCGCGGAACCATTTATGTCTATGCTTCCAGAAAACTGGCAACGACACCACATGCCGTGCAAGCGGCATTGAAGGCGGACATCGACTCAACCACGCTCCCGACAGGTACTCTGATAGGCACGGTAGAAATAGTCGACTCATTCCCCGCGACTGATAAACACGCTTCTGCTGCCGGGGTGCCCGCCGAACTACTCAAAGGGAAATATGGTTGGAAACTGGCCAATCCCAAGCGGCTTAAAAAACTGATCGTACCCGAATACCTGCCTTACGGCGTCTGGTTCTATCCGTTTGTTCGCAAAAATCCTGGAACGAGAAAGAAAGCGTAAGGGTCAGCCTCGGGTCGCTGCCGCCATTTTGCCTGCATACTCACCGATCCGAGCGATGATGTCTTCACGCTTCTGGCTGCCATCAGAAAAAGCGGCAAACTGTTTAACGATGGCAGAGCCGATGATAAATCCATCGGCTTTTCCGCGGAGCGTATTCACGTGCTCCGGATTACTGATACCAAAGCCAACAGCTAAAGGCAGGTCCGTCAGCTCGCGTAACGATTCGAGGTGGGCTGTCAGTTCTGCAGGTAGTTCATCGCGCACGCCCGTTGTTCCAGCAACCGAAATGCAATAGATAAATCCGCTGGCAGACTGCACGATACGTTTGGTTCTTTCCTCTGGTGTCAGCGGGGAGACCAGCTGCACCAGGTCCAGTTCAGAAGCTTTGACCTGTTCTGCAAATTCCGCTGCTTCATCACCGGGGAGATCCGGAACGATCAGACCGGAGAAGCCTGCTCCTGCTGCTTCCTGCAAGAACTTTTTCGTGCCATAGCGAAAGATGATAGCATAGGAAACCATGGCAACCAGAGGTGGCAGGCTGACTGCTGTGTCAGCAGAGAGCGTCTTCAGGGATTCAAACAGTTCGTGAACATGAAATTTATTATTGAGAGCGCGAGTATACGATTCCTGAATGACCGGACCATCGGCAATCGGGTCACTGTAAGGAAAACCCACTTCGATCAGGTCGACGCCTTGTGCCGACAGTTCTTTGAGGACATCAACGGTTGTTCCCAGGTCAGGGTCACCTGCAGTGATAAACGGCATGAATGCCATACGATTTTCTGATTTGACCTGGGCAAATTTTTCTGAGATAGATGTTGTCACGATTCGCGGTACTACTTCTATGAAAATGATCTGGATCGAGATGCAGAGGGTAATGGAAACAGCGAGTTTAGATTTCCCGTTCTAACAGACGGGCGACTTCATTGACATCTTTATCGCCACGCCCGGATAAACAGACGACAATTGTTTCTTCAGGGCCAGATTCCCGAGCCGCTTTAATCGCGTGGGCAATGGCATGTGATGACTCAATCGCTGGAATAATGCCTTCCAGTTTCGCCATGGTTTGAAAGCCCTCCAGGGCTTCGTCGTCGGTGATAGCGGTATAGTTGACCCGCCCTGAATCTTTCCAGTAACTGTGCTCAGGGCCGACACCGGGGTAATCCAGGCCTGCGGAAATCGAATGTACGTCCATCGTCTGTCCGTCGTCGTCCTGTAATACATAACCAAAGCTGCCATGCAACACACCTTTGGCGCCATAGCTGAGTGTGCTGGCATGCTCACCCGGTTCAGGTCCTCTTCCACCGGCTTCCACGCCTGTCAGCTTGACCGATTCATCATCGATGAAGGGATAGAACATGCCTGCAGAGTTGGAACCCCCGCCGACACAGGCGATCACGTGATCGGGTAATCGTCCCGTCTGTTCCAGACATTGTGCCCGCGACTCTTTTCCAATGACGGACTGAAAATCGCGCACCATCATGGGAAAGGGGTGAGGGCCGATGACGGAGCCAATGATGTAATGTGTGGTTTCCACACTCGACATCCAGTCGCGCATCGCCTCATTGACGGCATCTCGCAGTGTGCGTGATCCACTGGTAACGGCACGAACTTCTGCCCCCATCATCTTCATGTTAAATACATTCAGTTTCTGACGGCGGATGTCTTCTTCACCCATGTAGACAATACATTCGAGTCCAAAGCGGGCACAGGCGACAGCGGAAGCAACGCCATGCTGGCCGGCTCCGGTTTCGGCAATCACCCGTTTTTTCCCCATCCGCATTGTCAGTAATGCCTGGCCGATGGTATTGTTGATCTTATGGGCACCGGTATGATTAAGATCTTCCCGTTTAAAGAATATTTTGCCGCCACCACAATACTCTGTGAGTCGTTCAGCAAAATACAGCGGATTGGGACGTCCGACGTAGTTCTTAAGCAAGTCATCCAGTTCAGCCTGGAACGACGGGTCCTGTCTGGCTTTTTCATACTCCTGTGTCAGCTCTTCGAGAGCGTGCATCAGAGTTTCAGGGACAAAGCGTCGACCAAATTCTCCAAAACGCCCTGATGCATCAGGTACGTTTGATAAGCTCGTAGTCATAATTGGCTCAGATATACTAATGTAGGTTCAAAAAATGTGGCAGTGACCCATTATTGAATTCAAGACGTCGATGGTCAATGCCCCCCAGTTGGACGGTTCAGAATCAGTGGAGGTTCACCCCGGATTTGCAGGATAAGGGAACGGGAACGTTGATATATGTGCTTTGTTATCATTATTTTAGGTCGTTTTAGCTATAAAAGTAGGAGTGTCCAGCCAGAATTTTGTAGGTTTTTCCTCATTTGTCAGATAGAATACCTGATGCGATTTGTGGGGCAGTCAGCCTCACAGGCGGTACAGGAGGGATTGAAATATGAACATGACAGATGAAAAACTGGCGGAAGCCATCAATTGCGATTCGATTCATATCGATGAATTAGAACGGTTTTGTCTCCTTGAGAGCAAACCCCGCGGCTATCAGAACCTGGATGACAGCGATATCATCATTCCTGATTTTGCCCGGGATCTTCGCGCTGCCCGGCGGGAACTTAATGATTTTGTACCACCCGTGGGCTGAGACTCCCGCTTGCTCTCTTCAATGCGATGCTGCGACCGGAAAGATTTGAGCTGTGATGAAATAACGCTCACCTTCGCGCTCAACAACTAATTCAGGGGCCCAGTCCAGCAAAGCTTTCAGGTCTCGATCACTGAAGGAATCGAGTTTTCGGTAGCTGTGCCTGTTGGGTAGGGGGTTTTCCAGGACACCTTCACGAATCAGTTGATTAAAGCGGGCCGGGGTCACAAAGTCAGTATATCCATACGAACCGGGAAGACGGTATCTCAAGACTTCTGCCCAGTTCACATAAACATAGGCAATGTGCTCTGCTTTCAATTTCTCTTTGATCTCCCGGGCCGGCTTCATTTTCAATGATTTGTCCGGCACATCAGGTTCGAGTTGTGCAGTCCACTGTTTGAATATGTCTTCATCAAAGACGGTGCTATACACGACAGGGAACTCTGCATAAAACAGCTCTGCGTCACCGATCGAGAGCACGACCTGATTCGGTTTTAAGTTCAACTCGTTCAGCTGTAGAATTTCCGGCCCGGTCATCGCAAGCGCAAACTTCTCTGCATGTCGCATATCGTCCAGATACGCGTTATTGCCACTCAGGCCACTGGTAGCGATACCCAGGTTAAACAGGACGGCCAGACAGATGGCGATCGACAGGCTGACCTTCCAGACCATGCGAGAGCACCAGGTCGCTCCAATGCCCGCCAGCACGGCCACTACGGGAATCATCGGTATCCAGAACCGATCGATGCGATGTGTAAAAACCCACCAGGAAAGAAACAGAAAGGCAACATACATCCATAGCCAGAAAATCAAGCGACGATGCTGATGTTTTAGAAATGCCAGTGGAGCCAGGCTGAAAAGCAACGGGCTCAACCAGTCGCTCTTGAAAGTGACATCAATAAATTTAATCGCCAGATCAACAGGGTCGTGGGCTTTCGGGCTATGTCCACCTTTCCATTTCAGGTTGAGTGTTTCGCTCAGGTCGGTCCCACCAAATACGGAATAGAGCAAAGGATACACAGGATTTCCCGTTTCGATAAGATTTTTTAACAGCCACGGTCCAATGGCCAGCAATGTTCCCGCTGAGAAAATCAATGCCAGTTTGACTGTCACAATTTTGCGCTGCTTTTTGTCCTGTCGTAATAGAACCCAGCTGTACCCCAGCAGGGTCGCTCCGAGGGGAATCACAACTGAGAGCACTCCCGGGTATTTACAGGCCATTGCCGAGCCAGACAGAAAACCGGTCAGACAGGTTAGCGCCCACAGTGATGGGGGAGTATCAGCGACAGGAGCCGGAGGACCCGCGTCCTCGGGTGATTTCTGAAGGCACCATTTCGACAATGCTTCAATCGTCAGAATCAGGCTGAGCAGACTGGCGATCAGATAAAAAGAGAGCGCGCCTTCCGTGTATGCAATAATCGAAATGCGATAGGTCCAGGGGGTTGTGAGCAGGATCGTAACCGCCAGCCAGCCTGCATGGGAACCGAACCAGCGACGGGCTGTTGTAAAGACAGCCAGAGCTGAGAACAGAGAAAAGGTCATCAAAATCAGCTTCCCAGCCTGGGCACCCGAGAACCAGTCGGCTTTCAGCGTCATCGCCAGCAGAGTCAGCATCTCGGTCAGAAAGGGAAAGCTGGTGTAGATATTGTGAGGAAGAAATCCGATGAAGCCCTGCTGATAGAATTCCTTCGGCCCTCCAAAATGATATTCCAGCACGTCATAATCCGTCGAAGGCAGCATCGAACCCAGGAGCATGCTCAGTACAAAAGGAGTCATCAGCAGGAAGCAGGCACATCGAAACAGTTCCTCATAACCAATGGTTTCCGGTAGCGTTAACCGGAATGGAAAACCGGTCCCCGTTTTCTGCTTTGATTCCTGAAATGCAGATACGAAGCCAGCGATTGTTGTGAGTATTAAAACCAGGTAGCAGAGTCCTTGCGACAGAATGCCCAGCAGACCGCCACCCAGGGTGAGCAGGGACACCGTTGAGATACCCACGCCATAAGCGAACACAGTCCGCTCTGCTGAGAACGGGTTCAGCGGGACTTTAATGAGTCGCGTCAGCAGCATACCCAGCCCCCAGGCCCCAGCGAGGACTGTCAGGGCAATACCGATCAATGGAAAGCGTTGCGGGAAATAAGCCCAACCTGAGGGGGGCGCATTTTCAACAGGCAAGGGGTCTACCAGGTCTATCAACAGGACAGGAAGATAAGTAAAAACGTCCCAGCGACTGGTTGCCGGATTACTGTTGGGAAGTGTGAAACAAATGAAGATGATAAAAAACAGCAGCAACCAGACGATCGCACCATACACATACCAGGGGCGGTTCTCGAGAGAGGCAGGAGCAAAGTCGTTGGCAACCGGTTTGTTCATGGTGAAGATCTAATGGTATTGAAAGGAAGTCTTGAAGCGAAGGGGCACATCATGTACGCCGCTTCCAGTCGAAACCTAAATCGAGTGAAATCACAGAATGCGTGAGTGCGCCCACACTGATTCGCTCGACGCCTGTTTCAGCTACACTGCGGATACTCTCTAGAGTAATGCCACCGGATGCTTCCAGCAGAGTTGCCGGCGAAGTTACATTTCGCATTTCAATCGCCTGTTTCATGATCGCTGGTGACATATTATCAAGCAGCACGATTTCTGGCTTTGCCTGCAATGCATCGGCCAGCTGATCCAGGGTGTCCACTTCGACCTCAACCGGTTTCAGACCGTTTACTGATTCGCGTGCCTGCTGAATCGCGGCGGCAATCGTCGGGTGAGAAGTCTGGGAAGCCCAGCCAGCCAGGTGATTGTCTTTGATCAGGATCCCATCATACAGGCCCATCCGATGATTCGTACCCCCTCCGGCCGCGACAGCATATTTTTCCAGCACACGCCAGCCGGGGAGAGTTTTGCGCGTGTCCAGAATGGTTGCGTTTGTGCCTGCGACAGCTTTCACATAACGGGCAGTAAGCGAGGCCACGCCACACAGATGTGTCAGAAAGTTTAACACGGTCCGTTCGCCAATCAGAATGGAAGCGAGAGGGCCTGCGCAAGTCGTAACGACTGAGCCTGGTTCCAGTGTATCTCCGTCTGACAGATGGTGTGTGCAGATCACACTGGGGTCAAGTTCGCTGAAGATGAGTGATGTGATCGGAGACCCGGCCAGAATTCCATGCTGCCGCGCGACAATCTGGATTTCTGCCTGATCCGACTGGCCAATCAGGGCCTGGCAGGTAAGGTCACCTGTCTGCTGCAGATCTTCTTCCAGAGCAAGATTGATCAGAGTCGTGGCTGCATTTATCTGGATGTCATTGAAGGGGACTGTCACTGTTAAAAACGAGCTTTCCTGCTAAATGTCTCTGTATAGTTAATCCAGTGCAGTGTTTAAGATTCAAGACCGCAATGAATTTCAGACGAATAATATAAAATGTAAGCCTATAATGTCTATGGTCGTATCATACCAGTCTACAGTCTGAGATGTAATTGGGAGAAGAGCATGATTATTGGAGTCCCTCGTGAAATTAAACAGGATGAGTATCGCGTCGCGTTGATTCCTGTGGGAGCCGAAGAGCTGACTGCTGCCGGTCATACCGTGCTGATCGAACGAGGGGCTGGCCTGGGAAGTGGAATCTCCGATGAGCTCTATGAAGAGAATGGCGCCGAGATTGTCGAAACCGCAGAGCAGCTGTTTGCCCGCGCGGAGATGGTGATCAAGGTGAAAGAACCTCAGCCAGCTGAATGGGCTTTATTAAGACCGGGACAGATTCTGTTTACCTATTTTCATTTTGCCGCTGATGAAAAATTAACGCGTGGTTTTCTGGAAACGGGAGCCACTGCTGTTGCCTATGAAACCCTGGAAGGTCCGCATGGCCAACTGCCTCTGTTGACACCAATGAGTGAAGTCGCGGGCCGAATGAGTATTCAGGAAGGGGCAAAATATCTCGAACGTCCGCAGTTAGGACGGGGAATTCTCCTCGGAGGAGTTCCCGGCGTTCCCCCGGCACACATTGTGATCCTGGGAGGTGGCGTAGTCGGGAAAAACGCCGCTCAAATTGCCGCGGGCTTTCAGGCAGATGTTGTAATTCTGGATATCAATGTTGACCGTCTTCGCTATCTCGAAGATATCATGCCTGCGAATGTGAATACGCTCTACAGCGATCGACATAATATCCGGGCGGAACTGGAACTGGCGGATCTGGTGATTGGTGCTGTGTTGATTCCCGGTGCCCGTGCACCGGTACTGGTGCCCCGGTCTGCATTGAAAATGATGAAACCAGGGGCCGTGTTGATTGATGTTGCCGTCGATCAGGGGGGCTCTATTGAAACGACACGACCGACAACGCACTCTGATCCGACGTTTGTCGTCGATGGTGTGGTGCACTACTGTGTCGCCAATATGCCTGGTGCAGTCGGCCGCACGAGCACTTATGCTTTATGTAATGTGACGTTACCGTATGCACTCAAACTGGCCAACCAGGGACTGCAGGCAGCCTGTGCGCAGAACCATGGACTGCATACGGCGGTCAACGTTCATCAGGGGCGAGTTACCAATCGTGCTGTCGCGGAAACGTTCGGGATCGAATGGAAAGAGTTTTGTCCGTAAAAAAAGAGGTGAGAAACCGGTTCTCACCTCTTTGATATGAAATGTAATCTTATTGCCGCTGAGGTACTTATACCAGCGGGCCAGACCAGTCAGCAAACAGGCTGTCCAGCTCTTCATCGGCTACTTCAGAGTCCTGGATATCATCCAGATCAAAGTCAGGATGGAAGTTGAGCTCCAAAGTGGTTTCTTCTGGTTCCAGATCGTCTGATAGATCGGTGTCATAAGAAACTTCGAACAGGGAACCGATCAGGAGATCCTGGTCTACTGACTGCTCCACAATCAGACTGGAACTTGAAAGAGGCAGTTGAGGAGCCAGGTACCAGGCAGGTAAAGTATCTGCCTGAAGACCTGATGATTTTGAAGCAACAGTTGCAAGCTGCTGTTGCTCTGGAGCTACGACAGGTTTCGTGACGGGAGCAACGGGTTCTGTTGTTGACACCGCCTGTAGGCTGGAGGCCATCAAGGGGGCACTCAGTGGGGTAATCACTGCTCCCTGTGCACTGTCATAGGCGGCCTGCAGAATTTGAATATCCAGCGTGGAGATCATCTTTCTGCTTGAGGGGTCCAGCGTGGCACCCATAATATCGTTCGGATCGAACGTTTCATCAATATGCAGCCCATCCTCTGTCAGTGGAGCAAGAAAGTCCCAGCTGACAAACTGAACCTGTCCGGAATCACTTGTTTCCACATGCTTTGTATAAGCGGAATAACTTGTAGTGAACCCGGCAGCATGACCGATTTCATGCAGAAGTACTGTGTACAGATCGTAATGACCTTCTGCAGCGGAACCGGCAATCGCCAGGCCACTACTGTCGAATGCCAGACCTTCAACAGATGAGTACCAGCCCAGGCCGGCAGCATCATCATCGATGTATACACGTCCCTTGACCGGAATGCCGTTTTCATCGAGTTCCAGAATATGACCTTCCCCCAGTTGTTGACCGCCGAGATCAGTCACTACGACTTGAACTGTTAAGTCCGGATTTCCCGTTGCCGTTTTCCATTCCTCAGTGGCAGCATCAATCAGAGTCGTTAGAGTGTCGCTGCCTTCCGTGGTTATTGCAGTACCATACCATTCCTGGGGGAAGTTAGCCGGGAAGGAAATCTGTTGCCCGGTGCCTCGGGAGATACTGTAATTGTTGACAAGGTAAATCAGGTCTCGATGGTTGATTTTCCCGCTTTTGTCAAAGTCGAGTGACCAGGCAAGTCCCGATTTTGCTTCTGCTACGGTCATCCCATAATAGGAAGTGAATTTAATCAGGTCCCGGTGATTGATGGTACCATCATCATTCAGGTCAAATGGCACAGCCCAGAGCTCGGTGTTCAGAGTTTCGCCTGTTGAAGCAGTCACGCCACCAAAATCGCTAACATCCAGGGACGCGTTGACGACTCGAATTCCCAGACTATGCGGGCCAAGGAACCCGGATACTCGATCAATGACAACATTATCCTCACCAAGCGATTCAAACTTGACGCGGGCCAGCAGAACCTGTCCACTGCCACCGAGATTACTCTGGCTGTTCTGACCACTGATGCCGGTAATTATTCCGGTCTGGTCATCAATGCTGGCTGTACTGGAACCAGCAAAGGCAGAACCAAATTCCACAGCGGTCGCAGTAAAGTAATCCGTATTGTATTCCAGATCAAAATTACCACCACTGATGCCGGAACCATCGCTGGTATTGCCCCAGACTTCAACCCAGAAACTGTCCCATTCATCAATCCAGGCCACGCTGTCAGGAACAGCATCTGTTTCGCCATTGGCACTGGTTGTTGTGGGCGTTGTCACCAGTGAGGTACTGATGGTGGTGTTGGGAGAGGCGGTTCCTGTCAATGGTGGGCCAGCGGGGTCCAGAATGGTTCCTGTGGCTGTTGTTGCAGGGATGAACTCCAGAATCTGTAAGCCACCAAAGGTATCCGCAACAAAGGCCAGGGTATCTGAGACGAACAGGCTACGGGCATGGCCGTGGGTATCGAAGGTGTTAACAATCTTTGCCTGGGAAATATCAATGACCTGCAGGCCAAACGTTCCATCAGTCACATAAGCAAAGTTTCCGACAACACGAACACCTGTGGCGATACCGGGTGTCTCCCAGGAGCCGACACGAGATGCTGTCATGGGGTCTGAGATATCGATAATCTGCACACCACCTTCACGATTTGCAACATAGGCAAAGTCTCCTGCAACGTGAAGCCCCGTCGCAGAACCACCGGGGGTGGCGACGGTCTGGTGAAGTGTCATGTTTCCAGCAGGAAGGGTGGGATCTGAAACATCAATGATATGCAGCCCATTATTACCATCCGTGATATAGGCAATGTCATCCTTTACAAATACCCCTCCCGCCAGTCCACCGGGGGAATTCACACCAAAGCTGCCCAGGAGGTTGACATAGTTTCCGAAACTGTCAACTTGACCCACGTTGTGTGGATCCGATACATCAATGATCTGTAAACCACCACCGAATCCACTATCATCAGCGACGTAAGCCAGCGTTCGGTTGTTTTCGTCTACCTCAACATAAACGCCACGAGCACGGGCAGGGGTGGCAATGCTGCCTACAAATGTGGGGTTCTCAGGATTGGAAATGTCAATGATCTGTAAGCCTGCTACACCAACAGCCAGGTAGGCCAGATTGCCGACGACATCAATTCCCTGGGCAATTCCCTGCTGAGCAAAATCATAAGCACCGACATGGACGGGGCTGGAGGGATTGCTGATATTAAAGATCTGTAACCCGCCATCCCGGTCAGCGATGTAGGCATAGTCCCCCACTACATCGACGGCAATCGCCGCGTCTGTCGTTGCAGTGCCACCTCGAGCTTGAATGCTGGTCAGGTAGACCGAACGCCCGGAGGCTTCCAGAGTGTCCAGGGTCAGATTAAAGGTTTCCAGGCTTTCTACTTCCAGGTCAGGGAATACGGGGACATCGACAGTCAACTGAGTTACACCTGCCTCAAATGTGAGGGGCTTAAATGTTGCTAGATAATCGCCCTTTGAAGCGATTGCGCTTCCATCACTGGTTGCCGCATCAACGGTGATGTCAATATCAACGGGATTGGAAAGTTCAACCCGGAACTGGAAGGGACTGTCGTTTTCGGTACCTGTCACGGGAATGATTGACAGAATCGCGGAGTCGTCGTTTATGATCTCGCCCTGTTTGATACCCGGAGTGAACGTCACTTCCCGATTTTCACTGACCAGGCTATCGTCAACCATCAATATTGAGAAAAATTCCTTGTCTTCGACGATATTATCGTCATTGACGGTGATGGTGAAATTTTGAGTTAATGAACCATTCGGCGTAAACGTGATCGTAATTGGCGAATCTTGTGCGATTGCATTGTAATCACTGTCATCTAAAAGCGGTGATACCGCTGCCGCAGCCGTGTAAACGTCAACGGAAATGACCTCGTCGACTGGACGAGAAAGAGTGGCAGTAAAAACAAAATCCCCATCCGATTCCCGTTGGGAAACATGGTTGATGGAAATTGTTGCCACGTCATCATTCTCAATCGTGCCCTCGGCAGCAACCCCGGTTACCGGATGAGCAGCCAGTCGGACGTCGAGTCCTGCACGCTGCAGGTTGTCCATGATGAGATTGAACATCTCTTCCAATTCCACTTTTCTGTCCTGTGGAATCTGAACCGTAATTGGCTTGTTCAATTGGTCGAGGGGGGGGCTGTCATTTTCGGGCGTGCCAGCAAAGATGATACGCTGACTGATGATCGGTAGATAATCATTGTCGGCGACGGTGGCTGTACCATCTTGAGTTGAAAGATCAACGCTGACATTATAGGCAACCGCTTTTGAAATGTTCACGTTGAAGGTGAGCTCGGTGAGATCGGTGGGGCCGGGAGTCGATCCGACAGGAGTGCCTTCTGCAACAGAAGGGGAGTCGATGGAAATGACTGCGAAATCTTCGCTTTGGATAAACCCGGTCGCTTGATCAGTAGTGGCAATCGAAATTTTCCCATTGAAGCCCGAGGCAAACATTGCGTTGTCAATTTTCGCGAACACTTTTTCTTGAAGTTCGACCAGGTCGTCGTTGGTGACGGTTACTGTGAAAAACTTTAAGGTATCACCTTCGTCAAACGTGATCAGCTGTGGCGTTGAGACACTCGTGTAGTCGAATCCGACCGAGGCGGCGTCGACGTCATCGACGTTATCGACAGTCACTGCATCAACCGTGACTTGTCCTTCGACTTCTTTGGAAAGGGAAATGCGAAACTCGACCTCCCCGGAAACTTCCGAACCCACCGAACCACTCTGAATGCTGATTACCGCCGTGTCGTTATCAACAATGGTTTCGGTAGCTGTATTGTTCGATCCATCAATGGTGACAGCATATCCGTTAGCATTGATTCCGGTAATCATCGCTTGGACAGTCTGATTCTCATCGAGTTCGACAATTTGATCATCGATGACAGGGACATCGAAAAAGAATTCAGTAGGGCCGCCGGGAGTGAATGTGATCGTTTCTGTGGTCGGGGTATAGTCATCCCCGCTGGTAGCTGATCCACCGGTTATCGTAGCAACAGTCACTTCGATTGACTCGGATACGGTGACATCAATTGTATCGTCTAGGGGATGTAAGAGTGAGACTTTATAACGCAACCGCCGATTCGATTCTGACCCTGAGACTGCTTCGATGGAAACTAAAGCGCTGTCATTGTCGTCAATGGTTCCCACCGCAGTGTCTAATCCTGTTGTGTCAATTTCAATGTCATCATAACCAGTCGGAAGTGTAAGGTTTGAGATCTGGGCAAACACGGTTTCAGACAGCTCAACAATGTTATCAGGGTTGACGGAGACCGTAAAAGTGGCACTGGTATCACCGGCGGAAATTGTGATTTGCTCTGATTTTGCTGTGTAGTCTACGTCACTGGTCGCGGTGCCGCCGAGGATGGTGGCCACGTCAAGAGCAATATCTGCATCGATCGCGTTCGAAAGGGTGATTGTGAATTTCAAGGTTCCCGAATCTTCAGAGCCAGTCACTTCGTTGTCAGAGGAATCAAATTGTGGTGTGATCGTAATATTGGAACTATCGTTATCGGTAATCGTGACCGTGGTTGTGTTATTGGCTGAGACTGAGTCAATCGATCCACCATCAAGATTCGTTGAGATAATCATTAGATCAAATGTTTCATCAAGCTCAACGAGATCATCATCATTTAATGTGACGGTAAAAGTAGCAGTGTCTTCGAATTCTCCGAATTCGAACGTATAGTTGCTGGCGGGCAACATGGAGTCTGTAAAATCAGCCGCTTCCGTATCTCCGTTTAGAAGCACAATGGCAACCTCTCCCTCGGCGACAATGCCAGTGAGGTCCCTTCTTAGTGTCACCGTTAAGGTACCAGCTTCATCCACGGTGTATGAGCTTGAATCAAAATAGATCAACGGTGCATCACCGACGGAGATGAGAATCTGATCTGTGTCTTCTTCAGCCGTCCCCATTCCATCAAAGTTTTCGAGATCACTCGTGGTGATGGTCAGAGTCGCAGTATCGTTATAGAAGCTGGTCGAGGGGGTCCAGACCAGTTCCTGGAGTTGATCATTCACATCGGCAACCGAACCCGTCAGGATGATCGTCCCTGGAACAGTCTGGTTAACAGTTAATCCATCCAGGGTGAGTAACGTGTCGAAATACAGCGTTCCTTGACTAGTATCTGCTTCCAGCGTTACCTCGATATTGCCATCTCCGAGGAATGCATCGGGGTCTGAAACGGAGAGGATATTCTGGGAAGCTTCTGCGAAGTGGAAGGGGGTATTGAATTCTGTACTCAGCCCCAGGTCGACGGCCATTGAGCCTGGATCAGAAATGGAAGCACCATCAAACCGGTTCACCGGAGGGTCATTGTTTTCATCGGCTGCCCCGACCGTGAAGGCAGTGATGCCGCCGGCTCTGTTGGGTTGGAGCGAGTTGCCGGCCAGGTCTTTGATGCCGATGATATTCAGCGCTGGATTATTGATGTCGATGTAGTCAGTATTACGGACATTGATGGTATAGAGCGTATCCAGGCTGAAGACACCATCGATGGAAGTAAAGATGGCTTCATTGGTGTTTGAGTTATAACTGAAGAGATAATCGTCGCCTTCCAGCAGTAGTCTTTGGGATGTACTGGTCTGAGCCGTCAACGTGAATTGCGCAGAATTCACCAGTGAGTCATCGACCCCAATCCCGTTATCACGCAATTTTACAATCATGGTGGTAAATAACTGTGGCTCTAAGACCAGCACTTCTGTCAAATTCGAATTTCGATCCACGTTGTTGACATCATTGTCTAGTGGCAGCGTAATCCTGGCAGTCGGGCCGACAAAGTCAGCACGTTCGATGGCCCCCTTGTCCTTAAACACGTTTGCTCCCAGGCCGGGTGGTGGTGACTGGGTTGGATCATCCACACGCAATTGCCCGAATACATCATGAGTGGGTGCGAAGACGTCTGAAGCGGGAATCCCCAGCGGTGTTTTGACAGCAGTAAAGAGCGGACGATCTGCCAGTCGGTTCAATGAACTGTCAATGGCTTTGGAGTTGTCAGACAGGTAGAAGTTTCCTGCAGCTGCATCGACAAACAATGCTTCGGTTTCCAGAACCTTGATCGCGTTGGTCCCCAGCGTTCCAACGTTCGTATCATCTCGGAACTGGAACAGGTTGGCATCAACGACCGGGGCGGCACTGCCTGATGTCACAATCGTGATACCATTGGCGGTATTTGCGATGATATTATTGACAATCGTAGGGCTGACTCGACTGTCTATATTGATTCCGCTAAGTCCGCCATAGATCGTGTTATTGATCACCTTTACTACCGGGATCACACTTTCCGGGGAGTCAGAATTGCCGGTGATGTTAATACCGACTGAGGTCGAATTAACGATCAGGTTGTTCTGCAGCACAGCCCCGGGCACCAGCTGTTGTGTGTTCGGATTAGGCAGGACCCGTGTGCCGCCCTGATGGGGGAGCCCGTCTGTGGAATCCAAAGGACCAATGGTATTGACAACAATTCCATTGGATGAATTAAAGATCTGATTTCCTTCAATCAGTATCATACCCTGTTCGCGACGGAAGTTGTCATCGCCCAGCAGACCATCTTCTTCGACCAGACGGTCATTCGTGTCAAACAGTTGCGCTACGCCGATAAGCGGGGAGGTCTTATCGCCGAGAATCGCGTATTCTGTAGCACGCCTGATTTCCAGGTTGTAGCTGCCTGCCAGGATCTGGTCAGAGGCACCGTCTGGTATCTGATTACTGTTTCCATTGACGTCTACGTAATTATTAACATCGAAGAACGTAGCGACCTCATCGGAATTCGTGACCATTTCGCCACGTTCGGCAAAACCAATAATAATATCGTCAATGAAGAACCCTTCACCGGTATTATTCTGCCCACGTCTGCTACTGTTGAATGCGGGGTCGACAACACCGTGTATGTCCGAGTCAAAATCTCCATGTTCACCGATCGTACCCGCTGTGCTGTAATCAAAGCGTAGTTTTAAATCAGACTGACCGGCAAATGCTGACAGATCGATACGAGCCTGGCGCCAGACATTAGTATCATCGAAAAGTTCCTGTACATAATCACGTCCGGTATCATCGCTATTGGTGTTTTCCGCTGCCGTATGAGTGATATAAGTCGGCAGCTCCCATGCTGTGTCGCTTGTCGATTTAGTGGAATTGTTCGTCGCGATTAAATGCCAGTTGCCAAATGCATCCTGCAAATAAACCCGGGCGCTATCCCGCATTTGATTAGTGTCAGACGAGTTAGTATTTTCGGTATCCAGAAAATAATTGAAATACATGGTAGGAGCATCTTTGGCCCCGTAACCAGCCAGACTGAAAGTATCGGTCGTCAGGCTTCCCAGGGCTCCCCCGGGCAGATTGACGTTATTACCGATAGCCGAGTTACTGGTCAGGTCTCTCAGGAAATCTGCATTCAGGATACCGAGTTGGGCACTGGCAGCTTCGTAGGACAGATAGGTGTTATCTTCATCATTGAACTGTTCCAGACCGAAATAGAAGCTGATCGCTCCATTGCTTTCATTAAATACTTGCTTCTCATCTTCTAGTTTAGCGAGCTGTTCTGGGGTGGCAGATGGACTCCGGCTGTTATCAGGTGCCGTATTAATTCCATGGCCTGCAATTTCTCCCTGGGTGCGTGTTGTATGCCACAGGTTGAAGTCCAAGGGCGAAAAGGCAATACCTGTACTTGCGATAGAACCAGCAGCCGATTGTTTATCACCATTACTCCCAAAAACACTTACCATGGCGCCGCCATTATTAGTATCGAGTGCAACAAGCGACCCATCCTCGTCAACTGCAAAAACATAGTTTTTGTATGTACTCTGAAAAAGGTTCTGGGGGCCTAAGGCAGCACCTGAAAAAACAAAATCAGAAGTTTGTTTCAGTTGCACACTCGTATTGTCTGTACTGGAAACATCAATTTCTAAAACATTTCCGTTTTCTGTTACGCCGTATAATGGCGTTCCCCCATCAGCGATAGAGTTAAAAGATTTAAAAGCCATCCCAGTAACCAAATCATCAAAATCTGGTGTCCCGATTCCATTATCTGTAGTATATGTGACAGTGTTGTTTGTCGAGGAGAGTTCAAGTGCTTGATAGCCATTCGTGCTGGAATTTCCGAGCATACCAGCCTTTATGTATTGACTGGCAGAAGGAGAATCATTTATTTGAGCAACGATCTGGCCAATATTCCAGGAAGTTGAGCCACTACTATCTCCATCGAGTGTAATTGTAATAGTACCTGTAGTAACATCAATTGCGTTAGAGGTACCGTGTTCAAATATTATGTCAATATTATCACCGCGCTCACCTGGCACAACGGACTCAAAGTATAGCGTACCACTTCGCGGTGACGAATTAGTATCAGTGATGGTATCTGAAGAAACATACGCTGAGGTAATATTACTTCCTTGAAGCAGGTAACCGCGGAAACCATTCACGAGAGTTCCGCTAGTACTATTCCCGATGATGGCTCCAGTAGTAGGGTTTGCTTCATATAGCTTTTGAAATTGAACACTAGTTCCACTAAAATCTCGTCCTGTTTCTGTAACAGCGTAATACAACTCATATGTAGGGGTCGTACCATTATCTCCCACACGTGCATACGTCATTGCCTCGATACTGCGTGTATCAGAGTCTGTAGGGGCATGATTAAGTAAGTTTAGTTGTCTGCTAAGATTATCAGTGGATTGAATTATTGCAGCTGCGAGTGACTGATTTCCTGAAATACTAGCAATATTAATGGTACCAATATTATTGTCCGGCAAATTTCCTGATGTATCTATTTCAATTAACTGATTGTTTATAATACCAAACAGTCTTCCATCAGATCGCATGACAATATCAGAAATTTGATGATCTGTATCGGTACCAGTAACATTTCCTATACTTGTTTCAGTGTTACCAATCTGAGGGTCTATTGTCGACAGATTAATACCATTAGTGGTGAAGAGCACCACATCTGACAATTCGAACCCGGTAACATGTGAGTCAATCTCACCATCAGTGATGTCAAATAACCCCCCATCGGGTTCAATATTCACACCATTCGACGTATAACCCAGCGCGCCAATATGATCTTCTACAATTCGCTGCAGGGAGTTGATGGGCTCAAGTCGGACCAGGGCATTCGGGTTGGTACCGTTGTAAGTTGCCTCTAATGCTGTGGCAAGACGAGTGTTGGATGAGACGGCTACATAATAAGTGCCCGCTTCCGGTAGATGCACACTGCCGATGTAGGGGTCCTGCGTACCAAACGATCCTCGGGTAATGTCGTCTGCATCAGCGGATCCACTATGTTGGTCATCTGCGACGTTCGATTCGCGACTGACGAAAATAAGTCGCCCTTCAGAATCAAAGACAGACAACGTTGTGTCGGCTCTACCAAGGCCGTCAGCGTAATCAATGTCGAATACCGTTGCCCAGGTTTTACCCCCTGCGTTCACACCCTCGATCGCCTGGATATCTTCAAGGGTAATTTCAAACTCATAAAAATCGATGTCCGCTTCTGATGAGAGGTTTCCGCTGACACCAAGCGTGTTGCGGTCGCTGGTCAGCAGGTTTCCCAGGTTGCTCTGAGTGGCTGTGCTCGACTCGGCATCACCATTCTCAACCGTCTCATTGATCAGAGGCGAATGGGCAGGGAGCCCTGCCAGGTAAATGGCATTAGCTGCATAACGAATGTCGGAGTAGCGGACGGTAGAACCTGGCTCTTCATCCACCTGTCGCAGTCGTACCTGCAGCTGGTATTCGCCGTTCGAATCACCACCATTGCTGCGAACTCGAACGAAATAGGTTGTCAGGATGCCATCCATGCCGGGGAGCACGATACGCATGCCCGCATCCTTGGGATTACTGGAGTAGAAGTCACCACCAAAATTAATGTTTTCGATCAATGGGTTTGGTATCGTCGCAAAGGGGGCCGTTCCCGCAACTGCGTCAGTGTTATTGGTGGCACTTGCGATGATGCGCCCCAGGGGGTCCAGCAGTTCAATAACTGAGTCCAGAGCCAGTCCCGTCCGGTCGATGTCGATCCAGACTTGTGTGCCGGCTTCCGCATTGAAACTGTAGATGTCCGCATCACCAGAGTTATTACCGGCGATGGTGCCATGCACTTCGAAACCCAGCCGACGGTTTTCATCTCCACTCTTTTCGTCCGGTGCCAGTTCTCCGAGGAACTGGGCTTTGCGGATGATACCATTTATATCCCCGTTACCATCAAGGACAGCCAGTTCCGTTTCATTGTAGATGGCGACATTGCGGTCGTGGCTCATTTCAAGAAACTGTAGCCCGGTCCAGTCCCCGGCTGCAGGAGCAATAGTGGGAGCCGAGTCTGGTTCGACGATAGAATCTATCACGCTATAGCCATCCAGACCAATTCCAGAACCAATGGTATCATCAAAGAGGGATGTTAATACGACCGGGTTTTGTGGGTTACCGAGAATCTGTACGATGCCACCAATACGGTCATTAATATCCAGTCCATGTCCGGTGGCAGTAAATCCGGCGCCAGAACCGAATTTGACAACCAGGCTGGCGTCGGTTGCACTCTGTAATCGTAAGCCACCATAAGTGTGGAAATTATCGACGGTGATTGTGTCGTATAACACATGGTCGATGTCAGTATCATCCCAGACTGACTCAACCGTCAGCAATTCACCACGAACGACCATTCCCAGTATGCCAGACAATTCCGGGTCATCAATTTGAAACTGATTCAGGCGAACCAATGGTCCCGCATTGCTATCCAGATAGTCAAATGCATCGATGACGCCTGTAGATCGCCCATAGTCATCCAGAATATCTGACTTGAGTGAATTGGCATTAATGTTAATTACACTGCCACTGTTATTGACAAACTGATTATTTACAATAATGGGCTGAGCACCACGCACAAAGATCGTTGTTGCTTCATTGCTGCCGAGGCCGTTTCGATCAGTGGAAGAGGCGATTCCCGCATTGTTTTCGAATAAGGTATTCGTAACCCGCAAGTCAGCCTGATGAACTTCGATGGGGTTGAAACTGTCTGAGAATCCTTCAACGGGGGCGAAACCACCTGCATAAGCAATAATGGCGTGGTCAATTGACCCATGAGATGTCTGGTTGAGGATAATGCCCCCCCAGTCTCCTGCCTGGGCAACTCTTTCATTAACGCCCCGGCTGTCATTGTTTGTTGTGTCGAATGTTCCCCCTGCACCATAACGATCATCAAATAGTGATGTGAAGACCACGGGCGCGTCTTCAGTCCCTTCTGCATAGATGCCCGCATTCCCCCGTCCCGTCTGAATTCGGGAACCACCGAGCTTCACGACCATTCCTGCATCAAAGATGACACTGCCGCTATAGCGTGTCTGTAGTCTGTTGGTGTCGGTGACGTCATCATGAACCATGACAGGGCCCCCTGTTCCAGCTTCGACGAACAGGTTTTCCGTGATGATGTGAGTAATGTCAGTATCGTCAAAGCGAGCAGTGACATTAACTTTGTCAATATCCTGACCAAACAGAGTTTCGGAGCGGATAAATAAACCATTCAGTGAGTTGTCAAGAATCGTGTTTCCGTAGATATCGGGGCCAACTCGCTTCAATGTCTGATCATGATTGAATTCGCCTCCCTTCATCACAGTGGCATCAAAGCTGTTGGGATCTGCTGAGATCGCGGCATTGGAACTATGGGTAATCGTATTATATGCCAGTGTGGGACGGGCTTCGTCGATATGAATGGGGGCGATGGATTGAAGCACAGAGTTAACAAGCACCTGGCCACCGCCGTAACTGATATCGGCATTAGCGATATAGTTCAGGAAGACGGCATCTTCTTCGTAATCTGAATCAGCACGGAAGATGATACCTCCCCAGTCGCCGGGGTTGGCACCGTCTGAGGGTCCGTCATCGTCTCCACCGACGGCATCATTTCCATATGCGGTCAGTACGACCTGAGCATCGGGTGTACCCAATATCTGCAGGGCGGCATTGCTGCGGTCATCCAGGGTTGAAGAACTGCCGACGTCAATCACAGTATTCTGCAATTTGATGACGGCACCCTGATCGATGATGACTGTGACTCCCTGGGGGACGATAATCGATTCACCGTCTTCCAGCGGGTTGAAGTTGTCATCATAACCAATCAGGTAATTGTCGCTGTCGTTGGTTGTCCGGAGATCACCGTCAGTACCCCCGTTCCCCAGAATGCGAACGACTTGTGTTGAACTGGTGACATTATTGAGTGCACTCTCGATAGTTGAAAACGGGTTATTCAGTGTTCCACTACCACTGGTGACATTGGTTTTATCGACATAGAGTGTATTGCTGGAATCGCTGGCGACGAACCAGAAATCATAGGCGCCGCCAGGTGTTCCATCGGAATCACCATCAAACTGTGTTCCTGTTGCATCCGAAAGGATGTTGATTGAGTTTGGATCATTGGGGGTTGTGACGAGACTGTCATCCACTGCTGTGGGACTGTCGTTGACGCCATTGATAGTGATGGTGACAGTGGCGGTATCAGTTCCGCCGTGACCATCATCAATGGTGTAGGTGAAGCTGTCAGTAGTGGATTCAGATGCAGCCAGGAACTCAAACGCCCCGTTGGGATCATAGTCAAAATTACCGTCTGCATTGAGTGTCAGCAGGGCACCCGAGGCCAGTGTGATCTGAGTGCCTACGTTTCCGGATACTGCGTTCACTGCTGTAACCGTTAACGAATCACCGGGGTCTGAATCGTTGTCAATTCCACTGCCATTATCAGCAAGCACATCACCGCTGATGGAATTATCTTCATCGGCCATCACTGCATCTTCCCATGCTACCGGGGCAAGATTCGTGCCGGAGATGATAATGGTGGCAGTCTGTGAAACACTGCCTCCCTTGCCATCGGTAATATCATAAGAGTAAACGATGGTTGCCGTTTCACCGTCAGCGAGGGTGCTATAGCTGGCGGGATCGATATCCAGCGAATTTCCGTTGTCGGTGATGCCCGTGCCGTCGCCACTGACGAGCTGGATGTTTTCAACGTTCAAGACATCGGTAGTGTCAATGTCACTGCTGCCGGTGAGCAGGTCGAGGTTGAAGGTGCCGTCATCTTTCGTTGCCGTTGTTGTGACTGCTGCTGTCACTTGTGGTTCATCGTTAGCACCAT
>NZ_JBLXFK010000016.1:0-155070 GCF_048262075.1 Gimesia sp.
TCTCCCGGGGGGAACATCTGGAAGTTGTCATGATAGTTGTGCAAAGCGAGCCCAATCTGCTTGAGATTGTTTTTGCACGTTGAGCGGCGCGCTGCTTCGCGTGCCTGTTGAACTGCAGGTAACAGCAGGGCGATCAGAATTGCGATGATGGCAATCACGACCAGCAGTTCGATGAGCGTGAAACCACGCTTTTTAGTGAGCAACACTTTTTCCATTACTTGAACTCCAGAAAAGTTAAAAAAGAGGTCGACAAAAAATGTCGAGTAACAAAATATGAGTCTGCGTTCCTTCGACGTACTTTGGGCGTCAAAAAAGACAGTACGTGGAAAAGAAAAAAGCAGTTGAGCGCCGGTTCTCTCAGATATAAGTAATAATTGTGCCTGCCTGAAAGAAGTTACTCTGGAATTTTTGAAAAACCAGGTTCAGGGTAGCTGATAACTGTATGTGTAGAACACAAATTAAGTTTAAGCAACAGCTTATAGCCACACTGTATTTTACGAGTTGAGTAAGCGAGAGGCAATCACTTGATTCACAAAATCTTCATCAAACCCCCTGTTTTTAATGTGGAAAAGTATGTTTTTATGTACATTTTCATCTGGGGTGTGTGAGGTAAGTGACCGGAGTGATATGGCTTTAGTATATCAAGCCCTGTCACCAGTATTCTCAGGTCGTTTCCCTGAAATCGGGAAAAAAACCACAGAATCCTAATCCACATTCGATCCAGCAGGGCAATAGGTTACATCCATTTCTGACTCTGATAAATTCAAGATCTGAGTTGAAACTGAGTCTCAATTTCCTTATATTGGAGTGCTCTCTGCTGAGTGTTCACAAGATGACTTCCTTCCTCCGGCTTCTTTTGCGTCGAGTTTCTTAACAGTGATGACATTGAATCAGCTTATTAAAGGTCAAAGTGCTCGTATCACACAGATCAAAGGTGAAGATGCCATTTCCATTCGTCTGATGGAAATGGGACTTATCGACGGGGAACAGATTCAATTGCTCGGTAAAGCACCACTGGGAGACCCGCTGGAGTATGCAGTGCGTGGTTACCGGTTATCACTGCGTTTAAACGAGGCTAAGTGTGTTGAAGTCGAGCTTGTATAAAACAATCCCTCCTCTGATTCAGAGGGGGCTGCCTGTCCTTCCTGATGAAAGCTGCGCTTTCAGATTATAAATTCCATGACCAACACTTCCACCGTCCCAAAACAACAAGCTGTGCAACAACAGAAAATGACGATTGCCATTATCGGGAATCCGAATACGGGAAAGAGCACACTGTTCAATCTGCTCTCGGGGGGGCATGCCCATATTGGTAATTTTCCCGGTGTGACTGTCGAAAAAAAAGTGGGCAGTGTGAATTGGGACGGGCGGCCGATCGATCTGATCGATCTGCCAGGTACTTATAGCCTGGCGCCACGCTCGATCGACGAGATGCTGGCAGTGGATGTGCTGTTGGGCAGGCAGAAAGGTGTTCCGCGCCCCGACGCCATTATCTGTATTGCCGATGCCTCGAACCTGGAACGGAACCTGTACCTGTTCAGCCAGGTACTTGATCTGTCCACACCTGTAGTGCTGGTATTGAATATGTGTGACATGGCCCGGTCGCGCGGTATTGAGATTGACGCTACGGCGCTTTCAGAAAAACTGGGGCAGCCTGTTGTTTGCACAGAAGCACATCGCGGTAAAGGGATCCAAGATCTCAAGGCGGCGATTTTAAATATTGACCCGGGTAGCCGGCATGAAGTTCAGCAGTTGTTTCCGGATTCATTTTATGCAGAGCGTTCACAATTGCGGGAAAAACTGGAGTCGAATCAGGATGAGAGTCCACCTGATTTTCTCATTGATCGTCTGTTACTGGATGTCGGTGGATATGTCGAATCTTACTTTGAGCACCAGACTCATATTGGACTGATTGATCATCTGCATGAAGCGCGGGCACGCCTGAAAGAAGCGGGATGTGCGGTGCCTGCAACCGAAGCCCGTGTGCGTTATGGCTGGACACGTGAGCTGTTAAAGGGAGTGCTTCAGCAACCAGAGGTTCAACAGGAAACGACTTCAGATAAAATCGATCGCTGGCTGACACATCCTGCTTTTGGTTTTTCGTTCTTTTTCGTTCTGATGTTTTTTGTGTTTCAGTCTGTGTTTACCTGGGCAGGTCCTGCGATGGATCTCATTGACGGTGGGGGAGGGGCGGTTGCAGGAGTGGTCGAGTCGATGATTGCCCCCGGTCCCCTGCGGAGTCTACTGGTGGATGGTGTCATAGCGGGAGTGGGAGGGGTTCTGATCTTCCTGCCACAGATTGTAATTCTCTATTTCTTTATCGCCGTTCTGGAAGACAGCGGTTACATGGCACGGGCTGCATTTATCATGGACCGGCTGATGCGCAGTCTGGGACTGAGTGGGAAATCGTTTATTCCCCTGATGTCATCCTATGCATGTGCAGTCCCCGGGATCATGGCGACGCGGGTGATTGAAAATCGCCACGAACGTCTGACGACGATTCTGGTGGCACCTTTGATGAGCTGTTCGGCACGCTGGCCCGTTTATGTACTGTTCATCGCCGCATTCATTCCCAATGTTGTTTACTTTTCGATCGGCAGCGTGACGTTGGTGACTCTGCCTGGAATCGTGCTGTTTGCCATGTCAACCATTGGAGCCGTCGTCGCTATTCCTGTCGCCTGGTTTTTGAAGCGAGTCTGCTTTAAAGGGGATGTGGCACCTTTTGTGATGGAACTGCCCGGGTATAAATGGCCGTCACCGCGGAATGTGATCTATCGCGTCTATAGCCGGGGTAAATCATTTGTCGTGAAGGCAGGCACACTGATTTTTGCAACATCGATTCTGGTCTGGGCGGCCGGTTATTTTCCCGGCAATCATAGCGAGCAGTTCACGCTGCAGGAGCAGATCGAAACGGTAGATGCTTCTGTGGAACATGCTGAAACTCAATTGGAAGTGGCCCGCTTAGAGACTCCGGAGAATGTGGAAAGCCTGGAAATTCAGCTGACTAATCTGGAAGCGACTCAGTCACTTCTGTATGAACGACAGAACCATGTCAGCAGCCAGCTGATCGAAAACAGTTATCTCGGCCAGGCAGGTCACCTGATTGAACCGGTTGTGAAACCATTAGGCTGGGACTGGAAAATTGGTGTCGGCGTGATTGCTTCGTTCCCTGCACGGGAAGTGATCATCTCCACGTTGGGAACGATCTACAGCCTGGGGGGGGATGTGGGAGAAGACGACGAGGGACTAATTGGATCCATTCGCGCTGCCACCTGGCCGGATGGTCAGAAGGTGTTTAATATTCCCGTGGCAATTTCGATCATGGTCTTTTTCGCCTTGTGTGCCCAATGCGCGGCAACTCTCATGGTGATGCGACGGGAAACCAACAGCTGGTTCTGGCCGGTGGTTTCATTTACTTATATGACGACGCTGGCCTATCTGGGGGCCCTGGTTTCTTACCAGGTCGGTATGCTGCTAATCTGATTCCGATGTGTTTCGGGGTTGGAGATCCATTCTGATAGAGAAGGGGGCACGATGAATCAGTATGACTGGCAAATGTTAATGACAGTGCTCTGTATAACCGCTGCAGGACTGTTTCTGGTACGCCGCTGTATCCGATTCTTCAAACAGCGTTCGGGGTGCGCCGGGGGTTCCTGCTCCGGATGCCCTTCTTCTTCCGGGGAGCCTGCGAATTTTATTTCGCTGGATCAACTGAAAAAAACGAAGTAGCTTTCGCTTTACCGCCCCTGCGAACTTTTTCATGTAAACAACCGCTCTGCTTTCAATTGCTGGGGGAGACCTTATTATTCTGGCAGGTCGCAGCCAGTTTCACTTTCAAGCTGTTTTAAGGCATGAAATTATTTTTAATCCTTTATTGAATTGAGTTCGTTTGACAGGGTGTACCGCTGAAACGAGCCAACTCAATCCGGAGCATGAAAATGACTGAAGAACGTGTCTATCATCCAATGTCGGGCTGGTTCCCGCTGTCCGTCTGCCTGGCGGGCCTGCTGACAGCAGTGCTCTTGATTATTTTTGGGGCTGTTCAAGAGAGCGTCCCGCTGGTTTTGCCTGGAATTTTAACCGGTCCCGCCTGTCTGGTCGGGCTGTTTGGCTGCATGGCGATTGCCCCTAATCAGGCGCGCGTCCTGTTGCTGTTTGGGGAATACAAAGGCTCGGTGATGCAGTCTGGTTTTTTCTGGGTGAATCCATTTTATTCCAAGAAGAAGATTTCCTTAAGGATTCGTAATTTTGAAACCGGGTCGATATCTACGCCGGAGCAGAAGGATCAGGCAGGGAATATCATCCAGCACAAAACACGGTCAGGGGGGCGGCCTTCGAAGGTAAATGATCGGGATGGGAATCCGATCGATATTTCAGCAGTCGTGGTCTGGCGTGTGGTGAATACCGCAGAAGCGATGTTCGAAGTGGATGACTACGAAGACTTTGTGTCGGTTCAAAGTGAAGCGGCATTGCGTAATCTGGCCAGCCGCCATCCTTATGACAGTGAAGATCATGAGCTTTCGTTAAGAGGTAATACTCAGGATATCTGTGATCAGTTGATGGTCGATATTCAGGAGCGTCTGGATAAAGCGGGTGTGGAAGTCATTGAAGCCCGCATCAGTCATCTGGCTTATGCACAGGAGATTGCCGCCGCGATGTTACAGCGACAGCAGGCGCAGGCCGTTGTTGCAGCTCGGACTAAAATTGTAGAGGGCGCTGTTGGAATGGTAGATATGGCGCTGAAACACCTGTCCGAGGGAAAGATTGTAGAACTGAATGAAGACCGCCGCGCAGCGCTGGTTTCTAACCTGCTGGTTGTCCTGTGCAGTGACCGGCATACACAGCCTGTGGTGAATACGGGGTCATCAGGCTCTTAACGTTTCAGGCTTGTTTATGTTTTCGGGCTGGGAGTCAGTCGGGCGAAACCGGAGTGCCTGACCGGTGTTTTGAGGCGACCGGAAAGGTCGCCAGACGACAGGGCCAAGGCGAGTTCAGCAAAAATCGAGTCGGCAGCGGCGAAGTAATTCTGAATATGGCGTGGCTGATGGGCGAGTGTCGGATAAAAGCCACTCCCTGTCAGGAAGCCTTTTTCCAGCATGCGAATCGTGAAAAGAGTTCCCAGTTCGGCTGCCTGTGGATGGTCGAACTGATGATGCAGCAGGACGGCATGGCCGACGGCTTTGACTGGTATGCCATGCTGCTGACCGAGTTTCAGCCAGCCTGCGCGAAAGGCTTCGCCAATCTGGTGGATGTGTTCGCGGACGTTGACTGTCTGCATTTTTCGAATGGTGGCCAAGGCAGCCGTTGAACCTACACCTTCGGTCCAATAGGTACTGGAGATGAAGGACGTTTCCGCTGCATCCATCACAGAACGTCTGCCGATGATGGCAGCCACCGGATGCCCGTTCCCCAACGCTTTGGCGAACACAGCGATGTCGGGTTCAATTCCGTAGTGCAGATGGGCACCACCTAGAGCGAGCCGCCAGCCCGTTGTGATTTCATCAATCACTAAGACAGCGCCGCATTCGTCGCAGATTTCCCGCACTGCTTCCAGGAATCCGGGATCGGGGTGAATGTAACGTGTTGGCTCCATGACGACCGCTGCCAGTTTTGATCCCCGTTCTTTCACGATTTGTCTTAGCCCGTCAAGATCATTGTAGGTAAAGGGGTGAGTGGTTTCAGACAAGCCAGAGGGGACACCGGCCGGGTCGAGTCCAGGCAGCAGGTGCTTATCGAGGGAGGTTCCGGCCTCCGTTGATTTGCGGGGCAGGTTTGTCGCCAGGTACCAGTCGCTCCAGCCATGATAGCCACACAGGGCAATTTCGTCGCGTCCTGTTTTCGCGCGGGCGATACGGACAGCAATGGCCATCGATTCTCCGCCGGTCCGACAGAAGCGAGCCTGATCAGACCAGGGATGCAGGCTGGTTAACAGCTCGGCCAGTTCGACTTCTTCGGGTGAATTCAGCGAACTCATGGATCCCAGTTGAACGCGACGAACGACGGCGTCGGTTACATCAGGATCGCGGTAGCCCAGCAGGCAGGAGCCGATGCCTGAGGTTGAGAGATCGTGATATGTTTTTCCGTCAAGGTCGATAACTTCACATCCATTCGCTTCCTGGTAGTAGGCGGGCCAGCAATCGGGGGCGAACATTTCAGGCCGCTTGCTCAGCAATTGGGTGCCGCCGGGAATTAACTGTTTCGCCCGTTTGTAGGTGTCCTGGGTGATATTTGTGCCTGGGTTCGTTTTAATACCCAGCATGGCACGGGCGTTGTGGCAGAAAATGCGTTCGACGTCCGCGTCGTTCAGGCGTAGCGTATGGCAGGCTTGTTTGATCGCCAGCAGAGATTCGAGACCGACACGGACCGGCCTGGCGAAGGTGGATGATTCCCATTCAACATTCTGTTCGCCCAGCCAGAGGAAGCCATCACCGATACTGACACAGCGACCATATAATTCGCTGACAGAAAAATCAGTTCCGAACAGCAGGCGGCTCGTACCAAATTCGCGCAGGATCGCTTCAAAAGGCTGTGACTCGCAGACGGCAGAAGTGTCGAAGAACACGTTGTCGAGCCCTCGGAGGGACGCGATGCCTTCTGTGGTGTGGTTTCCACAGAAACCCCGGGCCGCATGCGCGAGGATGAGTTTTGCCTGCGGGTATTGCAGGCAGTGTTCGCGAATGTAGGTCTGATTAATGGGGTCTGCGATGGCCCGGGCACGGACCATGTGTAACATGATGGCGAGGCTGTACCGGTTTGAGAGTTCCCAGACCCATTCAGGAATATATTCCTGAGGTTCTGCCTGTAAGGTATCTTTTCGATTGGCGTAGACATGGTAGACTTTGAAGCCGCTGTATTTGCCGGCGAGTATTTGTGCTTCGACTTCTTCGGGTGAATCTTCAGGCGTAACCAGCAGGAGTGCACGACATCCGGGCTGATCTTTCAGTTCACTGAGAATGAATTGATTGGCAGGCTTGCGATCAAGGGTTGGATTGGGAATCGCAAAAAACAGACCGGCAGAAGGACGGAGCGATCCCATCCAGAGTTCCAGGTTCACGCAGAATTCATTCCACCCTGAAAAGCCCTGTTCATTTTCGGCAGCGGCAGGCAAGCTGGGAATGCCATCCTGTGGTCGATACAGGTGGGCATGGGCGTCAAAGCTGTCGGGGGGCACAAAGTCTTTGAGCTGGCTGGCAAACAGTTCCTGATCATCGGGTAAAAACTCAGTCATGATTTCTTTCCCTGCGAGTAGTGTGTGGCTGAGCCTGTCAGCTGGTTATCAAATGTAAAACCGATCTGGCTGAACTGTTGCTGCATCTGTTCGAGGCCGTTTTTGACGAAGATTATATCAGCCATGTGGTAGAGCATTCTTGCACCCCGCTGCATCAATTCCTGGGCGTGTTCCAGGTTAAACGTAGGCATCCCCCAGTGTTTTCCCTGATTTGCAGCGGCGGTGGCAATCGTTTCGATAGCAGCTTGCATTTGTGGATGATTGAACTGACCGGGAAAACCTTCGAGAATCGAGAAGTCGGCAGGGCCCAGCATCAGGGCATCCACGCCTGGGACTGCAGCGATTTCTTCTGCTTGATCGACGGCGGACTGTTCTTCGAGTTGAATGGTGATAAAAGTGTTTTCGTTTGCCTGCTGCACATAATCAGAGACGGGCATGGTGCAGTAAGGCATATCTGCTCCGGACCCGTCGAAGCCTCGTTTCCCCAGAGGGGCAAACTTGGACCACTTCACGACTTCCGCCGCTTCAGCAGCATTACTGCAACGAGGATACATGATGCCTTGCGCCCCCGCTTCGAGCATGCGACCGATTCGCATGTATTCTCCATTACCAGGTCGGGCCAGGATGTCAGAGGAGCCGATGCGGGCTGCCCGCATGAGTTGTGTGGCTGTCTCCAGGCTGTAAGTATGGTGCTCCATGTCCATCCAGATGCCATCGAAGCCCATCAGGCTGGTGAGTTCGAAGAGGGAGGCATCCAGCAGGTGCAATTGAGTAATCAGTACTGGTTCGTTCTGGCTGAGCTTGTGTTTGATACGGCTGGCTCTCATCGAGTCATTCCTGTTTCTGTGCTTTAAGGAGTTAGAATACTTCCGGGTATTACGTTATTATATGACAATAAGGTTCGCAAGTGTGATTAGGTAATTATTGGTTGATGCAGTATAATGTTGCTGATACAGGGTTGTTTAGCATAGATTTCCTCTTCTGGAAATTGACATCACTGGTTTAATTATATGATAATAAGTCCGATATGGCCGAACCACTACAAAATTCGATGGCGACAGTTTTAGCGGAGAAAATCCGTCGGAGGATCATGAAAGAACAGTTGCCTGAAGGCCATGTTTTTATGACTGAGGGACAGCTGGCTGAGGAGTATCAGGTTTCCAGGCCCATTGTGAGAGAGGCGGTTAGTCGCTTACGAGCCTTGGGGATACTGGATGTCAGGCAACGAAAGGGGCTGGTTGTGCAACGTCCTGACTTGATGCAGCTACTCTCCGACAGCATTCCCTTGTTGGCTGTTTCGCAGCAGGAGCAACGTGAATTGGGTATGTTGCGTTATGTGCTGGAAATTGGTGCCATCGAACTGGCGGTCAAATATGCGACTGCCGACCAGCTGGATCGACTGGATCAGATCGTGGCTGAGATGGAGCAGTATCTTGAGCGAGAGGATTGGGAGCAGGAAATCGAACTCGATCTGGCATTTCATTCGCTGGTACTGGAAATGACAAACTCCGTTTACGTGTCTGGCATGCAGCAGATTCTGGCGAAGTATTTTCGGAACATCTCTGAGACCGGTCAAACCAGTTCAGGCCAGAAAGCCCGAATTATCTGGGAGCATTCAGAGTTGGCGGCAGCGATTCGCAATCGGGATCTTGAGCATGCGCGTGTGATGATCCGGATGCAGTTTCAGGGGCTTGTTTCAGAAGTTCCAGGACAATAAAAAATGGGGCTTGAGCAAATACTCAAGCCCCACCGTTCAGGGACTAGATGATTATAATACCTGAGAACCAGGTGAATTATGCCTGCTAACGATCAAAGGTCGCCTGCT
The DNA here is from genome assembly GCF_048262075.1 of Gimesia sp. Taxonomy (GTDB): domain Bacteria; phylum Planctomycetota; class Planctomycetia; order Planctomycetales; family Planctomycetaceae; genus Gimesia. Next base: position 9,054 of record NZ_JBLXFK010000016.1, read on the forward strand.
GTAGAATGATTGTCGTTCAATTCTTGATTTTTACTATTAAAAAGCGGAGATAAATAAATTTATCGTGAAATCGCGATATATGAGGTTAATGCCTGTCTTTTGGCATGGGGATTCACCTGGCGGCGTGTTGCAAACTTCCTGAGATATGCCCTGGGAAATTATGAGGCGAATCTGAGCCAGTCAGAAGATCAGGGAGCCAATTCTGGGGATTGGGTATTGATTACAGAATCCCATGTTGTGCCAATGCGTAATTCGTCAAACAGAAATTCTGCATTGCGGGCGGCGTGCAGCCTGATTTGATCGTATACGGAGGAATCCCGGAAGGGGGCGGTAGCACAGGTCCAGACCGGGGGTTCATGGCTGGGAATGGTTTCTTCAGGAGCAAACGCACGCATGAAGACCTGGTCCGAAGCATTTTCGCTGGCAACAATCTTGGCGACAAAGAAATAAGTTTTCCCTGTCTGTAACGGGGGAGCGTTTTCAATCACTTCCATTCCGGCCTGCAGGGTTGAGAAATTAGGGGAAGTGATGCCAAGTAAAATTCTAGTCTGATGTTTTGCCGGCTTCGAAGTTTGCAGAGACAGGTTCCCGTATTGGTTATCTGCCCCATTCCCTGTATTCTGTTTCTGGATGTAGAAACTCAAATAGTAGATCGCGTCTTTATTCAGGCGGACTGGTCGTTCCAGGGTGCGCCAGGCAGTATTTCCTTTTCTGAGTTCGACGAGGCCCAGTTGGTCTTGAGCCAGTTCGGAGCCCGTCAGTGATTTGAGAGGCTGGCTGTCACCCCGCGCGGGATCACCACCATTGAGCTTGTTTCGCCAGGGGTTCTTCCAGCCAATTCCGGCGTTTCTCCAGTCTGAGAAGCTTTCCGGGTCACTGATCACAACAGGATGAAAGCTGTCGTATGCTCTGGTTTCCTCGCGAATCGCCTGAAGGTTTTTGGGGTTGGTGGGGACTTCCCGTTTAAAATCTTCCGGTTTGAGTTCAATATCGTCGATGCGATTCTCGTTCAGATGCTTCGCCTGTCCTTTATTGATAATGATCGATTCCGTAAACATTAAATTATCCTGATTTGGATCGACGCGGACGGCGCCTTCGAACACATGCAGATCGACTTCTCCGTCGGCGTCGATTTTGGCGCCGTATTCCGTTCCAATATCGTGGAACGTCAATTGAGGAGTGATTAATGCAAATTCAGGAGCCGCTTCATAACCATGCAATACAACCTTCCCGGATGAAACGGTCGCACAGCAGGCGGAATTCATTTTGATTATTGTTGGGCCTTCAATCACCAGCCGAACTCCGGTGTCAAAGCGAAATTCTGCATAGCCTTCTTCAAGGAAGAGGTCTTGTGATAACAGTCTCTGTCCGGAAAATTTGGGGGGGGAGTCTCCCCCCCAGACACAATCAGTAGCACGGGTGAGTGTTGCGATATAAGGCAGGTCAACTACCTGTGGTTCGGTTTTGACGATCTGGGGCCCATTCCAGAAGAAGCGACCGGTGATACTCCATTCCATGACCAGGAGTAACATCATGGATGCGGCAGCCACCAGCACGTAGTTGATTAGTGAAGGGCGTCGTGGACTCGGTCGATTGATCTGCGTGTCGGGAAGAGTAGGGGTAATAATAGCGGCGGAAGTTTCGTGAGTGACAATCTGTTCGAGGGACTTGAGCCGTTCGTTCCAGTTAGATTTGATACCGGTATTGATGTCGATGTATTCAAAATACTGGCGCATGGCCTCGGGGGAGCTCTCCAGAATGGTTTGAAATTCATCGAATTCAGTAGACGAAAATTCTCCCTCTGGGCTATCCAGGAGCCGATTCAGCAGTTCTTCAAATTCAGGTGGGATGTCCTGTACCGACATTATGTTTGACGCTCACTTTGAAGCTTACGGGATATACAAGCCGCTAGTTCTCGTCTGAGGAGTGAGAGGCGGTTATAAAGGGTTTGGATGGTTTTTCCAGCAGTCCTGGCAATGTCTTTCACCGACTGATTTTCAAATACAGCATTTTTGAGTAACTGCTGGTCTGAAGTATTCAAGTTCTGCAGACAGTCCTGGAGAAAATCGAGGCGAATATCGTGGTTTTTTAGATGTTCTTCACGTTCATGCGACATTGTTTCAATGAGTTCCTGATTGAAAAAATGTCGATCCCTCCCAATGCTTCTTCGATAATTGCATACAGTAAAAAAAGCGACTCCACAGGCCCAGGAGAAAAAATCCCGATCCTGATCGAATTCATCAAACTTGTTCCAAAGTGTTAAACAGACATGCTGATAAACATCTTCTGCATCTGAATTATTGGGGACAAGCGTTCGTATATAACCGAAAATCCGTAAACGATCTTTACTCAGTAAAGATGTAAACAGCCCCCTGGTATCTGGATGTAACGACGATGTGGAAGTCGACATAAAAGTCGGGAACTCCGTTCGGTAGAGACAAAATCGATTTGCAATCGTTTAATCATAATGAAATTAGCAGATCATTAAAATTAAATAGAAGCAAACTTTGCTTTAGAACGGGAATCTTCGCCGATTCTTACGTTATCCACAATACATATGGTTAGTATTCTTTCAAGTAAATAATGCTGGTTGTCTATTGAAACTTGTTCTCAAAGCGTTGCGATTTACTATATAAAATTGCGAAAAATGAGAATTCATCTCAGGAAACCAAAAAGCGTCGGATTTCTTAATGAAAGTCGTGTTATTTCCTTTGATTGATTATCAAGGATTTAGATGCAACTCTTTCCTGGATATGGTACTCTGACACTTCAATCTGTGTAGTTTCTGAAATCTCATCATTGAAAAAATGGACGAGTGTGAGCGATGACAAAGAAGACACGAAGTATATTGGGGAGTATCAGCCTGCTCTTAGCTGGAGTGCTGGTCATGCTGGCAGGAAATGGATGTAAGGATCCTAATGAAATTGCCCGTCAACAGGGTGAAGTAATTCAGGAACAACCACCGCAGAAAAAACCACAAGAGCCGGATGCGGAAAATGCAGCTGCCGAGGAGCAGGCAGGCAAACCGAATGACAATAAGAAAAGTATTATCCACAAGACAACCGCTGTAGTTGTGGATGCAAAAAAAGCACTGGAGAATCCGGACATCATTGTCGTGGATGGGAAAATCAAAGGGGTCGATCCTTTCACCCAGGCTGGCAGTGCTTATGTCTCCATGGCGTCCCGGGTCAGTACATTGGGAATGCAGCAGGCGATCAAGGCACATAAAGCGCTGAATGACCGGTTCCCCACTTATGATGAATATATGCAGATGATGAAAGAGAATCGCATCGAATTCGCTCAGCTTCCTCCTTACAAAATGTATGGCTACGATGCAGAGTCCGGAACGATCCTGGTTCTCCAGGATAATAAGAAAAAAGAAGAGCTTTACAAAAAGGCAGGCATTCCGCTCGACTGATCGAAATTGATTGTGACTGGCATACTATCTGCGTCTTACTTCTTCATCCCCTGAATTGAAGAGTGAATGTTGATCCAAATCAACATTCGTTTCAAAACAGTATCAGCATGTTGTAAAAAATCAACGTGTTGAACAAATTCTGAAGAGGTGAGTCTTATGAAATTCCAAAAATCTGCAAAAATCGGAAAGTCTACAACACGATTATTGATGCTTGGAATCTTAACAGCCGCTTTAAGCATCAGTACTGGTAATCAGCGTGCAGAAGCAGAGAACTGGGCATTTAGCCGTTCCTACTACAGCCATGAGATGCCACCAGAAGTGGCGGCACGTTATCCGCGTCCCGAAAGTCGTTCTGCATACCGCACACCTGAATTGGCTACGACTCCCGGATTTGCATTGCGGGGAGCCCGTCGCTGGAATTACGTGCGTCTGTATAGTGGAAACAGCTACGATACCACGATTTATCGCAGCGACACATTCAATGTCGTTGCTCCCTGATCATAATCAGATTCGTCTGCTGTTCAAAATCGCAAAGTTGCTCTAAAAAACGTACTTCTCTGACTTTCCCGAAACAGTCAGGGAGTGCGTTTTTTCTTTTCTGCCAGGGCTTCATAGTAACGCCGCACCTGGTCTTCGTACTGGGGTAGAAAATTCTCCGTGTAGATGTTCAATAGCTGTTGCCTCATCGCGGGGGGCAGATGTCCCCACGCATCTTTGGCATAATTATTTTTCTCATTTAGATTACCCGGGGTCGCCTGGCCTGCCTTCTGACGATCGGTAGACTGTCGCGCGGGTCCTTGAGAGAGCTGACTTTCGTTTTTCTGCTTCTGCATCCCTTCACGGTCTTGCCGATTTTGCTGCTGTTCCTGTTGTTGCAGATTATTCTGGTTCTGCAGGCGCATCGAAGTTTTGGGAGCCTGTTCGACCAACTGGATCAGTTTTTCCAGGTCTGCTACGAGCTGTTTCTGAACCTCTTGAACTTCTTTACCAGTATTCTGATTTTCAATCAGTTTCCCGGCACGTTCCATCTCTTTAATGATGGGTTCTATGGGTAATTGGTTTTTCTGAGCCCACTGTCTGAGTTTTTCAACCTGTTTGTTTGGCTGATCTTTTTTGGCAGGTTCGTCCCGTTCTGGTTCTTTTGTCTGATTTTTGATGGCCTCTGTTTTTTCGGTATTTTCATCTGCCCTCACCGGCTGAACAGGAACAGACAAAATGATCGTCGTACCGATTGCCAGCAGATACAGTAACAGTGTCAGTTTTTTATATCTGGATTGCATTATTGGATCTCAAGTTTCTGTTCCGGGGCGTCAGGCAGGAGTTGATTAAAAAGTTGCAGTATTTCCTGTGAGAGTTCTGCCAGATCGGACTGTTCTTTGGAAAGTTGTTTTCTAAATTCAAGCTGTTGCGGTGTTAATTTTTCTTGTGGTGTCAGTTCCTCATTGAATGCGGTGGTTCGATCAAGAATGTCCTGTTGCAGAAGTTTGAGTAAACGAAGTTGTGCAATGAGGGGAATCTGATCAGAGGGCATTATCTGCGGATCCTCGCCTGGCTGCGCTTCTGCCTGTTCTGAATCGGTCTTGTCATTCAGTGCCTGCAGCAGAGTTTTGAATCTGGATTCCGCTTTCTGTTCAGCGTTAAGTGTCAGTTGGTCTGTCAGTCTCTGATCCAGTCGGTCTGCTGCTGTTTTCAACTGATCGATCGCTTTGTTCATAGCCAGTTTAAAAACAGGTGCTTTTGCCAGCTTCTGTGCAACTTTTTCTGCCTGGATTTGCAGATCTTCTTCCGTCTGTTGTAGCAGTTTAAGAGATTTCAACTGCCCCCGTGACCAGCGACCACGGGCAAGGCGGACCTGTTCCAGCCGCGTGGTTTCCTCAATGACAGCCTGCTGCCGCTCAATCAGTCCTTTGATTTCAGATTCCAGCTTGATAAATTCTTCAAAGGCAAGGGATTCCTCCAACTCGTTGCGCCGGGCCGCTAGCTCACGTTGTGCCTGCTCCAGGTCGTCAAGCGATTCCTTGAGCTGTTCTTGGGCTTCTGCCGTATTACCCTGTTGTAATGCATCATCAATCTGAGATGTGCGCCGACTACTCCGCTGCATCGAATCAGCCGCTTTGTTGAGGCTGAGCCGCTGCAGTTTCTGTTCCAGCTGTTGCATCTGCTGTTTCAGTTCCTGTTCCTGTTTTCTCAGCTTCTGCAGTTCTGCCTGCTGTTCCTTGCTGTTGGGGGCATTCTCAGTTTTCTTCAACTTTCGTAATATCTCTTCCTGTTTCTGTTTGATCAGATTTAATTCCTGCTCACTCTTTATCAGTTCGTTTAAGACCTCTGCAGTCGAACTGGCTGGTTGATTTTCGAAAATGTTTTTTAAAGTCTGCATTGATTCCTGAAGTTGCTGCTGTTCCTGTAAAGCCTGTCCTACCTGATTCTGTTTTAATCTGTCGGCTGTCTGCTTCATGACTTCGGATATCGGATTTTTTCGCAGGAAGTCGATTGCTTCCTGATTTCGTTGCTGTTCTGAACTGGAAATTTCCTGGTTCTGGTTATCCAGTGTATCAAGCAGATTGCGAAACGCTTGAAAGTGATCCGCCTGTTGTTCCTGGCGATGAGCCAGCTTTTCCAGGTCTGCCTGCTCCTGCAGTTTCAGTTTTCCAAATGCTTTAGTGATCGTCTTTCTGGCCAGTTTTTCGGTCTGATCTTGAATGTCTGCCTGCTGATTGATCTGTTCATCCAGTTCGGAAACCAGATCCCTTGTTTGCTGCCACTGCGCCAGTGATTTTAACACATTGTCCAGTCTTTCGATCACGCGTTGCTGACCTTTCTCAGCGACGGTGAGTGATTCCAGCGGTGATGTTTCTGCTCCCGTTTTTGCTCTTTTCTTCTCTTCAGTATCAGCAGACTTTGTTTCTTTGTTAGACGAAGTGGTATCCGGATCCTGGGAATCGCGGGCATCCACTTTGGCCTGCATCTTTTTTCGAGCTTGTGTGATCTGTTCCTGGATCTCCGGAAAGACCTGCTGATTCAACTGGGTCAGCTCCGTGTTGAGTTCAGCGAGCCGCTGTTGCATCGCCGGATCTTCAATGCGGTTCCAATCCAATTCCTGCAGCAGTTCTCTGGAGCGTTGTTCCAGTCCTGTACGGGGACTGTGGAGTTGAGAGGCAATCCGCTTCTGATCCATTTCCACCTGTTTGATCGTATCAATTTCTTCGGTACGTGCCTGGCCTACTCGCTGCAGTTGATGCTGGACGTCCTTGATTTCAGTATGCAGCAGTCGCTGGTCTTTCAGGATACGAGCGAGTTCTTCGAGCAGGTTTGCCTGGCGGTTCGCCAGTTCATTGGCTTTAAACTGAGGGGTGACGATAGTCAAAACACGCGAGATACTGGTTCCGGTATGGGAGTCTGCAGATGAAACTTCTGGCGAATTTGTTGAGGTACTGTCTTGAAAGAGATCACGGGCTTCGGCTCGAAAAATAATCCGATCCCCCTCATTGAGCGCCAGCTCGGCGAGTTTCCAGTTGTCAGTCAGTGTCAGATCTTTCAACTGGTTTTCGCGCTGGTTTGCCGATGACGCTGAGCTGAATGGCAAGAGAAAAGAAAAGTTTTCGCGGTCAGTCCGCAATGCGCGCGAGAGTGACTCCTGGCTGGATGATTTCTGGTAGCGGATGAGTGCACTCTCGATTCCCAGGTCATCATGCACGACGACCATGAGGGGGATTTGAGCAGCCGGCGTCACTTGCAGGTCGGTATCCGGGATTTCCAGAAAGACTTCCGGAACGTCATCGCTGATGGCCGTGATTTCAAAATGTTCCGGGGCGGGAGGCTTGAACCCCTGATCGTTTTCCGCTTCAAACCAGTAGGAATAAGTTCCCGGTGTATCCACCACAAAAGAGCCTGCAAAATGTTTTCGATCCGGTTGCAATTGAAGCGGAACGGGGTCACTGTTTTTGATTCGCAAGGCTACTGTTTTCAGCAATTTGTTCGAACTGGCTTTGAACTCAACGCGGGTGCCGACCAGCGCTTTGAAGTTGCCTATGCCGGCAGGCAGTATTTCTGCGGAGAGTTGCGTGTAAGCAGGCGGTATGAGCCTGACCTGCTCCAGCTGAATCATGGTGGGAGGAACTGAGACGATATTGAGCCAGGGCATCTGGTGATCATCGCCGCCAACCGCGCGCAGCTTGAGCAGCTTGTTAGAAATCACTAAAGAACCTGTGCCCAGGTCGTGTGCGACTCCTGAAGTATCGGGCACCGATACAATTCGCAGAGGGTCAGAATAGATTTTGCCCGCAGTCTGTAGTTTCTGACGAGACTGATATTCAAGACGAAGGTCTTCGGGGGGAGTCCCTTTGCGGTTTTCAACGAAAAACTGAAAGGTCTGCCCTTCGACTACCTGGTAGGGATTATTTGGCCCGGTTTCGATGGGGACGAGATTTTCGTCCAGAATCTGCAGTTCAACCTGTTGAGGCCAGGCCGGTGCCGAGAACGGGAGTATCAGGCGATGGAGTCCCAGAATCACTTCCTGCGGATGCAGCAGGGTTAAGAAAGCCGTTATCAGACAGAGAAACGCTGCGGAAAACATGATTTTTCTGAGGGGGTGCGTATCAATAAGTTCCAGAAAATTAATCTGAGAGGCACGTTGAAAAGTATCTTCGATCACAGCCTGACGCATCTGTGGCGATCCGGCAAATTGTGTGGTTGACTGGTGATCAAACTGAATGCTGCTGGAAAAGCTGTCCCGCAGAGTCGGGTAGCGACGTTCGATTTTCAGTGCGAGGTCTAAATCGGTCAGCGGCGTTTTTAACGGGACAATGAGGTGTTTCCAGAGAATCCAGATCACCATGGAACCTGCTGCGAGGCCCAGTAATAGTCTGCTGGCAGGATCTGTAATATCCAGCATCCAGTCCAGGCTGATGATTAATGCCGCCAGTCCGAGAAAAAGAGTCAGACCCCAGCATAAACCATTCAACCAGATGAGCTGGCGAATTTTGTGATGCAGTTGTTCCAGTTGTGCTCGTATGGAATGTTGCATGGTGACAGTTTCAGGAGAACTTCGGGACGCAATAAAATGACTGCAGTTTATTATACTAAGCGAAAACGTTTTCTTAACAGCCATTCTGCTGAGATCAGCAAAGTAAACAAAATCAGGAATTCCCAACGATTCCAGAGAGGAATCGGTTCTTCATTTTCCAGTGGAACAGGATGGCCCGCTGGTATGGATCGAGGCAACTGCTCAGCAGCAAAGATGGGGAAATATTTTCCACGAGATTCCCGGGCTGTTTTTTTCATATCACTCTGATTCATATCCCGGTTGACCAGTTCGCGTTGCGAAATTTCGACACGAAAATCAACCGAAGGCGGGGTTCCCTGCAGAATGGGCTGAGAGACCCAGCTGTGATAGGCACCTTCCTGGATATTCGAGACGCTGCCTTCAAAAATTCCGGGTGATTTTTCGAGTGGGGCTAACTGCAGGGGCCGCGAAGCCTCTCCCTGTCGTTCGAGCATGACTGTCACTTTTTTTAAGTCAGAGGGAATCAACTGCTCATCGAGAAATTTGACACGAAACTGTACGGTATCGCCTTGTTGATAGGTTTTACGATCCAGAGTCAGTTCCACTGCCTGTTCCTGGTTTAAGAGTCTGGATCGGCTCAGATAGCGAATCGTTTGCACCCAGAACCGGGAATAGTACAGGTCCCCTACCAGGTCCCGCCATCTCCACAGGTCGTCCGTGGCATTAAAAATCACTTTTCCGGCGCCGACACGCTGAGTCGAGATTATGGGAATTCTCTGGCCATTTTTTCCTTTTTGAGTGGGATGCACTGCAAATACGGAGGCGCCCGGTTTGATTTCATCTGCTGCATAAAACCAGTATAATTCGGGAAGGTTATTCCAGATCGCCTGGCTCGCTTCCGCATTATCTGCAAAGCGAAAGATGGATGTGCTGTACTGTCCTTCGGTGGTCAACTCCGGCTGAAATCCTTCGATTACAGGTTTGTATTCTGCCGGTTGCCGGTTTTTGAAAATCTCGACTGGTAGCAGTTCTTCCAGACTGGTGTTTGCATAGGCGTGTGGAGAAAAACGAGGCCCGGCAACCATAATCAGCCCTCCCCCCTTTTCCCGAACGAACTTGTCCAGATTCTCAAATACTGCCTGGCTGAAGTAGGCTGGATCGGCATCACCGAGAATGACGACGTCGTATTGGTACAGGTCTTCTTTTTTGACGGGAAAATAATCGAGGGCGGTGGCATCCTCTGAGGAATATTCCAGATCCGATTCCTGCAGAATACTGCGAAGCTCAATCGTTTTGTCGCGTTCCAGCATATGTTTGAGATAGCGGTATTCATAACGGGGAACCGAATCGACCAGCAGGACACGAATCTTCTGATCGAGTACAGAAACCTGACCCGTCTGCTGATTATTCTTAAGATTGACTTCTCCTTTCACAGGTTCCACCTCGATGACATATTCGAGTAACCCGGGTTTCGTGGGGGTAAAGGTCAATTCAATTTTCTGAGAATCTTTTTGGGGATTGATGGGGAACTGCCGTGACGTCAGCGGGCTGCCCGTGCGCGCTTCCTTAAGGCTGACCGTCATGTTGCCGGACTGGATGCCGAAGAATTTAACCTTGGCAGACACCGTAATCGGGTCGTTGATAAAAGCGACATCATCAACCAGCAGATCATACAACTGCAGGTCTTTCACCGGTTGTTCGCTGCCGACTCCCACGGGAAAGAGGGGAACCAGTTTGGATTTTGCCAGCTCACCCGCCCGTGACAGGAGGTCGAGGTCACCAGTGCTGGAGATCCCATCGCTGAGCACGATAATAGCCGTGGGTGGGGTTCCCCGAAAGTCGTTGAGAACTTTTTGGACTGCGTGAAACGGTCGAGTCTCTTTCCCCACCGGTTCCAGTTGTTTTACGAGTTCCTGTGTCCGCTGGTAGTCCTTAAGATCAATCAGGCCCTGTTCACCCAGCGGCAGGCATTCGTCTGAAAAATGATAAAGTCGCAGTTTGTGTTTATCCTGAAGCTCCGTCAGGAACCGGGCTTCGTTTTGCAGCAGGAGATCTTGTACGAGTTCCAATCGGTTTTTTCCCCGACTCTCCTGCTGAAACGATTTGCTTACGCTGGGAGATGCGGATTCTGCGTAATCATCTTCAAGTCCCATACTGGCAGAATCATCAATCAATACGGCTACGAATGGCAAGCCCGTTCTATGAATGGTTAATGTAAACCGGGTGAGGAACAGGATGACAATGGCAAACAGTGTCAGTCGTATCCCAATCAGAACAGTGCGTTTTTTTAAATCCAGGTGAGCGGTATCTTTCAGATACGCATAGATCAGCAAAAATACAATCCCGCTGCCCAGCAGGAGCACGGCCCAGTCTGGCAACCAGCCAGGCCAGGGAGAATTCCACTGAAAATTCCAGGCAGAACCCTGGCCCGGTCCCGCAGCGGGGATCTCGAAATAGGATTCCAGAAGTTGTTTCAGCTTATCCATAGATTTGTGCAAATGTATCGTGATATGAAAGCAAAGAGTCTCAGTATCGAAGTGATCGACAGCGAATCGACCTCTATATTGTATTCAGATCATCGAGCAATTGCTGTTTTTCATCGCCTTTCAGATCCGATTCTGCGATTTTTTTAGCCTGATCGACGTAAGTAGCCACTTCTTCCGATTTATTAGAGATAGCGGCGGCACGGGCCAGCGCTTCATAGGCATACGCGAGACAGAATGGGCTTAAATGTTTGTCTTGAGTGATTTTGAGGCAGAGCATCGCAAAGCTGAACGCATTACTGGGCTGATTCGTTACTGCATAAACTCGTGATAACTGCCAGTAAGCGATGGAAATATTTTCGTCTGTATGCCCTTCAAATTGCGACCAGTGCCATAAGGATGCATGACAGGTGGAGATCATCTCCAGGGTTTCTGTTGGGGCACGGTCCTGTTTTTCCAGGAACTCCCACGTCTTATTGAAACTATCAGCGGCAAAGTATCGATGGGCAGTTTGTAAATCAAAATCCGATGTCTGCATGCTGATTATCCTGGCAAAAAATTTCTATCGAATCGAGCAACGGGGGGAATAGTGCCTGAAAACTGATCTTCAGGCAGATTCCATTTCGAGGCATAATGCATTGTATCGCAGCCGGAGAAGAATTATAAGAACTTACGAAATTTGGCAGGATAACAATGATTTGTGTTCGATTCGGGTAAGAATCTGGTTGAATCTTCCTATCTTATCAATATTCACCAGCCGACCGGCTTGATGCAACAGGATCTTGCTATTCGATAATGTTTATCCAGTCGAAACAAAAGTCATAACCAATGGATTCAGAACGCGCTGACTCCCGATAGTAAGAGACGTAGGATTTCGGACCGATCCAGCCGAGACCTGCTACTTGTCTGGGAAGACCCCTGCGAGAAATATCATCGGGAACTTCAGATAAACATTAAGGCGATTATGATCCTGTCAAAAGCGAACATTGATCAACAAAGTCAGTCAACAGACGGACTGCGACTGGAGTCATCTGCATTACCAGCTTCGGCCCATCTGGTCGGCATTTGCGGTTCCGGAATGAAGGCCCTGGCGGAATATCTGGCCAGTGCCGGTTGTCGAGTCACAGGATCCGATTTGAGCCCTTCTCTCGCTACAGAACCTGCACTGCGCGCAGGCGGATACCGGGTGCATCAGGGGCATGATAAGCGGTTTGTTCCCGAGGGGACGAATGTGCTCGTCTACAGTCCTGCCATCGGTCTGGCGAATCCGGAACGTCGATTCGCGCAACGGATGGGAATTCCCCAGTTTTCATATGCACAGATGCTGGGACATCTGATGCGTCAGAAACAGGGGGTCTGTATCGCTGGAACACATGGAAAAAGCACGACCACAGCGTTAACAGCCTATGTTCTGCAGAATGCCGGTGTTTCACCATCAGCAGTCATTGGTGCCGAACTTTGCAGCCAGAATCTGAATGGCTGGGCAGGCGAAGGTCCATTGTTTGTTGCTGAGAGTTGTGAATATCAGCGTAGTTTTCTGAATTTATTCCCCTTTTATACAGCGATCACAAATATCGAACCTGACCATTTTGATTATTTTAAAAATCAGGATGACATGACAACAGCCTATGCTGAGTTTGTCGCTCGGATTCCCAAGGGGGGGGCATTAGTGTTACCCTCGACATGTATGGGCTTACAGAAGCTGCGTGAAGCCTGTATAGCAAAAATTTCCACCTTTTCACTGGAACGAGGGGCTGACTGGTGGGCTACCGATATTAAGTCGACGGCGTTCGGCTTACGGTTTCGACTATTCCATCAGGGAGAATACTTTTCCGAGATTTCTCTGCAGAAAAAGGGAAAACATAACGTTTCGAACGCGATGGTCGCTGCCATTCTCTGTCATACTGCCGGGATTGATGCAGAACAAATTCGAGATGGTATCTATGAATTTCCCGGGATTCACCGTCGCTATGAGCGGATGGGATCCTATAAAGGAATGATGCTGTTCGATGATTATGCCCATCATCCCACAGCGATTCAGGCAACTTTGAAGATGTTAAGGCAGGAATATCCGGATCGCAGAATCTGGTGTCTGTATGAACCGCATCAGGTTTCGCGTACACAGGCTTTGATGGATTATTATGCCCGCAGTTTTCAGCAGGCCGACCGGGTTTTGATTGGACCTGTTTACGCAGCCCGGGAAAAGCTCAATGAAGAGCCTGTAGAAACGTCCAAAGAGCTGGTTCGGCGAATTCTTCTGCATAATGCTTCGGTCAGTTTCAGCAGTTCCCTTGACCAGATGCTCTCAACTTTAGAGACTGAGGCTCAATCTGGTGATATCATCATTACTATGGGAGCGGGCGAAATAAATCGGATCCATCATGAGCTCAATCGAAGACTTCAAAGAGATTCTCAAACTATCTGAACCACTGGCCAAGTATTCCTATTTCAAAATAGGGGGGCCAGCGCAGTTTTTTCTGGAGCCACGGAATGCAGACGAACTGCAGGCTGTGATCAAATGCTGTGTTGAGAACGAAATTCCGGTACGCGTTTTTGGCGGTGCCTCGAATATCCTGATTAAAGATTCCGGCGTGCAGGGAGCTGTCATCCGCATCCATGCCGGCGATTTCTCTAAAATCAGCATCGAAGGTACAACAGTCACTGCCGGCGCGGGGGCCTTACTCTCCAATCTGGTCTCAGAAACGGTCAAAGCAGGACTGGCGGGCCTGGAGTCTCTGGTAGGAATTCCGGGAACTGTTGGCGGCGCGTTACATGGCAATGCCGGCGGCCATAATGGGGACACAGGCCAGTTCGCCACTTCCGTTACGGTTCTGACCGCGCGAGGAGAAAAGTTCGTAAGAACTGCCGATGAGCTGAGCTTCAGCTATCGTGAGAGCAGTATCAATGAACTGGCAATCATCGAAGGAGTGTTTGAACTCACCGCAGATGATTCGGAAGAAGTCACAAACCGGATGAAAAAGAACTGGATCATGAAAAAGGCGAATCAGCCTTTGACGCACCAGTCAGCCGGCTGCATCTTCAAGAATCCTCGTGGCATGCACGCGGGTGCTTTGATTGAGCAGGCTGGTCTGAAAGGCACACGCATTGGTGGGGCAGAAATCAGTGATCGGCACGCAAACTTCATCATTAACGATGAGAATGCGACCACCGAAAATGTGCTCGATCTGATCAATCTGGCCCAGCATACGGTCTCTGAAAAGTTTGGCGTGGAACTCGAACTGGAAATTGAGCTCTGGTAAGTCCTGAATTCGATGGACCTGCTGAAATCGGTTCTGGCTTCAAAACTTTCTTCTGCGGCTCATTTTCCGATGCAGTAGAGATGCTGAAAGGTTCTGATAAAGACCTGCCCGTCAGAAAATGCAGGTGTGGAATTGCTGCGTTCCTTCAGCGGGTTCTCAGCAACTTTTTCCAGCCCGGTAGTGCTTGGTTGGAAGACGTGCGTCGTTCCATTCTGATCGGTGACATACAGATGTTTGTCGGCTAAGACCATGGATCCCCAGCAGGCGGCTCCACCGGAACGCTCCTGCCAGACAATTTCCCCTGTAGCAGGATTCAGACATTGAAACAGATTCGGGCCCGCGTTAGCCATGAACAGATGCCGGTTCGTAAAGATCCCGGTTGAGATGCGTTGCGGATTCGGTTCTTTCTGCCACAATCGTTGTGCATCCGTAATATCGCCGCTGCCCTGCATCCTGAAGCCGATCGCGGGACCATTAAAGCCACCCATGGCGACACAAATCTCGTTCGCCAATACAGGGGATGTATAGGCGAGATCCCCTTTTTTACCGTGTAACCCTTCACAGCTCCAGATGATTTTACCGGATGTGGGCTCATACGCATTCACACGCAGCGCCATGCTGCAGATGATAAGCGTCTGACCGTTCACATTCGCGATTACCGGAGTACTCCAGGAACCCATGTACTTCTTCTGGTCATTATATTGACCATCGCCGGCAACCGGCTCATCGGTTTCCCAGAGCGTTTTCCCACTTTCCAAGTCGAGTGCAGTCATGAAAACCCGTTTGCCTGGTCCACAATGCAGAATGATCTTACCTGCATGCAGGACCGGAGAAACGCCGTAGCCCCAGATGTGTTCAAAATCACCCAGGTTGCGATTCCAGAGTTCTTTGCCAGTAAAGTCATAACAGTATAAACCGGCAGAGGAATGCCAGACGACAATCCGTTTGCCGTCGGCGGCGGGAGTCGACCCGCAATAACTGTTCGTCTTATGGGTGGGCATGACTTTGTCATAGTTTACACTCTGAACCCAGAGTTGCTTTCCACTTGTTCTGTCAAAACAGTACAGACTCCGTTTGCGACCTTCGTTTTCAGCACAGGTGATAAAAACTTTGCCATTTGAAACGATGGGGCTGCTATTGCCGGGAGCAGGCAGTGGTGCTTTCCAGAGAATATTTTCTTCGGCGTTCCATGTGAGCGGTACATCGGTTTCCTGGGAAATGCCATTTCCCAGAGGACCCCGAAACGCGGGCCAGTCTTCCGCGCGAAGCTGTTGCGCTGGGAACATCAGATAAATCGAAAAGACACAACAGAGGGTTTGCCAGCGTGTTATCATGTGAGCGCCTTTTCAGAACAGGCAATCGAATATGATTGCAGTCATTTTTACGCGATGACGTCATGAATTACATGGCCATGTACGTCAGTCAGACGCATGTCGCGCCCTCCAAAACGGAATGTAGACCTGGTATGTTCCAGGCCCAGCAGATGCAGCATAGTCGCATGAATATCATGAATTTCAACACGATTTTCGACGACTTTGTAGCCCCAGTCATCGGTGGCGCCGTAGGTCATGCCCCCTTTGATGCCACCACCGGCCATCCACATGGTAAAGCCGAACGGATTATGATCTCGTCCGTTCGTACCTTGCGCGAAGGGTGTTCTGCCGAACTCGCCTCCCCAGATGACCAGGGTCGATTCTAACAGTCCTCTCTGTTTCAGGTCTTTCAACAGTCCGGCGATCGGTTGATCGACAGCGCGGGCATTATTTTCATGATCCTGTTTCAAATTTCTGTGCTGATCCCAGCGGTCCGCTTTCACATTCGGGCATGTTAATTCTACGAAGCGGACTCCGCGCTCGACCAGCCTCCGCGCGAGCAGGCATTCCGCAGCATAAGTTCGGGTGGGCTCATACTCGGCATCGAAACCGTACAGGTCCAGCGTGGCTTTGCTTTCGCTGTTGAATGTCATCAGGTCGGGAATGGCCATCTGCATTTTATAAGCAAGCTCATAATTTGAAATGGCAGATTCAATTTCATCATGGACGCCGGTCTGCTGCTGTTTGAGTAGATCCAGCTGCTGCATCAATTTGAGTTTTTGCATCTGTGACTGGCTGGATTTTTCCTGCCGTTCCACATTGGCGATACCGCTGCCCCCCGGTTTGAAGATGGAGCCCTGAAAGCTGGCGGGCAGAAAACCGCTGTTAAAACAGTCGAGTCCCCCGGGAGGGATCAGTCCGCCATTGATCACCACAAAGCCAGGCAGGTTCTGACATTCACTGCCTAGACCATAATTCACCCAGGCCCCCATGCTGGGACGCCCCTGCAGTCCACTGCCTGTATGCAGGAAGTAGTTGGCAAACGTGTGTTCCGGGAACTGTGAGACCACAGAGCGAATGACCGCCATGTCATCAATGCAGGTGCCGATGTGAGGAAAGAGATCACTGACCGGGATCCCACTCTCGCCATACGGTTTGAAGTTCCAGGGACTTTCCAGTACTTTGCCGACGTTGTCAAACTGGGTGGCTTCCACTTTGAAAAAGTCGCCGGGACTCTTTCCATTAAATTTCGACAGCATCGGTTTGGGATCGAAGGTGTCAACTTGAGAAGGGCCACCATCCATGTACAGGAAAATTACATTTTTTGCTTTAGGCGGGAAATGCGTTTTCCCGGTCGACTCACTGGCGAAGGCACGATCCTGCAGCAGGGCCGTGAGTGCGGCTGCGCCGAAACCGTTCGCGCACTGCTTGAGAATTTCTCTTCTCGTGAATTGCTGTCGAAACCTTCCGCAGTGCATACTGACGACTTTCTGAAATCTAAAAAATGTAGATAAACTCTTTGAGATTGAAGATCACATGTCCCAACCCGGACCAGGCTTTGACTTGCTCGGGTTCGGCAGGATTGACTTTCACCTGCTGTTCAATGAAACTTCGTGCAGTCTGCAGTTCTTCTGGCGTGGGAAGCCGACCCAGCGCTGACTCATACATCCAACGAATCCGATCCTCGGTTGTCTGCAAACCCGATTCATTCAATACACGTTTGCCCCACAGGTCGGCCTGTTGAAGTACAAACGGGTCATTCATCATGATCAGCGCCTGTGCGGGAACATTGGAAACGTTGCGTCGGCCCATTGTGCTGAAAGGACTGGGGGTATCGTAAGCGAGCATCATCGGTGAAAGGAAATTGCGCCGAACCTGAATATAAATGGAGCGTCTTCCTGCGCCATCCAGCGGACCATTCACGGGGGGTTTGCCACGTCCGTCCATAAATTTTGTCAGGTGAACGGGAATCGAGGGCCCGTACAGCGTTTCGTCAAGTCGTCCCGAAATCTGCAGCAACGCATCGCGAATCGCTTCTCCTTCCAGACGTTTCAATGGCATCTTGTAAAGCAGGATATTGTCGGGATCAATGTCTGCAACATCCTGGGTGGTGGTGCTTGACTGCTGGTAGGTCTGGGTCAGCACCAGATATTTGATCATCTGTTTGAGAGAGCGACCTTCTTTGACAAACTTTAGCGCCAGAAAATCAAGCAATTCGGGATGCGAAGGGCGTTCGCCAAGCACGCCGAAATTATCAACGCTGGGAACAATGCCTCGCCCGAACAGATGGGCCCAGATACGATTCACAATCACGCGATGTGTTAATGGATTCGCAGGATTATTGATGGCTGCAGCCAGTTCCAGACGTCCGCTGCCTGCTGCACTGCGAGGTGAATCGCCCCCCAATGCTTCCAGAAAACGGCGTTCGACTTCAGGGCCCGGATTCTGATGGCTGCCTCGAATCAGGACATGATCATTTTCAGCACTGCCATCCATGATAGCCATGGCGGTTTGGGACGCAGTCTGGATTGAACTTTTCAACGTATTCCGCTGCTGCTGCCAGTCATCGATTCCTGCTTTGAGGTCCTGCATTGCGGGACTCAGAGGTTCAGAGAACAGATCAGGATGTGTCAGTACCCAGTTGACCAGAGCCACAGACTGAGATGTCGGATCAGGCTTACCGGTAACAAAGTCGTCAAAAGCGGTTTCCAAGGCAAGCGGTACTTTTGGTCCCGTCAGACTGACCGTTGTCAGGTCAGGTTCAAGAAGAGACGCTCCCTGTCTGACCTGGTAAACTTCCAGGGGGGACTGATCGATGGGAGTGAATTCGAGATGGACGCGATGGCCTTTGTAGCGGGAGAGATCGTGAGTGACCCAGACCGGCTTGCCATGGGGACTGGCTTGCACTTTTTTGAGTGTGGAGCCATGCAAAGGGCCAAACAGCAGTCGATGGGAATCGACGCAGGCGTAAACCCAGCAGTCTCCTTTCACGCGATAATTGACTGCTCCCTGGACTTCAAATGTGGGGGTACGCAGTGTTCTGCCGGCGCGGGGGTAGGACCGCAGTTTATTTTTCTGGTTCAGTTGTGGCGATTTCGTGTCAACCAGATCGTTCCAGAGTGGATCACGCCGGGCGGCGCCTTCGGTTTGTAAAATCAGATTGGGATCAGCGCTGGACGAATTCAGGACCAGCGTTCCTCGCGAGCGAGGTGCCATGCCAAAGATAAATCCATCCGTAATGAATTCTTCAGGGGCAGATTGCGAATAATCGATGATGACGCGTTGATCCGTTTTGTCAGCTTGATTTTTTGCAAACGGTGAAGGGGGCGTGAGGGAGGAATCTTCATCCAGTATAAATCGGACCGACATCAGCTGACTGTGATCCTGGTTCGACTGCAGAAAGCTCACCCAGTTTTTCAGAATTTGAGGCGAGAGACTGCCCTGCGTCGCTTGTGACTGCAGTTCCGCTTTCAGGGCGGCTGTTTTTTCTGCAGGATATTTTTCTGCCAGCGCTTTGGCTTCCCAGTAGTATTTCGAGAAGTTTTGAATGCCTGCATCGAAAGCATGTTTGATTTTTACTTTGAGAACTTCCTGCTGCCGCTGATCGAGTTTTTCAGCCTGTTTCGCGATTTTCTGATTGTGTGTCTTTGATTCGAATCTGACCTGGTGGTAATTACTGCTCTGCAGATATCCATACAGGGCGTAATAATCCTTTGTGGAAATCGCATCGAATTTATGATCGTGGCAGCGCGCGCACGAAACAGTCATTCCCAGAAACGATTTGGTCATGACGTCAATCGCGTTATCGAAGCGGTCGGTTTCGTCTTTGCGAATATCGACAGGCGAGTGCACCCATTCGCCCAGGTACCAGAAAGCGGTTGCCAGCACGGACTCATTGAACTTTGATACGGGGTTGAGCCGCGGCTGCTTCACGAGATCGCCGGCAATGTGTTCTGTAACAAACTGATCGTAGGGGAGATCCGCATTCAAAGCGCGAATCACATAGTCACGATACTGATGGGCATTGGGGGCATCGTTATCGAATTCGTGCCCACGGGATTCTGCATACCGCATCAGATCAAGCCAGTGCCGTGCCCAGCGTTCTCCGAAACGGGGTGATGCCAGTAAACGGTCGACGACCTTTTCTGTCGCATTCGGAGACGAATCTTCCAGGTAATGCTGAATCTGATCGGGAGTGGGAGGCAGTCCTGTCAGGTCGAAACAGAGACGGCGGAGTATCGTGCGCTTGTCTGCAGGAGAACTCGGATGCAGATTTTTTTCTTCCAGTTTCGCCAGGATGAACTGGTCCGCAGGGTGCGTTGACCAGTTTTTCTGTTTGACAGTGGGAGGCTTCACATCCTTCGCTGGTTGCCAGGCCCAGTGTTCCTGTTTGCGTTGTTGCAGATCAAATTCATTGGTCGCATCAGATGCGGCGGGCGTTTTTTCGTCAGGCCAGGGAAGTCCCATCTCAACCCAGCGGGATAACGCTGAAATCTGCTCGGGCTTCAGCCGAGTATCGGGAGGCATTTCATACGACTCGTATCGGACCGCCTGCAGTAGCAGACTGTCATGTGTCAGTTTCAGGTCTGCCGCCGGACCTGAGTCGCCGCCTTTCAGGAGTAGCGAGCGGGCATCCAGTCGCAGTCCGCCTTCCAGACGCTTGGACTGACCGCTGTGACATTCGTAACAATGTTCGGCTAGTAACGGCCGAATCGATTTTTCGAAGAATTCAAGTTGCTCGTCCGTAAAACGGGGCTGTGTATCGACATTGAGTTTTTCCTGTTCCGCAGAGTCTGAAAAACGACTCAAGCCGATCAGGATTAAGACCAGAGATGTAATCTGAATAAGCTGCTTCATGCGCCGGCTTTTCTTACGGTGTTCAGGTAATGATCTGGCTGAAGTCTGTCGAGACACTGTGATATACGAAGTGTCTCACTTCAATGGAGGGAGTATTCTTGAAATCGCGTTCTCGTTTTATTCTAACGTGAATCCAGACAGCGATTCAAGTTTTAATCGACTGTACAGTTCAAGCGGAACGAATTCCACCCCGACGCGTCAGATGAGTTCAGGCAATGGTCTGGCATGTCCTTCGACCAGATACTGCGGGCGTCCACTGAAGTCTTCCACGGTGGTATGTTCTGTTTCGATACCAAGATTGTGATAAAGGGTAGCGAACAATTCGGGGAACGTGACCGGGCGATCGACGGCTTCGCCACCCAACCTGTCAGTGGCTCCGATGACCTGACCGGTTTTCATGCCTCCGCCAAACAGAATGGCCGAGTTGACGCGCGGCCAGTGATCGCGGCCGACCTGGGCACTGATTTTGGGGGTTCGTCCAAATTCACCCCAGATGGCAACCGTGCAATCCTGATCCAGTCCGCGCTGGTGCAGATCTTCCAGCAGCGCACTGACGCACTGGTCAAAGACAGGGAAGTCTTCTGCTTCACGTTTGAAGATGGAATTGTTTTTCCCGCCGTGCCAGTCCCATTTACTGTAATTGAGTGTAACGACGCGGGCACCAGCCTCAATTAATCGACGTGCGACAAGCATACTCTGTGGGACGCGGGGGGCACCGTTACTGTCAATGAATTTGGTGGGATCACCCGTGCCATAACGAGCGACTGTCTGGGGATCTTCTTTCGACAGATCCAGTGCTTCTGCCAGTTGAGATGAGGTGAGGACTCCCATAGCCTGCTCGGTGAAAGTGTCCAGGCCAGTCATCATGCCAGACGCATCTGCTTCGCGTTTGAAGTTGTCGATGCTCTGCAGCAGTTGTTTGCGATCGGCCAGTCGTTCCAGTGAGATTCCATTGAGAACCATGTCATGCCGGGTCGGGCCCATCGGTCGGAAGGGAGATTGTGACAAGCCGAGGAAACCTGGTCCCGGTTCATTATAAGGACCGTGAGTGCAGGGATAGCAGAGACTGATAAAAGGGGGCGCCGATTCGACATGCGGACCCTGCAGTTTTGCGACGGTGGAACCAAATTGAGGCCAGCCACCCTGAGGCGTCAGTTTGCGGGGATCATGCCCATTAAAGCATTGGATGGCATCGTGGCCACTTTGTGAACCGACGATCGAACGGACAAGAACCATCTTATCCATCGATTGTGCCAGTCGCGGGAATGCTTCACAGATTTCAATCCCGGGAACATTCGTGGCAATGGGCCGCCAGGGACCGGCAATTTCTTTGGGGGCTTCCGGTTTGAGGTCGATCATATCCTGGTGAGGGGGGCCACCTACCAGGTAAATCATGATGACTGACTTCTGTCGCTTCTTTTCCGTTTTTCCCGCTTCGGCCCGTAACAACCGGGGTAACGTCAGACCAGTCAGTCCCAGACTGCCGATCTGCAGGAAATTGCGCCGTGATAACCGATCACAGAAAGATCCTTCTGTGTGATTCTGTCCAGACAGTGTCAGCATACCGTTCTCTCTCCCGCAAAACCTGAAAAAGTCTTTAGCTGGTTTGAGATTAATTGTATCAATTTGCGTTTATGTGTTCCAGAGGAGTCAGAGCAGTTCCTCAGATTATTTTCGGGCTCGTTCCCGTAGTTCAGGCAGGACCGATTTGATGCCATTGGCGCCCAATGAAGCGATTGATCCGATATTCACGAATCGATAGCCTTCATCTATGGCCTGCCGACAACGGTCCAGATCGCCAAAGGTGATTCCCGCAGGTTTATTGGCCTTGGCAACCCGTTTGGGGAAATCGGCCAGCAGTTTCTGCAGTTCGGGATGTTGGATTTGACCGATGATCCCCAGAGAGGCAGACAGGTCCATGGGGCCTGCGAAGACCACATCAATTCCGTCTACCGCGGCGATGGCTTCGATGTTTTCGATGCCTTCCGGGGACTCAATTTGAGCGACGATGGCAGTTTCCTGATTGGCGTAAGGCAGGTAATCATCAAAAGTGTAATCCAGGAACATCACCCAGTCCGGTGAAACTCCGCGTGTCCCTTCGGGAGGATATTTGGCATATTGTACGGCCAGTTTTGCTTCTTCCGCATTATTGATTTGTGGAACCATGATGGTATTGGCGCCAATATCCAGTGCTTTTTTAAAGTACATCGGATCCAGGCCCGGTACGCGGATCATCGGCATGCAACCCTGTCTGCGGGCAATCAGCGGAAGATTCTTGACTTCGTTGATGCCGTAGGGGCGATGTTCAAGGTCAATCCATAAAAAATCGACCCCTGTGTCGACGGAAAGTTTCGCCAGAATTTCCGATGCGTCGGGCATACCCACTCCCAGCGCGACATCACCTCGAGCAGTCAGCGTTTTAATTTTATTTTCAAACATCAGAGGATCCAAAACAAAGATGAGATTGAAGGGGTATCAGACGCCTTGGCGAACCCAAATATCATAAGCGGAAAAATATCAACGGCATACCCTGAGGGAGTATGCCGTTGATGAAATATTCTGATTTGTTTCAAACGATTCTCTATTTGAGATCCTTATGTTTGACTAGCGGCTGATGTAGTACATCGCCGGATCGTCGATGATCCACTCCGTGGACCAGGTTCGTCCGTTATCCTGATTACAGACATTGAAGAATGCTGTGTGGAATGACTGGATTTTGGTGCCATAAGGATAATGTGAAGCAAAGCGGTCAGCCTGGGTCAGGGGACCAACGCCTGGTTTGGCGTAGTAGTGAGTCCGTCCATCAGGAGTAAACGACATGCCTAATGTCCACCAGCCGGTCTGCTTGATTTCGGGGCCGATAAAATCCTGACCAGAGCTGTCTGCCCGGACCACAAACATGGCTGAATCTTCGCCATTCGGGCTGTCTGTTTTGCTGTTAAACTGGATGAACATACCCAGGTAGATGGTCTCCATTTTGGTAGAAGAACTGGTGCGGAAGAACCGTCGGCGTGAGCGGGAGCTGGATTTCATAGGCGCTTTGACAGCAGCACGAAAGCCAAAAGAAGTACCGGTTTTATCTTCCCATTCTTCGAAGGGGGGAAGATAGACACGCGTGATAATACTGGGAGAGTACGCGACAGAGACCATGGAGCCGGACATGATCAGGTCGTCCTGATTTGAGCCACTGCTGCCTTGTCCGGGCACACCGGTATGTAGTGATTTCAGAAGTAAAGAACTTTTACTGCCGGGCAGTCCCCCTGCTGGAGTGGGAACGCGTTGAACGACATCAGGCTGGCCGCGTTTTGCGCTTTCTGTCCAGACACCGTTGGAAGATTGTCCCAGTGGGTAGCGAGTGTCTTTATCAACATTCGTACTACTCTTCGGGAGGTTGGTAATATATTCCCAGGATTCATCTTCAAAGTCATCCCAGGCACCATCGATGCGGGTCCCTGTACCAGGAAGAACCTGTGCATTTGCCTGGCCGCCGGCGATCAGAATAGTGGTTCCTGCAAACAGAGCCAGACAGTGTCTGGAGAGAAGATGTTTCCATGAGAAAAACATGTGATTGGTTCCTGGCATTGAGATAAAAGAGAGAGGAAAAGTACCAGTTTCCTGACGTGTGGCTGATTCCTGCCTGAAATATCTGAGGGCGTAGAAAATCAGGGGAAGGTTACTTTTCCGCAGTTGTGCTATTACTGGAATTATCGGACGGATCGATAGAAATGGTTCAAACGCTCATCGGAAACGATTATTGCCATAAGTTGTTTAGTGGAATCGGTTTTGCGATGTAAAACATCACTCATGCTGGAAATAGAAACAGCGAAATTTGCGATCACCGAGCATACAGGCTTTGTAGCTTTTGTATTTTGACTGAATCGCAAAGATTCCAGTATTAGTTGGTTGAATTGAGCGTGCAGAATTGGATTTCGAAAATGGAATCGCTAAGATGGCGGTTTGCTTTTCATACCAGTTCTAACATAAGTCAAACAGGCTGTTTTTTAATCGTAGAAACCTCTTGGAAGGGCTTGGCGTGAGCACCTCACAAGAATATTGACGATTGATTCTAAATTTCGAGAACGTAATGACTGATCCACATGACTCTGAGCAGGATGCTGTTCCACAGAGTGTTATTGATACCAGACAGGAGGAGTTGATCCTCGTGCTGGACTTTGGTTCCCAGACCGCTCAACTGATTACCAGGCGTGTACGTGAACAAAACGTGTTCAGTCAGTTGGCCCGCCCCGAACTGTCAGCAGAACGCATCCGCGAGTTGAATCCGAAGGGGATTATCCTTTCCGGAGGTCCCGCCAGCGTTTACGGTGAAAACTCACCCCAGCCTGACCCGGAAATCTTTAATCTGGGGATTCCAATTCTGGGAATCTGCTACGGGATGCAACTGGTCTGTGCTTCACAAGGCTGTGAAGTGAAGGGGGGGGAGTCTCGAGAATTTGGACGCACTCCGAGTACCGTTTTAGACCATTCCAATCTGTTTTCAGGAGTTCCCAGCAATTTTATTGCCTGGATGAGCCATGGAGATCAGGTTCAGAATTTGAGCGAACATTTTGAATCTCTGGCTTCTACCGAAACCTGTCAGTTTGCCGCAGTCAAACACCACAGTAAACCCTTTTTTGGTCTGCAGTTTCATCCCGAAGTAACGCATACCGAATTTGGTGGTCTACTACTCTCTAACTTCGTGCACAAGGTATGTGGTTGCGAGGGGACCTGGAAAATTTCCAACCTGATTGAGCAGGAAATCGAATCGATTCGCCAACGTGTAGGCAATAAACAGGTCATCTGCGGTTTATCAGGGGGAGTCGATTCCTCGGTGGTTGCCGCGCTGTTGTATCGCGCCATCGGGTCTCAATTATCCTGTATTTTTGTGGATAATGGCTTACTCCGAAAAGGGGAAGCAGATGAAGTGGAGCATCGTTTTGGGGAGCATTTTAAAACCGACTTACATGTGGTTGATGCACGCGATCTGTTTTTATCCGAATTAGCAGGGGTCACTGATCCCCAGGAAAAACGGAAAATCATCGGCAGATTATTTATCGAGGTCTTCCAGAAGGAAGCGGCCTCGATTGAGAATGCAAAGTTTCTGGCGCAGGGGACGTTGTATCCGGATGTGATCGAATCGGGGGCCAACCCCGATGGACCAGCGGCAACCATTAAGTCGCACCACAATGTAGGCGGTCTGCCTGAGAAGCTGGGTTTTGAGTTAATCGAGCCACTACGGGAACTGTTTAAGGACGAAGTCCGGCAGATGGGGCATGAACTGGGATTACCGGATGAACTGATTTACCGGCATCCCTTCCCCGGCCCCGGACTGGCGGTGCGCTGCCTGGGTGAAGTGACCGAAGAACGACTGAAGGTACTTCGTGAAGCCGACCTGATTGTCATTGAAGAATTGCATAAGGCGAACCTGTATCGCAAAACAAAACAGGCATTTGCCGTCCTGCTGCCCATCCGATCGGTGGGTGTGATGGGAGATGGTCGTACCTATGAAGATGTCGCCGCCATTCGCGCCGTCGAAACAGACGACTTCATGACGGCGAACTGGTCACCGCTGCCTCACGAGGTTCTGGAACGAATGTCGACCCGGATTACCAACAACGTTCGCGGCATCAATCGAGTCGTGTATGATGTGAGCTCCAAACCTCCCAGCACGATTGAATGGGAATAAATTCCCTTTCCACCACTCTTTCATCTCGGGTTCTCAAAAGAACTGACGTAGAAGGAACAGCTGCGCGCTGAGTTCTGCAATTCAGCGGATCTGGACTTGATTTCCCTACCAATCAGGCTAAGGTAGGGTGTATTCGTTAATGTTCTTTATAATTATCGGACTGGCTGCGCGGGTGGTGTCATTGTGCACTTGACCTGCTGGGATTTCGAAAATCAGTTGTTTTCGGAGACGCGGCTACCTCCCTCCTGATTCATGCCTTTGCTGAAAGAGAAAGTCGGATTATATGCGTTCGGTTTCCAAAAGAAGTCTATTCTGTCTGGCCACTGGTTGTTTATCACTCACGTTACTGGTTAGCGGCGGTTATTTTTCTCAGGCCACTGCCCAGAAGCCATTGCCTGACGAAGGGGATTTGGCCAAACGACTCAAACGCATTCCCGCGACGTCGCCGAAAGACAGTCTGAAAGGATTCGAACTTCAGCGGGGATTTGAGCTGGAACTGGTCGCCTCTGAGCCGGATGTGATGGATCCCGTGGATGCCTGTTTTGATGAAAACGGTCAGTTGTTTGTGGCGGAAATGCGAGGGTATCCTTATCTGCCGGATCAGGTTCCTGATTACTTGGACCGGCCAGTGAGAAAAGAAGCGGGGGTGATTCGCCTGTTAAAGGATACCACCGGCGATGGAAAAATGGATCAGAGCTTTGTCTTTGCCGACACGATTACCTGGCCGACTTCCGTCTGTTGTTATGATGGCGGCGTCTATGTCATTGCCCCTCCTCATATCTATTACTTCAAAGACACCGATGGTGATCACAAAGCGGATATCCGTGAGACCGTCTTTACGGGGTTAAAAACGAATAATGTGCAGGGGCTGGCGAATAATCTGAAATGGAGCCTGGATAACCACATTTATTTCGCCGGTGGTACCAATGGTGGTTCGATTCTCAAGGACGGCAAAGAAGTCATCCCTGCCGGTCGTCGCGATCTGAAACTGAACCCGAAAACCAGAGAGCTGGAGCCCGTTTCTGGTGGTTCTCAGTTCGGACATTCCATGGATGACTGGGGCAATCGGTTTGTCTGCAGTAACAGCAACCATATTCAACACGTCGTCTATCCCAGTCATTATCTGAAGCGAAATGAATATCTCGCGGTTCCTGGAGTCTTACGAACCGCAGCGCGGAAAGGGGCAGCCGCTCCTGTATACCGGAAAAGTCCACCCGAACCGTACCGTGTCGTTCGTACGGCGCGACGGGCAGCTGATCCCAATTTTCGTAAACGACTTTCCCCCACGGAACTGGTCGCCACAGGTTTCTTTACTTCAGCTACCGGTGTGACAATTTATCGCGGTAGCGCTTATCCGCAAGAGTATCAGGGGAACGCGTTTATTGGTGATGTGGGAGGAAACCTGATTCACCGGAAGACGATGGATGAAAACGGAGCCACCTATGTGGCAACCCGCGCGGATGAGCAGACCGAATTTATCACATCCCAGGATAACTGGTTTCGTCCTGTGAATTTTGTGAATGCCCCTGATGGGACGCTCTGGGTGCTCGACATGTATCGTGAAACCATTGAGCATCCCTTTTCGATTCCCGAAGATATCAAACGCCATCTGGACCTGGAAAGTGGGCATGATCGGGGACGTATTTATCGCCTGGTACATCCGCAGGGAACTCAATTTCCTGTACAGAAACTGGGGACGATGCCAGTCGAGCAACTGGTTCTACAGCTGGAATCTCCCAACGCCTGGAACAGGGAAACAGCACAGCGTTTGATCTGGGAACGACAGGATCAGGCTGCCATTCCATATCTGGTCAAACTGTTTGAAAATTCTCAACAGCCACTGGCACGCCTGCATGCTCTATGGACCCTCGATGGTTTAAATGCTTTGAGTGCAGATCTGTTGTTGAAAGCACTCAAAGACCCCAAACCAGGGATTCGCGAACAGGCGATTCGTCTGGCTGAAAAACAGGCGCAGGACAGTCCTGAACTGTCAACAGCGGTACTGGCGTTGACTTCTGATCCCGAGTATCGCGTTCAGTTGCAACTGGCGTTCTCGCTGGGTGAATTTGACAATCAGGCTGCGATTACCGGCTTAACCAAACTGGTTGATTCAACCCATTACGATGGCGATATGCAGGTGGCCGTGCTCACATCTTCCGCTCAGATCTCGGGGCCACTGGCTGTGAATTTTTTAAAGGCTGCGAAAGGCAAGCTGTCAGGCAGCAAGCGTTCGTTGGTGATTGAACTGTTACGGATTTCAGGAGCGAAAAAAGATACGTCAGATGCTTTAACCGTGCTGGAATTTGTCTCCGATAATGCTGTTTCCCTGACGGAAAAGCAACTGGTTCTGGGGGCTTTAGGCGAAGGCCTGGGGCGTCGCGGTGCCTCACTGGCGACGCTGTTGAAAGATCCGAATCTGGATCCCGCTGTCAAGCAGCGCTTTGATCAAACAATTGCCGATGCGATTGCCATGGTTGCTGAAGAGGAAAAACCGGTTGCCGACAGGGTGGCCGCGATTCGACTGCTGGGATTCTTTGACTTTAGTGTCTCCGGGGAGGTATTGGCTGAAGTGTTAAATCCCCGTTCTTCACCTGAAATTCAGCTGGCGGCTGTGGAAGCGTTATCGCGGATGGATCATCCGGATGTAAGCGATGCGCTTTTAGAGAACTGGTCTGCATTCAGCCCTGCTGTACGCGCAGATGTTGTTGATGCACTGCTGGGATCATCCTCACGCATTGACAGTCTGCTGAAGGCAATCCAGGGCAAACAAGTCAAACTGAATGAGCTTTCACGAGACAAAAAAGATCTGCTGATGAATCATCCCGATAAGGGGATTCGCAAACGGGCACAGAAGGTGGTCGGTGGTGAAGTCAACAGCGACCGGGCCAGAATTGTTCGCAGTTATGAAGCCTCTCTGGAGCTCAAGGGGGATGCAGTCAGTGGTAAGAAAGTCTACATGAAGAATTGTGCTGCCTGCCATAAGGTTGGGGATCAGGGGCATAATGTCGGTCCTAATCTGGCGACCACCAAAAACAAGTCTGACAATGACCTGTTGATTGCGATTCTGGATCCGAGTCGTGAGGCACAGTCGAATTATAACGCCTACACGATCGTTACTGAGCAGGGGAAATTGTACACAGGAATTATTGCTGCAGAAACAGCGACCAGCTACACAATTCGCAGAGCCGAAGGCAAGGAAGATATCATCCTGCGGAACAACATTGATACACTGCTCTCCAATGGTGTTTCCCTGATGCCCAATGGCCTGGAGAAAGAGATCAATCCTCAGCAGATGGCTGATCTGCTGGTATTTATCAAGACCCTGAAGGCACCTCCGGAAAAGTAAGGTTCCGGCCTGAAATAAAAAAACAGCCCTGGCAGAGTTCTCTACCAGGGCTGTTTTTGTTGAGTATTATCTTTGAGAGCGGGTTACCAGTCCATTCCCAATGTGATCGATCCACCGAGCAGGCTCAGGTCACCCGATTCGCTGGCAGCGGAACCGGCACCACTCCACCACATTCCGTCCCAGGCAGCTCTTACCCAGACCAGGGCTCCGGTCTGCAGGACAAAGTCAGCCTGCATACCGACTTGAACTTCTGTGATATTCAGTGATTTCTTTGAAGTGGTTTGAGCTGTGGCAGTTACGGGACCGGGTGTCAGGTCTTCTGCAGCGTATTTTGAATTACCCCAGAGTGCTGCATATTTTGCACTGGTAATGAATGACAGGCTGGAAGTTCCTTTGGAGCGGCGGTCAAACAGTCCTAACGGACGGCGTGCTTCACCAAAGACGACGATACCGTTTCCGTCGAAACGATGTCCTGCATTGGAGGAGACTGGAGCACCGCTGGCGGTTCCGACAGCACTGTATTGCTGGCTTACAGATGCGTGACGGTAACCACCGCCGAATGTCGTCTGCCAGCGTTCAAAATTCAATTCCTGACTCAAATCAAGATCAATCGTATAGAGTTTGATATTACTGGAAGTCTGGATGGAATCCCCTAATTGGCCGCCCGCACGAAGACCACCAATAGCGGTTTTGGTAGGCAGGCCATTAAAGAATACGAAGTTGCTCGGGGCGATGGCACCGTTGGAAGAATCATCTTCAAACTGGAACCAGCGAACCTGGGCACTGAGCCCTTCGTTGTCAATAACTCCCAGGTTAATACGGGGAGCAGACTGATAGTTGTAGGGGAAGTCATTTGAAGTGGTGACGGTGCCTGCTCCTGACTGATCTTCCGTCAGAAATGCTGTGTCAGTATCGAATCCCGGTTTTACAAAGACTGCAGCGGCACCGGCGACGATTCCCAGGCGTTCATAGGTCGCGTCCTCAAGGTACGGATCATCAATCCAGTCACCTTGGGGGTATTCTTCGAAGGGACCGTAGTATTCACCTCCGTCGCCGTAATACTCGGTTGAGGCATACTGCCCCCCTTCCGGCATGGCGATCGGGGATAAATCAGAAGTTCGCGGAGAGGACGGCGCGAAGGAGACGGCGTCGACTGCTGGCCCTGCATAGTCGGACGTATTTGATATTCTGAAGACCCCTTCAGATTCATTTGAAGGTTCGACTGGGAAATCTGACTGAGAATAAAGTACCTGCGTCGAAAAACAGCAGATTCCCGCAATCATCAAGCCAACGAATCCGTTCGTTCTCATAGCTCAATCTCTCCATTTCAGTACCTGCAGAATCTGAATGATTCGGCCGACCGAAAGATGCTAATTAAAACTAACCTCTCCGACAAAACACAAATTGTGCTCTCAGAGTTTTCTTGTTCGTAAGTACAGCAGCAACCGGGCATGTGTAGACAACCCGCTGTCATAATTGATCGGCTTGGTTCTGCCACGAAGACCATTAAAAACGTTACATCTTGAAAAAACAGTACGATTTTTCGGAATAAATGATGCGATTGTATAGGTCTTTTCGCTGTGAAAATCAGCTTGTTTTCTACGTCCTACGGGGTGAGAGTAGTCGCAAGTGTATTATATCATTGTTCTTATGGATAATAAAAATATTTAGAAATGCGGCACTGAGGAAGTGAATCCTCGTTAGCTTTTAGATTGCCATTCGTCACTTATGTGAGAATTTCGAGTTGCGTGGGGGAACGTTTCTGCGTTTGAGGTGTACCTGCTCCAGGCCATCACTTGCTGAGATTGGTATCCTCAAACCGCTGGCATGATTGTTATAAGCGGAATACACCAGTTATAAATTACCTATTTTGCACAAATTTCTTTGACATCGGTTCAGAGTAGTTTTTAGCATCAAAGGCTGGAGTTCTGTAAATAGACAGGTTTTACGTGTTGCGTAGGTGTTCTAATGATCCGTGACATGTGAGCTGTCGGCAGAATTCATTGAGCTGAATCAGTAAATTGACAACTAACAATACAACAGAATGGCGTTTGAATTTGTTCTGAAAATATGAGAAGTGGGATGTGATTACCTGCTCATATTTCAGTAAAATGCCATGGCAAATTAGAGTTTATGGGAGACAGCAGATGTTACTGACATCTTGGGTTGAGTCGATGCGAGTTGCGTTCGAAAAAAGCCGTAAGGCAACTTTAAATCCTCGTCGCAGACTTCAGCTTCGAAGTGTTCCTTCTTCCGCCCGCCAGAAGGTTCAACGCCGTGTCGCGATTGAGCAGCTCGAAGATCGAACTCTTCTGACGTCGCTTATCATCAATCAGCTGACCGCTGGTCTGGGAGTGACGATCAACAACTCCGTGCTGGACCCGGATGCCGATGGCTATTCCAATTACGACTCGATCATCTTCGAAGACCTGACCGTCAATTCCACATCGGGAGCTGGTATTTCGATCGATTTAAGTGGATTAGACTTCCAGAATGATGAACTTACAGACAATGTTCCGTTCTCCATTCTGTTTGATAATGTCACTGTCAACGCTGCTGCCGGAAGCGGAATTGACATTGACCTGGATGGTCTGACCGCTGATTCCATCTCGATCGCCGTGGATAGTTCCACTATCACCGGCGCAGTGGGAAATGCATTCAACATTGATCTGACAGATATTATCATCAATGAATTCAATATCATTGACTCGACATTGTCCGGGCAGTCCGGCGCTGGTGTCACCGTGGCGATGAGTAATACGTTCCTCGAAGAAACTTCGATCAGACGTTCTAACATTGATGGTGTTTCCATTGACGTTGCCGATGGGTCTACTCTCCTGCATACAACACTGGCCGATAACACGATTGCCGGCACTTCAGGTAATGACGGTGTGAGCGTCAACATTGTGGATTCAATTGCAGAAGAGCTGCGGTTGACCAATAACAACAGCATTGAAGGGGTGAGCATCAACGTTGATGATACCGCCGCGGATGGTGCTGCCTTGCTGACCGAGTTATACATTCATTCGAATGTCATCACCGGGAATACCGCCGGTGCTGGTGTCAGCCTCAATCTGAATAATGTCGATCAGTTTGTCTCGATTACCGGCAACTCGATCAGCTCAAACAGCGGGCACGGGATTGTCTTCGATCAGACAGACGGCGACCTGAGCGGTGATATTTCAGATAACGTTATCTCCAACAACACCGGCCATGGAATCTACTTCACTCCTTCAACCACCAATCCGGTTCCAACGGACGCGGCTCCGGGTGTGCCCGCTTACGCTGGGGTTCCCGGTTCCACGGACAAAATTGATTTCGCTGCCCCGCGCAATGAAGTCCAACTGATTTCCTTCGCAGGAATCGCAGATGATGGAACATTCACACTTACTTACACAGACAGCCGCGGCGTTCAGTTTGTGACCGCTGATATTTCTCATGTGGCGACAGCGGCACAAGTCAAAACCGCTTTGCTGCATGCGACACCTGTCCTAGGCGGGGGAGAAGAAATTGATATAGATGTCGATGATATTCTTGTGAATGGGAATGTCACCGATGGTTACGAAATTGAATTCGTGAACGACCTGGCTGGCCGGAACATGAGTCTGCTCACTGTCGATCCCACTGGCTTGCTGATTGCTCCTGCTACTGTTGAGGAGACCCAAACCAATGCAAATACCTCAGAAGTACAATTTCTGTATCTGACAGATCCTCTTGATATACCCACGTATGGCTACTTTTCTGTCTCTCTGTATGGGTTTTCAATAGATCTATCCTACGATCTTTTGACTGATTTGAGTAATCCCGTTTCGGCTGCTGACGCTGCTACTGAGATCGCGAATGCGATTAACTTAATGGCAAATGCGGAATTACAACTACCAACGTTTGATCCTCTCTTGGCCAGCGTCGTCTACAATGATACTGAAAGCCGGTTTGAAGTCACTTTTGATTCCACTCGGGCGCTACGTGGGACGAACGTACCACAGATTACAATCGATGACTCGGGGTTAAATTATAGCGTACTTGTTACAACAATTCGTACTGGAACATCCGCAGTTGATGAACAACAACGGCTCCAGTTTCGGTACCGAGATGGCAATTCGAATTCATTGGAGAGCTTCAGGGTAAACCCATTTGATCTGGATGGCACAACTGGGTTTATAACAAATTTATCAGGCACGCCGCTCCCCAATGATAATACGAATCCCTATTATGTTGATCTTTTCTTTGATGATTCTGGTGTACGCGTCTATCTGAGCGAAGATCCTGTGGAATTCAGTTCTCGTCTTGAAGCAGCCCTGAATTTTTTAGATGGAAATACAACCGACGACGACTTTAATGTCTCAGGGGATTTTGCATCTGGCTTTGTCGTTACATTTATTGGTGCACACGACAAAGAAAATGTCGATCTGATTGAGACAACGTCTCCACTTCTGGTTGACCTTGAAGAAGATACTGATATTGAAGGTTTCGGCCGAAATGAGGTGCAGACGATCACCTTTGACATCCCGGCTCAGGGTGGATTTTACACAATAACTGTAAATACAACTGCAAACGGATCTGAAACTACAGGCGATATAAACTTCGATGCAACAGCAGCAGAGGTTCAGAATGCATTGGAAGGGTTAGCAGCTTTTGATCCGGGCGATGTCATTGTTACCGGTTCAATGGCCTCAGGTCAATTTCAAGTAGAATTCACAGGCCAGTATCGTGCATTGGCTGATCCGAACGGTTTACCAGGGCTTCTAGATGTGAATTCCGATAATCTCGACCCCACCGTACCACATGTAGTTGCGATCTCAGAAGGAACCAGCCTCAACGAAGTCCAGGAAATCGTGATTAATGGAATTCCAGACTCTGGTGATTACACACTTGAATATAATGGTCATTCAACTGGCTCAATTGCCCATAATGCAACCGCACATGATATCTGGACGGCATTGACAGATGGTTCTATTCCTGCCCTGACAGGAAATGATGTCTTCGTTCGGGAAGTCATTTATGGCGAAGACCCCACCAATCAGGGGTTGGAGTTCTCCGGTTTCGAAATTGAATTTACCGGTCATCTCGCGGGAGCAAATGCCTCTCAGTTGCAGATCGTGAATAACTCGCTGGCAGACGTTTCCAGTAATCCTCTCGCCATGGTTGTCAAAACAACCACTGTTGGTGGTTCCCTCAGAGGGATCAGTGGTAACACGATTACTGGTAACACAGGTGCCGGAATTGAAATTGATCTGGCAATGTATACTTCGTTCTACGGGGATATTACGGGTAATACAATCAGTTCCAATGACACTATAGGGATTAACCTGGTTGCTGCAGATCCGACAACACTGAAGAGCATCGACTTCAGCCTGTCTGTCGAGTCAAATCAGATGGACAGTAACCGGGGAGCCGCAATTGCTGTCAATATGGAAGACACAGCAACCGGTGATGTAAGTATTCTTGGGAATACAATTACAAACACCGTAGATGACGGTATCGCGTTAAATGAGTATACGGGGGATGCGATTTACGTTCACCTGTATGGAACCGATGTTGAATTCGAAGCATTTACTCAGTTGCGAGACCTGACGATTGCCGGTAACTACCTTGGCACGAATTCTGTGAACGCAACTGGTCAGGGAAACGCGGGGAATGGAATCGGGATTCACATTGAAGAATCCACGATTATTGATCGTACTCAGATCTCCAGCAACGTCATTACAAATAATACCGGTGACGGAGTGAACTTCCATCGGGAAGATGATGCTCGCGTTGGTGCGGAAGATATCAATCCAATTGTTGGTGAAGATCGTGCTGTAATGATTTACAGCAACTTGATTTCCGGAAACAGAAGTGGTGTTGATATCCTGGCTCAGAATGGAAATATCACGACGACTGACTTTGAGCTTAAAGAGAATGTAATCGTCAGCAATGTCGAGGATGGGGTCAGTTTGCATGCTGAAGCAGATGCGACTATTTACGTAGATATTATCAATAATCAAATTACGAATAATTTCAATAACGGTATTGAAGCGACGACTCGGACCACAAGTTATTTTCAGACAGACCGTCGCGATATTTCTGGTACCTGGATTCAGAATGACATCAGCGAAAATGCCCATCACGGGGTCAGAATATCTGGACGAATTGGTAATCGGAATATGTTATTTATCGGTCTGGATGGAGTTGATCCAGCAACAGGTCTGGATCGAGGAAACCTGATTGAGTTGAACGGTCGTGACGGGGTACAAATTGCAGCACACCGTGATCGTATTGAGGGGAATGTAAAAATCGCCAATAATGCGATTCTTTCAAATGCGACTGGTGGTGTGGAGCTTCTCGGGGAAGGGTTGAATTCGTCGATCGATAATAACCTGATTTCCAAAAATAATGGCAAAGGGATTGACATCAACTCTAATGGCCAGACCAGTTTTATTCGGAATAATGTCATTTCCCTAAATACTGCCGATGGGCTGGAAATTCTGGCGGCCAATTTTATTGCACATAATGAATACAGTTTTAATTCCTCAGTGATCATCGGTGGAGACAATCTGACCAGCGTGACGGCCATTGGCAACTTTATTGATAACAATGGTGGCCGCGGTGTAGATATTCAGACCGAAGAACAAGCCAATTCGGACCTGATTTTCGGTGATGGCACAGAGTTGGGGGCTAACCGGATTGTATCGAGTGCTCTGGAAGGCTTTTATGTTGTGACCACCGCATCGCGCGGGCAGGATCAGGATGCAGACAGTACGGATGCACTGGATGCAACAGGGGCTGTTGAAACTTCACATGCTGACATGTTGTTGCAGCTTAACACAAACCTGATACAGGATAATGGTGATGGCAGTGGATTCTCTTCAACCGGTCTGGTTATGCGAATTGGTACGATGTTTGGAGAGCGAACTCAATGGTATGATCAATCTCCCGGGTTCGCTGCGGGGACGGGGGATGAATCTCATTTTGGAGGCAATGGACGGTCAAACGTCTCTGTTACCAATAATGTGTTTCAAGGAAACTATGGGGAAGATGTTTATATCGAGTCATTTGCTTCTACCGTAGATCCCAATTCCACCACCGATGTCTGGGTGGCTCCGACTGCCAATCCCGCCTTTCGGGTTTTGCCAGGTTATGAAGGAGACCCACTAGCCAGACTGAATCTGGTGTTTGAAGGGAACACTGGTAATGGTCTGGATGTCACGAATGTGGGAGCTTTTTACGATAACTCTGAAGGAGATTTTAAATCTCGCACCGATGATAAAACGGGTACAAATCCTGATGGTCCATTCACGTCTGCGACGCGTCGGCGTAATGCACAACGTGTTGCTTCGCGTACTGGTTTACAACCTTCGGGTGGTCCGAATGCAGCACCGACCGCAGTAGGATCAATAGCTGATGCCTTCCTGGCGAGTCCCGGTGGACCGATTCAGATTACGACGACAACCGAGCATGGTCTGAGTTCCGGATCTGTTGTGGAGATTACGGGGTTAGAATCGGATGAACTCTTTCCTCTGGGTGATAACCTTAATAGAGAAGATAATCTAAGCCCTGCCAATGGTGTTTTTTATATCACTGTGATTGATGCCTTTAACTTTACCCTGAACAGTACCGATGGGGCTGTGATTGGCAATGTAGCTGCAGGAAGCGGAACATGGTCTAATAACAATAACTTCGCATTTCTCTATCCAGGGATGGGGGTCAGTACCTTCCGGATTGCCCAGGGATTTGATGGAGTGGGCAACGGTTTTCAGGCTGGTGATTCCTTCGTCGACGAAGCCAATCGACCGGGAACAATTTTCGGTGAGCTCAATTTTGACTGGGATACATGGGTTCCAAACCCGAACTCTACCTTCGTGACACCATTCGTCGGTACCTTCCTGACGGCTGATATTTCCGTGGCTGCTCCAGACCCGACGAATACTTCCAGTGTGGGTGATTTCATCATTTCGTTTACCGAAGATGTCGTTGATATCGATCTTGGCGATTTTCAATTGTTCAGGAACAATATAGATATTCCTGACTTAAGTGATGCTGTTTTAACTCGCATTGATGCCCGTACCTTCAGTTTAAATATCGACGAGATCCTGGACGATTATTCAGATAGTGGCGAATATGAGCTGCACTTGATCAATAATGGTAGCATCTCGGATGCCAAGTATCTCTCTCCATTCTCCACTGCCAGTAACTTCCTGATGTTTGGAGATGTCGAGCGGTTTACCATCGATATGGCTCGACCTACTGTTGAGATTGACAATGTCTCTCCCGATCCGCGCAGTGCGGCTGTGGGTGAGTTGATTGTCAACTTCTCGGAAGATGTGACCGGCGTTGACCTGGGTGACTTTACCCTGGATGGTCCCAATGGTTCCGTCAATCTGGCTGCGACACCAGCAACTTTGACACAGGTCACAGGCAGCCAGTTTGTATTGGATCTCAACAAAGTGACCAGCCTGTCGGGTCCATATACTCTGACGATCAATACTGCCGCTTCATCGTTTATTATCGATTCAGCTGGGAACGCCTTGACTCCGACAGACAGTATTGCCAGTGTCACCTGGGTGAATGATACCCAGGCCCCCACGGGTGACTTTGATTCGGTGCCCGATGATGCAATTGCAACGTCAGTGGAAATCACTTTTGATGGTGATGTTACGGGCGTTGATGCTGATGATTTCAGATTATTCCGAGGTGGTGTGGATATCACCGACACGATAGAATCAGTCCCCACCATTACCAGTGTCACTACTACAGGGTCGGCAAGCGTTTATACAGTTAATATCAATTCTGACTACACGGCTCCAAACGGCGAATATCAACTGGTCTTTGTGGGAGTAGGCTCCGGCGTCACCGATACCGCAGGCAATGCGGCTGTCAGTTCGTCTGATGTGAAATGGAGTAAAGGTACCGATTTCACTGCTCCCACCGCCGGGATTGAGGATGTGTCACCCACGGGGAGTACGGGGACTAATTTCTCGATCGATTTTTCTGAACCGGTGATGAACGTCGACGATTCCTATATTGATACCAGCGTGGAATATTTGACAAACTTCGAATTAGAGTTTGATAATGGCAGCGGCTCTCCTGAGACTATTAAAGTTCCCCTTATATCACTGACCGGTTCAGGGGCATCGTATTTCCTTGACTTGAGCCTTGTGATTCCTGCTGAACTTTCCAATCCTGCAGCTCCGGAAGGTCAGTACACATTAAGGCTGCTTGGTGAGACCGGGACAATTGTGGATGAAGCTGGAAATGCCTTTACTGCAGGTGCCACTTACACTTGGCGGATTGGTGAGCCTGTGCTGCAGGCTACGATTCAAGAGATTCCGGATGAGATTCTGACCGATGCCGGTCTTGTCTCGATCAACTTTGGTGATGGATCCACCCCAATTGATGTGGATGAAGTGACTCTCAATGATTTCCGACTGACGCTCAATGGACAGGTAATCGACCTGGCTGCTGCCGGCGTCACCCTGACACCAGTCGACCCAGATATTACCACCGGACTTTCCTCAGAATATACTCTTGATTTAACGCAGGTTACCCAGGCAACTGGTGCATATGAGTTGACACTGGTCGCGGAAGGGTCAGACATTACAGGTGGCGGTAATCCATTGCTGAGCAATGCTTCCCGAGCCTGGGTCAAAAGTTCTACTATCGATTTAACAGGCATCGACCCCACTAATGTTGACCGTGTCGACGATACTGCCGGTGATGGGATTATCGGTGATGGGACTGATGGAACTGTCACGTTACGTGCCGCTATTCAGGAAGCGAACGCTCTGGCTGGTTCGAATACCATTGTACTGGCTGCGGGGACTTATACTTTAGGTATTGACGGCATCGACGAAGATCAGTCTGCTTCCGGCGACCTGGATATTCGCGACAACCTGACTATTCGTGGTCAGGGTGTGGGTGTCACCATCATCGATGGTGCAGAACTGGATCGTATCTTCCAGATCTTTGCCGGTGTCACTTTGAATCTGGAAAACCTGACCATTCAAAATGGTAAACTGACAGGCAGCGACGATGGTGCCGGTATCCGCAATAGTGGTACGACCACCTTGACGAATGTGACAGTGACAGGAAACTCTTCAGAAGACAGTGCCGGCGGTATCAACAACACCGGGCTGATGATCATCGTTGACAGTACGATTTCAGATAATACCGCCGTCGGTAGCGGTGGTGGCTTGCGAAACACCGGAACCCTGCAGATTTCCCGCAGCACAATCAGCGGAAATACCACGGAGCGTGATGGTGGTGCGTTGTTTAATGCGGGAATCGGAACGGTAACTGTTTCGAACTCAACCTTCTCGGGGAACTCTGCCGATCGAAGTGGTGGAGCGATCCGCAATACAGCAACTCTCAGTGCCATCAATAATACGCTGACATTGAACGACGCCGGGACAACCGGGGGGGCGATCGCCAACAGTGGAACTACCGAAATTCAGAATAACCTGATTCTGGGAAACACTTCAACCACAACGAATCCAGAACTGGATGGTAGCTTTACCAGTCTGGGCGGCAACCTCACAGGGCTGGTCGGCTCGGCAACCGGTTTTGGAGCTAGTGATATTGTGGGTGTCCTCGACTCCACAACAGTGCTGGATGCCAATCTGGCCGACAACGGTGGACCGACTCTGACTCACGCTTTGCTCCTGGGGAGCAGCGCCATTGATGCCGGAATCAATGCCAATACGGATGCTCTGGAACAACGGGGATCCACCCGTATCCTGGGCAAGAACGTCGATATCGGGGCTGTTGAATTTGGTGCATTCTTTGTGAACAGTCTCCTGGATACCGTTGATGATGATCCCGGTGATGGCATTGCCGCTGATGAAGATGGCAATGTCACCTTACGTGCGGCCATCATGGAAGCTAATGCTCTGGCTGGTGACTCTGTGATCATTCTGGGAGCAGGGATCTATGATCTGACATTAGTCGGATCAGCCGAAAACACATCTGCGACCGGTGACCTGGATATTACCGATACCACCGGCAGCCTGACGATTCTTGGTGCGGGAAGCGGGCAGACCATTATCAATGCAGCCGGACTCACGGACGAACGTGACCGTGTCTTTGATATCTTCTCTGGTGCTGACCTCACCCTGCAGGGAGTCATGATTACCGGTGGTAAAGTCATTGGCGACAGCGGTGGTGGTATCCGCAACGTGGGGACTCTGACGCTGATCAATTCACTGGTAGACGGCAATGCCGCCGAAGTTGATGTAGACGACATTACCGCTGTCGTTAATGGTGGTGGTATTCTGAATGGCCAGCTTGGTCTGCAGGGAACCCTGACTCTGACCAACAGCGATGTTACCAATAACAGTGCCGTCGACGGCGGTGGTATCTTCAACAACGATCAGTCTGTCATCACGATTGTGGATTCTGAAATCTCAGGCAATACCGCTTCCAGCGATGGTGGTGGTCTCTTCAACGACCTGCAGGCGACTGTTGATATTCTGCGAAGCTCGATTTCCGGTAATACTTCCACAGAAGACGGTGGTGGTATCTACAACAATGACCTGGCGAGCGTGACCATCGCTGACAGTAAAGTGAATAACAACACTGCTGACCAGGGGGGGGGGATCTTCAATGAAGAAGCTGCTTCGCTGACGATTGCCCGGACTACTGTCTCTGGAAATACTGCCACCCAGGATGGTGGAGGTATCTATAACGATGAGGGTGTGGTCACACTGAATCAAGTCTCCATCCTGACGAATACGGCTGCTTTTGACGGCGGTGGTTTGTATAACGCCTCTGCAGGTCAGGTCACGATCACTGGTGGTATGTTTGACGATAATACAGCGAACCGCGATGGGGGGGCGATTGCCAACTTCGGTGTCAGCCTGTCGTTAAACGGGACCATTGTGCGAGACAGTGTAGCCGAAGGGGACGGTGGTGGCCTGTTTAACGAACAGGAAGAAGGGGCTGTCGATCTCATCAACACAACCTTCATTAACAACGAAGCTGTTTCCGGTGGTGCCATCTATAACGCGGAACTGGGAACCATTAACCTGGATCTTTCCGACCTGTTGAATAATACCGCCAGCGCGAACGGCGGTGGTATCTTCAATACCGCAGAAGGCACGGTGACCGTACACCGAACAACCGTTGATGGAAATATTGCTCTGGATGGAGCCGGTATTTTTAACGATGACATTGCTGAACTGAACCTGGTTGACAGCACCGTTTCCAATAACGTGGCCTCCAATGATGGCGGCGGCTTATTCAATAACTCGCTGGTTTTTGCGAACATTGTGAATGCAACCATTTCAGGGAACGAAGCTGACAGTGGTGCCGGTATTTACAACAGTCAAGATGGCACGCTGGAAATCACCAACACGACCATCACCGACAACGACGCTGAAACCGGTGGTGGTATCTTCAATGAGGATGGGTTTGTCCGAGTCGTTAATACAATCATCGCCGGTAATACAGCGACTACAGATACAGATAGTGATCTCTCGGGGGCATTCATTTCTCGAGGAAATAACCTGATCGGCAATGAGGGAAGTTCAACTGGCTTCAGTGTTGTCGATTTTAACGACAAGATCGGTGTCAGTGCGGGACTGGGCGCCTTACAGGATAATGGCGGTGCCACATTCACTCACGAACTGCTGGGAGGGAGTGAGGCCCGAGACGCCGGTAATAACTTCTATGCACCGACAGACGATCAACGTGGATTTGCCCGCCTGTTCGATGGTGACGGAAATGGATCACTGGTCGTCGATATCGGGGCATTCGAATCTGGTTACATTGTCACCAGTTTCCAAGACTCAGTCGATGCAGTACCCGGTGATGGAGTCAGTGTCGACTCCAATGGCCGCAGCACGTTGCGTGCAGCGATTATGGAAGCCAATGCCCATCTTGGTGCTGATACCATTCTACTGGGAGCCGGCGATTATATACTGTCTCTGTTCGGTCTTGGTGAAAACGGTGCCCTGTCAGGTGACCTGGACATTACCGACGACCTGACTATTATCGGTGCCGGTTCGGATCGAACCTTCATTGACGCCAACTTACTGGACCGTATCTTCCATATCTTTACCGACATCAATGTTTCCATTCGCGGCGTGACGCTGATCAATGGAAGTGTCACAGGTGTGGATGACGGTGGTGCGATTCTGAACTTTGGTAACCTGACATTGGAAGATGTGACAATTGAGAACAGTCTCGCCAACCGTGGTGGTGCCCTGTTTAATAATGGGATTGTCACCATGACAGACAGCCTCTTCTCCGGCAATACCGCGATTGCCGACGGGGGAGCCATCTTCAACAGCGATTCTGGAACGGCAACCGTCGATCTGAGTACCATTTCCGGCAACGATGCGGAAAATGGTGGTGGTATCTTCAACTCGACAGGGGGAACCCTGGTAGTCAACGACACGACAATCGACGGCAATACTGCAACGGTGGCCGGTGGTGGTGTCTTCGTTTCGGATGAAGCGGCTGTGGGGAATGGTGAAGGGGGGGGCGGAGTAAATGTGCCTGCCGCCTCAAGTGAGTATGTGGTAACAGGATCGGACTATGATTACGATTATCCGGTCTATGAATCCGGGTATGAATCTCACTCTCTGCCTCAATACGATAATGGTGATACAGAAGCTGCCATCTTGAGCGAGGTTCCTCCGTTTCCAGTTATTGACACGTTCAACCTGAGTTCTCTGCCCGGGGCGAACCACACAATTTATCTCGATTTCAATGGCCACACAACAACGGGCACACAGTGGAATACTTCCTTCGGTAACATTGTTACACCTGCTTATGATACCGATGGCGACGTCAGTTCATTC
Organism: Gimesia sp.; assembly: GCF_048262075.1. Taxonomy (GTDB): domain Bacteria; phylum Planctomycetota; class Planctomycetia; order Planctomycetales; family Planctomycetaceae; genus Gimesia. The sequence continues at coordinate 52,197 of NZ_JBLXFK010000016.1, forward strand.
AGCCTTGCTGAAATCGAAGTGATTCAGCGCACCTGGCTGCGGGTTGTTGAGGACTTTGCTCCGTTTAATGTCAATGTAACAACCGCGGAGCCACCAGTCAGCGATCTGATGCGGACTGATGCCTCAGATACACGTTGGGGCATACGTGTTGTCGTTGGTGAAAATACCTGGTTCAGCACTGCTGGGGGTGTAGCGTATGTTGGTTCGTTCTCTGACAACCTCGACACACCAACCTACGTATTTAACACAAGTCTGATTGGTGTTGCCGAAGCAGCCAGTCACGAAGTAGGACACACACTGGGGTTAGTCCATGATGGTACGTCATCCGAGGAATACTACGGCGGTCATGGCAGCGGTCCAACGGGTTGGGCTCCGATCATGGGGGTTGGTTATTCCCAGGATCTGGTCCAGTGGAGTCAGGGTGAGTACACCGACGCCAACAACAGCGAAGACGATCTGAATATCATCACAACCCAGAACGGTTTCAGTTATCGAGCCGATGATCACGGGAGCAGCATTGGCACTGCGTCAAATCTCATCGACGGCACGGCTTCCGGAATCGTCGAGCGAAACACAGATATGGACTTTTTCCAGTTCACAACCACTGGTGGTGATGTCATCATCGATCCCTTCTTCGAGAGCCCCAACCTCGACATTCTTGCCATATTGTACGATTCCAGCGGCACTCAGATTCAAACGAGCAATCCAACTGGCGCGCTGAATGCCTCATTCATCGGACTGGCAGCAGGCACTTACTTCGTGTCCATCGAAGGGACGGGGGAAGGCGACGTGTTGGGAACGGGTTACTCAGATTACGGGAGCCTGGGACAGTATACAATTACGGTTGGTGGCCAGCCTCCTCCAACGGTGACCGCCGGTAACGTGGCGATTTCCAACAGTACCATTTCGAATAACTTCGCCGGTACCCGTGGCGGTGGCTTATTGAATGAAGACACTATCGATATCTCTAACGTTACTTTCTCAGGAAACGAAGCCGGGAAAGAAGGGGGAGCCATTCATAATACCGGTGATCTGACGATCAATAATACCACGATTTACGATAACTTTACTGAAGGGACAGGCGGGGGTATTTATTCTGTCGCTGATACTGCCAGTGTGAGCATCACAAATACAATCGTGGCCGGTAATAATTCGTTTGTCAGTGGATACGACCTGGCAGGGACGTTCACTTCCCTGGGGTATAACCTGATTGGAACCAGTGATTCCGCTACAGGATTCATTGATGGTTTCAACGGTGATATTGTGGGAACGAATGCTCAACGCATCGACCCTGCCCTCGGCGAACTTCAGGATAATGGTGGCCCGACTGAGACACATGCGTTACTCGCAGGCAGCCGGGCGATTGATGCCGGTGACAATACCGATGGCATCTCCATAGACCAACGAGGTGCCACGCGACCTACCGATACGACCAGCGACATTGGTGCCTTCGAAATCGTCACGCCGACCATCAGTATTTCTGATGTCAGCCAGCTCGAAACAGATGGCGATACCGTGTTTAAATTTCTTGTATCTTTATCCAACACAAGTATTGATGAAGTTACCGTTGATTATAAAACAACCAACGGGACTGCGACGGCAGGTGACGATTATGTATTCACAACAGGCAGCGTGACGTTCGCGCCAGGTGAGACCACTCAGATTATTGAAGTGGTTGTGAAGGGGGATATCACAGAAGAAGATCATGAAACGTTCTTTGTAAATCTGTTAAATGCCGTCGGAGCATCGATTGGTGGTCAGCAGGCTGTGGGAACCATACAGAATGACGAAGCTACGATTACTATTGCATCCCTTACACTAAATGAAGGGAATCAGGGCGAAACTACCAACTTCGATTTTGTCGTCACGTTATCGCGTCCCATTACCGAGGATCTGGTGCTGGATGTGGCAACAGTGCTGGGGTCAGCTGATGCCGACGACTTAGCTGACTACGACGCCATAAACGGCTTGGTCCAGCGAGTTACCTTTGAAGCGGGAGGTCCCCTGACTCAAACTGTAACCGTTGTCGTGAATGGCGATGCCGATATTGAAGGCAATGAAGACTTCGATGTTACTGCGACAATCGTGAATACTCTTGTCGATGCGAGCGTTGATGTATCAGGTGCAACCGCAACAGGAACAATCTTGAATGATGACACTGCCCAGTTATCAATCAATGATGTAACCATGGTGGAACCTGATGGTGCTGGTCCCGCGAAAATGATATTCACAGTCACATTGTCACACCCTGCTCCAACTGGAGGAGTGATTTTTAACTATACGACAAATGATGGAACTGCAATAGCAGGATCTGATTATACCGCAGCAACTATGCTTAGCGGGACTATAAATGGAGATGAGACTTCGACTACCATCGAAATTGATATTCTCAGTGATACTGATGTGGAACTGGATCCTGAGTACTTTACGGTTATCATCTCTTCAGCCATGGAAGCCACCTCTACAGATCCGATTGGTATCAGCGATAATACAGGTGTGGGTACCATTATCGATGCGGGGCAGGCACTGTTTGTGACCACTTTTGATGATGAACTAGATGCCGGTGACCAGGATGCGGGTTTCGACCGGGCTGATCTTTCTCTCCGAGAAGCAATTCAAATTATCAATAATGGCATTGGGAGCTACCATACGATCATCCTGGATGTAGGTGTGTATGATATGTTTCTTACAGGAATCAATGAAAATAATAATGCGACTGGTGACTTTGATATAGAGAATGATCTGACCATTATCGGTGCTGGTTCCGGCTTGACGACCATTGACGCAAACGGTCTCGATCGTATTTTCCATACTGATTCTGGCGTTACACTGAACCTGTCTAACATGCAGTTGATAAACGGTGATGCAGACAACGGTGGTGCGATTCTGGCTCAAGGAGATACGGTTCTGAATCAGATCATCTTCCAGGATAATCATGCTGACTTCCTGGGGGGGGCGATCGTCAGTAACGGGCAGCTTGATATTACCGATGCACAGTTCCTGAATAACCATGCCGACTCTCAGGGGGGAGCCCTCTACCAGTTCGCTGATACAGCAACTGTCGGGCGTACCACCTTCTCTGAGAATACTTCGGGTGGACGTGCAGGAGCCGTGTATGTAGGCAGTAGTGCGACTTTTGATGTTTCACAGTCTCTGTTCGTTCTGAATGACGCGGGAAGCCGTGGTGGGGCTATCTTTAACGAAGGCATTGTTACTTCTACCAATGTCACCTTCTCTGCGAACCATGCGGGAACTCGTGGTGGTGCGATCTTTAATACGGGTCGTTTGACTCTGCTGAACAATACTTTGACTCTAAACAATGCAGACCAGACTGGTGGGGGAATCTCTAATGATTCCGTAGAGAATACCAGTGCCTTCGTCTCGTTGAGTAACACCATCGTCGCCGAAAACAGCGGCTTCCTCGGGAATCCCGATCTGGGCGGTGCTTATGATACCACAACCAGCTTTAATAACCTGATTGGTGATATCGGCGCTGCAACCGGGCTGACGGATGAACTGTATGGAAATATTATTGGTACTCTGGGCGCACCAATTGATCCGAAGCTGGGGGGACTGCTGGATAATGGCGGCCCGACCAAAACACATACATTGCTAGCTGGCAGCCCGGCGCTTGATGCCGGTAAAGATACTGATCCAGTAACTGATCCAGTATTTAATGCACCTGATGTTGACCAGAGGGGCGATCATCGCCCTATGAAGGGTATTGAGGGTGGTACAGAAGCTGTAGATATCGGGGCTGTGGAAGTTCAAGTGGCCCTACCGGATTCAAGTGGTCCTCTGTATGGAACAGGCGGGGATGCTTCCCTTGCCGATGAGAATACCAATATCCAGCTTTCCGTTGTCAAGCAGAAAACGGTTGTTGCCAGCAATGGTCACACAGCAGCGTTGCCCGGGAATGAAGACTGGTTACAGGAATGGGATTCCTTCTGGGTCGAAGTCTGGGTCGATACTGCCACCGGATTCGGCATCAGCGATGTCCTGACCGATATTGCCTACAACACAGCGTACTTTTCCGCGACTTCGATTGAATTTGGTTCCAGTTTTGCCTTTAACAGAACGGCTGTGATCGATGATGCAGCGGGCGTTGTTCGAAACCTGGGGGGCAGTACGCTTGTTTCGAATGTCGGTGGGTCTGGTTATGCCCTGTTGGCTCGCATTAAATTCGAGTCTCTCGCAGGTGATCAGGTCGAGGTTGATCCTACAGACCTGACGATTGAGCCACTGCAACTGGGACTTGATATTCAGAATACCCAGATTGATATCGGCGGAGTGGGCGAAGTTACTGTGAATGTGGGAGCATTGCCTGAGACGGACCTGTATCCGGTGATCTACGACATCGATGACAATGATAAGATTGATTATCGTGACCTGATCTTCTTCACATCTGCTTATAACCAGAATGTATTCAACGCAACTTCACCTTATGCCACTGCTCTGGACTTTGATAAGAGTGGTAAAGTTGATCATCGCGACCTGATTTCTCTGGTTGGTAATTACGGCAAGAAGAAAAGCGGTAATACTCCCGTCAACTTCCCGGCAAACTTCGGTCAGAAATGGGTGGGTAGTCAACTGGAAATTGCCAGTGGGGACGACAGCATTGATCAGGTGATCGAGGCAGCCATCGATACCTGGGAAACTGCTTTGGACGTTGATAACCTGGAAGTGCAAGTTGTCGTACGCGACTTTGGAACTGCTCAACTGGGGTCAGGACTGACTACGGAATACAGCGTCGATGGTATTCCAGTCGGCGGTCGGGTCGTGATTGATAACGACGCCAATGGATTGGGTTGGCACGTGGATGTGACCGATCTTCCTTCAGGAAGTGCCTATGACCTGTATACGGTATTGTTACACGAAATCGGACACGTACTGGGTTTCACCCCTTACTACAGTGGTTTCGCAAGTCTGCTTGAAGAGAATGGTAGCGATCTGGTATTTGTCGGTTCTGACTTTACTGTGATGCTGGATGCAGCGGGATATCATGTTGATGATCCTGCATACGCAGATGATCTGATGAGCGATACACTCGATCCCGGTATCCGCAAGTTGATTTCCGATGTGGATGTGCAGATGTTGCTGGAGTCTTATGCCAGTGCCCAGTCAGGATCTGGCAGTGGTGCAGCGGCTCCTGTCTTTGGGACAAATAATGTACCCACAACTGATGTCGCGGAACCTGTCCTGATTCAAAGTCAGGAAGCTGCCCAGACATTTGTCGAACAGTCTACGATGAACCTGGTTGCTCCTGCAGTAATCAAATCGACTGAAGAAGAAGATTCGAATACTGGAATTCAGCAGACAGTTACCTTTGATGCCTACCAGCCGTCGGTCCTCTCAGAGCAGCAGGTGAGTGACGAACTCGAACTGGATACAAGCCTGTTTGAAGACCTGTATTCCTCATCCGAATTTGAAGACTCGCTAATGGATTCTGAGACCGATGATCGTCAACTGGTCTTCGCTCATGCTGAAAATGAGCTGGAGTGGGATCTGGAAGTTGACCTGGATGCAGAGCAGGAAGCGATGGATGACGCCTTCACCAACTGGGAAGGACCACTGCTGTAAAGTCTGTTTCCGATTGTGCTGAATGGAATTAGACTGTATCCAGTTTTACTGTAGCGTCTCCAGGGCCATTTGGACCGAGTATAATAGTTTGAGAGACGCTATGGATAAATGTGATGCGCCTTAAAATTGGCCCTCTGTAGATGAATTTCATTTACAGAGGGTCTTTTTTTTGCAGGTATTAATATGCACTCGATTCTTTCCTCTCTCGCTGACGGGCGGTAAGATATGGTGAAGGGATAGTCCCCAGGATGAATCTTTTTGACAGATGTATCGTTTTGCCTGCTTCATGAGGAGAGACTGTTTTGCATCGTATTCGTTTTAAATATTGTTTATGGCTGCTGGTCTGTAGCCTGGCTGGCATGCTGACGACGACTGTCGCCGCTGCGGAGTGGGGAACTTTGACGGGGCAGTTTATCTATACCGGGCAGGTTCCTCAGCCTGAAAAGCTGGATATCAGTCGCGATGAGGCAATTTGTGGAAAATTCAGCGATCTGATTGTGGAGCAGGGCCTGCTGACAGGAAAAAATGGTGGATTGCAGAATGTCTTCATCTACCTGCGGGAATCGAGTCTGGATGAGTCTCGAATTCACGCTGATTATCAGGAGCTGCCTGAAACAGTCACGATTCAAAATAAAGGCTGTATCTTTCAACCGCATGTGGCGGGACTGTGGGTGAACAGGCAAAAATTACTGGCTGAAAATAAAGACTTGTGTGCGCACGGCTTTCAGGTGAAAGGTTACAGAAATACCAGTCTGAATCAGGTTCTGCCGCCTGGTCAAGAGATGACCCACACGTTCGAGTATGGTGAAAAACTCCCGCTAAGGATGAGCTGCAGCATTCATCCCTGGCAGGAAGGCTGGCTGGTTGCATTGAACCACCCTTATTTCGCAACCTCGGATGAAATGGGACGGTTCAAGATAAAAAACCTGCCGGTCGGCGCGTGGGAATTTCAACTCTGGCAGGAGAAGGCAGGTTATCTGGCAGCCAGACCAGAGTGGAAACGCGGACGTATTAAACTGCAAATCAAGCCTGGTGAGAATGATCTGGGGGTGATCAAGGTGGCTCCTGCGGTGTTCGCAGACAAATAACAGCGAATTGATTATGCGATTATTAAGCTATAATATTCATAAAGGCATCGGTGGCAGAGATCGTCGCTATCAACTGGAACGCGTCATCGGGGTGATTGAACAGGAAAACCCTGATATCATCTGTCTGCATGAAGTGGACCGCAACGTCAGACGTTCCCGGTTCAATAATCAGCCAAAAATCTTTGCAGACTATTTCAATATGCAGGAGTCGCTGTATCAGCTCAACGTCAAGCTGAAGACAGGCGGGTATGGTAATCTGATTATGTCGCGCTGGAACTTTTTATCTCAGCATCAGATTTCCTTAACCAACAAATGGCGTAAGGCACGTGGCGCGCAAATTGTGACGATTGATTCGCCGGAGGGGGCATTCCAACTGGTGAACTTCCATCTGGGCCTGGCGGAAAAAGAACGGCACTGGCAGATCAATCATCTGTTGACCCATCGCCTGTTTCAAGAGGGGAATGGTTATCCCACCGTGATTGTAGGGGATACGAATGACTGGCGGAACACACTGGCGAATGGAACGTTTTCAGAGCATGCGTTTCAGGAGGTGACACACCCTCCTTCCAAATATCGTTCGTTTCCCGCTTACATGCCTGTAGGGACTCTGGATAAAGCGTTTGTGCGGGGGGCCATTACGATTAAGCATGCCAAAGTTGCCAAATCAAAACTCGCGAAGCAAGCTTCAGATCATTTGCCGCTGGTGATTGATTTTCATTTGAACAAGTCTGCAGAGAGCTCATAAAAAAAGGCAGGGCAATCAAGTGCCCTGCCTGTATCTCAGGTTGAGAGTTTCGAACACATCCTGCTGGATGTGCTGATCTCAATTCAACTATTCCGCTTTCTTTGATGGTGGAATTTCATCTGCTTTGATGAAATCACCATAGGTTTTGCCTGGGACTGAACTAGGCATCTTTTCAGCATCTTTGAGTGCTTTTACGATGATTTCTTTATCAGCCTGCTTGCGTTTTCCCAGACCTTTGAAGACGGCTGCTGCGTAGTCGTTCTTTTCTTTCTTGGTTCTTCCAGGATGACAGACGCCACATTTTTTAGCGATCAGCATTTTGGAATCGGGATAAGTTTCAGCCCAGATATTTTTAAAGTTAGGTCGAGCCTCAACTTTATTCTCTGCGCAGATCATTGAGAGCCCTGCTACTGCCAGACCAAACAGTAAAGCTGTTTTCACATTCATCAGTTTCCGCATAAAATTCCTCATATTCTTCTAAAAAAGTAAGTGACATTTCAACTTCAATCACTCTAGTTTGAGCCAACCAGAGATATTTGGAAGTGGTTGCCCCGCATCACGTAACGTTCCAAATGGCAATCTAAAAAGGATTACCAATACATTAGAATTATCATTTTCCACGCTGTCAACGCATCCAAGCTGCTTTAACCGGAATGCTTAATTTGAAAAATTTGTTTCTTCACATTTTGTTCAGGCTCAGGAAAATTTCCCCGATGGAATTCAGTAAATCAATTCAGATCAACCTGAATGTTCAATGTAAAAGAAATTGTAAGTCTTTTTGGGTATTGATCTTAGTGAAGCAGTTGGTAGGATGGATAGAATGTGAAGCAGAAGTGTGTGTATGTCTTCTGCTTCTCAGTACGTCATTATAATGTTGAGCGTTGGGGAAATAAACGAAATTTTTCATAATAATTCCTGTTTGAATTATCTCATCATATCGTGGTTGGGAATGCCTGGCAGGTAAGATCCTGTTTATTCGACTGAGGTCCCCTCGTCAGCAAAACCATTGCGCTCTATTCCTGAGGAGTAACAACGTGAACTCATTTTTGAAGTGGTCCGGCTACTTGTTAGCGATTTTATGTGTCAGTCACCTGGCGGAACTGGTACAAGCTGAATCGAAGCCCAGTCACCCGAATATTGTGCTCATTCTCTCGGATGACCAGGCCTGGAACGATTATCGTTTCATGGGACATGACGTGATCAAAACGCCTGCTCTGGATAAGCTGGCTTCTGAGAGTGCGGTATTCAAAAGAGGCTATGTTCCCGTCAGCCTCTGCCGCCCCAGTCTGATGACGGTGATTACTGGTTTATACCCTCACCAGCATAAAATTACCGGCAATGATCCTCCTAAAGGGATGGACCGGCAAAAACTGTTGAAACATGTTAAGAACGCCAACTGCCTGCCGGAGCTGCTGGGGAAGATTGGCTACAAAAGCTTTCAGTCAGGAAAATGGTGGGAAGGAAATCCGTCGCTGGCAGGTTTCACGTCAGGCATGACCCATGGCGATCCCAAGCGGGGAGGCCGACATGGAGATCTGGGATTGAAAATCGGTCGCGAAGGAATGAAACCCGTATTTGAATTTATTGATGACTGTGGTGAGGATCCATTTTTTCTGTGGTATGCCCCCTTTCTGCCTCACACTCCCCATAACCCGCCACAACGTCTGTTAGATAAGTATCGCAGTTCTGAACTGCCCATCGAATTATCTTACTATTACGCAATGTGTGAATGGTTCGATGAGACCTGTGGACAGCTCATGAATTACCTGGATGAAAAAGGACTTTCAGAGAATACCATTGTTGTTTATGTGACCGATAATGGCTGGATTCAATATGTTCCGGAGACAGATCAGGAACGGAAGAAAATGAAACGCCGTTTTCGGTATGCTCCCAAATCGAAACGGAGCCCGAATGATGGTGGGGTGCGGACACCGATCATGTTTCGCTGGCCAGGCAAAATTAAGCCGGCTGAGTATGATACACTGGTCAGCAGTATTGATATTGCTCCTACACTGCTTAATGCTGTCGGTTTGAAACCGACAAAAGAGATGCCTGGTATCAATTTGCTGGAGATCATGCGCCAGGGAGGGAAAACAGACCGTAATGCCGTGTTTGGTGATATTTATGAGCATGATATGATCGACATCGACGATCCAGCTTCGAGCCTGAAATACCGCTGGTGCGTTCAGGGCGATTGGAAAGCAATCTTTCCGAGTTCGCACCTGAAAGATGAAAAAGTCGAATTGTACAATATTACCGAAGATCCTTTTGAGCAGCAGAACCTGGTATCAGAGCATCCCGAAAAAGCCAGACAGCTTTTGAAATTGACAGATCAGTGGTGGGATGCCAGTTCTCAATAAACCGGATTGATCAAAAACCAGGGCAGATCCCTCTCAGGACTGCCCTGGCTTTCTTTGCCACTTTTAAAGAACAGGAAAGTGGGAATTCACCCGATCCCCATTTCCAGACGCGTCTTCTTGACAGACTCATCAGATCGCCGGTCGCCATTAAATTGTGAGATCAAGTTACTTGAGATGCACTTTAATGGCGATGGTGACGATGATGGCGTCGTCCGCCGTCCCAGTGTCCTGTCTGGTGATAGTCGTAGTGGCCTGGTACATAATGGTAGTGATTTCCATGGCGCTGGAAGCCACCGGGATGATAGTCATAATGACTGGTATCATGCCAGTAGGCATGGCGTCGTCCATAGTAGGGGGTCTGGGTGAAACCCCGGTTTCCATAATATCCGCCGTAACCATTGCCAATTGTGATTCCAAAATTCACGCCGCCTGCTTGCGCTGTGGATGTCGTTCCGACGAAAGCCAAACCTGCGAATGCAACACAAACGATCAATAATTTTTTCATCTCTCCATTCCTTAAAAGAAACTACAGTCTTGTTTGAATCTCACGACCGCTTCTGAAGGATGTTAAAAAGCATCGATTGTGCCAATTAAACAGGTATTTCTGTAAGTGCTTGTTAATATTATCCTTAATGAAAATGGCATTATTTCGGATTAAATAAAATGTGCGCTCAAAATGATAAAAGTGATATCATAATGATGCTTGTTTATCAGCTGTTTTCGGCAGTTTCCTGCAGGTCATGAGCGGGACAGGATGTCTGGGGATCAGCCATTTGTCCGAATGGTCATGGCTTTGATCGGGGCGAGCAGGCGACTTAAGTCACGAACACCATCGATGGTCATGGAGATTTCCTGCTGAAGTTTCTCGGTATGAGAACCATAGCCCAGGCGTCTGGCGAGGAACTCGAACTCTTCCTGATCTTGAGGCGGGACAGTTAAATCCTTTGCGTTACCTCTCACCATGCGCAGTGCATCGATGAGCCTGCGGAGGAATATATAGGCATTCCGTAGTTTCACATAGTCATCAGGACTGATTAACCCCAGTTCTTTGAGTGAGTCAATCCCTTCCAGTGTATTCGTCGTTCGTAAGCCTGGATTTCGATGGCCATAGGTGATTTGCAGACCCTGTATCAGGTATTCACAATCAACGAGTCCTCCATCGCCGAGCTTGGCATTGATCGTCCCCCCCTTGACGAGTTGCTGAATCTGTTTTTCACGCATGGCCAGCATGGCAGCGACATCGAATGGTTTCCCGCCATAGATGATGGAATCCCTCATTCGGACAATCTGGTTTCCGAATTCTTCATCAGCGGCGATCGGGCGCAATTTCACCAGTGCCTGTCTTTCGTATGGCCACGCTGCTCCTTCATGAGAAAAATAACTCTGGAAGGCTTCGGCTGAAACGGCCAGGCTGCCTGCTTGCCCATAAGGTCGCAGCCGGAGATCGATCTGGAAAATGCCTTCACTTCTAGCCTTGATCATCTTGCTGAATTTCTCAACCAGTTTCAGATAGTATTCATTATTGGTGATCACTTCAGGCCCGGTCGTCTGCCCGGAACCTTCATAAATAAACATCAACTCAATATCCGAGGCGAAGCCCAGTTCACGGCCGCCACACTTACCCAGGGCACAGATGGAAATTCGACAGGGGGCTTCCGTCTCCAGTTGAGGAACGCCATACCGTTCCTGTAGCTGCAGATCACAGATTTCATATGCACCCTGGACGACGACTTCAGCGACATCAGTCAGTTCATCTGAAAACTGACCAAATTCAGAAATGTGTCCCAGAATATGTCGCATATCAGTACGTAACATAGCCCGGTCTTTGAATGCGTTCAGGCGTTCCTGTTGATCTTCGGCAGAAGTTGCCTCTGCCAGTTCGCGTGCGAGTTCTGCTTTTAACTCTGCAAAGGAAATGCGATTTTTCAACTCTTCCACGTTAGCGACTACCGGGAAGAGGTTCGAGTGCTGCAGCCGCAGGAAGTCTTCCCAGAGAAAGTCACTTACGCCCAGCAATCTGGCCAATGCGCTGAGAACGCTGGTGCGTTCGAGCGATGAAATTTCTTCTACCCAGTTTGGTTGTTTAAACAAATGCTCGAGGAATTCGCGGAAATGCAGTAATGCAGCTTCCGGGTTAGGTGAGCGGGGCAGCAGATGGGTAAAATGCTTAATGAGTACGATGGCGGCCCGCAATCCCTGTTGTTGTGCTTCGGCACTGATTTTTTCCCCTTTGTCATCAGTGACATAGAGCACATCGCTGACTTTGGTTCCTTCAGAATCAATGACCATTCTGGCGATATCAATGCCACTCATGGAGAGTGCATTTGTCAGTTCGTAGAGGAAGCCGATCGTGTCCTCGGATTGAATTCTTAAGATGGTGTAGCGTGCATCCGTATCGTTATCCAGTTCAATTTCGACCGGATACAACATCTGGCTGACTTGCGGTAAATCGTGCAGAGCCGCCGCGACCCGCTTGGCCAGTTCTCCCACAGCCTCCTCAATTTTCCCTGTTTCTACTTTATGCAGCAGTTCTGTCAGATCGTTTTTATAGCTGATCCAGACAGACGGCTGGACGGCTGCATCAGATGCTTTGACATCGAGTACGATGACGAACTTGCGAGTATTCTTCGATTTTTCGCTGGGCTTGGGAGAGCGACTTTGGGAGGAGGTCGCAGGTTTGACCTTCTGATTGGTAAACAGGTGCCCTTGCTGAATATCAAAACCATAGACAAACAGCAGTCCACAGATCAGGGACAGGTCCCCGGTCTGATCGATGCCAACCATCGTGAGACGCACCCGGTTTTCCGGGATTTTCTCGGTTTGAAGTTCCACATTGTTGGTTTCGCTCAGCTTACGGGCCATCTGGCTGTGTTTTTCGATTTCCGCTTCATTAAAGACTTTCGTGTAGGAAGCAGCCATCATGCCGATCGGATTGCTCTCCTGCTCCGATTGGGCCGCGCGCAGACCGGAATCTGAGTTGGAAGCATGGATATACTTCTTGAAGATACTGCGTACTGCTTTACGATGTTGTTCGTAATACTGAACCAGTTGTTGGCCTTCCTGGAAATCGAGTCTGCGTGCCAGGTAGGCCAGTTCCCGCTCATCGGTGGGCATCCGATGTTCCTGGTTATAATGCATCAACTGCAGTGCGTGCTCAATTTTCCGGAAAAAGACATAACCACTGGTCAGGTGCCGATATTCGTCTGCCTGAATCAGGCCATGGTCGACGAGCCTGACCAGTCCATCGAGTGTGTTGATACTTCGAATCGAAGGGTATTTGGCTCCATTGGCCATCTGCAGGTATTGTGTGGTAAATTCCACATCACGGATGGAGCCTTTTCCCGATTTGACTTCGCCCCAGTCTTTGCCTTTCTTTTTCAATTCGGCTTCAATCCTTTGTTTCATTTCCAGAACGTTTTTACGCACTTCTTCCGGATCGCAATTGAAAATCTGTGGTTCAATCCGCCGAAAGAAATCCATTCCCAGATTCTGGTTACCGGCGATCACACGTGCTTTGAGCATCGCCTGTTTTTCCCACAAGCGACCATGCCTGGCAAAATAGTCGACATAAGCATCTACCGTGGTGACCAGTGCTCCCGATCGTCCCCAGGGGCGCAGCCGCATGTCAACACGATATAGAAAGCCTTCTGAGGTGGATTCCATCAGAGACTTGATCAGGCGTTGCCCGAGTTGCCAGTACTGGGTTGAGTTGTCACCAGCGATAAAGACAAGATCAATATCCGAGCTGTAGTTTAACTCTTCGCCTCCCAGCTTTCCGAATGCCAGTACGGCAAAGTCATCAAGTGGGAGTTTCAATTCTTCCGAGAGAATCGTCAAACAGGTCTGGACCAGACCGTCCGCCAGCAGCGAAAGCTGAACGGTAATGTTTTTCAGGTCCATTAAACCAAAGGTGTCACAGGCACCGATGCGCAGGAGTTCCCACCGCTGGAACCGACGTAAGATATCAAATATTTCAGCGGTCGATTTCGATTCCTGCCGTGCCGCCGCCATCGCCTCTGAATAAAACTGCTGCTGGCTTTTGAATTCGGCAATCCGGTTATAACGGGTCAGACGTTCCAGGTAATCAGGGTTTTTGAGCAGGATCTCTGTGAGAAACTGGCTGCCCACAAATAACCTGACCAGAATTTCAACGGCGCGTGGATTGTGGGTGAGAAAATTCAGCATGGTCTCAGGTTCAGAGACACTGTTGATGAAGCGTTCAAAGTTGATCAGAGATCCATCGGGAGTAGCAGCATCCGTCAAAGCCTGTAATAGTGTCGGCAGGATAAGTGTCAGTTCTTTGCGGATGCCTTCAGAGGTACACATCTCACGAATGCGGGTTAATGCACGCTCCTGTTCTGTAAAACCAATTCCAGCCAGAATCTGTTGTACTTCCGGATCTGTGACGGGAAGCTGCTGGTCCAGGAGTTTTGCTGCGTTGGAAAAGAGCACGGGTTTATTCATAAAAACGGCAGAACCTGCTGAGTGAGAGACCTGGGATTCAGGATTGTTTTAAATCATGGGACAGAAGTTTGCGAGTCTGCAGAGGTGTTGGATAACCTGCTGAATGTTGCCTGATGGAAATCCAGCTCACAAAAATCTTGTGATGTGTCAGGCAGTATTATAAGGCCGATGCCGATCCAAAAGTAGGTTCTCCTCCGTTGAAATTGTACGAAATCAGTTGGTTCATCAATTCTGAACAGTTGATACTTCTGTCAAAGTCAGAATTACTGAATCCAGTTGCTTTTCTGAACTGTTTATTTTACTCTGATTCTATGTGGTTTTCAGTGTCGCAGCTGAGCTGTGCCGAGTCTTCCAGTTATCTCAATCAGAAGAAAATCAATGATTTATCCTGAATCAGTCAGCCGTCGTCAGTTTCTCTCACATATGATTGCCACCACTGGTTCTGCTGCTCTGGCCGGACTTGCCTTTGCTGACAAAACAGAGTTTCCTCCGACACGTGTGATTACCAAAGGTCCCCGGCATCACTGGTTTGGATATTATGACAAACTGCAGTTTGATCCTGCCAGTCGCTATGTTCTGGGGATGGAAGTTGCGTTCGAGCATCGCTCACCAAAGGCCGATGATGTAATTAAAATCGGGATGGTCGATCTGCAGGATCAGGATCGCTGGATCGAACTGGGGGAATCTTCCGCCTGGAACTGGCAGCAGGGGTGTATGCTGCAGTGGCTGCCTGGATCTGAATCAAAAATTATCTGGAATGATCGAGAGCAGGGACAGTTCGTGAGTCGCATTCTGGATGTGAAAACCGGCAAAGGCCAAACCGTTCCTTCCCCGGTATATTCAGTGAGTCCGGATGGTAAAACCGCGATTACTCCTGATTTTCGCAGGATTCAGGATGTTCGGCCCGGTTATGGTTATCCTGGTTTTCCAGATCCTCATTTTAAGGATCTGGCTCCCCAGGATTCCGGAATTTTCAAAGTAGATCTGGAGACAGGTAAGTCAGATCTGATTCTGACACTGGAAGAAATTTCACGAACCGGAAATATCCCCAGGCAGCAGCAAGGCATTAAACATTACTTCAATCATCTACTGTTCAGTCCGGATGGCTCCCGCTTTATTACACTCCATCGCTGGCAGTATCCCAATGGCAAACGACTTTCGAGAATGGTGACAGCGAACCTGGATGGTAGCGATGTGCGTGTCGTGGTGGATAATGGTTATGTCTCACATTTTATCTGGCGTGATCCAAATCATATTCTGACTCAGTCGAAAGCGACTCCTGACAGCCCTGCTTGGGGTGATTTTCTGGTGAAAGATGAATCAAAGGGTAAGTTGCAGCAAGTCGGTAAAGGAGTTCTGGATAATGGCGGGCATCTGACCTATCTGCCGGGTAATGAATGGATCCTGAATGATACGTATCCCAAAGGTAAAACGCGAATTCAGACGCCTCATCTGTATCATGTCGCCTCGGGCAAACGAATTGACCTGGGACACTTTCATTCCCCTGCCATCTATACTGGAGAATGGCGAGTGGATACCCATCCCCGTTTCAGCCCTGATGCGAAGTATGTTTGTATCGACAGTCCTCACAAAAATGAGGGACGGCAGCTGCATTTGATTGATATCTCGGAGATCATCGGGCAAGCATGAAATCAAGGTTGGGTGTGGATAATTATTCCGTTGAGGTTTTCTCTTTGGCTGCCGGTTCTGGAGAATCTGCAGGGAGGGCTTCATGTGAGATATCCAGCTGGTAGAACTTATTTCTCGTCAAAGCACGTTCCAGCACACCCGTATCAACGTCACTTCTGTTCGTAAACGAAATTTCTTTTTTGTGAGGATTGAACTGGATGGATTTCTGGTCGACCCACACAAATCCTTTCAGACTGCGTTGAACTGATTCTTTAGCGTCATCACCGCCGTATACTCCGTAGAGGATGACATATTTCTGACGAGTCGTCCCCGTGGTCCCCGGAGCTGCCTTTGTTGCTGGAGTTGACATCTTGGCGGGTTTTGTTGTCGCTGAGCCGTAATTCTCGTAGTTCGTAATATTTTCGGGAGTGAGTCGAACTACAGAGGAAGAAATCAGAATTCCCACATCGGATAGTATTCTGATTACCTGAAGCTTTAGATCTTCGTCACCAGTGACTTTGATGAAAACCCATTGATCTTCAAAGTTGATTCGAAGTGATCCGGGAATATAGCGATCAATCAGTTTTAATTTTAGCTCCGCAAGCCGGAGCGAAGTAATTTTATTAAAAGTAAAACTGTTAACGGAGGAGATTTTGAATAGCAGGCCCTGGCTGTTGTGGTCCGCATTGGGATCATTGCTTAATTTTTCAGTGACGGGCGGATATTTATCCAATGTCACCGCATTGGTTGATTTATCATCTGCAAGGAGCTGTGATAAGTTTGCAGGGAGTTTGCCGGAAAACTTAAAACTGATTAACTGATTCTGCAGATCGAGTCGAACAGAGTCCTTAACATACCCCGCCACATACCGCTCAAAACCAGTCTCCATTTGATCTTCAATGGAGTTAATCCAGAAATCAGGATTGTTTTTAAGGGCAGTTGTATAAAAGTCATTATATCCCGCTACTTTAAAAATAGCTCTCTGTTGAGGAAGACTGGGGTCAGGTTTGGCTTTGGATGAACTGTTTTGAAATCGCGTTCTCAATTTTTCCATCCTGTCGCGAGCTGCCGCTCTTTGTTCTTTGATTGTTTTATTCATCTCCGCCATGGAATCAGGTCTCGCAATCGGAATGGAAGCAGGGCTTGAATCTGGCGTCGATTGAGGCGGGGGGGCTTGCTGTCCATCAATTCTTTTTTGAATCCACCTGATTCCCTGAGGAATTCCTTCATCAATCATGGTCTGGTAATGGTCGAAGCCATTGCTGGTGACCAGTTCAGCGTCGATTCCTTGTGTACGCAACTTAGCAGCAAACTTTTTGGTATTTGAGTAGGAAGTGACCTGGTCACCAACGGAATGAAATAAGAATACCGGGCAATTAATCTTTTCTGTATATCTAACGGGAGCCGAGACTCGAATAAAATCTTCCACATCGGGGATGATGCTTTTGAAGATGGGCAGGTTTTCTTGGAAAAAAGCCCGGGGATCAACAGCAGGTGCGTACGCCAGGCAACCTTTGAGTTGATAGGAACTATCCTGAAATGCTTCAGTGAAGTACTCAGCAAAAAGTAAAGCAAGTGTACCAGCAGAGCTATGCCCGGCGATAAAGATATTATCGCGGTCAATACCTGGAACCGTTTCTTCAGCCTGGAGAAACGCATTGATACAATTGATAATTCCAGCCTGGCTACTACGGAATTTCATATGAGCCGCAGCAAACTGATCGTTGGTTGTATTTTCGATGTCCCCAATATATCCATCGATAGAAAACGTGACGACAGCGAAGCCTGCTTTGATGTAGGGCTCATGTTCAGAGTCCAGAGAGGTATCTTTCAGTTCGATATCCATACCCGTTAAGAGGGTTGCTCCTGCAGGAGGAACCAGTATGCAGGGAACCTGTGTGTTCTCCGGAATGTTGGGGGGGAGATAAACCTTGAATTTCTGGGGATTACCCGTAGCGGTATTTTCACCGGGACAGACGAGATCATACACTTTACCCATGGAAGCCGTTTTGCGTTCCTGGAATACCTGATCGCCTTGCACTCCCTGGTGAGGCCATTTTGTTTCAAGCTGCTCAACAGCAGGGAGAGTCAATTTATTCGCATTTTTTAAATCTGCTCCTGCCGCCATTTGATCGTTCATATCAGCGGGAATGTCGGTGCGTGGAGCGATGAACTTGATCAGGATGAAGGTGAAAAAGAGAAGTACAATACCTGCTGCAACTAAAATCATAGGCAGGTATCGATTCGCCTGAGTTGATTCAGTTCCGGATCGTCTTGTTTTCGGATTCGCTGCAGATTTCTTATTTTTCTTTGGGGCTGATCTCTGGTCCGCTGGGCCGTTGCTTAGATCCTCTTCCCAGTTGTCAAATTCGTCGTTGGCCAGACTGTAGGATGATTCGCTTTCATCACCAAAGAAATCCTCTGCGAGACTCGGCGGCTTCGATTTCTTTTTTTTCGAACTCGACTTGATCGAAGCTGGCTCAGGGATGACAAAAGGGGACTCGCATTTGGGACATTTCACCTTTTTCCCAAATGCGGACCTGTTTTTAATTTTAAAGGAGGCCTCACAGTGGGGACACTTTATTGAGAGTGGATCTACCATTGGAGCATCTTTGGTGTATCAGATGAAATAATAAGCAATTGAGACAGTCTCGTTCCGTTTTTCCAGAGCGCATCACATTTCACCATAGTGTCTTCCGTGCTGTGACACTCGTTCCAAATGCTTCTGGAGACGTTACCGTAAAACGGGATGCAGTCTAAATGATTCTACTGCTTGCCAGTACACGATGCAATTTGGATCTGCTCAATTCCCAAGCCGGAGCTGATTCATGAGAGAGGACTACTCAGCTGATTTGGATGTATGTTCTACAAGAATCGATCTGAGTTCATGCACTTCCCGTTTCAGTTCATTAATCTCGTTTCGCAGTTGCTGTAGCGAGTTCTGAACTTCTTGATGGGGAGCAGGGTCGGGGTGGCGTACGCGTTCGAGGTGTTGCTGCAGGCGCTGCTGTTGCTCTTCTGCTTCGCGATGTACCTGGTGCGCCAGTTCGGGGAGGCCAGCTTCCTCCAGGTGTTTTGCTGCAACATGAATTTTCTGGATTCGGTGCCGTTGTTGATCCAGATGGTGTTCATGCTCTCGACGGGCTTGATGGTGACGCTTCCGGGAGAGTTCTTCAGCTTCCCGGTGAGGCGACTGATCTTTTTCCGTGGCAGAGCGATGTGTATGTGCTCGCTGTTTTTTAAGCTCCGCTTCTGTTTCCAGATATCGGTCGATTGCTCCCGAGAGAGAGTCCTCTGCTACCTGGGCGGGGGGCTGTGCTTCGACTTTTGTTTCAGCGGAAAAAGGATTCTCTGAATTCAGCAGACTGGCAAGTACGAGAATGACTAAAATAGTAGTGAGCGTCAACTTCATGGTTCACAGTTCCTGTGGCTTCGAGTGATGAAACGAGAAGGATTCATATCAACAGCGCGTTATCATACCTGCCCCTTAACGGGGAGTCGAGATATTCATTAAACGAATGTGTCACAAGCCTGCTGTGCAGATGTTGCCAGAGGTCTGATTAATTTCAGGCAGAGCGCTGTCGAACCTGTGCACTGAGCAGACTTTGGTATTGCGGGCAGGAATCAACGAGAACGTGATGCGGTCCCGTGGCTACGACCTTCCCGGAATCCATGACAACAACTCGGTTCGCAAATTCCAGCAGACTTTGGCCGACGGAATGTGTGATGATGAAAACGGTTCTGCCGGGCGAAAATTCTTTCAAGGCTTTATGAATCAGGATTTCGCTCTGGGAATCGATGGCGGAAGTCGCTTCATCCAGAATCAGAATTTCCGGATCGCGGAGTATCGCACGTGCGAGCGCAATTCTCTGCCGCTGACCGCCGGAGAGTTCATGGCCTTTCTCTCCCACATTATAATGCAGTCCGTCTGGCAATTGTTCGGCGAATTGCATTACATGAGATTTTCTGGCGACCGATTCAATCTCGTGCCGACTGGCATTTGGACGACCATAGCGGATGTTTTCGAGAATCGAATCATCAAACAGCATAGTTTCCTGGGAGACCACTCCGATATGGTTTCTCAGATCCTTCAGGCGGATATCCCTGATATCGACTTCGTTGATGAAGATATTGCCTTTATCGGGATCATAAAAGCGAGGCAGCAGATTGACGAGCGTTGATTTTCCTGACCCGTTTTCGCCCACGACGAGTACAACTTCACCCGCATTGATTTCCAGGTTGACTCCGTCCAGAATCGGGTCGTTATTCCGCGTCGATTCTTTGCGTTGCGCGTACGTGAAATCGATTTTGTTGAATTTGACAGTCTGCACCTCTGTCGGGAAGCGCTGCGGGGCATCAGTTTCTTTAACCAGGGTTTCACGGTCGACGATCTGAAAAATCCGTTCCAGAGCGGCGACGGTTTTTTTCAGCTTAGAATAAACGGAAGACATTTTTCGAGCAGGATCAGAAATCCCGGCCAGTAAAGCGTACATCATGGAAAGCGTGGCAATATCCATGGGAGCAGAGGAGAGCTGGATCCCCCAGATTTCCGTCTTTTGACGCAGTACCAGGTAAGAGCCTGGAATCAATGCGATGAAAATGGCCATTAATCCCAGCATTTCGGTAGTGGGGCTGGTCAGGGAATCGATGCGGAGAATTCTCAGTGCTTTCTTGAAGAACTCTTTGTTCTCATGATGAAAGCGGTTCCGGTGTTTGCGTGCGCCGTTGAAGGCGATGATTACTTTGGAACTTTCGAAGGACTCTTCCAGAGTTTTGTAAATCCGCGACATGCTTTCCATCATCTTCTGGCTGGCATGTTTCAGAGTTTTTCCGATTTTATAAAACACGATGGCTATCAGGGGAGCGAACACGAAAGAGAGCAGAGTCAGTCGCCAGTTCACCATGAACGCGAAGATCACACAGGCGAGCGCCTTCAAAGGTTCACGGATGATTTTTCCCCCCATCAGTGTTAAACCCTGTGAGAGTTGCTGCATGTCAAACGTGAAACGCGACATAAGCGATGCCGTCCCCTCATCAGAGATACTCTGATAATCCAGATCGAGAACTTTACGAAAACATTCTTTACGAATCGCCATGGTCACCAGTTCCACGACTCCACCAACCATAACATCCTGCGTGAAGATACAAATGCCTTTGATCAAAGTGGTGACCAATAGTAACCCCAGAATCAGTACGAAGGTGTCAAACTGATCTTCGGGGATACGGCTGATAATGTTCGTCTGGATCCACTTCAAGACCAGCAGTTTTTGTGAAGCAGAATTCAATTTGGTCTGCTGGCGGGTATGCTCACTGAGCAAATCGACGGGGGCGGCAGCCAGGTCGGTTTGTGTGAGCGTGGTGTCAGATTTACTCTCCTCAGATTTATCTTTTGGATTTTGAGACTGAATCGAATTTGAGAGATCCTTCAAGACTTTTGATTTATCCTGAATGATTTCTTCTGTCTCACTGATCTGTTCCTGTACGTACCCGCCTAAGGTTTCGCCCTGCAACAGGACTTTAACTACCAGAAATGTGACGGAAAGATTTGCTCCCCAGAGGACGGCTACCATGATGGCAAAAAAGAACGAAACAACCAGTCGTCGACGGTAAGGCCAGACATAATGTATTAATCGCGTAAAACTGTTCACAGGATTCACTCTGGTACTATGGTTATGTTGTGTTGTGCTAAGGTTATAAATAACAGTGGGTTACGTTCTGTTATTAGATGCCGGTTTCAGAACTGTCAGGGGTTCTGGATCGGCGGCAGCCTGATGAAGCCCGTGAATTAAACTAGGAATTGCAAATCAGGTCCAGACGAGATTTTAAGTTCTGTGTATCTGGACAATTTGCCAGAGGTTTCAAGCAGCTGAATGAGGCATGATTGGTGCGAGAAATGCGAACTAATTCCGGATCTGACGTGTCGTGGGTAGAAGCATTTGTGTGAATATTGTGATATGCTGCCAGCCGGCGGTCTGCGTTTCTACTTCCCTGCTATTACAATTCCGGCGATTGTATTCTGCGCTCATTTACCCTGAATCGGATTGTGCAAGATGGACTCCTCGTCCCTTGAAAATCAGAATGACTTAGCACGACCGGGAAGTCTACGTGAACTGGCGAATGTGGCGATACCTTTGGTACTGAGCTGTGGTTCGCTGTCCATTATGCATGTCGTGGACCGTATCTTCCTGTCATGGTGGTCGACAGAAGCAGTGGCCGCTGCTTTACCCGCTGGTATGATTCAATGGGCGATCATGTCAATTGCGATGGGTATGGCGACATATGTGAACACCTTTGTCGCGCAGTACGAAGGTGCGGGCCAGAAGCAGCGTGTTTCAGAATCGGTCTGGCAGGGATTTTATGTGGCACTGTTCTGGGGAGGCCTGCTGTTACTGGGAATCCCTCTCTCCAGCACCTTTTTTCACTGGATTGGACACGCAGCTGAAATCCAGGAACTGGAAGTTGATTATTTTGCGATACTCTGTCTGGGATCAGGTCCCTCATTAATTTCGATGGTACTTTCCTGTTTCTATACTGGACGCAGCAAGACTATGGTCGTGATGTGGGTCAATCTGGCGAGTGTGCTCGTCAATATGATTCTGGATTACCTGCTGATTTTTGGTGCAGGGCCGATACCTGCCATGGGAATCAAAGGGGCCGCGATTGCGACGGTACTGGCTAATGTCGCAACGATGATATTTTATGCTGTGATTATCTTTGCCAGACATGAAGCCCGGGAATATGGCTTACTGAATCACTACCACTGGAATCAGAGTCTGCTCCTGCGATTGATCCGCTATGGATTTCCCAATGGGATGCTGTTTTTCGTCGATATCATTGGCTTCACCCTGTTTGTGGTTCTGGTTGGTCGAATCGGAAAGATTGAGCTGGCGGCCACGACGATCGCCTTCAATCTGAACTCGCTGGCATTTGTCCCGATGATGGGAGTCGGAACGGCCGTGATGACTCTGGTCGGAAAACGTATCGGTGAGGGGCGACCTCAACTGGCCGTCACGACCACCTGGAAAGCCTTTATTGTTTCGACTTTATATATGTCCGTTTTTGCGGTCATTTATGTGGGGTTGCCAGAAATACTTCTCAGTCCGTACCAGCCGGAAGTCATGACAGAAGAATTTCAGCAGGTCAAGCAGATGACAGTTGTCCTGTTGCGATTTGCTGCTCTGTTTTCATTATTTGACGCGCTGGCTGTGATTTTCGGATCGGCGATTCGCGGAGCCGGCGACACCCGGTTTTGTATGATTTATTCTCTGGTCACAGGCTGGGCCATCATGGTCATTCCCACGTTTCTGATCTGGAAATACGCGAATGAAAAGATCTTTGGCAGCTGGACTGCCTGTACGGCATATATCGGCGTGCTGGGATTTGGGTATCTGATTCGCTTCCAGGCAGGACACTGGAAAAAGATGCGGGTCATTGAAGATCACTTTTCGACAACGGAAGTCGAAGAGGAAGAGCAGGAGCAATCCATTCAGGAAGCATTGTCCTGACTCAGCGACGGAGATTCCAGCGCTCCGTCGCATATTTATTTTGGACCAGTTGCTGCACACTCTCAAGAGGCAATACGGGTTCTGGTTCATATGCCTGCCAGGTTTCGATCAGGGAGTCTGTGAGCCGAGCCGGGGCGATGTTGTAGTTTGTGACAAACTCAAGATGAGGCCGCTGCGAACGATATTCAGGCTCACGTTCAGGCCCGGTTAGATAACGGGGAATGCGATCGAGGTCAAAGTCATAGAGAATGGTACCATGATGCAAGAGTGTGGTCGTTAACCACCGCTGGGAATTCCCGGAAAATTTGTGCCCCTTTACGGTCAGATCACTGATGCCACGCACTTCGACAGTCAGTTCCGGTTTGAGCTGATTGAGAGTTCCGGAGATATGGTCCAATATTTCTCGCGTGGTGGCTTCGATGCCGGCCAGATGCTGTTCGGCTGTGATTCGTAGAAAAAGCGAATAGATAAAACAGCCGGGACCCAGTAAAACGGTTCCCCCCCCCGTGCAGCGACGGAGTACGGGAATCTGATCCTGCAGGCAGGCTGCCTGATTCACATTTTCAGCGACCTGATTGGAACTGCCCAGGACGACTGCATATTGATCCACTTCCCAGATTCTCAGACAACCCAGCGAATCCTGTTGATTGATCTGATACAGAAGGCTCTCATCAAGTGCCAGATTTTCAGCAGGAGTGGATAGAGTCGTGTCAGAAAAGTGGCAGCGGAAATCAGGCATTTCAGAAGTTAAGAGCTCGTTTGTCGACTGCCAGTGCGGCTTCTTTGACGGCTTCTGCCAATGTCGGATGGGCGTGGCAGCAGCGGGCGATATCTTCGCTGCTGGCACCAAATTCCATGGCGACGGCACATTCGGCAATCAAATCTCCGGCGCGAGGTCCCAGGATGTGAACCCCCAGGATGCGGTCCGTCTGCTTGTCTGCCAGCATCTTGACTTTGCCTTCGGTCTGCCCCATGGCGCGGGCGCGACCATTGCCCATGAAGGGGAAGACTCCTTTACGGTATTCGATGCCTTCTTCTTTGAGTTGTTCCTCGGTTTTCCCGACAGCGGCAATTTCCGGATTTGTATAAGCGACACTGGGAATTGCATCGTAGTTGACGTGTCCATAACCTGTGACCAGGCGTTCGGAGAATGCGACTCCTTCGTCTTCTGCTTTATGTGCCAGCATGGCTCCACCGATGACATCACCAATGGCGAAAATGCCTTTGACGGCAGTTTCATAATGGGCATTCACGGGAATGAAACCTCGTTTATCCAAGGCAATACCGATTTCTTCGAGGCCCAGATTTTCCGTATTCGGACGTCTGCCGACCGCAACGAGAACACGCTCACAGCGAATGGATTTCGCGTCTGCAATTTCGACATCACAGGTTTTGCGATTTGCTTTGACTCCGGTCACCCGGCAGCCCAACTGGAATTCAATCCCCTGTTTTTCGAAGATCTTCTGTGCCTCTTTGGCAATTTCTGCGTCCGTGGTGGGCAGGATGCGATCCAGGTATTCCAGTACGGTGACTTTGGCTCCCAGGCGACTCCAGACGGCCCCTAATTCCAGGCCAATCACACCGCCGCCGATGACGACGAGATGTTTGGGAACCTGCTCGTAGGAGAGCGCTTCCGTACTTGTGCCCACACGATCGCCATCGAGTTCGATTCCGGGTAACGTAGATGGTTCACTGCCCGTGGCAATCAGAATGTACTTGGCTTCCAGTTCGGTTTGTTCATCGCCATTATCAACAGAAACTTTTCCGGGAGCTGTGATCGTGGCATGACCGGAATAGCGGGTGATTTTGTTTTTCTTGAACAGGGAATCAATGCCGCCACCCATGGTTTTGACCGTTCGGTCTTTCTGGCTGAGCATTTTCTCCAGATCAAGAGACAGCGAACCAACGTTGATACCACGATCTTTGAATGTGTGTTCTGCTTCTTTATACAGTTCACTTGATTCGAGCAGCGCTTTACTGGGGATGCAGCCGACTCGCAGACAGGTGCCACCGAGCATGCGTTCTTTTTCGATGCAGGCGACATTCAAACCCAGTTGAGCAGCACGGATCGCTGCAATATAACCACCGGGGCCAGCACCGATAATAACCAGATCGTGGTTCATTTTCTCATTTTCCTGTGATGACAGGAAACCTTTCCAAGCCTCTTAAGATGTGCGTTTGATTCTCAGACTTCCATCAGCATGCGTGATGGTTCTTCCAGAACTTCTTTGACTCGTTTGAGGAAGACGACAGCTTCCCGACCGTCTACGACACGGTGATCGTAGGTCAAAGCGATATACATCATGGGACGTATTACGACCTGACCGTTGATGGCGACAGGACGTTCCTGAATTCCATGCATGCCCAGGACACCACTTTGAGGTGGGTTCACAATCGGAGTGGAGAGCAGTGATCCGTACACGCCACCATTGGTAATCGTGAAGGTGCCCCCCTGAAGTTCTTCGAGGCTGATCTTGTTTGCTTTGGCGCGTTGGCCGAAGTCATTGATTTTGAGTTCAATGTCCGCAAAGCTGAGTCGCTCTGCATTGCGCAGAATGGGGACGACCAGTCCTTTTCCACCGCCAACAGCGATGCCGATGTCATAGTAGTTGCGGAAGACCAGATCAGTGCCGCGAATTTCTGCATTGATTTGTGGATACAGGTTCAACCCATCAACCACGGCTTTGATGAAGAAAGACATGAAGCCCAGTTTGACATCGTATTTCTTGAGAAACATATCCTTGTACTTGGTCCGCAGTTCCATGACGGCTGACATGTCGACTTCGTTGAAAGTGGTCAGCAGGGCTGCGTTGGATTGAGCTTCAACAAGTCGTTCCGCAATCTTTTTGCGGATCGGACTCATGGGAACAATTTCTTCTTCGCGGAAGGCACCATTGTCTGAAGAACCAGGCGTTTGATAACTGAGCGCGTCTTCTTTCAGAATACGTCCCCCCGGTCCTGTCCCTTTGACATCCGCTGGGCTGAGCCCTTTTTCTGCCATGACACGAGCGGCAGCCGGCATGACCCGATCACCGGATCCTGCTGGAGCGCTTTGACTGGCAGCGGGCGCAGTCGCTGATTCTGCTTTGGCCGGGCTCTTTTCCGGGGCAGGATCCTCAACCCCTTCGGGGCGTTCTGCTTCTTCCAGATAGCCGATGACTTCACCAACGGCTGCCATCTCCCCGGTTTTTTTCAGGATTTCGATAATGATCCCATCCAGGGGAGCGGGGACATCGAAGGTCGCTTTATCAGTTTCGAGCTCGACAATCTCACTGTCCTGAGCGACCCATTTTCCTTCAGCGGCGTGCCAGGCTCCGATTTGGACTTCGGAGATGGATTCCCCCACCGAGGGGACTTTAATTTCAACAGACATCGGACACAATACTCCAACCGAGTCACGGGGAAAAAACGTATGTTTTCAGACTTATTTCAGATGTTTTTCTTCATTTTGCGAGCAGCAGTTTTGATTATGACTTCTTAAGAAAGCCAGCACAATTCCCGCGTACAGGGAAGATGATAATCAGGAAAAATTTTTGAACGGAATCGAGCGAAACGGGCAACTGCCTGTCGATTCGCCTGGTTTCATAAAAAACGCTGGTCTTTTTATCGGCTTTTCAGCCAGACCAGCGTTTAGTTTATCCCGGTTCACTCATTATCGAACCAGATGGAACAAGTCGCATTGCCGGTATCATGATGATTTACCCGGAAAACGGTGACCTTTCGCTTTCGTATCGACCCGATACAGCGAAGTGCGTGCGGTAATGAACAGGCTCGCATTATCTTTCCCGCCAAAAGTCACATTAGCCGGTTTTTCGGGGACTTCAATAATGCCCAGCAGTTTTCCTTCCGGGGAGAAGACCTGCAGGCCCAGGCCAGAGGTAATATAGAGATTTCCATTGGTATCGATTGTCAGGCCATCGCCTCCTCTGCCCGGTTCCGGTGTTCCTGGTTCCTGCTTGAGGCTGCAGAAAACACGACCTTTCCCGATTTTACCAGGTGCCGTCACCGGATAAGCCCACATTTCTTTTGACATACTGGGGATGACGTAGAGCGTTTTTTCATCGGGGGAAAGGATGACGCCGTTCGGGGCCTTAAGATCGTCCACCAGACGTGTGACTTCACCCTCGGCAGAGCGGTAGTAGACGGCGACTTTTCCCTGTGGTAGCGGTTCCGGAGACCGGAAATGTGGATCTGTGAAGTAAATGCCTCCCGTGCGATCAATGACAAGATCGTTGGGGGCGTTGAATCGTTTTCCCTTGTATTCCGGCGCCAGTGGGGTGACTTTTTTGTCTTTCAGGTTGATACTGACCAGTCGTCCGTCCATTTCGCAGGCCAGCAGCTTGTTTGCTCCATCGAGCATCAGGCCATTGCAATGATTGGATGGCTCCAGAAAAGTGGACAGTTTTCCCTTTGGATCGACTTGATAGATTTTATTATCGGGGATATCCGTGAAATAGAGGTTTCCCTGCAGGTCAAACGCAGGACCTTCCGTGAATTTGAAATCAGTAAACAATTTCACTGGCTTGCTGACAGGGCCCACGCCGGGGATTTCAGTCTGGTCTTCCGCCAGTGTCACGGCTGCAGACAGGGAAAGCATCAGGGTAGCCGCAGTCCAGTTCAGTATGTTTTTCATCGGAGACTCCTTGGAGTATGAGTTCAGCAAATATGGGGAACACCTATCTTACCATTAGAGCCTGATTGCTTCATAAAATTCAACCATCTGAAGATTCGGATTGCCGTATCAGTAGAAATCGATCCGTCCATGAGGGAAACTTGGCGGAGAGCTATGCTGCGCAACCAAGTGCTTGTAAACGTGTTTAGAGAGCTTGATGAGAGGTGAAATGTCGATGGATGCCGTTAGGCTGTTAAAACAACTGATTGCCATTCCCAGCGTGAATCCAATGGGGCGCGCTGTGACCGGTGATATCTACTTCGAAGGCAGACTGACTCAGTTTTTATGCAGCTATTTTGCAGAACTGGGAGTTGAATACGAATCGATCGAAGTCGTTCCCGGGCGAAATAATGTCATTGCACGCACTACTCCCAGGCCGGGGGTGCCTACAATCCTGATGGACGTCCACCAGGATACGGTTCCCGTGGAAGGGATGATTGTCCCCCCCTTTGAGGGCACGGAAAAGGAGGGAAAGATTTACGGGCGCGGTGCCTGTGATGTCAAAGGCAGTATGGCGGCGATGTTGATGGCCTTCACGCGACTGGTGAAAGACAATCCCCCGGACGCCGCAAATGTGATTCTGTCTTGTACCTGTGATGAAGAGGCGACCGTCAAAGGCATTAATCATCTGGTGCAACTCTGGGAAAACCCGAGTGGCTTAAGCAAGATTCTGACTGAGCCTCCCGATCTGGGGTTAGTTGCTGAACCGACCATGCTGGATATTGTCGTAGCACATCGGGGAGCCACTCGCTGGAAAATTAAAACAACGGGAAAAGCCTGCCATAGTTCTCAACCCAACGATGGAGTGAATGCCATCTACAAGATGGCGGATGTCATCAAGGCACTGCAGGCATACGCCGACGAACTTTCAAGCTGGGACGCGCATCCGCTGTGCGGTCCGCCGACTTTAAGTGTGGGGGTGATCGAAGGGGGCGAAAGTGTCAACATCGTGCCTGACTGGTGTACCATCGAAATCGACCGCCGTGTGATTCCGGGCGAGGATGGTATTGAGGTCATGAATCAGGTGGAAGAATACTTAAAGCAGACACTGCCTTTCGAATTCGAGATGTTGCCACCGTGGATCACCGGCGTTTCATTATCGGATCACAATAATGGAGAGTGGAGCGACCGACTGATGTCCGTGATCGACAAGCTGGAACCCGGTCACAAAAAAGTGGGTGTACCTTACGGAACGCATGCAGCGCGTGTGAACCAGGGGGGCGTCCCCTCAATGGTCTTCGGCCCCGGTTCGATTGCCCAGGCGCATACAGTGGATGAGTGGCTCGAGATTGATCAACTGCTGAAATCGGAAGAAGTCTACTACCAGTTCTGTGCCAACGCTGGGAGTCAAGCGTAAGAGACAAGGGCGTGGCCCATGTGTCCATCCGCCTGCCTCCCGATGGCGTCAGAAAATAAATCCGTGGGTGGGCTCGAATGTAAATCGGGCCGAGCGTAGCGAGCAGGAAACTGTCAGTGCAAGCACTCGACGTAGGGGCGAACCCATGTGTTCGCCCGCGGTCTAGACTTCCTTTACATTGTCACGCTACGAATGTTTTACTGGTCCCGTTCAGAGCGTAAAACAGTTCAATCTTCACCAGGCGGGCGGACACATGGGTCCGCACCCTACCGCAACCGGGGTCGGAAGTTTCCCTTTTATTGTGCGTTGACTCCGACAATTTCCTGGTGCCTGCGGCAATACCGAATTGCATTCGGTTTCACCCAGTGTATTTAATTTCTTTTCAAAAATCTTCTTGACAGTTAATACCTAGAGCGGCTATATATTGGATGTGTAGTCATCCTATGTATCGGAGGATAAGAGATGAATCCGCAATTATTTGCAGGCACGATGGAGATGCTCATTCTGGAACTGGTTTCGGAAGGGCCCACTTATGGCTATGAAATTACGCAGCGCGTCACGAATCGTTCGGCCAATGAGTTTGAGCTGAAAGAGGGGAGTCTGTATCCCGCGTTGCATAAGCTGCAGCGTAAAAAACTGTTGAAATCGTTCTGGCGTGAAGTCGATGGTCGTCGGCGGAAGTATTACGAACTGACGATCCAGGGACAGAAAGCGCTCAACGAGAAACGGCAGGAATGGAAGCAGTTCTCCTCCGCCATCGAACGTATTCTGGGAGCACAAAGTGGCCTGGCCTGAGCTCAGTATCGAAGACTTTCCGCCGCTGCGTGACGATGAACCTTCGTCGTTGCGGCAGGATATTATCGATGAACTCAGCGATCACTTTGCGTGTGCCTTGAATCGAGAACTGTTAAAAAATCCGGACGAACAAATCGCAAAACAACGCGTGTTATCTCAATTCGGTGATCCCATCAAAATTGCCCGCCAGCTCTGGCTGGACGCGATGAAGGAGAAAATCATGTCGCAACGCATTATGACCGGAGTCTCTGTCACCGCGGCAGTTTGTTGTATCGCCGTGGCGGGAATTGCCTGGTTGATGATGAAACGGAGCGAACAAGTCAATTTGAAACTTTTGGAACATCTGAACCAAACTCAAACTGATTCAGTTAGTGCTACTTCTGATGAGATGAATGAAATCTCCTTCCAACTGGTCCAGCAGGGAGATATCAGCAAACCAGCAGTCGGCTTTTCTGGCGAATTGACAAAGAGCGGAGATAAGACAGACTCATTTTCAATAAGTGCAGTTATCGATGAATCCGGAAAACTCGATTATGGTCAATTGCCCTGGGGAAGATACAATTTAAAATTGCATGCCCCTTGGAATGAAATGTGTTTTGAAAACAGTATTGTCACAATCCCGGGGCGTGATTATTTGAAAACAATCGTCTGTCCTGCGAGTGCTCCTAAAGGTGTTCCCGTACAATTCCATATCAACTGGCCGGACAAACTAACCCCAGATGACTGGGTTGTATTGTGTGATTTCCGATATCCGCTTCAAGGAAAAGAGCTCGTTCCATTCACGCTCAAAAGCAAACGAAGCATTGAAAATCACTTTTGGATCTACGATCAGGATCTTCAGCGCGACCCCAAAGGCGTTTATCTGATCAACAGTGATAATCGAGTAGGTTTCTGTCCCTTGACTTCAGAAGGGGATTATAAAAATATCAATTTGGAAGAATTAAAACTACATTCGGAAATCACGATGAATCAGGGAGAATATCATTTGTCTGTTTTTTATCTGACTCGAAAGGACACTTTGAAAAAACTGGCAGAGTTGAATTCTCCCCCGCCCTTTGGAATCCTGGCCTTCACTCCTGGACAGAATCCAGGTCTAAGAATCTACCCCAAATTGAGACGTGGGACCGGGTTCAGCTTTTTTGTTAACCCTTTCGAGGTACTGAAAATAGAATCTCCGTTTGAGAAACAGTTAAAATCACTTTCTGGATATGCTGTCACGGAACTCCACGGAATCCAACTGCCAGAGCCGCTCCTGTTTACAGCTGTTAAAGAATCACCGAATGTCTGGGAGATTAACATACCTAAGATAGAGTGGACTCGTTCGGATCTAGAAGCGATGCTCTATTAGATGTAAGGATCGTAACAGTATTTCATCGTTTGAAATTAGGGGAATACAAAGTGAACTGGCCTGAGCTGAGTATCGAAGATTTTCCGCCCAAGCGTGACGACGAACCTTCGTCATTGCGGCAGGATATTATCGATGAACTCAGCGACCACTTTGCCTGTGCCTTGAATCGAGAGTTATTGAAGAATTCAGACGAACGTCTGGCAAAACAACGTGTGATTAATCACTTCGGCGACCCCATCAAAATCGCCCGCCAACTCTGGCTGGATGCAATGAAGGAGAAAATCATGTCTCAACGTATTATGACCGGAATCTCTGCCGTGATGGCAGTTTGCTGTATTACGGTAGTGGGGTTTGCCTGGATCCTGGTGCAGGAGAGTCGGGTGGTGAACCAGAAAATGCTCGCGCATCTGGCGGCGATTGCGGATCGACCTCAACCCGTTGCCATGGTTGACAGAGATCAGCAAATCCTGGATCAGCTGAAAGAGTTAAAACAGGAACAACAAGCCGCAGCCAGTGTCAGCAGTGAAGAAATGAATCAGATCTCCTTCCAGCTCGTTCATGATAACAAAGACAAAACCCCAGCCATCGGTTTTACGGGCACACTGATGAAAGATGGAACTCTTATGGAGACCTTCACACTGGAAGCAGCCAGTAATGCAGAGGGGCTACTTGATTTTGGAAAGTTGCCCTGGGGGAAATATCAACTGAATTTGAACGCTCCCTGGGGTGAGACTTTTCATCAGCATGTATCGGTCATCCCCGGAAGGAAATATTTGCAGAAAATCATTTGCCCGGCTGCGGCACCTTCCCAGGTCCCTGTTCAATTTCAGGTGAAATGGCCTGGCGAATTCAATGCAGAAGACTGGGTACTGTTAAGTGACTTTCGTAATGCCTCAGGCCGGAAGCAGCAGGTGGAGAGCAGTAGACTTATTCAAGATAAAAACTGGATTTACCAACAGGATTCGACTGAACATTCCACTGGTGTCTATCTCATCAATCATCAGAATTTAATCACAGCATGTCCATTAGCTAAAGACGGGGAATTCAAAGACATTGATTCGCAGCAGCTGGTCGAATCGACCTCGGTAAAGATGAGTCAGGGAAAACATGTTTTGCCTGATCTGATTCTGATACAGAAAAAAGATTTGCAGAGACTGACGGAATTGAATGAAAAGCAAAACTATAACGTTTTAAATAACGGTAGATCTAACATAGGTGATTATAGTCTGAAATATAGAAGATCTCTGGGAGGAGAATCTGGATTTAATATTATCGAAGCTCATACTTTTCTTATGCTCCCCTTTCGAAATGCCCCCATTCATTTAGCTCAGGTTGATCTGATGAACGTGAATGAAGCACCACGGTATGCAGACGGGATCGAATTATCAAAGCGACTTGTCTTTACGGCATCTCAAGGCGAAGAGAATCTCTGGGAAATCAAATTACCTTACCTGGAAAATCTCAAGATGCCCCAGAGAATCGGCGGTGCCGGTCAGGGCTTATTCTAAGATAAACGGTTTCAAAAATCGTTTGCTAACTACAGGAGTAGAACGTGAACTGGCCTGAGATCAGCATCGAAGATTTTCCGCCCGAGCGTGACGACGAACCGTCATCGCTCAGACAGGATATTATTGATGAACTCAGCGACCATTTCGCGTGTGCATTGAATCGGGAACTGTTAAAGAACTCAGACGAACAACTGGCGAGACAACGTGTTATTCAACATTTCGGCGATCCCATCAAAATCGCCCGCCAACTCTGGCTGGATGCCATGAAGGAGAAAATCATGTCTCAACGTATTATGACCGGAATCTCTGTCCTGATGGCAGTCTGTGGTGTAATTGTGGTGGGGATGGTCTGGTCGATGATGAAGGAGAGCCAGGCGTTCAATACTCGAATGATGGCGCAGATGACGGAAATTGCGAATCGACCGGTGCCGGAAGTTCAAACTGAGTCAGCTGCCGGTGAAATGAATCAGGTTTCCTTTCAGCTGGTTCAAGGGAAGGAAGACGGGAAGCCAGGGGGCGGCTTTGAAGGGAAGTTGACTAAAATCGGGGATAACACAGATTCATTCACACTCAAAGAAAAGAGTGATGCTGAAGGAAAACTGGATTTTGGCAAGCTGCCCTGGGGGGTGTATTCGTTAAATGTCATCGCTCCCTGGGGAGAATCTTATCACGATGATTTGACTGTGTTACCGGGACGCAACTTTTCCCAGACCATCGTTTGCCCGAGTGCTGCACCCATTGAAGTCCCGGTCCGAATTGAGGTGGAATGGCCTGATGACTTGAAGTCAGATGACTGGCTGTTGTTGTGCGACTTTCGACCCCGGCACATTGACAGTGGACTCTCTGCCTTATCCCGTAAAATTGGAGCTGAGCTTTGGACCAGACCATATCCCAATCCGCTGGAGGGAACATGGGACTATCCGATGGCCTGTCTGATCAATCAGAAGAATCAGGTCTTTCGCTGTCCTTTAGATATCAATCGTAAGTTCCAGAATATTGATTTTGATAAATTAGAAGCAAAACAGTCGATCAATATGATTGAAGGAGATCAGTATCTGCTGCCGGTGATGTATCTTCTGTACCGGCAGGACCTGGCTGATCTACTGCTAGATAATGTTAATGTGGGGGAAGGTAGCGTTTCGTTTATGGTCTTGAATCACAGTCGAGAATCCTTACGAATGATTTCTCCAGCCAATCTCAACCTGCAGAATGCCGGAAGTTTTGGAGGTCCCAATAGCGTTGAGGCTACCACATTGATTGTCACGCATCGAAAGATCGCGGCTCTGAATGCAGCAGCTAGAGAGGAGAAAAAAGGAGCTCAAAATGCCAGTGGAAGTCCGTTTGCCTATGCCAGTGGAATTCAATTCGCAAAGCTGCTGAAGTTCACCGCTGCCAAAGACCAGGAGAATGTCTGGAAAATTAAATTGCCTGAGTTTGAGCAGTTACACGTTCCTGAAGAGGCGAAACAGGTTGAAGTTGAGGGATCTGGCGGGGGCTTTTTCTAAAGCGAAGCATTTCTGTCCCATTAAAATGAAGGGGTATTGCGTGGCCTGGCCTGAGATCAGTATCGAAGATTTTCCACCCGAGCGTGACGATGAACCGTCATCGCTCAGACAGAATATTATTGATGAACTCAGCGATCACTTTGCCTGTGCCTTGAATCGAGAGTTATTGAAGAATCCGGATGAACAGACGGCAAAACAACGCGTCTTAAATCAATTCGGCGATCCCATCAAAATCGCCCGTCAGCTCTGGCTGGACGCGATGAAGGAGAGAATTATGTCACAACGAATTTTGACCGGAATTTCTGCCGTGATGGCGGTGTGCTGTATCGCTGTGGTGGGCATTGCCTGGTCGATGATGCAGGAAAGCCGGGCGTTCAATCTACTGATGCTGGAACAGTTCAAGCAGGCGCAGGAGAAATCCGCATCTGAAGCGCCGGGGGAACTGCAGCCAATTTTGTTTCAGTTGGTTCAGGAGGGGAGTGAGGAACAACCGGCTGCAGGATTTGAAGGGACCTTGTCTAAGGGGGACGGCAACAACCCTGTTTTTACCGTTGAAGCTGTCAGTGACAAAAACGGCTTGCTGGATTTTGGAAAGCTGCCTTGGGGCAAATATCTTTTGACACTGAAATCGCCCTGGGGCGAGGCTCCTCAGGCTGAGTTGATCACCACGATTCCCGGCCGAAAGTTTGAACAGACCATCGTCTGTCCAGCCAGTGCTCCAGAAAAGGTGAAAGTTCAATTTCAGGTCAACTGGCAGAATATGCCCGACGATAAAGATTATTTCTTATTATGTGATTTCCGATCTCTTGATTTCGAAAAAACTACTGATGCAAGAAAATTCAGGCTGATATCAGCTGAAGATATTCATGATCGACTTTGGTTATATCGTCATAACATGAATCAGGAATCTGAGAGAAGCGTTTATCTGATCGATGTGAAGAATGACAGAGTAACTCGTTGCCCTTTGGCGGCTGACGGAAAGTATGAAAATCTTGATCCACAGAAACTGACCTGGCATCCGACAGTAGAGATCCTCGAGGGGAGATATAACACGCCAACGGTCTATCTGGTTAAGAAGAATGAACTCAGCCAATTGGCTGAGATTAATGACTTATTTGCCCCGAAAGTTTTATGGTTTCAGAATAATAGCCTTAAATTCACTAACTATCCATTACCACAAGGTGGTTTAGGTTTAATTATGTCTCCCTTTCACAATTTTGAAATCGATCCCGAACTGGTGGTGAATATGACCCCTTCGGAACTGAAACAGATTCATGGATTTAAAGCAAACAGATCAACTCATGAGACCTATATCGCAACGGCAAATCAGCCCAATATCTGGAAAATCAACATTCCCGATCTGTTTCCGGTTACTCTGGAATCCGGTTCATTGAGTAGTGCCCCGTGACCGGGAAGAGCTTTTCCTCTCCTTTCCCGATCTGTTGGCAGTTGACTTCGTAGACGAATTTTTCTTTGAGTTCGTTGACCTTGAGGCGAACCGTTTTTTTGTCGTCTGAAACTGTCGCTTCTTCGACTTCGACTTTATACCGGCCGCTGTCGGGGCTGGCGTAGCTGCCGCTCCAGACGCGGGTGTAACCGGCAATGGTATAGGCCTCTTTGTCGGCCGCTTTTTTCGCGTCAACAGGGGCGAAGAATTCGAGTTCAAAACCATCGTGAGTCGCGCGGAGTTCTTTGATACCGTTCGGCAGTTTGCCGTTGGGGGTCAGTTTGGTAATCGAACCGGTATTCTGACCGCCGAGCCAGCCGCTGTCGTGGATGCTGCCGACGTAGATGTCACCTTGGGGACTAACGGCAACCGACATGGGGCCGGCGAAATTGTGTTCATCGGGAGGCACATCGGCGCGGGTGAAATAATAAGTGGCGCCCTGAACGGTATCGCCGACTTTCTGTGTGGTGAAGCGGATCAGGAAACGTTGATTGTATTCGCAGCCCAGCCCTTGATCGAACAGACTGTCATAGGCGAACTGTTTCGGGATGCAGGTTAAACCGTTGACACTGCGCGTCCAGGGGTGAGGCACCTGGATGGCAGCGCGGGTTTCTTCGAGGTTTTCTTTGTTTCGCAAGTCAGACTGACTGGGAACGCCGTACGCTTTCCCGGGTATCAGTAAATTAATTTCGTTAAACGTATTCTGCACGCCCTGTTGATCGGAGATATAAATTTCATCTTTGGAGTTGATTGCCAGTCCCGTGGGATAGCGGAAGGCGTGTCCCAGGATTTCGAGATTGCCGTTATAGGTGATCTTGAGAATTTTGCCGCGCCAGTTGATCTGATCGTCGGGCCGTTTCATCTGGGCATAATCGCTGCCTAAGCCGACATACAGATTGCCCTGGCTGTCACGAATACAGCCGGTGGCCCAGTCATGGTAGTTATCATTGAAGCCCCAGCCGGTCGCGATGATTGTACGCTGGTCGGCTCTGCCATCCCCGTTGGTATCGGAGAGGCGAATGACTTCCGGTTTATGAGAAACAATGATATCGGAGCCATCAGCGATGATGCCGAACGGGGCGGAAAGGCCTTCTTCAAACAGGGTCAATTGATCTTCCACACCATCGCCGTCGGTATCTTTGGCGAGATAGACGTCTCCCTTGAGCGAGGTGAAAATCAAAGTGCCATCTTCACGCCAGGCGAGGGCCGTCGGCATGATGCCGCCATCCAGCGGCAGTCGCACGCCGTCAAAGCCGGGCGCGCTGGTGACGGTTTCGATTTCCGGCTTGGGTTGGGGCTTGGTTTTGACCTGCAGCCCTTCTGCTTTGAGTTTGCAGAGGTAGTTGAGTGTCAGGTTGGCCTGTCCGGAGGAGGGGCTGTCTGCCTGTACGTATTCATGAGAATTGTTATCGGTGATGTGCATCCAGGTTGCATCGGGTTTACCGGCAACCGTGATTTGGGGATTGCCGATGCTGGTGGAGAAACGAGGTCGACCAATATGGAGTGCGTAGCCTTCGGGAAGATTTCCTGCTTTGGTCGTGCGTTGCAGCCCCGTCTTACCCGGCTGATCGGAGAGCGTCTGGAAGGTGTCCGTCACTGAGACGGTTGTGGTCTTCTCGCCGATTTTAAAATTGAGTTCATAATTCAGAGTGACCTGATTCCCTTGGGATTCGTAGCTGCGCAATGTGCCTGCCAGGCCGTTCTGGAGCAGTGGATAGACGGCCGCTGCGGGCTTGTTACCGGTGGGAGTCAGCACAAATTCAAAGCCACGATCGTAACCGGAGATGATGGGGGAGCCGGCCATATCCCAGTACCAGCTTTTACCTTCGGTGCGCTGGCGGGCCAGGTCTCCCAGTGTCCATTGAACAATGGAGAATTGATCGAGGTCGAACAGCAGGTTGTGTCCGTTATCAAAGCCGACCACAAAGGCACGTGATACATAGCCGCCGCCGGTTTCTTTGGGATTGGTAAAGACATCGCGGACAATCCGCGCCGGTTCGCCAGCAGCGACAGTAAAGAACTGTTCCACGACAGAGGGGTTCGTCGGAACTTTGAACTGGGGATCATTCAAGCCGAGCCAGATGGCATCCAGCTGACGGTCGATATTGCCTCCCAGTACTTTGGGAACGCTTTTCTTGAGTGCGGGCATTTCCATGCCGGGCACGATCCGGAGTGGATTGTGAACCCAGCGGAGGAAGTATTCTTTCCGCATACGATCGCCGAGCATCAGCAGGTCAGAACCGCGGGTTCCCAGCGCGACGTTGCGCGGTTCATATTCGCCGAGTACGTGGCAGGAGATACAACTGAAACCTTTAGCGCCGGTAATGGTCTGACCGGCAATCAGCAGTTGCGCGCGATCCTGATCGGAGGAGTCGACCATGAATCCGGGCTGGCGCGGACCATCGTCGGGAACCCGATCATGGGCGACCAGGTAATCAAGCAGTGCCTGTTTGTCGTCTTTTGTATGCTGGAAGCGAGGCATGCGGACGCGCAGCCAGGGCATGCGCACTTTTTTCTGTTCGCCACTGACGGCTTGGGAAAGGGCTTCCTGCTTGAGTTTGTCGCCGACGGCGGTCAGCGCGGGGGGAATCATGCCTTCACTCTGTCCGGCGAGCGCGGGATCGAACTTGGCCATCTGACCGGCGATCTGGGTGATGCCTTCGTGTTTGTCCCGTTCGTGACAGTAGATGCAGTTGCGCTGTTCCAGGACGTAGCGGCCGCGATCAAATTCGTTTTCTGGAGACGGCGCTCCAGCGCTTGATTTGAGATAGGCGATGACGGCTTCCCGGTCGATGGTACGATAGGCGGGGCGCCCCTTTTTCAGGTCGGGGGTTTCAGCCAGACAGGAGTTTTTCCA
Organism: Gimesia sp.; assembly: GCF_048262075.1. GTDB lineage: Bacteria > Planctomycetota > Planctomycetia > Planctomycetales > Planctomycetaceae > Gimesia. Next base: position 91,057 of record NZ_JBLXFK010000016.1, read on the forward strand.
GTCTTCAGTCGACTTGGAAAGATCGACGATCTGCTGAGTCGGTTTTTCAATGCAGGGAATCGTATGGCAGGCGGCACAGCGGGCCTGGGTGATCAGTTTTTTTCCCTCGGCGATGAGCGATTTATCAGTTGGTGGTTTTTTACCTTCAGGGAGATCGGCCTGTTTCAATTCTGAGAGCGCATAAGCCAGTTGGCGGCGTTCGGTGGTACTGAGTTTGATGACCGGCATACGATGGTCTTTATTGAGTTTCGCCGGGTCTGAGAGCCAGGTGTAAAACCACTGTGTCTCGCGTTTGTCGCCAATACTGCTGAGATCGCCACCACTGAAGGGTTGCTGATTGCCTTTGCCGTCAATCGTATGGCAGGCAAGACAGCCGACCGAACGCATCAGGATTTCGCCGGCACGTTGTTCTTCATCATGCGTGGGGGCTTTCTTCGTTTTTTTGTCTTTTTTCGGGGCTGGGATTTTATTGAGTGATGCCGATTTCGTATTGGCATATAAATATGCGGCGATGGCTTCCGCTTCCTGGTCATTAAAGCCGAAGAAAGGCATCTTTGCGTGGGCGGATACGGCGCTCTCGTTTTGAATTTTACGAACCAGCCATTCCGGGTTCAGGGCCGTTGTGACATGCGTCAGATCGGGAGCGGCAGGGCTGGTCAACTGCTGTTCGCGTTGATGACAGCGGTTACAGCGGTGAGCGTCGAAGTGAGTGCGTCCGCGCCAGATTTGAGCGACATCGGGATTGCCCTCTTCGCGATAAAGAATATTCGCCTGGATCGGTTCCAGTCCGAACCGATTCGAAGACCAGAAGAGTTGTACGCGTGCCTGCGGCGAGATTTTTTTATAGGCGACTTTGAGTTCGAATTCACCAAAGTTCTGTTTGTATTTTTTTCCGACGATCCAGCCGGCGGTATCGCGTTTGCCTTCCAGAACCGTTTTGCCGTCAATTTCAACGGTGAGTTCCCCTTCCAGGTAGGCTGAGATCTGGTAGTCACCAGGTTGCCTGACGAGGATCAGGCTGGTCCAGTCCGCGGAAAAGTGTTCTGCCGGCAGTTGAGGTAACGGGGCCTGTTGACCCCAGTCGAAGGCAATATCGGGATCAATTCGCTGGATCTGCGTATTTCCAGACTGGTAAGTTGCCAGCAGCCCGGGGGGATAATCGTCTTCTTCGGGATCAATTTCTTCTGCAGCCAGATTTCTATTGGCAATCGTGAGAAAGAGAGCAATAAGTAAGAATAATATCAGGGGCAGAACGCCCCTGATCCAGGCTGCAGGAATTCGCTGGGTGAGCATAATGATCCGGTAGATTCAGTGCTGAGGATTAGTTTTTAAAGAATCTGAAATAAGTCGTGATGAAAATAAAAAAGCAGCCATTCGTTATTGTTCGAATGGCTTTTCTTCTTTAGCGTCGGCACCGAAAGAGGCGCGGAATTCATCGACGATGGAAGCGACGGTCTTTTTAGGGCCGGTTAACTTCAGGAAGTAGTAAGCTTTTCCTTCCACAGCCAGGATGACACCCAGCATGCGCGAATCGGGAACCGCTTTGGTTTTGCGAAGGAATGGAGGTCCAATGGACTTGTTGTAGGTACCTGAGAGGTCGGCAAAGATATATTTACCGTCTTTGGATTCTCCCTGGGTGACTTTGACTTCGCGATCTTTTCCTGCTGCAAACTGTCCGATCCAGCGAGAGATGTTGGCAGAGACTCCACCACCAGTACCGCCAAAGGATGAGATGACCAGTTCTGCTGGTTCTTGATCACCCTTGACTGCGGGGATTTCAAATTGAGCCAGTCGCAGGTTGTTGGAGGGGGGAGAGCTTTTCCAGGCTTCTGGGATTTTGAGTGTGATGTCTTTGATTTTGACTTCGGTTGTTTTCTCTGTTTTTTCTTCTGTGTCGGCTGCTTTTGCTGAGCAGGCATAGATAGCAAGAGAAAGTCCCAGGACGGAATACAGTACTCTTCTGAATGTGGTGGGAGAAATCATATATAACCTCAATTTGAAATCAGGAGATAATGCGTACGACTGAGTTAGAGTACATCACAATTAAGCATAGCGCCTCTCAAACTATTCTACTCGGTTCAAATAGCCTTGGAGACGCTACAGTAAAACTGGACACAGTCTAATTGTCCCGCATTTCCTGCCGATTTTCAACTCGATGCTTCCAGAATTGGCTGACTGCGTCAAATTTTGCAGAAGTTAATGTTTTTGTATAAGCATGTTGCGAAAAAACAACAGGTCTGTTTTCAGTCTGAAACAGACTGGCAGTTGTTAATCAGCGGGAACACAGCGGTTCTGAGCCCAGAGGCGCAGTTGGGCGATCCGTTCCTGCATCAGTACGGCTAATGGGCGTGTTTTTTGAATTTCCGAGGCAATATGCCTGTCTTCGATTTCGGCATTTTCGGAAAAGGCGGCGAACAGGCCTGACATGACCGCCTGTTCCAGCTCGGCACCGGTAAAGTTTTCTGCGAGCGCTGCCAGTGAGCGCAGGTCGAATTGATCTGAATCGCGTTTACGCCTTTCGAGATGAATTTTCAGAATCTGTTCGCGGGCTGTATCAGTAGGCAGGTCGACAAAGAAGACTTCATCAAAGCGTCCTTTGCGCATCAGTTCCGGCGGAAGGGCGGAGATATCGTTGGCAGTAGCGATGATGAAAATCGGATGTCGATGGTCCTGCATCCAGGCGAGCAGGGTGCCAAACATCCGTTTGGAGAGACCTCCATCAGCGGACGAACCGGAGGCTGACGCGAATGCTTTCTCAATTTCATCAATCCAGAGAATCACAGGTGCCATGGATTCGGCCTGGGAGAGGGCCTGTCTTAACTGGCTTTCACTTTCGCCGATGAATTTCTGATAGAGCATGCCCGGGTCCAGGCGCAGGAGCGGCATATTCCAGTCTGCCGCAACCATTTTCGCACACAGGCTTTTACCGGAACCGGGTACACCCAGCATGAGTACGCCGCGCGGTGGTTCAATTCCGTATTCCCGGGCTTTCTGAGTAAAGCCACCCCGACGAAGTTGCAGCCAGTCTTTTAATTTATTGAGTCCACCCACTTCTTCTGATTTGACGTCGACGGCGATGGATTCCAGGCAACCAGTGGAGCCCAGAAGTGTGCGTTTGGCTTCAATGATATGTGGTAAATCATTGGCGTTGAGATCGTTGTCCTGCAAGATTGCTGAACTGATGACACGCTCGACTTCACTGCAGCTGAGCCCCCGCATGGTCAACACGAGCTGTTCCATTTCGCGGCGGGTCAGCCTGGCTTTGATTTCAGAATCACTTTCCCGTTTGATCTTATTGTAGGTCTGTTTAATGACATCTGATAATTCATCGGTCGTGGGCCAGCCCAGTTCATACCTGATGGTGAAGCGTTTGATTTCATCGGGTAACGGGAAGGCATCGATCAGGATGATGGTCGATTTTTTTTCGTGGCAGGTCTCCATCAGGTCGCGGAGCATACGATTGACGACACTGTCCCGACAGTAGGCACCTAAATCCTTAAATACAAACAGATCCTGGTCGGTGTTCTGACGGATGAAAGTCAAAGGCTGTTCCGGTTTTCCGCCGGGCACGGTCGCTGATTTCAGACTGCCATGTTCCAGCTTGCATAATCCGGCCGTCGTAGACCATTCGAAGATGGGTTTCTTCAACTTCAGTGCGATGTCCCTGATTACCTTTAAGGCACGCTGTTCATCCAAGGTCTCGATAGAGATTAAAGGGTTACCCGAGCGGATCAGCAGTTCCAGTGAATTCGGCATGAAATTTCGTTCCTGTTCAGTCTGATATTGTTTGAAGCGGTAACGGAATTCTCAGGAAAGCGGATGAAAGATTATTTCGATGTTTTCAACAATTTCTGAAATTGCTTCCAGGTTTTAGTGTTCGCGACATCTTTTTTCGTTAAACCGGCCCGACGTGCCTGGTAGATGCCGTACTGCATGACATCCAGCCCGGAGACGCTGTGGGCATCCGTGTTAATGACAATCGGGATGCCCAGTTCTTTGGCCCGGGCTGCGTGGATATCGTCGATATCGAGTCGCATGGGATGTGCGTTGATTTCCAGCATGGTACCATAGTCGGCGGCGGCTTTGAGGATCTCGCCGTAATTGAGATCAGCACCGGGTCGTTTGCCGATCAGACGGCCCGATAAATGGCCGATGATGGAGACGTTCGGGTTCTGGATGGCATTCAGCAGGCGTTGATTGATCTGTTTCTGGGGTTGCTTGAGACCATAATGCAAGACGGCAATGACCCAGTCGGCTTCACTGAGGACATCATCGGGCAGGTCCATGCTGCCATCTTCAAGGATGTCGCATTCGATGCCTTTGAGGATCTGAATACCGGAGATTTGACCTTGTACTTTTTCGATGGCTTTCCAGTGCGCCCGCAGTCGTTTGGCATCAAGGCCGTTCGCCATGGAGACCCGTTTGGAATGGTCGGTGATGGCAATATATTGATAACCTTTGGCTTTGGCACCTTCCGCCATTTCCAGGATGGAGGCCGTGCCATCGGTGGCTGTCGTATGCATATGCAGGTCGCCGCGAATATCTTTGAGATCGATCAGTTCAGGTAATTCATCCTTTTCCGCAGCGGCAAATTCCATGCGGTCTTCGCGGATTTCGGGCGGGATCCAGGGAAGATCGAGCGCTTGGTAAACTTCTTCTTCGGTCTTGCCTGACACCAGTTCGTCCTCGCGGAACAGACCGTACTCATTCAGTTTGAGACCACGATCCTGGGAACGGCGCCGGAGTACAATGTTGTGTTCTTTGGAGCCGGTAAAGTAGAGCAGGGCGGCGCCATACGATTCTTCGGGGACGACACGGAGATCCAGTTCGAGACCTGAGTTGAGCCGCACACGCTGTTTGGTATCACCGCGGGCGAGGACTTTGTTGACCAGTTCGTGATCCGCCAACGCGTCCATGACTTCCGCAGGCTGGCTGGAAGTGACAAGGACATCCAGGTCACCGACGGATTCTTTGCGTCTGCGACAACTGCCGGCTTCTGATATCTGCTGCACTGAATCGAGTTTACTGAGATCATGAATGATGGCATCGCATTGCGCTTTGGCCTCTGCCAGTCGGACGCGGTTTCCGGCCTGGCTGAGATGTTCGAGTCCTTCCAGAATGATCTGTTCTGTTTTTTTGCCGAAGCCTTTCTGCTCGGCGATCACGCCATTTTCGGCGGCTGCCTTGAGGTCGTCGAGCGAGTGGATTGAAAGTTCGGAAAACAGAAATGCGACTTTTTTAGGACCGATGCCGGGAATATCCAACATACGAACTACATCTGCCGGAATCTGTTCTTTGAGTTCTTCCAGCTGGGGGAGTGTCGAGGTTTCAACGATCGTGACAATTTTTTCGGCGAGGTCTTTGCCGATGCCCGGCAGCTCCTGCAGTTCTTGGGGATCGGACTCCACAATGTCCTGAATGGAGTCGGGCAGCCCAGTGATGGTTCGTGCGGCGTTTCGATACGCGCGAAGCCGAAAGGGGTTTGCGCCTTGAATTTCCAGCAGATCTGCCAGTTCCTCAAACTGGCGTGCGATTTCTGTGTTTTGCATGTTCCGAATCCGGCTGTTTGATCAAAGAGAGTGGAAACCAAAAGTGGTGTCGTATGCTATTTACGATAACGGGATTGGCGCATAAAAAAAGTGCAAGGCGGTCAGGCACTTGCACTTTGTTGAGACTTTGAGTTTCTGCGATTACTTGCTGGCAATTTTTGCAGAATCAGTAATGGCAAACCAGCCGGAATTAACAGGCACATCCTGTTTGGCAACCTGCGGTGCAGAGAAGCTGGTGCGAATCGTCAGGCGTTCGGCACGAGGTGCTGATTTCCAGGTGATTTTCTGGTCCAGATTCAGAGGACGCACCCGCAGAGGAGGAAAGTTCGTTTCCTGTTCTGCTTTGGGGGTTTTAATTGCAGGTTCCTGAATCGGAGCCGTCTTTTTCTGGGGGATGGCGGTTTTAGGAAGTTTGCCATCGGGGGTTGGTTTGAAGGCGTCTGTACTGCCACCACCGAAGAAATCATCGTTCTTTTTTTCTTCTGGCCCAAATGCTGGCTGCTTGCGTTCGGAACCGGGGAGTGCAGGGGTATTGCCAGGCATAGGCAGCTCTTCTACATCCCGTTTCAGCGGGGTTTCGAACAGGTCCTTGGCTTCATTTTTTGGCATGGGCGTTGAATTCATGGGGCTGCGATCATAGCGTCGCTTTTCGAATCCGGAATCTTCCACACCGGGATCTGGCTTGCTGGAATTCATGGGGTCATCGGCGAATGTTTTTGGTGTAGTGCTTTCCACTTCACGAGGTGGAGGAACTGGGTTTCCAGCGTTCGGATCGGGGGTGGGAGTACTGGCGGTAGCAGGATTATAGGAGACGCCACATTGTCCGGTACTGCAGCCGGCTGCACCGCAGGCACCGGTTGAGCATCCGCCGATACCACAGCCACCCATTCCACAGGAGCCACAGCCTACCGGGCCGTAATAACTGCCGGTGGAAGCATAAGCATTTCCACCACTGAAATTACGATAACTGACGCCCACCGCTTGAGGGTTGTTGAGGAGATACCAGCGGTATGCCGCGCGGGAACTACGTCTTGTCTGACTGCGATTCATGGTTCCACCATAGTAGCTGGTGTAACCGGGCTGGCCACAGCAGTTGCCGCCGTTCATCATGCCATATCCACCATAGTTGGTGGTATAGGGGGCAGGAGCGTATCCAGCACTATAAGCCATCGCACCATTACGACTCGGGCCAAACAGGGCGTTATACGTCCAGGGGATGACTCCCGCATTGGACTCTGCCAGGGACATCATGCCAATGGTCAGGAAACAACCGACCGTAAGGCATACTTTTTTCAGATTCATTTTTTTACGAAGACTCATCATCCATTCGACCTTTTTAAATCGAGCTTAACGATTGCACGACCAGGGGCAGTAAGCCATGCCGAAAGAAGACGTAGTCCATCACGCCAGATTCTCTATATTTCCAATTATTTCGAATATATCGAAAACTTATCCATAAGTTACTCTTTTGTACCCGGACGATCGTACCGATGTCAATGATTGGGTTTGTTGCTCTGGTCGGTTAAACTAAGTTTTTAAACAGTAATTTATAATAATTCGCGATAGTCTCTATTTTAACTAAAGTCAGATTTGTCGGGATTGCACCTGTATTTGAGGCTCAATTTTCATTCTGATCGTTCTAACGCGGGTTTTTTATCAATGAATAATTATAAGTTGATGTAATGGAAAGACTTAACGGAAATAATCTAAGCTAGAGTCTCGCTTCGACTGAGACTGCTAGACAGAATGTACCCAGGCTGGTGTTTCGGCCCGAAAAGCAGCGGAGTTCCTCTACCCCAAAATTCGAAAAAATGGTAACGTTCGCAGCCTGAATCTGGCAGCACCCTGTCAGATTTCAGTCTGGTAACCTGATATTTTTGATTCAGCTTCGTGACTTCAGGGAGGAAGATCACCAGAGCGTATGAGAGATCGTTGTGCCAATACGTTTACTGAGTCCCGGTTCGGCGTGCCGAATTTGAGTCGCTCAGAGTGCGCGCGACGTAGGATCTTCTGTAAAAGTAGGGGATGGTTCTGCCTGGCGGTTCTCTTACTGATCTGTTCGAGCTGTGTGAGCTGGAAACAGAAAATGGCGATTCTGGATTCCGAGTCGCAGGATCTGGTCGAGCAGGTGCGGGTTGCGACCGAGAGTGGTCGTCAGGAGCAGGCAGCAGAACTGTTAAAGCAGGCCGTCGCATCGAATCCCAATAATGCTGCTGTGCGTCAGCAGTTGTCGGAGTTTCTGATTGCCAATGGTTACTCGGAAGAAGCCATTCAGCAACTGCAGAAGACGACGGTTCTGGCCCCCGATGATCCGCGACCTTATATTGATCTGTCTTACCTGCTGTATGAGAAGAAACAATACACGGATGCGTTGAAAAATCTGGAACTGGGCCTGACGCTGGATCCGACGAATATTCGTGCCCTGATTCTGAAAGGGGAACTGGAGGAACTGGCGGGGCTGAATTCCTCGGCTGTGGAAACGTATCATCGCGTGCTGCAGGTCGAACCTTACAACATCGTCTCTCGGCTGAAGCTGGCCGGACTGGAAATCAAGCTGGGTGAACCGAACAGGGCCACCCCCATTTTACGCCCGATCTGTCATAACACGAGTGCGACGATTGACCAGCGGGCCGAGGCACAGTGGATGCTGGGGATCGCTTATGGTGCCGAGCAGAGATGGACGGATTCTGTAGCATCGCTGGAGCAGGCGCTGAAGAATCGGGAGCAGGTTTCTGCTGATGACTGGTATCGGGTGGCGTATGCCTGCCTGCAGGCCAATCAGATGGCAAAAGTATATCCGGCGGTGACCCAGGCTTTGACTTTGAATCCAATGCATACTGAAACGAATCGCCTGTCAAACTTTCTGACTCAACAGACCAACCAGATGAATATTCAACAGGCATCCATGTATACACCTCTGCAGCGTCCCGGTTTTATCGGACAGCAGCCGGAACGTATTCCGATTGAAACTTTGCAGCCCCCCCAGGGCTGGGAACGCAAAAACAGACTCTCTGTTTCTTCTGCCAGACTAAAACGGTAGAAAGTGCGTTTGTACAGAATCGGGGGCGTTAACTGTCTTCCTTGCCTGGCGATATGAACCAGATCACTCAGATCAGATTCTAACAGTTGAAATACTGTAATTTCAGGTCAGAAAAGGGCTTATTTCGACGAAACCCGGGCAATGAGATAATTTTGATACTTGAAAAAAGTATCTACGGGACTAAATGATATACAGGTAAAACTTTGCTATAGTATGAAATAAAGAGTGGTTTTGATTAATTTCAGATGAATTAAAAACGGTCCCCTCCCGCTCGGTGATTGAATCGTTGGAGTTCTTCCTTCGGATCTCCTCGTTCAGACGCCTTGAGGGAAACTTCCGTATAAAGCTTTCCAGTACCAGCAGCCTAACAGCAGTGACAGACCAACGAAAGACGTTTGTATGTTTGAATTTGTTTCCGATGCTCTGAATCTCAAACAGATGGGATCAACCGATCAGGGTATACCATCCGTTTCGTCCACAGACTCCCGCGCAGCATCCAAATCAAGCCTGATGCCAGATGTCGCGAATGAGTCACTTCCTTTAACCGGTGGGACGCTGGAACGTGTGGGTATGTCAGGGGTGGAACTGGTTCTTCGCTTACGCGACGCATCGGGCGAAATTTTTCGTACCCCCGCCCGGGCCGATGCTGCCGTCAGCCTGGATGATGAAAACGTCAAAGGCATTCACATGTCACGTCTGTTTCTGAGTCTGAACAATCGACTGGCGGACACTGAACTCACACTGCCTGTCGTGAACGAAATCCTGCAGGATTTTATCCATACACATCAGGATATGAGTTCGAGCAGTTACCTGACCTTAACTTACGAGCATTCCCTGAAACGTCCTGCGTTACTCTCCGATCATGCCGGCTGGCGAGCCTATCCGGTCAAGATTCAAAGTGCCTGTCAGCAAGGCGTCTTTCGTCATCAACTCCAGGTTCGGCTGACTTATTCCAGTGCGTGCCCCTGTTCAGCCGCTTTATCGCGTCAGTTAATCCAACAGGCGTTCGAAAACCGGTTCGCTGATCAAAGCGAACTGACACATGCTGAAATCGTGGAGTGGTTGGGAACACCGGAAGCGATACTGGCAGTGCCCCACAGTCAGCGGAGTCATGCTGATGTGTGTATCGAACTGGAAAGTGACGTCGAAGAATTTCCGATTGAGTCGCTGATTGATTACCTGGAACGCGTGATAGCCACCCCCGTGCAGACGGCTGTCAAACGACAAGACGAACAGGAGTTCGCCCGACTGAATGGTGCGAATCTGATGTTTTGTGAAGACGCCGCCCGAAAGCTGAAAGGCGCGCTGGAAGGGCATACCGGCGTGAAGGATTTCCGCGTGGAGATCAACCACCTCGAAAGCCTGCATCCGCATGATGCTTCTGCGGTCGCGATCAAGAATCGGTCGTAATCATCCCTGCCTGAAGTCACGATTTAAGCCTGCACTGTTGCAGGCTTTTTTTCTGGTGTGATTCAAAAACTGAGGTGTTGACCGAGTCGTCCCGGCTTTCTATTTTGACTCGAGTAGCGACTTTTTTGAACTTGCTTCTTGCCAAGAGTCTGCAGATTCAATAACTTAATTTTATTAAAGAAGCTACTTTTGGTTTATTGTAGCGGCATGCGGGAGTTCGGTTCCTGCTAAACGCGGTTTAATTCAGGAAAGCGCAAATGTATTTGAAACGACTACTAACGATCACCTGTGTCTGTCTGGCTGCTGTCTGGAGTGTTGGTGCGGAAGCGGGCGACAAAGTCATTACACCTAAAGATGGTGTGATTCATCTGTTTAATGGCAAGAATCTGGATGGCCTGTATGTCTGGAACCGCGACACCGCTTATGAAGATCCCCGCGAGATCTTCACTGTAAAAGATGACATGCTGCACATTTCCGGCGATGGTTACGGCGGACTGATTACCAAAAATGATTACCGTGATTATCACATGGTCATTGAATTCAAGTGGGGCGAAAAAACCTGGGGCAAGCGGGAAGACCGTGCCCGCGATTCCGGCGTGCTGATTCACTGTCATGGTGCCGATGGTGGTTACGGTAATACCTGGATGGCTTCCATCGAAGCACAGATCATCGAAGGGGGCGTGGGTGACATTCTGGTCTTAACAGGCAAAGACCCCAAGACCGGCGAAGCGATTCCCACTTCACTGACCACGAAAATTACCAAAGACCGCGATGGCGAAAAAGTCTGGAAGAAAGACGGCGAAGAAATCACTTTGAGCTCTGGCCGAATCAACTGGTTTGGTCGCGACCCTGACTGGGCCGACAAAGTCGGGTTCCGTGGTAAGGACGACGTCGAAAGCAAATTCGGCGAATGGACGCGGATGGATGTGATCAGCAAAGGTGGCGAGATTGAATACCTGGTCAACGGCGTCGTTGTGAACGCAGGATACAACGCCAAGCCAGATCATGGCAAGCTGCTGGTGCAGACCGAAATGGCTGAGATGTGGGTTCGCAAATGGGACCTGTATCCACTGGGCGAAGCACCCAAATACAAGAAAGACTAACTTTAGAGCGCATCACATTTAACCATAGCGTCTCGCAATCTAATATACTCGGGCCAAACAGCCCTGGAGACGCTACAGTAAAACTAGACATAGTCTAGTCGTTTCGAATCCAGCCCTGTTGCGGTGATGACCGGAGCAGGGTTTTTTTGTGCGCGGAGAGCATCCACAAACCAGTTACACAGAAGATCTGTCTATCGGAACGCGTTATTTCTTCATTGTCACCGGAGAGTCTTTAGTGTCAGCCAGTTCGGGGATTTCATCCTGCATGACGGTAAACATCTCGGCGACTTCGGGTTTGAAGACATCGCCGATCAGGATGTCGACGAGGTTCGATTTGTATTGCGGGTACTGTCTGAGGAAATTGCCGAAGCTGAATCCGGGGGTGTAGAATGCGTAAACCAGTTTGCGAAAGTTTTCAACGCCTTCTTTATATCCGGGATACCACTGGCTCAGACGCTCGACTGAAAAGTCGTTAGTTTCATACGCCTCATTGATGGCATCGGCGATCATTTCGCCTGATTTCATTGCCAGGAACACACCGCTGGAGTAGACCGGATCGATGAAGCCGAGTGCGTCGCCGGCGAGCATCCAGCCGGGACCCGCAGGTTGAGTCGAGTGATACGAGAAATCTTTGGTGGTCATGAACTCGGTGACGGGCTGGGCTTCGGTCAGCCGGCGTTTAATGCCGATACAACGCTCGACTTCCTGGAAGAAAATTTCTTCACTGTTCCCCCGTTCTTTGGGAAACATGTAGTTCATATCGCCGGTACAGCCGATGCTGACGACATTGTCTGGAAGTGGAATATACCAGAACCAGGAGTGTTTCCCTTCGGTCTGCAGGATGAGGGTAGCTCCTTCATCGATACCGGGATCGCGTTGTGCATTTTTGAAGTGTGCCCAGACGGTTCCTTTTCTTAAAACCGGGTCATTCTGTTTGAGCTTCAGTCGATTGGCAATAAATCCTGATTGCCCGCTGGAATCGACGACCAGTTTAGCGGTGATCTCGCGAGTTTCCTGGTTACTTAATTTGACTTTGACGCCGGTGACCTGTTCGCCTGTGGTGAGCAGATCAGTGACCTGAACTTCACTGTAAAATGTGGCGCCCCTGGTTTTGGCATTGTCGATGAGCATCTGGTCAAATTCTGCGCGGTAGACCTGCCAGGTTTGTGAGCTTTCGTGGTCTTTGTAGTCATGGAAGTAGAAGGGCATCGTCTCGACGCCTTCATCCGTCACAAACTGCACACTGAATTTCCTGGGAAAGGCAGTCTGTTTGAGCTGCTCAATCAGGCCGAGCCGTTTAAGGGGCCAGTAGGTTTCCGGGATCAACGATTCGCCGACATGGAAGCGGGGAAAATGGGCACGATCGACCACGAGGGTTTTACGACCCTGTTCTGCCAACAGGGCAGCCACGGTGGAGCCTGCCGGGCCGGCTCCGATGATTACGACATCGTATTCAGATTCGAGTTCAGGCTGTTCTTTCAGGTTTGAATCAGACATGGAAAACCCTTAGTCAGTCAGTTTTAATTCAATATAGCGAGCAAGCAGTTTTACTATTATGTCTCCATAGCCTTCCAGGCCGAGTCGTTTCGGGATGAAAGCTATATTGTTTCAGGGGAAATGCTCTCCCCGGCTGGATTCCAGTGAGTTATAGCAGCGGAGACGAAACTTCCAAGAGGTCAATTGCCGGTTGTTGATTACAAAAAATAGTCGCCAGGCGTCCATAGGTTACCTGGCCTGGTTCAATTTTCATCACTTTTGACAGGCCGGGACCGGCAGTAATACGGAGTACGGCGCCCAGGTCGACATGTCTGAGTACGTTGTGGTTGATTAACACACGACCCAGCGGAATTTCACCTGCGAGGATTTCGTCTTTGACGGCCTGGGTGACATAATCGAAATTGAATCTGACGATCCCGAACTGCACAACGTCGTCGGTGCCACTTTTGGATAACAGGATCTGTCTGCTGTAGATATTTCCGTCCAGTCGCTGATCGAGCACGGTGACGTCAACGGAGGTCTTGTGATATTCCTCCATTGTGACGGTCATATGATGATAATGTGCGAGTAATGATTTATAAGGTTCCGGGAGACTGGCAGAGGAAACGTGTTCAGCCCGTTCGAACAGTCGTTGTTCGTTGGGAAACAATTTGACAAGTGCATCGAGTTCGTCTTGTGGGTTCACTTGAAAATGATTTCTTTTATCAGGGGAGGGTCGGGAGGATTATCAGCTATCTGTTAGCATAGAAATTTTATGTGTATCTTACCATACGGTGTTCGGGTTCAAAATATTCGGTCAGCAGGCTGTCTGCCTGGAGCATGCCTTTGCGTGTCAGCTTCACCTGGGAATCGTCATAGGTGAGGTAACCCGCTTTCTGCTGATTTTCCAGCGCTTCTGAAAATTCCTCGGTCAGATCGACGCCAAATTTATCCTTGAAGGGCTGGGTCAGTACGCGACCTTCTTTGAGTTGCAGGATGAATTCACGAATGAGCCGCTGGTGTTCGGAAGGCTCCAGGGCGCGATTGATAGGCAGATCCCCTTTTTCGACGGTTTCCAGATAGTCTTCCAGTCGGTCGAGGTTCTGGTAATGGACGCCTTGCATATGCCCGAATGAAGAAACACCCGTGGCGATGATATCATTGCCTCGGAAGAGATTGTCACGGTAGACGAAACGATCTGTTTCGGGGTTTTTGACCAGTTCGTTTCCGCTGGCGAGGTGATAGCCTTTCGCCTGCAGTGTTTCGATGGCTTCGTTCATCCAGCGGCGTTTGGTCGTCCAGTCGGCGATAGGAGAGGTAAGGCCCATCTCTTTCATTTCTTTGGAAATGATCGTGTTGTGGGGGAGTTCCATCTGGTAGATCGTGATGTTATCGGGTGCGAATTCGGCGGCTTTTTCCACGGACTCGGACCAGTTCTCATCGGTTTCTCCCATCATGCCGGCAATCAGGTCGATGTTGACCTGGGGGAAGCCAACCTGTTGAATCCAATCGTAGGCTTTATAGACTTCAGGAGTGAGGTGGGCACGTCCGTTGGCTTCGAGCAGTTTGTCATTGAAACTTTCCACTCCCAGGGAGATGCGGGTGATGCCAATCTCTTTGAGGGTCTCGACCTTTTCCTGATTCAGCGTTCCGGGTTCACATTCAAAAGTGACTTCTTTCGCCGTTTCCCAGGAGAGCAGGCTGGAGAGGCGGTCGCGAACGGAGAGCAGTTGCTTTGAACTGAGGTAAGAGGGAGTTCCGCCGCCGAAGTAAGTGAAATCCAGGGTGCGTCCCTTGATGGCTTCGACCTGGCTCAGCATTTCGAATTCCTGCTGCAGCGCCTGTACATAGCGTTCGATGGTTTTGGCATTCTGTTTTTCGTAGACACGGAAGTAACAGAATTTGCAGCGTTTGCGGCAGAAGGGAATATGAATGTAGAGCCCCATGGGGATCGAAGTATCTGGACTTTGATGCAGAACTTCGTGGATGCGGGTGACGTATTCCTGCTTCCACTGAGAAAAAGGGGGGTAGTTCGAGACAAAGTAACTGCCGATTTCGGTGGTGCCTGTTGCTTCCAGATCCATAGTTCTCTCAACGTTTTAATTAAATGTTCAGTGGGATCAGCGCTTGCTTTGCTGCTGTTTGTGGGGCTTACCAGTTATTGTCACTTCTTTCCGAAACAATACAAGGCACCATTTCGGGATTCTGTGCCGATGATCAAATGTCCCGACCCAATGGCGGGTGAAGCGGTGATGTCATCGCCCAAATTCTTTTTCCAGATGGTCTGCCCCGTCTTCAGGTCGAGTTCATAGAGATTGTCATCGGACGAACCAATAAATACCCGGTTACCGAGGATGACCGGAGAACTGTCAACACGCCCGCGTGTGCCAAAATCCCAGACTGATTTTCCGGTTTTCCGTTCGACACAGTGGACCTGTTTATCACGGCCGCCCGCGACGACATATTCGTTGGTTACGGCTGCGGAGGAATGATAGGGGAATTCTTTTTTGGGGTCTTTAAAACGCCATTCGACTTTGAGGTCTTTCCAGTTAACGGCAATGATTTCACTCGCATAGGTGCCAACATACAGGGTGTCCCCCATCAAGGCTGGCGAAGCGATCAGGTAGGTTGCCAGAGGCATAATGCTGTGTTGTTTGCCGGTGGCGATATCAATGACGCGGAGCTGCTCATCGCAGCCGGTCACAAACGTGAAATTTTCCACGATCGCGGGGGAGCAGTTGACGTATCCGTCCGTTTCAAAACGCCAGATGAGAGAGCCATCCTGCTCTTTGAGGCAATACAATGAATTGTCATAGCTGCCAAACAGAAGTTTCCCGTCTGCAGTGACATTCGCGCTACTGATAATCTCGGCGTCGGTTTTGAATTGCCAGAGTTTTTTCCCCGTCTTCAGATCAATCGCGTGAAAAATTCCGTCTTCATCGCCCAGGTAGACGCCTTTCGTCGTGACCAGGGGAGAGGCTTTGAAACCGGGGGCAAATTCTTTGGGATCGGGGTTTTCAATCGAGCGGTATTTCCAGATCGGTTTCCCTGTCTTGAGCTCCAGACACTCGACATAGCCGTTGAGACCCGCCATATAGACACGATCGCCGACAATTGCTGCGGTGGAGGCGATGCCATCGGAGGACGAATGCTGCCAGAGCAGTTCCAGTTCGGCGGGCAGTGTTGATTCTGCGATTCCCTGCTGCAGTTTGCCATTGCGAAATGAAGACCAGTTTCCCTGTTTTTCCGGGGGAGTGTCCGCTGATGGCTTGTCTGGTTTGCCGGTGACGTCCGGCTTTTCGGCTGCGGGAGCACAACTGATCGAGCAGGCCAGCAACAGTGTGGTAATCAATGCCGGAGCAAGCCGGCTGACGAATCGGGAATCAGTTAAAACGCGCATTCGTACAAATCCCTTAGCGAGGATTGATCGACGGGACGGGGATTGAAGTTACCGGTCCACTGCCGAGATGCTTCTTCTGCCAGTTGGTCTACCAGGTTTGGATCGACTTCACATTCGGAGAGAGTTGTCGGTGCACCTGCCAGCGAAACCAGAGACTGAAAATGTTCAGCGAGTAAGCCTGCACCCGCGGGATCTTGAGGATCACAGAGACCGATGTCGGCTGCGAGTAGCGAGTACTGTTGTCCTACGAGTTCCGCATTATAGCGAATGACGTGGGGCAACATGATCCCAATGGCAATGCCGTGTGTCAGGCCAAAATGAGCAGAGAGCGGGTTGGCCAGGGCATGCGTAGCGCCCAGCATGGAGTTCTCGATGGCTGCGCCTGCGAAATGGGCGCCCAACTGCATATTTCCACGGGCTGTCAAATCGTTGGGGGAGTTGAGCACTTGTGGGAAGCTGTTTGCCAGCAGCGTCCAGGCACGGCGGCTGAAGAGCTGTGAGATTTCATTGCGTGGTTTTGTGACGAATGTTTCCAGAGCGTGGCTTAATGCATCGATGCCGGTGACATGCGTGACCGAGCGGGGCATGGTCAGTGTGAGCTCGGGATCGAGAATGGCGACGAGGCAGGCTGCTTTTTTATCGCCGCAGGCCATTTTCATATGCGTTTCGGGATGAGCGATGACGGCGAAGGACTGGGCTTCACTGCCGGTCCCCGCAGTCGTGGGGACAGCGATTAAGGGGAGCATCGGTTTGCTCGCTTTGCCGACGCCCCAGTAGTCTTCCATTTTTCCGCCATTGGTCAGCAGGAAATTGATGCCTTTCGCGCAGTCCATACTGCTGCCTCCCCCCAGTCCAACGATGAGATCGATCTCATGCTGGCGGGCGACCTGCAGGCCCCGTTCCACGTCTTTCGTGGTGGGATTTGCGTGGACATCATCAAAAATGGTGATATCAATGCCGCCCTCCTGGAGTGAAGCGACGGCACGGGCTTCGTGACCGGCGGCAGCCAGTCCTTTATCGGTGACCAGCAGCACTCGTTTTGCAGCAGCTGCTGAAGCGAGTTCTCCCAGGCGGTTCAGTGAACCGCTGCCGAACACAATACGTGTTCTCGGTTCATAATCGAAGGCAGAAAGTGAGGCCCCTTCTCCCAGTTCCGCATCGAGTTTTGTAGTAGCTTTCGAATCCATGACAACCATAATTTCCTTGCGATTTCTGTCAGGTTGGTCAGGCCGAGTGATGAGTCACACTGACAGGTTAAATTCTTAATCCGATTCTCTGGTGGTGAAGTTGATGAACAGGATCAAAGTTGTCTCAATATTATCTGGCGAGATTTTCAGGCAGGTTTCAACGGGTAAGCAAATTCAAAACGGAAGCGATCCATTTCCATTCTGTTTCCATTTAACACCGATGTTGTTAAGCAGGCATCGTTTGAAAAAAACTAAAACGCGTTGCTACTGACTAATTCTGATCGAAACCGGCAGGAATTTCCAGTAGTCAGCACTGATTTATAAGAGTTCCCTCCTCATAAGCGAAGTGAAAATGTAAGTTTGGGGAAATCTTACTCTAAATATAGTCTGTTATTGTGGATATAAACTTCGACGGAGCGCGGCGTCATATAGCGGACACTTCTATTTTCGTGAATCCGCTGCCGGAGGTCGGTTGAGGAAATTTCGATGCCCGGCATGGTGACCCAGAAGATTTTTGTGTCGATCGACTCGCCAAATTTCTGTTTCAGCTCGGTCAGGTCTGGTAGACTAATGTTAGGGCGATTAACGCCGATCAGGCTGGTCAGTTCCAGAATAGCCTCTGGTTCACGCCAGGTGTGCAGGTCGCGGACGGAATCTGCGCCGATAATGAGGAAGAACTCGTCCTGCGGGTGCAGTGACTTGAGTTCCTGCAGGGTTACTATTGTATAACTGGGGCCTTCGCGGTGCAGTTCCAGGTCTTTGATGAGAAATGCGGGGTGCCCGGCGGTCGCGAAATCGAGCATTTCCCGACGTTGTTTGCCAGGTGTAACTCCCGTGTCTTCTTTGTGAGGCGGATTACCGGCCGGGATAAACCAGATTTGATCCAGCTCACACTGCTCGCGGCACTGTTCTGCCATTAGAAGATGCGCATTGTGCACAGGATCAAACGTTCCGCCTAGTATTCCAATCCGCATCGATTTATCGTTTCTATCCTGATTTCCGCTCTCGGCTGCGGTTCATGTCCGCCTGGAGGGGAGTTGAGGAATCTTTTATCGCGAAAACTCGATAGTCGAGTTTGTTTGTTGAGTTCATCACGTGAAAGAGTTACAAAACAAAAGAACCCTTTCCCTTAGTATATCCAGCTGGCGTGATGAGTAAACCGAAGCAACAGAGCCTGTTCGAAGAAGAGGAACTTCCCGAGAACCCCATGCCCTGGGAACGGGAGTCGGCGCAGGATCAGTATCTTGCGGAAATCGTTCTTAATCGGCCCGTGGATCGCGTATTTCATTACAAAGTACCGGAAGAACTGAGGCCACTGCTGCGGGCGGGACATCGTGTGCAGGTCCCCTTTGGCAGAGGGAACCAGTTGGCGCCCGGTTATTGTGTCGGTGTGGGGCCGGGAGATGAGAATCTACCCAGTGTGCGGCTGAAAACGGTCGAAGCGATTCTGGACAGTCGTCCGTTATTCAATGCCAAAATGCTGCAACTCACGCGTTGGATTGCCGACCGGTATCTGTGCAGTTGGGGGCAGGTTCTGGAATGTGTGGTTCCCGCAGGAGTCAAAAACCAGGCTGGGACCCGGATGGTGACCCTGTATGAAATCGGAACAGCGGATGCGGTTGAGGGAACACACGACGTCATTGAGAAACTGCCTGCGAAACAACGTGCTGTTTATGATGCACTCAAGTCGGCTGCGAAACCGCTCACAATGGAAGAATTGACCCAGGCGGCGGAATGCGGTTCCGGTCCAGTGAATTCGCTGAAAAAGAAAGCGTTGATCAGCAGTCATCAAAAACGGATGCAGTATTTTGAGAATGACGATGATGTCGTGCATGCTCACATCCAGAAGCAGGATGACCTCAAGCTCAATCGAGATCAACGCCTGGCATTGGATCGGATTCTGACTGCCATTCGTGGTCAGCAGAGTGAGACGTTTGTGTTGCATGGCGTGACCGGGAGTGGCAAAACCGAAGTCTATATTCAGGCGATCCGGGAAGTCGTGAGTTATGGACAGCAGGCGATTGTGCTCGTTCCGGAAATCAGCCTGACTCCACAGGCGATTCAGCGGTTTCGTTCCCGCTTTGATTCGGTGGCAGTCTTGCATAGTCACTTAACGGACAGTGACCGACATTATCACTGGCAGAATATCGCCGCCGGCAAGGTGCAGGTGATTGTAGGGGCCCGTAGTGCTGTCTTCGCGCCGGCACCGCATCTGGGTTTGATTATCATCGATGAAGAACACGAAACATCCTTCAAGCAGGAGACCGCACCTCGCTATCATGCACGAGAAGTGGCCCGTAAACGATCCGAACTGGAGCGAGTTCCCCTGATTTTGGGCTCCGCGACACCTACGTTGAATTCCTGGTTACGGGTGATTGAGAAAAAAGACACGCTGATTTCCATGCCCCGGCGTGTGAATGACCTGCCGATGCCGGGCGTGAATATTGTTGATGTGCGGAATGATGTGCAAATCAGACGTAACGAGTCCATCGGCCGTATTCTGTTTACCGGCATGCAACATGCGCTGGGAGCAGGAGGGCAGGTGATTCTGTTTCTGAATCTGCGAGGTTATTCTCCGGCGCTGTGGTGTAAGGGATGTGGAAATTCGGTGAAGTGTCCACATTGCGAAATTTCACTGACATGGCATCGCGATAAGAATCTGGCGGTATGTCACAGTTGTGATTTTTCCGCCAAGCCACCGACGAACTGTCCGGGCTGTGGTGCGCCGGGGCTCCGTTTTGTGGGAGCGGGAACGCAACGGCTGGAGGAAGAGGTCAAAGCCAAGTTTCCCGGTTATTCCTGCCAGCGGATGGACAGCGACACGATGCGCGGCGCAGGCAGTCATGCGCGTGTGCTGAATGCTTTCGCCGACGGGGAAGTGGATATTCTGCTGGGCACCCAGATGATTGCCAAGGGGCTCGACTTTCCGAATGTCACGCTGGTGGGAGTTGTGGATGCGGATACCATGCTGCATCAACCCGATCTGTTTGCTTCCGAACGTACCTTTCAGTTGATCGCGCAAGTCGCAGGTCGAACGGGGCGGGGAATGCAGGGGGGGCGTGTGTTCGTGCAGTCTGCTTCTCCGACAGAACCTGCGATTGTGAAAGCAGCGGAACATGATTTTCTCGGGTTTGCCAGGCTGGAGCTGGGGCATCGCAAAGAGATGCTGGCACCACCCTTTTCCCATTATGCACGTGTGATTTTACGAGGCCCCCAGGAAGAACACGTCGAGCACTTTGCCCGTCAACTGGCAGAGATTCTGAGTGCTGCCGCAAAAGAAAAACAGCTACAAGTGCAGATTTTAGGGCCGGCACCGGCTCCGATCATTCGACTGAAAAAGTATTTCCGCTATCACTTTCAACTGGCAGCGATCGATGTCGAACAGATTCTGCAGCTCTGGCATGAGGTGGAAGGAAAACTACCTCGCGAAAAAGGGATCGAATACATTATTGATGTCGATCCGGTTAACATGCGATAACCGGTTTACGCAGTGCAGATTCCCTTTCCGCAGCGAATGCGGGGGTTTCGCAATTGCAATTGCCATGCGGGCAAGGTTGAATAGTATCAGTGTTTTTTAAGCCCTCAAAGCTTGCGATCCGTTCTGACGAAAAACCAATGAGGAAATTCTGGAATGTCAGCCCCTGAAAATAAGAATCGTTTGGATGTCTGGTTCCTTTTTTCTGCGGTTCTCACCTGTTTTGTGATTCAAGTGGCAGCGGTTCAGGCAGAAGATGCCCGGTTTGGTCTGGAACAGCGCGTCCCCTGGACCACATCTCGCATCAAAGGCACACCCGATCCGGCGTTACCTTATGAAACCGAACGAGCCTTTCCGCAATTGAAATTCAATCAGCCACTGGCGATTGCAACGGCTCCCGGAGAGAAGCGGTTCTTCGTGGCAGAACGCAAGGGTAAAATCTTCTCATTCAACTATGAAGATCAGCAGACTTCGCAGGCAGATCTGTTTTTTGATCTGAAGCTTAAAGAGCCCGCGTTGAATGAAATTTATGGGATTACTTTTCATCCCCGGTTTGCTGAGAATCGTTATGTCTATATCTGCTATGTGCTGAAACCGGGTTTGCCGGAGGGGACCCGCGTTTCACGGTTCAAAGTGCTGGACACAGATCCTCCGCGCTGCGATCCCGATTCGGAGGAAGTCCTGATCGACTGGTTATCGGGGGGACATAATGGGGGCTGCCTGCGGTTTGGTCCCGATGGTTATCTTTATATTTCCACGGGGGATGGTGGGCCCGCATCGCCTCCGGATATTCACAATGCCGGCCAGGATGTGAGTAATCTGTTGTCCTGCATCTTGCGAATTGATGTGGATCAAGTCGGTAATAAGAAGCCTTATTCGATTCCAGCCGACAACCCGTTTGTAAATCAAAAAAATGTGCGACCGGAAATCTGGGCGTTTGGATTTCGTAATCCCTGGAAGATGTGCTTTCATCCTGAAAATGGTGATTTGTGGGTGGGGGATGTGGGCTGGGAATTGTGGGAACTCGTCTATCGAGTGGAAAAGGGTGGGAATTACGGCTGGAGCATTCGAGAAGGACGCCAGCCAGTCAAACCAGACTTAAAGCCGGGCCCCACGCCGATTCTTCCGCCAACCGTGGCACATTCTCATCGGGAAGCACGTTCGATTACCGGGGGGTATTTCTATCAGAGTCCGCGCCTGAAAGGGTTAAACGATACTTATCTCTACGGCGATTATTCCACCGGAAAACTCTGGGGACTGCGGTACGCTGACAAGCGGGTCAACTGGCATGAGGAGTTGGCCAACTCCACGCTGAAAGTGACTGCGTTTGCCGTTGATCATACGGGAGAAGTTTATATCGTCGATATTGAAGGGGGGGGCTTTCACCGCCTGGTGCCGATTAAGGAATCAGATCACAATCCAGAGTTCCCGACTTTATTAAGCCAGACCGGGCTGTTCCAGGATACCGCGAAGCATGAAGTGGCTCCCGGCGTTATCCCTTACAGCATCAATGCGCCGGCCTGGGCTGACTATGCGACTGCGGAACGATTTGTAGCGTTGCCCGATGAGACCACAATCGATGTTGTCAGGAAAAAGATATGGAACTTTCCCAAAGAGAGTGTGCTGGTAAAAACGATTTCCATTGAGACCGAACGGGGAAATCCGGCGACTGCCTATCGTCTGGAAACCCAGTTGATGCATTTTAACGGGGCTCGCTGGCTGGGCTATTCCTATCGCTGGAATGAAGACCAGACCGACGCCACACTGGTTCCCGCGACTGGAGATCAGATCAAACTGGAAATCGTCACAGGCGAGCATGCAAAGAAAAAGATTACCTACGATTGGCCGATTCCCAGTCGGGCTGAGTGTGCGGTCTGTCATACGCCGTACCAGAACTATCTGTCGATCCTTTCATTTGAAGAGCCGCAATTAAATCGAAGTCAGAAGTATGGCGAAACGGTGGATCATCAACTGAGATCACTGGCACATGTGAAAGTGCTGCCGGAATCGGTCTGGACTGATTCGAAAGGGACGAATGCCAGTTACCTGGTCGATCCCTATGATCCGGCAGAGGCGTTAAATTCCCGGGCACGTTCCTATCTGCATACCAACTGCCGTCATTGTCATCGGAGTAATGGGGGAGGCGGCGCGACGATCGAACTGGGTGCGGCTCTGGACTTTGATGCCATGAAAGCCCTGGGTGTGAAGCCGACTCAGGGGACGTTTGGTATTCTTGATGCGCAGGTGATTGCCCCCAGTGATCCCTCTCGTTCAGTGCTCCTGTATCGCATGAGTAAGCTGGGCAAGGGCCGCATGCCTTATTCCGGTTCTTCCGTCGTTGATACGCGGGGAACGCGTCTGATTCGTGGCTGGATTAAAGGTATGGCCGGTATTGCCGGCGACAATACTTTTGAAGTATCTCGCTTGAGAAATCGTCAGCAGAATCTGTTGGCCGACGCCGTCCAGATTGAAGATCAGGAGTATGTGGGCCAGAAACTTCAGGAAATTCTGGGCACAACCAGTGGCGGGCTGATGTTACTTGGTGCATTAGACGAAACGCCGCTTTCCGATCAGATGCGTAAGCAGATGATTCAACTGGGTACAGAGCATCCCAGCGCTCAAATACGGGATCTGTTCGAACGTTTTCTGCCCGAGGATCAACGGGTCAAACGTCTGGGGGTCAAAATAGATTCCGAGGCCCTGGTTTCTCTGCCCGGGGATTCGCGTGAGGGGAAAAAGCTGTTTTTCGAAATGGCAGGATTGCAATGTCGGAATTGTCATCGCGTGCATCAACATGGGAAAGAACTGGGACCCGATCTGACGCAAATCGGCAAGAAACTTTCCCGGCAGGAATTACTCGATAATATTATTGATCCTTCCAGAAAGATCGACGAGAAGTATTTCACCTGTGTTGTTTTACTGCGATCTGGCAAAGTTGTGAGTGGCCTGTTACTGAAAAAAGATGAGACTGTAGTACGACTGAAAGATGCGAAAAATGAGGTGCTGGAAATCAGGCCGAATGAAATCGAGAGTCTTACGATGCAGAAAAAATCGATGATGCCCGATCAGTTATTGCGGGATCTGACCGCCGAACAGGCCGCTCATCTGCTGGCATATCTGGAATCATTAAAATAACTGGCCATGGAATCTGAGTGATCAGGCCAGAGAGTACGCAAACACTCTGGTTTTTCGTCTTTGAATCATTATAATTCCGTTCAGTCGCTCACGAGTTCCCTGCCGAAGCTGCCACAGCTGATCTCCGGATAATTGAACTCTTTCATCTGGTTCAATCCGTTTTTTATAATCTATTCTTCTCTGAGTTAAACCATGGCGATTCAATTTGATTGTCCTTTTTGCACGTCCACATTAAAAGTACCCGATGCGACAGCAGGAAAGCAGGGGGACTGCCCCCGGTGTGGCACAAAGCTGGTTATCCCCAATCCGTTTGCAGCGGGTTCAGCCACACCGCCCGCTGAGGCCGCGACTGCAGCACCGGTTCCACCTCAAGTGGATGCCCCCACGCCGCCTCCTGCCAGTTCGGATTCGGCACAGGCTTCTGAAATGCCCCCCGGCGATGTGGCTGTTTCTGTACCTCGATCAAGTGCCACGGCGCAATATTTACGGAAGCGACGAAAATCGAATGTGGGGGGAGTGGTCCTGTTTCTGTTTTTCTTTACAGTAATGGCAGGTGTCGCGGGTTATTTTTACTGGAACTTCGGGCTGCGTCTCGAGGGGAATCTGGTCGCGGCGCGGATTTCGCCTGAAGGCGCCAAACTGGAAAAGCGACTGATGCCTGAGAATGCCGGAGTATCGGAAGAGGTGATCAAGGCAGTCAATCAAAATCTGCTGGAAACACCGCGGCGTGTGCAGAGTGATCTGATGGAAATGTTGTTTTACGGTCCCGAGAAGGGCGGATTGGAAGTCCGTTTGAAGCCAGGAGCGAAAACCGAACTGGTGCGTGTCGATCTGACAGGCGATCCGGCGTTGATGGACTACATCAATAAACAGGGAACACAACTGGATCAACCCCGGTCAGCCGAACTGCAGAGTTCGTTGAAGAATTTCTACACTGACTGGAATGAATTTATACAGACGCAAAGCGTGATGCCCGACCTGCTTCATTATCGGAATTCTGTCGGCGTGAATTCCCTGCTGGGCGGATTAGGCTATCATACGGAAGCACGCGTGAATCATAAAATCTACCCTTGTGTGCATGATGATTTTAAAGGGGGACTCTACTTTCTCGTGCCGAAAGGAACGTTGCAGTTCAATATTCAGGGGCGGGAAATGGACAATGGCTGGACCACGTTTCCAGGAAAATATGAAGTCCAGGTGACCCAGGAATATCAGTCGCAACCCTGACAGTTCCGATCATAAAAAGTCAACGACGATGGAATCGGCGAGCAGGCAACCTGCTGAGGTCAGTTTGAGATGAGTCTCTGTCTCTTCCAGCAAGCCGGCTTCGAGATTGGTCATGATGGCAGATTCCGCCAGTTCATGCAGATCAAAGCCGTAGCGTTCCTGAAACTCACGTCGATTGATTCCGGCGCGGCGTCTTAAACCGAAGATGATGGCTTCGCGCGCCCGTTCTTCTGGGGCTAATTCTTCCTGGTCTGCGATAGGAGATTCACCGGCCTGAACTCTTTTTAACCAGGTGATCACACTGCGATGGTTCTGGCGTCGCACGCCATCCAGGTAACTGGCGGCACCGGGGCCAAAGCCATAATAGGGGTAGCCGGTCCAGTAGACTTCATTGTGGCGACATTCGTATCCGGGACGCGCGAAGTTGGAAATCTCGTAATGCTTCAGGCCGACCTCATCCAGAAACTCTAAGGCGAATTCATACATATCTCCGGCCAGTTCGTCGCGGGGCAGATCAAAGAGGCCCGCTTTCTTCCGGCTCCAGAAAGAAGTTCCCTTTTCAATCGTGAGTCCGTATGTGGAAAGATGTGGGATATTCAACTGCACTGCGGCCTGCAGCGTCTGTTTCCAACCGTCCAGGCTCTGTCCGGGTACGGCAAAGATTAAATCGAGGCTGGTATTGCTGATGTGAGACTGCAGTGACTTCACGATTTCAAAAATCTGATCAGGCCGATGGTCGCGTTCCAGAAACGTGAGAATATCGGCATCGAACGACTGGACTCCCAGGCTGACCCGGTTGATTCCCGCCTGCTTGAGAAAATCAATTTTATCCGTGGTCAGATTCAACGGGTTGGCTTCGATGCTGAATTCATAATCAGAGGCGAGTTGAAAATGAGAAAAAATGATTTCGAATAATCGTGAAAGCTGTTTGATACTGAGATGGGTTGGCGTGCCACCACCCAGAAAGAGTGTGTTTAATTCAATCCCTTCTCCCAGTTCTGATGTCTGTTCCGCCAGCGCATCCAGATACGCTTCAATCAGATGATCTTTTTCCGCGACGAGTGTGAAGTCGCAGTAGCCGCACCGATGTTGACAGAAGGGGACATGGAAATAAGCAGAGCCAGGGGTTTTCGGGTTTAACACATTCAGGAATCCGCTGGCTGTGTCAGCATGTTTGCGGGAATGGCTCAGCGTCTCTGCAAGATTATTGAGAGAGTACTTCGCTGAACGGGGCATCACTGAAACTCAAAGCAGCCAGAATATGAGCCAGTGTCAGAATCGCATCACAGGTGGGAACTGCATCCTTGAACCAATGATATCCGGACTGGCCTCCTGCGTAAACGGCCTGTCGTTGCAGCATCTGAAAATAGCCGTCTGCCAGCGTGTCGGAGTGTGGATGGATGTTCCAGCCTGCGGGTACGTCTTTCAGTTCTTCCAGACTTGCCCGATCCAGCAGAAAGTTACGGGATGACTGTTCCCGTGAAAGTGCCTGCATGACAAATCGGGAAACGTTGAAATTCGAGAGGAGCGTTCCGGTTTCTGCGAAAAAAGCACAGCGACGACTGTCATCATCGATAATCAGACCTAAATCAGCGGAATCCGCCTGGAGCTGTTTCTGCATTTTCAGGACATCGTTGTCCTGTGGACTGAGCAGGTTGCGTTTCTGATGTGGAATGTCTACCCAGGAGAGTTCGCAGGGCAGTTTTTCAAAGAGCGCATTGAGAGTTTCTCTGACCAGCCTCAGCGAGCAGGCGATTTTGATTTTGAGTGGTCGCAGGGCATGGAAGTGTTTCTGGAACTGCGCCCGATAGGCTTCCATGGGATGAAAGGTTCTTTGTGATCCCGGTTGACGGGAGGCGCGTCCAAAACCCCGCAGTGAGATCTGTTCGATCTTTTCCAGCTCTCGACCGGCTGAAACCGGCTGTGAGTTTTCCAGCAGGAAGTCGAGTCCTGTATAGGAGGGGCCAAATTGAGCGCCGGTGACCATGATCGCGCCTTGTGCCTGCAGGTGGTTCGTTGCGAACGAGAGAATCGACGGGACGGTCAGCCCCAGATCGATGACCCGACAGCCATTTCTGCGGAGAGCACTGGCGACACCGGTAATGATATCTGGCGATGAAGGTCGTTCATCATAACCGATGACAACACTCGGTCCCCGACTTTGCTCCTGGGTTACGGGCAATCTATCTGGAGTTGTTTCAGATTGGCTAACCAAATTTGTTTTTTGGGGCGCGATGCCTTTCAGGGGGAGTGATTCCCAGAGCATTGTGGAAAAGGCCCCGGCGATATGAGCGGCCTGGTACCGATTGATCTGATTCAGATAGACGCCGCGCACACCTTCTGAAGTGAACGGGTTTTGTGTGGACGCACGACTGAGTTGCGTCTGCTTTAATCGCTCGATGATTTCGAGGGAGAGGTTTCCGGTGTGTTCCTTATGCGGACACTCGCGACACTTTGGATAAAAAGCGGCCAGTCGGGAGAGGTGGATGGCTTTCGAGATCGGATAGTCTTCTCCCGGGCACTGAAAAAACACTTCTGCCGATTTGAGTAAAGCAGGTTGTAAAAGTTGAGGCAGCGGGGGCAGAATCTCAGATTTGATCTCAGTTAGATGTTCCACGTGTGATTCTGGTTCCAGTGAAATGGGAAAGTGCTCCCTAAGGATTTATGGTTTTTATGGGATCCGCGGGCGGCATCTCTCGAAATCAAAACACAAATTGATTGTAATGAGGGACAGGAATGTTTCCAGTTTTTCATGTCCTTTCAAGCTTGCGGTAGTCAATGTACGTCATCCCACTGATTTTGGTCAATAAGAGTTATTTATGAGCGTGCACGTTACTGAATTTCTGCTGAATCCTGCCGCCAATGAGTTTGGACCGGTAGTCGTCCTGCATGGTGATGATCGTTACATGAAGCAGGAAGCGATCAAGGCGATTGAACCGCTTGTCCTGGGTGAAGAGGAGGACACCAGTATCACGCGCTACGACGGAAAACGGCTCGAAAAAGAGCTGCCCCCCTCAACCTTGTTTGATGAGCTGAAAACGGTCTCCATGTGGGGGGACAAGCGTCTGGTGATTGTGGATGATGCGGAGAAGTTCGTCAGTGCCTTTCGTGGCAAACTGGAGAAATATCTGGAGGCTCCTTCCCGAAGCTCATTTCTCATTCTGGATGTGAAAAGCTGGAGTAAATCGACGCGTCTGGCCAAGCTGGTAGCAAAAATCGGTCTGGATCTGGAGTGTAAAGAACTTAAGGGGGGGGCTTTAGCAAAATGGATCTGTGATACGGCTGGACAACTGCATCAGAAGCAACTCTCCCGGGAAGCCGCGGTTTTGCTGGTCGAACTGGTGGGGACCCATTGTGGACAACTGCATCAGGAATTGGAAAAACTAGCGACATTTGTGGGGGAACAGCCCCGCATCAGTCCTGATGATATTCGTTCAGTTGTAGGAGGCTGGAAAGCGGAAACAACCTGGGCGATGACGGATGCCGTCCGCGATGGACAGATCGGGGACGCCTTGCATTACCTGGACAATCTGCTGGTTGCAGGCGAAGCGCCTCAGAAGATCCTGGGGGGGCTGAACTTTGTCTGGCGGAAATACTTTAAAGCGACACAGCAGGCAGTGCAGGGAACACCTTTAAAACAGGCGATTCGCCAGGCAGGGGTATTTCCCCGCGATATCGATTCGACAGAACGTTATTTGAGGCGCTTGACCAGGCAGCGAGCGGAAAAAATCAGTCACTGGCTGTTAGAAACCGATCTGAATCTGAAAGGAAAGAGCCGTTTAGCACCGCGTCTGGAGCTGGAGCGGTTATTGTTCCTTTTGAGTGGTTGTGTCTGATATTTTGATAAATATTTTCCGGTTCACTACTTAAAACGTGCACGTATCTTCATAAACTTCCTTTCAAAATTATGCATTTCTGTCGGAAATGAATCTTGCCTTCGATTTCGGGTAGGGGTATAAATCAGCGTTGATAAGGTTTTTGCGAAACTCATTGACGCTGTTTGAACCTTGCAGCGATTGGCAAAGTTTCGTGCACTATTGGGATCTCAGACGCACATTGAGGTGAAGCATGTCGTCCGAACTCTTAGATCCAGGTGTCGTCGCAAGCATCTACGAGGAAGCCCCTCTGGAAGCCGAGCGACACAAATGGATCGAAAGCCAAAAGAATGGCTGTGATCTGGGCAAGCTTGCTATCTCTGACTGGTATGCAAATCACTGGTATTATTTTTGCATCGGTAAGAAGATGGAGCATCTGTTAGGAAACAGATGCTGGCAGGAATTCAGTGACACTCGATTCGGTTTTTTAAAGTCACTGCAGCTTGAACATGATCTGTTAGCAGATCGGATTCTCGATCGGATTTTCTGGCTGCGAATGGAGAATCTGGATATTATTATCTGGGCTCGCGAGTGGAATATCCCACTTGACCGTGTGCTGGAAATACTCGAGTTGATCGATATTAATTCCGCACGACTCGAACCTGTATTATCCTGATTCGATTTATGTTTCATGGATGAACCTGCTCCACCTTCACATTCTTCTCAAGAACAATCACAGGTGGCTGCCGCAGAGAATACGCGCAAGTTGTTCTCGGGGCTTCGGGTTGTCAGCCTGCTGACTTTGCTGAGTCGCATCCTGGGGATGGTCCGCGACATTGGCATGGCAACTTTGTTCGGCAACGGTCCGATCATGGACTCCTTTTCGGTCGCTTTCAAGCTGCCGAACCTGATGCGACGACTTCTGGGGGAAGGAGCGCTTTCCACGGCGTTTCTACCGACTTTTATTCGCGAACTGGAAAACCAGGGGCGAGAATCGGCGTGGAAGCTGGTGACCGCTGTTTTATTCTGGTTAATGCTTTTTTCGGTGATGATCGTAGGAGCCGGCGAGATCCTGCTGATCTTTCTGAGCAGCCTGGAAGCGGCCAGTTCCGAGGCTCGGTTGCTCTACTGGTTGACCGGTTTATTGTTACCCTACCTGATTCTGATCTGCATGGCAGCCCAGGTGAATGCAACGCTGCATGCGTTGAATCACTTTTCGATTCCCGCCTTACTGCCCACCATTCTCAACCTGTTCTGGATGGGAGGAATCTGGCTGGTTGCGCCTTATTTTCCTGATGCCTCTGACAAGATTACCATCATTTGTTTAGCGATTCTGGCCGGTGGGGTCTTGCAGTTGATCTTACCCTGTCTGAAGCTGTTTTCACTGGGTTATCGCCCTCGGCTGGACTGGCAGGGAGGAGTTACGCAAATTCAGGCCATTGCAGTCAGTATGGCTCCGATTGTTGTCGGCCTGTCAATTACCCAGTTCAATACCCTGATTGACAGTGTGTTGGCCTGGGGACTGGCGCGGCCTGAAGGAGTCGTTGGGGCAGGAGAAGTTCCTGCCTGGGAAATCTTTGAATCAGGGACGGCATCGGCGCTCTATTTTGGTCAGCGCATGTATCAGTTTCCGTTGGGCGTGTTTGGGGTCGCGTTGGGGACGGTGCTCTATCCCCGACTGTCACGACACGCTGAGCGACAAGATGGTGAACTGTTAAGACGGGACCTGCTGTTGGGATTACAACTGGTTATTGGCGTGGGGTTACCGGCCAGCCTGGGGCTGTTTCTGATGGCGGAGCCTTTAGCGTCGCTGTTATTTCAGTATGGAGATTTTGACGTTTTCGATGCACGACAGACGGCCGAGATGATTCGCTATTATGGTGTGGGGGTCGTCGCTTTTATGGCGGTCTTAATTCTGAATCGAGGGTTCTACGCCGTGGGGGATACACGGACCCCGGTCAGGATTGGCGTGGTGATTGTATTCTGCAATCTGCTGTTAAACCTGGCATTGATCTGGTGGATGCAGGGGAAGGGGTTGGCTCTGGCGACATCGCTGGCAGCGATGATTCAGTCTGGCCTGTGCCTGTGGCTGATTCGAGAAAAGACAGGGGCAATAGATCTCAGGCAGTTAACCAATACGACATTGCGGGCAGGGATTGCTACTCTGGTAATGTCCATTCTGATCAGTGTTGAGTTATCTCTACTGCCTGTCTCTGATCAGTTTATTTCCAGGCTGGTCCGTGTGCTGCTCCCCGTTGCTTCATCTGTGATCTGCTATCTAGTGCTGGCCCGTCTGCTGGGGCTGAATGAAATCATGACCTTGATGACGTCTGGTAGAAAACCGCCGGAGAAAACAGAGTCTTGATCGTATTCGAAACTGGAAAAACAGACAGGCCCTCCGGACATCCCGCAGGGCCTGTGATTCTCAAGTCGATGCTAAACGCCTATTAGAATTCGCCAATCACTTCACCGCCACTGCGGGTACTGAGTGCACGGTAGGTATTGAGATCGATATTCTCACTGAGGGAGCGGACAGATCCGTCCATCAGCAAAGCATGTACGATCCCGGTGTGATAGCTGCGTGCTGTGACGGCAGCATAAGTCGGGCCGCTACAGGTCTGGGCTTCGCGGCAGGACGTGTAATCACCGGCACCTGTTGCGCCAGAGGCAGTTGGTACGACAACTTTGGTGTTGGGGGGCAATGTGGTCGTAAAACCGGTCTGGTGAACGCGTCCGTCTACCCATTCCGTGTGTCCGCTGTTGCCTTTGTTGTCTCCTCCACCGGCGATTAAAGCTTCCACTCCCCCGGCAGTACTGGGGATGGATGACGTACCTGCATCGCCGTCCCGGTTATAGGCAGTGAATGCTTTGACTTCCGCGAAGCAGAGCGTGTTGGTGGTCCCGTCGGTAAAGTCGCGAGGCTTGGTCTTACTGTTGGGGTAGAAAGAACCATCGCCCCCGCTCAGGCTGGTATTGGTGAAAACGCGCCAGGTGCCTCCGTTGTACCCATAACTGACTGGATAATGTTGAGGCGCTCCGGAAGAGTCCGTCCGAGTTTTATCGTTTACTTCACTGGGGCATATGAAAAAAGGGACACGAGTATAAGCGATGCTCGCGTCACTCTGGCCTGAATAGTTGGTTGAAAAATCAATGTTATTAAACAGGTTGGCTGCATCCCCGAAAGGAAGAATTCGCGCGTGAATGGACCATTGTCCGCCTTGTGTATAGCCGCTGCTTCCGTCAGGACTCACACTGAATGCAGGGGGAAAGACAGTGTAGGCGGAAAGGTAGTTGTGTAATGCGAGTCCAAATTGCTTGAGGTTGTTTTTACATTGGCTGCGGCGCGCTGCTTCGCGTGCCTGTTGAACTGCAGGCAGCAGTAATGCAATCAGGATGGCGATGATGGCGATGACGACCAGGAGTTCAATCAACGTGAATCCACGTTTGTATTGTCTCAGGGTTTGGCGGGAGTTTGAGTGTTGCCCCATTTCTCTTCTTTCTGGTGAAAAGGTGAAGTGGCAACGTGCTCCCAAGTATGCGTTCATGCAACGTGCATACAGATTCCGGCGGGTATCTGAAAATAAGCCGTCTTGCCGATAATTCAGTAAAATATAGGAGACTTGGTGTCAACTCTTTATTGACACTGAGTCTCAGGATCATTATGTTATCGGTCAGTCGGGTCAATTGCAAGTAATGAACGACTCGATTTTTCGCATTTTTTAGTGCGAGAATTCAACTCGGAAGAGGATGTTTGATTTAGATCCTGTCTGAGAATGCGGAAATGAATTTAGAGCATTTCAATTAGTAATGGTGAGAAATCACGGTTACTTGGGGCGTATTGACATGCGATTTTTGAAATCTCTTAATTTTGGTACGTATAAACCCATGAGCGAACAAGAAAACACGGAACGTCTGTCACCAGCCGCCCCCCCCCAAGAAATTCCTGCAGAAGTGATCGGTTCAGAAGCGATTCTGCAAGGCAAACAGGAGGTATTGATTCGGCACGGTGAGACCACCTACCGCCTGAGAATTACTCAGAACGGAAAACTGATTCTCTGCAAATAGCATAATGGTGCTACGCAGGCAGAGAGAGTGTTCTCAAGAGATAACCCGAATCTGAACCGATTGCTGGAACGCATCCTGTAGCTGATCGTGTTGCAGCCATTCTGAACAGAAGCTGGACTGTATCCCGTTTTACGGTAGCGTCTTCAGGACTGTTAGGCCTGAGTAGATTCGATTGCGGAACGCTATACTTAAATGTAATGCGCTTTAGTTAGAAAACGCGAGTTGGAGGCTATCCAGAAGATCCTGCTCCAGAGCAGGATCGCGTCCCCGTGGAATCCAACCGACCGGGTTGCTGCGCTCCTGGACCAGATTCAGATCTCGACGCAAACTGAGATCCTGCTGAAAAGTCGCTCCGCCCGGGGCAGTGGATGTGTTCGTATTCACATCTTCAATTTCCTTGAAGGCTTCGACTCCCAGCAGGTAGCCCCCCTCTATTGGCGTCACACTGACAAAAACGCGACGACGTATCGATTGCAGGCTGCTTTCCAGTCGATTATCAAATCCTACCGTGTCTCCGTGCCAGGGCTCCAGAAAGTTGGCCCCCACTTTATAATCTGTTTCAATTCTCCCATCCAGCTTGTTTTCGCGGGCGATGGCGAACTTGTAGTTATGGATCGTATCAACGACTCGTTCCCAGACCACATCCTGATTGGTACCCGTAATCTGGATCGGATTGCTGACGGTCATAGGCGCAGGTTGATTCCCGCCTGTGACACAGCTAGTGCACAGGATGCATAACATCAGCAATTTGATAAGGTTACAAGTCATTTACGGATGCCGTCAGTCAGACTGCATTTTGATCATTTTGTAATAGACAGGCACGATGAGAGTGATTTCTCAGTGGTCAACTTTGATGGGACGGGGAAAGGGATTGTCTTGAGGTTTCCTCAAACAGCTGCCAAGTTTCCCAGATTAATAAATCTGAGGCAAGATCACTTTGAAAATCCATTTGTAATGTTTGTTCAATAACTTCTGCAGGCTACTCTCTGTACTGAATTCTGTTTAAAATCGCTGATTGAAGTGATTGTCTTAAAACGTTTTAACCTCAATACAGGTAACACCATGGAATACTTTGCAGACGTCCCGAAAATTGAGTACGAAGGTCCCCAAAGCAAAAATCCACTCGCCTTCAAGCATTATTGTCCGGAAGAAGAAATTGAAGGCCAGACGATGCGGGATTTGTTTCGCTTCAGCATCTGCTACTGGCACACGTTTCGGGGCACCGGCAGTGATCCCTTTGGTGGCCCTACTCTGCAGCGTCCCTGGGATGATGGCACTGATTCCGTCGAAAATGCACTCAAACGGGTTGATGTTGCTTTTGAGTTCTTTGAAAAACTTCAGGCGCCTTATTACTGCTTTCACGATAAAGATGTCTCCCCCGATGGTGCGACTCTGAAAGAAGCCAACGAAAATTTTGATCGCATTGCTGACAAACTGCTCGAGGCCCAGGAACGAACGGGCATCAAGCTGTTGTGGGGTACCGCGAACATGTTTTCCCATCCTCGTTTCATGCATGGCGCAGCCACCAGCCCGAATGCAGACGTCTTTGCCTACGCCGCTGCCCAGGTCAAAAAGGCGATGGAAGTGACCCATAAACTGGGCGGAGAAAATTATGTGTTCTGGGGGGGCCGTGAAGGGTATATGAATCTCTTCAATACGGATATGAAACGGGAACTCGATCATTTAGCCCGCTTCATGCATATGGCGGTTGAGCATGCTCAGAAAATTGGATTCAAAGGACAGTTTCTGTTCGAACCCAAGCCCAAAGAGCCGACCAAGCATCAGTACGATTTCGACGCGGCCGCCTGTTTGAACTTCCTGCGTACCTATGATCTGCTGGACCATGTCAAACTGAATATTGAAACCAATCACGCGACACTCGCCGGTCATACGATGATGCACGAACTGGTTTACTCTTCTATTCAGGGTTCCCTGGGCAGTATTGACGCGAATACGGGTGACCTGCTGCTGGGCTGGGATACCGATCAGTTTCCGACTGATATTTACCTGACGACCCAGTGTATGCTGGCCATTCTGGAGCAGGGGGGACTGGCGCCGGGGGGAGTCAACTTCGATGCAAAGGTCCGTCGCGAAAGCTTCGAACCGATTGACCTGTTCTATGCACACGTCGGTGGCATGGATGCGTTTGCCCGGGGCGCAAAGATCGCGGCTCAGATTCGCAAAGATGGCATCCTCTCTGATTTCGTTGCCAAACGTTATGCCAGCTACAATGACGGGATTGGGAAACAGATTGAAGAGGGGAGTGTTTCGTTTGCTGATCTGGAAACCTACATGCTGGAAAAAGGAGATTCCGACGCGAACCTGAGTGGTCGTCAGGAATGGATCGAAAATGTGATCAACGATTATATTTAAAGATGCGACCAGGCTGAAAAACAATTGGATGGCCCTCTGTATTTTTGAAGTACAGAGGGCTGTCTGTGTTTTGCGTTCTGTATTTTTACGGTCTGCATTTTTATAGTCAAGATCTGGAAAATTCAAAAAAGCTCTGCCTGGCTGCCCTCCGTGAAGTATGTTTCAAACGGGACTCTCTTTTATTGAGCGACAGAACGATTTAATCAATCGCTGGAGTTCCTGTTGTCAAAGGACCACAGGTTGATATTCGAGAATTGAGGTGCAAGATGGTGGAAACAATACAGGATACCTGGCGTGAGTATTCCTCTTTTTATCTCAGCTATTTGAGCAAGCGATGGGATAATATCTCTCCCATGGAATACGGGATTGTGCTGGTTTCGATCGCAGTGGTGGGCTGGCTGCTGATGCGAAGTGGTGCCAAAAAGGCCTGAACTTTCGACAGTGCCAATCACGCAGATGCCCCGCTGACAGATAATGTCCCCCCTGTGCGCGGAGAAAAAACTTGTCTGCGGATTCCTCTTGCTCCCATTCCGGAAATCATTAAGATCTCCCCTCCTGCTGCGGGAGACGAGTTTTCCGGCGGATCGCCAGACCGACTGTTTTTTCTTTTTTTTGAAAAACGAGGCAACAGTCAGGCCTGTGAATGCCGATGAATTTTACAGCCTGCAGCAAGCAGTGAACAATTCAGATTCAATACCTGTGTCAGCGTGAATTTTTTGTTTTGATTTAATTCACCCATCGACGAGTGTATTGACGATGCATACAATGAAGTCAGTATTCTGTCATTTCAAATTCCGTCGGAGGATCCTAAAACTTAGCATGGACCGGAATCATTAGTGGTGAGTGCCAGGCACTACCCGATTCGCCGTCCTTCTTGCAGCGACCCCACCGTCGCAATGTTATGACAGCAATACGATGAAAGTCGTGACCTCAAAAGGGCGCGGCTTTTTTTATTGCGCGGATTTTAAGACACAGGCCAGCGTGGATTCGTTGACTGCCAGGGCGTACAGGGCTTGACTGGATTTAGAAGAAAGCCGTTTCATTTCTTGATACGGGGCTGTTTAGATGGCACAATCTAATAGAATTAGACTGTGTCCAGTTTTATCATAGCGTTTCCAGGGCTGTTTACCCTGAGCATATTAGATTGAGAGACGCTATAGTTAAATGTGATGCGATCTAGAATTCGCCGCAACTCTCCGGATCCTGATGTTGATTCATGAATATTTCGAAAACCTCACTGGGCCGCTCTTTTTCCCACTCGATACTGAAATCGTTTTCTCGATCCCGGCTGTTCTCCAAGGGGAGCATGTGGATCTGGCCGATCGCCGGTACGATCCTGCTGTTGATACTGGGCTTCATCGTTCGTTCGGTTGTGGAAGAGTCCGCACGACAGACTGTCGCAGATAATCTGCAGACCATTCTGGATGCAGATGTCGCGGCCCTTGAGATCTGGCTGGAGCGGGAAGAGTCCCTGGCGGAAGTACTCGCAGAAGAACCCCGCGTGCAGAAGCTGACAGCGGAACTGGTGGCTTTGAATCAGCAGAATGCCGACGACCGCGAAGCCTTGTTGCATTCCCAGGCTTTGGGGGAACTGCGGCAGGAATTCGAATCGGAACTCGAACATCTGAACTACCTGGATATCGGCTTGATCAGCCTGGAAGGCAGGATTTTAGCGTCTTCACGGGATGAACCGATCGGTCGGGCAGATTTACCGATTCAAGAGTCGGCTCTGGAAGCAGTCAGCCAGGGAAAGGCAACCGTAACGCGTCCTTTTGAAAGTGTATTCGTCCGCAAGGATAAAACAGGAGAACTCAAATCCGGATTACCAACCATGCTGGCGCTGGCGCCGGTGAACGATGCTGACGGGAATCCGATCGCCGCGCTATCTTTATTAATTCGTCCCGAGATTAACTTCACCCGTATTCTTTCTATCGCCCGCGCCGGGAAGACCGGGGAGACGTATGCGTTCGATAAAGAGGGGACGATGTTATCGCAAAGCCGTTTTGACGACGACCTGAAAATGATCGGCCTGATACCCGATCGCGCTGACGCACACTCGATTCTCAATATTCAGCTTCGTGACCCACAGGTGAATATGGCAGAGGGGAACCGACCCGCGTCAAGACTGGCGGATCGATCTTTAACCCGCATGGCGGCCTCGGCCGTACAGGGGGAGGCCGGTGTCGATGCGAACGGCTATCGCGATTATCGAGGCGTGCCTGTCGTGGGTGCGTGGGTGTGGCTGCCGGAATATGATTTCGGCGTTGCTACCGAGATGGACGCCGCGGAAGCGTATCGTCCCTTGTATCTGTTGCGTTACAGTTTCTGGGGACTGTTCGCGCTGCTGGCTTTGGGAGCGATTGTGATTTTTGTCTTCACAATTATCGTTGCCCGCAAAGAACAGGAAACCCGTCGTGCTGTGATCAAAGCCAAACAACTCGGGCAGTACGCGCTCGAAGAAAAACTGGGAGAAGGGGGGATGGGTGTTGTCTATCGCGGCCAGCATGCGATGCTCAGGCGACCGACGGCGATCAAGCTGTTGGATATTGAGAAAACCACCGATGAAGCCGTCGCCCGTTTTGAACGCGAGGTGCAACTCACCAGCCAGTTAAATCATCCGAATACGATTGCCATTTACGACTTTGGCCGTACCCCGGAAGGCGTGTTCTACTATGCGATGGAGCTACTGGATGGTATCAACCTGGACGATCTGGTCAAGCAGTATGGTCCGCAGCCCGAAAGCCGGGTGATTCATCTGCTGAAACAGATCGCAGGTTCTTTAGCAGAAGCACATCAGCTGGGAGTCATCCACCGCGATGTGAAACCGGCGAATATCTTCCTGACGCACCGTGGCGGCGTCTACGACTTTATCAAGCTGCTCGATTTCGGTCTGGTGAAAGCCGTCGATGGCAGAGAGCAGGCTTCATTAACGTCCACCAATTCGATGGCGGGCACGCCGATGTATCTCTCTCCGGAAGGCATCAATCATCCGGACGCCGTCGATGGTCGCAGCGATCTGTACGCATTGGGAGCAGTCGCCTATTACCTGCTGACCGGGACAACGGTGTTTGATGGAGAGTCGATCATCGAGATCTGCATGAAGCACGTGCAGGAACAGCCACAAAGTCTCTCGGAACGCCTGGGGAAATCGGTCTCCGCCGATCTGGAACAGATCGTCATGCAGTGCCTGGAGAAGGACCCGGAAAAACGACCGCAGACCGCCGGCGAAGTCCTACTGGATCTGTCGACATGCCAATATGATGGCAAGTGGTCGATCCTGGATGCCAGCCAATGGTGGGCGCAACAGATGCAAGGTCAGGCGACACAGTTTCAATCCGGCATTCAGGGCAAGACATCATCCAGCTCCGTAGCGGAAGCGACATTGATTGTGAATCTGTCGCAGGATCAGTAAACGTAAATAAGTGATCAATGAAATGTCAAATCCACAGACTGCACTCAGCGTCTATCAGACAATCATCGACGAGTTTGTAAGTAAAACTCGATTATATGGATCCAGCGCGCACGTAGCCGAGAGCGGAGTCTTCTCAAACGCTCCTGATCATGCAAAGTTCAATCAATTCATCGCGACTTTGACTCATCTGCAACGAGAACTCTTGTCAGAGATGCTGCAGGAAGAACGTGACAGCGCGATACATGATATTCTGGCGAGTTTGTCCGAGTGGATCGATTGCCAGGATGTTGGGCTTACCTACCAGGGGAAGCCCATGCCAGTCGACCTCAGCGGTATGGGATTGCACGGCGACTATGTCGGCCGACGAGAGGGATGGGAGTGGCCATCCCAAAGCGAGTCTGAAGATTCTTAGAGGGAATCAATTTACATGCGAGCAACTGTCGATTGTCAAAGAAATGATGACCAGTGGTACCGGGAATCGGTCTATGACTAACGAAGAAATTCGTCAGGTTTTAGATACATGTCTGGAACGGGAATTACCTGGTTTCGAACCCCCTTCATTGGAAGACTGGCAGTCACTGGAAAATCGATTCGCCTGTCGTTTTCCCGCCGAGATGCGTGATTTTATCGATCTCATGGCGGAGTATGAGTTTCCGGGAGAGATTTT
Source organism: Gimesia sp. (assembly GCF_048262075.1). Taxonomy (GTDB): domain Bacteria; phylum Planctomycetota; class Planctomycetia; order Planctomycetales; family Planctomycetaceae; genus Gimesia. Next base: position 130,391 of record NZ_JBLXFK010000016.1, read on the forward strand.
TAATGTTGGCGCGAGACCGAACAATGGAAACGACACTATCGAATTCTCATACGACTTTGAATCGAAAGAGAACCCGACCTGGGCTGCAGAGATGATTCCTTTTTATTCGATTGGCAATGGAGATTACTTCTGTGTTTCCTCGCTTCAATGCCCGGAAACGCCCGTTTTCTATTACTATGCAGAACAGGGACGTTTTAAACACTATTCTGATCGTTTCGAGAAGTGGATCGAAGCGCTGCCTCAGTTTCTGTCATAGTTAAGAAACGATAGCTCCAGGACTCTCTTATTCGGGCCGCCTTATCGCTGGCTTGGGCTGCTTCTCATCTGAATTTCACCAAAATATTAAAGTAAGCCGTTTTTTCTGTAAGTCATCCTCTTTTCAAGTTACTAATACTTATGGAAAGGGGTGTGGGCCTGTTGAACGAAGCACAAAAGACGCTGTTCCTGAACTGGCTGGACGAGCATGGCTCGGCGGTCGTGAAAGTCGCACGCGCCTATACTCTTAACAGCGAAGAGACACAGGACCTGGCACAGGAGATTCTACTGCAAGCCTGGAAGTCCTTGCCAAGGTTCGAGCAGAAGTCGAGTGCTGCGACGTGGTTTTATCGCGTGGCACTGCAGACCGCGATGAACTGGCAACGTAAAGAGAAACCGCGGCGGATTATTCAGAAGCCTCTGCTCGAAGTTCATACCGTCATCACGGAAGGTGTGAATTCAGCCGACGCGGCTCAGCAGCGGGATACCGTGGAGCAATTGTATCGCGCGATTCGACAGTTACCCCAGGCGGATGCCGCGCTGGTACTGCTCTACCTGGATGAACTCAGTTACCGTGAGATGTCCGACGTTCTGGGGATTTCGGAAAATAATGTGGGTGTGAAACTGAACCGGGCTAAACAAAAACTGAATGAATTGATGAAAGGGGAAGCTGATGGCTCCTGATGAATTTCAACAAGCCTGGCAGGCACAGGCGTCCCGGACACGTGTCACCATCGATGCAGATTTGCTCCGCCAGGAAGTGCAGCGCGACCAGCAGGATTTCCGGACGAAGATTTTCTATCGCGATTTGGGGGAAGTCGGAGTCGCGTTAATGCTGATTCCCATCTGGATCACTCTGGGAGTCATGACGGAATCGACCTGGTCATGGTATCTGACGGTGCCGGTCCTGGTCTGGATGGCCGGCTTCATGCTCGTCTATCGCCGGCGTCATCAGCAGGCGCCGAGTGAACCGGATGAACCGCTGCTGAGTTGTGTGCAGCGTTCCATCACCGAGGTGGATGATCAGATCTGGCTGTTGCGGAATGTCTTCTGGTGGTACCTGCTGCCCCCCAGCGTTTCCATCCTGATTTTCTTTGCGCATACTTCCTGGTCAGCACGGTCGGGGCGCGAGTTGTATGCGCTCATTTTCTTCCTCCTGCTCGCTGGTTCTTTGCTGGCGATGTATTACTGGCTCTATTCATTAAATCAACGGGCTGTACGTCTCCAACTGGAACCGCGACGCCAGGAGTTGTTGACGTTGCTTGCCAGTCTGCAGGATGAAACAACGGGCAACGGTGCACAGGATCAAATCGCGCTGCCGGGATTGCCTTTTACGGACCAGAAACTCCGCATGCCAACTACTTCCCCGGTCCGGATTATCATCGGCGTGTTCGTTCTGCTGTTCATCATCATGCTACTGGTTGTATACTTGCTGAGTACGAACCTGCATTTCCTGTCAGCTAAAAACTATCCCAGAATATCTCCCTTCGCAGCAGTGCGCTGGCAGGAGTCCCAGCCGGAAGTCAAAGTAAAGGATGAATGGTATCAGCTCGTGTCGTTGAACGGCATCTCTGCCTCTGAGATCGTGGATTTCAGCAAGCAGATCTACGACGACAAATGGCAGAAACGGTTCGAAGAGGACCTCGTGGAACTGCTGACCCGCATGGGGCATCCGCCTGAGGATAAGGTGACGCTGGTCGTGCAGCCACTCACGTCGCCAGCGAGACAGACTCTAAAAGACGTTCCCATGACGTATGCCAACCGCCGGGCCATCCGGGAAGCAGCGCAACAGCGGGAGAGTTCAAATCCTTAGTGCGAGGAACACGAAGCAACCTCCAAACCACACAAAATACGAAATGATCCTGTTCGCAGAAGTTTTAAAAAGGTAGCATCAAGGGAGCAGAACAGGGGTGGTGGACAAGAGCCTTGAAATCCATAATTTCCAAAAGATATCCTGCGAGGTAATCAATAGAGAGATGGGACGTATCCAGGATGAGTTCTTAATAAATAGCGTGATCAAAGGGTTTCCGCCGATACTGAATCCTGAAGATGCCATATCTCTCGTTCGTTTTTGTCGAGAACAAAAAGTGAAAGTCTTAGGAATCGATGGCTTTCATGTTTATGGTCAGAGCATACAACCTGATATGACAGAGAGTATCGAATTTTCCAGTAATCTTCGGATGGATTCTGATTGCTGGTGTGCAGCAGAGCAGTTTCTTACAGCTCGTATTAATCGCGGATTATTTTTTGAAATCGTTGTGGATGAGTAGAAGAGTATAAGGAGGGGAAGGGGGCAGTGACAGTCTTGAATTGTGTCAAGAGGCAAGAAAAGTATGATTCCTACCTGCCCCTTTATTGATTAACAGTCGTCAGAGGATCATTCGACATGGGTGGAACGTCTTACCGGCTAAGTGGTGAATTGGAACCAGAGCGAATCGATTCCGGACCGCGGCACAAAACGCTCCTTGAAAAATTACTGAGCCGCCTCGGAGCTCGTAAGCAGAAGCAGGTTTCTGACTTCGACGCATCATTCATTGATCTGCCACCGGGTGGATTAGTGCAGATTGCATCAGCGTTCAGAGAATTTCTCACTCACGAATTAATTTCTCCGTGGCCTGCGACAAAAACACTTGGGGAATACCTGAAAATGGGATACCCTGCGGTCTATCTCCGTGGTGAAAAAAGTACAGAGCAAGCTGATGATGAATGGTTTGTACAAATCGCATTCTCCGGTTGTGCAGGAATGGCGCAAGTTTCGTCTGAAGTGGCAGTCCATTGGTTGGAAGCCTGGCTCAAGAACAATATTGAACAACTCAATGAAACGATTCTGAAACCGGAAGGATTCACTGCCTATCTGAAACTCAAAGAGATGGCCGATGATCCGTTAACCACCTTCGTTCCTGTCGGTACTGTGGAGTACGGCTGTTATGCCTCACTCACTTTCCTGGAGGGAGAGCCGCCCGAATTCAACATCGACGAAAGTCAGGTGGCGGCGTACGACGATTGTGGTGAAGAACTGTTGGCTGAAATTCAAAGTCAACTGGGTGAATTGATGGCCGACGGCCGCTGCCGTTGTCAGTTATGTATGCCCGACTACCAGCCGAAGAATTCCATCCCTCTTTAACGGCTACCAATCTGTACCCAATTGAGGAGGGAAGAGCATATCGGGGTCTGACCCCTTTTACGTTTCTTACAAAAGCGATTGAGCTCGCCATTCATTTTCGGGTACCAGCACGATAAAGCAGGAAAGCGCCAGCGCCGAAAACGCAAACGATTACGGCAATAATGACAATTTCAAAGAATCCAGGCATTGTTGTTTTCCATTTCGAGAGATCGGTTTGTTGATTAACAGTCATTCGCTGCAGGGCTAGCGAATATTGGCAACGAAATCATTTTTTGTTCGATTTTCGAAGAGATTACATTAATACTATTTGATACCTGAATTTGAGCCTAAAGTGTGTGAAAAGCTTGTTCTATTGTCCGGGAAAAAATCGTTTCCCGGACATTAAAAAAATAAGGACCGCGCAGTAAAAGTGACCGGGTAACATCATTTACCCGGTCACTTTATTTAATGAGAATCTCTTAAAAGGGTCGATATTCGACACGTTCGAGAATTCAAATCAAGCTCACGACGAGTTTCTGGGGCAGCGACTCGCCAACTTTCTACTTAGGTCTTTAACACCGACGCGAGTAATAGACTTTGCTTCGCCACAGAAGTTTGCCCAACTTCCGCGTGTTGTAATTGAGGCCAAGTATATTCATGGCGACCGGACAAGCATAACGATCACGGTCACCGGACCGTGGCTTGAGATGTTGAGTTCAAAATTTGTCAGACCCACGGTTCCAGTGCATCGTCTTGTTATTTGGCTGGTTTTGATTTTGATCAGACTTTACACCATAGCAACGTGGGGCCAATGAACCTGTATAAAAAAGACACGACCTTTAAGGTTGCCCGTGAAGCTTTTAATCTTGTGCAATCCAGTTCACATGCATGACTCCGGGGTCTTCAATATTCTGGGCATAAAAAAAGATCTGAGTCTCAACCGTATCGCGTGAACCCCACAGAGCAGACCATGCGAATAGCGGTGCCCCCCATTGAGAGTCTGTCTTGAACATTACCCATTCAATGGGGCGATATACAGTTGGTGTTCGATAATAGAAGCTTCCTGTGATTGGATCATTGGGGGCGGTGCACCGGACATACGGCGCATAGCTGAGAATGAAGACCGGTAGTGCGAGCAAGCAGATACAGAGCACGGAATAGATTATTCCGATCAGGTTGTATCTTTTGACGTTCATGCTTTCCACCGTTTCAATAAAGGAGCCCGGATCTACATTTGAAATGTTCCCAGCATAAATGTGGATAACCTTGGCTACTCTCGGGTAACATATCGTACGAAGTGCTGGTGAAATGGTCAATCTTTGAGTTTAGTGAATTATTTGCGAACCGCTCGTTGTGAAGCGGGCCAAGCGAGTCAGAAAATCGTTGATTTGGACGGGCACGCCGACAGTCATTCTGACCAACGTCTTCGCGTGACCCTTGATTCCGTGAAAAGGAATGGGTTCGACGAGCACGTGGGGAGTCAGCGAAAAGGGTGGTTTTACGATATGTCCGGAGACACAAAGGAGATCGCCGATCAGGAATCCATTTCGCTTTCTGGGGCCAAATCGCGCATTCAGCAAGGCCGCAAAACTCTTGAAGCAATGCTCAAAGCCTGTTGTCGGTTTCAGTTCGACAGGCATGAAAATATCTTGCAGTGTGAAGCAGAAGGTGACGACGACGATTGTCAAAGTAGGGACTGTTGCTAGTAACTCCGTGAAACAGGTGAACTAGTGGAATCTCAATTCATGGAGGATTTCACATGCTGATTTATTCAAAAGAACGGCATCTCGAAGTTCTAAAAGCGTATGAAACGGGTCTGACGACATGAGAGATTGCATTGCATTTTCAATGCAGCGAATCGTGGGTCAGACGAGTCAAACAAGAATTTCGAGCGCAGGGAAAAACCATTCAACCAAGCTATCGCGGTTCTTCAATGGCAGGAGCGCATTGGCACTGCCTTGGACGTTATACGACGCCGCCAGCGACGATTCATTCATCGACTTTGCCATCATTTATTGCTCCAGAAATCTTATTTCATGTAAAAAAAGGCGACACTCAGCAGGGCAGGTGCCCTGACTTTTCTTGACTCCCATCGTTGACTTGAGATATTATAAATCTCATAAATCGACCAATATCAAGGTTGATTCAGCCATTGTATTTTGAGTTTCTGTTAAGGATGGACTCGATAAACTCTGCGATGGCAGACTTGCAGGCGAAGAATGGGATGTGAAAGGCTTGATTCGCGTCTGAATTGAACTCGAAGAGTTGCGTTCATTTTTCACAGCTTTGACTTTTTGTCATCGCGGGAACCAAACAAAGGACTAGTTGAAAATGATCTTCGCATATCTCGGACCTGGTCTCGGCGCAAGTGCGCTACTGGTGGTAATCGGAGTTTTATCACTCATTGCCATTACACTGTTCACATTCCTGTGGTTCCCGCTGAAACGATTGCTGAAGCGGATCTCGGAGAAAAGGAATTCATGATTTTTGAATTCCTTTTCGGCGTTGTGGTCTCCCTTATTCTATTGATTGTGTTCAAGGGGCTCCAAATCCGTCACTCCGTCGACAGCTGGATTCTTTCGATCGCAAAATTCGCCTACCATAGCGGTCATCCCCTGTTGGACGATGATCAGCGGTTTAGACTTGCTAAGCGGGCATACAAACCGGTGGTCTTCTCTTTTTTGTCGGTGTTTTTCAGGATTGTATTGATCGTTCTACTTGTCGGCGCGACGATCGCTCTATTAGCCCTTACTTTGGAGTCGGCCAGAGGGGAAAACCAAAATACTTTTTTTTCTCCTGAGTTCTGGAGAGAGTCGGCTTTCCCGCAATACTTGCTACACTGGCCTTTCATCGTCGGGACTTTGCTTCCGCTCATCCTGTTGCCGTTCCTTCCAAAAACATCTGGTAGTTGGGAATACTCTGCCCTGGACAAATTTTTTCACTACCTCTTCCTCGGCAACAGAGGGATTACGAGACTCCAATGGTGGTTCGAGTGCCTTATGAACAGGAAGGAACTCGTTCCGCCTTTGCAACACGTCTACATCGCCGGGCTGGCACGGTCCGGCTCTACCTCGTTGATGCAGCACCTGGGTCAGTTGCCAGAATTTGTGAGCCTTTCCTATCGAAACATGCCATTTGTGTTGATGCCTCGAACTGGCCCAAAACTGATCTCACGCAAGACAGACAAGGAGAGGGAGCGGTCACATAAGGACGGAATGCTGCATAGCCTCAGCACCTATGAAGCGTTAGAGGAGCCATTTTGGCTACACTTCGCCGGGCCCGACTTTATTCAAGAGGAACACTTGATTCAACATAACGTTGCCGAAGACATCCACGTTGAATATCAGAAGTTTCGGAGCATGGTTGCAGGTGGCAAGACCTATCTGATGAAGAACAACAATCATCTCCTTCGCGCCAAGTCACTCCATCGACTTGATGCAGGGAACGGGCTGACCACAAGGACCGTGATTCCATTTAGAGAACCGTATGCTCAAGCGAAATCACTACTTGAGCAGCACAACATTTTATCCAAATTGCCGAAGGAAGACGATTTCGCCCTCGACTACATGGATCTCCTTGTCCACCACGAGTTCGGACTCCATTCGAAAACTCTGTTACTCGGCGAATATGATGACGAATCGCTTACAGCCTCTGACCCGAGTTGTCTTGAGCATTGGCTTCGCGTCTGGCACGTTTTCTACCGCGACGCATTCGATCTCTACGCGGGCGAACCCGACTTCTGTTTCTTTTGCTATGAGAAATATTTAGCAAATCCATGCGGGTCGTTGTTGAGTCTGTGCCCGTTTCTCGATATTGATGCCAAACGATTCGAAGCTATTGAAGTCAAGGAGTGGCGACGCACTCGCTCCGAACAGGATGAATCTACTGTTCCTTCAGACTCCAGACAACTCTATGACAAGCTGGTAAAGGTGGCCATCAATCATGAAGTTTAATCGCGACCAGGCAATCAGAGTTCTTCGACGTTTTCTGGTTCTGTTCTTTTGTCTTTGGGGGCTTGTCTGGCTGAGCATAAGAGCTGTCGAAAAACAGCCAAACGACCGAAACATCGTAGATAAATGCTTGCTGGCCGCCGCAAGCGTCCCTGAAACTGTGAAACTCTGGTTCTCTGTAAAATCGACCGGTCTGGAGCATCAGGAATTCGTGATGAATACAGAACCTGGTCTTGCCAGGCTGGGTGAACTCTCTGATATTCAACACCTGAACAACCACCTTTACCTGCTATATTACCGCTACGAGGGGACCGATACAGGTAGCGTTTATCTGCAGAACATCAAGACCGGTGAAGTGGCACATACCTGGCATGTTCCGCTACGGAAGATATTCGCAGACATACAGGGGTTAAAACAAGAAGTGAAGGCCGATTTCGAAGCACAGGAAATCTCAGTCTCTTTACATAAGCGGTTACCGAACAATCTCGCCGCGATTCGAATTCTTTCGCCGATTATGGAAGATGACTTGTCCCTGGTATTCCACTGCGGAGTACTGGGGTACATGTACAAGCTTGATGAGAAATCAGACCTGCTCTGGAAGAGTGAAGAGCTTGTTCATCATTCGATTGAATTGGACGACGACGGCAATATCTGGACTTGCTCCGTTGATTTGAGGCACTCACTCGCCAAAAACTTGCGATTTCGTGAGGACGCAGTGCTATGCCTTGATGCGGAGGGCAAGAGGCTCCATTTCTACTCACTGAGTGACATGTTTTCAAACAACGGTTTGCTTCAGACGCTGTTGGAGGCGACGCCGGCGACGACAATGCCAGACGGTCCCTACCGGGATCCGTACCATCTGAATAATGTGTTGCCCGTCAAGAGTGATGGTAAGTTTTGGAAGAAGGGAGATTTGTTTTTAAGTCTTCGCGATAAGAGTGCGATCGTTCAGTTTCGACCACAAGATGGTTCGATTGTGTGGTATCAACAGGGGCCTTGGCTTGCACAACATGATATCAACATCGTGAATGAGTCGACCATTTCGGTTTTCAATAATAACGTGAGCTTTACGTCCTGGGACTGGTCGGACATTCAAGGAGGGAGTAGCAATATTGCTTTTTTTAATTTCTCTGATGAGACCACAAAGTACTTCGGCAATGGTCTCTTCGTTTCGACAACTGAGGGGCGGCAAACGCAAACGGTAGACGATTGGATTCTGGTCGAAGAGACAAATAAGGGAAGATATCTCTTCATAGATTCTTTTGGCATCGTCCGCTGCCAATTCTATATCCCGTACCACAACGAACCTTCACACGCCATGAGCCCAAATTGGGCGCGTTTATATCTCAAGAGTGGATCAGAGTTTGTATTGCAGGAGTAAACGACTCTCTGGAAAATCAGCAACCTTCAGATTAACTTCCGGTCACTGTGAGGAGGACCTACAGTGACGTCTATTGAGAAGCAACGCCAATCCATCTTACGATAGTGTCTACAAACAGATTTGCCGCTTTGTCGTGAGACGTTCGTGTTACTTTTAGATACGAATTCCGCGACACCAGCAAGGAACTGTGGGGATGGCGTACAAACCACCCTCGAACTTACACCGAGTGGATAGACTGGAGTGCAGCTACAAATCTCAAAACCGTTCTTTGATTTGATCGAACGCTCCAGACGGGGATTATCACATCGAGCTTGATTCCGAGAAAATATATGGCTTCTTGGGTTATATAAGCTGTTCGTTTTAAGTTCGTTTGATCGAACACGTCAAGAGCCGTTCTGACCAGAGATTTCCGATTCTCGATGAATCCGCGAATACGCATGGCTTCCACGCACACATGTGGGGTCCGCGTTTTGGGTGGTTTAAAAACGCATTTGAGACAACGTTTGAGTAGATCGAACGAGGGCAAGAGTAATGACCAAGGTGACGGGGTGGGATGGTTATCGATGTGTACAAAAACCGGCTTGTTCGCCGCTCTGGTTCGTGCAATTATTATTTGCGGTTACTTGTGCCAACGGATCGCAAAATTGTGGGTCTCACCCAAGAGGTCTACTTTTCCAGTTATGTCCAGAGCTTTGCTGTCCTTGATCTGAATCTTTACGTCGTCGATGTCACTGTGTTTCATCATGTATATTGCGAGTTCGTACTCGTCAATGTCGTCGAGTGAGGCGGTTGCACTAACGTCTCCGACTTTATCGCCGGGAGATGCTGGAAAGTCTCTGATGTAGAAATGCGGCGTGTCGAGCGCCCACGACCACTTGGAGTCTTCCTCTGCAGTCAGCTTCTCGAATTCTTCTCCGCTGCCTATGATTTCGATCATCAGAAGCGGTTTTGTTGGATCGGAGTTGTCGATATCAAATGATGATTCGTCAACATTGATTCCAAAATCAGTGTCACCAATCACAAACGATTTGTTTGTCATATCGGCCTTCTTTGCATTTGATTCGCCTGGCGCGTGATCCGCGCATCCGATTGGAGCGAAAGCACAAGCGACAGCGATTAAGATCAGTTTGCGCATTCAAAACGACTCGTTCTCGACTTTGCCAAATAAATATTGATAACCAGAATTTGATTCAGTCTAAATCTATCAGAATTTCTGCCTATGATCAATTGACACCATGTGATCTCGCTTCGGTCAAACGACCGATGCGTCGAACCGCCCGAAAGGTGTTTCCAAGAAAACGTTGATTAAAAAGTGCATGCCAAAGCCCATTCACACGGAAATTGCATTGTCGAGTCTGAATTCGCGAAAAGGTATGAGTTCCCCTGGCACGTAGGGAGTCCGCGAATTGGGTCGTTTATTTTGCAGTACCGTATTCGACGAGTTTCGCGATAAGATCCGGACCTGAGTGGCGTTCTGCTTTCTCCTGATGAACGTTGCAACTGATCAAACACGATTGCATTTCTCTGAAATGACGTACAAGCAAAATGGGTGGAATTAAGGAATGTGCTGGAATACATATGAGTTTGTGGAACCTCAACCAGCCGAGATCTGAGAATCAGACGAGGCGCAAGTGTCGAACACTTTTTTGGCAAATCAGAGTCCGGCATAACTGCAAAGATTTTACACAACAGACGGATTGAGTAAGACCGTAATTTATCGAAATTCATGGAGACAATTAATCTCACTTCCAACTTGCCATCTGTCTACTCACTTTGGTAACCTTGTGAAGGCACTCCTTGTTTCAAATTCGAAGTATTCATCTGTAAATCCAAGTTCAATTAAATGCATTTCAAACAAAATCTGGTTGATCGAGCTCTCTACTTTTCCAGAGATATTCAAGCGAAGCTTCATCAATTGTGGCGATGTTATACTCTACCCACCGTTAAGCAGAGACCCAGGCCGTTAATTCACCAGATCGAATCCCTGGAAGATCGCACGTTGCTCACGGCAGCATTCCCCGAGTTTATCGATCCCAATCCGAGCGCTGAGAATGGATTTGGTGATACAGTTGTTGTATTGAGCACTGGCAATATTGTCATCACATCTCCCTATGATAACGCTGGTGGAACCGATGCCGGTGCTGTCTATCTGTTTGATGGTGAAACCAAAGAATTGATCAGCACACTTCGTGGCTCATCAAACTATGATCGTGTTGGGTATTCTAATGTAACAGTACTTCCCAACGGCAACTATCTGGTCAGCAGCAGTGACTGGAACAAGGGAGCAGGTGCCGTGACATTTGGAAACGGGATCACCGGAGTGAGTGGTGTCGTATCGGCCGCCAATAGTCTCATTGGGACAACTCAAACAGACAGTGTAGGCGGTACAGGTGTGACAGTGCTCTCCAACGGTAACTATGTGGTCAGCAGTGGTTACTGGGACAATAATGGTCTATCTAACGTAGGAGCCGTGACGTTCGGAGATGGGGACACTGGTGTGACTGGCGTCGTTTCAGCGACAAACAGTCTCGTTGGGTCAATGAGCTATGACGCCCTTGGTTCTGATGGTGTCACGGCGCTCTCTAACGGAAACTTCGTAGTCCGTAGTTCTTATTGGGATAATGGCTCGGTAGAGAACGCGGGAGCCGTGACGTTCGGAGATGGGAATATAGGTGTGACTGGCGTCGTATCCGTGGCCAACAGTCTCGTTGGGGCAACGAGCTTTGATCATGTGGGGAGGGACGATCTCACAGAGCTCTCCAACGGGAATTTCCTGGTGACGAGTCTTTCCTGGGACAACGGTGCGGCAGCTGACGCGGGGGCGGTGACGTTTGGAGACGGGACGACCGGTGTGACTGGCGTCGTATCCGCGGCTAACAGTCTCATTGGAGAATTCGCAGATGACAATGTGGGCAGCGAGGGTGTGACCCTGCTTCCCAACGGCAACTATCTGGTCGGCAGTGCGGATTGGATCCGTTCCCGTGGGGCGGTGACATTCGGAGACGGAATGACCGGCGTGAGCGGGGTGGTATCAGAAAGCAACAGTCTTGTCGGGGCATTCACTGATGACAGAGTGGGAAGGTTTTATGGTATAACACTACTCTCCAACGGCAACTACGTGGTCAGCAGTGGATTCTGGCACGATTCCAGGGGGGCGGTGACGTTCGGAGACGGGACGACCGGTGTGACTGGCGTCGTATCCGCGGCAAACAGTCTCATCGGGGAATCTGTAGATGACAGAGTGGGCAACGGTGGTATAACGGCGCTCTCCAACGGCAACTATGTGGTGACAAGTTCCTGGTGGAACAATGGCCCGGTAGACCACGTTGGTGCGGTGACGTTCGGAAATGGAACCACGGGCGTGAAAGGCACCATATCAAAAACCAACAGCCTCGTCGGGTCAACCGAAGATGAGCATGTGGGCAACGGTGGTATAACAGCGCTCTCTAACGGCAACTACGTGGTCAGTAGTTCTACGTGGGATAATGGCAGCATTATTAACGCCGGTGCGGTGACATTCGGAAATGGGACTACGGGCGTGACAGGTTTTATATCAGAAACTAACAGCCTTGTCGGGGCATCCATATCTGACCTAGTGGGTGCAGATGGAGTGACGGCGCTCACCAACGGCAACTATGTGGTCAGCAGTGGTTTGTGGGACAACGGCGAGGCAACTGCCGCTGGTGCGGTGACGTTCGGAAACGGGATCACGGGAGTGAGTGGAGTGGTCTCCGCAGCCAACAGCCTAGTCGGGTCATCTAAATTAGACTTTGTAGGCCGTGGTGATTTTCATGTTGCTGAGGGCGGTGGTCCTAGTGTGTTGGCGCTTCCCAATGGTAACTACCTGGTCCGCAGTGGTTACTGGAACAACGGCATGGCAGAGGAAGCGGGGGCTGTGACGTTTGGGAACGGGACGACTGGTGTAAGTGGTGTGGTATCCGCAGCCAACAGTCTCGTCGGGACAACGAGCTTTGATCATGTGGGTTTTCGTTCCAGTGTGACGGTATTCTCGAATAGTAACTATGTGGTGAGCAGTGCTAACTGGGACAACAACATGGTAGAAGATACGGGTGCCGTGTCGTTTGGAGACGGGAACACAGGGGTAAGTGGGGTTGTATCCGCAGCCAACAGCCTCATCGGTTCAACGAGCTTTGATCATGTGGGTAGTGATGGTGTGACGGAGCTCTCCAACGGAAACTATGTGGTCCGCAGTTCTTATTGGGATAATGCCCTGGTAGAGGATGCGGGGGCCGTGACGTTTGGCGACGGGACTACCGGTGTGACGGGTGTAGTATCCGCGGACAACAGTCTCGTTGGTTCAACAAGATTTGATAAAATTGGTAGTAATGGTCTCATAGAATTATCCAATGGGAATTTCCTGGTGAGAAGTTATTATTGGGACAACGATGGCATGATTAACGCAGGTGCAGTCACATTTGGAGACGGAAGCACCGGCGTTAGTGGCATCATTTCGACGTCAAATAGCATCGTTGGATTTGAGCCATCCTCCTACTATCTGACAGCAAAGTTAATGCAGACCATACTCGATGATCTTAATAACACATATTATGTCACAATGAAGGATGAAGGAAGGGTCTGGGTTGGTTCGCAGACCGATGGTTTTCAACCGAGAATCCTAAATCCTATCAGTGATGTCATCATCAGTGAAAATTCAACAGAGCAAACAGTCAGCCTCACGGGTATCACCGCTGGTAGCCGAAGTGGCAATCAGTTACGTGTGACCGCCACCAGCAGCAACCCAGACCTGATTCCCGATCCGGTCGTATCCTATCTATCTCTGGATACCACCGGCAGCCTGACATTCACTCCCGCGGAAAATCAGACAGGCACCGCCACGATCACGGTGACCATCGAAGACGGGGGCCTTGATGGTGAACTTGCTACAACTGAAGACAACTTCATGAGCCAGCGAACGTTTGATGTTCTCGTCAGCATTCCTGTCGATATCGATTTACGAGTTGTGAATTCTCCTGCGAGTGTCGGACCAGACGGTCAGACTTCTATTTTGCCAGCTCATCAGGACAGGGTTGATGAATGGTCATCTTTCTGGCTAGAGATCTGGGTGAGTACGACAAACATCGAAAGCCCGGGAATTTTTTCAACAATTCTCAATTTGAACTATCAGACAGAATATGTCTCACCGACAGTGATTGAATATGGCCCAGGCTTTTCTGTAAATCAAACAGGAACCATCAACGATTCTACCGGAGTCATTGAAAATCTCTCTGCAGTGACAAGTCAGACCGGTCTGGGCGTCTCTGATTTTCTTCTTTTTACACGCATCAAGTTCGAATCTCTCGCTGATGATGGCGTTCATCTTGACCTTCTGAATCAGCTGATTGGCCCGTATGATCTGGGCTTTTCAGTTAGCGCGCCTCAGGTGAGTGATGTCACAGGGAACCCGGTCAGCACGAACATCAATTCATTTCCGGGAACCAGCATTTGGGCGAATCCCTTTGATTTGAATGATGATGACAAGATCAATCATCGCGATCTGATCCTTTTAGTCGGTGTTTACGGTACGATTCCCAGCGAGTCAGATTCAGACTATGCCTGGGTTGCGGATCTGGATCAAAGTGATCGCGTCGATTACAGAGATTTGATTTCATTTGTTGGGAATTATGGTAAGGGAAAAGTGAATGATCCGGATGTGAATTATCCCAGTAATTATCCCGAAGCCTGGAATAATTTGCTGCGTGTCTCTTCAGAACCGCAGAGGAGAATAAAAACAGCCAGCCTGACACAGGCAGAAGCTGATCAGGTTTTAGGGCAAGCGATCGAGCAGGTCAGTGAGCAACTCACTCCCGAAATGAGTCAGTCGTTGTCAGGCGTTGAAGTCAAGGTGGTTGACCTGTCGGGTACGACCGTGGGGCGGGCTGTAGCAGGTACGATCTACCTCGACGTGAATGCCGCCGGTTACGGCTGGTTTGTTGATACTACCCCACTTGATTCCAGTGAATTTGTAATCAAAAATCAGTCATCCCTGATTGCTTTACCTGACAGCGCAGCCGCGGGCCGCATCGATCTCTGGACCGTGATTCTGCATGAACTTGGCCACCTGGTGGGTTACGAACATAAATCTGAGGGGGTCATGGAAGAAACGTTAGCCCCGGGAGTTCGTAAGCTGGCCGAGTGGGATGAAGATTCCGATCTGTTTTTTGCATCCGTACAGGAAGAAGTTGAATTATTACCGTTTTAGCTGTGTATCGCTTAAATCACGACCGACAGATTTTCATCTCTGGTAGGCCGAGTGACATCCTATCGAATCGTATTGGACTCGGTTTGTCGTGCCTGTCTCTTCATCTTTTAGTCATTTTAACTCTGTTTTGCAGGAAGTGCCAAATTTAAGTAGGTTCATAAATGAATTGGGCTTGCTCCGACTCACTGCGAGTTGAGAAATAATGAGTTTCGTATGCTTGCATGAATTCCGTTTTATTATTCGTATTCGTTTGCTGTCCTGGATTCAATGAGTTTCGCGAACAGATTCTGGGATTTGACGATTCAATATACACACATACCGAATCGTGGGATCGGTAGTGATGGAGTCAACCCTCCAAAAGCTTCATTCCGTTATTCAGACGTTTTCTCGGAACGAGTATCTTTTGTGTTTTGCATCGAAACGTATTTGTAAAGAGTTATTCTCGAAATTTTTAATGTATCACAAATATCGTCTATGCTATTTGATTTATCGCGAAACAACTTTTGTGCTAATACAACTCTGGGTGAATTTGGATCCAGCGCTGGTCGACCACCCTTACGCCCGCGTGTCCGGGCTGCAGCTAAGCCTGCTTTAGTTCTCTCTTGTATAAGTCGCCGCTCGAATTGAGCGAGAGCAGAGAAAACATGAAAGATCAGTTCTCCTGAAGGTGTTGTTGTATTGATGATACCATCACTAATCGAACGAAATCCGGTTTCTCGTTCCTTCAGGTCTTCGATCATAGTGACGAGATGACGCAGTGATCGTCCCAGACGGTCTAATCTCCAAACAAGGAGAGTATTTCCACGTTGCAAGCATTCTTGGCAGAGCAAAAGTCCGGGTCGATCAGCTTTAGCGCCCGAGAGTTTGTCGCAGAAGATGTACTCGCGTTTGACTCCATGTTTTAGTAGAGAATCAATTTGTAGGGAGAGTTCTTGATCACCTGTGCTCACTCGGGAATAGCCAATCAAACGATACTGCTGGAATTCATGAGATACCATCTTGAATCTCTCTCTTATGGACGACAACGTTTCTCTACCAATAGAGAAACATGGCAACATGAATTTGTTCTTTAATAGGTGTTACAAAGTTTCTGGATTTGAAAAAAATGTCTAAATGTGCCGAGTATTCAGGTTATGCTACCGACCCGTAACCTCTAGATACATCTAAATGCGAATTGTGTCGAATTACAGGACGTCTGAAGAAACAAATGAGTTTATTGTATAACGTCTGGCATAACCGGGCGGGGAGAGTTGATGTTCCATTTGAAAAGACACGCAAGCCCCGCTCCGGTGCAACCCATGGTTATCCGTCGTTTTTCTTTGGGTATGATTCGAGAAACATTTTGACAGAGTCGGTGGTCTGGTCCGTGGGTTGAACGACGACAAATACCTCGCGGTCGTCCTGGACGACGGCCGCCCCCGCAACATCGGACAGGTCGGCCAAGAAGCGATCAGTGTCGAACGGGGTGTCCAAATCGTCCGCGAAAAACGGCGGGATCGACTCGAAGTGTATCCAAACCGAACCGTCGGACATCTCCCGAATGACCGGCTCCGCATCAGTGTCGAATCCCCAAACAAGGGTTTCTTTGACGACCGACGCATTCGGATCGAGGCGTGCCGGGTCGGATTCAGCGGGACCACAGCCGCACAGCGATAGCAACCAGCTAAGCATGAAGAAAACCTTTAGAAGCTGAGTGCGTTTGGGCATTTCAGTCGGATAACTTGTTGTTATTTGGCCAATTCTTTCTTGAGAAAGATCACCGCATCGCCACGTCGAATCGGCAAATCCTTCACCTTGTCGACATTGTCGCCGGTCATGTCGACAAATTGAATCTGTTTGCCACGTTTCGTGATCACGGCGACAGTCGACAAATCGTAATCCTTCCAGTTGATCTTCCAGATACTCTTTACTCGTTCGAGCGTCCATTCGTCTGCATCGATCGTAATTCCGAGGCCGGGATCAGATTCACCAGCAATTCCTTCGGTGTTGTGCTGCTTCCAGGTTCGTATCCGGTTTTCTGGATTCGGAAACTCCATATGTTCGAGAGCGATGTAAAGGCGTTTGAGTTGCGCAAACTCTTTGAGCTTGAGAGCAGCGACGAAATCCACTTTAGCAGGTTTCTCTTGACCGTGGGAAATGGCGGGCGTCGCAATGGCGGCAAGCAATAGAATCATCGTTAGTCTCATCGAGACGCTCCGATCTGTGTGAGTATTCGTGATCGTGTCAAATAACGTTCAAAATCACCCGGTCGCGACGAGAGATTCTCAATTGTCAAAACGCCCGACTTCGCGACTCCGGTGCATGCCATTGTTAGCCAGCTCTCGGTTTAGCAGAGAATGGTGCGTTCAAGCTTGCGTCATCATCTGCCTTCAGATTGCTGTAACTGTCGGGGTGGCAAACAGCAAACGCTTGTCCGCTGCGACAAGCAATGCCAATGCCGTGCTCTGCCTCTAACTCGCACTGCAAGTGTATCAAAAAGTAGGAATCTGCAATGAGCTTGATGTGCGGAACTTCGACAGAATAGACCTCCCATTCAAAGTCTTCGGGTTCAAGGTCTTCCTGAAGATCTTGCTCCCATTCTGACGCGACCCAATCACGAAGAAGTCTGTCAATTGTGTGGTGAAATTCGGCAGGAAGAGATTCCGCGGCTTCAACAGCACGCAGTTGCGTCGGGGACGGCGGGCTTTCGGAGCCCGACGTGTCTACAAACACCGAGGTGCCATTGAACAGCGGTGTGTCGAGGGTGCCAACCCACGATTGTTCGCTTGAGGAGTATGCAATGGTTGCCATGAGAAACTCGTACTTTGCTGGCTAACTTAATATTAACCTGCACGGACTTGTTCTGATATGATTCTCCAAGAGCTTCATATCACACATAGATGCTGGAAATAATGCCAGCATGCTATAAATAATACCAAGCAAAATTAGATTTTCAATATGTAACTTTATTCTTGCTTTTTGTTTGTTGTCCTGCATTCAACGAGTTTCGCGGAAATTTGACCTTGTCTTCGATCTGAGTAGCATTCGATATCGAACAAAGCGCTCGCTGCCGATGCACTAATCTCGGTTACTATTTAACCAATGCTATTTCGCAAAAACGGTCGTTAAAAAACGCATTTAAGAAAACGTTTGAGAATAGCGAATGAGGGTAAGAGTAACGTCTGAGCTAATCGGTCAGCGGCCAGCGAGGTTGTTTCAGATTCCAGCTTTAACCGCCGCTCCAGTTGAGCGTTTTATTAGCTCGTCACGCAGGAGAGTCTACTCGCCTTGTTGGTTTGAACTTAAAGTTTGTCGGCTTGAAATCGGGTTCGTTGAAGTTCAATTCGCTCCGGCGGATCTCGCCGAAGAATAGCTTCTGCATGAAAACTACTACTGGCAAATCGAACTGAAAAGCGTCCTGCATGTCGCCATAGAAAATAGTCGGCCATCGATTGGATTCAGGGTCGTTTACGTGCCAGAACCAGTAATCACGGGAGTCATTCCAGCCACAAATCAATATGCCGGGAC
Organism: Gimesia sp.; assembly: GCF_048262075.1. Classification (GTDB taxonomy): domain Bacteria; phylum Planctomycetota; class Planctomycetia; order Planctomycetales; family Planctomycetaceae; genus Gimesia. The sequence continues at coordinate 148,807 of NZ_JBLXFK010000016.1, forward strand.
TCTCCGGGTAAACCGGGTAGGGCATGTACTTGTCGCCCTCTGATTCTCGATAATCCCTCAGAATATCGTGCCCTTCTTTGAGGCACTTCCGATGCCACGGATCGCGTGGATTGAACAGTTCGATGACGCATCCAATATCGCTGTGTGCAAACTCTCCACTGCCATATGCGTTGATGATCGCCTCGTGATCCTCAGGTAACTCAGGCAAAGATGGATCTAACAGGGGGCCGTCCACGTATCTCGGCTGCACGGGGGGTGGGATTGCGTCGAGCAGTTTCTTCAGTGAATCTTGCCACTGTGTCATGCAACGGTCTCCGAAAGCTAACTATTGATAGACAGAATATATTCTGTCAAAACCTAAAAGGTTTTCTGTCTATTGTCAATTGATACCATATGGCCTGGCGTTCACAAATCACCCAAACTCCTTGACCAGATGCGAATTAAGTTGCGAGTGATGCCTACAGCATCAAACACTATTCGCCTTCTTTCAAGCTCACTTTAGTGAAAAGACTGGTGCGTCGAATCGACCGGAAAGTGGTTCCAAATAACGTCGATTTGATCTGACACTTCAGGAGCCATTCTGACCAGTTATTTTACGGTTCGCGATGAATCCGCGAATACGTATGGCTTCTACGCACACATATAGTGTCCGCTTTTTGGGTTACTTTCTCGCCGTGACCTTTTAGTGTCCCTTTGAGGTTTTTCAACCAGCGGATCTTCAAGGGTTTCTTGGCATCGCCCCCGATTCACTTATTTTGCGGTTTCTTTCTTCTTCTTTTTTTCTTCGGATGAAGGTTAATGTCTTCGAAATCGGTGATTTCTCGGAAACCCTCTGCGCTCTCACCCCCACCAATGTGCTGGTAAAGGTCCGCCTCACGTACCTCCTCACCAAAGTCCAGACCTGTCAGCTGCTCGATGTCGATAACCGTGGTAACGAAGTCGCGGACACCTTCGTCATCGTCGATCGCTTCGGCCGTTTCAGGCAACTCCCGCAAGGCATCACTTTGGTCAGCAATCATGGCCAGGGCCGAAAGCTCTCCGTCGTCTTCCCAAACTGCAATCTTCCAAAACTTCAACGGGACTCTGAAACCGTCAAATACATCGTTACGATAAAGCGGATCGTCATCGTCCAATACCGTGCCAGTGAATACAGTCACACGAATATCATCGATGCGAGCATTATCGAGTACATGGTTCTCAATACCCTGCCACAACGTCTGGTTGGTGTTAAACCGACCGACCTGTGGTGTGCAATTCGTGAAATGGAATGTGTCGGCTTCGGCGCGCAATGCCCGACTGTCGCTGCCCCAACATGGATCCAGTCGTCGCACCATGTGACCCCGATGAAAAATGCGTGAGACACGATTGGGTCCCGCGGAAACAACTTGTCGTGTGTAGAGGTCGTCGTCTCCACATTCGTCCTCATTGATGCGAGGATCATCGTACCATTTTTCGCGCGCTTCAGGTCGCGACTCCGTTTCTATGTTTTCCGCACGCGTCACTCGCCCTGTCCGACGGTTAATGTTCTTGAGGTTTCTTCCGTCGATATTGCACGCGGTAGCCAGTGGCAGCCCACGAATCGAGTCAACATATACACTGAAGTGCTGGTAAGGAAACTCATTTGGATCGTCACCCGCCTCTGCATCCTGGTTGACAGCCAGTCTGGCCCTGACCGCGTCTGACGGTTGTGGCATGGGAATGATGTGCCCGTGCAGAAAACGTTCCCGGTAACCACGACGGTTGTCGTAATTGGGATCGACCCTGCGTCGGAAAGCTTCGGCCTGAGGGACCTGGTTCGAATTTGTGACGGCGGCCGCAGCAGCATTCATGGCACCATTCAATGCACAGTTAGTTGCAGCTGGCAATCCCACGGAGATTTCGATAGGCAAGCGCCAGACTGCCGTCCCGTCTGCTCTCAGGTGGACGCCCGTTTCGTTGCCATCCTCGACAGTCGCGGCCTGTGGAGCTTGGGGCCGCCCCTTAACGTTTTCACCCAACTGCAGCGCATTTTCAAGGCGATCGCGCTGTGACGGACTCAATTCACCTAGACGCAATTGCAGTTCATCAACGATTGCGCTAATCCGGATACCTTCGTTGACGAATCGCGGCAAGGGTGACCCGTCTTGCGCGAAGCGCTGCCGCCAAGGCCCTCCCCAATGGTGCAGTGCTATCGCCTGCCACTGGTTGTTAAAGACAGGAGAGCCCGAGGAACCGGGTTCGGTGTCGGCGACATAGTGCAGTACATGTGAGAGCCGCGAAATCAGCCGGTTCTCACGAAGTACAACTTCTTTAAATCGACCATCCGGATGCTGCACGATGTTGGCAACCTCGCCAAGTGCATGTTTATCACCAGCGTTCGTGAGTGGACAAAAGCCGAAAGCGTCGAGTTCCTTTGGACCGCTGATTTTACGACCGATGGCAATCACCGTGTAGTCGAGGTCGTTCGTATCGTCAGTGATGAATAGTTCATTCGGACTGAATTCGAAACGACAAATCTCATGGGGTTGCCCGTCGGGACCGACTTCGTAGTCAAATTCAACGACGAACAAACCGGCATCAGCCAACGATCCAAGAACATGGTTGTTGGTAAGAAACAGCCCAGGAGCGATCAGGAATCCCGTCCCTTGAGCGCGTCCATCCAAAAACGCGACGCGTCCGGTTGTTTGCGCGGCGTTAAAGCCTTGCTCCAGAAATGCGACGCCGACAAAATCAATCGAGTTGCCCCAGATCCGTTCAGGTCCACCCGGAGGCTGTTCCAAACTTTCATGTAGGCTGGACTCTTTCGCCGCAGCGATGATGCTCTTTATCGACATCTGGTGGCCAATAGCCGCGGACCGAGCGTCCAGACGCTCTTGGTCATTCTCGGCCGCCAAAGGTCTTCCATGACGTACAGCTTGCACAGTCCTCATCTGTTGATGCTGTGCCGATTTAATTCGTTTTAAGGCCGACTGTTCGATACGTTCCATGGCATAACTCCCGATGAAGTGAGAACTTGTTTAGGAATAACTTGTTATTCACCTGCTCTGACTTGTACTGATATGATGCCCCACGGGCTTCATCTTACACATAGATGCTGGATATGACGCCAGCATGCTTGTATTATGAGACTTGACATAATTGGCAACTCAAGGTTTAACCCATCGAGCTTAAACATTTACAGCAAGACTTCGCAGATATTGAAAAACAGAATACACAACAAGATCTAAAAACCATAGTATTAAACTCATTGAGCAACACAATCAGAAAACGTTGGTTTTCGCGAATGGCTGTAGAAACACACTACTAGATGCCCGAACTGATTCCGTTCTTGCCATAAGCGAATTCAAAACACTTGCTTCCCGTCAATGGTGATGAAAACGGTACATATCTGACTTGCTTTCTAAATTTAAAATGATGACCGGGAAATAACGGTTACCTGGTCATTAAAGCTGCACATGGTTCTCTCTCGGAAGACATATCGGGGTCTGACCCCTTTTACGTTTCCCATAATTATTTTATTATACAATCTTCTTAGAGTCAGAATTCACGTTCCACCTCATTCTTGAATTGAAGCATCTCAGACAACCATGCCTCACAGCCCCACAGAAACGACGCGAGCGGTTCGATATTCGCACGAAGCGTCGTCAGACTTATATGCGTAATGCCTTCAAGAGATTTTCTGCCTTTCACTTTGGTTGGATAACGAAACTCTTGTGCATCGTAATCGACGTCAGCAAACTGTTTGATGAATTTATCAATGCGAGAAAATTCTGGTGGGTCAGGTTGATTGGGCTCTGCTTCCCGGAGTAATCCTTTCGCTAAGGGCCAGAGATCTGACAATTTATGGTGTGATGGATGACCACCTTGCTTGTCCAATAATTTACGTCCAATGCGGATGATATTTTTGATCTGTAGCTCAAGAGCATGGCGGTACAAGAAACAGATAGGGTACACGAGGGTATCGTGATTTTGGTTCTCAGATTCCACATGATTGATAAGAAGTTCTGCAGCTAGTCGGTACCCTTCACTGTATCCATACGACATATCATGCATATAGTTGAGGCACGCATTAGTATGATCAGAGCCAGCCGCAAAAGGTGAAGGTATTTTTGATTTCATAGAATATTAGACACATTTCAAAAGAATCGGTTCACTGATTGGACTACTAGACCATTCTCTCAATTCCCATTAATGGTAGTAGTTCAGAAATTCTGTATGAGCTGTGATATAATATCAGGATTAAAATGACCGGGTAACATCATTTACCCGGTCATTATTTCGTGTAATTATTGCGCTAAACTCGTAACAATAGAGCTATAGGACAATCACTGTGTGCATAAGGTTTAATAACAATTAATGTTTTACAGCATGGCTATCAAAAGCCCATCACAGAAGGAACTTTTCGCAGGATTCTTTTGCCGGTTGAAACATCAATATCTTTGTTCTTGCCAAAAGGAGGTATACGATAACGCATTGACTTATTAGCTGTACCAACAGGAGGAGTCCTCCACATGACTGCTGCAGATCCACCGCCATCAAACATGATCCCGTGTTGCATTCCCTCATCTTTCATGAATGTCTGAAGCTCACCCATCGTCATACCATCAGTGGGGCCGATAGGCTCTTGTTTAGATGGATCTGACTCCCATTCAGGATACACTGGAGGTTTTTCATTTTTAGATTTGTCTATTTCTATTGATGGAATTATAAAAACAAATAATTCTTCTGCGTGAATCGACTTAATACCAACAGCAATTCTGGCTTTATGAGAATTTCCAGCATGAAGCTTAATCATTCCTTCAGGATTTATCTCATGACCTCTTTCAAGGATAATGTACCCACCTGCTGCGGAATTCACGGTACCAAGAAGAGGACTATTAGGATCATACAGTGCACGCCTCCCACTGATAATGCTGGCATTATCATCTTTATGAATCAAAAGTGCGTCGAGCTGGTATTCGATCCCGGTTTTTTTATCTTTTTCTGTTTTAGTAGCTTTGGGTACTCTTACACCATCTTTAATTGCAATACCGAAAATTTTTGCACAAGTAGATTTGTCATACCTAGGTCCATTAGGTTCAAAGAAGTTCGTATTAAAGACTATATTGGTCCCTGGATGCCTCTCTCTCCAGTAATAGGCATTCTTTACCGCGAATGGATAAATATCTTCGTCGCATCCAGATTTTTCTACCGAGATCCATTCCTTAGAATTTTTCAATGGAACGCGAAACATAAATCCGATGATTTTTTTACCAGATTTATCCGTTTTATATCTTAGCTTGGGCAAATCCACTTTTGAATCGGGGAGTTCTAATTCTCGTTTACGAGAGGCGGGGAGCTGTTTTACAGAGATTTTACCTGCTCCCCAGGCTGCATTCCAAGGGTAGGTACCCCATCCACTAGAATTTGCTAACCATTCATCAGCATAGGGGGTCACCGGCTGGAGTACCCACTGAGCCTCATTTTTCTCTTTCGTTAATTTGTGACAGTACAGGTAGTTATATCTGTATAGTGAATCTGTCGTTTCACGTTTATTCTCGATCTCGTATACTGGAAGACCGTTTATCAGCCGAGCGGACTGCACATAGATACCCTTGTATTGCTTTTGGGGATGATCAGTCACCTCAATTTGGTCTGGCCAATCGCGAGGACTTGTTAATGACTGAGCATTGCATCGTGAGCTGTAAATCAGGCACGACGCGAGAACAATGTAAAATGTTAAAGTGATAAATTGAGATCGATTACGGACTGGAATTGTGAAGTTCATTCGAAAATCTCCCCGATAATTGAACGTTTATATACAGTACAATATTCCACAGTGCCATAATTACACCTGTAAATCAAATGTATTATTAAAATTCTGTTGATCCCAGAGACAGATCAAAAAATCTGATTCTAATTTCTAGAACGATTTCTCTGAGATTCTTTCCGTAATGACTTTTCTTTCCCCTTCAATTGTTGTCCGGGTAATTAGCGTTTCCCGGTCATTGAGCGTCGCGCAGAACAGCCTGTTCCAGGGGAGTCAGATCCCAATGCGCAAGCACAACATACAGGCTTTTCCCCAGGTGCTTCAGTAACATCGGATCGACGGAGATCGTCTCCCATTCCGTTTCCCAGGGAAGAGCATATCGGAGTCTGACCCAATCCTGTTCGGCCCGGCGTTTGCTCACGGCGTTTGCTCACGGCGTTTGATTTTTGGATCAGGGCTTTTGGTGATTGTAAAATCTGCGGAGTGGCATTGCGAGCACTCGCACTCGGATAAATCGGCGCAGCATGAAGTAAGGC
>NZ_JBLXFK010000017.1:0-119556 GCF_048262075.1 Gimesia sp.
GCTGTTTATCAATAGCAGCCCGATCAACAACCTGTAGGACCAAGCTCTTAAAACTTGACCACCAACCTTTTGCTATATAAAGCCTCACTCAGACAGAAATGTCCGAGTGAGGCTTTTTTACGTACATGGAGAATTTCCTGCAGTAATTAAAAATATACGCTATCTAAGTACTCAGAGTGCTTTCTGGAAAAAGATCTAGACATATGATTCGTCTTCGATACAGTTTGATGATTATCAAATTGGATTTGATGAGAGAGTTACCGAATTCAGGAATCAGGAGGTTTCGATGAAACAGATCTTATTTCCAGTGTTGAATATGATCGTTTTTGTATTGATGATCGGAAATGTCAGGTCGGAAGAGTCTGAATCTACCCCATTCCCTCCATCCGATTTTGTTTCCGTGAAAAATCAGGCAGCGATTAATCTGTTGCAAAAATCGGTTGAAGCACAGGAGAAATATCATGATTCAATCCAGACCTGGACGGGAACCGTAGAATCGCAAGAAACGATACGGATCAACAAGTCATTGATTCATCATCTGAAACAGCTCAAAAATAGTCAGCCTTTCCCTGCTGTTAATGAAAAGGCAACGGATCAGAAAGCGGCAGTGGCTGTTTTCATGAAGCGAAGAAATCGCTATGACTTTAAGTTGAGCAAACCATTAGCAGCGATCTCGACGTTGTATAAACCAACTTCGCCTGTGATGATTCAGAGCGGAGATCAGGAGCAGGTCTGGCAGGAAAATAAACAGAATACAATTCGAACCTTATACCGCGATCAAAGTCTGTATACAAAGACAGAACGGACAAGGGGTGAAATCCAGGAGAGCTTCTTCGCGGCAGAACCGGGTGAAAGATCGTTTGTGCAGTCCATCTTTAGAACTCATGCAGACTGGAACCAAATCTCAAGTCCCGGCAATCCACTGTTTGATCCGCGTGCGATTTACTGGAGTGGAGGTAATAGAATTGATCTGAAAATCAGAGCCCTTATTGGCCAATTGAACGATCCAGGGTATGCCGGTTTGATCGAAGTCGCGCAATCACGTGATGGTCGCTATTTATCGGTTCAAAAGAGATATCGGATCGGTGAAACCGGACAAAATGACCTGAGGATAATTTGTGACTCGCGACTGAAATTTCTTCCTGTCTACCTGACTTATACACTGAAGGGGCAGGTCGTGCTTACTGAAATGACGTGGAAGTATCGGCGGGAAGGAGATTTGTTGGCTCCTGAAAAATACGTAATCATAAAGCAGGACCCGAAGGGCCAGTTGACTGTCCAGAGGTCTTTCACATATGCAAAGTCGCAATACAATGCAATACTCTCAAAGCAGGAGTTCAATCTGACGAGCTTGCAGCCTCAGGATGGTGACTACCTGATTGACCGGGTTGTGAATGAAAAATTTGTATTCCAGAATGGAGAACCAGAACCGGTTTCTCAATTCTAAGACTCGGGAGATCGCTGTTGTCTCGCGTGTTTCTGGGGGCTTCGAAGCAATAAACAGGGCCAGAATTGTTAATCTGTTTCTTAGATCCGAGTTTTTATTTAGAGTCTCAGGCAGAAAAGGATTTTCGTCGCATGATTCCTGAATGGAAAAAACAGAACGCGCTGTATCAGACAATCCAGGTTTGTTTGGTGTTGATTGTCACGCTCTCTGTAATGCTGTTTGCCTCACAGCCAGCGCTGGCTGGTAAGCTTGAGATCACAGTCTCTGCAGATGGCCCTTTCCCGGCGCAAGAATATGGGCCCGGTGAAGGCATCTATGTAGGTGAATTACTGGTTTCCGGAGAAACGTTTCGTAAACTGAATCTCAAAGTTCCGGATCTGGCGGATGTGCGGTCTCTCAGTACTTCGCGTCACGATGACGAATTCAACGTTGGTGTGGGGTTTGTGTTTCCGGGCAAATCCAGTGATCGAAAACTTCAAGTGACTGCCCGGCTCCTGGATGAATGTGGAAACGTACTGCAGAGCCAGTCACACATCTGTGGTGATGCCAGAAACATTCCCGCTAACACCGATTTCGGATTTTCCATGGCACCGGCTCGATATAATTCCGAAGCCTTGCGGTTCAAAGGTTGTGAGCACCTACCCATACATAGAGTGGAAGTATCCCTGGTCAATGTGAAGTAAGCGTGATTCTGTCTGGAGTCAATGCCTGATGGCACTCAACAAGAAGAACAGCCGCCGGATTGCCGTAGACGGAGAAGCCTTCCGCAACAAAGTTTCCGCAACGAGCCCGGACCGCGTCGGTCAACTTTCCTGATTCACTACACGCTCCCTCCCTCTGTCAGTTAAATCCGCTCCTGTTCTGGACATCCTGTCTTTTCTCTGTCATGCTGGAAGGTAGCAAAAATCAGTGATCAGCATGAATCCGGGAGACGATTCCAATGAGCGAGAAGACCGAGCAGCATTCCCCCAACGAAGACAAATCTGTTTCGCGCAGGACCTTTCTCCACCAGGCGGGAACAGCGACTGCGGCGGGGCTGGCTGCCGCGCCTGCGGTCTGGGCTGGTGCTGGAAACAAGGCTGATACACTGCGCGTGGGGCTGATTGGCTGTGGCTCCCGTGGTTCCGGTGCCGCCGTGAATGCCATGCAGGCCGATCCGAATACGCGGCTCGTGGCGCTGGCGGATGTCTTTGCAGACAAACTCAAAGCGAGTGCGGATCGGATTAAAAAAACGATCGGCAACCAGTACGCCGTTGATCCGAGTCAGGAATTCGTCGGCTTCGATGCCTGTGAAAAATTACTAAAGACCGACGTCGATGTGGTGCTGCTGACCACGCCCCCGCACTTTCGCCCCGCCCATCTGAAACAGGCGATCGCAGCCGGCAAACATGTCTTCGCTGAAAAACCGGTGGCCGTAGATGCGCCGGGCGTGCGTTCTGTGATGGAAACCTGCCGCCTGGCGCGACAGAAACGGCTGTCGATCATGTCAGGCCTGATGTTACGTTACAGCAAGGCCATGCAGGAAACGGTCAGCCGCATTCATGACGGTCAACTCGGAAAGATCGTGACCCTGCAGACCAACTACAATATCAATGGCCTCTGGTCACATCCCCGCAAGCCTGAGTGGAGTGACATGGAATGGCAGCTGCGCAACTGGTACTACTTCAGTTGGCTCTCCGGGGGACAACTGGTGGAGCAGCACGTGCATGGGCTCGACCTGATGTCCTGGGTTATGCAGAATGAATATCCCGTTCAATGTTTCGGGCTGGGCGGTCGGCAGTCGCGTACCGATCCACTGTACGGCCACATCTTTGATCATCATGCCATCTGTTATGAATACAGCAGCGGACAACGTTGCTTTGCCTTCTGTCGCCAGCAGGATGGCACCGACATCGATACGTCTCAACTGGTGTTCGGCGAAAAGGGAACCGCCGATTTGAATCGGAATACGCTCAGCGGTGCGGAAACCTGGCGGTACAGCCGGGCCCGCGGTCGCAACAGAAACGGCGCACAGGATCTGCCTTACGTGCAGGAACACGCGGCCCTGTTTAACAGCATTCGAACCGATACGCCCCTCTGCAATGGTGAGTACGCAGCGAAAAGTTCGCTGATGGCCATCATGGGGCGCATGGCCTCATACACGGGAAAAAATGTGACCTGGGACGAAGCCTGGAATTCTAAAGAAGACCTGACGCCCCCGGAATACACGTTCGGCCCGTTGAGCGTTGCCCCCGTGGCCCAGCCCGGCAAGACCCGGTTTTATTAACGGAACGGCCAAATTTCGATTATTTCTCCGTGATGTTTCTTTCTGCTTTCCGCCTGAGTCTCCAGTGAACCGTTTTTTCTCGAAAACCGTTACTGGAGCGGCACATTGATGGTATCCCACTTTTCTAAGACGCGGACCGTGATCTACTGGGGCGTGCTGCTGTACTCGGTTCTGTTTTTGCCCTGTTGTTATTGGCAAATTGCGTCTTACACAGGCGGATGCATGGATGGGAATTTACTCGGCCTCCTCATTTTCTGTTATTTTGCCACGCTCTTCATTTCGGCGGTGGGACTCATTGATACGATCGCGCTGGTTTCCCGCAGTGCCTGGGATCGGATTTCTCCCTCGTTTTTCTTTCGCGCTTTTCCGATCAATTTCGGTCTACTGGTAATCATGTGGTTTTTGATGAAGGTGTGCCTGCTTTGACAGGTAAGCAGATTGAATGCATAGATTGATTGATGAACCATTGCAGCAACAGTAAAGGATACCGATGAAACTTGTCAAAGCGATGCCGACGTTTACGCGGTGGTATCAGACGGGAGCCCACTTGTCTCTGAAGGGCTGTCAGCGTCTGGCAACCATCCCCCGGATGCCTTATCTCGTTTTTCTGATGGCAGCAGTCATCGCAACAACAATTCTACCAATGTTTTTTTCGTTACTGCTGGCAGGGCCTGTGTTCATTATGATCTCCACCCCCATTTGCCTGCCCGTAGTGGCAGGGAACCTGGCGCTGCTGTTCTGGAGCAGGAAACAGACTTTGGTTCGACCCTCGTTATTGTTGCGCTTACTCATCCTGGCGCTGGTGATGGAAGGCTTCTTTCTGATCTTCCGCTATCGAAATCCTCCGCTAAATCCCGGGTATGCATCAACGGAGGCATTGATATTCGTGTGGCTGTATGGTGGTCAGTGTATCTTGCTGCTGATTCTCGAGCCGGGGCTGCGCTGGTGGCAGCGTCGGCGACTGGGAGACAAGACCGAGTCCTTCTTTAGCCATCCTCTGTCTTGAGTTTTTCCTGCAACTGTTGTACGTCCTGTTCCAGTTTGCGGATGCGCTGGTTGTTCTTGAGGTAACAATTCTGTCAGGCTACCCAGACGGTATTGACTGAGCGAACCCTGTCTCGTTATAAAATGTCATAGAAAAAATGAAATGAAAAATCGTTGAGAAGCGATGCAGGACTTCTTTAAGAAAGTAGCTATGAATCAAATTCAGAACCCGTTACAGGACCACCCGTATTATTTAATCATTGATCTGGAAGCGACCTGTTGCGATCAGCGTTCGTTTCCCCGCAATCAGATGGAGATCATTGAGATTGGAGCCGTCATGGTGGCGCGGAAGGGGCTGGCGGTGGTCGATGAATTCCAGACATTCATCCAGCCGGTCAGAAATCCGCAGCTGACGGCATTTTGCAGGGAACTGACATCCATTCGACAGGCAGACGTTGATCAGGCGCCTCAGTTTCCTGCTGCTTTGGAATCGCTGCAGGCCTGGCTCAGGCCCTTTGAAGACTATCTGTTCTGTTCATGGGGCGATTACGATAAATCTCAGTTTGTACAAGACTGCCATTACCATCGACGGGCCTACCCGTTTCCTGATGCTCATCTCAATCTCAAAAAACAGTTTTCCATCACACAGGGTTACAAAAAGCGATTTGGCATGGCGGGTGCTTTGCAGAAAGCAGGAATCCCACTGCAGGGCACCCATCATCGCGGTATCGACGATGCCCGGAACATGGCGCAGTTGATGCCCTGGATTGTCGGTGGTAGATCATAGCGGCAGGTCATAAATGTGGTTTTTTAGAAAAAACTCTATTAATAAATACACAAATGACGTAAGAAACAGGATCATGCTAAACGCTGTGATTCCGTCGCGATTGCCAGCAAGAACGCTGTAGTGATGGCGGCTCCTTCTCCGTTAGAGAGGGGACGAAACCTGGATTCAAAAGCTACAGCGATCCCAATTCAGTTGAAAACAGTTTGAAGTTCAGGCATTGTTTGCGTTTAGGCGAATCCTGGCATATAATATCTGTTCACAGGTTCTGGACAAAACTACCGGTAGAATAGCCGATTCTTAATTGACTTCCACTCTCTCAGTAGAGAAAATATAAGTAGATTCAGGGCCTTTCGTTAACAAACACAAAAACCGATCCCGTCATCAATGCATCAGGCTGGGGTAGCGACATTCACATTCAGGGAGTTATCGATGCGCAACTTCGTACCAGATTCCAAGCACTCATCCCGTCGTGGATTTACTCTGATTGAGCTCCTGGTGGTGATGGCGATTATCGCGCTGCTGGCGGCTATGCTGCTGCCTGCCATTCAGCGGGCACGGGAAAGTGCCCGGCGGACTCAGTGTATCAATAACCTGAAACAGATCAGTCTGGCCGCGCATAACTATGCCAACTCGTTTCGTAGTTTCCCTTCTGGCTGGCTTGAAGCGTTACCTCTGGATGAAGATGGTGAACCAACGGATGGTCCACAAAATGCGAATGTACCTTTCAGCGAAGATGTCATGATTCCCGTCTATGGCAACAGCGGTGCGAACCAGTTCCGACTGGTGGAATGGGAGCTCTCTCCCTGGTGGGGCTGGCAGTCTTTGATTCTGGGGGAAATGAATCAGGCAAACGTTAATGTCAACTACGATTCCTGGAAGTTCTCAGACGATAGCAAAAATGCCAGTATGGTTAATATTGAAAGTTATGTCTGCCCGTCTGCAGCACTGCCTTCCAATCGTCCCCGTAATCTGGGTTATTCGAACTATCGTGGTGTAGGGGGATACCTGGAAGGGTTCTCAATTCTGGCTCCTTACAGTGCCAATTTCAAGGGGGGCGTGTTAGGTAAGAATAGCGGGACCAAGTTCCGGGATATATCAGACGGTGAATCCAATACCCTGCTGTTTGGTGAATCGACCTTCGGTTTCTGGGCAGACAGTCACAGTTCCATGGCAGGTTGTGTAACCAGTTCCAACGGAACTTCTTACTTTAATGGTCGGAACTTTGATGGGGCACCATATCAGGTAGACGGACAGTCGGGCAATCCCTACCACATGACCTTCGGTTCCTGGCATGATGATGTGATCCACTTTGCCCTCGCCGATGGTTCGGCGAAGTCCATGGCAAAAAATATTGATGCGAATCTGTTCCGTCAGTTGTGCGTGCGGAATGACGGCGAACGCATGAATGCAGAATGGTAATCGCTTTCGCGTCAGGCACGTTCCACGGGGAAGGCAATCACTTCCTGAAGAGTCTGCTTCCCTAAAGCGAGCATCATCAATCGATCCAGGCCCAGCGCCGTACCTGCACACGCAGGTAAACCTGCTTCCATCGCCTGCAGGAGATAGCTTTCTGCAGGCAGCGCGGGGCGATTGTCCTGTTTTCGGCTGGCCGACTGTTGTCTGATCCGCGTGCGCAGTTCTTCCGCGTCCGTCAGTTCATGGTAGCCGTTACAAATCTCAATACCATGCAGATAGAGCTCAAATCGCTCCGCAACCCCTTCTGGTCCGAGATCGTTCCCTTGTCGGATACAGGCCAGAGCTGCTTGCCGGGCAGGGTAATCGTAGAGAAAGATGGCCCCTTTCTCGCGCAACGCCGGTTCGATCAGTTCCACCAGCAGCAGGTTCTGCCAGCTCAGACAGTCGTTGACGTCAAAGTCAGCGGGAACCGGAACCTGACGCTCACGGGCGACCTGCTGAAACTGCTTTGCCGTCGAATGTAATGCAGACAAACCGCCAAATTGTAAAAAAGCGGCTTCGTAACTGAAACGTTCAAAAGGAATCTCTGGTAACGACAGGCGCGCCGACTGGTCGGAAAGGGAACCAGCCAGTTCGTATATCTGACGAACCAGCGCTTCAACAAAGCTCATCTGGTCGTGATGCGTTTCTCCCAGCCGATACCATTCGAGCATTGCGAATTCGGGGTTATGCATAGAGCCCCGTTCTGCCTGTCGGAACGCGTGTGTGATCTGATAAATCTGATCCGCGCCGGCCGTCAGTAACCGCTTCATTGCGAATTCCGGCGAGGTCTGCAGGTAGCGAGTTTCCCCGGCAGTAGCATCCCCCTCAGTCGCGTGCCATTCCGTCACAAACGGATCGATATAGGCGTCGACTACGGTATCGCGGGAGAGCAGGGGAGTTTCGACTTCCCAGTATCCCCGAGATTCAAAAAAGGTACGGATTTCGCGCAGCAGCTGACTGCGATGCTGCAGCGTTTCAATGCTTGCCGTGGGCAGATAGTGGGAGTCAGACTGATTCATTTGTCAGAAGTTGAATGATCTTCGCGGGAAAATAATGTGCGAATGGTTTCGATTCGTTTCCGGTTCACACCCAGATCCGAATGGCCGATACGGGATGCGGAGCGGACCTGGATCACATTCTGACGGGAATCAAACAGAAACTCAACGTCGTCCACAAAACCGAAGACAGAGGAGCGAAATTCGGCCCGCAGATAATCACCATCCTGGGCTACAATCTGACATCCGGGTAATTGTTTGAGCACATCCAGCAGATGCTGGCGGGCCTCAGCAGTCGTATCCGTAAATTGCAGCGGGGCAATCTGATGCAGTTCGCTCTGGTCCTGCGAACAGACACAGTTAGGAGAATCAGGGCAGGGAGCAAGCTTGCCGTCGAGGATACCCGGCTGTGTCGCGGGTTGAGACAGCCAGTTGACGCCCCGAATCAGGAGATAAGCGGCTAACAAAAAAGAGACGCACCAGAAAATCAACATGTTTCTAATACGTCTCCTGTTGGATTGATCAGGCGGATTTGAGTTTATGGGTCTTGATCCAATTCCGAATCGGAAGCCGGTAACTGCCCCGGCTCGTCTGGTTGTAATTTGCGTTCTGGTTTTTTAAACAGATCTTCTTTGAGAGATTGTAACTGTTCCTCCTCGGCTGACAACTGTTCCCACTGCTCTGAGAGTGTATCAACCTCGTCATTCAAGGCATCCAGAGGAAATTTCTCTTGTTTCGGCAGGTTCGCTGCCGGGGCCGTCTGTTCTGTTGCTTCGGGTTGCTCTGACTCATCAGGAAGTTTACATGAGAGTAAACCACGTGCTTCATTCCAGCCTCGCAGGAACTGGGCTGTAGAAGCAATCGTAACAGCCAGCGCCGCCCACTTGAAGATGCCCAGGCTGTTGGAACCCCAGAAAGCTTCTCCGAAGATGATCAAAGAGAACAGGATACAAAGCCCGCTTAATATCCCTTTAAAGACTAAATCAGTCTTCTGGTGTTTCAGCGAATGCCGGGCGATGGCCATGCGGGCAGAATAGTTGGCGACATCCCGGAAGGAATTCATGGCGTTGCGGACGGCATCTTTATCCTGTCGATGAGCGGGGGCCTGATTGAGGGTTGCCAGCTTTTCTTCCATGGAAATGCTGGAATTCAATAAGCCTGTTGCTGATGCATTGTCTGGATGCGGTTGTGAAGTTGAGCCGGCCTGCTTTGCCGGGTTTTGGCTGGTATTGCCAGTCTTTGCTGCATTCGAAGATCCCGATTTACCACGAGAGCGTGCCAGCAACTGTTCCATATAGGATGCGATGGATTTGGAATCTTCTGCTTCATCCAGATCGCTCTGAGTCGGTGAAATTTCCGGTTGAGACTGCTGTTCAGTGATGGATGAATCTGATTCGCACTCGGTGGGGGGATCCACTGCAACTGTGTCGTTCTTATCTTTGAACAGATCCAGCAGGCTGGTTGTTTTTAATGGAATCGCCGGTTCGGATTCGAGTACAGATTCAAGTTCGGATTCGGCATAGTCATTAATGAATGACTGCAGCAGAGACCCCGTGGCCTGAGGTTCCGGTTCTGTATCGGCGGAGAAGCTGTCTTCCTGCTCGCTTGTTTCGTGTGGTGTCTGCAGCTCTGGAGAATGACCAGGCTCGGAAAGACTGTCAGGCGAGGTCAAACCGACTTCGGCAAGCAGGCTCTCCTTTTCGGCGAGTTGCTGCTCACGAATCTCTAAAATTCGTTCCCGGTCATCCAGTTCTCCCCGGTCCTTTTCAAATTGAATCTGATTGGATTTCAGGTGTTCCCTCTGGCGTGCGATTTCTTCACGATCAATGTTGAGCTGGTCATGATCCAGTGCCAGTTTTTCTTTTTCAAGTGCCAGCTCTTCCAGAGTGGTCTGCTCAGCAGCGGTTTGCTCAACCGTGTCTTCTGGCTGTTGCGTAAGCAGCTCTTCTTCCCGGTTTGATAATTGTACTTCCCGTTGTTTCAATTCTGACTGTAACTCTGCGAGTTCGGTTCGTAGCTGTTCTAATTCTTCCTGTTGCCGTTGCAGTTCCGCCTGCTCGACAGCAATGGATTCGTTATCCTCTTTAGACGATTCATTTTGAGCCGTCTGTGTCTGCAGTTCTGCCTGAAGCTCGGCGACATCCTGTTCCCTGGTTGTCAGCGCTGCTTCACGTTCCTTAAATTCCTGCTCGCGTGCTGCGACTTCTTCCTGCTGCCGTTCACAGGCGGCACGTTCCTGCTCAAGTTCTGACTTTTGTTTTGAGAAATCGGTACGCTCTGTTTCCAGTTGCTCGCGCGCCTGTTCAAAATCTGCCAGAGATTCCTGGAACGCTGCCTGCTCGTGGTCCCACTCCTGTTTCTGTTCCGCAAGCGTGTCCTGTAATGATTTCAGTTCGTCCTGTTGTTTTGAGAACTGGATTTCCCGCTCTGCTAAGGACTGCTGTTCTTCCTGCAGTTTCTCCTGTTGATCCTGCAATTCTGACTGATCTGTTTTCAACTGTTCCTGATCAGCAGCCAGCTGGGTCTGGTCACTTTCAAGCTGTTCCCGTTCCTGGTTCTGTTTCTTGAGTAACTCCTCCTGGGATGCATTTGCGGAGTTCAGGCTGTCTGTTGAAATGCTGAGTTCGGTCTGTTTTGATTCCAGCTGTGTTTCCTGTTCAGCCAGCAGTTGTTCCCGTTTTTCCAGATCCTGCTTTTGAAGGTCAAGTTCAGCCTGAAACTGTTCCAGATTAGCCTGTTGTTCATTCAGCTGCAGTCGAGATGATTCCAGTTCATTCTGTTCCTGTTCCAGATCCTGACGTGCGTTATCCCATTCGGTTTGGGCTTTCTCGAAGAGATATTTCTGTTCATCAAGCTGGGTGGTCTGCTGATTCAGTTCTTCACGTTCGTCTTGCAGTTTCTGCTGTTCTGTTTCCAGGTCGGTGCTGCGAGAAGTCAGTTCGGACTCTAACTGATCCAGGCGTTCCTGTTGTTCTGAAATGCTGTTCTGTCGCTCGGAAATCTCTGCTTCCAGTTCTGTCAGAGCCTGGTTCTTCTGCTCTATTTCCGCCTGGAGTGTCTGGGTTTCTGCCTGTTGTTCGGTCAGTGATTTTTGCTGGCTCTGGAGTTCAGTCTGCTGATCTTCCAACTGCTGCTGAGTTTCTGACAGTTGCTCCAGATCGTGCTGGAGCTGTTGTTGCTGTTGTTCCAGTTCTGTCTGCTGTTCGCGTTGAGCCGCCAGCGTCTGTTGCTCGGATTCGAGAGACTGTTGCTGGTTTTTCAACTCCTGGTCCAGAGTCTGCAGCCTCTGCTGCTCTGTCTCCAGACTGAGTTCCTGTTCTAAGAGTCGATTCCGTTCTTCCAGTAACTGGTGTTCGAGTTCGATACAGGCCTGTTCAACCTGTTTTGTAGACTGGCTCTGTTGTTCCTGCTGCTGGAACGCTGCTTCCAGATGTGCCTGCTCCGTTTCCAGATCTGCCTGGGAAGTACACAGTGCTGTTTCCAGGTCCAGCCAGGCATGGGTCAGCAGTTGTGATTCTTCAGTCAGTGCGCTCTGTTTTGATAAGAGTTCATTTTCAAAGCGGGCCAGTTGCTGGTGCCTCTGGGCTACCTGTTCCTGGCGTGAAAGCAGTTGTTCCTGCTCCTGTGTGATCTCTCCTTTGAGCAGGTCAAGCTGTTGCAGTTTTTGATCCAGTTCCAGAATGGACTCGTCGAAAGACCGTGATGAGGCATCAAATTGAGGCTGCGGCGGATTCTGCGCTGTCTGCTCTCTCTCTTTTAACAGCTGCTGTTGCAGTTGTGCCAGTTCGGCTTCCTGCAGCTGCATCTCCTTCTGCAACTCCAGCTGTTCTGTTTCAATCTGTTTGATCAGTTTCTGTCGTTCCTGGAGTGCGCTCTGAAAGCGAGCAATTTCCTGCAGTTCTGTAGGGATTTCAATCTGTTCGTCGGTGGTGGAACTGGATGCGGGCTGCTGTTCTGGAGTTTTTTCAAAAGCAGCGACCTGTTCAACAGACTCCACCAGGTATTCAATCGGGCCGATAAAAAATTTCGTTCCAGTCGTCAGTCTGAGCTGGCGCACAGGTCGGTCATTAGACCAGATGCGGGGATCGATGGCCTTCAGAATCACATCAAATTGATCCACGATAATCCGGCAATGTTCTTCGGCAATGCCGGGGACCTGGATCTGGATCGGGCAGGTAGAAGCCGAGCCCACGATGTAGTCCCCTGCGGTCAAATTGAGCGGAGGCAGGGGATGCGTCAAAGGCTGCAGCGAAACCTGGAGAGAGGACTCGCCGGTGTTCTGAATGGTTTCAGCATGCGGGGATGATGTTGTTAACATCCTGATACTCCAAAAAATCGCGTAAATAGATTTTTGAATTGAGGTGGACAGCGTCCGTACTGACCAAAAATAAGTGAGATCAATATTGATGATTCAAAAAAGAAACAGAGTTTTTCTACTGGCATATACCTTGGAAAACCGGGTCAGTCAAACTTTGAGTTCTGTCCGGGAGGAGGGATTACTCTGAAATAGAAGTGTCGGGTAACTGGACACGAAAATAGTGATTGTAGCGGTCTCAATTATGTTGTGATTTTTGAAAAATGGATGAAATTAAGACAATATTACTCATCTATTGTCTCTGCACTGGAGACACCTGTGACAACCGCAGCCGGGATGCCTATAATAGGGTGAGTCAATTTCCATTCTCAAATCAGGGTAAATTCGCTTCGGGCAATGCCTTACATTATGTAAAACGGTATCGTTTTTATGGCTGACTGGCTGAAAATTCCTTCGAAAAACAAACGTCGCGAGGAGGATATTCCCGAGCCATACGAAATCGTTTGTGTCTGTGGGGTCAGCCTGTCAGGGTATCGGCGTAAAGGCCCTTATCGACACGCCTGTCAGCAATGCACTGAAGCATATTTCATCCTCCCGCGGAACACCTATCCTGCCCCCAAAGCCCGCAAAAAAAAGAAGCAGCTTCCCAAACAGCAACAGCTTTCCGATTTCATATTGAATTCTGCATTCGTGACTCGGTTTCGAGAGCGGCTGAAAGAGAAGCAGGAGACGCGGAAACCTGCGGACAAACAAACGGCGGCAGAGACAAAACCGGAAATCTCTCCGTTTGAACTACCTGCGCCCCGTACCCGTTTGATTACCCCTTTCCGGGGAATTCTGGCGGGAATCATGCTGATTGTGGGGCTGACTGGATATGGCATTCTACAGAGCCGCAAGATGGAGCAGGCCAGTGAAACGCTCAAAGCGGCCACTCAGACCGGGAATGAAATGCTGGAACAAGAAGATCTGATCGCTGCCAACGACGCTTACCAGGAAGCATTCCAGGCGTTAGCTGTTCTGGACCGTGATGATCCTGCTGCCAATGAAATCCGCCAGACATCACGCGAACTGCTGGCAATGAATACTCAGGCGGTTTCACCTCTGTTTGAAATGGCCGAAGAAGCTGTCGTGCAAATCAAACAGTCGGGATTCGACAGCTGGAAAACTCTGTTTGACGTGCGTTATGCAGATACCTGGATGATCTTTGAAGCGACGCTTCAGCCCGTGGAGACGCAAGAGGAAACAGAGCATTCCCGGTATCGACTGAACCTGCCCGTGCTGCTGGATGAATACACTCTGTATCTGGAACTGGCTTCACCCACGTTTGAAAAATATCTGGAAACATACCAGGGGCAACCCGTCATTTTTGCGGCTCAAATTGCCGGCTTTCAGCAGGATGCCAGTCGTCCCGATACCGGCATTATCGAGCTGAATGGCCAAACCGCTTTTCTCTGGTCGCATCTGAACCTATACAAACTGCTGGGCATCGAGTTCGATGAGTTTCAAAATCGCGAGCAGATCGAAAAAATCCTGAATCAACAAACCCGCTATCTGGGGCTGACAGAATGAGGAAAACAGAAAAGTACCTGCGCTGCTTAATCCTGTTGCTGGCTCTGCTTGGCGTTCAGGCCACTTCCCGGGCCGCGGACCGCAGCATTCAGTATTTTGTCAGCCAGCGCGAAAAATGGGATAAGCTGATTGGAGTTCCGCAGACACTGGAAGGACGAATCTCCACCTTCAATTCACTTTCCCTCCGATTTCGTAACTGCCCGATCCCCTTTTATTATGCCGGCAAGATTCCTAAGCTGGATAACTCCGTCCAAAATGTAGAAGTCACGGGACAACTGGCACGGGAAAATGGTCGCATCCTGTTTAAGATTACCAGCCTGGAAAAAATGCCGGATGACCTGGAGTATTTCGTCACCGAAGAATCCAAAATCGATCTGACCAATCCCCGTGAATGGTATGCCCTGGGAGACTGGGCCAGTAATCGGGGTGAATTTTATAACGATGACGAACTGAAAAAAAAGGCAGAGGAGGCTTACCGCAAGGGAATCAAAGCGGATTACAGCCATCTCATCGTCAAGCAACCGGAAACCCTGCTCAAACTCGCCGACCGTGTGCGGGAATACAAGCTGTCCTCGCAACTCGCGCGGACACTGCAGCATGAGGCGCTGATGCTTGAATGGGAGCAGTTACAGAAACAGACCAAAGCGGATGAGAAACCCTTGCTCAGTCAGTTGCTGAAATTCTTCCCGACTGCGAAAACGCCTCAAGACAAAGATAATCCTCTGGAACGCCAACAGTATCTGAAAAATCAGAACGAAGTATTTCAGAAGTCGGACGAGGCAAAACAAAATCGCTTAATACGCTGGTTTTATGCTGAGATCGTACGCGACAGCATTTTGAAGAACCTGGAAAAAGGGGGGAGCAACGGTTTTGAAATTGCAGCTCGCATCGCCAAGGAACTTCCCGAACGGACCGATCTGGTTCAGAAATATCAGGGTATGCAGCTCGAGTTCGATTTTAATCGCGTCGACGAATTACCACGTCAGTATGTGCTTGATCTGTCACAGGAATTTCAAAGGCGGGGAAAAAAAGACAAGGCTCAGCAGACGCTGGTGAACTGGATTGAATCCCGCCGTAAAAAGCTGGACCCGAACGATGCAGACGGTCGTGTGCGGCTGGCCCGCGATCTGATGGAACTGACCGACGATAAAGAGGCCGCATCCAAGGTGCTGTTGCGCGCCTGGGAGTTAAATCCCAAATCGACAGAAGCCTCCCTCCTGCTGGGAAGACTGGGTTTCATGTTGCAGAAAGATCAGTGGCTCAATCCGGAAGAAGTCAAAGAGTTTCGGGATGACCCCATTCGCAGAGCGATTCGAAACGGGACTGTGGTGGCAGGGATGAATCGGAATCAGGTCAAAAAAGTACTGGGGGCACCCACCCAGATCGGCCGCAGTATCTCGGGGGGGAAAATGAACGAACTCTGGATTTACGGGGAAGCCAGCAGTCAGTCACTGGTGATTCAACTCTCGCGCAAACGCCGTTCTGATGAATTGACGGTCGTCCGCATCAAAAATGCACAGATGTCCGCAACCCCACTGCCGGAAGCAGTGGATACGGTTGAATAGCGGTCGGTACGAGCATCGAAGTTCTGACACTGAAATGAAATTCAGTTCATATTCAGCAGTTTGAATCAATCAACATTGTCAGAATTCCTGTCAGCCACTATGGTTTAGCTCGATTTCATCTTGAGTGATCATACTCAAATCAGTGAGTAGCTTCCCCGGGCGCTGCTCCAGCTTTTTTGCCCTTTGCAAGGATTGTAAGCGGTGTCTGAACCGGAATTGAAGACGGAAGAGTTACCTCCCCTGTATCAGGATTCTTCATTCTGGGGTATGACGGTCACTCAGTTCTGGGGGGCCTTCAACGACAATTTGTATAAGCAACTGGTGTTATTGTTTTGTGCGCAGCAGGCGTTGCAGACACAAACTGATGATCAGCAAGGCACAGCGCTTGCCGTATTTGCTCTGCCGTTCGTGTTCTTCTCCGGACTGGGGGGCTGGTATGCGGACCGTCATACCAAGCGGACGATTGTCATTGCCTGTAAAATCGCAGAAATCATTATTGCTATGCTGGCGATGGCCGCTTTTTTCTCAGGATCTTTATTGCCGCTGCTGATTGTACTGGGATTACTCAGCACGCAAAGCGCGATGTTCGGCCCCGCGAAGTATGGGATTCTCCCCGAAATGCTTCGCGACGATGACCTGCCTCAGGCCAACGGCATTATTCAGATGACGACTTTCATTGCCATTATTTTCGGAATGGCGTCGGCGGGATTCGTCAAACAGGCATTTCCCGATCAGCTCTGGAAGACCAGTTATTTCTGCATCGGCATTGCCGTGATCGGGACCATCGCGTCTCTGTGGGTTCGTCGAACTCCCGTGGCCCATCCCGGGCTGCCTTTCAGTCGCTCGACGCTGGGCATCGATGCCGAAACCCGCGGGCTGCTGCGAGACGATCGTCGGCTGTTATCGGTACTCCTGATTTCTTCCGTGTTCTGGTTCGTGGGAGGCATTGTTCAGCCGCTGGTGAACATTTTTGGTATTGGTCAACTGCACATCAACGAAAGCCGTACGAGCC
This sequence comes from Gimesia sp., assembly GCF_048262075.1. GTDB lineage: Bacteria > Planctomycetota > Planctomycetia > Planctomycetales > Planctomycetaceae > Gimesia. Next base: position 16,399 of record NZ_JBLXFK010000017.1, read on the forward strand.
TGATGGCCGCCTGCATGGGCGTGGGGATTTCAATCGGCTGTATTATCGCAGGCCGTGCGTCGCGGAAGCGTGTGAACTTCAAGCTGGTGACAATCGGTGCCTGGGGACTGGTATTCTGCCTGGCGGCGATGGCAGGCTTTGGCTGGTGGGCAACTCCGGAAACAGGCAAAGCTCTGCAGCAGACCGAGGGGTCTCTCTGGGCATCGTTTATCCCGCTCAGTACGACCGAGTGGCTGGCGCGGGGAGTGCTCACGTTACTGGGGTTCTTCGCTGGTCTGTTTGTCGTCCCGCTACAGGTAGAACTGCAGACACGCCCCCCCAAATCGCTGAAAGGGCGGATGATTGGTGCGATGAATCTGATTAACTGGATTGGCATCGTACTCTCCGCGTTGTTTTTTGGCATCTTTACCTGGGGCTTCAGTGCCCTCAACTGGCCGATGAGTAATGTCTTTCTGTTCCTGGCAGCAGTCATCCTGCCTATCGCTATCCTCTATCATCCGAAAGATGAGATATTATCTCACGATCGCCCCTGAAGTTTTCAAACTTTCGCTTGACCGTTCGTCTGCATGGTTCAGAATTAAGAGAGAGCGACTCTTACTGTTTTTAAGACTGGACTGTGATGACGAGAGAATTTGAGTTTAACCCCGCTAATGTCAACACAATCCTTTCTCAAACCTGGCGGTATCTGCAGGCTGCCGTGGAAACGGAAACTCATCCCTGGCGACTGGGAACCCTGGCAACGGTCTCTGAGGAGCGGCCCCGCGCCCGCACTGTAGTGTTGCGAAACTTTCTGCCGGAACAACGCGAGCTGATCTGCTATACCGATCTACGATCCGATAAGATCAGTGAACTCAAACAGACTCCCTGGATGGAATGGGTGGCCTACGATTCCATTACCCGCGTACAGATTCGTCTGCGTGGGTCAGCGACTGTTCATGCCAACGATGACGTCTCAGCAGTACATTGGGAGAACAGTAGTCCCGAACATCGCCGCGGCTATATTACGGTCGCTGCTCCGGGTATCAGAACTGAGGCCCCCGAACCAAATCTGCCCGACTATCTGTTTGACCGTCTGCCTAATGATGAAGAAGCGCAATTGGGCTATCAGAACTTTGCGGTTATTGTCTGCCGCATTGAGCATCTCGACTGGCTGCAACTCCGCAGAAACGGTCATCTGGCAGCTCAGTTCCTCTGGACTGACAAGTGGGAAGGCCACTGGAAATTTGCCTGAGAGTCTGCTCAAATAGAAGTTCTGTTTTGAGTGTATCGATTCTCTTTCAGGAAAATTTCTCATGTCCTGGCAACGCTGGATATCAATCGGCCTGGTTCTGGGGCTGTTACTGCTGGCGTTCGGCTTGATTATGCCGGCTGTCTTCCAGGCCCGTGAACAGGCACGCCGCAATTCTGCCAAAAATAATTTGAAACAGATTGGTCTGGCGATTTTCAATTATCACGACACTCATCACTGCCTGCCGCCCGGTGGAACCATCCGCGAGGACGACGCCGCGATGCAGGGGTGGATCGCGATGCTTATGCCATTTCTCGATGCGAGCCCGTATTACAGCTGGCTGGATTTTAACGAGTCCTGGCAGAGTACTGCGAACCGGTATGTATTCGATCAGCGGTTATCCGCTGTTTTAGTACCCGGCGTCGAACAGCAATATACTGATTCCGGTTTTGGGCTGACGCAGATCATGGGAAATCCGAATCTGCTGCATCGCAATAGTGACGTGACGTTCGAGGAAATGACAAACGGTACGTCGTTTACCTGGCTCGCTGGGGAAGTGACCGGTGATTTTCAACCCTGGAGTTACCCGTTCAACTGGCGACCGTTGGGCACAAAGCTCTGCCAGGGACCAGCCAGCTATGGTCGCCCCGATTGGGGAGGCGGACATCTGCTGTTTGCCGGCGGGAGTGTCAAATTTTTCACGGATGCGACATCATCTCGAATGCTGCAGCGCTACGACGCGGCACCCCCCGTCGCGACAAAAACTGAGACAGACATACCGAACAAAGTTTTTCAGTCAGGCGATTATCACTGGGACCGCATTGATCTGCAGTACGATCCTCAATGGAAGTATCAATATTTTGTGTCCGTCTTAAGTGGCTCTGCTAAAACATTGTTCAAGATCAACGTGTATCGACAGATTTTATTGACCGAGGAAGAGCAGCAGCATCCAAAACTCTATCTGAAAGGTCCGCAGTTTCTGCTGGAAATCGATTCTACTACAGACATCGCGACTGCATTGCAGGCGACAACCCTCGCCCATGCGACATCCGCGGAACAACTGGAAGCGAATGTGAAAACGCTGCAGGCACTGCAAAAACAGTTGCAGAAATAAGCTCAGCCCGACAGGGGGATTGTTTCTCTCTTCATTCAGGCACTATGATGGTTATTGAGAGAAGTGTGAAAACTTCAATGGTCCCCGAGTGTCGAAACGAGAGGATCTGAAAACATGACCAGACAACGTTGGTTGGAACTGGGAGTTGTTGCCGGCATCATAATACTGTTACTTGCCCTGCTGCTGCCGGCGGTGCATCGCGCTCGCGAAGAGGCTCGCAGGTCGTCATCAAAGAACAACCTGAAGCAGATCGGCCTGGCGTTGCACAATTATCATGAAACGCATCAATGCTTCCCCCCCGGAGGAACTATCCGAGAGGATGGTTTAGCCATGCATGGCTGGATGATCATGATTATGCCCTTTCTTGATGCCAGTCCTTATTACAATATGGTTGATTTTTCTCTACCCTGGAGCAGTCCGGAGAATTTTCCAGTCTGCGAACAGCCGATACCCGTTTATCAGATTCCCGAAACGCATATGGGGCGGACCAGCGCTGGTCATGGTGTGACTTTTTATCTGGGAAATCCGAATCTGCTGCATCGCAACAGTTCAATGAAACTCAAGCAGATCAGAGAAGGGATCACGCATCACTGGCTGGCTGGTGAAGTCGCTGGAAAATATCAGCCGTGGGCTTATCCGTTCAACTGGCGACCGCTGGGAACAAAGCTCTGTGATGGACCGGACAGCTACGGCCACTCCTCCTGGGACGGCGCCCACATCCTGATGGCTGATGGCAGCGTGACTTATTTATCAGATCAGACCTCGCCCAAGATGCTTAAGCAGATGGCTGAGGTACCTCCCGTCGCAACTCGCGTACAGGCCGATATTCCTGACCGCACGTTTAAAATCGGTACTTACTACTGGCAAAGCATTAACCTGGATTCTAATCCCGAGGGAATCAGTCAATATATTGTCAAAGTGCTGCGAAACCCGTCCGGGAGGTCTTTGTCGATGAATGTCTGCTTTAAGGTTATCGTAAGACCCGGAGAAACTCCTGAATATAAGGGAAAGGGAGCAGTGTTTGAGTTTTTGGCACACATCAGCCCGGAGACAGACATCGCCTCCTTGCTCAAATCCACCATACTCGTGGAAGAGACAACCCCACAGCAGATGGAAGCAAATGTGAAACTACTGCAAAGCCTGCAGAAACAGTTGGCACAATAAAGCAGAAGCGGGAGTTCAACCTTCAATCACCATTGCGGGATTACCTTGCAGACCATTAACACGATGGCTTCATCAGGGCTCGAATCGAGCAGTTGCGTCAGTCCTCCTCGGACAATGACTTTGTAGCCGGGTTTGAGGACTTCGACTTCCTGACTGGTGGGCCACAGGAAACCGCAAATGATTTCATGGTTCTGGGAATTCTTAAAGTAGACTGACCAGCCCCCTTCTTCTTTGACTGCTTTTTCGATGACACCTTCAATCTGCAGTTCATTCTTTGGTTCCGCATAGAGATCGGCGAGTGTCAGATCTTTCTTGCGGGGTTTATCCAGATTTCGATAACGGTAGATGAACTGCCGCGGGTTGGATCGATAGGCTTCCACCAGACGATCAGGGGTAAAATGAGGAACATTGCCATACATCTTGGTTGGTTCCAGATCCCCGTCAGGCCACTGGGGCGCGACGAGCATGATCTCATTTAATTCGGGGATCTGATTCTCGGAACGGTCCGTGACATAGTCTCCCAGTACTTTGATTTCCTGTCCCGGTTTGAGATGAGCAAAATCATTTGTAAATTCTGACCAGAGGACAGCGGATGGTTTCTGGTCCGTTCCTAATTCGATGCGACTGTTTTCCAGGTCGAGTTTTTTGACAGTCCCTGACAGATAGATCGACTCTCCTTCGTACTTTTCATCTGTCTGTTGCGCGTCAGTCGACAATGTTTTTGCTAGTTGTTCTGCAGGAATCCATTCCGGTTTTACATCACCTGTCACTTCAATGAACCGGCACTCTTCTAATTCGGGGCCGATCGAAAAGTTTTCCGGGAAGCGTCCCTGGACTATCACTTCCTGACCGATGGTGGCGTTGGCCCAGGGATTGCGGTCCAGTTCGTGCATGTCCAGCTTGACCCGCCCTGATTTTGATCCAGTAGAGAGACCGTCTAAAAACATCAGGCCAGATCCGGAAAGCGTGCGGTGGAACGAATTCACCTTGCCTGTCAGACGCAGCAGTTTGCCAGCATATTTTTTCGTGGTTGCAGGTTTGTCACTCTCGTATTCCCGGGCCAGGGTGGTAGCTGCGAGTGTAAAATCAGGCTCTGCTGCGGATGGTTCAGTGGTAACCTCGTCTGATTCTGTTTGAGAGTCGTCAGACTCCGGGCTTGTTTTGCTTTCTGACTGAGCCACCCCGTCACCTGGGGGATTCGCGTCATTTTCAGAACTGCAACCAGCCAGGCTAACCAGTGCAGTAAATAGCAGGCAAGAGTACAACTTACGGTAGAAAAACAGCATCAGTGAATCCTCTGATATCAAGTCCTGGTACAGAGCAAGAATACAGGTCAGGAATCACAGTCTTTCAGATTCCTGAACAGACAAGTTGGCATAGTGTATCTTATGATTCTATACAATGTTCAAATGTTTTGTATAGTGGTGGGGAGTCTTGAAGATAATCTAACCACAGTTCGCTCCCTTGAAGTGACAGAAAGTGATCATGGAAGAATCAGATTCGACAGATTCTCATCGGACTCCCGGCGAACAGTGGAGCCAGGCAGGTTCCACTTCCTTGAAACGGACTAAACTGGGATTGAGCTTTGTCTACTTCGGAATAGGACTCGTGGTTTTATCCGCTTTCGGAATAGTCTATTTCATGTTTGCCACAGAAGTGAGGATCACCATCATCAAGATTCTCCAACTGGGAAATCTGGTTGGATACATGTTGCTTTTTATTGGTCCCGTTATTTGTCTGAGCGTACCTGACGAATCGAAGGGCAAAGGCCTGCTGTTTGCGGCTGCACTCTGTCTGAGCACTAATCTGGTTTATTCAGGTACGGAACTCTTAGACCCTGGGTACCTGACGGAGTCCATGATTACATTCTTGAAGCTGGCTGGCGATGTGGGGTTGGTCCTGTTCATTCTGTTTATGAAAAAGCTGGCGATTTATATCAATCATTCAAATCTGATATCAAAGGTAACGCTGCTTTTGTATCTGACAGTTCTGATTCTGGGGGGGGAATGGTTGTTTTCCGTTCTGGAATACTTTTATTTCACGTCTCCTTTTAATCCACTTATCAGCTTGACGGGAATCATGTTCGTGCTGGCGATGTATACCTACGTGGTGGGACTCTTAAAAGAAGCTTTAACGCCCTCGTCTTAAGCGAGGGCTTCAATGTTTTAATTTAGCTCCTGGCAACCTTGCTAATAGAGAGGGAGTGGATTACCAACCGGTTCAGCGTCTGCTAAGATGTTCTCCTGTCAAATTGGAAAGGTCAGTTGAATTGAGTGAAGTCAGAGATCTGGAAACCATAATGAGAGAATCAGAGGGAGCATCAAATTCAGAGTCGACCTCCGGTGAGCAATGGTTTCGGGATGCCTCGGGGGCGCCAAAGCAGATCAGGCGGGGACTCAATCTGGTGATTTATGGCGGTGTACTCGTCTTTCTCGCGGCGGTCGGTGTGCTGTATTTTCTATTTGGTACAGAGTTACAGTCCCTGTTAATGAACGTCCTGCCTGTAATGGCGTTCTCGGGAAATTTGATCATCTTTGCCGGCACCATTTTATGTCTGTCGATACCGGAACAGGCTGGAGCCCGTAGATTACTGATCGGGGCTGCCATCGGCTTTAGTGCCAAAGTGATTTTTTCTGGCACTATTTTTTTTGATACCGAAGTGCTCGACCTGCCTGTGGCGCTGTTTCTGAAGCTGGCCGGGAATGTTGGTTTCATTCTGTTTGCCCTGGCTCTGCGGAAATTCCTGCTCTATCTCAATCGCCCGGATCAGATGTGGAAAGTGTATTGCCTGCTGGGATCGACGGTGCTGTTTCTAATGGGATCCTGGTGCCTGGAACTGGTGGTGGATCTGGGACTGGTGGAAATCAGATTAATTACCATTTACTCAGTGATGCTGGTGGGATTCTTCCTGTATCCCTGCTTCACATTCGGCCTGAAGAAGATACTACGGTAAATCTGGACACACGCGGGTGAGATTCTTCCGGAGCACTCCTGTTGAGACTGAAAGAGTCTGGCGATCACATTTTTCGCTGAATTGGCCTGGATTCTGGCTCCGGGAATCGAAAATCTGAATTTCTTTACACTGAAACCGGCCAGAGTCGGGGGATCAGCTTGACGCATAAATTCAGGGGCAATATACTCGCGCGATGGACTTGTTTATCTCGTTGTGAGAGAATGAGTTTCGGACTGTTTCATATTTTCTGCGAGAGACTCTGATGAAGAGCGAACATAGACACGAACTGCAAACCAATGACCTGGGCAAACTGGTACATCAGGCAGAACCATATCTCGAAACCTATGGCGTCAAAGCCCTGGTGATCGGCGGGGTCTTACTGGTGCTGGTGATCGGTTATTCTGCCTGGAAAACCAGCCAGACCTCGCAGGAAGCGGAAGCCTGGACCCGACTGGCTGCCGCCAATTCGACCGAAGATTTCGAAAATGTCTATGATGAATTTCCTGGCACGAACGTCGCTGACTGGGCGCTGATCCATGCTGCCGAAAGTCACCTGCAGTCGGGAGTGCGAAATTCCTTTACCGATCGTAGTGCCGGTACTCGTGATTTGAATGATGCCAAAGAACAGTTCCAGAAACTGCTCGACTCCTCTTCCACCAGACCCGAAATTCGGGAACGGGCTCTGTTTGGCCTGGCACGGACCGAAGAGTCGATGTCGAATGGCGACCTGAAAAATGCCACCGAACTTTACAAAAAACTGATTCAGGAATTTCCCGATTCCATCTTCCGGAAACTGGCCGAACAACGTGTGAAACCAGTGGATGGTGAAAAAGTCGCTGCCCTCGACGAGGAAGGCACGAAGAACTTTTACAAATGGTTCCACGAACAGTCACCCAAACCCGGTGATCGTCAGCAACCTGGATTCAATATGCCTCTACCAGGGATGACTCCCGGCGGTGCAGGTGGAGCTGCTAAAGAAGATCTGCCCGGACTTCCGGACCTGCCAGGTCTCCCAAGTCTTCCCGGGCTGCCTGAGCCTTTGACGAACTCACCGCAGACCGACGACAAAAAAACGGACACACCGAAACCAGAGGCTCCTGTGAAGGAAGCACCTGTCAAAGCAGAACCCAAGTCTGCAGACAAGCCGGCAACTCCCGAAGAGCCCGCCAAGAAAACCGAAGCACCTGCTGAAAAGCCGAGCCCGGAACCAGCGACCGAAAAGAAACCATAATGTCCGACGAACTTTCGTCACCGCCACCAGAACTCTCCAGCGAGCCCATTGAAATTACGGTCGAGGCTCGCGCTCATGGCTGGCGCATCGATCACTATCTGTGTCGCTTGTATCCGAATTACACCCGCGTTCTGTTTCAGACAGCGATTAAGCAGGAGGCCGTGCTGGTCAATGGCCTGCCTGTCAAAGCAGCCCGCCGTATGCGTGTGAATGATCGCGTATCAGTTCGTCTGCCCGAATTGCCTGACAACCGACTGCCTCCCGAAGACATTCCCATCGATATCGTCTACGAAGACGACTGGATTGCTGTCATCAACAAACCTTCGGATATGATCGTGCATCCGGGCAAGGGAAATTACGCGGGGACTCTCGCTGGCGCGTTGCAGCATCACTTCGATAAATTGAGCGATGTCGCTGGACAGTATCGGCCGGGCATCGTCCATCGGCTCGACCGGAATACGAGTGGGATCATGGTTGTCGCCAAGGATAACCAGGTGCACGCGAAACTGAGCGCCCAGTTTGAAAAACGCGAAGTGCAGAAAGAGTACCGGGCTATCGTCTGGGGCCGCATGGAGTTTGATACCGATTTCATCGATACCTTCATGTGTGTGCACCCGCGGGCGCGGGAGAAAATGATTGTCTGCGATGAAGGGGGTAATGCCCGGAACGCGTTTACTTACTACGAAGTCATTGAACGCTACCAGGCCTTCACCTATGTTTGCCTTAAGCCACGCACAGGACGGACGCATCAGTTACGCGTGCACATGCAGCATCTCGGTCATTCGATTGTCGCGGATCGCGTTTATGGCGGGCACAAGTCTTTGAAAATGAAAAGCCTCGGTAGTCAGGCGGAAGCAGATGCGGCAGAGCGGGAGACTGATGTTTTGATCGAACGTCAGGCCCTTCATGCGTATTGTTTGGAATTTTTCCATCCGCAGAGTGGAAAACCGATGAAATTTGAGGCACCATTACCTGAAGATATGCAAAACACACTCGCCGCGTTAGACCAGTACCAGAAGGAAGTACGAAGATGAAACTCGCTAAAGTTTTATTGTCAAACGGAGAACGACATGTCGCTATCGTGGAAGCGAATGGAGTTCAACTTCTGGATCTGTCACAGGTGGAAAACTGTCATCGACTGACTGATATTCTGCACGCCCCCGATCCGATCGGGCTGGCGAAGTTTCTGATTGATACCGAACTGCCTCCCGTTCCTTTCAACCAACTCGAGTTTCTGGCGCCCATCGATCATCAGGAAGTCTGGGCGGCAGGAGTCACTTACAAACGCAGCCAGGTGGCGCGGATGGAAGAATCGGAAGCAGCGGCCTCACATTATGATCAGGTCTATACCGCAGATCGGCCCGAGCTGTTTTTCAAAGCGACTCCCAATCGGGTCTGTGGGCCAAACCAGCCTGTCAGAGTTCGATTTGATAGTGACTGGTCAGTGCCTGAGCCAGAGCTGGCGCTGGTTGTCTCTCCTGATTTACGTCTGGTCGGTTACACGGTCGGTAATGACATGTCGGCCCGTGATATTGAAGGGGAAAACCCGCTCTATCTGCCTCAGGCGAAATTTTACAAACAGTGCTGTGGTCTCGGACCCTGTGTCCTGCTGCATGAACAGCCTCTGGATCGGGAAGCGACTCAGATCGCTCTGACAATCGAACGCGGTGGTGAAGAGGTCTTCCGCGGTGATACGTCCATCGCAGAGATGGCACGCGGACTGGAAGACCTGATCGGCTGGCTGGGGAAAGAGAATGACTTCCCCAGTGGTGTGATTTTATTAACGGGAACTGGAATTGTGCCCCCCGATGAATTCACACTGGAAGATCGCGATATCGTCTCGATCGAGATCAGTGGGATCGGAACGCTCATTAATCCAGTCGTGAAAGACGCAGCTCCTTAGTCTGCAGTACCGCCTTGATTTCAGCCAGCGTCGGTAAAGCCTCCCGATTGCCCAGACGCTCACATTTCAGAGCCGCTGTCACGCAGGCAAATTTCAAAGTCTGTTCCACAGGCCAGCCTTCCAGAATTCCATACAGCAGCGCGCCGGAAAAGAGATCTCCTGCACCAGTCGTGTCCAGCGAGAGAACAGGCAGCGCCTCACAATGCAGATGGACGGACTCTGTAAACAGCCAGGCACCGTTGACGCCATCGGTGATTGTGACCAGCTCTGGTCCCTGTTGCAGTAAGGCTGGTCCTGCAGCCAGGATGTCATCGGTATTGAGGTATTCAGAAATAAAACGTCGCGGGCAGTTCATTACATTGAGGTAAGGGATTAACACGTCCATTCCCGGTTTCAGTGAACCTGCATCTAAACTGACGATTGCTCCCGCCTGTTGCGCGATCTGGGCGGCGTGCAGGCAGGTCTCCTGGGGCCAGCCATCCAGGTGAACCACACGCGCCTGTGTCAGTATCGATTCATCGAGATCAGCCGGCTGCAGCCAGCGTTCAGGGCGGTAACAGGCGATCGTACGCGTGCTGGCACTCTCATCAATCCAGACCTGCGCATAGCCGGAACGGGTGCCCGGCAACTGATGGCTGCCTGACAGATCCAGATGTTCCCCGGCTAGTTCTTCTGCGATCAGCGGGCCATACTGGTCGTCGCCCCAACTTCCGATAAAGGCACACTGTTTTCCCAGGCGACTCAATAGTACCTGGGCGGTGGGGACCGGGCCGCCGATCTGATAGGCGTCACTGATGATATTGGTTTTGGCATCCTGGACTGGATGATGCGACAGCAGTACCAGATGGTCTACCACGACAGTTCCCAGGCCGACGACATCGTATTTCATTTCAGACATTTCTCATTCAAGCGGCATCGCTACAGGTTATAGTTTCTTTTCCCAGAAAAGAGCGTGCCCCATCTGTGGGGTCAGTTCATAGCCGGAAAATCCCAGGTGGGAATAGACGGCTTGGGCACGCTGATTTCCCTGCAGGACTTCCAGGGTGAGTTTACAGCATCCCCGTGTTTTCGCAATGCTTTCCGCGCATGCAAACAGTTGGCTGGAGATTCCCTGTCCACGAAAATCGGCAGAAACGTACACATCATGGATATTCAACAGAGGTTTGCAGGCAAACGTTGAGAAACCTTCGATACAGGTCATCAGTCCGACGGGGGTCTCGTCTGCGAATGCCAGGAGTACAAGGGCATCCGGGCGTGCCTGTAAGGCAGCCGCCAGATTGTGTTGCACATCTGAAGGTAAATCGGTGCCGCCTCCCTCGGGACTGCAGGCGTAACTGTTTAACAGCGAAACCAGAGCGCTGGCATGTTCCGGGTTGGTCAGGTCTGCTTCGAGAATCTGCATGGTTGTTTCAATTCGGTCTGGATGCAGGGATTGGCATCGGTGGATGATCCACTTTTAGTTTAAGAGCTGTTATTGTAAACAGAGCCCTGCTCACAGGGGAGTCACACGGTTCCAGGTCTGTTGAACGAATCACGCTGCTGAGAGTCTGTTATGAAAATCATACCGGTTCTGGATATACTGAATCAAACCGTCGTTCGTGGTATCGCCGGTCAGCGCGAAACTTATCAACCCATTCAAAGCGGTCTGACCCGTTCCAGTAATCCAGTCGAAATTGCCCGCGCTTTGCGGGATGAATTTGACTTCCACGAATTTTATGTAGCGGACCTGGATGCGATTCAGCAACAGCGTCTCAATCTGGAACTGTATCAGGGGCTGCTCGAAGCTGGATTTACGTTTCTGCTTGACTGTGGATTGCACTTTGCTGCTGACAGTCAACCTTTAACGAAGATGAAAGGCATCACGCTTGTCGCGGGGCTGGAAACATTGGAATCGCCACAGGAATTGAAGCAACTGGTACAAAACTGGGGCGCTGCCTCAACCGTCTTCAGTCTGGATCTCAAGCAGGGGAAACCTGTTCGCAACAGATCCTCAGACAATCTCTTTGCTACGATCAATGATCCGCTGGAGATCGCTGAATTAAGTCTGCAGCAGGGCGTAAATCAAATGATTCTGCTGGATCTGGCTAATGTGGGGACCGGTTTGGGAACCGGAACAGAAATACTCTGTCGCACGCTACGCAGCCGTCACCCCGCGCTGAAACTGATTACAGGCGGCGGCATCCGCAGTCTTGACGATCTGCAGGCCCAGGCAGAGCAGGGGGCAGACGCCGTGCTGGTGGCGTCTGCGCTGCATGATGGCCGGCTGGGAAGAGAAGCGGTTCGCTCCCTGTCCTGACGATACATTATTGCTGCAATAAGCCGGGCAGTGACTTCTTGAGGTCTGCTACATTGGCACTGCGGTTGACCACTTTACCTGACTTATCGACGAGGAACATGGTCGGCAGCGAGATCACGCCGAAGTCGCGAGCGGGCGCACTTTCCAGGCCGCCTTCTTCGTGGATATGAGCCCAGGCAATCTTGTGTTGCTTGATGTAGGCTTCTGCCTGTTCGGGAGTCGCATCGAGGTTGATTCCCAGTACGTCAAATCCCTGGCTGTGGTACTTGTTATACAGCTCCTGAATCTGAGGCAGATCCTCGGTACAGGGTTTACACCAGCTCGACCAGAAAATTACGAGCAGTGCTTTGCCCCGATACTGCTTGGCGTCGATACTGCCTCCCGACAAGGAATTGCCAGTCAGTTCCAGTTCGGTGCCCGACAGATTCATACGTCGCAGGGCGCCCGCACCACGTGTGCCTGCTTCTGAATTGGCGTGGCTTTCGACCAGTTTGGTGTACCATTTTTTTGATTCCGCAACTTTACCGCTGAATTCCTGTGTGACTGCCAGTTGCAGCATTGCTTCAGCAGCGTCATCTGAGCTGGGATATTTCTTGATGAAGTCTTCCAGCTGTCCCAGCCACCAGGTCTGTACATCGCGAAGTTGATCGCTTTGTGTCGACTGTAACTGGGTGCTGTAATCAGCCAGTAATGTGCGGTAAGTCACATACGCGATCAGATCCTGATCCTGTGATTTTTTCTGTACCTGATCTCGAATGGCCTGTAACTGTTTGAGGCCGTCCTTGTAGCCCACAGTCTGCACGGCGGCTGCCAGACCATCGACCATTTGTCGGGTCCACTGCGAACGATCATCTTCATTCTTGGCAGCAGCGATCAGCTTTTCGATAATCGCGACTCGTTCGGTATTATAGCGGGCGACCGCCTGGGGCCCCTTGTCCGGAGTCGGACTGTTCTGATCCAGTTTTTGCAGTTCATCCAGCAGTCCCTGCATCTCTTTGGAAAGTCCGACTGTGGAGTTGGTCGGTAACGTGTTCGTTCCAGCGACTGGCTGCATCAGAATCCCGCCTTCGGTCACCTGAATGGATTCACCTTCAATCGGCAGTGGAACCTGTGTCAGTCGCCAGGCGTTACCCACACGAATCAGTTCTCCAAACTGGATAAGTCCGCTTTTTCCCTTGGTGTCGACAATCGCCATTACATTTTCAAAGACGTGCAGATCTTTGTTCGTTTTAATTTCGTCTGCAGGGATCAGTCCCGGCATGGAACCATCAAAGCGGACCCAGACGGTATCCGGTGTGATCATTTTCGTTTTCGAAAGCATCGTTGTGATATCTTTCGCAGCACTATTGACCGATTCACGAATCTTGTCAGCAAAGGGGTTCTGAATCCCGGCGTCGGTCAGTTCCTCTTCAGTGATCATCAGTGTTTTGAAAGACTTGGTATCATTCTTTGCCAGTGCGTTCATGGCAACGCGGGTGACTTCTTCTGCAGAAATCATTTTCCACTCGTCAATCACACCATCTTCATCGCGGTCAATACCCCAGCGGGTCCCGGCGAGATTCATCCAGCGTGAACCATCTACTTTATTATTATAGTTGGCATCGATATCACGATAGACTTCCAGGCCGCGATTGAAGTACCGCCACTGATCGACCACGTTGTCGCCATTGGTATCAACGAAGCGTCTTAGCACCTGCCCATTCGGTCCATAGACGATCCAGCCGGAACTCTTTTTACTCTGCTCGACTTCGACTTTGCAGCGACCATAATCCGTCTTATCCGGGATTTCAATTTCGATGTCTTCCTGGATCGGTTTGAACGTCAACGCAAGTTCGACCGAAGGCGCGTCGGCCGCCGGCAGTGAATGGGAAAACAGAATGAGGGAAGCGAATACTGTTAAAAAAGAGATTCGACCAATAGACATATCACGGGACTCCGATTCCGCTGGCACGCATACTTTAATGTTTGAAAAACGACAGAGTCGGGATTTTACTGGAAAACCGGTGAGTTGGTCACCATCAATTTCTGTAATTCCCGGCAAATCCATCAGTTACTGACGGAGTTTGTATTTCAGTTGATCAACAGGCCGGCATAGCCGACAACCCGGGATGGATCGCCGGTCACATCCCCCGAAGTTGCATATCCTACCTGCTCTATCTGCTTTAATTTGCCCAGCTTCTGGAGCGTTTTCATCACCATCACCGCAGGCAGGACGCCACACATGGAAATATGGTGCTCGCGCACCGTTTCCAGCAGGCCTTCGGGGTCAAGCGACCGTATTTTTTCGAGTGCCAGTTCGTCCAGTCGGCGATTTTCTGTGTCTGTAGCGAAATGATTCATATCACTGGAAATCAGTAACAGCGGCGGTTCGGGCATTTCCTGAATGACGCGTGCCAGTCCTTCGGCAAACTCCTCACAGCGTTGCAGGTTACCACTGCCGATCACAATTCCGATGACTTTGGTATCCTGCGCCAGGCGTTGAATCAACGGGAGTTCTACTTCAATGGCATGTTCGCTGCGATGGGCGGCGGCATCCAGTTCCAGTCCGGGGATCTGTTCCACTAGTTGTTGAGCCAGCCCTCGATCGGATTCCAGATTACCATTCGGAAGCTGCCAGACCTGATGCGGGGCGAGGGCCCAGTCGACGCCATCACGTGTGTGTTTGGGACCGATGACGATCACCGTAGATGGAAGCTGAATCCGGTTCAGAACATTGGCTGCAATTTTTCCGGAATATTTCCATCCGGCGTGGGGCACCATGGCTGCAGCCCAGGGTTGAGCCTCTACTTTTTCATGGAATAATTCATCCAACTGGGATGTCATTCTGGCGGGGTCGGTGGGATAAAAGGTTCCTGCGACTCCCACCGGTCGGATTTCCGTCCCGAGTTCTGCACGGGGTCGGTTTACGATCTGAAAACGGGATGTTGCGGTCTGTACTGCCAGACTGAGGACCTGGGCAGTTTCCGGCTGAGTACTGTTGAGGGTCTGTTTTGCCTGTTCCAGCAGTTTACCCACTTCCTGATCCCGATCATAACACCAGGCATTTTTCTGCCCGTCAATGAGTAGCAGGCTGCGTTGCTGAAAATCGAAGACCTGCAGATCGTTTTGAGCCAGGGTACCATGCATCGCCGGGTCCGAAGCCAGTACCAGTTTAATCTGAAACTCCCCTGATTTCAGAT
The DNA here is from genome assembly GCF_048262075.1 of Gimesia sp. Taxonomy (GTDB): domain Bacteria; phylum Planctomycetota; class Planctomycetia; order Planctomycetales; family Planctomycetaceae; genus Gimesia. The sequence continues at coordinate 31,467 of NZ_JBLXFK010000017.1, forward strand.
TCAGTCTGGTGATGATCTGCGTCAATTGCTGACAGAGTGAAAACACAGTGGATTGCATGGGGAACGTCTGCTTCAAGGTCCACTTCGAAAGAATCAGCTCTTCCTCCGTGCCCGTCCGCGATAACAGTAGTGCGACTCCCTGCAGATTCGTATCGGAGACGGCATCACAATAATAGGAGGGAACCTGACCTTTGAGTAATGCGTCGACCGTTGACTGAATGTATTGCAGGTACTGCGCAAATTCGCGTGGTCCCAGGATGGACGGTACCTGCTGCTCAGTGGAGAGGTCAACGAGCTCGGCAATTCGGGCCGCACTCGAGATACCCTGAAACCGCAATAAGGTGGTGCCCGAATCTTTCCAGGCGGTCGGGGGGAGGCCTGCTTTGATACAGGTTTGATTGAGGAATTCTTCCGCATCCCAGCCATGGTCAAGAGGTACGCCAGGCAGCAGCAATCCACTACGACCATCGGCGCGAATCTGCAGGCCATGTTGTCCGACGATCACCGCGTCCACTCGGTCGGAACCCTGTTCGGAAACTGCTTCCAGACCGGACAGCAGCCAGACTTCCAGATCAAGGTGAGCCAGTTCGCTGGGGGAAATGGGAGGGAAGCGGGGATCATCTTTTGCCGCACGGACAGCCGCCTGATGCAGGGCCTGGGCCAGCGGAAGGGGCTGGCCAAAACTGCCACAACAGGATCGCAGTTGCCCCTGACGCTTCAGGCTGACAAAGGCACCACTGACGGTTCTGTCCTGCAGGTCTGCCAGAGGGACTTCCAGAGATCTGTTTCCGGTGACGGTACCTGTAACAATGGCAGCCGCCTGCTGCAGGAGCATCTGCTCCTGATCACTGCTGAGTTTCATGGCTTGTGCTGGCTGATTGATCTGCATCGTCGAAGGACCTTTCTGAGGATCGGTGTTCCGTGATTGCGATACGGGGCTGTTTTTTAAAATTGACTGTATGTCAACGGGCAGTCTTTTCTGACCCCAATTGCCAGGTTGATCATTAAAATGGCCAGCAATTTCCGTATCACAATAACCACAGCGATTTCCCTGCAACGCATATTTGCCTAGTTGATACCAGTTGCGCTCAATCAGTGTCTGCTGACATTCAGGGCAGTAGGTGCTTTGTCGGGATATATCGTTCACATTTCCGGTGTAAACATATTTGAGACCGGCGGCGAGCGCGATCTCACGGGCACGGATCAGCGTTTCCGGCGGTGTACCCCCGCGATCCCGCATCCGGAAATCGGGGTGGAAAGCAGAGAAATGCAACGGGACGTCGGGGCCGATTTCGTTGAGGATCCAGTCACACATCTGCTGAAATTCGCCGTCGTGATCATTCGCCTGCGGAATGATCAGATTCGTGATTTCGAACCAGACGTCCGTTTCCTGTTTCAGCCACTTCAGGGTATCTAGGACCGGTTGTAAATGTGAGAGTGTAATACGGTAATAGAATTCTTCGGTAAACGCTTTCAGATCAATATTCGCAGCGTCGATGTGTTCGAAGAAATCCCCACGGGCCTGTTCGGTGATGTAGCCGGCTGTGACAGCCACGGTTTTAATTCCACGGGCATGACAGGCTTTGGAAGTTTCTATCGCATATTCCGACCAGATGATGGGATCGTTGTATGTGAACGCGACACTCTGGCAGTCCAGTCGGGCAGCGACTTCGGCAATTTCGTCCGGCATTGCCCGGGCGCTTAAGCGTTCAATTTCTCTCGATTTGGAAATATCCCAGTTCTGGCAGAACTTACAGCCCAGATTGCAGCCTGCGGTCCCGAAGGAAAGCACACTGGAACCGGGATAAAAATGGTTTAATGGCTTTTTCTCGATGGGGTCGACACAGAAGCCTGTGCTGAGGCCGAAAGTGGTCAATGCCATCTTGCCGCCGACGTTCTGGCGGACAAAACAGAATCCACGGTCATTTTCTGACAGCGCGCAGGCGCGCGGACAAAGATCGCAGATGATTTTCTCACCTTCTGCATGCCACCAGCGCGCAGGGTAAAGTCCCTGGTCCAGATCAGGCTGATCTGCTGCTGGCGTGATGATGGGAAGCGTATTATCTGCCATGGCTCTTACAAAAGGAAAATCGTTTAAGTGGCTATCAAGGAAGGGAGCCCTGACCTTCAGAATAATTAATTCATAAGGACAGGGCCAATAGTAAGTTCCAACTTTTAGACTTTTGAGGCGATGAGAACCACCTATCCTCGCAAGTCGGCAGGATTCGTCCGTAAAAGTCTTCGCAACAGGTCATCGGACCTGTTGTTGTATTTTCTGGCTCAAGTCAGGTATTATCACAGCACGTTGATCAACTGCCATGTCTCTACACTTCTATTATACGAAACTGTCCACTCGATGTTTGCAGATAATTTCTGGTTTTTTGTAGCGGCCTGCTCTTATCTGGCCGGATCTGTCCCCTTCGGCCTGCTGGTGGCAAAGCTGTTTACCGGTACGGATATCCGTAAAGTGGGCAGCGGAAACATTGGCGCTACCAATGTAGCCCGTACCCTGGGAGCCAAGTGGGGCATCCTGGTGCTCCTGCTGGATGCGTTCAAAGGACTGCTGCCCGTCTTGCTGATCCCGTCTTTGTTCGTGAGCCCGGAGTCTCCTGCTTTCGATCATGCCCGTGTCCTGAGTGGTGTTGCGACCATCCTGGGGCATATGTTTCCCGTCTGGCTGGGCTTTCGAGGCGGCAAAGGGGTGGCGACCAGCCTGGGTGTGATTCTGATGCTGGGCCCGTGGTCGACGCTGGTGGCCGTCATCGGCTTCGCTTTGACTTTTCTGCTGACGAGAATTGTCGCCTTGAGTTCGATTATCGCTGCGATTGCATTTGGCATCGCGCAGTTTATTCAACTGGGGTCCACTGCTTTCACACAGCAAAAGTGGAGTCTGGCTGCTTTCAGCATTGCCGTCCCACTGTTGATTATTATCCGACACTGGAGCAACATGGGCCGGATCATGCGGGGGGAAGAGAAGAAGTTCTCGTTCGGCAGCCGCAAGAAAGAGAGTACGGCAGTCCCCGAATCGAACACCAGTGAAAATGGTTCCTGAGAGCAGGACCGGGGGAGAGTAGCCAAAGCGATCAAATCATCCTGATTAAATCGCAGGCGGTGGCTTGCTCTTCAGAGCGTTCAGCATCATGCGGAACAGGGGAATTCGATCAGGATTCCACGCGAATATTATTGGTCAGGGCGTATTGATCGATTTCACTCAATGCAGCGTGAGTAGCCAGCTGTTTGTGGTAAAATGAATCAGTGCGTCCGGAAAGGACCACGATCTCGCCCAGAATATCAACTTTAAGCGACTGCACCTGGCTGCCAGTCCGAAATGTGATGGTCTGCTCAATTTTCTGGGAAAGCTGTTTTGCTTTTTGGGAATAGGTCTCTACGGTCATCTAAAATCCTCCTTGAATAAAACCTGAATTCAGGCTTAGTGATAGTGGCTCCAGGATCAATCGGATCGTATTTCAACTCGATGAAATGACGGTCGTTTCCCTGGATACGCCTTTGTCAAATTACCAACAGACAATTTCCTGTGAAGCAGCCAGCAGTAGACGCTAAGCTGTCGTGGTATTCAAGGCGGGTGACTCAAAAGCAGCAGACTCTTGAAACTCAAGAACGACAAGCATCGTTCTGTTTCCGGCAGAACACAACTCCATTTTCTGTTACGGCAAATCTCAGTCGGTGAACTCTATGCTGGGACTTTAAAAAAAACAAATCGTTGACTCAAGGTTCCTCTCACTTGAGATTACAATTTGGTCCCACTGAATTCTTAACGATGTAAATTTATCCGCCCGCTTCCCGTTCGTCAAATAAAATTCTCAACGAATATTTCGATTCCCCGGAAATAACCGTCGGGAAAGCGGGCGGCCCGCGTTTACTTCTGGTCTGAATTCCAGATCCAGATCAGGGCTTCCGGCAAAACCGCTTTCCCGTGGCGACTGCTGTGAATTCCATGGCCGGTGACAAACCAGTAGTCGTAACCACTATAAGCCAAGGCGGTTGCCATCCGCTCGTTGTTCAGAAACCAGTTGCCCAGCTTATTGTCTAAATCATTATCCCCGTCCTGTAAAAAGACTTTAAGTGGTTTGGGAGGATACTCTTTGCGAATCAGTCCGGGATAGTCGTGAGCGGTTTTCCAGGGGCCAAATTGATCGAGGGGGATCGTATTCTTCTTGCGGGTGGGATAATCATCGATTCCCCGGAAATCGCAGAAACTGCCCACAAAGGAAATGACCTTCTGGAACAGGTCCGTCCGATGCCAGGCCGCAGTAAAAGCACAACTGCCACCGGAAGAAGCGCCGCAGATCAGATGGTCTTCCGGTTTTTCTGAAATTTGGTACTGCTGACGCACTATAGGTAACATTTCCTGATCCAGGAAAGTCGCATACTGCGCCGTGCAGGTGTCGTACTCATTGCTGCGGTTACGGCTTTCCGATTTTCCTTTCCCGGAAGCAGGGATCACGCCGGGATTGATGAAGACGGCAATCGCAACCGGAATCTTTTTCGCATGAATCAGGTTATCCAGAACGATTGTGGCGTTACCATCGCCGTGACAGTATCCACCGCCATCGGTAAAGACAATCAGCTTGGCGGGAGGCCCTGATTTAGAATATTGGGCGGGCACATAGACCCACCAGTCGCGAACCGTGCCCGGATACTGTTTCGTGCTCTTAAAGGCAGGCATCTGGGTGAGTTTGCCTTGGGGAACCCCGTCCTGTTTGATGCTTTCCGGAGCCCATTCGTAGCTTTCAAAGCCGAACCGGTTATAGCGGCCTGTCTGCAGCCGTTTCCCATTCACACTGAAATGAAAGTGGGCAGCAGAAAAATTGGGGAATTTCTCTACATGAGCGAAATAGCCGGAATCACCCAACTCGGTCATTGGCCACTTTCGCCCCTTCTCCGCAAAGACAATCACTTCATCACCCGGTTCTGCTTTGAGAAACCAGCCGGCATATCCGCCGCCATCGTCGGTTTTGTCGATCAAAGTCTTATGCAGACCCTGTGATAAATCTTTTTCTTTCTGATATCGCTTCTTGAAGTATTCCAGAACCTGTTGCTGATTTTCTTTGCTGAGCGGTGCTTTGAGTATCTTCGAAACATCGGCCAGTTTTTGTGGTGCTGCGGTCAACGTGCAGGTCAGTGTCAGTAGCGACAACATGACCGTAGCCAGTGGGACAGTGACGCGGACAGGGGAATATTTCATTGCAGGAAGCTCCAGTAGCAGGTTTCTGGTCAATAAGTCAATTTGCGTATGATATCAGTTACGTGTTGCATCAGGATTACTTGAATTACCCGATTTCTCTGACTCGTTTTTCACTCCCTGTATTACACTGGCTGACTACGCGATTTGCAATTCCGGGCACTCTCGATCTTCAAATCTTGCGATTCGTTCCAGAAATTGGATGCTGTCCGTTTGGATCATTCCCGCTTCCAGCTACAATCATATTAAGTGGTTCACAGTCATTTATCCTGAAAGGCAGTTTCGTGTCGCAGTCGCTCAATCCACATCATGCTGTTTATGTAGGCAGTTTCGATCCCCCGACGCTGGGGCATCTGGACATCGTGGAACGGGGTGCCGTGATTTATTCGAAAATCACTGTCGGCATCGGGATCAATCCGGATAAGCGCCCCTTGTTTTCACCCGATGAACGCCAGCAGATGCTGGAAGGCCTGCTGACCGCATTTCCGAATGTCGAGGTCAAATGCTTTCAGGGGCTGGCAGTCAATTTCGTGCAGGAGTGTGGCGGCGGCGTCATGCTTCGGGGACTGCGAACATTAACGGACGTGGAAGCCGAATTCACAATGTCACTCGCGAACCGGACTCTCGCTTCAGAAATCGAAACGGTCTTCCTGATGGCCAGTGAAAAATACACGCATATCTCCAGCTCACTGATCAAGCAGATCGCACAATTGGGCGGTGATGTCGCAGAAGAAAAACTCAAAGACTTCGTGCCCCGACAGGTCGTCGGTCCACTGGTTGAAAAATTCGCTTTAAAAACTTCAAACCAGTCTTAACATCTGCCTGACTGGTTGTTCGAAAAAGGAGATCTCATCATGGTAAAAACCGCATCCACAATGCTTCCCCTGGGGACCCAGGCTCCCGACTTCTCCCTGAAAAATGTTGATGGGTCGACTGTCTCCCTCAGCGACTTCAGTGACTCCAAAGGATTGCTGGTCATTTTCATGTGCAATCATTGTCCGTTTGTGATTCACCTGCGCGAAGCTTTGGCTTCCTTTGCAGATGAGTACATGGAAAAAGGTCTGGGCATTGTTGGTATCAGCTCCAACGATGTGGCCACGCACCCCGATGACAGCCCGGAGAAAATGGTGGAAGAAGCCAAATCTGCCGGCTATCACTTCCCCTATCTTTACGATGCTACCCAGGAAGTCGCCAAGGCCTACAAAGCGGCCTGCACCCCTGATTTCTTTCTGTTCGACCAGGAACAGAAACTCGTTTACCGCGGACAGTTTGATGACAGTCGACCAGGCGGGGACAAACCAATCACCGGTAAGGATCTGAAAGCCGCCTGTGATGCCGTCCTGGCGGGATCTCCCGTGACGGAAGATCAGAAGCCGAGCATCGGCTGTAACATCAAATGGCAGGAAGGTAAAGAACCGGAATACTTCACCGGTCAGCCGGCAGTCTAAGTTTTCAGACTTCTAAAAAATCAGCTCCCTTTGTTCCATGATGAAGGGAGCTTTTTTGTGCGCTGTTTCAGTAAAGAACTGTCTTTACCGGGCTGTCAGTTTGATTTCAGTTCAAAGTCGATCTGATTGTCGCCTGCCTGAACTTTTTCCATCAGCGTGCTGTCTGTATTGTATTTCGCGGGAATGTTTTCTTTAAACGATGCCGCTGCTTCACCGCCTGCTTCTTCCGAACTGTCGGGCTGCGCGGTGGTGATGCTGATTTTATGAGTTCCCAGTTTGGCCCCTTTCGAATCGCCGACATACAGCAGGTCATATTGGCCCGCTTCATCGGTGATTGCCATGGAAGAACGCCCCGTTTCCGGGCTGAAGACCAGCATGGCTCCTGTCAGTGGCTCACCATCCAGGGTAACACTCCCGGATACGGTTCCCAGTTCGGGTTGATCACTGGTCTGTCCGCCACATCCTGTGAGAAGCAGACAGAGGGAACTGAAGAAAATAATCCGCAGCGGATTTCCTGTGGGAATCATGAAAGTCTCCTGAACGCATCATATAAGATTCAAGTGAAAGTAATCTCAAGCAGGGAGCGAATCATAGAGGGACAGATGCGAGATCTCAACTCACCACGCAGGTTCCCGGTTGAGCCTGCGTGTCATGTAAAAGAGACAGGCAGTCAATGTGACCGCCTGTCTCTGGAAGACATGGGAAATCATTTTAAATGCGCTAGATTAAAACTCGCCTACAATGTTTCCATCGTTGATTCCGATAAGATATTCGAACGTGCTGTCGGCAGGGATCGTGGCGGCGTTGTGATCGATGTTTTCACTCAGGAACACAATGCGACCATCACCAAACAGAAAATGAGCTCCTCCGACATGCTTACTGCTGAATGCGATTCGTCCCTGGCCGGATGATGCATTCGCATTGATGGTCGCAGCGCCACCGCCCATGATCGAGATCAGTCCCTGGTTCGAAGACGAACCATCGGAGCTGATTGCCGGTCCTGTGGCATTAAAATCACGGACCGCATATAACGCGCCGGCAAAGGCCTTGGTACCACCCAGGGCATAGGCACGTTCGCCTGCCATGATCACATTACTGCTGCCATCGCTGAAGTCACGCAGGCGGACATCGCTGTTTCGATAGAAGGCGCCATTAGCGTGGTTGGTAGGATCAGTACCACTGTCTTTCTTTAAGCCAAAAGAGTTGTTGGCGACAATGTAATTGGTTACCGCCAGGCCATATTCTGTACCAGCGGCTGACATGATTCTGCGTCCCGCTTCTTCATGAATCCGCGGACCACTATCAGAGGGGCAGCGAAAAACAGTCAATGTCTGCTGCATCGTATTGCGAATGCTGGCAGAGTTCAGCACGGTAGAAACCGGTACGGTGCCCACGTTGAGCTGATTGAACAGCGGCGCCTGGTCAAGATAAGGAAGCAGCAAGGAATTCCAGGCCCAGTGTCCCTGGTTATCGGCGATGGAACCACCGTTCGAAGGCAGGCGTTCTTCTACATATCCGGGAGGAAAGGTGCGAAAGGTTTCGTGGTAATTGTGTAACGCGAGCCCAATCTGCTTGAGATTATTTTTACAGCTGCTCCGGCGGGCGGCTTCACGCGCCTGCTGTACTGCGGGCAGTAACAGAGCGATTAAAATGGCAATGATGGCGATGACGACCAGCAGTTCAATCAGGGTAAAACCCCGCTGGCAGTTTAAGCGACTAGTTTTCTTCATGGAGTCGACCTGTCTTTCTGATTCGGGACGGATAAAAAATATCTTGCTCTGGAAAATAGATAAGGGAAATTAAGAACCCAGAGAAACGCAATTTTCAGTGATAGGTTGTCCGATCAGAAATCGAACCGGCAAATGCCCAGGTTTGTGGGGAAGGCTTCACCAGCCTGAACCTGGGCGGACAAGATAAAAATTGCCCTTAAATAAGTAGTCGTACGCATCTACTGTCATTTACCCCTGTTTTTCCAGAAAAACTATAATTGGATCAAGATCTCACATTGGTGTATACTTATGGATATGTTTCTGGTCTGTTTGAGGGGTTCTGGCTGTGGGATTCGTTAATCGTGGCGGAGATCCTGAATTCTCTCGCGATTTCGTCAAATTGAAGGGGTAATTCACTCAGTCTCTGTACGATTGCCTTACAGGGAGACTTTGTTTTTGTATTTGAAGTCTGGAATAACTATCATACTTTTACAGGTTGAATGAAATCATCTGCATGAGCATTGAACAGGAACAGACAGACCTGCCCGACGAATTACATGTGAAATTCCTTCATGTTTTTACGCAGCATCGAAATCAGATCTATTCGTATATCTTTTCGTTACTGCCCAACCGGGATGATGCGGAAGATGTATTTCAGAGAACCAGCCTGATTCTCTGGAAAAAATTTGCAGACTACGATGAAACCTGCAGTTTTTTTTCCTGGGCCTGCGGCGTTGCTTTTTATGAAGTCAAAAACTTCATGCGTGTGGCTCAGAGAAAGCGGTTGCAGTTTCGAGATGATGTCATTCAACAACTGGCAGATGAGCGTGCTCAGATTCCACAACTCAAACTGGATCTACGTGCTACCGCGTTAGAAGAGTGCATGCAGAAGCTGAAAGAGAAAGACCGTCAACTGGTGAATCAGGTCTATCGGGATCAGGTTCCCATTAAAGATATAGCAGAAGCCGCCGGAGCTGCGATACAGACTTTGTATAACAGGCTCAATCAGATTCGTCGTCAATTAACTCACTGTATAGAACGAACGGTCTCTTATACAGGAGAGGGAAAATGAATCAAAACAATAAACACAATGAGTTACTTTACGAGCTCTTCGGTGCGCTTTGTAACCAGAGCATTACCGCAGAGCAGCATCAACAGCTCGAAGACATTCTCTCTACCGACACAGATGCCAGGCAGAAATACTTTAACTATCTCGACCTGCATCTGAATCTGGGGCGAATGCACGACGAGCAGCCGGTTTCCGATTTCGAGTTGCAGATTCAGTCACCCCTGACGACTTCGGCTCATACGCAGGTTCCAGCAGGACAGCCTGTGAAAACTGCCACCGCCTTGTGGCTGTTAGTCTCTGCTGCATGTCTCGTACTGGTGGCAGGTTTTCTTGTCTTCAATCAGGCACCGCCTGCGATCCCCCAGGTCAGCCAGGTTACTCCTCAGTCTGAAATACAGACCCCCTCCACAGCCGCAGTCACACAGACCGCAGCCGTACGGTTTGCCGAAGGTTCTCCCTTCCTGAAAGTCGGTTCTCCCATCGTGAACTGCCAGGAATATGCGATCTCGGCTGGGCAGTTGCAGCTGATTTTTGCCAACGGGGCAGAAGTCATACTCACCGGACCTGCCGTCTTTGAAAGCCAGGGACCAGAACATCTGGCAGTCCGTTATGGTGCCTGCTCTGTCTATGCCCCTGATGGCGCCGAAGGTTTTACCGTTGAAACACCACTCTCGAATGTCGTCGATTACGGCACCCGGTTTTCTGTGAATGTATCGGATGCCGGTAACACCGATGTCCAGGTCATCGAAGGGGAAACCGACGTGCGGCCTGTAAAACTCAAATCTGACAGTGATGTGAAATCACAGCGATTGACTCGCGGCATGGCCCAGCGTTTAACCACTAATAATGGTGTTGTCGTCGATGAGATTCCCTTCGATCACAAACAGTATGTGTCACAGTTACCTGATAGAGTGGTAACTTACACAACGACATTGGGTCCCGATCGGCGTGCGGAAGATTTGAAATGCGTCACCGTACAGCGTGGCGGAAAATCCTATCAGTATGAAGTCGAAGACCTGATTGGAATTGAACTCACCCACTACAAAGGAAAGTCTTTCCTGACCCGCAACGATGGGATTGATCCCGGCAACGATGGGGACCCCAAGACACTGCGACGCCATCTGCTCGAGCAGGATCGTTGTCTGCTGACCGGTGTCGTCAATCCCGGCGGATCCACTGCGCCACTGACTGCGCCACCCGTAATGAATGATCAGGAAGATCCCGCTCACCCCAATACTCCCGGAATGGCCATCCGCTTTCGTGAGCCAGTGGTCAATGATCTCGGGCCGGATATTGTCCTGTTCGATCTACAGGTCATTGTGCACTCGACCACTGGAGATGCCTTTTATGCATCACCACTGCCATTCACGAAAAAATCCAAAACCCACCTGATTCAAAAATTTGACATTGATCTCGCTTCGCCGGAAGCAAAACCACTTGAGAAATTCTGGTTGCATATTTTCAATCAGAAGTCAGGCATCAGTTCCCGCTCTGAACTGGAAACTGCCAGAGGTAATGGCGGTAACTGGCATGTTGTGAGTGCGAAAGCGCTCGCGACTGGCATTGATCTGTCTGACCTCGGTTTTGCAGAAGGGGAAACTGTTGAAGGCCTGTTCATCCAGGATGTGCAGGATGACAACGATGTGATTGACCCGGTCTTTATCGGCGGGCTCCCTCCTTTAAAACATACACGCAAATAATTTCTAAAACACCTGATACGATTCGAAGATAGATACCCTTTTATTTTCAGCGTCGATAAATGAAAGAGGCATGGTTCATGAGATTCCTCAAAGTCAGTCTGTTACTTTTAATGTCCGCCAATCTGGTTGTGGCAGCAGAAAAAACAAAGCCGGTAGATGCTAACGCCAATCAACAGCAGTTGCATTTCTTTGAAAAAGAAATCCGCCCCCTGCTGATCAAGCATTGTCTGGAATGTCACGGCGAGAATAAACAGAAAGGGGAACTCCGCCTCGATTCACTCAAAGCCATGCTGACAGGTGGTGAGAGCGGCCCGTCAATCGTACCTGGCAAATCACATGAAAGCCTGCTGGTAGAAGCGATCAACTACGAATCGTATGAAATGCCGCCGGATGAAAAACTGTCCGACAAAGAAATCACCGCACTCACGCGCTGGGTCAATACAGGTGCCTACTGGCCTGAAAATGCAGACTACGTCATCAAGAAGCGGAAACTGGAAACATTCTTCACGGAAGAAGACCGGAATTTCTGGGTGTTTCAACCGGTGAAGCAGGCAAACGTTCCCGAGGTCAAGGCACAGGACTGGTCGAAAAATCCGGTCGATGCTTTTATTTTCAACCGTCTGAAAAAAGAAGGATTAAAACCCGCCGGCGAAGCCAGCCGTACCACGTTGATTCGACGTGCTTATTATGATCTGATTGGATTGCCTCCTACGGTCGAACAGATTAATGCATTTGTGAATGATCCTTCACCTGATGCCTGGCCGCGCCTGATTGAGGAACTGCTGGAAAATCCACATTACGGCGAAAAATGGGCCCGGCACTGGCTGGATGTGGTCCGTTATGCTGAATCAGACGGGTTCAACCAGGATGCGTTTCGTCCGGAAATCTGGCGCTACCGCGATTATGTCGTTCGTTCCTTCAACAGTGATAAGCCTTACTCACAGTTTGTCAAAGAGCAGCTGGCCGGGGATGAAATTGCACCCGAAGACCCTGAAGTACTCGCTGCAACCGGTTTTCTCAGGCATTACCTCTACGAATACAATCAACGTGATGCCCGTACGCAGTGGAACGATATCCTCGACAATATCACCGATGCGACCGGCGATGTCTTTATGGGGATGAGCATGGGCTGTGCCCGTTGTCACGATCATAAATTTGACCCGATTTCTCATCAGGATTATTATCGGCTGCAGGCATTTTTTGCCCCGATGATGCCTCGCGACGATGTTCCCTTTGCGACGCCGCAGGAACTTGCCGAATATAATCAACAGCTGGAAATCTGGGAGAAGAAAACGGCTGACATTCGTGCCCAGATTGATGAAGTGACCAAGAAAACACTCGAAAAAGCAGCCCACAGTCAGATCAAAATGTTCCCTGCCGACATCCAGGAAATTATGGACAAACCGGAAGACAAACGCACCGCTCACGAGCATCAGCTGGCTGACCTTGTGAACCGCCAGGTGGCGATTAAGGAACGGTCTTCACTGGCTTCACTCAAAAAAAGCGATAAGCCGAACGGAAAAAAATATCAGGAACTGCTCAAGCAGCTGGCTGCCTTTAATGATCTAAAACCAAAACCGTTACCGACCGGGATGAGTGTCACCGATTCCAGGGGGGCTACCCCAGTCACGACGATTCCCGATGATCCTAATCACACGCCGATCGTTCCCGGTTTTCTTTCACTATTGAAACCGGGGGAAGCGGAGATCATCCCCATTTCGACCGCACCGCATTCCACAGGGCGTCGTACCGCGCTGGCGAACTGGATGGTCAATCCACAAAACCGTCTGACGACGCGCGTGATTACTAACCGTGTCTGGCAGTATCATTTCGGTACCGGACTGGTAGCGACTGCCAACGACTTCGGTCATATGGGAGAGGCTCCCAGTCATCCGGAACTGCTAGACTGGCTGACAACTTATTTTGTCGAGAATGGCTGGAGCATCAAAAACCTGCACCGCCTGATTATGAATTCCTCTACGTACCGCCTGTCCGCTTTCCATCCGGCAGCGCAACAGGCCGAATTGAAAGACCCGACGAACCGGCTGCACTGGCGAGCCAATATTCGCCGCCTGGATGCAGAAGACATTCGTGATTCCGCCCTGTTTCTGTCTGGCGAGTTGGACACAAAACTGGGGGGACCTTCCGTCAGTGCAAATCAGCCACGTCGCAGCATCTACACGATTATGAAACGTAACGTGCAGGATCCTGTATTAGGCGCCTTCGATCTGCCCGGCGGTATTAAAAGTGTTGCCCAGCGTGATGTCACCACTACCGCTAATCAGGCCTTGCTGATGATTAACGGCGACTGGTTCCTGAAACGTGCCAATGCAATGGCCCGTAATGTCAAATCGGAACCGTTCCATTCCGAAGAAGAACTGATCAGTCATCTGCATCAGATGGCATTCGGGAAAAAACCAGAACCAGCTGAGTTGCAGCTGTTTTCGGAATTTCTCAATACTCAGGAAAAACGAATCGCAGCAGAAGCCGACAGTCACAAGCAGACCTTCATAGGTCAAATCACCCAGAAAACGGGCGACGCCATCAAGCTGGGGAAAGGCTCGAAACTTGCCAGTCTGAGTGCGGGCCCAGCCAAAGCTCTGCCCGCTGCAGATCTGACGATTGAAGCCGTCGTGCAGCTGGATTCCATTTATGAGAATGCGACCGTCAATACGATCGCTGCCCACTGGACCGGAAACTCAAAACAGAAGGGCTGGTCGTTTGGTGTGACCAGTCAGAAATCCGCCTACAAACCGCGGAACCTGATTCTGCAACTGGTCGGCAATAATAATGACGGAAAACTGACCTACGAAGTGGTCGCTTCCAATCTACATCTGGAACTGCATAAACCTTATTATGTTGCGGCTGCCATCAACATTGCTGATACCAGTGAGAAGGGGATCACTTTTTATGTGAAAGAACTTTTCTCAGACAAACCACTGCAGACAGTCTCTGTTAAACATTCCGTCGTCGGAGATTACCGTCCCGACTATAACTTTGTACTGGGCGGGCGTGAGAAAACATCGGGCAGCAGATGGAACGGCCTCCTGGACAATGTCCGCCTTTCCAAAGCAGCTTTAACTCAGCCGCAACTTCTCATCAATCAACCCGGTGAGCAGCCTGATACTACCGTTGGCTTTTGGCAGTTCAATGACCAGAACAGCCTGTTGAAAAACCAGATCGCAAGTGCACTGAAAATTCTGCCTCCTTCTGAAACTTCACTGGGAGCCAGTAATGCACGCCAGCAGGCTTTGGCTGATCTATGTCATGTCCTGTTAAATTCCAACGAATTCCTCTACCTGGATTAATCCGTCGAGACTTACGACAGCAAGAGTAGAAAGACAATCCGATGAGCAATCAAACTCAACAGAATATCAATCGACGTGAGCTTCTTTTTCAGGCCGGCGCAGGGTTCGGCGGGATCGCGTTGAACGCATTAATGGCGCAACAGGCCCAGAGTGCATCCATTCCGGACCGCAAGACGCTGTCTCCCCTGACTTCAAAACAGACCCATTTTCCAGCAACAGCGAAAAGTGTGATCTTCCTGTTCATGGAAGGGGGACCCAGCCATATCGACATGTTTGATCCCAAGCCGGAACTGCAGAAACTGGCTGGCAAACCGTTACCGGAAAGTTTCAAAAAGCCGATTACCGCGATGGGGGAGGTCAATTCACCCCTGCTGCCATCCAAACGAAAATGGAAGCAGCATGGCGAAGCGGGTACCTGGGTCTCAGACTGGTTGCCGCACACTGCAACCTGCGTCGATGACATTGCGGTCCTGCGTGGCTGCTGGACCAATGGCATCAATCACGCCGGCGGTGTCTGCCAGATGAATACCTGTATTCCCCTGGCTGGTCGGCCTTCACTGGGAAGTTGGGTGACGTACGGCCTGGGAACAGAAAACGAAAGCCTGCCTGCCTTCGTAGTCATCCAGGATAACAACGGGACCGTCGTGAACGGCCCCCGGAACTGGGGAACCGCTTTCATTCCCGCCGTTTATCAGGGCACCCGACTCAATACGGGGAAAACGCCGATCTCCAACCTCTATCGTCCCGAAGATATTTTCCCGACGCAGGAAGCCGGCAAACTGGATCTGCTGGCGAAACTGAATCAGCGCCACGCTGCTTCCCGCAAACAGCAGTCCGAACTGGATGCCCGGATTGAATCTTACGAACTCGCGTTTCGTATGCAGGCCGCTGCTCCGGAAGCCGTTGACCTGTCTCAGGAAACCAAAGAGACTCAGGAACTGTACGGCATGGATCAGAAAGAGACCAAGGTCTACGGCACTAACTGCCTGCTGGCACGTCGCATGGTGGAGCGGGGCGTGCGCTTCGTTCAGCTTTACAACGGAGCTGGCAGCAAGTGGGATTCCCATTCCGGTATTGAAAAACGTCACGCCAGTCTCTGTAAAGGGATGGATAAATGTGTCGCCGGTCTGTTGAAGGATCTCAAGCAGCGTGGTCTGCTCGATTCGACACTGGTCGTCTGGGGCGGCGAGTTTGGTCGGACCCCGATGAGTGAAAAAGGGGATGGTCGCGATCATAATCCGACCGGCTTCACCATGTGGATGGCCGGGGGTGGTGTCAAAGGAGGCCAAACAATTGGTGGAACGGACGAACTCGGACTTTACGCGGTTGAGGATCGCATGCATGTCCGTGATATTCATACCAGCATTTATCATCTGCTCGGGCTCAGTAATCTGAAACTCGAATATCGCCACAAAGGCAGCCCTGAACGCCCGACCCTCAACGAAGGGGAATTCATGAAAAAACTGGTTACCGGATAGTCTGTGTCCAGTTTTACTGAAGCGTCTTCAGGGCTGTTTGGTCCGAGTCGATTCGATTGAAAGATGCTATCATTAAAGTCGATGCGATCTTTTCTGAGAGGTAACTCCCTATTTCATAGTGGTTTAGTGGGTTTACTGCGTCTTCAGAGTGTCGAGGCGACTCGGGACCCCTCTATTGGGAACAATCCTGAGAATCCAACACTTTTTTATTAATCAAACTCCAGTGAAAATCCTCTCTTGCACTTCGGTCTAAAACCGATACCATAATATATAAGCAACTTTTAGATATTATTCATCTTAAAGCCTGCGATGAGCCCTCCATACATACTATTCACCAAACATGAATAGCCCTCACTGAAACCATTACCAAGAGAGTCTTCTTCTATGATCGGGCGACTTTTCCTGGCGTATCTGTTTGCCGCTTCTGTCTGTTTGAACTCAGCATCAGCCGCTGAGCCTGCGGATAATGCTCCGAAGCTATCGTTCGAAAACGATGTGCGTAAAATCCTCAAAATTCATTGCCTGCATTGTCATGGTGAGAATGGCGAGATGGAAGGCAGCCTGGACCTGCGTTTGAAACGCTTCATGGTCAAAGGAGGCGACAGCGGCCCATCCATCGTACCCGGTAAAAGCGATCAGAGTGAATTGATCGCCCGTATCGAAGCTAAAGAAATGCCCCCCGAAGGCAAACAGATGTCCGCTGAGGAACTGGCAATTCTTAAACAGTGGGTCAACCAGGGAGCCCACAACATCAGACCAGAACCGGAAACCATCGGAGCCGACTACGTGGCCCCCGATGACCTGGCATTCTGGTCTTTTCAACCGGTGAAGAATTATCCGGTCCCTGAAGTCAAGCAACCCGCGCTGGTCAAACAGCCCGTCGATGCTTTTCTGCTCGCCAGGCTGGAAGCAAAAGATCTGACGTTTACTTCGCAGGCGGATAAAACGATCCTGGCCCGTCGTGCCTTCTATGATCTGATTGGCCTGCCTCCCACGCCGGAAGAACTCAAACTGTTTCTGGATGACAAAAGTCCGGATGCCTATGAAAAACTGATCGATCGCCTGCTGGCCTCCCCACATTACGGCGAACGCTGGGGGCGACACTGGCTGGACGTTGCCGGTTACGCCGACTCCGAAGGCTACAACAACAAAGACCAGGAGCGTCCCTGGGCATACCGCTACCGGGATTATGTCATCCGTGCGTTCAATAATGACAAACCCTACGATCAGTTTCTGAAAGAACAGCTCGCCGGTGATGAGATGGTGAAGCCTCCTTATCATAAACTGAACGCGGACGAGATGGAAAAGCTGGTTGCTACCGGATTCCTCCGCATGGCCCCTGATGGAACCGGCAGCAATCCTGCTGAAAAAGAAGTCGCCAAAAATCAGGTGGTTATCGACACCGTTGATATCGTTTCCTCTTCGATCCTGGGAATGACCGTCGCCTGTGCCCAATGCCACGATCACAAATACGATCCGATTCCCCAGAATGATTACTATCGGTTCCGGGCTATTTTCGAGCCGGCCCTCGACTGGAAAAGCTGGCGAACACCCGCTGCGCGGCGGATATCAATCATGTCGGACGCGGATCGCAAAGTAGCCAATGAACTGGAAGTCGAAGCAAAAAAAGTTCTCGCAGAACGTACCGAGCTGGTCAACAAGTTCATCGACCGGACTCTGGAACGCGAGTTGATGGATGTGCCGGAAGACAAGCGGGACGCCATGCGAACTGCCTACAAAACTCCCGGCAAGAAACGTACGAAAGAGCAGGCAGCGATGCTCAAAGAGTACCCTCGCATCAACCGTCTCTCTGCCGGTTCGCTGTATCTTTATGATCGCACATTGGTGGAGCAGTCGAGCAAAGCAGCTCAGAAAGCCAAGGAACTGGCCAAAACGCTGGTAGAGAAAATTGAAAAAGAAACGCTGGAAAAAATACCCGCTGATAAGAAAGCATTAGCGCTGGCTGCGAAAAAAGCAGAAGTCAAAAACCAGACCGAAGAGCAGAAAAAACTGCTGGCAGAATTCCCGGCACTGCTGGTTTCTGTTTCGAATCTGGAAAAATTCGATCCTAAAGGTGCCGCTGAAATTCAGCATCTCAAAGAGGAATCCAAGCGGCTGAGAGAACTCAGAACAACAAGTATTTTGAAAGAGTACAGTGACAAAGCAACTGCGATTCGGACTAAAAAACCGAAAGAAGAATTCATCCGCGTGCTGACAGAAGTTCCGGGAAAAGTCCCGAAAACCTACTTCTTCAACCGTGGAGATTTCGAACAACCCAAGCATGAACTACAACCCGCCGGCCTGACAGTGATTAAATCCAACCTGGAAAAGCCGGTTGAGATTCCCCCTGTCAATAAAGAACTTCCCACGACCGGACGTCGGCTGGCGTATGCCAACTACATCACCAATGGTCAGCATCCACTTACGGCACGCGTGTTTGTCAACCGACTCTGGTTGCATCACTTTGGCAAAGGAATTGTGGCCTCTCCTACCGATTTCGGTAAACTGGGGATTCCCCCGACTCATCTGGAGTTACTGGACTGGCTGGCGAATGATTTTGTGAACAACGGCTGGAAAATCAAACGCATGCATAAAATGCTGATGACTTCTACAGCCTATATGCAAAGCTCACAACGTTCTGATGAATACGATGTTGCCGATCCGGACAATCTGCTGTACGGGCACATGCCCATCCGCCGCCTGGAAGCTGAAACCATTCGGGACTCCATTATCGCGGTCACGGGAAAACTCAAAACCGACCTGTACGGCGAGCCCGTTCCGGTGAAGGAAGACGAAGTCGGACAGATCGTGGTGGGACTTGCCAATGTGGATTCGGCTGGTCGACAGAAAAAAAATCTCAAGATGGATGATCGCAAATTCCGTCGCAGTATTTACGTCACTGTCAGCCGCAGTAAACCGCTGGCCGTGCTCGATATGTTTGATGCACCCAAGATGGAACCGAACTGTGAGAAACGTTCTTCCTCCACGGTCGCACCCCAGTCACTGTTGATGATGAACAGCGCCTTCATGGTGGAAAATGCCGAACTCTTCGCAGAACGACTGCAGAAAGAAAAGGCCGGCAATAAAGCAGAACAGGTCAAGCTGGCCTGGATTCTGACCTTCGGAAAAGAACCATCGATGGAAGAAATTAAGCAGTCTGTTGAATTTATTGACTCACAACTGCCTCAATTTAAAGATAAAGCAGGGAATGCCGGTAAGTCCCCTGAGCAACTGGCACTGGCGACATTCTGCCAGGCATTACTCAGCAGTAATGGCTTCCTGTATGTAGACTAACCTGGCTATACGGAAGCAGTATTCTAAAAACAGATTTTGACTCCGGTTAGAATAACGGTATCGAATTATGAAAAAGCAATCAATTTCAGCTCCCCATTCCAGGCGACACTTTCTGGCATCCGGTTCCATGGGCATCGGATCGGTGGCCCTCTCCTGGTTGTTGAATCAGGAACAGTCCCAGGCCAAGCCTGCCATCGTGCGACCCGAACTGGAAAAGAAACAGTTTGACCTGACATTAAAGCCCACACATCATCCACCCCGCGCCAAAGCCATGATCTCCATGTTCATGCAGGGGGGCCCCAGTCATCTGGATATGTTTGATCCCAAGCCGATGCTCCAGAAGTACGACGGCAAAAAATTTCCCGGCGACATCAAGTACGATAACGCTGCCCAGGCCAGCTCAAAAGTATTAGGCAGTCCCTGGAAATTCAGTAAACACGGTGAGTGCGGAATGGAGTTATCTGAACTCGTTCCCGGTTTATCTGAAGTCGTCGACGATATTGTTTTGATGCGGTCGATGCACACCAGTGTGAACAATCATGGTCAGTCAATCTATGCGATGCACAGCGGGCGAATCCTGCCCGGAAGACCTACACTGGGTAGCTGGTTGACCTACGGTCTGGGAGCCGAGTCGGAAAATCTGCCTGCTTATATCGCGATGGTCGACCCAGGCGGCGCGCCTGTATTGGGTGTCGATAACTGGACCAACGGCTGGTTACCTTCACTCTATCAGGGAACCGTGATTCGTCCCAAGGAACCACGCATCCTGAATCTGAATGCCCCACCTCACCTGAGCGGCAAAGCCCAGGAAAAGTACCTCGACTTCCTCGGGAATCTGAATCAGCGGCACTTGAGTCAACATCCAGGCGAAGACGATCTGTCAGCGCGGATTGCCAGTTACGAGCTGGCAGCCAAGATGCAAACCGCAGCGGCGGAAGCACTGGATCTGAGCAAGGAAACCAAAGCGACACAGGCTCTGTACGGGATTGACGTCCCTGCATCAGCCGAGTTCGGCAAACGCTGTCTGATTTCCCGCCGCCTGATTGAACGGGGCGTACGCTTTGTTCAAATCATGACTGGCAATCAGACCTGGGACCATCATACCAGTATGCGAACGTCACTACCCAGCGCCTGTAAACGCGTTGATATGCCTGCGGCCGGCCTGGTCAAAGATCTCAAACAGCGTGGGCTGCTGGATGAAACCCTGGTTCACTGGGGGGGAGAAATGGGACGTCTGCCTGTCATTCAGAACGACGCGGGTATCGCCAAGCAGGGCCGCGATCATAACACTTACGGCTTCAGCATGTGGCTCGCCGGTGGTGGACTGAAGGGGGGGATGACCTACGGCGAAACCGATGATTTCGGTCATCATGCCATCAAGGATAAAGTCAGCCACAGTGACTATCACGCGACACTGATGCATCTGTTTGGCCTGGACGCGGAACGACTGGCCTTTACCCGCAACGGGGCTCCCCAGACACTGATCGATGGTCAGGAAAATCGTGTGGTGAAAGAAATCATTGCCTGAAGCCCGCTCGAATTGAAGTCAATAAAAAAACGCCCTGTTTCTGCAGGGCGTTTTTTTATTTGGAGTTGTCAGAAGCGAACGTTTATTTCGCTGGTATCGCAATCATATCCAGCACCAGAATCCGATTGGGCACGCCCACGCTTTTGACGGTCGCTTTGGAGGCAGCCGGCGGGCGCTGAGGATTATAATATTCCGTGCGGATCTTCCCGAAGTCACCACTGATGCCATCTTCCGAGACATAGTAGGTGGCTTTTGCCAGATGCTGCATGTCGCTGCCCGCTTCTCCCACAATGGTCTTCAACTGATTGAAGACGCTGTGAATCCGTGTCGGGTAGTCGCCGGGTTCTTTTGATGTGATGCCTGAAACATAAATCCGATCACTGACTTCAGCAATCGCCACCCGGCTGTAAACGGGCGATGCCTTCATACCGGTCGGAGTTTTATAGGTGACTGTTTCCGCAGGACGGGATGCAGCAGCTTCTTCAGGCATCGCGACGATCATTTCAATTTCGATGGGCAGCGACGAAAACCATTCGACCAGTGAGACAGGCGGCCTGCGTTCTTCGGGAAAGATGCCGTCAATCATTTCGGTGACTTCATTGGCCTGGCTCATGGGAGTCATGAACGCTTTGATGTGCACGATGTTTTTCGGTTTCGCGCCCAGGTATTCCAAGGTCTCAAACAGCTCTTTCATCGTCAGGATGGCGGCTTCGGAAACCGTATCTGCCTTGACGGCCTGGCCGGAAATGTAAGCCGTACGGCCCGCGGGTAACAAAGCGACTCGGAATCCGGAAGGGGCATCATTAAAGACTTTGGTTTCCGTCAGTTTACTGGACGAGTCAGTCGCAGCGACCGCATCCAGCGCCACGAGCGCTTTCGGATCAGGAAGTTTCGTCACCACATAGGTGCACGCCGGTTGGGCGATCAGTTCCAGTTCCTTTGTCAGTCGCTGCTGGACCTCCGCGACCAGATCTTCACGGGCGACATAGATATTCAGCTTCACCAGTTTATTCAGCGAGCAGTCTACTTTTTTCAATAGATAACTCAGGTTCTTCAGTACGAGTGCCGTCTGATCTTCGGCACTACTTGAAGTAATCATTCCCCCCTTGATATTCAAAGGCAGAATTTGAGATGTGTGCGCTAAGACATCGTCTTTCACGACGACGCACAGGGAAGCACCCGTTTTAGAGGAAGGCTTGTAATAAGAGACTTCTGCCTGGATCAAACCCGTCAGCCCCAGAATAAAAACGGCGGTCAGTATTTTCGTCAGGTGTTTCATAATCTAGTTAACAATTCTTAAAGGATCGGTTTATCATGATTCCGGGTTGTCATGCCCGAAACAGGGAACGCTTTATTTTAAACGCCAGAACTCGTCAAAGAAATTCGCATCAACGACTTTTCCCGGATACTGACTGCCTGCGGGAGTCCGCAGATCGATAATCGCCCAGTCCGGCAGCATGGGTACCTGCCGGGCATTATTCAGATAGGCATATTCACGATAGGTGAAGCCGCTGTTGAGCACCACATATTTTTCAGGATTTAACGGATTCGGGAAAATCAGTACCGGTGCATGGTGATCGGCCGGGTATTGTTTGTCCCCCACGATGATTGCATCTTTGGTCCATTGAATGGGCAGCTTGGCAGCGATCTTCTTGATAAGCTGATTACTCTGGGGATCGCCCCACAGGACAAGGTTGCTGGATGCGATTTCTTTCTCGGTGATTTCTGTGTCTTTCATCACGCGAGCATCGCCACGAAACTGTTGACGCCAGTGGACGATGGCATGTTCCAGTTCGGACTGAACCCATTTATCGACAGTGGGAGACGCACACGTTCCGGAAGGGGAGACAAAGAGGAACGAATCCATAAAGGCATCGTCAATCGGACCCTGCAGATTATGTTTCTTCACCATTTGTCCAGGTTCGTAAGTCGCAGGACCTGTCTGCCAGCTGTCTCCCGATTTATGAAATGAGACTTCCCAGGAACGATCAGACATCGGGCGAGGCGCTTCCAGCTTCATCCCGTCCACCTGCACGGTCACTGGTTGTGTCATATCCAGTGGCGATTCACCGGCTGCCATTTTCAGAGAGAAAGCGGTCACGTTTTTGGTTTTCACATCGACCCGGTTTTGACTCAATAACTGAGCGTCGATCTGGGCCTGCGTCCATTCTTCCTGCATCGCATCCAGCGTGACCCACGCCATCTGATTGTATTTCAGCGTAAACGCGACCAGATGAATGGTTGTCGGAACGCGTTGTCGGCCTACACGTGCCAGCGAATCCATTTTCTCTTCGATGATGATTTTGGAATCCGGGTGAATCTTATGCGCGGTGTCTGGTCCGATGATGTGGACCATGTCGATCCCCACTTTTTCCATCGCCAGTTCCATCACATCGGCGGCCTGCTTCTGGCGATCGATTTCCCCACTGTAGGCGACTGTCGGACACTGAAACAGGTTAAGGGCATAGCCGGGACAGTCATACATCTGCCATAATTTCTTTTCATACCAGGTTGGCTTCAGCTTTTCATCCTGGAAGACCTTGAGAAACAGCGGCGTTTCCGAAAAGCCGGCTCCCGGATTGGCAGCGAACCAGCGGTCGGCGTAATGCACGGCAAACTGCCAGCAGGCAGCGCCACCCATGGAAAACCCACGGACAGAAACGCGGTCCTCGTCGATGCGGTAGTTCTGCTTTGTTGATTCCAGCGCTTCGAGCACATCAATTTCACCGGCGAACTTGAATGCATTGGAATAACGGCCATACGGATGCAGCACGATTGTATTCGCGGGCGTGTATTGTCCACGGGACCGCTGCTGCTGGTTAATGAAATTGACTTCGCTCAAACGTTCTCCCCGGCCATGAAACCAGAGATCGCAGCGATAATCACTCTTGCCAGAAAATGTATAGTTGTCCGGGATGACCAGTCCGTAGGGCTGTACGGTCTGATCGATCTTTGAAGTATAGCCTCGCACGACTAACCCTGTCTGACGGGTCCAGGGGGCTTCTCCTTTTGACAGCTGGTCGGCCCGTTCCTGTCCCTGCTTCAGCAGATTCAGGCCACTCCCGATTTCCCGCTCGTGAAAGAACTCCTGGTATTCGAGAGCACACCGTACTGCACGATGATAGATCTCGACATCAGGAATCAATGATCGGATTCGCGCGTCCTTACTTTTTTTAAGTTGATCCAGTGACGCTTTGAGCTTCGCCAGACCCTGTTCCAGCTGCTGCTTTTGAGCTGCCGGAACTTTGACTCCCAGACCGGGGATACGCCGCACCTGGTCGGGGAGATTATCTTTGGGGCCATCAGCGTATGCCGTTGATGTGATGCAGAGTACAGCACACAACGCCGGAAATGTAATTTTAACAATGCATTTTTGTAGAAAAAACATGAGCAGACTCTCACAGGAACAAGGAATGATGTAACTTCTTAAACAGTGGTGACTAAGCTTGATCTTTATATCATGTCGGATAGCGTGGCATTTGAAAACTGTGACGCTCAACATAATCCCCGATCGTTCAAAGAGACCAGATCCGTCGCAATTGGCATGGACGGTCGAAAATCTGTCTGTTAGAACACCGGATAAGCCTGCCCCCGGGCCCTGAAACTTTTCATACAGACAATGGAGACAATCCATGTGTAACCATAGCTTCTCTGCGTCTTTGAGTATTCTCTTCCTGTTTGTTGTTAGCGTCTCCGGACAGGCAGAAGTTACCAGCTCGAAATCTGACCCACCTCACGAAGTGCATACGCTCCAGATCCAAGGTATGGAGCTCAAGGGAGAGGAAATCGACTACAAGATTCAGCAAGATGGTCAGCATCAAATCAGCTTGCGCGGTCAAGCGGAAATGCGAATTGGTGTGCTCGCAGTTGAAGCAGATTTCATACAGGCAGCCTATACAGAGACGAAGGATCTGATTCTCGACCTGAAAGGGCAGGTCAGTATTGTCAGTCCGCTTTCCCAACTGCGTGCCAGGTCAGCGGAAGCAATGTTTGATCTCGGTGCCAAATCGATTTCACTCAAAGGCACTGAAAAGGAACCAGC
Source organism: Gimesia sp. (assembly GCF_048262075.1). Lineage (GTDB taxonomy): Bacteria > Planctomycetota > Planctomycetia > Planctomycetales > Planctomycetaceae > Gimesia. Next base: position 56,246 of record NZ_JBLXFK010000017.1, read on the forward strand.
GCAGTTGAATCGCTACATCGGTTCAATAGTGACTCAGTTAGATGCGTTGGAGATTCAGATTCAACTGTCTGAAACGGAGAACATTCGGATCAGATCACAGGGGCCGATCGAAATCTCAGAGCGGAAACAAACGCCCGCTGATGATTTTCCAGTACTTCCAGCGATCAGTCAGGATCAATTTCCCGAGACACTGTTTTCCCCTTCTGAACTCCCAGGGTCGCAACTCCCCCGTGTGCGCGGCGATTCGAATTCTGCTCCGGTGCAGCAGTATCTAGGCGGCTACCCGTTTACGAGATAACTGGCTCGCACATTCCATTCTACCAGGGTCTGAAATAACGCACGATATCATCCAAAGGGAGTTTGACATGTTAATCCGATTGTTAGCTGTTGTGATTTGTTTGACAGAAATTCACTCGATTTGTCGAGCTGAGACTGCTGTCCCGGTCCGCAGAGATAAACCGAAAAACTACGCGGCTCTTTCAGCTGAAAATAAAACGATCGAGTTTGGTCCTTTTATATTGAAGGCAGAAGAACTGGATGTCAGGGTTACGAGGGATGATCGAAATTTCTTCAGACTCAAAGGGGATGCCCGAGTTCTCTGTGGGAAAACGCGTCTTATGGCTGAGACGATTGAACTTGTCTACAAAGATGAACACGACCTGAGGATTGATTTAAAGGGAAATGTTAAGATTGAAAACGAGCGAGATCAACTGCGAATGTTGGCACAACACGCGGGCCTGGAGTATGGCGGTCGATTTTTAAGACTCAGCAGCGGAGATCGCGGCTATGTCTCATTAATTCGAACTCAGAACCAGCAGACAACAGAAATCAAAGCTTCGCATATTCTTATGAAATACAAAGATCTGCATACGATGCTGGTTCACCCCATCGAAAACGTTAACATGATTGAGCGGCAGGCAACACCGGAAGACATCGTCACTGTTGAAAAATCTGAGCCGAGCCAATTCGATTTCTTCGATCAAATCGCCATCAGTCAGATTAAACTGTTTTCGTATGACTGGTCTGTTCGAGCAGAGAAACCTTACCTGCAAAATTAGCCTGTGTTGGAATGCTGTCAGATTCACCGAATACGAATCTTATTTCCTAATGGAGAAACTAAATGACCAACCCGCATTTTTCGATCGGCCTGTTCCTTATATTTGCAGGCAGCTTTCTGAATCCGGGATTCTCTGAAGAAATCGCGGAATCGAAGGCTGAGAATAAATCAGCTACTTCCGCCAAAGTTCAGACGCTGCCCCTGGGGCAGATGGTCTTAAGTGGTGAAGAGATCGACGTGAAAATCCATGGGGACGGGAGCCATGTAATTCGTTTGCAGGGAAGAGCCGGAATTATCATTGACGAAATCAAAGTCACAGCAGATCTAATAGACGCTACCTGCGCCACCGATTCTGATCTGAAACTCGACATGAGAGGAAATGTCAAAATTATCAGCAGTGCCGATCGCATTAATGGGACCGCCGCTGAGGCCCATTTCGATTTTGGGAAGAAGGCAATGAATCTGAAGGGAAGTGAAAAGCAGAGCGTGAAACTGATTCGTGGCAATGGTTCCCAGAATACACAGATTGAAGCCACGGAAATTCAGGTTCAATTTAAAGATCAGAGTGGCATGGAACTGAAAACACTGGGGGCGGCTACCTTTACGGAAACAAAAGCGGCTCAGTCAAACCCGTTCTCGTTTCCCGATTCTCGAAAGAAGAACCAGTTACCGTCGTTTTCTACGGATGATCAGTTTGGACCAGCGCGTTTCGAACCTCCAAAATCGAACAATAAGCCGGCTGGCGGCGTGTTTCAGGATAACACGACACCGTTTTCTGGTTCGTTCGCTCCCTGAGTCATAAATCCGGTTAATCAAATTAGATACCGTTCGTCCCGATGAGTCCATTTTCCCCCCAGAGCCTGTCAGCAGTCCGGCTGCCGACAGGCTCAAAATCGCTATTGACCCCATTTGCTGTTTGCAATAAGCTCCCGATCTCCACAAATCTCTCTCAAATCAAATCTCAATTTCTCTTCAGGTTTTCTGCTGTGTCGATTCCGGCACTGTTTGATCACTCAAGACAAGATTCAGTCAAACAAACTGAACTCAGTCAGGTTCTGTATATGCCTGTCTGCTTGAGAATCAACGTCTGTCCGGAAGCGGTTTCAGTGGCAAAACAACCATTCTGAAAAGACTATTTTCTCACAAACGGGGTCGTACTGTGAAGAACACTGTCAATTTATTAATCGTCGTGCTCATCGTCGCAGCCGGTTTTACGGGCTGTCAGAAACTCAATCTGAATCCGCAGAGCTGGTTGAAGTCGGCCAGTATGCGTTCACAAAGTCCGGATGAAGACGATGACAGGTCTGAAATTGAGAAGTTTGAAACGAAGGTCGAAACACCATTCATTGGTGAATACACACAAATTACCGGTAAGAACCTGATCGCGCTGCAAGGCGTCGGTCTGGTGACCGGCCTGAACGGGACAGGGGGCAACCCGCCTCCTTCGGTGCACCGCGAAGCGTTATTGCGCGAGATGCGTCGCCGAAATGTCAAAAATCCGAACCAGATTCTGCGCAGTCCCTCAACCGCGCTGGTGATTGTTAAAGCTTATCTGCCACCACTGATCCGCAAAGGGGAGACGTTCGATGTGGAAGTTTACCTGCCTGGAAACAGTGAAGCGACCAGCCTTGAAGGGGGCTGGCTGATGGAATCGTATCTGGCCGAGCAGGCGATGATCCAGGGACGGGGGCTGCTGAAAGGTCATATCCTGGCGAAAGCCCAGGGACCGATTCTGATTCCCCCCATGGCGGAAGAAGATCGGAAAAAAGGAACCTCGGGACTCCTGCGTCGTGGTCGTATTCTGGCGGGGGGTGTTTCGGTCGCGGAAGATCGTGACCTGGCTTTATACCTGCGAAATGATTTCAAAAGTATTCGAAATGCACAGCGTATCGCCAATCGTATCGGCACCCGGTTTCATCACTTCGACCGATATGGGATCGAAGAACCACTGGCCGAAGCCAAGACAGATAAAAAAGTGGTACTCAAGCTGAAGCCACGCTATAAACATAACGATTCACGCTACCTGCAGGTGGTCCGTTATATCGCTTTCCGGGAAACCGATGTGGCGCAACGGGTGCGCATGCAGAAACTCACAGAAGATATTATGATTCCGGAAAAAGCAGAACGGGCCTCCATTGAGCTGGAAGCGATCGGGAAAAAATCGATTCCGATTCTGAAATCGGCATTGAAGAATCCACTGCTCGAAGTTCGCTTCCATGCGGCGGTCGCGCTGGCTTACCTGGATGATGGTTCCGGGATCAAGGATCTGGCGGAAGCCGCCCGCGAAGAACCGGCGTTCCGAGTGTATGCTCTGGCTGCCATGTCGGCCCTCGATGAACCAGAGGCGCATCTGCATTTGCGGGAGCTGATGTGCATGACCAGTGCCGAAACTCGCTACGGCGCCTTCCGCGCACTGTGGACGCTGGATAAAAATGATCCCTTTATTCGTGGCGAAGATATGAACGGCCAGTTTCTGCTACACGTGCTGCAGACAGAACTGGAGACTGTGACGACCCATGATCCCAATGCCAAGCCAGGGAGCCCGAAAAATGGTGGCCCGATGATTCATATCACTCACCGTAAACACCCGGAAGTGGTGCTGTTTGGTTCGGAACAGGAATTCCGAGTGCCGCTTACCGTTCGTGCCGGGAAAGTATTGGTCACCGGAGCGCCCGGAGTCGAACAGCTGACAGTCAGTAAATACGAAGTAGGTGAACCCGATCAGCGTAAACTGGTCCCCAAAAATATTGCGGTCGTCATTCGTACCGCGGTGGAAATGGGAGCCAGCTACCCCGACATTGCACAAATGATTTTGCAGGCACACCAGCAGGGGAACGTGGAAGGTCAGGTGGAAATCGATGCCTTACCGGAAGGGGGCCGCATGTATTATCGCCCGGTTCACGACGATTCTCTACTCGCTCTGAAGTCGGGTGATATGAAATCATCCAAATCGAAGCGGAAGAAAGGATCGCGGGTCGGCAATCAGAATATGGTCCCCAACATCTTCACAACAGGTGCTCCCAGTACAAGTTCTTCCAGAAGATCGATAAACAGGGATGCAGAATCTGACGAAGAATCAGCGGATGAAACCGTGGATCAGTCAGACAGTAAAGGAAAAGCGACGCTGGTTGATTCACGTAAACCCAAATCGACGGAAGATGATGATGACAAGTTCGTGAAACAGAGTGCCTTCCAGAGCTGGTTCCGCTATTTCTACAAATAAAAACAATCGGTAAATATGATTGATACTGAATGGTGTAACTCCACTGCAAGTCAGGCTTCTGTTGTTTGTTTTCCCGTGTAAGGTTTTGTGATGCTGAAATCATTGGAACTGTTCGGCTTTAAGAGTTTTGCCGACCGGACCATCTTTGAATTTTCGGATGGCATCACTTGCGTTGTCGGGCCCAACGGAAGTGGCAAGAGTAACGTCGTGGATGGGATCAAGTGGGTTCTGGGTGACCAGAGCCCCAAAAGCCTCCGCGGCAAAGATATGACAGACGTGATCTTTAATGGTTCCGCGGGCCGCAAGGCCAATGCGTATGCCGAAGCGACGTTGACCTTCAATAACCGGCAGGGCTTTCTGGATATTGATGCAGATGAAGTTCAGATCGGCCGTCGACTCTGGAAAAATGGTGATTCGGAATACCTGCTCAATCGTAATCCGGTCCGTTTGAAAGATATTCGTGACCTGTTTATGGGTACCGGTGCTGCGACGTCGGCTTACAGTATTATCGAGCAGGGCCGCGTCGATCAGATCCTGCAGGCCAACGCTGCCACCCGGCGCGTTGTATTTGAAGAAGCCTCGGGCATCAGCCGCTATAAATCCAGGAAAATCGATGCGGAACGAAAACTCGAACGTGTCGGCCAGAACATTCAGCGGTTAACCGATATCGTGGATGAAGTCGAAGCGCAGTTGAATTCCACGCGCAGCCAGGCTTCCAAGGCAGCCAAGTACCGTGAAGTGTCTACCGAGTTGCGCAAACTGTGGATGGGGATGGCAGCCGACGACTGGCGGCATCTGACTTCGCAACAGTCGACTCTGAAGGACAAAATAAATCAGTACCAGCAGCGCATTGAAGAGTTGAATACAGACTACCAGACTTACGAAGAGAAGCTGGGGGCCATTGATGCTGAAGTCTCTGAGTTTGACGACCAGTTACGAGCCGTCGAGAAAAAATTGTCTTCACACCGCGAAGGGATTGCCGGTAATCAGACCGCGATAGAACATCAGCTTGAACGGAAGCTTGAATTCGAAACGGAAATTATCCGGTTACGAAAACAACGCATTCTGATGGCCAGACGCACTTCAGAAATACAAAGAGACCTGGAAGCCGTCACACAGGAAAAACTTAATTCTGAATCCGGTTTTCAGGAACAGCGTCAGAAGCTGGAAGAGACGCGCGCCAGAATTACTGCGGTCACAGCAGAACTGGATGCAGCCAGCGAGCAGATTCAACTGAAGCAGCAGCAGGTGCATGAACTGAACAAGACATCGCTGACGCTTGATAACCGCGTGTTTTCGATGCAGACACAGCTGGAAACCTATAGCAATTCCATCGATAAAGCCGAGGAAAAACGCGAACAACTTGAGGCAAAAGTTGACGATGCGCAATCTGTTGTTGAAGCTTGTGAATCGCGTTTTCGTTCCGCAGGCCAGCGGGTTGCTGAATTTGCGCAAAGCCTGTCAGAAGTAGATGAAAAGCAGCAGACACTCCTCAGTGAGCAGGACCAGAAAACACAACAGCTGTCCGAACTGCGGGAAAGACGCAGTGCCTACCAGGCCCGGAAAAGTGTGCTGGAAGATCTCGAACGGCGGCAGGAAGGGATCAGTATCGGGGTCAAGGAGATCCTGAACCGGGCGCAGACGTCGCAGTATTCACCATGGAATACGATCATCGGCAGTGTGGCAGATCTACTGGATGTGGATCTGGAACAGGCTGCGCTGCTGGAGGTGGCGTTAGGCATTCGCTCTCAATTACTGGTGATCAGTGAATTTGAACCTCTCTATGAATTTCTCAAAGAAGGCAAATACTCCATCTCCGGCCGGGTTGGATTTATTACCCGTCCGAGTTCACCGGCAGAACTGCCTGCGGCAATCCAGGGGTTCACTCTGGAAGGTCAGGCTGCTGACCCGGCGGACTTTTCTACTGATCAACCATCGGAATTCCTGGATCTGTCTTCGGAACGTGGTGTTGTTTATCGTGCAGATCAGTTGGTGAAACCCACTCCGGAAAATCAGTTGCTGGCGCAAATGCTGTTGGCGGATACGTGGATTGTTGATTCGCTGGAGACAGCCATCAATCTGTCGAAGGGCGCGGGCAAAAAATGTCGCTTTGTCACCCTGCAGGGAGAACTGGTTGAAGAAAACCAGTCGATCTTCGTGGGTGCCATCGGCGGTGAATCTGCGATCTTCACCCGTCGCAGCGAATTGCGAAAACTCAAGAATGATCTGATTCGTATCGACCGGACATTGAATGACAATGAAACCGCGCTGGAAAAGCTGGACGCGCTGCTGTCCACCGTAGATGAAGAACGGAGTGCCTGTCAAAGTCAGATGCAGGAGGCTTCCGAGGCACTTTCACATGAAAAAGCTGCAAAAGTCGCTGCCGAACAGAAGCTGGAACAGTGGAAGGAAGAATGGACGACCGTCAAAAATGATCTGCTCGATCTGGAACGTCATTCTCAAAAACTGCATGCTGAGATGGAAACTGTTTTAACAGAAAAGCAGGAAACAGAAGCGAGACTGCAGTCATTGAATACGCTGATTCAGGAGGACGAGTCAGTCCTGCTGAATAAACAGTGTGAAGTCCAGGAACTCAAAGAACAGCAGAATGCCCGTAAACTGGAGCTGGCGACACACGAAGAACGCCTGGCAGGACTGAATCAGCGCTGCGACCGACTTCAGCAGGATTTTGAACAGCGACAACAGCAGCAGGAAGAATCCAATCGACGTTATGAACTGTCGCTGGAAAAAAATTCGCAGATTAAACTGCACATCCTCAACACACGCGCGGTGCTGGATGAACAGTATTTAATTCAGGAACATCTGCTCGCATCTACATCCAGCCTGACAACCATTCGCGATCAGAAGCGGCAGCTCAAGAAACAATTCAGCTCAGAAGAGGCGGCGCTCCGCAAAGAACGTCGTGAATTAAGCGAACAAAAACACGAAGAAGAATTCAAAACCCGGGATATCGATCATCAGATCAGTACCCTGGCGGAACGAATCGAAGAGGAATACCAGCTCACTCTGGAAGAAATCGTTTCTTCAGGCGAATCTGTTCTCAAGCAGCATCTGGAAGAACAGGCACAATACGAGGAAGAAGAGACGGCTACTGCAGAAGAAGCAGAAGAGACTGCTGAGCTGGCAGAATCAACCGATCCGGTTACAGATGGATTCGAAAATGAGGACGAGCCGGAACTCGTGGAAATCGAACTGGTCGAAGAGGAGGATGCGCCGACCGAACCCGGGTTTAATGTAGCGCTTTACCTGGAAATTCGTCCCGAGATTGAAGCGCAGGTCAATCGTTTGAGACGGAAGATCAAGATGATGGGCAGCATTAACTCAGACAGTCTGAACGATCTGGATGAACTGGAATGCCGCTTCGAGTATATGAAATCACAACTGGATGACTTAAACGAAGCCAAGTCGTCGCTGGAAGAAATTATCCGCCGGATTAACGTGGAGAGTCGGCGTCTGTTTCACGATACGTTTGAAGTCATTCGAGGACATTTCCAGGAAATCTTTCGTAAGCTGTTTGGCGGGGGAGAAGCGGACATTATTCTGGAAGACCCGGATGATGTGCTGGAATGTGGTATCGAAATCGTCGCCCGTCCCCCTGGAAAAGAACTCCGCGGTCTGACCTTATTAAGTGGTGGAGAAAAAACATTAACTGCCGTCGCGTTACTGATGTCCATTTTCCGCAGCCGTCCCAGTCCGTTCTGTATTCTGGACGAAGTGGATGCAGCTCTGGATGAAGCCAATGTGGAACGCTATGCCGGCCTGATTGATGATTTCAAAGACACGACCCAGTTCATTATGATCACACATAATAAACGATCGATGACTGTTGGAAACGTTTTATATGGCGTTACAATGGAACAGTCAGGAGTCTCCAAACGGATGTCTGTCCGCTTTGATGACATCAGTGAAGACGGGAACTTCAAACAGTCGGCGACTGCCGATGATGCCTCCGAGGCTGCCTGATCGTTGCGGGGCTGTCTCACTGCTCCACTGTTAGCCAGGATTCCAGAGAGGTTCTCATGTCTGAATTAACCCATTTTGATGAAGATGGCGCCAGCCGCATGGTAGACGTGGGGGACAAAGCGGTGACTTCGCGCATTGCCGTCGCTGAATCCCTGGTGACCATGCAGCCTCACACACAAAAACTGATTCTGGATCGCCAGATTTCCAAAGGTGATGTCCTGGAAATCGCCCGTATTGCAGGGATCATGGCGACGAAAAAAACTGCCGACCTGATTCCGTTATGTCATCCATTGAGTATTACCAGTGTCCGCCTGGATTTTGATGTCCCCAATGAAACGACAATCCGCATTCTGGCAACGGTAAAAGTTGATGGCAAAACCGGGGTGGAAATGGAAGCACTGACTGCCGTCAGCCTCGCTGCCCTGACGATTTACGATATGTGTAAAGCCGCTGATCGTGGCATGACCCTCGGCCCGACCCGGCTTGTGGAAAAATCAGGCGGAAAAAGCGGCCATTTTATCAGGGAAACCTATTGAGCCTGCCCGTTTCTTCTGTGGAATCACACGATATTTCTCGCTGGTGAACCGGATTAGCTTCCCCAGCAGACAGGAAAGTCTGATTTCAACCCCGGAAATCCAACACCGGCCCCTGTTTGCATTCCTATCTGCAGGGAGAATGCTTACAATGGCTGCGAATAGTGAGCTGGGTAACGGGTCATTTGTTCCGTATCTGTGATATAACCGACCGCCAGACGAAAACTGGATAAACGATTCGATATTGTGGTGAGGCTGTAATGGGGGACCATCTTACGACACACGACCTGCTGGCACGTGTCGAAGAGTTAATTGGCGGTGAGCTGGAACAGGCAGAACGAGTCTTCTTGAGCGAAGTCAGCTCGAAGCATCCTTATGTTCATGATGTCCTGCAACATATTACCCGATTTCAAGGCAAACGACTGCGTCCGATTCTGTTACTGCTGTCCGCAGCAGCATCCGGGGGAATTAACGAAAGTCATTATGTCCTGGCCTCTGTCGTGGAGATGATCCATCTGGCCACGCTCGTGCATGATGATGTATTGGATGATGCCCTTATCCGCCGCCACGTCGCGACGGTCAACTCCCGCTGGAATAATGAAACCAGTGTGCTGGTAGGCGACTTCCTGTTCACGCATGCATTTCATCTGACAGCCAGCCTCGGTGATGCCCGTGCCTGTCGACTGATTGGACGGGCAACGAACCTGGTCTGTGAAGGTGAACTGGCTCAGATTTACGAACGGGGAAATCACGAGCTGTCCGAAGAACAGTACCTGCAGATCATCAACGGAAAAACCGCAGAGTTGTGCGCCATCAGCACTCAGCTGGGAGCCTTGTATGCCAGTGCCGACGAAAGCATTGTCGAGGCCATGGATGAGTATGGTCGTGCCCTCGGGGTCGCATTCCAGATTACAGACGATCTGCTGGACCTGCTGGGCGATGAAGAGCAGATGGGGAAATCACTGGGATCGGATCTGCAGAAAGAAAAATTGACACTGCCGCTGATTCGACTGCTCGATCAATGCAGCCCGGAAGATCGTGCAACAATCCAGGAAATTCTGTCACAACCAGATCCAAACACCAAACAGCGACTTGCAGAATATATTAAAAACAGCGATGCGATTGATTACGCCAGTAACCGGGCACGCGAATTCGCGAAGCAGGCCCGAGACTCGCTCCAGAATTGTCCTGCTTCTCCGGCTCGGCAGATACTGGAGGAGCTGACAGAATTTGCCATTCAGAGAACGATTTAGAGCATACGACAATGAACCAACGCATCTCTGAAACTAAAACACTCGGTCCAAATGCCCCTGGAGACGCGACAGGAAAACTGGACACAGTCTAAAATGATTAGTGAAGCAACAGATTATCAGGTTGCACGCTTCGGTCGTGGGGAGAAGGACGCCTCTGATTGACTGCTGTCACCTGTCGGATAAAGAGGTGAGAGAGCATTGTTTAACAATCCAATTTTTGTTCGGGAAGCGTTGACTTCCCCCCGTCAGTTGAAGCATTACCTGATACGTTCCGGTTATGTTGCCGCTGTGTTTATTCTGATCTTCACTGCCGGTCAGACAATCCTGGGGACACAGCAGATCCAGACAACAACGATCGGCGAATTTGCCCGGCTGGGAAATCTGATCTTTCAGATGATCGCATTTCTGCAGTTATTGCTGGTCCTGTTTTTCACACTCCTGTTCTCTGCCAGCAGTATTGCTCAGGAAAAAGACCGTGGAACGTTGATTCTGCTGTTGATGACCGAACTGAAAGACCGTGAACTTGTCAGTGGGAAAACTCAGTCCAGCCTGTTAATCGTCTACGTGCTGCTGGCATCATCAATTCCCGTCTGTGTATTTCTACGCCTGTTGGGGGGGATTGAACTCTCGCAGATTTTCTGGATGGAACTGTTATGTCTGATTACGGTTTTTGCAACGGGCAGCTGGGCCGCCTTAGTGGCTTTCTGGCGGGAGAAAACATTTCAGACACTGGCGATCAGTGTGCTGGGAATGGTTGTCTTTCTGGGGGTTGTGGAAGTCATTGTGAATCTGATTCCCGTGGGTTCCGGCCTGCGTCCCTGGATTGCCGGTCTGAATCCGTTTCGTTCACTGTATGAAATTCTGAACCCGCTTACGTTATATAATGGTCTGGATCCGATTACCGTCAGTGCCTGGCCTTCCCTGATCAGTCTGTTTGTATTGGGGATCGCTTTGAAGGCATTTACCGTGCTCAGGCTGCGGGTCTGGAATCCTTCCCGTTCGGTTTATAAATCCACCGCCAAAGCGGAAAAAGAGACGGTCATCGTCAAGGAAAAATCCCGTGTGATCTGGTCTAATCCTGTGATCTGGCGCGAGATCATGACCAAGGCCTACGGGCGAAAAGTGTTCGTAATCAAGCTCGCGTATTTTCTGCTGGCTGGATTTACGCTCTGGTCCGCGGTTAATTCAGAGGCCGTCGCGCAAGGCGTTTTGTACCTGGGAGTGATTCCACCACAGGGACTGGCATTCGCCGGGATTGCCTGGTTGAGTCTGGTACTGGCCAATACGCAGGCGGTGACCTCCCTCACAACCGAAAAAGACAGCAAAACACTCGAGCTGTTGCTGGTGACGGATATCACTGCCAAAGAATTTGTACTGGGAAAACTGGGCGGGATCTTCTATAACAGTAAAGAACTGATCCTGGTCCCCGTCCTGGTTTTGTTCTACCTGGTCAGCCAGGGGGCATTTTCCACAGAAGGTTTTCTGTGTGCCCTGATTGGATTTCTGGCATTGATGGTGTTTGCCATCGTGCTGGGGCTGCATATGGGACTTACGTATGACAACAGTCGTTCTGCCATCGGTGCCAGCCTGGGAACCATGTTCTTCCTGTTCGTCGGGATTGGTATTTTCATGATTCTACTCGTGCAGGCCCGCTCTTCGTTTGCCCTGCAGCTCCAGAGCTTCCTGGTCTTTATTGTCGTGGGTAGTGCAGCCCTGCATTCCGCGATTACACACCGGAATCCGTCGCGGGCACTGGCTATCTCGGCCTGGATGCTCCCGTTTTTGACGTTTTATGCTATTACTTCGTTTTTGCTGGGGGGAACTCTGGGAGTGCTTGTTACCATTCTGTTTGCCTACGGGCTTCCCGTTCTTTCCATGTATATTCCGGCAGTATCTGAATTTGATGTTGCCTTGGGAAAAACCACTTATGATAAAGGGTAGAGTGGCTGTTCCTGATTCATGATGATCGCATTCATAGATACCGTTGCAATTTGGTTTCCAGGGTCACTGGCGTTACTCGCTCTGATTTTTGCTTCCGGGTTCTTTTCGGGCAGTGAGACAGCGATTTTTTATCTGTCGCGGAGCGAACTGAGACAGTTCAGCAAAGGCAAACCAAGTGAGCAGATCGTCGCTGCCTTGGCCGCGGACGCCGACCGCCTGCTGACAGCCGTCCTGTTCTGGAACCTGCTGATCAATCTGAGTTATTTTGCGGTCGCTGGAGTGATTGCCAGGCGCCTGGCCGATCAGGGGATGACAGCCGCAGCCGGGGTTTTCACCGTAGGCAGCCTGCTGGCGATTATTCTGTTCGGCGAAGTCCTGCCTAAGAGTCTGTCGATTGTATTTCGCAAAAAAATCGCGATCCTGGTCAGTTGGCCTCTGGCTGCTTCTGTCCGTCTGCTGGATCCGGTAATTCCATTGCTGCAGAATATCAGTCGCCTGATGCGACGCACCTTCTGGCCACATATCCAGAAAGAATCCTATCTGCACTCCGAAGACCTGGAACGCGCCGTCGATGCCTCGGGCTCCAGCGAAGAAGTCATCCGTCATGAAAGACAGATCCTGCATAATATTCTGGACCTGTCGGAGATGCTGGTCGAAGAAGCGATGCGTCCCCGCGGGACTTATCTCACGTTCAACATGCCTGTGCAGCTGGAAGACCTTACAAAAATCACACCCAACACGGACTACATCATTTTAAGAAAACGGGACACCGAAACAGATGAAATTGAGCGGATTATCTCGCTGACGGAACTTTCGTCTTTCTCAGAAAAAATGCTGAATCAGAAATCGAAGCGTGTGATTCATGTGCCCTGGTGTGCGAATCTGTCGGATGTGTACTCCCGCTTTCAGGCAGAAGATTGCCACTTTGCCTCCGTTGTCGATGAATACGGAGAAACGATCGGCATCGTCTCTCACGACGATATCATCGATACGCTACTCTCGCCTGAACCGAGCCGGGCCAAACGAATTCTCCGCAGAGAACCGGTACGCGAAGTTGCCCCGGGGGTATACCATGTCGAGGGGATTACGACGCTGCGGTATTTGTGTCGCAAGTTGCAGCAGGATTACGAAATCGCCGACGATGGTCTGCTGACAGTTGCCGGCATGTTCCACGAAAAACTCGAACATATCCCGGAAGTCGGTGATGTCTGCGACTGGCTGGGTTTCGAACTGGAGGTAGTCGAAGTCCGCAAACTGGGGCACCTGATCGCAGAACTGCGGGAAAAGATGCCCGGCGATGAGACTCCGGAAGCAGAATAAAGCCAGCGGGCTGGTTGCCGTCAGCGAAGCTACTTCTTCCACATTCCCGTCATCAGGTAGATCGCAATAAAAGGTGTTACGAGTGTCGTCAGCATGAAATGCCAAGGCCAGGTCTGGGAGAATACATAATTCTTGAGGATGAACTGATCGATCAGGATCGCCCCGCAAAAAGCCCAGCCACAAAAGATGAAGGCCAGCTGTTTCTTCTCTTTCAGTTCTTCCGCAGTCAGCCGGCTCCCGCCCCGTTGCGGTTTCTTTTTTTCAACTTTTTTTACAGGCTTGGCTGCTTTGGCCGCTTTTTTCGATTTGCTGCCAGAGGCAGCTTCTGCTGCAGCCGGCTCTTCGTCTTCCTGCTCCTCTGCAGCCGCATAATATTTTGTGATTCCATTATTAATGGAGCGTGGCATGGCCAGTACCCAGCGGGAAGGAACCTGATACCGCATCCGCAGGTCATCTTCCAGTTCATGGGTTGGCTGGTCTGCACACGCTACGAGCAGCATATCGTCATCGATGAAAAGCGGGAGAATCGTATTTCGTTTCGCCATCTGTTGTGGCAGTTGCAGGAGAATACTGTTATCCGGGATCGTTTCGTCGAGATCGATATAAGGCATTCCCTTTGAGCGGGCCATGGCCTGGGTTGCTGTCTCGCCGTTGACAAACCGCATCTGGACGGCGGCATCCCTGGTTGTCAGTCCCCGTTTTTCTGCAAATTCCTTCAGTTCCGCTGCCTGGGCTTTATCGATATGCCCCTGTTCTACGAGGATCTGTTCAACGGATTTAAGGCCGGTGTCTTCATCTTCATCAAACTCACGACCCAGACTTTCATCATATTCGTGTTTTCGCTCGGGGTCGGTCAGGCAGAGCATGGCTTTGGCCAGCTCGTTCAACAGTTCCTGGGATTCATTAGAGTATTTCCCCGAGGCATACTTCCGCACATGGGCATTCAGCTTTTTATAGTGCGCCCTGATTTTTTCTTCTTCATCTTCAAATTTGACTAATCGCAGTAAGTCATAATGATGTGGAGGTCGCTCCCCTTCCGGTATACCCAGCCAATCCTTATAGACGTCTATTGCCACCTCAGAGGACTCCTTGCTCTTAGATCAAAATCGAAGTGAAACAGTTTCAGTATGACACGGTCGTTGACGCGATTCAAATTACCCCCCGCAGGGAAACCGGGACTGTGTCCCTGCAGGGGATTGAATCATTACTCAACCAGGTAGTCTTTTGCCAGCAGTTCAAACCGGTCCACTCCCGCAGTGTCCAGACCAGAGTCACGGACAATCTCGGTGGCCGATTCGTTATTACCTGTCAGTTCTCGTGCCGAAGCATGAATTCGACCGTTGGCATCATAACGGTATGTCACTTCAACAGGAGAACCTTTAGGAAGATTGGACGGCAAATTCAGAATGCGGAAGTCACCGATCGTAGAACAGGCATCAGGATCACTGGCCTCTCCTTCCAGAATGATGACGTGAATCCGCTGCTGGTTATCAGAGGTGGTTACGAACTTCTGACTGACGCTCGCGGGAATCTCTGTATTACGTTTAATCATGATATGATTGATTTTGCGGCTGCGCTCTTTGGGGTCTGTGATTTTGACGCCCAGCGAGTGGGAGTTCACATCAGCAGTACTGACGCTCCGCAATCGTTTGATGACCGCCTGTGCCATACGGCTTTCGCCACCGGTCGCACGTGCTTCCAGAATGGCGGCATGGATCGCTGCTCCCTGGGCCACTGCTTCTTCGGGGTTCATGGTGCGCGATGGTTCGCGTCCACAGACCTTTTTCAGCATCTCTTCAACCACAGGCATCAACGTCGAACCACCGACCAGAACCACATCGTCCAGCTGACCTTTTTCCACACCCGCCTGCTGCATGACCAGCTCGGTTGTGTCGCGTGTTCGTTGCAACAGGTCCGCGGTCATACGTTCGAAATCGCCACGGGTCAAAGCAACCGTCAACGTGTTGCCTTTATGATAAATGGAAACGGGAGTCTGTGCTTTCTGGCTTAATTCTCGTTTGGCGTCTTCGCATTCCTGCACACAGGTTCGCAGTGTCACGGGATCCTGGCGGGGATCGCTGCCGAATTTCTTCATGAATTGTTCAGCAACATGATCCACGATACGCTGACTCCAGTCGAGTCCCCCCAGCATCACATCCCCGTCAGTGGCGAGCACGCGGAATTGTGTGGGAGAATAACGCACAATGGTGACGTCGAAGGTACCACCACCCAGGTCGTACACCAGGATCGTGCGTTCGCCATCGGGCATGGCGTCAGGGTTCCCCAGCTCATCCCGTTTCCAGGCATAAGCCAGTGTAGCCGCCGTAGGCTCATTGATAATATCAATCACGTTCAGACCGGCAATGCGGCCTGCATCCTGAGTGGCTTTACGACGCACATCGTTGAAGTAGTAAGGAACCGTGATCACGGCGTTGGCGATTGGCCCGATTTCCTTTTCAGCATCCTGCTTCATCTTTTTCAGAATCAGGGCGGACAGGAATTCAGCCGTCAGTTTTTTTTCCTGGTAGACAACGTAAAAGTTGTCGTCTCCCATATGACGTTTGACCGCTTCAATGATGCGGGAGGGATCATCTTCGATGGCCGTTCTTTCAAAAGAAGGCCCGACTACCACGCGCCCCTCTTCACCCAGCAGGACGACCGAAGGAGTAATCGATCGACCATCCGTGTTTTTCAGCGAAATGGGCTGACCTTCACTGTTAAGCTGCGCAATTGCTGAATAGGTGGTTCCCAAGTCAACGCCAACAGTATGACCTTCAACAAACTTCATAGTGCTACCTTAATTTCGTTATTCATGCAGGTTCATCATGGATCAGGACATTAGAGCGGATTCGAGAGAATCAGGAAACCAAATGGGAGAATTCCCTCCTCTATTCTCGTGACTCTGAAATCAAGATTGGTATAACGTGAATTGTGCTATACCGTTTTAATTCACCTATTCTGCCACTGTTAGGATGGGGAATCAAGGACTTGATCGGTGGGAAACCAAAAACTGGCAAAGTCTTAACGTATGGAAATTGCCTTTCTGGGCAAAGATTCAGTGCGTTCGTCTGTACTGACTCAATCCGTCAGCTGATACATTCGTTGTAATCAGACTTTTTATCTGATTCGGGCACTCCTTGAACCGGATTTCGCGTGAGGGTTGGCTCACAGGGTTTTTCACTCTACAATCTAGAACATGTCTGGAAAGTGTGATCTTTTTCAGTTCACTCTGGCTCAATTTTGTCAGGGGAGAGAAAGCCCGTACCGTCAATATCTGGTTTCTGGTCAGACCTGCATTACCGGAAACTGACACGCCGGCAGAAAATCCCTTCGGGTCAAGACGGGTAAAGAGTTGTTCCGAAATGGAACTCAAACCTGTTTCAGTTACAAACACGCATCAAGAACCCGCGATCTCAAATACGGAAAAAGTCACAGGATGAATCAGCCTTCTCCCTCTATTGATTCCACACAGGCAATGGAACTCGCTCGTACTGCCGTTGCCGAGAAAAAACTCTCCGAATCAGCCCTCGGAAATCTGCAACGCTGGGTGACGGAACCACAGTATGCTCCTTACCAGCCCGCTCTGATGAAACTGCTGCAAGAAAAAGATTTTGCTCAGCTCGATACCTGTTTCTGGGAAGTCATTCCTTTTGGGACCGGCGGTCGACGCGGACTGATGAGCGAACTCGGTTCCGCGACCATCAACGAGCGTACGATTGCAGAATCAGCGCATGGTCTGGCTGCCTACAGCAAACAGTTTTCGGGTAAAGAAACAGGTAAAGCCGCGATCGCGCATGACTCGCGAATCAATTCCTCTCATTTTGCCCGCATCGCAGCCAGTGTGCTGGCAGGGCACGGACTGACCGTCTATTTCTTCAAAACCTCCCGCTCCACACCGGAACTCTCCTTTGCCGTCCGCGAGTGTGGTTGTGACGTCGGTGCCATGATCACCGCTTCACACAACCCCCCCTCAGATAACGGTTTCAAAGCCTACTGGTCTACCGGGGGGCAGGTTCTGCCACCACACGATCAGGGAATTATTGACGAAGTCTATCAGGCGACCGATATCCCGCTGCTCGATTTCGATCAGGCAGTCGAGCAGGGCCTGATTCAATTGATTGATGAAGAAGTCGCCGCCAAATATCGCAGTTCGGTGGTGAGCCACAGTCATTCAGACAATCGCGACCTCACGGGGTTCTTCACACCTCTGCATGGCGTGGGAGAAGCGTCCGTGTATCAGGTACTGCAGCAGGCGGGCTTTGCGGGGATTCAGCGGTATGAACCGCAGTGTGCCCAGGACGGAAATTTTCCGAATGTTCCCGATCAGCTCCCGAATCCCGAGCGGACGGAAGTCTACCAGCCCGCGATTGAACAGGCGAAGCAGACCGGCGGCGAAATCATTCTCGCCAGCGATCCCGATGCCGACCGCATGGGCGTCTGTGTCAAAAACGATGCGGGTGAATTTATTCATCTGACGGGAAACCAGGTGGGGGCCTTACTCGCCGACTATGTGCTCCGCAAACGTCAGGCGGCCGGAACACTCTCGCCGGAACACTTTGTGGTCGAGACAATTGTCACCACTCCGCTGATCGCCGCCATTGCCCGCAAAGCCAATGTGCGGATCATTAATAACCTGCTGGTCGGTTTCAAGTACATCGCCGAGACCATGGACGAGGAAGGACCGGACAAATTTGTCTTCGGAACCGAAGAGTCACTGGGCTACCTGGCAGGGGAGTACTGTCGGGATAAAGACGCGGCGATTGCTGCCCTCTGGGCCTGTGAACTCGCTGCCGAACTCAAAGCAGAAGGCAAAACGCTGCTGGATCGCCTGGATGAACTTTATCGTGAACACGGGTTTCATCTGGAAGGCCAGGTCTCCAAAACCTGTAAAGGTTCCTCGGGGAATGAGCAGATCAAACAGCTGATGAAAGCCTTTCGCAATACGCCTCCCGAGAAAATGGGAAATCTCAACTTTACATTAGTCAGAGACTATCAGGATCTGGAAATTCGGTCATTACCCGAAAATACGGTGACCGAGACCTTTTCGAAACCTCGGGGAAATGTTCTGATGTTTGAAGCCCGAGCCGAGGGATCGCCGCTGACGGTGCAGTTGGGTGTACGGCCTTCAGGTACTGAGCCCAAAATTAAATTTTATTACTTCGCGCAGGCAGAAGTCACAGATCCAGGTCAGCTTGATCAAACCAAGGAGACAGCCTGCTCGACGATTGAAGACTTCAAAGCTGCATTGATGGAGTGGATCGACCAGACCCTCGCAAATACTTGATTTTATGACTTTATTACAGAGATACGGACATTCTTCTCTACAATCAACATTTCTTTGATTGTGAACAGCTACCAGAGACCTATAATTAATAACATATTTTATTATGTACCATGACCGGTTTTTTTTCTGATGACTGGTCCCGGAAATAATATTCAGCAGAAAGCAGCAGGGGAGTCTGTGCAACGACAGGTCAGGCAGACTGCGATCTGTCTGCTCCCACCTTCGAAATCACCCGTTTCAATTGAATTCAGAAATATCAGTTTCAGGCAACATCATGACGCAACAACGTATCGGGATTTGGATCATCGGCGCATGGGGCGGTGTCGCGACGACCGCCGCCGTCGGATTATCAGCACTTAAACAGGGACTCACAGGGACCAGCGGTCTTGTTTCAGAGAATCCCTATTTCGAAAAACTGAATCTCAAAAGCTGGGACCAGTTTGTCGTCGGCGGACACGAAATTCGCGACACCTCATTTGTCGAAGCCGCCCGGTATTTCAGCGAAAACTCCGGCGTCTTTCATCCGGCTCTGTTACAGGCTGTAGAAGAAGATCTCAAAGCTTACGATCAGAACGTCAAACCGGGGACCTTGATTCATGTCGGCGATACGATTCGCTCTCTGGCCGGGGATGCAGTCAGAAAGTTCGATACCGAATCTCTGCAGGAAACCCTGGCACGATTAACGAATGACATGAGTGAATTCCAGAAGCAGCATGATCTGTCACATGTTGTGGTTGTCAATCTGGCCTCCACGGAACCCCCCGTCGAAGAATCTGCCAAATCACTGACGCTTGCAGAACTGAAAGAGTCACTCGCTTCAGCGGTAACCTCTCCCGTTCCCGCCAGCGCCCTGTACGCGATCGCCGCCATGAACGCCGGCTGTTCGCATCTGAACTTCACCCCCTCCGCTGGCACCGATTTGCCGGCACTGATTGAACTGGCTGAAGAAAAACAGGTACTGCATGCAGGCCGTGACGGCAAAACGGGTGAGACGCTGATGAAAAGTGTGCTCGCGCCCATGTTCGCGCATCGCAATCTGAATGTGATGAGCTGGGTCGGACATAATATCTTCGGAAACCTGGATGGAAAAGTGCTGGATGATCCGATCAATAAATCCAACAAGGTTGTCTCTAAAGATCACCTGCTGACTGAAATCCTGGGTTACAAACCACAGACTCTGGTTTCGATCGAATACATTGAATCCATGGGTGACTGGAAAACCGCCTGGGACCACATCCATTTTAAAGGCTTCCTTGATACCAAAATGGCCCTGCAGTTCACCTGGCAGGGAACCGACTCCATCCTGGCGGCCCCTTTGATGCTCGATATGGTCCGCTTTACCGAACGCGAATGGCGTCGCGGAAACAAGTCGGGCGTTATGACCCATTTAAGTTCGTTTTACAAAAGTCCGATGCAGGCAACCACACCCGAATTCGAACGCCAGTATCAGCAGCTGGAGCAATGGGCCGACACGGTTGCGGAAGAATCGTAGGTCGTATGAAAACCCTGCTTGCTTACTTTCAGTTGATGCGTTTGCCCGCTGTGTTTACAGCGATGTCGGATATCATTCTCGGCTTTTTACTGACGCATGGATCGTTCTCACCCCCCGTCTCATTTGCGTTACTGCTGGTCGCTTCGGCCAGTTTGTATCTTTCGGGAATGGTGTTCAACGATGTCTTCGACCGCAAGGTTGATGCAGAAGAACGTCCTTCACGCCCCATCCCCTCCGGGCGCATTTCGACCCAGAAAGCAGCGACGCTGGGAGGCCTGCTGATGCTTGCCGGCGTGGGCGCTGCCCAGACAGTAGGCACGCAGAGTCTGATCGTCGCCAGTCTGCTGGTTGTCGCCATCCTCAGCTACGACATGCTGTTGAAAAAAACGTTTCTCGCCCCCCTGATGATGGGCATCTGTCGTTTCCTGAATGTCATGCTCGGCGCCAGTGCTGTTTCCCGGGAAATCAATCTCTGGGTCAAACCACAACTGCGCATCGCTGCTGCACTCGGGTTATTCATTATCGGGTTGACCTGGTTTGCCCGTATGGAAGCAAAGAACAGTCATCGCGGCCACCTGGTCGGCGGTCTGCTGGTTATCAATTCCGGCCTGGGGGCACTCGCCTGGATGCTGGCCACTTATCCCTGGCCTCGAGAAACCAATCTGTCGATGGTTCTGGCTGCTTTAGGAGTCGTCGCGCTGACCATCAATCGCCGCCTGGTTCAGGCGATCCTCAATCCTGTACCGCAGAACGTCCAGATCGCCGTCAAAACCATGCTCTCATCCTATGTAATGCTGAACGCGATCCTGGTCTTCGTCTGGACAGCCAATCCGCAATATGCCATCCTGACGGCAGCACTCCTGCTGCCGACGATCCTGCTTTCACGCTGGATGTCGGTGACGTAATCAGTCAGGAGCGCAGTCTGCAAACGAGGGGGCCAACGAGCGTGCGGACCATTTCGGGAAAGCTTTCAATCCAGGACCGATAAGAGTCTATGTTGTCGGCTGAAATCCCATCACCTGGTAACGGGCCAGTTCTACCGGATCAGTCAGTTTGATGGCACAGATCGCACTGTAGGCAAGCATTACTTTTCGCGCCCCGAGTGAGTCGGGCTTGTCCCGTTCGAACATCACGACCGAACTCGACAGCAGGAAATTCTGAAAGGGAATCGATTCCTGGTAAGTGGTGACGATAATCCCCTTTTTGGGAATCGCTGCCGGCCAGTTTTCCAGAATCGAACGCCAACCTTCTGCACTATCCATGGTATTTCTCGTTATGTTAATGGTGGAAAAAACAGCTCTCGGAAAGTGAAAGATAAATCTTCCCCTCAAATTCGGCAAGAGGAACATTTTCAGTATTGAATGGGAATGTGGTTTCCGGCTGGCGGGGGACACGCTATGATTCTCCTGGATCGCATCACTTGTTAGCATGGTGTCTCGCGTTCTATGATACTCAGTCCAAATGCCTCTGGAGACGCTCCAGTAAAACTGGACACAGTCCAGTTGCTCCCGACGCGATCGACATTACTGTTGAGATTGTTTTCGAACATTGCTGACTCCCGAACTAAAACAGAAACCTGCGACGATTGGTTTTCGCGAATTCGTCGCTTTAATGGCATTGATGCAGTCATTGGTGGCACTGTCGATCGATGCCATGCTGCCGGCGTTAACTGAAATCGGTAAGGAACTGGGCGCATCTCAAGCGAATGACAGTCAATTAATCGTTTCATTCCTGTTTCTGGGACTTGCTTTCGGGCAAGGTATCTACGGTCCCCTTTCGGATACCACGGGGCGAAAACCCTCCTTGTACCTCGGATTTGCCCTGTTCCTGGCAGGCGGTTTGCTCTCCCTGTTTTCCACCGATCTGAAAGTCATGCTCGCCGGCCGCTTTCTGCAGGGACTCGGGCTGGCTGCTCCCCGGTGTGTGATTGTGGCTATCGTCCGTGACCAGTACGAAGGTCCGGAGATGGCACGCGTGATGTCATTTGTTATGACCATATTTATTTTCGTCCCCGCAATTGCTCCGACGCTGGGGCAGGGGATTCTCATGATCGCGCACTGGCGGGCTATCTTTGCCGCTCTGATTGCCTGTGGGATTTTCACCCTGATCTGGCTGGCAACCAGGTTGCCGGAAACCCTGCCGGTAACACGCCGCATTCCCTTTTCACTGTCTCGAATCAAAAACGCGATTCGGGAAGTCTGTTCGCATCGGGTTTCCATCGGCTATACGGTTTCACTGGGTCTCATCTCCAGCGCGTTCCTGGGCTACTTGAGTTCGGCCCAGCAGATCTTTCAGAAACAGTACGAACTGGGAACACTGTTTCCGCTCTACTTTGCCATCCTGGCACTCTGTATCGGCGGGGCTTCCTTTGCCAATGGCCGACTGGTCATGCGGTTTGGTATGCAAAGTCTGTCCCGCTGGTCCAAGCGAATCTCCACGGTTCTCTCTCTGCTGTTTTTTCTATATGTTCTCTCCGTCGGTGGTCTGCCTCCGCTGTGGACTTTGATGGCTTATATGATGGCGATCCTCTTCTGTTTCGGTATCATGTATGGAAATCTGAATGCAATGGCGATGGAACCGCTGGGACATATCGCCGGTGTGGGAGCGGCCGTCATGGGAGCCCTCTCCACGTTGATCTCGGTTCCCTGTGGCATTCTGATCGGTCTGAGTTATAACGGCACGGTGATTCCTGTGATCAGCGGTTTTACGATTTCTGGAATCCTGATCGTCATCGTGATGCACTGGATTGAATCAGCGCCCGAGAAGAGAATTATGGATTCTGATTCTTCAGAGTGACATCTTGACAGGGTCAGACCGGTTAAACTCGCTGATCGATTATGATAAAATGAATAGGAGGTCTGTCTCGCGTTTTTAAACAGGCGCTTCCCTTAACAACAGAGATGACTTCAGTCCTGCCTTACCACTTCAGATTTGGAAATGAGAGATGGGTTATCAGTTCAAGCAACAGGAATCGCTGGCATCAGGCGTCCGTC
The DNA here is from genome assembly GCF_048262075.1 of Gimesia sp. GTDB lineage: Bacteria > Planctomycetota > Planctomycetia > Planctomycetales > Planctomycetaceae > Gimesia. Next base: position 79,326 of record NZ_JBLXFK010000017.1, read on the forward strand.
GGATTGCCGATGAACAGTTGAGCCAGGCGATTCAGATTCTGCAGGATCCAGAGCAGAACCGCCATTATGCCATCCACGAAGTCCGCAAACGTTTCAAAAAAATGCGAGGTTTGATTCGCCTCGTGCGCAGTGGACTGGGAGATGAGTACTCCACCATCAATGTCTGGTATCGCGATGCCGGCCGCCGACTCTCGCGGATTCGCGATGCAGAATCGCTGCTGGAATCGCTGCATGCATTGCAAGAGCGTTTTCCCGATCCTGCTTATTCGGAATTATTCGCAGAGTTCGAAATGCGTCTGCAGGAACGCAAACAGAAAGTTGTCGATGAATGGGTCGACCTTGATCAGGAACTGGAAGAACTCTCTGCGCAACTGACGGAAGCAAAAAACCTGGTGGAAAACTGGAAGATCAAAGGCGCCTCTACCAAAGTGCTCAAGGCAGGGTTGAAACAAAATTACCAGCGTGGCACAGAGGCGTTAGCGCAATTGCATCAGAGTCCGAATGATGAACTCTTCCACGAATGCCGCAAACGCAGCAAATACCACCTGTATCATATCCGACTGCTCAACGCAGTCTGGCCGACGATTCTTTCCGCGCGCCAGGCCGAACTCGATGAACTCAACGATTATCTCGGCGACGATCATGATCTCGCAGTCATGACACAGGTCATCACCGGCGAACCCGAGGTTTTCGGCACTTCTACTGATGTCGATCAACTGTTAACACTCATTTGTCAGCAGCGACACGACCTGCAGACAGCGGGACTCAAACTGGCGGATCGCATCTTCGCAGAGAAGCCCAAGGCGTTCGCCAACCGCATCAAAAACTACTGGAAGCTCTGGAAGGCGGATCGTGCCGACTGAGCACTGCTGCCGCCTGTTCAGCGATCAGATTCGACTTGACCCACACACGCCGTTAACGAAACTCCGTGGTTATGCGTCGCGCGCGTAGCACAGATTCTCGACAGTAAACATGTTTCACAACCAGGCATCTGATCAGCATAAAACCTCCCTGTTTCACATCATTTTGTTAAAAACAGTTCGCTGCATACACTCATGTTCGATACCCTGTCAGACACTTACGGGACGCTTTCACGCATCAGAAAACCAGTTTTTCGTCCAGTCACGCACTGTTTCGCACTTGTCAGTCTGGCATGCTTAAAAGATACAAAAGACGGGTTGCATCAGCGAAGCCCAGCAGCGGCGCTATCTCATTTCATACACGTTCATCGGGAGTGGTCGCCTTACGACTGCGAATAGTTGCAATCTTCCGACTGGGATTTTATCAGAAATCCATAGACGACCTGAGATGAACATTCCGCATCACTCTGCTGCCGGGATCCGCAGCAGCGAAATCAGCAGCCCCCGTTTCTGTCCCTGCACTTCCGCGATTTCGGGCAGATGGCCGCAGACTTCAAATCCGAACTTCTCATTCAGATGCCGCGTCCCCTCGTTGTGATCAAAGTGCATGCCGACCAGCGTCGTGATTCCGAGCGCCGGGCAGGCGTCAATCATCTTCTGCAGCAGAAATGTGCCCAGTCCCTGCTTCTGATGAGAGTTCGACAGATACAGACTGACTTCCGCGGTCTTGTCATACGCGGGCCGTCCTGCATAAAACGAAGTCACATAGATGCAGCCCACGATTTGCCCCGCTTCGTTTTCAGCGACCCAGATCGGTCGTTTGTCCGGGGAGAACTGCGCGAACCACTGCCGCCGACTCTCGACCGTAATCGGCTGCGTGTCTGCCGTCGCGGTGCCGGCGGGGATCGACTGATTATAGATATCGACAATCGCAGGCAGATCGTCCAGGATGGCATCGCGGGTGGTGATCATGGTTTTCTAAATCCGGAGAGAAGGAGAATCGCACACGCTTTCGAAGCGAGCATGTGCGTGTACTTTCATGTTTACATGGTAAAAAAATCAAAGAATGTAAAGCAGTGGCTCCTGTACTCACTGCTCGAAAAAGTATACTACAACTCATAAACAGAACGTAGCCAGGACATCTGTCGGCAGCAAAATTCCCTATTGAAACATCACGCGATAAAAACAGAGAGAACACTCAGATGATCAACGACCTGCGGGAGCTACAGTTTCACCGTCTGGAAGACGCCGTCGCCGAAGTCGAGTCGCTGTTGCAGACCGGTTACACGCAGCGGGGCAAGTGGAATCTGGCCCAGGTCTGTCGGCATCTGACCCTGGTGCAGGATCCGGGTGTCGACGGCTATCCGCTCTGGCTCTCCCTGTTTGCACCGCTACGACCGCTGATGCGCCGCATTCTGTTACCCCGCCTGCTGAAAGGCGATTCCCCGCAAGGCATTCCCACGTCTCCGATCTTTGTCCCGTCCGGTGATCTGGATGACGCGAAAGAAGCGGAAAAATTCGCAGCGAGTGTGACCCGCTACAAAGCCCATCCAGGACCCTATGCGCCGCATCCCGGTTTCGGCCGCCTCGATCCCGAAACCCTGGAAAAAGTTTACACCACCCACGCTGCCCATCACCTGCGGTTTCTGGAACCGTGTGTGGATGATGAGAAAGAAGATTATTAAGAGTGATCACAAGTCTAAAGCTGTTCTCAGGCAATAATCGATCTGTTCCATAGTCGTAGCGGAAAGCGATCCAATTACTTTAGCGATATGCTGTTGATGAATGGTATCTGTTCGAGCAGTTGATTACCGAGGGGCGGCGGGGTCCCGATTGTTGCCAGTCGGGATGCTGCTGGTCGATCAGAAGTTGAGTATTTTCTAAACTACGGCGAATGGTTGTCGTAACCTGCACCACGATCGTATTTGACATACGAGAATTGTCTCTGTTGTTTTGGGCAACAAGCGCAGGGCGAACGCCTGCAGAAGGTTTCGTAGAGCGGAAATCGACAATGACCAGATTACTTCTCATTGAGAATACGTTTTATCTCAACGCACCTGTCCCAGCATTTTGCGGGCGCCTTGGCCCAGCATCACGGTGTCGACGCCGACGGTGATCAGGGTGAAACCTTTTTCGATGTAGGGTTTGACTGCGTCGACGGTCACGCCGAAAATGCCGAGCGGAATGTTGTTTTTCTTACAGACTTCCGTGACATGGTCAATCGCGCCGGTGACTTCGGGGTGATCAATTTCGCCGATCCGTTTCAGGCTGGCAGAGAGATCATACGGACCGATCAAAACGGCATCCACGCCGGGGACCTGGGCGATGTCTTCGATCGCGTTGACCGCGTCGATGTGTTCGGCCTGAACGACGACCGTGGTTTCTGCATTCGCTCTCGACAGGTAATCGTCGAACGCAAACCCGTATCCGTGGGCGCGACCCAGGCCGACGCCGCGGGTGCCCTCGGGGGAGTAACGGGACCAGGACACGATGTTCGCGGCCTGTTCTGCGGAATTGACCTGCGGTGCGATAATCCCGGCGGCTCCGATGTCGAGCGCTTTCTTGACTGAGACCTCTTCAGGGGCCTGCAGTCTCACCAGGCTGGGCAGCCGCTTCCCGACGCGACCAATAATTGCCTGCAGGTCCGCTGTGGATAAGGTGCTGTGCTCCGCATCAAGGAACAGCCAGTCGTATCCCACTTCGGAGAAGATCTCGGCGACCTCCGGGTTGGAGAGGCTGACCAACGGGGAGATCAGCAGTTTGCCTTGTTTGAGTTGCGAGCGAAAATTGTCTGGTAAATTGTCTGGCACGGCGGTGTCCTTTATCTGTTATCTGTCGTTGAGATTGATGGCTGAAGTTGTCATCGGTAAAGAATCTGTGACCTGCGATTGTCTCCGGCGGGGGCCTGCGGTATCCTGAATTCTGAACGTTCTTACCAGAAAATGATACCAGATTCCGGGAAACCTCAAATGCGCCGACCTGTGCTTTTCACACGCTGCTGTTTTTTCGTCTGTCTGATGACAGCTTTCATCGTAACTCCCCTGGCTGCGAATGACAAGAAAACCGAACCGACCAACGCTGCAGAAGCGGCTGCGAAAAAAGCCGAGCAGGCAGCGGCCATCAATAAAAAATTCGCGGCCTGGAAAGCAACACTTTCCCCCGAACAACAGGCGTGGGAAACGGTTCTGGAAGAAAACCTGGGCGGCTTCTATCTGCCGATCTATAAAAAACAGAAGGTGCAGGGCGTCGTCACTGCCTGGGATTACGTGGCCGATGATCCCAAGCTGCCACGCGTGTTACTGATTGGGGATTCCGTTTCACGGGGTTACACGCAGGCAGCCCGCAAAGCCTTGAAAGGCAAAGCCAACGTGCATCGCGCGCCGGCCAACTGCGGTCCGACTGCGACCGGTTTGAAAAAACTGGATGTCTGGCTGGGGGATGGCAACTGGGATGTAATTCACTTCAACTTCGGAATTCACGACCGCCGCACACCGGCGGCCGACTATGAACAGCGGCTGGACGAGATTGTAAAACGTCTCAAGAAAACGGGTGCGACTGTCGTCTGGGCCAGCAGCACGCCAATTCCCGCTGACTGGAAAGAGGGACCGGAGATGAAAACGAAACTGGAAGAAAAGAACGCGATTGCCGCGAAGGTCATGCAAGACAACGGCGTGGAAATCGACGACCTCTATTCCTTCATCATGCCGCATCTGTCAGAGACACAAAATCCCAAAGACGTACATTTCAACGGCAAAGGCTACGACATGCTGGGCCAGCAGGTCGCGAAGCATCTTGAAGGCACGCTGCAGTCGCAAGATAAAAAATAGAGACTGATTTGAAAGGGATTCATCAGAAGCATGCGTGGGAGTGAGCTGCAACCTTCTGCTCGCTGCGTTCGGCCCGAATTTTATTCGGGCTCACCCATTTCTTATCAATTTCACTACGACAGCAGCCAGTAACCGATGCCGGCGATCAGACAGATGCCTGCCAGGACGGAGGCCGCGATGAGCATCGGTTTGCTTTTGTTTTTCTTGACGTACTGGTTGGGAGAGGCGACGCGAAAGTGGTAAGAGGCTGCCAGCGAGAGCGTATTGCCGGGGAAGAGGATCTGTTCCTGAACGCGTTTGCCTTCGACTTCGGTACCGTTTTTGCTTTTGAGGTCCGTTACGATCCAGCCGGTGTTCTCAAAATGGAAGGCACAGTGTTCGCCTGAGATGCCCGGTCGGTCCAGTTGAATATCACAGCTGGCGTTACGTCCGAGCACAACCCGTTGTTTCGTGATGGGAAATCGCTGCTTGTTATCCAGGTCAATCAGATCAATCGGCTGCAGGATACCCGTCATGGCGCTGCTGGCTTTTTCCGCCATCTGATCGGTGGACTCGGTCGGGACCGAATGCCGCAGGATGCCGCTCTTGGAAATGTCTGATTCGCCGCGTGTCAGCCGTTCGATGCCATCTGATTTTTTCTTGGCCATTTCCGCGACATGGCTGGCTGTCGCGATGCGGGAGGAGAGTTGTGGTTTGACGATACTGGACTGAGCGATGGCACTGCGGGCTTTCGCCTGCTGCACACGTTGTGAGACAATTTTATTAAAGCGAAATTCGATCGGTTTGCGCTTTGCATAAGGTGCGAGGGCTGCAGAGACCTCTTTCATTGACTGAAACCGATCATCAGGCTGCTTGGCCATCATTTTTTCGACGATGGCGACGACTTCAGCGGGAACTTTAGGAGCGATTTCAGCAATCGATTTCGGCGTCTGTTCGCGGTGTGCCTGTATTTTCTGAGCCGCGGTTCCGGTGGGAAAGGGAAGTTTGCCGGTCAGCAGGAAATACATGGTACCTCCCAGGCTGTAGATGTCCGTGCGGGCATCGGCTGACTGGCCATCCTTTGATTGTTCCGGTGCAATATATTCCGGTGTGCCCACGCAACCATGACCGAAGATCATTGCCAGTGAGAACTCAGCTTCGGGGTGATCCTTGAGCAGTGCCAGGCCGAAGTCGAGTACTTTGACGTTACCTTCTGAATCAATAATCAGGTTTTCGGGTTTCAAATCGCGGTGGATGATTTCCGCCTGATGTGCGACTTCGAGTCCCCGGGCCGCCTGAGAGATGACATCACACACCTGGGGTGTCGGCAGTGATTTCTGCTTGAGCAGCACCAGTTCGAGCAGGCTGATCCCTTTCACGAACTCCATTGCGATGTAACAGACGGCGCCTGCTTCTTCATAGCTGATCGTATGCACGACATGTGGATGTTTCAGTCGGGCGCCGGCAATGGCTTCCAGTTTGAGACGCGTCATCATGCCGGCATCATTGCGACATTTTTCGTTAAGCACCTTCAAGGCAACCGGGGCGCGCGTTTCCTTATCTTCCGCCAGATACAGGCTACCCATGCCCCCGAATCCCAGTACTTCGAGGATTTTGTAGCGGTCGATAAAAAAACCGCGTGTACGGCCTGACAGCAGACGCTCGCCCTGATAACGGGTCAATACTTTTGCAGTTACCAGTAGCTGGGCTGCTTCTTTGGGGGAAGCCGCTTTTTCCAGTTCGTGTTGCTCAATGACCGTGCGAACCTCTTCTGCTGAGAGCAGATGGCTCTCCCGTAAGAGATTGAGAAATGTCTCTATGTCTGGCGGCTTAGGCATAACATCCTGTAGTGAGAACTCGTTGAGAAACGTTCTTAATTATATACATATGCTGAGCATTTTGGTAGCAGGTTCTACTACAGATTGCCCAGATCTGAATATTGCAAAAAACAGGAAAACAGCGCTCCTGATCACTCCAGTAAAGGGATTCATACTAACGGAGCATCTGCCAGGTGGGCTTCTCAGTTCGATTCTTGACTCGCCATGGGCAGGCCGCTAATATTGGATGGTGATGTCCACAATACTGCCGCTCAAGCCTGGAGATTCACCCGCCATGTTCTCACTCCCCCTCTCACTTCGTCCGATTTTCGTGTTGTTATCCGTTGTCGTTTTATTTTCTGTAGTCTGCATTGCAGAAGAGAAGCACACTGAAGCGGACCGGCTTTGTGAGAAGAATTTCACCGCTGAGCAAGAGGGGGCTAACGTCACAAAAAAAGTCAGCGTCGATGCAGCCCGGGCGCAGGCACGGCTGTTACATGAGACTCTGCATGCTACTTTATTAATAGTGCATCAAAAGTATTATCGTGAAGACGAAAAACTGCCAATCCCTTCCAGTGTGCTGGATGATGTGTTTGAGGATCTGCAGAAAAACCGCGATATCAACTTTCGCTGGATCTCAGTCAATGCAGAAGCGATGAATATCGATCACGAACCAAAAACAGAATTTGAAAAGCAGGCTGCAGAGGCGCTTTCTGACGGCAAGACTGAATTTGAGCAGGTCGAAAAAGGCGTGTATCGACATGTGGGTACGATCTGCCTGCCTTCCCAGTGCCTTAAATGTCATCTGCCGAACCGCCGCAGCACCGCGACCCGCTTTGCCGGCCTGATCATTTCTCTTCCCGTAACAGAAAAATGAAAAGGCGGACACGCGTGACACTGGATTATTTTGTCATTTTGTAATCCAGTGTGAACTGATGCTGATCGCGTGCGGGAACAATTTTCGTTGTTTCGCACAGCCGTTTCTTGACGGGATTCCAGGTCCGGACTTCGATCCGGTTCTGCGTCGGATAAAACCGCATCAGGCGAAAGCCTTCTGCGCCATAATCTGACAGCAGTTCGTGCACGGAATTGCCGTGTTCTCCTTTGACGGTCTGGCGTAATGCCTGGGTGCGGCTCTGGTCGCCACAGCAGATCAGGAACAGATTTTTGTGTTTACTGAAACATTTCTCCCACATCTGCTGCGAGGTATTTCCATTTGCACCATGGCATTTTTTCCAGACCATGCGGCCTTTGGGGGCATCGAAATAATCACGGGGATCTTTGGGATGCTCTAATGGTCCCAGATCCATGTGTGTGGTGATGATGGCTCTGCGGTCCGCGTGTTGTTCCAGCACCTGGTCTGCCCAGGCTAAGACATTGTCGGGGGCATTGCATTCCAGATGGATAATGATGAAGTCCATGCCGCCTGCGGAGAAGAGTTGAAAGCTGTTGGCATTGTTGCCTGAGACTTCGGGTTTACCACTGGCAGGTTCAAAACAGCCGCCATACCAGTCAAATTCGGTAAACCGGGATTTGGGAAAATACTTCTGAAACAGTGTGGAAACTCCTGTCTTGCCCACCATGTCATGATTGCCGACGCTGATTCCATAGGGGACTTTGCCATGCAGCCGATCCATGCATTGTTGGGCGACTTTCCATTGCTCAGCGTTATTGAGATCGACGATATCCCCGACATGGCTGACGAACACAATCTTCTGCCGATCCAGTTCTTCCACAATGCAGTCGGTGATCGTTGCAAAAACCGGATTTGAAGTTGGATCTTCGGCCTGTGACTTACGATTGGTTCCCTGACCCCGGTAGTGTTGCGTATCAGGGATGACGGCGATGGTGAAGGTTCCCTCTTCAGCGGGAGGCAGTTCTTCAGCAGAGACAGGGAGTACTGACGCGGCAGTCACAAGCATGGTGTTCAGAATCGTGGCAAGTTTCATGAGGCATTTATTTCTACGAAAAGCGCTGTCTGTTTGATGTTATCGCTGAGTCCGGCAGATGGAAACAGTCAGAATTATAACGGGAACTCAATTTTTACATTCGGGTTCGATGACTTCAGAGTGTCAAACGCGGTCTGCTGCAGGTCGGTTTCTGATGCGTCCACTCGTTTGAGTTTACTTAAACTGGCGAGGGTGGCAATGACCTCAGGGCTGGTTTTCTCCGGTAACTTGACGGCGACCACTTCACCGGCCTCATCGAGTACGATTTCTGCACCGCTTTCGTTGAGTTGCGCAACCGCCTGTTGCACCTGTGCTGCGGGTTGGCTGGCCGCCTGATCCTGGGAAGAGGAGCAGCCGCTGTTCCACAGTAATATTGAAACGAGGCAGAGCAGTGAAGCAATGCCAGATTTTGATCGGATGGTCTTCTCTTGATGAGTGAATATTGAAACGTTCATTGTCCAAAATAGCCTTTTGAATATCAGGAGTGAGACTCACCTGCAGGACGACTGTTGCCGGCCCTCCTGCAGTGAGCTCAAGAGTAGGAATCTTATTGACCGTTAGAAATCGCCGATGACTTCGCCGTCCGCGCGACTGCCCAGGTAGGAATAAATAGTGCGGCTCATGTTTTCACTGAGGAAGCGGACCGAACCATCCATCATCAGAAACTGGGCGCCGCCCACATGCATGCTTCCGAATGCGACTTCGTTGTTCGTATTCATGGGGACATCAGTGCTGGCCAGATATTCGGAATACTCGCGGGGCGCGCCATCCCACCCGCCGATGGAAGTCGAACCGATGTAGAAGTGATCTTTAAATGCATCAAAGTCATTCACACATTCACCGACTCCAATGGTATTGGATGAGCCATCGGTGAGGTCACGCATGCGGATGGAGCTGTTCAGAAAGAAGATGCCGTCTGCGTCGGTTACATTGGCTTCACTGTCCGAACCACGGGTCCCTGAGAAACAGGCGAGGTAAGAAGTGGGGACGCGGGCATCGATACCATCGTGGTTGCGATGACTTACGGTCGTGTCAGAGGGGCAGCGATAGACGCTGAGATAAGTCGCACAGGCATCTTCATTCGCACCGGTGCCCCAGTCTGCATTGAAGTCGATCGTGTTATACAGGTTGGCCTGATCGAGTCCGGGCAGAATCGAACCGCTCCAGCCGAGTCCGCCGTTCCCGGTGCCGGTATTTGCGATGACCAGATCAACGTTGAAGCCCGGGGGCAGGATGCGGTAGGTGTCATGGTAATTGTGGATGGCCAGTCCCATCTGTTTCAGATTGTTTTTACATTCAGAACGACGGGCTGCTTCACGTGCCTGCTGGACCGCAGGCAGAAGCAACGCTATCAGAATGGCAATGATGGCGATTACGACGAGTAATTCAATCAGCGTGAAACCGCGGTTTGATCGATTACGGGAGTGGAGTTTCATCTTTCATCTCACTTGGGATAAATACAGGGTTTGTTGTTTTTCCGGTTACAGGATCCGGAACAAGTTTTCGTTAAAATTAAAAGGGACCGTTTTCAGTCCTCCGTGGCGACCAGGATCCGAATCTGGTCTCGGCCAATACCTCCTCCGCCCCGCTGGCTCCAGGCCACGTGCAGTTGTTTTCCGGAGAGGGAGAGTTCCGTTTTGTCACCACGATCAATGCCGCGTCCACTGCGGCCGAATTCCTGGTTGTCGTATTCAATATCAAAGCGACCTAAACTCTGGTCGGTGGCATATAAATCCGGATCGATTTTGAGTCCCCCCAGAACCGGATTGCGGAAGTGAATGGTGCCATTCACGGCTACCCGGGGATGGTCTTTGCCTGCTGCATCTTTGTGTGGCCCGTCCAGATGCAAGAGAAAGACGTTCACTTTCGTGCCTTTAGGGATGGTCTGCCTCTGTTCTAACTGAGCCACAGCTTCCTCCGCTGTCGGGATTTTCCAGACGGTGACATCCTCTTGCAGAACCAGGTCTTTTTGTTCCTGAAACAGGGCCAGGTACTCACTGCTGCAGCAATCGCCGGCTCCCAGTCGGGCAGGCATTTCCTGTCGGTATTCGATCGCGCCTTCGAGGGTTTCAATCTGAGCCTGAAACCGCAGTGCACGGGAGAATCGGCTTTCGTCGGTCTCCAGGGTCACGGCCGGGCTGCCATCTCCTTTCAACTGAATGGCCTGACCGGCTGTCAGGAAGTGGGTGTTTCCTTTTGTCTGTTGATTCTGTTTTTCGGCGCAGACCACTTTCCCCTGAAAGACGTGTGTCTCTGAGGTACCATTCTGCTCGACAGCTACGCCGAACCGGGTTCCCAGGTCAACTACGCGCTGGGAAGGCGTTTCTACCACAAAGCCGACGGCTGCGGGATTGACTTCTGCGGCCAGGGACCCTGAATAAATTCGAATGCTGTTCTGATGGAGCAGTTCAAAGGCAGCCGGGCTCTGGAGCACGATTTCGACGCCGGAATTCATCAGCAGCCGGACAATTCCCTGTTGCAGTTGATAAGTATGACCGGTAAACAGATCTGTCTCCGGTGACAGCTGCTCCGTATCCTGAGTAAAAATCGCATGATCCATTTCTCCGAGGACTGCCACCTGGGTGTGCGGCTCAGGCTGGATCGCATGCCAGGTGAAGTATGCCAGAACGGTAAAAGGGAGAACATAGCAGACGGTCAACAGCAGGTAATGTGAGAATGGTTTTCGCGTGCGCGGCAGTTTTCTGACCGTGCGTTCCTGTTCCGTCTGTTGGGGAAACAGCTCCCACTGTTCCGGGGCGAGGAACTCTTCTTCAAGGATCAGTTCGGCGTGCATGTCCATCAGGTAGATATACAGTTTCTGTGCTTCTACATCGCCGCGCAGGCGTTCGGAGAGTTCTTTCAACTGGGCGCTGCTGGCTGTTTCATTTTGTACTTCGTGGATCAGTTTGATAAGTGCCCGCTGTTTACGCTGGAGTGATTTCATGGGGAATCCTCCGCGTTCATTTTTCGTTCAATGCAATGAAACAGCGCATTGCGGATCCGATCCAGATGTCGATAGATCGTGCTCAAGGGCTGATCCATGATACTGGATGCGGTTTTGGCACCATGCTCCGATTCGTAAATCAGCTGTAACAGGTACAGATCTTTTTCCGGCAGCTGACGTTTACATTGATCGAGGAAATCACGTCTGATTTCCAGCAGCTCTTCACAACGGGCGCGGGTGGATGCGATTTGATTCAGAAGCTGTTCATCAAACAGGGCGGCGAATCGTTTTTTGCGTTCCATCAGTCGCAGGACTTCGAGTCGGGCAATACCACAGGCCCAGCGGGTGAAATTTCCTTCCGACTGATATTCCTCAAACTTCCGCCACAGGACCAGGCTGGTTTCCTGCATGACTTCATCGGCATCATTACGACAGGGAATCAGGGTGAGGATAAACCGGAAAATCCGGGAATACGAGTTGGCGTACAGCCGCATAAAGCGTTCATCCTGTGCAGCCTTCTGCAGCGGCTCGGCGTCTGTGTCTCTCTCTGATTTCGAATCGAATGTGCTTCGATTCGGCGTCATAAATATGTCAGAACGATCCATGGGAGGCTTTATCGTGAAAGAATTCGGGTTCAGAAAACGTGTCTGCGGACTAATGGGTCTGCATGATGTCTCCCTGTAGAGCCGAGAAAATTCTCAGGCTAATTTGAAATAATTCTCATTTCGATCAGTTGAGGAAAATGGGCAGGGATCCAGAGGCAAGAAACGTGCTGGACGTCTTACAGAAAAAGGACGCTATCGGACTCTAAGCCGGTCTGAATAAAAATAAATGCTCCGAAGCTACGTAGCCGGAATATATATGGAATCTTCATATTCGATATGCGAAATCTTCATTGTTCTCGGCGGCTCGCTGTCGATCTGTCAACGTGTTCGAATCGTTCCACATCCTTTCCGTTGCGACTTTCGTCAAATCCGTTTCCTAAATGGGAATTCCCGGCTTCACCATGCACGATATGTTGATGTTCTGTTAGAATTGAAAGCAGCCAACACGGAATTGAATTCTTCAGCAGCTTCGAGGTCAGCTTATGAGTGGAATCATCGGTCATACCATGTATGCAGTTCTGGCGGGGAAAGCAGTGGCGCAACAAAAGCTGCCCGTCGCTTCCCTGATACACAGGCACTATGCCAGTTATCTCGCAGGTGCCTACATGGGTTGCGATATCCAGATCATGCCGGAAGCCATCTGCGTTGATACGGGGCAGGAAGTCGGGTTTGGGACCGCCCCACTGCAACACAGCCCGCTGACCGGTGGTGCTGTGAAGCCGTGGACGCTGAAGTTTCAGAATCAGGAATATCGGCCTCGGGAAATTCATCAGCTGTTCTATGGTCGTGCGCATCTGGTGTTTGGCTGGACGCCTGCAGAACGAAAATTCACGATCCCCTGGGATCATCTGCCCGATTACGCCGCTTTGGTATTTCAGGATACCCGGGACCTGTATGGGCCCGGTGATCGTAAGCTGGCATATCTGTTCGGCTGGCTGGCGCACATTGTCGGAGACAGTTTGATTAAATCGGTTCAGCCGGGAATCACGCTAAAGTTACTGGATGGAAAATACACACCCGCTAATCGCCCGATCCAGGATCTGTTCACGTTGCATGAAGTGGGCCGCAAGGAACTGAACCTGGACTGGGCCAGCCTGCTGTCTGATCTGGCAGATACTCCCGTGGAACCAGTTCAGTTACATTATATGCGGGTCGGCCAGCCACGGGGCATACTGGCTGCTGATTTTCCTGATGCCTGGGCACCACAGCATGCACCACTTTTGTTAAGCGTCCTGCAGGAAAATCGTCGTTATCAGCAGATACGTAATCCAGGGCTGATGAAACGGTATGCACTCAAACAGAAAGGGACGCAATGGGAATGCGATGCAGAACTCAGTCGTGTGACGGGAGGGCTTTCGTATTCCGACATGCTGGCACACGCGGAGCGGGCAAATTTCAGGCATGCCTTATGGGAAATGGGAGAGGCCATCGCGACCTTATTCACACAGGTCGTGGAACGCGTCCCATTTCTGCAGGAGTACCCGGACGGCAGTGTGCCCGGCTGGGAAGAACTCACGGTTCGCTGGAAAGCAGACTGAGGCGTTTTCTGCGACTATTGATTCATCGTCTTTTTCTTGTTGGCTTCGTGTTTGGCGATCCATTTTTCCGGGTCGGCGTCAAAGGCCTTGCGACAACCACTGCAGCAGACCCAGAACGATTTCCCCTGGTAATTTACCTGTGACGTTCCCAGGCCACCTGAAATGACGCAGGTTTTGTCGCCGTAATCAGAATCGCTTTTCGCGAACGAAGTTCCCTTGCGCCGCGTGGTGATCGTATCGACCCGGGCAACACTGTCGCCGCGGAGATCGTAGATTTCAAACAGGTAGCGATCGTTGTTTTGTTGATTCAAGGTGATCTGGGCATGTTTTCGTTCATTCGGCGGATCGACGAGAGACAGGCTCAGTTTATAAGTCGTCTGCAGGATGTTGGGATCGGCATCACCCTCCACTTTGGCAACAGGGACGGAGAAGTCGCCTTCGTAAATTCGCTGGTCTCCGTCTTTATTCGTGATCGTCAGCTGGTACTTCTGTTTGTCCGTCAGATATGTTAAGCGGGCATTTTCATAGTAACGGCTTTTGTCTGCCTGCATGACGAGGGCAGGTTGCTGCGGATTGGTCTGCAGGTCCCAGACCCAGCCCAGAGTTTCTACCGAGCTGAAGCCATCGGTTTTTTTGAATGTGATCCCGCCCCAGTCACCGAGCATGATCTGCAGGGGCTTCAAGGCTTCAAGCACGTTGTCAAATGTCTGTTCGTCCGGAACTTCTGATTTCGCTCCTGCCGTTGGCGATTGACTGCCCAGCGTGATTGGTTCGAACCGACGGGCCGGCTTTTTCTTTGTCCCGGCTGACGCAGTGGAGCTGTCTTCCATCTCCAGAGGTTCCCCGGCTCCCAGGTCGACGCCACTCCCACCGAGGTCGACGGTGACCTGTTCGACCGGTTCCTGAGGCGCATCAGAAGAACTGCAGCCCATGCAGCAGGCCAGTAACAAGGTGCAGGCGGTAACTGGAAACAACGGACGCAGATTCATATCGACTCACTCCCGAAGAGAATTTCTGTTTGCACGAAAAACGCTGCCGGTTTTACAGGTGAAACTGACAGGTTTTATCTGTGAGACAGTATAACAGTCTGTTCACGTTTGTGTCACGGCGAATTCAGTTCTAATAAAATTTGTGCAATCGGGTAGAGGTCCTTTGTGTCTCGTCAGGATCGAGAGTACAATCGGTCGCTTAACGCTCAACTTAGAGATATTCGTTTAGAAGTGAGGGCCGTGCTATGAGTACCGCACCATCGAACGACACAGAGTCAATGCAGGTTGACCCTGTCTTTTTAAACTCAAAACGTGAAGCCTGGATCATTCTGGGATTATGGGTGGTCGCTTTATTGTGGTCCGTCCCTTACTGTTACATGAACGGGTTTCAGTCCGGTCTCGATCCGGAATCCATTGAAACCACCATGGGTATTCCCAGCTGGGTGTTCTGGGGGATTGCCTTACCCTGGTTGGTTGCCGACCTGTTTACGATCTGGTTCTGCCTGTTTTATATGAAAGAAGACGACCTCGGAGTAGCTCACGAAGGTGAAGATCTCGCAGAAGAAATTGCAGAGATGCATGCAGCAGAAGATGAAGCAACTGCCGGGGGGGATAAGTCTTGAGTTTTCTATCTACAACGAATTTGAATCTGCCTACATTGTTTGCCGAGTCCAGTACGAACGCGGCTTTGGTTTCCTTTTTGATCTATACCGCGGCGGTTTTCGTGATCGCCGCGTTGTCGAATCGCCTGCTCAAAAGCAAAAGCTTTCTCAGTGAATACTTTCTGGGAAGTCGCGGGCTGGGGGTCTGGGCGTTTGCGTTGACCTTTGCCGCTACCAGTAGTTCCGGCGGGAGTTTTACCGGTTTTCCTTCCAAGATCTATTCGCATGGCTGGATTCTGGCACTCTGGATCGGCAGTTATATGGTGGTTCCGATCTGTACGATGGGCCTGATTGGAAAACGTCTGAACCAGGTCGCACGCCGCTCCGGTTCAATCACGGTTCCCGATGTGGTTCGTGACCGTTTTCACAGTCCGCTACTCGGTCTGATGGCGGTCTCGCTGATCGTGTTTTTCATGTCATTTAACCTGGTAGCCCAGTTCAAAGCAGGCAGCCTGATCCTGCAGACACTGCTGGATGGAGTTTCCATCTTTGAAAGTACTGCGAACGGTTTATCCCAGGCAGTCGCCGGCATCCCCTATATTTCAGAATCGGAAAGCCCTGAATACCTGCTGTGTCTGCTGGTCTTCGGTGTTGCCGTCATTCTCTATACTACCTACGGCGGTTTTCATGCGGTTGTCTGGACCGATGTGATGCAGGGAATCGTGATGGTCATTGGTGTGATCATCATGCTGCCTTTAGCAATTTCACAGGCAGGTGGTCTGGAAAATACGACGAAGCTGATGGCGAAGATGACGCCTCCCCGCATATCGGATCCGGACAAGGGGGGGATTACATTGTCCCTTGCGCAACCCGCGTCGGAAACACTTCGCATCGAAGCGGGGACCTGGATTACGGACACCCCGATCGACGACAATAAAACGCCTCTGTTGTTTCGCGTCACCAGTGAGGCAGAAATCCCCGAGGGTGAAACCACTGTTGACGAAGTCAAAGTGCTGCAGTTGACCACGTTGGATGATATTGAACGCATTTTAGGTCGCAGAGAAAGTGAAAAGTTTCTCGATGATGTGAGCGTTTCCAATATCGATCTCAAATCGTATGCGTACGGAGAAGAAGGCAGCCAGCAGGGAACCTATATTGTCGGCCCCGGGCCCAGTCCCAGCAGCGACAGCGGTTTCCTCCCCTTAAGCCTGGCGATTTCGTTCTTCTTCATGTGGGCCATTTCCGGTACCGGTCAACCTGCCAATATGGTGCGTCTGATGGCCTTTCGCGATACCAAAACGCTGCAGCGTTCCATCTGCACGGTTGCCATTTATTACACACTGATTTATTTCCCGCTGGTCGTAATCTTCTGCTGTGCCCGTGTTTTATTGCCGGGGATGGAGGGAGAATCGGACCGGATCATGCCGGCAATGGCCGTTTATCTGACCGAACATATCGGTATGGGCTGGCTGGCGGGGCTGCTGGTGGCAGCTCCCTTTGCCGCGGTGATGTCGACTGTTGACAGCTTCCTGCTGCTGATTTCCTCGGCCTGGGTGCGCGACGTCTATCAGCGGAATATTAACCCCGAAGCGAGTGAAAAAACCATCAAGATGTTAAGTTACCTGGCAACCTTTGTTGTCGGTACCGCTGCGATGGTGGTCGCCATCAATCCTCCCCAGTTCCTGCAGGATATTATTGTGTATGTGGGCAGTGGCCTGGCTGCCAGTTTCCTCGCGACGATCGTCTACGGTCTATACTGGAGACGCGTCAATGCAGCCGGCGCCATGGGGGCCATGCTGGGCGGTTTTTCCGTGCATCTGGCGATGTATGTCACCGGCTATTTCGTGAATGGCAGCTTCTTCAAGCCCTACCAGTTATTTGATTTTGATCCGATCATTATCGGCCTGTTTGTCTCGTTTATCTCCGGCTTTGTTGTCACAAAGCTGACGGCTCCACCGCCAGAAGAACTCGTGCACAAATTCTTTTACACCACCAAAGCCGATGCCTGATTCGGACTGTTTTTCCCGCTGACCTTTTCTATCAGAGGCTTATGCAATGGAATACATTGACGCACACTCGCATGTCTGGACTCCCGATGTCAAAAAATATCCCCTGGCACCCGGGTACCAGGTTTCTGACATGGTCCCACCCAGCTTTACGGCTGAAGAACTGCAGGCAGAAATGATGCCCGTCGGCGTGAATCGGGTCGTGTTGATTCAGATGTCGTTCTATGGCTTTGATAACAGTTACATGCTGGACAGTATGGCAAAATACCCGGGCATGTTTTCGGGTGTGGCTGTCATCGACCAGAACGGAAAAAACCCGACGCCGGAAATGCTGGCGCTGAAGAAAAAAGGGGTCCGTGGATTTCGCATTCGTCCCCAGTCGAAAAAAGTTGATGAATGGTTGGACGGAGAATGCATGGAAGAAATGTGGACGACCGGCGCCAAAGAAGGGATGGCCATGTGCTGCCTGATGGATGCCGTCGGCCTGCCTGCCCTGGATAAAATGTGCCAGAAACATCGTGATACGACGGTCGTCATCGACCACCTGGCCCGCATCGGTGTTACCGGGGAAATTGATCCCCAAGAAGTCGATATGCTCTGCAAGATGGCAAAACATCCCAATGTGTATGTCAAAGTCTCCGCCTTCTACGCATTGGGCAAAAAGAAGATGCCTTACCATGATCTGCTGCCGCTGATCCAGAAAGTGTACCAGGCTTTTGGAGCCAATCGTCTGATGTGGGCCACCGACTGCCCGTATCAGGTTCAAGGCGATCATTCGTATCAGGCATCAATCGGTCTGGTCAAAAATGGCCTGCCATTTCTGTCTGCGATGGACAAAGAATGGATTCTGGAAAAGACAGCGGAAAACGTCTTCTTTCAGGGTATTTAATTTTTCAAACTGCGATCAGGTCTGCTCATGGATGCATGCTATCAGATAGACGATACAAGTCAGATCATTTCTCCGGGAATGATTATCTTCAAGGATCTGCTTGAGGACAATTTACGTAAAATGATTGAGCTGGTCGGAGACCCTTCCCGACTGCGCCCGCATTGTAAAACCCATAAGATGCGCGAGATCATTCAACTGGAACTTTCACTGGGAATCTTGAAGCATAAAGCGGCGACTTTTGCGGAAGCGGAAATGCTGGCTGATACGGGTGTCAAAGATATCTGTCTGGCTTATAACCTGGTGGGGCCCAACATCACCCGCGCTGTGGAATTCCGTAAACGCTGGCCCGATGTCTCGCTGCAGGTGACCGCCGATCATCCGGGACCCATTGAATTACTGGGCGAAGCGATGTCCGCTGCAGGGCTCGAAATTGAAGTCCTGCTCGATCTGAATACCGGACAGAATCGAACCGGTCTTGCACCGGGGGATACTGCTGTCGAACTCTACCAGATGATCGCCAACACCCCGGGTTTAATTGCTGCGGGTCTGCACGCCTACGATGGGCAGAATCATCAGGTCGATTTTCATGAACGGGAAATCGCCGTCAAAGAGGTCTGGAACAATGTGAATCGCTTGCGGGATCAACTGGTCACCGAAGGGCTCTCGGTCCCGCGAATCGTAGCAGGTGCAACCGGCTCGTTCCCGATTTTTGCCAGCATTGACGATCCTGAGATTGAAGTCTGCCCGGGAACCTGCGTGCTGCATGATGTCGGGTATGGGGAAATGTTTCCCGATCTGAAATTTACGCCGGCAGCGCTGGTTTTAACGCGTGTCATCAGCCGCCCCGGCCCGGATCGAATCACCTTTGATCTGGGTTATAAAGCGATTGCTTCTGACCCTGCGATGGAAAATCGCTGCCGATTCCCTGATCTGCCCGATGCGAAACCGGTGCTGCAGAATGAAGAGCATCTGGTTGTCATCAGCGCGCGGGCTGGCGAATTTCAGCCCGGCGATGAACTGCTGGCGATTCCCCGGCACGTCTGCCCGACATCGGCTCTGCATAAATCGGTTACGGTCGTCAGTGGCGGAAAAGTGATTGACCACTGGAATGTAGCTGCACGGGACCGCTATATTACTGTCTGATCTCCGATCAGGATCATGGCTGGCACAAGCCGTAAACAACAAAGGCGCGGAGGTTCTTTCCGCGAAACGAAGATTCATCATGGCTGACTTGCGACAACAAACGGGAATTCCGGAACTCGATGAACTGCTCTCGGGCGGATTACTGCCAGGCAAACTGACCGTCGTTCTGGGCGCGACCGGGATCGGCAAAACACAGCTTGGTCTGCAGTTCGCGGAGGCAGGGCTGCAGCAGGAAGGGCAGACCGGGGTGCTGTTTGATATGGCCACCCGCGGGGATTCGCAGAGCCACAGTGATTACGCCGAGCGACTCTTTCAATGGAAACTGCGCGAACAACTGGTCGATGCGCCTTTTGACCTGGACCAGATCTGGGATGCAGAAACGCGAACCGACTACCAGCATCTGTTTCGCCAGAGCGGCCGCCGGGTGACGCGCCGCGATATGGAACTGGATGAATGGAAAGAGTGGAAGCTGGAATTCGTCAAAAAACTGGATGCGGCGATTGCCTTTTTTTATTCCAACTTTGTGCACGGCGTCCGGCGGACGGTGATTGATGGAATTGAACCGACGGATCGCCCCAGCGAATCGTTCCAGTTTCATGCCTTTGAATACGTTTACCATCAGATCCTCCGTAAAGAATGTGACTGGGTCGCCCGTGATCTGTTTCGGGCACAATTTCGCAGCCATCAGGCTCAGGTCGAACAGCATCGATACGATTTTCAGCAGATCGGGTGTCTGCTGCTGCTGACGACGCATGAAGTGATGCTGGATGATCTCATACAACGTCCCATCGAGAGTGGAGATGTTCTTTCCAATGCAAATACCATCATTCTGATGGGGAAAATCAAGGACGGAAACCGGATGAGCCGGGCACTGCATGTTGCCAAGCATCGTGGCAGTGCCGTCGATGAATCCCTGGTACCCTATGAGATTCAGGAGTCCGGGCTCAAACTGTTGAAGTAAGCCCAACCAGGATTTTCTGAGGAGGGAAAACCATTCTCAGAAGCGGGAGCCAAGGCGCGCTATAATAGTCCCGACCGTTATTTCTGGAACACTTGCCTCCGAGTATCAATAAACTGGTTTTCGGATTTCAATTATTGACCGTGTCTGCGTTCTCTCAAAGATAGATTTCAAGAGAAGAAAACCCCCCAACGGGCTAAAAGGCAACGCAGTAAACTACAAAAAGAAGGACGGTCATGTTAGTTGATAATTGTGCAGACCCTATTGATCTGGCAGATCTATTTGTTCAACGTTTAGATCGCTTACACTCGGCCCCAAAAGTGGCGCAGCAAATCCTGCAACTGACTCGAGATCCGGAAAGCCGCATCGATGACATTGTTCGATGCATCGAGCATGATCCCGGGCTGGCAGCGAAAATCCTGCAGGTCGTGAACTCATCCAAGTATGGTGTTTCCAGACAGATCACCAGTATCAGACACGCGGTCTCCTATCTGGGAAAAGATGCGATTCGCATGTTGACGGTCAGTTTCTCGATGGTGGAATCACTCACCAGACGCAGCAAGGGCCGCATTTTTGCCGATTACTGGCAGCGGGCACTTACGATTGCTTCCATCTCATCACATCTGGCAAATCACCACAAATGCCTGAAGAATGATGAAGCCTACACAGCGGGTCTCCTGGCGGATGTCGGAATTCTGGTTTTTTCACAGGTCGAACGTGAGCAATACAGCCTGATCTATGAAAGTTATCCCCATGGAGAGCAGTTGCTGAAAGGGGAACAGCAGTATTTTGGCTTCGATCACGCTCTGCTTGGAGCGCGTCTGCTGGATCACTGGGCGCTGCCTCAGGAAATGGTCACAGCGATTGAACAGCATCACGGTGACGGACAGCATGGTTGTCCGTTGGGAATGGCGATACGTACTGGGAGCCTGTTGGCAGGTTCGGTGTGGAATCGTAGCTCCGAAGAGTATCTGGAAGCAGAAGAAATTATGCTGACCTACTTCGACCTTGATGAAGAGCAGATTGAAAACATGATCGAATCATGTAAACAGGATATTACCGAGAGCGCCACATTTTTTGGTGTGAACCTGGAAGGCTGACCAGTCAAATTAATGGGCTGGGATCAAACGCGATTTCAAAGGAACCTGTATTCAGGTTAGCGATAGTATCTCAAGGAGCGTTGGGGCTGAGTATATCGTGGCTCGGGAGATGCTACAGTTAAAATGGATACAGTCTAACGGTTCCTCTTTGATTTCGCGTTTTCTTTTTCATACGCCTGTCGGAGAACATCCGTTAATTGAGTCTGGGTATAAATATAGGGAGTGGGCTGGTTGAATCCTTTTCCTGTTTTCGTTTTGGACAGGTATTTACCCAGATTTTTGCCCCCTTTGGTGGTCGTCATATATTCGATCATCGTGTATCCGCCAGGCGAGTTGATGAATTCCCGGATACGACGCTTGCCATAAGGCATGACCAGAATATGGTCGAGACGATCGTAGCCCCCCGGCATCTGGGCAATGCGCCGCATGAAAATGATCCCTTTGGGCGTACTGAGTTGAGCGGCCAGAAAATCGGTATCAGCATGCAGTCGTTTGAGGATTTCTTTCTCCGCTTTAACTGGCCAGCCCGCCTGTTGCAATTCCCGTAACAGGGGTTTGATCTGACCGCGGGTCAACAGATCTCCTGATTTATAGCCTTTGCGATCAGAAAAATAGTCTTCAATGATCTGCATGACTTCATCCAGGGAGGGAACTTTTTTCTTTTCAGCCGTCTCGGGTACGATTTCCGGCAGTGAATCGGCAGCAGGAGCTTCTGAATTCTGAGCATTTCCTCTGCTCACGGGAAGCAGGCAAATAAGAATTGCGACGACAAGAGACAGTTTCCGCATGGCTGACATGGTATTTAATCTTCCTTCCCGGTTGATGAGCGACCAGGAATATGAACCTGGCAGAGTTTTGACTCCCTATATTTATCGACCAGACCCATCTGGTTGTATCACAGGCAAAACAAATGGCTTCTGGACAGACTGCTACATCAACTCTACCATGCTGTTGCAAAGTGAGACACTTTTTTGCCACAAAAGTGTATAATCCTGACTGTAGATCTCAAAAAAGATAGAATGGGATAAATGTGGCACTTGGTGGATAGGTCACATATTTGCGGTAAACTTTAGGGATTATGATAAATATTTTAATTTTTTCGATTTTATTTCAAACTGGAATCGGGTTTGCTGAGTATAATATACAAGTTCTAAGGAAGTAACTTGAGACTATCGTGAGTTTGTAGGGCCTATTGGAATAATCAAAGGAATGTATCCCATAAGAAAGGAGTCCACTGATGTTAGTGCTCACAAGACGCAAGGATGAAGAGATCATTATTAACGATAATATCTCCATTAAAATCCTGTCAGTTAAGGGAAATCGAGTTCGACTGGGTGTTGAGGCACCTGATGACGTGTCAGTGAATCGAGCTGAGATTCGAAAACTGGTACAACAGTTCGAAGTCGAATGTGTTCCCGTGCAAGGTTGTGGTCTTTAAACAACCAGACTGGTCGATGAACTGTCTGGCAGGTTGATCAGGAATCAGCTGTCTACATTCAGGCCAGCCTGAGAGGGCTTGAAACAAGCCTTCTGCTCCCCCACCACTAAACAGATATTTTCTGTTCACATTTCTTGTATTGCTTTCAGAAGATTACCCATTCTGTTGCTGGATCGACACCGATATCAGACATAAATGTCTGGTTATGGTTTCGATGCAGGATGTTATACTGGGTGTGCATGGATGGATGGGGTGGTTGGAATAAATTTTCCGATTACATTAAAGATACCTGTTGTAGGGGTCCGATAGATATACGGGGGGAAGTGTCTATCGAAACTCTTTGATTTCGTTGTGAAACGGTTTTAGATACCGGAAGAGCAACGAGTTCAAGTCAGGTATCCCAATGATTTACGGCATGTACCTCTCAGCGCAAGGCGCCGAAGCAAATTCGGTGCGGCTTGATGTGCTTTCAAACAATATGGCCAATGCGAACACAACATCATTTAAACGTGATGTTCCCATCTTTCGCATGAATCCCCCCCATGATCAGCAGGAGGGGGCTCTCAACCCATTGCCCGGTGATCTGGAAAATCACACTGGTGGCATTACCCTGGAAAGTATCACCACCGACTTTGAACCCGGTTCGCTCATCACTACAGACAGTGAGTTCGATCTGGCCTTAAAAGGACAGGGCTTCTTTCAGGTTGGCAGCGCACAGGAATCATTTCTCACACGCAATGGATCACTCTCGCTGGACGGAGATCGCCGCCTGGTGACAGCCGACCATGGCATGCCCATTCTGACGACAGATGGAAGAGAAATCAAAGTTCCCATTGAAGCCTCCCACGTGGCCATTACACCCGATGGTGTGGTCAGTCCCTTTGATATTGATAATCAACCGATGGGGAAACTGGGCCAGCTGGCAGTAGTGATGCCAGGCTCCCTGGATGAGCTCGTCAAAATCGGGAAGAACATGTACACAACAGAAGGACGTGTAAATCCGCTGGAAGGATCAGCGAATATTGCACAGGGCTTTATTGAAGCATCAGGCACTAATTCCGTAGAAGAGATGATGGAACTGGTGACCTCTTCCCGGATGTTTGAATCCAATATTAATATGATCAAGTTACAGGATGAATCACTCGGGCGTTTACTGCAAAGTGTGCCACGACGTTAAGCAAACAATTTTTTAGATGGCGACCTGCTTTTATTTTTTAAAACAGGTTAAGGGAGTAAGGAGACAACCCATGGCAGTAAGAGCCCTGTATTCCAGCGCTTCGGGAATGGCTGCAAACAGCTTTAATCTCGATGTCATTGCCAACAACCTGGCCAACTCCGGCACCACTGCGTACAAACAGAGTCGGGCCAATTTTGAAGACATTTTCTACGAAAATTTCAAGCTGCCAGGCGTGCAGGACAATCAGGGAAATATCACTCCGACAGGGATTGCCCTTGGTATTGGTACCCGGGTCCAGAGTACTGAAGGCGATTTTGAACAGGGTTCGATTTTGCCATCCAATGGAGTCTATGACCTGGCGATCGTCGGCGATGGCTTTTTCCGCGTCAATGACGGGACACAGGATCTTTACACCCGTGCCGGTAACTTCTCATTGAATGCCAATGGAAACCTCGTGATGGCTTCTGCCGATAAAGGTTACCAGCTCCAGCCCACGATTTCGATTCCCCAGGATGCGATCAATGTTACCATCTCCGGTGATGGCGTTGTCAGTTATCAGCAGCAGGGATCGAACCAGATTCAGACCGCCGGCAATATTCAGATCGCCCGTTTCATCAATAATCAGGGTCTGCTACGACAGGGAGATAACCTGTTTATGGAGACCACCGGTTCCGGTCCTTCCCAGTTTGGTGATCCGGGAACAGAAGGTCGCGGCCAGCTGCGACAGGGGTTTCTGGAACAGTCCAACGTGGAGCCCGTTCGAGAACTGGTCGAGCTGATCAAAACCCAGCGTAACTTCGAACTCAACAGTCAGGTCGTGCAGGCAGCCGACCAGTCTCTGCAGACCATTGCCAACCTGCGTCGTTTCTAATTCCTCTATGAAATAAACCGTTATACTATACAAAGTTGATACTGCATGTTTCGTTTCTGGATCAAATCGTTCTTGAGTTTCACAATGCTTGTCTGCTGCGGTGTTTGCAGTACGGACAGTCTGCATGCGGAAATTCTGCGGCTGAAAGCGACCGCTGAGGTGAATACGTCTGTCGTACGCCTGGGCGATATCGCTGATGTTCTGCACGCCGATCCGGAACAGGTGACACGCATGCAGAGCATGATCCTGCAGCCGGCTCCTCCACAGGGGCGCACTCAGGTCATTACCATTTCACAGATCCGGGGACGTTTACAGGCTCTGGGGGTGGATTTAAGCCAACTGGAACTGACGGGCCGCAGCCAGGTTCGCGTCAGTTCACAGAAAGAAGAGCAGGAAGCCAAGCGACCACAGGTGGTCACGACGCGACAGGATCTGGAACAGGCAGAACAGAAAGTTCAGCAGGCATTCTCCGACTGGATCAGAAGCAGTTACCCGAACTCGCAACAGTTTTCTCTCACAGTCCGTCTGCCACGTGAAAATGTGCAGCAGGTACTCGATAACCGTGCCGACATGTTTCGCTTTGCCGGACTGGATCAACTGCTGGAAACAGAGCAGGCCGTCGGCATGAAGCTGATTGATGCACAAGGTCAGGTTCACGAAATGCGTATTATCTGCCAGCTGAAGCGGATCCCTGAGATTCTGGCAGCAAAATACACTTTAAACAAAGGCACGGTCGTTCGTGCTGATGATCTGGTCTGGATTCGACCAGAGAAAGAACAGACTGGCATTACTGATCCCCGCCTGGTGATTGGCAGAGAATTGACGCGGACCGTGTACCAGGCCCATGTGATGCGAAGTCAGGATCTGATGGAAGTCCCGCTGATCCGTGATGGTGCGATTGTGACTGTTTATGCCCGACGTGGTGGTATTTCGGTTCGTCGTGAAATGCGGGCCCAGGGGACAGGTGGCATGGGGGATCCGATTACATTGATCGCGCTGGAAGGCCGGGACCGACTGATGGCGACCGTGACTGGATATAACCAGGCGGAAGTGAATTACCGACCCACGAATGAAATACAGCCAAAGAACGGGATTCAATTCATTTCCGGTTCATCTGACGCGGCTGTCGGCAATACTCAGTCCGG
This sequence comes from Gimesia sp., assembly GCF_048262075.1. Taxonomy (GTDB): domain Bacteria; phylum Planctomycetota; class Planctomycetia; order Planctomycetales; family Planctomycetaceae; genus Gimesia. The sequence continues at coordinate 105,163 of NZ_JBLXFK010000017.1, forward strand.
AAACATTCGCAATGCGGGCGGGTATGCGATTCGAAGAGGGGGAATTCGAAAATGAAAAATAGTACACGAAACAGTGAGCGAATCTGTCAGCGCACGAAGCTGCTGGCAGTGTTACGGGAGGCGATTTCCCTGGGAAGTATCGTATTGTTTTGTTCGTCTGTCGTGCAGGCGCAGGAACCCACAGTGCAGGGAACCGCGCAGGCCAATTCGAGCACTGCAATACGATCCTCCCAGGGTACTTCCACAAAAGAAACGACCACGCAGACACAGCAGCCTGCGGAAAAAAAAGAGCAACGCGTCCCCCGTCTGGCCTCGGCTCAAATCAACGAGTTTGGTTTTCAGACCGAAGCCCTGCAACTGACATCGTCCCTGGCGAACACCTTTGGTCAGGGAGACCTTTATTCAAATTCTCCCAAGCCGCCGCTGATCAGAGATTATTCACTGATCTACGTGCCGGCACCGGAACCGATCGTCGTGAAGGTCCATGATATTATTACGATCATGGTGGATGAAAAATCCAGCGTGACCGTTGATTCCCGGTTCAACCGGAATCGAACCGAAACACTGAAGGCGGAACTGAAGGAGTTCATGCGAATCGATGCAGCAGGGAACCTGGCACCCGCGGCTTTGAACAGTCCAAAAATTGATACACAGCTGCAGGGGCGTCTGCAGAGTACCGGTCAGTTAGCAGACCGGGAAGGCATCCAGTACCGGATCGCCGCCATTGTCGTCGATATCCGTCCGAACGGAAACCTGATTCTGGAAGCCCGTAAAAGTATCCGAACCAATCATGACGTCTGGGAATATCGCTTGACGGGTGAAATTCGCAGTAAAGATGTAAACCGTGATAACACGGCGTTAAGTGAGAATATTGCCAATCTGGATATCGTCAAACACCAGAGAGGTAAAGTGTATCAGAGTACCAAACGACCATGGGGGGTGGTGTTGTACGACTGGTTCTTTCCATTTTAATTCGACTTCTCTCTGTTGAAGTGTGACGGGAAATTACTATGCCAGCCCGACTAATCAAATCTGTTATATGCCTGATGATGTTCCTCGTCTGCCTGCAGTGTTCGGTTTCCGAACTGCAGGCGCGGACTCGCGTGGAAAATATCTGCAGCGTGTATGGCATGAAAGAAATCAAACTGACCGGCATGGGCCTGGTCGTCGGTCTGGATGGAACGGGTGACGGAGGCAAGAATCTGCCCACGATTCGCAGCCTGGCGGCGGCTCTCAAGCATTTGAATAACCCGGTCGTCGATCTGGCGGATCTGTCTGCTGCCAACAATGTGGCGCTGGTCATGATTGAAGCGACTATTCCTGCCAGTGGGATCCGCAAAGGGCAGAAGCTGGATTGCTATGTCAGTTCCATGCTGGGAGCGAAAAGCCTGCGTGGCGGTCGACTGCTGGTCGCGCCCGTGGCAACACCGGAGATCGGAAACGGCATCGGTGCCGGTCTCTGCTCTGGTGGGATCATCCTGGAAGATGAACTTTCACAGGCAACAGGAAAAATTATCAACGGACTGGTCATGGAACGGGACTTCGATCTCCCGTTCATCGACCGGCGAACACGTTCCATCACACTGCTGGTCGATCGACATCATGCCGGTTTTCATACCGCCAGTGAAGTGGCACGCGTGATCAATTCGGAATTCAGTTTTGAAGCCGGCAATCGGCAACTGGCGATTGCCCAGGGACCGGGGCGGGTTTTTATCCGTATTCCCAGGCAGTATATGGAATCACCGGTCGAATTTGTGGCTGCCGTGATGGAGGTGGGCATTGATCGCCCCCATCAGCAGGCACGGGTTGTGGTCAATCCAAAATCACAAACGGTTGTTGTCACCGGCGAAGTGGAAATCAGTCCGGTGGTGATTTCACATAAAAATTTAACTGTAGGTGTCGGAAATCCTGCAGAGGGGGGGCTACCGGGAGGCTTTGTGCCAATCACGGGTGAGCAGGGACAACAGAGCACGCAACGGTTACAGCAACTGGTGGAAGCATTGAACCAGTTGCGTGTACCGACGGAAGATGTGATCAGCATCATCCGGGAGTTACATCGTTCTGGAAAACTGCACGCTGAGTATGATGAGCATTGATCTGGGCTGACGCCGGTTCCATTTTTAAATCACTTTTCAGGAAATACCAGTGATGACCTCTCTCTCCGCCATTCAACCTTCGATCAACCAGACCTCGCTGTTGTCAAATGTGACCGGCGCACCTGCTGAATTAAATCAAACTGGCGAGGATGCATCGGAACTGAAAGAAAAGTTCCAGGAGTTCGTCGCAGGTACATTTTACCAGCAGATGTTTAAAGCGATGCGGTCTGCCCAGGGCAAGCCGGCCTATTTTCATGGTGGTCAGGCCGAAGAGATGTTTCAGTCACAACTGGACCACCAGATCTCAACAGATATGGCAAAAAATGAAGGGGGCAGCTTCTCTGATGCGTTGTTTTCCTCGTTTTCGCGACAACTGAATGCGAAATCGCTGGATTCCATAGATACCGCTGCAGGTTTAACACCTTAGGCATCATCAGCTTAAGTCGGTGGAAAAGATTCTGGTTAAAACAGACGCGAGACCTGGATCGAATATGCCGATTATAACGATAGGCGATTTTCTCCGCTCACAGGGCGGATTATATAAAACGGGAGAAAGGGGGCTCCTATGCATGAAGCACAAAGTGCGTCTGCACAGACGCAGCATCGGCAGTTACTCAGCCAGTTATCAGGGATCCTGCGTGATCTGGAACCCGTGCAAAACCAGTTGCTGGAACTGTATCAGAAGAAATCTCAGGCGCTCAGGCAGACCGATGTGAAACTCATCGACGAATGCGGTGTCATCGAAGAGGAACTCACGCGCGATCTGCAGTTTGTTCTGCTCAGGCGACAACAGCTTCTGCAGGCCGCCGAGCAGCAGGGACTGCCTGCCGACTCACTGCATACACTGCTGTTGAAACTGGATGTCCCTGAAGCGGAGCCTCTCTTTCAGAAAATTGAAGCAGCCCAGCAGCGATCAAAAAAGCTGCGGCATGAAACCTGGGTTCAGTGGATCGTCTCCACACGCTCTTATCAGCATTACTCACAGGTGCTGGAACTGATTGCACACGCCGGCCAGAAAGTACCTACCTACTCTCGTGGTCAAAATGAAAGCAGTACAGGGGGGGTGATTTTTGACGCATCGGCTTAATTCTTCACTGTAAGATATTCCAGCCGTCCGTTGTGTTGAAAACACGTCATTTACTACGGAAAAACTGTCATGGGACTTAACGCTACCCTATCAATGGCCAAGCAGTCGCTGGAAATATTCGGGACCGGGATCCAGGTCGCCGGTCAGAATATTTCCAATGCGGGTACGCCTGGCTACATCCGTGAAGAGCTGGTACTCAATCCGGCTGCCCCCTATCGACAAGGCGCACTGATTGTCGGCACCGGAGTGGAAATCTCCGGGATTCAGCAGCAGATCGATCAGTTCCTCGAGACACGCATCCATTCCGCGAATACCGATTTTTCTTCCATTGATGAACGAAATACGATCTTTAAGCAGTTGGAGAACGAATTACGGGAATTAACCAGCGGAGACCTCTCCACGGGGCTGAATGATTTTCTGTCAACGATCAATAATGTCGTCAATCAGCCCAACTCGATTCCCGATCGACAATTCGTCATCAACGAAGCAGAGAAATTTGCTGCCGATATCAGTTCGCTCCGTTTGCGGCTCAACGGGCTGCGTGAAGTTCAATCAGTGAATGTGGAAAACCTGGTGACAGAAGCCAATGAACTGATTGACCGAATCGTCGATTTGAATCCCAAGATCTCCAAGCTGGAATCATCGGGGTTACTGCAAAGTGATGCCGGTGCACTGCGTTCTCAACGTTATGATGCACTTAATCGACTGTCAGAGTTGATACCGATCCGCTATCGAGAACGCTCGGACGGCGCGATCGATCTCTTTACCGGTTCCGATTATCTGGTTCTGGCGGGAACCTCTCAAAAACTGGAATTAAGTACGGATACAGATCGCGGCGTGGTTGTACATGATGTTCTCTTAACCCAGACGCAGAGTAACATCTCTCGAACGGGAGGCGAGCTGAAAGGAATCATTGAGGGCCGTGATGACATCCTGGGGGGCTTCGTTGATCAACTTGATACGTATTCATCAAACCTGATTTTTGAATTTAATAAAATTCATGCCTCCGGTGAGGGAACGGCGGGATTTGCACAGGTGACCTCCGTTTCGCGGGCCCTGGATTCAACGGCAACGCTGAATTCGGAACTGTCCGGCTTACCCTTTCAGGCAAAGCATGGCAGCTTTCAGATGAAAGTTACTAATAAAACGACCGGGATTACCAATACCGTAACCATTAACGTGGACCTGGATGGTATTGGCGCCGATACGACTCTCGACAGCCTGGCGTCCTCCATCAATGGCGTGGCCAATCTCAATTCCAGTGTTTCCACAGACGGGCGACTGTCGATCAGCGCCGATGCAGATTACGAATTCAAATTTTCGAATGATACCAGCGGCGCTTTGGCCGCCATCGGTATCAATACCTTATTTACCGGCGGCGATTCCAGCGATATTGGCATCAATTCCGTCATCAGGCAGAATCAGCAGTTTCTGGCGACTGGCCAGGGAGGAGGCCCTTCGGATGGCAGCAATGCCGTGTTGCTGGCGGCTTTCTCTGAAACCTCCATCGAATCACTGGGAGGGATCAGTCTCGATGATTATTACGAAAAAATTGTATCCAATCTGGCGCAGTCTTCTGCGTCCGAAGGGGCACTCGCGGAAGGGGCACAGACTTTTCGTGATTCCCTCCAGAGTCAGCGTGAACAGTATTCCGGTGTCAGTATCGATGAAGAAACGATCAACGTGTTGAAATACCAGAGAGCGTTTCAGTCGGCAGCCCGTCTGGTCAGTACGATTGATGAATTATTTACGATTCTACTTAACATATGAAAGTTTGACTCTCCAGCGCTTTTAGTCTGTTTCAATTTCCTGTTTTTCGGTGTGATGCATCATGACAATTGGTCCCATATTGCCAGGTCGACTGCCTTCGAGTATGTTGTCGGAGCGGTTGAAAGTATCCCTGAATGACAATGCGCTGGAACTGGCTAAACTTCAACAACAGGTCGCTACCGGACAGCAGTTTTCGCTGGCCAGCGAATCTCCCGGAGCCGCCTTGCGGACGATCATTCTGCAGTCGACTTTCGAACGACAACAACAGTACCAGTCCAATATCAATACGAGCCTGAGCATACTCGCGATGAGCGAATCTTCGTTGAGCAGTGTCGGTGATGCGCTGAATTCGGCGAAAGCGATTTCGCTCTCAGGTGTGGGTACTACTTCAACCGACGCCGAACGTGTGGCGCTCGCCGATCAGATTGCCTCCCTGCGAACGCAGGTGATCAACGCCGGTAATACCACCTTTCGCGGGCAATATATTTTTTCCGGAAGTCAGACCAGTGTCGCGCCTTTCGAAGAACGCGCAAACGGTCAGGTGGTCTATCATGGTGATGATCATCAGATCCAGTCCTATATCAATACCCAGACGTTACTGCCTAATAACTTTGACGGCATCTCAACATTTGCTGCCAGCTCTCCGGAATTTGGAAGTGACATCAATCCCGCGTTGACACTGCAGACCCGCGTTTCTGATTTGAACGGGGGACGAGGCGTGAAACTCGGTTCGATCTCGGTGACTTTGGATAACGGGACCCCCCAATCAGAGACCGTGGATCTCTCCGGCGTGGAAACGCTACAGGATCTCAAAACGGTGCTGGAAAATGCCTTCGCCGGAGGCCCGCTCACTCTGACCGTGGATATTGACCCTGCCAGCGAGAGTGGTTTGAGGCTGACTCCCTCTGCCGGTACTGTCGCAGTTTCCAATGTCACCGGTTCCACGCTCGCGACAGATCTGGGAATCGCCAGTGCCGCCGTGGCTCAGGTGAACGGGGGGGACATTGATCCTGGGATCACGCTGCAGACCACATTGGCTTCACTCAACGGGGGCACCGGAATCGGTACCACGGTTGGCAATGGGCTGGTCATTAATAATGGAGGGCAGACCATAACCGTTGATCTCTCTACCGCGACCACGATCGAAGATGCCTTTAATCTGATTCGCACCGCTGATCCGGATCTTAATCTTGGCTTAAATGACGCCAGGAACGGATTGGCGATCTCCAGCCGGATCAGTGGAGCCGATTTCTCGATCGGTGAAAACAATGGCGGCTCGAATGCCGCCGGTCTGGGGATTGCCACTTTCTCTGCCAGTACATCCCTTTCGGAATTGAATTACGGGCGGGGCGTCGATGTGGATTCCGGTAAGCAGTTACAGATCATCCGCCGCGACGGGACCACGATTAATCTGGATATGAGTGGCACGAAAACTGTCCAGGATGTGATTGATCGTATCAATGATTTTGAAGACTTTGATGGAACAACACCGCTGGCTGATCTGAATCTGGGGCAGGGGGTTCCCGTCGGAGCCACCACTCTGGATATTACCCGCCGCGATGGCTCGGTGGTGAATGTGAACCTGGCCGGCGATGCAACGGTGCAGGATGTACTCGATTCGATCAATGCCGTCGATCCGGGCAATCTGGTCGCGAGTATCGACCCGAGTACCAATGCGTTCCAGATTACGGATAATTCAGGTACCGGGCCTTTGAGTATCGCCAGCAATGTTGTCTCAGATGCCCTGGGACTGGCAGTCACCGAAGGGGGAACTGATAACAGCGTACCGCTCCAGGGCAATTTTGTTCCCATTAAACTGCAGGTGACTCTGAATACAACCGGGAACGGCCTGACAATCTATGATGCTTCAGGTACGGGGCCCCTGGAAATTCCTGCGAACGAAATTGCCTATTCTCTGGGGATTGATGGAATTGAGTCCGGCACTGATCCACTCGTTGGCTTAGTGGGTGATGAACCGAATCCGAAAGAGTCTACAGGCGTGATCAGCCTGCTCTCTCGTCTGGAGAACGCGTTGAGGAACAGCGATGATCGGGAAATCGGACGGATTGGCGGTTTACTGGACAACGAAATTGCCCGCATGAACCGGGTTCGTGGAGACATCGGCAGCCGCATGAGCGTCCTGGAAGAGTCGAATAACCGACTCAAAGACCAGGAAGTTTACATTCAAGAATCAATTTCCAGCGAATTTGATACGGATCTGACCGAGGTGATCGTGGAAATTACACAGAGGCAGAACGCATTTCAGGCAAATCTGCAGATAACTTCTCAGGCCATGCAACTGACACTGCTTTCCTATCTGTAAAACAGCGTCTGTCTCGAAGGCCCAAGCTGCTGAACGGTGATGGTTAGACTGTGTCCCGTTTTACCGTAGCGTCTCCAGGGCTGTTTGGCCCGAGTATATTAGATTGCGAAACGCTCTGGTTAAATGTGATGCGCTCCAGCAACGATCCGTCGAACTGGTCAGCGGTGCTCTGAAAAGTCACTTTTCTCTGCTTTTTTGTGTTGCAGCACAGATTTCCGCCCTGCCAAAGTTGAAGATATAGATCAAAAAGGTTACTGTTATCCGCTCCCTTGCGGTTAGTATGCGCTCACATTACCGGCGTTTTTCAGACTGTGAGGCGGAATTCCCTCTATGAACTGACATGCATTTTTATAGTGCATATTGACATAAGTATTGAATATTATATCGTTTACGTTTGAGGAATAACCGGTGTCTACTACAAAAACCTTTATGGCAAATGCAAAGACTGTTAACCCTGAGTGGTTTGTTGTTGATGCAGATAATCTGATTGTGGGTCGGCTGGCCGCTAAAATTGCGACTGTTCTGATGGGCAAGCATAAGCCAACCTACACACCCCATGTGGATACCGGAGATTATGTGATTGTCGTAAACTGTGACAAGGTAAAGTTTTCCGGTAAGGAACTTGCCCACGACTCACACCCCTATTTCTCTCAGAAGATGCTGCGAAAGAGCTACGCGACTTACTCGGGTTATCCCAGTGGTCTGAAAGTAGTCACCGCTGAAAAGAAACTGGAACGGGGTCAGTCGACTCAGGTTCTCTCAGAAGCCGTTCGCCGCATGCTTCCCAAGAACAAATTGGGTCGCCAGATGCTGAAGAAACTCAAGCTCTACGCGGGTCCTACGCACGAACAGCAGTCACAACAACCTCAGGATATGCCAGCTTACCTGCTGCCTTAATCTGAACCGAAGCATACAAACTTCTATTTATCCCTTTTCAGAATAATAAGATAAGAGTAGTTAACCGTCATGGATAATGAGACTCCAGAAGAAGAAGTAACAACCGAAACGACTGAGCAGCAGACTCCGATTGAAGCTGAAACAGCGACTTCAGAAGAAGCGACCGCTGACTCAATGACAACGACATCCGGTGTGCCTGAGCTAACTCTGGGATCCGGTCTGCCTACTGAGACCGAGGAAGAGGAAGTTGTCAAACCAGAGCCTGTTATCCGAGGGAAACTGGATAAAATGGGTGTGGCTATGGGGACCGGACGTCGCAAAACTGCTGTCGCACGGGTTCGCATCAAAGCCGGTTCTGGAAGTCTGTCGATCAACGGTCTGGCACTGGATGAATATCTGAAAGTCGAACGGGACCGTCAGATGGTCGAAGCGCCTCTGAAAGCAACCGAGACCTTTGGCAAAGTTGATGTCTGGGTCCGGGTGACAGGCGGCGGAACCACTGGTCAGACCGGTGCCATTGTGCTCGGTATTGCCCGTGCTCTTGAAGCCTATAATAATCAGTTCCACGAAACATTGAGCGCCGGTCGATTCCTGACTCGTGACAGCCGTATGGTGGAACGCAAAAAGTTTGGATACAAAAAAGCACGCAAGAGCTTCCAGTTCTCAAAACGATGATCTGCGTGTGATCAATATCAAACAGCATCTGATTCTGTTGTTTGTATAAAATCATCAACACCCTGGCTGGCGCTGATTCCGGTCAGGGTGTTTTTTTACAGAGAAGCCGGCCAGGACGATGGGAGAGCGAGTTGCTCCCTCTTTCTGTCCGGTCTGATCAGAATACGGTTTGTTGAACTGGTCAACATCTCAGGCAAACGAGGCATTCCGCATGTACGGGCGATTGTTGCTACCTGAGCTTCAGGTACTGTTGAGTGAAAATGATAACGCAGGTGTCAAAGAGTTCTGTGAGGCACTCTATCCTGCCGTGACCGCGGAGATCCTGGCGGAACTCGAGAGCGAGAAGGTCTGGCGTGTACTCAGTTGCTGTGAAGCCCAGAAACAGGCTGAGATCTTTCAATTCCTGCCTCTGCCCCAACAGATCGAAATTGTCGGCGTGATCGAGCGGGGACCGCTTTCCAAACTGATCGAAGAGATGGCGCCCGACGACCGGGTCGACCTGCTGACGCGGATGGATGATGAGCATGTGGAAGAACTGCTGCCCCTGATCGCGCAAGCAGAACGCAGCGATATCCGTAAACTGCTTTCGTATCCGGAAGATAGTGCCGGTGCGATTATGACGACCGAATACGCGTCGTTGCCTGAAAATATTACGGTCGCTCAGGCGCTGGAACGGTTGCGTCAACAGGCGCCCGACAGTGAAATTATTTCCTATATCTACGTGGTAGACGAAGGCCGTCGCCTGCAGGGAATTGTCTCTTTGCGCGAACTGATCTTCGCCCGTCCGGCGCGTCCCCTTTCAGAAATTACCAACCGCGATGTGATTTCAGTGCGCGTCGACGATGATCAGGAGTTTGTCGCTCAGCAGATGGCCCGCTTTGACTTTGTCGCCATTCCGGTGGTGGATCATCAGAATCAGCTGGTGGGGATTGTGACCCACGATGATGCCATCGACATTATGCAGGAAGAAGCAACGGAAGACACCCATCGTCTGGCCGCAGTTGAGCCACTGGAAGACAGCTATCTTGCCACGCCATTAAAGACGGTTATTCAAAAACGCGTTGGCTGGCTGATTTTCCTGCTGGTGCCCTCCTTTCTGGCGGCGAAAGTGCTGGAGCACTTCGAAGGCGTTTCGGACAAGTTCGAATGGCTGGTCCTGTTTATCCCCCTGATCCTGGCGAGCGGCGGTAATGCCGGTTCTCAATCAGCCACGTTGATCATCCGGGCCATGGCGCTGGAGTCAAATATCCAGCGCGATGAATTACGGGCGCTGCTGCGGAAAGAACTTCAACTTGGGCTGCTGTTAGGGGGCATGCTGTCGGTGATCAGTTTCCTGGTTTCGTGGATGTTCACTTCGCAGTTGATGCAGGCAACGGTAGTCGGCCTGGCGGTATTTCTGGTGGTGTTAATGGGCATTTCCGCGGGGGGAATGCTGCCAATGGGTTTCCGCAAACTTGGCATGGACCCGGCTCTGATGTCGAATCCGTTCATCACCGCGCTGGTAGATATTCTCGGTCTGATCATCTATTTTCAGGTTGCGATCTACATGATCAGCTGAAAAATCATAATTACGCAGTCTGGAACGCATCGCATTTTAGCATAGCGTATGATGAACTGTTCTACTCGGTCCCCATGCTCCTGGAGACGCTACAGTAAAACGGGACACAGTCTAGTCCGTCGATTTCGGGGCCGGATTGGTGTCGAGTGCTTTCAGCTCAATGCCCATCATCTTCATCAGTTCCAAAGCATTACTGTGTTCCACAATCCCGGGGCGCATCCGGTAATCAAACGTCATTTTTCCGTCGATCAGCTGATCTTCAAAGTGGACGTTCTTTGCCTGCGATCCAAACAGGTCCGTGATCTCGGTGAGGGCCAGGTCGTGCGTGGTGACGATGCCGATACCACCCCGTTCAATCAGGGTTTCAATCACGCTTTGGGCACCGATCCGCCGATCATGCGAGTTGGTTCCCTGCAGGATTTCATCCAACAGAAACAGGACCGGCTCCGGTGCGTCTGCCAGATGCACGACCGCTGAAAGCCGCGCCACCGATTGATAAAACAGGGATGCTCCCTGTTGCAGCGAATCCTGGACACGCATCGCAGTGCCTGCCTGCATGGGGGTCACCGTCAGCCGGGCTGCCCGAACGGGAGCACCTGCCAGCGCCAGTACAAAATTGGTCCCCACCGTACGCATCAATGTGCTTTTGCCGGACATATTGGAGCCACTGATCATCAGCAGTCGGTGTTCTGAATTCAAGGTGACATCATTGCGAACCACCTGGTCCAGCGGAATCAGAGGATGTCCCAGTTCAACGCCTTCCAGTCGCGGACCACCGGCTGTATCAGCGATTTCCGGAAAAGGATCTTCCGGATGTTCGTAGGCATAACCGGCCAGTGAGCAGAGTGCCTCGAACTCGCCGACCGCCGCCAGCCATTCAGGACAATGTGGCCCCACGCGTTGCAGCCAGCGCTCGATGGCAAACATGTAATGGAAGGGAATTCCCAGCAGGATGGTCAACGGAGCAGAAAACTGATTGCGAAAACAGTTGTTCAACCCCTGAATGTTGCGTCTGAGTTGGGCAATACTCCGTGATGGTGGTACGCCATCGGTCTGGAGCGCGGTGATAATCGTGGTGAGATGCGGAGAATGAAACTCCCGCTGTTCAATCAGTGAGAGCACATCTGAAAGGACAGACAGCCCATTGCGAACTTCATCTGTCTGGTTCAACAGTTCGCGGATGCGTGAGCCAATACAGAATAACAGGCAGACCTGAATGATGATTGCGACACAGATCGGTGCGATGCCCGAGTAGGAGAGCAGCCAGCTGATGACCGCCAGCGCGGCGAAGACCCCAGTGATCATCGAGGCCCATTTCAGGCCGGCGGGAATTTGAATCAGCGGTTGTCGGACCCAGTCAGACAGGTGAGTCTGTTCAATCTCGCTGTGCTGTTCCGCCTCCAGCAGTTCAAGGGTTTCACGAAAATCCAGTTCGTTTCGCAGTTCCTCAACCGATTGTTGTCGCGCCTTGATTTCCTCGGCACTCGCGGGAGTCAGTAACCAGCGGGCCAGTGTCTCTTCGCCCAGCTTTGTGCGGGCAGAGCAGATCAGTTGAAACAGGGAGCCTCGTCCCAATAGATCCAGGTCACCGGCGTACATATGCTGCGGATCATAATATTCTTCACCCGCGGGCCGGACATCAATCCATTGATGGTTCAGGCGATCCAGGGCGGTCCGATAATAGGCTTCTGCCTGTCGTGCCCGCTTCAACTGACGAATACAGCGGGCATGTAAAATGATCAGAAAGATAAACGCCAGAATCGGGGCGGCAATCCATTTCAGGCTGAGTGCGCCCCAGACCGTTGCAGACAGCAGCACTACGATGCCAGCGATGAATACCAGGCCTCTTAAGGTGGAATAGCGATCGCTTTGTTTGACGAATGCCTGTACCTTGCCCGACCGGTCTTCAAGCCGCCGTTCATACTCGATTCGGGGATTCTGTTGAGTTGGGGAAGGTTGCATCGGACTGGTAAACTATCGAGAACGCTGACTGGTTAAAGCTCACTTCTAACCTATTGGCAGACGCAATACCAGCGTAAACAGAGGCGAATTCTGATTTGCAATGGGTCTGAAATCCGGGTAAAACAGGAGTTCCCTTTCTGTTCCCACTGGAGACTTCTCACATGGATTCGATCCCCGTTATCGACACGCATCAGCACCTCTGGGATTTAGACCTGTTCCAGCTTCCCTGGCTCGATTTACCCGGGATGGACGTCCTGCGAACCAGCTTCCGCATGGCCGATTATCGGGAAGCGACCCAAAATTGCCCCATCGCAAAATCGGTATACATGGAAGTGAATGTACACCCGGATCTGCAGCGTCAGGAAGCACAATACGTACTCACATTATGCGAGGCAGAAGATAATCCGATGTCCGGTGCCGTGATTGGTGGCTGTCCGGCTGAGAGCAGCTTTGCGAGCTATCTCGAAGAGTTTGCCGACAATCCGTTTGTGAAAGGAGTCAGAACGATCCTGCACGATCCCGATCGGCCGCGGGGCATGTGCCTGACACCGCAGTTCAAAGAAAATATCAGGCTGCTGGGAGATCGGGGCTTGAGTTTCGATCTGTGTATGCGACCGGCTGAAATTCAGGACGCCGTCGAACTGGTCGACGCCTGCCCGGAGACACGGTTCATCATCGATCATTGCGGCAACATGAGCGTACAGCCCGATCAGCAGCAGGACCGGTCGGACTGGGAACAGGGGATGCAGCGAATGGCTGACTGCGATCACGTGTTCTGCAAGATCTCCGGAATTATCGCGACCGCCACCAGGGGAGCCTGGCAGCCCGAGGACTTAAAACAGAACATCAACTTCTGCCTGGATACGTTCGGAGAAGACCGCGTCTTCTTCGGCGGCGACTGGCCCGTCTGCACGCTGACGGCCAACTTCGAAAGCTGGTATCAGGCGCTGAAGTGGATCGTGCAGGATCGGCCGGAAACCTTTCAACGAAAGCTGTTTCACGACAACGCGGCAGCCTTTTATCGCTTGGGTGCCTCAAAAAAGTGTCAGCGACTGTGTTAAAATCTGTCAAGAGGTAATCAGATTCTGATCCCAAGTCTGATTATTTTTCATCATCGAATTCAGGATGGTGAGAAACTTTCGCATGCAGGCTGTGATGGCGAGCTTCTTCGGTTTTCCTTTTTCCAATAAAGACAGATAAAATGCTTTGATGCGACTGTTCCAGCGCGTGGCCACTAATGTCGCCATGTAAAGGATACGCCGTAGTTGGCTTCTACCGGCACCTGTTCTACGTTGTCCTTTAAACTTGCCGCTGTCCCGAACCAGAGGAGCCAGGCCGACGAGCTTGGCGATCTGCTGCCGATTCAGTTTTCCGAGTTCAGGCAGCCCGGCAATCAGGTTCGCGGTTGTTGTCGGGCCAACGCCTTTGGCTGAGAGCAGGATTTTGGATTTCTCTTTCATGGCCTGGTCGGCTTCGATGACCTTCAGCATTTCGTTGTCCAGCATTTTGAGCTGTTTCTCGTAAAGCTGAATCGCCCGTTGAATCAAGGCTCGTATTTGTCGATCCTCGATTTGTTGCTGGCGATTGGATTCCTGGTTGATCATACTTTGAACCTGTTCTCGGCGGGTTGCCAGTAACTTAAGTTTCTCCCTGTTTTGATCAATTTTTCCCATCGTCCTCGGTTGCATCATCTGTCCAAACGAGGCAATGATCCTGGCGTCGATGGCATCGTTTTTCTCAAGCTTCCCACAGGCTCTGGCAAAGTCACGAATCAACTTCGGATTCACCACGGCACACGCAATCCCCTGACTCTGGAGATATTTGACGAGCTTCTTTTCATATCCGCCGGTGGCTTCCATGACGACGGTTGCCTTGAGCTTGACGATCTGCCGGGCGAGCAACTTGAGCGAATCATTCTGGTAAGCGATCTTTTGTTGCTGACCGTTTTTGGTAAAAAAGAGATCAAGAGAATCTTTAGAAATATCAACACCAGCGACCGAATTTGAAGAGGAGTCTTTCATCGAAT
>NZ_JBLXFK010000018.1:0-112000 GCF_048262075.1 Gimesia sp.
AACCTGTCTGTCCGGTTCAATGCTGCTCGTACCCGAGATACTAGGAACCTTAAATTTAAGGTTCCTGACACCTTTTTGAGTGATTTCTATCAGCGTCCGGGTTCAAATGCTTCGAAATCATCCTGCTCGACCATGTCCAGGCTGGGGCTTGATTCGTCTTTTGCATCTTTCGGGCGGTAATAGATTTTAATCGGAATCTCTTTGAAGGGGAGTGCTTCCCGCAGTACGCCGCTCAGGTAACGCTTCCAGGATTCGCTAAACAGTTTCTGGTCGTTACATTTCAAAACGATCGTGGGCGGCTCGGTGGCTACCTGCGTCGCGTAGTAAATTTTGGGACGGTGGTTTTTGGAGTAGGGGGGCTGATTGTTTTGGATCGCAGCTCGAACGATCTTATTCAGACGCCCCGTTGAGACACGAATCCGCGACTGTTTGTAAATCGTCTGTGCCAGATTGATGACCTGCTTGATGTTGCGGGAGTCCTTCGCGGTGACAAACGCCACGGGGGCATGTCGCATGGTACGGAACTGGGACGTCAGATATTCATCCCATTTTTCCGAGGTCATTTTACTTTCGCGGCCCAGATCCCATTTGTTAATCACAAAAATACAGGGTTTGTAGTTTTCATCGATTTCGGCGACCAGTTGTTTGTCGACCTTGGAAATCGTCTGCTGCGAATCAAAAAACATCAGCACGACATTGGCGCGACGGATACTGCGTTTCGCCCGGGTTAAGCCATAGAATTCAATGTCATTCGCCAGGCTTTTCCGCTTTCTTACCCCCGGAGTATCGATGGCAAGAAATGATTTGTCGTCGAATTCAAAACGAATATCGACACTGTCGCGGGTCGTGCCGGCGACTTCACTCACGATCATCCGTTCCGACTCAGCCAGTGCGTTGATGAAAGTACTTTTGCCTACATTTCTTCGACCGACAATCGCAATTTTCAATTCAGGATCTGCAGACAGCGTGTCCCCTTCCGATTCTTCCAGCTTTTCTGCCGGGGGGAGGTGATCCATGATCTCATCGAGTAATTGATTCCGGTTCCGGTTCCCTTTCACACTTGTGAGCACGACGGGGGAATTGGTCAGGCGAAAGAACTGCGCTGCTTCATCATCGGTTTTGGTGGAATCGCATTTGTTGATACACAGGATTTTGGGTTTCTCAATCAACCGTAGTCGCGTGGCGACTTCTTCATCCAGGTGTGCCACGCCCAGGGAGCCATCGACGACAAACAGAATCAGGTCGGCTTCATCAATGCCCACCTGGATCTGGCGCTCAATGTCTTCAGACAAATCGTCGCTGTCAGTGATGCCGATTCCGCCGGTATCCACCAGTTCAAAATAGCGGTCTTTTTCATGGACCAGGTAGGTCACACGATCGCGGGTAACACCAGCGGTCGGGTCGACAATCGCCACACGGTGTCCGGCGAGCCAGTTGAAAATGGAACTTTTGCCAACATTGGGGCGCCCCACGATAGCAATTTTGGGAATGGCCATGGTTTTTACGTTTTTCTTTTGAAATCGTTTTCAGAGTGAATCGAACAGGATTGGGTTGGCTCTCTTGATTTCCAGCGGTGGGACCTGTATCCCTTTAGTCTGCTGGTATCAGAATCTGTTGAGCGCCCGCCGATTCGAAATATTTATTTTCTGCTGGCATTCAGAGCGTGCTGATGCCGGGCGGTTATGAAACAGAACTCGACAAGCCGTCTATGACGGCTTCTGGCATAGTAAGCGGTTGAGTCATATTTCTTATAGATTATCCAGTTGGGAGACGATTGTTAATCAACTGGCGCTATGCGTTTGGGAAGTTCCGGCTAAATGACGGCATTTGAGCATGAATTGGCGGCCTGGGGGCCCGATTCCCCCTGTTTTCAGGGAACGGATGCTCCAGTCTCCCTGGACGAGGCACACGCATATTGCCGCAAAATCGCTCTCGGACATTACGAGAATTTCCCGGTCGTCTCCTGGGCGCTGCCTCGGGAACTGCGTCAGCACTTTTATAACGTTTATGCCTTCTGCCGCTGGGCCGACGATCTCGGGGATGAAATCGCAGGGACAGACCAGTCGCTCCGCCTGCTGGCCTGGTGGCGGTCTCAACTGGTGGAATGCTATCAGGGCATTCAGAATGACGCAGCGCCCCAACAGTCGTCATTGATGCCGCGGCTGCATCCGGTATTTGTTGCGCTGACTCCCACCATTGTCCAATATGACTTGCCTCAAACCGCCTTCGATGATCTGATCCAGGCGTTCGAACAGGATCAGCGTGTCAGCGAATATCAAACCTTTGCAGAACTGCTTTCGTACTGTCAGAGAAGTGCCAATCCGGTAGGGCGGCTGGTGCTGCATCTCTGCGAGTCTGTTACTGAGGAAACGCTGGCGTGGTCTGATTCGATTTGCACGGGTCTGCAACTGGCCAATTTCTGGCAGGACGTAGCCCGCGATTTTGCGATTGGCCGCATCTACATCCCCAGGGAAGATTGTGAGCAGTTCGGCTATACCCGAGAGCAATTTGAGCGCGGCGAATTCAACGCGTCATTTCAGAAGTTAATGGCGTTTGAAGTCCAGCGTGCGCGGCAGTACCTGCTGGAAGGAGTGCCTTTGGTTGCACAGCTTCCCGGTCGTCTGCAGGTCGACATCGATCTGTTTATTCAGGGCGGATTGAAAATTCTTGATCACATCGAACAGCTGCAGTTCAATGTCTGGAAAGAACGTCCCCAAGTGTCCCGTTTCGAGTTCGGCCTGCTGCTGGTGCGGAGCCTGGTGCGGCGGTTCTCTGGCAGGAATCGTTGATTTGTGGTGCCGTCAGCATTTTGTTTCAGATACAGTCCGTATGAAATTCTGATGAAGAATCACGCAATCTGATGTTTTGCCCTCTTTCAAGCTGGTTGTATTTTGCAAGATGAGGGGGCATTTGGAAGTTTGACGGTCAGCCGGTTCAGAAAAAAAACTTTTGCGTTTTTCGGTGATCTGAAGATTGGATTTGAATGAAATTTGTGTGTAGTTTCTACAAATACAGTGTTTTGCAGAGTCTCGCTAATGATTCTTGACATCTTTGGACGATGTCCAACATTTAGTATTGACTACTGAAATGCACACACTATATTGGGTGTTATGAGTGAGTGACTTACACAAAATACTAAACAAGTGTTTTGTTGTGAGTCAAGAAAAAGGTGGTTTTACCAAGTCTTTTGGCAGTGTTTATTTGAATAGTTCCGGGTTGTGCTCTTGTCTCTCTCAAGACGGCACAAAATGCCTGCGACCTGCTCAGAAAACCTGTTATTGAGAGGTTTGGTGGATCCTCAGCTCTCACATTCAGATGGTTTTAGAAATCGAATTTCAGATCAGTGAGGGTTTCGTAAGAGCAAACGGAGTTGCCAGTCCATGCATCATATTAATGCTGCCTGCCTGCTCCCATCTCTTTATGTTTCCTATCTTGTTTGTTGTTACATTTCTGGCCCTCTCATGTGAGCTCACTAATTGTGGAGCACTGTGCGTGTAATTGCGGTCTCATCACAACGTTTCTAATTGATACACAAGCTGCTGTCGGCATGGACACAGCCGGATTTTTAGCATTCCATTTTAAGGAGGCAATCGAATGATTCGAGCGCAAACAGAATGGGTCGTCACGAAGCGCGGGGGGCGGACAGCTCCTTTTGATGCTTCGCTGATCGGTCGGGCAATTTCCAACGCTTTCCGCGCGGAACTGAACCTTGCGGATAATCAACCACTCGATGACGAAATCCGGATGGAAATCCCGGAGATGGTCGAGTCGGTCGCCAATGAAATTGCTTCCGCAGCCAGTAGTGACGCTGGTATTGAAGTGGAAAAAATTCAAGACGTTGTCGAGATGATGCTGATGCGTCGCGGTCACTACCGTATTGCACGTCGTTATATTGTCTACCGGGCAGATCGTGCCAAGCTTCGTGCTTTACGCGCTTCGACTGATCTGGTGGATGAGTCTGATGAGATCAAATCGAAGACTCCCCGGTTTCATGTGATTCTGACAGATGGGACGAAGACACCCTTCGATGAAGCCCGCATTCTGGCACGACTTTCCGATGCCTGTCGCGGACTGGAAGGCGACTGTTCCGCTGAAGCGCTGCTGGAAGAGGTCATGCGTTCTATCTTCGATGGTATTTCTGTCGAAGAATTGTATCGTGCCATGATTCTGGCAGCCCGGACCCGTATTGAACGTGACCCTGCCTACGATACGGTTGCTTCACGTTTGATGCTCAAAATTATCTATAACGACGCTTTGGGAAATGCTCCCTCTGATGTCAATGAATTGAATCAACTGTATGTGGATCGTTTTCCACAGTTCCTCAATGATGGAATTGAAGCCAAACGATTGACTCCTGATCTGCATAAATACGATTTGAATCGGATTGCTCTGGCTCTCAAACCAGAGCGGGATCACCTGTTCCAGTATCTGGGATTGCAGGCCATTTTCGATCGTTATCTGTTGCACATTGATGGCCGCCGCATTGAAACACCTCAGTATTTCTGGATGCGTGTTTCCATGGGACTGGCAATTCAGGAAGCCGGTGATGTAACCGGACGGGCGATTGAGTTCTATAACATTCTTTCCACGTTCCGATTTACATCGGCAACACCGACCCTGTTTAACTCGGCCACCTTGCATCCGCAGTTGAGTTCCTGTTATCTCTCGACAGTCGACGACGATCTGGACCACATCTTCAAATGTGTTGCCGACAACGCCAAGCTTTCCAAGTGGGCCGGCGGACTGGGTAATGACTGGACTCAAATCCGGGCAACGAATTCGCACATCAGTGGTACCAACGGACAAAGCCAGGGCGTGATTCCGTTCCTGAAAGTGGTCAACGATACTGCTGTTGCTGTGAACCAGGGTGGTAAACGCAAAGGCGCCGTCTGTTCGTACCTTGAGACGTGGCACATGGATGTCGAAGAGTTCCTCGACCTGCGTAAAAACACAGGCGATGACCGACGACGGACCCATGACATGCATACGGCGAACTGGATTCCCGACCTGTTTATGCGTCGGGTTCGCGAAGATGCCGAGTGGACTTTATTCAGCCCGAATGATGTTCCCGATCTGCATGATCTTTACGGTCAGGCATTCGAACAGCGTTATACCGAATACGAAAAGATGACCGAAACCGGTGAGCTCAAACTCTTCCGTCGTATTTCGGCTGTCGAATTGTGGCGTAAGATGTTGACTCGTCTGTTTGAAACCGGTCATCCCTGGATTACCTGGAAAGATCCTTCCAATCTGCGTTCACCCCAGGACCATACCGGCGTTGTGCACAGCAGTAATCTGTGTACCGAAATTCTGTTGAATACTTCGCGGAATGAGACGGCTGTCTGCAACCTGGGTTCCGTCAACCTTAAGCTGCACATTGTTGATGGTCAGCTTGATCTGGGAATGCTGGAAGAGACAGTGCGGACTGCAATGCGAATGCTGGATAACGTAATTGATATCAATTACTACCCCACTGCAGAAGCCCGTAATTCGAACACCCGTCATCGTCCCGTTGGTTTAGGCCTGATGGGTTTTCAGGATGCTCTCCTGGCTCAGGGAATCAGCTATGCCAGCATGCAGGCTGTAGAATTTGCTGATGCCAGCATGGAAGCGATTTCGTATTTCGCGATTCTGGCTTCATCAGAACTGGCTGGTGAGCGTGGACGTTATGAGTCTTATACTGGTTCCAAGTGGGATCGTGGCTTACTGCCGATCGATACTCTGGATCTGCATGAAAAAGAACGGGATGTTCCGATTGAAGTGGATCGGCAGACCCGCCTTAACTGGCAGGTCGTTCGGGATTCGATTGCACAGAATGGTATGCGTAACAGTAACGTGATGGCGATTGCTCCCACGGCAACGATTTCGACCATCATTGGTGTGTCTCAGTCGATTGAGCCTTCCTATAAGCATCTGTATGTGAAGAGCAACCTGTCCGGCGAGTTTACCCAGGTCAACCGCTTACTGGTGGATGATTTGAAAGCCCTGGGGTTGTGGGATGCGGACATGCTGGAAGCCCTCAAGTATTATGATGGTTCGGTCACCGAGATTGATCGTATTCCCGATGAACTGAAGGCCCGTTATCTGACGGCGTTTGAAGTAGAACCCAAGTGGACCATCGAGTGTGCCGCCCATCGCCAGAAATGGATTGATATGGGACAGTCACTCAACCTGTATTTAGCAGAACCTTCCGGCAAAAAATTACATGATATGTATATGCTGGCCTGGGAACGCGGTTTGAAGACCACTTACTATCTGCGGACACTGGCAGCCACGCAGGTTGAGAAATCAACCGTGGACGTCAATAAGTTTGGAATTCAGCCTCGCTGGATGAAGAACGCCAGTGCCTCGGGTGATATTCAGGTCGATCGGGAGCCTGCCGCTACGATGGTGACTCCTGGCGAAAGCTGTAATCTGGACGGTGATTGCGAGGCCTGCCAGTAAACACAGTCTTTTCGTCCCGCTCTCTATCGCGTTCAGTTTCATTTAATAAATGGATTTCAAAAAGGTGTTATGATGACAATCCTAAATGCAAATACAAATTCCAAGACTCCGGTTTCTCCAGTAGGCGATACTCCTACGGGCCGTTTCAAAGCAGATAAAAAACGCCTGATAAACTGCTCTCAGGTCGACGTCAACCAGTTGATGCCACTCAAGTATCACTGGGCCTGGGAACATTATCTGAATGGTTGTGCCAACCACTGGATGCCTACTGAAGTCGGCATGACCAAAGATATTGAAACCTGGCGTTCCAGCAAACTCAGTGATGGCGAACGTTTCGTGATCATGCGGAACCTGGGTTTCTTTGCGACCGCAGAGAGCCTGGTGGCCAACAACATCGTATTGGCCATTTTCAAGCATGTGACCAATGCGGAATGCCGTCAGTACCTGTTGCGTCAGGCATTTGAAGAAGCCGTGCATTCGCATACCTTCCTGTACATTGTCGAAAGCCTCGGGCTCAATGAGTCGGAAGTCTTCAACATGTATCACGAAGTTCCCGCGATTGCGAAAAAAGATCAGCTGGAAATGGAGCTGACCTCGGAAATTCTGGATCCCGATTTCACGACCGATACCTTCGAAGGGGCACAGGCCTTCCTGAAAAACCTGATCGGTTACTACCTGATCATGGAAGGACTCTTCTTCTACACCGGTTTCGTGATGGTGCTTTCCTTCCATCGTCGGAACATGATGACCGGGATCGGCGAACAGTTCCAGTACATCCTGCGGGACGAAACGATTCACCTGAACTTCGGCATCGACCTGATCAACGGCATCAAGCAGGAAAACCCCGATCTCTGGACTCCCGAATTCCAGCAGCTCATTATCGACCGTATGAAGTATGCAGCCGAGCTGGAAATTGAGTACGCCAAAGATTGTCTGCCGACCGGTATCCTCGGATTGAACGGCGACCTGTTCCGCGAATACGTGCAGCACATCGCTGACCGTCGCCTGGAACGCATCGGCCTGCCCGCCCAGTACGGTTCTTCCAATCCATTCCCCTGGATGAGCGAAACCATGGACCTCTCGAAGGAAAAGAACTTCTTCGAAACCCGCGTGACCGAATACCAGAGCTCCGGTTCATTAAACTGGGACTGATTCGTCCGCAATAAAAAGACAAGGCACCCTCGCAGGGACCACCAACCGGTGGTCCCTTTTTTTACGCGCGAGACGGTCTGGGAGAAAATGGCTGGACTGTGTCCAGTTTTACTGTAGCGTCTCCAGGGCTATTTGAACCGAGTATAATAGTTTGAGAGACGCTATGGTTAAATGTGATGCGCTCTAGCTTGAATTAATTATTGCTGCTGTCGCCGAGGAGAGATGGTATACTGATGGGTGGTATGTTTTGCAGGGCGTGTTGGAGGGGAGTGCAAGATATCTCTGATTCGAATTGAAGTCCTCGAAGTCTTTTGTTTTTCCTCAATCGATTTCGAGGGGATAAAAATGCAAACAGCTGATGAGCCTGGAATATTCTGGCCTGTAGATGACGTAAAAAAGACGTTACCTTAAACTCGTATGTTTTGGGGAGGCGAGAGACAGATATGAATTACGAGCCACCTCTCCCGGATGCGGCAAGTCAAATGCTTGCTCGGTTTGGGAGCCAAATCGAATACACGGCAAACGAGCCCAAGGGTCTGATTAACCTCACGCATGCGGAAGTCGCGAATGAAGACCTGCGTCATCTGATCTTCTATCCAGGCTTCGATGCGCTGATTCTGGACTATACCAACATTTCGGATGCGGGGCTGAGCTTCATTGGCGAAATGAGTAACCTCGAACGTGTGGGACTGTACGACGCACTCGTTTCTGATACCGGGCTGAAATCTCTGCTGAAGCTCTCTAAGCTTGAAAAACTTAATATTGCCTGTGCTCCTGGTTGCTTCCCACCTGGACTGCGACCGGTACCGGCTGCCAATGTGAGGCGAAACCAGATCACAGACCGGGGACTGGGCTACCTGACGGAGTTAACTTCGCTGCGCAGCTTGGACCTGCAGGCAACGCGTGTTACCGACACGGGTTTATCGCGGTATCTCCCCGAGTTGTCCCGGTTGCAGAAATTGTCGCTCGCGTTTCTCGACATCACGGACGCATCGCTGTTAGCACTTGAAAGCCTGGCCTGGCTCGAAAGCATCAACCTGAGTCACACGGCGATCTCAAACGACGCCATTGTGGATCTAGTGATCGGGAAGGCGTTTTCGCTGCGTCGGTTGAATCTTTCTAATACGGTGGTCAACGATCAGGCGCTGGCAGAGTGTCTGCCGGGTTCCCAACTCAAAAAGCTGGAGTTGATCGATACCGGTATCACGGATGCTGCCTGCCAGGAATGCGTCGAATGTTCCTGGCTTACAGATCTCCACCTGGATTTCACAGACATTACTGATGACGGGGTGCGCCACCTGGCGAATTGTGAGCATTTGCGGAGTCTTGGACTATTTAAAACGAAGGTCACTGATACCAGTCTGGTGTGGCTCTCGGATTCCGGAATCGAAGATCTGGGGCTCGGCTACACATCAATTACCGACGCAGGGATTCCCGCCTTGATTGAATTCCCTGCTCTGGAAAGCCTGGACCTGCAGGGGACATCGCTCACAGACAAAGGACTGCGGTTTTTGAGTTCCGCGACAAACCTGAAAGAGCTGCGGCTGGAAAATACAGAAATCTCAAATGCGGGAATCGAATTTTTGCTGCCCCTCTCCCTGGAAACGCTATCGCTGAATCCCAGAATTGACAATGTCGGCTTGAGCACTCTGGCGCTTCACAATTCTCTGCAACATCTGGCGATCTGGAACTGCAATGTGACAAACTGGCAGCCGCTGACGAAGCTGGAGCGGCTGGAGGTATTACTGATAGACGATTCCATTACCGACCTGTCACCATTGAGGGAACTGGACCAGCTTAAGTTTTTGCTGCTCTGTGGCAACCATTTTTCTCCCATGGCGCTGGCCAGGCTGCGTCTCGCACTACCGCAGTGTCAGATCAGGATGTTTCCATCGTGCGCATGCGCGTTAGGCGAGTTCTGGTGTTTATGCTGAGGATTAAGTGTGGGATTGATTTCCGTGCGAGAGACTATGATACGGGCGGAAAAATTAAGCAGTCGGAATACTGTCAGGGGGCACTTGTCTTTTTTGTCCGCTGTTCAAAAATTTTGATGATCCAGTGGGGGGCATCATGCGTTAAGCTTTAGTCGGCTTTTCTGAAACATGACTTACTGGAGATTCTGATGAGGACAACACCGTATTGCTCTGACTGTGAAAAAGAGATGGAAAAAGGATTCGTCCCCGATAATACTTTCCTGGGAGCTCTGCAAACGGTGTGGCATCCAGGCGATCCGGAAAGTGCTGGCGGCACGTTTTTCGGGATGAAGGTGAAGAACAGCACCCAGACGGTCCATGTGAACGAATCCGGAACAAGAAAGATCACTACTTATCGCTGCCCCGCATGTGGTCTGCTGCGATCGTTTGCGGAGTAACTGAATAACATTCAAGTGGCCAGAACACCAGTCAGGGGGAGGTAAAAGAGTTACTGCCCTCTGTACTGTTTTCAAATGAAGCAGAAAACGGTTCCTGACTCGACAGTATCATTCGTCGCTGACAGCTTTAATACCGGGAGAGTTCACCGTCGTGTGATCCTGGTGATATCTGGTGCGAAATTAATTGGCAATCTTCAAAAATTTATGGCACTCAGGAAGTGATCGTCCGACGTCTCATTGTCCGAATATTCTGAGACGACGAAACAGTAGTTCCCATAAGTGAAGCATATTAAACACGTTGTGTCTCGATGACCGGTGTTCGGTGAGCTGGGAATATATTTTTCGACCCTTTTGACACTCCCGGCGGCATGTTCTTTGCACAACGGTGTGTTGGAGCACTGTACTCTGTCCCTCCTCTGTTGAAGACCGCTAGACGAGCCTCACGTTGAAAGTCCTCTTGCTTCATATCATTCACTACTACATCACTACATCACTACATCAGGACAAGAACATGAGTTACTTATTGGAAATCAATTCCTGTTGCCATTCCGAAAAGCCCAAAACTACTGTGAGACGCTCACGAGGCTTCACGCTGATAGAGCTGCTGGTAGTCATCGCCATTATTGCCATTTTAATCGCATTGCTGCTCCCTGCCGTGCAGCAGGCGCGCGAAGCGGCTCGCCGTTCCTCCTGCAAGAATAATATGAAGCAGCTTGGTCTGGCTCTGCACAATTATCACGATGCGCACACCAAGTTTCCCTACTCGAGTGCCAACAATGCCATGGTCTGGACGCAGGCCGGCGATCCGATTCTGAATACATCCGGCTGGACGCTGCTGCTGCCTTATCTGGAACAGTCTGCTCTTTATAATCAGTTCAACTTCACCGCAGCCCAACGCAACAGTTCGTTCAGTGGGTGGTCTTCGACGAGTGCGGGAACCGTGATGGGGGCGTCTGCAGATATTACCGCGAATATGGAACTGACAAAAAAAGTCATCGCCGTTTTCAATTGTCCGAGTGATGACAACAACCAGACCTACAATTCAGTGTCTCCCAACTACGGCTGTGGTGTCTCGGGAAGTGCCATGACCAACTACGGATTCAGTGTCACCTCCGGCACAGGGCCCTGGGCGCTGTGGCAAAATGAAGGAAGTACCACGAGAGCGCTCTTCGGGGAGAATTCCAACTCCGATATTGCGAAGATCAAGGATGGCACCAGTAATACCGTCATGGTCTGTGAAACGACTCGTCAGGTGCGGGATGGAACCGGTAACTACTGGGGATGTAGCGTCTACGCGGGAAATGGCGTCAACCTTGGCCACAGCCGCGGAATCAACTACTGGCTCTGTTGCTCCTGGACTCCTCCGATGACGGAACGGCCCGGCGTACTGGGATCTTACAGTATGCCCGGAAGTGCCCATGTCGGAGGTTGTATGATCCTGCTCGCCGATGGTGCAGTGCGTTTTCTCAACGAGAACATCGATGCTTCGATCCGCACCAATCTCTCCCGTATCAAAGATGGCCAGGTGATCGGTGAGTTCTGATTAGGGAATTATTTTTCCGGGATGTTCCCTCACTCACGAAGTTAGAAACCCGTGAGCGGCGGACTCTTCTCCTCTTAATCAATCCTGCTTCTTTTATCTCTGGTGGAACAACATGAGTGCTTGCTTAGATACGACGCGTCAATTGACTCGAGGAACTGCGATACTTTTCACAGTCATGCTTACTTCGCTTTCCGGTTGTGGGGGTTCGGATTCCGGTCCCGACATTGATATGATTCCTGTTTCGGGATCCGTGGCGATGGATGGTCAACCGCTCGTCGGTGCGATGGTGGAATTTCATCCCACTGGCGGAACAAAAGGGAACGGAGGATTTGGCCTGACCGATGAGGCAGGCACGTTTACTTTGACTGATTTCCATTCCAATCCGGGATGCCCTCCGGGCGAGTACGGCGTGACCTTCTCGAAGATCACACTGCCGGACGGGTCTCCGATCCCTCCCGATTCCCAACAAGGTGGGGTCGGGATGAAAGAACAGATTCCCCCTGCCTATAACCTGTTCAAGCCGCATGCGATCGTCCAGGCTGCCACAGTCAATGCGCCGGAATCGAAATTCGAGTTTAAGATCGACTCAAAATTCAAACCCCCGCAATCGTTTTACCGGGAGTAATCATCGAGTCTTAAGGTGTGTTTGGAGACAGTAAAGGGGCAGGACCAATCCGGTTCACTCACCTGGGACTGATTCGTCCGCGATAAGAAAACAAGGCACCCTCGCAGGGATCACCGATTGGTGGTCCCTTTTTTATGCGCGGTATGAGCTGTGATAAAATAACGGGCTCTGCCAGATCGCTGCTGTTGTTCGGAAAGGGACGTGGTAGACTGAAAGGGTGAGTCGTTGTGAATGCAGACTTGCCACGGTTAGATAAATCTGGCCTCTGATCGGCTTCCCCTGTGAAATACATTGAAAGGTTTTAACGCAATGTACTCAAAATCGATCTCGATGTTATTAATGGCAGTTCACCTTTAATACTCAAATGACGGATGTTTGGAATGGTGTAATGTTTTTGCAGGTTGGCGATAGAGGTATTAAAAGATGAATCGTACCTTTAATGGCAGAGACTTTCGAATATGGGATTTCAGTGTTCATCATTCGAGATTATTGATTCGAAGTCAGCCAACACTCAGTCATGACTATAATATTGATTTAATCTTTACAGCCGTCGATTATATTTCAGTTCCAAAACATTTAGATAAACTGGAAATTGATAGTGCTACTCGAGAAGAATATCAGTCTATCCAAAAACTCTTTAAGAGAGAAATTACGAAAGATGATATTACAATTTTAGTCTCTAACGGAAGTCGGCATTTTATTGCAGCAGCGGGATTCGAGATAAGTGAGAATCAGTTAGAGCTTTTTGATAGTGGGCTGGATCTATGAAATTTAGCAGAACAGTCTAAAGATCAACCCTGCCACTTGGAAACTGTACAACCTCATAAGGATTAATCACTGGATTAGAACCGTTAGCCCAATGACTGTTTTGACTGATTTTCAAGTTGACGCAATGACAGGCGGCTGTTAAGCTCCGAACCTTGGAATTGAGAACACGCCTTGCTTGCGGGTTTTCTTCCAGTGTCCTTTTCGTTTTCACAGGAAAACAGGTATGACCCTTTATATGCAGCGTGTGCACTGGTGTGACCGGCTGTATGTCTCGCCCGAATACAGACGGGTGGGAGACGCCGACGAATCTGACATGCCCCGGGTCTGAAACGGACACTGCCGTTGCGCGCCTGCTGTGATGCATGCGTCTTTCACTGCGCGAGCACTATCAGAGTCCCTCTGCGCAGATGCCTGCCCTGCTGCGTTCTTTGATTGGAAGAACGTCTCCGCCTGCGCGCTACCAGTTGGCTCTGTCTCAACGCCGTGTCCCGTTTCGGACCATTAAACTCATCGACCCACTCATCGTTTTTCAATACGGTTTGTGAACACACTCCCGGTCTGCGCGCAGCCTGCGCCTGAGTCGCGGAACACTTCACAGACCCGATAACGCTACCGGTGCGCACACACTCTAAAGAAGGTGCGCACCACAAACTGTTTCACCATCAATTACATTTAATCATAAAAGGAGCCTGCGAATGGCTATTGCTACTAACCTTGGATTCCCCCGTATCGGCGCTCACCGTGAACTGAAAAGAGCGGTCGAAAAATTCTGGTCAGAAAAAATCAGCGAAGCAGAACTGCAGCAGATCGGTCGCGACCTGCGCGAAACAAACTGGAAACTGCAACAGGCAGCAGGGATCGAACAGATTCCGTCGAATGATTTCTCTTTCTATGATCAGGTGCTGGATACGACGGCGCTGGTCGGTGCGATCCCGGCCCGATTTCAATGGACCGGGGGTGCCGTTGACCTGTCAACCTATTTCGCAATGGCGCGAGGCGGTAAGGGGGGCAAATCGGTCGACGCGACCACTGCCGGTGTCGCCGCGCTGGAGATGACGAAATGGTTTGATACCAACTATCATTACCTCGTTCCCGAGTTCGAACCCGCTCAGCAGTTCCAACTGGCGTCGACCAAAGTGATTGACGAATTCCTGGAAGCGAAAGCCCTGGGCATCGCTACCAGGCCGGTCATTCTGGGGCCGGTCTCCTTTCTGCTGCTGGGGAAGTCGGGAACCGCTGACTTTGACTGCTTAAGTCTGCTGGAACGCCTGCTGCCCGTGTATGTGGAAGTATTGACCCGCCTGTCAGCCGCCGGTGCAACCTGGATTCAGATCGACGAACCCTGTCTCGTCCTTGATCTGACGGCGGAGCAACGCGTCGCCTTTCAGCGAGCCTATGATCAGCTTTCGATCATCCCCGGCGGAATCAAGATCGCGTTAACGACCTATTTTGGTCCGCTTGCAGAGAATCTCCCGACCGCTGTTTCACTGCCGATTGCTGCGTTGCACATCGATCTGGTCCGCGCTCCCGAGCAGTTGGATGACGTGCTGGAACAACTGCCTGATGAGGTGGCTCTGTCACTGGGCGTCATCGACGGTCGTAATATCTGGAAGAATGATTTCGAACAGTCGCTGACGTTGATTGAAAAAGCGGTCGACCGGATTGGCGCGGATCGCATACTGATTGGGCCCTCCTGCTCGTTGTTACATACGCCCGTCGATCTGGAAAACGAAACGGATCTGGACCCTGAGCTCCGGCAGTGGCTGGCTTATGCCCGGCAGAAGCTGGAAGAAATCGCGGTACTGACTCGATGCATCAATGCAGGCAGAGAGAGTGTTACAGAAGCATTGACTGTGAATCGGGATGCAATGAATGCCCGCCGTAATTCGCCGCGCGTGCATCGTCCGGAAGTAAAAGAACGTAGTGCCGCCGTGACGGAACCGATGCGAACCCGCAAAAGGCCCTATGCAGAGCGGCAGCTGTTGCAGCAAGAGGTGTTGCAGTTGCCGCTGTTTCCCACAACGACCATTGGTTCGTTTCCGCAGACGGATGAAATTCGCAAGGCACGAGCCGCATTTAAAAAGGGGGAATTGACGGAAGCGGCTTACGAACAGTTTCTAAAGACATGTATCGCCAGTGATATTGAGTACCAGGAAGAAGTCGACCTGGATGTACTCGTGCATGGCGAAGCGGAACGCAATGATATGGTGGAATATTTTGGCGAACAACTGGAAGGATTCATTGCGACGAAAAACGGCTGGGTGCAAAGTTATGGTTCCCGCTGTGTGAAGCCGCCGATCATCTTCGGAGACATTCTCCGTAAGGGACCGATGACGGTGAAATGGACAAAGTACGCGCAGTCCTGCACAAAGAAACTGATGAAAGGCATGCTGACCGGGCCGGTGACGATTCTGCAATGGTCGTTCGTCCGCGATGACCAGCCTCGCAGTGAGACCTGCCAGCAGATTGGGCTGGCGATTCGCGATGAAGTGCTGGACCTGGAAGCCAGCGGCATCCGAATTATTCAGATTGACGAGCCGGCAGTTCGCGAAGGGTTGCCGCTTTGTCGTTCCGACTGGCGTGCTTATCTCAAGTGGGCCGTCGATTGTTTTCGGTTGGCGGCCGCTGGTGTGGAAGATGAAACCCAGATTCACACGCACATGTGTTATTCCGAATTCAATGATATCATCGAAGCGATTGCTGCCTTGGACGCCGATGTGATTTCCATTGAAACGTCGCGCAGTAACATGGAACTGCTGGATGCATTCGTTCAATTTCACTATCCCAATGAAATCGGACCGGGCGTGTACGACATTCATTCGCCGCGGGTGCCGACGGTGGAATGGATGGTTGATCTGCTGGAAAAAGCATTAAACGTGCTGGGGCCGCGACAGTTATGGGTTAACCCGGACTGTGGTCTGAAGACCCGCAAATGGGATGAAGTCAGGCCCGCCTTACAGAACATGGTTGCTGCAGCGAAGACGCTGCGTGCGAAAGTGAACCTGACGGATTGATGCTGTCGGGAGTAGAGAAGCATTTTGTGTTCAGCCCTGGAATGCCTGGAAACGGTCATTCCGGGCTGATTTTGATTGAATGAGCGTCTGCCACTTCCAATTTGAGAAAGGATTCGATACCAACGAGATTATGAATATCCATTTAGACAGACTGTTCCTGCTGTTGTTCCTCTGGGGAATGACGGCAGGCTGCCAACCTGAAGCGACCAGCCCGCGTCCTGCGCAGGCGGTACCGTCAGCAGGGGAAGTGACACAGCAACCAGCCCATTCAATGGCGTATCCTGTGAAGGTCAACGATTATCGGGGGCAGGATGTCACGATACAGAAACAGCCACAACGAATTATTTCGCTGATGCCAGCCCACACGGAAATTCTGTTTGCGATCGGTGCGGGAGAGCAGATGGTGGGGTGCACGTCTCTGTGTGATTATCCTCCGGCAACCAGCGATTTGAAAAAGATCGCATTTGCCAACCCGGGCAGTATCAGTCTGGAAGCACTGGTAGAACTACAGCCCGATCTGATTATTCTGGGCGGTGATTATCATCGGCTACTGGCAGAGCAGTTGGAGAAAATTAAAGTACCGGTCCTCTCTTTTGAGTCCCAGTCGCTGGCTGATATTGAGAAATCGATTCGGGGAATTGCCAAAGCGACCGGACACACTGATCGCGGCAAGCAAATCATCCATAAAATTAATGAGGACATCCAGGCAATTCAGGAGCAGGTCAAACCGTTTCAGGAGCAGGGGCGCCCGCGTGTGTTTTACCAGGTCTGGGATCAGCCTTTGATGACAGCGGGCCCTGAGTCGTTCATTGGTGAGCTGATTACGCTGGTCGGTGGGGAGAATATTTTCAGTGATGTGAAAATAGCCTATCCCCAGGTCAGTGAGGAAACGCTGGTCGTGCGCAATCCCGAAGTGATTCTGCTGCCCGGGCTCAAAAATAATCAGCCGGCTGATGCGCGGGAAGCGATTGCCACTTTGAAACAGCGGCCTGGCTGGAAAAAAATGAAGGCCGTGAAGAATCAGCGGATTTATATCATTGAGGATGATCTGATTTCACGTCCCGGTCCGCGCGTGGTGCAGGGACTGCAACAAGTGGCGCAGGCCTTGTACCCTGAAGCTTTTTCGAAACCCTGACCTCTTGAGTGGACGCTGCCGTTCATGCAACCTCGCAATCAATTTCTGGCCTGGCGTTTCCTGCCTTTACTGGCGGGCCTGCTGCTTGCGTTACTGGTGGGAATTCATTTCGGGGCGGTTGCGCTTTCGCTGGAACAGGTCTGGCAGGGACTCTGGCATCCGGCAGAGGAATCGTACATCAATACGATTCTCTGGCAGATTCGTCTGCCGCGCGTGATTCTGGCGGCTTGCGTGGGAGGAGGACTGGCGGTTGCCGGCGCTGCTTTTCAGGGCGTGTTTCGCAATCCACTGGCGGATCCGTTTGTGATCGGAGCCTCAAGTGGTGCTGCTTTGGGCGCGACCCTTGCACTGCTCCTGATCGCGGGGAGTATTACTGTCATCACGGCGACCTGGCAGATTCCGTGGTTGATTCTGGCGGCGTTTGCGGGCGCGCTGCTCGTCGTCGGTGGGGTATTTGTGATCGCCTCTTTGAGCAATATTGGTCGAAGTGCACCGCTGCTGACATTGATACTGGCGGGCATGGCGCTCAGCAGTTTTACCGGGGCACTGGTTTCTCTGATCATGTTTCTGAATCATGAAATGCTGACTACCATCTTCAGCTGGCTGCTGGGCAGTTTCTCCGGCAGACACTGGAATGAAATTATGATGGCGGGGCCTGTCATCCTGTGTAGTGGCGGATTGTTGTGGTTATTATCACGACCGCTCGACCTGCTTTCCTTTGGTGATGAGGCAGCCCAGACGCTGGGATTATCGATCGCCAAATTTCGGATGATCATCCTGGTCGCTGCCACGTTCTGTACGGCGGCCTGTGTTGCTGTTTCAGGAGTGATCGGTTTTTTAGGATTGATGGCGCCCCATATGACACGCATTCTGTTAGGTCCCCGGCACGGTCTGCTGATTCCCGGTAGCTGTCTGTTAGGTGCTACTTTGATGGTGATTGCCGATACGCTGGCCCGGACTGTGATCGCGCCGGCGGAAATTCCCGTCGGCATTGTGACGGCGTTAATGGGCTGTCCGTTTTTTCTGTTTCTGCTGCTCAGTCGCGGTCAGCAATCCGGTTAAGAAGGGGAACGAGCATGAATCCGATCCAACTGGAAAACGTCTCCTGTGGATATAACCGACAGGATGTCTTAAAACAGATCTCGCTGGGCATTGAGCCGGGAACCGTACTGGTCTTACTGGGCCCGAATGGCTCCGGTAAGACAACATTGCTGCGCGCGTTGTTTCACCTGGTGGAAATCCGCGAGGGCAGCGTGCTGATTGAAGGGGACTCGCTGACCCAGATGTCACGCAAACAGGTGGCACAGAAACTGGCGCTGGCACCGCAGCTGGAATCACCCCAGTGGCCGATGACGGTCGAAGAAACGGTGCAACTGGGCCGCAGCGCTCATCGAGGCTGGGTGCAACCTTTTCAGAACGAAGATACAAGCCAGGTCGAAGCAGCATTGCAGCAGACGGGACTTACGGAATTACGTCAGCGGAAGATCACAGAGATATCCGGCGGGGAATGGCGGCGGACTTTGATTGCCCGCGCCCTGGTACAACACACCAGCGTGCTGTGTCTGGATGAACCGACTACGGGACTCGATCTGAAATACCAGGTCGAGATTTTAACACTCATTCGCAATCTGGCGCACGAGCGGAATTTGACCGTCATCCTGACCATCCACGATCTGAATCTGGCCAGCAGCTTTGCTGACCAGATTGTGTTATTGGACAAAGGAGAGATCGCGGCAATTGGCACGGGGGCGGAAGTCCTGACGGAAGCCCGCGTGACAGAAGTCTATCAGACCCCCGTCAAAGTGCTGCCCCATCCTGAGTACCAGACGCCGTTGATTATCCCCGTGCTTTGAATCGGATTGCTCTGCTCGATCAGCTGGTGACATAACTGTCAAAGACCTGGACGTTGGCCCATTTGTCTTTGTTTTCTGAGATGAAGGTCAGGTGGTCGGCGGCTTCCTGATATTTATCGTGTGAGTCTTTATTGTCGAAGACCACATTCAACGCGACATGATATTCCTGATTGTTCACTGGTCGCTGAAACTCGGTGCCTCGGATCCCGGCGGAAAAATAAAGTACGCCCGGATGATCCTTCAGATACAGGTGACAGGCCTTCACCATCGCTTCGCTGGCTTCGGGGGAGCCATCTTTGAGGGTGAAATAAACCATATGTGCCAGTGATGCTTCTGCCATGTTCATGTCCTTTAATCTCGCTGCAATGATTTAAGTGATTGGTATTATATAGTTTAGTGGATCCAAGGTCAGTTGGGAGCCCGCTTCTCGCTTCCCTATCTTCTCAAAAAGTGGCCTCAATGTCACGACACCCGGGGGGGAATGAATTTTGTAAATTGTGAAATATAAGATAAAGCGACTTTAACGATTATGCCGATAAATGAGAAAGGTGGGTTCTTCGTTCCGGCTGATCCTGTAGAGCCAGTGTCTCAGTTTGACTGAAACGGGAACGAAATCAAGGAGTGCCATTCAGCACACTTAGTAAAAAAAGGAGTTTTTCGATGTCCCCCTGGATTCGAAATAGTATTGTTGTTGCTTCTCTGTTTCTGATTACGACAAATGATAATTCTGCGGAAGCTCATATCTTTAAACGGTTATTCAACCGAGGTGGCGCGAGTTGCAGTTATCCGCAACATGGCCGCTGTGGTCACCGTTGTAAAAAACTGGCCCGCCGTTACTTCCGGCGTTGTGCTCCTGTGACTTCCTGCTGCCCGGGCGTGTGTACTCCTCCTCCGCCACAAATCTGCTACCAGGACATTATTTGTACCGAATACCGTATGGTACCACGCACAACCAATGTTCCCGTTACCACTTACAAGCAGATTACCGTTGACGAAGGATGCTGGCAGCGAGTCTGGGTTCCCAAGATGGTGACCAAACAGATTCAATGTACCCAGTACCAGAAGCAGACCAGCTATGTCAAAACTCCGATTCAGGTTAGAAAACGGATTCAGGTGACAGTGCCACAGTCAACGTGCACTGATTGCATGAACGGACAACCTTCCATGATGAGTCCTTCACCATCCATGCAGCCTTATGGAGTGCCTTCAACGCCGGTTCCATCCAGTGCCCCTGTTCCTACGCCGATGAATTCCACATCGCTGGACATGGGCGCCTACCCGACTCTTGCTCCCACGATCAGTGCACAACCGGCGGCAGGCTGGGGTGGAAACAGTGGCCCTTCCTTCGCGAGCATGGGGCCAGCATTGCCACCCAGTCCCGCAGTCTTACAGGTTCCTGATCTGCAGGGGAATTCAGAGTGGCAGACGATTCCTTCTCAGAACTCTTATCTTCAGACACAGCCTGCGGTATCCAACCAGGCGACCTATGATGATTCCCTGTCACGCACTGCATCCGCCAGAGGGGCATTTGTGCCAGCACCCTCGGCAGCAACTGTCTGGAATACACCTCGTCGCCAACGCTTGAATTAAGCAGCAACGAGATCAATTATTACGAATCAAGCATACCGGAATCGGCATCACTCTGATGCGGGTTCCGGTTGTTTTCGTAATGCTGGACCGTGTTCTCTTCGCGTTTGATCATCTTGAAGAAGGCAACACCAAAGCCAGAGATCAGCATTGCCGGCATCGCCAGCATAAATGCGATGCTATACATGTAAGCGCGGGGCTTGGAATCATCCGTTTCGTTCAACTGTTTACACATGGGACAGGCCGCAGCCTGACTGATGACAGCAGGCGTGGAGAAGAGCCCCAGCAATGCAGCTGTCAGAACACAGGATCGAAGGAATGAAAATCGCTTTAACATGATACGAACCACTTTAGATTAACAACTTGAGATGCTTCCATTGTAACAGATGAAGATCCCGGTTCCAGCCGATTTTTCGCTGATTCTCAGGCGGCACCGGGTAGGTGATAGAGCATAAAATAGATCACGACGCCGGTGATGGAGACATACAGCCAGATTGGAAACGTGATTTTGGCGATTTTACGATGGGCTTCCCACTGTTGTTTCAATCCGCGTCGGATTGTCACCCAGGCCAGGACAGGGACAGCCGCGGCGAGCACGACATGTGTGATCAGAATGAAATAGTAAATCGTCCGTATTGCGCCTTCACCTCCAAATTTGCGAGAGGCCGTTCCCGTATAGCTTTGTAATGCGAAGTGATACAGCAGGTAGAAGACCAGAAACAAAACGGAAGTTCCGAATGCCGTCAGCATTGTTTTTTTGTGTTTCTGCTGTTCCCCATGGCGGATGAACCAGTAACCAACCATCAGCAGAATGGTAGCCAGCCCGTTCAGGGTGGCGTTGACGGCAGGTAACTGATACACCCAGTCCGGTGCTGTTTTGACGGTTTCAGTAGTGCCTGGTTCTGCTGCAGGTGAAGCTGCTTCGGTCTGAGCGAGCAGATTTGCCACGACTGGAAACAATGTGGTACTCAGAGAGATCATGCCTGCTTTGGCGGGCGTTTTGGGTTTGGCTGCTTCGTCTTGCTTCGTGTTCTCGGGAGAATCCTGTTGTTTTTCCTCCGATTTATTTTTGTCCGGATTCTGTTTCTCTTCTTTGACCAGCTTGCGAACTTCGCGTCTGAGCTCTGCCAGTTCGACATCGTCGACGGCGTTATATTTTCCCAGGACGCGTCCTGTTTTATCTACCAGCATGACGTTGGTGGTATGGATCACTTCAAAGCCCGGCTTGCGGGCGGGCCCTTTGTTTTCCTGAACCGGCATCAGAAAACTTTTCTCAATCAGATGAAAGATCTCACCTTGATCCCCGGTGAGAAACAGCCACTTTTCCGGATCCGCGCCGACGGATTCCGCATAGCGGGATAAAACTTCGGGGGTGTCATTTTTCGGATCTACGGTAAAGGTCACCAGGCGGAAGTCCAGGTCTTTCAGATCTTTCTGCAACTGATAAAACTGACCGGAGACGCGCGGGCAGGGGCCGGCACAGCGGGTGAAGACGAAGCAGGCCACCCAGGGTTTTCCCAGCAGGTCTTCTTTCGTTATGGTTTTTCCACTGCGCTCGGTGAGGGAAAAGTCTTCGATGCCTGCTTCCGGCCAGATCGGGGCATTGATTTTGACTGCTTCGGTCTCAGACTCTTCCGCCGCTTTCTTCTCAGCGGCTTCACTGGCTTTCATCTGTTCCACCGCGATGTCGCGCTGAGTTTTCAGTTTCCAGGTTGCGAATGCACTTACGGCGACGAGCACCCAGAGCAGGATGATCAGGATCAAAGGGATGCGGCGGCTTGATTTTGTCTCAGTCATGTTTAATTCTTTTGATTACACTAAAATAAGAACGTATTTGTCAGTCATCTGTTAATCTGGCATCTATTTATCTGGCATTTCTGGTAGCCCGCTGACGGGTCATCCAGATGGCAATCGTTACATAAATTATACAGACCACCGCGGTGATGGTCAGGCAGATCATCAGGGAAGGATTGCCCGGTGCGCTGGGTAAAGCAGGACCTGAAGCGAGCAGACGCCGCAAACCGGTCACGCCATAAGTCAGGGGATTGGCGCGGATGATCCAGGACAGCCAGCCGGAATCTCCCGCCGGGAAAAACGAACCGGAGAGCAGCCACATCGGCATCAGAAAGACTGACATGATGGCGTGAAACCCTTGTGTCGATTCCATTGGCCAGGCAATCAGGTAGCCAAGCGCCGTCAGGCTGAAGCCCAGCAGAAACAGAAACAGAAACAGGGGGATAAAACCTGCCAGTGTGATTCCGGTATCGAAATCAGGCGCCAATCCGACAATTTTTAAGAGCGGACCCAGCAGAAGAAACAGGACAGCTTGTAAAACGGCGAGAATCGTTCCCCCCAGCAGTTTGCCCAATACAATCGAAGAACGGGGCACCGGCGAGACCAGCACTCCCTGCAGGAAACCTTCCTTACGGTCTTCGATGATGGAGATCGTGGAGAAGATCGCGGTAAACATCAAAATCATGACCGCCACGCCCGGGAAAAAATATTCCTGGTAGGTCATGCCTGCCGTCGCCCATTCGGGGGCTTTGAACGAACCTCGCAGTCCTGCTCCAAACAGAATCCAGAACAGGATCGGCTGGATCAGGGCACCAATGACGCGGGTGCGTTGCCTGGCAAAGCGGACCACTTCACGTTGCGCGAGCGTTATGATCGGCAGCAGAAAAGGCGTAGCGGGGGTGACTGTAGCAGGCTGATTCATTCGACTTCCTCCGCCTGCCAGAACTGATGTCCGGTTTTATGAATGAACACATCTTCGAGCGTTGGCTTTCCGAGTGAAACCGAAGTGACCTGTTCCGGGAAGGCATCGATCAGGTCTTTCAAAAATTCATGACCCCGGGAATGTTCCAGGCGCAGACTGTGATTGATCTGTTGAGGCGTGACGCCGAATTTCTCGATAATCTGTTGCTGCAGTATTTCCAGGTGCTCCGCTTGAATGGTCAGGCAGTCTCCGCCGACCGAAGCACGTAATTCATCCGGGGTACCCAGTGAAATCAGTTCTCCCTGATGCAGAATTCCGAGCCGGTCACAGTGTTCCGCTTCTTCCATCAAGTGAGTGGTGATCAGGATCGTCACACCCTGTTCGCATTGGAGTTGTTTCAGGTATTTCCAGAGATCATGACGCGCACCCGGGTCGAGACCGGTACTCGGCTCATCCAGCAGCAGGACCTGTGGAGCATGCAGCAGGCCCTTGGCAATTTCGACGCGGCGTTTCAGGCCGCCTGATAGTGATTCCGCGAGATCGGCTTTGCGATCTGTGAGTCCCAGGTGCAGTAGCACGGAGGTGATCCGTTCCCGCATCAATCTGCCCGAAATACCATACAGGTGCGCCTGGTGTTTCAGATTTTCCTGGACGGTCAGTTTGCCATCCAGGCTGGGTGACTGGAAAGTGACGCCAATGAGTGTGCGGATTTCCCGGGCCTGTGTTGAGAGGTTCAGGCCAGCGATCGTGGCGTTACCGGACTGCAGAGGCAGGAGTGTGGAAAGCAGGCGAAAGAGGGTCGTTTTTCCGCCGCCATTCGGTCCCAGTAGGCCAAAGATCTCTGCGGGACGGACGTCAAAGCTTAGATGATTCAAAGCCAGCCGTTCACCGTATCGGTGTGAAATATCATTGACACAGATGCGGGAGGCCGTCGTTGATTCCTGGGTGAGGGGGTTACTCAACATGACTTTTTTCGGGGGTTAAGGCATCCGTTTTGGTGGCAGTCTGCCGGGCCTGCTCCAGGTAGTCGATTTGAGGTGCTTCATTCGTGTAATAATGAATGCCGATGTCGGGAGTCATGGCGATTGTCAGTCCCATCGCGAGAATGATCGTCGGGCTGAGTAGCACGTACTTCCATTTGCCTTCAAATTTCAGATGCATAAAGTAAATCAGTACGAACAGTGCTTTGGCGCAGGCGACGGACAGAACCAGCAGTGACAGCAGCACAACACCATTCATGCCGATGATGTTTGTTCCTTTTAAATCAATGAAGTCAAAAACGATCGACAGCCCCGTGCAGACACAGAGTGCATAGAAGATGGTGGAATATTTGACGTAAGCGTGTTGATCTGACATCTGATTAGCGTCTCTCAATTAAATGATATAAATCAGTGGGAACAGGAAGATCCAGACCAGGTCGACGAAGTGCCAGTACAGGCCGATGTTTTCGACGTAATCGTTCCATTTTTTACTCAGCCGTCTACCTTGCAGCAGTACAATGATGAATAGCAGCATGCCGATCAGGACATGCAAGGCATGAAAGCCGGTCAGCAGAAAGTAAACCGAGGCAAACAGGTTCCCGAAAATAATCGGTTGCAGGTGATGTACCGGTGCCAGGAATGACCCATACTCGGGGTTCTCCTTCAGCGTTTCCAGCTCTTTATTCATCTGCTGCATACTGATGGATTCCTCCAGCGCCCGTTCATTTAATTCCCGGTATTTGTCGCCGAGATCAAAATAGGCCTGCAGTTCTTTTTTACGGGCAGCAGGGGTGTCCTCGGCCGCCAGTTCTGTCTGCAGTTGCTGCCGGATTTCTTCGACGGGTGTTTCGACTGCTTCTGTTTTTTCATCAGCGACGCCGGCGATTTCGACTGTTTCTTCGGGATCGGTAGGCTCCGTTTTTTCCGGCAGCTTTTCATTTGCTAACGCGATGGCCCGCTGATCCACGACCTGTTTCATTTCCCGCATGGATTTATCAATCGCCATCCGCGGGGTTTCCGGAATGTGTCCGGGCAGGATGTCATATTTGAACTTACCCGAATATTCATAGGCCTTGATGCCCAGGAACAGACAGGCCAGCAGCAGCGTCAGGCACAGATAGAGCCGCGCTTTGGCGAAGTTTTCCACTTTCATGCCTTCCAAGGCCAGTACTACAAAGTAGCTGGAAAGAATCAGTACGAACGTATTCAAACCACCCGCCCAGATACGCAGATGCGTGATTTCCGGATCGTCAGGCCAGCCAGGCGAACCGGCACGGAGCACGATATAGGCTCCGATAAAGGCAGAAAAAAACATGATTTCTGTCGCCAGGAAGAGCCACATCCCCAGTTTGGAGTGTGGTATGGGAAGCCCCATTCGATATTGTGGCGAATTACTTTCGTGACTCATTGCAATCTTTCACTTTACATTGCAGACAATCAAACAGTTGTTGAATTCTGAAATACGTACTCTTATTTTGCTTGATCAGATAAACAGCTGCAGCCGGTCCCAGGTCAGGGTGAGTAACAGCAGTGGGAGATAAATCAGTGAGAACCAGATTAACTCACGGGCGGTCTGGCGTGTTTCGTTTCTCAGGAAACGAATAGAAAAGGCGAGGTAGCCGATTCCCAGGACCAGTGCGACAACAGAGTAAAACGTCCCCGTCAGGGAAACATATTGAGGCAGCAGGCTGACGGGGATCAGCGCTATTGCATAAATCACACACATCCAGCCGATCATGCGCGGAGCCGGGTCTGGGGCTGGCAGCATTTTCAATCCCGCCTGGTGGTATTGATGCCGGTACAGCCAGGCAATCGCCAGAAAATGTGGGAACTGCCAGAAGAACATGATGGCAAAAATCGCAAACGAAGAGGTATTCAGGTTGCCTCCCGCAGCCGTCCAGCCCAGGATGGGAGGCATGGCACCGGGGATGGCACCGATGGTGGTGCAGAGGGAGGTCACCCGTTTGAGGGGCGTGTAAACCAGCACGTAGAGCACCAGGGTCATCATCGCTAGAAATGCAGTCAGCAGGTTGACCATTGTTGCCAGGTAAAAAATACCAGTCAGAGCGGCACCAATTCCGAAAACCAGAACTTCAGGCAATGAGATTTTACCGGCGGGTAGCGGGCGATTGGCCGTGCGAGGCATCAGGGCATCACTCTTCATTTCCAGCATCTGATTCAGCGAGTTACAGCCGACGGCAACCAGGCCGATTCCCAACAGGGCATGAATTAAAGGCAGCAGTGACCAGGAATGGGCGCTGGCCAGCGTATATCCTAAAGCCACCGAGATCAGGGCCATCGTCGAAATTCTCGGTTTGATGAGTTCGAGATAATCGCTTAACCGGGCCAGACTGACAGGTTTGGCGGCAGTTTTCGATTCTTCGACAGCGATATAGGATTGTTGGGTTGTAGACATGTCAAACGTTACCTTCGGCATTCGGTAAGGAATCAGTAGCAGAGAGAGATTGCTCTGACGATCTGTTTTTATTTAATTGATGGAGTCGAAAGACACGGACCGAATACAGGACCGTGGTCATCAGGAACAGGATTCCGGTAAT
The DNA here is from genome assembly GCF_048262075.1 of Gimesia sp. GTDB lineage: Bacteria > Planctomycetota > Planctomycetia > Planctomycetales > Planctomycetaceae > Gimesia. Next base: position 26,747 of record NZ_JBLXFK010000018.1, read on the forward strand.
CAGGTGCGCGGTGCGGGAGACTGACTGTTGCCAGGAACCGGCGGTGGCAACAAAACCGGCAGCAGGTAGTCCGTATTTGGTGATCCAGGCGGCGAAGCCCAGCAGTACCTGAAAGATGCCGATATGCAGCATGCCCATGGCGGGACGTTTTAACCATTTAATCCCTGATTTACGCGCACTACGAAATTCAATGATTACAAAGATCAAGGCGACAAACGCAAAGCTCATGTGTGGATGCAGACCCACCTGGAAATGTCGGAGAAACCCGCCCAGAAAATATTGAAACAGTACGACCAGCGGGACCGCGATTGCCAGCCGACGACCATAGCCAGCCGGTAAAACCGGGGGATCGTTGCTGATGGCAATCCAGCGTTTCCCCGTAACCATGGTCAGAAAACACATCAGTGTAAAAACACAGGCGCCGAACAGGCCATGGGCCATCGCCAGACCTTTACTGTTCTCTGTCACCCGGGTGCCACCGAGTATTCCCTGAATGATCACACAGGCCAGGACAGCAATACAGACATTACGGATCCATTTTCGATCAGCAACTTTGCAGGCGACAATGACCAGTGCGATCGATAAAAAGCCGACCAGCATTCCCAGCAGGCGATGTCCATGCTCGTAATATTTATCAGCGGCCCGGTGGAACCAGGAGTAGGTCAGCATATTCTGCCCATCGGAGGTTGGCCAGTCGGGGAAAGCCATGCCATACCCTTCGGTCGTGACATGACCGCCTACAATCATCAGCGGTAGCGTGGTGACTGCGGTCGCCAGTGCCAGTCTGAAAAGCCAGGGATGATATTGTTGCTGGTTCATAAGGGATAACTTTATTACTTACGTTTCAACTTAGGCTGAGGTTTCGGTATCGGAAGAGCTGGTCGTTTTTGCCGGCTGACATTCCCGTTCATTCTGCATCAGGAAATCACGATCGCCGTTGACGACGGCATATTCATTGGGTCCATGATAGACCATCGGAACAAAGTCAAAGTTTCCATGCCCCGGGGGTGAAGGTGCCGCCCATTCCAGGGTGGTGGCATTCCAGGGATTTCGGCCTGCTTTAGGTCCAAAGAACATACTGTAAAAGATATTGATGAACAGCAGAATCTGGGCTGCACCCATCAGGATTGCTGAGAGGGTCATGAACTGGTTCATCGGCAACAGGTGTTCGAGGTAACCGTGCAGATAAGGATCTGCATAACGGCGGGGCATACCCTGCATTCCCAGGAAGTGCATTGGAAAGAATGTGCCGTTGGCACCGATGAAGGTCAGCACGAAATGCGTTTTGCCCAGCTTTTCATTCATCATCCGGCCGAACATTTTCGGGAACCAGAACTGGATTCCGGCAAACACGCCAAACAGGGTGGCACCGAACAGGATGTAATGGAAGTGGGCGACAATGAAGTAGGTGTCGTGAAAATAGACGTCTACGGGGACAGCCGCCATGAAGATTCCGCTGAGCCCGCCGACGATAAACATCGAGAGGAAGGCGATGCAGTTCAGCGTGACCGTATTGAATTCCAGTTTCCCACCCCAGATCGTTGCAGTCCAGTTGAACGTTTTGATCGCGGACGGGAGCGCGATCATCATGGTGGAAACCATGAATGCCATCCCGACGGCGGGATTCATTCCACTGGTAAACATGTGGTGTCCCCAGACGATGAACCCGAGGCTGGCGATGGCTGACATGGAGAAGACCATCGGCTTATATCCGAACAGTGGTTTTCGGCACATACAGCTCAGCATGTCGGACACCATGCCCATAATCGGGAGCAGCATGATGTAGACCGCGGGATGCGAGTAGAACCAGAACAGGTGCTGCCAGAGTAAAGGCTGTCCGCCACCCACTGTCGCTGCCGCATTGTTGATGACCAGTCCGGAGGGATAGAAGAAACAGGTTCCAAATAATCGGTCGGCAACCTGCATGAATCCGCCGGCGGTTAGCACGGGGAGAGCGAACGCCTGGAGAATGGCCGTGATAAACAGTCCCCAGATGGTCATGGGCAACCGGAAGAACGTCATGCCGGGAGCACGCATGTTGATGATGGTCGTCATATAGTTGATGGAGCCCATCATGGATGAGAAACCGACAAAGGTGACTCCCAGCAACCAGTACGTCTGCGCGGTTCCGGACCCAGGGGCTGCCTGCGCCAGATCAGCGAGTACCGGGTAAGAAGTCCAGCCCGCTGCCGGCCCACCGGCGTATTTGAAGCTGATCCCGAAGCAGGCGATCGCAGGCCACATGAACCAGTAGCTCAACATGTTCAGCTTGGGAAATGCCATGTCGTCCGCACCAATCATCAGTGGGATCAGAAAGTTTCCGAAGGTTCCCGCCAGGATCGGGATGATCACCAGAAAGATCATCACGGTGGCATGCATGGTAAATAACATCGTGTAAAATTCAGGTGAGATCTGTCCGCCTTCCGCGGCAAACAGCCATGGCCCGACGATCGGCATCGATTCCCAGGGGAAGGCCAGTTGCCAGCGGACTGCCAGGGCAAGTGCACCGCCGACAATCATCATCAGCAAGGTCGTAAACAGAAACTGGATCGCGATGATTTTATGATCGGTCGAAAAGATATACTTCGTGATGAAGTTGCCCGGACCCTCATGCGACTGGTGAGTCGTAATGGGTTGCAGTCCGGTGGGTGAAGGATTCAAAACACTCATTTCTCAGCGGCCTCACTCTCTGAGCCGTTTTCGTTGGCGGCAATTTTTCCCAGTCCATCATAGGATTGCTGCTGGGTCAGGTTTTTCAGATAAGCCTGGTATTCTTCTTCGGGTTCCACAATCACGTGGGCTTTCATTTTGTAATGGCCCCAGCCACACAGCTCGGCACAGACCAGATCGTACACGCCGGGTTTGTTGGCCTCAAACCAGACGGGAATCTGCAGGCCGGGCAGGGCATCCTGTTTGATCCGCAGTGCGGGCAGGAAAAACGAGTGTTGCACATCGTCACTGCGAAGCTGGATCAACACCGGTTTGCCAAAGGGAACATGCAGTTCATTGACGGTATAGAGGTCATCGGGCTGCGGTTTGGGCTGAAGTTTTTTTCCCATCGCAGGATAACGGAACCGCCATTCGAACTGGCGGGCGGTGACTTCTGCCAGGGGATCTTTGACGGCTGCTTCCGGGTAATGATTCTTAAAGCGAAAGTCCGCCCAGAGGTTCATCTGATAGAGGGCCAGGAATAACAAAATGATCCCCGGGATGATGCTCCAGATCAGTTCCAGTTTATGATTGCCGTGTGTATGCAGGGCGCGTTCGTCACGATTGTTGGCACTGCGCCAGAGAGCATAGACGAGGACCGCCTGTGTGCCGATAAAGACCGCTGCCGTAATGGCCAGAATTAAATAAAACAGGCTATCGATGCGGATCCCCAGGTTACTGGCGGCTTGCGCGTTGTCGTATGGAAAAGACCAGCCAATGAAAGGAGCAGCTGCGCAGGACACGACTGCGGCAACAGGCCAGAACAGAAAAAATAAACACCATCCTTTACCCACGAAAGGTCTCCCGTTTGGTCTTTGATTGAGGATTCAATTGGTTGTCTTAAATGAGTTCAGAAACAAAATATTCAGTGAAACAGCTCGAAGCGATTAGTTGCTGCTGTAAGGCAGGCTCATCACATAGTTGACCAGGTCCCAGCGTTCTTCGTCCGTCAAAGCAGAGGAGCCAAAAGCGGGCATCGGTGTTCCCTTGATGCCTGCAAAGATCCGTCGATAAATGTCAATCGGTCGGCGTCCGCCTCGATAAATCCCGCGATGCAGATCCCGGGGAGGTAATTGATTCCCCCAGATATCATGCAGACCGCGATGGGGATATTTTTCATTGGTAACCGGGTTCGTCCAGAAATCCTGTGTGGCAGACCCGTTGCCGCGTCCCTGGGGACCATGGCAGGTCGCACACTTGGTTTTATCGCTAAGGTATAGTTTACGTCCCCGTTCGCGGGATTCCGGAGAGTCAGGCACGCGGGGAGTCTCAGGGATTACCAGCGCGTCTTCCAGGTTTGCTTCTTCCCAGGCTTCTGCGACGCTGGATGTGGCAAAGTCAAGCGTGTCCGGAAAATCCAGTTCCATGTACTCTTTGAGTTCTTCATCAATTTCTTCCGGCGTTTCTCCACCTTCTTCACTGGTGCGTTCTGCGAAGGTCTCTTTGGAAAAATCGAGGAACAGTTCGTCGACCAGTTTTTTCTCTGTTTCGCCACGAATGGAGAGCCAGATGACATAGTTCACAATGGCAGAGACTTCGTCTTCGGTCAGCAGTTTGAAGGAAGGCATATACGTCCCCGCGATTCCTTCTTTCACGGTTCGTTCCAGGTCGTGTACCTGTGCTTTGTCAGTCGATTTGGTGGACGTGTATTTATAAATTCCTAAACGGAAATCGCGCGGCGGAGGATTCAGATAGCGGGACGTCGGGCCAGTGCCTTCTCCCGACATGCCGTGACAGTGCATGCAATGCCGATTGTAAAGATCGCGACCAAACTGCAGCCGCGTGCATTCAACTAGAAAGGTATCACCAGCCTGTGGCGAGATCTCTGCTGTTTTTTCGACCGCGATCGTGCCGGTCTCAAAATCGTATTCTTTGATGCGTGAGATCTGTCCCTGGGCTTTACCAGAGGTCCACTCCAGAGGCAGCCCCTGAAGTTTGTCGTACGCATTTTCCAGGCCGGTTGCCTGAAAGTGGATCAGCGGTGAGTCGGCTGCCGCGGTTTCTACTGATTTGACTTTGCCTTCCACGTCGCCGAATTTTGTAGGCAGACCTTCAAATTGAGTGAGGGCCAGCGGATTGCCGAACTGTTCAACCAGTGCTTCTTTGACAGGTTTGGCGGCGGCAGGCATAAGTTCATTGGTCTTCTTTGAGAAGATAAACTCGACCTTAGGCTGTTCACATCCCGAGATGGTTAATACCGGGAATAACAGCAACAAAATGAAATGACGATACCCAAATCTCACGGAAGTGAATCCTCACTTTATACATATTCTGACAGTTGATCGATCGCAGTCTGTCGAGTCCGTTCTCCCCGGGAGATCGAAATGATCCCGGGAGTTTCCATTTTCCTTATGCCTTAAGCGATGCAGTGACGCTGGTATTTCAATTCACTGGAAAAATTCTGAGATTGATCTGTTCATGTCTGCAATCGTTTTCTGACAGGTTTGCTTGTGCGGGGTGGGAGGCTTAACAGCCTGAATACTCAAGTAATTCTGGCAATGCTCAGGCGTTCTGACAACCAGCGTTTCCCTTTAGAAAGCCTTTTCTCACAAGCAGGAAGGTCCCCCTCGGTGAGGTCCCAATCGCGGGAATCACACTTAATAGTATCGTATTTTCTTTGACTCTCTTTTTCAATCAGCACAGGCTGTCGTTTCGTTACAATCCTGAGTAAACTGTTTCTGCAGAGGCGAACTCTCTGTTTTTACAGCTCCAGTGCGAACAGGCTTGAATGGGCACCTCACAAACAGACATGATCCGGGAATTTGACCGCCTGATTCGCAGGGATCCGGGAAAACGGGGGCTGATTGATTCAGAAAGCCAGTTTGGGCCGCTCTGTCAGGATCACCTGCTGCAGGCCGCCCATGCCATCGGGACCAGCGCGTCACAAGTTGTGATTACTACAGGATTTTATGTTCCGGGGGCTTCTATTCCTGCCGCGGAAACGGATGGACCTCCCGGTGCTGTCCTGCTGGCCCTGATTCTGGAGGCCTGTGGAGTCGAAACATTAGTGGTGACTGATGCATTGTGTGCCCCCGTTCTGAGTGCAACGGTGGATGCCTGCGGTTATGATCGATCACAGCTTGTTGTTCTGGATCCCGATCAGCCGGGCTGGATTGAGACATTTTTCAGTCGACAAAAAATCAGTCATCTGATTTCGATCGAGCGGGTAGGGCCGAGCCACACGACAGATTCCTGGTTGTCTCAGTTTTCCGATCACAGTGCGGATAGGAGCATGTTTCAGCAGCGTGTACCGGAAGTGCATTTTGACCGCTGTCACAATATGCGTGGGGAAATCATCGATTCCTATACGGCGCCCCTGCATCAGTTATTTGAACGTCTGTCTGAGTTTTTTCCGGCTGCGATTACTATTGGCATCGGCGATGGTGGAAATGAAATCGGAATGGGGGCCATCACCTGGGAAGAACTGGACCGTCGCATTGCTTCCGAATTTTCCGGCCTGATTCCCTGCCGTATCGCTACTGACTGGAATATTGTCGCGGGAACCAGCAACTGGGGGGCTGGCGCGCTGGCGGCTGCGGTCGCGTTATTACATGATCAGACGGAAGTTCTGTTTGACTGGCAGCGCGATGAGCAGTTGAAAGTTCTCGAATTCATGGTTCGAGAAGCAAACGCCGTCGATGGGGTGACCAAACAGCGCGAACCGACCGTAGATGGACTGCCGTTCCTCACGTATATGCAGCCCTGGGAAGGAATCCTGTCAATTCTGACTCGCTGAATTCCCGTTTTTTGCGTAAGACATCCGGGGAAACTCCCTTCCGCGGTCTCGAAATGACTTGCAATTTGACTTGTTTCAGCGGTTAAAATGGTTTTTATGACTGTTTACCATACCGCTCGCCGACCTACTCGTGTCCTCAACAGAAACGTACTTTGATGAACTTCCTGAAAACCAGCGTGTTCCATTCAGACGAAAAGCCTGTTCTGAGATTGTTGTGCCTGACTCTGTTTTTGTGTTCGACTTCCCTGCTGCATGCCCAGGTCGTCAGTAACGATAAGTTCAAACAGGAAGATAAATTCCGGCAACTGGAAGAAGCGCTGCCTACACCGAATGAGTTTCGCACGGCTTCCGGCGCGCCGGGAGAAAAATACTGGCAGCAGGAAGTCGATTACGAAATTGATGTGGAGTTGGATGACAAGCTGCAGAAGATTGTCGGGACGGAAAAAGTTACTTACACCAATAAGTCACCCGACAAGTTGAATTATCTCTGGATGCAACTGGATACCAATATTCTGTCGTTTGATTCCGATGCCCATCTGACTGATACCAGCTCTCATCTGGGAAAAGTCGGTTATAAAACGATGCAGCAACTGATGGCGAAAGAGACGTTTGACGGCAGAATGAAGATCTCGGCGGTCCGTGATGAACGGGGGGATCCTCTCCCTTTTCAGATCATCAAAACCATGATGCGGATTGATTTGAACGGGGCGTTGAGCAGTGGTCAAAGCATGTCTTTTTCGGTTGACTGGAGTTATCTGATCAACGATTCCCAAAGCCGCCCCGCGCGAACCGGCTACGAGTATTTCGAGGAAGATAAGAATTTTCTGTACGAAATTGCCCACTGGTACCCTCGCATGGCGGCTTATACGGATAACACCGGCTGGCAGCACAAGCAGTTTCTGGGACGCGGCGAATTTACTCTGGAATTCGGGTCTTTTCTGGTGAAGATTACGGCACCCGCGGATCATGTTGTGGCAGCAACCGGCGAACTGCAGAACCCGGAAAAAGTCCTGACCGAAACGCAGCAGACACGATTGGAACAGGCGAAGACGGCGAAGAAACCGATGTTTATCATCACGCCGGAAGAAGCAAAGAAAAATGAAGCGTCCCGTTCGAAAGGAAAGAAGACCTGGGTCTTCATGGCGCCGTTCGTCCGTGACTTTGCTTTCGCCAGTTCTCGAAAATTCATCTGGGATGCCCAGGGACATCAGTTGAAAGGCAAAGAGAAACCGGTGATGGCGATGTCGTATTATCCGAATGAAGGGGAGCCTCTCTGGAGCAGGTATTCGACGCATGCCATCATTCATACCCTGGATGTCTTCTCGAAGTACACCTTTCCCTATCCTTACCCGGTGGCGATTTCAGTCAATGGACCGGTGGGTGGCATGGAATACCCGATGATCTGCTTTAACGGACCTCGGCCCGAAAAAGATGGGACTTATTCCAAACGGACCAAGTATGGGCTGATTTCCGTGATCATTCACGAAGTGGGGCATAATTACTTTCCAATGATCGTCAACAGTGACGAACGCCAGTGGACCTGGATGGATGAAGGGATTACCACGTTTCTGCAGTTTTTAACGGAGCAGGAATGGGAGCCCGATTACCCGTCGCGGCGGGGAGAGCCTCGGGACATCGTGAGTTACATGAAGGGGGACTACCAGGTTCCCATCATGACCAACTCGGAATCGATTCTGCAGTTTGGCAACAACGCCTACGGCAAGCCGGCGACGGCCTTGAATGTTCTGCGGGAAACCGTACTTGGGCGGGAACTGTTTGATTATGCATTCAAAGAATATTCCCGGCGCTGGATGTTCAAACGCCCGACACCGGCAGATTTTTTCCGCACGATGGAAGACGCTTCGGGCGTCGATCTGGACTGGTTCTGGCGTGGCTGGTTCTATACGACCGACCACACCGATCTGGCTGTAGAGAATGTCAGACAGTATCTGCTGGAAACCGGTGACCCCTATGTCGACAAAGTCCGCCGCAAAAAAGAGCGGGAGGCCGAACCAGAATCCCTGTCTGATATCCGCAATAAAAGTCTGCCGAAACGGACTCATAAATATCCGGAGCTCAAAGATTTCTATAACGAGTATGACGATCTGGACGTGACCGACGCAGATCGAAAGAAATTTGAAGATCATCTCAAAGAGCTGAAGGCACATGAGAAAAAACTCTTGGAAACACAGAAGTACTTTTATCTCATCGATCTCAAAAATCAGGGGGGGCTGGTGATGCCTGTGATCCTGAAACTGACTTTTGATGATGATAGCTCAGAGATGTTGCGGATACCTGCGGAAATCTGGAGGCTGAATAATAAAAGTGTGTCCAAACTGATCTTAACGGAGAAACCTCTGAAAAGTCTTATATTGGATCCCCATCGAGAAACAGCGGACACTCAATTGTCGAATAATGAGTATCCCCGGAAAATCAGTAAATCTTATTTCCAGCTGGAAAAATCGAAAAAGTCAAAGAACGAAATGCAGAAACAACAGCAGGAGAAGAAAGCGGAAGCGGATAAATCCAAGCCCAAAAAGACAGCGGAGCAACCCCAGAAGCCTGCAGAGAAGAAGGAGTAAACGGGAGTTTTCAGGGCCGATCGAAGGAGTAACCGGACTCGATCCGGGCGATTTCAATGGAATAGTTCTGATACCACAGATTTTTCCCAAGTTCCTGCGCTGTCTGATGTTCTGGATTCTGTTTCCAGGCCTGGATCGCTGCCAGATCCTCCCAATAGGAGATGGTCACCCCTTTTCCGTCTGGTGAACGAAAAGACTCTATGCCCAGGTAGCCTGGCTGTTGGGCAGCCAGTTCCCGCATGCGGTCTGACATGATGTCATATCCCTGTTGAAAATCGGACAGGGTCGATGTGAAAATGACCGCATAACAGGGTATTATTCGGGGCTGTTTCATGTCAGAAGCCTGCTTTCAACCGGCTGATTACCGGGGAGTTATTTCGTCTGAAAACAGGGAATTGGTGGGGAGTCGGGCGATTTCAGCCTTGCTACAGAATCTGCTTTCATAAATAATTTATCCAGTGATCAATTCTATTTCGATGTTTATTTCATGAGGAGGCAGTGCAAGTGACGGGTTATACGGTCCACACAGGTTCAACCGAAGATTTCTCTAACGGATGGGACCGCATTTTTGGTGAGAAAACCGTCAAAAAAGAGAAGAAACAAAAGAAAGCCAAAAAGAAAACCACCGCTAAGAAAGAATCGAAAAAGAAGAAAAAATAGTCGTTCTTTTTCCGACAGAGTCAGTTGAAAATAGATCCGGAAGGCGAAATTCAGAAAAGGATGTTCTGTCGTTTCGCCTGGTTATTTTTGCACAGGGCCGTGCTAATGCTTTAAGCCCGGAAGACCGATAAATAAATTCGTGGTTTTCCTGCTTATTGTAGTCAAACTCAGGACATGGAGGTAATGATGTCAGAAGAAAACAGCCAGGAAGAATATGAAGAGATCACCAGTGAAGAAGTCGACCGCGTTGTCGCACGACTGGAAGCACTGATCGAATCAACCGATAGCGAAAACATTCGCTCTTTTCTGGAAGAAGCGATGAACGAGATTTACTATCTCGTATATGAGGAAGGCGAAGAAGAGTTGGATTCCGAAGTGGAAGCCTGCGGCGAAGGCGAAGAAGATCTGTCTGAAGCTGCCTGATCCTTCCCTGCAAGATCATTGATTGCTGCGCAAACCAGCAAAACTTAAGGCCACTTCTCCTGTTCACGAGAAGTGGCCTTTTTTCGTTTTTCAGAAGGGACTCAATCTTTATTTATCGAGTTCCACTGTGATTGACCGTGTTTTAGCATCGACTTTGGCAGGTTTGCCAAATTTGATTTTTTTGGCGAACGCCTCGACATCGGTCACGGGAGAAATCTTGAAAATGGTCGTTTCTCCCTCCGCCATGGGGACGATGTTGACCTGTTCGGAGTCATCAACGGAAAGCAGGATCTGTTCAATAATCGGGTCCTGTTCTGCATTGCTCAGTTTCTTTTCAATCACGATGGTGACGATCTCATTCGGGTCAGCAGGCTTGTTTTCCCCCAGGCTGGGATTGGCAGGCCCGCCCATCATTGGCTGTCCCAACTGCATCATCAGCATCGGCGCAAACATCGCTACCGGTGCAATAATTGGTGACAGGGTGTTATTGAATTCTTCTTCCGATTTGGCGTTTTCCAGTTTGGCCAGTGTTTCATTAACCTGTTTGAGGCCGGCCAGGGTCTGTTCTTTTTGAGCAGTCACTTTTTCCGGTGTCAGCTCTGCCAGTTGTTTACGGACATCGTCCATTTTCGTTTGCCAGTTGTCTGCCAGATTTTTGGGGATCCATTTTCCTTCCACTTTGACCATCTCTTCTTCCTTAGGCTCTTCACCCGGTGCTTCAATTTTGATGGTTGCGGTATCGCCTTCAGTTGTTAAAACGGTGACTTTGGTCTGTTTCAGTTTCTCTGAAAAACTGGGTTCGCCTGCTTTTTGCGGCACCAGATCGGAAATCTCGACAACGTTCTTCGCCAGCTGGTTGCCGGTTATCGAAAGGAATTTGCCTCCGTCAAAGCTCTTTAGTTTATCCAGGCTGGAAAGATCACTGTTGACCAGGGCCGAAATGATATTGGTCGTCGGACCCCAGAACTCATCGATTTTTTCCGGAGGCACAGGCAATCTCTGAATCATCTGGTTTTTGAGGATGTATTCTTTTTTATCTTTCAGGATTTTGGCCAGACGTTGTCCGGTCTGGAATGTGCCGTTATACATTTCCGGATCCATTTTGGATGCGAAATCGTGGGCAATGCTATTCACGTCCTGCTGATAACTGGCAGGCAGGAAATTCCAGACGGCTTCCATTTCCTGATTGTTGACACCATTCAGCATGGCCAGAATGGACTCATCCGGGCCCAAATTCTGCGCCGTTTCAGCGGGTTTTCCACATCCAGAGAGCAGGGGAAGCGTGCCGACTATAAAGAGAAGGGCAAAAAGCGGGATCAGTTTCTTCATGAGGATTCCTTTAAGTGAGAGAAAATAGGGATGTGAAAGCATGTGCCGCTGCAATTCATTACAAATGATCATATCTCTGCTCGAGGGAGATGAGTAGGTTTGCAGGTCGCTTTGTCGTTTCAGATTCATAAATTCGCTGACGAGATGAGCGGCGGTTGCGGCGCGGTGTTTTCAGCAGGCGCGGTGTTTTCAACAGGGCATCTACTGTAGAACATAGATCAAAATAAGCGGTCCGTCTGCATTTCTTGCTACTATAAGCAAATTGAATAGAACCAACGCGAGATATAAGTGTCAGGATGAAACTATTTCGAATTTCGCGTGTTTAATTCAAAGTGACGGGAGCTATTGGCCAGACTGCTTCTCTGGGCGTGAGTGAATCCGTTTTTGAGGTCCGTTCAGAGGTCGGTCCATAAGTGTAAATATAGAAATGCCTTGGGAATAACGAAATAATCCTAAGTTAAAGGACTGTCTTTTTCGAAAAGTCGTGCGCTTGACTTCATGACTCTTTGAACCCTACACTGTGCCGTATTCGAAATTTAAATACTGAGGACCGGCTATTATTAGTATTCCTTATAAATAGGGCAGGTTTCACTTCCATGCATCTGCGTAATGCTGAACTTTTCTGTGATGTCGTCGTGCAAGGCAGCTTCTCCAAAGCTGCTGAGGTTCGTCGTGTGTCCCAGTCTGCTGCCAGTCAGGCGGTGCATGCGTTAGAGAAGCGTCTGGGGGCCCAGTTGATTGATCGCTCCAAGCGACCTTTTGAACTGACTCCCGCCGGTGCGATTTATTTTGATGGATGCCAACAGTTGCTGAAGTCGTTCGAACAGGTCGAAGAGCAGGTCCGCCGGGCCGTCGGTCAGACTCGCAGTCGCGTGCGAATCGCCGCCATCTATTCGGTCGGACTGGCTCAGATGCATGATTATGTCGAGCATTTTCAGCAGTTGTACCCGGACGTGATGGTGACCCTGGATTATCTGCACCCGGATGAAGTCTATCAGCGAATTTGCGAAAACCAGGCGGATCTGGGGCTGGTTTCCTTCCCCAAGGAAGAAAAAGATCTGACGAGGATCCTCTGGCAGGAACAGCCGATGGTACTGGTCGTTCATCCCGGTCACCCGCTGGCAGAACGCGAAAGCTGTCCGGTGGATGCCCTCGAAGATGAACCTTTTGTGGCGTTCACATCAGAATTAGTCGTTCGGCAAAAGATCGATCGCTGGCTGAGAAAAGCTGGCGTCCACGTCCAGTTGATTCATGAATTTGATAACATCGAGAATATGAAACGGGCTGTCGAAGCCGGGGCTGGTATTTCTGTCCTGCCTTTACCGACCGTCTCCAAAGAAGTTCATAACCAGTCACTGAAAGTGGTACGTCTGGAAGAAGTCGAATGGTCCCGCCCGATCGGAATCATTCAGAGAAAACAGAAATCGACACCTGATATGGTGTCCAGATTCATAGAAGTCTTGCATGAAGACCCCGCGAATTTCTCTACCGCTCGCAGAGAATCGACCGAGGTATCAGCATCGGGGAGTGATAAACCTCCCAGCATGGATGCGTTTTCGTTCGGTCCTTTGATAGCGCGTGAATAAGCAGTTTGATTGTCTGCATTTTTCTTGTTGGGATGGATCCACCCGGTTCGAGTCAGGAGAGGACTCTCCCTGAAAATGGCTCCAACAGATTGATGGTTGATCTTTGACAGAAAACTTTCCGGTGTTCAACCGGTCACAATCAGGTATTCGTCTCTCCAGGACGAGGTGCCATGAAGAAACAAGAGTGCGACGTCTGTTCGCAATAACAGGATGCCTGGTAGGCATTGATTTTGTTAAACATTAGTTTGAATGGTGAAGTAAGATGACAAGTCGAACCGTTCGGCGTGGAACTGATTCCGAGAACAAAGCACGAAGCTCCATTTTTCAGGTGGGGCAACTTCCGGAAGCGCACGGGCTCTACGATCCGGAATTCGAGCATGACAGTTGTGGTGTCGGGTTTGTCGCCCATATTAAAGGCGAACGTTCGCATCAGATAGTGCTGGACGCCGACGAAATGCTGCGTCACATGACTCACCGTGGTGCCTGTGGCTGCGAAGAAAATACAGGCGATGGTGCCGGGATTCTGATCTCCATGCCTCACGATTTCCTGTCGCGCGTCGTCAAGGAAGATCTAAACCTGACGCTGCCTGCACAGGGTAACTATGGTCTGGGTAATGTCTTCCTGCCGACCGATGCCTCCCAGCGGGAACATTGCAAAAAGGCAGTTGAGGAAATTGCCCATCAGCAGGGGCTCGTCGTGCAAGGCTGGCGTCCGCTGCCGGTCTGTCCTGATGTCGCCGACATCGGTCCTTCCGCGCTGCGGGCTCTGCCACATATGGAGCAGGTCATTATTTCGACCTCCAACGGCAAAGTCGCTGATCAGGATCATCTGGAACGCCAGCTTTACATCATTCTGAAAGCCTCCAGCCGACTGCTGCGGGAAGGCAGCAATCTGCCCCAGGGGCTCATGTTCTACTACTGCTCACTCTCAAGTAAGGTGCTCGTCTATAAAGGGATGTTGACTCCCGATCAGGTCATGCCCTTCTATCCCGACCTGCAGGCTGATGATTTTACCAGTCACCTGGCCATGGTTCACTCCCGCTTCTCCACGAACACGTTCCCCAGTTGGGATCGCGCCCAGCCCTGTCGTTTCATGGCTCATAACGGCGAGATCAACACACTGCGGGGGAACGCGAACTGGATGTATGCCCGGCAGGGAATGATGTCCAGTGACCTGTTCGGGGATGACCTGAAAAAGCTGTTCCCGATCATCGAGCCTCACTGTTCCGATTCCGGGAACTTTGATAATGCACTCGAACTGTTGCTGATGTCCGGCCGTCCGCTGCCGGAAGTCATGATGATGATGATTCCCGAAGCCTGGCAGAATCACCATTCCATCTCCGTCGCCAAACGGGCCTTCTATGAATACCACTCTGCTCTGCAGGAACCCTGGGACGGACCCGCTTCCGTTTCCTTCACCGATGGTCAATGTATCGGCGCGGTACTCGACCGGAACGGCCTGAGACCCAGTCGTTATTACGTCACCCACGATGACCGGGTGATCATGGCCAGTGAAGTAGGCGTCCTGGAAGTCGATCCGAAAATCGTCAAGGAAAAAGGCCGCCTGCAGCCCGGGAAAATGTTCCTGGTCGACTTTGAAGAAGGCCGCCTGATCCCCGACGAAGAGATCAAGGAAAAATACGCGACCAAACGACCCTACCAGGAATGGCTGCAGGAGCAGCGGATTCAGTTGAGTGATCTGCCCCTGGAAGGGGAAGTGGAAAAAGTTCCCCCAAAAGAACTGCTCTCACGGATGCAGGCCTTCGGCTTCACTTTTGAAACGCTGAAGTTCATGCTGATCCCGCTGATCAAAGCGAAAAAAGATCCGATTGGTTCGATGGGGAACGATGCCGCCCTGGCCTGCCTGAGTGATCAGTCACGCCTGCTCTACGATTACTTCCACCAGTTGTTTGCCCAGGTGACGAACCCCGCTATCGATTCGATCCGCGAAGAAGTCATCATGTCCCTTGAGTGCTATATCGGCCCGGAAGGGAACCTGCTGGACTCGACCGAAGAGCAGTGTCATCGCCTGCTGATTCCGGAACCGATTATCAGCAACGAGGAAATGGCAGCCATCAAAGTCATGGACTATCGTGGCTGGAAGAATAAAACCATTGACGTGACTTATCCCAAGTCGGAAGGGGAAGCCGGTTTCCGTGCGGCCCTGGATCGCATCCGGGAAGAAGCGTCACAGGCGATAGCCGATGGCTTCAGCCTGATCACTCTTTCCGACCGGGCCGTAGGGCGCGAGCGGATTGGTCTGCCGACCATGGTTTCCTGTGGTGCCATTCACCATCACCTGGTCCGCAACGAACAGCGTACACAGATCGGGATCGTTCTGGAAACCGGCGAAGCCCGCGAAGTCCATCATCACTGTCTACTGTTTGGTTACGGTGCTGACGCGATCAATCCTTACATGGCATTCGAAGCGCTCTGGCATTCCCTGGAAGCCGGCGAACTGGATGCGGCCAAATGGAACCGCGAGTCCATTGTCGCTGCCTACCGTAAAGGTGTCAGCAAAGGCATGCTGAAAGTCATGGCCAAGATGGGGATCTCGACTCTGCAGAGTTATAAGGGAGCCCAGATCTTTGAAGCCGTTGGTCTGAACAAGGAAGTCATTGACACCTGCTTCGCCGGAACTGCCAGCCGCATCAAGGGGATTGGTTTCGACGTAGTCGCGAAAGAATGCGAAATGCGTCATGATATCGGTTATCCGCATCGGGAACAGCATCGCCTGCCCGTGCTGCCAAACCCCGGTGTGTACCACTGGCGTGCCAACGGAGAAAAGCATTCCTGGTCTCCCGAGAATATCGCGAACATCCAGGCTGCTGCTACAACCGGCAACAAAGAAGCCTACCAGCAATTTGCCAAAGCCGTCAACGAGCAGACAACCCGCGAGTGTCATCTGCGTGGTCTGTTGAAGTTCAAAAAGCGGGATTCGATTCCGCTGGAAGAAGTCGAACCGGTTACGGAAATCGTCAAGCGGTTCTGCACGGGAGCGATGAGCTACGGCTCGATCTCTGCGGAATCACACGAAGCACTGGCGATCGCCATGAATCGTCTGGGTGGTAAGAGTAATACCGGTGAAGGGGGCGAAGATTCTGCCCGCTTCAAGCCCATGGAGAACGGCGATTCCAAACGCTCTGCGATTAAGCAGATTGCCTCTGGTCGCTTTGGTGTCACCAGCTGGTATCTGACGAATGCGGACGAGCTGCAGATCAAGATTTCTCAAGGTGCAAAGCCGGGAGAAGGGGGCGAACTGCCCGGGCATAAGGTCAATAAGATCATTGCTTCGGTACGTCACTCAACTCCGGGTGTGGGGTTGATCAGTCCTCCGCCCCATCATGATATTTATTCGATCGAAGACCTGTCGCAGTTGATCTACGACCTGAAGAATACCAATCCGAAAGCACGGATCAGCGTGAAGCTGGTTTCGGAAGTCGGCGTCGGTACAATTGCTTCCGGTGTAGCCAAAGGTCACGCCGACAATATTCTGATCTCCGGTGCTTCCGGCGGAACGGGGGCTTCTCCGCTGACCAGCGTCAAGCATGCCGGTCTGCCCTGGGAACTCGGGATTTCCGAAACCCACCAGACCCTGGTTCTCAACGACCTCCGCAGCCGCGTGCGTCTGCAGACCGATGGTCAGTTGAAAACCGGTCGCGATATTGTGATTGCCAGCCTGCTGGGGGCCGAAGAATTCGGTTTCTCCACCGGCCCGCTGATCACCATGGGTTGTATTATGATGCGGAAGTGTCACCTCAATACCTGCCCGGTCGGGATTGCGACACAGAACCCCGAACTCCGCAAGAAATTTGCCGGTCAGCCGGAACACGTGGTGAATTACTTCTTCCTGTTGGCAGAAGAAGCCCGTGAACTGATGGCCGAACTCGGTTTCCGTACGATGGATGAAATGGTCGGTCGCAGCGATGTGCTGCAACTGGATGAAGAAGTCGCGCACTGGAAAGCGAAGCATCTGGACCTGACTCCGATCCTGCGACTGGCTGAAAAACCACATCCGAATGTGGGTACTTATTGCACGATGGATCAACAACATGGTCTGGAAATCGTGCTGGACAATGTGCTCATCAGCGAAGCCCAACCTGCGATTCAAAAAGGGGAGCCGGTGACGATTGACGTCAAACTCAAAAACACCGACCGTACCTTTGGAACCATGTTGAGCCATGAAGTTTCCAAAGCTCATGGTGCAGACGGACTGCCCGATGAAACGATTCACATCAACAGTAAAGGTTCCGCCGGACAGAGTCTGGGGGCCTGGCTGGCACATGGGATTACCATTGAGCACGAAGGCGATGCCAATGACTATGTGGGCAAAGGCTTGAGTGGTGGTAGAATCATTATCTATCCGCCGGAAGGTTCCACATTTGCTCCGGAAGACAATATCATCGTGGGTAACGTGAACCTGTACGGTGCCACCCAGGGTGAAGTTTATATCCGCGGCCAGGCAGCCGAACGCTTCTGTGTACGCAACTCTGGTGCCTCCGCAGTCGTCGAAGGGATTGGCGATCATGGTTGTGAATACATGACCGGTGGTCGGGCAGTCATTCTGGGTGAGACCGGCAGAAACTTTGCTGCCGGGATGTCCGGAGGTGTGGCTTATGTTTACGATCCCGAAGGGCTGCTGCTGCAGAACAGCAACCTGGAAACAGTGGAACTGGAACCGGTGGAAGAAGCCGATGATATCGCAGAGCTGAAAGCGTTGATCGATAATCATCGTAAATTCACCGGCTCAACGATCGCCCGGAAGATTTTGGATCACTGGGAATCGGAACTTGATTCCTTCAAGAAAGTAATGCCCGTCGATTATAAACGGGCCTTACAGGAAATGGCGGCTGAAGAAGCCGAGGTCGTCGTTTAAGACTCATCGGGCGTTCCTCGAACTTCAAATCGGGTGAGAGGAACGCTTCACGAGTCCATTTCATCAGCGAATAACAGAGCTAACATTTATTTAGAGTGAGATAGAATTATGGGCAAGCCAACCGGCTTCATGGAATTTCCCCGAGAACTGGGTGCAGACCGTAAACCCGAATTGCGCATTCTGGACTGGAACGAATTTCACGATCACCTGACAGACGAAGAACTGGGCAACCAGGGTGCCCGTTGTATGGATTGTGGAATTCCCTTCTGCCACACCGGCAAAACGCTGGCCGGCATGGCCTCGGGTTGTCCGATCAATAACCTGATCCCGGAATGGAACGACCACATCTACCACGGTCGCTGGCAGGATGCGTTGGACAGTCTGCATAAGACCAACAACTTTCCCGAGTTCACCGGTCGTGTCTGCCCGGCTCCCTGTGAAGGTGCCTGCGTGCTGGGGATTCACGAACCCCCGGTCACGATCAAAAACATCGAGAACTCCATCATCGATCACGCCTTCGATCAAGGCTGGGTCGTCGCCAATCCGCCAGAAGTCCGCACGGGCAAAAAAGTCGCGATCGTCGGTTCCGGTCCTGCCGGCCTGGCTGCGGCCGCACAGTTGAATAATGCCGGTCACAGTGTGACTGTGTACGAACGCGATGACCGCATTGGTGGTCTGCTGATGTATGGCATTCCCAACATGAAGCTGGAAAAGTGGATCGTGCAGCGTCGCGTCGATCTACTGGCTGATGAAGGGGTCGAATTTATCACGAACACCTCCATCGGCGTCGACATCACAGCCGACCAGTTGATGAAAGACTTCGACGCGGTGGTACTCTGCACGGGTGCGACCAAACCCCGCGATTTGCCGATTCCCGGCCGCGAGCTGAACGGTGTGCATTTCGCGATGGAATACCTGTCGAAGAATACGAAGAGCCTGCTGGAGTCTGGATTAGAAAGCTCACACTACCAGAACTCTCCTGTCGAAAACTTCATCAATGCCGAAGGCAAAAAAGTCGTGGTCATCGGCGGTGGTGATACCGGGAACGACTGCCTGGGTACCGCGATGCGGCAGAAATGTGAAAGCGTGATCAACCTGGAAATCGTGCCGCAACCTCCGAACGAGCGGGCTGCGAATAACCCCTGGCCTCAATGGCCGAAAATCTTCCGCGTCGATTACGGCCACGAAGAAGCGGCTGCCGCCTTCGGTAAAGATCCGCGGATGTTCCAGATGTCGACTGTCGAATTTGTCGGCGATGATGACGGCAACCTGAAAGGGATCAAAATCTGCGAAGTTGACTGGTCCAAACCCGCCGCCAACGGCGCACCGTTCACTCTCGTTGAAGGTTCCGAACAGGAACTGGAATGTGATCTGGTCTTCCTGGCACTGGGGTTCTTAGGTCCCGAGCATATCATCAGCGAACAGCTGAGTCTCGACCTGGATGGCCGCTCGAACTTCAAAGCCGAGCATGAGCAGTACACGACCAGTCTGGAAGGTGTCTTCGCTGCTGGTGACTGCCGACGTGGACAGAGCCTGATTGTCTGGGCGATCAACGAAGGCCGCGGCGCCGCACGCGAATGCGACCGCTACCTGATGGGAGCGACAGAACTGCCATAATTGGGCGGGGCTGAAGTGAAAACAAAGAAAGCATCCCTGTTATAGTGGGGGTGCTTTTTTTATTGCGCCGAGTGTGATTCATGTTACCATAATCGGTGCTTACACTGTAATTGAAGGTAATTGTAGATCAGTCTCAAAAAAGAGGTTTCCTCTAATGGATTACAAGGCACAAGCATCCTGTATTAAACGGTATGAATCACTCAAGAAGTTGGAAAATGATACGCCTCAATCAAGAGGTCAAAAATTTAATCAGCTTATTGCAGATGTACTACAGGCGCATAATGTGCTTGCATTCGCGAATCATCGATCTATAGGAGAAATCGACGTTAGTTTTCGAATAGAGGATAAGCGTTACCTTTTGGAAGCTAAGTGGGAAAGTTCACCCATTAATAATGATCCAGTAGATAAACTTGCTGGAAGAATAAATCTGCGGGTTCCTGGTAACTATGGTTTTGTGCTTTCGATGAGTGGATTTACAAGAGATGCCCGGGAACTAGTAAAATATTCTAGTATGGGGAATATCATTTTATTGGGGGCGGATATTTTTGAGGCCCTGTTACTCGGGACAATAGATGCTGAAAAGATATTTGATTCTTTAGTTGACCTGGCTTCATTTGAAGGATTGTTTTGCCCAACATTGCAGGATATATTTCGGATGCATTTTTTGACATCGAAGAAAGCTCTTCGAATAGATCCGAGCTCTTTTTGTCAAAACCCTTCTTCAGAGTTGATCGAAGCACTCAGACCTGATGGAAATATTTCAGAGTATGATGTTATCTTTAGTAACCTCCCTGCCAAAAAGTGCGGCATAAGTGCCTGTAATTCAAAATGTTATTTGACACTTGATGATGGTGTTTACCTGCTCGAACAGAATGATCTCAAAAAGATTATTGATAATGATTTGGCTTATAACCGAGCTTTTTTCAGTGAATCACGCAATTCGCTTTTATTTATTTATCCAGGCAGTGTTTTAGAAGCATGTCAGGATGGAACACTTAAACCTTTGACAAAAGCATATCCAGGTTCTATTCAACTTTTTCAATCTGGAAAAAATATTCATCTGTTTTCGAATGGCTGGGAGTTATTTGATTCTCCTCCACGGATTTTGAAGTTTGTTGATGGGAAGCAATCAGAGGTCTGTTGTGATTATAAAGTGTCGACCGGGAGTGATGCAGCAATCGTAAATGAAAATGAATATGTAATATGCGGTTCAAGCGGAGTCAGACTTTACCGAAATAATCAAGAAGTATGGCATGTCGACTCAATAAATTGTTCCGCTATCAATGTTGATAGAAATAGAATCCTTTTCCTGGAAAATGGTGTACGACTTAAATCGGTAGACTTTCATGGAAAAGATTTGCATGAGATCGCATCATTTCGACTTGGCGGCTCGGTTGGTGACTTTGCTGTTATTGGTAATGATGAATACATTTTTCATCTTTACTATCACGAAGATCAGGAGCGAAAAAGCTGTATAGTTCGTGTGAAAATTCGATAAATTAATAGGTATGCTCGAACTTACTTGACATGCCTGGGAGCGTTATTTTTTATTACATACGCCTTACCTAACTATCTCCCCCTAATTGCACTTGGCTTGAATCGTATTTGGGACTGTTTTTGAAGGCATTCTGAAAAAAAGAAAAGGTGTTCTGAAGTGTCAAATAATGAGTTTCAACCCGATCCAGAACAGCCGGGCCGCAATGAGCAGACAGGTTTCTGGACGGAAACGAACTGTCAGGTCATTGAGCTGCCGCTGACAAAAGAATCCCTGGTTCTGGTCCTGCGCAGCGCACTGGATGCAGAGCAGTCACAATATACCCATCAGGAAATCGCCTGGTGGGCCGACAATTTTCATCAGGCGCAGTTCGACTTTGAGAACCCCATTGATGAAACGGTCGCCGACGTCGCCCTCGATCTCCATCTGCAATGGCAGATGCATCTGGACCATACCTATACCCGCGAAGAGCTGCAGAACCTGGATTTCTCAAAGGTCCGGTTACCCGCTGAGTGGTTTTCTAACTGGCTGGAACGGCTTGAGGGTTAGCTGGTTCGAGTGCTACATCAATGTTGAACAACAAAGAGATGCAGTGTGCGCGAGCCAGGGCAAAAGTAAAATGGATCTTCAGAAAATCACAGAATATCTCTTAGACAATGACAGCACTACAAGAGATATCACTTTTACTCCCGCAGTATTAGCAAACGTGGGGCCATTGATCCGTTTGCTTATGGCTGACTACCAGCAGGGGATTTTCTTTAACCAGGACGGTGTGCAAATTGAATTTGATTCCCAGGCAATATGCAGCTCACTTGATAGAGGGGCGGTTTTTGTATATGGAGATTTAGAATCAGAAACGGCTCTTTTTAGAAAAATAAAGCTGTTTTTAGATTGGGAGGAAGAAGGTCTGTGTGCTGTCGAGCTCTCATTTTTCCCGGATGACTTACAACCAGATTTTAAAATCGAACAGTTTCTATCGAAGTTAAACCTCTGGTGGGACACGCTGCAGGCGCGCGAGGTTTTTGTACGATACGAGAATGCCAGTTGGGAACAATATAATCCCAATGACCTTGGTGTTTTCTATCATCAAACACGGACTTGATAGTATCGACGTGATGACCACCTCACTCTCTATTGCAGGGCTTCAGGCAGGACAACGATCTGATTCGAACCTGAAACGTCCTGCTGGTGTCAGTTCTGAATTGTCACAAACGGTTTTCCAGATCAGAACTGACCCATTGAAACGGACCGTCGCCATGTCCCCCGATCCTTTACAGAAAAAACTTCGGCTGCAAATCCGCTTGACTGCCATCGATGAACCACTTTACCAGTCATGGCAGCGGTGGTGCGGCGATCTGCCGTTTGTGGAAGTGCACCAGGATTCGATCTTCAATGGGTCGGCGGATGCGATTATCAGCCCGGCCAACAGTTTTGGATTCATGGATGGCGGCATTGATCGACTCTACCTGGAACGGTTTGGACAGTCATTGCAGGACCGGGTTCAAAATCAGATCAGAGAAGATCATGGGGGCGAACTCCTGGTCGGTGCAGCAACGATTGTTAAGACAGAAGATCCTGAATTCCCGTTTCTGATCGCCGCACCCACGATGCGGGTACCCATGCCGGTGGAGTCGTCAATCAATGCGTTCCTCGCCGCCCGTGCGATCTTCCTGTTGATTCGTAATGGCGTTATCTCCTCCGGAGAGAACGCGGGGCAGCCGGTGCGCGAGTATGTGAAAAGCATCACGGTACCCGGTCTGGCAACCGGCGTGGGTCGTATGTCGCCGGTGCAATGTGCAAAGCAGGTACGTGCTGCGATTGAGGATGTCCTGCTGGATCGATTTCAGTTTCCCGACAGTACGTCACAGATCCGTAAACGGCATGATCGGTTACTGGGGAAGTGAGGAAATTTATTTTCCTGGTGAATCTATATGCCTGCTTGTGTCGTCTTCTGTTAATTTACTCCGTGAACTCTAATCTCAGTTTCCTGCTCGCTGCGCTCGGCCCGAATTGCATTCGGGCCCACCCATTTTTTACCTCTTCGTGTATGCTGGATGTGAGTCAGCCAGTATTATTGTAGTCGAACGAGAACAGAAGCAAATAATACTGACAGAGTGAGGTAAGCACATTGCAGGAACCAACGCCAGAAATGATTGCGTTTTATGAACGCCGCACGCAGGCTCATATTGAGCGTGTTCGCAGCTGTCTGACTTTGCTGGCCGCTGAGTCCGAGTGTGGGGCGGAACTCCTGGAACGGGCGCAAGTACATGATGCCTCCAAGTTTGGTCCAGAAGAGCGGGTGCCTTATATCTGGTTGACCGAATTTCATCGCTGTCGCTGGCGGAAGATTCCCTTTCAATATCCGCCGGGAATGGAAGAGCGGGTACAGTCTGCGATTCACCATCATGTCACCAGCAATCGACATCACCCTGAGTTTCACAACGATCCCAATGAGATGACCGACATCGATCTGATAGAGATGGTCTGTGACTGGACGGCCATGTCACAGGAATTCAACCAGGATGAAGGCAGCGCCCGAGGCTGGGCCGAGAGAACGATTGGACATCGCGTGGCATTCAATGACGAGAAGGCGCGGTTTGTGTTTTCGGTGATTGAGCAGCTGGACTGGTTGCGGGCTGGTAAGGATGATGGTTAAGTGAAAATCGGACTTCTACTTCTGATCATTGCATTTCTACTGGTGCT
This sequence comes from Gimesia sp., assembly GCF_048262075.1. Classification (GTDB taxonomy): domain Bacteria; phylum Planctomycetota; class Planctomycetia; order Planctomycetales; family Planctomycetaceae; genus Gimesia. The sequence goes on from NZ_JBLXFK010000018.1 coordinate 50,463, forward strand.
GGCTGCCGGGATACATCAGGGTTGGTGGTGGCTGCTGCTTTGGCCGGCATTCAGTTTTGCACTGGTAGCGGCGGGGTATTTTTATCTCGGTCCTTGTGTGTTCGGTAAATCGGAACAGGGGCTGATCCCGCTACGAAATCAGTTCTTGCTGCTGCCTTACCTGTTATATTTGATTGGAATCTGGCATCTGTCGAGGCTGATCAGGCAGGAACAGGCTATTCATCAGCTTACTGATACTCTACTAATCAGTCGACGGTTGTTATCGAAAGAGTTGCCGGGTCAGGTTGCGCATGTGATCGATCTGACCTGTGAATTCAATGAATCACAGGCGCTGCGGTCGGTAGGCTATTTCTGCTTTCCCATACTGGACCGCTCAGTTCCATCTCAAGTTGAACTGCGAACCTGGATCGAGAAAACGGCATCACTTGAAGGAACGGTTCTGGTTCACTGTGCAGAAGGTCATGGTCGGACGGGGTTGTTCACAGCTGCATTATTACTTGATTCCGGGCAGGCAGAGACAGTCGCAGAAGCATTGCAGTTGATTCAGAGACAGAGACCTCGCGTGCGATTGAGTCGAGAGCAAAAACAAATCTTAGAAGATTTTTCGAATGGGCATTGAGTGGTAACCTGTTACTGGTTGCAAAATGAAATGGCATGCTGCATGATGAGTAAACCGCCAGCGGATCAAGAGCCTATGACGAGTGTCGGCTCGATGCATTTCAGTTGCTCTATCAGAAAGTCGCACCGTGGAAGTAGTTGTCGGTATCCCTCTTGTTCTGGACAGTTATGAGGCGTTTCGCGATCAGGTGCTGTCGGTCGCGCGCGACCGGTTTCTGTTCGCCGGGCAGATTCTCATGTCGACGGAAAACAGTGCCGCGGTGAAGTGTGAGCTGTATGAAGCAGATCCCAACATGACGCTGGCGTTTGAGCTTGGTGGGCAGGGGACGATTTCCGAGAATGATCTCGCTGTGATTGCCGGTCATCGCTCGGTGATGTATCTGATTGCGGATCGCACCGGTTTGACCGAACTGCATCAGTTACACACCTTCATTGATGTCACGCTGGAATGTGGCGGACTGGGAGTGAAGTTTGAAAATTCGGGCGTCGCACACAGCCTTGGTTCCTGGCAGCAGAAGAGATTCTGTGAAAACAACCTGGACCTGTTGCAGTCGCATGTGATGCTGGCCGGCGATGAACACTGTTTCTACAGCACGGGTATGCATATCTTTGGTCTGCCTGACGCGACGGTGCCTGCGACAATCGAAAATCAGGCTGCGGCGCGACTGTTGACTGAGTTCAATCATTACCGCATTTTTGAAGCGGCGCAGATCAAAGATGGTCAGACCTTCTCGCTTGCAGCAGATACACCTCACTTCCGCCTGCATCTAAAAGAGGACGAAATCAATGCGGGTCAGGAATGTTTCGTCAACCCGTATGGACGATTTCTGCTCGAACCGCTTTAGCGTGATTCAGAATTTCGCTCTGTTCTGAGGCAGGAGTGTTGAGTCGATGACAAACAGAATCACGATCGCGGCGTGTCAGTTGTTTGATGTACAGGATGATCTGGAGCAGTCGCTGGCAAAGATCAAAGAGTATGCAACGCAGGCCAGTGAGCAGGGCGCGGCGCTGGTCTGCTTTCCCGAATCGTATCTGCAGGGTTACACGACAAAGGAAACACCCGCGCGAGAGCGGGCGCTGGATATTTCTTCCCCCCAGTTTGCTGACATATTGAAACGGCTGGAGTCGCTGCAGCCGACCCTGGTGATTGGTTTTATTGAGAAAGCCGGGGCGCAACTGTTTATTTCCGCGGCCGTTGTCAGGCAGGGAACGTTGCTGGGCTGTTACCGCAAGACCCGGCTGGCGCCCGGGGAACGATTGTTTGATCCGGGGACCGAGACGCCGACGTTTGAAGTTGAGGGACTGCGGTTTGGTGTGAATATCTGTTATGAGCTGAATCTTCCCGAGTGTGCAGCGACGATTGCCTCTCAACAGGCACAACTGATGGTCTGCCCCTGTTACAATATGCTGCACCCGGAGAATGCCGAATGGTGGAAGCATCGCCACAATGCGATTCGGGCCGAACGAACGCGGGAAACCGGACTCTGGCTGCTTTCTGCGGATGTGACCGGCACGCGCGACGGACAGATTGCTTATGGTCCGACGGCGGTGATTGACCCGTGTGGAACCGTCGTGGCGCAAGTCCCCCTGATGGAAGAAGGGTTACTCCTGCAGGAAATCCGGTATGAAAGTTTATAAATCATAAGGGCTTTTTTACGCTGCATTGGCTGCTGTGTTCAACGGAAATAGTTGAATAAGTCCAGATTCGAGTTGAACTTACGGCCCGAGTCCGGGTATTCTCAACAGAAGAAGTTCTATAAATAGACAACAACAAAATACCACGCGGGAACAGGCAGCAGGGAGTTGACAGGGATGAAATACGCAGGGTTCTGGATCCGGACGGCCGCGTACGTGATTGATATCGTTCCGATCAGTATCGTCGTGGTGACGCTCTTTTTTCTCTATACGGATTTCGGGCAGACGTGGATTGCCTATCAGGCGGATCGTGCGAACGTGGATGCACGCGTGCAGTTCATGACCGAACGGAACTGGATCTGGGAAATTTCGTTTGGCGTCTGGCTGGTCTATTGTGGGTTAATGGAAGGTTCCTCTTTTCAGGGAACGCTGGGGAAACGGCTGGTGGGGATTCGTGTGGTGGACCGGATGGGAAACCGGATTTCCTTTGGCTGTTCAATGATTCGAAACCTGTCGAAGATTACCTCTTACATCCCTTTTCTGATGGGTTTTTTCTGGGTTGCCGGTTCCCGGCAGAAGCATGGCTGGCATGACATACTGGCCAAGACCGATGTGGTTCATGGAGAATCCCGACTGCAGGAACACTTTGAGTAATACTGGACTGTGCTGGTTTGGGAAAGTCGTGGTAGCTTGACTTCAGTGAGCTCTCTCTAAACTGGAGGATTGATGATGAGACACTATGAAACGTCCGACTCGATTCGCGAGATGATCGCTTTTTTCCTGCCTTACTGTGATGACAAAATCACGCTGCAGATATTGCTCAGGATGAGTGAGTGCCTGGAACCCTGGGATGAGGCAGATGCGCTGTATGAGCGGATCAGACAAAAGACGGTCATCGCCCGTAAAAAGAATGAGAGCCGCGCGTTGGCACAATATGCGTTCGAAGAGAGTTGTGCAAAAACACTCTATAATATGTCGAAACCGGCTTCGCCTTATTACAGTGATGCGCCGTTCTGGGTAATCCCGCTGGGCTTCCGCCTGGCTTGTGCGCTGGAACTTCCGGATCCCTGTGCGTTCAGTTCCCTGCTGGACGATGACTCGGATCAGCGCTTCCGGTTCATGTGATTTCTTCACGACGTAAATTTAAGAGTCACCAAATACCTGTGATGAAACAGCTCATGACTGACATCTGCCTCGATATGAATGAGTACCGTGTGAACCTGCGGGTGGCGGCGATTGTGCGGCGGGGGGACGCGGTGCTGTTGTGCCGTCCGCCTGGACATGACTGGTGGTTTCTGCCGGGCGGGCGGATCAAGGTCAACGAAGATTCGCTGACCGCGATGCGGCGGGAACTGACCGAAGAAATCGGGCCGGGCTTTGAAGTGCGGAAACCGACAGTGATCGTAGAGAACTTCTTTGATCTGGAAGATCGACGGTTTCACGAAATCTGTACGGTTTACGAAGTCACCTGGCACGGCGGTTTGATTGCGGCGACAGTGGATGATGTGCAGGAAGAGTTCGACTGGTTCTCACTGGCGGAATTGAGGGATGTAGTACTCAAGCCTGATTTGATCAAACAGCGGATTTTGAATCCGCAAACGGAACTGGAACTGATTGTGAATCGAGAGAACAAATGAATTTCAGCAGACAAAGCAGGTTCGCATGACCTATCGCAACCGCGTGTTTATCTATATCACGAACGGGGATCACCTACTGGTATTTGACCATGTTGATTTCCCGGACGCGGGGACACAGATCCCGGGAGGCACCACAGATCCCGGGAGGCACCATTGAGCCGGGCGAAACACCGGAAGCCGCGGCGCTGCGGGAAGCACGCGAGGAGACAGGGCTGAGTGATTTTTCGTCGCCTGCATTGATCGCACGCCAGAAAATGGATCTGGAACCGTTCGGAAAACAGGAAGTCATTGATGCCTGGTTTTACCATTTGCAGTATGAGGGAGAACGGAAAAAACGCTGGCGGCATGCAGAGCAGACGCCCGGTGATGGAAGTTTGCAGCCGATTCTGTTTGAATTGTATTGGGTTCCACTTCGCGGGAAGGTATCCTTGAATGGTGCCGACGGGTTGTATCTAGAGCGCATCACATTTAACCATAGCGTCTGTCAATCTAATATACCCGGTCCAAGTGGACTTGGAGACGCTACAGTAAAACGGGACACAGTCTAGACAAAATTCATGATTGCTAATGCGGGTTGATTTGGTGTGCAGTTATTGAAGTGGATTGGCTGTAATATCCATATACAGAGCTAAGTCGGGAGAACGATGCTGGATGAAAGAGTCTTATAGTATCTATGATCTTTTGGAGCAAATTCAAAAACGACCTGCCATGTATGTTGGCTCTTTTGAGCTGGAACGAATTATTTTGTATCTGGCTGGTTATCGACATGCGATGATGGAACAGGGAGTCCGTGATGAATCTACGCCGGACTTCTCGGGATTTCATGAATTTGTCAGAGATAAATTTCAATTCCCAGGCTCCTCAATGGGTTGGCCAAATCTAATCCTGGCGAAAACAATGGGGCTGAATCCCCAGGATGTAACATGGGAAAATTACAATCAGGGAGTCACTCCGGAACTGCACAAGGAAGCGGTACTGGAATTTTTCCGACTGATCGATGAATACCGTTGTACTGAAGTGAATGACCCAACGGAAACTGAAACGCGTATTTAACCACTTCATGTGTTAAGATGTTCTGCTAGTGCTTGACGATATGAACCTGCAACTCGAAAGAGAACTATTTCAACGCTTTCTCCGTAAAGAGAAGGTGGATCGATTTCTTTGGATGCTGGAGTCGCCTAAACGACGAAATAAAATTTTTGATGACCTGCGTGACACACGTTATTTTGATGAGGAGTCATGTAAAGAATTAACGAGTCAGGATAAAAGTCCAGCGACGATTATAGATCGGCTCAAAAATCTTGGAGTTAAAAACGTAGTCTATATCATAAGTGATGATGACGATTATGATGGTACAGAGCAGTCTCTGGAACCATTTATAAAGGCACAATTATGGCACACTGCTGAGGTGCTTGGTTATTGCAGTAAATCGAAAGTTGGTTTCTTCAAAAATCACGAAGGTTGGTTTTATATTCTTTCAAACAATCGCTGAACCTTCATATCTTCGAACCTCGAAAAATCGGGACATGATATGTTGAAGACTTCTCTTGAAAGGAATATCTCAACGCGAACCGGGCTCTTGCTACTGCTGATCGCCCTGGTAGTTCCGTTGGTACTCTGGCTGCTGGTAGAGGCCCGTTTGCCATTTCTGATTGTTTTTCTGACTGTCCCTGTGATTCTAATCGGGGCCTGGCATGATCGCGGATTTTTGATCGGGTTCATATTTTTCTGGGGCGCGCCGATCGTGTGGGAGCAGTTGAGCATGCAGCCGGGGCAGGTCGATAATATGTTGTCGGGGCTGGTAATTACCCTGGGCTGGGTGCCTTATGTGATATTTTACGGACCGATTTTTCTGATGATCAAATCGAATGCTCGCTATAGGGAGAAGTGGGCCGGGACCACTTCTACTGATTCGCTCAAGAAAGCTCGGTAAGATATGATGTTCTTTAACTGGCTTTTAATGAAACAGGTGCCTGATGGTGACACGTTATGTTCTGGCGTTACTGATTGCCTTCTGTGTTTTTATCGGATTGCAGATGATGGGCTTTTTCAATCTGGTACAGATTCAGTATCGCGTGTGGACTCTGCATCGGCTTGAGTCCCGGGAAATAAGTTCAATTCCATGGGCGATGCAGTACCTTAATTCAGATGACCCCCACTTGCGCGCTGCTGCCGCAAGAGGGTTGGGCAGGATTGGGCAGGCAAATACATCTGTCGTATCAGCTTTAATTGAAAAGCTGAATTCAGACGTTCCAAGAGTCGCGTCAGAATCAGCAAGGGCACTGGGCAGCGTTAAGAGAACAGGTCTTTCTGGCAGTAATTCTGTTTCACAGTTAGAGATATCAGATGCTTTGGTGCGTGCCCTGTCTCATAAAAACTGCTCCGTGCGTTTATCTGCTGCTTATTCCATCAGCGAAAGAAGATTTAAGAGCAAACAGGCTATACCGGCTCTGGTCAAGTGCCTTCCAGATCAGCGGATGGGTTTTATGGCAGCGCGGGCACTCGGCAATTTGCGGGCCAGAGAGTCAGCCGGTGATATCGCAGCGTTACTGGGGGATACCTCCCTGGGTTATCAGGTAGAAGCGATTGATGCACTGCGTAAAATGGAGCCATTACCAGTTGAAATACAGACACAAATTGATCAACTGCTTGAGAACAGCCCAGAGCTTGAAAAGTACCTGCAGTGATCGCTGCCGATTGCTTGCCTGGTCGGGCAACAGAATAGGAGATTACACAAATTCACTACTTTAATTTTCAGAACTGGAATTGTATGATAGGCGTGTCTGCCGGAGCGGGGCTTGTGTTTTGAGCTTCGTTGTCGGCGTGTGTCTTTATGATCAGAGTTGAGAACTATGTCATCATCACCACAGTCCGTGTCCCAGGAGCGGCTGTCTGCAGAAGAAGTTGAAAAATTCGAGCAGGACGGCTACCTGATTTTACGTAATCTCTGTCCCGAAGCGTTGCGGCAGGAGATGCTGGCGGCGACACTGGACGGACTGTCGCGGGTCGTGGAGCCGGTCGAGTATGAAGCGGACGTGGAATATCCCGGTTCTCCCAGTTCGCGGAATGTGGCCGGCGGTGAAACCGTGCGGCGTCTGCTGCAGTCGCACAGCCGCGGGATGAGCTTCACGCAACTGGTGAACCATCCGGCGCTGGTGAATCGGTTGTCACAGTTGCTGGGACCCGATTACGTGATGCCGCTGGCACATCATAACTGCATCATGACCAAGCAGCCCGAGTTCAGCAGCGACACGATGTGGCATCAGGATATCCGGTTCTGGTCCTTTGAGCGGAGAGAGCTGATCAGCGTCTGGGTGGCGCTGGGCGAAGAGAACACGGATAACGGCTGCCTGAAAGTGATACCGGGCACACATCGTATGAATTTCGAACCGCATCGCCTGGACGAGCGGATCTTCCTGCGTCCCGACCAGCCGGAAAACCAGGAATTGATTCAGACCAGTGTGTCCGCGGAACTGCATCCGGGGGACATCCTGTTGTTTCACTGCCGGACGTTTCACGCAGCGACCCGCAATTTTACCGACCAGGCCAAGTTCTCGGTGGTCTTCACGTTTCGACCTGCGGATAATCCGCCGATCAGTGGAACGCGGTCAGCCAGTCTACCGGAACTGGTGATTCATTCGAATCCGTAGTTCACGCGTTTGACTTTTCCTCATCCGTGGGTGGGTCCGCATAGTATTCGGGCCGAGCGGAGCGAGCAGGAGGTTGTGGTATGATCGTGCGAGTTGATGCAGCGTCTACCGTGCGATCAGTCAGAGTTTCTGCAGTGCGATTTCTCACGAGTCAACGTGTACCCTGCGACAACCTCGAATTGCATTCGAGGCCACCCGATTGTTTTTGATTTCTCCCGGTCAAATAAGCTCTGGCTGTGAGCTGGCAGGCGGACACTGGGGTCTCTCCCTGCTTTTAGATGAGGACCCTGTGTTACTTAACGTGGCTGGAATCGAGTTCGGGCTGCGGTTTGGTATCGAGGAATTGAGCGGCACCGAGGTATTTTCCCCAGGAGCCGAAGTAGCCACGATAGAGCATGATCAGGTAAGCGGGCACGATAATGGGGCGGATGATAAAGGTGTCGAGCAGCACGCCGAATGCGAGGGCAAAGCCCAGCTGCTGCATGCCAACCAGGGTGCCCGCCATCAGCGAGGAAAAGGTGCCGGCCATGATGATCCCACAGCTGGAGATGATGCCGCCGGTACTTTTCAGAGCCGAGATCACACCGTCAACGGGATCTCTGGTTTTCTGTTCTTCATCGATGCGTGTAATCAGGTAGATATTATAGTCTTCGCCGACGGCAATCAGGATGGTGAAGAGGAACATGGGGACTTTCCAGTCGAGGCCGGTAAAGTTGTGTGGATCGAGGGCCCAGAAGACGGTAAAGGTCACTCCCAGTGTCACCAGATAGCTGAAGAAGACACTCAAGATCAGGTAAGCCGAGATCGCAGGTCTACGCAGCAGGATCACCAGGATGATAAAGACGCTGGCGAGTACCAGGATATCAATACGGGCCTGATCCTGGTCGGTTACATTTTTAAGGTCGGTAATGCTGGCCGTCGCGCCGATGTAATAGAGTTGCGTGTTGTCACGCAGATGTGCGGGCAGCGATTTACTGACTGCTTTTTTGACTCGTTCCAGTTGTATCATACTGTCATGCGAGAAGGGATCTTTTTCGAGGATCAGATCCATGCGGGTGACATGATTTTCCAGTTCGGGCTCGGAGCTGACGTAATAATTCTTGATGACTTTAATGCGACTGATGGCGCGTAATTTTGCCAGGCCGCGCAGGTCTTTTGCCTTTTCCATCTCATCCGCGGCACCGATCCCGAATGGTTTGGTCATATTGCGGATATCGGCGATGCCCAGTTCCTCTTTATTATTTAAGAGGTCATCGGTCAGTTTTTCGATGGCTTCGCGACCTTTGGAATCGGAAAAATTGACGTCGGGATTTTCAAACAGCAGGGTCAGGGGGCCCGTTGCTCCCGCGGGGTAGTGTCCCTGAACGGCTTTCGTGCCAACCACACTGGGGTCTTCACTGGGGAGTTCGGATAAGAGTCCGTAACTTAAGTTTCCATAACAGGCCAGGGTGATCAAGGCAAAGGGGAAGAGAATCAGGAAGGTGGAGAGCCAGATCTTTCCCGGTTTTTTGAGTAGTGCCAGCGAAACAGATTCCCAGAGGGAACCGGCCCAGTTGCGTTGCATCAGGCGTGCCATGACGCTGGAAGGGGTCAGCCAGCCGGCGGAAATCGCGACGCGTTCATTGAATGTCTGCGGCCAGTAAGCAAAACGACCAGCCAGACAGAGCAGAGCTGGTGACAGTGTGAGGGAGGCGATCAGTACGAAGAACAGGCTGAGTGCCATGGCGATGCCGGCCTGCTGGAACTTGCCGAATTCAGCAAAATACATCATTCCGATGCCGCACATGGTGGTGCCTGCACTGGCAGCCAGGGCGGAGCCGACGGTAGCGATGGAGTTGGATACGGCTTCTTTAAAGGTGCATTCCCTGTCCAGTTCCTCCCGATGTCGGGCGATCAGGAACAGACAGTAGTCGACACCCGCGCCGTAGAGAATGACAGTCACGTAGATTTCGATGCCGGAGAACAGGCCCACCCAGCCCCAGTCGCCCAGAATCGCCAGGACGGAAAGTGCGATTTTGACTGAGACGAATACGGTGAAGAGAGGGATTAATGCTAGAATCGGCGCGCGATAAATGATGATCAGCAGCAGGATGACCAGGAGCACCGTCCAGAGTTCGGTAGCTTCTGCGCTCTGGTTCGCCGCCCGGATCATATCGCGGCCCACCGTAGCGATGCCGCTGAGGGTGATATCGAGTCCGGGCTCTATCGTTTTTTTGAATTCATCCTTATCGAGGAGGGTCTCAATACTTTCAACGGTTTTCGCGTTACTCTGATCAAGAAATTCTGTAGAGAGTTCAACGATGACCAGTGAGGCTTTGTTATCCTCGCTCTGCAGCAGGTCCCCGATGGATTTATCGGTATAAGTTCGAATGCGCGAAATATTCGACTTATTGGAATCGATGCCGTGCTCTTTGCTCTCGGTGGCATAGCCTCCCTGTTCTTCCACAATATTTTCAAGCTGTGGTTTGAGGGTGTCCTCGATAAATTTGAGGTCTTGCGGCCGGAGTCCCTGGTCGCCATGTTCGCGCCGGACCACGATCACAATGCTGCTGGCCAGCAGATCATCGGGGAAGGCGCGCTTGAACAGTTTCTCGCCCTGCAGACTGGGTGAGTCAGCCGGTAGAAACGCAAATTCGCCGTTTTGAACAACTGAAGACCATTCTGGTGCGACGTAGGAGATCCCTGCTACTGCCACAACCCAGCATACAAGAATGATTTGCCAGTAACGGACTACAGTGTTGCCTAAAACTCGAAACATAGAGATTGCTAACAAAGAGCGAATGAAGAGACGTAAAATACAATCTGGGAAGACACTAAACAGTTTCTAAAGCAGTTCTTTGAAACCGGATCCATAGGCGTGAGGTATCTACAGTAGCTTCAGGTCTTCGCGCCGTCAATCTTCACACATTACAGTGACTGAATGCAAGTCTAAGGGACTTGTAATTGTAATGTGAAACTGAAAAGTGTGTTTATGTTCATTTTTGATCTACGTGATCAAATTAATTTTGTTTCTCACATGATATTTGTCATAATGTGTGTCTGATCGGAAACATGTCACATCCCGGTTTCCCAATCGTTCTGATGAGTGAAAAGGATCTTCTTATGCTTTGTAACCCTCGCCGTTTCTCTGGTTTATGTTTTTTGTTGTTCTTGACGGTGGTCTGTTTCAGTCCGGTCGTCGCATCTGCCCAGACGATTGCCCGCTGTGGGGCAGGCTGGCTGGAAAAGATTGACGGCTATTACGTCCTGCATCTGAAGGGGACTCATTACGAGATGGGTTACCAGCAGGGAGTCTTACTGAAAGAAGACGTGCGGAAGAACATGTACAACCTGCTCAATGAAAAAGGGGATACAACCCTGATTGATCTGGGTCCAGTGAAACTGAAACCACGACAGGCCATTGAGACAGTGGTTCAAATTCAAAAACCTTACACGCCCCAGAAATATGTAGATGAGATGCGGGGGTTGGCGGCAGGTGCCGAGATCGCGTACGAGGATGTGCGCGCGACCAATTTTATTCCAGAGATGTTTCACTGTAGTGGGTTTTCGATTGCGAATTCTGCGACCAAAGACGGGACCTTGTATCATGGTCGCGTGTTGGACTATGCCTGCGACTGGGGTCTGCAGGATCACGCAGTGCTGGTCGTTGCCGAACCGAAAGGGGGAATTCCGTTTGTGAATGTCTCCTATGCCGGTTTTATCGGTTCGGTCACAGGTATGAATATGGAGTCCGTTTCGATCGGTGAAATGGGAGGCCGGGGACTGGGGCACTGGTCGGGAGTGCCGATGGCGTTCCTGGTTCGCGAAGTACTGGAGACGGCAAAAGATCTGGATGAGGCGATCGCGGTATTCCGCGATAACTATCGCACGTGCGAATATTATTATGTGATCGCGGATGGCAAAACCAACCGCTCTGTAGGGATGGCGACCAGTTGGGAAAAGATGGAACTGATTCAACCAGGCGAATCGCATCCCCTGCTGCCGAACCCGGTAAAAGATGCCGCGCTGCTGTCTGCCGGCGATCGTTACCAGGAACTGTCCAAACGGGTCAAACAGGGTTATGGTAAGTTCACTGCCGAGTCTGCGATTGAACTGATGAGCCGCCCGGTGGCGATGAAGTCCAATCTGCACAATGTGCTGTTCGAGCCCAAGTCGACGAAATTGTGGGTCGCGAATGCCAGTCCCGATGGGAAGCCGGCAGCCAATCAGAAGTATTACGGTTTTCAATTATCGGAACTGCTGAAACGCAAACCGGATTCCAGTGCACCCGTTTATCCCATGCCGACAGGCCAGGCTGTCTCTCAGAAAACCAAATAGTATCGCATTCAGACCTGGGATGACACGTTTTCCGAAATGGTTCGCACGCTCGTTGGCGTGATTGCCTGATATTGGATCACGTGTCATAACGGGATTGATATCCCACCAGGCTTCTGAGTTCAGTCTTCGGTTTCATTCTGTACCTGCAGCCAGGCATCGGGGAGGTAGTCGGGCAGATCCGAGGCGATGAGCGCGGGTTGCGAAAGATCCTCTGCCGCCAGATCGCCGGCGAGTCCATGCAGGTGTGCTGCCAGTTGCGCTGCGGCAAAGGGGGGCATTCCCTGACCACACAATGCGGTCAGCAATCCGGTGAGGACATCACCTGTGCCGCCGGTCGACATGCCGCTGTTGCCCGTTTTGTTGATGGCGATACGGGTGCCATCCGTAATGACTGTGTCTGCGCCTTTCAGCAGCAATACGATCTGATGTTGTTGAGCATATTCACTCGCATACTTTTCTCGATCTTTACTGATTTCTACGATGCTTTTTCCGGTGAGCCGTGCGAACTCACCGGGGTGGGGTGTAAACAGACGTGGTCCCGCGGCAGCAGGCAGATTCTGGTCCGATGCTGCAATCACGTTTAAAGCATCCGCGTCGATGATTAAAGGCTGTTTGAGCTCTGCATAAAGTTTCCAGATCAGCATCTGCACCCAGGGAAGTTTCCCGAGTCCGGGACCAATCGCGATGGCTGCGGAGTCGTGAATCTGAGGCAGCAGCGTCTTTGCTGACGGGCCCGTCAATTGACCTGACGGTTCGACGTGCAGCGGCAGGGTAAGGTAACAGGGATTCACGGCAGCGACGATGGATTGAATTTCCTGGGGTACGGCTAGAAAAACGAGACCGGCGCCTCCCCTGAGGGCTCCCATTCCAGAGAGGCAGGCAGCTCCACTCATTCCGGAACTGCCGGCAATCACCAGAACTTTTCCAAACGTACCTTTATGAGAATTCGCGGGGCGCTGGGGCAGTGGAGGCAGGTCTGAGATACGTTGCAAATTCATTGCTAAAAATTCTTTCAATTTAATTCGAGATCACTAAAATGTGAAAACGATTCTGCAGATATGTAAGTGGTCTGCAGTGAATTTGTATGTTTGTGTTCCAACTGGACAGGGCTGAGAATCAACGCGGTTTTTGAAGTTGATCTAGGGTAAATAGGTTGACTGGAAAATTGTTGTTTGTGTGTTAGTTCAATTTATCCTGTTGAAAGTGTGACTGCTAAGACTCCCACTTATCTCTGAGTTCATTATACTTTAAATGCCTGTATTTGAATCGAATTGTTTCGTTGAGAACTCATTTCTTTCGCTTCTGTGCGATCAGGCAGGTAGAGACGTTCTAGAGCAACATCAGTATCACCCTCAGACGAATGCTGAGGAATGACCGAACGATAAACAACTGCAATGGATTGGATGGATCTTTAAATGGCTAAGAAAAAAACTGTTTATGAGAAACTTTGTGAACTGGCCAGCAACCTCTGGTGGAGTTGGCAGCCTGATGTTACTCAAATTTTTCATCTGATTGATCCCGATAAATGGTCTGAACTGAATCATAACCCGGTCTTGCTGTTGAAAGAATACACTCCGGACCAACTGGAAGATAAATTAAGCAACCTGAGCCTGCACTCTCGTGTGAATGTGGCTTATCGTCGCTGGTTGGAATACATGGATCGTTCTGATACCTGGGGCTCGACCAATGCGACGATTCTGGGACATCGCTGTGCCGCGTACTTCTCAGCTGAATTCGGGATTCATGAATCCTTACATATCTATTCCGGCGGCCTGGGTGTGCTGGCGGGCGACCATCTGAAAAGTTCTTCGGACCTGGGGCTGCCTCTGGTTGCCATCGGTCTGTTTTACGGGGAAGGTTACTTCTCACAGCATATCGATAAAGCAGGCTGGCAGCAGGAATCTTATACGGAAGCCAAGACAGAGAATCTGCCAATCATTCCAGCCTACACACCCGAGGGAAAGCCGGTGATGATTTCGGTCTCGACCCGATCGGGAGAAATTTTTGCCAAGGTCTGGCGGATTAACGTGGGCCGCGTGCCTTTGTATCTGCTCGACACGGATGTTCCGGAAAACAGTCAGGAAGACCGGAATCTGACCGCACGACTGTATGGCGGCGATCAGCGAACCCGTATCCGTCAGGAAATCATGCTGGGAATTGGTGGCGTTAAAGCGCTGGAGGCGATCGGCATTGAACCGAGTGTGATTCATATGAATGAAGGTCACTCGGCATTCGCTCCCCTGGAACGCGTACGCCACCGGATGCATGAAGACGGCTTTTCATTCGATGACGCCTTACGGGAGGTTGCGGCGTCTTGTGTCTTTACCACCCATACTCCCGTACCCGCAGGGCATGACCGTTTTGACGCGGGTCTGCTGGAAGAACACGTAGGGCCATTGGGCGACCAGTTGGGTCTGGATCATCATGCCTTGATGGGTCTGGGCCGGGTTGACCCCCAGAATGAAGGTGAAACCTTCTGTATGACCGTGCTGGCATTCAAACTGAGTCGCCTGGCCAATGCGGTCTCGAGCCTGCATGGCGTGGTCAGCCGTCGGATGTGGGCCTCGCTCTGGCCGTGGCGAAGTGAGGAAGAAATTCCCATCGGTCACATTACCAACGGTGTGCATATGCCGACCTGGCTGGCGGCACCCATGCGTGTGATTTATGACCGCGTCCTGCCAACCAAGTGGTATTATAAAACCGGTCAGGCCGATGTCTGGGCAGGGATTGAAGAGATCACCCCCGGCGATTTGTGGGAAACCCACCAGGCACTCAAAAATCGCCTGATCCATTTCTCCCGAGATCTGCTGGTGCAACAGGCGAAGCGTCGTGGCAGTTCTGAAACTGAAATCGGCCACTTGAAAACAGCATTGAATCCGGATGCCCTGCTGATTGGTTTTGCCCGCCGGTTTGCTCCCTACAAACGTGCCGACCTCGTGATGAAGGACATGGAAACTTTCCTCAAGATCATCGAAGATGCGGATCGGCCCGTACAGTTTATTTTTGCCGGGAAAGCGCATCCCGCGGATGAACGGGGTAAGCAGATCATCCAGCGGATATTCAAACTGACCCAGGAACCGCCGTTCCGAGGCAAGATTGTGATTCTGGAAGATTATGACATCAATCTCGGTCGACATCTGGTACAGGGTGTGGATGTCTGGTTGAATAATCCCCGACGTCCCCTGGAAGCATCCGGTACCAGTGGTCAGAAGGTGGTGTTGAACGGTGGCTTGAACTGTTCCATTCTGGATGGCTGGTGGGCGGAAGCCTTTGATGGCAGTAACGGATTTGCCATTGGTGAAGGCCGGACCCATGTGAACCAGGAGATCCAGGATGACCGCGATGGTCTGAACCTGATGAAGGTTCTGAAGGAAGAAGTGATTCCCCTGTATTACGACCGGAACTACGACGATTTGCCTTTGGAGTGGATTTCCCGGATGAAAAACGGAATCCGCACATTGGGTTGGCGGTTTAACGCTGACCGGATGGTCATGGATTATGCGGAGAAAATGTATCTGCCCGCCGCTGGTGGATTGTCCAGCCAGATCAAAGGGGATTCCTCCTTGTAGGATCTGATCACCGCTGCCTCGGTACTGTTAATCGTTATGACGGTTACAGGAAACAGATTCGTTCTGATTCCTGTAACCGTTTTTGTTTGTACGACCTGTATCAGAGCGTCAGGGACTCGACTGACCTGTGAGTATCTGAATGACTTCCTGAAACAGGGGTGTCATTTACGAGCTAGCTTTACAGTGTAAGTACTTAACTAAAGGCAGACCCTGTATCGCCGACGCTTCAGACTGTGCCTCTCGTCTGACAATCCAGGGTTCCGTCTGATTACGAATAACGGAAGAAAGTGTTTGTCATGAGCTCAGTGATCGAAGGAAAGACCAGTCAGGCAAGTAAAGCCATGATTCCGCCAGGAGAGCTGTCGGACCTGGTGAAAGGTTACATGGATGTCGAGCTGTGGCGTTCAACCGGTTGGCTGACGCGACTGCATCTGGATGAACCACGGGTGGATGTCCGGAATCTGACCGAACGTACGCGGCTGTTCAAGCGGCTGATGGATATCGCGGTTTCGTTTACGATGCTGGTTTTGCTCTCGCCGTTATTACTGTTTCTCTTCGTGCTGGTGAAACTCACTTCTGCCGGTCCGGCCATTTTCAAACAGACACGCGTGGGATTGAACTTGAGAAATCAGACGAAGCATGACCGTCGTCAGTTGCAGGTGGATCTAGCCGAACTGGATCTGGAAGCCGATCGTCGTCAACCTGGTTCTGACCGCCGTGATGAATCGGGCTATGGAATGCCGTTCACCCTGTATAAATTTCGGACGATGACTGTGGATGCGGAAAAGAACGGTGCGCAATTTGCCGTACAGGGAGATCCACGGGTGACAAAGCTGGGTCGCTTCATGCGAAAAACACGACTGGATGAATTGCCTCAACTCTGGAATGTGCTTAAAGGCGAAATGACTTTAGTCGGCCCCCGACCTGAACGCCCGGAATTCATCGAAGGTTTGAGTAAAGAGATTCCCAATTACATCAATCGCCTGGGATTAAAACCGGGCTTGACCGGTGTCGCACAGATTGTGAATGGTTACGACAACAATGTAGAAAGTTTCCGCCGCAAGGTTTCGCTGGACCTGATGTATCTACAGAACTGCTGTATCTGGAACGACATTAAAATTCTGTTCAAAACAATCCGCGTCATTCTGACCGGCAGTGGCGCATTATAAGATCTGCTGCAGGCTCAATGCGCTTTTCACACCATAAGAAAAAACGCCCTGTCTCCAGGGCGTTTCTGTTTTTGATATTGAATTACCATGACCAAACAATCGGACTCAGGAACTGCTTTCCGGAAAGTGGCTCAATTCCAGGGTATTGGCGGGAGCCATCTTTTCGTTTTTGGTATCCCAACCCATCATCTGGCCGGATCGCCATGATTCGTTGGCCATATTGACGGCAACCACGCCAGCCAGTCCCAGTTCCGTCGGGCAGTTCAATGCTTCGCCATTTCGGAGATGATTATGCAGGTTGGTATGGTGCAGTTTGGTGTCTTCTGCGCCAGACTTCTTATGTTCGGCCAGTACCTTGCCATCTTTGTCTTTGGCAACCCAGCCTTCGCGGGTGAAGTACATCGTGCCTCGATAGCCGCGAATCAGATGATCGATGCCGACGCGGTTGCTCATGGTTCCCAGAACATAGACTGTCATGCCGCGGGGATATTCACAGATCATTTCAAAATTGTCAGGCAGATTGCGTCCGTCATTCCACTGCCAGATCCCACCCATGCCGACGACGCGACGGGGGTAAAGCAGATTACAGGCTTTCATGATTCGGGTGATACGATGGATGAACAGGTCGGTGCAGATGCCTCCCGAGTATTGTGAGTAGTTCCGCCATTCAAAATAGTGATGCGGGTCCCAGTCGATTTTGGGAGCATGACCGAGCCAGGCATTCCAGTCCAGGTCGGCTGGTTTCGCATCATCGTCTTTCAGACCGGGACGACGCCAGGGGCCCTGTTCGCCGTAGCGACGTACGTATTCAATCTGGGCCTGCACGACTTGTCCCAGTACCCCTTCTTCAATGGCTTTAGCAGCGGATGAATAGGAGTCGTCAGACATGCCCTGCACGCCTACCTGGATCGGCAGTTTCGTCTCTTTCTGTTTTTTGATGACGGCCTGTGCTTCCGGGATGCTGTGGGTCATCGGTTTTTCACAGTAGACGGCTTTGCCCGCATCAAGGGCATCGATGGTCATCTGCGCGTGCCTGTGTTCTGGCGTCGCGATCGTGACGTAGTCGATATCTTTGATTTCCAGAACCTTCTGGTAATCTGAAAATGCGTGCTTCGCGCCGATTTTGGCTTTTCCTTCTTTGGCGCGTGTGGTCCAGCAATCAGCAACGGCAATCGCTTCGACGTTATTCTTTTCACGAATGGCGTTATACGTATTCATGTGAGCATTCGCCATGCCACCCGCGCCGATAAACCCGACACGGATCCGGTCGTTGGCGCCCAGAATATTACCATAACTTTTGGCCGTCCAGGCAAGACCGGCGGCGACGGCACTACCGGTCTGCAGGAAGCTGCGACGCGTCACTTCAGAGGAAGCTGGTTTCTGTTCAGAATTCATACGACTTTTTCCTGTTAAACAATTCGTTGGGGAGCAGCTTACTCGAGTTCTTTGATCCGCAGATGTTTGAACTCGATTTTGGCGCCATGCCCGCACAGGCAGAGATGACCGGATTCACGTTTCAGGCCGGGATGGTCTTTGCCGTCGATTGTGCCGTTTTTCTTGGCGTCGGTCATATCGAAATCGACGATGGTTGTGCCATTCAATGTGACTTTCACTTTATTGCCATCGACCAGCAATTCCTGGGTATTCCACTCGCCGACAGGTTTCAGGTGACCGCGTTTGGCAGGAGCTGTTCCGTACAGAGAACCGTGATACTGATATTTCTGCAGTTTGGCATACTTGTCTGCAGTGTCATCCAGGATCTGAATTTCTTTGCCAGCATAAGCAGGACTGGTTTTAGGGTTGAGCGGAACGTGAAATCCGATACCGTTGTTGGCACCTGGTTCCAGTTTAAAATCGAACCGCAGCACAAAGTTTTTGTATTCCTTATCGGTGAAGAGGTTTCCACCACTGTCTTTCTTGCTGACCAGCATTCCGTCTTCCGCGTAATACCCGTCGGTGGCACCTTGCCAGCCATCCAGGTTTTTACCATTGAAGATGCTTTTGAAGTCGCTGTCGCAATGTTCTTCAGCGAGCAGGGGAGCAGACAAAGCGAAAACAGCGATCAGACCAAGCGAGAATAATTTCCGGGCAGTTTTGGGGAGCATAACTTTGTTTCCTTGAAATTCAGCAGTTGACGGTTAATCAGGAAGGAAAATCCTGTGATATTTAAGGATCTTTAATAAGGCGTGCAGATTTGAGCATACCAAAGTGTAATTACCAGAATCAATGGAAAACCCCGTCAAACCGTTGGGTTTTTTGTTTGAGGCCATTTCGGCTAGACTGTATCCAGTTTTATTGTAGCGTCCTCAAGGACAATTGGATCGATTACGATAAAATGTGAGATGTTATGGTAAAAGATGATGCGCTCTTGAACGACAGTTCGCTTGCAAAACGAATTTCCCACTCCTCTTAAGATGGAAGAGACTCGAATATGAATCTACAGAATCGAATGGCGTCGGATGTCGCAACGATGCGTTGGATTGGTGGAACAGATGGATATCTGCAGATGATCGATCAGACTTTGTTGCCGATGGAGTTTCGCGAAATCGAATGCCGGGATGTAGAGACAGTCTGGGAGGCGATTAAAAAACTGCGCGTGCGGGGTGCTCCCGCGATTGGCATTGCCGCTGCCTACGGCGTGGTGATTGCGTTACAGACAGGAACCGGTTCTGAGCGTCCCGACTTTGATCAGCGATTGACCGAAGCGGCAACCTTTCTGGCAGAAAGCAGGCCGACGGCCGTGAATCTGTTCTGGGCGTTGGATCGCTTGCAGAATCTGGCAGCGAGTTTACCGACGCTTTCCAATGCCGAATTGCATACGCGCCTGCTGGAAGAGGCGAAACGCATTGAACAGGAAGATCTGGAGATGTGTCACAAGATTGGCGAAGTCGGTGCCGAACTGCTTTCCAAAGGTGATGGCGTACTCACACATTGTAACGCAGGCGGACTGGCTACATCGGGTGGGGGAACTGCTTTGTCCGTGTTCTTCGAGGCGGCGCGGCAGGGAAAAGAGATTCGCGTCTATGCTGACGAAACACGCCCCCTCTTGCAGGGAGCGCGGCTGACGACATGGGAACTGATGCAGCGTAGTATTCCGGTCACGCTGATCACCGATTCAATGGCGGGCTGGGTGATGCAGGAACAGAAAATTCAGGCTGTGGTGACCGGTGCCGATCGCATCGCCGCCAATGGGGATTCCGCGAATAAAATCGGAACGTATTCCGTTGCGCTGCTGGCGCATCTGCATGATATTCCGTTTTATATTGCGGCCCCGTCCAGCACATTTGATCTGAGTCTGGCCAGCGGAAGTCAGATTCCCATCGAAGAACGTCTGCCGGAAGAGATCACACATGGGTTTGGAAAACAGACGGCGCCTGTGGGAGTGGATGTTTATAATCCTGCTTTTGATGTGACGCCAGCGAAATATATTTCCGGTATTATTACGGAGCGGGGTTTGATTCAACCCGTGACAACCGAAGAAGTCGCGCGGGTCCTTTCAACAGACCCGGATTAACTTGTGAACGCCCCATTCTTCAGCGATTGATATAAACCGGGTTTTGTTCATAACCCACAGAGTTGCGGGGGTAAGGGGTCTGCGTTTGTGGTTGCTGGTAGGGTTGCTGGTACTGGGGCTGTCGCGGCTGCTGTTGATATTGGGGTTGTTGATACTGTTGCTGCTGGTAGGGAATCTGTCGCTGATAGTCAACCGGCACCATCGTCTGCTGGGGTTGATAGTACGAAGACTTCTGTTCTTCTGCGCGTCGTTCCTGGAAATCTCGTTTACGCTGCTGAATTTCTTCGATATCTTCTTCCCGCGGCGGGAGTGCGTAATTTTTCCAGGTGGCCTGCTCTTGATAGCGGTTCCAGAAATGCTGTGAATAAGCCAGTTGCGGAGTGATTCCCCATCCATTGGCTGTCTGTGTTTGCGAGAGCACGTGCCGATAGTTGTAAGGCTTAAAATAGTGGTATCCACTGTACGGAGAAATTTCCTGAAAGTAACCGTGCTGCCAGGGGTATTGTGAATCGAATGGGAACCGGGGGTCGCCGTAGATTCCACCTGTGACGCCGGAACTGGTCATGGGATAACTGGATTCATAGGGAAGTACATCCGCACCATACGCTCCGTCTGAATACATCGGATCTCCGCCGACGGATGCTGCGATGGCGATGGCAATTAAGGTAGATGTCATATCCGAAATCCCTCTTGATCATAAATCAGAAATGCAGATCTGTTTATGAATTGAATAAACGTTCTATTTTCTCAGCGTCCTCAGCGCGAGACAGGCCCACGCTTTCATATTTATCGGAATATCAAAGCGCCTTTCCTACAGGTTCATCATAAAAATCGCAGGATGTAAATCACATAAGCGCGATACAACCTGCATATTTTCAAATCGGGTTAGTATAACCAGTCAAAATGAACCGGCAGGAACTGCCGAAAGAGGGTGTGGAGTATGAAGTTTTGTGTGGATTCTGGTCTCTCTCCAGAAACAGGTTGTAGGTTTAAGTATCAACGCGAGTGGCTTCAGCAGCCTTAAGAGAGAAGGTACTCGCGATTTCATATAGATCTGACAGAGCTGCGCCAGGCGTACTGCGTTTTTCGGCGAATGTTTTTTGCTTTACATCAGAGATGATGTTTTTGAATACTAACATGAGGTGTGAGAGAGCAATGGGAATAAATAGAAAACTCATGCAAGTGACGGCGCTGCTGGCCGTCAGCTGTGCTGCCGTGTATGCAGATGATGTGATCATACCGGGTGCGGATCTGGGAAAATCAGGTACACTGCCGCCCCCTCCCAGTTCAGTCAGGCCGTTGCCCGATCCTGCTGCCAACGTTCAGCCTCAGATGCAGCAACAGCAGATGCAGCAGCAACCCGGGGCTGCCAACCGTGATGCGCTGACCCACCCCGTTCCCGGTTACCAGGGAGGTGGCTATGTTCAAGGTGGAAATCAGTACTGGCTGCCCAATAATGTCGTGCCTCAGGTCGGGTCGCCTTATTATTATAGTGCGACCCAGGGGGCAGGCGGCACTTATGGAATGACCAGTCCCCAGGTGGGCATGCAGGCGGGGCAGACCTGGTTCGGAGGTTATAATGAAGCGAATACAGGCATGCAGACGCAGGCGTTATCGGAAGACCCTTATACCAAGCACTTTGGCCCCGGTTTCTACCGTTCGAATGAGTATGGCCATTACCGCTTCCCTTCCTATAGCTATCGACGTCCCTGGTACAACCCTGGTGCACCGACTTATAACCGGGATACAAATTATCGCTGGTAACATGCTGCAATTGAAATAAATTAACACTGATATGCATGTATCTGTGTGATGAACCCAGGCCCGGCGCCTGGGTTTTATTTTTGTCATAACTAAGTGTTTCCCCTTAACTTGAAGACTGAAAGAGGAAAAATAAGTCGAACCATTCTAATCCTGATTTCATGATTAGCCGATACAAACAATACAAAGTGTTGTGTATCTACCCAAAATGCGTTCGTACCTTAATAAAAGTCGGTGGGTCTTCCCCCATTATTAACAGGAACGTGGTGAGCTGATACGTGAATCAAATAAGAACAGATAACAGGTTAAGGATAACCTGTTATGAGTAAATACATGTTATTACTAAATCTGAATCATGTCGTAGAGAATATCGGGCGCTAATCAGCCCTGAGTACGAGCCTTAGTATAACGCCAAATTACCATTTTCCTGAAGACAGGCAATTGGGGAGCGACAGCGGATGTTCAAGCAGAACTGCCATGGATCGGCAATTCGAAATTTTGAAACGATTCGTTTTCAAAATGCCATAAAAATAATCGCGATCAGCATCGCGAGTCTATCGTCGCTTGCTCACCTTGCGCTCGCACAGGGACCTTCAATGCTGCAGATGCCTCCGCGCGCTCTTCAGCGTGGGACACAAACCGCAGCGCCCCCCTCTCAGATTCAACGCCAATACTCTCAACCACATCAATACTCTCAACCGCCTGCACAAGTTCAACATCGAGTCTCCCCTCAATATTTGCCACAAACACAGTATCAACCCCAGGCACAGTATGGTTCTGCGCCGCAAGGTGTGGTTCCCATTCAGGAGGCAGTTGACCAATCGAACGGACCAAAAATTCAGATGGTGCAGGACACGGGACGCATTACCCGGAAACCTCTGCCGACTCAAATTCGGTCGACCCCCGGCATTTTCGATGAGATGGAAATTATCATCCGTCGCAGTCAGCTGATCATCACCAATTCGCGAATTCGGCGGTATGCAATCGCCGACCCTTCCATTATTGAATTCGTGACCTATTCTCCCACGGAAATCTCAATTGTGGGTCTGGAACTGGGAACGACGACTTTAACATTGTGGTTTGAAGGTGACGATACACCGATCACTTATCTGGTGCATACAATTCAGGATCCCAGTCTGGAAGGCCAGCGACGGATTGATTACGGGAAGCTGGAGCGAAAAATAGCGGTTCTCTTTCCGAACAGCAAAGTGTATCTGATTCCTCTCTCGCGGAAAATTATTGTCAAAGGAGAGGCCTCTGATGCGACCGAAGCGGCTAACATTCTGTCGGTCATTCGCGGTGAAGTGATCAACTACGAAGGAAACCTGGGTGGACCACAGCCTAATGGAGCCGGCGCCGCCTATGGGGGCGGTTATGGAGGAGGGGGTTTACTGGATGGGGTAGGAAACAATGCCTACGCCTCTTCATTTATCGTCAACATGTTAGATATCCCGGGAGAATTCCAGGTGATGATCCATGTGACGATTGCGCAAATGAACCGTACAATGATGAGGCAGCTGGGTGTGGATTTGAGTGTGCTGTTTGACGGAGGTCGGCAGTTTATCGGATCTACAATGGGGGGAGTGCCTTCCACGTTAACGGGTATCTTTGAAGCCGGTGAAGTGAATGTACTGATCAACGCACTGGCTCAGAATGGTACCACAAAAATTATGGCGCGCCCGACTTTAACGGTCTTAAGCGGTCACTCGGCCAGCTTCCTGGCGGGGGGGGAATTTGCCGTTCCAACGATTGTTGGTGTCGGTGGTGCCCAGGGGACCTCAACGACATTCCGCGGTTTTGGTACATCCATTGTCGTGACGCCGATTGTGATTGATAAAGATTTGATTCGTATGCGAATCGTGCCGGAATACAGCCAGATTAACGACAGTAACTCAGTACAGGGAATTCCCGGATTGAATTCGCGACGGGCACAGACGACTGTCGAACTGCGTGAAGGGCAAACCATTGTTCTGGCCGGTTTATTTGGACATGATGCTTCTACCGGGGTAACCCGAATTCCGTGGCTGGGAGAAATTCCGCTGGTGGGGAGCTACCTGTTCAGTTCAAAGCAGTCGAGCCAGGGAGAGTCGGAATTACTGATTACAGTAACTCCCCAGCTGGTACGACCGATGGAAGAGGATGAAGTGCCTCCTTATCCCGGTTTTGAAGTGACCGTGCCTCAGGATAAAGAATTGTATAAATATGCGATGACTGAAGGGGCTCCGGACACAGCCGTCTATCAGCTGCAGCCCTACGGTCGCGGTGCAGGTCAGGGAGTCGAAGTCGGTTACCAGCCGTTCAATCCGGCTCCTGCTTCTCCTTATTATCCACCAGCGAGTACCGGAACCTTCCAGCAGGGGCCTGTTAACCAGCCGATTCCACAGCCTCGTAGTTCCTTTCCGAGGCAACCGGTGAATCCACGAAATCCAGTACACCCGAACCAACATAATCCATTGCCTCCGCCACCAGCACCCGCGGCCAGTGGTCCACAGGCTTACGCTCCCGGACAATATCAGGGTGCTCAGGCACCACAACGGTCCGGCAGATTTACACAAATGATCAAAAACCGATTCCAGAATGGTTCAGCGGAAGGCCAGAGCAATTCATTTATCCAGCCTGCAGGATACGTCGATCCGAAAATGAGACGTGACTCAGCGGAACCGCAGCCTGCTCGTTCCCGCTTTTCCCTGTTTGGTGGGGAATGAGAATTCAGCTTTGAATAAATGCTGACATCAGCAGATAGAGTGCGTGCTGATGTAAAAAACGAATTTTAATAATAGAGCTACGACTGGTCTTCTCAGGGGAGATGTGTTCGTACTTTCAATATTCAGACAGTAACGACGTTGTCGTAAAATAACTGAGGGACATGATGGCCCGTTTTTCAATAATTCAAAAAGTGATTCTGACATCCAGCTGTATCCTGCTGGTTGCCGGTTGCTGCCGCTGGGGAGGTGGTGGAGGCAACTGGGGTGTTCATAAACGATCTTTTGCCATTCCCGATGTTTATCCTCTGGGCAGCGTGAACCGGGCGCATTACCATACGATGGAATCCAATGCGGAAGCCGTTGATTTTATAATTAATCGCAACGAATTTATTGAGAACAGTGCCGAGCTGACGACAAACGGAAAAGATCATATTCTCGAAATTGGGGCCCGCATGCGCAGTGCCCCTTATCCTGTGATCGTCGAACGTAGTGATAATAATTATGCTCCGGAACTGGACGCTTATCGACGCCAGCTGATCGCCCGCATTCTGACCGATCTGGGGAATCAGGACGCCGATCAGCGGACCATTGTCTCGACTCCCTATGGGCGATCGCTGAATTCACGCGAAGCAGAGATCGACTACTATCGATTCATCTCGACTCGAGGTGGTCTCGGTGGTGGTTTCGGCGGCGGCGGTGGCGGAGGAGGAGCCGGCTTCGGCGGCGGTGGTGGCGGCGGCGGCGTTGGTTTCTAATCAATTTTAAGTCACTTCGCACCAGGGAACACTAAATAACCGATACAAAAACGCCGCAGCAAGATTTGTGCTGCGGCGTTTTAAGTGTTTTTGCAGTAGTAGTTTACGTGCATTCGAGGTGCTCCAGTATGTCTGCGGTTGCGGAGATCAGCCTGTCTGAACTTCGTTTCCAAGATTCGTATCGACATGAATTGCAGATCGACATAGAATCCGCGCCTGATACCTTTCTCTCTCATATCTAATCCAACCAAATCACATTATCATTTTTCTCAGCTGTCAGTCGAACTGCAGAATATTACGCACTGGTGTTTCAGTCCAAATACGTCTGAATTTTTCTCAATCAGACTTCTGAAATTCCCGTAGCCAATTCTGGTGATGATTGAGGGCTCTGAATTCATTTCAAATTGAGTCGAATTAAACTGAGCGATCCTCCCTCGCTGAATCAAGGTTGATGCCCGATGAAAGCTCGAATGTTTCAACATCTAGTGATCCTGTCCTGTTGTATTCTCTTATTCAATGGCTGTCAGTCCGGACCTTTTGCGCGGAGTTCACAATCCTCTGATGATCTGGCTGAAAATGTATCAGCGAAAAAGAAAGAGTCTGACATCCAGAAGAAGCTGAGAGTCGCCATGGCGGCAGAGCGAAAAAAAGGACGACAGGACCGACAGCGACGGAACGGCCTGGAGGATTCTTCAGAGCAGCTGGCAGAGGTTCCGATTCTGGATCAACAAACAAATCCCTCCCCAAAGCCCACAGAGTCCAGGGCACTGCCGATAAGTACTCCGCAGACTGCGACCGCACAAGTAGATGCAACGACGTTACAGCAGGAATTAAGCCTGGCTTACGATGCGGATCGGGCGGGGAATCTGGAAAAAGCCCAGGGGTACTATCAACGAGTGCTGGCGATGGATGGCAGTCATTTTGAAGCCTTGCATCGTCTG
The DNA here is from genome assembly GCF_048262075.1 of Gimesia sp. Lineage (GTDB taxonomy): Bacteria > Planctomycetota > Planctomycetia > Planctomycetales > Planctomycetaceae > Gimesia. The sequence continues at coordinate 76,734 of NZ_JBLXFK010000018.1, forward strand.
GCAATCATCGAGGATAAAAAGAAAAACTTTCCAGCGGCAGAAGCATATTATCTGAAAGCTTTGAAACTGGATCCTGCCAATTCCGATCTGCTGAGTGATATCGGCTATTCGTACATGCTGCAGGGACGGGATGACTATGGTGAAAAATATCTGCGGGAAGCACTTAAATATCAACCGCGCCACGTGCGTTCGCTGGATCACCTGGGTTGGTACTATGGCCGTTCAGGTCAGTATGACCAGGCGCTGGCGCTGTTTCGCATGACCGGCGGCGAGGCACAGGCCCGGCAGAAATTTGCGCAGTTGTTCCCAGGCGTCAATCCTGAGATGAGCCTTGCCCAGTCAGGAACGGGACAACACAATGTGCAGCGGGTGGCGCCTGCGAATCTGGCATCCAACATCCAACCTGTGGAACAGGTCCAGATAGCTCCACAACAGCCAGTGCTGTATGCGACGGGAGAGAACGGCGTGGTGCAAAATCAGGTACAGCCCACAGCACCAGTCACGAACCAGGCAGACCTGAATCCGACACTGCAGATTGCAGAAATGATGAGACGCGAGCGCGAGAAAGCAGTCCAGGCCCGCGATGCCGGACAGGAACTGCCTGCCATCAGTCCTCAGCCATCGATGATGCGGCAAACTGCCAGCGTACCACAGAACACTTTACCGTATCAGGAAAATCGTCAACATCTGGTTCATGCCCCTCAGCCTGCACCTGCTCCTGTTCAATACGTGGATCCGGACGCACAGATTCAGGCCTGGCCGCCAGCGGGAGATCCGGAAATCAGCCAGGCCGTGGATGCATCCAACTACTGGGCCATGAAGGAACAGCAGCAGAATCAACCAGTCCAGCAGGCACCTCAAAGTCGATATCAAAATCAGCAGTATCAGGCAGGACAGGGTTTCCCTCAGACGCAGCAGGGGCAGTATCAGAATATGCCTCAGGGGAACACACCCCAGTATCAGCAACAGATGCCGGTCAATATGCCCCAGGCAGGACAACCCATGTATGGCAATCAGTACCAGGTACCGGGACAGTTTCCCGATTATCGCATCAATTCGACTCAGCAGAATCTGAATCGTGAAAATCAATATTCAGAAAACCTGCAGCAGAATGCGGATCAGGCACAGATCCGGGAAGCGGCACGTACGGGAATGAACGCCGGCCCCGGCCAGATGTTCCCGGTCGCGGAAGTGCAACAGAATACAGACGGTAATTCACCCTTAATGAGTTCTCAAATGCAGGTCGGAAACTTGATGCCGGCGTCTGCCCAGGTTCCGCAGCAGAATGTCTTTCAACCGGGCGGACAGAATATTCGCCAGGTGCAATTTGATCAGCCGGCTTATCAGCAACATCAACAGCAGCCAGCCAACGCTGTTCGTCAGGCGGGTTATCAATATACGAATCAGCCTGGCAGGCAGAATGGATCTCAGGGGCAGGGAATGCAGCCCATCCAGAATGCGGGCGGATTTCCCCAGTTTCCTTCGGAACTTCCACAATCGGCCATGTATTCCACGAATCCGGCTTTTGCTCCGGCCAATATTCGTACCGCAAATCCTAATCTGCAGCAGGGCGCACAGCAGGGGGCTTATCAGTCTAGTCAACAGGCGGCAGACCAGAATCGGCAGTCCCTCATGAATCAGGGGCAACCTGCTCCCTCGCGATTCCAGTGGGGGGCTCAGTCTACACCGGTTCCCGGTCAATACCCGACAACACAGGGACAGTATTAAGTCTCAATTCGTATCCTCGATTGATTAACTGGCCAGCAGTTGCTGTTCCAGAGATTCGATAATTTCTTCGGTAGACCAGTCCTGTAATGCGACCCGGATGGAATCCTGATTTTCCAGCCACTGACGCACTTTTTTCTCGGCGAACATCACAGTACTGTGATTGCGGCCGCCAAAGAAATCTCCGATTTCACTGTAGGCAGCCTGTGTCAGTTTCCTGGCAAGGAACATCGCCAGCATGCGAGGCTGGCTGATATTTCTCGACCGCCGCGAAGATTTCAAGTCGGCTTCCGAAATGCCAAACGTTGAGCAGACAATCTGTTTGATGTCATCCATTTTAATAATACGGATACAGTCCCGTTCCAGATCTGCCAGAACCTGACGCGCCAGTGTTGTGGTGATTTTCTGCTTTGTCATCACATGCCAGGTCTGCAGACAGTTCACGGCGCCTTCCAGTTCCCGCACATTATGCGAGAAACGTCTGGCAACATACTCCAACGCACCGTCGGTGATCGGAGTTTTGAGCTGTAAGGCCCGCTGGCGGGCGATTTGCAGTCGTAATTCTGTTTCGGGGGATTCCACTCGACAGACAAGACCAGACAGAAAACGGGTTGTGAGTTCTTCACTCATTTTCGTTAACAGGCGGGGATGCCTGTCGGAGGAAAAGATCAGTTGTCTGCCATGGCTTTCCAGGTGTTTAATCGTATGTAACAGTTCTTCCTGAAATATGCGTTTGGATTCGAAAAAATCGATATCATCGATGATCAGGACATCCACGTTTCGAAACCGCTGACGGAAACTGGGCAGAGACCGTTCCTGTAATGCTTTGGAAAAGTAATTTCCAAACGATTCTGCCGTCAGAAATACAACCTGCAGAGAAGGGTACTGCTGACGGATTTTCCGGTAGAACCCTTCCAGTAGATGTGTCTTTCCCAGTCCGACTCCGCCATGGATGAACAGCGGGTTATATAAGGCCCCCGGCTGTTCGCTCGACTGCAGTGTTGCCATGTAGGCAAGTTGATTCGATTTTCCGGTGATGAAAGTCGACAGATCTGCAAAACGTCTTCCCTTGTAGGGGGACGGTTGAGCCGGTTTGTGTCCACTGTCGACGCGTTCTGATTTCTGGTCGGAATTCAGCAGCGGCTTGGGATCTGAGGTTTCCGTATTGGCTCGAGAAGACGTAGATTGTTCTTTAGAACTCAACTCCTGGCCGGTCAGTTTCGGATCGACCTCAAAGCGATATTCGGCTGCCGGGCCAATACAGGCGATGGCTGTTGCATAGATCTCGGAGGAAAACTTCTTCTGCATCCAGGTCAGTAAGAACGGGCTGGCAACTCCCATGATGAGGAGATTTGCTTCCAACTTCAGACTGACTTTCCCTGCGAACCAGTTCTGGAAACTGCGCTGACCGACTTGCTGCGCAAGCAGTTGAAATGCTGCTTGCTCGTCCGATTCGGTTAAAACAGGCCCCAGCTTGGCTTCCGTTGGTCGCTTGGCTGAATCAGCACTAAGCGCACCCTCCACTGCCAAAGACGTGGGTTGCATCTTGCACCCTCCCCCCGCGCGCAACATTCCCGGCCATAATACGGGAAGAGCGAAATCCTGCTCGTTCCGTATCGATCATGGTTGTGAGGTATATTAAGAAATGATGCGCTAAAAAGCTCCATTGTTTGCAGTGCCGAAAAGATTTAAGGCATTGGTCTGGTCGACACTGCGTTTACTCATTCAGTGGTTCTGATACTAGCTTGAATCGTCAGAGAGTCAAACAGAAACGCGGCGGAAATTTTTCAGAATTTTCAGACCGAAATCAAAAGCTGTTTTACCAGCAGAAAATCACAGTTTTCATCAAAAAAATATTTACCAGACTGAAGTTCTGCCTGTTCAAAACATGTTAATGAATTTTCGGTTTTTTTTCTGAGAATTGCGAACGCATTCGCGCATGCACGCTTAATGTGTTCTGTCTGATAAAACCTGACTCTTCATAAATCTTTATCGCATAGGAATTTTTGTAGTCGACAGCGAGCATCAAAGCAGATTGGTTATGGGCCAATGCCTGCTGCAAGCCAAATTCGATCAAGGCAGCGCCATAACCTTTGCCACGCTGCTCCGGCGCGACCCCCATGTAGACTACTTCCCAGAGATTTTCGGACCGATGTTCAGATAACAAAATGACCCCCAGGTCGGTATTTTCGTGTTGAAACAGATACCAGTACTGCTGATCAGAGTCCCCAGAACTGCGATGGGATTCGAGAGATTCTTCTGCTGTGCGGGAGTGATTGAGAGCAGGGCAGTCAAATGAGAACTGATGAGTCAGGTCCAGCATAGCCAGAAAACGATGACGATTTATCTGTTCATCAAAGGGGATGCTTTGAATGTGTTTGTCTGCCAGCAGTCCCTGAGAGCGGATGTCGGTCAGCGGGTGTCTCATAAACACCAGGTTCGTGAGGTGGGGGAATCCATTTTGAGTCAATAACCGTCTCACGTTCAGTTGTCTGGGGTCCAGCAGCGCCTGGCCGATACTCACCTCAGACTGATCAATTCGAGTTGCCATTTCCTGCAGTAACGCAGCGGCACAATCAGTACGTGCGGTAAAAGGTGGCCAGAAAAATGCGGTGGACGCATCTGTAAATATCAGGACACCCGCTCCCAGCAGCACGTTATTTTCGCGGGCTATCAGCAGCAGTTTATGACCATTCTGATCGGCCTTGACTGTTTCAAGAAATTCGTTGATCTGCTGGTCCTGGTCCTCTGCTGCTGCATCAGCAAAAATGAAGGCAGATACTTCAGGCCACTCTTCGGGTGACGCCAGGGAGACAGTAATCGACATAAGCAGAGTTCATTTCCTGAGATAGATTTATGTCACCCCTTCTAGATCGCATCACATTTAAGTATAGCGTCTCTCAATCTAATATACTCGGGCCAAACAGCCCTGGAGACGCTACAGTAAAACTGGACACAATCGAAGCGGGGAGGTGATTCTATCGATATCATAAAAAAAAGGCTGGTCGATTGACCAGCCTGAGTTCAGGAATGAAGTGTTGAACTTAGAATTTAACGGAATGTAACTGGTGAGTATTCACAGAATCGTGCCTGAGACGAGGTAACTCGTATCCATAAGGATTCATCTGATGTTCCAGTTGTTGCTTTGGCGACGAATCCCATTGTTGATCAGAAAGATCAGGCAGATTCACATTCGTAAAATTATGATTCCCCTGAATATTGACAGGATGAATCGATTCCGTAGCGGGGGCAAAAGGCTGCAGTTCTGATCGCGGGTTGTTCGTGACCAGCATTAAAGCCAGGCAGCAGGCAATCGTTGTCAGTGTCGGCAGCAGGGCGTTAAAACGGGTTGGTCTGTTTTTCCGGTGACGGGCAGCAATTTTGGCAGACACCTGAGGCCAGACACTATCCTGCAAAGAAGGTACGGGGGCACTGTCAAACTGATTTTGCAGGGCCTCGTAGCTTTTTTGCAGCTGATCATATTGTAAGCGACATTGCTCACAGTTTTTGAGCTGTTTTTCGAGAAGTCTGAGCTCGTCATCCGACAGATCGTTTCCGACTGCCAGAGCGACTCTTGATTTCAAACCATTACATTGTGCGCAGTACATGTCTTATTATTCCTTGCCCGACATGGAGCTTTCAACATTTTGACGATTAGACCACAGCTTCTGGAAACGGTTTCTTGCTTCTGCCAGTCGCCAGCGAATGGTTGCTTCTTTGCGGTCCAGGATCGCAGCGATTTCCGAAGTGGAAAAGTTTTCCAGGTCACGCAATACGAGCACGGTCCGATACTTCTCAGGAATTTCTTCCAGAATGGCCTGAACTTCCTGTTTGATATCAATTTTGTTCCTTGGATCCGGGACTGAAGGATCGAAAGGAGTGTCTGAAGGACTGTCACTGAACAACAGCCACCAGCCTCTTCGCTTCTGTTTTCGCAGGTAATCCAGAGCCTGATTGACTCCGATCCGGAACAGCCAGGGACCAAATCTCCTGGATGTATCGAATTGATCAAGTCGCTCATAGCTTTTCAGGAATGTATCCTGTGCCAGATCTTCTGCCAGGTCCGGGCTTTTGACGAACTGAATCAGCACACGGATTAATCTGCGCTCATAACGCAGGACTAATTCGCCAAATGCGCTGTCGTCACCCTTGCGAGCTGCTTCGACCAGACGGGCATCACTGGTAACACCCCCCGATGGCAAAGAGCCTCGTTCCTCAATTTTTTTATCGACCATTTCTAACTGCATGTCTACCTCCCCTCTCCGCGTTATTTGACACGCTCTGTTTATTACTACGCCAGAGAGAGGAGAAATGATGGGAATTAAGTAAAGATTCTGGAATAGAATCATACATTCTCCAAATCAAATCGCCTGTCTTTAATTATAACTTGCTCTCATTTGTTTTGGGGAGGATTCAAGGATTCTGTTTAATAAAGACGTAAATCCTTATTCATAAATTGGTTATGTGGTATGTTAACCTCAATGTCTTGAAATATTAACCTAAAATTAGTGTCCGTGCGAATACATGGGGGCCCAGCTGTTTCGGGATTCAGAAAAGGGAAATAAATTCTGTTCTATTTCGACGCAGGGATTTTTTTCTCTGAGAATATGTGAGGAATTTCCCGTACTGACCGCAATCCTGAATATCAGCCAGGTGTTCTGCTCTCGGACTGGGGGCATGGGCTGCCTGTCAGCCGCCGGCTTTGTGTCTGAAATTCATTCTCGGGAGCCTGTTGTTTTCTCGGGGGAATCACGTCAGCATGCGAATCCGTTTCTGCATTACATTTGCATGGGGATTTGTTATTCTGGTTTCCAGAGACATGAGAGCTGAGCCTGTCATTTATATCCCGTCAAAGCGAAAGGACCATTTGATGATGCAATGGAAATATTGGAGTGGAATAACAAGTGCTTTGATTCTGCTTACAGGCTGTTCAGAGGAAAAGTCTCCCTCTCCGGATTCCAGAAAGGCCGCTTCAGATCAAACCAGTGCGAAGGATGCAGACATGAATACCGGAAATGAATATCAGTTGACAGTGCAAAGTGAACCCTATGGAACTTCTGCCAATGGCCAGGAAATTACACAATTCCTGCTATCGAATGATAAAGGGACGAGCGTCAACATTATCAACTACGGCGCAATTGTCACTGCGGTATACTTACCCGATCGGGATGGAAAATCGGAAAATATTACGCTGGGATTTGATTCCCTGGCCGCTTATGAGAACAAAGGACCGTATTTTGGTGCCATCTGCGGCCGTTATGCCAATCGAATCAAGGATGGAAAATTCTCCCTGAACGGGAATGAGTATCAGCTGGCTCAGAATATTCCTCCCAATCATCTGCATGGCGGGGAAGCAGGCTTTGATAAAAAGGTCTGGGCCGCAGAAAGTTTCAGTACCAAAGAAGAAGTTGGAGTGCGTTTGAGTCTGATCAGCCCGGACGGTGAAGAAGGTTACCCGGGTAAGCTGACTTTGAAAGTGGTTTATTCGCTGAATAACAGTAACGAATTGAAAATCGATTATACCGCGACCAGCGACAAGGAAACTCCGCTCAACGTGACGAATCACTGTTACTGGAATCTGGCCGGAAAAGGCAAGATCCTGGATCATGAACTGCTACTCAACTGCGACCAGTATCTGCCGGTGACAGAGGAAGCGATTCCCACCGGGGAACTGAAGTCGGTTCAAGGTACGCCCATGGATTTCACGTCTGCTCACAAGATAGGCGAACGCATTGATCAGGTGGAAGGTGGCTATGATCATTGCTGGGTCGTCAATCAAAGCGAACAGCAGCCCGCTTTCTGTGCACGGGTGAAAGATCCCGAGTCGGGCCGGGTGATGGAAGTGATGACGACCGAACCTGGCGTGCAGTTTTATACGGGGAACTTTCTGGATGGAACGCCGGCCAGTGGCGGCTACCCCAAAAACGGCGGGCTCTGCCTGGAAGCCCAGCATTTCCCGAACTCCCCCAATCAACCGGAGTTCCCGAGCACAATCCTCAAGCCGGGGCAAGTTTACGAGCAGACCACCGTCCATAAATTTTCAGTAGAGTAAAAACAGCAGCGGCTTGCCATGCTGTGCATCTGACGGGAATAGTGTGATGAACGCCGAACGTACCGCTGCTGACAGCAAACCCGGACGCTTGGTTTGCGTAATTATCATGATCGTGTGCCTGTGGTCGTCCTTTACTTCAAGTCCTCTGCTGGCGGAATCATCGGCTGTACAAAAAATGGCTGTGAAAGAGGTGGAAGGACAGCCGCTGGCAGCGAATGTAAAGCGGCTTATTTCTGCGCTGGATTATCTGGGTGCGCCCTTGCCCGCGCCGCTGATTCAGAAACTTACTACCGCCTGTGAGCAGCGAAACGCTGCCGCGATTCAGAAGTTGCTCGACCCGGAAGTCTTGTGCCTCGTTTCCCTGAACCCGGAAGTGCGGACCAAAGTAACCCTGGGACCCGCGGCCGCTGTCTTACAGCAGGGGGGCTTTACGCCGTTTGTGGTGAAAGTGGTGAATCGAAGTACGGTCACCCGGCAGTTACAGATCACCAGTCCCCAGGCAGGACCCGTCTATGCGGGAGCCGCCTTGAATTCACTCAAGCGGCAGGCGCAACCGGAATTGAATCGGAATGAAAACAAAGCCGGCGCGAAAGATCGCTTTCTGGAAGTCGAGCTGTTTCAGGCAAGTCCGCTGACCGTCCAGCTGAGTGGTCTGGAAGTAGAATATGTGCTCGCCCTCATCTACTGCCACGAGTCAGGAAAACGGGAAGCTACTCTGGGGTTCAATGTGGGAGCGGGCACGCAGGACCTTGGTTTTCGGGGCGAAGTGCCGATCCTGTTTAATGTGCAACCGGCAGTTCCCGTAAAACTTTCCATTACAGACTACGACGGAAAGCCGACCGCAGCGCGGCTCCTGTTTCGTGATGCGCAGGAGCGCGTCTATCCACTGCAGGCCAAGCGACTGGCTCCTGACTTCTTTTTTCAACCCCAGATTTATCGGCTGGATGGTGAAGCCGTGATGTTGCCGGCCGGCGAACTGGAGATGGAATTCAGTCGTGGACCGGAATACCAGAGGCTGACGCGAAAAATCAAAATCTCGGCAAGTTCAGAGCAGACATTGGAAGTGCATTTGAAACGCTGGGTGAACCCGCGCGCATTTGGATTTTATTCCGGCGATCATCACATTCATGCCGCCGGCTGTGCCCATTATGATAATCCGACTAAGGGAGTCACGCCTCAGGACATGTTCAATCAGGTCAAGGGAGAAGGTTTGAATGTGGGCTGTGTTCTGACCTGGGGGCCCTGCTTTGATGTCCAGCGCCAGTTTTTTGCCTCGACGGCAGACCGGGTCAGTGAGCCCCTGACTCTGCTCAAATATGACCTCGAAATCAGTGGTTTCGGCTCTGCTGCTCTGGGGCATGTGTGTCTGTTGAATTTACAGAATCAGACTTATCCCGGCACTTTAGGCACTACGACAGGCTGGCCCAGTTGGACCGTGCCTGTACTGCGGTGGTGTAAAGAGCAGGGGGGCGTAACCGGATTTCCGCATTCGGCGTTGCGCGTCAATCCGCCCCTCGCGGCACAACGGTTAATCCAGGAGCTGGATCAGGACCAATCAAAAACGCTCAATCCGGAAGAAGCAGCAACAGGACTCCTGCCCGGTTCATTTCAAGCAATTGATACAGATGGCAACAGCCAGTTGTCGCTGGCTGAATTAACGCAGGCGTTGGAACAGGCCGCCAACCAACTGCCGAACCTGGCGGTCCCCGAAATGAACGGGGGCGGTGCGATGGAAATCTGCGTCAGTACCGCGGAAGGGGTCTGTGATTTCATCAGTGCCATGGATACCGAACGCATACCGGAATGGAATACGTGGTACCATATTTTAAACTGCGGATTTCCGCTGAAGGTCAGTGGCGAAACCGATTTCCCCTGCATGAGCAGCCGTCGAGTCGGACAGGGACGCGTTTACGTGCAACTCGGGCAGCAGACGGAAGTGGATTTTACACAGTGGTGTCAGGGAATTCGACAGGGGCGCTCCTATGTTTCGGACGGCTATGCGCATGCCTTGGAATTCCAGGTCAATGAAGTCGCGCCCGGTTTTGCAGACATTCAATTGAATCAGCCGGGCAAGGTGAAGATCGCAGCGAAAGTCGCGTTCGCGCCTGAAACCCCGCGGGCGGTGGCCTATGGACTGCTCGATCCGCCCGAGGGCCGCCGGGCATTGGGAGATACCCGAGTACTGCATGCACCGCGCAATGCCGAGTATGTGACCACGGGCAAGCGTCTAGTTGAAATCGTGGTGAATGGAGAAGTCGTCGCGGAGCAGACGGTACCCGCGGATGGGAAAATCCATTCCCTGCAGTTTGAAGTGCCGGTGGAAGCCAGTAGCTGGATTGCCCTGCGTCAGTTTCCTCAACTGCATACCAATCCGGTAAATGTCATCGTGGCGGAGCAACCCATTCGCGCCTCACTCGACAGCGCGCTGTGGTGTGCAGAGACCATCAAGCTGCTCTGGAAAAATCGCCATCTGAAAATCGCAGAGCCGGAACGCAAGGCTGCCGAGCAGACTTATCAACGAGCCATTCGGACCTACCTGCAGCGCGGGGAAGAAGCAGCTGCGCAGGGACGCTGATTATCTGCGGCGATTCTGTACGCGAACTGCCACTTTCTGACGTTGATCGCGTGAGCGTTGCACGAGCTTTTTTCCGGCAATCAAAAGACCAACAAATGCGGCGACGCCGATGAACGGGATCAGGTGAAGTGGTTCTGTCAGGTAATGCAGAATACCATGGGGACTGGCGGCTTCCTGGGTACCGTGTCCCGGATGAGCAAACAGTTGGGGGCACTGGACCAGAGTAAACAGCATCACCAGTGTCAGTTTGAATCGGTTCATTTCAAAACTCTTTCTGAATACAGAGGCGGCAGTATTATCACGGTGACTGCCCGGCTGCTCATTCTAGGTGAATCCTGCCTCAGACTCAAGTGCCGAAGTGCAATCTGACGACTCAGTTTTTCATTGTTGAGTGTATATCTGGATCGCATCAATCAAAACAGATAGCCACACTCAACCGCTGAAAACACAGGGATCTGGTCGATTCAGATAAAAGGGCACCAACCTGACAGTGATTATGGCTGAGAACCCTGAGTCAGCAAAAAGTAAAATTATCGAAGCAGATCAACGGCGGAATGTGCGACAGCAAAGCGCGAGTTCATTTTCCGGCAACAAAAAAACGACCAGTCATAGAATGAAATGACTGGTCGTTGCTGGCAGAGCCTGCTGTTCGCGTAGCAAACTTTGATGTGAGATTATTCGAAGTTGGTCAACTCGCCCCCACGGATACTCGACAATGACTGGTAGACATTCTTGTCAATGTTTTCTGAGATGAACCGCACGCGCCCATCGCCGAACAGAAACTGGGCACCCCCCGTATGATGGCTGCTGAAGTCATCAAAATGAGCAGCAGGATCGTTGGGAACATGGTCGGTGGCGCCAAGTACGCGGGAGAAAGTTTCTTCTCCTTCAGGGACCGCACCTACCCAGGTGGAGTACCAGCCGGCCGTGGCATCGGTTCTGCGTTCTCCCACAAACAGGGTCTGCGAAGTACCATCGGTAATATCCCGGAAGCGGGTATTGCTGTTCTGATAAAACAGGCCTGAACTCTGACAGTTGGTTCCCGGCGCTACCGTTTCGCAGTCATCCAGTTCTTCACTGCCGAACACACCGATATAGTTGGCCGTCGCCAGGCGGGCCAGGACAGTTCCCGGGCTGCCTTCTTCTTCCAGTTCGAATGTGTTGTCAGCAGGATCAGAAGGGCATCGATAGGCGGGCATGACGATGTCAATCAAGCCTGGGGTCTGTGCACTATCGTTGATGTCGAGATTAAAGTTGATCTGTTTGTATAAAGCACTTTGGTCCATGAAGGGGAGGATCATCGTGCCCCAGCCCCAGCCACTTCCATATTCCACATTGGGGCCCACGCCGGGTTGCACGCCAATCCAACCGGAAGGAAGGACACTGTGGGTTTCATGATAATTATGCAAGGCCAGCCCGATCTGTTTCAGATTATTTTTACAGGTACTGCGCCGGGCGGCTTCGCGTGCCTGCTGGACAGCCGGTAACAGTAAGGCAATCAGGATCGCAATAATGGCGATCACTACCAGAAGTTCAATCAAGGTAAATCCACGTCGTGTTGGCTTGATTTTCTTCATCACGCGACTCCAGGTTTTAACGAATAGATAATCTGAGCAAAAAATGACAATGCAATCATTATTACATAACGATTGCAGAAGTCAATGTCTAATGCAAGTAAATTGCAAAAGAGTATTGTGTGCGCGATTCGTCCCGATTTTCGTCAAGAGGCGACCGGAATATCTAACTATACGTAGTCACAAAATGATCTGATGGAAAGAAAGAGAACAGGGGAGGATTTGTCTGTTTTTCGAGGGTTTCAGGCATAATCAAGGGGAATCTTTCAGCCGCGGAATCATGCAGAGCAGGTTTTCCGGGGCAGACCGCTGGCGGGCCAGTCGGGATTGCGTGCCGGGAGTATGAATTATGAAATATTTATGAAGGGATACTCTGGCGAAGCGGGTGGTCGTATTTGAAATTGAAGTTTGTGTAGTTAAGATAGTAGTTCGTAATCACCTGTTCCCTGTTCGTGACCGTTCCCAGAGATTCGATGAATACACGCCTGTCCGAGTCCTATGCCTATTGCCAGCAGTTGGCAAAACAGACTGCGGGCAACTTCTACTATTCGTTTCTGGCGTTACGGAAAGAGCAGTTTCAGGCAATGTGTGTTTTGTACGCGTACATGCGCACGGTAGACGACCTGGGCGACCAGTCGGAACTGACTCTGGTCGACCGTGGAGATGCATTACGAAACTGGCGGCTGGAATTGCAGCAGGTCCTCGAACATCAAAGTGATCCCGACGCGCCGCCTTATCATCCCTGTTTCCCCGCGCTGCGGGATGTGATTGAACGTTATCGGATCCCTCGGGATTATTTTTTCGCGGTGATCACTGGTGTGGAGTCTGATCTGCAGCCGGTCGCGTTCGCCACCTTTGAGCAGTTACAGGAGTACTGTTACCACGTGGCAGGGGTGGTCGGATTGTGTTGTATTCATATCTGGGGCTTTCATGATGAGCGGGCCTTTGCAGCCGGGGTCGAATGTGGCCTCGCGTTTCAGCTGACCAACATTTTGCGCGATCTGGGGGAAGACATTCAGATGGGCCGCGTCTATTTACCCCAGGAAGATTTAGACCGCTTCGCATATACCCGTTCTGATATTCAGTCACAGATTTATGACCAGCGGTTTCGCGACCTGATGCAGTTCGAAGTCGAGCGTGCGAAAAGTTATTACCAGAGTTCGGAATGTCTGTTTGATTATCTTTCACCGGAAGGGCAACGCATCCTGAAAGCCATGCACCGCATTTACGGCGGCATACTCACGGAAATGGAGCGCATGGACTATAACGTCTACACCACCCGTTTCGGCCTGCCCCGCTGGCGCAAACTGCTGATCGCCGGCGAAGCCATCGTCGCCGCCCGCTGGTTTTCGGGGGGAACTAAAGGGGTCAGGTCTCATATATAAGAGACCTGACCCCTTTAGTTCGGTCTGAAGAAATATCTGTCATTCTCCGTGGCTGGCCTGTACCATAAAATGTAATCACCGGGGATCACTTTTACTATGACAGACAAAGCATATCCATGAATGATACAGCCACGCCCAGAAAAAGTAACCTCAAGATCTATGTGACGATCCTGTTCATAATCCTTGGGGTGGCCAGCTGTGTGCAACTGAGTCATTATTATGTCCGCCTGCCGGAAATTCAGAGGTTGGGGGTGTCTGGCCACATGAAAAAACAGGCAGACCGGGCAGTCGAACTGGCTCATGATCTGTACGATGTCGATTTAGATTATTCGCCGGAGTCAGTCCAGGAAGTCGAAAAGATACTTGCGAAATCTCGCGAACGGTATCTGCAGGATCCGGACGCCAAACGCTCTCTCACTCCGGCGGCCCGCAGTTCTCTCTGGGGTGCCTACATTGGTGAGGTCATCAAAACGGTCAAGAAGAGTGAATGGATCTATGATCCTGAAACCGAAGTAGTGTTGCTCCAGCTTTCAGCAGAAGATCAAAAGCCGAAATTCATGCCAATGAAATGGTGTTATCTTCGCATCACCGAGGGAAGGCCGGAAGATAATGTCTGGTACCAATTCCTGCTCGTGACAGTCGATCCGCATCCCAGTCAGCATCGCGAAACCCCGAAGCCACAGGCCCCGCCTGGAGAATAAGCTCAGCTTGAAACGCTCATCACTGCCCCCTTTATCGGCAATCTGAATTTTCAAAATCAGTATTTCAGGGATGAGATCAAGCGGAGTCCCCTGGAGTAAATCAACTGCATTTATTAATGTCCCCTCACAGACTATTTAATTGACCAGTACCTGATACAATATTTTACAGTCGAGAGAGTTTCTGCAACGTAGCGTCTTAAAATCACTACTGACAAACAGCATGGCTGTGATAATAAATGTCTGATCACGCAAGAGACAGTTCTTCAATACGTGTGACCCTGTCGGAATTATCCCGACAGGAGGCTGCTGACGCGCAAAGCGAATTATTAGGAACCCAGCACATTCTGCTTGCTTTCCTGGGCGACTATGAAAACAGCGCCGCTCGTATTCTTAGTTCGTATGCAGTCACCCGCGAAAAAGCAGAAGCCGCGATCAAACAGGTCATGGCGGAAGGAGTGTGTGAAACACAAAAACGCTCAACCGACGCTGAATCGAAAACGGCTGCCCTCGCAGACCAGAAGCCCAGCACAGAGCAGGCGTCTCAAGCTTTCAGGAAAGGAAGTTTAGAAGTGATAAAGCGCCGCGATCCCGTGGCCGTCTGGGCGCATATTCTGCTCGGGCTGCTGATGGTCGAAGAGGGAATCGCAGCAAAATCACTTGCCGCCCTGGATCTGGATTTCCATCAGCTTCGCACGAGTATCTTCAAACTGCTTGATTCACCAGAAGTGCCCGTCCCCTGACAATCGTACCGGCGCTAATAGAGCGCGGTTCTCACCGTTTTTCATTGACTGGACCGCTGGAGTGGTCGGCGACAGATCGAATAAGATCGCACCCCATGTTAGTATATCGTCGCGCGTACTATGACATCCGGTCCAATTTCTTGAGAGACATTACAGGAAAACGGGAGACAGGAAATGTTGTTTAAGAATAATGCGGTCATCAGGCTCGCTGTTGACAGGCAACGACTGTCTGGTACGATTTTTTACGACTCGCAGCAGGTTACGTCATCACGGTAGCGTATCTGTAAGCTTTCCGCATATGCAGAGGCAGGACAAGAGAAGATGAATCGTGAGCGAAAGCTTCAAGCCGGCACGACCCTGTACTTTGGGGTTCCCGCCAATCCCATGTCGGAGATCATGGCAGACGCCATCGGTCAGGTCGTCGCTCAAGTTCCAGGGATCGTTGAAGCGTATTTGCCACAGTGCTACCTGGAAGGGGATGAAGAAGCGAAACAGGTGCTGGTGCTCGGCGTTGAATCCAAGAGCCGCATTCCCGGGATTATGCAGGACCTCATGAGCAAGCTGCAACTTGTTTTGCCTGCCAACCAGGGTATTGACATGCTTCCGTTCTCCACTCGTGAGCTGCCGCCAGAGGCCCGCATCGCTGAATGTCAGATCTTTGGGAACAATAATCCGGTACGAGAACAGAAACCATGGTGGAAGTTCTGGTGAAAGTCTGTCAAACCAGGCTTTGCATGGCAATAGGTAAGCCAGGCGTAAACGCAATATGATTCAATAGCTGTGGGGAGTCATTACGAAGATGTATGACGATAAGCTGTATGACAATATGAAAGCCCTCAGCCTGCTCATACTGGCCCTGAGTCTCGTTATGATTTCCTATGGCAGTTATCTGGTAATACGTGCCCAACAGAGTGCATCATGGCCGACCACCGCCGGGAAAATTACGCAATCAGAGGTGGTCATCAGCGCTGAAGACAAAAACTCAGCGACGTTCCGCATCGCTTATGAATTTGTTGTCAATCAAATCGGATACACGTCCGATGTGTATCGGTTTGGTGCAAAGGGGCAATATTCTTCAATTTCAAATACCAAAGCGAAACAAGCTCAATATCCGAAAGGTGGGGATGTCGTGGTCGCTTACAATCCCGGCAATCCAGCAGATGCCGTCCTTGAGCCCGGATCGGCAAGCCATGGCTATTTGTTTCTGGTCCTGGGTATTGGAATTGGCATTCTTGGTCCTTTGTTTTTTCGAATCAAGTACTGGTTATTGAAGAAGTCATAGAGTTAACAAAAGTGTCAGCAGAAATTTCTATCAGCTGTTATTTTGAAGCTTGGTCGATCAAAATCGACTTTTAACTTCTAAAAGGAATTCAATTGATGAGTAAGTTGAAATATCTTCTGATGTTCATGCTGGTGTTTCCACAAAGCTATCTGGCAGTGCTACTTGCTTTTGATTTGAAGTATTATGACGCCAATGAAATGGCATTTACGGTCCCGATGTATCCCTGGCCTACGTACATGAAAGTTATTTTAGCAGTTATCAGCTTTATAATGACTTCGGCATTTTTAATCTATTTCGATGCTTATCAGAGAAAAGTAAACAGCCCTGGAGACGCGACAATAAAACAGGACACAATCTAGTGCTTTGTCAAGCTGGAAATTGAGGATTGGGGGAATTGTTTATGTGCTCCGTGATCGCACTCTCGGGATATCGATCAACCCAAAATTAAAAATGACACTCCACTAGTCGTCTCGTTTCTGCTCACCAAATATCGCCAACTGTGGCAGGTGATCGCTGAGTGCGAACGCGTTCTCGTCTGCCAGGTTCAATCGAAACGCGCCCTCGAACAGCGGTCTCGATTCAACGATCTGGTTCGCAATCGGACCGTATGCCATAACATAATCGATGCGCTCGTTTTCCACGTCTGCCTGAAACGTGATCCCTTCCCCCTTGCCGACTTTGGCGAACGTATCGATCCAGCCGGCATCTTTCCAGAGTTGATACTCCTCGGTCTCTGGACTGTGGTTCAGATCGCCGATCAACAGCATTGACTGGCCGGAATCGAAATCGTCTTGCATTGACGTTAGCATCGCGTTGATCTCTTTCAATCGAATTGTGGGATCGACAACCGGATACAGATGGGCGGAGTGGACGATGAGTGGTGCGCCGGTAGGGAGCTTGATGGTGCCGCGTCCCCAGTGACGTGTGAAGAGATTCTGCGGACGCGCATATCCGAGCGGAACGTTCTCTGAATCGGTGATCTCGAACCGACTGAGCAGAGTTCCCGGCCAGTTGCCGCCGCTGGGAAAGCGGACATGGTTCATGCCCAGTTTTTTAGCAATCGCTTTGGTGACTGCTTCACCGGGTGACTCTGAAAAGTTGATGATATCTGGATCGAACAAGGCCAGTTCCATTGAGAACCGTTCTACCATCTGGTCTTTCGCAACCGCTTTTCTGGCCAGAGACCGATTGGCAGGCCACCCCCTGCAACCATAGACATTGTAGGTGATCACCCGCAGCGGTTCTGTTTTACTGTCAGTTGCAAATACCGGAAAAGCAGTTGCCGATAGCCCGGCTACCCCCAGCGCAGCACAGAACTGGCGTCGTGAAATGGTCATCGTTGTACGTCCTTATGTTCTTGGAAAATGCAGAAATTATATAAAGCGACAGGACAAAATAAAAACGCACCCTATTTATTGTCTGGGACAAATTCGAAGCCGGACAGCTATTATGGTTCCGGTATTTCAGGAAAAGAGAATTCAAAACAGCCGAAGCGAACAGGCATAACCAGGCAGGAATCGGTTCCGGACACCTTTTTGACCCTGAGTCTGACATTTCTACCTGTCCTTGAATCTAGTTGTCTTATTTCAGTGATCTGAATTCCGTCATAAACTGTTCGGCTTTGATGACCTTTCCTGCTTCAGTAACGATAAAGACGGGGGGAGCCTTCGACTCATCCTGACGGGAGAGTAGCTTTTTAAAGTCCTCTTCCGAAAGAGTTTCCTGTGAGGTCCATTGCTCTCGGTTCGCCGGTAGAAAAGCGACGACCCACTCGCTGACTTTGTCCTTTACATCTTCGTAGCCTGCTTTCATGTGGATGGCGCGGAAGCTGGTTAACGTGGATGAATCAGTTTCAGAAAAGCCTCTGAAGATGCCCGACATTCGCGGATTGCGGAGGTGTTCCGGAGTCGGCTGGTTGAGGATGTCGTTTGAATTTCCCTCCAGAAAATCGTCGGCAAAGGTTTCCGATAACAAAACTCTCCAACTCATGTTGCGTTCGACGGCATCGTTGAATACCGATTTTTGTTTTAAGTATTCGTAGTTATGAAACCCCAGTGACAGTTGCTTGAGTTTGTTTTTGGCAACGGAAATAAATACTTCCTGCCGGGTATCCTGTATCGCCGAGGCCACGACATAGCCCAGGGAGAGTGTGAGCAGACCCAGAACGATATAAATGTGACGCGTTTTCATAACTGGTCCGATTCAAGTTAAGAATGATAAAAAGGGGGGAGTAAAGTCAAGACCGTCGCTGCCCCTTTTAAAATCCTCATTCGAACTTCACCTGCACGTGATCAATCATCGGCTTCGACTTATTCGCGGTCGTGTCCGTCAGTTGCAGTTCAAAGCCGAAGCCATATCCGACGGGCAGGTCTTTCAGGTCGAGCTTGGCCGGTGTTTTTTTAACATGCTTCGACAGTCCCGGGGTATAATCGTAGGTCTCTTTGACTTCGGTCCAGTCGGTCCACTGGTCGAGTTTGCCGTCGTTGTCGGTATCGACGCCAACGCGGACTTCCACCTGTTCCACCCACGGGCCAGGGCTGACATAGTCGGTCTGCTGCTGTGTAAACAGATAGAAACGACCTTCGGCGAAGCCGATGTCGGGATCCGGGTGTCCTTCTCCGATCTTGTCGCACCAGGAGTAAGGTCCGTCGATGTTCGGACTCGTGAACCAGCCGACACTCATGTGTCCCCCGCCGGCAGGATCGTAATCGCCGAACAGGTAGTATTGTGAGCCGACACAGATCGGGGCCCAGTCGCCGTACGCTTCCTGTTCGGGTTCGTGCACGTTGTACTTGCCGATGTTGGTGTTCCAGTCCGGATGCTGCAGCCAGTGTGGGTGTTTGTACTCGGCGACCTTGCCGGTATCTTGCGTACGGTTGTCGACCGGGGGCGCGAGGAACTTCCAGTCTTTGACGCCATCTTCGCTGACAGCATGCGCGGCGAGGGGGGAGTCCCAGGAGCGTTTGCTGGCATTGATGGGACTCCAGTCTTCGAGGATCACATGGAAGTACCCCTGTTTGTCGCGGATGAAGCCGGCATCGGAACCGTGCGAGGGATCTTTGACCGCCAGCCCCATGTTTTTGCCGGGTTTTCCATCGGTGAGATCTTCGTCGATGTAGACATGCGGGTCCTGATCGTTGGGGTAATCGTAGTAGATATAAACTTTGCCGTCTTTATACTCGGCACTGGTCACCCAGCGGGAAAAATCTTCGGTGACGGGGCCGTGATGCACCCAGTTGACCATGTCGCGGCTCTGCCAGCCATGATATCCGCCGAGCCCCTTTTCCAGTCCACCCGGCGCATCGAACTGATGTTTCCAGGGAGTGGTCTGCAGTTTCACATCGAAACCGTTGAGCGTCGCAGGCTCTGCCTGGAAGCCTTTCTTTTTCTTAGCGCCGCCATAGCGACCGAAGACCCAGTAGTTGTTCGGTCCGATCGCCAGAAAGACGGGGGCGTCCTGCAGATTGACCGGACCCAGGTTGGCAACCGGTTCCCAGTTCTGCCAGACGGGTGACTGTTCGATGGTGATTGATTTCGCTGTTTGTTTCTGGTTAAAGCGTTTGATTTTACTGGTGAAGGTGGCGACTTTGTCGGTGGGGATCGCCGTGCCGTCCTGGATTTCGATGTTGTCTTTTCCGGCTGCGGCAGCCTGCCATTCTTTTTGTGTATCGATGACCCACTCATCGGCTGCGAAAGCTGCAGTGGTGGAGAAAGTAACAGACAGGATCAGCAGGAAGCATACTCTCATCATATTCATCAGTCTGGTTTCCGGGTGTGTTGAGGGCTTTGAATGACGGATTGAGATCACTCTTCAGGTTAGCCTGACCACGGGTAGATTGCAACATGTGATGCGATCGCATGCCTGTTTGTTGTTGTGATGACACAGTAGAGGGACTAAAATCAGAAAAGACTGATTGACCAATGACCTCGCTGATGCTGGAAGGTTTCTGCCATGTTGCGTGCCCTGCTGTCTGTGATCGTGTTCCTTCTGATGGTGCAGCCGACTGTTTCTGCCGAGCTTAAAAAACCGAACATCCTGTTCATTCTGGTCGATGATCTGGGCAAGGAATGGATGGGCTGCTACGGTCAAGAGTGGATACAACTTCCCGCGATCGACGAACTGGCGGCGACCGGGATGAAATTCGAGAATGCGTGGTGCATGCCACAATGCACGCCGACGCGGGTGACACTGCTCACCGGGCAGTATCCGTTTCGGCATGGCTGGACTAATCACTGGGATGTCCCCCGCTGGGGCGCGGGCGCCCATTTCGATCCGCAGTTGAATACGACCTTTGCGAATGTGCTGCGCGATGCGGGTTACAAAACGTGTGCCGCGGGGAAGTGGCAGATTGATGACTTCCGCGTGGAACCCAATGCGATGCAGGAAGCCGGCTTTGATGACTGGTGCATGTGGACCGGCTATGAAGCACAGAACCCGCCGAGTGCGAATCGCTACTGGGACCCTTATATCAATATCAAAGGGAAGGGGAGCAGGAGCTACCCCGGCCAGTTCGGCCCCGATATTTTTTGTGACTACCTGATCGAGTTCATCGGCAAGCACAAAGACGAACCGATGCTGCTGTATTACCCGATGGTTTTGACGCACACGCCTTTGACTACGACGCCGTTAAATAAGGACGAAACAGACAAGACACGCCTGTTTCCGGTGATGGTGCGCTATGCCGACAAACTGGTGGGCCGACTGATGACAGCGCTGGACGAAGCGGGCCTCCGCGAGAACACGATCATCGTCTTCACCACAGACAACGGTACCGGCGGCCAGAGCAACATTAAATTTCGCGGCCGCTTCGTGCGGGGGGGCAAGACAAAAATGACGGAACACAACGGGACCGCAATGCCCTTGATCGTCAACTGCCCGGGGACCGTTCCCGGCGGCGTGGAGACCGACGCGCTGATTGACTTCACCGATATTCTCCCCACGTTCGCAGAACTGGGGGGCGGCACGCTGCCGGCCGGTCGCGTGGTGGATGGAAAGTCATTCGCGCCGCTGGTTCTGGGCGAAACGCAAGAGGGACCACGCGAGTGGATTCTCTCAATGGGAGGCGGCCCGGCGGCTCTGCGGGACGGACGCGTGCAGCCGGCGCTGGAATACGACGACCGCGTGATCCGCGACAAAGATTATAAACTGTGGATCGACTCAAACCGGAAACCGAGCAAACTGTTTAAAATCAACGGAGACCAGTGGGAAGAGCAGAACCTGATTGACTTGCAACTTCCTAAAGTCACCGCCGCGCTGCAGCGACTGACCGCGATCGCAGCACAATTTCCCGAGAAAGACGGTGCACCGATTTACAAGAAGAATCCGCCGCAAAAGTGGGATCAGAAACCAGGGATTCCGGGAGCGGAAAAAAAGCAAAAGGGGAAAGGGAAATCAAAGCGGTAACAGCCGTTGATTTGATGCTACTACGAAAAGCACGAAACGGCACGAAAGAAAAGTAAAAGAGGCGGGTACACTGTCGAGCCTGTCTTCTTAATCTCAGTAGAAACAGGGCGTTTCATTCAGGAAGTATTTGCTCTGCAAATAAAAAGGACCGTATAATCGAGCCATGACAAATCGCAGAACCTTTATCAAATCGGCAGCGGGGCTGGGTGCTTCGTTTTCACTGTTCGCTTCCTTCAAGGCGCGTGCGCAGGAGAGATCTGCTCCCCGCCGACCTCTGATCCTCTGCAGTCGCGGAGAAGAGTGGGCCGAGAAGGTGCTCCGTCCCGGCTGGGATGTGCTGGAAGCCGGAGGCGACATTCTCGATGCGGTTGAGAAGTCAGCCCAGGTGACGGAGCTGGATCCCGAAGATCAGTCCGTCGGTTACGGTGGACTTCCGAACGAAAACGGAGTCGTGCAGCTCGATGCTTCGTTCATGGATGGCCGAACGCATAATTGCGGTTCGGTTGGCGCGCTGGAGAATATTAAGACACCGTCCTCCGTGGCCCGGCTGGTGATGGAGCGGACCGATCACATTCACCTGGTCGGCGAAGGCGCCCGGCAGTTTGCCCGGGCACACGGATTCAAGGAAGAAAATCTACTCACCGATCAATCGCGAAAGATGTGGCTCCGCTGGAAGGAGAACCTGAGCGACAAAGATGACTGGCTGCCTCCCAAAGACGGGAACTACGATCTCGATAAACGACCGACGGGCACCATCAATATTCTGGCGCTGGACAGCCAGGGCGACATGGCCGGTTGTACGACGACCTCGGGCCTGTTCGGCAAACTACCGGGCCGGATCGGCGATTCCCCTATCATCGGCGCGGGGTTGTACGTGGATAACGAAGTCGGAGCCGCAGGCGCGACGGGGCGGGGCGAAGAAATTCTGCGGACCTGTGGCAGTTTTTTCGTCGTCGAACAGATGCGGGCAGGCAAGAGCCCCCGCGAAGCATGCGAGGCATTGTGCCAGCGAATTGTGAAGATCAACGGCGGCGCAGACAATGTTGACTTCAATGACAAGATCGTCGCCATCAATAAAAACGGGGAAGCCGGCTGCGCAGCAATCCGTGGCTCGAAAGCCAAGCCCCCTCAAGCAGCGATCATTACTGCTTCGGGGATCGAAATCATCGAAGGTTCCTACCTGATCGAAACCAGGTAATTGATATGGAAAAATTCGTCATGCTCAGATTCAGCCAGCTTATATTCACTTTTGCCATCGCCTGTTTGAGTCTTTCCGGAGTCGTGCAGGCGGAAGGCTATCTGACATCGATCGGCAAAGGCGCAGATCGGATCCCGGTTGTCGTGGTCAAAGGCACGCCTTATGAAATGGGGAAACAGCAGGGAGAGTTGATCAAAGCCGACGCGACGGAAATGATTCAATCCCTGATGAAAAAGATTCAAACCGCTGAGCCCGAGCGTTGCTCGAATGCCAGTCTGGATGCGGCCTGGAAAGCGATTGCACCGCATACGGATGCCCGTTTTAAAGCAGAGCTGCGTGGTTTTGCGGAAGGCACCGGGATGTCGTTAACTTTGCTGCAGCGGGCGCATGCGCTGCCTGTGGTAATGGATTATTCCTGCAGCAGTATCGCCGCCTGGGGATCAGCCACGAAGGATGGTCATCTTTATCAGACGAGAAATCTGGACTGGACGATGGAACTGGGGGCGCAGGATTATCCCTGTATTACGGTTTACATTCCCTCAGAAGGCATCCCCCACGTGAATATCACGTTCGCGGGATTCATCGGCGCCAATACCGGCATGAATGCGAAAGGAATTGTGCTGTCGGAAATGGGGGATTCCCCCGGGAAAGATTATCCATTCAATATGAATGGCGTGCATTTCACCACGCTGTTTCGTCAGGTGATGTACGATGCAGATGGTCTGGAACCCGCGATTGACATCTTTAAAAATGCGAAACGGATGAAAAAGTATCACTATGTGGTCGGCGACGGTGCGAACCTGCGAGCCGTGAAGATGCTGGCCCATGCGCCTGATCTCGTGATCTGGAACGATAATGACCCGAAAGATGAACTGGCCCCGCAAGTCATGAAAAACCTGGTGTACCAGGATGAAGGTCGCGGGGCGTTTCAGCCACTGCAAAAAGTGTATGGCAAAATCGGTGCCCCGGAAATGATTGACATTGCCTGCCAGATTCCCATCAAAGGGGGAAATATACTGGACGTGGTTTACGATGCCACCGCGCTCGAGTTCTGGGTCTCCTATGCCGAGAAGCAGACCGAAGCTTATCAACGCCCCTTTGTGCACTTCAAACTGAAAGACTATCTGAAGTAAACGCAGCGTCGATAAACGGCAATCACTCCGCTGCTCTCAATTCGTATAAGGTACCGTTCCTGTTTTTGGATCGACCTTGTGGCCGAACTTGGCAATGTACTTACTACCGGGTAGAAACTGGTCATTCTGGGCAGCCAGTTTTTTGTTGAGCAGGGCATCGAGTTCGGCCTGGACTTGTGCGACACCAGGATCGTTGTTGAGGTTTCGCTGTTGAAATGGATCCGCCTGGTTGTCGTACAGCAGCCAGGGGCCTTTGAGATCGCGGACGTAAGTGTATCGGGTCGTTCGCAGGCCCCGGTATTCTTTGCCGCCTCGACTTCGCTGCCATTCACCGAACGGGGAAGGGCAGATGATGACCGTCGCACCGTCGGAAGGATTATCACCGCCACGCAGATAACCACTGAAATCCAGTCCTTCGACGCTGGCAGGGATTTTGAGCTCGCAAAGACCCAGCAGTGTCGGCATCAGGTCTTCGGAATTGATGGGAGTATCGAGGGTGCGACCTTTCGCGTGCTCGGCTCCATTGAGCCGGAACAGCATCGGCACCCGCAGCGATTCATCCCACGGTTTCTGTTTGCGGATCTGTCCGTGGGAATGCAGCATGTCGCCGTGATCAGAGGTGAAGACGATGATCGTGTTGTCGTCGACGCCGGTTTCTTTCAGTGTCGCCAGCAGATCGCCGACGCAGTCATCGAGCGCACTGCAGTGGGCATAGTATCCTGCCAGTTCTTTTTTCGCGGCGGCCTGCTGGTCTTTTGGTACATTGGGACGCAGCTTGATTTTCTCGGGCTCATACATGCTCTGGTATTCCGGTGGTGCCGTGTGATAGGGATTGTGAGGCGATCCGTATGACATCACCAGCAGAAACGGCTGACCCGCTTTCGACTGGTTGCGAATAAACTGCCGGGCCACCCGCGTCTGGGCGAACGCGTCGTAGCCTTCCCACGTCCGTCGCTCGGGCGAGTCGGCATAGTAGAAGGAATTGTTGTAGTTATGCGTGCATTCCAGCGCCCGCCAGAACTCAAAGCCCTGTCGACGCGCCGGCGGCGTGAAAGCAGTCCGCCCCCGCCCGTCCAGGTGCCACTTCCCGATGAATCCGGTTTCATAACCGGCCTTGTCCATCACCTCGGCAATCGTGACGGATTTGGCTGGCAGTTGCACGTCGTTCAGAAATACTCCATGTGTCAGGGGCCGCTGTCCGGTCATGAATGTCGCTCGAAAAGGACAGCAGACGGGACAGCCGGAAACGGCGTTCTTAAAGTTGACGCTGCCACGCGCCAGTTCATCAATATTCGGCGTTTTGACCTGCTCATTTCCCGCATAGCCGATCGACTGGGCCCGCCATTGATCGGTAAGAATGAATAAAATATTCGGCTGCTGCTTTTCCGCCTGAACCCAGGTGGGAGTCATCAGCAAACAGAGTAACAGGAAAAAAGAAATACGAATCAGCATGGCGAGCGTCCTTAGCAAATTTCGTCGTACCCGCGGTGCAGGCAGGACTGATCTGTTGAATGATCAATGTGAAGTCTCAATTATCTGGCAGAGACCATGCCGATTGCAACGTGAACGGCACAAACGGAACTGGAAAAGAAAAACTCCTGCATGAATGCTACTCGTCTGAAGTTCCATTTGTCTTTCGAAATTCGCTATAAGGAACGCCTACGACGCCATCCGATATTTGTCTAAGATCAAAGATTCCCGTCTCTGGCGTCGGTTCCAGTAGTTTTTCGTTGAACGTTTTCGGATCGCAGGGTTTGTTGACATCTTTCCAGGTGAGAGTCAATCGCTGTGCTTCATCCTCATTTCCCTTGGTTCTCCTTAAATAGGACAGCAAATAGGACAGCGTTTCCCCGGGAACTTTAACGCCATCGACTTCAACAAAATCGTTCTTCAGCGCCAAATTCACTTCCCAGTCACCCGATTCCCTTCGCTGTGACCAGAAAATCATTCGGCTCAGGTAGCAGGGTTCATCTGCGGTGACTTCGAAAATCGCATGAAATCTTTTATGCATACTTTCGGGATTACTGTTCTCCATTACCTTGTGAATGATCCAGGGCTCGTCTGCCTGTTTTTCAACAAAGAACTGCCCCCCTTCAAAAACTGATTTCTGGACAAACACTTCATGCATCTGCGGTCGGCCCAGCAGGAAATGGGGAACGTAGGTTAATGAAAAAACAGGAAACAGGTCGCAGTATTTGGAAGTGGGAATATAGTCTTTCTTTCGGATCGAAATTCTTTGTCTGCCACGATAGGTCGGGAAACTCTCTGACAGAAACGTCTCCTCTGTTGATCGGACAAAGGCACAGTTTTTTTCAGCGGTGCTGGTCCACTGCGCCCAGAGCGATGGTTTGACCTGTGTATCAAAGGTGAGCGTGGTCAGAATTTGCGGTACCCGTCCCCGTTGTAAACGCGGTGGCAGAAACTTTTCCGTTTCAATGACTACGGTTCCCGATTTGAGGTGACTGTCGGGACGCATCGCTTGTTTGAGCCGCTCCAGTCCCTCTTTTGGGGAGGCGTTTGAATCCCTGGGAATCTCAGGGGGTTTTGCCTGTTTGAGTTTGAGTATCGAGTCGGGCAGTTTCTCGGGCCATTTCAAAGGATCGGCTGCCAAGACAGAAACACCTGACAGAGAAGCACCCAGCATCACTGCCAGCACAGCCAGAGGTACGTGATTGTTGCAATTCATGACTCTTCTCCTCGGGAATCGGACAGGCAAAGGAACAGCAACTCTCGAATGAAAAACGTCTGTACTCAAAGCAAAACTGTATTCTGGTAAATATATTTATTCCAGCAGAGAGGTAGCCTTGGTACAATTGCACATTATGGCGTCTCTGTTCATGTGCGTCAAATACCGAAGCTCAGTTTGTCAGCGAAAGGCTGCCGCCATGCTACAAAATCACATACGAATCCCACTGGTTTTCTGTTGTGCCTGTTCGTTGCTGCTGTTGTCGGGGCAGAGAACAGCGCGCGGTGAGGACGCGGTTCCCCAGCGGCTGATCAAAGCCTGGGAGGCCTCCCGGAACCGGATCCAGTCACTGTATCTCAAAATCCGCAATGAGACCACATCCCCTTACGAGTTAACCGAACTTGCCCGGATGACGGGGCGGGTTTCTTTTGTGAAGGCAACGGAAATTGTTGCCTTTGATGCAGAGCGTCAGCTCAAACGATTCCAGTGGGATGAACAGGAGCACGCGAAGAAAGATGAGCAGGGTCACTACACGCTGGAAACGATTCGTGGCCTCGAATGGGTGACCGCGACGGAAGGGGGCCTCAATCGAAATGCCCCGCTGCCTGGCAACGTGGGAATGCAGTATGGAAAAAACTATTATCCCTTTCGCAACCTGATTCAACGATCGACTTACATGCGTGCCATCGCCCTCTGTGTCGAAGATCCACTGGCTTCGCAGGAGGACATCAGCAATGCGAAATGGTCATCACTGCCCGAGGCTCTCACACTCCGCGACTTCCAGCTGCTCAAAGAAGACGCGGATGAATTCGTCATCAGCTGGACCAGGAAAATTCCAGCCAACGGAAGGCAAGCCCGGCAGGTTTTCACGATCAGTAAGAAATTCGGCTTTCGGGTGAAAAGCGAGGAGTGGTACCGGATGCCCCAGGACCAGCTCATTTCCTCCTGCGAGTGTCGCGATTTTCGCGAGGTCGCCAAAGAGATCTGGCTGCCTTACGAAGTGGAAGAACAGTCATTTCGGGACGGCAAGTTAATCACCCGCACGACAATGAAGGTGCTGGAAGCGAAAGTCAACCAGGATGTTTCGCGTGATACCTATTTCGAATTCGCCCCCGGGACACAGGTAACCGATTTATCACAACTGACCCCCGCGCAAGTGAAAGATTTGAAAGAGACCCGCAACCTGGGCTACGCCCGCGAGTTTACAGTGGGGGATAAAAAGAGTGAGGAGCAGAAGTGACGGGCCTTTCCGCATCAATAGAAATCAATGCAGGTATCAGGGATTAAAAGGGGCCAGGGTTTACTGATAATGAGTCCTCTTCCCGTCATAGTAACGCCATCAGTTCCTGCTGCAATTCGGCAATCGTCTGATAGCGTTTCCGGGGATCATCAGAGAGACAGCGTTTTACCACACGGAAAACGGATTTCAGCTCCTTTTCCCTACTGCAGTGTGTGAACGGTTTCTCGGGCAGCCTGCCGGTGATCAGCGTCCATAAGAGTACACCCAGACTGTAAATGTCTGTTGCCGGTGTGGGCAGACTCTGGCGGCTCAATATTTCTGGCGCGATAAATCCCGCTGTGCCTCCAATGCTGTTTTCCACAGTAGTACCATCGGCGATCAGGAAAGCGAACCCGAAATCGGTCACCAGAACATTGCCATTTTTTACGAGGACGATGTCCCGGACCAGTGGAGGGAGTATATCCAGATCAATGCAGAGATGGCGGCTAAGACACCCCCGATTACTGAGAGGAAAGCCCCTTTAAAATGAGGCGGAGTTAGACGGTGTCCCGTTTTACGGTCGCGTCTCCAAGACCATTTAGACCGAGTATAACAGATCGACAGACGCTCTGGTTAAATGTGAGACGCTCTGGAAAGGGGGCTTTTACTTTTCAGTCGGCGGTAATTTCAGAGGCATCTTTTTTAATTTGCTGGTATTGATCACGACAACAATGTCGTCGTCAGTCCCGATTTTTCCATCAAAGCCGGATGACGTTCCAACAATGACATCGGGACCAAACTCATAAATAATGGTCCGGTTCCATGCATCAGTATATTCCTTTTTATTTGTTGCGATGGCATCTTTGTGCTCCGCGGCAGTTTGCGCATGTTTCCTGATGAGTTCGATTGACCTGGCCGTTCTACGCGCGTCGGTTTCGCACATCAATGGCACTGAAATCAGAGCGAGAAGAAACACAACGCAAAGTAACGCTTTTACTGAGTTGAGCACTTTATGCCTCCAAGCGTACACATCTGGCTAAAAGTCCAGATGCTCTAGGGGTGCTCCTGGTTTGTCAAGTGTTTAATTAATAACGAAATTTAAAACCGGCCGGTTTTAAAGTGATCTGGGCAAAAGTACCAAGGGGGATGCGATCGGGAGCCGGGAGGACTACCGCCGCATCTCGTTTTATTGACAGTGATATGTGACTAGAAGGTCATTTTGTCACGGGTTTTCCTGGGTTTCGGCCCATTTTCGAAATGTGGAAAAATTCAAATTTTGCTTTCAATTTGATTTGCAATTTTGGCCGACTATGTAGATACTGAGACTCAGTCTCAATTAAACCGTATCGCCCGCCAGCTTTTTTGCCAGCAAGCACCTCACCCCAACCTGTATTTAAAGAGGTATTTTGATGGTAACTTGCTTTCTTCACCCCATGTCTCCTTCGATGGATCAATGTCAGAGATCCTTTTCCAGAGACACATTCCGGGTAGATTCCAGAATAGCTTGCCTGCTACTGCTTCAATCGATCTCTCTCCTGCAATCGCAAAAATAATCAGGAGAAACGGAATCATGTATGCAACAGATGAAGAATTGGACAAACTGACGCGTTGTTACGAAATACAACGCTGGGACGAAGGGCTCTGCCTGTCTCAATCGCTGCTGAAACAGTTTCCGCACGATGGACGCGTGTGGGAATTAAGCGGCATGTTGTTCCGCGAACTGACCAGTTTTAAACTGGCCCAGAACGCGCTGGAGACAGCCACGACTTTGATCCCCCTCTCAGACCGGGCGCAGTTGGCGCTGGCTGACTGTTATCTGCACTTCGGTCAGAGACAGTTGGCGGGGGAGATGTTTCAGTTCCTGTATGAGAAAGAAGGGATCGCTCCGCAGTTGCATTCCGAGCTCAAAGATCGGCTGCAGAAACTTACTGACTCTGAGCATCAGGGTGAAGATTGGGATCAGGCAGAACTCCAGCGACCCAAACTGACCGCCGAGCATCATTACAACCTGGCCCATTCGATGGGGTACCTGGGTTATCCCCCGGAATGCGTTGAACAGGAAATCCTGCGTGCGATTGAGCTGGCACCGGATTGCCTGGAGTACCGCATTGGTCTGGCAGGTTTTCTCAGCCAGGTACATCGGGCCGAGGAAGGTTACCAGTATGTCGCCGGGCTTTCATTGCAGGAGATCTCTCGACTGGAGTGTGAGTGTTGCCTGGAGCGGCTGGTGAAAGTATTTCACGCCGGCGGCGACCATAGACGTCTACTGGCCTGCATGGACCGAGTCGAG
The DNA here is from genome assembly GCF_048262075.1 of Gimesia sp. GTDB lineage: Bacteria > Planctomycetota > Planctomycetia > Planctomycetales > Planctomycetaceae > Gimesia. The sequence goes on from NZ_JBLXFK010000018.1 coordinate 106,698, forward strand.
GAAGTAAAACGTGCACAGAGAAATAGGAAGTGTATCAATAATGATGAAGAGTGAAAGTTCCATCAAGTCGGAGCCGGTCAGCAAACCTTATTATGTGAAACTGCAGGAGGGAGTGGTCGGCTATGAATCCTGTCAGGGAAAAACCGGGCTCATTTGCTCTGTCCGTGCCGATGGATTTCTGGAAGTGGACTTCTCCTGTTCCGGCGCTGAAAACCGCGTATTTCTGGATGCTTATCTGGTTGTAGAATGTCTGCCGCCAGGGCAGGGAACAGCAGGGGGAAAATGATGAGTCTGATACAACTGTTCGTCATCCATTTTGTACTGTTCATCGCGATTGGATTATTGCTGGCGGTTTTAGTGGCTTTGAATCAGATCCTGTTACGACTACGTGCCTGGTTGCGCCGTTCAGCAGTCGTTCCGCGTCTGCCTCAGAGTCTGCCTGGAAAAATGCCTCGGCAGTTCAGGAGTCACGCCAGCCACTGAATTTCATCTCTGATCGCAGGAATTAAAAATAACAGCAGAACCAGTCGCTGGTTCATTATCAATTCAATCTACACTAACGGAAGGCATTGAAAACTATGACTGACTCCGGAAATGCAGTGAGCACTTATCGAATCAGCGTGGGAATGCTGGCGCTGGTTATGCTCCTGGCAGCGCCCCCTCTGACGCAGGCAGGAACGCCGCAGCAGAAGAAATCAAAGCAGGAAACCAAACCCGCTTCGCAGTCTGAAACAGACAGTAAACGGGTGGCCCTGCATCAAGCATTGCCGGAGCCCTTAACCAGTTTTGGAGCGGCTGTGCTGGGTGATTATTTATATGTCTTCAGTGGTCACGACGGCGACGCCCACGGCGAAGGCCGCGATCTGCTGGCCGATCACTTCCGTAGAATCAAAGTGGACGATCCCGAGGCAAACTGGGAAGAGCTGGCGAAGCACCATCCGGCGCAAAGTACGGCGCTGGTCACCGATGGAAAATATCTTTACCGAATCGGCGGTCTTTCTTTTTTGAACTCCAGTGGGGAAGAGACCAACTTCAATTCGACTCAGTTTTTCTCTCGATATGATGTTAATGAAGACAAGTGGACGGAACTGGCTCCGCTGCCGGAACCACGTTCTTCGCTCGATGCTGCAGTGCTCGGTCGATCAGTTTATGTCGCGGGAGGCTGGAATCTGCAGGGGAAATCATCGCGGGATGCCCCCTGGCATGAAAATATTCTGCGATTTGACCTGGATCATCCTGAAGCAGGCTGGCAGACAATGAAAGGGCCCGGATATAACACGCGGGCAATCTCACTGGCAGCATATGATGGAAAAATTTATCTGCTGGGAGGAATCGGGAAACGGGGCATCTCACGAAAAGTCTCCGTCTACGATCCGCAGACCGACAGCTGGTCAAACGGTCCCGAATTAAAAGCAGACAGTTCCACCGCCGGTTTTGCTACCAGCTCCTTTGCCACCGGCGGACATCTCTATTACACCGGCGGTTCGGGCATCGTCTATCGCCTCAATGCTGATCAGACCGATTGGGAAGTGGCAGACCGTCTTCTGTTTCCTCGCATGTTTTTACGACTGCTGCCTCTGTCAGAGCAGCGACTGATCGCCTTGGGGGGAACTTCGATGAATGCGGGGCGGATCGGTATTGTCGAATCGCTGCGCGTGGATTCAGGCAAAGACAAATTCTCCAAACAGGTTTCGTGGTCAGTCAAGTTTGACGGACAGGCAAAGCAGAGTCAGATGCTGGTGCTCAATGGACTCAAACTTTACGCCTTCGGCGGGAATAACAGTCGCGCACCACACAACTTTACCAAAGAAACACTGGTCGATGAAGCGTTTGTGTTTGACATCGCCCGGCAAACCGTTGAGAAGCTTCCGTCATTGCCCCAGGCAGTTCAGAGTGGCAGTGCCGTTTCCCTGTCACAGACCAGTGAGCACGAATCAATATTTGTAACCGGAGGCATGGGCTTTAAGGGAAATGAGTTCGCTTCACTCAAAGAAATATTCCGCTTTGAACCCGAGTCCCAATCCTGGAGCAAGAGCCCGGTACAGCTTCCCGAGCCACGCTCCATGTTCCATGCGGCGACATACGAAAACGCTATCTGGTGCTTTGGAGGCAGTATTGTCGGCAAAGATCGTGAACTGTTGAAAACCGTTGTGCACTGGTGGGGCGATGATTCCAAACCGGCTCCTTTGCCCGACGTCAGTCTGCCGACACCTCGTCGTTCGTTCGGAGGCGCAGTCCTGAATGATCAATACTATCTCGTCGGAGGTTTGACAAACTCTTCGGGAATCGCAGAGACCGTGGATGTGTTCGACTTCAAAGAACGAACATGGAAAACCACAGCTGCTCCCAAAACACCGCGTGTCTTTCCCAGCCTGGTAGCAGCGGGAGACAAACTGTATCTGTTTGGCGGCTTTACCAATGTCGACGGTCATTTTTCTCCTGCCGGATCACTGGAAATGTATGATTCCCAGGCGGATGAATGGACCGTGGTCGCCGCTGAGCTGGCGGGCGTTGATCCTTCCATGTCAATGTTTGCCATGAATGGTCGTCTGCTGTTTTATGGCATTGATAAAAAAGAAGATGGCCTGGCGCGATTTGTACTGCTGGATCCTGCTCCTGAAACGCCCCCGGAACAGGTTGCCTCCATGAGCTTTGGGAGCAGACGCCGTGATCCGGCGCAACAGGCCAAACAGGAAGCAATGAGCCTGATGCGAAAAGATGCCGACAAAGACGGCAAACTCAGCAGTGCCGAACTGGGAGAACGTATGGCGGACTTTGTCAAGAAGGCAGATCAGAATACTGACGGTTTTGTAACCGTGGAAGAAGCGGCTACCATCATCGAGAAAGAGAATCAGGACAAAAAAAGGGGTCAGGTCCCTTAGTTAAGAGACCTGACCCCTTTAATCATTCTTTATTCAATCCTTTATTCAATAACACGTGTTAACACATTGAAAGATTTCTATAAATGAACGTTTCAAGATTGCTACTGCTGACTGTAGTCATGCCTGTCAGCCTGGTCTTCGCGCGCCAGGCGAATGCAGGGGAATACCTTTTTCAACACGAACATGTACTGGGGACTTCACTCGAGTTGCGTGTGCATACGAACTCTGCTGATCTGGCAGAACAGGCCGAAACAGCGGCGCTGAAAGAAATCGATCGACTGGCGAAGATCCTCAGTCGACACAATCCGACCAGTGAGTTGATGCAGTGGCAGAACGGCACACCGCAACAATCTGTTTCTCAAGACTTGCTGATTGTTCTGACCAGGGCAGAAAAATGGCGACAGCTTACCGGCGGTGCATTTGATATCCGTGCCGGTGCGTTTGCCGAACTCTGGAAACAGGCAGCTAAATTGCAGCAACTGCCGGCGGAAGAACAGCGACGTCAAATAGCGGTGACTCTGACGAAAGCGCCCTGGAACATTCACGCTTCGGGATCAATTCAGCGAAATGATAAGCTGGTCATCAGCCTGGATGCTTTGGGCAAGGGGTATATTCTGGATGCTGTCTGTCAAAAGATTCAGGCAGAGTGTCCCCAGGTAAGCGGACTGGTGATCAATATTGGTGGCGATCTCCGCAAGGTAGGAGCGGTGCCCCTGGAGATCGCGATTGCCAACCCGGTTGACACTTCCGAGAATGCAGCCCCCTTCATGTCTTTCCAGCAAGCTGGCGAAATCGCTTTGGCGACCAGCGGGGGTTACCAGCGTTATTTTGTAATTGCCGGTCGAAAGTATTCGCATCTCATCGATCCTCGCACGGGATTTCCCGCTGAACAGATTCAAAGTGCTTCTGTAATCGCTCCCACTGCAATGGACGCGGATGCCGCTGCGACGGCCGTCTCGGTACTCGGCATCACGGCGGGACTGGCGTTGATTGAATCGCTGGACGGATTCGAGTGCATGCTGTTGACGAACAATGGAACCGTTCGGGCGTCATCCGGCTGGCCAGCAGGCAATGCGGGATGGCAGGCAGCATTAGTCGCGGCAGATGTGAAGAGTAAAGCAAATGAAAAGACCACCGCTGGTCTGAATGTGGACTTCACATTGAATCGTCCCGAAGGAGGCCGCTATCGTCGACCCTATGTGGCTGTCTGGCTGGAAGACGAAGATGGTTTCCCGGTCAAAACTGCGCTGCTCTGGATGCAGACCAAGCAGCCCGGTCCCCGCTGGCATCGTGATCTCACACGCTGGTATCGTAATGATCGTTTTCGTAAACTGGCCGAAGACAAAGAACTGATCGGCACCATCTCGGCTGCCACCCGGGGACCCGGTCAATATCAGGCTCGCTTTGACGGCACCGACAACCAGGGCAAACCTCTGCCTTACGGGAAGTACACATTATACATCGAGGCAGCTCGGGAACATGGAACCTATCAGATCATCCGCAAGCCAGTAGAACTGCGGGCCGATCCGATCAGCAAACAGGGGCTGCAGGGTAATGTCGAAATCGGTAATGCGTCATTTGAATACACCCCCTGGTCGACAAAGTAAGAGTTTACCTCTCAGATGAGTAATCCCTCCGCGCCGCCCCGGCGTAAACGATCGTGGTATGCAACCAGCGCAGCTCTGTTTCGCTGGTTGCATATCTATATTTCCATGCTCGGATTTACGATGCTGATCTTTTTTGCGGTGACCGGCATCACACTCAATCACCCGACCTGGTTCGGCGCAAGTGAGCAGTCGGTCCGAGATGCTTCAGGGACGCTGCCGGAAGAACTCGCCATTGTTGCGCATCAACCAAATGCCGAAGCAGAAGCATCAGTGTCAGCCAGCGCCCCATTCAAAGTCGACAAATTGAACATCGCTGAATGGTTACGGAGTGAGCATGGATTGAAAGGACGTGTCCGCGAATTCGAAGTCAATGAGTATGACATCATGGTGGTCTTTAAAGGCCCCGGCTATTCAGCGGACATCTTTATCGATCCGACTGCGAACCAATACACGTTGACAGAGACCACAACGGGCGTGATTTCTGTGTTAAATGATCTGCATAAAGGCCGCGACTCGGGACTGCAGTGGAGTTGGGTCATCGACGTGTCTGCGATCGTCACAATCCTGATGTCGGTTTCCGGTTTCGGTCTGCTGTTTTATCTGAAGAAACGCCGTACTAAGGGGCTGCTGACAGCCCTCGCCGGCACAATTCTACTGGTAGCCGCCTGGGCACTCTGGGTGCCCTGATTAAAAAAGGGGGCAGGTCCAATCCTGTTCGGCACAGTTTATGCTACCTTTTTAAAATCACTGCGAACAGATAATTTTCGTGTATTTCGTGACGTTCGTGGTTTGTAAATTGGTCAATTTGCACGCA
>NZ_JBLXFK010000019.1:0-97591 GCF_048262075.1 Gimesia sp.
TTTCCTGACAGGGAAGCAAGCTTGCATCGAGGCGGAGGTCTCCACCTCAGGCACTCTCATCGAACTGGTGAGAGTGCCTTTTTTTTATGCGCAATGAGCGACTTCTTGAATATGATTATGTCAGCCAGGAACGGCTTTGATGTGCTTGCTCGGGCTGCTCCAGGTGATGTGGTCGCTTAAGAGATTCTGGAGAATGAACAGTTTTTTTTTCCTCGGTTGTGGTCGTTTGGAGCTGTTCGATCAGTTCGCACCAGCCTTCCCGGTGAATGCTCAGAACTTTAATGGCGTTGTGAATGTAACTGACTTCCTGCTTCACGTCAGCATGATTCAAGTTTTCATACACAAAAACAAACAGCGCCTTCAACTGATCAACTAATTCGGGTTGTTGAGCAGGATCAAGTCCTCCAATCAATTCAGCCACCAGGTCGCGGCTTTTATCCAGCGCAAAATGGGTCTGCTCAAAATTTTGTGCCTCGGCAGCTTGCGCTGCTTTCCGGGCAAACCGCAGAGCACCATCGACGACCATTAAATGTAACTGGTGCGGTGTTGCCGTCAAAACCTGATTCTCTATGTAATCTTTTCCGTTCATCTCCCTGAAGGCCCCTCTTTTGGTTTGAATGATTCAATAAATTATGGATGGTTTATTACTTTTTGGATGAGTTGAAACTCAATGTTTGCAGGCCATCCAATGCGGTTTGCTGTGAGTTTAACTGGTTCACGATCGTTTCCTGGAGTGTAAACTGTTGAATCAGTCTTTCGCGACGAACTTCCAGAATCTCGTTCAGTTCTTCCACTCGGGTATTTAATGACAGTGCCGATGACTGAAGTGAATCAATCTGTGCTTTGAATGAACCCGTGAAGGGATCGGTCATCGCGGTGATCACTTCATCCATCACGACAGCGAATCCGGTATCTTCCTGCTGAAAAAATTCTGTTACGGCATTCGGATCATCGAGCAATACCTGTTCAAGGATGCTTTCATTGAGCTTTAATTTACCGTCACCGCTAAACTGCACCCCTAGTTCCGACATACTTTTAATTGAGTTGTTACTGACGGAAAGTTTTTTTGTCAGTAAACCTTCCAGGCGTGAAACGGTCGTCAATACAACGCCATTTCCGTTCAGCACACCACGTTCATTCGTGTCCGAGTTGAAACTGGTGAGAGACTCCTTCGCATCAACAAAACTGTTATAGGCAGTAATAAACGTGTTGATGGTCGTTTTGATTCCCGCGGTATCGCGGGAAACGTTGATCGTGGAGGGAGAACTGCTTGTGGAAAGCAGATCAATCTCCAATCCTGTGATCGCGTCGTCAAAACTGTTGGTCGAGGAAGTGAGTAAGAACGAGGTTTGTGGATTACTGCCGATCCGAATCAATGCATCTTCGGCCTCAACCGAGGTCGCGAAGCCAAAATCGAACGAACTTTCCAGGATCAGCTCACCCGCGGCACCACTGCGCGAAGAAGTGATCGAAAGCCGCGCTGAGTTGAACGCGGTCCCGTCGTCAATAATCGTAGCAGAAGCGACGCCGGTTGCATTGAGCTTATCGGTAATGTCCTCCAGTGTGTCTGTTGCTTCAACCGTGATCACGGTTGTCTGGCGACTATCGACGCCCGTTGTTCCCGAGCCTTTGATTCCCAGGTCCGTTGCCACAGTTCCGCCTGAAAGATCTTCCACTTTGACATCGAAGCTGCTGCCACCAGTGCTCTCAACGATAAATCCATCGCCGGTGTCATTTAGACGGGCGTTGATCTGCGCTCCAGCAGTGGTTGCGGCATCGTTAATTTTTGTCAGTACATCGCCTACGGTTTTGGTAGTTGCCGAATCCGATAAATTCACATTAAAACTGGTTCCGTCACGATCGGTGATGCGGATGCTGCCGGTCGAAACTGCCGTGCCGTTCTTGGCATAGGTTGACAGTGAGGTTTTTTCGTTAATGTAACGCAGATCCAAAGAGCCGGAACTGACGGTATGCTTTGTATCAGCCAAGACGGCTTCAATTTTCAGAAAACCTGCCAGATTCCCGCTGACGTCCTGAATTTCAATAGATGTTCCCGAGGCAGCAGAGAGGTCCTTAATCTGAATGCCTGTTTTGGTATCGTTCAGGCTGGCTTCAATCTGGATGGAACCATTCGCATTGATGAGGTCGATGACATCATCCAACGTATTTGCGGAGGAAAAATCAATGGTCGCATTGCCTCCCGCGCCATCTTCGATATAAACCTGACCTGCGTTCAGGATCGTTCCCCCTGCCGAAACGCCCCCGTTTAAATTTCTGAGTAATACCGAATTCAATCCGCCAGACAGCGCCCCCGTAATGGTGCCACCAGGCCCTGTTGTTTGGATCCCCAATTCACGCGCTGCCAGGGAGCTGTTCAAAGCAGTCACTTCAAGCGTGCTCGCGCCGACCGTATTATCGGTCAGGCTCAGTTCCCCGTTGGCGGTGATCGACGCGGTTAGCTTGCCTCCGTTGGCAACGTTGTTATTGATCAAGTCGACGACATCACCGACCGTCTGTGCTGTGTCCAGGTTGATGTCAATGGTTGAAGCATCGGCGACAGTAATCTGAAAATCATCAGATCCGCTCACCGTGGTGATCCCGTTTCCATCATTGATTTGCGACAGGTTAAAATCACTGGTAACTCGATAGACGGAATCTCCGTCAAAAGTAGATGCAACAACTGACTTTAAAATTCCCAGATCCTGCGCGGTCTGGCCGCCACCCACTTCGCTGACTTTCAGTGTCCCGAGGCCTGTTCCGGTGTCCGTGAAGACCAGGTGATCGTCTTCAATGCTGGCAACGATCGAAGTCGCGGATTGATTAATTTCATCCACGACGTCGTTAATCGTAATGGTTTTACTCAGGTCGATGACTTCTGTCAGTCCGTCCCGGTCAGTAATCCGGATACTGCCTCGTTGAACGCCCAGTCCATCATTCAGTTCTTCCAGCAGTTTGGGCTCATCCAACTGTCCTCCACCCGAAATCGTAATTGTAGTGGCAGTGCCAATGGGAGTTGTGTCGGCATCCGCGAAACCATTCGAGATCACCTGGTGATTCGACGATTTTCGTAGTCCCTGCAGCTGGTAGGTCGCGGAGGTAGCGGTACTGTTGGCAGCAACACTGAACTGGCTGCTGTCCGAACTGGTGGCTTTTAGTGTTTCAAAGGTGCTTTCCAGATTCAATTTTTGAACCGAGGAATTCAGCGTCAGCAGGTTGGCTTCGAGGGTTTTTATCCCCCCTTCGGTGGCTTCGAATGCGGATGCACGATTGGCCAGACGCACCAGGGCGTTTTTCTGAACACCGATGATGGCATCCACAATTTCTGTGATATTTAATCCGGTTGCCAGACCGACACCGGAACTGATGCCTGACATTGTACCAAGCCTGTATTAAAGTGACTGTGCGACTGTTCCTTTAACGCTTAACGATCATCACTCGAAATTCAGAGTGTGAACAAATACTTTTTAGCCCGACTGAGGATGTAATCGTTCATTTGCATCTGTAGATTGCCAATCACGATCAGCAACAGTTGGTGCACAAGAAACGACAGCATCCTGTTATATATCGGTTAGTAAAAGGTTTCTGCATGAGTGGAGCGTAGGAAGATCAGCCTTAAGGGGTAGTATTTTAAATAACTTTGGTGATTATGACGATTTTTTCTGGAGGGATTCGATTCAATGACCGCATACGAAAAGTGAAGTGCCAAATGGAATTCGTTTGAGTCGTCAATTCGGCAGTTCCCGCGTTTCCCCGGAAAAGGATCCCTGTTAAGTTCATCAAAGGCGATAGTCACACTTTTAGGCATCCGCGGGACAAGCAGTTCCAATGCCAATTAGGCGATCTGATTCAGATAACGAGTTGAATTTTTATTCGCCGTAACCAAATTGATCGACTAATGGTTTAAAAAAACGAGTGACCATTGATTTTTCTGATTGTGTCAGTTGGTCGCGCCACTTACCGACAATCAGAGGCTGAACGCAGGGCGATTCCGATGTGTGTTCTTCGTCGATGCGCAGCGATTGTGCAGTGTAGGAATTTTCGGCTGTCGAAGCAGTGGCCGCGTACTGCGGTTCTGTTTGTAACGCACGCATTTCGTCAGCGATGGCCGAAACGACATCCAGCTTTAACAGAACCCCCAGTTTGGTCGCCATCTGGAATATCAGCCCTTCGGTATTGCCAACAAGATGTTCATAAGGAATCACCATGATTCCCGGCAGGCAGAGGGCGTGATGGATCTGCTGATATGCGTTGACGGTTAGATCGACGGCGGTTGCAAAAGGAATATCGCTGTTTTCTATCTCGGTACACACGACGTCCCGGGGATCACGATAATGATAAAATGGACGCACGGCATCCTGTTTTGCCGCTGTGATGGCTTCTTCTGTCAGTGAATGAAATCGAAGAATCATTCGCTGATCCACGTTCATCGTGTCGATGATCTGATTCAACTCTTCCTGGGTGCTAGCGTCTTCGACTTGAAACTTGAAGTTCTGGCTTTCCCAGATTTTCTTAAAAACTTCCTGTGACCAGTCTGTGCCTGAGTTCGGAATGCCGAAATTGAAGATGATCATAATTTATCCTGTCCTGGAGTCGTAATTGGGAAAAGTGCTCTGCTACTCAAGGTCACTCTCGATCGAATTACGTTGTCTGGCTTTCTGTGAAAGGAACTGAGGGCGGGGGACTTGTACTTCAGACTGTTGTTCTTCCCTGCGATAAGGGTGCTTGTCATGGAAGTAATCGAACAGCCGCCCCTGGTATTCGATCAGGATCGTTTCAAAATGGATTTGATTCCGCTCGATTTCAAGCACAATATCGGCGGCCCGCCATTGAGTGGCAATTAAAATGACATCTACGGGTTTTTCAAGCAGTTGATCCCGGAATAATATTTCCTGACCGGTGCCCGGTACGAACGTGCCGACTTTATTCATGTCGGAGTCAATAACGATCGGGAATCGCGTTTTATCCAGTTGATTCTGGTTAATAAATGCGGCCGCTTTTCCGGTTCCTCCCCAAATGGCAATTCGTTTCCCGGTACTTGCCAGTTCGTCAAACTGTTGAGCCAGTTGTGCTGCCGACTGTAGGGCTTTTTCCTGGAATAGAACTGCCTGGCGCGCCAGTTCGACTTGATACTTCTGGGGCTGAAAGCTGGCCAGACCGTAAATTACTTCCCCGTTATAGCTGGTTTGGATCAGATCGACTGCAGTCGCGCACCGCGTCAAGAGCCTCTCCAGTGACTGAGTTGTGAAGTGTGAATTGTGTTCGTAGAAAAAGTCAACCGTGCGACCTGCAGCAATCACGCCGTCGATACAGGGGACTTCAATAAACAGCTTGGTTGCACATTCTGCCACATTCGCAGCAAAGGCCACTTCCTGTGCAAAGCCGAGCGGATTCATCAAGTGTTCAAATACGTGCCGGCTGATGATTAAGTCGGGACGGAGTTCGGCCAGATGTTTTCCAGGTTCGAATAACATGGGGCGCGCCTCAATCAGATCGCCTTCTGTCTCAATTTCCGCATTCGGATCAAAGCCGATGAATTTTCCCGTCGGAAATTTCTTCGCCAGCGATCGCAGTAAATGACCTTCCCCACAGCCAATTTCCACAACAACCGGGTTATCAGACAGGGTCTCTGCAATCAGATCACAGACCTTCTGCAGATGTTCTGACCAGATGGCGCCTTTGTTAAACATCAGGTTTGGCTTATCGGAATAAGGGACCTTGGCATAGTCGAAGGCGGCGTTTGAGATGTGCCCGCAATCAACACACCTCATGAAATCGTGTGGGAGACGTTCCATTGCCTGGGCCTCTTCGCAGCTTTGCGGCCAGGCTAGCGTGGTTAATGGCAGCAGGCCTCCATCGTAAAACTGCACGGCGATATGATATCCACAGGCAGGACATGTGTAATTCTGGATGGCAGAATTCAGGATTTTGGAGTGGTCTTCACTTTTCGTACTACTTAATGAAGCATCCATGCATTGATCCTTGTTTGAAGTCGAACTTGTCAGATTGTTGAGAGATTGAGATCTTTTTTTTTGTGTATCGATTTGTTGAAGAGCAGATTCAAAGAAGTCTTCCATTTCTCGAACGGCATTGATGTCTTCGAAAAGCAGGTGGCTCTTGGAAAGGAATTTCAGGCGGAGTTGGTCCCGAAAGTCTTCGTCGCAGCCGATCCGACAGGCGAGATCGATGTATTCGTCGATGGACGAGACGACACAATCCATGATGCCCATCTTTTTATACAAGGCCAGCATCGCGCGACCGCGCATATACTTTGCTGGCAATGTTACGACAGGTGTGCCGATAGCCATGGATTGATACGCGGTATTTCCCCCCCCGAAGTGCATCGGGTCAAGCAAGACATCGGAAATATAAATCAAATTCAGGAAGTCATCTAACGACATCCCGCGCACCCAGTGAAGGCGGTCAACGACATCAGGGAACGATTTATTAAAGCGTTCGATCAGCAAATTTTTCCATTTGGATGTTTCATCACGAATCATCACAATCCGCGCTTGGGGATCTTTGCGTAGAATTCCAGCCAATACTTGATCAAATTCGGGATGAAATTTGAATAGCGTTTGCGGGCAGGCATAAATGTGGTCGTCGTCGGAAAGCCCAAATCCGCCTCGTGATTTAATCTTGTCGGGCAAACTGGGACGATAATAGTAAGTAGGCAGAGAATCCAGTTCGACCAACGTTTCGGTGTAGTGGTCTTGCGCGTCTTCCGATTCAATCAGTTTGCTGGAGATAAAATAATCAATGGTTTTCAGGCCGGTCGTAATCGGGTGTCCCCAGGTAACACATTGGATGGGGGCATGTCGCGTGGTGGCCAACGAAAAGATCAGCGGGTCCATGCCGATATCGGCGTAAAACAGAATATCCAGTTCCAGACTTTGAAGACGCTGACTGGCCTGCTGGAGGTCAATCCCCAGAAAGAGATATTCATCGGAGTCGGCACGTATGTTTTGTGCATGATCGTCAGTATGTTTTAATGGCGAGATGGTAATCACATGATATTTTTCTCGATCAAAATTCTTGATAATCCCTTTCATCAGGAACCCGATGGTATGTCCATAGAACAGGTTGGAGATAAAACCGATTCGGATACGACCATCACGTTCTACTGTTGGATTTTGTTGATCCCAACTGAGTTTGTTCTTTAGTTGATAGACTTCCGCCATACGTTCGATGATGGGCCGATCATTATATCCCTGATAAGCCAGATAAAACGTACCGGGAGTCAACTTGATCGAAGCGTCGATTTGCACTTCATCAGCGCGCATCTCTTCGATTTTTTGCACAAAGGACTGACGCACGTCTTTTATTACTTCCAGGGAAGCAGGAATGGGAGGCAGCAGGCTGGCAATCGCGAGGCGATATTCCGGCAGAGGGTTCAATTGATACGCTTTTTTCAACGCCTCTTTTGCTTCTTCAAACTGGCCCAGGTCGTGGTGGACGGTCGCCAGATTACAGTAAGACGATGCGGAGGAAGTATCCAGTTCCACCGCACGCTGGAAATCTTTGAGCGCTTTTTTAGATTGCCTTTTCTGTTTGCTGAAGTGCCCGCGATAACTCCAGAGAGTGGCGTTTTCGGGATGATATTTGAGTGCTTGCTTTACCTGCTCCTCAGCTTCCTTGTTGCGCAATTGTGACGTATAGAGTTCGATCAAATGTAAACGTGACTGTAGATGTTCGGGTTCCAACTCAACCAGTAATTCGAAATAGCTAACGGCAGAACCGACTTTTTTTTGCCGTACCCGGATGCATCCCATTCCATACAGAGAAGCGGTGTTCGTCTGGTCGCTCTGATAGAGACTTTGAAAGATCTCATAGGCATATTCCAGGTCACCCAGTGCTGCTGCCATTGACCCCAGGTGAAATGCAGCGCCGAAATGATTGGGATGTTTTGCTAATACTTCACGAAAAGTAATCATTGCATCGTGGGGCTGGTTCGACTCTTCAAATGTTTTGCCCAGGTGAAAGAGGATCTCGCAATTATCAGGCGCGCGTTTTAATGCATCCCGAAAACACTTGATGGCAGATTCAAATTCTTTTTGCTCGGCATAAACGATACCCAGATTGTTTCTGATTTCGGAACAGCCCGGTTGTAACGCGACCGCTTTCTTAAGAATGGTAAGTGCTGCTTCGTATTGTTCCTGTGATGTCAGGAAGGCGGCGTAATTTTTCAGAGTGTCAATATGATTCGGAGCCAGCCGCAGTGCCTGTTGATAGGACTGTTCTGCAGATTCAGGTGTTTCTGATTTCGCGAGCGCATTGGCAAGATTGAAATGTGCGGTAGGAACCTTAGGGGCCAACTTGACGACTTGCCTGCAAATGGCGATCGCTTCCTCAAGGCCCTCATCCTCTTCCTGTAGGAGATTTCCGAGATTAATCAGCGCGTCGATGTAATCGGGTTTTAACTGAATTGCCTTCCGGTAAGTTTGAATGGCTTGTTTCTTTTTACCGGCTGCCACCTGCGTGATTGCCTGATTCAGGATGAACGCCGGGTTTTGAGGATCAAGTTCCAGCGCACGATCATAATTATTCATCGCGTCCTGAAATTGTCCTAAGCCTTTATAGGCGGCTCCGCGGTTGGAAAAAAATGAAGCAATCCCATCATTCTGGCAAATGGCGCGCGTAATAAAATCGATGGCTTTTTCATATTGTTTGAGGTGCAGATATACCACGCCCAGTAAATGCAGCGCGTCAGCCTGGGTGGGGTCTTGTTGCAGCACCTCACGGTAGAGTTCTTCTGCCAGAGGGAGATTTCCCGCTTGATGCTGTTGAACCGCCGTTGCCAATAGTTCCTGAGGTGAAGGCATAGATTCTTCTTTGAGTCACAGTACCGATTGTATTTATTTCAATGCGAGCTGTTGAAACCCGACCAGATTGGATCGCCAGCTAGACTTTTCCGGTTATTCTGTTTGTATCGGCTGCGGCGCGGGGATAGATAAGCAGTTTCTTGAGCCAGGGTAAAATCACATCTAATCGAGGTCTTTCACTGCAGGGGGCTGGAAGAATAGGAAGAACAGCAAGTCTAAATAAAAAACCACTACCCATCGTATGATGGATAGTGGTTTCGTAAATGAAGTATTTTTCAGTTGGTGATCAACTCTCTCCAGGATTATCCTAAGAGACTCAATACCTGCTGTGGGTTCTGGTTGGCAATCGAGAGTACCGAAATACCAGCCTGGTTCAAAATCTGAGCTTTAGTCAAATTCGCAGTTTCGACAGCGAAGTCGGTATCCACGATCTGGCTTCGAGCTTCAGAAATGTTTTCCAAGGCAACCCCCAGAGAGGAGACGTTGGTTTCGATCACGTTTTTCTGAATCGCACCCAATCGACCACGAAGTGTGGACACACGATTGACCGCCTCTTCGATGATATTCACCAAATCAGAACCGGGAACCGAAGGACCGACGTCGAGCAGACTCTTTCCACCACCTGATCCCAGCTCGAACAGCTTACCGGAAACACCACCCAGTCGGGCCGTATTCACAGCTTCAATTCCGATACCCACCTGACCGGCGGCCGATACGTCCTGACCGATCTGGAATAGTGAACCACCACCAGTAATCGTAATGCTGGCAGTATTGTCGACTGTGTTGGCAGCAGAAGTGAAGGAGAACGAAGCATCCAGCTGTTGCGATCGCAAGTTGGCCTGCAGACCGGAACCCTGGGCAACCTGACCATTGATTCGGGCAACAATGTCGGAACCGATATCTCGTTTCAGAGCATTGCCGTCTGTGATGTTATCGACAGTGTCAAATGTTCCGGAGAGCACGTTGACATCGACAAATTCGTCAGCTCCATAGTTAGATGCATTGAACGTCAGATAAGCGTTGGTACCACCGGTTAAGGCTGCTGCCGTTTCGGCTTCTACAACTCCGTTACCATTACTGGTACCTTCAAATGCTGTCGAAACGTACGCGTTAGCATCTGCGTTATTATCTATTAACGTTTTGATGTCGGCGGCAGTCGAGGTAATGGCACCACTACCGTTTGTCGCCAAATTGATCACAATGTTAATGTCCGTGGCGTTATTAGAAACTACAACGCCTAATGGTTGACTGTTACCACTCGGGTCTACAAACGAAACGTTAATATTCTGGTTTGCATCACCTAAGATACTGTCTGAAGCGCGGGCATCGGAAAATGACAAATTTGAGTTAACATTGGCTGCGTTTTGAAAACTGACGTTGCTGGCAACCTTGTTAGTTTTGGTCGCAGTCACACCTGTAATGTCAGTCACACCGTTGACAGCGTCACGCACGTTATCCAGAGAACTGGAAGCACCCAGGAACAACACCTGACTACCACTGGCTCCACCAATTTCAATGGTTGAGGCGGTTGCCAGACCACCGTCGACAGCACTGTAATCCAGGCTGGCTTGAGTGGCTGCGGTTACGATTGTGGCATCCAGCGTAATTGTACTGCTGGAACCGAATACCGCTTCGTTGACCTGAAAGTCAGAGAGTTTAGCAGAGTCAACTGCAGAAGCCTGTGTTCGGAAAGCCTTACTACCGTCGATCAACTTGTCACCGGCGAATGAGGTGTTCGCTGAAATACGGTTGATGGCTGATAAAGCAGTATCAATCTGAAGCTGATTCGCTTCGATTTCATCCTGAGACAAAGCACCTTCGTTCAAACCTTCTTGAACCAGACCTCGAACCTGGTTCAACAGGTTGGTGACTTCACCCAGAGCCGAGTCAGCAGTCGCGATTACGTTGCTGGCACGGTTACTGTTTTTAATGGATTGTTCAATCGCAGACACCTGAGATCGCAGAGTTTCACTGGCGATCAGACCTGATGGATTGTCTTTACCCGAGTTGATTTTCAAACCGGTTGACAATCGTGTCAGCGAGGTATCCAGAAGATTTGTAGATTTGTTTAAACTACGCAGACCTCGCAACGAGGCAACGTTAGTATTAATTCGCGTCATGGCAAACAGCCTTTCTCACTTTTAAATTAAGCTTCCCAAGGGATTAATGGGTATTAGCTACTTATATGATTTAGGTTTCGAGTGATGCTGAAACCACCCGAAGACATTAGTTTTTGATCCTGTCAAATCCTATAAATGTGAAACAAAGTGATACATTCTGACAGGATTCCTCGAACTGATGTGGCTTATCTTTCCATAACAAAACCATTCCAGATTCAGACGATGCAGTAAATGGGCAGAGGGAAATTGCGCATTCATGCTCATATTCTATCGGAATGTTACTTTAGGTAATCTGAGGGTCTTTGGTGTTTTTTTGAAAATAAACCGATCTCTCCGGTATCGCACTCAGGAAGGGATGAGTTGTAACTATTATCCGCTCCTTCATCAAAAGTTCGGCTGTAACTCTATTAGCGTGAGAGAGGAATGTGGTGATCGTTTCATGCAAACGAATATTTATGTTAAATTTGGCTGCAGGATCGCTACTGCTTGCCTAACCGGACCCTGCCTGTGTCGCGGGACTGGCAAGGGTTGCCTGACTGGTAAACTTTGTCATGGGTGAATCCCTGTGGGTATAACAGCACTTAGTTTGTGTTCCGGTTCAATACCTGCTTCGCACCAGGTGAAATTGAGGATCAGTAATCTACGGAAGCAAACTGTCGGACAGACTTGTTGCTGGGTACTAGAGCGCATCACATTTAACCATAGCGTCTCTCAATCTATTATACTCGGTCCAAATGGCCCTGGAGACGCTACAGTAAAACTGGACACAGTCTAATGTTCTCATTGAAACACAGCTTGCAGTCAGAAGTTGATCGACCGGTTACCTTGGATTTTCGATTCTGGAAATACAGTTTTAATAATGGTGGGTCACAGAATTGGAAATTGACTCTGTGTATTGACGATCTGGCTCTCTGAATTGAAATCGGACTTACGTTCAAAGCAAGATGTGAGAAGACATCGGAGAACTGTAGGAGTCAGATTCATCAAGTTGAATGAAACACTCCCTTCGTGGATCTATAGGCATTATAAACCGAGCCACATCTCTGGGGGCCTGTTAACAGGTCACTTGAATTCAGCCTGTAATTCCACCATAAGCCTTAGACCAATTCAAAGAGTTATGATTGAACTGGATCATCTCTGGAAGAGTGAGACCATTGTGTAAATCGCTCTATCAAAGAAAGAGAAACTGAAGTCTGCAGTTAAGCTTATTGACTGGAAACCAACCGGTGCATTCTGTAACTGCTATTGCAGAGTTGTTGATTATGCGGGTTGATGATAATTGTTCTGATGAATGCTGGTCGTAACAAATGAACTTGGTCTTGCCGGAGACTCATTCTTTTCATGGAAAAAGTCAACGCTTATTGCTCAAGATCACTGATCGGCAACGACGATCTATCTTTCATATCTTGCCAGAAGCGAACATGCCACAGCAGGTGGTTGAATAAGCAGACAAATGAAGTCTCTACAGTTGATGGAATAAATATCACAGATCATATTGCACCTGCGCTGAACAGATTCACTTGCAAGATGTATTCATCCTAAGAAGACCATATTCACGAATCGCATACCTTAGGGAGCAGCAACGCATGCCTTTGTGTCCCCAACACACTAGTCATCAGGTTAAGGAAGCCCACTCAAGATTAGGACGATCACTTGTAAAAATTCAAACAACCCGTCACAGCTCAACAGTCGCTTCAGAGAATATCGCAACCATGTTCCAGGACTGGGAACAAAAGTGGTCGCACCGTCGCGAATTGATCGCCAGTCGCATCGAGTTGATCGAAACCCAGCTCAAGGCTCTTGAGCAGTCTGATCTGTCGATGCCACAGTTTACAATTTTTGATGACCCGGGAGAGTAGGAACTGCCCGGTCTGGAATAACGTCGATAATGAAACCAACGCGGTCTCAGGATCAGAGCGCGGAACGAGAAAACTGACAATACAATGTTTCAGGTCAGGACCGCAGTTGGTTAACCACTTTGCTGATTCGCATAATAGCTGCTTCGATTTCCTCGTCTGTATTGAGGAACGAAAGGCTTAATCGAACTGCAGAGCGATAGACGTGTTCTTCACAGCCCATCGCCAGCAGCACGGGAGCCGGGTCTCGTGAACCGCTGGCACAGGCGCTGCCGAGAGAGCAGGAGATGCCTGCCAGATCGAGTGAGATCAGCAGGGCTTCTCCATCCAGGCCGGGAAATGAGATGTTGAGCGTATTAGGCAACCGATGTTGTTGACTACCATTAATAACGGTTGGCAGACAGTGTTTCTGCAGTCCTTCCTGCAGGCGATCCCTGAGCGCTGCAGTCTGGCGCGTGCGATGTTCCTGTTCGCGAACAGCAGACTCCAGGGCCTGCGCCATGCCAGCCGCCAATGCCACCGGTTCGGTTCCTGCCCGTTTGCCACGCTCCTGATGTCCACCTGCAATTTGAGGCAGCAGGCGTGCGCCTTCTTTAACAATCAGGGCACCTACCCCGCGCGGACCATGAAATTTATGAGCTGCCAGACTGACAGCGGTGGCGCCGGAGTCATGAAAATGAAACGGAATCTTCCCGATCGCCTGCACGCAATCCAGGTGCAGGGGTATATTATATTTCTGACAGCTTTCCGCCAGCGGGTCGATATCCTGAATCACGCCGGTTTCGTTATGCGCCAGGATCGAAGTGGCCAGTTGCACGTGTTCCCAGTTTAGTTCTGTGAGTGCATCCGTCTCAATTCTGCCATCGCCGTCTAAAGGCAGTTGAATCTGTTTCAGACCCCTGGGTGCCAGGCGGCGGATGGTATTGACCGTAGCCGGATGCTCACCGGCCGGTAAAATAATTTCTCCGGGCGTTCCAGACAAAAAACCCTGAATGGCCAGGTTGATCGATTCCGTGCCACCACTGGTAAAAATGACTTCCTGGGGATGAGCGCCCAGCAGTGATGCCACTTGTTCACGGGCATCTTCCAGTACTCTGCGCGCCTGACGGCCATCAGCATGGGCACTGCCGGGATTGGCATAGTGTGTTCGATACTGCTCCGCGACCAGGTCCACCACATCATCCAGGGGGCGCGTGGTGGAATTATTATCCAGAAAGATCCGTTGTGAAGCTGGTATCGACATGACAGGTCAGTATTTCAAAGCCGGTAAACCGTGGGGAAAACCGTTACCCTTTTGCGGCTTCCTTCGCCTGAGATTTAAGCTGGTTGGGGACATGTTCAATCAGCATGTCAATAATATCGTCGGGAGCAAGTCCTTTGCTGTCTGCCTGAAAAGTGGTGACAATTCGATGCCTGAGGACCGCATGGGCAACTGATTTGATATCTTCGGTCGAGACATGGAAGCGTCCTTCCAGGATGGCCCTGGCTTTGGCTCCCAGTATCAGAAACTGTCCGGCTCGCGGTCCGGCGCCCCATGACAAATATTCTTTCACGAATTTGGGAGCAGTCGCTTCTCCCGGACGGGTGGCCCGTACCAGATCTCGGGCGTAAACAAAAACATGCTCGGCGACGGGGACTTTACGGACGACTTCCTGCAGCGCCAGAATCTGACGGCCGGTTAATGCGGCTTCCAGTTCCGGTTTCTGATTGCCTGTCGTCTGTTTGAGGATCATCAGTTCTTCGGCCGCAGTCGGATAATTCACGACCACGTTAAACATAAAGCGGTCCAGTTGCGCTTCCGGCAGCGGATAGGTACCTTCCTGCTCAATCGGATTTTGAGTAGCCAGTACAAAAAACGGCTCAGGCAGACGATAGGTATTCGAACCGACGGTCACGTGACGTTCCTGCATGGCTTCCAGCAGTGCAGCCTGAGTTTTGGGAGGCGTCCGGTTAATTTCATCTGCCAGCAGGACGTTGGTGAAGAGTGGTCCCTGCATAAACTGAAACGAACGATGCCCGGTTTCCGGATCATCCTGCAGGACGTCGGTTCCTGTGATATCGGAAGGCATCAGGTCCGGGGTAAACTGAATTCTTCGAAATGAGAGGTGCAGGATTTTGGCGATGGTACTGACCAGTAGTGTTTTGGCCAGTCCAGGCACTCCCACCAGCAGGCAGTGGCCTCGGCTGAACAGTGAGATGAGGATTTCATCCACGACTTCGGACTGACCGATGATGACTTTGCCAATTTCATCGCGCATCAGGAGGTAAGCATTGGATAGACCACGGATGGCCTGAGCTTCCAGATCACGTTGTGCCTCATCATCTTCCTGAACCATCAGATGCTCTTCATGGTCGGTCATAAACCCGGACTGCCTTTGCAACAAAAGACCAAACTACTCGAAACGCTTCTTATTGTTTATACTGGTCAGCAGAACCGAATGGAAGGGGCCATTTGTCGGGAGCGGGAATCCCGACCAGTCTGGCTCTCAGTCCTGTTCGTCAGTTAACATGTTTCATGCTGATATTATCATCACTTCCCCTGTAAATTGCGAGTCAGAACGTGTCTCAACCCCCAGTATCGTATTTTGTATTTGATGTGGAAGCGATCGCCGATGGAGATCTGATTTCCCGTGTCCGTTATCCGGGGGAAGAATTGCCTCCTGAGGAAGCCCTGGCCCGCTATCAGGCTGAACAGGTTGAAGCCTCTGGCAGCGATTTTATACCGGCTACTTTTATGCTGCCGATTTCTGTTGCCGTGGCCAAGCTTTCTGAAGACTATCGGTTACAGGATCTGACGGTACTTGATCCACCCGAATTCCGCTCGCATGTCATCACGAAGAAATTCTGGCAGGGCTGGGTGCACTATGGTCAGCCCACATTGGTCACCTTTAATGGTCGTGGATATGATCTGCCGGTTCTGGAACTGGCAGCGTACCGTTATGGTATTTCTCTACCGGAATGGTTCAATGTAAACGCCCGCAGTTTTGATCAGTCCCGCAACCGCTATAACACCGGCGCTCACATTGATCTGATGGATCTGTTTTCCAACTTCGGTGCCGGCCGGGTCACGGGAGGGCTGAACCTGCTGGCCAATCTGATTGGTAAACCGGGCAAAACCGGCATTGATGGTTCGCAGGTGCAATCAATGTATGATTCCG
Source organism: Gimesia sp. (assembly GCF_048262075.1). Classification (GTDB taxonomy): domain Bacteria; phylum Planctomycetota; class Planctomycetia; order Planctomycetales; family Planctomycetaceae; genus Gimesia. Next base: position 15,954 of record NZ_JBLXFK010000019.1, read on the forward strand.
GCAAAGTCGATGAAATCAATGACTACTGCCGTTGTGATGTTCTGGATACCTATTTCGTTTTTCTCCGCTCCCGGGTTTTGGCGGGATTCCTCAGTATTGAAACTGAGCAGGAGATTGTCACAGAGGCCTATCGGTACCTGGAGCGGGAAGCGAAATCCAATAAAGCGTATCAGCACTATCTTGAACACTGGGGAGACTGGGAGCCGCCAACCGAATAAATGTCAGGCTTTACTCGGAATAATTTATGTCCATACCTGACAGGAGAAACTGAACAACCTGTTGGTTTCTGGTCTCACTGATTTTAACTGGAAGTGGTTGAGAGGTGTGGAACTCCAGTTCGACAGACTGCCAGCCGGGTTGAGGCTGATCCGGATCTGGCTTAAGTTTCAGTGTGATAAACTTTGCTGCCAGCGGTCCCGGCTCGTCTGTAGATAATTCGATTGTGAACGATTCAACCAGGAAGGAACCCTGATCGACGTTCATTAACCACGCAGACAGGTTTTGCATGGCAGACAGGTAGATTGCCCTGGTCGAGAGATTCATATTCTGTTGAGAAACATCTGCATCCAGTGATTTCTGCTGTTCGCTGCGTGGATAGAGAGTAATTCCATTTCCCAGTTTAACCGAATCAATTCGGCGAGAGACTGAAACCCAGCGATTCACCAGTTGTTCAATTTCCTGCAGATCTGTTTCGTTCCGGTTTTCAGAACTGGTTTGGGATAAAGAAATGCGTTGAATGGGATTTCTCTTTAAAGGTTCTGGTGGGATAACCACCTGTGGAAAGATCGCCTTGGCGACCGTTTGTGAAATAAAATTCGGTTTTGGGTGTCCTGCGATGATGGCGGATTTACGTACTTCTTTTAACGCAGTTAACTCGACTGCAGCAAACCCGGATTGTGACTTTGTCTTACCGGGTAGAAACGTTAAAGATTCAGGCAGCATGGATTGAGTATTGATCTGCAGTTCAAAGGGGCGACACAGATGACGGGTTAAGAGATCTTTGGGAACTCCCCTCAGGATAATAACGAAGTCCGTTTTTCTGATCACATGCCATTCGTATTCTGACTGTAAGGTCTGTATTGAGATGGGTTGTTGAAATTCGGAAATCAGCGTCAGCTCATGCCCGCTGAAATAGGCCTGATTCTGTTTCTTGAATTTTTCGACGGTAGACTGGGGACCGACGGGCGACAGAAAGCTGGAGGCGGCCGACCATTGTGTCAAAATCTGACGCGGATCATTCTGGTTAGTACTCCCCGCAGTGATTTTTGTTTTGACCTGTGTTGCAGGCGGATTTTCAGCCGAAAGCGAAGTAGCAACCAGTAAAGCCAGCAGGATCGAATTAAAATTCAGGAAAGGATGACGACGCATCACTAAACTCACTCTGAAACAGGGAGAAAAAACAGGCCTCGCGCAGAATCGGAATTCGCTATCGAGACGCCTGAAAGAGGGGGCTGGAAATGTAGCAGAAAGCGTGAATTCAGAAAACGGCAATCTACAGGCTGGATAGCGGGAGCTGTGCCAGCCGCAGTAAGCTTAATCGGATAAGTGGTTTAGGATGAAATCAGCTCGCCAGGGGGGGCTACTGTAGTGGGTTCCCCTGTTTCTCAAGTCTCTGAACCAATGCTTTGAACGGGGGAAGTGCCTGCAATTCACTGAGATCAGGATCTTTTTGCATCCACTCGACATCTTGAAATCCATATTGGGCGGCATGGCTCAGATGCTGGATTGCTGTATCCTGATAACCCTTGATGGTTTTCTGAACGTCAGGTGTTTTTTTCTGATCCTTCAGATTGATCAACGCCCGCCCGTAGACGCAGGCAACGTTGTAGTGAAACAGGCCATCCTTATCGAAGTTTTTCAACTGTTCCTTGACGAACGAAATCGCTTTCTTTTCTTCGTGATTATAGACCATGCAGATCGCCAGACCGGTAATCGCCTGTGAGCTTTTATTATCCAGATCAAAAGCCCGCTGAAAATCTTTCTGGGCGGCCTGCCAGTCCATCCGCTGTAAATTCATATGACCGCGTCCGTTGAAGACTACTTTTAAGAGATCGTTTTTCTGGATCATTGGATCCTCAATAATCTGATCGTAGACCTGCAACGCTTTCTCCCATTGCTCTGCTTCGGTATAAATCTGAGCTTTGGTGAGATAGGGTTCCAATACTCCAGGGCTGAATTTAATCGCGGCGTCACAGGCGGCGATTGCATTATCCAGTTGCGAGAGCTGCTGGTATGTATTTGCCTTTGTCAAATAGGCGTATCTCATGTACCGGTCATTTTGCTTCAGGCTGGTTTCTTTCAGAATATCATCACAAACAGCCAAGACCTGGTCGTATCGTTTGAGTTTGCGGAGCAGGGTAATCTTGCTGGAATAGGACTTGATCTGTCCGGGATTGACATCGATGGCCTGGTCATAAGTTTTGAGGGCATCGTCGGGACGTTTGAGTGTGAGTTGGAGATCGGCTTTGAAATCGTAAAGATTCATATAACGCGGGTTGGCATGAATGGCGCCATCGTAGGCTTCCAGCGCTTTTTCATTTTGATTGTGTTTGGAATAATGCGATGCCAGCATGACGTAAGAAAAATGGTCCAGCGGCGCGATTTCAATCGCTTTGTGAAACTGCTGCAGTGCTTCTTCAGATTTTGACAGGTTGCTAAAGATCATCCCTTTGGTGACATATAATCGTGCATGCATGCTGTCGATTTTCAGTCCCTGATCTGCTGTCTTGAGAGCCTCTTCATATTTCTGCATCGCATTTTGAACATTGACGATACCCAGATAGGCCGGCACGAGCAGGGAGTCAATGTTAAGAGCGGTCTGATATTCATCCAGGGCTTCCTCGTATTGTTTTCTGCCCAGCTCCGCATTTCCATTTTTCACGTACTGGTAGCCAGGTGAACGCGTATAAATATTATTCAGGGCCGATGCAGCAGCTCTTTTTTTATCATCGAGATCTCCTTCATGTCGGGCGTCCATAATAATTCGCCGCGCCTCAGGCGTACCGATTGAAACCAGTGATGAAAAGATGTTACGCCAGGTAGAAGACTGGGTGGTCTTGCGTAATGATTTCTGTAAAAATTTGACGGCTTGGATGGAACCGGATTTGCGTAAACTGTCGATAGCCCCATTAACAATCTTCAGATCGCTGTCGTTTAAAGCCTGTTCCACCAGTTCGAAATAGTGTGGCGAATCGACTTTCTGCAGTGAGGAGAGTATCAGCAGTTTTTCGTTAGCATTTGCCTGGGGATAAACTTTAAGGAAGCCGGATTCCACTGTCTGGTCACCAATCGAGGCCAGCGTTTTAATGACGGCGACCCGCAGTCCGGAATCGAGTTTTGGATTATCCAGGTGGCGAAACAGCAGTGGGATGGCACGCTGATCTTTCAGTCGATCAAGAAATGTAAGCATCGCCGGGGTTGGTGCAGTCTGTTCCATTTGCGACAGAACATAATTCAAGGCCAATGCTTCACTCTCATTGTCTTTCTGCTGAATCAGTTGCTGAAAGGCTACTTCGCGGATTTCCGGATTGGAAGACTGTAGCGCCTTGGTCAATATTTCAAAGAGTTGCGGATGACCATTGAGTACCAGCGCCTGGATTGCTGCTTTACGGAGTTCCAGCTGATCACTGGAGATGAATTCATATATGGCGTCTCCCCACTGAGGACGTGGACTCTGAGCGATAATGCCAATCATGATTTTCTGAGCGTCCGGGGGACTTTCTTTTAACAGTTTCAACAGAACCTTCTGTCCTTGGGAAAACCGGGATTCTGCCAGGCTGGCAACAGCGACTTCCGATTGGGGGCCGACTGTCTTAGCGACTTGAGTTAACCGTTCATAAACACGGGGGTCTCCAAGGTAACGTAAGGCAAAGATTGCGGCCTGTTGTACGAGCGGGTCTGGATCTGATGTGAGTTCCAGGATCAGCGGGAGTTCTGCATTGGTCAACTGGCGACCCCCGCTGATGAGCGCTGCAATTTTCACCGCCGGTGATCCTGTTCGAATCTGTTCTGCAATTTTTTCACGCGTCAGAACGCTCATTGCACTGTCGAGTGCGGCGTGAATCGCCGCTGACTCTGTTTCATGTGTGACCTGCCCCTTGTTGATTCCGAGGAAAGGTACTCTGGTGTCCTTGAAGACTTCGCCGGACAGATGTAACTCAGTGATCATGCTGGGAAACACAGGGAAGGGTGAATTCACCATCGCATTCACCCCCACCTGACTGGCTGCGCGAGGGAGCCATTTTTCGACGGAGTTGTCGATAAGAGTTTTCGGGTCCGGGAAATGAATGACAAACCGTTTGACGTTCTGGGTAGTCAGTAAATCAATCTCCTGAATCAGGCTTCCGATATTGATGGAATTCAACTCGCCGCTCACAGTCAATACTGCCAGACACTGGCTGGGCCCCAGTAATTCGACGGCATATTTCAATTTACCGAATTCGAAGCGGTTCACATTCAGTTTCAGCGTCTGATCTTTGACTGTGACTTGAAATTCGATTTCAGGAATACGGGGCGCTCCAGGTAAGTCTGTCAGTAAAATCCACAGACTGTCCTGTTCGCCGGGGGCTACGGTAACCTCATCTTGAAAATTTAATTTACTGAGTCGCTGACGGCGTTTTCCCAACTGGACAGTATGGATGGAGAGATTGGGAGGTAAGGTACGAATGGGAACTTCCTGGCCGTCTACCACCGCTTTAATCTGGCTGCGAGCCAGTGTAAGGGGCTGCGGGCTCTGGTTAACCAGAATCATTCGTGTCAGGAAAAAATGTAAGCCATTGGGCGCTTTGTTGTAGGTAACGTCCCTCACCATATCGTCGACAAGGATAAAAGCAGCGCTCTGATCTGTCAGAGGAGGTTGATGAGCGGGCAGCTTTTTAGCAACCTTCAGGCGGGATTCAATTTCAGTGATTAACTGCAGGCTTTGGGCATTCGTCAGCGGACCTTCCGGTGAGGCCTGTTGAATGGTTTTTTGGGGCAGTCTTTCTTGCTGTGAGTAGACCTGTAGGGGAAGCAGGGTCAAGAGTGTCAGACACAGCAGCAGACAGAGTCGATTTGTCATCCTGTTTCTCCCGACGTTCCAATCAGACAATAACTTTTCCGGCCCGGATTTCAATCCAGGTTTTGATCTCCGATTCCGGGGGCAGCACCCGGAGTCCGGTTTCCACATCCGCGTTAAGCAGATTGATGGCATTCGTCACACACGTGTATGGCTCCAGGCAAACGCAATCCCGATCCGGAGGCGTAAAAACAACCAGCTCGGTGAAGATCGCATCATAGTCCTGAGTGACGACCAGCCCTGCCTGTTCATCCATAATCAGGCATTCGTACTGTTCAATATCTTCAGGCATGCCAGTGAGGATATCATCTGCCTGCAACTGATCCAGCCAGGCACCTTCTCGCAGGTCGTGTGATTTTCCAATCGATTTTTTAACGCCGACAGGCAGGCAGTTTTCGAGAACCCATTCCTCGCTCGCCGGCGACTCTACCAGGCAGTTTTTGATATTCCCGGTTTTCGACAGGGGAACTTTGAAATAAGGATGTGTGCCCAACCCCCAGGGAACCGAATTTGAGCCGGGATTGCCCACCCGGATATCTGCTCGTAGAGCCGTCCCTTTGACTTCATATCGGACTTCTATAAAGATATCGCCAGGCCAGTATTTCAGCCGGTGTTTTCCGTCAATACTCAATTGAAACTGGGCTGTCACAGCAGACTCTTCCTGCGAAATGACACGCCAGGGAAGATCCAGGCAGAATCCATGAATGGCATTGCCGGTTTTGTCATGGTAGGTTTTGTCGGCAGGGAGTTCATAAGAAACTCCCTCCCACTGAAAGTGCGCGTTAGCGATGCGGTTCGGGAAGGGGAACAGAATAGGAATTCCACCGCTGCTCGGGCGTTGGTTTCCTGATGCGAAGTCAGGGTGTGCGTCGATCACATCAATCGGCTGACCATTCACCATTGCCTGGAATTCAAAACAGTTGAATCCCAGCTCTGGTAAAATGTTGGCGAAGGAACCAGTATCCGGGTCTTTGATCTGAATAGGCGTCATGCGAGAGGTTACTTTTCTTATCGTGGATTCAGTGGATATATAGATCGTTTCAGGTCAGTCTGTCAGTGCTGGCATCAGTTCCACTCGGGGTGTGCTGTTTCTTGAGGCAGAAATCGTCGTTCTGCCATTGCACGTTCCAGCAGTGTGTCCCAGATATCATAGGGGTCGATTTCAAAGATGTCTTCCGTCATCGCAGGGGTATAGAGCCAGTCCATCCGATTTATTTCGGATTCCAGCTGCAAAGGTGCCCAGCCGGCACAACCGAAAAAGATCCGAAAATCCAGATGGGGATCACCTTCGGAGATGCGCCAGATCACCTGTTCGAAAATCTCCGGGCTGCTGCCCATGAATAAGTCCGGGACGATTGCTTCTGTCGTTTGCTCAAGATCCCCGGCGTTATGCAGGGCAAACATGCCATTCGGTTCTACCGGACCGCCCATAAATACCATGTCCTCGAGTTTGGGCATGTCAAAATAGCGCGATAATGCATTGGTGATCGAAAAGGAGGAAGGACGATTGACAATCAGGCCGGTGGCTCCCTGTTCGTTATGTTCCACGATCAGCACAACAGATCGATAAAAGTTGAGATCGTTCAGCTTACGGGACGCGACTAAGAACTGCCCCTTTAAAGATTTCAGCATAAAGCGGATCACTCTCCTTCAGTGTGAAGTTCAACAAATAAAATGGGATGACTGCACGATAATATATTATATCTGTACAAAAGCAGAAAAAACAGACTTAGATTTTCAGAACAGAGTTGCCTTTTTAGAGATACTTATGAGAGGGATTTTAGCAATCAACGGCATTCTGAGGCACCTCTCGCCTTGGATTCAGAAAATTTCTATTTTCAGTATTTAATATTGAACGGATGTGGGGTATCCTGATAGTCATTGTTTGCTGGCTGATTCAAGAATTCAACAAGCGCCCCGATTCTCATTTTATAACATGGGCTAGGTACAATGAAGACGACAAAAACGCAATTTGCTGTTTTGTACGCGATGCTTTGTTCATTGATGTTCTCACAACCGTTGCCTGCTGAAGAAAGTTACGAACGCTTCACCGTGCGTAACTGGACCTATCGCGATGGGACTGAAGCAACCGGAAAACTGATTACTGTCACCGGTCCCACTGCAACGCTCAAACTGGATGGAGAGGGGACAGTGCGTGTCCCCCTTGAAAAATTGAGTGTGAAAGATCTGAATTGGATCTACGAATATCACAAACGGAAAAAGCTGTTAAGTTTTCTCCCTCCCGAGTATCGTAAACCACAAAAAGAAGTCGTGACGAAGTCCGAATCAGAGACTTCCCCGCCTGCAAAATCGGTACCCACTCAACCTGCTGCAGATTCGTCTCCTGCCCAACCTGCGACAGAATCGATGTCTGCTGAGACTGCCAGATCATCGGTTGAAAAAGAATCGTTTAAACCATTTACCGTCCGTGAATTCACATTGAAAGATGGTACGCGACATACAGCCAAACTACTTTCAGTGGGTCCCTTGGGGAAAGCCACATTACTTAAGGATGCAGGTGGTTCTGTCCAGGTTTCCCTGGATGATCTGAGTGAAAAAGATGTCGCATGGATCATTGGATATCATCAGCACAATAATCTGATGTCACTTCTGCCGGAAGGTCTGAAGGCCAAAGCAGCTGAACTGGGAGCAAAAATCGGTTCGACAGACTCTCCCGCGAAAATGGCAGCCGCCGCGGAGAGGGGGAATACGACGCAAGGGGACGATGATCCTGATGTGGAAAAAGCGGATACGGAAATCGATCCCAAACTGGTTGCTGCCTTGAATGACTATCGTGTCTGGACCGACAAGCAGGAAAAGAAATCTGAGGCGAAGTTTATTCGTATCAATGGTCGCGAGGCAGTATTTTTGGGCAAACCGAGTGGTTTAATCAATGTGCATATCGGAACGTTAATCCCTGAAGATCTACAACTGTTGCGGGATGCTTTGAAAATGCATGGTCGGTTTGATGAAATTCCGCTGGCCTATCGTGAGGATCCCGATCCCAAGTTGTCACCCACCAGGCTGAAACTCTTCATGCGACTGAATTATCAACGCAAATGGACTGATCTGTCTGGCAACTCAATTGCTGCCTCTTATGTCAAAATGGAAGAGGGTAATGTCACTCTGTTGATTACAAAATCAGGCGTGGTTCAAGATTTTCCTTATGAAAACTTCAGTCCTGAGGATCAGGTCTATGTGCAAGAACGCTTGAAAAAAGAAATCCCAGGAAACTTTTTTCCAGAAACTACCGAGGTGATACTTACCCCGGAGGAACGGGAAAAAGAGTTTCATGTATTTACCGATTTAAATAAGCGAAAGCTGAAAGGAAAGTTTGTGCGACTGGCTTATGGTGATTCAGTTGCTGTCCTGAATACCGGTAAGAAAGAAGAACTGTTCATCGCAGAATTCTTCAGTGATTCTGATCTGAGCCTGATCAAACCGCGTAAGCAGAAACAGGCCGATCAACTGGCTATGAATGAAGGGGGCAATTCAGGGTTACCAGGAGGGGTTCCTGGCCGAATGGGATTGCCCGGAGGAATACCAGGCCGGATGGGCATGCCGGGGGGGATGAACCCGGGGATGGGGGGCAGAAATATGACTGCTGAGCCTCAGAGTCCAGCCCTGCAGGAAGCTCAGCAGAAAGCACGAGAAATGCAGCAGATGAACCAGATGTCAGCAAATTCTGGTCTCAATGCACGGAATTCACGAGATGATTCGTTCCCTGATTTTAATTCCAATCCTGCTCCTGCAGCTCCTGCCTTCCAATTGCCGAAGTATGAACATCAATGCCCGATCTGCAATGAATCCCACACTTCGAGTTCCATCATGTTTACAAGCTGTCCGCACTGTGGCGTAAAAGCAGGCGACAAAGTTTACCAATGCATGGATTGCGACCGCAAATTTACAGCGGAGGGCCAGGGTGCAAGAGCCCCCTGTCCTCACTGCAATTCAGGGATTTCGAGTATCAATGGTTTTCGCCTGGGAAAAGGTATCCGCGGAATCGTGACTCTGGTGCTGGTCGTCTGTGGCTTTATTGCCGGCGGACTTAAGCTGAGAGGCTGAAAAAAAGCGAGCCTCACCAGAACAGAGAGGCTCGCGTTTTTGTTTCACGCTGTTGAAATTCGGTGAAGACTCAGGGGCGTTCATTCAAAACAGGCAGTTGTTTTGAGGTCTGCATCTGTTGTGCTTCTTCAGGGGCCACATAATCACTGTGGCAGGTTGCTTTATCCTGATCGCCCACCATTTCCTTTTTGACTTTCGATGCCAGCTTGTGAATTTCGTCCGGGCTGAGAACGCCACGCTTCTCCAGAATTTCCTGCTGCTCAGCAGTTAAAGGCAGTGACTTTTTCGCTTTGTCCCAGGCATAGTCTTCCGATTTACCTGACATGAATTCCTGGATTTCCTTCGAGATACGAACGCTGCACCAGTCGTGGCCGCACATCGCACAGAAGTCGGTATCTACATCCAGGTCTTCATCGTGCAATGCACGGGCGGTATCGGGATCGAAACTCAGTTCGAAATGTTTTTCCCAGTTGAGGGCGGCACGGGCTTCGGTGAGATCATCGTCCCGATCACGGGTTCCGGGAATTCCCAGCGCCACATCTGCTGCATGGGCGGCAATCTTGTAGGCAATGCAGCCTTGTTTGACGTCGTCTTTTTTGGGCAGGCCCAGATGCTCTTTGGGGGTCACATAGCAGAGCATGCTGGCACCATGATAGCCTGCTGCAGTTGCACCAATACAGCTGGTGATATGGTCATAACCCGGGAAGATATCAGTGACCAGGGGGCCCAATACGTAGAAGGGGGCGCCATGGCAGAGAGTCCGCTGGAGTTTCATATTGAACTCGATCTGGTCGAACGAGATATGTCCGGGTCCTTCGATCATGACCTGCACACCTTTTTTCCAGGCACGTTCGGTCAATTCACCCAGCACACACAGTTCCGCCAACTGGGCACGGTCTGAGCCATCTGCCAGTCCGCCAGGCCGTAAGCCATCGCCGATGGAAAAGCTGACGTCATATTCCCGCATGATTTCGCAGATTTCATCCCAGAGTTCGTACATCGGGTTCTGCTGTTTGTTGTGGAGCATCCATTTTGCCAGCAGCGAACCGCCGCGGCTGACAATTCCAATCAGGCGCTGTGCGACGAGTGAGAGGTGTTCCTGAAGTACGCCAGCGTGAATCGTGAAATAGTCAACACCCTGTTTGGCCTGATGTTCGAGCATCTGCAGAATACTGGCATGGTCCAGGTCTTCCAGTCGACGGGCAATAATCATGGAATAAATGGGAACCGTTCCAATGGGAACGGAGCTGTTCTGGATGATCGCCTGTCGACAGCCATCGATATCGCCACCGGTGGAGAGATCCATTACGGTGTCGGCACCCCATTGTTGTGCCCATTTGAGTTTTTCGATTTCTTCGTCGGTCCCGGAAGAAACGGGTGAGGCACCCATGTTGGCGTTAACTTTAGTCTTGGAAGCGCGACCGATGGCCATCGGATCCAGTTGGTACCCGAGGTGCACTTTGTTGGCAGGGATAATCATACGCCCGGAGGCGACTTCATCTCGGATCTGTTCTGCGAGCAGATGTGGTTCCCGTTCAGCGACCCGTTCCATTTCAGGAGTGATCGTACCACAACGGGCAAATTCCAGCTGGGTGACCGGCAGGAAGTCAGCCGGGGGGGTCCAGGCATCGGCTGTTTCATAGTTTTCTTCGAAACCTGGTTTCAATTCCCAGCCTGCAGGCATGAAATCCCAGGCGGTTTTTTCTGAAGGAGCAGGCATGCCCGGCGTATCGGGAGACGAGAACGTCAGTGCTCCTTTCGCTCCCGGAGCGATCTGAGGCGGATTTGCAAAACTCCCCGGATTGGTCTGATTCGGACGTGTCGAGGGGTTTCCACCGATGGGTGGCAGTGAGTACAGCAAGTCGTTCGCAGAAGAGGAGTTTGTCATGTGTAAAAGCATCCTTGTAAAGTTTGATGCGGTGAATCAAGTCGATTTGTCGCCGGTTTAAGTTTTTATAGAATCCGGACTCAGAATCATCTCAGCGGCAGCGATATGGTTCTGGATGTGAATTCTTGCCTATATAGTAGTGACCTGACTGCTTTTTTCAAACTCAGTAGATGCTTACTCTCTGTGGTTTCCCATTGAATGTCTCTTTAGTTATGATCTGCTCATCCTCAAAAAAGCAGATGTGGGCTGCCTCTTTATTACAAAAAGAGGGATTTGAAATCATTCGGAAGCGATCAGGCTAAGGGAAACCATGCAGTACGATGTTTATGGCGTTGGGAACGCATTAGTTGATATTCAGGCACGCGTCTCAGACGCCACGCTCCAGAAACTCGGTTTTGCCAAGGGAATCATGACCCTGGTGGATGAAGAAATCCAGCAAAAAGTTCTTGGAGAACTGGATGGTGCCCCCATTTCCCAGTGTGCCGGCGGTTCCGCTGCGAATACGATTCTGGGCATCGCTGATTTCGGGGGCAAAGCAGCCTACGCCGGTAAAGTAGGCAGTGACATGCTGGGGGAATTTGATCTTGCCGACATGCGCAAGCTGGGAGTGACGATTGAGGTACCACCTGCTGCCGAGGGGCAGACCGGGACGTGTGTTGTTCTCATTACGGATGACGCACAACGGACGATGCTCACGAATCTGGGGGTATCAGCCACATTGAGTGTGGATGACATCAATGAAGAACACATCAAGCAGTCGAAATATGTGTATGTCGAAGGGTACCTGTTTACCGGAGAAACTCAGAAACGCGCAGCCTACCGCGCTATCGAACTGGCAAAAAAACATGGTGTCAAAGTGGCATTTACGGTATCCGATCCTTTCCTGATCAATCTGTTCCGGGATGAATTCCAGGAATTGATCGAAGGTCCTGTGGATCTGCTGTTCTGTAATCTGGAAGAAGCCCGCAGCCTGACTGGTAAACAGGATGCCGTCGATTGTGCGCACGTGATACACAACCATGTCCCCAATCTGGCGTTGACGCTGGGCGGCGATGGTTCGATTCTGATGCATGAAGGACGTGTCATCCCCATTGAAGGCGTCGAAGTTGCAGCCGTCGATACGACGGGTGCCGGTGACATGTACGCCGCCGGGATTTTGTATGGAATCACAAACGGTTTGACCTGGCATCAGGCGGGGCATCTGGCTTCGCATGCCGCTGCCCGGATTGTCTCGCAACTGGGGGCCCGCTTAAAAAATCCATTCACTCAGGATGAAATTCAGGAACTGTTGAATTGAAATGAAGCACAGCAATTACCCCCTCTTCGTACGACGCGACCTGGACGGTTTTTTCGCTTTAATGATTGATAATCTGGTCCAGCTTCTACTCATAGTCGCGCTCTGTGGCTTGTGTGGTATCTCTGCTGATTCAGAACTGCTGCTGCAATATATTCTGCCTGGCGCTGCGTTGAGTATTCTGTTCGGGAATATTTTTTATGCATGGCAGGCACATCAACTGGCGAAGCGGGAAAATCGCAGTGATGTTTGCGCACTGCCTTACGGCATCAACACGCCTTCATTGCTGGTATATATCTTCTTCGTAATGGTGCCCGTCTACCAGCGAACTAATAGTGCGGAAGCTGCCTGGCAGATGGGACTGCTGGCCTGCTTCGGCAGTGGCGTGATCGAATTCGCCGGCGCCTTCATAGCAGATCGTGTGCGTCGGGTCACACCTCGTGCCGCGTTGCTGTCGACACTGGCCGGGATCGCCATTGGTTTTATCTCAATGACATTTGTCCTGAAGATTTATCAGCGACCGATGATTGCGATGCTGCCGGCAGCGGTTGTGCTGCTGACGCTGTTTTCGCATAAGAAATTACCGGTCCCGATTCCCGGTGGTTTACTGGCGATTATCGTCGGAACCATCTGTGCCTGGGTTTTACCGGAAGTGATTCCTCAAATGCTGCAGGGATCGCCGATGAGTGCAGAGTCAATCAAAACTGCCTGGGAACAATCGGGCTGGTATCGTCCCCACTTTGCCGGGGGAGCTTTATGGGAGCTGTTGAAAGAACCCAGCGAATGGGCCGGGTATATGTCGGTAATCTTTCCGATGGGACTGTTCAATGTCATCGGCAGCATGCAGAACATCGAATCGGCTGAAGCCGCCGGTGACAGCTACCCTGCCAGGCCGGCGATGATGGCCAATGGCGTGGGAACGATCATGGCTTCGTTGCTGGGTAGCTGCTTTCCTACAACGATTTATATCGGACATCCGGGCTGGAAAGAAATGGGGGCACGGGCCGGGTATTCCACGCTGAATGGGATCTTTTTCCTGCTGATCTGCCTGACGGGGACGACGGGAGTCATCAGTAAAATTATTCCCCTTGAAGCCGGTGTGGCCATTGTACTCTGGATTGGTATGGTGATTACAGCCCAGGCGTTTCAGGCTTCTCCGAGTCGGCATGCACCGGCTGTGGCGCTGGGGTTATTCCCGGCAATTGCTGCCTGGGGCGCAACAATCATGCAGGGTACACTTCTTGTCGGTGGGGGCAAAACTCTACAGGATATTTTATCGACGAATTTATTTACCGAAGTGAATGGTTTTCTGGTCCATGGTCTGGTCGTAATGGAACGAGGCTTTATTTTTACCTGCATGATTCTGGCTGCGATCTGCGCCTGCCTGATCGATGGTAAGTATCGCTCGGCTGCGATCTGGTCCGGGTTTGCCGCTCTATTTGCTTTTCTGGGACTGACGAATGCCTATGAGGTCATTGGTAATGACATTCATTTTCGTCTGGCATTTACGGCCGACAATATGGATGGGTTCACATTTCACGCGACGGGGATTGGAATCGGCTATCTCTTGTTCGCCGTGACATTTCTGATACTGGGTGGCTGCAAAGACGAACCCGCACCTGTCGAAGCTGGAGAGCCGAATCCCAAACCGGATCTGGGTCACTGAGTTCACCCGTTACTGTTTTGTCGGCGCTTCATAAATCCGCACATTACGAAACTGGCTCTCGGCACGGGCGATTACATCTTCATCGGCAATGAAGTGCAGGTAACGATATTTCCCAGTCAGGTAACGGCCCACACGAATCCGAAACCGTTTCCAGCCGGTTCCCGTATAGGTGTTAAATTGCTGCCCGATATGCGACCAGGCTTCATACCCGTAAATCTGGAAGACATGATTACCTTTGCCGTACTCCTTATCGTGATCGAAGCCAAAGCCATGAATCTGACCTTGATGCAAAGAGCGGAAATCAAATTCGATCACCGTGTTGGGGGTGATTTCTGTGTTGACATCCAGCGTCTTCCAGGCATTCCCCCACAGGCGAATTCCTTTGCCTTGTTCAATGAGCTGGTAATCAGTGGGTAGCTCGTATTGCCCGTCCTGAAAACTATAAGGCTCAATTTTGTGTGCCGCAAAATTGATGGCCGGGATATCACCCGGAGGATCTGCAACGGAAAACTGATCACGTGTAGGGAAGGTACTCTGGTCTGCCAGTTGCCGTGTCACTTCCTGGCCGGTGCTGTCAAACACAATCGCCTGCCCTGCGGTCACAACCAGTTCATCGGTAGTTTCCGGCGTCTGGTCCTGATCGATCTCGGCGTCTGGTTTTTCCTGTGAATGGGTAATTGAGACGCTGCCTGAAAAGACGTGAAGTTCTGTCTGTTCATCGGCATTAACCGACAGCCCAAAGTTGGCAGATTGAGAAAGCAGCGTCAGAGTTGCTGTAGTCAGAGTGAATTCATGATCGCGCGCACTGCCGACGACCGCCAGGCGACCGGATTTCAGATATGCGCGGTTATCAGAATTGATTCCGAGTTCTGCGGGGCCTTCCAGGGCGATGGTGGTTCCACTTAAAAAGTCAATCAGTGCGCGTCCTGACTGTAGTTTCAACCAGCCGGGAACCAGCGGCTTGCTCACATCCTGAGTCCACTCGGTACGTTCCCAGACGGGTTGATGTTCTTCAATGATCATGGCTGCGGGCACGCCATCACTGGAGTCAAGCCGTGAGACGGCGCGAGCCGGTGTGCCGTCCATCAGCAGCAGAACCGTCAGAAACAGACAGGCAACGACGGTCGTCGCCAGCGCATAGCGCATCACGGTTAACTGCTTGCGCGCTGATGCAATACCGGGATCAATACGGGGGGTGGTTGTTTCACTCTTGGGAGTCAGGCAGAACAATTCGGGAAGAGGATCAGTCTGGCCCTGTTCCCACTGCAGGAGGGAATCGGAATTCATCATTTCCAGATAGAGTTCGCGGGCCGCTTCATCGGTTTCCAGTCGTTTAAGGAAATTCTGATTTTCCTCATCCGTCAATACGCCATCCAGAAAGGCGGAGATAATTTCCTGAGTATTGTTCTGTGTTTTTTCAGGATTTGGTTTCTGGTTCATGACTCACAATTCTCCCTGCTCACTGGCAAGTGTTTTCTGAACGCACTCTTGTAATAACTGTCGTATTCGATAGAGGGTCTGAGACACAGCGCCAACAGATCGTCCCTGTGCCTCTGCGATCGCCTGCACCGAGCCACCCGAGGCATACCGCAATTGAATCAAATTTCGACTCTGTTCTGGCAGTTTGGAAACGCAACGTGCAAGTACCCGCTGCAGATCCTGAGCGCCCGCCAGTTTCTCTTCATTCTGTTTCGCCAGCATTTCAACCAGCTCTACGTTAAATACCATCGAATCGCGTTTATGGTCGCGATAATAGGCCAGTACCTGAAAGTAAGCGACTTTGCAGGCCCAGGCTACAAAATTGCTGCCCGTTTCAAATTCTTCTGAACGGCGCCAGAGTACGAGATTCGTTTCCTGCAGCACATCCTGAACGGCTTGGGAATCAGGCAGCAGTGAGCGAATATAAGCGTAAAGCTTGCTCTGGTGAGCAGTTAAAAGTTGGACAAATTGTTCAAGCTCTTCGGGTTTCAAGACGGCGCTGATCCTTACGGTCCCACTGCCAACCAATCAGCAGTGTTATGATTCTTTGCTTTAATATACCAGAAATTTTGAAATCTCACAGAATGAGGAGATTCCTGACAAAAAAACTTAAATCGATGAATCCCGATATGAATTAGCGTGAGATCAGACTGTAGTGCGGTATATTTTAATAGATCACGATTTACGCTGCTATGACCTTCTCGCGTACAGTATTGTTTGTCGGGTCAGGAATTCTTGAATTTTGCAATAACTCGCCTGCTGTGAACTTTCATTATAGAATCTGATAACGGGATTGCCTGCTGTGAACCAGAACCGTGAAACTCAA
Source organism: Gimesia sp. (assembly GCF_048262075.1). Classification (GTDB taxonomy): domain Bacteria; phylum Planctomycetota; class Planctomycetia; order Planctomycetales; family Planctomycetaceae; genus Gimesia. The sequence continues at coordinate 32,228 of NZ_JBLXFK010000019.1, forward strand.
TGTGCTCATTCTCTTTTGCTGGCTTCGCTTGCTTTGTCTCTGTTCCCGATCCTCGCATCTGCAGATCAATCCAAAACAGAAACGGTGGCAGAATCACAGAAGGCTCCTGCCAGTTACCGGGAATTGATTCTGTCTCATAAACCAGTGGCATACTGGGGTTTCGAGCAACGCGAGCAAAATGGTTTCAACAGCCAGTCTATGCGCGGGCAGGATGGGTCAGAGTCTGCAAAACCCCTAACGGCACTGGTGAGCGGGAAACGGGTAGATCTCGCCGCAGGACCCCGGCCTGCTGAATTTCCTTTGTTCGATGCTAAGAATCAGGCGGCTGCTTTTCAGCCCGGCAATGGATTTCTGCGGGTTGTTGATCCAGGCGAAGAGAGCATTTTTGATTTTGCCGCCGGGGATGCGATTACTCTGGAAGCGTGGATTAATCCCAATTCCACGAAGTCCGGACAATACTACTATATCATCGGGAAAGGCCGTACGAATCGCAAAGGAGTCTCTCGAGACAATCAGAACTATAGCCTGCGATTAACCGGCTCAGAAATCAGTTTTCTGTTTTGCACCCAGCCTGAGAAGAAAGGGGGAAAACCGATCTACCACCGCTGGACTTCTACCGGGGGCGGAATCAGTACCCATAACTGGCATCACGTGGCCTTGACCTGCGTCTTCGGGAAAAAGAAAAGCCTGAAAGCCTACATTGATGGTCAGCCTGTTTCCGGGAAATGGGATGTTGGCGGTGACACCACACGATCACCTGTGGTGGATAATGATGAAGTCTGGATTGGTTCTTCGATGGGCGGTTCAGTGAATAGCTCGTTTAATGGACAGTTGGATGAAGTAGCTCTCTATCGTACGGCACTGACTGCCAGTCAAGTGGCATCACACTTTAAATATATCACCTCTGATCCGCAGATCGACTGGGCCACGATTCCGGAAGATCGCGTCAGGGTAGATATTCTGGAAGGGATTCCGAATAAGAAATCCTGGAAGTTTCGGCCACCTCGATTTGCGGAAACATTCACGCAACCACACTTTGCTTTGATTGAAATCCCTAACCGTTATTCCGAGCGTGGTTTGAAAGTAGATCGGCCGGATCCATTCCTGGTGCGGGCAATGTCTCGAATGACGCTCCCTCAAGGTAAAAAACGGATTCTGGTACGTGCTCGCAATGCTGCGCGACTCTATATTGATGACAAGCTGGTGGCAGAAACCGGTTTCCACAAGATTACCAGCAGCGGTCACGACATTGTCTATGATGTCGATCTGAGCCTGGCGCCAAATATTCGTCCATTACACCGGGGGGATACGGAAAAAGTTGTCGAATATAACGGCGATGGTAAGCTGCACCGCATTCGCTTCGAGATGATCGTGGGTGGTTCTCGGCATCGTCCCGATTTCGGAGAAACAGCCGTTTTTATTGGTAATCCTGGTGAAGATTTTCAACTTCTGACTCCGTCTGATCAGGTCGTAATGCTGACTGACGAGGATTGGTTACCTTTCGCACGCCAGTATCGCCACAATCAAATCGCTGTGAATGCAAAGCATCGTCGCGCCGCATCACAGAAAGAAGACCAGTACTGGGAATCGCGGCATCAGATTGCGAAAGCAGATGCTCTCAGCCAGCCTCAAATCAAAGTACCCGCAGCAGAGAAGGGACTGCGGGCGAACAACGCCATCGATCACTTCATCAATCAGCGTCTGGCGAAAGAGAAAGCTGATCAGGCTCCGTTACTCGGCGATCTGGCTTTTCTAAGACGGCTGTCCCTCGACACAACAGGAACCGTACCTGCTCCAACTCAGATCAGTGAATATCTGGCCGACGATCCTAAAACACGTCGTGCGAAGGCAATTCAACGCTTGATCAATGATCCCGCCTGGGCCGACAACTGGGTCGGTTACTGGCAGGATGTGCTGGCGGAGAACCCAAATATCCTCAATCCGACATTGAATAACACCGGTCCCTTCCGCTGGTGGATTCACGAATCGTTTTATGACAACAAGCCATTTGACCGTTTCCTGACCGAGCTGGTCATGATGGAAGGCAGCAAGTATTTCGGCGGTCCTGCCGGTTTTGAAATGGCATCGCAAAATGATGCTCCGATGGCGGCCAAAGCACATATTATTGGACAGGCCTTCCTCGGCTTGAATATGAAATGTGCCCGCTGTCACGATGCGCCGTTCCATGACTTCAAACAGCGAGATCTATTCAGCCTGGCTGCCATGCTGAAACGCAACCCCCAGGGTGTTCCCAAGACCAGCTCTGTGCCCGGCTTTGATTCCAAGTCGAATTCGATGCTGATTTCAGTGACACTGTTACCGGGAGAGAAGGTGACGCCACAATGGACCTTTGAAGAGCTGGTCAAGCCAGGCACGTTCCCGCAAAATTATCTGCGGTCTCCCCAGGATACGCGTCAACAACTGGCCGCTACAATTACTTCGCCGCAAAATAAACGATTCGTGAACGTGATTGTAAATCGCGTCTGGAAGCGGTATCTCGGCCAGGGGCTGGTGGAACCCGTGGATGACTGGCAAGGTCAGGAGCCTTCGCACCCTGAACTGCTGGAGTATCTGTCACAACAGTTTGTGATTCATGGCTATGATCTGAAATATCTGGCTCGATTGATTTTCGAGTCGGATCTGTATCAACGACAGGCAACGACGGACATCAACACAATTGAAGGCATGCTCGATACGACTTATCACTTTTCTTCGCCCGTTTTACGACGGATGGAAGCCGAGCAGATTGTCGATTCGCTGTTTATGATCTGTGGAAAACCACTCGACGCCGGCCGGATGTGTATCGACATTGATGGTGCCCGCGACTATCACAATTCACTGGACCTGGGATCGCCGCGTCGCGCCTGGCAGTTTACATCACCGTCCAATGAACGGGATCGTCCCAGCCTGGCGCTTCCGTTTGGCCAGCCTTTTATTACTCTGATGAAAACGTTCGGATGGCGTGATACACGTCAAAGCCCTGTTACGGTTCGCGAATCTACCTCGACCCCCCTCCAGCCGGCAATCCTTGCCAATGGCATCTTGGGTCGGCGGTTCACGCGTCTTTCTGATGACAGTGATTTCACGGAACTTGCTTTACAAGATGTAACACTGGAGGCTTTGATCAAAGCGACTGTCATGAAAACATTGACGCGAACGCCGACCACGAAAGAGTTCAATATGTTTAAAGAGCTGCTGCAGCCTGGGTATGCTGAGCGGGTGAATCCGCAGGCTGAACTTGTCAGCCGCGAGCGATTACCTCGAAATCTGGTGGGCTGGTCAAACCATGTGAACCCTCGAGCCAATGAAATTAAAGTGGAGCTTGAGGTGGCGGTCAAGCAGGGGGATCCACCGACCCGACGTCTGAATGATGACTGGCGAAAACGCTATGAGGACATGCTTTGGACTTTGTTGAATTCCCCCGAGTTTATCTTTGTGCCTTAATTGATCTCTTTTTTGATCAAATAATGGTTTTTCATCCGTTTGAGTCATTTTTTGTATTTAAGAGCAGAAGACGCGGATACTCACAAAAAAAGGGGAGAATTTCTTAAAAAGTTCATAAATTGAACAATCCGGGTATAATTTGCAGTGAGATCAACCAGGGTCTCGGTATATTAGAATAAGTCACGATTTATGACATAAATACATTCTTGTGTACAGTAATGTTTGTCGGGTCTGGAATCTCTGGATTCTGACAAAACTCGCCTGCTGTGACGTCTCTACTGAGAACCTGATTATCTGGAATTGCCCACTATGAACCACCTGGCATTCGTTAAGCGTTCCCTTTGCCTGCTGAGCCTCTCGCTCGCCCTGCCTCTCTCTGCGAGCCCCTCCTACGCTCAAAAAGAGAAAAGCCCTAAATCTCCCCCCGCCAGTTACCGGGAGCTGATTCTTTCAGACCAGCCGACACTCTACTGGAATTTTGAGACCGTCGCTCCGGAGGGTTACAGCAGTGTAGTGGCTAAGAAGGCAAAAGCCGAACCAGTCAAAGCCCTCGTCAGCGGTAAGCTGGCAAAGCCTGCAGCCGGTCCTCGCCCTTCCGAATTCCCTTTGTTCACAACTAAGAATCAGTCGGCATCGTTTGTGCCGGGAGATGGTTTTCTGCGGGTGGTTGATCCGGGTGAAAAGAGTATTCTCGATTTTACTGCCGGGGATGCGATCACCCTGGAAGCATGGGTGAATCTGAACTCCACTAAAGCGGGGCGCCATTATTACATCATTGGAAAAGGGCGAACGAACCGCAAAGGGGTAGCCCGTGATAATCAGAACTATGGGTTCCGAGTCACCGGCTCTGAGATCAGTTTTCTGTTTCGGGGACAACCTGAGAAGAAAGATCAGAAAGCCGATTACCATCGCTGGACTTCAAGTGGAGCCGGGATCAGTGCTCACAACTGGCATCATGTGGCTGTAACTTATACCTTCGGAAAAAAGAAAAGTCTGAAGGCATATGTCGACGGTCAGCCTGTTTCCGGGAAATGGGATATGGGCGGCGATACAACGCTGGCCCCCGTTGTGGATAACGACGAAGTCTGGATTGGTTCTTCGATGGGCGGTTCAGCAAACAGTTCGTTTGATGGTCAGATGGATGAGCTGGCTGTTTATCGTAAGGCGCTGACTGCAAAACAAGTCGCATCTCACTTTAAATATCATGCACCCTCTCCGAAGATTGACTGGACTGCGATTCCAGAAGATCGTGTCAAAGTGGATATCCTGGAAGGGATTCCTAATAAGAAATCCTGGACGTTCCGTCCTCCGCGACTGGCAGAATCATTTACACAACCACACTTCGCATTAATCGAAATTCCCAATCGTTACTCCGAACGGGGTGTCAAAGTAGATCGCCCCGACCCTTTTCTGGTTCGTGCCATGTCGAGTGTCGTGATTCCGAAAGGGAAGAAGCGGATTCTGGTCCGAGCCCGGAATGCTTCGCGATTGTATATCGATGAAAAACTGGTCGCTGAAACCGGCTTCCATAAAATTTCCGGTTCCGCTCACGGTCATGTATTCAAAGTAGATCGCAGCCTGTCTCCCCATATTCGACCGCTGCATCGAGGTGATCAGGAAAAAGTTATCGAATTTGCAGGGGATGGAAAACCACATCGAGTCCGCTTCGAAATGATTGTCGGCGGCTTTCGACATCGTCCCGATTTTGGTGAGACTGCTGTTTTTATTGGTGAACCAGAACAGGACTTTCAGTTACTGACACCCGGTGATGAAACCATCATGCTGACGGATGCTGACTGGCTGCCTTTCGAACGCGCGTATCGATACAGCCTGATTGCTGTGAACGCAGAGCGTCGTCGCGTCGCATCACAGAAAGAAGACCAGTACTGGGAATCGCGACATCAGATCGCGAAAGCAGAAATTCTCAAGCAGCCTCAAGTCAAAGTGCCATCCGCAGTGAAGGGACTGCGGGCGAACAACGCCATCGATCACTTTATTAATGAGCGGCTGGAAAAAGAGAAGGCGCCACAGTCGCCACTCCTTAGTGATCTGGCTTTTCTACGACGGTTGTCTCTGGACACGACGGGAACGGTTCCTTCCACAGAACAGATCAGCGTTTATCTGGCTGACGAACCAAAAACACGACGTGCCAATGCAATTCAACGTTTCATTAATGATCCCGCCTGGGCAGACAGCTGGGTTGGTTACTGGCAGGATGTACTGGCTGAAAACCCGAATATTGTCAACCCGACGTTGAACAACACCGGACCTTTCCGCTGGTGGATTCACGAATCGTTTTATGACAATAAGCCTTTCGACCGTTTCCTGACTGAACTGGTCATGATGGAAGGCAGTAAGTATTTCGGTGGTCCGGCCGGGTTTGAAATGGCATCGCAGAATGATGCCCCGATGGCGGCCAAAGCACATATCATCGGCCAGACGTTTCTGGGACTGAACATGAAGTGTGCCCGCTGCCATGATGCTCCCTTTCATGATTTCAAACAGCGTGACCTGTTCAGTCTGGCCGCTATGCTGAAACGCAGCCCCCAAGGGGTTCCCAAAACCAGTTCTGTACCCGGCTTTGATTTCAAATCGAATTCAATGTTGATCTCAGTCACTCTGCTGCCTGGCGAGAATGTGACACCCAAATGGACGTTCGAGGAACTCGTCAAACCGGGGGCCTATCCGGAAAATTACCTGCGGTCTCCCAAAGACACGCGGCAACAACTGGCGGCTACAATTACTTCACCTCACAACGAACGTTTTGCGAATGTGATTGTGAACCGCGTCTGGAAGCGGTATCTTGGACAGGGACTGGTGGAACCTGTGGATGACTGGGATGGCCAGGAACCTTCCCATCCGGAACTGATGAAGTACCTGTCACAGCAATTTGTTCTTCATGGCTACGATCTGAAATATCTGGCACAGTTGATTTTTGAGTCGGATCTGTATCAGCGAGAGGCAGCCACCGATCAATCAAAAATCGAAGGGCTGCTGGATACGACCTATCATTTTTCTTCACCGGTCCTGCGTCGTATGGAAGCCGAGCAGATTGTCGATTCGCTGTTCGCGATCTGCGGGAAACCACTGGATGCCGGTCGGATGTGTATTGATATTGATGGGTCCCGTGACTATCACAGTTCACTTGATCTGGGAGCGCCGCGGCGTGCCTGGCAGTTCACTTCACCCTCCAATGAACGAGATCGGCCCAGTCTGGCACTGCCTTTCGGGCAACCCTTTATTACTCTGTTGAAAACCTTTGGCTGGCGTGATACACGACAAAGCCCGATCACAGTTCGCGAATATGCTTCCACAGCGATTCAGCCGGCCATTCTCGCGAATGGTGTTATCGGCAAGCGGTTCACCCGTCTGTCTGACGACAGTGATTTCACTGACCTGGCATTACAGAAGCAGTCACTCGAAACGTTGATTAAAGCGACTGTCATGAAAACGTTGACACGTGAACCGACCGAAAGTGAACTGAAACTCTTTGTCGAACTGCTGCAGCCTGGTTATACAGAACGTGTTAACAAGGATGCAAAGATTGTTTCACGTGAGCCACTGCCACGCAATCTGGTGGGGTGGTCAAATCATTTGAGTCCCGAAGCCAATGAAATCAAGGTGTCCCTGGAAGCATCCGTCAAAGAGGGGGATCTTCCCACAGAACGCTTGAACGTGGACTGGCGCAATCGCTATGAAGATATGCTCTGGACGTTGTTGAATTCTCCGGAATTTGTCTTCGTACCATAATCAAACTTGATCCTGACTGATAAACCAACCTGCAACTTTAATCATAAGAGTCAATCATGAACGCATTTGAATCTACTCGTCGCGACTTTATAAGACAGGCTTCGCTCACTGGTCTGGCAGCATCTGCATTGGGAACTCCCTGGCAGCAGTTGCTGGCCTCTGAAAAGCACGCTGATAAAAAACATGGTGCGAAAAAACTGCCAATGCCGGTTGGTAAAGCCGAGCATTGTATCATGATCTGGCTGGGCGGCGGTTCGTGCCACATCGATACCTGGGACCCGAAACGCAAGGGTGATCCCAAAGCCAAAAAAGCCGGTTCCTACTACGATTCAATTCCGACTGCGATCAAGGGAACCGAAGTTTGCCAGCATCTTTCCAAATGTGCACCGATTCTCGATCGATTCAACATTGTGAGATCGGTGCACCATGAGGTGATCGACGAACATGCGGCTGCCACAAACCGCATGCATACAGGACGACCGACAACTGGAACGATTACCTATCCTTCAGTCGGTTCCGTGGTGGCGCATAAACGGGGATCTGCGAGTGAACATGCTCCCGCGTATGTGCTGATTGGATATCCCAACGTGACGCGTGGTCCCGGGTTTCTGGGTAGTGAGGCGGGTTATATTTATCTGACCGATACCAGTGCCGGCCCGAGTGGCTTCACACGGTCTTCCCGCGTGAATCAGAGTCGTCAGGACCGTCGCGAACGTCTGCTGACGAAGATGCGGGCCGAATTCCGCCAGAAAAGTGTAGGAGGTCAGGCGATTCAGGATTATGACCAGTCGGTGGCTGAGGCGTTGCGTCTGTCGGGGCCTGAGTTCATGAAAGTCTTCCAGCTGGACAATGAAAATAGTGATCTCCGCAACTCTTATGGTGGTGAGTTCGGCCAGCGCTGTCTGCTGTCACGTCGTCTGATTCAATCAGGCGTGCGGTTCATTGAAGTCTCGCATAATCTGAACTTTGTGAATGGTACCGGCTGGGACACACATAACGATGGCCAGCTCAATCAGCATCTGCTGATCAAGGAACTGGACTCCGCGCTGTCAGCGCTGGTACTCGACCTGGAGCAGAATAAGCTACTGGATAAAACGTTGATTGTTGTTGCTTCCGAATTTGGACGTCCGGCGAAATTCGATTCCGGCGGAGGACGCGGGCATCAGTCCAAGGCTTTCAGCGTTGTTCTGGCTGGCGGCGGACTGCAGAATGGAAAAACAATTGGTGTGACGAATGAACTGGGTGAAGAAATCGTTTCCCGCCCGGTTTCTGTTCCTGATCTGCATGCCACAATTTATGCTTCTCTGGGTATTGACCCCAGTGAAGAACTCTTTGCCGGCGATCGTCCCGTGCCGATTACCGATATGGGCGATCCTGTTCGAGAACTCTTTTCATAAGCCCGCAAGACTTATAAATCTAATACCAGAGAACCAGGATGGCTTGAAAATGGCCATCCTGGTTTTGTTTCCGGGTCGTTCTGACGGGAAAGCGTTCCTGTCTTGGCTGACATCTGCAAGCTGGCTGTGTATTCTTAATTGATGAAGAATCCAGTCATAGATGTTTCAGCTGAGAGGTTTATTATATGCCGCCCCGGTCTTCGCATTTTGCCATCATTGCTGCAGTGGTCCTGTTTCTGGGGATGCTGGCCTTGTTTCTGACACTCAAGGCACCACCGGACCGGCAAAATGGTCCAGTTGAAATTGACCCAATAAGCTATGAGCGGGCAACCAGACTGCTGCAATTGAAAAATGAAGGAGTCGCTTACCTGGAGAATGAAAAGTATGACGACTCTGATCGTCTGTTGGAACAATTGGCAGAAGAGCTACCCACAGAAGAGATTGGTTTTCGCAATTTAACGATTTGTCGTCTGCTGCAACTGACGCCTGAAAAATTAGCCCAGGAGCCGGAAGGGGGGAAACTGAAAGAACAGGCTCTCCATGCCTTGAGTCAGTTGATACAAATATCTCCCGAGTCTGTCGTCAGTTCAATCCTGTCTGCTCGTATTTATGCAGCTCTAGGGAAACCGCTCCAGGCGCAGGAAGATCTGGTCCATGCGACAGAATTGAAGCCTGAAGATGCCGCCATCTGGTTTGAGTTGTCGCAGGTGCAAAAGCAGGATTCTGATGCGAAAGTTCAATCGATGGCGAGAGAATCACTGGCTAAAGCATGGGAATTGCAGCCTGATAATCTGTTTCTGACGCTGGAGTATCTTCAAGTCACAGCAGAACAACAGACAGAGCAGGCGACTGCTGTATTTGAGAAAATCAACACGCTGGCGGCTCCCCTGGCAGTCAGCGTCAAAAATCATACACGCCTGGATTTAAATCAGCTGATTGAGGATTCGCTGACAGCGATTAAAGGCGGGAAATGGAATGTGGTACTCCGAAACGCGCGTATCTTGAGAAATGTGTTGATTGCGGAAGATCTCGTCAAAAGTGATCGTCGTCGCGTGGAACAGAACCCGCTGGAGTTTGTGATTCATGACTTTCCTCCTGCGTTCTATCAGGCAGTCGAATGGCCGGCACAACAGAAGCCTCGTACAGTGGAATTCGCTGAAGCACGTCCGCTAACATTTTCTCCAGCGCTGTCGACTGACATCAAGGATCTGCAGGTTGCTGATTTTAATCTGGATGGAAAGCCCGACCTGATTGTGCTGACAGCCAGGCAGGTTGCCGTTTATTCTCAGACCGGGGAGATCTGGGAATTGATTACACAGAGTGAACTGGAAGGCGATTATGCGGAGGTTATGGACGTCGATCTTGACGCTGATATACAACGAATGTCACAACCAGAAGCAAGAGAGAAATCAGCACCGACAGTCTTTCCCATTTCGCCGGCGCGCGACGCCGATCTGGATCTGGTGGTGAGTGGAAAATCGGGTGTCAAAGTCTTTGAAAATCAGATTGATTCGAAAACGAGCAAACGTACGCTGGTCATGAAAGCACAGTTGGAAACGTTAGATACGTTAGCGGACGTATTTGCTGTCAATTTCTCTGATTTGGATCATGATGGTGATTTGGATCTGGTCGCTTCTACGGACAAGGGGCTTTCACTCTGGTCGAATCGGGGTGATTTTTCGTTTCGAAATATCAGCGACCAAAGCCAGTTGCCTCCTGCGGATCTGGCTGTCACTTCGATGGTACGCGTCGACTGGGACCGGGATGTGGACCTTGATCTGATCCTATGCAGTCGTTTGTCGAAGCAGGCGGGCTACCTGGAAAATTTACGACATGGTCGGTTTCGCTGGCGCTCCTTTTCTAAACTCGAAGCAGATGACGGGCCGACAGCGAATCAGTTTGAAGAATGTATACTGACGGACTTTGACCGAAATGGTTCCTGGGATTTGATTGGCGTGCGCCAAAATGAGCTGATGCTGGCTGAAACCCGGCGGCCCAAGCCGGGCAGTGTGCAGATTGCTTCAGTCCAGAAAATCAGGGAAACCGAGCCTGTCGACTTGCAGGGCAACATGCTGCAGACCGGTGACCTGAATAATGATGGCGTACTGGACGTGGTAGCTTTGAACTCAACCGGGTTACAACTGCTGCTGGGAACCGCGGAGCAGAGAACAGAGCAGACCGCGTTTGTGACAGATCAGGAGCTCACTTCAGCGAAGCCCGTTCAGAAATATCTCCTTGCCGATCTGAATCAGGATGGCAACCTGGATGTAATCACGGTGGCACGCGATGAAATTATCTATCGGCAGAACAAGGGAAATGACTATCATTGGATTGATGTTTCACTGCGGGCCGAGCAGATTAAAGGGGAAGTCAAATCTGCCAGCGGACGCGTGAATCATTACGGCATCGGCAGTCTGCTGGAATTACGTAGCGGCACGATATACCAGCCTCAGATTGTCGCAGGGCAGTCTACACATTTCGGACTGGGTAACCAGAGTGTCGCCGAAGCGATTCGCGTCCTGTGGACCAATGGAATTCCCGTCAATATTATTAAAGCCAAAACCGATCAGCGGATTTATGAGAAGCAGACGTTGATGGGGTCCTGTCCTTACCTGTATACATGGGACGGGGAACAGTTTTCCTTTTATACCGATCTGCTCTGGGCAGCTCCCATCGGACTGCAGTTTGCGCAAGGAGTTGTAGCGCCTTGCCGTGACTGGGAGTATCTCAAGATTGCAGGAGACCGACTTAAGCCGAAAGACGGTGTTTATGAACTGCGGATCACCGAAGAACTCTGGGAAGCGGGCTACTTCGACACCGTGCAATTGACGGCAGTCGACCATCCTATAGGTGTGGAGATATTTTCCAATGAAAAGGTCGGGTCTCCCGATCTGGCGGCTTTTAAAATCCATACGGTTCAAAATCGACAGACACCCCGCACCGCCGTGAATCAGCGTGGTCGCGACGTGCTGCCTGAAATTAAGGATGCGGACAATGTGTATGCGAAAACATTCGATGAAAAATATCGACAGGGGCTTACGGAAGAGCATGCGCTGGAACTGGATTTGAATACAGAGGCAGTCAGGATCGCGAAAACAGCTCCACGGATCAAACTGTTTCTGACCGGCTGGATTTATCCGACCGATACCGGGATCAATCTGGCGTTATCGGAGAATCCCTCGATGCCTTCGCCGCGACCTCCTTCACTGGCAGTACCGGACAAAAATGGCGCATGGAAAACCATTCAACCCTTCATGGGTTTTCCCGGTGGCAAGACCAAAACGATTGTTGTCGATTTGACCGACCGGTTTCTGACAGACGATTATCGTGTGCGTATCGAATCGAATATGGAGTTCTACTGGGAACAGGTCTTCTTTACTTTAGACGAAACAGCTGCTGAAACTGTGACACAATTGTTACCGCTGGAATCTGCAGTACTGCAGTACCGGGGGTTTTCTACGCCTCTCATCCATCCAGGCAACGGGCCGGAACGCTATGATTATCAAAGTCTGTCGACTGGTATCCAGTGGCCGCCGATGCAGGGAGGCTTTACCCGTTTTGGTGATGTGAAAGCGCTGGTGGAATTGGCAGATAATCGTCTGGTGATTATGGGCTCAGGGGATGAGATGCGGCTGCGGTTCAAAGTACCCGAATTGCCTGTCAAACCAGGCTGGAAGCGTGATTTTATTCTACATAATGTGGGCTGGGACAAGGATGCAAACCTGCATACGATCCTGGGTCAGTCGGTCGAACCGCTGCCGTTCCGGGAGATGCAAAGTTATCCTTATCCAACGGAAATTTATCCGGATGAGCAGGTGTTGAAGTCAGATAAGGAAGTGTATCACACCCGTCATCAAAACACCGCCCGATTCTGGAATGCTCTGCTGAAACCCTGAGCGTGAATTCACGAGTGCAATTGCCAGCCTGATTCGGTAAAATGCGGACTGATTGACTCACTTTGGTTTTTAATCAGGTTTGCTATGATGCCAGCTCTCTTTCGTTGTTGTCTTTTTCTCGTGCTTTTCTGTGCTCCTGAAATGGTACAGGCTGCGGAGATGTTGTATCCGCTCTCTGTAGCAGCAGCTGACAAAGATACCGTCTACGTGGCGGATCGCAAACTGCCTGGCATCTGGAGTGTTGAGAACGGCAAACCGACCAGCTACTTTACCGGCTCTAAAGTCTTTCGCACACCATTAAATGCGGTTCGCTGCGTCGCGATCGATAAAGAGGGACATGTCATCGCGGGTGATTCGTCGACACGGGAAGTGTATCGTTTTGAAAAAGCGGGCGCGAAGCCCCAACCGCTCACCAACGGGGGAATTGGGATTCCCATGGATGTGGTAGTGTTAAAGAACGGGGACCTGCTGGTATCGGATCTGGAACTGCATCAAATCTGGAAAGTTCCCGCCGCGGGTGGCAAACCGACCCTGTTTGCTAAAGTCGAGGCACCCCGAGGGTTGGCGCTGGATCAGGATGAAAACCTGTGGGTCGTTTCCGGGACCGCTGACCAATTGTTAAAAGTCAGTCCGGAGGGGAAAGTCTCCGTTGTTGTGAAAGGTCGACCGTTTAATTTCCCGCATGACGTGGTAGTACTCGATGATGGTTCGGCGATTGTCAGCGACGGTTATGAGAAAGCACTCTGGAAAGTTGCCGCCGACGGAACTACTGAAAAATGGGTGGCCGGCGAGCCGTTCAAAAACCCGGTGGGCGTCACCCGCCAGGGGCAGAACATTCTGGTTTCTGACCCGCATGCGAAAACGGTCTTTTCCATTGATCCTGAGAAAAACATCAGTGATCTTTTGAAGTCGAAATAATCGTTCAAAGACGACACATCAGCGACAATTACATGTGTTTTCGTGAATCTCGTGGTTCAAAAAGAGGTCAATTCACGGGCCTTTCATTCCACCAGATCGAAAACCATTCTTGTTTGTCCCGCTGATCTGTTTCACGTCCTTCAAAATTGCCGACAGCGAGATCGGGGTCTCCGTCGCCATCGAAGTCGCCGGCGGTGATGACAGGATGCTGACCCATTGAGTAATCAAGGGGGTGGGCTAGAAACTTACCTGGCGAGAGTTGTTCGTACCAGACAATTGTGTTGCGTGGTACTTGATAATCCCAGGTCATAGTGCAGGCAGCAAGGTCAATATCGCCATCACCGTCAAAGTCACCGTGTGTGGCGCAGTAGGCACCTGTCAGCGGGGCAACCGGATGATGGGTCAAGGGAAATTCACCCTTGTTTTCCAGCCATTGCAGCGAATGACTGGGGCGGAGTTCGAAGCTGTCCATGGTGTCGCCATTGGTATAGAGCAGATCAAGATCGTCATCCTGATCCAGATCAACCAACGCAATGCTGGAGGATCCATACGCGGGATCGGGAGCCTGATAAATGGTCTCTTTACGAAACTGGCCGTTCCCTTCATTCAGAAACGCAACGATGATTTCGTGTTCCTGTGAGAACAGCGTGATAAAATCAGGTCGTCCATCCTTGTTCCAGTCTGTGATCAGTACATGACTGGCGCCGTGCCGAATGTCGAGGACTCGCAGTTCAAATTTCAGCTCATCTTTTGCATGCGAGATGTTTTCCAGGTACAGCAGACGTCCTGTTTTGTGCCAGCCAAATTCTGCGACGATCAGATCGAGATCGCCATCGGCGTCGAAGTCGGCTGCTTTGGCATCAGCGACACGTCCCAGGTGATCCTGAAGAATCTGTGTCTGCCAGCTATGCGTTTTTTTATTAAAAGTCAGCAGACTGACGGTTCCACGGTTGTGATCTTCCGGTCCAAAGCTGCCCAGATCGGCGATGAGATAATCATCTTGCTGATCCTGGTTCAGGTCGACGCGTTCGATATGAGCGGGGTGTTTGAGTTTTGCCAGTGGTTCGTACTCAGGTTGTCCTGCATCAAATCGAATACGTCCTGTCTCGCCGGAGCCCATGTCGGTCAAGAAAAGTTCATGAGAAGAATTAGTGTCGATCCAGTTCAGATGGGATATGGCCGGGAGTGCCTTCGAACCAGATTGAGGAATGACCTGTTTGCGAAAGCGAACAGGTCCGGAATCAGGGGACGCATGTTGTTTTGGCAGGTCGTGATGTTCAGGTGCCTGTGAAACAAAGTATTGGATGACTTCCGATTGTGGCGGGACCCGCAGGCTGGAGCCGGGGGCCTGTTCAAAGTGAGCATACTCACGCGGTATCTGCATTCGCCAGGCTTCTTTTGTCAGCACACCAGGATCGGGACAGCGATGACAATGGCTACAGAAATTTTGAATCTCGGCGTGAAATTCCTGAAAGTGTGAATCTGCGGGCAGTGTGACTTCAGCTGGTTTATCCGCCAGCGGTTCCTGCTTCCCGCACGCAGTCAGCATTACGAGAAACAGGAAGTGGCAGAAACGGTCTGATCTCACTTGGATTGCTGTTCCAGAATGGGGCGGAGTACTTTCTCGAACGCATTCGCCTGTCTGAAGAAACCGAGGTCAGTCGGGTGAGAACTGTCGACGGTGTCTTCGCTGTCATCTCCCAACAGGGTTTCGCCATCCAGGTAATACAGGTGTTGGACACCTTCCTGTTTCAGCTTTTCATAGGCTTTCTTGAGGGCCTCCCGGCTGGTGCGATGTCGTTCCTGGCTGCTCTTTTTGAGATAAGCATTGGAATAGGTCCGGTCTTCTACCAGTAGAATGGGGGTCTCGGGATGGGCGGCTCTAAGTGTTTTGACCAGCGGTTCGGTTTCCCGGGCGACGGTATCGGCTGTGACGTTAGGAAGACAGTCCATGATGAAGACGCTGGCATCCAACTCGGCGACCAGTTTGGCGACTTCGGGTTCCATACGACCGTTGCCGGAAAATCCAAGGTTGATGACGGGGCGATCCAGCCGACGTCCCAGGATGGCAGTGTGGACCATGCCGGTCCGGGAGGCACAGCCTCCCTGTGTGATGGAAGTTCCCCAGAAGACGAGTGGTTTGTCTTTGCCTGCTTCCCGTGGCGGTGCTTTCCAGAGGTGACTGGTTTCGGGAACGCCGATTTCAACGGATTCGACGCCGTTATAAAGTGGCAGATAAAGCATATATTCGCGTTTTCCGGGAATCAGGCCTGAGATCAGAGTCGCATTGTTTACCTGTTTTGATGGTTTACCGACTGCCAGCCAGCGCCATTTTCCTGATTCTGTTTTGACGTACAGGTCCAGTCCACTGACGCCCGTCGCTGCCATGTGATTCATGGCGATATTGGCAGAAGTCAGCTTCCACTTGGCTTTGATGGTAGTCGCGTCGGTGACAAAGCGGACCGCTAAGCCTGCGGAATGTTTACTGAGTGACCAGACGGGTGGTCGCACGACTCCTTTGGCTTTGGCAGGGAGACGATTAAAAAAGGCTTCCGTATCGGTCCAGCCTTTGCCTTCGACGCCCAGGTTCTTGATGTCGAACCAGTGGGTTTTGGTTTTCTCTTCAACAGAGAAATTGGTGAGTGGCTTGGACTCGGCGGATTTCAACTCATTCAAAGAGCATACGCAAAACAGGGCAGAGAGTATCAACCCGACAGCTGTCTGTTTCAATGTCATGATATTTCCTGTTCTCAACTCAAAAGCAGTGAATCACCTGTTCTGGTGCATTAAATTCTTCCTTCATCTTAACCGGAGTAATTCAGAAAAAGAAAGTTGAGAGCAGAAAATGGGGGTAAAGTTTTATGGGATGCAATAATGCGAAAACGATTGTTAATTGGTAAAGTCCACAAAAAAAGAGCGGATCTGAATGCAGACCCACTCTGAGTGATTTATGATAATAGCCTGGAAACAGCCCGTTAAAATTCCCCGAGGACTTCTCCGTTACTGCGGGTACCCAGTGCACGCCAGATATCAAGTGAGATATTTTCGCTGATGGTTCTGACGGAGCCATCGACGAGAACTGCGTTGACTACTCCGGTGTGATAGCTGCGCGATGTGATGATCGCATAGGTGGGAGAGCCTGCGCTCCCGTTCTTTCCTTCCTGCCAGGAATTATAGTCGGCGTCGTATTCAGTCCCGCCGCTGGTATAAGGCACATAAGTATTGGGATTCAGTGTAACAGTGAAACCGGTGTGATGGACGCGGCCATCGGGCCATTCTGTGTGGCCGGTGTTGGTTTTAAAGTCGGCACCTGAAGCGACGATGGTGGCGGCTGTAGAAGCGTTTCCGGGAATGGTGGTCGTAGAAGGGCCGCCATTACGAGTGTAGGGTTGCCAGCCTTTGACTTCAGCGGCCAGAAGAGTGTTACTCGTGCCATCTAAAAATGAAGCCATGCCCAAACTGGCATTCGGATAAAAAGCACCATTACCACTACTGCCATTGGTGGGATCATAGACGAACCAGGTTCCATAATTGAAACCATAGTTGGTGGGATAGAGTTTAACCCTTCCGCTCCCCGGATCACGGACGCGGTCGCTGTTTGGATCGCTGGGACAGGCATAGACGGGAATTTTGAGACCATCAATCGCGGTTTGAAAATCCCAGGCGATCGAGAGATCGACATTGTTATAAAGATTGCCCTGTTCCAACAGGGGGAGGATGCGGCCATGTACGCCCCAGGAACCGTTGTTTCCTGTGGCAGAGACAGACAAATCCACACTGGCGCCAGGAGGCAGGAAACGATAACTGCTCACATAATTGTGTACAGCGAGTCCGAGCTGCTTGAGATGGTTTTTGCATTGAGTACGGCGGGCGGCTTCTCGGGCCTGCTGGACGGCGGGTAGTAACAGAGCGATCAGAATGGCGATGATAGCGATCACCACCAGCAATTCGATCAGGGTAAAACCACGTTTGGTGCGCATTTTCAGGATTCCTGCTTACTTTGGGTGCGGGTAGTTTGAGTCCTGTATTGTAGCCGCAAATGATGTTCCGAAGTAGTTGTTTTCAATAAATTATGTAGTCTGTCCAGGATGTGCAAACAGAATACTCGTTTGGGGGAATGCTTCTCGAATATCAAAGCGAATTGATGTGTCGGTGTATTCGACAGGAGTGGCTAATATTGCGACAGCTTGTTTGGTTTCTTGAAGTTCCAAAGCCGTGTTGGCGAAGCCGGGATTCTAAAATACCGAGTCAACAGACTGATTGAATGTGTTTTATGGTCTGTGTTTAACATAAAATGGAGTGATCTCTGCAGGTCGGTTCGTCCATTGCCTGTTTCATTGAATTTACGTTGTCCCACAGAAAGTCTATTGATCAATGCGCTGGCCATTGCGGTACCAGATCCTGATTCCGATGGTGGGCATTCTGGTCTGCGCTATTGTGGTCGTGACATTTCTGCAGGCCTGGCTGGCTACCAATCAGATCAAATTACAGATCAGAGATCAGTTTCGCCAGATCGCACATACTCTGAATGAGGCGACGTTTCCGTTAACCGGAGCAGTATTGAATCAGACCAAAGGATTGTCCGGCGCTGACTTTGTACTGGTGAGGCAGGACAACAAGGTACTCTCTTCGACTCGACCTGATTATCTACCAACGGCAATCAAACAGGAACCACCTGACTGGAATCAGTTACAGATCTCTGATGTAATTGAAACCGGTGATGCTCATTATTTTCATACGGTAGTCAAGATTCAGCAGCGGGTCCGGACGGATGAATTGAGGTACTTACATATTTATTATCCGGTCAAAGCGTATCGGGAAGCGTTATCGAATGCCATTTACCCTTCTTTACTGGCAGGCAGTATTGCGCTGATTGTGGTTGCAGTACTGGCGACAGTGATAGCAGGCCGGGTCACGCGTCCCTTGCAGCGACTTGATCGCAAAGTGGCTCAGATTGCCCATGGGGATTTTCATCCCATGGTTCTGCCCTCACGGAACGATGAAATTCACGATCTGAGTATTTCGATTAACCAGATGGCAGAACTGCTGGGAGATTTTGAAGACGAAGTCAAACGTAGCGAGCGGTTGAAAACACTGGGACAGCTGCGCGGTGCGATTGCGCATCAACTGCGGAATGCGGTAACGGGCTGCCGAATTGCTTTAGATCTGTATTTGCGTAAATGTGCCAACAGTGATCAGGATGAAACATTACAGGTCGCCAATCGACAACTCTGCATGATTGAACAATATCTGCAAAGTTTTCTTGATAACAAAGCCGGTCATTTTTGCAGTTTTGCACCGGTGTGTTTGAATGAGATTGTTGAGAGGCTGATGAGTCTACTGGAGCCGACAGCGCGACATGGGGGGATTCAACTCATTAATGATTCAGTAGAGGAACCATTGACAGTCGAGGGAGATGCGGAATCTCTGGAGCAGTTAATGTCCAATCTGGTACTGAACGCCATCGAAGCAACATTGTCCGTCAAAACAGAGCCTGATTCCCAAAGTCTGTCAGAAGCAGAAGTCAGGTTGAGGCTGTTCCCAAGTGGTCAGGAGTCTGTTACTTTGGAGGTGACAGATACAGGACCGGGGCCTGAGCCTGCTATTATCAATAAAATGTTTGAACCTCTGGTAACCGCGAAAAAGGATGGGACCGGGCTCGGCCTGTTTGTCGCCAGGGAAATCGTAGAGAATCATAACGGACGGCTTCACTGGGAACGGCGCGGTGGGCAGACCTGTTTTATAGTAGAGTTACCTGTCTATCAGGTGGAGAACGCGAGTGTCGAAATTACTAATCGTTGATGATGAAGAATCAATCTGCTGGGGTTTAAGCCAGCTGGGTGAGAGCCTTGGTCATCAGGTACGCATGGCTTCGTCAGCGGAACAGGCATTGAATTTCGCAGAAGAGGAGCGACCGGATGTCGTGGTGATGGATGTTCGACTGCCTGGCATGGACGGATTGACGGCGATACAGGGGCTCTATGATCGTATTGGCCAGGTTCCGGTGATTGTAATTACCGCTTACGGTGATCTACAGACCGCAGTGGAAGCGGTTCGCAAAGGAGCCTTTGACTATATTGTGAAGCCGTTCGATCTGAATCAGATGGAACGGGTGCTGGAAAAAGCCATTGATGAATCGCAGCGTGATGAACTGACACCCGGCGAACCGCGACAGGTAGAGGGGCTGGTTGGTTCGACACCTGAGATGCAAAATGTGTTTAAGTCCATTGCGCTGGTCGCTGGCTCGGAAGCGAGTGTCCTGCTGTCGGGAGAAAGTGGAACCGGAAAAGAGTTAGCGGCACAGGCGATCCATCGCTTTAGTGACCGGTCAGCGGGTCCATTCGTCGCGGTTAATATTGCTTCACTAAGTGAAGGGCTGGCGGAGAGTGAACTGTTTGGACATGTGCAGGGGGCATTCACCAGTGCGGAATCAGCGCGGATCGGTTTTCTGGAGCAGGCGGACCAGGGGACTTTATTTCTGGATGAAGTGGCCGACATCCCTCTGGCGATTCAGATCAAGCTGTTGCGTGCGCTGGAGGAGGGAGAGGTATTGCCCGTTGGTTCAAATCAGCGGGTGAAGACGAGCTTTCGAGTGATCACCGCCACGCATCGTAATCTGGAGTCGTTAATCAAGCAGGGGAAATTCCGTCACGATCTCTATTTTCGTTTGTGTACATTTCAGATTGATATCCCACCGCTGCGAAAGCGTGTGGCTGACATTCGCGTGCTGGCGGAATTTTTTCTGGAGCGGTTTGTGGATCGACAGACGGGAATGCAGCATCGCCTGACTGCAGAAACGGTCGCAGAGCTGGAGCGGCGGCCCTGGTATGGTAATGTGCGCGAGCTGCGGAATGCGATTGAGCATGCGGCATTGCGCGCGCGCGGGGGAACGATTCTACCGGAAGATCTGCCGGCTGCGGTGTCGCAATCGTTTCTGGGAATGGATGAGTCTCCCGCGGGATCGGAAGCAGAGATCGGTATGCTGCTGAAACAGTGGGCGGAAGCACAATTGACAGATCCCGAGCAGGCTGCAAATATTTACGAACAGTTACTGGCGCTGATTGAACCTCCCGTGATGGAAGTCGCGCTGGAAAAATTTCATGGACAATGTGCGCCCGCGGCGCGGTGTCTGGGCTTGCATCGGACCACGTTGAGTAAGAAACTGAAACAATACGGAATTGAAAACAGCTGAAACACTTCTTCTGAGGAATTTCAACATGCAACTGATGTCGCGCTGCACGTTAATGTTGATGATCTCTGTTGCTTTTCTGGCAGACATACCCTTGTCTGCTTCTGAGAAAACGAAGCAGAAAAAACCATTGAACTTTGTGTTTATTCTGGTGGATGATCTCGGGTATATGGATGTGGGATGTAATAACCCGCAGACTTTTTATGAAACGCCACACATTAACGCATTGGCGAAGACCGGCATACGGTTCACCAACGGATACGCGGCCAATCCGGTCTGCAGTCCGACGCGGTACAGTATTATGACGGGAAAATATCCGACCCGCGTGGATGCGACGAATTTCTTTTCCGGGAAACGAGCCGGAAAATATCTGCCCGCACCACTCAACGACAGGATGCCTTTAAGCGAAACGACGATCGCAGAGGCACTCAAGGAGCAGGGGTATTCCACGTTTTTCGCGGGCAAGTGGCATCTGGGGCCGACCGAAGAGTTCTGGCCTGAAAAACAGGGTTTTGATATTAACCGTGGCGGCTGGCATCGTGGCGGCCCATATGGTGGGGGAAAATATTTCTCACCTTATGGTAACCCCCGTTTGACAGATGGACCGCAGGGAGAACACTTGCCTGACCGTCTGGCGAGTGAGACGGCGCAGTTTATAAATGAGCATCGCGAAGATCCGTTCTTCGCGTATCTCGCCTTTTATTCGGTTCATACGCCATTGATGGGGCCCAGCCCGCTGGTGACCAAGTATAAAGAGAAAGCAAAACGACTGAGGCTGACCGGCCAGCATGATTTCGCGGACGAGGAGCAGGTTTTTCCCGTCGATGAAAAACGACGTGTGCGGATCCGGCAGAACCATGCCGTGTATGCGGCGATGGTGGAGTCGATGGATCAAGCAGTCGGTAAGGTGCTGCGTCAGCTGGAAGAATCAGGTGTGGCTGAGAACACGGTGGTGATGCTGACCTCTGACAATGGGGGACTGAGCACATCGGAGGGTTCACCCACATCGAACATGCCTTTAAGAGGGGGAAAGGGCTGGCTGTATGAAGGGGGGATAAGGGAAGTGTTTCTGATTCGCTGGCCGGGCGGTACCGCGCCAGGTAGCGTTTGTGACGAGCCTGTGATTTCGACCGATTTTTATCCCACGATTCTGGATCTGGCAGGACTGCCTTTGAAGCCCGAACAACATCTGGACGGGGTGAGTCTGAAAGGCTTACTACAGGAAGAGGAATCGCTGAAACGGGATGCGCTGTATTGGCATTACCCGCATTATTCTAATCAGGGAGGCATTCCCGGCGGTGCAATTCGCATGGGTGACTGGAAACTGATAGAACGATTCGAGGATGGGCAGGTGCATCTGTACCATCTGAAAGAAGATCTGGGTGAGAAACAGGATCTGGCGGCAAAGTATCCGGAGCGTGTCACTGCGATGCGTAAGCAGCTTCACAAGTGGTATCAGGAGACCGATGCGAAGTTTCTTCAGGCAAAACCAGGTGGACCGCAACCCTGGCGACCAGGCACGTAGTTGGCAGAGGATCTTCATGAAATATTCAAATTTGATTTTGATTCAAAGGAAATAATTTTGTGAGAGTGCTTTCATTTTGCTGTGATCTGCTATAATCCGTTAGATCCCTTGCCTTTGTGATGGAACACTCGAATCGAAGATTTGATTAGAATCTGCATTTCCCTGATCTAACAGAATAAATGGTAGAGAATTCGTATGGCGCAGTCCACGTTGCCGGAGCAAAGCGAAAAATACGTTCAGATGCTTAGTCTGTTAAGAAAAAATCTGAGTAGTGTGATACGTGGGAAATCAGAGAGCATCGACATGATGATGGTGGCGTTGCTCTCAAACGGTTCGGTCCTGATGGAAGATGTGCCCGGCACGGGTAAAACCACACTGGCTAAAGCACTGGCCCGTTCTCTGGACGTGCCCTTCAACCGGGTGCAGTTTACCCCTGATTTACTGCCGACAGATATTCTTGGTTCTTCAATTTATAATCCCGTGGATGGCACGTTTCATTTCCGGGAAGGTCCGATCTTCTGTAATATTCTGCTGGCAGATGAAATCAACCGTGCCTCGCCGCGAACACAGTCTGCGCTGCTGGAAGCAATGAGTGAATCACAGGCGACGATTGAAGGCGTGCGTTATCTGTTACCTTCTCCCTTCTTTGTGCTGGCGACACAGAATCCAGTTGATTTTCATGGCACTTATCCGCTGCCGGAAGCGCAGCTGGACCGTTTTCTGATTCACCTGCAACTGGGTTATCCTGATGCGGAAAATGAAATTGATATTTTATTTTCGCAATCGACGGAGCATCCGGTGGATCATCTGGAACGGGTGTTAAGTCACGAGGAAGTGGTACAGATGCAGGACCAGGTGAAAACGGTGCACGTTGATCAAAGTGTGGCCCGCTACATGATTGACCTGGTGAATACAACGCGCAACGATCCGCGATTAAAATTAGGTGTCAGTCCCCGGGGCTCGCTGATGCTGTTTCGGGCGTCCCAGGCGATCGCGTTTTTGAAAGGGCGTAATTATGTGTTGCCCGATGATGTGCAGCATATGGCGGAATATGTGTTGGCACATCGTCTGATTTTAACCTCGAAAGCAAAATACAGCAGTATTACCAAGCTGGATGTCGTGAAGGATATCGTAAGTAAAGTAAAAGTGCCTACGTAGACTGATCATCAACGATCAGGGTAATGGTGATGCATGCGGGGGCAGTCCGGATCTATCAAAGTGAAACGTTGATTCAGTTATGCATGTCTCGGAATACGATCCTTATTCATCAAAGATCAGAAAAAAAGATTCCTTTACCAATCGCCTGCTGCTCGTGCGGATGCACAAGCATTACTGGTATTACCGCATGACCTATCCGGGAAAGATCCTGCTGTTTGGATTTTTCCTCTCGGGGATCGGCACGATTTCGGTATCAGTTCCCATTTATAACCTGTTCAGCGTGCTGATGGCGTTGATCTTGGTAGACGGAATCGCTTCGTGGGTATTTCGTCCCCGCTGTGATTTGAAGGGAGATTTTCCTGCCCAGACAACGGCTGGTCAGCCTGCGGTCGGACATTTTACAGTGACGAACCGGGGATGGTTACCCATTTATGATATGGCAGTCGCGTTTCGCTGGCTGGAACGGCCACTGTCGCAGACAGATCGAGACGACACACTGGGTTGTCTGCCTCGAGGAGAATCCGTCGACGTCACGGTCACCATAGATGCACCGCAGCGCGGATTTTATGCGCTCCCCAAGCTGGGCGTTCATACGCTGTTTCCTTTTCATCTCAACCGTTCCGGAAACGCTGCATTGCCCGGGAAATCACTGCTGGTGCTGCCCGCTTTTCATCAGTTGACCAGTGTTGATCTGCCTGTGGGCAGCAAGTTTCAACCAGGGGGAATCGCGTTGACTTCCAACGTGGGTGAATCACCTGAATATATTGGTAACCGGGAATATGTTCCGGGTGAACCCGCCCGCCGTCTGGATTTTCGTTCGTGGGCGCGGCTGGGCAAGCCTGTGGTCCGAGAGTATCAGGAAGAATATTACTGCCGAATTGCTTTGATCCTGGATACTTATTTGCCGCCCGAGCCCTGGTTGGTCGAGAAACTGAAAACAATTGGTCAGCGATATCAGCCTGTTTCCAGTGAGAAACAGCCGATGAACGCTCTCGAAGCGGGGATCAGTCTGACCGCTTCCATTGCGGATGCACTGTCACGAGGAGAATATCTGATCGACCTGTTTGCTGCGGGGCCGGAGTTGTATGTGTTTCGTGCCGGCCGGCATACAGCTCACTTTGACAATGTGCTGGAGATCCTGTCGTGTGTTGATCGTTGTCTGGATGATCCATTTGAGACGATTGGTCCGGCTGTGTTTGAGGAGTTGTCCAATGTTTCGACAGCCGTCTGCATTTTTCTGGACTGGGACGAACAGCGGGAGCAGATGGCACGCGCCGTTCTGGATTCGGGTTCGAGTCTGAAGGCCATCATCATTCATGAAGGTAAAACGACTCTGCCTTATAATGCGGATGAGTTTGGACCCGCTTTCCAGTTCACCCCGGATGACATCGCGAGGGGGAAGGTGGAATCGTTATGAATGGGCAACGAACCATCGCGTTTACAATGATCAGCCTGGAATGTGCTACTTTCGGGATTCTGTCTGAGACACTGTTTTTCCCATTCAGTATCATCGTACTGGCGGCGTTGTCGTATGCTGAACTGTTACGGTATCCGTTTTCACGACGTCAGGTATTCTGGACTACCAGCATCCTGGCCATTCTGTTTATGGCCAAATATATGATGTATCAGCATGAATTTGGTCTGGACCGGTTGGCGATCCGCACACCTCTGGCTTATGCAGCGGCGCAATTTGTCATCACCGTGCAGCTGCGCCAGATGTTCGACAGCCATTTTGATCGATTTCTGCCAAACTCGTTTCCTCTGTTTGGAATCGTAACATTTATTCTGATCGGGGACATTCTGGTTTATGGATCGAAGGGTGCGTATTATCAGGTTCTGGTCTTTGGTTACATTCTGTTGACAGGGGTGTTCTATCAGTTAGGGCATGCGGTGCGGAAGTCCGGGAAGACGGCGCAGAATCACTGGTCTGTCTATCTGATTCGAGCTGGTTTTTTCGTTGTGATCTGTCTGATGGGCTGGTTGACGGCGACGGGTTTAGATCGGTACGAACGCGAACTGGATCAGTTGTATTACCGGTTGATCGAACCGCGCACAGGAGGCATCGCATCGCGTGCGGGATTTTCCACGATTTCACGACTCGGGAGTCTGAGTAAACAGTTTGATGCGGGGGCAGAGCAAACCAAACTGCGCGTGCAGTCAACCGATGAGCCAGGCTACTTTCGAGGGCGGGCCTTCGTGCAGTTTTTCAATTCTGAGTGGCATTCAGAAATTGGAAATCATAACGCTGCCATCATTGCGGTTCCCCCTGCCGGTGTGCAGGCCAGTGTACCTCAGGATGGGACCTGGTTTCAGATCGGGCAGGCCAAGTCATCAAACTGGATCGAATATCAGGTCTGGTCTGAAGTGCCGGGACATATCTTTGCCCCCTTGAATACGCCCCTGGTTTATGCCGTTGCCGATAGTGTGCAATTTGACAGCCAGGATATTCTGACATCGCGTTCTATGGAAAGTGGATTCCCTTACTCTCTTTATTATCCACGTCATCAGTTGCCGCATCGTCCCGAATCGGAACAGGCTTTAAAGCGACTATTGCAGATACCTTACAATATTTCGCCAGAGCTTCAAAAACTGTCACAACAGGTTTTTGCCGGCTGTAATACACCGGCTGCAAAGATCGAACGGGTTCAAGCATACTTTCAGAATAACTATGAGTACGAACTGGGGATTGCGATACCACCGGGAGTTGATCCCATTACGTACTTTCTAATGGAAAAGCCCAAAGCCCACTGCGAGTATTTTGCTTCCGGGACCGCGTTACTGTTGAGGCTGGCCGGTGTGCCGTGCCGGTACGTTACGGGATATGTCGTGCGGGAACGAAATCATTACGATCAATACTGGGTGGCCCGGAATCGGCATGCTCATGCCTGGGTTGAAGCCTGGGATCCGGAACGTGGCTGGGTGACTGTAGAGTCGACACCTGCTGCGGGGCAACCGGAACATTATGCTCCCAGTGGAACACGCCAGTACTGGGAAGCCTTTGTAGGCCAGTTCGCTCGACTGAAAACAGCATTACAGCAGGGCCAGTGGATCCTGGCATTGTCGGAAGCGCAACTGCCTTTGTTACTGTTGGTTCTGGGGGTGGTGCTCTGGTTTGTTTTTCAGTGGTTATTTCATTTCATTTTGAAAATCTTACAGGAGCGTGCTGCCTTTAGGAAAAACACGGTTCATATTCAGGAACTGCATCTGCTGCTGGCACAGATGGATCGCCTGCTGGCAAAACAGAAACTTGTCCGAAAGTCTGGAGAATCGTTGACCCAGTTTTCCCGACGGATTCAGAATCAGACAGCATCACAGTGGTATCAGAAGTATACCAGCAGTCGTTTTATGCCCGAAAATGAATCTGCAATGGCATTGGTGGGGCAGTTAAAACAGCAGTTGCAGGAGTATCGTAATCAAAAAACTCCGGGATAACACTTTGACCGGCAGATTTTGCATGAAAAACGGTCTTGGCAGACTGGCGGTGTCTGACTAGAATCCGTGCCTCATCTCTCACTTCTCAATCCAAATAGTCACCCTTGAAATTCACTTTTTTGAAAGACGAGCAACAGGTTCGCCTTTTTTGTCTGCGCGCGAGGAAATGAAAACGTCGCCTGTTCAGGTCGTTTTTCTTCTGCGTAATGCGTCTGGATTGAGTCGGAAAGGCGTGAAAGTGAATGGAATTAACTCTAGAACTTAACCGGAATTCTCTCAATGAAAGTTCTCTCAAAAGCACTCATCATAGTGATCATTCCCAGCCTGTCCTTTTTTGCCTCCGGTTGTGAAATGTTGCCGCATGCGCTGCAACCCAGTCAGTGGCATAAACTGAATCGTGGTCCGGCACCCCGCCAGGATACTTATTTTTCGGTTCCTGATCAAATTCCGGAACGTGATTTGAATCCGCAAACGGGATCGCAGGACTGACGTTTTGCAGACGGACCATCTGTTAATACTCCCGATGGAAATTTCCAAATGAATATTCTGATTCGAGTGTGTCTAATACTGGTTCTGCCTGGTTTGTCACTATTTTCGACCGGCTGTTCGCTGATGCCACATGCGCTGCAACCCGATCAGCTACACAAATTAAGTCGTCAGGAAAAACCAAGGGACGATATGTATTTTTCTGTACCCGATGAGATACCTGGACTGAACAATCAGTTTTCTTTTGGCGCAGAACAGTAATCGATTGCAGTCGATTCAGTTCCGGACGGGACTGGTATGAAAAAACTGTGCCCGCAGCTCAGCTTACTGTTTTGATCGCGGGGAAAAACGCTGGAGATCCAGTACCTCATTTTTGAGGCTTTTCAGTTTCACGGTCAGCTCGCCTGAATTTCGATCACACGTCAACAGCAGATAGCTGTCTTTGCCGGTCAGGAACTTTGTATGCGGGTCGGCGTATTGTGTCCCCGTGCCACTGAGTGACGAATTGTAATACGTGATGCCGTCTACTTCGGCCCGTTCGGCGAAATAACCGAATCCAGTCACACAAAGTGTTCCTCGCTGAAACAGGCGTCGCCAGTCTCCCTGAAGCTGATTGCGCATGCTGGCATTGCGCTCGTTATAAAGTGTTACCAGATGACCGGGGTGATCTTGCGTAATGGATTCGTACCAGCGGTATTGTTCAGAATTTCGATCCAGGGGATGGCAGGTCTGCCAGGTGGTGCCGATATCGGAGATGTGATTGAAATCGAGACCGGCGAACCGGATCTTAAAATCGGGGATGTCAAATTTCCATTTCCATTCTTCATCAGGCAGTTCAAAGAAATGGCGAAAGGCAGTAGCATCCACATCATAGACAGCATGTTCCGGCGGTTTTTTACCACGTGGATAAACTTCCCGGTCATGATTTCCCAGAATTGGCATAAAGGGCGTTGATCGAAACAGTTCTGGATAAGCGCCAATCAGTTTAAGGTAGGGTTGAATACAGTCTGGCTTCCCGGGACCGCAGGTTTGCCAGAGATTGCTGATATTATCTCCCGCAGTCAGCAGCAGGTGGACATCGTCTTTCAATAAACTTGTAAGATCGGGGCGAGATTGCCAGTCTGCGACGATGGCAACACGGAGCGAATCAGTGGGGTACGCTTTGAAGGTCGCTATTTCGGAGTGCTGCTGTCCCGTCTGGACTCGATAGTGAAAGATCGTATCATGCGCGGTGAGTGGGATTTCCACGTGATGTAATGTCGTATTCTCTTCTATTTTGAGCATTTGCATGGAATCGGCGGTCAGGCCAAAGTTCACAATGGAATTGCCGGGCAGGGATGTGGACCAGTTGACTACGATTTTATCCGGTTGATGTGATCGATGCGTCAGCCAGAGATGTTGGATTTCTGCTGCTGAAATGGTAGCTGGAGTGCAAAGCATGCAGAATAAGAGCAAATAAGATTTCATGGAGAATGGCTCGCGGAACGAAAATGCAGACTGACGATCTGCCTGGTATCAGTGTATAAAATTGTGTTTACTCAACCTGTAGTTCTATCCGATATTACCGGGAGCAACGGGCGAATTGAATCGGTTTATAATCTACTTTAAGTTTAATTAACTATTTAACCATGTGAGCACAGAACCAACGACGAGGGTTTGATAAACGTAATACAGGCGGGGTTGTGTACTCCAGAAAGGTTTCGCCGTGTTCACTACAATAGGATGGCATCGATTCCTATATGCATGGTAAGCGACCTGAATCAGGCCTAAATCCGTATTTTTGCTGGTCATTATCTGTTTTGGGCAGGAAATGCATTCGCGGGGCCTCTAAAATTATTCAAGCGAAGCAACGATGCTTCTTTCTTATTATTCCTGCCTGATACCACAATTTCGGTGTTCGATTGACAAGTAACGTGAGTGACAAAGCTCAAGACAAATCCATTCCCCGATCACGAAAAAAACGGATACTGCTGTCAGCCGGGTTGCTGATGGTCGTGTTAACTTCACCCCTGTGGGCGCGTGGATTCTGGATCGATTTCCTGCAGAACCGTGCTGAGTCAAATCTGCTGGCCCGTGATCCGGAACGGTCGTTGAAGTGGCTGTCATATGCGCAATCACTGGATCACCAGAATGCCAGAACCAGGATTCTGCTGGCACGGGCTTATCGGAAGTCACGTGATATGGAACAGGCTTATGCTGCGCTGAAACACTATTATGAACTGGCGGGATCCACGGATGAGTTTCAACAGGAGCAATGGCTGTTGAAAGCACAGATTGGAGATAATACCGATCTGCAGATGCATCTGAGTGAAATGCTGATTGAGCCTGAAGGTAACATTCAGGATATCTGTGAGACATATGTCAACAGCTGTATTTTGAATTATCAATTCAATGATGCTTTGCAGATCCTTGAGTTGTGGGAAGCAGATTTTCCGGATGATCCATTGCCGAATTTCATGCGAGGCAAAATGTATGAGCATAAGCTGGCATGGCAGGATGCGATTGCGGAATATCAGAGCACGTTAAAAAAAGATCCCGAATATGCGGCGGCTGCTTACAGCCTGGGGCGAATTCAACTGACATTGAAAAAAACCGAGGAGGCGATGGAATACTACCAGCGTGCCATCGACTCCACAGAAAATCAGGCTCCTGCCAAAGTCGGCATGGCACGTTGTCTGCGATTGCTGAACAGGAACGCAGAAGCGAAACAGTTATTACGGGAAGTGCTGGCGTTGAATGTTGAACAGCTGGAGGTTGAATACCAGGCGATGGGGGATCACAAGTTTGAGGGGCGTACAGCGGCTCAACTGGCGATGGGGAATCTGGAACTGGCAGATAAAAATTATGAAGCGGCCCTGAAGTGGCTGGAACCTGCGGCTAAGGCCAATTCGCTGGATCTGGGAATCAAGAATTCACTGGCGTTGGTTTACAGTCGTCTGGGCAGGAAGTCAGAAGCGAAAGAACTCAGCCGGGTGATCAAGGAGACCAATGATGCCCTCGCGGAAATTCAGGGATTGCTCGACCAGGTTCAACTGGAACCCGATAATGCTGAGTTGCGGTTTCAGATCGGGAAAATGTACCTGAACTATGTCTCCAAAGAGCAGGGGGTTGTCTGGCTCAACAGCGTGTTGCTGTACCAGCCGGATCATCTCGGAGCGCATTCGGAACTGGCCCGGTATTATGAAGACAATCAGTCGCGCGGTGAGAATTTTCAAAGGCTGGCAGAATTACATCGTAAGCAGGTAGATTCTTTAAACGTGGTTCAGGAGAAAACTCCTCAAGCTACAGAAAACAGCGGAGAATCCAGCGATAATTCTGTTAATGTTCCTGTACTTCCAAAGAAAGAAAAGTCTCGTCCCTGATGAATATGATTTTGTTGCTCAATCGCTTTCCGAATTACCGCGACAGGCATGGGCTGTCCTGTCGAAGTCTTTGTCTGCTGCTGTGCGCCGGCTTATGTCTATGGGGCAGCGGTTGTCAGACGGAGCCTGCAGAAACAGAACAGCCGACCAGACAGGAGACGCCAGGTCATGTTTCTTCTTCGTCTGCTGCGCAAGGTATCCGTCCCGAATTTGTGGATATCTGGCCTGCGCAGAAATCGGATTTTGTGTATCGCAATGGTAGAGACGCGAAAGAGCTGGCGATTCTGGAAACACTGGGCGGCGGTACGGCGGTCTTTGACTTTGATCGTGATGGCAAACTGGATCTGTTCTATACCGGTGGTGGTACTTTTGAGAATAAAACAACCAGGGGATATCCTTCTCTTCTGCTGCGACATGAGGGGGCACTGAAATTCGAGGACCGGACCGAACAGGCGGGAATGGAGTTAGCTGCCTTCTATAGCAATGGATGTTCGGCGGGGGACTATGACAATGACGGCTTTCAGGATCTGATTGTCACCGGATATGGCGGTTCGATTCTCTGGCGCAATATGGGTGATGGTACGTTTGAAGAAACCTCTATTGAAGCCGGTCTGCGGGACTGTTTCTGGGGATCGAGTGCCGGCTGGGGTGACTTGAATGGCGATGGTTTGCTGGATCTCTACCTGGCACAGTATGCGGACTGGTCTTTTCAGAATCATCCAGAGTGTCAATTGACACCTGGGGTACCAGATGTCTGTTCGCCTCATTCCTTTAAAGGAGTGAGAGATCTCGTGTTTTATAACCGGGGTGATGGCACGTTTTACGATGCTTCCGATGAAGCGGGGCTGGTTTCTGAAGGCAAAGGCCTGGGAGTGATCCTGGCAGACCTGGACAATGATAATGACCTGGATGTCTATGTCTGCAACGATGCAGTGGAGAATTTTCTCTATCTGAATGACGGGCAGGGAAAACTCGACGAAGTAGGCATCATCAATGGTGCGGCCGTTGATGACCGGGCGACGCCGAACGGGAGTATGGGCGTCGACATCATGGACTATAACCAGGATGGGTTGTCTGATCTATGGGTAGCGAACTATGAGAAAGAAGCATTTGCCCTGTATCGGAATGATGGAGACTCACAGTTTCTGCACGTCAGTAATGATACGGGAGTCACTTCCATCGGAACGCTGTTTGTGGGATTCGGAACGGTCTGTGCGGACTTCGATCTGGATGGGGATGAAGATATTTTTGTGGTCAACGGGCACGTCGCGTACTACTCACTCAACTCTCCTTTTCGACAGAAACCCTTGTATCTGGAGAATCAAGGGGGCCGATTTTCGCAGATCGAGTTTGATGAGAATTCGTATCTGGGACAATCGCATTCAGGCAGAGGGTTGGCGCTGGCTGACTTCAACGATGATGGAAATCTGGATCTGGCGGTATCAAATTTCAGTGATCCCCCTGCGATTCTCAACAATAAGGCCCGGGGTGAGGGACAATGGATATCGGTACGCTTGATCGGTACCCGGAGCAATCGTGATGCAGTGGGAGCGCGGTTGGTGTTACACACTTCCTCAGGAGACCAGACAAGACAGATAAAAGGGGGCGGCAGTTATCTATCGTCGGGAGACCTGAGGGTTCACTGGGGGGTACCAAAGGACGTAACTGTAAATAGTCTAACAGTTTACTGGCCATCAGGGGTTCGGCAGGAAGTTAAATCGCTGCAGTTAAAAGCAACGAATACTCTACTGGAACCTGCATCTATCAGTCCCGAAACTCTCCCCAGCAAGCCGTAAAATAACAGCGTGGTTTCGGTGGTCGGAGACGGTGATGAGTACAAACCGACAGATTGACCCTTGTTGCAAGCTCTTATAGTTAAATAACTTAATTAAATGCCGTCTACGTAAAAACGGATTAATTTGTCTGCATAATTGTGTAGAAAATATTGAGTTTTCAAGAAAAATCGATAATAATGGACGATGCTGGTATATGCATTTAGCAGCATCCAGCATTCTTCTTATGCGATCCGCCAATATATACATCTTGCGCTGGCGCTGTATTTTATTTTTATTGGCGTAAATTGCTATTTTTCTTTTATCCTGCAGGAGAGTGCAAATGAAACATCTATTGAGGAGACGAGCTTTTACGCTGATTGAGTTGCTCGTCGTAATCGCAATCATTGCTATTTTGATTGCGCTGCTGTTACCAGCGGTGCAACAGGCGCGGGAAGCGGCCCGTCGTTCACAATGTAAGAACAATCTGAAGCAGTTCGGGTTGGCTTTACACAATTATCATGAAAGTCATGGTTGTTTCGGACAGATGACCTTGGCTGCTTATTATCATGGAAGTTCTCCCGGAATCAGACCCTGGACCGGTTTCAGCCAGCAGGCGATGCTGCTGCCTTTCCTGGATCAGGCATCGATCTACAACCAGTTCGATTTCCAGTTTTCCTGTGAAGAGGCTCCTAACACCAACAATCGCAATGCTGGTATTGGTGTATTCCGTTGTCCTTCCGACCCACGATATACCAACTATGGTGAAGGGCACTTGAACTACTACATGTCGGCAGGTCCCTGTCTGGGGTGGAACGTTTCGTTGAATTCTCAAAACGGATTCTCCCGTTACTCCATCATCACTCGCGTGTCTGACATCCTTGATGGGACCTCAAATGTGGTTGCCATGGGCGAACGCATTGTGGGATCTAACAATTCCTCTGCTTTCAGTGAAAATGGTGATGTTCGGCGGAATGTTTCTTTCGCAGGTGGTAACAACACGACCTTCCCCTCACAGTCAGCCTTGGCGACTCATGGTGCATCCTGTGCTTCCGCAGGCGCATTTTATGTGCATCGTGGATCACGGTGGATGCGGGCAGATGAGTGCTGGTTCAATACCTGGAACACACCGAATTCACCTAATAATGACTGCAGCACTGGTAACGGTGGTCACGCTGGTGGTGATGCTCCTGCCGCTCAGGCAGCACGCAGTCGTCATACCGGCGGTGCCCATGTGCTGATGGCTGATGGTTCTGTGCACTTCGTGTCAGATAATATTGACTTACTGAATTGGCAGCGACTGGGAGCAATTGCCGACGGTGCTTCTGTCAGCATCAATGAGTAAGCCTGTGCTTGCTTAATGACTTTGATCAATCAGCTCGGCAACCTCCGTTGCCGGGCTGATTTTCTTTCGTATAATCAGAATGAGTAAAACACCGTTGTTACAAGTCTTTAGAAAGGGTCATTCAAGATGTATAAACTGGGTTATGCCTGTGTGATACTGAGTTTCATGTTGTTCGGTTGTGGAGGAGGAGGGACGGGTGAAACATCGCCTGCCAATCAGGAAGCCCCAGCCGCTAAGGATTTATCTGCTGTCAAAACAAGCCTGAACGCGATTGCCGAATCCGGAGTCGTCGACAGTAGTTTCTTTGGTATTCCTGAAAGTCTGGAAGAGGCTGGTAAGCCTGAACTGGCAGAAGAGGCGAAAAAACTGGGTTCCATGACGAATCCGAAGCAGATTAAGGATGCCGCTAAAAAACTGGCTGACAAGCTTTGAAAATCGTTCTACTCTAACTGTAGTACAGTTTAAAACACCTTCAGTCACAATCGATTGAGGGTGTTTTTTCATATCTGTCGAGAGCGCATTAAAAAAGGGAGTCGATCTGAGACCGACTCCCGTGCGTACCATCTGTTGTCAGAAGCTTAAACTTTGGGTTCCCAGCCTGGTTCGTATTCGCGGGTCCAGAGGGTCATGGCTTCTTTATCATTCTGGATGTGACCGTTGGTGGGATCGCAGGTCATCGTGCGACCCGTGCGGTGTGCGATATTTCCCAAGTGGCAGAGCAGTGTGCTCTTGTGGCCAATCTCGATTTCGGCATTCAGGTTAAGTGGTTCATTATTGCGGATCGCATCAATGAAGTTCTGAGCGTGCTCCCGCAATCCCTGGTTGCCGTCTACTTTTTCTATTTCTTTGTCCTTGGCGTCCAGAATGCGGTAACCACCGGAGATACCTAGAATCAGAGTTCCTTTACTGCCAAAGAAGGTGACAAAATCATTCTTGTGACGATTGCAACTGGTACCCTGCCAGGTGATCTGTTTGTCATCACCGAATTCGTAACCGACGACATGGGTGTCGGGGGTCTGCTGATCATCATCGTAGGCATAGCGACCACCACTGGATACGACACGGGTTGGATAGTCAACATCCAGCCCCCAGCGACAGAGGTCCAGAGAGTGCACACCATTATTGCCCAGTTCGCCGTTTCCATATTTCCAGAACCAGTGCCAGTTGTAATGGATCAGGTTGTCTACGTATTTCTGACGGGGAGCCGGTCCCTGCCAGAGATCGTAGTTCAGATCGCCGGGAACAGCCGCTGGCTTTCCGTTACCGATCGAACCACGGGCGCTTTCATAAAAAGCACGTGCGAGATAAACATCGCCGATTGCTCCTTCTTTGACTTTCTGAATCCCTTCCTGGATGGATTCACTGCTGCGGCGCTGGCTTCCCATCTGGACCGCTTTTTTATTTTTGCGGGCGGCGGTGACCATCATTTCGCCTTCTTTGGGGTTATGACTGCAGGGCTTTTCCACATATACGTTTTTACCGGCTGAACAACCCAGGATGGTGGCGGGGGAATGCCAGTGGTTGGGGGGGGCGACGATCAGGGCATCGACTTCTTTGTCGTCCAATATTTTGCGGAAATCCCCGATCGCTTGTGGTGCTTTTGTCGTTGCTTTTTCGACTGTTTTGGCAGCCTTAGTCAGACGGGTATCGTCTGTATCACAGACATATTTGATTTCGACCCCATCCAGGGCGCCAAAAATTTTAGCGAGAGCAAGACCGCGCTGCATCCCCATGATGCCAATGGTGACTTTTTCACTGGGGGCATTATTAGCAGCGGAAAGGATGGCCGGTGCTGCGAAGCTGGCAGCAGTGGCTGCCGCCGCTGATTGACCGAGAAAAGTACGACGATTAACCGAATCGGACATAGTCTGGTTCTCCGTAGGTATGGGAGTGAATTTATAGCTGTATGATTATAAAACAGACTAAATTCTAATGGGTTGGGGGGGCAATGAACACAGTAAAAGCATGTACGCAGATATTTAATTAAAAAAACTAATTATATAGGCTTTTACGCGATCTAAAACAATCGAAAGCAGAACAAATCAGGCTTTTCTGATGTAATGGGCTGCAAAACTACGGATATTCTGCCCGTTGAGGACGTGGAACATCCTTAACTGCTGGATGGTTTCCTGGCTGAAGCGGCCGAGGGGAACATGGATCAATTTTTTCTGGTAGCGTTTGGCGAGTCTGCGCCAGCCGATTCCCGGGGGGGCTCCACTCAGCACGGCAATGTGTGGTTCCTGGCTGTAGTGACAGGCTGCGACCAGCAGGCGTTCTTCGAGTGTATCGACAAAGTCGAACTGGAAGTCGTTCCAGATATCCTGCACGGGGCGTGGCGGAAACAGGAACAGCGCACCGCCGTAGGTCGCCATCCCGATGCCCGGTCCAACCATATCTTTGCGATAGTCGGTGGCGAAAAAAGCAAGGGTCGATTCGTCCTGATGCTCAGCATGCCAGGTAAGCCGGTACGGGTAGTCACGCGGATCAGCGGGGGAGTCGAACAGCATGATCACACAATCCAGTTTCCCGCGACTGGGGGGAAGTACTTTGACGTGAATTTCTCCCGAGTGCCAGTTCCGGAGGGTTTCACGGAGATCGAGTCCGTCTTTCATGCTGGTGGTGAACTTTTCCGTTCGCGCCAGATCGACGCCGAGCAGATTTAACGCATGATCTTTCACACTCGTACGAAATTTTTCGATGGCGACATCTTCGGGAGGCCAACTGCATTGTTTAAACGGATCCCATTTCATTTCCCATTCATCCTGCTTGGGTTTGGGGGTCTTGGGAGTGAGTTCACAATTCCGCCACGAGATGGGATTGCCGGGCAGACGATTGCTCATTTCCAGCATGGTTCCGTTGGGAAGCTGGGCCTGTTCGATGCCGAAGCTGAGTTTTTCAAACGGGAGCAGATGTACGAACGGGTATTCACGGGAGGTTTCTGCGATCTGAATGGCAAACTGATCGCCGGCCACCTGTTGTGCGGCTTTGACCAGCGTGTAGAGATCGGGGGTCATTCGGCGTTCGATGAGCGAGAGGTTGCGCACATATCGAAAGTAGACTGACAGCAGTTTGGGCGTGATCTTGCGGCCTTTGGATTTCAGTTCGAGTCGATAACGGTCGCGTGCGGTCAGCGCCAGTTCTTTGATCCCGTCCACGGAGAGATTTTCGTCATCTTCCAGTTCAGAGCGTGCTGCCTCATACAACCCTGTGATATAAGGGAGTTCGCCGAGCATGAACAGCAATGTTTCTGGATCAGCTGAATAGATAGCGGTTTCGTTGACTTCTTCATGTTCGATTTCCAGAGGCAACTGGTCGATGTAGGCATCGTGAATCCAGGGCCAATCGGAAAGTGAGCAGACCAGCAGGATCGACTTGTATTTCTTTTCCAGTTCCCGCAAGCGATGCGCCATCATCACACAGCGATTGAGAGGCTGACCTTCCGGAAGTTTATTAAGTGCCGGTAAGACCGCAGCGGCAAAATTTTCCAGGGGAACTTTTTTTAACGCATAGGGATCGGGCAAAGACGTAGAGATGCTTTCGAATCGCTGTGTTTCCAGATCAATGAAGTGCCGGTCGATGTGTTCCATCATGGCGATTCGGAGTGCTGCGATTACACCCTGGCAGGGATCGATGGGGACATAACTGCAGAGCCGCTGCACCTCATCATCGTCGTCTTCTTCTTCCCAGGGGGCAGAGCCCGAGATCGAGGGCTCTTCCTGCACGACGGCGGTAATGCTGGGCAGAAACGTGATGGCCCGTTCCACATTCTCCTGAAACGAAGGGGGAAGAGGAACGGCCAGGCAGTCAAAGTCGTTATTGAGCATGACGCGACGGACTTCGATCGCGAAGTCACCGCTGCCATGTATCAGTGGTAAGACAGAAATGCGAGGACTGATTTTCAAAAAACTGGAGTGAGGAGATGTCATAATAGATTCGTCCAGTTTCCTGCAATCAAGCTGTGATTGCGATTGACCGTGATACAAGTAAAGCGTTATTCAGAATAGTTGTACTGTGACCGGTCAGGTTGTCGAGCGATCAGGACCATTTCCAGCCGGTAGTTTCTTTCAGATTTACAACACATTCAACGGGCCATTCACCCTGATGCAGTTTGACAATATTCTGAGCCGCCATTGCATAGGCGTCCCGATGCGATTCCTGATCGAGCCCGCCTGTATGACAGCTTAACAGAACATTTTCCAGTTTGATCAGTGGACTTTCAACAGGCAATGGTTCTTTTTTGAAAACATCGAGTCCCGCGGCCCGTAAATGTCCTGATTCAAGAGCTTCCACCAATGCATTTTCGTCAACCAGTCCCCCGCGGGCGGTGTTAATCAGCACGGA
Source organism: Gimesia sp. (assembly GCF_048262075.1). Lineage (GTDB taxonomy): Bacteria > Planctomycetota > Planctomycetia > Planctomycetales > Planctomycetaceae > Gimesia. Next base: position 70,243 of record NZ_JBLXFK010000019.1, read on the forward strand.
CCCCGGTTTCATGATGGCAAGTGTATTCCGGTTAATGAGGTCGATGGTATCGGGGGTGACAGGCAGGTGCAGGGTGACATAGTCAGATTGTTTCAGCAGTTCTTCGAGGCTGAGCATTTTAATCTGATGCGTTTTGGCAAATTCTTCGTTGGGGTAAGGATCGAAAGCCAGTACCTGCATTCCCATGCCGATGGCGCGGGTGGCGACTGCCTGACCGATACGCCCCAGACCGACGATGCCGATGGTGCTGCCCCAGACGCGTGGTGTTAACTCCCGTTCCCATTCGCCGCTGCGAACGGCGCGGTCCTGGCTGCGAGTCATGCGGGCAATGCCCATGAGCAGGGCAAACGCCTGTTCTGCGACAGAATGGTGATTCACTCCCGGTGTGATGGTGACGACAATATTCTGTGCGTCGGCTGCTGCCAGATCGACGGCATCAAAGCCGACGCCGTAACGTGAAATCACTTTCAGGTCGGGCAGTTCTTCCAGAACTTCGCGGGAATAGATCTCGGCACCGGCGAGGACGGCATCGTAACCCTGAACCTGTTCGACCACGCGGTGTGGTTCTTTGCGGAGGTCGACTTCTGTGGGAACCGTGTCGACCTCAAAACCTGCGGCCTGCAGTATTTCGAAATGCGGGCCGAATTCACACATTTTGGCAGTACAGATGACACGAGGCATGATCGGTGTTTTTCTCTTAAAACAGTGCAGGGATACGGTAAAACGGGTACTGTTACTCTAGCGGAAGTCGATATCAGCTGACAACGTTCCCATGGTGAAAAAACAAAATGCCTGCTAATCACCGGGGGGGATGAAAGAATCGTTCTGCACTCTGGACGGTCTGGGGGTCCGTTAGTCGCAGCAATTTGAGAAACTGCTTTGCTTTCCGGGAGGTTTCTATATCATTACCACCAGCCTGGGTTGGGGGGACAAGCGATGCCACCAGAAAATAGCGGATGATGGCTTTTTTAATCGAACGTACATCGTAGTCTTTGGCAGCATACAGATCGGCCAGGCGATCCATGACGTCCCAGTCTTCCCACCGCGCCAGATTCGCGATGACCAGATCGGCCAGTTCGGGGCGCTCCAGCAATAGTCGCATGGACTGATTCAGGCGGCGTTTCTCAATCTTTTCTTCTCCAAAGGACCACATGAAAGAGAGCGCCTGCAATCCGGCAAACGTCTCACTGAAGGCCGCTGTTTTATCCCGGAATTTGGTTTGGTCAATTTTGTCCAGGCCGACGGAACCTGTCAGCAGCAGGTAACCGGACATCAGGCCTCCGATGCCGATGCGGAACTCCTGCGCCGGAATCTGAATCTTTGCTTCCATGAACTGGATGTCCGACTCTCGACCACATAGCCCCAGCAGCAAGCCGTACAGGCCCAGTCGGGGGACGGGGGTGTTTTCGTTTTCCAGCCAGCTGCGCAGTTTTTCTCGTGGTAGTTCTTCCGCAAGGGGGGTGACTGTTTCGAAAGGGGAATTCGCGAATTCCGCAAAGGCGTCGTTGGCAATGATCTGGTCCGGGTGTTCCAGATAGTTCAGGAAATAGCGGAGTCTCGTGGTAGTCTCTGCTTTCTGCGCGGGGGCCTGTTTTAAATAATGAATACTGGCGCTGGTAACCGCAATCGGCTCATTCCAGTGAAGGCTGATTCCGCGGGTTCCTGTCAGCAGAAATAACTCATCTGGTTTGCCTGCGTAATGTCGAGAGAGGGTAATCTGCTTGCCGACTTTCAGATTGCTTTTCAGGGGTTGATGCAGCACCTCTGTGATTACGAAGTTGGTCTGTCCCGATTTTTGAAACGTTCCCGTCACGGAGTTCGACCATTGTCCCAGGATGGCAACATCCGCTTGAGCCAGTTGTTCGGAAAGCGTTGTAGAAGGACCCGGACAAAACGGACAAGCCACCAACTGCGATAAGTTAGAATTCAGCAGAAAGCCGCAGAGGATAAAAATGATGCTGCTTTTGATATCCGTTCGTTTTCGCACGTTCATAACCGGTCCTTCGGTCAATAGAGGTTGTCAACAACTTTCAGCTGTCATCGCGCGATCAAAACTATCTCGCTTCTTACTTGAGGAAGAAGAATCGTTCTGCGCTCTTGACAGTTTTAGGATCTTCCTGGCGTAGTTTGTCGAGCAGTTTCTTTGCTTTTTCGGCGGTGGCTGCATCGGGGCCAACCCCCTTTTTATTCTTGCCTTTGGACGCGACGAGCAGGTAACGCACGATGGCCCGTTTGATCGAAGGGATGTCATAGTCCCCTGTGCCATACATGCCCATCAGACGGTCAATAACGGACCAGTCATCCCAGCGGGCGAGGTCGGCGACGACCAGATCGGTGAGTTCAGGGCGATCGAGCAGCAGTCGCATGGATTTCCGCAGGCGTTCTTTATCGATGCGACCATCGCCGTAAGTCCACATGAACCGCAGGGCCTGCATGGCGGCGTAAGTTTCGCTGAATGCGACATCCTTTGGAACGAATTTGGTTTCATCAATCTTATCCAGTCCGTCCGATCCGGTCAGCAGCAGATATCCGGAAATGACGCCATCGATGCCCAGCCGAAATTCTTTGGTGGGCTCATTAATTTTCTTTTCCATGAAAGAGACATCTTCCCCGGTGCCACAGAGCCCGAGCAACAGACCGTACAGTCCGATGCGTGTGACTGGTGTGTCCGGATCAATGAGCCACTGACGGATTTTTTCGCGGGGCATTTCCTTGGAGAGGGGGGTGATCTCTTCATAAGGTGCATTTGCGAATTCCGCATAGGCGTCGTTGGAGATCATCTGGTCGGGGTATTCGAGAAACTTCAGGAAGTATTTGAGTCGCTTGGATGTTTTCTCTTCGGGAGCGGGTGCCTGTGAAATGTAATGGAAGCTGGTTTCGGTGACTTCGATCGGGTCGCCCCAGTCAACTTCGGCTCCTTTGGTTCCCAACAGCAGAAACAGATTGCCTTTTTTACCGGGACGATGACGGTTGATGGTGATCTGGTCTCCGGCCTTGAGTTTGTCCTTGTCTGACTGCCGCACGATCTCTTTGACTTCGAATACGGTTTTGCCCGCTTTTTCCAGTGTTCCTTTTTCTGCTTCGGTCCATTGTGCCAGAACGGCTACATCGGACTGCGAAAGCTGTTCTGTCAATGTGAGTGACGGAGCAGAGCAGAAGGGGCAGGCGGTGAGGGCCGGTGTTTGTGCGAATACGATCAGGCCACAAATGAGTGCCAGGAAAACGCGATTATTAAAATACTTTGTCAGACCAGTCATGTGCCGAACCTCGTGGCGGTAGAAAACAGTTATTGGTGAAACGAATCGGATTCGTTATTTGTCGTGTGATTCTTCATTATTTATCAATGACAATAGCATCGTCAATCGTGTAGATACGTTCGAGTTCTCCATCAAAGCTTTCCGCGTTGATATGAAATACCCCGACGACATCAAAGGGACGATTGAGGATATAGTCGGCAGTGACTCCTTCTCGCATAATTACCGGAAACAGATCATATATTTTCGGGTTCTTGCCGAAACAGCAGATCTGGTTATCCCGCGCGAGCAGAAAATATTCATTGCCTGACTGCTGAAAGGGGGGATACATAAACCCGCGAATGCGAATGCGTTTTCCATCCAGGTTTTTCAGCCATTCGGGCATGAGATCCGGGGCCTGGGGCGTGACCGGTTCCATGTTCATGACTTTCAGTAAATCGAGATCGTCGTAATTGACGAGCAGCGCATTTTCGGGAGAGGTCCTGCGGAAGGAGCGTTCTTTGACCAGGATTTTGACTTCGCGTGGTTCGCTGGCAGTCTTTTCCTGCGCGACTTCCTCCACTGTCAGGGCCCGCATTTTGGGATCGGGTCTCTGCGCGACGACGGGTAAGGATGTATCGGTAGGCAGTGTTTCGCCTGACTTCTGAGGGGCAACATCCGGTGTGGCGGGAACGGTTGCCGGCTGTTCGGGGTGTGGTTCAGATACCTGTGGTTTTACAGTAGCGGAAGCGGAAGTCGCTACCTGGACTTCTGGTTCGACAGGCTTTTGAGCAGGCGTAGTCTCAGCTACTGACTTGGTTGATCCGGTATCAGTCTGGGGTCGGTCCTGATCAATCTTTTCGCTGAACTGCCGGTAATCGGTTGAGTCAGATGATGAGGAACACCCACTGACAACGACAGACAGACTGCCCAGAATAAAAAGCAGGAACATGAATTTAAGCGGTTGGGTAGGATTCAGGTGGGCCTGCACGTGATCAATCTCCTGATGATCGGGTGGTTGCACCAACTTCCTGACAAAGTTGATAATGGCTCAGACTGGAGATCAACCTGAGCCATTCAGATAAACAGTGGACGCTAACTTGGTTATTCTTTTCCGGGTTTCAGAATCGAAGCTGAACTCACACTCAATAGGCAGTTCGAGCCTGTTCGAAGTGGGTTCCCTTTATTTGGTATACGGGGCGCAGTTCACCTGCTGTGGTGGGGGCTTCTGCCAGGAACTCGCCTGCGACAGAGACCAGGCCGGCATAAAAATCAGCCCGTTTGTCCCCCTGCATTTCAACGAGGATCATATCTTTGACGTCAGGCTGTCCGCCGAAGCAGCATTGGCCGTTATCTTTGACCAGGATGAAGCTCTTGAGATCTTTGGTACTACCGGTGGGATACATGTAGCCTTTGAGGAAGATATTCTGTTTATCCAGTTTGAGCACTTCGGGGTTCACCCCCTGAACGCCATCTTTGGTGACAAAGCCTTTAGCAGAGATATCATTGCTGAAGTTCAGGCGGTGGTAGCCTTCCGGAACTTCATTGGCATAGACAAAAGACTGATAGGAGACGCCACTGATCAGAAAGAATGTCGAGAGTACCACTCCCGTAGTCGCCACCGTCTTGCCTCCCAATTCACCAGCCGAGCGTTTAATGCTCCAGAGGCTGATCAGGGAAACAACAATCCCAACGACGGCAATACCCAGACCAATAATGCCAAACAGGGCAATGAAGGAAAACAGGCCGAGGGCCAATCCTACGACAGCGGTCGGGGGAACGGGTTTGTACGAAAATTCATCCTGAATGTCAGCAGGATTTTGCAGCGATTGATTGGAGCCATCAAGAACTTGCGACATCTTGCAAGGCCTTTCAAAAAGTCAGCAGAAATCAGATAAAGAAATAAGTCAACAAAAACAGCAACGATCACAGCCGAACCAGTATTGGCAGGGAGTGAAATCACTACTCTCTCTATCATATCATGCACCCGAAGCGAGAGCACCCCTGAAATCGCAGAGAAAACCAGAGAAATCACGCAGTCTGACGAATGGTAGCTCGCCTGTGTGCTGCTTTTTTGAGATCATTCCCTGATTTGGGTCTGGTACTGATAATGAGTACGTAGCGATTTCCTTCAGTATATACGTAATCAGGCTGTTTTTTGTTGAATTTTTATCAAACTTAAGAATCTCAGCAATTGTTCTGAAATGGTCTGTGTCATAAGGCTCATAATCATAATAGTTTATGAAATATTTTGCCGGTCCTCTCTTTGGGGGCGATTCGGAACTCGAAATCAGAATCTTCCTGGAGGGAACATCTGTCAGGAATGTTCCAGACAGCTTTCGACTTCCTTCTGATATTCCTGCAATCCTGGTACTTTCAGCCCTTTGACCTTGGCACCATCGTCCCAGCGTCTGAGTAAGACGGCGGTGTGGTGAAACGGGTTCTGTTCGAATTCTGCAACTTCGGTTTCTGTCATCAGGCCTCCCTGGAGCTCAAAACTCCGCTGAGAGGCGCGGGAGAGACCATTGAAATAGTCTGCGTTGACTGTGCAGAGATAGCGTTTGGCCGGGACATGCAGAAAAATGGGTTCCGTGACCGCTTTGCCAAAGAACGGGGCCAGTTGCTGTTCACCGACAGTTTCATGCTGCCAGTCTTCAGCGAGGAAGTGATTTTGCTCATCGTGTTCGTCCATCAGGAAATGGCCGATGTCATGCAGCAGGGCCGCGGTAATCTGTTCCATGGTTGCATGGCTTTTTTTTGCGAGATGGGCTGCCTGGAGTGCGTGTTCCAGTTGGGTGACCGCTTCGTCGTAGAAGCTCTGCCCGTGATCCTGCATCAATTCGAAGAGTGAGGTCACTCTTTCACGGGGTGTTTTTGTGAGTGATAAGACGTCACAGAGTGAGAGTTCTATTTTTTCATTCATGTTTGCTGCGCTGGCTTTCCATCAAAATGACCAATCTTACTGATTTTCAGTTTCTCGCCTGCAGTCGTATCAGCCTGGGCGAACGAACGTCGTTTGTCTGCGTAGTAGTCCTCTCGCAGATCACCTTCTGCGCGGGCGTTGTAAGTGAGATACAACGTTCGACGCGGTTGCTGCGTTTCGTTGAGGGGACTTTTGTGAGGTGCATACGAACTGAAAAAGAGTGCGTCCCCCGGTTGCATGGGAACCGGTTCCCAGTCCAGAGTGTCGGCGTATTCACTGTCGATGCAGCCATTTTTATTCAGATGTAATAGTCCGCGTTGATGCAGTTCGGGGGCAAAAAAGAGACAGCCGTTTTCGGGAGTCGCGGCATCAATGGCGATGGAGCAGGTAATGTGATTTCGGATGAATTCATACGCGGGGGCATCCTGATGCGCTGCATAGCCGCCGCCACCTGGATATTTGTAGTTAATTTTTTCCTTATACAGGATTGCCGGTTCCCCCATTAACGCGCCGGCACAGTCGGGAATTTTTCCCTGTGTGAGCAGTTGACGGATGCCCGCGTGAAAAGCCAGGATGTATTCCGTGCGTGCGGGTCTGACGCCGAATGGTGTCTGTTCGAAGTGGTGCATCCACTTTTCATCGTCGGCAGGCCAGGAGCTGATTTCTTCTACCCACTCGCGCAGATTTTCCGTTTCTGACGCGGACAGAAATCCGGGTAGCTTTACATAGCCGGTTTGATTCCAGCGGTCGAGTTGAGAGGCAGTCAGAGTTGTGTTCATGATACGACACCTGTATTGGGGGCCAGGCTGGTTTCGGTTTCCAGTTCGCGCAATTGCTCTGCTTCACTGACCGTCTGTTTCTGGCGAAAATACCAGACGACGACCAATGTCCCTGCGATGGAGACGGGCGAAATAATCAGCGCCAGCCAGAACAGGAGGGCTACGAAATCCAGATTCTTCTGAAAGATAAGATTAACGATGACCATCAGGATCACCGTGCTGATGTAACCTGCAAAATCTCCAAGATAGAGCAGGTATCCTACGTTGCTTTTGTCACGGATCATGGCGATGACCCGTTCATAGATGGTGGTGTGGAACAGGACATAAGGCACATACAGACTGATGCCGATCAGCACCATGAACTGGAACGCGGCGGCTTCTGTCCAGGCGGTGGTTCCCCAGTAAGAGAGCGTTGTCACCAGGGCACACCCGAAGCCGAGACCGACCATGATCATGCCTGTCAGAAAGGCGCGATAGTTAGCGCCGATGAAGACGACGACTGCGCTCAAGGCAATGACAGCGATCGCGACCAGCATTTCTGACTGGGCAAAAATTTGCGGTTTATCCACGCCGAATCCGGACCAGATTTCCGCAGCGTAGTCATCGCGCACACTGCGAAAGATGGTGAGTAAGACCATTAGTAGTATCAATACCGTTAATCCCAGCGCATTACGGGAGTAAAACTGTCTCCGCTCATGGCCGTTAAAGGGGGAGCGTTTAGAACGGGCGGTCACATCCAGTTCGCTGGGCGGGGGAATTTGCTCCAGCATCCAGACTCCCACTAAGAGCGGGAGCCAGAACAGGGCGCCAGTAAGAAAGGGCATCCAGAATTCGGAGACGCCATACGACTGCATTAGAATGGCACCCGCGGATTTGACCGTTCCGGAAGCCATGATGAAACTGGCACACAATCCGGCGGCCATCGCTTCCGTGACACGTCGCCCCTCAAGGAAAGCAAAGACGCAGCCAAACACCATGCCCAGCGGTAAGCCGTTACAAAAGAGAAACACCGGCTTCAACCAGTACGGGGCAATTGCATAAGGCAGCAGCGCCAGGTGGGCAATCGCAATCAAAGACAGAATCATGGCAGCCCGACGGTGTGGCGTCATTTCGGAGATGACTTTGATGCCGATCAGTTTTGACAGGGCATAACCGCTGACCTGGGCAAACAGCAGAATGACTTTATAGCCGACTCCCCAGAACACCAGGTCTTCATACTGCGCGACGGTGAAAGGCTTGCGAAATGCATACATACAGAAGTAAGTGGTAAACGCTGCGACCACAGACCAGGCGGTCAAGACACCTCGATTACTCTGTTCCAGACGCGTCGAGATGTACTCCGATTGAAATCGCATGCGGCGTCAGTACTGAAGAGGCTGTCATTCCAGGTGTTTGTAATGACAGGTAGTCTAAAGTCACAGCATGAAGTGCGAGTGATGTGGGTGTGAATTATGGATGAAGAACGCCCTGCATTGGAGGCAGGGCGTTCATAACAGTCTCTCGAAGCATAGCTGAGTGATGATTTCCAGTTAGAAATCTCCGTCAGTCGCTTAAGGTACTCGCGACATCGGTGCGGTAGGCGGTCATGGCGGGGATGAATCCGACGAGGGATGCCAGGACGACGAGAATTGGCAAAAGGATCAGTTCGGTAGAACTGAAGGTGAACGGGTTAATCAGCAGGCCGCTGCGGGCTTCAATAATCGGAGCGGCGATAAAGACCAGGCCGTGGCCGAGGATGATCCCCAGGATCCCGCCGCCCAGACAGAGCAGGACGGACTCTGAAAGGATAATGCCGAAGACCATCGTGCGGCCTGCTCCCAGGGCGCGCATGATGGCAATTTCTCTTTTACGGTCGGACATCGAGTTGTAAATACTCACAAAAATGCCGACTCCGGAAACGACGATGATCAGAGAAGTCAACACGATGAGCATGGTCCTTACATTGCCCACGATATTCGTCATCAGCCAACTGATCTGCTGAATCGGGTTGACGGCCTGTGCCTGATTCCCTTCTTTCAGTTCCGATTGAAATTTGATGGAGGAAAACCCGCGCAGGCGATCCCCTTTCATTTGTACGAGAACCGCGGTGACTTCCTTCTGGGCGTTAGGAACTTCATGCCCATGATTGTGGCCGCTGTGATCATGGTGATCGTGTTCTGCGCTTTCTTTCAGCTGCGCTTTCAGTTTTTCTTCATCGACTTTTTCTCCGAAGAAGGCGGCTTCGCGGCGGATGGCTTCTTCCAGGGGTTTTTCATGACCGGAGACCTGGTAAAAGCCGCGCAGATTGACGAAGACGGTTCGATCATTGGGAGTTCCCGTGGGTGCCAGGATGCCGACAATTTTAAATTTTTCATCGTGAACGTGGCCACTTTCCGCGGAGCCATGAATCAGGCTGAACTCATCACCCATCTTCCAGTTATTCTGTTTGGCCACGGCAGAGCCGATGACCGAATCCCAGGTGCCCGGCAGAAACTTTCCCTCTTTGTTGATGCGGAAATGTCGACCGGGAATGTATTCCAGTGCGAAGTAGCGGGGGATGGTGCCGACAATCGGGAAGCCCCCTTTCTGGGTCACATCACCAATGGCAAAAGGAATGGCCTCTTTGATGCGCGAATCGTTTTTCAATTCGGTGTAGTAGCGATAGGGGAGGTTTTCAATCGGGGCTCCTACCCGGAAAACCGTATTCAGCACGAGTTGCAGTGCGCTACCCTTGGGGCCGACAATCAGGTCGTAACCACTGGCGGTCTGATTAAACATGCGATCAATGACGCCGTTGATGACCAGGACAGAGATCATCAGCGTGACACCCAGGGCAACGCTCAATGCTGTCAGTAGAGAAGCGACGCGGCGTTGTCGGATACTTTTCCAGGCAATGGTCAGAGTATTCATAGAGAGATTACTTTGTTCGCAAAAGAAGGATTATGAATGATTCCATCAACATACCACTGGCGTCAGACGCGGGCATGCACCTTGTTGAATTCTGTCAGCGTTTCCACTCGCTCAAATTGCCTGGCGACTTCCTGAGAGTGAGTGACCAGCAGCATGGCGATTTGATTTTGACTGCAGGCGTCGCGGAGCAGTTCTAAGATCGTCTGCTGGTTGGCGAGATCGACGTTCGCCGTGGGTTCATCCGCGAGCAGCAGTCGGGGTTGATTGGCCAGGGCGCGGGCCACGGCAACACGCTGCTGTTCTCCCACCGACATCTGTTTGGGGTGATGATGCAGGCGGTGCTCCAGGCCGACGAGGGCCAGCAGTTCCCTGGCACGGTCACGACTCGGTTTTTTTCGGGAAAAGCTCATGCCCAGCAGCACATTTTCCAAAGCGGAAAATGCGGGTAGCAGATTGAAGGTCTGAAAGACGAAGCCGATGCGTTCGGCCCGAAAGCGATCGCGAACGACTTCGGCCATCGAGGCGATCTCAGTGCCAGCGATGGTGATTTTTCCGCTGTCGACAGACGTGATCCCCGAGATGACATTCAGCAGGGTCGATTTACCGGAGCCACTCTCGCCGATCAGGACGACCTGTTCCTGGTCTTTGATTTCAAAGCGTTCAATATCCAGAATCGGGAGCGTGGAGCCATCGGGTTCGCGATAACTCTTTTTCACATTTTCCAGCAGCAGAGACATACTGACCTCGATTGGTGGGCTGAGAAGGCGGCCTGTTTTGCCAAGCCGCGGGAAATCATGTTTGTTTTTGCAAATGTTATGCAATAAGCGTGTTGTTGACTAGGGTTGTTTTGTCAAAAGTTTGCAATTCCCGCCGATCAGAGGGGGGTGGTGATTCTATCTTAAATAATTATTAAGATATGACTTACGTCTCTGGAAAATCAAGTCGAGCCTCATAAGATCGCCGTAGGCCTAATCTGCTGGATTTGCTATAGTTCCGCCTCTCTGATTAAAACCACTACACGGATGGATTGTGAATCAAGGAAGAAGACAAGATGCGAAGTCGTAACCGGGGCCGATTGATTACTCCCTTTCGTTTCATCATGATTGCCGGACTGGGGGTTCTGGGAACCGCCGCCTGGATGTATGACCTGTTACCCTTTCAGGTAAGCAGTGCCCCCACGGGAGCCCTGCATGAAGAGGACCATCAGGCTGCTACTCAAACAGAACCGCAGGCCAACGAGGTTGAGCCGGTCCTGTCACAAGAAACCATCATTGCCCAATCCGAGCCACCGGCGGAAGTTTTACCGGAAGGAAATGATAATCAGCGTGCTTACAAAACCCGCGATATTGAACTCCCACGGATCTATAAACGAACGATGAGTGGGCAGATCGTCGAAGCGGAAACCATCGTTGATTCGCCGGTGAATGAATCATTGGAGCCTCACCAGTTTAATGCACCTCAGCAGTTTAAAGGAGCGGCACAGCCTCTGCGGCAGGAGCAGTCAGCGATGTCCGCACAGCAGGCAGTCGACCCGCGTGCTCCTCGACAACTGCAACCGCCGGAAGGAATTAAACGCGCCAGCAATCCAGTGATCAAGAACACGGAACATGCGAGCTTTAAAGAAGAGTTTGGCGCCAGCCCGGCGCAGCAGGAAGTCCCCGATCTGATTGCCATTGATGAATTGATTCAGCAGCGGAAGATTCTTGAAGCGCATAAAAGCCTTTCCAAAATCTACTGGGCTCAACCGGAACTCTATCCCGTGATCAAATCCCGGATTGAAGAGACGGCGCGGATGATTTACTTTTCTCCCCAGCCTCACTTTATGACGCCTTATGAAATTCAGCCCGGTGATCAACTTCGTAAAGTCGCGAAAGATTATAAGATCAACTGGGAATATCTGGCGAAACTGAATCAGATTGATCCAGTGAAAATCAGGCCGGGGCAGAAGTTGAAAGTCATTAAAGGGCCCTTCCATGCATTTGTGGATCTGAGCGACTTCACATTAACTATACACGCCCATGGCTACTTCGTTCGCCGATATGCCATCGGAACCGGGAAAGATTCTTCAACTCCCACCGGAAAGTTTGTCGTGAAAGACAAACTGGTTGATCCGACCTATTATGGTCCCGATGGCGTAATTGCCAACGATGATCCAACCAACCCGCTGGGGGAACGTTGGATTGATATCGGTGACAGCTATGGTATTCATGGCACGATTGACCCGGCTTCCATTGGTAAGGCGGAATCGAAAGGCTGTGTGCGGATGCTGAATGAGCATGTCGCGGAAGTTTATGACCTGCTGGGCATTGGATCGCAAGTGGTGATTCGCCCCTGATTTTCCGGGTGTTTCAGAACACAGACCAGTGAACCGTGATGCATTTGTAACCTGCAGCAATGTAATAAACACGAATTCGGGTTTTCTTGCCCTGTGGTCCGTTTGAATGTTGAATTCAAGCCTGTAGAATATGTGTGACAAAACCAGATCTGAGCGCAGGCAATGGACGTGCGCCGACTGATTTTGCATTCGCGAACGTCACACATTCAGGTTAGGGAACAGAGCATTCATGTATGATCGGGAAAAGCTGATCGAGTTGTTTCGGGAACGGGCTTTAAAGTTCGGTGATTTCACACTGGTTTCAGGCAAGAAGAGTACGTATTACCTGGACGGCAAGCAGGTGGTCCTGCATTCACACGGGCTGCGGCTGGTCTCAGCTGGCTTGCTGGAACTACTGGGTGATACCGAATTCGATGCGATCGGCGGGATGTCGATTGGAGCCGACCCGATTGTTGCCGGCGTACTGGCCATTGCTGCTGAGCAGGGGAGAGCCCTGAATGGGTTCATGGTTCGTAAAGAAGCCAAGGGACATGGCACGAACAAATATGTTGAAGGTCCCGTGAAGCCCGGCGACAAAGTCGTGATTGTGGATGATGTGATCACCACTGCAGGCAGTGCCCTGTTGTCGGTGGACCGGGCAGAAGAGTTTGGCTGTCAGGTGGTCAAAGCTTTAGGCGTCGTCGACCGTTTGCAGGGAGGGGCTGCGAATTTTGCGAAACGGAATATTCCGTTCGAGTCACTGCTTTCGATTGTAGATTTCGGCATCGAACCCCCGGCAGAAGATGAATAAGGAAAATCTGCCTTAAGTCTTCAATGACAAAGGTCATGCGATCTAGGCTGTGTCCCGTTTTACTGTAGCGTTTCCAGATCGATTTGGGCCGAGTATATTAGATTGAGAGATGCTATAATTCATTTAATGCGCTCTCAAATTGCTGAATTCCCAGGCCCGTATTGAAACGAGCCTGGGGAGATCAGGTGATTTCAATCAGGTTCAGGCTTTACCGGGAATTTGCTGGTTTTTATCGATCGGCACACCAATCATCTGGCCGCTGAAGACCATGCTGTCGCCGACCAGTCCCTGAAAGTTGAACTCGGCGCGTTTGCCGGCACGAATCCGTGCGAGTTGCGCCATAATGACTAATCGTTGATTGGGGAAGACGGGACTGCGGAAGCGGACATCATTCATTCCGCCGAATCCGAGAAAGTCTCCGCCCAGCAGTTTGTACTTACGTGCATAGAATCCCGCAAGCTGTGCCGAGCATTCACAGAGGATGACGCCGGGCATCAAGGGGAAACCGGGCATATGCCCCCGAACCCAGAATTCATCTTCGCGGACATCTTTATAGCCGACGATACCATGGTTTTCCCGGTCGATGTGCACGATTCCGGAAAGCTGTTCCATCTCAAATCGCTGAGGGTTAATTTCCCTGATCTCTTCGATTCCGAACACGGGGTTATCAAAATCGAAGTCGATTCCACCATAAAGCAACTTGGGAGGCATGGTCTCTATTCTCCATTAGGGGCATCAATATTTTAAACGGCCCTTGTTCCCTGGCAGGGGCCATTATCTATATGAAATGGTTTTACAAGGTGAATTTAGTGAAAGCCTGAGCATCTGTCAGTTGAAACAGGCCACTTTCATTTTTGGTCAAGCCGTGATACTACCAAAAATCGGAAACAATGTTAATCGAGGATTTCTGCTAATTGGCCTAAACTGGTGATCAATCTGTCAGGTTTTGTATCTGAATTACGGACTTGTGCTTTACTGGCATGCACACTGAGTGAATCACCGGCGAATAATACGGTTTTCATACCGAAGTGCCGGGCAATCGCCAGGTCGTCCTCGATGCGGGTTCCTACGTGCAGAATTTGCTCAGGAGCGATTCCCGACCGTTCAAATCGTTCGAGCAGCCTCTCATAAAGAGACGCTGATGGTTTGCGGACTTCTTCGCGATAGGAGAAACAGAAACATTCCTGGGTGAAGAGCTCGGAAAGTGGCGGCAGTTTACCTTGTGAGCTTAATCCCCGCAATAGGTGAACCAATGTGAAAGGCTGTGCATCGGCGAAGAGAGCGATTTTTTTACCCCGGTTACTTAACTCTTCAAGTGTTGTTAAAGCTTCGGGCATCGGTTGGATGCCCTGCAGCGAAGTATGAAAGAAGTAGGCGACTTTCAGACTGAAGTCATCCAGGTTTCCATAGAACGATTCGTCGAACGCGTATTCATTCTTTTGCAGTCGTGTGATGAGTTGTTTCCAAAGTTCAACGGAATTGATTTCCGGCTTTTCTCCTTTGGCAGTCCTGCTGGAAATCTGCTGGTCTTCCAGCAGGCTGCGATATTGTGTGAGCATGTATTCCCAGGGGGCACCTGGTTTGCGGGACATGCTGTTCCACATATTAAACTCTTTAATCGTTTTATCGAGGGCAATCTGCATCCGGAGTTGTTGCCCGTGATCGAACAGCAGGCACCCGTCGGCAATATGGAGCAATGTACCATACACGCTGAATGTAACCGCTTTGATTCCGTCCAAAGGTTTTAAGAAGGGAGTGGCTTTGGGAACAACCAGTTGCGGAGCGACTGGCCAGATCAGGTCATCGCGACTGGCTAACCATTCAGCATATTCTTGGAGTGACTGCGCCATAGTGAGTGCATTATTTCCGGGTTGAGTTGGCAGGAATCGGTTATCAGAAACAGAAGTCGACTTTCAGAGATTACTGAATTGCTGGGAATGGAAAAAGATCTGCTGACCTGCAGGATCCATCACTCGTAATGAATTGAATATCCGGTCGGTCTGTCCGGGAATGTGTGTTGATCTTAGACGAGACATCTGCAGCAGGGCAAGCGAAAAAGACAATTTCAGAAGTATTCCAAACCGAGACAATCGTTTATGAGTTTTAGAAATTCTTCCAACACAAACCGGAATTTCCATCGTAATAGATATGACAGGTGCAATAGCTTGAACCTGAGGTGGGTCCCTGTTGTCTTAACGATTATCCGCCCTTTCCCGGGGTGCAGGCTGGAAAAAGGCCTGAATCCTGTGTGAAAAATTCAAGTGCCTGCAGAAATTTGGTTCATATCTTAAGTGTTTCTCACAAGCGATTTAAGTGCCTGAATTATAGAGGATTACGGCCAGATATTCCTCACAGTTGATTCTTCCCTGCCAGCTAATCCGAGTGTCTCTGTCCGTACTGCACTCTCTCTTGTCAAAGAACTTAAAGTCCTCACTCCAGTTTCGTCGATGCAATTAGGGCAGACGGTTGAAACCGGAAAGACGTAAAAACCACGTCGAACCAGTCAACATCAGTTTGACGGGTTCAGTCCCTTCAATTGTCTGTAAGGGGGGAGAGGACAAGATGGATCTAGTCTGACGAACTGATCTGAATGGTATTGCGATTGTCATTCAGTCCGACCCCAAAAAGTATTACGTACCAGATCCCAAATTTCCTTAAAAATTAAAGATTGGCATTTTGAAACAGTTTCTGGAGATGCTGTCTCCTTAAACAAACCCCGACCCAAGACTACTCAGGTTACAACTTGAAACTGACTGGCCAGGATAGCCGAAACAGTAGTAGGGGTTAAAGCAGAAGAAGAGTAACCTTTCTTCGCATAGATTTGCCAAGCATGTGATTGGAGAGCCCGCAATGAAAACGATCTTCACTACTGGCCAAGTAGCAAAGATCTGTAAGGTTGCACCCCGCACGGTTAGTAAGTGGTTCGACTCCGGTCGTCTGAGAGGATACCGGATCCCCGGTTCTCAGGACCGACGAATCCCACGTGAGCACCTTATTCGATTTCTTAAAGAACACGGTATGCCATTAGGCGAACTGGAAGATGAAGCGATGGGCAAGTTATTGCTCGTTGGTGCTGACACCCAGGTTCGTGCCAGCCTTGACGATCTGATGGCAACTGAAGATTTCAAGATTGAATACGCCGTGAGTGGTTTTGAAGCTGGTATCCAGGCTGAATCACTGCATCCCGACTGCGTGATCGTTGATTTCGCCATGGGTCGCAATGAAGCTCTGATGATCGCTCAAAACCTGCGACGCAACAAAGACTACACAGACTCTGTTCTGATTGCCCTGTTGAGCGATGAAGACAACGCCAGCGGTTTCGACAGAACATTGTTTAACGAAACTTTCCGGAAACCATTTGACGCAGCACTACTGGCCGAACGGATTCGGACCTTGGTTGGACGTAAAAAGCAGATCGCCTAATAGACCGGGCAGGAATGCCTTAAGGTGAGCATGCCAGGGAAGCGTAGTTCTCGATATTATGGACGGTGTCGAGAGAGTGACCCGCTGGACAACCAGAACAATCGCAAAGGGATTTGCTGGTTTGCGTGAACGACTAAACCCGGCCAAGAGGTCAAACTCTTGGTCGGGTTTTTTTACGCGCCGACTTTCTGCATAATGACGGGTATGACACAACTCAAAACTCCAGCCGACATTTCAGCCAAAGAGCGACCAGTTGCCATTCTCTGGTACCTGTTGCTGTCGGGGCTGTCGTTGCTGCTGGTATCCTCCCAACTGGATTGCGCAGAGGATCTCTCCATCACCGGGCCGGGCCCGGGGATGACCGTTGATGAGCCTTTTAATGTAGGGCAGGGCGTGTTTCTTGTGCGGGCGCTGCGCGTGTATGGGCTGGGAATCTTTGCTCCGGAAAGCCTGCGGGAAATCTTTGAACATCCGAACTATCTGCCCGATCACCCCCCCCTGGGACGGTTCCTGATCGGTGTGGCTCATGAATCGATAGCGGGACTGGCTGGTGAGGACAGTCGCCCGTTTGTCGTGACTTATGGCAGGTATGCGTCTGCCGTCTGTTTTGCCTGCCTGGTTTTCCTGGTGGGCTGGTTCACTTATCAGCGGGCAGGTCACACGGGAGCGATGATTGCGGCTGGTTCACTGCTGGCGCTGCCTCGTCTGTTGGGGCACGCTCATCTGGCGGTTCTCGAGATGCCGACTGCTCTGTTTTATTTGTTGGCGGTGCTGGCGGTTGTTCAGTTCTGGGACGGGGAGCAGGTGCCCTCTAAGAAGCGAGCCTGCCTGACTGGCATCCTGCTGGGGCTGGCACTGTTAACGAAAATTCAAGCGGTACTGATTCCGATTCCCGTGATTCTCTGGGCGATCTGGAAATGGCGACAAAACGCGCTGCTGCCTCTCATGTGCTGGGGCGGCGTGGGAGTGTTGGTGTTCTTTCTGGGCTGGCCGTGGCTCTGGTTTGATCCGGTGGGTCATCTCAGTGAATATCTGGGCAGAACAACCGGGCGGGCGGCTTTATATGTGGAATACTTTGGTACGAAATACGCCGACCGCGATTTGCCCTGGCATTATGCCTGGGTCATGTTGCTGACAACGGTTCCTGTAGGATTGCTGATCTGTAGTGGTTTCGGTGTCTCAAAGCTCTGGCGTGATTTCAAAACAGAGCAGCAGCGACCGACGGGCGAACTGTTGATCTTGCTGTCTCTGTTGTGGCCTCTGATTTTATTCACCCTACCAGGCATTACTGTCTATGATGGCGTAAGGCTGTTTCTGATGGTTTTCCCGCTGCTGGCAATTTTGATCGGGTTGGGTGCGGCGATTGTGACTGACTGGTTGACCCGGCGCTTCAGTCAGAGGATTGCGATCACTGCAGTCACACTTTTGATGCTTTCGCAGTTCACAGGTTCGATTCTATACGCTCCCTGCTGGCTCAGTTATTACAGTCTGCTGCTAGGCGGTTTAAACGGGGCGAATCAGCTTGGCATGGAAGCGACTTACTGGGGAGATTCGCTGTCGGCTGACCTGTTAGGGGAAGTCGTCCAGGAAGTGCCTGACAACAGCATTATTCAAATCGCACCCATTCTGCATCCGGCGTGGCTGCAGATGTTACAGGAAACACCGGAGATTAAGCGCAAAGGAATTCAACTGGTTCCCTTCGAGCCAGAGCGACCCGTCTCACAGTACGTCATGTATTTTCAACGGAATCCTTACCTGCCCGAACTGCTGCAGACTCAGAGTTCAGACAGGTGGACGGTGATCAAAGAAGTCACGCGCCAACAGGTCGCATTGGGCCGACTGGTCTCGCTGAAAGAGGCGCGCTGAACGACTATTGATCGACGGACAGTGCCGGGTGGAACCCGGGGATTTTACAGGGAATCCGGTACAGGCCACTGCCCGCGGTGATATAGAGCGTGGAAGCATCGTCACCGATTCCAAACGTGCAGTTCGTGGGCAGGCTCGGTGTCGGGATGTAGGCCAGCTCTTTACCTTCCGGAGAAAAGACCACGATGCCAAACCGGCTTTCAGCGCGAAAGGCGGCGTAGATATTGCCTTTCTGGTCGACGGTCATGCCATCAATGCCGGTCTCTTTATCGCCGAAGTCCGCCAGGATTTTTTTCTTGCCCAGGGCACCATCTTTTTTGATGGGAAACGCATTGAGCGTCATCCGCAGCTTGGGTTCTTTGGGAGGATCTTTTTCCAGGCCGCTGGCACCATTGTCGGTTTCTGCAACATACAGTGTCTTGCCATCGGGCGAAACCACGACGCCGTTCGGCTTTGTGATATCGGTTGTGGCGCGGTGTACGGTTTTGGTTTTGGGGTCGTAACGAAAGACACTCATGTGATCGAGTTCGAGTGGTTCGTGTCCGACATAGCGGGGATCGGTGAAATAAACCCAGCCTTTGGGATGAATGACCAGGTCATTCGGGGCATTGAATTTTTTGCCTTCGAAGGTTTCGACAATGGGTTTTACTTTTCCGTTTTTAGTGATTTGCGCCAGGCATTGTTTGCCGTTATTGGCACCACAGGCAGCGAGCAGCTTGCCTTTTTTGTTGATCATCAGTCCGTTACTCTGACCGCTGTCTGCACTGAAGACGGTCGTTTTACCGGTTGAGGGATCAAAGGCCATGATCTTGCCTTTTCCACCGGCGAAGTTGATATCGCTAAAGTAAATGATGCCCTCCCTGCTGACGCAGGCGCCTTCGGTGAACCCCTTGTCGACCCAGAGTTCTTCTAATTTTGCATCTGGAGAAACAATGGATGCGTCGCCGGAGGGGGCGGGTGTCGCCGCATAAACCATCGAGCCTGCGAATCCGGAAAAAGCGATGCCCCATACTAGAATGTGTTGCCAGTTGATCATGGTGTGATCCTCTCTGAGGTTTTGATGATGAAATGAGCGATTATCGAGTGTTTTATCCTTTTACAGGTTCTTCCGTTGTTTCAATCGTTTTTGAATTATGATTATTGCGCACCAGCCAGAGTGACGGGACCGCCAGGATGGCGCCTGCTGTGGGACCGACGAGATACAGCCACAGTGACTGCAGATTATTACTGACCAGCGCCGGTGCCAGCGAGCGGGCCGGGTTCATGGAGGCGCCGCAGATCGGCCCGGCAAACATGGCTTCCAGCGCGATGACGGCTCCAATGGCGACACCGGCCAGGATGCCGGTCTCTTTGGCGCCGGTACTCACACACAGAACGACAAACATCAGCATCCACGTCAGCACGCCTTCCAGAATCAGGGACTGCATATCCGAGCCGGCGGGACGCGTCATGCCATAATTGTTGAGACCCGGGAAGATGACTTTTAAGAGCAGGCAGGCGGCAAGGGCACCAATGACCTGACAGACGATGTAAGGTAAAACCTGTTTTCCGGGAAAGCGACCACTGACCCAGAAGGCAATGGTCACTGCCGGGTTTATATGCGCACCGGAGATTTCCCCAATCGCGTAAATGATGGCAGTCACAACCAGTCCAAAGACCAATGCGATACCCACATGCGTGACTGTTCCCCGGGAGACCTGATTGGTGACAATGGCGCCTGCTCCCGAGAACAGCAGGATAAAGGTGCCGAAGATTTCCGCGTAATATTTTTGCATCAGTTGTCGATTCCAGGGTGCGAGAGCCAAAGTTTAGTCGTGTTCAGGACGCGCTGGATTTAACCAGTGTCCCGAGGGATCGGCGCCGGAGACGATCACGCCTTTGGCATTCCAGTCCATGCCGGCCCGGACGTCGGCGGCACAGTAACGCAGGGTCAAGCCACAACGTCTGCGATCCGACTGATTGGCGTCAGAGCCATGCAGCAGCAGATCGGAGTGAATCGAAATTTCGCCGGCCTGCAGCGTGTCATCAACGGGAGTGCCGTACTGCTCTGCATTTTCGATGGTCTGGTTGAGCACGTTGTCTTCATGAGAACCACTGGGGCGATAGGTCATGTGCCCATGGTGATGACTGCCGGCGATGAAGCGCATGTTGGCATTTTCCGGGTCGGCGTCATCAATGGCCAGCCAGACAGTGACGGCTTTAGAGGGAGAGAGTGGCCAGTAGCTGGCATCCTGGTGCCAGGCCACCGATTTTCCATCGTGAGGCATTTTGCAGAAAAAGTGAGAGCCCCAGGCAATGACATTCTCGCCCAGCAGGTCTTTGACATAAGCGACGATTTTGGGATGCGTCAGCAGGTCATAGACTTTACCGTATTTCATGTGTGCGGTGCTGATGGAGTAACTGTTTCCGCCCGCGGCGATCACCGATTCCAGCAGCCGGTCGAAGTACTCCCGATTTTCCTGAACTTCCTGTTCATTGAAGACAGACAGGTTTCGCAGGTAACCATCCTGGTTGAACTGTTCAATCTGGCTGGATGTGAGTACCTGGGGATCGGTCGTTGTTGAAGGGTAAAATTTCAGGTCGCGTTCGATCTGTGACAATTCGTCTTCAAGCGGGACAGCCTTGAATTCTTTCGATTCAGTCATGAGGTATCTCTATCTGTTCAGAAATAAGAGTGAATCAGCCAAAAAGCTGGATGCAGGACACCGAACCCCGGCGGGGAATTCCGTTCTGGAACACATCACCTTTAACCGTAGCGTCTCTCAATCTAATATACTCGGTCGAAATGGCCCTGGAGACGCGACATTAAAACGGGACACAGTCTATTGTAAATAGGGACAGGTCCCGGAACAACTTAGAACGGGTTGTTCTGAATGAAAGCAGGGATTGTGTCCGGAAAACGCGAAGCGAACCGACTACCAGATTCAGGAAGTGCTGGTGGTTTTATCCGGTTTGGCTTTGGTTTTGGTCGTTGGTGCTGAGGAAGCCGATTTGCGGCTGGCGGCGCTGGCGGCGAGCCCTTCTGCGGAGATAAGGTGTACCAGGTCCTGGGCGGACTGATCCATTTCCATGACCAGTCCATCGACGCGACCGGCCAGGTACATATACATGATCAGCGAGGGAATGGCGATGCCGAGTCCCAGTGCGGTGGTCAACAGCGCCAGCGCGATGCCGCCGGCGAGTTCTTCTGCTTTGCCCATCGCGCTGCTGTTGGCGATATCGTTGAATGCCAGGATCATACCGATGACTGTTCCCAGCAGTCCCATCAGCGGCGCGACCGTCGCGACACCATTGATGACACGCAGATGTTTTCGCAGTTGAGAGAGCTGTCTTTCGCCACCATCGATGATGGCCTGTTCCACTTCCACACTCGGTTTCCCCCATTTGCGAATGCCGTGCGCGAAGACGGTTGCAATTGGGCTGGGGTTTTCATCGCAGAGTTTCAGCGCGGATCGGGAATTGAGTTTGCCGTCTTTGAGCAGTTTCAAAAATCGTGTGACGAAATGTCGAGGAATCACGCGACCAGACCTGAGGATCACCAGTCGTTCAATAATAAACCACATCGAGATAACCGAAGCAATCACAAAAGGCAGGATGAAATATTTCAGCTCCTCAATGATTTCCTGGGGAGTGAAAGGAATCTTTTTTCCCCGATTGGCTTGCTGGCCGGCTTCCGGGAGCGGACCAGCGGGATCATTGACTTCAACCAGTTCTCCGTTCACAGATTCTACTACTTTAGGCAGCCGTTCCTGTGCAGGACTGCTGACAGGAGTCAGCAGCAGACAGAGACCGGAGATGATAAGCAGTTTCACCAGGAATCGGTGCGGGAACCCGGGCAGCATGTCGGCAGGGGAACCTGTTGGGTATTGCTGGTTACTGTTTAATTTGATCATGAGTACTGCGTGTCATTTTCGTGTATCTGGTACCAGAGCGCATCACATTTAACGATAGCGTCTCTCAATCTAATAGACTCGGGCCAAGCGGCCCTGGAGACGCTACAGTAAAACTGGACACAGTCTGAGCAACAGATAGTTGTTGTGAATGTCGGAACAGGATCCACGAATTGAGAAGACCTGTTGCCTATAAAATCCCAAGCATTTCTGGCGGTCTGTGCTCAGAATGCGGTCTAGTTTACGTCAGAGAGGGATTCCCGTCGAGTCTGGAATGGCAATTCGGCTCAGTCGAGGAGAGGCTCTGAATAGCTGAACGGCAGTCTTGTGACTATTTCTGACTGGTCCGGGCGTCGACGACTTTAAGTCGTTCTTTGGCTTGGGGAACCAGTTCGTGCTCTGGAAAACGCTTCAAATAATCTTGATATGTTTTCTGGGCTTGAGGCCATTCGTTCAGAGCTTCATGGCACATGGCGGCCTGATAGAGTGCCGGGGCCTGCCATTCGGGGAACTTATACTGGATGTCCACCTGCAGGTAGGCCAGCAGCGCTTCCTTGAATTTCTCCTGAATCATCAGCGTTTCTGCCAGCAGAAACTGGCATTTGGCAGCCGTGGCAGTGCGCCGGCTGTTTTCTGAATCGATGATGTGCTGGAAGACTTTGCGGGCTTCTGCGAATTTAGCCTGGTTCTTCAGGCTTCGGCCCAGTACTTCTTCTGCTTGATACAGAAACGGGTTTTCGGGATCCCAACTGCGGAAGCGGTCGACGGTATCCGTGACTTCTTTATATTTTTTCTGCCGAAAATACGTTTCCGCCAACAGGACCCAGACGCGGGGATACCAGGGTTCCTGACCGAGTGTTTCGAGTTTGTCGGGGGTGGTCAGCTTTAATAATGCTGCCTGTGCCGTTTCCACCTGATTCAGATACAAGGCAGCTTCGGCTTCATGGAACTGGGCAAAGGCCGCATATTCATTTTCAGGGAAGCGTTTCAGTAACTCTTTCGAGAATTTGTCGACCAGGTCCCATTTCTGGAGTTCCAGGTTAATTTCGATCAGACGATACAGGGAGACCTGTTGTACTTTTTCGTCTGATTTGGGGTCGCCCTGCAGTTCATCGAATGCTTTGGCGGCGGGTTCCAGTTTTCCGGCGATCAGATTACTTTCTGCCAGGCTCAGTCGGGCATTGTCGGCCAGTTCACTATCGGGGGTTTCTTTCACCAGTCTGCGGAAGATTTCATCTGACTTGTCAAACTGTTCCGCTTCGTAATTGATCAGCGCCCATTCGTCCAGAATCTTATCAAGATTGTCGACCTTGGGAAATTTCTGCAGAAGTGCCTCATAAGCCTGATTCACCTCATCGATTTTCTTCAGCTGAAACAATGTGCGTGCGGCTTGCAGTCCAGAGAGCATGGCATAACGTGATGGGGCGAATTGCTGTAATGCTTTCTGATAGACGTCGACCGCGGCTGGCAGTTGTTTGTTATTTTCCAGGCTGCGACCCTGCATGTAGGCGGCTTCAGCAGTGAGCGGGCTTTCCGGAAATTCTTTAACGAACTGTTGGAAATGGGCCGACGCGGATTCGTATTCGGCGAGTTGAAATTCACTCCAGGCTAAACCGGACAGACCGGCGGGATACTCGGGAGAATCAGGGCCGAGCTTGACGATCTCATCAAAAAACGTTTTGGCTCGCGCCCATTGTTTCTCTTCATAATTGCGTTCCGCCAGCTGACGATAGGTCTGGATCAACAGATCCCCTTCCGGCTTACGGTCCTGCAGCTGTTTCAGATATTGATCGACTTCCTGCGGCTTGTTGTTTTTTGCGGTGAGGATGATCAGGTTCGCCAGGATCTGATTCAAGCGGACTTCGTTGGGGAACTGCTTCAGGTACTCTTTGGAGAGGGACTCGGCTTCCGCGTATTTCTGTATAGAATTAAAGTTGTTGCTCTGGAGTACTAACGCGTCTGCATATTCGCTGGATGTTTTATCGGCTTTGGGGTCTTTGAGATAGGGGGCCAGCACCTCGATGGATTTGTCGTACTGTTTGAGTTTCTGGAAAGTGCGCGCCAGGTAGAGCCGCGCCAGCAGTTGCGTGTTTTCCAGTTTGGATTCTTTCAGCACGTTTTGAAAATGAGTCAGCGCTGCCGTCAAATCCTCTGGTTTGCCTTTGGCGTCCAGGATACGCCCTTTGAGCAGTTCCTGGTGCAGACGTAATCCACTCTGGGGAAATGTTTTTTCGAATTGGGTTGCCAGTTGTTCGGCTTCTGCCAGCTCGTTTGTCAGCAGGGCTGCTTCAATCGCGAAATGCAGGCTGTCGTCAGCCAAATCACTCTCGGGAAACTGTTTGACGAGTTCCAGGAACAGTGCCTTGGCTTCGGCGGGTTTTCCAGAACGTAACAGTGCATCGGCTAACTGGTATGTAGTGGACTCTTTCTGTTGGGGGCTGGGTTTTGATTTGAGTGCCAGTTCAAACGCAGAGATGGCAGCGGGCAGCTGTTGTTCCCCTTTGAGGCTGACCCCTTTCCAGTACAAAGCGTTGGCGGCATGGTTCGGATCTTTGGCGACCAGGTCAAATTGCTGGACGGCTTTCGCATATTCCTTGAGATCATAATACGCGTAACCCGCATTGAGCCGGGCGGTGCTCCCCAGGGGGCTTTCCGGGAATTTTTTCGGGAGTTCCAGGAAGGCATCAGCTGCGGACTGAAACTGTCCCCGGTCGAACAGGGAAGTTGCGAGTGACATCTGGGCATCGCTGGCACGTGCGTGATTTTTCTGGCCGGCGATTTCTTTGAATCGTTTTTCTGCTTCCTCAGACTGTTTATCACGGAGGTAGGAAGAAGCCAGGCCAAATTGTGCATCCTCGGCCATCGCTCCTTTGGGATGACGTTCGAGCGATCGCTGAAAACTTTTGATCGCCAGATCCGCTTTGCCGCGACGCAGCAGGACATCACCAAAATAGGGATAAGCCCATTCTTCCAGCGCATGGTTGGGATAGAGTTTGAGGAAGTCCGTGAACTCTTTTTCTGCTGCTGCCAGATCGTCGAGCAGGTAACTGCATTCAGCGATCCGATACATGGCATCTGGCAGGTTTTTGTTTTGCGGATGTTGTTTGACGAACGCTCTGAGTGTTTCCCGGGCTTCCTGATATTTCTGCTGATTGACGAGTGTCAGACCCAGATAAAATTTCGCCAGGGGTACGCTGGCATCCGTCGGGTAATTCTTCAGGTATTTGCGAAAGGTATCGGTCGCCAGTTCCCAGCGATTCTGTTTGTACAGGCCGATGGCCAGTTGGAATTCATCAGAGGCTTTATCGGCGTGTGCCAATGGGAGCGGCAGCAGAAGCAGGATCAGGCAGAATAGAGGCGCACGTTGAGGTACTTTGAGTGAGTTCCGGGTACGAGAATTCATCATATTAATAGTCGTCAGTTTGTTTTAAATGAGAAATTGAACACTTGCCCCCATTATCGTGGGTTTTCGGGCAGAGGCAAGCGGCGTTCGGCAAAACTGCGGCGGTCGGTGTGAAAAGCTGTCTCTGGTGAGAATGGATGTGCAGTCCAGCAAACAACTTAAATGACAGGCCAGCAGGCGCTTGGAGTCACCTGCTGACCCGAATGTATCTCGGGGAGGGGATCGTTCAACTGCCTTGAAAGTGCTGGTCAGCGAAATTCAGATACTGCTCCCAGTCGAAGTCGGTCACATTATGTTTTCCAGTGCGAATGTGATAGCCCATCTGTTTCTGCACCGGTTGATTGACGGCGGGCATTTCTTTTGCACCGAAGCCGGAGGTCCCCAGTAGTTTGTAGACTGGTTCCGCATATTTCACGGAGAGGAATTCGCCCTTGGGGTCAGCCCAGCGGTCATCCTCGGCACTGGCAACATACACGGGCCGCGGTGCGATTAAAGAGATCAGCATGTGTTGATCGACGGGGAGATCGTTTTCCTTGTCGATGTATTTGTTGAAGTTATCACAGAACCAGTGGGGGAAGGCGTTGTTAATGACGTGCAGGGTTTCACCGAAGCGACGACGGCTGAGAGCGGCACCGCCACAACCCGAGTCGTTCGAGATCACAATTGCAAAACGCGGGTCCTGTGCGCCGGCCCAGAGGGACGTTTTCCCGAGGCGGGAGTGTCCGATCACAGCAACTTTGCTGGCGTCGATCTGTTTGTCGGTTTCGAGGTAATCCAGTGCACAGCTCAAGCCCCAGGCCCAGGCGGAAATCGTGCCCCATTCATCGGGCGCGGGTTTCTGTTTGGAATTAAACAGCGCGTGGACGCCATTTTTAAATCCGTCATCGTAATCGGGATCAATATCGCCGCAGTAGATGGCGACCAGTCCGTAGCCGCGATCAATGATGGTTTCGATGGGCCAGCGGGACGAAGATTTGCCCCGCGAGTCTTCGGTCGCTTTATGATCGACGATCCCTTTTTCTTTACTGGATCGCATCCAGTTGCCGTTGAGTTGGACGTCTGTTTCATCGGTGATAGTGTGATTGCCGTAAAAGTTGAGGCCCATAAAGACGGGCACCGGTTTAGTGGCTTTGGCCGGCAGATAGATCAAGAGGTCCATCCGCGGCCCTGCTTTTTTGCCGGAGAAGTAGACCGAGACTTCCTTGCGAATCGCTTTACCGCCGAGGGCATCGTTTTTCACAGATGTCACTTCGAACAGCATGTTCGCGGGGCGTGCAGGACTTTTGCCGTAGACTTCGGTCTCGAAGAGTTCCAGGATTTCGGGGCGTCGGACTTTTTGCCAGAGTTCAGGCGAGTCCACTTTTTTGCCGGCGCTGGTCACCAGTGGATCGGGCAGCTTGAACTGCGGGACCTGGCTTTCATCGTAATTGGGTTTGGGACGTTGTGCGTGTGCAGCGGGAGTCAGCAGCAGTGCGAGGCTGAGCAGGAACAGCAGACGTTTCATGGCGAGGCGGACCTTTATGTTCTGGTGGGGTTGATATTGCGAAATCTGTGATGACTATTCTTCATCGTGGCCGTTTCCGCCACGATTGGCAATATGAAACCGTGGTTGGACCGCGAAAGATACGAAATTTTATGAACCATGAAAGACACGAAAGATACGAAAAAGTTGTAATGTGACTGAAAAGATTTTGACGGTTTTGTTCCAATTCGAGGTTGTCGTGAGACAACAGGGGGTGTTAAAAAGGTGTCAGCGACTGTGTTAAAATCTGTCAAGAGGTAATCAGATTCTGATCCCAAGTCTGATTATTTTTCATC
>NZ_JBLXFK010000020.1:0-87118 GCF_048262075.1 Gimesia sp.
GTCATCGCCGCCGGTGACGAATTGAAAGTGGTCGCCGTCAACAAACTCGACCAGCAAGCCTGGGGCACCCCCGCCATCGCCGACGGCAGCATCTTCATCCGCACCGTCGACAACCTGTATTGTATTGATGCGAGGAAGTGAATTGGGTGACTGGTGGAAGTGATCTGATTCAGTGTTGGGCAGAAAAAGGTGCCATTCGTGTCAGCGATTGTGTTGCATGTATAAAAAGGTGTCAGCAGAAAAATAGATACACTAATTTATACTTACAAGGAAAGCATACCAAAGCCTTCTATTTAATAAAGTATTCACCTCAGTTTCCCAAAAATACCAGTATTCAAAGATACTTGTTGCAAAACTAGTAGAACTACCGATAATATAAAGATGTTTTATTAACGTTTAATTCTAAATAAACATCATGTTAATTATTAATGTTCGTTCTTTTTTTCTAGTCTGTCGACTAATCATTAATTCATTTGAAGAGGTCTACTATGAGAACTAAAAAACGTGGTTTTACCCTGATTGAATTGCTGGTGGTGATCGCCATTATTGCAATTCTGATTGCGTTACTACTCCCTGCCGTTCAACAGGCCCGAGAAGCCGCCAGAAGAAGTACCTGCAAGAACAACTTAAAACAGATTGGTCTTGCGCTACACAATTACCATGACAGCCACCGTGTTTTTCCTTATTCCGTCGGTTTTCACGGTGATTCATCCTGCGACACTCTGACACCCGCACATCCCTTTGCACTGAATCAGCGCGGCTGGCTAATGATCTTGCCATTTATTGATCAGGCAAATCTGTATAATCAACTAGATTTTAATGTTGCCATGAGTACTTTTTCAACTGGACCTGCAGCTTTAGGAGATCCTGCTGTTGCCGGTAATGATGTAGTCGTCAGCACTGAAATCTCCGTATTCATGTGCCCCTCCGATCCGTATAAAACCAAATGTTCCACATCGAGTGCTTACGGTATTGGTGGAACCACTACCTTAAGAGGCGCTTTTACTAATTATGATTTCAATATCGCTGTGCACTCCACAGGCTATTGCAGTAACTACAGGGATGAAGGCTTAACCAGTAAGCACATGTTTGGCTGGGATGCCTGCTGCAGTATTTCCGACGTGACAGATGGTATGTCAAATACAGTTGCGGTTGCTGAAACCTGTCGCGATGCCCAGGACGGAGAAAACCAGACATGGGGTTATGCCAACCATACCTCCATGGGTGTTGTTTTCGACATGGGGGGCACTCTAGGGGGAATCAACAATCGTCTCTGTTGCCCTTGGAGAACACCACCTCAAGCATCATTTATACCAACTGCAGTGGCTGAATTCGGAGCCCCGGGTAGTTTACATGTAGGCGGATGCCATGTACTGCTGGGTGATGGTGCTGTCCGATTTATCAGTGAAAATATTGATGACACACTGCGGACCAGCCTCAGTTCTATCTCCGGCGGAGAAGTACTATCTGAATTCTGATTCCACTAATTTCCTATCCTGTTCACATGAAGAAATCCTGTTTTTTATTCAAGTTAAAAAACAGGATTTCTCTCTCTCATACATTATTCATTGATTACGTTTTGTAACAATATTAGACTGTGTCCCGTTTTACTGTAGCGTCTCCAGGGCTGTTTGGTCCGAGTATATTAGATTGCGAGACGCTATCGTTAAATGTGATACGATCTAAAAGTTCTCAACAGCATCTCAACTCACTCGGAGTCATGTCAAATGAAAATTGCTGGTGTTATTCTTACGATCCTTACCATTTCTTGTCTTGTCGGCTGCGGTGGCAGTGTTGCAGAATTTGAAGGTACTTTAGTTCCTGTTACAGGGAACGTCACTATCAATGATGCTCCCGCTGAAGGCATGTCTATTGCTTTTTTACCAGACAAAAGCACTAATACCCCCGGTACCGGTGCCTACGCTGTCACGGATTCTTCAGGTAAATTTTCATTGATGCATCGTACAGGTGAACCGGGAGTTGAAGCAGGTAATTACAAAGTCGTTTTTTCTAAATATGAGATGCCGGATGGCTCAGCAATACCTGCAGATACTAACCCTGAAGAGGCTGGTGCAAAGGAGTCAATTCCTCCCAAGTACAGTTCCGCGGACAAGACTATGAGTATTGTCACAGTAAAATCAGGCGGCAATGAGTTTACATTCGATTTAAAGTTCAAAGAATAATAGGGGTTTTCCTGTCGAATAATTTATCTCTAGATTCCTTATTTTCTAATCCTAGTGAAGCATCGAATGATAAGTTGCTTACACCAGAAAACAAAAAACGCCTGAGTCCTCTCACTTGAGGTCTCAGGCGTTTTTTTACAGCTTACCATCGTTGGCGAAACGAAGTGTGACCCGCTTCACTCTTTCGACTTCAGTGGGAAATCAATTGTGTTCGAGCCCGATTTGACTTCTGCGGTGAGGTTGGTCTGGGCGTTGTATTTGGGGGGGAGGATTTCGGGGCGGGCTTCGCGGTCCTGGCCGCCGCCGGTTTCGTCGGAGAAGGCTTCGACGGCGGTGGTGATGATGACTTTGTGCGGGCCGATCAGGGCGCCGTTGTCATTGACCGTGTAGGCCAGCGTGTAATTTCCCTGGCTGTCAGTTTTTCCCAGGGAAGGGCGGCCTGTTTCGGGTTGGAAGGTGACTTCCGCGTCTGCCAGTGGTTTCTCATCGAGTGTCACCACGCCGGAAACCGTGCCCAGGGGAGGCGTGTCGCTGCCTCCGCCGCAGCCGGACAGGAGTACTAATGAGAAACTGAGAAGAGTTATATTTAACAAGGCAACGGGGTTCATCAATCTGCTTTCTTCAATCAATTCTAAAACGGGCAATACAGGGAAAGGCAAAACAGAACAGGGATCTGCTTTGCCTGCAGGGAAGAGTGAAAACATCTCCGCCGCGATTCGGAAGGACGAGCATCGCGGGGAGACGCTAGCGTACTTTTAATACTCACCGATCACGGCGCCGTCCTGAATGGAGGCCAACCGCTCAAACGTACTGTCGACAATGCCGCCGACGGCGATGCTGTTGTCGATGTTTTCGCTGAGGAACTGCACGCGGCCATCACCCATTAAAAAATGGGCGCCCCCTG
Source organism: Gimesia sp. (assembly GCF_048262075.1). GTDB lineage: Bacteria > Planctomycetota > Planctomycetia > Planctomycetales > Planctomycetaceae > Gimesia. The sequence continues at coordinate 3,088 of NZ_JBLXFK010000020.1, forward strand.
TGTGCAGGCTGCTGTAACCGCCGTTGGCCTGGTCTGCAGTCGAAGTGGGGTTAATTCCGAAATGAGTAGTGCCTGCGACACTCAACAGTCCCTGGTTTGCTGCGGTATTGCCTGTGCAGTTGGCGCAGGTGGGGCCCTGTCCCAGGTTGTCTCTGACGGCGAACAGCATGCCGGCGATCATTTTGTTGCCGGGGATCTGATAGGCACGCTCACCCATGAGGATGGTATTGCTCAGGCCGTCGGTGATATCGCGAATACGGCAGTTACTGTTGCTCCAGAATGCGCCGGTGCCTCCGGTAGTGCCATCCAGATAATTGCTGGCTTTGTTGGCGCGATGATAGGCATTGTTATTGGAGGCGACATAGTTGGTGAGGGCGACACCGACATTGGAAGTTCTGCCTCCCGAGGAATCGAAGTAGTCAATTGTGTAACCGGCGTCCGTGTGTTTGGCAGGTCCGGTATCGGAAGGACAGCGGAAGACGGCATATGTCTGCTGCATGGCCTGAATGTTACGTCCGAAGGCATAGCTGGCAGGTGTATTTCCCACGTCGAAACTGTTGTAAACCGTACTCAGTTCTACGTACGGCGCGATGAAGGCAGACCAGGTCCAGTGCCCTTCGTCATCGCCGACATTTGGGTCGAGCACATAGACGGGGGGCAGCATGCTGAACGTCGATTGATAATTGTGAACGGCCAGGCCGATCTGCTTGAGATTGTTTTTACAACTGCTGCGGCGGGCTGCTTCACGCGCCTGCTGCACAGCCGGGAGGAGCAGGGCAATCAGAATCGCAATGATGGCGATGACGACGAGCAGTTCAATCAGGGTAAAACCCCGATGACGAAGTGAGCGCGACCTGGATGTCATGATTTTCACACTTTCTAATAAATGAAATGAATCAGGTTAAAAATGAATGGAAAAACTGAGAGGGATCACGGGGTGACCACACACGTTGCGTCGCGAGACGGCTCCATTCGAACTGGTATCTGCAGCAGCATCTTGCCTGCTCAGCAAAAATTGCCCGAGCAATTCAAACGCCCAAAAAAAAGAATAGATCTAATGTTCATGTGTAAATGGGTTTAACCCACCATCTAGTAAACGTATGCGAATGGAGGCATTTACCGGTGGAAATTCAAATAAATCAAAATATCTGGATATTTGCATTTTTCAGTGAGAAATCTGACTTTTTCAAAGCGGAAAATCAGGCAGGACATGAACGTATTGGCAGTTTCGTGCGAGGTGTTCATTTAGGGGAAGAATCGGGACTTCGGGTAGAATTTGGTGTGCCATGGATCTTCTTTTATGTGAGTCGATCTGACAGTTACCTGCTCGCTGCGCTCGGCCCGGATGTGCATCCGGGCCTATCTATTTATTGTGTGGGGAGTCTGGTTGTATCGGCACACGGACGTTTTATCTTTCTACCACGAAAAATACGAAATGACACGAAAGGAGAAGTGGTGAGGCAAGGTCGTTTTAGAATGGGGTTTGTTTTCCTGTTCGAGGGTAATCTTAGGGAGTGGCGTGCGGGGATCAAGGGGGATTCAGAATGATGTGGCGATGTTTGTTGATGTGGGCGCGATGTATGGTGTTATTGGGGTGGTGTTTTGTTGAAAGGCCACGAAGTGCGGCGAACCGCAGGCATACATTGCGAACTGGTGCGGATTCAGTCAGTGCTTATCTGGAAAAAACAGGCTGTTTTTCAGTGAAGAATCGGAATCAGTGTCGCGTGTTTCAGTGCACTGTAAACTGGGCACGCGCGCGACACAATTCAGCGTTTATCGCCGTTGGCGCAGCGGGGTCAAGTCGAAAATGGACAGGTGAAAGGTGAAACTGATGCACAATTAACAGGTAAAAAAAAGCAACAGGTAAAAAAAAGCAACAGGTAAAAAAAAGCAACAGGTGAAGAAAGGGCAACAGGTGAAGAAAGGGAACGACTCAACGGCGATTGAGTTTGATCTGGACGGATTCGATCTGTTCAAGACGTCCCAGGCGGAGGACGACATCGTCTGCGGTGATGTTCTCGCGGAGGGTAACCTGGTATTCGAGTGCGAAGGCGGAGCCTTTGCGGATCGTTTCTGCGCCGGTGTTTTCGAAGGATTCGCAAAGCTCTGTCAGAATTTGGTTCCAGATGTTTTCGGCTCCCAATGCGACCTGCATACGCAGCAGCATGACGCCGACCGGGGGGCCTTTTTCGTTACTGCGGACGTTCGCCCAATGGGGCTGAAAGTGTGTGGCGGCTCCGATAACGACGAAACCCAGGGCGGCAACGGAGTATTGTCCGGCACCAATGGCCATACCTTCGACAACGGAAAGCAGGACGAACGCGACATCCTGTGTGGACTGCATGGCGGTGCGGAAGCGAACAATGGAGAGAGCTCCGACCAGGGAGAACGCGCGGGCCACGTTTTCGCCGATGATCTGCGTCGCCATGGCGATCAGAATGCACATCAAGACAAGGGTTACGGAAAGCGTTTCGTCGGCGACGGCTCTTTGATGTTTTCGAGCCAGATATGCGACGCCACATCCTGTAGCCCAGGAGAGCAGCAGATGCAGAATAATGATGTTCGCAGCAGGTTCAGCCGACGTTGTGATATTCGAGAGCCAGTCAGTCATGTTACTTGATCATTATGAATCAGATGCGGTCCATCAGACCGGTTTGTGAGATTTCAGAGGAAAGGGTGGTACGGTATTTGGAAATGCCTGTCGAAATGAGTGGGATTTCCAGTAGCAGACGTTTAAATAGTGGCGGGAGACTGTGATGGAATTTCAGCTCCAGGATTTCCACATCCGGCAACAGTTGCAGTGGCGCATCACTGAACGGAGGAATCTCCCAGTTACTGGTTTTCTGACCTGCTATCTGGCTGTCGATGGTGAGTCGAATCGTCTGATTCTGATAACGTGAGACCCGGGCAAAACGCTGATAATGTACCAGGGCAGAAGGTTGTAATTCATATTGCAGTACACGATTTCGAAACCATTCGCCGGGCCAGTTTGTTCCCGCTGAGAGAGGATGTTTGACACAATGCAGTTGTGCGAGAGGAATCGCGGACCGGTTTTTTTGAACAAAGGAGTTTTGTTTATGTTTGCTTTCCAGCCAGATGGTCTGTTCTGCGGCGTATCTGCGCAAGCGAAATTTTGTGTTCCCCAGAGGTGAGGTTTTGTGAAACATGTCTTGCGCTGCTGTATCAAGATACAGGGTGTTGATTTCGTAACTGTCGCCTCTGGCTGTGGTGCAGTGGGGGTCGGGCTGCATATAGTTTTTTGCCCAACTGGTGACCTGATCTCGAAGCTCGGGCGTCAGTATGAATTTGAGCTCGGTCCGCTGGTCTTGAGCGTGATAGACATTTTCGGAGTCAGAGTCTGGTAAGAACAGTTTCAAATCCAATGTGGTGTCTCCCTGCAATTTTATTCTGGAACGTGTTATTTTCCCGAGGTGACTTTGAGTAAGTATTCGCTGCGTTGTTTCGCAAACTGATGCAGGTTGATTGCAGCATGTCCGCCGGGACCGTGGCCGGCTGAGGTCGGAGTGGGGATGCGACTGTTGGTCAGTTTGATAAAGTTTTCATAGGAGCCGAGTTTACGTGTGTCCTGACGGACTTCCCTGGCGATCAGCTTCCGGAACTGGTTGACGACGGGTCCCAGTTCTTTCCAGTCCAGGTCGCCGGCAATGATGCGAATTTTCTTGAGGTACTCTGCTCGGATTTCGGGAACCGCCAGTAGTTTGCTGCGGAGCGGTTTCTGGGGATCGTCGAGTCCGATGAGCGGATCGAGTTGTTCCGTAGCGTTGTTGTTCTGATTCGCGCGATGGGGATCGAAATTTGCAGGCGGGAAAACTCCCCGAGGAGGTCCACCTGCTGAAAACGGGAGGCCGGGGCCTGCAGGTGGATTTTCTCCTCGGGGACCCGCGCCTGCTTCCCGACTTCGAAATCCAGGTGGATGATGACCGGGGGGACCCATGCCGGGACCTCTGCCTGCGAAGCGAAATGCTTCATTCATATCGTGGGGGAAGAAGTGAAAGCGGTCTTGCTTGTCCAGAAAAATGCTATAGTCACTAGCCCGGATCCAATAGCCGTCTGCGTTGCATAACGCATTATCGAGCGCCAGGAACCAGAGCAGTTCATCAAGGTCGACTTTGTCTGCCAGCGCATTTTGCAACTGATCGGGGGGCGTTTGATCCAGGATGCGGCAGAGTTCAATCAGTTTCTTGAGCGATTTCTGTTTGCCGTCTTTCATTTCATAGGGGTAACCGTAGCGTTCCGGATCTTCGCCACGATAGTCGAGTCCTCCACCTCCGCGGGGAGAGCCACTGACTTTCCAGCGGGTTCCTTTTGCTGAAGGATAATGTTCGCGGAGGAAGTCTTTGTTGAACTGCTGGGCGTTGGTGTAAATTCCCCAGTTCTCTCCGTTGATGACGACGCGGACCAGATTTGCTTTGGGAGCCGGCATGTATTTGCGGGCGAGGTGAGAATAGAGCACGGTACTGAGGAGTGAGTCATCACCGCTGTTATTCAGGAGATTGAGCGTTTTGTAGCCTTGCAGTCGTTGATCCTCATGCAGGAAATCAAGCGAGATATTCAGGGAGCGTTTATAGCCTTGGGGAACCATCATGTAGCTGGACATGCCTCGGAAGTGAATCCCACAGTCGGGGTATTTCTGTCCGTCAACGGTCAATGTGGCGGGGACTTCGACATCGCTGCCATGAAAGGCTTCGAGTTCGGTTTCCCAGTCTTTGTTTTCAAAATCAACAAAAATGGTACGCAGTACGAAAGGGGCATAGAGGTCAGCATTGATGGCAGGTACATCTGCGGGGCTGATTTTCTTTCCTGTCCTGGCTGCAGGGCGTTCCTGCTGCATAGGTCCCCGTCGCCTGGATCTTCTACCTGGATCACGCGGAGTCTGCTGATCGGCTTCTCTTCCGTGAGGGGGGCCGAAGCCACCCGGGCCACCAGGTCCGCGCTGCTGGGGAGGATTCTCTTTGAGATACTGGCGCGCAGTCTGACGTTCGGCGTTATTCAGCATACCGTCCTGATCTTGATCAAACTGTTTGACCAGTTTCTGTTCTTCACCTCCCGGCCCCCCGCGGTGATCGCCGGGACCTGCTCCGAAAGGGGGAATGCCTGGGTTGCGTTCTGGGTTCGCATCCGGGCGAGATGATCGCGAATTGGGTAGCTGCGCCGATACAGATGCTGTAAGGAGCGTGAATGTCATAAGATAGAACAGATGTCGTTGAAATATCGGACGCATGGAATCCTCGCCAATTCTCTGTGAAAGAGTTCAAATCAGGTTTGCCTGAAGATTCAGTAACGAAAATTCCCTTAACACCGCCGCATTATCTGTATAATTATTTCAGATTGATCAAAAAGTGCGGCTGTTTGTGTGATTTCTGCGTTACTTATTAGAGAGAGCGACAGTCCAGTCCGATTGATCTCTGGTCAATATCTCCAGTAAATTGAGTTTCTCACAAAATGATTTCATCTCACATGCTTGCTGAACCAGATAATGAACAGGGTAAGAATTCCATACTGGATTTGCTTGCCCGCGCCCGTGCTGGTGATGAGAAAGCATTAGGGCGAATTCTTTCTACCCAGCGTTCCTATCTGAAAGTCCTGGCACGCGTCGAAGTGGGGCGACATCTCCAGGCCAAGCTGGACGTGTCTGATATCATTCAGGAAGTATTTCTCGAGGCACATAAAAGCTTTCCCGATTTTAAAGGGACAGTGGAACCTCAATTCACTCAGTGGATTCGTTCGATACTGTCACATACGATTGCCAATACAGTGCGTCGGTATTTTGGAACACAGGCACGAGACCCGAGGCTGGAACAGCAGGTTGCAGCAGGCCTGGACCATTCTGCGATTTCACTGGGAGGCATGCTGGTCGATCCGGGGACGTCTCCCAGTCAACAGGTGGTGCGTGTTGAGCAGACCCGGCTGGTATCAGAGGCCTTAGCGCGTCTGCCTGAAGATTATCAGACCGTATTGATCCTGCGTCACCTGGAAGGATTAACCTTTCCCAAGATAGCCGAGCGCATGGAGAAAACAGTGAATTCGGTAGAAAAGCTGTGGTTGCGGGGCTTAAGCAGACTCAAGAAGGAGTTTGCCAAAACTGATGCGAATTCGGAGGGAAAATAGTGACTGATTTCGAAGATAGTCTGGTCAATACCTTTGTGTATCGCAGGGGAGACAGTGAAGACCCCCGTGTGATTGAAATTTCGCGTGAATACCTCGCATTGCTGGAAGCGGGACAAACGCCTGAAAAACTCAGCTACATTGATCGCTACCCCGAGTTATCGGAGGTTGTTGAAGAGTGTCTGGACGGTATTGATCTGGCACATTCGTTATCACAGCATCTGTCTCCCCGGATTTCCGAGATGCTCGCTCAGCCACTGGGAGATTTTAAGATCGTTCGCGAAATTGGTCACGGGGGGATGGCAACTGTTTATGAAGCGATTCAACTCTCACTGGGGAGACGAGTTGCCTTGAAAGTGCTTCCCTTCGCTGCCTCGCTGGATGAATGTCAGCGACAACGGTTTCAGATTGAATCTCAGGCAGCGGCGAATCTGCATCATACGAATATTGTTCCCGTGCATGCTGTTGGCTGTGAGCGGGGCATGCATTATTACGCCATGCAGTTGATTGACGGTGAATCCTTATCGGAATGGATTTTAAGGCAGAGAGCGGAACTGAGTGAGCATCAATTCAGAGCCCGTTCCGCTGGTGATCAGGCTGAGGTATTGCAATCAGCGGGGGCAGGTTCCCAGGTTCGCTCTTCAGTGACGGAATCGGTGACCCATACAGATCATCGCCAGGCCCGCGTCTGGTATCAGACGATTGCGCGGATTATTGCACAGGTTGCAGAAGCATTGGATTATGCTCATGAATCAGGAGTGGTCCACCGGGATATCAAGCCTGCGAATTTACTGGTGGATGTGAAAGGGAATGCCTGGATTACGGATTTTGGTCTGGCGCAGGTGACTGCCGGTTCCAGTGTCACCCGAACGGGAGATCTGGTTGGCACGCTGCGTTATATGAGTCCCGAGCAATTGAGCGGCAAACGGACTTTGATCGATCAGCGTACCGATATCTATTCGCTGGGCGCGACACTCTACGAACTGCTCTGTCTGCAGCCCATCTTTTCTGCCAGTGATCGTCAACGACTGCTGCACAATATTCTGTACGATGAACCGCGCCCCTTGCGTGAGATGAATCGCCTGATTCCGGTGGAACTGGAAACAATTGTGATGAAAGCCTTGTCAAAAGTGCCAGGAGAACGCTATCAGTCAGCCGCTGAGTTGGCCGATGATCTGCATCGGTTTCTGGATGAAAGACCGATTCTGGCACGTCGACCGACCATGGTAGACCGCGCACGTAAATGGTTGCGCCGGCATCCCTCGGTGATTGTTTCCTCGTTTATTATTCTCTTGCTGGGTATCGTTGGGCTTTCGATTTCCATGGCAGCGATTTCCCATGAGGAACAAAATACGCGACTCGCCCTGGACAGGGAGCAGCAGCGGGCAGCGGAAGCGGAGGAACGTCTGGCTCTGGCCCAGAGAGCGGCTGATGATATGCTGGCATTGGCGGAAATTGAATTATCTCACAATCCCTTTGACGAAAGTTTGCGGAAGAAACTGCTCGAGTCGGCTCTGGCGCACTATGAGGCGGTGATTGAAGAACAACAGGGGAATCCCGAGGCCCTGGAGAAATTGAAAATAACCCGTCGTCGAATTGAGCAGAGCCTGTCTGATCTGATCGCATTGCAACTGGATCGAGAAACACAAATTCTGCTGCAACCTGACGTTCAGACCGACCTTAATCTTACAGTGGATCAAAAACAAAAACTGACGGAGTTGGTTGACTGGCGACAGAACCGGATTCAAGGGGGACTTGCGCAGATACAGAAGCAGCCTGCTACAAACAAAGGTCAGGCAGCCTCTACGATTCGCCATCGAATTATTGCGGATGCGAAAGCAACAAGGAGTGGTCTGGAACAGTTTCTAACCGCTCAGCAGCTGCAACGTTTAAAGCAGTTGACTCTACGGTTTGAAGGGACCCGTGCCTTGCATGAAACGGATGTGATTCGATCACTACATCTGACAAACGAGCAGCGCATGGCGATGCGGGCGGTTGAGTCCGAATTTCGACTTCAAGCGGGAGCTCGCCGTATGAGTCAGAGAGAAAACGATTCTGATGCAGATCCCCATGTTGAACCCTCTCGTGATCCCGATCGTCCCAGGCCACGGGGAGCGTCTCCTCAGAATCGTCGAACGAGGCGACCTCCGCATGGTCCCGATCAGGAAGTCAACGAGGAAGAACTTCAGGAAATTCTGAAACTACTCACAGCTGCTCAGCTGGAGCAGTGGAACAGGTTGGTAGGGGCTCCCTTTGCAGGCAGTCTGCAGGACACACCAGATCCGTTCCGGCCTAAATGATGACAGTTCCAGAGACCATTCCGCTGAACAAGGCGTTGCTTTTTACTTCACCAGTCTGGGAAATGTTGGCGAAACCAGAAAAGCAATTTGCGATTGCCGGTTGAGATGTGATATATTGAAAGTCTCACCAAAATTCAAATTCTCGGCATTGCAATAGACTCGCCCCATGATATCACGATTCGTTCTACCTTTGCTGGTCGCTTCACTGATCAATATCGTATCCGTCGTGCAGGCGAAGCCGTTTGACTTCGCCCATGAAGTTGTGCCGATTCTGAAGAAACACTGTGCTGCATGTCACGGTGGACGCGAGGCGAAAGGTTCATTTTCTCTGAACACCCGAAAATTATGGCTGGAATCCGGTTTTGTCGATCCGCAGGATGTGGAGGGTTCTTATCTGCTCGATCTGGTCACCTCCAGCGACCCTGAAATGCAGATGCCTCCCAAAGGTAAACCACGACTTTCAGCGAAAGAAGTAGCGACACTCAAGCAGTGGATCTCCAAAGATCTGCCCTGGGAAGCCGGTTTTTCCTTTGGCAAAGTCGCTTATGAACCACCTTTGAAACCACGGCGTCCTGATCTTCCGCCGACAGAGGGAGCCCGCAATCATCCGGTGGACCGGCTGATCGATCAGTATCTTTCAAAACATGGATTGCCGCGACCCGGTCCGATTGATGATGCGACTTTCCTGCGGAGGATCCATCTCGACCTGGTGGGGCTGTTACCGAAGCCGGAAGAGTTGAAGTCATTTCTGGCAGATACATCACCCGACAAGCGGACGCTGAAAATACGGGAGTTACTCGCAGATGATACGGCTTATGCTGATCACTGGCTGTCATTTTTTAACGATCTGTTGAGGAACGATTATAGCGGGACCGGCTTTATCACTGGTGGGCGTAAACAGGTATCCGGCTGGCTGTATGAATCGCTGTTAAACAACAAGCCTTTTGACCAGCTGACTCGGGAATTAATTGCGCCCCCTTCAGAAGCCAGTCGCGGTTTTATTGACGGGATCAAATGGCGGGGGAATGTCTCCGCCGGCCAGACGGTCGAGATTCAATTCGCCCAGAGCCTGGGGCAGGCGTTTCTGGGAATCAATCTGAAGTGCGCCTCATGCCACGACAGTTTTATTGACCGCTGGACTCTGGATGAGTCGTACGGCCTGGCTGCGATCTACTCGGAACGCGAGTTGGAGATTCACCGCTGCGATAAACCGATCGGCAAGACAGCGCAAGCGAGTTGGTTATTTCCGGAGATCGGGAAGATCGACACCAGCGCGTCACGTGAGACCCGCCTGCAGCAGTTGGCAGGGTTGATGACTCATCCTGAAAATGGTCGTTTTACACGAACGATTGTGAATCGGCTCTGGCATCGGATGCTGGGGCGGGGGATCGTGCATCCGCTTGATGCGATGCAGACCAGGCCATGGAATGAAGACCTTCTGGACTATCTTGCTGTCTCCTTCAGTGATCACAAATACGATTTGAAGCAGATGCTGGAGCTGATCGCCACATCAGAAGCGTATCAGTCTCAAGTGGAACTGGTCGAAGGAGTAGCAGGTTCAGACTATCTGTACCGCGGCCCGCGTTCCCGTCGACTGACGGCAGAACAGTTTCTGGATGGTGTCTGGCAGCTGACTGGCACCGCCCCAGACAAGTTTGATGCCCCGATCTTCCGAACAAAAATTGAGCAGGGAGAAGCATCAGAGCTCGAACTCAGAGCACAATGGATCTGGGGTGATTCCGCGAAAGAAACACCTCCTGCCGACGAGACGATCGTCGTTAGAAAAATCATCACGCTTCCCGCTGCGGTCAAGCGGGGTGGTGCGGTCCTGACCTGTGATAATTCTCATATCCTGTTTATCAACCGACGGGAAGTCGATCGGGGTGAGAACTGGTCCCAGGTACGAACCTTGCCGCTGCATACATTATTAAAACCGGGTAAGAACGATATTACTGTCATCGTGCATAACGGTGGAAAAAGTCTGAATCCAGCAGGATTCTTTTTTGAAGCACGGTTGGAACTGGAGAACGGTGAGCAGATTTCTCTAGCCTCTGATGAATCATGGGAATGGAATCCGAACGCTCCTGCCACACGCGAAGGGCGACTGGGAGGCATTAAAGGAAAATGGAATCCAGTGACCATCGTCAAACCGATCAAAAGCTGGACAGAGGCGGTTGATGCGCAGGCTAAAGGACTACTTGCTGTCGCTGCAGAGGGAAAACAGCCGATGGTGCGGGCGTCTTTGTTGAAAAATACGGCTTTGATGAAATCGCTGGGGCGACCGATGCGCGAGCAGATTGTCTCAATGCGTCCCAGCCAGCTGACCACTCTGGAAGCGATTGATCTCTCCAATGAAGCCTCTCTGGCAGACGCGTTTGCCGAGGGAGCGAAACGACTGATCGCACAATCGGACGGAGATCCGAAACGGCTGACCGAGTACCTGTTTCTGTATGCCTTATCGCGACCACCGACGCCAGAGGAGGCTGATCTTGTTGGTCAGATGCTGGGAGAGACACCACAGCCTGCGGAAGTAGAAGACCTGTTATGGTCGGTCTGCATGTTGCCTGAGTTTTTTCTGATACGCTGATTTGTGGTAGAATGAAAGAGTGACATAGTCAGAGCACAAAATTCATAGATTGTGAGAACAACTGATGACATTTGAAATTGATCCCGTTGCTCCCGAACAGATTGTCCGACGTGATTTTCTCAGGCAGTTGAGTGCCGCTGGCGCAGCCGCTTTGATGGCGGGCACACCACGACTGCTGAATGCCAGTGAACCTGGTCACGTGAAACATCCGCAGGCGACGGCTGACAGTTGTATTCTGCTCTGGATGGGGGGAGGGATGGCGGCACCGGATACCTTCGATCCAAAACGATATTTGCCTTTCAAGAAGGGACTCAAAGTCGCTGACATGCTGAGTACCTTCCCGGCAATTCCCACGGCCGTCGACGGTCTGCAGATCTGCGAAGGACTGGAAGGCATTGCCTCGGTGATGGACCGCGCCACTCTGATCAGGTCTGCAGTGCAACCCGATCTCGGCAGCATACTGCATTCCCGACATCAATATCATTGGCATACCGGTTATGTGCCACCTCAAACCGTGGCCACGCCGCATCTGGGGGCCTGGATGGCGCGGGTGGCTGGTCCTCGCAACCCTGTGATGCCAGCTTTTATTAATATTGGTCAACGGCTGGAAGGAGTCGGAGAAAGTGAAGAACTCAAGGCGTTCACCACAGCTGGTTTTTTCGGCAGCGAATATGGACCGCTGAATCTTCCCTATCCAGAAGAAGCGGCCCGCTCGGTACGGCCGCCTCAAGGTATGACGGGAGAGCGATTTGTCAACCGGAACAAACTGTATCGCCGTTTGATCGATCAAAGCCCGCAGCGCGCGCTGATGAGTGACTATCAGCAGGAATCGATGTTGCGTTCGATGGACAAAGCCTATCGGCTGCTCAGTTCCAAAGAACGGGAAGCGTTCGATATCACCAGGGAACCGAAAGAGAAACGGCAAAAATATGACACCGGTCGATTTGGACGTGGCTGTCTGCTGGCACGGCGACTGGTGGAATCGGGAGCCCGGTTTGTGGAAGTCACGACAGAGTACGTTCCCTTTCTGCATTGGGATACCCATGCCGAAGGGCATACCACGGTGGACCGGATGCATAAGGAAATCGATGCGCCGGTGACTCAGCTGGTACTCGACCTTGAAGAACGCGGATTGCTCGATCGGACGCTGGTAATAATTGCCTCCGAGTTCAGTCGCGATGCGTTAATGGAAGGACAGCCGGGATCCAATGCCAACGATCAGGCACGCGAAAAAGTTGATGAGGTTTCCGAGATGAAGCACTATGGGTTGCATCGTCATTTCACCGGGGGAACAAGTGTGGTGATGTTCGGCGGGGGAATGAAACGTGGATTCGTCTATGGAAAAACAGCCGATGAACGACCGCTGATGGCGATTGAAAACCCTGTCTCTATTGAAAACCTGCACGCTACCATTATGACCGCGATGGGCATCAGTCCGAAAACCGGCTTCGATATTGAGGGCCGCCCCTTCTACGTCACGAAGGATGCCAAAGGGGAGGCAGTTCAGGAACTCTTCGCCTGATCAGATTCCTGTTCAACCAGTGATAATGATGCGAGATCAGTGGAGCAGGGTGACGTGCTGAGTGAAAGCTGATCAATGAATCATGTGGATTTTGTATCGGAGCCAACATAGCGGTTGATTGTCTGAAGTAAGAGGTTTTTATCAATTGGTTTACTTAAATAGTCGTTGCAGCCACATTCAATGCAGCGATTCATATCTCCCTGCATGGCATCAGCTGTCAAGGCAATAATCGGGGCGGTAAAACCCAGTTTGCGGAGTTGTCTGGCTGCCTCATAGCCATCCAGTTTGGGCATTTGCATGTCCAGCAGAATCAGATCGAACAGCTGGCCTTTCTGCATGAAATCGATAACGATGGTAATGGCTTGTTCTCCGTCGACCGCTTCGGTTACGTTCGCACCTGCGAGTGTCAGAAAACGTTTGCTGAGAAACCGAATGTCACGACGATCGTCGACAACCAGGACATGGCAGTTAAGCACGATATCCATTTCTGCTTTCGGTGCTTCTTTGGGTTCCGTGGTAGCTTGAGGTTGAATCATTTTGACCCCGGAAATGTCACCTGTGGCGATGGTCACCGTAAATCGACTTCCTTTGCCTTTCTCACTTTCGACGCAGATTTCTCCGCCGAGCATATTGGCGAGACGCTGGCTGATGGCCAAGCCAAGACCTGTTCCACCAAACTCACGATTGACTGTGTGATCTCCCTGCGAAAAGGGACGGAACAATCGTTTCTGCTGACGGTTGGTAATGCCGATTCCTGTATCAACAATGATAAAATGCAACTGCTGGTTACTGCAGGAAACGAATATTTTGACGCTGCCTTCCATGGTGAACTTGATGGCATTCCCGACCAGATTAATCAGAATCTGTTTCAACCGTTTGGGGTCCGACTCGATCTCAGCGGGGATCTTGCCATGATAGAAAATGTCCAGTTCGAGGCGGTTTTCAGCCGCCCGAACATCCATGATGGAGCAAACATCTTCCAGCAACTGATGCGGCGAAAATCGTTCCCGGATGATATCCAGTTTACCCGCTTCAATCTTTGAGAGGTCCAGAATATCATTAATGATGTCCAGCAGAAATTCCCCATTACGGCGCACCGTACTCAGATATCCGGTGGCAATTTTGTGGTCAATCAGCTCGTCGATCAGGTCGATATAACCCATGATGGCAGTCATCGGAGTGCGGATTTCATGACTCATGTTAGCCAGGAATGCACTTTTGGATTCATTGGCTGCCTCTGCCATCTGACGGGCTTCTTTCAAGGACTGTTCGAACTGTCGCTGGTTGGTAATGTCGAGCAGGGTACCAATGAGTTGAGTTGCCTTTCGTCGTGAACCCTTACCCGTGAAAACGGGTCTCGCATGCAGACGAACCCAGCGGGTTTCTCCATCAGGACGAATGATGCGGTGATCCAGACTTTGATTGCTCCCCTCCGGAAGTGCTGCTGATTCCAGCAGATGCCTCCGATACGCACTGCGGTCTTTAGGATGAATCCAGTCAGGTACTTCGCCGAATTTCAGGTTTTCATCTGCGTCTTCAGGAAGTCCCAGCATGCGTTTCATTTCAGGTGAGAACGCTGTTGTTTCTTCCATCAAATCAATGTGCAGCATTCCAAAGCCTGCAGACTCGGCTGCGTTCCGTAAGCGTTCTTCACTGAGTTTAATAGCCAGTTCCGATTTCTTACGTTCCGTGATATCCAGGTTCACCCCTACCATGATGGTCGAATTATCTGAAGCGTCTGTTGTCAGATAAGCGGTGGAAAGTACCCAGGCATAGCTGTTCCCTGTTTGTCGGGTCCGGAATTCCGCGTGAAACGGTTTTCCGTTCGACAGGCAACTGCGCAGTGTCTTTTCAATATTCTCACGATCGTTTCGATGAACCAGATTCAGAAACTTTTGCAGACCACCTACCGATTGCCGCGGTTCCATGCTCGAGTATTCATGACTGTCATGCGACCAGAAGATTTTATCTTTGACCACATCCCATTGCCACAATGACAAGTTTGCAGCCTGCATTGCCAGACGCAATCTGGCTTCGCTGGCGCGAACGCGTTGTTCCTGCTCTCGCGTGCTGGTGATGTCTGTATTGGTGCCAAACCATCTCAGGATCTTTCCTGCGGAATCGCGAATGGGGACAGCGCGGGAAAGGAACCAGCGGTATTCTCCCTCTTTCGAACGAAGCGGGAATGTATCTTCCCAGACTTCACCGGTATCCCAGGAATGTTGTATTCGTTTTACGACACGATCAACATGATTGGGATGATGCACCTTTTTCCAGCCCCAGCCCTGCATCTCTTCCAGTGTTGTACCGGTATATTCAAACCAGCGTTGATTATACCAGAAAATAAAACCTTTCTCGTCTGCCATCCAGGCAAATTGCGACATGTTATCGGCCAGGTCGCGAAAACGGGATTCGCTTTCTCTTAAAGCGGCTTCGGCCCGCGCACGCTCCAGGCGGACAAAGATGCGTGGCGCGAGTTCCTGTAACAAGTCAATCTCGCCGGCCTGCCAGTGATAGGGTTGTTGTTTACACAGGGAAATTGCAAATTTCAAACGCTTGTCACTGACAAAGGGAGCAGTGAGGAGTGATCCAATTTGGAGTTCAGCAAAGCTTTTGGCTGTCTTTGACTGCCTGTGCTGATTCTGGGTGTCTTCAATCATTACAGGCTGACCTGCCAGGAAAGGCTCCCGTTCCTGCTCACCCAGAAAATTGGTGATGGTATGTTTGCCCAAGATGCTTGATAAGCCCGATTCATGATATTCATAGACGATGCTGGCAATCTCGGCTTCTTCATCTAATTCAATTAAGAGGCACCGTGATAAGTCCAGGAAATCTGCGATCCTGGCACAGGTTTGTTGCATGATTTCTTCTGTGATCAGCGGGGTCCCGAGCAGTTGTTGCAGTTCATCAATGAAAGCCAGGTTGAGTTCGCGCTGTTTCCGTTCGGAGACATCGCGCACGGTGCCGACGAACATGATTTCTCCGCGCATCCTCGCTTCACTGACTGCCAGTTCCATGGCAAAGGTACTGCCATTCTTGCGCAGTCCGAGAACTTCCCGTTTGCTCCCGATGATCTTTGCTCGTCCTGTCGTCAGATAAGCGTTGAGGTAGCCATCATGCTGGCTGTGCCAGGGCTCCGGCATCAATAGATTGACATTTTTTCCCTGTAGTTCTACCAGATCATATCCAAAAAGTTTCATTGCAGCCGGGTTAATAGAATGCATGTTTCCGGCGGCATCAATTGTAATCATGCCATCCACGGCAGAATTAAACATCGACTCCAGACGTGCCGCTGTTTCTTTATGTAGATTTTCAGCAGCCACACGTTCACTGATGTCGACGCCAGAAGGAATCAGATATTCGACCTCACCATTTTTGTCAAACACGGGGGCCATCATGAAATCGATCATCAGTCTTCGCTCGGGGCCGCCCAGTCCGGCAGCGAAGAGTGGTATATCGTAGCGGACGACTTCCCCGGCAAACCCTTTTTCCATCGACTCGCGCATCTTCTGAGAGACGGCTTCATCGTAAGTCCACCAGGCGCACTCTGCGAAATGCTTCCCGATGACATCCTTGCGTGTTAAACCGGCAATTTTCATGGAATCGTCGTCTACTTCGAGCAGTCTGCCATCACGGCCAATGACCCCAACCAGTCCCAACTGGTTATTGATCACCCGGCGCAGATGAGCTTCCCGGTCTGCCAGTTCCGCTTCGGCACGAGCCCGCTCAATTCGGATGCAGAGACGGTTGGTGATTTCCTGAAGTAGAATTAATTCATCCAGGCGCCATTGATATGCCTCACGCTTCAACGCGGAAATAACGAATTTAATCCCCTGGGGAGTGATGTAGACTGAATTACAATATGCTCCTACGTTAATTGACTGAAAATTTCCGGCGATCAGAGCTTCCTGCTCCTTGTGTTGCGTATCAGAGAGGTAGAACTGCTGACCGGCCAGTATCTTCTGTCTTTCGCTTTCTGTATGAAAATCGCGAACTTGATGTCTTCCTACAATCGATGGGAGCGACTCGGCATGATACTCATACAGAATATCTGCATACTCTGCATTTTCATCGAACTCCACAATCAGGCAGCGGAATAAGTCAAGATATTTGGCCGTCTCCCTGGTGGCAACCTCCATCAGATCTTCGACACTGGAAAGAGGAATCAGTTGAGTCTGCAGATCAGACAGGAAGGCTAAGTTCAATTCTTCCCGCTTGCTGATGGTGATGTCCTGGGCGACCAGGGTTGCATAAACGGGAACAGCCGGCTCGACATTGCGGTCAAAATAGATTTGCTTGCGTGCGTTGATCCAGCGAATTTCTCCCGAGGGCAGTATCAGTCGATGTACGAGATCACAGCGGCCATCTCCACATTCCTGAATGCATGCCTGGATCTGGTCAGCGGCATCCTGACGATCTTCAGGATGATAGAAGTCGAGCATTTCATCCCGGGTAATCACGATTTCCTGATATCCCAGACCATAAATGGCAGCTGCTTCCGGAGTCAAAGTGATACTGTTATCTGAGTAATCGACGCGCGCCAGTCCCAGGTTCGCGATTTCCACACCCAGCTGCAACTGACGGCTGGATTCCAGGATCACCCGTTGTGCTTCTTTTTGTTCGGTGATATCGGTATTCATACCGATCCAGCGTATAATCGATCCATCACTGTTTCTTTGAGGTACGCCACGGGCATGTACCCAGCGCCATTCACCCCGTCGATTCCAGAGTCGATATTCTACAGAGAACGTCTCTACATTTGAGACTGCATTTTGCCATGCTTGAATGGTTGGCTGCTGGTCATCCTGGTGTATGGCGTTCAGCCAGCCAGCCCCTTTCCATTCTTCGAATGACTGTCCCGTGAACTCACGCCAACTGGGTGAGTCTTCAACGACGACACCCTTCTCATCGGTTATCCAGACAATCTGGGATGAGGCGTCGATGAGTAACTGAAACAGTTCCTGACTGTTATGTAAATCAGATACATCAATGAATGTTACGACGATTCCTTCGTTCTTCCCTGAATGGGACTGATAAGGCAGAATCCGGCGGATATAGACTTTACCAGAGTCAGCAATCACCGTGTGCTCTACCGGGTTACCTTGCTGCAGCTTACGAGGATCGGGCAGGGGAGGCATCTCTTCGACCAGAGGAACAAAGCGTTCGAGGGGACGTCCAATATCCGTGCTGATAAGCCCATAAATTTCTGTGATGGCAGGCGTGAAATTTCGAATCAGTAACTCATCATCGAGAAAAACGGTGGCAATCTGCGTACTGCGTAACAGGTTTTCCAGGTCACTGTTAGTCTGCGCCACGGAATTACTGACAGCGGTAATTTCTTCTTTCGAGGTTTCCAGTTCTTCATTGGCTGACTGCAGTTCTTCATTCATCGACAACAGTTCTTCGTTCGACGACTTTAACTCTTCATGCGCGACATCCATTTCCTGCAGTGACTTTTCAAGCTCATCGCGGGTGGTCTGCAATTCGTATTCCAGCTGTGCGATAATGGCATCAGCATGAGGGACAGACGCTGTAAGGGACTCCCCACTGAAATCCTTATTGACTGGCAAGCCCATTTCATGGAATACGACCATAAACAAACCCTCGTCTTCACCCAGACGGGGCATCGGCTGGACCGTGATCATGATTTCCTGAACCTGATCCTCTTTACGGATTGTCAGGTGTTCCTGCTGCACCTTTCGGCGCGTTTTGATGGCTTGATTGAGGGCGGAACGCAGACCCACGCGTAACCCTTTTGCCGCCATTTTTACAATGTTGTTATGAAAATCTCCCTCTCCTAATGTCAGGAACTTCTCCATGTCTGCATCGGCGTTCAAGATTTGTCCTGATTCATCAATCACACACGATTTGGGAGCAAATTCGTCCAGGAGAATGCGTTGTCTGAGATTCTGTAGATCAACTTTTGCATCGGGCTCTCGTTCCTGGCTGGATCTGAACTGCAATTTGCCTTGATTGAGAGGTAACGCGGCAGCAGATTCCACCGCTGTCCCTTTCCGTTGTGAAATACGGAATTTACTGTTAAGGGTGCGAAATAACTCCCCGTGAGAAGTGATGTTCTCACTGGGCCCCAGCAGCAGATAACCTGAGGGGCGCAGAGCATAATGAAACAGGGGAATGATTTTCTTCTGCAGATGAGGTCCCAGGTAGATCAGGAGATTGCGGCACGAAATCAGATCCAGACGTGAAAAGGGGGGATCACTGATCAGATTATGTAACGAAAACAGAACCATTTCGCGGATTTCCCGAGTCACCTCATACCGTTTTCCCCGTCTGATGAAATATCGCTTCAGTCGTTCGGGGGAGACATGATCCTGAATGCCGACCGGATAGATGCCTGCACGCCCCACCTGCAGCGCGCGTTCGTCGATATCTGTTGCAAAGATTTGTAATTGAGGATGTGATTTTAATTGATCCATCACTTCGCGACAGAGAATCGCGATGGTGTAAGCCTCTGATCCATTAGCACAACCCGCTACCCAGATGCGTACACATTCGTCGGCAGAGCGGTTCTCAAACAAGCGGGGAAGTACCTCACTGGCCAGATTTTCAAACGCCTGTGGGTCGCGAAAAAACTCGGTCACTCCTATTAACAGTTCCCGAAATAAGGCTTGTGTCTCCTCTTCATTATCCTGCAGAAAAGCCAGGTATTCTTTTACTTCGCTCTTTTTTAAGACCTGCATTCGGCGCTGAATTCGCCGGGAAAGAGTACTGCTCTTATAGTGCTGGAAATTGTGGTCCGTTTTCTTCAGCAGGATTGCGGTGATTTGAGGAATGGCATCAACAATCTGATCCTGAATGTGTGTCAGGGATTCCGAGGAGCTGATTTTTTGCAGATGGTGTGCATATTGCAGTAACTCTAACGCGATCGCGTCAGGAGGGAGTATATGGTCTGCCACACCGGTCGTGGCGGCACTCCGCGGCATACTGTCGTAGCTGGCGGACTTGGGATCTTGTGCAAACGTCAAACCACCACTGTCGCTGATCGCTTTGAGACCGAGTGTACCATCGCTGCCTGCCCCTGAGAGAATGACTCCCACGGCGCGCTCACCTTGATCAACGGCGAGTGCATGAAAAAAGTGGTCGATGTTATGGGAGGGGGGGTGATCTGTTTCTTTTCTGGACAGGCTTACCTGGCCATTCCGGATTTCCAGCAATCCTTGAGGCGGGCAGACATAGAGCTTTCCTGCGTCGAGTGTAATGCTTTCTTTAAGCTCGATCACCTCGAGTGGAGTATATTTCTTCAGAAGTTCCATCAGAACAGGTTTGCTGCCGGGGTCCAGATGCTGTACATAGACCAATGCCAGTCCCGTCGCATCCTGGAGTGCTTCGAGCAACATACCAAAAGCTTCCAGTCCTCCCGCTGAGGAGCCGACGCCAACAATAATCGGTTGATTTTTGTTCTGTTGACGATTCTGTTTCATCGAACGCCTTTGGTTCAGTACTTTTCGTAAACATCTGCGGCAGGGAAGCAGTATGAATGAATGGATATCCTGGACCTGCCCTGCGGTCCTTTATATTGCAGGAGAGTTTCACTGACTGTTTCAGTGATTTCTACAACTCTAACCGGGAGGATGCGCCGACTGGTCCGCCCCTTGGTAATCCTGTGAGTCTTGTCAGATTAATTAAGCCGGCATGACGGGGCCAATTTGATTCTGACAAATAATCATAACAAAAGACGTTCACAAAAACAGAGATAACAGCCTGTGTCCCAGATTAACCTGGGGACTTCAAGTATAATTTTAATGAGAATCAGTATGTGAGATATACGATGGTTAAATCGAATGTGCTCTCA
This sequence comes from Gimesia sp., assembly GCF_048262075.1. Lineage (GTDB taxonomy): Bacteria > Planctomycetota > Planctomycetia > Planctomycetales > Planctomycetaceae > Gimesia. Next base: position 23,436 of record NZ_JBLXFK010000020.1, read on the forward strand.
ATTCCTGATTCGTTAACGGGAGTCGGATCTAGAAGGGCTTGAGAACAAGCCACGTCAAAGTCAATCAGGCTTTGAATAATAAGAAACGGGTTGTTTCTTATGCAAGAAAAACAGTCTGTAAGTGGACTCGGTCGGTCAATTTGTCGGACTGAGTGTGGGAAAGACAATTCGAATCCCTGGAGGGAGGTTTATTTCTTTCCCGCACGTATTTTCTCAGCCTGCTCCCGTTTTTTGATGTCTTTGGGATGTTTGGAGAACGATTCAAAGACATCGCCGATCACACGGTCCGCGAGCAGACTCAGTTCAGTGAGAATAATCGGTTCTGCTTCCGGTAGCAGTTTTGAGGTATTCGGCTCGTAGCCGCCGACCTTATAGGAAGCAGTCGTAGCGATGTAGCCTACGTGTCCATTGGCATAGCCGACAATGATGGGAGTGGCGCGGTCGGCGATATCATTTTCCAGTTTCAGTCCGTATTCGACCATCGGCTCACCCGGCATGGTTAACAATAGATAGGGGCCAATCTTCATCGCCTGCAGTTCTGCTTCAATGCGTCCTTCTTTGCCGGGTAATGAGACGACAGAGTTGGCGACACGGATCGGATAGTATTCGGCACGCTCGGCGAGTTGTTCCCGGGTCATACTGCGGGCGAGGGTGCGAACGACAGCACTGCCCAGGTCTCGGCCGGCCCATTGGATGTCGGCTTCATCAGCACAGCGATAAGGATAGCCGGGCAGATTCGGACGAATGTCGCCCGCGCAGCCCTGCAGGAACAGCGAACTGGTCTGGTCTCCGTAGCACATTTCCACAAACGACTGGGCTTCGCCGGGAAAGTCGGCGCTCATTTTCGGAAAACCGTTTGGGTAAGGCAGCGAGCCTTTATCGCCCCAGGTGAAAAAACAGGGATGACAGACGGCATGCATCAGAACCGCGACAGGCGTCAGCGATTTTCCGTCGTCGAAACGCAGGACTTTCACGCGGGGATCATTGGGCCCCTCTTCATTGAGTCGTACCACGGCCCGGCCATTGATGACCTTGCGGCGATTAATACTGAATCCGATTTTGTCTTCACCGTAGCCGACCGTCACGGGAGTCATTTTCGACGCCGCCTGTTTTGCCGCAGAGCCGAGCTTGGCGATCAGTTCTTTTCCCCAGTTGGAATTGGCATCGAAGCCGGGACCAGAGTGATTGTGTGAAGCCGCCACCATAATATTGGCTGCCGGGATGCCTGTTTCTTTTTCGATCTGTTGACGGGCCGGTTTCACGATTTCCGTATATGCGCCAATCAGGTCGAGGGTGACGATAGCTACTTTGGTCTGGCCGTCATCCAGGACGAGTACTCCCGCCCGCAGGGGGTCACGCACCCCGGTTACTTTGCGCCGGTGTCCGACGACTTCCAACTCTTTGACTTCTGCTGGGGTAATGTCAACTTTGGCTACGCCCGCCCGTAGATTTGATTTCGCAGCAGACTGACCTTCTGCGGCTGGTGTGACAAAGTTCAAACTGGTTGTCAGCAGCAAGGCGATACAAATATTTCGGTTTATCAGATGCATGGTTCAGGTTTCATTTCATGATAAAAGTAGGGGAGATTCAGCCGTCTTCTGGGGTAGGGGGAGGGTGTCCGTTTTCTGTTCTCAAAAAATTGTCGTCGGGGAAACGGGATTGAAGTCCGGTTAAATAGAGATTACTCCAGTCCTCGTTGTAGACATTATAAATCAATTCGCAGGGTGAATGCCCGTTTGAATTTTCAATACTGGCCCATTATCCGGAAAACGGAAATATTTTAGATCAGCTCCCGAATAGGTTGTCCCCCATCGACAAGATACATGGGACGACCGGATAGATCAGTCACCGTCGCTGAATTCACGTCAATTCCCAGATTATGATAGAGAGTGGCAAAGACCTCATTGAAACCGACCGGACGACTCTCGACATGTTCGGCGAAACGGTTTGTGGAACCAATCACCTGCCCCGTTTTCATTCCGCCTCCGGCGAGCATGGCACAGGAAACTTTCGGCCAATGATCCCGTCCCACCTTGGGACTGATCCGTGGCGTACGGCCGAATTCTCCCCACACGACTACAGAAACGTCTTTGTCCATTCCCCGGTTCTGCAGGTCCTCCATCAAAGCCGTCAGTCCCTGGTCGAGCATCGGGAAATGCTCTTCTTCATGCTCGAAGATGGTACCGTGCGGTTTCCCGTGCCAGTCCCAGCGACCGTAGGCCAATGTAACGCAACGCACACCTGCTTCCACCAGGCGTCGGGCCATCAGAAAATAATCATTCAATAAAGGTCCCGCGTCGCCGTAACCGGCGGGTTTGGTTGAGCCACGACCATAACGGTCGCGCAACTTCGGATCCTCTTTTGAAAGATCCAGCGCCTGAGCCAGTTTGCTCGATGTCAGGATGCCAAACGCCTGTTTTGTGTAAGCATCGATGCCTTGCATGTCTTCGATCACTTCCGCCTGGCGACGCATATTATCGAGTGAAGCCAGGAGTGATTTACGATCATCCAGCCGCTCTGCATTCACCGTGTTCAAGATCATATCTTGTTTGCCTTCTGCGCTCGGCTTGAAGGGAGCATGCGCGACCCCCAGAAACCCGGGTTGCCCTGCATCCGCCCAGGGGTAGTGGCGCATCTTCGGCGATAATCCGACAAAGGGAGGCACAGCTGGATCGGTTCCCCCTTGTAGTTTTGATACTGTTGCCCCCAGCGACGGCCAGCCTCCCTGTGGTTGACGACTGGTTTTTCTGCCTGTCATACACTGGAACGAAGCGTGTCGCCCCTCGGCTCCGACCATCGAACGAATAAAGGAAAACTGGTCGGCCCTCTTTGCTAACTGGGGCATCAATTCACAAACATCAAGGCCCGGAACATTGGTGGCGATAGGCACACGCGGGCCACGAATTTCGGCGGGGGCTTCGGGTTTGAGATCAAACCAGTCCTGGTGTGGAGGACCACCCGAGAGAAAAATCATGATGACGGCTTTATGAGAGCCCCGCTTGCCGGAAAGATCCTGCGCCCGCAGAATTTGGGGCAGCGAAAGTCCTCCCATGGCCAGAGAACCGATCTGCAGGAAATTCCGCCGGGAGATGCCATCACAAAAACGGTGTTGTTTGCCACTCTCAATGGTCAGCATAAGGCAAGTTTCCTGGAGGGACGTCGTTCCGAGAAAATATCATTTAAACCATGGTTTATACACGATAAGGGGAATGATCAGAAATATCAACACTTTTTGATGAGTTGGTTCAGAAGAGTTTAGTCTCATCACAGCATGATGTTGTCAAACACGACGTTTTTACAGAGACAGAGTATGTCAGATCTAATACTTAATGGACCCGACACCTTTAATCTTCTCTGCAATGAAATTCATATGGTGCTGGCTTACGGCGGTGTGCCTTTGTTAGAATAGCTTTCATTCTTAATCTGCATCTGATCGCTTCCAGATGCATGCCCGCTGGTTACAGTCGACGTCGGTAGATTTCACTGCACGCCAGTTAATGGAAAAGTAAAAGGTGTCAGGTCCATATGAATAACCTGACACCTGAATTCAATCACGGGTTGCTGGCTTAGTCCTTCAGTTTGAGAAAAGCCACGGCATTGTTGTTATTCATGGGAATGATCAACTGCTTGTGTTTCGAATCGTATCCCATCGAGGCGGCGCTGGGGATTCCCGAGGCAATGACCTCGGCGGGTTTACCGGGGCTGATCTTGGAGACACTTCCGAAACGAACACTGCTGACATACTTGGTTCCATCGGGGAGAATCACCAGTCCATCGTTGCCCCCTTCGGCGGCATGTTCGGTGCGGATCAGTTTTCCGTTGGCAGGATCGAATGTCATCACATCGTTGTCACCGACATTGACGACCACAACGTTTCCGTCTTGGTCGATTGCTACGCCATTGGGAATGTTGAGGGGAGCACCATCTACAAAGAGCGAAACTTTACCGTCGGCGGTGATTTTATAGACGCGGAACTCAGGACGCGAATTGGAAACAAAGATCGTGCCTTCCTTGTTGACGGCGATCCCGTTCAGGAATGTGGAACCTTCGACGGGATAGGCTTTCCCCGGTTTGCCTGTCGCGAGATCGAACGTGCGGACCACGTCGATGTCAGCGGTATACAGGGTCCCGTTATGAATCGCGCTGCCGAGCGGATGGTTGAGCGTTAACCCGTCGCGCGTCGCACCAATCCATTTCGTGGTGTGAACCGATCCGTCCGGGTTTAACAGTGAGACATAGCCATCATTCTCCTCCTGGGTTTGAGGCACGCCGGCGTTCATGACGACAATCAGATCGCGGGTCGCGTCATAAACACAGCTCTCAGCAAAACGGAAACTGCCATAGACTTTGACGTTGTCAGAGAGGGGGACGAACTTCCCGGCTTCATTGACGGCGCCCAGTGGCTGGCCCGCCTGAAACGGTTTCGTCGAAGATTTCTGTGCCAATGCGATGTTGCTCATCAAGGACATCACGCCGAGGGTTAAAACAAAGAACGCTTTCATCAGTAGTCACTCCTGTTGTAAATGGCCTGGGAATAACGAAGATCCAGTTGGTATCCCAAGGTACCCGATTTCCATTTTACAGGGAAGGATCTGAGCCACTTTACTTTCTGCTGTCCCTGGTGGGCAGTATTGCTGCATTCACGGTCCATTAGATTGTGTCCCGTTTTACTGTAGCGTCTCCAGGGCTGTTTGGCCTGAGAATATTAGATTGAGAGACGCTATACTTAAATGTGAGCGCTCTAGCGGTTGTGGTCTGTTGAATTATGAGAGAGCGGAGACGGCCTGAATCGCTGCCTCGCGCGATTCGAACAGAGGCCAATAAGTTCCCACTTTGATGCATTGGAGCAGGTTCTGCATGTTTTCGCAGGCATTGCAGAAGACGGCATGTCCGCCGGTTTGCTTTGCATGTTGCAGCAGACGAATGATCGAACTGATTATGATGGAGTCCAGATACTCGACTTTGAAGAGGTCGATAATGACATTTTTCAATTCCGGCGAATTGAGAATTTTTAATACCTTGTTCGATTCGATCTGAACGTTGCTGTATAAAAAATGCAGTGTGGACCCCTGGGGAATGACAATCAAATTGGGCCCACACAGTTCCACTTTGAAAATTTCAAGTTGATCTATCATTAATGTATCCAGACCGGAAAGCGTCTTAAGAAGAATCGAAAATAAAATGTCATGGATTTGAATATTACGGTATACATCCAAAATATTGAATGTGATTCTACCAGATCGTCATACTATTAAAAAAAGTTTAGTTTTCAAGAAAACGTTTCAGGAAAGATGGCCTGAAAATAACGAAACGACTCTGGTTTTCAGGTAAACAATCAATTGGTGAGCCAGTTTGTGCCATGCAAAGTTCCATGAGCCTTGTTGCTGGATAAGTCTTGTGCCGTTTTACCTGTATTTTGATCAAAGCGGTAAAGGAGAAGAGTCTCTTCATCCGCAGCAAAATCATTTTGTGGTGTAAACGAATCTCTATGGCGTTCCCCATGGGATATTTTAAAGGCATGAATCTTACCCTCGAAACAATGCGACGGGACGTTCCCTGGGGAGGGGGTGCCGCCAATCAGTAACTTTTGATGAAGGCTTGTGCTGATGATCTCTGCCAGACGTTCCTTTTGAACGGCGCGCATGGGAAGAGTGCGACAGGGGAGTCCATTTAAAAACATCTTCCACGTTTTTCCGTTCCACTGACAAGCGAGATGTATGGGATCATTCAGGGCAATATCCTTGCTGGAAACTGCAGAAACAGGGATTTCCTGGGACTGCGGATCCAGAAGAGACCATGTCCAGTATTCGCCATTATTTACATGATATTTCAGACTGAGACTGCCGAGCTGAAATAAGACCTGATGAGCGAGTTTCTTATTCGTTTCGGGCGAAACCCAGGCTTCAATGGTGAATTGTTCTGCGGTTTGATCTGGAAAATTAGTTTCGACCCAGTCGTCTCCGTCAAACTGGAGTCCCCGACTGGTCAATTGCTTGTCTGGTTGAAGTGCAACAGACCATTCGGCTCCCGTGATTCTTGCATGGTTAAACATACCGCTGAGGTCATGTAAAACTTTTCCTTTCCCTTCTTCAAATCGGTATAAGGCAACTGTTGAAAAACGCTTTGTGAGCAGTGGGGGAGGCTGGAATTCGCGTTGATAAACTCTCTGTTCGCTGATCCGAAACTGGGAAACATTACCCTGAAATCCCCGGTGTTGTGAATTCTCATAACTCGAACCGGAGCCGATGCGAAACATCGACCTTAAAAATCTTGCTACGCGATCTGCCGGGTTCTTTGTTACCTTTTCAGGAATGTTACCATCGACGAACGCGTTCAGGGTTGTCCCATCAAACACTCCTGCGATGTGGTGCCTGCCTTGTGATATTTCTGCTGAGAAGGAATGCCAGACCCATTCGCCTTTGTGAAAATACATATGAATCCGGTGATTACGAAGTACACAGAAAAATGCCCGCATGTGGGAATGAAGATCAAAGATAACCGATGAGGCAAACTGGTCTTTGATGGTTGCTTCGGGAATATCAACCCAGCACTCTATTGTCAGAGGGTCATTCGGACGTCGGTAATTATAGACTGCTTCTGCATAATCATCAGTGCCATTGAAGTGTAATGAAAACTGATCCCGCTTATCGACGTTTGGTGACAGGGATTTGATCATCGCGCAAACCCGGAAACCAGTCAGAACATCGCGTGAAATCGGTTTAAGACCTTCACGAGATGCAGAGCGACAATTTTCTGCTTCCCGAGTGGCGGACCCACCACGAATAATGCGATAGACGCCTGTGTTGGGCCCGGAGGGGTTGTTCACCGAGTTGGAGAAACTGTCCTTGTCAGAGAAATAGTCCTGACACCATTCGGAGACGTTTCCATGCATATCGAACAGACCAAAGGCATTGGGTTGAAGCTGGCCACAGGGATGAGACGTTGTAGATTGAAACCAGGCATACTTTGATAGCTCTGATTCATCGGGTGTGTACCAGTTTGAAGTCGTGCCGGCGCGGCAGGCATATTCCCATTGTGCTTCTGCTGGCAAGCTGAACTCAAATCGAGACTGGATCCGGGTTAACCAGCCACAGAAATTAGAGGCGTCATACCAGCTCAGATTGGCGACGGGGTGGTTTTCACTAAGTGTCCCATCCAGATCACTGGCCCATGTGTTTTGTGGTCTGTTTTGGGTTAAATCAAAGTCAGAACTATCTGATCTGGTAATTTGCGCGTCTGTCGTGTAACTGGTCTGATTGATAAAATGCCGAAACTGTTTTCGTGAAATTTCATTCTTACTTAGATAAAAGGGGCTCGTAATTCGTGCCAGTTGCTGAGGGAGATCAGCAGTTACAAACTGGGGATCGGGATCATCCGGACTGGAAGGAGATTTTGATTTCTGGAACGCCTCTTCCAGAGTTCCCAGCATAAATTCACCTGGTGGGATCAAAACCAGATCGATATTGATGTTTTCTCCTACAGGAACTGCTATTTCTGCAGGAAGTTTCAGATGCTCTGCCCAGGCCCGTTGCAACTCCTGGATGCGAGCGGGGCTGTCGTTTACCAGTACGGGCGCTGGTCGTTCGGCAGACCATTGATACTGCTCATTTTTCTCGGGAATATTCAGGGGATCATATTTTTCCCAGTTCGCTCCGACAATCTTACCGTCAAATTGATTTCCACTTTTATCTTTCGCAATCTCGCCGGAATCTGTATTGAAATGATAAAGGAGAATGGTGGAGTCAGTGGATGAAAGCAGTTTTTCCGGGGCAAAGTCATCCTGATAGATGGCCCCTTTCGAGAAGCGACACTGGTGGAGTAAACCTGCAAAGCAGCGACTCTTTTCAGCAATCGTCCGTCCAATCAGTGCCGGATCCGGATTAGCACCGAGATGTATGGGAATGGGGGAGTGTCGGTGCCGTTTTCTCACCGGGAAACTCAGCCCCTGTTTTTTTCCGTTGACGTAGACACCAATGCTGATGCCGTCATATACGCCGGCCAGATGGATCAGGCTGCCACAGCTGATTGGTTTGGATCTGGTATGAGCTGCGTAATTAGTTCCTTCATGAAACAGGAATTGCGGCCTGGTTCCTTCAAAAAGTTTTAACGCGATTCCCGCAGTCTCGGCGTTCGAGACGATTTCCATCGAACGTGGCTCTTTTACACAATCAGGGGTCAGCCAGACTTCAAAGGTAATTGGGTCGCCATCCTCGTATACAAAAGGAGTTTCCACAAAATCATCGATACCATCAAACCTGAGTGCGTACTGATCCTGCTCAAGGGGAATCGATTTTGGAAGTGCTGGCGGAACAGCTGGCACGGTAGGGCTGGCATCCTGCGAGAGGTCATTCTCACGAGGTGGCAACATCAGAAACAAGAGATAACAGCAGGCGATCAGGGTTGCGCAAAAAAAGAGGACAGAACGTTTCCATTTTGAGGGAACCTGATCTGACTTTTTCTTCAGGATGACTTCAACAGAGTTAAGAGCCCCCACCCGGTTTTTTAACGCGGCTACAACTTGTTCCGCAGTTGGTCTCTGCTGAGGGTTCATCTGCAGCATGGACTGTAACAGTTTTCGATCTGCCCGATTGACCATTTGGAACTGGTTGGATGGATAGATGATTTGCAGTGTTTTCGGGTCCCGATTGAGGGGGAGTCCCGTGATCAGAAAGAACCAGACGCATCCCAGGGAATAGATGTCTGAACTCGATGTGGCGTTGCGTGCGGAATTCCATTGTTCCGGGGCAACAAAACTGACCTGCCCGAAGCCTTGTCGCATCGAGGTTAATTCGGAACCGTCCGATCGGCCTTCTTCAAATGCCAGTCCGAAGTCAGCAATCTGAACGAATCCCCTGGTATTAAGCAGGAGATTACCCGGGTGGATATCCCGATGAACGATACCCAGTTTGTGTACTGCAGTCAGTCCGGAGGCGACCTGATATATAATTGTAGCCGAGTCTCGGGAGGACAGAGGAGAATGTGACTCATTCATTCTCTCTTTCAGGTTTTTTCCGTCTACGTACTCTTGTACAAAATAGGTGAATCCGTTTTCTTCACCGGCAAAGAGTGCTTTCACGACATAGGGGGACTCAACTCTCGCCAGTATTTGCACTTCCCGTTCAAATCGCTCAGCCAGGTTTTTCCATTCTTTCTGCCGCTCCGTGTTAATGAGTTTCACTGCGACCGGACGGATCAGCCTAGTGTCGTAACCTTTAAAAACACGTCCCATACCTCCCGAGCCGATTTCGTATTCGAGAGAAATCTGGCCAATCGAGAGTGGAGGTACTTTGAGCCGGTTGATCAGTTCATCGGGTTCGTCGTCCAGTCTTTCCAGTTTATCTCGACAAGCCGAACAGATCTCGAAATGTTCGGAGAGGGATTCAATTTGAGTAAAGTCGAGTTTACCCAGACTGTAATCTGAGATCTCCACGAGATTCGGGCAAGTAGAAGAGATTGAGTCAACCACAAAAGTGTCCACAATACATGATAAGCTTGATGTCACCAACACGTTCTAATAGTTAATGTGTTGATTCCGGCTGAAATGTGACAGCTAAATGTATGGAACAATAAACTTTATAGATCTTCTCCCAGTAAATCGCGGATTTTTCGGATTGCACGTGACTGTATTTGCCGAATATTGACAGTCGTCAACGCCATTTGATCCGCGATGTCTCTGGTAGGCGTTCCGGACAGAAAAAATAATCTTAAGACCTGTTTTTCCTTGTCTGTCAATCCGGCAAATTCAATCACACCTTCGGCGATATCTCGTTTTTCCTCGACTGTTTCGATGTTTTCGTCAATCAGGTTCTGGATGTGGAGCAGGTTGTCTGTGCCCCCGGTGGCATTCACCTGTTTTTTGCGAAAACGATTAGCAGAGACATTCCGCAAGCATGTTTTCAGGAGCCTGGTATAGCTATGACGCCCATGTTTCAGGCGTAGATCTTCTTTGGACATGATTTCAAATACAGCGGCTAATGCTTCCTGAACAACGTCTTCCGCGTCCTCCTTATTCTCAATAATTCGGCTCGTCATCCGTTGTAAAAGCCAGGCTGATAGCTCCATTAACCTGTTCGATGCTGCAGGATCTCCGTGGGAGGCACGATGGATCAGTGTGGTCGAAATTGACTCAATATTCATGGCCCGTTTTCTGCGTTCTAACTGGAGTTAATTTTCAAAAAAAGGTTGAGGAAACAATTTTTTTGTCACAACTGTAGTACGGAACAACACCTATTACATGTGGACGTTCGTCAAATGAAATCGAATCGCAGTGTGATTACTCAGGAGTGGTCTGTTTTGTGTATAGGGGGGGACGGTTTAAATGTTCTTTAATATACATTTTTACTCATGTGTGAGTCTGAGTGCAAGAACAGACTTTAGATTTTGCGGGTAATGGAATCAGGCTGGGGGGCGGGCAGCTATTGTTTCTCTCCGAAGTCGTTCCTGGAAAAGCTTTAAGGAGCTGTTGAAACGAGTGTTACCAAGGTGATTGATATTTGAAGATCTGGTGATGACAGTCTCAGTGATCGTTGTCTGTGGGGAAAAGTATTCTGTGCCTGCCCTCTGGAACGCTGTTCTCCTCTCAGGGTTTCAGAGGGTTTTTTTGAAATTAAGGCGGGAGCGTCTGGTAGAGAATCAGAATGTTCGAACAGAAAACAGCCAATCCATCAAACGGGGCAGGGCGTTCATTTTTGATGTTGTCACGCTACGTTGAAATGCTGCAGACGGTCTCAGTTCATGAGGGAATCACATGCGAACGAATGTGTTGTTTTGGTTGTTACTTATTCTCATTTCTGTCACGACCATTCCCTCGATGAAATCTTATCCCGTGGTAAAACATGTGAATCAGGTTTCAGGTCATGTATCGACAGTCAGTTACGATGAAACTGGCAGACTACATGGTCGTTCTACAGTACATGACGACGAAGGGAATCTACTCGAAGTAGCAGAATATACTCATGGTGAGTGTACTTATGTTGCCAGAAGTGACTCCGATGGAAAGTTGTTGTATGAATTGCGTGAGGATGAGAACTATATTCTGGTTCAAACTTATGGCACGCAATAGACGGTGTTCCGTTTTACTGTAGTGTCTCCAGGAATAATGAAATCGAGTAAAATAATACGAAGACGGATACTTAAATACGGTGCACTCGAGATGCAGTTGGAGTGTTTAGTTCCAGTTATTCTGGGGTGAAATTCTGCCTGCGAATAATCAGGCTCTTTCAGACTTTCGTTTACGGGCGGGTTCTGGTTGTTCAGCTGTGACCGATTGGCTGGATCAATAAGGAATAAAAATAGATAACTCTGAATTCCCACTGATCACACTTCTGCAAAGCACCGTTACGGAATGGAAATCGAGTTGGCGCGTATTTTCCAAATGGATGCATACCATTTCGTTTCCCGAACGTCTCAATTCCGTGTAATTGCTTTCTGCCAGGTTCATTTGTATTCTTGGTGGGTGTACTATCGAAGTGTACGATAGAAAATCTTTATCGAGATTTACGATATGAATTTCGATTGCTTTTATCTACCTGGTGCCCCCCGTTTCGATTTGCTGTGGCTTACACAGCATCTGCAGCATGACCCATGGCGGGAATTGAGGAGGCAAGTTAAAAAGTTTGCTCCTTGAAAGGCGAAAACAGTCTTGGAGAAAACGTTCTTTAAGAAGGGGATATGAGGCAGCAACTACCAATTGTGATGCAGCTCTCAGAGCACATCAGCTGGAGAAAATATGAAGTGGCTTAACTCTTACCTGATGACAGTTCTGATCACGGCTGTTGCCTTGGGCAGCTCGACAGTCGATGCGGAAATCGTGCTCGAGGTCTCACCCAGAGGGCCGCTTCACTCGCTTGCCGCTGCCCGTGACGAAATTCGTAAACGTCAGCCAAATGAACCCGTGCGCGTTGTCGTCAAAGCGGGAATGTACCCGATCTCAGAGCCTCTCGTTTTCACCCCCGAAGATTCCGGTACCGCAGCAGCGCCGATCATTTACGAGGCTGCTCCTGGAAGTCGTCCTGTGATCTCTGGGGGTCAGCAAATCACCGATTTCATAATTGAAGCAGATGGCACGTGGACCGCGACCGTCGATCCGAAGTGGAAATTCGAGCAGCTCTGGGTCAACGGGAAACGAGCGGTGCGTGCCCGGGAACCGGACGAATTTTTCTTCTACCTACAAAACGGCCGGGAGAACATGGGGAAAACCGATGGCCCCAAGCCGAGGACGATTGCCCGACAGACGTTGTATGCTGATCCCGCAGATCTGGCTTCACTACGGAAGGTCCCGGTATCCGAGCGTGCTGGAGTTCAAGCCCTCTTCTTTCACAAGTGGGACAATACCCGGAAAATTCTGGATGGGTTCGACGTCGAGACAGGCAAGCTTTTTACATCCGGCAGACAGATGAAGCAATGGAATCCGCTGACCCGGAATACGGCTTATTTCCTGGAGAATTACCGGGCCGCCCTCGATTCACCGGGGGAATGGTACCTGGCGCCGGAAGGCAAACTACACTATGTTCCCCGGCCGGGTGAGACGCCGAAAAAGGCTAATGTATTTGCGCCTGTTGCTGAGAAATTATTGGTTCTCCAGGGAGATTTCGCCTCGGGAAAGTTCGTGGAACATCTGACCTTTCGTGGACTCAGTTTTCAGCACACGGACTGGCGCACGCCGCCGCAAGGGTTTGAGCCATCTCAAGCCGCTTCGCCCATCGAAGCTGCGGTGATGATTGACGGTGGACGTGCTCTGCGGTTTGAGGATTGTGAAATTGGTCACGTTGCTACCTACGGACTCTGGTTTCGCAAGGGCTGTCGGGATGGCGTCGTTACTCACTGCGATTTTCTCGACCTGGGTGCAGGCGGCGTCCGGATTGGAGAAACCCGAATTGCTTCCAAAGAAGCAGAACGGACTGAAAAGATCAAAGTCGATAACAATCTCATTCGGCACGGAGGCCGTCTTTTTCCCTGTGCAGTGGGTGTCTGGATTGGTCAGTCAGGCGATAACGCGGTGACACACAACGAGATTGCTGACTTCTTTTATACGGGGATCTCGGTTGGTTGGCGCTGGGGTTACAATGATAGTCTCGCTGTTCGGAACAAGATCGAATTTAACCACATTCACCATCTGGGCTGGGGCTGGCTCAGTGACATGGGGGGCGTCTATACCCTGGGACCTTCACCGGGCACAACCGTCAGCAATAACGTGATTCACGATGTCCTCTCCTGGAGCTACGGCGGCTGGGGACTGTATAATGACGAAGGGAGTACGGACATTGTGATGGAGAATAACCTGGTCTATCGTACTCGGTCGGGCGGCTATCACCAGCACTACGGTCGGAATAACCTGATCCAAAATAATATCTTCGCCTTCTCGCGCGAGTACCAGGTGAAACGCAGTCGGGTGGAAGAGCATCTGTCTTTCACGTTTGAACGCAACATTGTCGCTTTCAATTCCGGCGAACTGTTTCACGGGAACTGGAAAGACAAAAATGTGAAGGTGGATCACAATCTGTATTGGCGCACCGATGACAAGCCGATCGATTTTCAGGGAAAAACGTTCGCAGAGTGGCAGGCTGCCGGAAAAGACCAGGGTTCCATCATCGCCAATCCCCGTTTCATCGATCCGGCGAATGACAATTTTCAACTGGCGAAAGATTCCCCCGCGTTCAAAATCGGCTTTAAACCATTCGACTACGAGAAAGCGGGTCTCTATGGAGACGCGGAATGGATCGCGAAAGCACGTAGTCTCAAATTACCAGAAATGAAAGACCCGCCGCCAACACCTTTGCTATCGTTCGTTGAAGATTTCGAAGCAGGAGCACTGCCGCCGAGTAGTTCGGTCAGTAAAGATGAGAAGCGGGGCGGTGTCGAAGTCAGGGAAGTCAAGGGGGCTCCCTCCGGTTCGCAGGCGTTACTGCTGCTTGATACTCCGGGACAGAAGCAGCGCTATTACCCGATGTTTGTGGTCTCGCCGCATCATCGTGAAGGCATCAGTCGCTGTGCGTTTACGATCAAGCTGAGTTCTGCCGCTGTCTTTCAGCATGAGTGGCGCGATCAATCCAACCCGTATCGGATTGGTCCCACACTCTGGATTGAAAAAGGCAAGCTACGTGCAGCGAACGGCAAAGAATTGATGGATTTTCCTACTGATCAATGGGTGAATCTGGAAATCACGGCACCGCTCGGTGAGCAGGCGGGCAAGTGGGATCTGACTGTGACGTTACCGGGACAGAAGCCACGGCATTTCAAAAACCTGCGCTGCGTTCATCCCGAGTGGAAGACACTCGACTGGCTGGGTTTCATCAGCCAGGGGGATACGGATGCCGAGATCTGGATTGATGACCTTGAACTGTCGCAGTGAAGTGGGGCAGCGAATGTTTTGTTCGCTTGAGTGTCTGCTCAAATTGTTCGGTCAATTGTTTTCGTCTCTTGAGAGGTTGGGGCGATATGTGTGCAGTATAGGCGCTGCTGATAGGTAGGATGTCTCTACTGTCTGATATCATTTCTGAACCAGGACGTGTGGGTCATTAAAAGTGCAACCACTAACATCACGCTATGATCATTGCTGACCAACAGCCGGTATCTGTTACCATCATTGGGGTCACGATCCTGATTGGTCTGGCAGTCGGTGCGCTCTATTTATTTCGGGGCTATGAATACCTCGCAAACCGATCGCTGAGACAGAAATTAGAGGATTTCACGAATCATCCCGATCCACAGACCGGAGTTGTGATCTTGAAATATCACACCTATCATGGATTCCTTGCCTGGTTTACACAATCGACAATTCATGTTGCACTCCCACCTGACGAGGCCCGCGTCTTACTGGGGCGTCTTCTGCGGTACAACCTCACATGGGGCCTCGTGACTCCCGGCGTAATCTTCATACTGCCGCTGGCCATTCTGAACTATTTTGCACAACTCCGATCCATTGCCGCTCAGGAAGCGACCGGCGGGCTTTCCGAAATAATCATGGAACCCGCCGATATTGAACCGGCAGACATGCCTGTCGATCCCGCAGATGTTAACATTGTGGAATATCCATCCATGTTTCATCGTATTTTTGGCTGGATTGCTGCTGGTCTTTGCGTTCTGTTCGGCATTACTATTCTCGTGTCGCTTGTCAACGGAGAATTTGAAGCGGCGATAGGGGGAGTCATCATCACTGTATTGTTTGGTCTGGTGGCGCGAGACTGGCTCGGCTTGCGTAAAACAAAATCGGAATAATAAATGATTGCACCGGAGCCCGGTGGACTATATTTATGATCCACAAACGAGGTAGGTTTCATTGATGGATCGTATTTCGATTCTGATGCGTGTGTTCTGGGCGTCGCCGAATACGCTGCTGGGGCTGCTGATCGGCGGTGTGGGACTGTGTTTTGGCGGACGGGCGCGGATTCGTGGTCGGGCGATTGAGTTTTATGAGGGCGGTACGAAGTGGTTCATTCATCGATTGCCGCATGGTCAGTTCACGCTTGCTTTGACGTTGGGGCACACCATTCTTGGGCAGACCGATGCCTCTCTGGACATTTCCCGTGAACATGAAATGGTTCATGTCCGGCAGTATGAACGCTGGGGGCCTTTCATGTTGCCTGCTTACTATCTGGCGTCAATCTATATGTGGCTTTCCGGCCGCCGATTCTATCGCGATAATCCGTTCGAACGAGAAGCATATGATGCCGATGGGGGAGAGCACGATGCGTAACCTGGTAGCTGAACTTTCAACGGATTAATTGTGTCAGGAGTGAAACCAGAGAAAATCTCTTGCAGGTAAATTCCCATGAAAGTGAAATTGAGACCACAGATGTCTGAGCCCCTTGATCACAATAAAGTCGTCGTGCTGACGGGAGCGGGAATCAGTGCCGAGAGCGGATTGCCGACGTTTCGTGATATGGGCGGGCTATGGGAGCAGTACGAAATCACCGAGGTGGCTTCACCCCAGGCCTGGGAGATGAATCCACAACTGGTACTGGATTTTTATAATGAACGCAGAACAAAAGCGGTAGCGGCTTTACCCAATGCGGCGCATCAGGCGCTGGCGGAACTGGAGAGTCGTTACGAGGTGGTCGTGATCACGCAGAATGTGGATGACCTGCATGAGCGTGGAGGCTCCACCCAGGTAATCCACGTACATGGAGAATTGGTGAAAGCCCGCAGTACTGTTGATCCGACGCTCATCTATGAAATCGGCGGAAAGGAAATTCAACTGGGCGATCTCTGCGAACAGGGGGCCCAGTTACGGCCTCACATCGTCTGGTTTGGAGAAACGATTCACAACTATGACATCGCGGCAAGACATGTGATGAATGCAGGGAAAGTGCTCGTCGTGGGGACCTCGCTCTCGGTCTACCCGGCTGCCGGCCTGTTGACAAAAGCGAATCCGAGTGCGGAGAAACTGATCGTCAGCCCGGACCTGGAAGAGGAGCCTCTCGCCTTCCACTGGATCAGAGGGACCGCGGTGGAACACGTGCCTCAAATTGTGAATCGCTGGCTGGAAGAATGAAAAAAGTATCAGCGGCAGTACCATTCGTCGTTGACACCTTTCATTCTCCCCAGACCCTGCTTACCAGCGAAAACTGGCAAGTACCGGATGTTGATCAGGCATGTCATCCGGTTGAATGACGTAGGGAGTTCCCCCGTGTCTGCAGGTGTTCCGAATCGCCCAGTTGAGGAGTGCGATATCGCCAGATTCCTGTTGGGTATGTGTTTGTAATAATTCACCATCCTGGGGTAGATGCCCCCAAAGCTCTGATCCGATGGGAGTAAACAGCGCCTCGACGCGTCCCTGTCCTGCAGCCTGTAAGATTTCTTCAAGTTGATGTGAAATACGCGACGTTCCCATATGCTTCTGAAATTTCTCTTGCGCTTTCTGCAGGGATGTCTGGAATTTTGACTCAACGACCGGTAATGCGAGGTCTATCAGTTCGCGTACAGAGAGCTGATCTGGGGAAGTGGCAACACCTTCTGGCAAGAGTTGACTCCCTTGGAAGTGTTTGCGAAACAGGCTCTGCTGTTTTTCCGCACAGACAAGTACCAGAGGGGGAGTATTGTTTTCCAGGTAATTCTCCAGTTGCCTGGCGAGAAGCTGATAGTAGTCGGTTAAGACTTTTTCATTCTGTTCTTTCGTCAGACCATGTCCATGCTGAATCCCGGCGAATTCTCCACCCGGGGTACCGGAGGAAGTCGTATGGAACTGCAACGATTCTTCGAACTCGATGCCTCCCGCGAACTCATCCAGATTTGAAGGGATATTTTCAGGAAGTTCAATTTCCTGGAAATCACCATTTTGATGGCGTATCATTCTGATCGATTTTGGGCAGATCGCCAGTAGATCAAATCGATCATCTTCATACGCTTTATAAAATAAAGGACTGATATATAAAGTATCATCAACGGAAAGTGTTTTGGGGCATTGATAGGGCAGGTCAAAATGATGGAATAGTCCCGGTGCCATCAGCAGACATAGTCCCTGGGGAGCGCCTTGTTTCCAGAAGACGGGATCATTCTGCAACTCTCGTGCTGGTTTCAGAAATGAGCGGGCTTCTGCTGTGCCGAGACCGCGCTCCTGAAGTGCTGTTTCTGCTTCATCCAGCTGGTTCCTCAACTCAATTGAATCCTGTCCCAGTTCTGAGACGGCTTGATGTCGGGGAATATAAATGGAAACGCACGGCCCTTGTTCCCATTCAGTCAGGGGTTTAAGCACATCAAGTGTTAATGTCTGCATCGAACGTTCCTTGTTGATTAAATTCAAATGAACCTGAGTCGTAGACGCGGATTTGCAGGGACCTCATTTAGACTGATACTGCACCATGATGATATTAAAAATGAATCACGACCTTAAATGATGTCTGTTAGCTTCAGTCTATATCGGTACAGCTTAGAGATAATCAGGGGAGTAATGTGATCCGAGATGGGCGGATGCCGTGTTTTCAGGTAGGGGAATTCCCCATGTCGGTATGAAACTGGAATAAGGGAGTTCATCCGAAATTGTGGTCGCTAGACGATTCCGAACAGGCTGGTTAGAATCGAAGTGTCCTGTCCCACTGTTTTTACAAACTGACTGAGAGGCTGCGATGGAGATTCAACAGCTTCAGGAAATTCTGCAACAACTCCGCTTTACCTCGGGGTTGTCCGTAGCAGAACAACAGCAGTTAGCTGCCATCTCCCGTTTTCAGGATTATCCTCGTAATACGACGATCTTTACCGAAGGAACTGAGCATCGGGATCTTTATATTATTCTCAGCGGTCGCGTTGAGATCTGCATGACCATTCCCGCCCGTGGCTGTCTACCCGTTTTGACCCTCGAAGAGGGAGACCTGGTCGGCTGGTCGTCTATTCTCAAACAGGGAGAGATGACAGCGACCGTCGTCGCCGTGGAAGATACCCGTATGATTGCTATTGACGCAGAAGCGCTGGCGGCAGTTTGCGAGCAGGACCATGATATCGGTTACCAGATTATGCGGCGGGTAGCTTTGGCGTTATCTCAGCGGCTGGTTGCCAGTCGCCTGCAGGTGCTCGATATGTATGCTGTTGTTGAAGAAGCACATCCTCTTAAGCAGGGAGACGCAAGTGAGTGATTCTGTGCAATCGGGCAATCCACAAAGCTGCTTTTTACCGTTGGAGGAATTTGCGAGGCTTTTTGATGTGCTGATATCCCGCGGTTACCAAGTGATTGGTCCTACGATCGATCAGGAAGCCATCGTCTACGGCGAGCTGTCATCGATTGATGATCTACCCCGTGGTTGGACCGATCAGCAGGAACCAGGCAAATACCGACTGGTTCCACGCGACGATGATGCGCTCTTTGGATATGTGGTGGGCCCGAGTTCCTGGAAGAAACAGCTGTTTCCACCGGTCACCACCCTGGCGCGGGCTGACCGAACCGAGGAAGGCTGGCAGTTCGAGGAGGCGAAGGAAGAAACACCCCGCTATGCATTTCTGGGTGTTCGTGCCTGTGAACTGGCTGCGATGAAAATACAGGATCGGGTTTTCACGGGGGGGCCTTACGTCGATTCGATTTATGACCAGCGTCGCAGCCAGGCGCTGGTCATCGCCGTGAATTGTACGCAAGCAGCATCGACCTGTTTTTGTACTTCCATGGAGACGGGGCCTCGCTGCAAAACAGGATTTGATCTGGCGCTCACCGAATTGCCGGATGGCTTCCTGGTTGAGGTAGCAACTAGTGCCGGTGCGGAGATCATTGAAGACCTGGAGACCGTCAAAGTTTCGCCTGAACAGGATTCACAGGCACATGCGGCGCGACAGCAGGCAGTCGACCAGATTGAACGACGATTTGACACGACGGACATTAAAGACCTGCTCATGTCCAACCTGGAACATTCCCAGTGGGATGATGTGGCAGAGCGTTGTCTGTCCTGCACGAACTGTACGATGGTCTGTCCGACCTGTTTCTGCAGTTCGGTTGAGGAAGTCAGTGATCTGACCGGAGACCATGTGGAGCGGCAGCGGCAGTGGGACTCCTGTTTTAATCTGGATTTCAGTTACATGAACGGAGGTCTGGTCCGCAACAGTACTCGTAATCGGTACCGGCAGTGGTTGACGCATAAACTATCGACGTGGATTGATCAGTTTGGCACTTCAGGGTGCGTCGGTTGTGGAAGATGTATTACCTGGTGCCCTGTCGGAATCGATCTGACACAGGAAGTGAATGCGATACGGGAATCGCAGTCATGAATTCGACTGTCAGCAAGCAGACTGAGAAACCAGGCAGCTTCTGGGTTGCGAAAACTGCCGTGATTCGTGAGATCACTGCCGAAGTCAGTGGGGTCGCCACTTACCAGTTGGCTTTGACAGATGCTGCGGCTGCGCAGTCCTATCGTTTTGAACCAGGTCAGTTTAACATGCTGTATCTTCCTGGTGCAGGAGAATCGGCGATTTCAATGAGCGGTGATCCTGATGCCTGTGAGACATTGGCTCATACCATAAGATTGGCCGGAAATGTGACGCGCGGTATCGCTGCGTTGAAAGTGGGGGATACCCTGGGGCTGCGCGGGCCTTTTGGTACGAGTTGGCCGCGTGAGGCCTGTCGGGGAAAAAATGTCATTCTGGTGGCCGGAGGAATCGGCCTGCCACCCTTGCGTCCCTTAATATATCAACTGCTCGCTCAGCGACACGAGTATGGGAGTCTGCATTTATTGTATGGGGCACGCACACCAGAGATGCGCGTTTATACGCGGGAATATGATCGTTGGAGAGAAGCGGGGCTGGAGATCAGAGAAACCGTTGATCGCTCGAGCCCCGGTTGGCGCGGGAATGTGGGGGTCGTGCCTCAGTTACTGGAACGGCTCACCGGATTTGATCCCGCCCAGACGGTTTTGTTGATCTGTGGTCCAGATCTGATGATGCGTTTTACAGCCCGCGCTGCGCTGCAACGGGGGATGACCAGCGAACAGATCTGGGTTTCAACCGAACGAAATATGCAGTGCGCGGTCGGTTTGTGTGGTCATTGTCAGCTGGGACCTCAATTCATCTGTAAGGATGGGCCGGTCTTTCGTTACGATCAGATTTCACCCTATTTAAAAGTAGAAGGGCTCTGAAAGTGGGAAAACCCAGACTGGCAGTTTTCAAATTTGCTTCCTGTGATGGTTGTCAGCTCTCCCTGCTGGACGCAGAGGATCAGTTGTTGTCCGTTGCCGATGCCGTGGAGATCGTGCATTTTCCCGAGGCCACGAGTCGCATGGAAGCAGGCCCGTATGATATTTCGCTGATTGAAGGATCTATTACCACGCCTCACGATGCAGCCCGGATCCAGCAGATTCGCAGGGACTCTCGTTTCTTGATGACCATCGGTGCCTGTGCTACCTCTGGTGGAATTCAGGCATTGAGAAATGGGGCCGATTCCGCTGAATTCATGCGGACTGTGTATGCCAGTCCCGGATACATCGAGGTGTTAGAACACTCTACGCCTATCGCAGATCATGTGACTGTTGATTTCGAATTACGAGGCTGCCCGATTAATCAATATCAGCTGATTGAAGTCATTCAGTCTCTGTTAGCAGGACGGACGCCTCGAACCCCCGGGCACAGTGTCTGCCTGGATTGTAAACGTCGTGGAACGGTGTGTGTGACGGTGGCACAGGGAATTGCCTGCCTGGGACCTGTGACGCAGTCGGGTTGTAATGCACTCTGCCCGAGTTACAACCGAGGCTGTTATGGTTGTTTTGGACCTGCCTCGCAAATTAATCTGGTGAGCCTGACTTCACAGATGGAGCAGGACGGGGCCTCGAAACAGGAAATTTCCAACAGCCTGCAGAATTTCAATAGCAACGCGCCCGCCTTTCGTGAGGAAAGCCGACGATTGCTGGATCGGAACGGGGAGCCAGACTGATGGATGACCGCAAGATCAAAGTTGAAACGTTAACCCGTGTAGAGGGGGAAGGGGGGCTGTTTATCCGCATGAGTGGTGAAACGATTGAAGAAGTCCGCCTGGAAATTTATGAACCGCCCCGCCTGTTTGAAGCGTTATTGCGGGGACGACCTCTGGAAGATGCGCCGGATATCACGGCGCGGATCTGTGGAATCTGTCCGGTGGCATACCAGATGAGTAGTGTGCATGCCCTGGAGGCTGCATTGGAAGTGACCGTTTCGCCGGAGATTCGCCGTTTGCGTCGGCTGTTATATTGTGGTGAATGGATTGAAAGCCATGGCTTGCATATGCATTTACTGCATGCCCCTGATTTTCTGGGCTTTGACAGCGGTCTGGAAATGGCGAAGCAGTTTCCCGAAGAGGTCAATCGTGGATTGAGACTCAAAAAACATGGCAATCAACTGGTTGACCTGCTGGGAGGGCGGGCCATTCATCCGGTGAATGTCTGCGTGGGGGGCTTCTATCGCATTCCCCGCCGAAATGAATTTCAAAAACTGATACCAGATTTTGAATGGGGGCTGAACGCTGCCATCGAGACCACACGCTGGGTGGCTGGTTTTGATTTTCCGGAAATGGAATCGGATTGCGAATTTATTTCACTGTCTCATCCTGACGAATATCCCATGAATGCCGGCGTGATGAAATCCAGTCTGGGTGATCTGATTGATGTCGAACGGTATGAAGAGGAATTTGAAGAGCGGCAGGTGCCCCACTCCACTGCCTTGCAGGCTTTTCGTAAATCCACGGGGCAACCTTATCTGCTCGGTCCGTTATCGCGACTTAACCTGAATCGGGAGCAACTGTTTCCCCAGGCACGAAAACTGGCAGATGAAATCGGATGGGAACCGGTCTGTCGTAATCCACACAAAGCGATTATTGCGCGAGGCCTGGAAATCGTCCACGCATATGAAGAAACGTTGTCGATCCTGCGTGATCAACATCCCGCAGGAAAACCGCGAGAAACCTATTCCCCGCAAGCAGGAATCGGTAAATCAGCGACCGAAGCACCACGGGGGACGTTGTATCATCGCTATGAAATTGATGATCAAGGCAAGATTGTTGAGGCCTGTATTGTCCCGCCGACGTCTCAGAACCAGGCACAAATTGAAGTGGAACTCAAACATGTCGTGGCAGAATCAATTGGTCAAGAAGATGTAGAACTCGCGCGCAAATGTGAAAACCTGGTAAGAGCCTATGATCCCTGTATCAGTTGTTCAACTCACTTTTTGAAAGTCACCATCGACCGACATTGAGAGGCAGCAGTAAGGAAGTGAGAATGAACAAGGGGAGACAACTCATGATCGCTGGAATAGGCAGTCCTCACGGTGATGATCAGGCTGGTTGGGAGATGGCCAGGCAGATTGAACAGCGAAATTATAATCACGTTTGTGTGAAACTGGCACGGACTCCGGCTGATTTGCTGGACTGGATTGAACCTGCGATGGATCTGCTGATTTGTGATGCCTGTCAGGGAGCCGGTGAAACGGGTAGTGTTCATCAATGGGAATGGCCTAGCGGGCAGCTGGAGAAGATTCGCTGGTCGGGGACGCATCAGATGTCTTTGACTGGTGTACTTGCGCTGGCAGAGCAGTTGGAAAGACTCCCAAAGCAAGTAAGGATCTGGGGCGTAGAACTGCAGTCGAATCATTCCGGAGAGACATTGTCAGCAGCGGTGCAGGCAGGAGTTTCCACTGTGGTCGAATCCATCTGTAGGGATCTCATTCAATCTATCAGGCAAGGGGAGATGGAACATGCATGAACGGTCGCTGGTACAGAATCTGTTGAAACAGGTTCGACAAATTGTTGCCACTCAGGGAGGCGGTCGTGTTTCTGAAATCTGTGTCCAGGCGGGAGATTTGTCAGGGGTTGAGCCGCTGTTATTTGCGGCTGCCTTTGAGGAAATGGTTCCGGAGGTCTTTTCTGCGGAATGTCGGTTAAAGCTGGATCTGGTCCCTGTCACTGCCGTTTGTTCGCATTGTCAGCATGAATTTGAAGTCCTCGATTTTCAGTTTTACTGTCCTGAATGTCAGTCAGGAACCGTGGACGTCATTCAGGGGGATGAGCTGCAAATCATCAGTGTTACGATGGAATCCATTGATTCACATGAAGGAGTTTCCGCATGAGTCAGCAAACGATAATTGTCAAACGTGATCTGCAAGCAGATCAAAAAGCCGATGCTGAGGTGGAACGTGTTCGTCTTGGGAAGCGTGGCACTCTGGTTGTGAATTTGCTGTCCTCTCCGGGATCGGGAAAAACGAGTTTACTGGAAGCGACGGCGAGGCAGTTTGCCGGGCGTCGGTCGATGGCAGTTCTCGTGGGTGATCTGGAAACTGACCGCGATGCGCAGCGGTTGGCACCCCTGGTTCCGGTAGCGCAACTGACGACGGGAGGCGCCTGTCATCTGGAACTGCCGCTGGTGCAGCGGGGTCTGACAGCGCTGGGTGATCCTGAAGTTGATTTTCTGTTTATCGAGAATGTGGGAAATCTGGTCTGTCCGGCTTCGCATGATCTGGCAGAACACTTGCGCGTCGTACTTATCAGCACGACAGAAGGCGATGATAAGCCGGGAAAATATCCTAAAATGTTCCGTACCAGTCAGGCCATGCTGATCACGAAACTGGATTTATTACCGCACGTTCCGTTTTCTGTAGAAGCAGTGACTGCCGATGCACAGAGGATTCAACCTGCGCTGCAGATGTTTCCCTGCTGTTCCCTGACTGGAAATGGTATTCAGGAATGGTGTGATTTCCTGGAAGAGCAACATCAACTTCAACTGGCAACATACCATGAACCAGCGGGCAATCATTGAGAGTACGGAACGAATTATTGCACGCAAGATCACTTTGAGTGGCCACGTACAGGGGATCGGATTGCGCCCTGCCGTCGCACGGCGAGCCTGTGAATTACGGTTGGCAGGTTCTATCTGTAATACAACAGAAGGGATTGAGCTGCTGATTGAGGGGCCTGAAAACATCGTACTGGATTTCGAGCGAGATCTGGAAACTTACCTGCCAAGTGACACTGTGATTCACAGAAAAACCAGTGAAGCGACCATGCTGCGCGGTTTAAAGCAGTTTAATATCATCGAAAAACAGACTGGCGGTCCCCTTGCTGCCCGTATTCCACCTGATATCGCCGTCTGTCCGGATTGTCTGTCTGAGCTTGCTGATCCTGCAGATCACCGGTGCGGCTATGCTTTTATCAGTTGCACGCAATGTGGTCCCCGGTATTCCCTGATCCAATCCATGCCCTATGAACGATCTCAGACAGGCATGTCAGAATTTGAACTCTGTTCGCGCTGTCAGCGAGAATATGATTCCCCCGTTGATCGCCGCTTTCATGCCCAGACCATCGCTTGTCCGAAGTGTGGTCCCCACATCTGGTGTACCAATGCTGCAGGGGAAACAACGGCGTCATCTACAGACGCAATCCAGAGTGCGGCCCGCGCTCTGCAGCAGGGGGAGCTTGTTGGTCTGAAAGGATTGGGCGGCTATCAACTACTGGTGAATGCCACGAGTAAGTCAGCCGTTGAATTGCTAAGGGAGAGGAAACGACGTCAGGGAAAACCTCTGGCAGTGATGGTGACTGACATCGCTGCGGCATTAAAACTGGCTGTTCTGAATGATGCGGAAGCAGCAGCGCTGACAAGCCCCGCGGCGCCGATTGTGCTGCTACAGGTACGACAGGATTCACCGATTGCCGGTAACGTGAATTCTGGCTTAAACACTTTGGGAGTGATGCTGCCGACAACACCGTTGCACTGGTTACTTCTCCAGCAATGCGATTTTCCCCTGGTGGTCAGCAGTGCGAACCGGGAAGGCGAACCGCTGTTTTTTCAGGATCGAAGTCTTTCAGAGAATATTACGAAGCTGGCAGACTGCTGGCTGGAGCATGATCGTCCGATTGAACGCCCTGTCGATGACAGTGTCGTCCGCTGGATGGCAGGTCGTCTGGTGACGATTCGACTGGCGCGGGGGCTGGCACCGTTGTCTCTGAATCTGGAACATCCTCTGACTGCCATTGCGCTGGGTGGACATCAGAAAGCAGCGATTGCATTACATAACGGTTCTCAATCTGTTCTGGCGCCTCATATCGGTGATCTGGAGAGTCTGGCTGCCTGCGAACGTTATGAGGAGCAGCTGGAATCACTCAAACAGCTCTATGCCATTTCCAAGGCTGATTTCATTTGCGACGAACATCCCGATTATTTTACTTCGAATCGGGCATCGCAACCGGATTCAAACGTTGAGAGAGTCCAGCATCATCATGCTCATATTGTGGCGGGCATGCTGGAGCAGGGTTGGCTGGATCAACAGGTATTAGGAGTCGCTTTTGACGGTACAGGCTGGGGCGACGATCAGACCATCTGGGGAGGAGAGTTTTTACTATCAACGACGGCTCAATATACGAGGGTTGGTCATTTAAAACCGTTCCGCCTGCCGGGTGGAGCAGCGGCCGTCCGTGAACCGTATCGCGTTGCCGTTTCCCTGTTGTCAGAGACGCTGGGACCGGAGGCTGCATTGAATGCAGGCATACAGGCAGAACTGGTCAGACCTGTGTTGCAGATTTTCAGATCCGACCATCTTTCTCCTCTCACAACCAGTGTCGGACGCTTGTTTGATGGAGTCGCGGCCCTGGTACTGGGCGTCACGCATTCCGAATATGAAGGGCAGGCAGCGATGCTGCTGGAGGCGAGTTGCGATCTTTCAGAAGCAGGCAGCTATGAGATACCTCTGTTACAGGAAACGCCGTTTCAACTGGACTGGCGACCTTGTATTACCGCGATTCTGCGAGATCGGGAAGCGGGAGTCTCTCCAGGTGTGATGGCAATGCGGTTTCATCGAGGTCTGGCCCGGGGAACGGCGCGGTTGTGTCAGGAGTTTTCTTTCCTGCCGGTCGTGCTGGGAGGAGGCGTATTTCAGAACCGCTGCCTGGTTGAACTTCTGGCGGAAGAACTGAGTCAGAAGAACCAGCCACTGGGGTTACCTGGCAAGATCCCTCCCAACGATGGCGGTCTGGCTGCCGGTCAACTGGCGGTCGCGATTGCCCGTTCAAAACAGAAAGGAGCCGCGCCGTGTGTTTAGGAATTCCTGGCCAACTGGTTCGCTGGGTAGAACGGGAAGGTATCTTTTCGCAGGCAGAGATTGAGTTTGATGGCATTCGCCGCGTTGTGCATATGGCCTGTGTGACTGAGGCAGAAGTGGGTGATTACATTCTGGTCCACGCCGGGATAGCGATCAATCGGATTGATGCGCGGGAGGCGCAGCGGATTTTTGAGACGCTGGCTGAGTGGGGTGAAGATGAAGGCTGGCATGAAACTCTGCCTGATGGAGGCGAGAGCGATTCATGAAGTTCCTGGATGAATATCGAGATCCGGTTGCAGCGCAACAACTGGTGGATGAAATTCGACGCGTTTCCACCCGCTGCTGGACCTTGATGGAAGTGTGTGGCGGGCAGACGCATGGCCTGTTACGTCATGGAATTGCCGCCGAGTTACAGGGGACCGTTGAATTAATTCATGGTCCCGGTTGTCCAGTCTGTGTTACCGATCAGGCAGACATTGATTATGCCTGCCAACTGGCAATGCGGCCTGATGTGATTGTGACCAGTTTCGGTGACATGCTGCGTGTGCCCGGCAGTCAGGGTTCTTTACTGGATGCCCGGACCAGAGGGGGGGAAGTGAGAATCGTTTATTCGCCTCTGGATGCGGTGGAACTGGCGCGCAGGCAACCTGAGAAACAGGTTGTGTTTTTCGCAGTCGGATTTGAGACGACGGCACCTGCGACGGCGCTGGCAGTGAAGCAGGCCGCGCAATATGAGCTCGATAATTTCAGTCTGATTGTCTCGCATGTCCGAGTCCAACCCGCGATGGAATCCCTGGTTGAATCACCGGATCACCGGGTGCAGGCCTTTCTGGCAGCCGGGCATGTCTGCACGGTAATGGGATATGAATCATACGAGCGGTTTGTGGAACGCTATCAATTGCCTGTTGTCGTGACCGGATTCGAGCCACTCGATTTACTGGAGGGAATTCTGGCATGTGCCAGGCAGCTGGAAACAGGTGAAGCACGGTTGGAGAATTGTTATTCACGCGCCGTCCAGGTCGCCGGAAATCAGTCAGCGCGGGATCTCGTGCAGGATGTGTATCAGGTATCCGATTGTCGCTGGAGGGGATTTGGTCTCATTCCGGCGGGCGGGCTCGCATTGCAGGAGCAGTGGCAGCAGTTTGATGCGCGTGTTCGTTTTTCCGAATGTGGATTGCCGGTCATTCTAAACAGTGAGTGTCGCAGCTTCGATGTGATGACGGGACAATTGAAGCCGCCGGAGTGTCCGCATTTTGGAAAGCAGTGTACCCCCGAAACGCCGCTGGGAGCGCCGATGGTCTCTTCAGAAGGTGCCTGTGCCGCTTACTACCGCTATGCGGGTGTCTGAAGCGATTAGTTAATTGTTCAAAGTGAATGTGGAGTACGATGGAAAACCATCAGCAGAATATGACCAGCAGCTGGCAGCTGAATTGTCCCATCGAGGTTCCAGCGGAAACGGACTGCGTGACACTGGCACATGGTGAGGGAGGGAGGCTTTCTCGCAAACTGATTCAGGAACGCATTATTTCGGTTCTGAAAAATGATGCTCTGGAAACCTTAAGTGATGCAGCCAGACTGCCTCGCGTCGATGGTCCGCTGGCGCTGACGACGGACAGTTTTGTTGTTTCACCCCTGTTTTTCCCGGGAGGAAATATTGGCAGCCTCGCGATTTATGGCACCGTCAACGATCTGGCAGTCAGCGGGGCGCATCCGCTCTGGCTTACACTGTCATTGATCCTTGAAGAGGGCTTTCCGCTGGTAATTCTGGATCGCGTGCTGCAAAGTCTGGCTGAAGCAGCGCGGCACACGGCGGTAAAGATCGTGGCCGGTGATACCAAGGTTGTTCCCCGGGGCGCCGTCGATGGTCTGTTTATCAATACGGCAGGAGTCGGCGAGCTGACAGAACCCGTTCCGCCGGGACCTGCGTGCCTGGCAGAAGGGGATGAGCTTGTTATCAGCGGGCCCATTGGCCAACATGGAATTGCGGTACTGGCAGCACGCGAACAATTGCAGTTTGATCCCTTGCCTCACAGCGACTGTGGTTCCCTGTTGGGCGCTGTCGAGCAGTTGCGGGGCTCTCTCGGTGACCGGATTTGCTGTATGCGGGATGCAACCCGGGGCGGAGTGGCAGCGGTGCTGCAGGAATGGGCTGAGTCCAGTGGTTTGACACTTAGTATCAATGAACGCTGTGTGCCCGTTTCACCCGAGGTGAGGGGAATGAGCGAATTACTGGGACTGGATCCATTGCATATTGCCAATGAGGGGACCATGCTGATCGCGGTCAGGCAGGGAGCCGGTCCCGAAGCGGTCTCTGTTTTAGAGACACTCTCCGAGACGGCAGATGCCCGGGTGATCGGTTCTGTCAAGGCGCGGGGAGTTGCCCCGGTAACAGTAAGACGGACACTGGGACCTGAACAGCCTCTACACGACCCACTGGGCAGTCCTCTGCCACGAATCTGTTGATCTGCTTTGAGGATTCGATTCGAGTCAGCTTCGGTCAATTGTAAACCGGAGGTTCAAGGACTGTGATGTATCGCGCAGAAGACGCTCGTGTTCCTGAGTATGGAGTGAGTGGTTGTAGTAAGTTTCCATGGCTTCCAGAATCTCGTGTCGACTGACAATTCCCTTCAGGACCCCGTTTTGGACAACAGGTAGATGGCGCAGGTGATGGCTGACAAAGATGGAAACGATTGAGAACAGTTCTGTTTCGGGAGTAATGCAGATGGGGTGTGAACTCATGATGGTTCTCACTGTCTGGGCCGGGCTGGGGTTTCCGAAGAACACTTCATTCGACAAGGCAGACAGGCAGTCGCGTTCGGATACAAAGCCGATGAGAATCTGCTTCTGATCCTGTAGATCGACAACGGGGGCATTCGAGATTTTGTGTTTTAAGAGAAAGCGAATGACTTCCGTCAGCGTCATATCCTGGGTTACAACTTCTACATGCCGATTCATGAAATCAGCGGCGGATGGTGTCTTTTGCTGGTCAGTCATGGTTTTTCTCTCCTGTATAATTGATTTCAGTAAATTCATTCTGCATCTTTTAAGGCTTCAAATCCGGTAACGACATCCAGTAGCTCTTCTGTAATGGCAGTCTGTCTGCGTTGATTAAATTCCGCCTGCAAATTCATCAGGCGTTCTTTAATATTGCGTTCCGCAGCCTGCATGGAAGCGATCCGGCTGGCATTTTCCCCTGCCAGGGATTCCGCGCAGGCACGAAACAGAGACACGAACAGGTACTGTTGAATCAGCCTGGATAGTAAGTTCGTGCGGCTCATGGTATAGAGGGGGAGTGAACGGGATGTGCTGGGGCTCTGATGTTTTCGATGGAACTTCGTCGGGTCGACAGGCAGCAACTGTACGACATGCGGTTTATAGGTAGAGGCCGATTCACGCTGATTGTAAAAAATATAGATTTCACTCAGTCGTTGTCGATGCCGCCATTGATCAATCTTCGCGAGCATTTCAGAGACCAGGGGGGCAATTCCCGTAGCTGAACCGGGCAGGCTGAAATCGAAATCAACGTCATGGCCGGAATCCAGAGTTTTGCCCAGCATTCGCGAGCCTACGATCATCCAGGCCTGTTTTCGTTTGTTTAATTCAGTCTCAGCGAAATATTCGGCAGCATAGGTTTCCAACTGTTCATTGAATTGACCGCACATTCCCTGGTCGGAACCGAAGAGAATCATGCCGATGGTGCCAGCGGCAGGACCATCTGACAAATTCGATCCGGGCAAACTCTTTGATAAAACCATTTCCAATCCACAGTAAACGGTGTCAGAATAGTCTTCGAGGGAGTCGACTGCCTGTTCGTACTGTCGGATACTGACCGCGGCAAGCGTTTTCATCGTACGTACGACCGACTCCAGATCTTTGGTACTTTCGATGCTCCGTTTTAATGTTTCGAAATCCTGCATCTGCTCAGTCGGTTTCAGTAAGTGGATTTTGGGATTGCTGAATCAACTCGCTCACAGCACTCAGCACGGATTTCTGATCGTTAGCCGTGATGGTTTTACCTGCGAGAATCTGTTCGCTCAAATCAGGAAATTTGTTGGTGAGAATCCGCTGAACCTGTTCTTCCAGATGGTGAATCTGTGGCAAGCCGGTCTTGTCAAACGCTCCTCCTGCCATGCCGATTAACACAGACAGTTGCTCAGGGACGGAAAGCGGCTGGTATTGAGGCTGTTTAAAGATTTCACGCACACGCCGCCCGCGTTCCAGTGTGGCCAGGGTTTCTGAATCCAGACGGCTGCTGAAACGGGAAAAGGCTTCGAGTTCTTCAAATTGACTGTAAGACAACCTTAAATCACCTGCGACGGCCCGGTAGGCGGGGAGTTGAGTTTTCCCCCCGACACGCGAGACAGAGCGACCTACATCGACGGCAGGTAGAATCCCTTTCTGAAAAAGTTGTGGTGAAAGGTAGACCTGGCCGTCAGTGATCGAGATTAAATTTGTCGGGATATAGGCAGACAGATTCTGCGCTTCTGTTTCGGCGATGGGCAACGCCGTTAATGAACCACCACCGAGCCGCTCTGCTAAATGAGTGGAGCGTTCCAGCAGTCGTGAATGCAGGTAGAAGATATCGCCGGGGAATGCTTCGCGCCCGGGGGGGCGTCTGAGAAGCAGAGATAATTCGCGGTAAGAACGGGCATGTGAAGTCAGGTCATCATAGATCACGAGAACATCCTGTCCCCGGTCCATAAAATATTCAGCCAGTGTGGTCGCTGCATAGGGAGCGACAAACTGCAGACCGGGGGGAGCGTCACTCTCACCAACGACCACCGTCGTGTACTCCATTGCGCCTTGATTTCGCAGGTCATCTATTACTTTGGCAACTGCTGTATTTCGCTGTCCGATCGCGCAGTAGATACAGATCACATCTTGATTTTTCTGGTTGAGAATCGTATCGATGGCGATTGCTGTTTTGCCTGTCTGGCGATCTCCCAGAATCAGTTCGCGCTGACCGCGGCCGATGGGAATGAGGGCGTCAATAACTTTTAAACCTGTCTGCAGGGGAACCGTGACAGGAGCCCTGTCAATGATGGGGGCCGGATCGCGTTCATAGGGTCTGCGTTCGGCGGCTGTGATCGGACCATGCCCATCCAGGGGACGCCCCACCGGGTCGATGACGCGACCGATTAACGATTCTCCGACAGGAACATCAAGTAAGCGGTGTGTTC
Source organism: Gimesia sp. (assembly GCF_048262075.1). GTDB lineage: Bacteria > Planctomycetota > Planctomycetia > Planctomycetales > Planctomycetaceae > Gimesia. Next base: position 55,076 of record NZ_JBLXFK010000020.1, read on the forward strand.
GTCTGACTTCATCACCGGCGGTAAGCTGTTCTCCGTGGTCGAGCAGTACAACACCAACCTCATGTTCATCCAGGTTCAAAGCCAGTCCCAGTATATGATGAGGGAACTGCAACAGTTCTTCTGATTGGACATTCGGTAAGCCGCTAATGCGGGCATGACTACGGCCGACATAGGTGATTTTGCCGATTTCGATCAGTCGTGGTGCAAAATCATGCTGACTTAATACATCGCCAAATTGGTCAAAAGTCGTATCGACTAATGATTTAATGTCGGGACTATGGTTCATTGGTATTGCCTGAGTGATTTTAGATCCACACGATTATTCTGTTGGATTGTTCTCTGCTTCGGTGTTAGTTGAAATGACATCATTAAGTGAACGAACAAATTCTTCTTCCAGTTCTTCGAGTGATTCCTGCAGATTCCAGGAGATTTTGTAGCCAGCCAGATGGAGATCAATTCCACATATTAATTCCTGATTCTCCCGGAAGCGAATCGTCACTTCCCTGCTGAGATAATCGTGTATCAGGTCCGTCATGTTCTTACGTTCGGATTGAGTCAGTTCGAAAGCACTTTCGACCAGCATTTGCGGGTCTGACGACTCCAGTTTGGCGAGAAACTCCTGTTTATGTGTCTCATCAATCTGCCTGATTCGCTTCATGAACACCGAAATTGTCTGTTGTTGCAGATCTGAGTCTGCCAGTTCTTTAAGGATCCGATGGCTCATTTGATGCATGTGCGCTGCCATCCGCAGGCGGGCTTCCCTTAAAAAGGATTCGCGTTCCCGATGCAGGCCACGAAACCATTCTGTTTTCTCCTGTTCGATTTCCGTGCGCGCCTGCTGCAGATGCTGTTCTTTCCAGATCTGAATTTCTTTCCCCGCTTCAGCCAGTAATTCCTCCCGGGCATGCGTAAGGTCTTCGGTCTGTTGTTGATAGCGGGCCAGTTCGGATTCTGCCTCACGTTGCGCAGCGGTGGCTGCTTCGTGTTCTGCAGCGATCTTTTTTTCCCGCTCCGCCATCGCGTTCAGCACCGGCTTGTAGAGGAAATGGGACAACAGCCAGACGAGGACCAGAAAGTTAAGAATCTGAGCAGTGAAAGTAAACCAGTCGATGGACATTCAGTTTTCCTGTTGAATCTGTCAGTAAGATTACCTGGTGGTTGCCTGCATAAAGTGATTCCAGAACGGATTGGCAAAGATCAGAATCATGGAAATCACGAAACAGTAAATCGCCGTCGATTCCACCATTGCCAACCCCACGAACAGGGTCCGCGTAATGGTACTGGCTTCATCGGGCTGCTGCGCAATTGCACTTAACGCCTGGGCGAGGGCTCTGCCTTCCCCGAGCGCCGGGCCAATGGATCCGATGGCGATGGTAATCCCCGCTGTAAATATCGAAACTGCTGCAATGACCGTATTTGAGTCCATGGACTGCTCCTTTATGTATTTTGTTTTGGATGTTCTTGGGGTAGTTGAGGCTGTTCGTTTATTGCCTGCGAAACTTGAGTGGCTGATGCGATGTAGACCATCGCCAGTACCGAAAAGATATAGGCCTGGATGATGCCGGTGAGCAGTCCAAAAGCCTGCATCAGAATGGGAACAAACAGGGGGACGAATCCCAGTAGAATTGCTCCGATCACGCTACCACTCATGATGTTCCCATAAAGTCGCACTGCCAGAGCTAATGTCCGCGACAGTTCGCCGATGATATTGAACGGTAACATCAGAATAGAAGGGCGAATGTACTGCTTCAGGTAATCCACCAGTCCCTGGCTTGCAATTCCATAGAGTGGAACGGCAACAAACACACAGGTTGCCAGGGCCGCTGTTGTAGAGATGGAACTGGTCGGGGCATGATAACCGGGTACGATTGAGAGAATATTCGAGACGACAATAAATAAAAACAGGGTTCCGACAAAAGGGAGGTAGGGGCCGGGATCCTGCTGACTGACTTCCTGAATCTGATTTCGTAAACCTGACACCAGTACTTCAAGCAGGTTCTGACCTCGTGACAGCCGGGCGCTGGTACTCAGTCGGCGCGTGATGAACCAGGAGCCGCACGTCAACAGTCCCATGACCAGCCATGTAAACAGAATGGTTCTGTTCAGAATCAGAAATTCCCACTGCCAGAGAGGTTCATCGGGTGACATATTCATTTACACGGATTTTCCTGAGAAAGTCGGTTGATCTGTTCTGATCATGCGTGTGCAGATCATCCGGGCAAGAATGAAGCCGACCAGGCAGACCGTCAGTCGTTGCCAGCGTGAAGATTCATCAAGCCAGATGCCGATACACCAGAAGCCGGAAATGGTCAGTAGGGTTCTGGTCAGAGCCGAAGCCAGGAATAATAAAGCGGGATGTGAAACTTTCTGCAAATTGCGAATGGTCAGCCAGAGCCCGCCAAAAAACAGCGTACCCAGTATCAAGCCACAGGCCAGACTCGCGAAAAGTTGTAACAGCAGTGCAAGACTCATTTTTCAATATTTCCTTCTTTATGGATCCATTTCCAGGCGTTCAAACAGCCAAAAGCGATCCCTCCCATCATTAACATCAAAGTCCAGGAATATGGACCAGGCCAGCGGGAATCGATCCACATCCCCAGCATCGCCCCCAGTACAGCCGGGATAGTGACAGACCATCCAATCAGTCCAAACATCCCGAAACCAAACCAGATTGTATGATGTTTTTCACGTTGTGCTTTCAATTTTCGTGCTTCCTGTGAGGCAATCCGCTGTTCAATATGCGATTGCTCATGCAAGTGCAGGGGACCTCCCTGGAATCCGTGGTTATCGAATCCGTTTTCATTCTCGCGCTCAGGTTGATTATCAGAGATCACTGCCGACTCCCTGTTTGACGAAGTGTCTGAGGATATCCGCTTCCAGTTTCGCAATAGCTGAACGAACCAGACGCTCTCTTTCATGCTGTGCTTCAAATTGATCAGCGACTTTCTGGCGGAGTGTGCCCAGGTCCTCCCCCTGGACGGCATAGATTGTGGAAATACGAACTTCAGCGCCGGTTTTTGTGAGTATACCTCCACCGATGCCCAGATAGGTTTCGCAGTTCTGTTCGTCAACAAAAGTCAGGATACCAGGCAGCAGGGCGGATACAAAATCAACGTGCCGAGGCAGCAGGCAAAACGAACCGTTCTCTGCTTCCGCAATCACCTTCATGACAGGCTGGTCAATCAGGATTTCTGTTGGTAACAGCACTTTCAGATTCATGTGGCATTGCCTTTTTTCACTTCCTCAATGGAGCCGATCATATACAGGGCCCGCTCCGACACATCATAAAACTCGTCCTTCAAAATACGTTCACAGCCATCTAAAGTTTCCTCCAGTGTGACAAATTTTCCCTGATAACCGGTGAATTGCTCTGTGCTGAAAAAAGGTTGTGTCAGGAAACGTTCTATGCGTCGCGCACGGTTGACAATACGTCGGTCTTCACGTGACAGTTCTTCCAGACCCAGCATGGCGATAATGTCTTTTAAATCTTCGTAGTTGGCCAGTGTCTCACGAACCGATTGTGCTACCTGGTAGTGATGGTCTCCTACGATCGGAGGCATCAGCATTTTTGAACTGGAATTTAACAGGTCAATGGCGGGGTAAAGGCCTTCAGAAGCACGCCTGCGGGAGAGTACGACAGATGTGGAAAGGTGCGCGAATGTGTGAACGGCAGAAGGGTCGGTAAAGTCATCTGCCGGGACATAAACGGCTTGCACCGAAGTAATCGAGCCACTGGTGGTCGTACAGATGCGTTCTTCCAGTTCGGCCAGGTCGGAAGCGAGTGTTGGCTGATATCCCACCCGGGAAGGTAGTTCGCCCATCAGTCCGGAAACTTCGGTTCCCGCCTGAATAAAACGGAAAATATTGTCAATCAGCAGCAGGACATCCTGTCGCTGGTCGTCCCGGAAATATTCGGCCATCGTGAGTGCGGCATGCCCGACACGGTAGCGGGCTCCGGGTGGTTCATTCATCTGGCCGAAGACCATGACGGTATTATCGAGTACTCCGGCATCCTGCATTTCACGGTAGAGTTCTTCTGCTTCGCGACAACGTTCTCCAATTCCACAGAACAGGCTGACCCCTTTGTGAGCACCGACGACATTATGGATGAGCTCGGTAATCAGAACGGTTTTGCCGACACCCGCTCCACCAAACAGACCTGCTTTACCACCCCGCTCCAGCGGTGAAAGCAGGTCGATGGCTTTGATGCCGGTGCTGAATATTTCTGAACGCGGAGGCCGTTCCACCAGCGCGGGAGACTGGTGATGGATGGACCGCCAGAGGCTGCATTCCACCGGGGCACCGGTATCGACTGTCTGGCCAAAGACGTTCAGCATTCTTCCCAGCAGTTGAGGTCCGACAGGGACTTTCAGCGGATGCCCGGTGTTGAGGACTTTGGCGCCGCGCGAGAGGCCTCGCGTGGAGTTTAACGCGATTCCACGGACCTGCTGATCATTGAGCTGAGTCAGGACCTCAATGACAATTTCCTGTTGATCGCCAGTATGCAGTTCAGTTTGTACGGGGGGTAAATTCTGTGGGAAACTGATATCTACAACGCTCCCCCGAACCGAAAGCACCGTTCCGAAATTCCGTTCCTCTGTTTCGGTCAACTGCTGCATGTTACCAGGCATCCTAACTCTCATATCGGAGTGTCTCAAAATAATCCAGCAGGAGGACGAGTCTGTGATCACTGTCGTGTCTCATTGTTATTATCCCTGACAATGATTGATTTTGCGATAGAACTCAAGAGTCTGGAAAATCAAACAGATCTCTTTTTGCGAATTATCGCCTGGTATAGTTGATTCTGGTGGATTTCCCTACCCCTGAACCGGGATCTACCCGTATGGGATTCCGCTGGCTTCTGGTAAAGTACTCTCACAATACATATAATTGAGTCCTGAATGACTCTCGCCTGGATATGTGTTACGCAGATATCAGTCAAAATCAATTCTGTTTTCAAACTGAAGACAAGGACGGGGAGTGGGAGAATGGTGTTAGAAGAACCGCTGATTCTGTGGTTTGATGAAATCGGTATTACAGACGTCCCCTCGGTGGGAGGTAAGAACGCTTCACTGGGAGAAATGTACTGCCAGTTAAATTCAGAGGGGATTGCTGTCCCCAACGGTTTTGCCACAACGGCAGCTGCCTACCGGTATTTTCTGGCAGAAACCGGTCTGGATCAGCAGATCAGGGAGATCCTGCATGATCTGGATACGACTGATATTACCAATCTACAGCAGCATGGTCTGGAGGTCAGGCATGCGATTCTCTCTGCCGAGATGCCGACTTCTCTGCAAACTGCGATTCTGCAGGCGTATGAGAAGCTGAGTGAAGCTTTGCCCGGCGGAATCGATGTCGCTGTCCGCAGCAGTGCGACCGCTGAAGATCTGCCGGATGCCAGTTTTGCCGGACAACAGGAATCGTACCTGAATGTACGTGGGCCAGCTCCCTTACTGGAAACCTGTCGGCGTTGCTTTGCTTCGCTGTTTACAGATCGGGCAATCTCCTATCGAACAGAAAAGGGCTTCGATCATTTCGACATCGCCCTTTCGATTGGAATCCAACGCATGGTGCGCTCGGACCTGGCGGCTTCTGGTGTCATGTTTTCCATCGATACAGAAACGGGTTTCAAAGACGCCGTGCTGATTAACGCTGCTTATGGCCTGGGGGAAAATATTGTTCAGGGGAGTGTGAACCCGGATGAGTTTTATGTCTTCAAGCCAACGCTGAAGCAGGGATTTCAGCCGATTTTGAAGAAAACGCTCGGTTCCAAAGAATTCAAACTGATCTATGATGCGGGGGGCGGCAAGATGACACGCAACGTTCCCGTTGATCCGGTCGACCGGAAACGATTTGCGATTACTGAGGAAGAGATACTCACACTCAGCCGCTGGGCCACGCGGATTGAAGAACATTACTCGTCAGTGCAGAAGCGGTACTGTCCCATGGATATTGAATGGGCCAAGGATGGGAACACCGGGGAACTGTTTATCGTGCAGGCCCGACCGGAAACCATTCATGGTAATCCGAAGTCGCAGACTCTACAGACGTATCATTTGAAGAAACGAGGCCGAGTGCTGATCTCCGGGCATAGTGTGGGAGAACGCATCGGCCATGGAATTGCGAGAGTCATCGAGAGTGCAAAAAACCTGGATGAAGTGCAACCGGGTGATGTGCTGATCACGGATCGTACCGATCCGGATTGGGAACCGGTGATGAAAAAAGCAGCCGCCATCATTACCAATCGCGGGGGGCGAACCTGCCACGCGGCAATTATCAGCCGGGAATTGGGTGTACCGGCGATTGTAGGCGCAGAAACAGCAACCACTGCGATTGCTTCAGGTCAACTGGTGACCGTCTGCTGTGCAGAAGGGGATACAGGTTATGTGTATGACGGACAGCTTGATTATGAAATTCAGGAAATTAACCTGGATCATTTACCTGAAACCAAAACCAGCGTGAAAATGATCGTCGGCAATCCGAATGAAGCATTTCGGCTTTCCCTGCTTCCCAGCGATGGCGTCGGCCTGGCGCGGATGGAATTCATTATCAATTCGTTCATTCGAATTCATCCAATGGCATTACTGGAATTCAATCAGTTAAAAGATCCCATTTTAAAGGCGGAAATCGATCGACTGACCCCGGGCTATACAGATAAACCGACCTTTTTTGTAGATACACTGGCACAGGGAGTTGGCATGATCGCTGCCGCGTTTTATCCGCGTGAAGTGATCGTACGAATGAGTGACTTCAAGACGAATGAATATGCCAACCTGATCGGGGGAGCGCGGTACGAACCTGATGAAGAAAATCCGATGATCGGTTTTCGGGGGGCATCGCGTTATTATCATCCCCGCTATCGAGACGCATTTGCGCTGGAGTGTCAGGCGATGCGCAAAGTGCGTGAGACGATGGGGCTGACAAATATGAAACTGATGATCCCCTTCTGTCGTACCGTCGCGGAAGGGGAAAAAGTACTGGAGGAAATGTCACGTCATGGTTTACACAGGGGAGAAGACGGACTGGAGATTTATATCATGTGCGAAATTCCCAGTAACGTCATTCAGGCTGAGGCATTCGCAGAAATCTTCGATGGCTTTTCAATCGGTTCCAATGATCTGACTCAGTTGACGCTCGGCGTTGATCGTGATTCCGAAGTCGTCGCGTCAATCTTTGATGAACGGGACCCGGCCGTGATGGAGTCGCTCGCGAGTGCCATTCAACGTGTAAAGGCAGCCGGAAAAAAGATCGGTATTTGTGGCCAGGCTCCCAGTGACTACCCGGAAATCGCAGAATTTCTGGTGAAACAGGGGATTGACAGTATCTCACTGAATCCGGATGCCGTAATCAAAACGGTAACGCGTATTGCAGAAGTAGAAGCAGACCTGGCTCGTTTGAATCTGGTTCAGAAATAGAAAGTGACAATCTGCCATGGAACATCGAGATGATATGAAGTCTGAAGGGGTGGGGGATACGAAAAAAAAATCACACGAGCATTTGCAGTATTTACTGGATGGTCATGAAGCGATTCTCGTCCATATTAAGGAACTGAATGACTGGTGGAGAGAACTGGATGAACGTGGTTTACCCAAATATGGTGAAATGGGAACCCGCATGGAAGGCTTACGGGATCTGCTCTCCCAGCATTTCAGAGATGAGGAGCAGGAAGGGTATTTTAAACCGGTCATGGATGAATCGCCGGGCTTCTGTATTATGGTTCCGGATTTTCGAGAAAAGCACAAAGAATTCCTGACCCGGATCGACAATTTCAGTACACGTTTAAAACAGTCTGAACCTCCCTTTCAGAACTGGAATGAAGCCTTACAGGAATTGCAGGAATTGCTGGCGGAACTGCGCACAAATGAAAACGAGGAAATCCAGCGCGTTCGCGAGGCGTTTGAAAAATCTGCTCGCGACCAGTCTTAGAGAGGAAACTGACGCAGGCTGAACTATTTATAGGGTGTTTTTTCAGGAACTCATCGGCACAGCGATTGAGGTTCCAAATTCCTGAGAACTGCAGGGCATTTCTTCTCGCTGGTCATTGTTGTATGCTCATATCATTCCGTCACGGGAAACCACTTTGAGCTGTTTATTTCTCATTCTGCTTCATCGTGCCGCGACTTGATGACGATTGAAACCTGATACGGAAGAGATCTGTATATGACCATACTCTATTCGGACCCTGTATTTCTGAAACATGATACGGGGGATCTTCCGGAAAATGCAGCACGTATTTTGCCTGCGATGAGACGTGCCAGCCAGATTGCCATGCACGCGCATTGTCGCCAGCGGTCATGGACTGAAGTTTCCGACACAACCCTGGAGCGCGTGCATTCGCGGGAGTATATTCAGTTTGTGAAAGAATTCTGTGAGCAGGGGGGCGGACATATCGCGGAAGATACCATCGTCTGTCCCGAGTCATTTGGAGTGGCACGAATGGCAGTCGGTGCTGTCTGTGATGCCGTGGAGCAGGTCGTCCAGGACAAAGCAGAGCGGGCATTCTGCCTGGTGCGGCCTCCAGGACATCATGCTGCACCAGAATCGGCGCTGGGCTTTTGTCTGTTCAACAACGTGGCCGTCGGTGCACGTACGGCGATTGAGGAACTGGGATTGGAGCGGGTTCTGATTGTTGACTGGGACGTGCATCATGGTGATGGCACACAGGAAATCTTCTGGGAAGATGGTCAGGTCGGATTTCTGTCGATTCATCGTTCATCCTTTTATCAACATACGGGCACTGCTGCTGAAACGGGGGCTGGGAAGGGGCTGGGGACAACCTTGAACGTTCCGGTTGAATCAGGCACATCACGGGAACACTATTGTGAACTGTTCACAGCAGCCATTGAACAACTGGCCGCGCGCATCAGACCCCAGCTCGTTCTGATCAGTGCGGGCTTCGATGCTCATCAAGACGACCCGATCGGATCGCTGGGGCTGGAGAGTGAAGATTATGCCAGGCTGACCCGGGTCGTCCTTGAGGTCGCAGACGTGCACGCCGATGGGCGTGTTGTGAGTGTACTGGAAGGGGGATACAATCCCGTCGCACTCGCAGAAAGTATTGATCATCATTTACTGGAAATGGCATCTGCCTGAGTTTAAAACCAGCGCCGTTCAGGCAGATCACATAACAGCAGAGATAATATTCCATGCCGATTCGCAACCTTGATAAGATATTTCGTCCCCGTCGGATTGCCGTGGTGGGAGCCAGTCAACGTCTACTGAGTGTAGGACAGACAGTATTTCAGAACCTGATTACTGGCGGGTTTGCCGGAGAGATTTATCCTGTCAACCCTCGTCATACTCAGTTAGGTGAGCATCCCTGTTATCGATCAGTGCAGGAATTGCCTGAACCCGTCGATCTGGCCGTGATCTGCACCCCGGCGCAATCGATTCCTGAAGTGATCGAGCAGTGTGGAACCGCGGGAATCCGGGGAATCGTGATTCTGTCAGCCGGTTTTCGTGAAACGGGAATGGCAGGCAGCCAACTGGAACAGCAGGTATTGAGTATTGCCAGACAGTTCTCAGGGATGCGGATCATTGGTCCGAACTGCCTGGGAATCATGGCGCCGTACGTCAATCTGAATGCGAGTTTTGCCACGGACATGCCTCTGACCGGGAATATTGCCTTCATCTCACAGTCTGGTGCGCTGTGTACTGCAGTATTGGATTGGGCGCTTGAAGAAAAAATTGGTTTTTCGCATTTCGTCTCCGTGGGAAATATGCTGGATGTCGGTATTGCTGACCTGATTGATTACTTTGCCCTGGATCCGCAAACAAAATCGATCATTCTATATGTCGAGTCGATTACCGAAGCCCGTCAGTTCATGTCGGCGGCGCGGGCATTTACGAAACACAAACCGATCATTGCATATAAAGCAGGTCGTTTTCAGGAATCTGCCAAGGCGGCGGCCTCCCATACTGGTGCGATGGCAGGTGTTGACGCTGTATATGAAGCAGCTTTTGCTCGTGCCGGAATCGTACGCGTCTTTGAACTTGATGATCTGTTTGACTGTGCTGAATTACTCGCGCGACAACGACCTCCACGAGGCGAACGGCTGGCAATCGTCACCAATGCCGGAGGCCCTGGTGTCATGGCCACCGATGCGCTGCTGGAACGGGCAGGAGTCCTGGCGCCGCTTTCTAAAGAAACCATAGAACGGCTCAATGGTGTTTTACCACCTGCCTGGTCTCATGGGAATCCACTGGATGTGCTGGGGGATGCGCCTCCGGAACGATTTGGAAATACGCTGGAAATTGTTCTTGCTGATTCCCAGGTGGATGGGGTGCTGGTGGTATTATCACCTCAGGCGATGACTGACCCTGCTGAAGCCGCTGCTGCGGTGATTAAAGCTGCGAAAATGACATCAAAACCAGTACTCACATCCTGGATGGGTGGGAATAAAGTCCATGAGGGAAGAACTCGGTTGAACAACGCCGGCATTCCCACCTATAACACTCCCGAGCAGGCCGTGCGGGCGTTTATGCATCTGGTGACCTATGCCCGGAATCATCAGTTTCTATATGAAACTCCGCAGGCGATGCCGGTCCGGTACTCGCTGGATCGTGCACTCCTGCGGGAACTGGCAGACGCCGCGTTGCAGGAAGGACGCGATATCCTCTCGGAATGCACTTCAAAATCACTTCTGGAAGCTTATGGTATCCCGGTGAATCGAACGGTCCTGGCCCGCAGTGCTGAAGAAGCCGTGCAGCTGTCACAGCAAATGGGCCTGCCGGTCGTACTCAAAGTCTTCTCCGAACAGATTACACATAAAACGGATGTGGGGGGAGTCGAACTGGATCTGTACGAGGAACATGAAATCAGTGAAGCCTATGAACGCATCATGCAGCGCGTCAAGCAAGCGCGACCCGATGCGGAGGTGCAGGGAGTAACTGTGCAAAGGATGGTTTCAGAGCCGGAAGGGCATGAACTGATTTTAGGAGTCAAACGAGATCCGGTATTTGGTATGGTCCTGCTGGTCGGAGCAGGGGGAACCTCTGCCGAATTGTACCAGGATCGTGCACTGGAACTGCCTCCCTTGAATGAACGGTTGGCGCGGCACGCGTTGGAGTCCCTGCGTTCCTGGCCTTTATTAACCGGTTATCGAGGGCATCCTGCTGTGAACCTGGATCAGCTGATCGAAGTGTTGATTCGATTATCCTACTTCGTTGCCGACTTGCCAGAAATCGTGGAACTGGATATCAATCCTCTTATGGTGACACCCGTTAATGCGATTGCCCTTGATGCACGGATTGTTGTTGACCGGTCATTGAATGTTAAATCGACTCGTCCCTATTCGCATCTGGCAATCCGGCCTTATCCGGAAGAGTTTACGAAATCAGTCACACTCAAGGGTGGGACCCAGGTGCGACTGCGTCCGATTCAACCCGAGGATGAGGATAAATGGCATGAACTTCTGCGGGGCTGTTCTCCTGAATCCATTCGTGCCCGGTTCCGGTTTACCTTTCAAGGCACGACTCATGATATGGCAACCCGATTCTGTTTTATCGACTATGACCGCGAAATTGCTATTGTCGCAGAGAGGGTGGATGATTCAACAGGACAACTGATTGGCGTGGGCCGCATGGTGGCCGATGCAGATCATCAGGAAGCCGAGTATGCGGTGCTGGTGGGAGACCACTGGCAGGGACAGGGACTGGGATCGATGTTGACTGATTACTGTCTGGAAGTTTGTCACACCTGGGGGCTGAAACGGATGGTTGCCGAAACGGCTCCGGATAACCGTCGCATGCTGGATCTGTTTCGGAAACGTGGCTTTGCGAAACAGGATTCGAGCTCCACAGACACCGTCCTGCTAATGAAAAATCTGGTTACGGACTCTCACTGAGCGGTTACAGGCACGGTCCTGGTTTCAACAGAGAGGGTGAAAAATCTTCACTTCCTCAACCGACTTCAGAATATGAGATACTGAATAAGATTCTGGATCTGGTAGGGAGCAGGGATTACAATAGCATCAGACTTTAACGTTCTGTCACTAAAGATCTTTGAAGTCAGGGCAAGTGAAGCACCACGTTACAGCATATTGTGCCAGCGTAGCGACTACCAGGATGAAAAGGGCTTGAAATGTGGAACCAGAAATTGTCGAGACGTGGGTTTCTGCTCGCGACAGGAGCGGCCTGCTGTAGTGCCGCATTCGAAAATAGTGAAGCGGTTGAGGCAGTGCGTGACGCCAGTCAATATAAAAAGTTGGACTGCCATCTGCATATCAGTCACAAAGGCAGATCGATTGAAGATACGATTAAGCACATGGACGCGACCGGTACAGCCAAGGCATTCATTCTGCCTCTGGAGACAGGGGAAGGGGGAGTCCTGCTGCGTACGGAAACTGTGCTGCATGCCTTCCATAAATACCCGGATCGCCTGATTCCCTTTTGTCAGACGGATATCCGACAGCCGAACGTGATTGAGCGAATTCGCGCATACCATTTGCTGGGCTGTCGGGGGATTGGAGAGCAGAAAGAGCATTTGCCTTTAAACGATCGTCGAGTAGAAGCTGTGATCGCGGAATGTGACGAGTTGAACTGGCCGATCACGATTCACTTCCAGGACGACAAAAAAGGATTCAACCAGGGAATCGAAAAACATCTGGAAACCTATCTGAAAAAGTATGAGCGGGTCCGAATCATTGGACATGCCCAGTCCTTTTGGTCTCACATCAGTGCCGATGTACCGCCGCCTGACAAAACGCTGTATCCCCGCGGTCCCGTCAAGCCGGGTGGACTGCTGGACCATCTGCTGGGCAACTATCCCAATCTGTATGCGGACATGTCAGCGGGTAGCGGTTTCACTGCGCTCTCCCGTGATGAAGATTTTACGGCAGGCTTTCTGGAACGGCATCCGAAACAATTGCTGTTTGGCAGCGACTGTCCCTGTTCTGACGGTCTGGGTGGCAACTTCAACGGCGTGTGTTACAGCACCCGTCTGCAGGAGTTTCTGCTGCGAATGGTGAAAGACGAAGCAGCACTACATGACATCTTTTATCACAATGCCGAACGCGCCTTGAATGGGACAGCATAGTATTCCCAAAGATTGAAAATTCGATTGAGCTTACGAAAAGTAGCAGATCTTCTTTAGTCGGGTTGGCATGAAACATGGATGCTCAACCAAGTAAGTTACAGGGGCAGGACGGTACTAAAAAACATCCCTGACAACTTTGATCCCCCTTTAAAAAACATAGGCTGAAAAGATGACAGATCACAATTTACTTTTCGGTTTGATTGCCATGCAGAGCGATCTGATCAGCATGCGGCAGTTCGTGGATGTGTGTACGCTCTGGGGATCACGGAAAGATTCCTCTCTGGCTGACATTCTCATAGAGCAGGGCTGGCTCATCGAGGATGATCGGGATCACATCGAATATCTGCTCAAACGCCGCCTGAAAAAATCCGGTGGTGATGTCAGAAAGTCGTTATCGAGTATGCCGGACAGTCTAAGATCGGCTTTGGAAAGCCTGGGAGATGAAGATATTCAGAGTACCCTCAGTGGGGTATCGCAAGAACCACGCATCACTACAGCGATTCAGATCTCACCAAGCGACATTCCCGAAGATCGGATTACACGTCGTGGTTTGCATTCCTCTGGTGGGATCGGTCACGTCTGGCTCGCGCACGATAAAGTGTTGGATCGCGAAATTGCCTTGAAGGAACTGAAGGCTGATCAGGCTCATTCTGAAATCAACCGTCAGCGATTCTTTCGTGAAGCGCGGATTACGGCACAACTGACTCATCCCGGAACCGTGCCCGTCTATGATTTTGTCGACGATGGCAAGCGGAGCTATTACACAATGAAGTTCGTCCGCGGGCGGACCTTCTCTGAAGAGATTCAAAATTATCATAAATGGAGAATCAAGGAGAATCAGACCGGTGTGACCAGCCGCTTATTGCATTTGCTGAATCAATTTGTCAGCATCTGTAATACTATTGCCTATGCCCATTCCAAACAGATTATCCATCGCGATTTAAAAACGGAAAACGTGATTGTCGGCGATTTTGGAGAAGTCGCCGTGCTGGACTGGGGCCTGGCCAAACATCTTGAAGAAATGGAATCAGTCACCGATCTAATCGCCTCAGACTACGCCGCGACCATTGTCAGTAATCCTGATGAAAGTATCACATCGTCACAAACCATGCAGGGTGAAAAACTGGGCACACCTGCCTATATGTCACCTGAGCAGGCGCGGGGGGAAATAGGGATGGTCGATAAACGTAGTGATGTCTACGGGCTCGCTGCGATGCTGTATGAAATTCTTGTCGGTGAACCCCCGTTTCTGGGCAACAGTATCGTTGCAGTCCTTGAACGCGTCATCCATGATAAGCCGCAGCCTCCTTCTGAGTCGGTTGATGGCTTGCCGCGTGAACTTGAGCAGATTTGCTTACGCGGGTTGTCCAAAAAACGCGAAGATCGGCAACAGTCCGCCATTGAGATCGGAGATGAAATTCAAGCCTGGATTGCCGAGCGGGCAGAACGCAAACGCACCGAACAGGAACGCGAGCGTTTCTTCAACCTGTCTCTGGACCTGCTCGCCATCCTGGATGCTGGCGGGCGGTTGTCACTGACCAATCCTGCGTGGGAGTCTGTTCTGGGCTGGACTACTGAAGAACTTCAAGGCATGTCCGTTTGGGAGTTGATTCAACCCTCAGAACATCCGAGAGCCAAGAGAAATCATGAGCGAATTCTCTCAGGGGAATCATTGACCGCAATCGAGTACAAATGCCGGCACAAGGATGGCAGCCACAATTCAATCTGGATTCTGTGGAATGCCAAATTGATCCCCGGAGAATCATCGATTTATCTCGTCGGGCGAGACATCACCGAACGCAAACGCACAGAACAGACCTTTCATGATCTGCTGGAATCCGCCCCGGATGCTATGGTGGTGGTGAATGAGTCGGGAACGATCGTGCTCGTGAACGCACAGTTGGAGAAACTGTTTGGATACGACCGTTCGGAATTACTGGGTAAGCAAATTGAGAGCCTAGTCCCGGAACAGTTTCGTGCGGAACATCCGCAAAAAGTGGCAGGATTTATTAAACAGCCGAGTGCTCGGCCGATGGCTTCTGGTTTGAATTTACTTGCAGAGCGGCGGGATGGGGAAATCTTCCCGGTCGAAATCAGTCTGAGTCCCGTCAAGACAGAACAGGGTATGCTTGTCTCGTGCGCAGTCCGAGATATAACATTACGGATGAAAGAGCAGAACAAAATTCAAGCGCTACTGGATTCGGCCCCGGATGCGATGGTGGTTGTGAACCGACAGCGTCAAATCGAATTCGTCAACTCCCAGGCGGAGCGACTCTTCGGTTACCAGCGCCAGGAATTACTGGGTCAGGAAATTGAAATACTCATCCCCCCGCGTTTTCGGGAAGGGCATCCTGAAAAATATGAGAGTTATGCAAACTCTCCCAGTATTCGTCCCCTTGACGCCAGACTGAAACTGCTCGGTCAACACAAAGATGGTTCCGAATTCCCGGTTGAAATCAGCCTCAGCCCCATTGAACTGGAAGAAGGCTTATTGATTTCCAGCACAATACGCCGGGCTAAAGCAGGGAGCAGTTGAGACGACAACTGGGAGAGATCAAGTACTCTCCAATGCGAGGAATTCATGCGCAACATCCTCGTCGAACTCGGCAAGTTAGACGATGTCGCGTTTAACGATTTGAAAGATGAAAAATGGACTGAAGAGAACGCGCAGGCATTGGAAAATAATCCCTATATCTACAAGGCGATTGTGGATGCCTACGGAAACATGATTCACAGCTCGGCCGCTACGAAATTCCAGAAGAACTCAAACGCTAGACTGTGTCCAGTTTTACTGTAGCATCTTTCGAGCTGCTCTACTCCATCCCTATGCCGCCGGAGACACTGCTGTAAAACGGGATCCCCTCTAGTCTTCGTAAAGAGCCTCCCGAAGCATTCCGTTTCCGACAACTTTTCGCGTATCTTACTAGGCGATGATTTCGGGGATGACTTCACCGCCGAACTGGCTGAGTTGTTTGAAGCGGCCTGCATGGAAATAGGTCAGTTTATTATCATCCAGTCCCAGCAGTTGCAGTAATGTGACGTGCAGATCACGAATCGGGTGCACACATTCCACGGCTTTCGCGCCGAGTTCATCAGTAGCGCCGACGACGCCTGGCTTCACGCCTCCACCAGCCAGAAGCATGGTCATGGCGTTGTTATTGTGCCCGCGTCCGAGTGAATAAACGCCTCCGCGTTTATTATTGTCGGGGGTCCGACCGAATTCCCCCGTCCAGATAACGAGGGTATCGTCGAGCATCCCTCGCTGTTTCAGATCACGAATCAGGGCTGCCATGGGTTTGTCGACACTTTTGATGCGTGATGCGTGGCCGCGTTCCAGGTAGTCGTGGCTGTCCCAGCCGCCGCTAAAGATCTGTACGAAACGCACGCCGTTTTCCACGAGTCGTCGTGCGGTCAGACATTGACGACCGAAGACCTCTGTTTCCGGTTTATTGAGACCGTACATTTCATGTGTACGTGCATTCTCTTTCGAAAAGTCGAGTACGCCTGGTACTTCGCTCTGCATGCGAAAGGCAAGTTCATAACTTTCCATTCGGGCCTGAAGTTTTTGATCCTGGACTCCGAGTGAATTCAAATGTTCGGAGTTCAACTGTGATAGTTCATCAAGTGCACGCAGTTGATGCTTTCGGTTCTTAAAGCCGGGCGCAGCCAGGTCCAGGATCGGTGATCCTTCCGGGCGCAGGCGAGTCCCTTGAAAATGCGGGGGAAGAAAGCCGTTGCTCCAGTTGGTGGGACCTCCCTGTGGCAAAGCGAGTTCGGTCATCACGACATACCCGGGCAGATTCTGGTTTTCGGTTCCCAGCCCATAGGTCGCCCAGGCTCCCAGGGCCGGGTCTCCGCCGAGTCGGCTGCCCGTATTCATATGAAATAATGCTTCCGGGTGGTTCAATGACTCTGCCTGGCATCCACGGAAGTTGCAGAGTTCATTCGCGACGAACGGATCGGAGAGATACTTCCACTGGTCACACATCTCGATTCCGGTCTCGCCGGTCTTATGGAATTGAAAGGGGCTGCCGACAAAGAACTTGAACCCTTTCTCAAGTCCACCTGTCAGTTTCGATTCGGCCTTGTGCAGTCGTGCCAGCTCAGGCTTGGGATCGAACGTATCCATCTGGCCGGGGCCGCCTTCCATGAATAGCATGATCACATTTTTGGCTCGGGCGCGGCGCAACGGAGTCTTCGGCGTTAATGGTCCGGCATCGGCACTGACGGTGGGCGAATCGGCATTAAGGAGCGAAGTGAAGGCCAGACTGCCCAGGGAAGCGCCCAGGCTGAACAGGGCCTGACGACGTGACTGTGAGGGAGGATGGTTATGCATAATATCGATCACTATTCTACATACATGAATTCATTGGTATTGAATAACAGCAGGCACAGATCTGCCAGGGCCCGCGTTTCTGCTGAGACCTCCGCAGGCTTTCTGTCAGCCTGATATCGTTCAAAGACCGGCAGGATTTCCTGATATTGAAAAACCTGCCCCGATAACTCTTCGACCAGGGACCGGGTGATCGCCTGGGGATAACTGACCGGTTCGGGCGTGATTTCCCGATGGTAGTGTTGCATGTCGGTGACATACTTTTTGAGCCGAAGGATTTCCTTTTCTGAAGCAGGTCGTCCCAGAACGAGGAGAAATAACCGATCGATCTGTTCCGGAAGGGAGCTTTGCTCCTGCTGCAGGCGGATTGCTAATGCGATAGAGCGATCAATCATCTGGTCACTATTGAGCAGTGTGAAAACTTGAGGTGTGACGGCGGCCGATTCACGCAGTTCACAAGACTCATTTGGATTCGGCTGATTGAACAGTTCTGTAAAAGGATCGGCTTGACCACGTATCTGGCAGGCATAAATTGTTCTCCGATTTCTTTCTTTCGGAGTTGGCGATGGCTGGTAGGCCGGTGCCAGTGAGAACTGAATCATGCGTGGTTGTAATGCGACTTCCATATTGATCTCAGGCATGATCGGCACGCCCCCTTGGGCATGGACCAGTTCTCCCGTGATTTTCAATATTCCATCCCGCAATTCCTCTGCGCTCAGACGCCGTCGCGGAAACCAGGAAAGGAGTCGATTACCTGGGTCGACTAAACTCACCTGTTCCGGCTCAGCGGGAACGGATGCGCGACGGTATGCTGCGGACATCATTATCTGTCGGTGCATTCGTTTAATACGCCAGCCATTTTTCACAAAGTCGGTAGCCAGCCAGTCCAATAATTCAGGATGGGTTGGCTTCGCTCCTTTGGCTCCGAAGTTGTTTGCATTGGCAGCCAGACCTGTGCCGAAGTGATACTGCCAGATCCGATTCACGATGGCACGCGTCGTCAGGCTGTTTTCCGGATGGGCAATCCACCTGGCCAATTCTGTACGTCGACCTGCCGTCGCAGAAGTGACCAGATACGGGTCTTGTGCTGCAGGATTGACTTTGAGCGAGACGGCACTGAGCACTCCAGGCTGGACGACGTCTCCCGGAGCAGTTAATGCTCCCCCGGTCAGAATATGGCTCACCACCTGCTGCTCTTTATGATTCCGTTTAATACGCAGCTTGCGTGCGCCATTCCAGGGCATGGCATAATGACTGGCATTAAAGACGCTCTGAGCCAGAGGCTGATAACGTTCCAGTCGACGTGTCCAGATCCATTCATCCTGTTCGCGTACTTTGAGTTGCCCCTGTTCGGCATGATCCAGACCGATATGTCGAGGAGGTTTGTCCTCGTCCGAGAGGTTGCGTCGTGCCTGTTCGTTTTGGTAGGGGAGTCCATGCTCCTGGAACCAGGCACGCGCGGCGTCTTCCCGTTTTTTGATAAGTCGGTTCTTTTCCTGGAGAGCGAAGTCCAGCATCCGCTGCACGTGTGCTTTGCCTGCTTCGAATCCCGTTGTATTTTCCCGGGGCAGCAGCGGAGCAGGGCGCTCCGCCATATGTGTGGTGGCAAACGCGGCATAGATCCGGTAATAATCGCGCGTCGGGAGCGGATCAAATTTGTGGTCGTGGCATTTGCAGCAACGCAGCGTCTGGGCCAGGAAGGTCTGACCGGTGATATTCACAAGATCGTCGAGATAGATCTGACGGGCCTCGTCTGGTTCCACCATGGCATTGTCCCAGGGGCCCAGGCGGAGAAAACCGGTTGCAATGATCCATTCGGCTTCTTCCGGCGTATACTCTCCTGACAACTGTGTCTTGTGAACCTGCTTCTGGTCCCCCCCGGTTCTCTTCAAAACAGACTGATCTGCCAGTTCGTCGCCGGCTAACTGTTCCATGATGAATTCATTATAAGGCTTGTCGTCGTTGAAGGCGCGGATCACGTAATCACGATAACGCCACATATTCGACCGTTCAAAGTCGTTCGACATTCCTCCCGTATCTGCGTAGCGGGTAATATCCAGCCAGTGGCGTCCCCAGTGTTCGCCATAACGGGGACTGGCCAGGAGTCCGTCAATCAGATCTGCCCAGGCCTGGGCGGCATCGATGGAACTGGCAGCGAGAAAGGCATCCATATCCTCAGGGGCAGGCGGTAATCCGGTCAGGTCAAATGTGGCGCGAATGATAAGTGTGCGCAATGATTCCTCTGCTGCCGGCTTGATATCTGCTTCAGACAGTTTCTGATTGATATAATAGTCGATTGCTTCCTGGGAACTGACGTCTGTTGACAAGAGTTCTGACTGCGACCTGACTCTGGCAAATGCCCACAAATCTTCGGTCTGATAACGTCGGTTTGTCCATTCGTCGGAAGTTCCGCCGCTGGTTTGGACAATACGTCCGTCTGCTGTTGTTTCCACGGCTGCCTCTGCTGTGCGAATCCGCGATTGTGTAGCTTCATCCGGCCAGGGGGCTCCCCTTGCAATCCACTTCCGAATCTGTTCGGTCTCCTGTTTTGTGAGACGGTCATTTTCTTTGGGAGGCATCTCGTAGCCATTCCAGAGAACTGCCTGATACAGGGGGCTTTTCTGCGGATTTCCAGGGACCAGTGAGGGTTCACCTGATTCACCCCCTTTGATTAATCCTTCGCGGGTCAACATTTTATATTCACCGCGAATGTCTGCGGGATCATTGCCATGGCATCCAAAGCATTTTGTCTGCAGCAGTGGCAGGACCTTGATCGTGAAGTGCTTCTCAGCCTTGGAGTCGTTCTCGCTGGCAGACAGGAAGGACGCGGATAGCAGAACCAGCAATAAGCAACCGAAGTGCACTACCAGTCTTGTTACCTTCAAACAGCCATGCTCTGTTGACACGGGACGCTCATGGTTTTCCATGTTCATACAGCTCCTTGATCTCTTCAGGTGTTAAGGCATCAGAGAAGATGGCCAGTTCGTCAATCGCTCCATTGAGATTGCGGATGGCAAAACGCTGGCCGGGGAGGGTAGGAGATGACCAGTTCCCAATGGAAGCTGCTCCGAAGCGGGTTGTTTCAGGCAGTTGTTCCTCTGGCACCAGGTGACGACTCAACACGGTTCCATTCAGGTAGTGAGTGATGGTGCTTTTCGAGAGATCACAGGTGACGGCCAGATGGATCCATTTCCCATTTAAAGCAGGTTTCCAGAACGTGGGGGATAATGCTTTGAAATCATGGGGGCCTGATTCGCCTCGATTCACCGGACGAACAGAGAAGTAAAGCTGGCCGGTATCCAGAATCTGCCAGTGAGGCTCTCCCTTATCATAGCTGTCAGTCAGGAAGAGAGAATTGTACCAGCGATCGAGGCTGTCGATCTTGACCCAGGCTGCAAACGTGAGTGAATGAAATTCACCAGGGATCTGGACGCGGACACGATCTGCAGGCTGTTTGAATTCCAGAGCTCGTTTCGCGCCCCATCTGCCGGGGACTTCACGGGCTCCTACAATGGCTCCATCGAGGTTGCTGTTTAGCGGGAGCTTGCTGCAGGCCAGACGGCGTTCCCAGTCACCATTTTCTGCGAATGAGTAATACGCGATCAAGCGTGGATCCTTTCGCCAGATGTTGGACCAGGTTTTCCATTGATCGTAACGGGCAGATTGCATCTGCTGATCTCGTACTTCCAGAGAAGAAATATCGAGGAATTGATCCGGTTCGGGTTCTTTCTCTCGATATTCTCCCCTGTCAGTCAGGACCAGTGCCTGCCCTGTGGTTAGTCGTTTTTTGTTGTTTGAGGGAGAATGCAATTCGACTTCGCCGTCAAAGACTTGGATATCAGTCCCCGCATCCGAAACAGAAAGCCCAAACTCGGTACCCAGGTCAACGACTTTCAGGTCATCCACTTCCAGGGTGAAGCCACGTGCAGCAGGGGGAACGTGGGCGCGCATTCGTCCGTTCCGAACCCGCGCCTGTGTGGACGACTCCAGTTCAATGTCTACGGGACCTTCCACAATCAGAGTGGCGCCACACAGAAACTCAAGTTGCGCATGACCTTTCTCAAATTGAAATCTGCCCCGAGGCAGGGCATCGCCGATAGAGAATGTGGATTGCGAATTCGTCCATTGAACATCAACCAGCCGCGTCACCAGCGCGACCCCTTGCGCCGTTGCTTCTTTAGAGGGATCGCGTTCGCCTGGAGCGGATGATTGAGCGATGGGAACTGTACTGTCAGGCTGGTTCTCAGTTCTTTGAAATAATAACCAACCTGTGAGAATACAGACTGTCAATGAGAGTGTTGTTAAGCAGAAAACCATCAAGCGGTTGGCAGTCCAGGTTTTCTGTGACGACACAGGATTGTGTCCATCTGATGTGGATGCTGCCCCATTTAATGAAGCCCCTGTGCCTGCATCAGCCTCATGATGCAGGGCCGCTGTCAACATCTGCATTTGAATAAAACGTGACCTGGCTGCTGAATCTGTTTTGAGTAACTCACGTAACCGCTCGATTCCTGCATCATCGAGCGAGCCGCATTCCCACTCCAGCAACAGTGTTTCAATCTCGTGCACATTCACCTTCTTATCCCTCCACCAGACGTTTCTTAACACACTCTGCTAACTGTCTGCGGATACGTAATAACATGACTTTGACGTTCCCCACGGTATGATTCAGGGCTCCCGCTATTGTTGCGACAGGTTGAGACTTGAAGTAACGCTGTTCTATCAAATCGCGATTCGACTCAGGCAGACTGTGTAGGCATTTGCGGAGTGCTTCTTGAAAAGTACCGAGTTGTTCTACTTCCCGCTCCACTTCTTGAGCGAGTGTTTGCACGAGTTCTTCATCCAGAAGCAGGCGATCCCGTTTGTGGTCTCGCAAATGCGCCAGCACCTGAAAGCGGGCAATCGTGAATGCCCAGGGCAGGAATGGTCTCTCAGGATCGAATTCGCCGATTTTCCGCCACAACACCAGATTCGTTTCCTGAACGACGTCTGCTGTCCGACTGCGATCACCCATTAATGAATAGATATATCCATAGAGCCGATTCTGATGCTCTGTGAGCAGGTGTACGAAATGTTCGGTCGATTCTGACTGGTCCATGAGTTCTCCCCAGAGGTAGTTACCACGTTAGTCCTCTAGGTTACACGAAATCAGACAAAAAATTTATATTTGAACAGAAAAACCGCCGAAAATAAGCTCGTCAAATATCTCCAGAGTCAGGAAATTGCGTGTGCCGTGGTGAATCCCAAGCAGATTCGTGACTTTGCCAGAGCCTGTGGAAAGCTGGAGAAAAACGATGCCATCGACGCCAGGATCATCGCCTCTTTTGGACAGATGATGCAACCGAGGGCGATGGGAAAAGTCGATCAAAACAGGGAAAAACTTAAGTTACTGGCAACCCGCCGAGAACAGGTTCAAAGTATGATTACCCAGGAATCCAATCGCCAGCAACAAATCGAGGATCGACAAATACGGGCCTTGATTCAACGGGCGATTCAGCTTTACGAGAAACAGCTCAAAATGCTGGACAACGAAATGCGGAAGGTCATCGAAGCCGACCAGGCCATGAAAGAGAAATCCAAAATCCTGCTCTCAGCCAAAGGCGTTGGTCCGACGACAACCGCCAATCTGATTGCCGGGCTGCCTGAACTCGGAAACTGAATCGGCAGCAGATCGCCAAACTCGTCGGCCTGGCTCCTCTCGTTCGGGACAGCGGCAAGTTCAAAGGGCAGAGAAGAACCTATGCTGGCAGGAGCCAGATACGGCGCGTGCTTTATATGGCGACCTTAGTAGCCACACGCTGGAACAGTCGCATCAAAGCATTTTATCTGTCTTTATTGGAAAGAGGCAAACCAAAGAAGCTCGCCATCACAGCCTGCATGCGAAAATTTCTTACCATCCTGAATTCGATGATGAAAAACAACCAAACATGGAACGAAAATATTCTTACCTCTTGATATAATCCAAGACAGTCGCTGACCCCTTAGATCTTATCGGGAAAAGAAAACAGGCAGCCTACTTTGATGGATAAGCTGCCGGGAGGTAGAGCTAAATGGTGTCGTTCCTCGAGAGAATATTAAATCAGACCTCCCTTCACCAGACCATGGGTCAAAGTTGATCATTCTGAACGTCAGTAGCTTTATGGAATTTGCCATTAGTTTTGTGAGTGGAGGAATCTTGTATTGTGTCTCCCGATATTTGCTCAAAGCGATACAGCAGAAGGGTGTGGTCATCCACTTTGATATCAACTGGAGGCGTGAACGGTTTGCGATAGCGTTCACTGTTTGAAATCCGGAGTGCATGCAGGGTGCCTTCAAATCCGTGGGAAGCGGCCTTGCCTGCTGCGCGGGTGCCCCCAATCAATAGTGGTTTCTGCAGGCAGTCTTTAATAATTTTTCTGGCTCGCCCAAAGTTCATGCTGTTCATTCTGAGTGTTTCGCAGGGGAGCCCGTTCAGGAACAGTTTCCATATGGATCCATTCCACTGACAGGCAAGATGCACGGGGCGACTGGTGGCCACATCTCGGCTGGAAACTGATGAGATAGGAATTTCCTGGGACTGGGGATCGAGCAGAGACCATGTCCAGTATTCCCCTTGATTGATGTGATATTTCAGGCTGAGGGAACCCCATTGAAACATGGTCTGATGGGTCAGTTTCTGCTCGGTATCGGGTGAGACCCAGGCTTCAATGGTAAAAGTTCCCTCAAACTTGTCCGGGAGTGTAGTTTCAAGCCTGTCGCCGCCATCAAAGTGGATTCCCCGGCTGGTGAGTTGTTTGTCCGGTAATGTTCTGGTTGACCAGGCAGCGCCGACTATTTTTCCATGATTATGCATACCACTGAGATCGTGCAACAGGTTGCCACTTCCTTGTTCGAAGCGGTACAGAGCGACGGTTGATTCATGTTGTGTCAGTAGAGGTGGTGGCTGAAAGGCAGTATCGTACATGGTCTCTTCACTGATGCGCAGCTGCGAAATATTTCCCTGAAAGCCACGGTGCTGCCTGTCTTCGATGAAGGAGCCGGTACCAATTCGAAAGAGCGATCGCAGGTACCGTGCTTCACGCGGAGACTTTTGCTTTGCCACTTTTTCCGGTCCCTGCCCATCCACAAACACATTCAGCTTCATGCCGTCAAAGACGCCAGCGATATGATGTCTTCCGGGAGTGATCTCTGCAGAGAAGGCATGCCATGTCCAGGTTCCTTCGTGATAGTAGACGTGAACGCGTTGATTTCTCAGAACACAGTACGTGGCCCGCAGTTTCGAATGCAGGTCATAGATGACCGCGGAGGAAAAAGGGTCGTTCATACTCTCTGCAGAAATGTCGGCCCAGCATTCAATGGACAGGGGGGCATTCGGTCTGCGATAATCATAGACGGATTCGACGGTATCGTCGACTCCATTGAAATGCAGGGAAAACCGGTCGAGACTATCCAGGTCTTCTGTAGTGGGATTGGGCGTGGCACAAATCCGGAAGCCTGTGGTCGCATCCCGCATCACAGGCAGGCGACCCTCCCGATAAGCGGAACGACAGGAGAGGGGATCCAGGATGGCTGAGCCACCACGCAGTATTCTTTGAGTCCCCGTATGCGGACCGGAGGGATTATTCACGGGATTGGAGAAACTCTCTTCATTGGAGAAATAATCGCGGCACCATTCAGCGGCGTTCCCGTGCATGTCATACAGACCAAATGCATTTGTCTGGAGTTGACCACAGGGATGAGTGTGTGTCGTTCCAAACCAGCCAAAGCGGGAGAGTTGCTGTTCTCCGGCGGGATACCACTGTGTGGAAGTACCAGCGCGACATGCGTATTCCCATTGGGACTCGGCAGGAAGATCAAACGAAAGCCGGGCCTGTTTACGTGTTAACCAGCTGCAGAAGTTGCGGGCATCATACCAGGTCAGGTTGGCTGCGGGATGATCGTCGCTGAGTGTGCCTCCCAGATCACTGGCCCAGGTAATCTTTGAATTAATCTCCCCTGTATTAAAGTCAGTGCCCCCTCGCCCATCGCGTTCCGCATCGGTCTGATAACGGATTTGCTTGACAAACTGTCGATACTGTTTCCGGGAAATTTCCGTACGGCTCATATAAAAGGGTTGGGTAATGCGTGCCAGATGGTGTGGCAGGTCGGCTGTCAGTACCTGGTATTTGATTTCCCGTTGTTTTGTCGACGCTATGGTATTTTTCAGCGTTTCATCCAGTGTACCCATCATAAATTCACCGGGGGGGATCAGCTCCAGATCAATTTTGACGCCATCTCCGAGGGAGACTTCCATCTGTGGTGGCAGCTTGAGAAAGTCAGCCCAGGCCTGTTGAACTTCCTGGATACGCTCGGGTGTATCGTTGACCAGTACAGGGTCCGGCATCTCAATGGGCCATTTGAACTCGTTATTCTGACCAGGAACTTTGCTGGGATCAAATTCTTCCCAGGTCGCGCCGACAATTTTTCCATCACGACCGTTTCCGCTTAAATCCGGGATCACATTCCCTGTATCGGAGTTAAAGTGGTACAGCAGCAGGGTAGAGTCGTCGGAAGTCAATCTTTTTTCCGGAGTGAAATCTTCCAGGTAGATTGCTCCTTTGGTAAAACGACACTGATGCAGCAGTCCCGCGAAGCAGGCTTTTTTCTCGGCGACGGGTCGTCCAATCAGAGCAGGATCGGGATTGGCACAGAGATGGATGGGAATGGGAGAATGGCGATGCCGGCGTCGTATGGGGTAATTGAGTCCCTGCTTTTTTCCATTCACATACATGCCGATACTGATCCCATCGAACACAGCAGCAAGATGTACTCGTTTGCCACACCCGATCTGGCGTGAATTGGTATGGTTCGCATAATAGATACCATCATGAAACATAAATTCGGGCATTGTTCCGTTTTTCAGACGCATGAGGAACCCAGCGGTCTCCGCGTTGGAAATGATTTCCATGTCCCGGGGACGTTCTTCGCAGTCTGGTGTCAGCCAGGCTTCAAAGGTAACCGGTTCTCCACTGTCATAGACAAAGGGCGTCTCTACAAAATCATCGGCGCCATCAAAACGCAGGACATACTGTTCCTGCTTTACGGGGGTGGCTACAGGCGCTGGCGGAGGGGCCGCTGGCAGAGCCTGGCTGGTCTGTTGGATAGAGTTACTCTTTGCAGCCGGGAATACCAGCAGCAGTGCAAACAGGACCAGCAGACCGAGGAATGCCAGCACTCCATAACGTTTCCAGCTTAAGGGCCCCTGTGCTGGCTGGTTGTTAAGAATGTATTCCAGCGAATCAGCAGTCCCCAGCCGGTTCTGCAATGCAACGGTGACTTCTTCAGGCGCAGGTCTGAGTTGAGGATCCTGCTGCAGCATGGATTTAAGCAGTTTTCGATCTACCCGGTTCACATTCTGAAACTGAGTGGATGGATTAATGATTTCCAGCGTTTTAGGGTCGCGGTTTAACGGGTGACCTGTGAGTAGAAAATACCAGACGCATCCCAGGGAGTAGATGTCTGATTTGGCAGTCGCGTTGTGTGCCGCATTCCATTGCTCCGGGGAAACATAACTGATTTGTCCGAACCCCTGTCTGAGCGCGGTCAGTTCCTCGCCATCGTTGGAGCCTTCCGGTTGAAACGCCAGTCCGAAATCAGCAATCTGAACATAGCCTTTTGTGTTGATCAGAATATTTCCAGGATGGATATCGCGGTGTACGATACCCAGATGGTGAACTGCAGTCAGACCGGAGGCGATCTGATAGATAATGCTGGCACAAGCCGGAGGGGGGATGGAAGATCCAAGCTGTTCCATTTTCTGGTTCAGATTCTGTCCGTCCACGTACTCCTGGACAAAATAGGTGAAGCCGTTTTCTTCACCTGCAAACAGCGCCTTGACCACATAAGGTGATTCAACGCGGGCCAGCATCTGCACTTCACGTTCAAATCGCTCAGCCAGATCTTTCCAGTCTTTTTGTTTTTCTGTGTTGATCAGTTTGACGGCGACAGGACGAATCAGGCGTGTATCGTAGCCTTTAAAAACTCGCCCCATACCTCCAGAGCCGATTTCATACTCGAGAGAGATCTGGCCAATCGAAAGGGGGGGAACCTTGAGGCTGTTGATCAGCGCGTCGGGTTCTTCGTCCAGTCTTTCGAGTCTTTCTTTGCAATGAGTACACGTACTGAAATGGTCACTCAGCGTATCGATTTGATTATAATCGAGTTTACCCAGAGTATAGTCGGATAGCGTTGCGATATTCGGGCAGTCGGAGGGATTTGAGGCAACCACCAGTTCAGGTCCTTAGTACAGTTTCAGCATCAGTAAACGTCTCTTCCTCAAGTAACAGTGTTGATAACAGGCTGAAATGTGACAACGAATCTATCAAAACAGTTACTTTTCAATCTTCGCCCAGAAAATCGCGAATTTTCCGGAGCGCCCTTGACTGAATCTTCCGAGCATTAGCCGGTGTCACGCCTGTTTCATCGGCAATCTCCCGAGCTGTTTTTCCCCAAAGAAAATAGAGTCTCAGGACTTGTTTTTCGCTTTCTGTCAACCCGGCAAGTTGAATTATTCCCTCTGCGATATCCTTTTTTTCTTCAACCGTTTCGATGTTGTCATCGATCAGGTTATGCAGGAGGATGAGATTGTCGGTGCCCCCAGTGGGGGTGAGCTGTTTCTTGCGAAAATGATTGGCAGAAACATTGCGCAGGCATGTTTTCAGCAGTCTGATATAGCTATGCCGACCATATTCCAGCTGCAGGTTCTCCGTCGACATGACTTTGACCACTGCAGCCAGCGTTTCCTGAACGACATCTTCCACATCCTCCCTGTGGTCCAGCACACGACTGGCAATCCTGAATAAAATCCATTCA
This sequence comes from Gimesia sp., assembly GCF_048262075.1. Classification (GTDB taxonomy): domain Bacteria; phylum Planctomycetota; class Planctomycetia; order Planctomycetales; family Planctomycetaceae; genus Gimesia. Next base: position 83,275 of record NZ_JBLXFK010000020.1, read on the forward strand.
GAGAGTTGCATTAATCTGTTGCAGGATTCGGGATCCCGCTGAGAAGCGTGATTGATGAGTGTGGTCGAGATGGTGGGGATACTCATGGCCCGGGTGAAAATCTTCTGTGTTGAGACAGTTTCTGAAAAAATTATAAAACAACCCGTTTTTTGTCACAAATTGATTGAGCCGTTACACCTATCAGTGTGAGGACTAACAGTGAAAAAGCTTTGCTGATTCAGCGGCGTGTTAATTGAAGGGGCAGGGGGTAATCACATACTGAGCTTTCATATCTTATGTCTTATACACTTTTGTACCCATGCATAAAGCTTGATGCAAGCTAAAAAGATTGTGTTTTAAACAGTGGGGTCTAAATGTATTAAGTTAAATCGCCTTTCGACCAGAAAAGAACCATAACTTGAGATCTCTTTCTAGTGGATGTGTCCCCTTCCCTGGAATTAGATTGAAAGTATTTCTAAGGCGTTGGGTGCCTGCCCTCTGAGATTCAAAAATTTTGAGAATCTCGGAGGGTCTTTTTGTATCTTTCGCCTGAACTCAGGCGATCAGAGTTTCGACAGGAGTCAACGTCCTGTGCTGGGGATACGCTATCAGGCAATTCAGTTTATATCTGATGCCCTTCGTTTTTTTGTCTCCTTGCGATTTTGGGCGCGAACTGCTTCTGCAGGCGACTGCGATTATCTGCACTGAATCCGGTGCCGGATTGTTGAATGGGATCTGGGGGGAGAGCGTACGCAGCAGCTTTCCAATAGACAGCCTGGGTAGCGCCTAACAGTCTTGCAGTCGATGCTGGTACCCGGCCAAAAGGCTAACCGACTCAGAACCTGATACTGTACAGGATCTTCGATTTCTATGCAGTCGTTCCTCAGGATTTTTACGGGAAATGGAGGCGGTCTAATTGTTGAAATAACAAACAATCATCAACAGATCTGACTACTGAAAGTGGAACTCCTTCGCGGTGGCAATTTTTAATTCTGACGGCGAGAGAACTGATTGAGAAACACAGTATGGGTACTAATTTAATAATTATTCGTTAATGAAACTATCTTTATGTCACATATCTGATCGTTAGTGACACCTATTGGAAAGTGGACTAGTTATTTAATCATCACTGACAGAATACTTTGTGGAAATTATGTAAATTAACAATAAGTCACGTTGAAAAGTACAATAGTATATATTAGATAATGAACAATAAAATATTAATGAATAAAAATTCATTAATGGCTTTATGTATTTTTTGGCGGGAGTGTTACGTCAAAAATGACAAGTCAACGAGGAATCAATTGCATCAAGTTTTGTACATCCCGACATAAAGGAAAGTAAGATGTTACTGACGAACTGGCTGAAAAATTTATTCCGCATCCCCACCAGAAATCAGGGGCATCGTCGTCGATTTCAATCTCGTACTTACTTGCCCAGGAGGGCACAGGCAGTTGAATCTTTAGAAGACCGTACACTGCTCACATTTGTTTCAATCTTCTCCGGGACGGATGTGACCTTTCAGGGGTCCTCAGGTGATGACAGTCTGACTCTGCGCGAACAGTCAGGCACCGGCCTCCTGGAATTCAGCACGAATGGGAGTGCTTTCTCGACGGATCTGGGGGGAGGGAGTGTCTCTGTATCAGCAATTACCAGCCTCTCCATCAATGGTGGCAATAATCAGGACACCGTTGACCTGTCTGATCTGGACGGCTTGAGCATTGCGGCCCAGGTGACAGGCGGGCATGGCAATGACCAGTTTATTACTGGCGATGCTGATGTCACGTTCCTCTACTCGGGGACAAATAACAGTTCGGATTCCTTTACGGCAAGCGGCTCCGGACTGACGACTATTCAGGCACTCAGTGACAACACGGTAATTGGTCTGTCCAGCGTCTTTAATAACAGTGTGAACGTGATCGACGCGAATGGCAAGAGTAACGTCCGCGTGTATGGCACAGGCGGGAATGATATCCTTAACTTCTCCGACGTGACATTTACAGGTTATGATGACACGTTCTATGTCAACGCCGGTAATAATAACGATACGGTCACGACCTCCGATATTTCAGCTGGCGTACGATATCTGGGCGGTCATGGGAATGATCAGTTCATCATCGGTGCTGTCGATGCGACCTTCATCTACTCCGGAACGAATAACAGTTCGGATTCCTTCACCACGACGGGTGCCGGGGTCGGAAAGCTCCAGGCGCTCAGCGATAACACGATTATCGGAGTGGCCAGTGGCTTCAATGATGGTGCAGTACGCGTCACCGAGATCGATGCGAATGGTAAAAGTAACGTCCGCGTGTATGGCACCGGCGGGAATGATATCCTTAACTTCTCCCACGTGACATTTACAGGTTATGATGACACGTTCTATGTCAACGCCGGCAATAATAACGATACGGTCACGACTTCCGATATTTCAGCTGGCGTGCGATATCTTGGCGGTCATGGGAATGATCAGTTCATCATCGGTGCTGCCGATGCGACCTTCATCTACTCCGGAACAAACAACAGCTCTGACTCGTTTTCAGGAAATAATGCTAGTCAGACTGCGACGATTCTGGCACTGAGCGATAATACCATTATCGGCCTGGCTGATGGATTTGATAACGATGTCGATATCATTGATGATGGCGGGAAAACGGGTGTCAGGATTTATGGAACTGGTGCTAATGATTCGCTTAATTTTGAAGGGGTCCAGTTTTCCAGGACGTTATTAATCTATTCTCAAAACAACAACGATGTGGTGACGGCATCTCTGGACCGCGGTCATACGCTGACCTATGATGGGGGCCGCGGATATGACACGCTGTTTCTCTCCTTGAGCGATGCCGAGGCACAGGATGTCGGCGTGCAGGCCGCCCTGGCTGACTTTTTCGCAGTGTATAACAGCACTACTCCCTACACGTTTGGTACCGATGGTCCGAGTTCAGCTTTGGATGGTATCACCGTCCAGAATTTTGAATCGGTCCTGGTTCCCCTGGTGGTTAGCGGTGCGGGAGATTACCGAGTGGTCCGCAACGATTTTGGAGCGGGGACGGCTGATGATGAGGTCGAAATCTACCGTGATGGAATTCTCGTCGCCAGTCAATTAATGGACCACACAAGTGATGTTCGCGTGATCGGGGCTACGAATTCCAGTGACTCGCTCGAGGTCGATTTCAGTGGCGGTGATCCCATCCCCGTCCGCGAGGTGTTTTTCAATGGTTTAGGGGGCAGCGGTTCTGATGAATTGCTGATTTCCAACGGCATTCACACTGACACCATCTATGACTACACCAACGCTCATGATGGCAACATCAGTCTGGATGGCTCCCTCATTACTTATGCTGGCCTGGAACCCATTACGAATACCGGTACAACAACCAACGCGGTCTTCAATCTCACCGGAGGGGGAGATGTGGCGACGCTGACCGACAATGGAGCCACTTCCAGTTTGACCGGGAGCAGTTTCGAGAATACCACCTTCACTAACCCCACCGGTTCACTCACGATTAATGGTGGAGGGGGATCAGACCAGTTCCTGACGGGAAATGCCTATTCTGTGGAACTTGATTTGATCATTGATGCTGAAACTGTGACTATCAATCATGATGTTGTTGTGGGGTCTTTGACATCTACTGGAAATACTTTTTCCACAGGGACGTATGACGATATTTTTACTACGGCAGGTAATATCAACATCAGTACTACCGCTGGCAAGATCGATGTGCGTGGACTGCTGGATGCCCAGAACGGCGGGACAGCAGCGATAACGCTCGATTCTGCGAGCTCAGTCAATGTATCGGGCAATGTGACGACCGATGGTGGCGGCTTTACTTCTTCGGGAACCAACTTGTCAGTGGGGGGGGGGATC
>NZ_JBLXFK010000021.1:0-79999 GCF_048262075.1 Gimesia sp.
GAATAGAATCCTGCGCAAATCCCATGCCAAACGTCAGGGGTGACCAACTTACTTTAAAGTAAGTGCCATTAGGCTAACGCCCTGCGGCTAATTTTGCTTTTCTGCTGTTGAAGTCCTGAAAACAAAAGTAACAACATAGCCTCGGCCACGGTGAATACTTACAGAGCCAGCGCTGTCGACTTCATGATCACGCAGAAAACTATTAAATAAATGCGACTTGGTAAAAATCATCTGGAGTTGTGGGACTGGTTATTTCCAATTCGCATTAAATAAGAGTGGCAGAGAACCGCCCAGAATTCCCCCTGCCAGCATACCACCGGGAACGGTGAAATAGAGCAACGCCCAGCCAGACTGCACGAAACCGTCTCCCATGAGGACGCAAAAATAATAAAGACCCAAAAACCCCACGAGGGCACCAATGACAACGCCAATCCCTGCTGTGATGATGGCTGAGATGATGGTGAAAACCCATTCAATGGCTGTGGTGAATTCGTCGTCAATTCCGTTCTGGATTTGATTTACTTTTGACATGCGGGAACCTCGAGGTTAAGTCTGAGAAAGCAGGGATGTCTCGTACAGTGATCAGGCGTGGAAATGAACCGGGTATCACGCGTTGAATGAAAAAATACCGGATTGAACAGAAAAAAGTGGGCAGGGCTTTTGTCCCTTTTTCAATTCCTGCCAATTTCTGAAGTATCATTGAACTGAACTCACCGCCATACCTCTCCCCCCTCCCACACTCCATCTTTAAGTTATTTTGGGCAATTTATTAATTTATCGGTAAGTAACATCTTTCCTGTACGATTTTATTAGTAGCTGGAGTGTTAAACCACTGCCACATATATACTTAAATACACTTAATTTTTAAACGGCTTTTTGAGTGCCGCAGCGATTGTCCGCTCTCTGTTGCTGGAAACAGCGACCGATTCAGCGCGATGTCTGCCAGCCACCACAGGCTGCCATCAGGTTCCATTCTGCGATCTTGCAATTCCTGCTGGCTGGTTCAAACAGGTGGGGACGCCCCAAGTTGAAATCGCCCGGGTTCCATTCCCTCAGCCGCATAGAGCTTTGATGATTATTTCAGATTGATACCGCACATTTCCGGGGCGCATCATCAGCACGGCTGAAAATGTTTCCCCTCTTTTTCTACCCATCTAAGCACAGATTGAGCACTTGGGTTGTGCTTTCAACCTCTTTTTTAAAGGAACGTGTACTTACTATGAGAACGACTCAACGGAACGAGAGACGCGGTTTTACTTTGATCGAACTTTTAGTTGTGATCGCCATTATTGCCATCCTCATCGCATTACTTCTGCCCGCAGTTCAGCAGGCACGCGAAGCAGCTCGTCGCAGCACCTGCAAGAACAACCTGAAACAGATCGGTCTGGCGCTGCATAACTACCATGATACACACCGTGTCTTCCCTCTCATGTACCAGGGCGTTTCCAGTGGTGCACCAAATACAGGCGCGACAAACGGCCTGGGGATCGCCTGGGGAACTTATATCCTCCCCTTCATGGATCAGGGTAATTTATACGAAAGCATTTCCACTCGGATGTTTGGCGCCACCGGCAACGGAGCTGGCGTTCACTGGCAGAGTGACACTGCCGCAACCGTGGGCACAACCACACTGGCAAAAAATATTGTGCCCCCCTACGTCTGTCCTTCCGACCCGATGGGCGGCATCAACACCGACCGTGGTTCGTACGGAAAATCAAACTACCTGGCTGTCGTCGGGACTGACTGGGACGGAGACGGCCCCATCACCGGCGGTGCAACAACCACCTACAAAGGTGCTTTTTACGGAAACTCTGCAACCAGAATGCGTGATTTTTCAGACGGAACCAGCAACACATTTCTGGCAGGAGAACGGACCACCGAAGGAGCCGCCAACGGAGGCATCTGGATTGGTGCCCGCGGATCCCGCTCTGACAATGGTCTGCGTACGTCTGCGAATGGCAACTTCCTGATCAATAATGCAGGCGCGACCGATGGTGCCGCCAGCAGTGCCCACGTCGGCGGTTGCCACTTCCTCTTCGGCGATGGACGCATCAGCTTCCTGAGCGAAAACATCAGCTCGGAAACCTATGAGTACCTGGGGCTGATCAATGACGGCAATGTCATTGGCGAATATTAAGCAAACAGGAATCCCGGTTTATTGTGCCTGGTTCCAATAATTCAAAAACGGTTGTTCCCTGCGAACAGCCGTTTTTTTTTCGATCTACAGAAAACACTGTGATCCAGTAACCCTGATTTGAATCAGGCAGCAGTACACCAAAAAAGTGCGTCAGCCCTCAACAGACTGACGCACTGGGTTCATTAGATTTTATTGAGAAGCCGGATTAAACTTCCGCTTCGACTTCCGGTAGCGGCTCGGTAATCGCATGCAGGGGCTGACGATTTTTTTCACGTTTTTTCGCCACCTGTCTTTTCAGCGTATGTGCGGCCCGTTTGATGGCATGCGTGATCGCCGTCGAAATCCGCTCCTGGGTATCTTGAACAATCACGGGCGCTCCGGATTGCGTATGTACGACGATTCGACAACGTTTACTGATCCCGCCGCGCGGACCGTTTATGTCGGTTAGATAAATGCTGACGGTGCGAATCCAGTTATCAATCCGGTCAATTGCCTGATCCCACTGAGTTTCGACAAATTCTTTCGTTTGAGCACTGCAATCGGTCTGCAAGGCAACACATTCGAAGTCATAGTTTCGCATCTAACTCTCCTCTGTGAAAAATAAAGTCACTCGGATACTACACCTATTCTACCCCACACTGATCAGCGGGCAATATGATCTTTGGGAAATTCAGAATGCGAAATTTTCTTAAGTTTTTTCTGTTCAGTAACCTCAGACTGTGTCCAGTTTTACTGTAACGTCACCAGGCATTGTGGGACCGCGTAGAATTGAACAAGAAATGCTATTCGAAAATAGAATGCGTTCTCGCCTGTTGCATGGTTCATTCAGAAATGGAACGAGCATCTTTCCCCGCTGCCATCAGAAGTGACAGCGGGGAAGAAATCGATCGCAGGCTAGTGGAGTGTCATATTTAAAATTTGGGGTGATAGAGATCACGAGAGTGTGACAGCGGAGCACGTAAACAACACTCCCAAGCCTCAATTTCCAGCTTGACAAAGTACTAGTCGTTTTCTGCCAGGTTCTTTTTGAAGAAGGCCACCGTCCGCTCCCAGGCTTTTTTCGCTGAAGCTTCGTCATAGCGAGGAGTCGTGTCATTATGGAAGCCGTGATTGGCCCCTTCATACACGAAAGCCTCGAAGGTTTTGCCATTCTTCTTGAGCGCCGCTTCAAACGGACCCGCTCCGGCCATAATGCGTTTGTCGAGCGAAGCATTCTGGATCATCAGCGGTGCTTTGATCTTCGACACGTCTTCCAGATCGGGTTGCCTTCCGTAAAAGGGTACACCCGCGTCGATCACGTCGGGCAATTTTACGGCGAGTTCATACACCACACCGCCTCCATAACAGAAGCCGACAGCGCCGACTTTGCCGGTTGACAGCGGATTGGTATCCAGGAACTTTGCCGCCGCGATGAAGTCTTCGGTCATCTTGGCTTTATCGCGTTTGGCCTGCATCGCGCGCCCGTCATCATCGTTGCCCGGATAACCGCCCAGGGGCGTTAATGCATCGGGAGCAAACGCCAGAAAGCCATCGACCGCCAGTCGCCGCACAACGTCAGCAATATACGGATTCAATCCGCGATTTTCGTGAATCACCAGCACCGCCGGAAATTTCTTCCCCTTCGCAGGCCAGGCCAGCAGCCCTTTCATTTCGCCGGCTCCCTTTGGCGACTGATACGTGACCGTCTCGGTCTTGATGCGTGGATCGTCAGGTTTGACCTGTTCTGCCCAGGCATAGTTGGGACTCAGACTGGCCATCAGAGCTTCCGCCGTCATCCCGCCCACGGCAAACAGTCCGAGCTTTTTAATATAGTCACGGCGGTTGAGCCGTCCATGTGCATAGTCGTCATACAGATCCAGAACTTCCTGATCAAACTGCGCAGCTTCTTTACGGTCCATGAGTATTCTCTTTCCTGTTACGGTTGAATTTGACTGGTTCTCATTCTCAAAAAACGGGGTGATCGACCAGAGGCATTGTCGAATCAAATATCCTGATTACTGTCCGCTGTATTATAAAAATCAAGCCTGAGTGGTGAAACGATTTTTCAGAGAATACCTCTGCCCGCACCAGGTATGAGACGTACCTGTTCCTGATTACAGTGAGTCAAAGAGATCTTACCACGGCAGCGTGTCGCAGTCAGTTGTTGAGTGTTTGGACACTCTGGTCATTAAGAATGAAGTATTACAGGAACAAATCTAACGCCAGGGGAATCAGTTCAATTCTGGTTAGGTGGTTCTCCTCGTGTTTATTTGCCCCCAATGTCTGATTTAAAAGAATATTCCAAATCCCCAAGTATATGTTTGCACCCATAGGTATTCACCTGCAAGAATAGCAGTGTACTAACCATACAAACTCCCCAGACAGTCAGGTGAACAGAGATGACAGAGAACACCAAAGGCCGACTGACATTACCTGAAGAAGTCCGTAAAGTTGAACAGGAATATATCAACCAGCGCCGCAAGGCTGCAAAACTGGACGGAAAAAAAACAGAACAGCCTGTCGGATTAGCTTTGTCGGGAGGAGGCATTCGTTCGGCCACATTTGCTCTGGGAGTGCTCCAGAAACTGGCCAGTAAAAACAGTCTGCGGCTGGTGGACTACATGACAACAGTTTCCGGCGGTGGTTACATTGGCTCATGCCTCTCATCACTGATGACATTCCCGGAAACTGATAATCCGCCCGAAGACGACAATGTAAGTATTGACCAGGAGGCCTTTACCAACTTCAATCTGTCCGACAACTTCCCCCTCTCTCGCGCCGACCAGATGCATCACTTACGAAAACATGGCAGCTTTCTTGTCTTGCGCGAAGGACTGTTTCGAAAAGATGTTTTGCGGGCCGTCGGGTTATTTCTGGTCGGCATCCTGTCCACGTTTTTTTTGTTAGCTTTGCCTTTACTGATCGTTGTCGGGCTTTCCATCGCCTATATCTCCCTGACTGCGATCCCCCATCTGGGCTCCGAAAATTTAAGTAAAATCACCTGGGTATCATGGGAAGATGCTTTTGATACGGATTCGATTCATTTAATCGTCACAGGCATCGGTTTCCTGATCGGAGTTGCACTCAGTTTCTGCATCCCACTACTGCATTCCCTCTGGAAAAATACAGGAGGCAATCTCGGCGAGACAAAGGAAGATTATTCGGAACGCTCTTGCCTGACCACCGTCTTCGTACTGTTCTATCTCGTTTCTGCAGTAGTCTACGTTGGTTATGTGATTGCCAGTGACTCTGCCACACAACCCAAAATCTTTACCTTTTCGCACTTCCTGATCCCGGTCCTCTTCTGTCTGGGTAACTTCGTGGGGGCAGCCTCCTTCTATACTTTCATCGTCAGTAAACGCAGTTCGATGTGGACGCTGAAAAGCCGCTCCCTCTTAGGGGCCTCGATTGCGATTATGTTTAATTCCATCATTGTATTTATTCTGCTGGCGATCGTGGCGTTCTGCCTCTGGGCAGTTCTAGGCGAACACCTGCATCAACTGCTGAAACCTTTTCCAGAGTTCTTGAAAGCGTATATCCCGGATTCTAAAAATCCACCAGGGATGTTCTTTCTCATCGTCAGTGTGATCTCTTTCATCGTCACAAGGCTGTTTGCACTTAGAGGCAGTGCACCGAAATCAGACAGTGGACTAATCGGTAAATTCGCAGCGAAAATCCCCTTGCTCATCCTGCAGATCGCGGTCCCGCTATTCATGTTTTCTGTGTATATGCTGTGTATGGAATCGACCATCGAAATTGGCCGGATAGTCTGCTGGCAAAATGGCTTACTGCTGACTGCAGGCAGTCTGCTTGCTCTAATCTTCGGAGGTTATCTGATCGATGTGAATCGACTCAGCATTCATTACTTTTATCGAGACCGTCTCTTGGAAACCTACCTGCAGACCGAACGCCATGAATCCGGCGAGCTGAAATTGATCCGTAATGACAGTTCGCTAAAGATCGCCGATTTGAATTGTCAGGGAAACCATATTAACAACCCGCTCCCCTATCACATTATCCTCTGCTCGTTGAATCTGGCTGGTTCACGAGATCTGGCCCGACGGACCCGAAAATCAGACCACTTCATTTTTTCGCGGGAATACTGCGGCTCCAGTTCTACGGGATACGTGCCTACTAAAAAATATCGCAACGGGGATACAAAACTCTCAACAGCAATGACCATCTCCGGGGCCGCTGTTGGCAGCAATATGGGCTCCCAAACTTCATTTGCGCGTGCCTTTGCCTTGACGCTCTTTAATGTGCGTCTCGGTTACTGGATCGTCAATCCGCGCGTTTACGATCAGGAACAAGCTGCCAGCCAGGATATCATACAGTTTCCCAGCGAAAAAAAACCCAGGACTAAATGGCTGAATGAAAACTGGAAACATAAAGTATTTCCGTTCAGCCCCTATCTGCTGGAAAAGAATATCTGGTGGCCTTGGTTTCTCCGCGCAGAGCTGATGGGAGCGACAAACAGTCAAGGGCGGTTAGTCAATTTATCAGATGGGGGACATACCGGCGATAACATCGGACTGTACCCCCTGTTCCAGAGACGCTGCCGGCTGATTATCGCCAGTGATGCCGAATGCGACCCCGGTTACAGTTTCAGCTCGCTGATCAATGCCATCAACCAGATTTATATAGATGAAAACGTAGTCGTTGAAATAGATGTCACACAATTACGGCCTGATCAGGAAGGGGGGCCCGGCAAAGCCCATTATCTTATTGGTAAGATTAATTACCCCGCCGATCCGGACCGGGATGGCCCGGATGCGAAAGCGTCTACTGGCTGGCTGATTTATTTAAAGTCGTCGTTGATTCACAATTATTATAAAGGTTCTCGCAACGAAGCGCATCATGACCGCCAGGATCTGAAACATGAACCTCCCGCTGTCCAGAGTTTTGCCATCCACAGTCCGGATTTTCCACACGAGACTACCGCGGATCAATTCTATGATGATGATCAGTTTGAAGCCTATCGCGCACTAGGCTACCACGTCGCCTCTTCCATGTTCGAGACGTTTGAAAAAGGGCGTGATCAACAAATCAGGGATGCAGGTAAAAAGCCCAAGGAGAATGCAGAGCCAACGACTGAAGACTTGATGGCCTGGTGTAAATCGGTTTTTGAGAATTCGGATTCTCAAAAAGATCAGACTGATTCATAAGGCCTGCATTCTTTACCGGTTATTTCTCCGGTTGTTTCTCCGGCAGATCAGCGGGAACCAGTAATTCCCCGGGTGTCAGCGCCAGCACGGAGGGAATCCCTACCAGCAGCACATAATGGTCTTCAAAGCCCCCCGCTGAAGGACGGTCCAGCACCAGCCGCCATGTTTCTCCTGTTGCGGACGTTTTGTGAGTTTCTGTATATAACTTCGGAGTATTTATATCCTTTTCTGACCAGACCTGCTTTCCCGTGGAATCATACAGCGTCGCACTGACGCGTTCCCCTGCTCCGCCGCCAAACACACCCACGGCCCACTTTTCGATCCCGGCAGGAACGTGGAAGTAGAAATCACCGGTGGCAGCCATCAGACGAATCGGTGATCCATTCGAAGTCAGACACAACGGATGCGTTGACTGGTCCACTGTGACAAAATTTGCCCCCGGATCACAGTTGATGCGATACACGCCCGTTTCGGGAGCCGTGAATTCGCAGTTCGCCCTCTGTTTGAATGGCACGGAGTCGACCGGAATCACTTTGCCGGAAGGTGCCGTCACTTTCACAGGCATCTTATCTCCCGTGTAACGGGCCAGTTGATGATAAGTCAATTGAACGGAAACGTCCTCACCCTGCTTCGCATACACTAGATACTGCGACAAGGCACGCTGACGCAGCATCCGTCGTGGCTTCGAACTGGTTTCATGATTTGCTTCCAGCGGCTGAAGTCGGCTGATGCCTGTCTGATAAGGTGTGATGTTCCCCGCTTCACTCGCTGGCATCCATTTTTGGATTAACTCTGAATTCAGACGATACAGAACATTCAGATTGTTGTGTTGCACCTGCAAAGTCCCCGTGACATTGTCCACAGCGGAGAGATACGAGGCATCATAAAACATCATCACCGGATGCACAGCAGCGGCTTTGACAAGACAGTCTTTAAAGGCAACCCCTCCAATCTTACCAACAACGCCGGGCCGGGCGGTAAACTGAATGACCGGCAGCGCCGCATCATCATTCTCCGGCCCGATGATCGTACAGTTTTTCAACGTGACCGGACAGACGTCCGCCGGTTTGTCGAGAAATGTCACCGGAGTCTGATCGGTACTTTTAAAAGCACAGTTATCAAAAACCATCGATCCTGTCACGCTGCCTGGTTTATTATTTCTTGTCGTAACGGAAAGTGCCCTCCCCTTGCCTGTACTGCGACAGTTCTCAAACCGTATGGAAACCGGCTTTGAATCCCGTGTCAGGTTCGGCAGATATAGCAGATAACCGGGCCCCTGGTTATTTTGCGAAACACAGTTCCGCAGCACACAGTTGACCAGACATTCATCTGAATGATTCGGTTCAAAATCAATGCCTGCCATCGGTGCCGTGCCCGAGGTCTCTTTAAACACGGTGTTTTCAATCAGCAAATCCTCAGCACTGATGATACTGATCCCCTGGCGATAATTTCGTTCAAACACCACATCCCTGATCCTTATCTTCTGGTTGGTCACACCCCGTTTCGCCACACCCAGGTACACACCATCGCCGCCGGTTTCGCGAATCACCAGCCCGGAAACGGTGACGTTGCTGCAACTCCGCACACTGATGCCGTTCCGCCACTCCGCTTTGGTATAGGGAGCTGCAGCATAATCGGCTCGCCGCATTTCCAGAATCGCCCCCGCGCCGGTCAGTTGAATATTCTTCTTCAGTGAAGCGGTAAACAACGAGGCGGTGGCTGCTTTAAATTCCCCTTTTTTCGCCTGAACCACGACACCTTCTTCAAAGAAGATTTCCTGATCACTGGCCAGCTGGATCGGTGCCACAATCCACGGCCCGTTCATTTTCTCCACGATCACTTTTTTCGCACCGGAATGAATCGCCGCCTGCAACGCTGCTGTCGAATCTTCTCGCTGAAAACCCCACCAGGATGCATATGCCACATCTGTTTTTCCCGACTTCAATTCGTCAATCGCCCGTTGATTGATGTCTGGATTCCCGCCTGCTTCGACGACTGTGATCATCAGGAAACAGAAGAATACAACCAGGACACGGAAACACGATAAAGACATGAAATACCTTTCATAAGCAGCAGGAGTCTGTGTGACAATCATAGAGTTGCTGAAGAATTTTCCGGTTCATCTGGCTGATCCGGCGGGGAATTCACGCAAGATTTTCCTCAAAACAGGCCACAGAAATGGACGATGCAAGGAGAACAGACAGTGATCCTCTCCCCCAACTGAAACTACCAGTTATTCCAATAATAACGACCTGAACATTTCCCGACAGGATTCAAAGGTCGTGCTGGACTTAAATTGGAAAGAATGTTAACATAAACATCAGCAGATATGAGACGTGCGCTGTGATATGAGACGTGCGCTGTTTACACTGCACATGATACCATTGAGTCTATACCGGACTCCTGTTTCACAACAGAGGAACGCGATATGCAACGACGGCAATTTCTGGTGGCATCGGGACTCGGCTTTGCCGGCATGTCGTTCGGGAAACCCGCTTCCGTTAAGTCTGCTCCTCAGACTCAGACAGCGCCGGGACGCAAAACTGCCAAATCCACCATTCTGTTCTTTCTGTGTGGCGGTGCTTCGCATCTCGACATGTGGGACATGAAACCCCAGGCGCCGTCCAACTACCGTGGGATGTTTTCTCCCATTCAGACTTCTGCACCGGGCGTCCAACTCTGCGAGCATCTGCCGATGCTCTCCAAACAGGCACATCATCTCGCCGTGATCAATTCCGTTGGTGCAACCGTCAACACGAACGACCATCACGCCGGCTACTATTACAATCTGACCGGACACATTCCCGATCAGTCCTTTATCACACTCGGCAATAACCGCACCCCCATGCCGGACGACTGGCCTTACATGGGATCTGTCGTCGCATCACGACGTCCCTCACACAAGAGTCTGCCGAACGCGATTTCACTGCCGCACATGCCCAGCCGCGCCCCCTACACCCGACCCGGTCAATTCGCTGCTCGTATCGGCGTTGAACACGACCCCATGTACATTCAGGGAACCCGCGAAGAACCACTCAAACTGCGCGGTCCCGCCATGTCCCTCGAAGGGGATGTCACAGCCGATCGACTGACCGAGCGCATGTCACTTCTGAAACAGCTCGATACCGCCCGTCGTCACTATGACAGCTTCGCCGAAGTCACCACGATGAACCGGCATCAGGAACGTGCCCTCTCACTGCTGCTTTCCTCCGAGTCCACCTCCGCCTTTGACCTGGAGCAGGAATCACAGGCCACCATGGAACGCTATGGAAAAACCATCAACGGCATGAGCCTGCTGGTCGCTCGACGACTGGTGGAAGCGGAAGTCCCCTTCATCACTGTCTTCTGGAAAGGGGACCTCAACAAACTGGGTAAAAAATGCAAGAGCGCCGGCAGTTGGGATACACACGGCAATAACTTCAACTGCCTGAAAGAAAATCTGCTCCCCGAATTCGACCGCGCCTATTCTGCTTTGATTGAAGATCTCAACGACCGTGGTTTGCTCGATGAAACCCTGGTCATGGTCACCAGCGAAATGGGCCGCAAACCCAAAATCGGCGACCCCCGTTCCGGCGGAATATCAGGCGCCGGACGCGATCACTGGACACATTGCCTGACCGACGTCCTCGCGGGTGGCGGAATCCAGGGTGGACAGACCTTTGGTGCCAGCGATCGTTACGGCGAATATCCGCTTAACAGCCCGGTCACCCCTGCTGACGTCACCCATACCGTCTACCACGCCATGGGCATCGACGACCTCATCGCGTACGACAAACTGGACCGCCCCTATCATCTGCTCGATGACTCCAAACCATTGACGGCGCTGTTCTGAGCAACACCAGAATCGACGTGAAGCCATGATCCCATCAGTTGACTACTGGCAACCGCTTCCCGTACCAGACATTCAAGCAACACTTGGTAGCTTCACCAACTGGGTTCTGTGTGGCGGATGCTCCATCGACTGGATACTCGCGAAGACAACCCGAGAACACCATGATACCGATATCGGTCTCTTCCGATCAGACCTTTTTACCTGTTTGAAATCCATTGAACAATCGCGGATATTTCTCTGTGACCCACCCGGTCAGCTTGTCGCCTGGAATGGACTTGAGGTTCCGGAACGCATACATGATATCTGGATAACCAGCAAAGACAGAACTCACTGGGTTCTGCAACTGATGGTCTATGATGACAGCGCTGACACGGTCATCTATCGCCGTGATCCACGCATCACCTGGCCCAAAAGTCATCATGAAATTTCAATACGTGAGATTAAAGTCTTGAATCCAGTCGTGACACTCCTGTTTAAGCTGCATCGACAGGAACTACGGGACAAGGATTGCCACGATGTTTTCACGCTGATCAAAGCCGTTTCTCTATATTCACCAATGAAATGATTTCGGCCTGGGAATACCTTCTCAGCCAGAACGCCGAGGTCAATCAGTCGTGTTTATCCTTGAGCAACTGTGGCTCAGTGATGACTTTTGGTGTACGGGGTGGATAGTACCAGCCATAGCTGGCCGGGTTCTGATAGTATAGTAACTGCTGTCGACGCCACTGCTGTAACAACCCGGCAAGCTGTTTTGCTATCTCCGGTTCTTCCTGCAACACATCTGTTGTTTCTCCGGAATCCTTGTTCAGATGATACAGGCTGGTTGTCTCCTTCTCTCTGTCGTGAATCAGTTTCCAGCCGGTTCCGCTGATGACAGCGTCACTTTTGCCGATCGTCGACTGACAATGCACGAACGCCAACCGTCGATCTTCTGCAGGACGTTCCGGAGAAAGCACATCGATTCCCTGAAAACAGGGATGCACGGGAACATCCAACAGGCCACAGATGGTAGGCACAATATCAATCGCCTGTGTCAGGTAATCGATCGTTTGAGCAGTCTGCTGGTTGGGCGCGTCGAATACCAGTGCAGTACGAATCGTTGGCTCAAAGGGAGGCCCGGCATGCGTAGGAAAGCCATTTTCATAAAACGCCTCCCCCTGGTCGCCCGCCAGTACCAGAATCGTTTTGTCTCGCAGTTGATGCGCATCCAGATACGTCACCAGTTTACCAATCTGCTCATCGATATAATGCAGGGAATTATAGTAGGCATTTCGCATCACCGGAATTTTATCTTTCGGGTAAGAAACAAACGATGCAGGAAAATCGATCGTCGCTGGCTGGAACGGACCAGTCTGCCCCGATGGAAGCTCATAGGGAAAATGGGAACTCTGCAGATTCATACACAGCACAAAAGGCTGCTGTTTCGCTTCCTGGCGGGAAATCCAGTCGATGGCCTGCTCCACAGTAATCGCATCATCCAGCTTGCCGGCGACGTGAGACTCTTGCGCATAGCGGGCAAAACCGACATCTTTTTCCGAGACACGCGTCGCCCCGTCATAACTGCGCGAATCAAAGAAGACATCCAGGTCAGGGCTCTCCAGAATCGCATCCATGTGTCCCCAGGTCTCATTCTGTGAAGAATAGATGGCGGTCGCATATCCATGCTGCTTGAGCACATCGTACAACATGACTTTCGGCCAGGGATCGGTACGGGAGTAATAATGATGCCCGGTGTTTCGTAGAGGATACAGCGAACTGAACAGACAAGGGTCCGCGTAATTCGAATGGGTACTCTGCGCATAACAGCGTGTGAAATTGATCCCCTTTCGCGCCAGCTGATTCAGATGAGGCATCACATCCTGTCCCTGATGCTTCAGCAACACCACATCACTGCGTAAGGCTTCAATGGCAATATAAATCACGGAATATTGCTCTGTAGAGTCTTTCAGCCGCTGATTCGCTTCGTAAGGCGTGGAACGGGGCGGACCTGCTTCCTCAGCAGTCAGTTCGCCCTCGACCTCATCGTTCTGCCAGGCCTGCATCGCAGACTTAACAGTCATCGTCAACACGGGACTCAACCGCGTCCGTAATTCATAATGACAATCCGGGCCTGCATGATTCCACCATTCAATCGTAGCCAACATGCTGTTCTGATTAAGGGACGAAATCAGTACCAGCACGAATACCAGCTCTACAGTTAAAAAAACCGTGCGTCGGCCAATTTTTGCACTCGACCAGTCCAGCTGAAATGTATCAGTAACTCGGTGAAGCCGCTTGAAACTGTAAACAGTCAGACAGAAACCGAACACACAAACTGCTGCGGCCAGCAACAGCGATGTCTGTTCTGACTGCCACAGATAATGGCCGATCATCAGGAGATTACTTCCGCCAAAGGTCAGCGCTTCCCAGTCCAGAAACGCACCGGTGCGCCAAAAGAAGACCCAGCTGCAAACATAAAACAGCAGTCCGCTACTGAGACAGACCGCCAGCAAGGCGAACAGTATCACACCTTTGATTTTTCCCACTGGTGAAGAACGAGCGAGTGCCAGCAGCCACCACACAATCCAACTGAACGAAGCCCACGTTAAAACAGAGAGCCCCACCAGCGTCAATGTTTCATACCAGACCAGGCTGGAATTATTCCAGAAGCTGTTGGGGTGGAATGACAGTAAACTCAGTTCGCAGACTGCCAGCGTCAGAAAAAACAGCGCCAACCAGGGATGGGGATAGATTTTCCCCAGGTTCGTGACACACATCTTCAATAGAGCAGCAGCTTTCTTCACGCGTTTGTTACCTGCAGACTGTAGATATTTCTTTGGCTGTCCCCCGTACCCACTATTTAAACGCGGTCCCCTACCCTCACGATAGTTCAGATTTCTTCAGAAACGAATGTTTTACCCGAACAGGCATTTTTTCAACAAAGTTAAGTCGGATAATGACGAATAAGGCAGACGCAGGACTTTGTTGAAATTTGAAGACAAACACAGATCAAGGGAGCGATTACACTCTGAAACTCATCTGTAAAACGAGACTGTTCCATTCTCAGCGAACTTTTGATTTCTTCTGACTGAAACGTGATCCGACCGCCTTCATCAGGTATCATGAGACTTGTCGATTAAAAGACCGATTTCAATAACACTGAATTCCATCCGTTCATAAATTGACGATTGCATCCTCTGTTCAGCAAAGCGCATCCCTATGAAATATTTTTTATCTCTGGGTCTACTGGTCTGCATTCTGTCCGGCAGTCTGCCAGCAGCAGAAAACAAAAACAGACCCGCCAAGAAAACTCAAACCAGGCCGGCAACAGAGAAAACGCCTCATCCCAACATAGTGATCTTCCTCGCCGACGATCAGGGCTGGGGGGACCTCAGCCATAACGGCAATTCCAACCTGCACACGCCAAACATCGATCTGCTGGCAAAAGAAGGTGTGAAGTTCAACCACTTTTATGTCGGCGCAGTCTGCGCACCGACTCGCGCCGCATTTCTGACAGGACGCTACCATGCCCGCACCGGAACCACCGGCGTCTCCACCGGACAGGAACGCTTCAATTCCGATGAATACACGATCGCCCAGGCTTTCAAAGCCGCCGGCTATGCCACGGGTGCCTTTGGGAAATGGCATAACGGCACCCAGTACCCCAACCATCCCAACGCCAAAGGCTTCGACGAGTACTACGGTTTCACCTCCGGTCACTGGGGACACTACTTCAGTCCCATGCTGGATCACAATGGTACATTTGTGAAAGGGAACGGCTACATCACCGATGACCTGACCGACAAAGCCATGGCGTTCATTGATCAACAGGTTCAGAACAAGAAACCGTTTTTCGCTTACCTGCCCTATTGCACTCCCCACTCTCCTATGCAGGTTCCCGACCAGTACTGGGATCGTTTCAAAGACAAACAGCTCAAGCTGCATAACCGGGAACCAGACAGAGAACAGCCCGATCACCTCCGCGCAGCGCTCGCCATGTGTGAGAATGTTGACTGGAATGTGGGACGCGTGCTGGATAAGCTCAACAGCCTGGGAATCACCGACGAGACCATCGTGATCTATTTCTCCGACAATGGCCCGAACGGGGTTCGCTGGAACGGGGATATGAAAGGCAAAAAAGGTTCGCTTGATGAAGGGGGCGTCCGTTCCCCTTTCGTGATCCGCTGGCCCGGACATCTGCCCGCCGGTCACGAGGTCAATCAGATCGCCGGTGCGATCGACCTGTTCCCCACATTGACCGATCTGGCAGGCATCCAGCGTCCCGAACCCAAGCCCATTGATGGCGTCAGTCTCAAACCATTGATGATGAATTCAAAAGCAAACTGGCCGGAGCGCATGATTTTCTCCAGCCTGCGCAATCGCGTCAGCGTCCGCACCGATCAATACCGCCTGTCTCGCAAAGGAGAACTGTATGACATGCACGCCGATCCCGGTCAGCGAAACAACATCGCGAAACAGAAACCCGAAATCACCACAAAGCTGAAGCAGGCAGTCGCAGACTGGAGACAGTCTGTCTGGCCGAACGGTTACCCTGAAGACACGCGACCATTTTTAATCGGCTATGATGGCGCACGCTCCACACAATTACCCGTCCGCGATGCGATCTCACACGGTGAGATCAAACGCTCCTCCCGGCATCCCAACTGCTCCTACTTTTATCACTGGACCAGTACCAGTGACAGTATCACCTGGAATGCAGAAGTCGACACAGCCGGCGTTTATGAAGCAATCCTGTACTATACTTGTCCGCAGGCAGATCTCGGCTCAACCGTAGAACTGAGTTTCAAAGGCAGTAAACTGCAGGGACAGATCACTCAGGCCCACGATCCGCCACTGGAGGGCGCAGCGCAGGACCGCGCCGTTCGATCCGAATCGTTCGTTAAGGATTTCAAACCGATGACACTGGGGAAGATCACGTTACCCAAAGGGACGAGCTTGCTCACTTTGCGGGCACTGGAAATTCCCGGAAGCCAGGTTATGGACTTTCGACTGCTGATTCTTAACCGGATTGAATAAATGGCAGAGCACTGCTACAGACAACAGTTCATTCTTTTCAGAGTTTAGTAGCAGAACACACTCAAACCCCATTTATTAACTCAATTCAGTAACTTACTGAACAGCCAGAGAACCAGATGAAAACGATCTGTTTTGACTGGTATCATCCTCACGGTATGGTCATAATGGATTGTGATCATCGAGTTTTTGATGTTTCCGTGATACTGTTTTCCATCAGGAACAGTGTCAGTCTTCTCAAGCACAAGTGATTGAGAAGCACAGCGATGATCGCCCCCACAGAAGTCCTCGATTCCTGCATTGACTGGCAAATCAATGATGTCCCTTGCCAGTCACCTTTTTATTCCTGATAACCCGATGGATACGTTATGAAACGACTCGCTACTCTCTCTGCGATCTGCCTCGCATTGCTGTTTACCGTAACCACACACGCCGACGATAAAGGCTTCACCCCGCTGTTCAACGGCAAGAATCTTGATGGCTGGGTTCAGCATGGCGGTAAAGCCAAATACGATATTGTAGAAAATACGATCGTGGGCACTTCAGTCCCGAAAACTCCCAACAGCTTTCTCTGCACCCAAAAGATGTACGACGATTTCGAACTGCAGGTGGACTTCAAAGTCGACCCGCTGTTGAACTCGGGAATCCAGATCCGCAGCAATGTCTACGATACAGACAAAACCCTCGAAACCAAAGACGCGAACGGCAAAGATAAGAAAATCAAAATCGCCGCCGGTCGTGTGCACGGATACCAGGTCGAAATTGATCCCTCCGACCGCGCCTGGTCAGGTGGTATTTACGATGAAGGCCGACGTGGCTGGTTAAACAACCTCGCTGACAACAAAGCCGCCCAGAAAGCCTTCAAGCAGAACGAGTGGAATCATTACCGCATTGTCTGCCGTGGGAACTCGATCAAAACCTGGATCAATGGCGTGCCCGCAGCAGACCTCAAAGATGACCTGACCTCCAAAGGTTTCATCGCCCTGCAGGTGCACGGCGTAGGCAATCATCCTGAAAAAGTCGGCAAACAGGTCAGCTGGCGTAACGTGAAAATCAAAGAACTGAATCCAAAAAAAAAAGTAAAGAAAAAAAAACCGGCTCCTAAGAAAGAAGTCGGCGCCGCCATTGGCGGCAATAAAGCCACCCCCATCGACCGCATTTCAGCCGCCAAAGGATTCAAGGTTGAACTGCTGTACTCCGTCCCCGGTCAAGACCAGGGATCGTGGGTCAATCTCTGCACAGACGATAAAGGACGCCTGCTGGTCAGCGACCAGTACGGCGGACTGTATCGCATCACGCTCCCTCCCGCGGGAGAAGAAGTGAAAGCAGAAGACGTGGAGAAAATTCCCGCCGGGATTCGAGGCGTCAATGGGATGCTCTGGTCCGACGGTGCACTCTATGTTGGCGTCAACGATTACGAACGCAAAATCGCCTCCGGCCTGTATCGTATTTCCGACAGTAACGGCGACGATCAACTGGATCAGGTCGAATTACTGCAGGAAGTCGAATCCCACAGTGATCACGGCGTGCACGCTCTCATGCCTACTCCCGATGGCGAAGACTTTTATCTGGTGACCGGAAATAACACGATCCCCCCCACACTGGCCGACAGTTCCCCCGTTCGCCAGGTCTGGGGTGAAGATCACCTCCTGCCCAGCATGCCCGATGGCCGAGGCCATAACCGAGGCGTACTGGCGCCTGGCGGAATTATCTATCGTGTTTCTCCCGATGGCCAGAAATTCGAAGCCTATGCTTCCGGATTCCGAAACATTTTTGACGCTGCCGTCAATCGGGATGGGGAACTGTTTACCTACGATGCTGACATGGAATACGATTTTAATACCCCCTGGTACCGTCCCACGCGTATCTGCCACGTCACCAGCGGAGCAGAATTCGGCTGGCGCAACGGAGCAGGCAAACGACCTCCCTTTTATGCAGACAATCTGCCAGGCGTTCTGGATATCGGCCCTGGTTCTCCGACTGGCATGACGTTCGGCTACGGTGCAAAGTTCCCTGCGAAATATCAGAACGCGCTGTACGCACTCGACTGGAGCTGGGGGAAACTCTATGCCATTCACCTCAAACCGGAAGGTTCTTCCTACACCGCTACCAAAGAAGAATTCGTGACCGGCGCGCCACTGCCAATTACCGACGCCATTATTCATCCGCAGGATGGCGCCATGTATTTCACCATCGGCGGACGTCGTGTGCAGTCTGGTTTGTACCGGGTCACTTATGTGGGCGATGAATCAACTGAACCAGTCCAGGCAAAACCGACAGAAAACAAAGCACGCAAAACCCGTCAGACACTGGAAGCCTTTCATGGCAAACAGGATCCCGAAGCAATCGAAGTCGCCTGGCCATACCTCGCTGATCAAGACCGCTTCATCAGATTCGCCGCACGCACGGCCGTTGAGCATCAGCCCACCGATACCTGGTCTGAAAAAGCACTCACCGAATCCGACCCTGCCAGACAGGTCGAAGCCTTACTGGCATTGGCCCGCGTGACAGGCGTCTGTCCACAACATCGTAACGAGCAGACTCCCGAAGTGGACACTGCCATGCGGGACAAACTGCTATCCGCCATCATCAATATTGATGACTCCCATCTCGATCTGTCACAGCAGTTAACGCTGCAACGTGCCTTACAGATTATTTTGAATCGCTTTGGTCAACCCGACGACGCAACCGTGGCGAAGCTGATCGAGAAATTTGATGCACAGTTTCCCGCAAAATCACCCGAGTTAAACTGGCTGTTATGTGAAACACTTGCCTGGCTGCAGTCACCCACACTCGCTGAAAAAGCAATCGCATTGATTCAGTCAGCACCGACACAGGAAGAGCAGATGCAGTATGCCCGCTCCATCCGCATGCTGCAGGCCGGTTGGACGCCAGAACTCCACAAAGCTTACTTTGAATGGTTCCTGAAAGCTGCCAACTACAAAGGGGGCGCGAGCTTCGATAAATTCATCGAGTTCGTACGGAACGACGCGGTCGCTTCACTCAGTGAAGAACAAAAAACTGAACTGGCTGAAATTCTCGCGAAAAAACCGGTAAAGAAATCTGCTCTCGAAAATCTGGGCGAAGTCTTCGCCGGACGGCCCACAAACAAATGGACGCTCGAAGAACTCTCCGCGGCCGCCAGTAAAGAAATGAAGAAACGCGACTTCGTCAACGGACAGAAAATGTTCGCTGCGACAGGCTGTTACGCCTGTCATCGTTTCGGTAACCAGGGCGGCATGACCGGCCCCGATCTGACATCAGCCGGACGCCGTTACTCACCTCACGATCTGCTGGATCAGGTGATCAACCCCAGCAAAGTTATCAACGAACAGTTTTCCGCGATTTCAGTCGTGACGGAAGACGGCAAAGTACATACCGGCGTTGTCGTGAATCTGAGCGGTGATAACATGACTCTGAATACAGATCTGACCGACCCCAACAAACGGGTCAACATTGACCGCAAGACGATTGACGAGCTGGTGGTTTCCAAAACTTCACCCATGCCCGCCGATCTATTCGCCCGCATGACGAAAGACGAAATCCTCGACCTGATCGCCTATCTGATCAGTGCCGGCGATGCACAGCATCCCTTCTTCCAGGATTAATCCAGTTGACACGATGCGTTTAAACCCAAACAGGCTGCTTACTATTTCTTGTAAGCAGCCTGTTTCTCATTGTGAGCATCATTTAAATGACGCTTGAGATGTGACGTCATCTGCTGAACCGCCCTTTTCTCTCAACTGAACCACCTCACTCCTGAAACGTGCTATCTCCATTCTTCTTTCAATTTTAATTGGACTTCCCAAAATAAACCGGATAGCATCAAAGGTAGTCAGAGTTTCTACCAAATGATCCGTCTTTTTGAATTCTCAAATTTGATCACTTTGAAAACTCTCACATCTGGCTAAAACCAAATCGGGCCAATTTAATAACCCAGGCCATTCGGTCTCTCCGCCAATTCTGTATCTGAGGAACCTCACATGAAAACCAGCACACTCAAGCTACCAGCGTGCGTTCTGCTGCTGTTCTGCTGCGCATCGACTCTGTCCGCTGCCGACAAGCCCAACATCCTCGTCATTTGGGGAGACGACATTGGCACCTGGAACATCAGCCACAACAATCGTGGCATGATGGGCTATCAAACCCCCAACATCGACCGGATTGCAAAAGAAGGAATTTCCTTCACTGACTACTACGGACAGCAAAGCTGTACAGCAGGTCGTGCTGCGTTTATTGGAGGGAATGTACCAGTGCGGACCGGAATGACTAAAGTCGGTCTGCCCGGTGCCAAAGAAGGCTGGCAGAAAACCGACGTTACGATGGCAACAGTTTTAAAAAGTAACGGTTATGCCACCGGTCAGTTTGGTAAAAATCATCAGGGAGACCGGGATGAACACCTCCCGACAGCACATGGTTTTGATGAATTCCTGGGCAACCTCTATCACCTGAATGCCGAAGAAGAGCCTGAACACGAAGACTATCCAGCTGATCTCGTACTACCTAACGGTAAAACATTTAAAGAGCAGTATGGACCACGGGGCGTCATTCACTCCTGGGCTCTGGAAGATGGTAGTCAGAAAATTGAAGATACCGGCCCACTGACTAAAAAACGTATGGAAACCATCGACGAAGAAACCGTCGCTGCTGCCAAGAAATTTATCAAAGAGCAAAACGCTGCCGGAAAACCTTTCTTCTGCTGGTGGAACGGAACCCGCATGCACTTCCGCACGCACGTTAAAAAAGAACATCGCGGTCTGAGTGGGCCCAGTGGCGATGAATACCATGACGGGATGGTCGAGCACGATATGCAGGTCGGTGAACTCCTGCAAGTGCTGGACGATCTGGGCATCGCCGACAATACCATCGTACTTTATTCGACCGATAATGGTCCGCACTACAACACCTGGCCTGATGCCGCGACGACACCATTCCGTAATGAAAAGAATTCAAACTGGGAAGGCGCATATCGTGTCCCGGCTTTCGTTCGTTGGCCTGATCATTTTCCGGCTGGAAAAACGCTGAATGGAATCGTCTCACACGAAGACTGGCTGCCGACATTTGCGGCTGTCGCCGGCGATACCAAAATTAAAGACAAACTGAAACAGGGAGTCGAACTCAACGGCCGGAAGTATCGCAATTATATCGACGGCCACGATCAACTTGATTATCTCTCCGGAAAAACGAAAGAACCACCGCGTAAAGAGTTCATGTACGTGAATGATGACGGACAAATCGTAGCGATCCGGGCTGGAGACTGGAAAGCCGTCTTCCTGGAAAATCGCGGGATGGCATTTGAGGTCTGGCGGGAACCGTTTACCGAATTACGCGTGCCGCTCCTGTTTCATCTCAGAAGAGATCCGTTTGAAAAAGCGCAACACAATGCGACCACTTATAATGACTGGTTTATCGATCGCGTGTATGTCATCGTCCCGATGCAGCAGATCGCAGCAAATTTCCTGAAGACGATGCAGGAATATCCGCCCAGCCAGTCTCCCGGTTCCTTCAACCTGGAAAAAATCAAAAAGACGATTGAGGACGCTGCCAGCGGCAGATGACCCAGCAGTTCGTAATAAAAAAGACAGACGGCTGATTTGATTGTTCACTTCAGCCGTCTGTTCTGTTTTCCCCTGTTCCCAGAATCCAGTGAAGGGATCATTTCATGCGACACTCACTCCTTTTACTGTTTCTTTTGATAAGTCTTCTTTTTGCCAGTCACACCGTCTCCGCTGCAGACCCTCTACCTTCCTGGAACGCCGGACCAGCGAAAGACGCGATTATCAACTTCGTCAAATGCGCAACCAATGATGGCTGCCCGCTGTATGTTCCGCCAAAGGATCGAATCGCCGTCTTCGACAATGATGGCACCCTCTGGTCTGAACAGCCCGCTTATTTTCAACTGCTGTTCGCTTTGGATCGGGTCAAAGCACTCGCCGACCAGCATCCGGAATGGAAAACCGAACAGCCCTTTAAAGCCATTCTGGAAAATGATCTCAAAGCAGTCGCTGCTTCCGGTAAAGACGGTTTACTCAAAATCATGGCAGTCACACACAGTGGGATGACCACCGACGAATTTGAGGAGACCGTGCGTGACTGGATTAAAACCGCCCGTCATCCTGAAAAAAATTTGCCTTACACAGAATTAGTCTACCAGCCTATGCTGGAAGTACTCAAGTTTCTGCGTGCAAATGGCTTCAAAACCTATATCGTCTCTGGCGGGGGCGTCGACTTCCTCCGGGTCTGGGCCGAAGACGTTTATGGCATCCCCCCCGAGCAGGTCATCGGCAGTATTATCAAAGTGAAACTGGAAGAGCGTGATGGCAAACCCGTCCTTGCCCGACTGGCGGAGATTGACTTCATTGATGACAAAGAGGGTAAACCGGTCGGCATTCATCGCTTCATCGGGCGTGCTCCGGTGATGGCGTTCGGCAACTCCGACGGTGATCTGCAGATGCTGCAGTGGACGGATCGTAAGCCGAATACCTTTAAAGCCCTCGTCCACCACACCGATGCGAAACGGGAATACGCCTACGACCGCAACTCACCCATCGGCCAACTCGATAAGGTCCTTGACGAGGGAACGGAGAAAGGCTGGACCGTGATTGATATGCGGAAAGACTGGAACCGCATCTATCCCACGCCTTAATTGAACGAAATTCATTCACTAACCGGAATAATCGTTAAGATCGTTTTTCTTTTGTTCTGATTATTCTGATTGAATGGATAATTCATTCAGTAGATGGAGCCTCGCGACGAAAAATACCGAAAGGACCAGCTTTTTCACAGGATCCCTTTCGAGATATTCCATGCTCACAGGTTTGATAAAAAAACGCCACAACCTGCGAACCAGTCTGATTTTCAAATCGATCTGGTGCTCAATCTGCATTGTCAGTCTTGTCATTTCCACTCGCAGCACGTTTGCCGACGACGCGATACCAGAATCACTGCCAGAAGAGCCTCGGGTAGAGAAACCTGCTTATGAGCAGACATGTTCCAGCTGTGAATTCAGTGGTCCTGATTTCTGGAATCAATCCACACTCACGGAAAACCTGTTTCAGCGAAGGCCCTGTCTGGCTGAGCAAGGCATCACCTTTGATGCGGACGTCTCCCAGTTTTATATGGGGGTCGCCTCAGGAGGAGCCGAACAGGAATACCGTTACGCCGGGCATGGCGACTATGTGATGAATATCGATTCGGGCAAGCTCGGCGGACCGCAGGGACTGTTTGTAAAACTCCGCGCAGAACATCGCTTCGGTGAAAGCATCAACAACGCCACAGGCGCAATCATCCCGGCCAACATACTGCCTGACCTCCCGGTCGCAGACAGAGATCAACTCTATCTGACCAATGTTCTGTTTACGCAGATGTTTTCCGAATCGTTTGGAGTCTTCGCCGGTAAAATGGATACGCTTGATGGAGACATGAATGCGTTTGCACATGGTCGAGGTAAAACACAATTCTCCAATGCCGCTTTTGTCGCCACTCCCATTGGTCTGCGTACCATTGTTTACTCTTCGCTGGGCGCCGGGTTTCTGATTATGCAGGAAGGTGAGCCGATCTTTACCTTCACCGTGATCAACTCCACCGATACATCGCGAACCAGCGGTTTTGATGAACTGTTTGCCAACGGCGCATCCGTCATTCCGGAACTGCGCCTTCCTACAAATCTCTTTGGCCGCCCCGGCCATTTTCTGTTTGGAGCCAGTTGGAGCAGTCGTGATTATGCGGCGCTTGAACAGGACCCGTTTATTGTTCTGCCTGATATTCCTATCAGCCGCAAAACCGATTCGTGGTCGCTCTATTGGAACTTCGATCAATATCTGTTCGTTGATCCCTGCGATGCTACGCGAGGCTGGGGGGTCTTCGGTCGTGCCGGTATTGCCGATGCGGATACCAATCCGATTGCCTGGTTTCTCAGCTTCGGCGTGGGAGGCAACAGCCCGATCTCCAGCCGCGAAGCAGATACGTTTGGCGTGGGCTGGTATTATTCTGCCACCAGCGACCGGCTGTCTCCCTTTATCAATACCATTCTGGGAGGCGTGGGAGATGGACATGGCGTAGAATTGTTCTACAACATTGAAGTCACAAAATGGTTCCACCTGACCGCTGATA
The DNA here is from genome assembly GCF_048262075.1 of Gimesia sp. Lineage (GTDB taxonomy): Bacteria > Planctomycetota > Planctomycetia > Planctomycetales > Planctomycetaceae > Gimesia. The sequence continues at coordinate 24,239 of NZ_JBLXFK010000021.1, forward strand.
TGCAGGTACTCAGACCGGTTCGCCAGACCGTCGACACCGCCCTCTTAGTTGGCCTGAGAGCCGTGATCGAACTCTAAAACAGTAGCAGGAATTCAGGTCTTAACGATGATATCTTCCGTGATCGCTTTGGGAGCATTCCGGGAAACAGACTTGATTCCACTCTTCATGCCGGTTGTGGCTGCGTACCCTTCACTTGTGCCGATGATCTGAGAATTCTTCGCCTTCAGCACAAAATAATGTTCGCCCGCTTTATTGACCAGTGCTTCATAGCGACTGGAATCAGAAGCGTTCGTCTGCACCGAGAGGATCCCCTTCTTTGCCGACGATTTGGAAGCATACATTTGACTGGAGAGGATAATCTCACCGTTGTTTGCCAGCAGGTGAAAGTAGTACTTGCCGTTTCGCGCCTGTTGAATCTGAAATCGGGCTGCCATGCTCGTCCCTTTCTTAAGGATCAGGAATTATCAGTGATTGCACAATTATGGTAAGAATCCCCATTGTGACTTGCAAGAGGACTTCAGCGATTTCAGATACATTCACCTGACTGGCACTCAGCATCTGAATCAGTCCTGGAGCGTCTTAGCATAAATCTTCACATCATCCACAACGGCGTTTCTGGGGACAGCCAGTCGCAGTAACCGCTTGGTCGGATGTGCTATCCCTGCGGAGGAAAAGGACCCGATGGTTTTGCCATCTATTTTGACGGTCAACTGATCACCGCTGACTGTCACCAGCAGCGTGTACCATTTACCAGTTTTCAGTTTGATCGGAAAGCGTTTTCTTTTGCTTTTCAGTTTTTCCTGCAGGTCGGGTGGCAGTTTTTTAGCAAGTCGCAGTTCGCGGGTTTTCAAATCCATGCTCCCGGTTTTGAGGTCGGTCAATTCGACAAAGCGTGGACTGACTTTCGCCACAAACAAGTGGCCTGCGTGCACCTCTTTATATTTCAGATCCGCAAAATTGAGCCCCAGGCTGTCCTTTTCATTTTCGAGCATGAACCGCAGTTCGACAGAACCATCCTGGAATTCAGCAGGATGGGTTACCGAAACCGCATGGTCTGCAACTTTGTGAATGTAGATATGCATCGCACCATTTTTCAGATCGACCTGCTTATTTCCTGCAGCTCGTGTCCGGCTGTTCGTGCCCCAGCCTTTACCGATCTCATCTTTGGTTTCCTGTGACTCATTCCGTTCGAAATCGTCTTCGAAAATCAGTTTGCCATGGTCTTCAGCAAACACAGGAGCGGTCAAACAGAGCAGGACTGCCCAGCCGGAGAGAAATTGGTGCTTCACAGTTGAAAACCTTAAAATAAAGGAGCGCAGGAATCAGTCACCGAATAACAGACATCGATGCATCACCATAATTCTAACGAGCGACATTCTGTTTGGCATCGCAGAAGCTTCTTTTTTCACAGACTCGAGAGCCATCTGCTCTTCGCCCCCTGTTATTGGTCCCCTGAATATTGCAAACTGACTCTCCGTTTTTAACAGTAATCGCGGTTGCAGATTTGACAGGATGAACAGAAACATCTGCGTCATACATGAAATGAATAGATATTCACATGCGAGCAGCTGGTGCCCACGCCTCCTGCTAAAAGAGAATATACAGAGTATCCCCGAATGTGATCAGGCGATGATTTCCTGAATCAGATCTCCCCCCAGATCAGTCAGACGATAATCGCGTCCGTTAAAGCGGTAGGTCAGTTTCATATGATCGATTCCCATCAGATGCAGTAGCGTCGCATGCAGATCATTGACCCCTACTCGATTATGCACGGCTTTGTAACCGAAGTCATCACTGGCGCCATACTGGACACCCCCTTTGATGCCGCCTCCTGCCATCCACATTGTGAACGCATTCGGATTATGATCGCGGCCCTGACTTCCCTGGGAATCCGAGGTTCGGCCAAATTCGCCGCCCCAGACCACCAGGGTGGAATCGAGCAGTCCGCGGGCTTTCAGGTCAGCCAGCAGTGCACCAATGGGTTGATCCACCGATTTCGCAGCGATGCGATGATTGAGACCAATATCACTGTGACCGTCCCAGGGAACGTCAGCGACACCTCCACCTCCCCCATTCGTACCCGCATAGATTTGAATAAAACGGACTCCCCGTTCGACCATACGTCGCGCGGTGATACACTGACGCGCGACCAGTTCTGTCTCTTTCTGATCGACTCCATACAGTTTCTGAGTCGTCTCTGATTCCTCTTTGACATCCAGCGCTTCCGGTGCCGCGGTCTGCATCCGGTAAGCCAGTTCAAATGATTCCAGTCGCGCCGCCAGATCCGCTTCGTGTGGCCTTAATTTCTGATGACTGGCGTTCAGCTCATTCAACAGGTCCAACTGGGTCCGCTGTTGTCGATCGGTCATGGAAGTCAACCGTGAAAGATTCGAAATGGGCTGCTTGCTCCGACCATTGATGGCCGTCGGCTGATACACCTTAGGCAAAAATCCGGGTGCCCAGATTGGATTCCCTCCGCGAGGCATGGCACCATGCATTACCACAAAACCAGGCAGATTTTGATTCTCTGTTCCCAGTCCATAAGTCACCCAGGATCCCATACAGGGACGCCCCTGCAGAAAGGCCCCTGAATTCATCTCCAGCATCGCCGGGGTATGATTATTCGAGCGGGAAAAACAGGAATAGATAAATGACATATCGTCCACATGTCGGGAAACATGGGGAAATATTTCAGACACCCACGCACCTGATTCTCCATGCTGTCGAAACTTGAAAGGCGACTTCAATAACTTCCCACTTGTCGTGAAGAAGCCGGTTTTGGGATCGGCGCCTTCGAGTTTCTCTCCATTCTTTTTCTGCAGCATTGGCTTATAGTCAAACGTATCGACCTGAGACGGACTGCCCGGCATGAACAGCCAGATAATCGATTTTGCCTTGGGGACAAAATGCGGCTCACGCGCTTTCAGGCCGTCTTCTTCCTCTACTGCGCCAGCGGAGTTGAGAATCCCCTGCTCTGACAGCAGGCCCGTCAATGCCAGGCTTCCAAATCCGGAACCGGCATTCTTCAGAAACGCTCTGCGTGTTTCAAAATCAAAAGCACTGCCTGTCTGAAATCTATATTTTCGTCTCATAGCGCCTTAATTCCTGTAAATCGACTAATGGAATTTCTTTCAGAATCAGTCAACAAAAATAAATTCATTCATACAGAATATCAGTTGGCAGAAATCAGCCAGCGCCAGTGCGCTGGCCTGCGGATTCTCGCCGTACGATTCCGTCTGGTAGTGAATGAACTCCAGCATCTTCTGCTGTTCTTCCGGACGTGGTTTACGAGACAGAGCGATCGCATACACCTCGTCGACCAGTTGCTCAAGCTTTTTCTGGTCATCCGGCCGTACCCGTTTGGCAAAATCTTCTGCCAGTCTCCGAATAAAGGGAGAGTTCATCATCGCCAACGCCTGCGGAGGCACCGTCGTCACATTGCGTTTGCCGATACTTTGAATCGCATCCGGTGCATCGAACAGTTGCAGGATCGGAATCAGTTTGTCGCGTTTGACAGTCAGATACACACTCCGCCGCTTGTCTTCCTGGTTTAGTGTTCCCGCACCAAACATCCTGGGATCGAGCGTCCCACTCACGGCCAGCAGGTGATCACGAATCACTTCCGCGTCCATCCGCAGCGCCGGTCGTCGCCACCACAGATGATTTTCCGGATCATGCTCCATTCCACTGGCATTGGTGGCCCCCGATTCACGATATACCGAACTCAGCATCATCAGCTTATGGATCGGCTTCAGATTCCAGTGGTTCTCAATCAACTGATTTGCCAGGTAATCCAGCAGCGCGGGATGAGTGGGACGAAAACCCTGGGTGCCAAAATCACTGGGGGTCTCGACAATACCACGACCAAAATGATGATGCCACATCCGATTAACCATCACGCGTGCCAGCAGATGCCCGGCTCCATGACTGGTATCGGTCAGCCAGTCAGCAAAAGCAATCCGTGGGTGCACCGATTTTTCTGTTTGGTCTCCCTCAAACAACCACTGTTTCTCCTGCGCTTCGCCGGTCATTAACACCTGTAGAAAACCAGGTTCCGCCAGACCATCCTTCCGGTTGGAATTCCCCCGCACCAGATAATAGACCTTGCGCGTATCAGGGCCAAAATTATAAGTCGCGCCCCCTTTCCGTGCAGCAAAGACAGGCAGAAGATCCCGTTTCGGATGCTTTTTCATATGTTCCTGCTCGGCGTCATTCAGAGCTGCCCAGCCTTCATCATAAGGAGCAAACCACTTCAACAGTGCCTGCTGCTGTTTTTCGTTTTGCTCAGCGGCCGGCAGAGCCAGAATCTTCTGAATGTTTTCCGGGGGTGTTGACTCCTTCGCTTTGAAATAAAAACCGGAAGCCCCCGCCGCATTCACAATTTTGACCAGCAGTTCATTCTTACCGGCTTTGAGCGCCAGCTTGACTTGATCCTGATCCGCGACGGCCCCACCCATCACTTTTTTCGACAGGACAGACTTACCATTCAGCCAGACCTGAATCGCATCATCGCGTCCCAGTGAAATGTCAAGAGGACCAGCCGTCGGTACTTCAATCGTTCGAAACAGATAATTCGCTGAGTTATTGCCGGTCAGTGTATTGTGAACGACGCCATCTTTCCAATCCGGCTGCGGAGTCCACTTCAACTTTCCTTCCGCAAATGTCTGTGAAAGATCAACCTTCTTTTCGGGTTCATTTTTCTTACTGAAAGCCTGGTCGAAATTCGCAGCCGAAAAAGGACCGATGACATGCCAGTCGCTCAGCGTGGGCTGAATCGCTTCTGTCGGTCGTTTCTCCAGCCACCCTGTCAATTCTGCCGGCAATTTCTCTTTTTCGTATTTTAAACGCGCATCAATAAATGGCTGATGTGTAATATCGAATGCCGCCTTCTCTTTCTGATATTTTTCCGGATGCTGGTCATGCTGGTAATCCTGAAAACCGGTTTCCGCAAACGCAGCAACCATCCGATAATAGTCATGACTGGAGATCGGATCGAATTTATGATCGTGACACCGAGCACATCCAAACGTTAATCCTAATGTCGTCGTGCCGACAGTATGAATAATGTCATCCAGCTGTTCATAGCGACTGCGTTCTCGTTCTTTTTGTGTCTGTTGTGAAGTGAATGGCCCTGCCGCCAGAAAACCGGTCGCCGCTTGAGACATATAATCCGTCGGTCCCAGTTGATCGCCGGCAATCTGCAAGCGGATGAATTGATCATAGGGCATATCTTCATTCAGCGCTTTAATTACGAAATCGCGAAAGTGATATGCTGCAGGTCGATCGCGGTCAAAAGCATAACCATTACTCTCGGCAAACCGGGCCAGATCCAGCCAGTGCCGGGCCCAGCGTTCCCCATAATGCGGGCCAGCCAGCAGACGGTCTATCAGTTTCTCATACGCGGCCGGATCAGGATCATTCACAAACGATTCCACATCAGCCGGTTCGGGAGGTAGCCCCCACAGGTCAAAAAAAACACGACGAATCAATGTTCCTCGACTTGCCATATCGTTAGGAGTAATGCCTGCTGCTTCCTGCTTCGCCAGAATATATTGATCAACAGGATTGGTAGCCCAGGTTTTGTTCTGCGGAACCGGTGGCGGCGACTGATTGAGTGGTTGAAATGACCAGAACTGACGCCCTTTTTCAATATCAATCTTTTCAGCTTTTAATTCAGGCACCTTGCCATCGCGGGGATCAGGTGCCCCCATCTGAATCCATTTCTCAAAGTCGGCAATCACCTGGTCCGATAATTTATTCTTCGGAGGCATCTCGAACGATTCATGCCGAATCGCCGCCATTAAGAGGCTGTTTTTAGGATCACCGGGAATGATCGAAGCCCCCGTGTCCCCCCCTTTCAACATCGCCGGACCGGAATCCAATAACAGTTCACCTTCCAGCTTGTTATTCTTTCTGGCATCCAGAGAATGACACTCATAGCACTCATTCACCAGCACCGGCCTGATTTTGGATTCAAAAAAATGAATCCCGTCCCGATTCGGTTCGCCAGGTTTAGTAGCTTCAACAGCTAACACAGGCTGGAACAGAGTGATGATTCCCATCAGTGAGAGCAGACAAAAGCGAATCATTAATATCATCCCTAATTTTAAGGCGGGAAAGTATGGAGTGAATCACAGACAGAAATCTACTTTGACCGGGCAGCCCCTTCAATTATACGTGCCATTAACTCACACGTGACAAACACATAAAGCAACACTTAATTGTACAAGGATCCAGACGCTTCGCAAGGAATATCGTTCCACACCCTCTATGTTGATTTCCATACAACAAAATCTAAAAGCAAACTGGACTTTCAGATCTGAAAAAGAAACTACCCAGAAAAAAACAGGCAGCTGGCATCCACTGGAATCATTCACCGCTTTAAAAGGTAATCACAGATCCCGTCCGGGCAGACTCTGTTGCTGCTGCCATCCAGGCGACAGCGGCTTGAGATTCCCGGGGAGTAATCCGCGCGGGCCGCTCACCTGTCCGCACACAGTCTGCGAAATACCGCAGCTCTTCCTGCAGCACTCCCAGGTAACGGCCGAACGGACGAGGCCAGTACATCGTGTCCGGCATCTTGACTCCTTCTGCATCATGGATCGTCAGCCCTGCTTCACCACAGTTAATATAGATCGCTCCTTTCGTGCCGATGATTTCCATCCGCGCATCAATCGTATAAGGCGTCGACTCCGGTAGATGCCAGACCGACTCCACCACAGCGACGGCACCATTATCGAGTCTCGCAATCGACCAGCCTCCATCCGGATACTTGTTCTTGCCGGGATGAACTTCCTGCGCATAGACGGTGGAAACGCTCGCACCACTGAACCAGAGCATCAAATCCGCATCATGAATTCCATCCCCCATCAAAGCGGAAATATCATCGAGCACTGTTTCACCGATTGTCTTCGACAGATTCCGCCGCGCATGCATGGAGATAATATCACCGATACGTCCCTCATCAATCGCCTGTTTCGCCAGCGTCACACGTGAATCAAAGCGACAGATATGCCCCACCATGAATAAACCGGCAGCGTCTTCAGCTGCAGCAACAATCTGTTCACAGTCCGCCACTGTCGCTGCCATCGGCTTTTCCAGCAGAACATGCTTCCCACTGCGCAACGCTTCGATGGCAATGTCGCGATGATCATTAATATGAGTGGTGATACTGATCACATCGACTTCCGGATCAGCCAGCAGTTCACGGTAATCCGTGTAACGCCTCGTGACTTGCAGTCGATCACCTACTTCATTCAGGCGTTCTGGTCGTCTGGTGCACAGCGCCGCCAGTTCAATTCCCGTAATCTCCGCCAGGTTGTCAGCGTGAACTTCGCCAAACCACCCCAGACCAATTACTCCCCAGCGAACTGTTTTTGACGGGCTCATCATACGATCTCGTTCCTCTCGAATCATGAATTCAGCGACTTGTGTTAACTCACATTTTCCAAACTACCGCAAACCGGACCTCTCGTCCATCGAACCACGATCTGAATGATCCCGACAATTAACCCAGCCATCGCAATGTGAATCCCATCCGCAGACCGTTTCTGAGACCCGTTTCAGGTCGTTTTTGTCTTGTATGCCCTGCCCGCTTCGCGTAGGATGGAGAGAACAACACCTGCGTTCCTCACCCCACCTGCCAGCGTTAAATATGATGCTCATACGATTTCTAATTCCATTGCTTGTTGTTGTATTTGTTCCAGGTCTGAGCCGGACAATTCATGCCGCAGAAAAACCGCTTCTCTTTGAAAAAGAGATTCAGCCGGTTCTCGCTGCGAAATGTGGCAAATGTCATAGCGAGAAAGTTCGCAAGGGAGGTCTCGATCTCTCGACCATCGCCGGCGTCCATCGTGGAGGCGAATCAGGAGAGTCTGCCCTCGCAGAAGATGTCGATGACAGCATGCTCTGGATCCTGGTCGACGGAGGAGACATGCCACCTGAGGGACAACCGCAGTTGACGGAAGCAGAACGCAAACTGATCCACAACTGGATTGCCACCGGTGCCAAATCTGAAAAGCCCCATCAGCCCGAAGAAAAACAAATCACACAGCACGATGTCCTTCCCATTGTGCTCCTGCGCTGTACTGCCTGCCATGGCGCGCGATTGCAGCGAGGCGGCCTTGATCTGCGAACTCCTGCCAGCATGCTTAAGGGAGGCAATCAGGGGCCGGCGTTTATCGCGGGTAATCCCGATAAAAGTCTGATGATCAAACGCGTTGAAAGTCATGCCTGCCCTCCCCAGGAACAGCTGTTGAAGTTTTTTGTCAAACGTCCCCCCCCGTCAGAAGTCGAAACTCTACGCGAATGGATCGCGGCGAAAGCGCCGATTATCGATCCCGAACCGGAAGTTGTCGGTTTACAACCAGATCCGCTCGTCACGGAAGAAGACCGCCAGCACTGGGCCTTTCAAGCCCCCCAGGCAAAGCCTGATATCAAATCCATAGATCAACTGATTCTCAAACAGCTGCAGGCACACGAACTGGATTTCTCACCCGAAGCCAGCCGTGACACCCTCATCCGCCGTGTCTATCTGGATCTGACTGGCATCCCTCCGACACTCGAAGAGTGGAAACAATGGCGCCATTCTGATGATCCCAACTGGTACGCATCCATGGTCGATCACCTGCTCGCTTCCCCCCGGTACGGAGAACGCTGGGGTCGGTACTGGCTCGATCTTGCTGGCTACGCGGACTCCGAAGGGGGCGTCTCTTCCGACCCGCTGCGGGCAGTCGCCTGGAAATACCGGGATTATGTCATCGACGCCTTCAATATCGATAAACCCTACGATCGTTTTCTGCTGGAACAGATCGCCGGCGATGAATTAGCCGACTATGAAAATGTACCAGTCATCACAGAAGAAATCGTCGACAACCTCGTCGCCACCGGCTTCCTGCGAATGGGCATTGACCAGACCGGTTCCCGCACAATGAATTTTGTCCCTGAACGCCTGGGGGTGGTCTATGATGCCATCAATGTCATGGGTTCCTCGGTCATGGGTCTAACGCTGGAATGTGCCCGTTGCCATTCGCATAAATACGATCCACTGCCACACCGTGACTATTATCGTTTCAAAGCCATCTTCCAGGGTGCCCTCGATGAATACGACTGGCTGTCCTTTAAAAACCGTTCCCTGGAGCTGGGCACTCCCGAACAGCAAAGCCGCGTCAAACAGACGAACCCGTTGTTCAGAAACAGACTGAGTAAACTTGACAAGAGTTATAAAAAAGCCATCGCCGCACAACAGGTCGCTATGCTCCGCCAGTTCTATCCGGATCAACCCGCTCAAGAACAGCAGGAAACCCTGCAGGCCTTAAAGATAGCTGATAACACCCGTACGCAACGTCAGCGGATTCTGGTCGAGAAATTAAGAATTGCGGAAACCATGCCCGAGTCGGAATTCTCGCAACCGGTTCAGGAGGCATTGCAGCATGTGGCTTCCATCGAAAAGCAGAAAAATGAAGTTCAGCAACAGATGGAACCACCGCTCACGATTCGCGCGCTCTGGGACCGCGGTGAACCCTCTCCCACTTACATCCTGTTGCGAGGCGAGCATGATCAACCTGGTCGGCAGGTCGGTCCCGGTGTCCCTTCGGTCCTCACCGATGGACGAACTCCCTTCACTGTCAAACCACCTTTCCCGAACGGAACCGCCAAGACCGGCAGACGGCTGGCTTTAGCACAATGGCTGACTGCCGAAGATCACCCGCTTACTGCACGAGTGATGGTCAATCGAATCTGGTACCACCATTTCGGCACAGGTCTGGTTAAAACACTCGAGAACTTCGGCGTGAAAGGGGAACGCCCCTCTCATCCGGAACTGCTTGACTGGCTGGCTGTCCGGTTTGTCGAACAGGACTGGAGCATCAAAGCCATGCACCGCCTGATGCTGAATTCGCGTACTTACAAACAATCCAGCCACATTACTCCTGCGATTCAACAGCATGACCCGCAGAACCGCCTGCTCTCACATATGCCGCTTCGCAGAATGAACGCGGAAGCCCTGCGTGACTCAATCCTTGCCGTCTCCGGTAAACTCGATCCCACCACCGGCGGTCCCCCAGATACAGTCACCGTCGATCGCAACGGTCTCGTCAGCGCCAACGCCACCAGCAAAGGTGGCTGGCGGCGCAGTGTCTATTTGCAGTATCGACGCACCCAGATACCAACGATGCTGGATACGTTCGATTACCCGGAAATGGGCCCCAACTGTGTCTCACGGAATGTCTCTACCGTCTCACCACAATCCCTGATGCTTTTAAATAACGAACGCGTGCATTCGCTTTCTCATGCATTCGCCAGCCGGGTTCGCCATTTGCTGCCCGATGATCAGAAACAGGATCAGGGTGCTCAAATCGATCTGGTCTATCAACTGGCCCTCAGTCGCTTACCCAGTAAACAAGAACGCCAGTTGGGACAGACGACCTTGCAGGAACTGGAAACCCACTGGAAGGAAACCCCTGAAGCCGCTCTCGATACCTACTGCCATACAATTCTCAACTCTGCCGCGTTTCTATACATTGACTGATGAATATGAACAGCCAGCCTGAACCACTTTCCACCCGTCGAGACTTCTTTGCCCGCACCAGCGATGGTGTCATGGGTGCCGCCCTGACGCATCTGTTATGCCAGGACTTTTTTGGTGGCACTGCTGCACTTGCGAAGGAAGCCCCACACGCACCGCAGCAGTTCGACCTCAAACCCAAACAGCCACACCATCAGCCTGCAGCAACTTCGGTTATTCAGCTGTTTATGAATGGTGGTCCCAGCCAGATGGATCTGTTCGACCCCAAGCCGGTTCTGAACAAAATGGACGGTAAACCATTCCCGGGTAACATTGAAGACCTGGGAAATTCGAATACCACGAGTATCGGCGAGATGCTGGGCGGGCAATACAAGTTCGCCCGACACGGGGAATCGGGAATGTGGATGGCCGACGTCCTTCCCGAGACAGCAAAGATGGCGGATGAACTCTGCCTGATCAACTCCATGTGGACCGATCACCCCAATCACGATAATGCCCTGTATAAAATTCACAGCGGCCGCTTGTTCATGGGCTATCCCACCCTCGGCTCCTGGACCGTATATGGCCTGGGAACCGAAAACCAGAACCTGCCTGCGTATGTCGTACTCACCGATCCTCTGGGCGCTCCCAAAAACGGCACGCGCAACTGGACGTCCGGTTTTCTGCCACCCACATACCAGGGAACCCGTCTGCGGCCCACCGGTTCGCCAATTCTGAATCTCAAGCCACAATACGACCAACCCTCGGCTGTCACCGAGTCTGCACGCAAATTGCTCAATCAGCTCGACTCCATCCACCGCGAAAAACGTCCCCACTACCCCCTGCTGGATGCCCGGATCGAATCCTACAGCCTTGCCGCTCGTATGCAGATGTCAGCCACGGAAGCCCTTGATTTATCAAGCGAAACACAACACACCCTCACAGACTACGGTATTGGTACTAAAGAAACTGACTCCTACGGCAAACGCTGTCTGCTCGCTCGCAGACTGGTCGAACGGGGTGTCCGTTTCGTTCAGATCTTCCTCGAAGAACAACCCTGGGACAGCCACGCCGACCTGGCCGCCAATCACCGCGCCATGTGTCAACGGACCGACAAACCGGTTGCCGGTCTGCTCCGCGACCTCAAACAACGGGGCCTGCTCGACTCCACCCTGGTGATCTGGGGAGGCGAATTTGGTCGCACACCCACCACACAGAAATCCGCCAACGGTTTCTCGGGCCGTGATCATAACATGCAGGCCTTCACATCCTGGATGGCAGGTGGTGGGATTAAAGGAGGCACCACCTACGGCGTCACCGATGAATTCGGGCACAGCGTTGTCGAAAACCCCGTCAGTGTCCACGATTTCCACGCCACCATTCTCCACCAGTTGGGACTCCATCATCAGGAACTCTTCTATACTCGCAGCGGACTCGAAGAACGCTTGACTGGAGTCAATCCACCTCGCGTGGTCAAGGAGATCCTCAGTTGAACCACCCCGAGTGTGAATTCAATCGACGTGACTTTCTGACGATTGCAAGCGCCGTTAGCCTGACAGCTTCCCTGGGAATCAAATCCACACAGTCTGCAGAGAACCAGCCCCCCGGTATCAAGATCATCGATACCAATGTCAGCCTGTTTCAATGGCCTTTCCGTCAACTTCCGCTTGAAGATACACAGACACTGGTCAACAAACTTCAAGGTCTGGGCATGGAACAGGCCTGGGCAGGCAGTTATGAGGGCATTCTGCATCGTGATATCACATCTGTGAATCAGCGACTGGTCGTCGAATGCCGACGTTTCCCACAATTGGTCCCCATCGGTTCTATCAATCCTACACTGCCTGACTGGGAACAAGACCTGCAGCAATGCAGTGAAAAACATCAGATGCCCGGCATCCGCCTGCATCCCAACTACCACGGCTATACCCTTAAAGATCCGCGTCTGCTGACATTATTACAACAGGCCACCGCTGCAGGACTGTTCGTTCAACTTGCTGTCTCTCTCGAAGATATCCGCACTCAGCATCAATCACTGCAGGTTGCCGACGTAGAGCTTTCACCACTTCCGGAACTGGCAGAGAAAGTTCCCGGACTCAGATTGCAGCTCCTTAATGCGAAACCCCGCCCCGACCTGATCAACAAACTCAGCCAGGTACCAGGTATATTCTTTGATACCGCCCGCGTGGAAAGTACCGATGGGGTGCCTGCACTCATGGAGCGTCTCCCTGCAGGACGCGTCCTGTTCGGTACACACGCACCGTTTCTGATTCCCGAAGCGGCATTGGTTCGCGTCCATGAATCTTCAATTCTCGATACTGCAGCTCTCAATTCCGTGCTGGCAGACAATGCGACCCAATTCCTGGCTGTCAGTAAACCGACCCCGGATTCGCCTGCAAAGTTCAGGGTCAAAAAACAGGATTCAAACAAACCGACTCTCCCGATTCAAATTAGCGGTCTGCCTGCCAAAGAAGTGCTGGAAGAGTATCACATCTGGGATTCGTATTTCACTCCTGCACATTCCCATCCGGGCCGAGATGGCAGCAGCAGTCTGATTACAGAAATTGATCGGGCGATGCCCGCCATCAAAGCCGGAAAGTTCGAAAAGCTCTGCTATTTCCCACATGTCGGCATCGGTACAACCACTGACAGGGAACTGGAACAGAAACTGAAATCGCATCCGGAACTTGTGGAAGGGCCGCTGACACGCTGGCCTGATCTGCTGCTGGGGATGATACAACTCAACGCCAATAATGTGCCCGCCTCGCTCGACGCCCTCAAGCGCTGGTTACAGGACGGCCCCATGCGCGGCGTCTATTTTCCGGGAGGCGGACCGGCGGCACTTACTTGCACACATCGGAATTTTGATCCCCTCATCGAGCGCATTGCAGACTTGAATGGCGTGATCATGCAACATACCTGGTTCATCACGGGAGGCAAGAAGAGCCAGGGAATGTCAACCCCTTCCGAACTCGCAGTGCTGGCAAAACGCTTCCCGCAGCAGAAATTTATCTGCGCGCATTCCGGGGGCGAGTGGGAACGTGGCATTCGCGCAGTCCGCGATTCAGAAAACATACTCGTGGAAACCTCAGGCTTCGACCCCACCGCCGGCTTCATTGAAATGGCAGTGCGTGAACTGGGAGCTAACCGCATCATCTTCGGCAGCCACCTGCCTTCGCGTTCTCTGGGTACCGAGCTATGCAAAGTCACGGCAGCACAGATTTCTGAAGCAGACAAACGTCTGATCCTCGGCACCAATTTTCGCCAACTCCTGACTCCCGGTTCTGAGTAAGACCGACTGCAGTCAGACGAATACGCCTCTTATTAAAAAAACAGTCCCCGAAAACCAGAAGTTTTCGAGGACTGTCAGTCAATATTAAACTAGACTGTGTCCAGTTTTACTGTAGCGTCTCCAGGGCCATTTGGACCGAGTATCATAGATCGGGAGACGCTATGGTTAAATGTGATGCGATCTAGCGGATTAGTCCAATAGAGGATTATCCCCGTCAGCCACACCGCTGAAGAAATCGTCGATCTCGGGCAGATGTCGTTCTGAGGCATCCAGAGCATCACTCATCAGCGAGTCATGATCATCAGCATGATCGTGACCCAGAGCGTGTCCCATTTCATGCAGCATGACGGTTAACAGGTCCATTTGACCAAAGGCGGCACTACCGGCACCGGCGATCAAATCCCCATCCGCATTCAGGCTGAACTCACTGCTGTCGAACGGCGTGTTATCCACAAACCAGCCATAGCCAGCGGCGTTGACATCAATCAGAATCGTGGTCGTAGTCGCTGCCCCCAGCATTGCGTCAGGCAAATCAGTCAGAACAAAATTGACTGACTCCAGCAGACTGATTTGAGTTTCACTTAAGCCTGTCGCTTTCCAGTAATTCAAAGCAGCATCTCGAACGGAATCCAGGTCCGATTGAGTAATCGCAGGAGCATTTGTAGAACTGACGCCTGCTGCTGCCATCAGGGGACCCGTGCGTTCGATGCGAATAGCATCGGCCCGAATTCTTCCATCAGCAGCATTGTCGGTCAGTTCGACAGAAACCGAACCACCCGCTAATACACTCACGGTTCCCAGAAGCTCCCAGTTCGTACCATCACTGGTCAGATCATTGGGGGCAATTCCCTGATTGATCGTAATCGGGCCACCAGCGTTGATCGAGTATTCGGCATTCGTAGCCAGACTTGGGTGTGCAGACCAGGAAGCATATACATTATATGTACCAGCAGGCAGGCTGCTGAAGTCCCAGGTTGCAGTTCCGTTAGCACCAGTATTCAACTGCTGAGTATCACCCTGGAAATAGGTCAGCCAGCTTGTCGAGTAGAAGCCGCCTGTGGTGCTGAATCCAGCATCGCCGTCGTCCACAATCTGTGCGGTTGTCATCGTGGCAGAAAGATCAATCGTGAACGGGCTTTCGTCACTATCATTATTGGGAATAGTCAGTGTCCCGCTAAACAGCCCGCCAGCTAGCGTCGTATTATTAAATTCGACTTCAAATGTCGTCGATTGACCAACGAATAAAGTGGTTGTTCCAAGCGGTGTGGAAATACTGTAACCAGCGGCAGCGGGTGGAATGACCGCCGACAGATTCAAAGTATCGGTTCCCGTATTCGTAATCGTAAAGGTCTGGAACAGTGATTCTCCATAGAAGGTGGTTCCCAGATCAATACTGCTTACACCATCAACCAGGTTCACTGCACCTGCCTGAACTTCGATTTCCGGAGCAATTGAACCGGACGACAGTACTGCCAGACGCATTGCATCAGCGGCCAGATGACCGTTTGCCCCATCATCCAGTAAAGTAATTGTTAAGGTGCCGCCAGCCACCTGGAAATCACCGAGCGTTTCCCAGTTCACGCCACTACCATCAACAAAATCGTTGGCAGCGAAACGCTGATTCAGAGTCACGGTGATATCGCCACCCAGAATTCCTGAAATCACAAACTGAGCATTGGTAGCCAGACTACTGTGGGCAGCCCAGTGTGAAGAGAGATTATAGGTCCCTGCTGCCAGGTTGGTGAATTCCCAGCTGGCCGTATTCGTGCCAACCTGATCACCACCGTACAGTTCATCCTGGTCATTTTCGTAATAATCGTAGATCGATGTAGCAGACCGTTCAAGCCAGTCACCACTGGTACTGTAACCCAGATCTCCATTGTCGATAATCATCGATCCCGCTGCCGACCCGGAAACCATGAAGTTAAACGGATTCGCATCGGAAGAATCAACAGCGAAGGTAACCATACCACTGAAACTGCCTGCTGAGCCGGCATCCATCCGCAAGGTAAACGTAGTAGAAGCACCGGGTGGCAGATTGTTCGTCCCAAATGGACTTGCGAGACTAAAGCCAGTGGGAAGAGGGCTGATCGGACCGAGTGCCATGTCTCGCTCACCGTAATTGGTCACAGTGAATGTTTTAAACACAGGAGCTCCCACGATCGTATCGTCAAATTCGACCGAGCCACTATCTTCAACCGTACCGCCATCCACTTCGACTTTGATCACAGGATCCACAACTCGATAGATGCGTACTTCGTCAGCGTAGACGACACCATCAGCCAGATTAGATAACTGAACCGAGAGTGAATTTCCTGTTATGACAACAGGGTCACCGATATATTCCCAGTTAAGCCCATCATCCAGGAAATCGTTGGCACTGGTCTGATGACTCTTCAATACGGTAACCGGAACAGATCCACCAAAGATGGTATAGGGGGCATTTGTGGCAGCACCCGCTCCATTCATGGAGAAATCAGGCGAGACATTCCAGTGCGCTACGACCTGGTAACGGCCTGGTTCCACATCAAAGTCCCACGTCGCTGTACTGCTACCGTCTCCGCCAACATACTGTGTATTGCCGGTCAGGAAGAGAGGGTCGCCAGCATTTCCTGGAGTATAACCATTCCAGGTACCGACCTGGGTGAAATCGGTATCGTTAATTCCTATCGTTGCAGGACCTGCTTCACCACGAACCGTAAAGTTGTAGGGGTTTTCGTCAACATCACCCGTTGTAAATGAGACCTGACCGAATGTGGTACCGTTCGTTCCGCCGTCAAACTGAATCTGGAAGGTTTCAGAGCCACCGCCGGCGATCGATACCGGAGTTGTATTTGTTCCGAACTGTGTAGTGGGTGTGGGAATAATGCTGAAACCTGGTGGGAATTCAATCAGTCCCGTCACATTCACAGGATCTGCAGACAGATTAGTAACGGTAAATTCAATAATCACGGGAATTCCAGGAATGGTGCTGCCGAAATCGACCACACCAGTGTCATCATCTACCACGATCGGGCCACTGCCAAGATCGTAGGTCACTTCCAGATCGGGTTCTGGCAGATATTCGATGCGAATTGCATCCGCAATCACACCGTTAGCGAGTGTGAAATGATCACGAATAAAATTACTGGCTTCGTTAGTCAAAGTGACTACCAGTTCGCCCGTTGCATCGACAGCAAATGAGGTGCTCAGATCAAACCAGGATGTTCCATTTTCGATGAAGCTGGAAGGTGCCACACTCTGATCGACAACGATATCAGCTGTTCCCGCTCCGCCGTCCAGTGAGAATGGTGCATCGGTCACTCGGTTATAATATTGAGACCAGGTCGTTGAGACACGGTAGTTTCCTTCAGCCAGTCCGGTGAAGGTCCAGGTTGCAGTATCCGTTCCAGCTGGTGGGGTAGTACTGCCGGGTGCATTGGGAATTGCCGCAGTGACATCACCTTCGTATCCACGAGAACCTCCATTATCAGCGGTGGAGTAGTTCGTAAAAGTTCCCGTCGCAGTAAATTCTCCGACGTCTCCATCATCAATAATGACGACATTCGAAACCTGACCATCCAGCAGAATATTGAAGGTCGCTTCGTCTACATCGTCCGTATCAAACGAGAAGATACCGGAACGATCACCAAAGGTATCAGACCCCATGGTAATCGTAAATGAGATCGTATTACCGATTCCGACAACCTGAGGCGTCAGACTGGTTGTATAACCGGCAGGTACTGAAATATTACTGATATTCAGGTCGGCTGAGCCATTATTGGTAATTTCAAAAGTACGCACAGCATCGGTCAGCAGTTCTGTAGGACCAAACTTAATTCCGTCTGGATGACCGTCTACAATCAGTGCCGGAGGCGCCAGAGCATCGGTCACATCCACAAGTTCAATCTCGGGGCCGGCAGAAACACGTTCAATCCGGATCGCATCGGCGGTAATTCCCCCATCGGCCAGATTCGTCAACATCACGGTCAGCGTCCTGCTGGATATGGTAACGGTATCCAGAATTTCCCAGGTGGTGCCATCAGCCGAATAATCATCTGGAGCCAACTGTTGATTCAAGTCTGTGGTCCCCAGATCAAGGGCTGTAGAACCGATTTCAGTGCGCGACCCGTCATAGATCGTATAGGGAGCATCGGTTGCCCCTAAAGGCACGTTTGATGGACTCGTAGTGGCAGGCCAGGTGACGGAAATGCGATACTCGCCAGGAGTCAGACCAAAGAATTCCCAGTAAGCCTGTGCGGGTCCGGTGCTGAATGGAGTTTGAGGGTGAGCCACATAGATATCATCTTCAAACCCGATACCATTGGTCAGAGAAGTATTCCCCAGAGTATACCAGGGCCAATCACCTGTGAAGGTGAATCCGGGATCACCGTTATCCACGATGAAAGCGGGATTATCTTCAAATGGTGTTACATTTTCGAAGTTGAGATACTGGACTGTTCCCACACCATCGGCGGTCAGTGAGAAGCCGGTGTCGATGACTTCCTGTCCCTTGGAATCGAAGTCCAGGAAGTCCGTCCCCCCCAGCCCATCAGCAGAACGCAGAACCGGAGGCCCGTCAATCGGGAAGTTACCATCCTGCGACAGTGGATCAATGAAGATCGTATCATCACCCTGGCTGCCTACAATATTTTCCATGAAACTGGGGTTCGTAACAGGCTGCTCAGGAATAATCTGTTGCAGTGTAACAGTACTGCTGCCGAATACAGTCTGAGCCACGTTGAGAAGATCCACATCAAAAGTGATACCGGTACTGGCAAAGCGGAAATCAATTGTATCGTTACCGTGGATGTCAGTAATGACATCGGCACTACCGCCAGCCCCGGGTTCCATCAGGAACACATCATTGCCGCCATTACCGCTGCCAATAATTCCCGAGACACCAACGGCGCCCACGCCACCACCCACGCCAAAGCCACCACCATCCAGGTTGTCGCTCCCTAAGCCATCACCCAGGATGTTATTGTCATTGTCGCCGGTGATATTATCGTTGCCATCACCACCAAAGACGTTTTCAATGCTGTTGTCATCGTCACCGCCACCGGCCCCAGCTTCCAGGTCACCACCAATATTAGTGGCAGTTCCCGCAAACAGGTTGACTGTCACGCCCGTGCTGAAGTCCCGGTAATCCAGGCTGTCATTTCCGCTGTCACCGTCCAAATTCCCGGTCAGGCCGGCTCCGTCAGTCAGGTCGAAACGATCATCCTGTGTACCACCAATCAGGTTCTGGAAGTCAGTGAAATCCAGACGCTCTTCCGCTCCACTGGCTGTCGCATCTGCACCGATCGTTGGCCGACCACTGTTCAGATTAGCTCGATCCGCGATAATAAAACCTTCATCAGTGGATGTGATCCCCCAGTAGTTGTTCAAGTCGGGGCCTTCCAGCACATCATCATTACTTAAGGTTCCCACCAGATTATCAATGTTATCGAAGGCCAGGCTGGCAACTCCGGTTCCCAGGATACTTCCATTCAATTCGCGTCCTTCGAAACCGTCAATAGTACCAGTATTGGAAAGAGCCACATGCACAGGCGGGGTGTAGCCATTGTAGTCGATCGTGTCGACTTCTGAGCCACCATTGATGAAGCCTCGCAGCACGTTAGTGCCCAGGAAGAAAAATTCATCCAGGCCGGCGTTACCGTTTAAGCGAGTATCGACGCCCACTGGAGTGCTATTCTGCAGGTTGAAGTCATCATCTCCGCCTGAACCATTGATGTTCACATTATTCAGGTCAAGCTGTGCTCCCAGATTCACATTGATCGTGTCATTGCCGCCAGTTCCCGTCACATTCAGATTGTCAATATCCGTAAATGTGACATCGAGAACAGGAGAACTGATCAGATCTTGAATCGTTGTGGATGTTACTTCAAATGTATCACCGGTAACATCACCGGAGTCGATCAACGTCAGTGTGTCAGTTCCAACAACACCATCCTCTCCAAAGACCTGGATGGCGGCGTTAATATTATCAACAGTATTACCAGCATCAAAAATCTGGAATAGATCGTTACCCGCTCCACCCAGTAATGTGACGTTGGTGACTGTTGTGACGGGAGTGGACCGCACACGGATCGTGTCATTCGCGGTATCCGTGCCATCCACATTATCAGCATCCAGTTCGACATTGGACAGAGTGGTATTTTCATCCAGACCAATCAGATCCAGTAGCTCGGCCCCCGTTCCGGAAACAACCTGCAGATCATTAAAGCCATCAAACAGTACATTGGTAAACTGCATATTACCGGTAATTTGTGAAATACCGTCTGCAGCGGTTCCGTCATCGTTAATCGCGATACTGTTCGTATCAGGAGTGGAAGAAGCATCCACGCGTAATCCGCCGGTCGCAGTACCAAATAAACCCACACCTTCCAGACGGGCAAACGACAGCCCCAGATCGATATCAGCTCCTGCTATGGCTGCAGAAGCAATGTTACCGCTGCCCAGGCCATCGACGGTATCTGCAAAGTAACCCGTATTATGATCAGTTATGAAATTTACATTGATGGCATCTGTACCCGCTCCACCATCATAGTGAATCGTGATATCCGTTACCGTAAAGGGAGCCGCCCCTGCAAGTGTTGTGTTCAGGAATGTTTCTGCGGACGAATTCAAGTGCGCCCCGTTAGAGCCAGGAATCACTGGTCCTGCAGGAGCCGCGGTCACAAAGAGAGGCAGTCCGCCAGCAGTTTCATTGATATTCAGCGTATCATTATCAGTCGAACCAAGAACCGTAAAGGAACGAATATCTGCGTCGTCGCCCGTGAAAAAGTTGTTGGTGTTGATATCCAGTACCAGGTTCGTACCACCGGCGTCCAAACCTGCATCAATCGTATCGTTACCCCCATTCTCGAAGCCAGAAGCTGCCATATCCAGCACCAGGTGATAAGTCACACCAATGGAGTTGACGTCTTCAATGCTGTTGTAGGTGACAGCCTGGCGTGGATCAGGGTTAAAGCTGAAGGTCCCCGAACCGGCGGAGCCTCC
The DNA here is from genome assembly GCF_048262075.1 of Gimesia sp. Classification (GTDB taxonomy): domain Bacteria; phylum Planctomycetota; class Planctomycetia; order Planctomycetales; family Planctomycetaceae; genus Gimesia. The sequence goes on from NZ_JBLXFK010000021.1 coordinate 45,019, forward strand.
CAAGGTCAGCACGGGTGAAGTCAAACCGGTCAGGTCGATATTCAGCGTGTCACCGGGAATCGTAGGCAAGGCAGGGCTTCCGCCATTAACGGTAATCGGCGATGTTCCCGTGGGCAGAATATTGAATATGTCGTTGTCGTCCCCACCATTGATGGTCGTCAGGGTCGCATCAACATTACCCAGCAGGTTTACGATCGCACCGGCAGCATCTGGATCCCCGGCACTCGGATCAACGTTGATCTCAATGGTAGTCGCAGCCCGGACGGTACCCGTCAGTGCCAACGTGAAGTCATCGCCAGAGTTCAGAATGACATTGTCGCCGGTTGATTCGACAGTCACACCAGCGTTGATCGTCATAACATCCAATAGGCCGCCTACATCCGTTGAGGTCAACGTGACAGTCCCCGAGCCACTCACATTGCTGGCCACTGTCAGCGGACTGGCCGCGATAATCGTGACTGTTCCATTCGCTGGTATGGTACTTGTAGCAATCACACCTGCGGGGAATGCACCGACCGTACCAATCGTCAAGTCACCTGAATTTCTGACCGAGATCTCACCATCGAAGGCTCGTGCAGCGAGTGTGGTAACAGCAGTGTCGATATCATCACCGATCCCGATGGAGGTCGCGGCTTCCAGATACACACTGTCTGCTGTAATTAAATTGTTTCCGGCTGCCGTATTGTCCAGAATTGCTCCTGCCGCTGAATCAACGGTAATCGTCCCCCCGGCACTTTGCAGATCGGCAAGCCGGATATCACCGGTTGCAGCCACATTCAGATCTCCACCGTATGCGTTGACCACGCCTCCCTCATTCTGAGTGAAGACACCACCCACGGGACCAGCAGCATCTGCTGTCAACGTCACAACCGCTGCGGCTGTGGTATCGATCAGAGAAGTTGCACCGAGAATCAGGTCATTGTCTGCCCGCAAGGTAATGGCACCCGCTGCCGTCTGTACTGTTCCATTCACGGTCAGATCATTGGCAGAGTCTACCTGAATCGAAAACCCGCCCGTATTTGAGATCGTCGTGGCAGCATTCAAGACAAAATCATTAACGGTGTTTTCCAGTTGCAGGTTGCCACCGGAGGCGGCAATACCTTCCGTCACGGTCATGGTACCACTTGAGGTAATCCGCGAAGGTGCCCCGACAGTCAGTCCAACAATTCCACCGGTAAACCCGATGTTGAGTGTTGCTGCATCGTCAACTTCCAGTCCTGCTCCGGTATTTGCTTCCAGAGCGGTAATCGTTGTTTCCAGAGCATTTCCTACGCCCGCTCCGGTGCCGGCATTCAGTGTCGCATTGACGGCAGAAATATTGTTCCCCCCGGCATTGCCATCGGTAATCGCACCATTGGTTGCCGTCACTGTCACATCAGCCGTGGAAGTTGTCAGCAGTTCTAGCTGAACGTTGTTATCCGCTGTCACTTCCAGAGCACCGGTCCCTGCGTCAAACGTAGTTCCAGTGCCCATTGTGATCGAACCGCCGGCTGAGATCAGTTCAACCAGTCCTGCGCCGGTAGAAGTCACATTTTCCGAGTTCTCTAAATCAGCATCAGTGGTCAGACTGATGCCGGTTACTGCTTCCAGGCCATCAATGAGAGAACCAGCAATCCCGCCAATCGTCAAAGTCGCGCCACTGGTGTTGACGACATTGATGGCGCCATCGGCATCTGCTTCGAGATTGTCAACGTTAATGTCAACGGCATCCCCGGCGCCCCCCACATCAACGGTTGCAGTCAGAACCGCCGTAGCAGCAGTCAATTCGTCAGCGGCACTTGAACCGCCATCGGTAATCGAACCACCAGTCGCGTTGATCACCGCATTACCGGTGGTGGTCACATCCGCATCAAACACCACGTTGCCGCTGTTAACCGTCAGATCGCCTGAACCCAGATCAGTGGCGGCAGCCTGGAAGATGACTGTATCATCGGTGCCGGCTGTCACAATCAGGTTGGCATCAAAATTGGCATCGACGCCTTCGATCTCCACGCTATCGACACCGCTGCCCGCGGTTGTGATGATGGTCACGGTGCTCAGAGTGCTGTGGTCAAAGGTGACCAACTCACCCAGAGTGGAACCGATCAGAGATTCATCATCGTTTGCGTCGCCGTCATCAGACAGGGTAATCGTTTCACCTGCACCGGTGAAACTGAAAATCCGATTGGTGGCGGCAATCGTATCCAGAACCGGTTCCAGACCGGTGTAGGTAATCGTGGCGGTTCCTTCCCCATCATAGAAGACAAAACCATCGTTGGCATTCGTAAAGCGATGTTCGACAGTCGTGGCATCGCCGCCCAGAATCTGGAGCCTGTCGCCGACGCCTACACCGAGATTGCCTTCACCATTGAAGAAGATACCGTCTGTCGGATCAAACAGATCTGAGCCACCAGTAGGTGTAATCCCGGAATTGTCAATAATCAGCGTATCGTTGCCATCACCACCATTGAAAGTGAAATCGGTGATGTTATCCAGGTTAATGATCGGACCACCATTGATCCGATAGGTCCCGGCATTGGCACTTGTCGCGCTAATTGTGAGTATGTCATCGCCAGCCGTTCCTGTAACGGCAACACTTCCACCAAACGTGAGGCTTTCGATTTCATCAAAGACTACATCCTGGAATCCGCCCGTCGCACCAATCGTGCCTCCATCAAGTCCAGATGGTGAGAGCGTGGAAATTTGCCCCCCTGGGGTTAGATAAGTCAACGAGTCTGCAGGCATCGTGGGAGCTGCGGGATCCCCGCCGAAGATATTAATCGTTGTGGATATATTGGGATTGACCGTAATGTCATCTGCGTCGGATCCGGAATAAAATGTCAGATCTTCCAGGTCTTCATAACTGAGAGTCACGGCACCAGCACCGATTACCGTACCAACCCCATCCCCCGTATTCTGGATGATAATGTTGTCGCCGGTCGCATCGCCTGAATCATCCACGATCAACTCGTCATTACCTCCACCCCCCAGGAATGTGAAGAGCGACTGAATGCCGTCTACAGTACCACCATCGTTAGAGGGACCACCATTACTGTCAATGATGACCTGATCAGCCTCAGCCCCACCATTCACGGTGATGTCTGTTCCCGCAATCAGAATTCCATTCAGGTTAGCTACACCACCCGCCGCATCTGGAACACCCCCAAATGGACTATCAATGTTGAGAATCAGATCTGCCGCAGCATTTAAAGTAACTCCCGTAGCCAGATTCAAATTATCACCGGCGTCTAAATTGAGATTTCCACTCGTAGTGGTGACTCCTGCATTGACGTTCAGATCCTGTCCTGCGCCAGCTGCGTCAATGGCTCGCAGGTGACCAATCGTGCCTGCAGAAACAGCATTCGTGACTGTCAATTGGCCGGTCGTGGTTAGGAAAACCGTGCTATTGTCAGCATTGATACCACTATTGACTCCAATGAGAACACCTACGGCACCAATTTCTAAATCACCCGCGTTGTCGATGGTAAAGCCACCACCTGCAGCACGGGCAGCCAGGGTATTCACATCGGTATTAACACCGGAAATCCCCCCCCCTGCACCATCTGCAACCAAAGCCACGCGATCGGCCGTGATCAGGGTCGTATTCACGTTATTGATGCCACCACCGGTGGCAGTCACCCGCACTTCACTGGTTGTGGTCACTTTCACAGATTCCACATTGAATGTAGCAGTTAAATCAATTTCACTGGTACCGGCATCAATGGATCCGACTACACCAAATGTAATATCGGCAGCATTGGCGTCAATATCCACGCTGCCCGTGGTCGTGAAAGCACCATTCACATTGACCTGGCCACCAGTCAGGTTGAGAATCCCTGATCCGATATCTACTGTACCCGTATCAATGGTATCATCAGTGCCCGCAGTCACTGTCAGATTCGCATCGAAATTAGAATCAAGGCCGACAATATCGACCAGATCTGCCCCGGACCCGCCGGACAGTTCAGTATTGATGAAGATGTTATCAGTTGGATTGAGGAAGGTGACAACTTCCCCGAAGATATTGGAGTCAATGCGAGAAGTCCCGTTCGCAGCTACACCATCATCGGACAGCGTAATTATTTCAGCTGCCCCGGTAAAACTGAAGGTCCGGTCCCCGGCGACAATCGTATCCAAGACTGGTTCCAATCCCGTATAACGGATGAAATCTGTCCCAGAACCATTAAGTTGAACACTACCGCTACTGTCACTGGTGAAGATATGCTCGACCGAGTTCAGGCTTCCCCCCAGTAATTCCAGTGTATCAAAACCACCGGTACCGCCATTAAACTGAATCTGCAGCGGGGTGGTATGATCGATGCCGGTCATATCAATGCTCAGTGTATCATTCTCACCATCTTCCCCATTGATCACCAGAGTGCCAGCCAGTGAAGCCAGTGGAGTTGAAGAGATGATGCCCCCGGTATTCACATCGGTAATCACAACATTGCCACCGACAATTGTGAGTGAATAATTATCAGGGCCGTCATCATCAGGCAGATCGACTTCAGGCGTGGAATCCACCATATGAATCACAACATCGTTACCGTCACCCCCAACATAGGTCAGGTAGGCATTCAACCCGCTACCCAGGAAATTTGTGAAGTTATGACCTTCAGGGAAGCCAATGAAAGTTCCTGTGATTCCGTCGGCAGCGTCATTATCGATCAATGTAAACTTATCACCATCGACTGGAGTATAAGTACTGGACAGATTTAGAACGGCATCGTTCAACACAACAGCCCCGTTGACGATAAACTGGTCATAACCGGAACCAGCGGTGGTACCGTTAATTTCGATATCAAGTGTATCATCACCATTTAAAATCAGATCACCGTTAATCACCACCTGACCGGGACTGTTACCAGGAGCGAGAGTAATATTAATTCCGGTAGCGTCTACATTACCCGTATAGGTTCCGGCAAGAATATTAATCGTCGCACCATAGGCTACACTATCAATGGCTTCTTGAATACGACCCGTTAGTCCGGTCTGTTCGCCTAGCGTGGTTACATTTACCACTGAGAAATCACCTTGGAAACCGGCTGTTCCCCCAACTGTATCCACGCCATTATCCAGATAGGAAGTGAAGTCGACCTTCGAAGCGTCGCCAACAACACCGTCGCTCATCATGGAATTGGCGATGGTTGTTGCGTCTATGATGCCCCACCAGTTGCCGGAAGCGTCGACAGTATCTCCACCGTAATGAGCGATGAGGTTGGTGAGCGTTAAGGAGTCAAAAGAGTTGTTATGAGCGGCTACATCGGGCGTGCCATTGGAAATGTTATTTAAGACGCCGATACCTTCCGTTGAGTTGCTGAAGGCGTTGCCTTCGATAGTGACATCAGCAACGTAGTCATTGGCGACGCCTACGAACACGCTATGGATGTTGTTGCCGAAAATATCTACATTCGTGTTGCCATGGTTATGAATACCGGCGACCCAATCGTAAATTTCGTTGTTCTGGATCGTGATGTTGTCGTTATTTCCATTAAATGTGGAGAGCACACCACGACTTTCGACTCCCGTTCCCGGGCCTTCCAGAATATTGTTCTCGATCGTATGCCCCGTGGTGCCGTTGGCCATGAAGACGGCAGATTTACTGCCAACGCCGGCCGGACCGGTCCCTTCGACGATCTTGAGTCCGTCAATCACGACATCGTTCGCAAAGAGACGAAACCCGCCGGTCAGTTCACTTTCCAGGCCGCGAGCACCAGGGTCAACCCCCGCAGCAATCCCGGCATTGGCACCTTGGATCGTCACGGAGGTATTCACGATCACATCTTCGGCATAAGTTCCGGCGGCAACATTAATAGTTGCTCCCGATGTTGCCAGATCAATCGCTTCCTGAATCCGTCCCACAGGCCCGGTCTGCGCTCCCAGAGCAGTAACATTTACCACTGAGAAATCACCCTGAAAGCCAGCTGTTCCACCGTCTGTATCTGTATCGCTATTGAGGTAAGAAGAAAAGTCAACCCCCACGGTCATCAGACCTGCGATAACTCCTTCATCAGAAGTCCCCCACCAGTTGCCGGAAGCATTCACTGTAGCACCAGGGCCATTGAGCACACCGATCGCATTATTGGTAATGGAGTTATTATTGATATTCAATTGCGCGCCGGGAACCAGACCACCAGGCCCAGACATCGGACCGGATGTAGCAAAAACGCTTACCGCACTGTCAAAACCGCTGATGAAGTTATTGGTGGCATTGATAATAGCGGTCGAGGAAACCGGCCCCATATCTGCATTATTGGTATCTACAAACAGGGCAGATGTCTGAACGCCACCTGTATTAGTATCCGTCAGTGTATTGCCATTAATGGTAATATCATCTGATGCGCCCATCAGTCGGATACCATAGGCTTCTGTGGCACCACCTGAGCTTGAACCAGTGAAGTTGATTGTATTCTCGTTAATGACAACCGGGGCGTGGCTGATACCAGATTGTAATGAGACATCAATTTGCCCCCAGTTTTGAATCAGACTTTCAATGGCGCTATTGAAGGTATTCCCGGTAATCGTCACACCGGCTTCCAGAGAAGTTCCCTTACTGTTGAGCTGAATGGATAGTTTTTCGGAATCTGTGAAAGTGTTGTCAGTAATAAAGATATTTCCGAATGCAGTTCCGGAAGTGCCATATTTATTGTTCAGAATAATGTCCCGCGAGTTATCCTCAAAGATATTATTGCTGATATTAGTGCCTGTTATGTTGTCGCCAGTCAGTTCTTCAGTATAAATCCCTTCAGACGACATGTTATGAATGGTGGAATAGGTTAACTGCAAATCAGCCAGATAGCCCAGACCGGTAGCGCTGTGACTCTGTTGATAGATTGCGCGACCTAAACCATCAAATTCTGTATTGTCGATGTCTACACCATCACCAATAGCAGATTGCGCAAACCGGATACCCACACTGGCTGTTCCGCGAAACAGACTATTAGCGACATCCAGATTGGTCAACGTGGTTCCATTATGTACTTCAATTCCATAACTGCCGATATCGATAAAATGAACATTATCGACCTGGAGATTATCAACTGTCCCATCCAACAGATCAACGCGAATCCCCTGTGTCGCATTCTGCAAGGTCATGTCCTGAAAGCTGACATTATTGGCAGTCACTGTAAACAGATTGCCGGTACCACCAACAAACGTATTAGCTGTTCCTGCCCCAATAAATTCGATGGCAGTTCCAACGGTGACATTCTCATTGTATGTGCCGGCAGCAATATTAATGATGTCACTCAAGTCGCCACTGGATGCAGCAGCAGTAACCGCGTCCTGAATCGTGTCAAAGACATCCGTCCCGAAAATCAGCCCTGTTGTCTCGCCGGCTTCACCAGACGCAAAAGTGACAGTATCACCCGCGTTTAAACCGTCTGCCCCCGGGTCATTCGTGATCACCAGGGAGTCATCGACGAAGAACGTGGTCAGCAGCGTGCGATCTTCGAGCGCTTCTGTTGTGGAGATCTGATTATGGACGATTGACTGCCAGCGTTTGCGGATGTCGCGGCGATCGCGGGATCGAAAAACACGGCGTTTTGAAATTCGGGAAGTGAGTGTGTTGAGCCAGTTCGTCAGTAGCATCCTGTCATTCCTTCGTAAGTGAATCAAAAGTCTCGGGGGATGAGAATATTCGCCTCAAACTTCTTATTTTCTAACTGTCTAATGCCTACAGGTAGTGTTTTTAATCCTGAACATCTCTGCTGATATCTTCCAAAACACAAATAACTCTCTACCTGCGCATTCAACCTATTTTCATTTAAGATAATAGGATTAACCAATCTGTGGAAGGATTTCCACTATAAAATGGGTCTTCTATCATAATTTTAACAATTTGGGGGCTTTTGATGATAAAACTACTATGTAGGGTTTTTTCAACAAATCACCTATACAGATTCGGCCATTTTTGAAAATTTTTCTGGGTGAGAGCGTAAATAATTTGGCCTGATTGCAAACCGATTTCGGATGGATCCATGACTATTTTCTCAATCAGCCACTCTGAGGTCCTGTTTCCGAAGAGAGAGTCATAGTCGGATCAACGAGTTGCAATACCTGGAATGCCAGACTTCCTCATAAGACATCATCAGGCGTAAAACTGCTTGACCTGATAAATTCGCAGCGTAATTTCAGAGTCACGTTTCCAGCGGGTGGAGCGTGAGTAATACGCGATGCACGCCTCATCATTCACAAATGTGATGGAAGGGTAAGCCGCATCAAAAGCCGGACGCGCATCGATATCCGAAAAATGCCCCCAGGTTTTACCTTCGTCCTGAGAAATCGCAGCGCTCAAGGGTGTACGAGGCCAGTTCGTGGGAGAAGCTACATTATTCCACAATAACAGCAGATCCCCCGTCGAAGGAACGCGTTTGACGATCGCCGGGGATTCGGGTGCCGGTAATTTCGTGGCTTCAGGCCGAGACCAGTGATCGCCCCCATCCTCTGAAAAACTCTGGTAGAGCCTCTGATTTGTACTTCTTAACAGGCAGAGCAGACGCCCGTCTTTCAATTCCACGATCGCTGGCTCATGACAACCACGGCCCGGTGCAGTCATGCTGTCTGCACTGCGTTTCCACGTGCGAAATCCATCATCCGAATAAAACACGAATGAATGCAGGTCGCCCCCTTTGTAAGAAGTTCCCCCCACATACTGTTTCGCGTAGGGACCGTGCGCCGGAATCAGCACCCTACCTGAACTCAGCCGCAAAGCATGATCGGCATTGCAGCAGTACCAGCCCGGCTCGGAAATTTGCCGCTGCTCGCCCCACGTCTTTCCATTGTCTGTAGACCGCCGCAAATAAACGTTGCGCTGATGTTCATCATCCCAGCCCACATAGGAAAACAGGATTTCCTGTTCAGACAGGCGGACCAGATTTGGATGCTTGACGTTCTGCTTCCAGCGATTAGGCTGCAGCACCTGATGCTTGCCCCAAGTCCGCCCCCGGTCTGTCGAGATCTTCGACGAGATTTGACAGGCAACATGATCGCCTATTCCGGAAAAACCTTTTTTGGTTGCCGGGTGCTCTGACTGACTGTAATACTCTGACCAGACCAGCAACAGCCTCTGCTTATCCAGAGGAAATATCAACTGGTGATCGTGGCGGGGATGCTCAGGTTCCCAGGGACAGACGATCTGGTCGTGGACAGGTTTCAGCAGGCGACGATTCTCACCAATCGACTCCCCCTTCGCTGGCAATTGCCTGTCTGGCAGTAGGCCTGTCAGAGCCATTGACAGTGACGATGTTAGAAAAGTGCGTCGGCGAATTGTCATGAGTGCAGGATTTCCTCACAGAGAGTGTTCGAGAAAGATCCATTGATTGTAGCAGGCGTATTTTAAGAGAGCGAACAGGTTTTGTGAATTACCGAACCTTGAGAATCCCGAACGAGAGTATCTTCCAGTGAGCTCATTCAATCGAGAGACCGGTTAAGCTGCTTTTTTGACTGCCAGAGCGATTATTTTCCAACCGGCTTTAGGCACGAAATCGGGCTGGTCTGTAAACACATGGACGGCTGCATTTGGATCGATCGCAAACAGGGAATTGCGTGTATCTCCCTGCTGATCCCGATAGTCTTCATAAGAAAATTCTTCCGTCAGCAGGGTGGTTTTCATCTCCGCCCCCTGATGCAGTAAATGTTCAAGATCCTGAAATGTGACTGACTCACCAAACAGGACACGCCCACTGTACTTGAAAGCCGTCTTCGTTTCTGCTGTGCCAGCAGTAGGCTGTGCATTGCGAATGGTAAAAATACTCGAAGGGGCAAACTCCAGTCGATAGTATTGCGCCGCCAGTGCATTCAATTCGACCTGTGGTGACAGCGCCAGCAGATTTCCGATCCCCATCAGGTTCAGATTGCGTTCCGCATGCTCTGATACCGGATTCCCCCAGTAAGCGGCCAGGCCTTTCAGCTTGGCCTCGGTCACAGACGACCAGTTCTGATCCGTCATCAGAGTCCGAATTCCGTTTTTCTTTAATTCCTCGGCAATAAGCTGCGCGACCGCGTTTGCCCCCACGATCAGGAAGCCTTTGTTCTCTGGTTCAGCGACTTTGAGAAATCGTGCCAGCGGACCGGCTGTGGTACTCTGCAGCAATACCGTCCCGATGATGATTAGAAAAGTGAGAGGCACCATGCGAGATGCATCCTGATATCCCAGGTATTCCAGGCGAATCGCAAACAGAGCTGAGATGGCCGCAGCCACAATTCCACGCGGTGCAATCCAGGACAGCAGATGTCGTTCATTCATTGTCAATTTGGATCCCAAGGCACAGAGGTGCACGCTTAAAGGCCGTATCACAAATTGAATCACGGCGAAGACTGCCAGGGCGGGCCAGCCCAGATCAATAAAAGCATCAAGGTTCATGCGGGCAGCCAGAATGATGAACAGCATGGAGATCAGCAGGATACTCAGGCTTTCCTTAAAGTCCAGGATATCGTCCAGTTCCAGCCCTTTACTGTTTGCCAGCCAGATCCCCATGATCGTCACCGACAGCAGCCCCGATTCGGCTTCGAAGACATTGGAAACCGCAAACACGACACACACAAGTGCCAGCGCGAAGATGTTATGCAGATAGTGAGGAATCCAGAATTTCTTCAATAGAAATCCAAATAAGCTGCCTCCCGCTGCACCAAATAAGAGTCCGATCAAGATCATCTTCCCGAAGACCACCAGGCCCGCAGTAAAACTACCCTCTACTCCTCCCCCGGAGACGATAAACTCAAATACCAGCACCGCCAGTATGGCCCCGAGGGGATCAATCAGAATTCCCTCCCACTGCAGGATACTGGCGACATTTTCTTTGGGACGAACGGTCCGCAGGAGCGGCGTAATGACGGTTGGCCCGGTCACGACCATGAGCGCACCGAATAGAAACGAAACACTCCAGGAAAAGTCCAGCAGTGTTCGAGTCGCCAGCGTGGTGATCATCCAGGTGATGAAGGCCCCGATCGTAATCAGGTTTCGGATGACCCGTTCCAGCCCGGGGATATTCTGAATTTTTAAGGTCAGACTTCCCTCAAACAGAATGACCGCGACTGCCAGTGAAACAAAGGGAAACAACAAATCTCCGAATAACTGATCCGGATTTAACCACTGGGTTACCGGTCCAGCGACGATTCCGGCCGCCAGCAGGAAAATAATTGCGGGAAATTTGACGCGCCAGGCAACCCACTGGCACAGCATGCCTGCGAGTAGGATAAAGGATAAGGAAAGAATTGCGTGTTCGTTCATGTAGTTTCCAGCTTGTTTTTTTATTCGGCCCTGTTCATTTAAGCCGTTTGTTTCGTCAGTTGAATACAGAACGCGCCCGGTTTACTGCGAATCGAAGGCGACAAACTGGTGAAGCGTATCAATGATGGAAGTGCTGTTCTGTCAGAATCATTACAAGCTCGACTTAAAAAGCAAGGGTCAGTTGTTCTGATCTGGCTCGATACTCACTGCAGTCCCGATTCCAGTTCTCCCATAACCATTTCCACAGTAAAACAGGCGTAACCGCTTTCCTTCCCGAATGACAGAAGGATATTCCACCATCTGGCTCTCCCAGCCGGAACCTGTGGGGGTCAGTTGCAGATTATCTCCCGACTTAACACCTCGGCTCCAGTGGATGCCATCATCTGATTCCGCATAGCAGATGCAATAATAGCCCCAGCGGGTACCAATGGCGGAATACCACATCTGAAAGGTGCCATCGTCACGCTGCAGAACGACCGGGCCGGCGACTCCCACGTTTTCATAATCCCGTTCAGGATCACGTAGCATGATTGCACCTTGTTTTTGCCAGTGAATGCCATCCTCGGAGACAGCCAGACAGATTGTTTTCTGCTGATTGAGCAGGTGGGCTTTACCCGTGGTAGGGCACCCGGTGTAATAAAAACGCCATTCCGATGTACCATCACTTCGCTTGACCTTCAGCACCGAGCCTCCGGCCATGCCGATAGCATCGGGACTCCCTGGTTCACCACTCCGTGGCAGGACCGGTTGATGACTGAAACGTGACCAGTTTTTTCCATCCACACTGGTCGCCAGACCAATACCGGGAAATGAGCTGAGCCCCGTCCCCTGTCCACTGTTTCCTGTGTAATATAAATGCCAGCGATCTTCCTCCATTCGAATTGCATGGGGCAGGACACACCAGCGTGCATCAAAGGCTCCCGGCTTACCCTTCTCAAATAAAGGACCGTTGCGTTTCCACTCTGTGATAGCGTCCACTTTTGCTGTCGCCATACCAATCCGATGCTGACTACGATCATCACCGCCTGCATAGTACAAATGATACTGGTCATTCTGTCGTACTACCCAGGGGTTCATGCAACGTGTGGAATCGAACTTTCCGACAGAGCGTGGCGGCAGGATTGGATTTTTTTCTTCGCGTTTCCATTGAATCCGATCGCGCAGTTCTCTGAATTCCTGGGAATGCGTCAGCCTGAGTTTCACAACCTCTTTTGAACGCCGGACGATGCCTAAGAAGGTCCCGATATCACTCTGGTCCCAGGCAATTCCCTGCCCGGCAATGGGGGCGGATATCGTTTCTACATGCTCCAGCATTCCTGGCGCGTCTGGTATTCGCAGTACATAAACTTCACCATGATCGTGACCTGTCGCATACAACAGCCCATTGGGTCCAAAGGCACCTCCTGAATTACTGTTGGGCAGGAATCGCTTTACAACCGAATCGGGAAATGTCCACTCCGCTTCCGGTTGCCAGTTTTCATCGTAGCGCACGATTCGGGTCTTACGGACATTTTCGAGCTGACCATAAAAAGCATAGCAGACCCACCATTTATTTTGACGCCGATCCACCCAGTTGATGGCTCCTGCCGTCTCGGGAAACGTCAATGTTTCCAGATGTTCCAGAGACTCCGGTTTGAAGACTTCGATCGTATTCTTAAGCGGGTTTTGTGGCCAGTTGGAATGGGCACAATAAAGTTTTCCGCCTGTCACAACCCCGCTATTCAAATGACGGATATGAGAGTCTTTCGGCCCCGTCCAATGTGCCAGTTGTTCGCCGGTGGTTTTATCATAACGGGCCACTTCGCGGCTCGAAATCGCATAAAAGGCTGTCTCATCAACTGCGACCGCCTGATGCGCTTCTGCTGCTTTGAATCGGTTTAATTCCCGAAAACCGCGTTCTGGTTTCTGATCCGCCAGTGTTGATGCAATCTGGCTGAAGAAAATGAATGTCATCATCCAGAAACATGATATCTGATATTTTCGCAAGGGAAGTTCAGCCTGTTAAAAGTGAAACGAAACGTAAACGGAATTCGAATTTGACTCCCGACTGGTATTCCCCAGTAAGAATCAAACGATTCATCGTTTTAATATGATATCCAGCATATCAGAAATTGTCTAAGTTCAGCTGTCGCGATCCCGGAAACATCCCTCATTCTCCCTGCAGGACTTATCAAGGTGGCCTCACGCTGCAATAAAGCTGATTTCGCGCTGTTTCCTGCTGAGGAATCCGTGTCTTGAACTCAAACTGGCAATGCGGTAAGTTGAGCCTTTTCAATGAAACAGGTTCTTCATGATCTGGTTCAAGACTGTGTCCAGTTTTACTATAGCGACTCCAGAGACATTTGAACCGAGTATCATGGTACGCAAGACGCTATGCTAAAATGTGATGCGATCTAGAAGATCTAATCCACTTTTGCAGGGAACATTCAATGGACGCAGCCACGATCGCGGTGCTGATTCATCTTTCGATAGAAATTCTGGTCATCATGCGCGTCATTTTAAGGCCGCATCGAGAACCGACATCGCGGCTGGCCTGGATCGTAGTCGTTGTCACATTGCCTGTACTGGGCATCCTCGCCTACCTGCTGCTGGGGGAGGTCAATATTGGACGCCGACGCGTCGCCCGCATGCAGAAGGTGTTCGACCGGCTGCCAAAATTAAGCTGCAATGTCTGCGATGAAGAATCTTCTCATACTCAAATCCCCGATAAATATGATCATCTCTTCCGAGTCGGGTGTTCCATCAGTGGCTATTCACCAGTGGGAGGGAACACCGCACAACTGATGGAGGATTCCAACACCACAATCGACAGGATGGTGGAAGATATTGATTCAGCACAAGAGCACGTGCATCTGCTGTTCTATATCTGGTTGCCCGATCAAAATGGTTGCAAAATCATCGATGCCCTGAAACGCGCTGCTGCCCGTGGCGTCAAATGTCGCGTCATGGCCGATGATCTGGGTTCTCGAATTTTGATCAAATCCCCCTACTGGAATGAACTGACAGCGGCCGGCGTCCATACCGCAGCCGCCTTGCCCATTGGAAATCCCCTGCTCCGCCCTTTTATGGGACGCATTGATTTGCGCAATCACCGTAAAATTGTGGTCATTGATCACAGTATCACTTACTGCGGCAGTCAGAACTGTGCCGACCCGGAGTTTCGCGTCAAAGCGAAATATGCCCCCTGGGTCGATGCCGTTATGCGGTTTGAAGGCCCCATCGCTCGCCAGAACCAGCATCTGTTTATCAGCGACTGGATGACACAAGTCGACGAAGATCTGTCGTCGCTTTTAAGTACTCCCATCCCCCCCTGCGAGACAGGTTTTCCGGCTCAAGTGGTTGGAACCGGTCCTACAGTCCGCTATTCTGCAATGCCCGAGATGTTTGAATCGCTAATCCATTCAGCTCGTCACGAACTGGTTATTACGACGCCTTATTATGTTCCGAATGAATCGATGCAGGATGCGCTCTGTGCAACCGCTTATCGAGGCGTTGATACGAAAATTATTTTCCCGGCACGCAATGATTCCCGAATCGTCGGTGCCGCCAGTCACAGTTACTATGAGGAACTGCTGGAAGCAGGGGTAAAAATCTATGAATACGAGGGGGGCCTGCTGCATACCAAATCACTGACCCTGGACGGCGATGTCACATTGATCGGCTCCGCCAACATGGATCGCCGCAGCTTTGATCTCAATTACGAAAATAACATTCTGTTTTATGACTCTGGCATGACAGAGTCTGTCCGCAAGCGTCAGCAGGAATACCTGGATTCATCCAAACAAGTCACTGCTGAAACTGTCGCCGCCTGGAGTATTGCACGCCGCTTCTGGAATAACACCATCGCCATGCTGGGACCTGTTCTGTAACAGATCTGCACACCAGCTTCGCTCCTCAGAATCGAATTTAACGGAACAGTTGGAGCCAGAACCAGTCCAGCAGAATGATAGCCCTCAGTATGATTGCGTCCGTCCGATCTACTTTTTAATCGGGAATTCCGCCCAGCAGCATACCGAGAGAGACGCAGATAGAAATCGCGCTAATCAATGCATGGACACCGTCCGGGATCGGGTGCTCCAGGCACAAAACGAGCGCAGATTATAAGCCAGATATCAGGGGACAATCAAGCAGCGTGAAGCGTGAGCAGACTCACCCCACCAGTTCCGGAATCGGTTTGCCCTGATCGGCAATGATTGGTGTCGGACGGCCGTTGAAGTCTTCGATAAAGACACTGGACGAATCAATTCCCAGATGATGATAAATGGTCGCCAGGAAATCCCCCGCGCCACAGATCCGTTCAATGGAATCTTCACCCAGCTTGTCACTCGCACCAATAAAGCGACCGGTCTCGATACCGCCACCCGCCCAGATATTAGAAAACGCGCGTGGCCAGTGATCTCGGCCTGGTTGTTTTGTACCAGCAGGTGCACTCGCATTTCCTGCGCCGGTACTGGGCTGGTAATTGACTTTGGGAGTCCTCCCGAATTCACCGGTGACCACCACCAGCACTTGTTCATCCAGTCCCCGCTCGTAAATATCTTCAATCAAAGCAGAGACAGCCTGATCGTATGCCTGCGAACGGAACCGCATGGCATCGAAGACATGGTGGTTTACGGCATGATCGTCCCAGTTTGATACACGGCCACAAAGCGGACCACTCAAGCTGGTCGAAATCACATCCACGCCCGCTTCCACCAGCCGCCGTGCCATCAATAGTTGCTGACCCCAGGAATTGCGACCATAGCGATCACGGGTGCGATCATCTTCCTGGCTCAAATCAAAGGCATCTTTCGCCTTGGGGTTGGTCAGCAGAGTCATGGCCTGGGTTTCAAATTCGTCCAGCGCCTGCAGTTCCCCCGCCTGATCAAACGATCGTTCCAGGGTATCAAGCTTCTGACGCAGGGTCGCCCGGCGATCGAGCTGTGTGACTTCAGCCTGATTCGATAACCCGATATTGGGAACCGTGAAATTTGGTTTATTGGGATCTCCGGAAACGGTAAAGGGACCATAGGCATCCCCCAGATAGGCTCCCCCCACACGCTGCGAAGAAAAGTTGATCCCCACGTAAGGGGGTAGAGGGTTTTTGCGTGGTCCTTCTTTAGAACGCAGATAATTCGTGACAGACATCCAGTCGGGATATTTAGGGATTTGCTTATCCCGGCGATCAGTATCCCCCGTCAGCATTCGTAGTGTCCCCGCTGGATGCCCGGGGCTGTCGTGACGCATGGAACGCAGAACGGTAAACTTGTCTGCAATTTTTGCCTGCATCGGCAGCAGTTCTGTAAAATTCATCCCCGGCACTTTGGTGGGAATCATGCCGAAAGGCCCGCGGTACTCAATTGGCGCAGCGGGTTTGGGATCGTAAGTATCAATATGAGAACAACCACCCGGTTGCCAGACCATAATCACGGCCGTTTTTTTCTTTTGATTGGGCAGAGGATTCGCTGCCTGCAAGCGCAGAATACCGGGAAGACTGAGTGAAGCAAAACCAGCCAGGCCCATTTTGAGAAACCCACGCCGCGTTTCAGGACCCGGACATGGATGAACTGTCGATGCGTGAAAAGGATCTGTCATCACTATTTCGCCTTCTTAGCTGGGTTGACTCGAATGTTAATCGGCTTGGAAAAGATAATATCGACAATGTCTTTGGGCTTGGCTTTTGCGGTCGCCTGCTTTAACTGTTTATCGGCTTTTGCCACTGCAGCCTGTGCTGTTTTTGCTTTTGCAGCCGCCTCTTTTGCAGCCGCATCACCTTTTTTCTGTAATTGTTCAGCGTCTGCAACCAGAGCCTCGGCCTGCTGTTGTGCCTCTTTCAGTTCAGCTTCCGCTAAAGCAACTGCTTTCGGGTTTTCACTATACTTCACTACAGCATATCCACCGAAAGCAATTTGATACTCTCCGGGAGGGGTTTTCAGAGTTGCCAGATCCAGAACTACTTCAGATGCGTCAGCCTTCAAAGGGGCATCGAAGGCTTTATTTCGGTTAAAGCCTTCCCCGTATGTTTTCAAAGTAATATTGGCCCCCGAGAATTCGCTACGGCGAACATGTTTAAGCGGGATGGTCAGCTTTTCACCGGCTGTCACTTCCCAGGTTTTTTCTTCAGCGGGAGCGATGGTGATAGGTGCCTGTTCTGAAATGCCTACGGAAACAGGAACATCAGCCATCAAACGCGGACTGGGTACTTCACTCCAGGCATTTTTCACAGGCCACTGCATTGATGCCAGATAACAGGGACGCGTCACGATTTGATCAGCGATGGTTGCCCGTCCGAAGAATTTTGCACTGGTTAAACCTCGAGGTGCCCCTTCTGCTGCCGAGATCAACATCGTGCCGCTCGATTTTCCTTTGCCAATCTTCAATCCAGTGGCAGACACCCCCTCTGGCAAGTTTTCCATGAACAATTCAATTTCGCCATCGAAACCATCACGTCGAACGACAACCACTTCCAGAGGCATCGTGGCCCCTCCCCGCAGGGCAATTGGTTTCGACAGGGCGTTCCGGTCACCGTTTCGCAGGTTCATATGCAGCGCCCAACCCACCAGGGCATAATCGGGAGCCGCTTTGCGGATGATCAGTCGATAAATATTTTTGGCATCGTTGCGAGTGCCACCAAACAGATCCCGGATCTGCAGATGATGCACTCCGTCCTGCTTAATCTCGACTTTGCCGAGAATATCTGACGAGCCGGCATTATAAGGAGGGCCATTGTAGGAATATCCATTGCTGGAAACCCGGACCGGACTGGGGATATCACTCAGCTCAACCAGATCCGTAATTTTTACTTCAGATCCAGAACCGCTGACATGCTGCACAACAATCGAAGGATCGGTCGGACGTCCTAGACGTTCTGAGGCAACTTCGACCCACCAGACTTCACCTTTCTTCGCGGTAAATTCAAATGTATCAACGTCCGCAGCGGGAAAAAAGCTACCACTGATATCACAAGGCAGAGTTATTTTTTGTGCTTCCGCGTGTGTATTGTTTGGTTCGCTTTCCGGCTTGAGTGTTTCATTAGTGAGCCCTGCAGGAGGCCAGGAGAAAGCGCTGACCTTTTTAATCGAAGGCATGCGGGGAACGATCTCATCGCGGGCGACATTTTTAACAGCCAGACGATAGAAGTGATAAGGCCCACCATCATACGTCAAGCCGTGCACCTTAATAATGTATTTTCCTGTGTCAGGAACATTAAAATCAAGCATTCCGCCGCGTCGTTCTACAACCAGATCCATCCCCCGTTCATCGGCGATGATCACAACCGGATTGAGTTTCGAATCAATGCCTTTCGCGGCACAATCGACAATCACCCGTTGATCCTTGCCTGCCTCGAAGGTGTAGTAATCGATCTTTTGACGCGACATCACTGCATTACAGATTGAATTCAGTTCAAGTTTCTTTGCTGTTTCCAACGTGGTATTCGCGGCAGCCTGTGAAGTTTCAGGCAGCCGTCCGACATTAAACGCACGGCTGGAGGAAACACCAAGCCGCGTCATCACGCGAGCTTCATGAATTCCCAGCGGGCAGTCTTTGGATATTGTAATCGTATACTTGTTGGGTACTGGCAAACCGTCTTTACCCAGGCTTGGTGTCGCAGTAATTCCCTCATGCGAAAAGCTGAGCTCGTCGGCATCTTCAATATTTTCACCGGAAATCGTTACTTCAAAAGTGGTCCCCGCCTGACCGCCCATAGGCATGGTAGTCAATAATCGAGGTGCCGGTAGACAGACCAGCTGCGCCTGGGCTGTTGCTGAAACCAGGCAACTCACTGCCAGGCAGGCCCCTGTCACAAATGAGAACTGCAGTCGAAAGTATTTCATATTTCCCGGCCTCTAATTTTACTGGTTTCAAATCTGATAATAGTGAGAGAATCCAACCATACACCAGTATGACGAAAATTGGTCATGACGCATCAATGATTAAACAAAAACTCTTTGGTATTCATCAGAGCCCAGATCAGGTCCTGATAGTCTTTTGAAGTCGGTGTTTTCTTCACATCCGGTATTGCCTTTGCATCGGCTACCGGCGTAGTAAGAAAATTCACTGCTGTCTGTAGTTCTTCCGGCTGTGGTTTTCGAGCAAACGCAGTCAGATACAGCGAATTGACTTTTTCTTCCACAGACTTGTCTTTTTCTTTAGCTAATTGAGCGGCACGCCCATTCGCCGTCGCGAGCTTGGATTTCATCTCCGACGAGTTAATCAAATGCAGGCTTTGAGCCAGACTGGAAGATTGTACCCGCTCACATTCACAAACACTGGCACTGTTAGGACGACCAAAGACCTTCAGGAAAGCCGATGCTTTGGTGTAACTGTTATCTGGCAATGCAATCGCACGTGTGCCTGGTGGTAGATTGGCAAATGCCGTTGTCGAACCTGCCAGTTGATCGACCGAGTCCAGCAGTACTTCCGCCTGCAGACGACGTGGATAGAACCGCGAATAGTTCTGGCGATCCTGCAGATTGTATTCATTCGGCATCGAGCTCAGTTGATAGGTATGTGACTGAGTAATCAGCTTGATCAGTTGCTTCAGATCAAAGCCTGACTGGATAAAGTGTTCTTCCAATGCAGCCATCAATTCCGGATTGGATGGGGGATTCGTATCCCGGATATCATCTTCCGGTTCAATCAGAGCCCGTTTGAAAAAATGTTTCCAGTAGCGGTTCACCAGCGCTTTGGCGAAAAAGGGATTGTCTTTGGAACTCATCCAGTTGCCTAAACGCAGACGGGGATCTTCATCGGCAGAGATTTCGCCGATATCATCACCCAGGGCAACCGGTTTCAACATCTCACCCGATTTCACATTCTTTGCCTGTGCGACGCCTCGCTTATGAAAAATCAGGTCTTCTCCCTGAGTCCCGGTCGGCTTGCGACCAATCTGAGAGAAAAATGCGGACAGACTGTAATAATCGTCCTGGCTCCAGCGCTCAAAAGGATGGTGATGGCATTGAGCACATTGCATTCTCACTCCCAGAAACAACTGGGCAATATCTTCCAACTGATCTTTGGGATCTTTCACCCGCTTGTACCAGGCAACAGGTGGATTGCTCACGACAGTTCCAGTCGCGCCCAACAGTTCGCGAACCAGTTGATCATAGGGGACATTTGCCAGCAGACTGTCTCGAATCCAGGCATGGAAGGCGAAGTTCGAAGTAATATCATTGGCTGCATCGCGTCGGTTCTTCAGCAGCGGGGTCCACTTGGAAGCAAAGTAGTCTGCATAGTTGGGACTTCGCAGCAGTCGTTCCACAAGCTCATCACGTTTTTTCGGGTCAGTACTCGCCAGGAAAGATTCGGTTTCTTCCTGTGTAGGAAAGCGACCACAAATATCCAAAGTCACGCGACGTAAGAACGTCTGATCATCACAGACCGGTGACGGGGGAATTCCCAGCTCTTTCAGGTTGGCAAAGACATGACGGTCTATCATGTTTTTTTCTGTCGGCACTTCCTGAATTGGCGCTCCCAGAGGAATTGCCGCTGTGAAGACCGCAATCTTACCCTGGTAGCGGACCATCACCGCAACTTTACCGGGGATGTCATGTACTTTGACAAGACCTTCCTCAGTCGCATCTGCCATCGACTTGATGTTCGACTCGTACAAGGCAACCTCAGTGACATCACGAACGCTTCCATCCGAATATTTTGCGATCGCCTTCAACTGTTGGGTCTCACCCATATTGACCACGCCACGTTCCGGCTGCACTTCCACTGATTCCAGAAGCGGTTCTTTCCCGGTTGAATAGCGGGCCCCTTCTTCAATCCAGCGGCGGATTACCTGATAACCTTCAGAATCCCGGGGGAGACGAATTCCACCCCCATGTGGATTTTCATTTGAAGCTTTTGTGAGCAGCAGACTTTTCGAAGGAACCGAGGGAAACAATCGACGCCCCTGTGCTTCCTTCACCAGGCTGTCATAATCATCCAGCGGTTCAAAACCCAGCAGCGACAGCTGAAAGCCATTCTGTCCCCCCCCTGCTTTGGCATGGCAGACACCCATGTTGCACCCTGCCTTCGTCAGAACGGGCACAATATCATTGACAAAACTGACCGGGGATTTATTTTCTTCCGCCTTTAAGACACCTGCAGAGCTGCCCAGGAGAATCACAGCCAGGAAGAATAGAACGAACAGACGTGTTGAAGCAGCGTTAGGCAATGTGTTCATGTCGATTCTGATTGAGGTGGGAAGGTTTCGTGGTGGGTATACTAAAATAGCGCTATCTCTATATATAATATATATAAAACAATACACATGCGAGTGGCGGTTGTCAATAAATAAGTTTTATTCAGTACGAAACCAAATATCCATATGAACACACAAGCTGTCGGTAATCTCGTCACTTAATTATAAGACATACTTCAACGCTGGCCTGCCAGATATTGTAAAATACCCCGAGACTTGACGATGAGATGTTATGTTATGTTTAATTCCTGTAATCAACGTTTGAAATATTGAATTCAGGATTTAATATTACAACAGTTGTTAAATTCCGCCGCAAAGGGAGCGGGCCACCAGATAGCTCTGGAATACGTATTCTGCGATAACGAAGCAGCCCTTTTTTGAAATATGGTACTATCACATGATCAGTTGCCCGACAGTTCAAAAAGATGTCATTCGCAGTCATTATAATCTGACAACGCTGTTTTATCGCCTGCTCTGGGGGCGCCACATTCATCATGGTTTGTGGGCAGAGCCTGATGCCCCGTCAACCAGTCAGATTGATTATGGAAAATCTTCCGCCGTCGCCCAGCAACAGTTAACCGAAACACTCGCGGAACTGCTGGGGATACAGCCTGATGCAGATCTGCTGGATGTGGGCTGTGGCATGGGGGGCTCATCAATTCATCTGGCCAAGACCTTCGGCTGCCAGGTTACCGGTATCACTCTCAGCCCGGTTCAGCGCCGCTGGGCTGCGCTGGAAGCACACTGGCGGGGTCAGCGGCAGCGAACACAATTCCTCTGTCAGGATGCGGAAACAGCTGATTTTCCAAATGCGTCTTTTGACTACGTCTGGAGTATTGAATGTACAGAGCACCTGTTTGATAAGCAGGCCTTTTTCAACAAGGCAGCCAGCTGGTTGCGACCTGGTGGCAGTATGGCGATCTGTGCGTGGCTGGCGGGTGATCAACTGAAAACAGAAGAATCGCGACAGCAGGTTTACGATGTCTGTGAAGGTTTTTTCTGCCCTTCCCTGGGAAGCGCCACAGACTATCAGTCCTGGATGGAAAATGCCGGGCTGGAATTCGAGGCGTATCACAACTGGACGAATCGCGTCGCTCCGACCTGGGAAATCTGCCGGCAGCGCGTTCAAAAAACCGGCGTCCGCTGGCTGGCACGACTTATCGATCGAAACACGGTCATGTTCCTGGACCGTTTTGAGACCATTTTAAAAGCCTACGAATCGGGGGCAATGCAGTATGGATGCTTTATTGCCCGCAAGCCGCTGTAAATTCGGTTGTGCTGTCGGTCCGGCACTATTTCACCAGAGCCGCTTCAATTGTCAGCCCGGGGCCAAACCCCAGCATCACACAGGGTCGTGCTGCCTGAGCTGCCTGCAGACGCTGTAGAATGAACAGCACTGTTGGTGAAGACATGTTTCCGAACTCGGCAAGGATCTGACGCGAAGGTGCGAGTTTTTCTTCGTCAAACCCGACTGCTTCTGATACCGCCGTCAAAATCCGCGGTCCTCCTGGATGAATGGCCCAACTGCCAATCTCTTCAATACGGGTTCCCTGTCCCGCCAGCCAGTTCTCCAGCCAGGGACGTAACCGGGACTTGATCAGGTCAGGAATTTGTGGAGACAAAGTCATTTCAAACCCATGATCTCCAATCCGCCAGCTCATCAGCTCTTCCGAATCCGGGACGACCGTCGAACCGGAGGCAACTAATTCCCAACGATCACTTGAACTGCTTTGTGACTGTTTTCCGACGATAGCTGCTGCACCGTCAGCAAACAGGGCGTTGGCCACAATTTTATCAGGACACCAGCCATACTGCTGATGCAGACTGCAAAGCTCTACCGCACAGACAACCACACAGGCATTCGGGTCGTTGTCGGTAAACGACTTCGCCACACGCAGGCCATTCAAAGCGCCATGACAGCCCATGAAGCCGATATGTGTCCGTGAAACATCGGGAGAAAAACCGGGCTGTTTCAACACCTGCAGATCAAAACCCGGGGCACTGAATCCACTGCAGGAAACAGTGACCAGTTGCGTCACTTCGGCAGGATCGACATTCGCTGATTCCAATGCTTCACGCACAGCAGTGATTGCCAGCTCAGCCGCATGTTTCTCATATTCCTGCATGCGGGTCGATGTCGCAGGTCCCAGGTCAACGGGTGAATCGGCGGGCTGATAAAACGTCTGCCTGACCGCTTCTTCACCGGAACTGTTTTCCAGAACCACGCTGTGTCGCGTCTTCACTCCCGCCCGTCGGTAGAGTACAGGCAGCAGACGTCGCTGCTGCTCTGTTGATGCGGCGTGGCAGGAAAGTGACTGTGCGTGAACCGCCGCTTCCGACTGCTGAATCGAATGCTCTGGATTTGTGGTACCAATTCCCAATATTTCAAAACTCATATATGCTCTTTAATTACTGTCAAAATTCTTCAATGATTCAAGCGGGCGACAATCGGCCGGGCCATTCCTGGAAACCGGTGAAACAGTCGCAGTCCCCAGCCTATGGCAGTAGGCGAACGCAATAACCGCGCCAGCCAGCGACACCAGAACAAACGCCCCTCCGTCAGTGAATAATGGGCGCTCAGCCATTTTTGCTCCAATGCGGAATCCCAATGGCGTAAGCCTTCCGGCACCAGCTGCGCGACAGCCATTGCTTCCGTGATCGCGTTCGCCATCCCTTCTCCGGTAAACGGTTCCAGATAACCGGCTGCATCCCCCAGCACAAATAACCGGTCACCCACCGGGCGTAACGTTCTACGGGTGACCGGCAGTGTCCCCTTGAAACTGCCGTCCGTCATTTCCGGCAAAACGGGTGAACCAGACTCTCTCAGAATCTGCAACACCGCGGCTGCTGGCCCGGCACATTCTTTAATAAAATCCCGATCAATGGCGGCAGCCAGGTTCAGACTCTCTTCCTCGACACGAACCAGACCGACATAACCGGATCTATGGATCGCCATGTGTATCATGCCTGCCGGGTACGATGTTAGATTTTTCAATTTAAATGCAGCACCGACTCCAATCCTTGAATCCGGGGCAACCTGCATGTCGAAGCCTGGGCAGTTCTGCAGGCTGGGATGGCCTAACCCGTCCGCAGCCAGAATAATTTTTGCTGTTGCTGAACCAGCTATCTGCCCCTGGTAACTGAGATCCACTGTGCGGGAAGTACGTTTTTCAGCACTGTCGATAATGGTCGCGGTCGTATCCTGCAGAAACTCCGCACCGGCTTCCATCGCAGACTGAACCAGTCGCGTATCGAAGACTTCTCGAGAAATCGCCAGTCCCCCCGGTAAAGATACGACTGCTTCGCGCCCGTGATATTGCATGCGGAACTGATTTAAAGGCACAGCACCTGCAGATTCCAGCAACTGGCCCAGACCGATCTGGTTCAAGGCATTGATCGCCCGCTGATTAAGACAGCATCCACAAACTTTATAGCGGGGAAACGTTTTGCGTTCGATCAGCAGTGTTCGTAGTTTCTGCTGCGCCAACTGCCGGGCCGCCACTGCTCCCGCCGGTCCAGCACCGATCACGATGGCATCCCAGTTCTGCGCACAGGCTGCTTCCCGATTCAGCGAACTGGTCAGAGTCATTTTCGACTCCACTTCAGTAACCAGCGTTGAGGCCAGTGACGTGTGATCTGAAAACCACTCAAACCGGCCTGCCCGGCCAATTCCGTAATTTCACTCACTGTAAACGCACCTGCAACGGAGAGAGGACCATCGGTATGGACGACCGGTGAACGCGTCAATAAGCGACAGGCAGTCCAGGCCAGGCAGTAACTGGCACGCGACCGACATAAATCATTTACCAGCATCAGTTGTCTAGTCGACTCTGACATTATTTCCAGTAGCTGTTGAGCTGGTCCCTCATCGAGATGGTGTAGAAATAACGAGCACATAACTACGTCATATTGTTTATCCAGCGATTCTGAGAGCACATCACATTCAAAAAATCGTACCTGCTCCTGCCCCCGGTTGGCAGCCTGCTGAGTCGCATACCTGACAGCAAAGGGACTGATATCACAGCCATCGACTTCAATTGACACACCCGCGCGCTCTGCGCGGGCAGCAATACTCAACGCGACATCGCCGCCACCGCTGGCAATATCCAGTATCTGTAATGGCTTTCCAGATCGACCTCGAGCTAACTCCAGAATGGCTGGCCATACTATGGCATCACTGCGACTCCACCAGTTAATTCGTCCCAGTCCTGCTAAAGCGTGACGATGTTCGCTTTCAGACAAACCAGGCTGATCCATCAATTCCGGTTCTCTCTGGCGGATTTTTAAATTCATATTCAGGTCAATCCGAGTCGATCCATCGCCTCAGCCCTCATTCAAGCTGAGAGGAGCATAACCAATGTCTACTAACAACATAGTATTTCCCCTGCGTGATCGCCGTAAAACAGTTCTTAGTAGTCAAGACGAGATACAGTCTATCAAGCCTGGGCTCCAATCTGAACAGTTCAGAGCAAACTACGACAGAATGTCCGAGACCACGCGGGCAGGGCGACCATTCGTAATCATCTGCTCCTGACCATTATGATGATAGAGGAGTTGCTGATAATCGAGACCAAACAGACTCATGACAGTCGCCTGGAAGTCATTCGGGGTCACCACATTTTCGACCGCTTTATGCCCGAACTCATCGGTTTTCCCAAAGGTCATCCCCCCTTTGATTCCGCCACCGGCCAGCCAGATACTGAACCCCTGGCCGTTATGATCGCGGCCTGCACTCTTGGCGTCACCATGGTTCTGCGTCACAGGCAGTCGCCCGATTTCACCTCCCCAGTGTACCAGCGTCGAATCCAGCATCCCCCGCTGTTTCAGGTCTTTCACCAAGGCAGCGGACGGTTGATCTGTCCGATGACAAATGGCCGGCAGTCCGGTTGAAATATTGCTGTGATTGTCCCAGGGTTGACCTCCGAGGAACAGTTGTACGAACCTTACCCCACGCTCCACCAGGCGGCGGGCGATCAGACATCGTGTACCGTATTCCTTTGTCTTGGGATTATCCAGACCATACATATCCTGTGTGGCCTTGGTTTCCTGAGAGAGATCGAGCGCTTCGCGGGCAGAGGTCTGCATCCGCGCTGCCAGTTCATAACTTGAGATCCGTGCTTCCAGATCTGATTCGTGAGGATGCTGTTCGTAATGACGCCGATTGAGCGTCTGCAGCAGTTCCAGATTCTGCTGCTGCAGAGAGCCCTGCAGATGTGCCGGCGCATCCAGATTCAGAATCCGTGGCTCCTTGGGTCGCAGCACGGTCCCCTGGAACAGTGATGGCATAAATCCGTTTGACCAGTTTGTGACGCCGTCCACGGGCAATCCTCCCGGATCGGTCAACACCATGTAAGCCGGCAGATTTTGAGATTCTGAACCCAATCCATACACCAGCCAGGACCCCAGATTGGGACGCCCCAGTACTCCGGGAATCCCGCCATGAAAGTATCGAATTGAAACTTCATGGCCATTGGCGCCGGTATGCATGGAGCGAACCACACAGACATCATCCACAATTTCTGCCAGGTGAGGCAGCAACTCTGACAGTTCGGTCCCACATTCCCCGTGCTTTTGAAATTTCCACGGACTTCCCAGCAGTTTTTTACTGGCCTGTTGTACGAAACTGTATTGGATATCACCTTTAAAATCGGTCCCGCTGTATTTGGTCAACTCCGGTTTAGGATCGGTCAAATCCATATGCGCCGGACCGCCATGCTGAAACAGCGAGATCATGGCTTTGGCCTGTGGTGCGAACTGCGCGGTTTTAGGCGTGAGATCGAAATGAGGCTGCTTGATCGAAATATTCTTGGGGCGTGCCAGGAGTTGGTCCTGTTTGAGTAACCAGGCGAGAGCGACGGTACCGATACCCATCGCGTTTTCTGCCAGAAACTGTCGTCTGCTAAAATGTGTCATCAGTCAAACACCAGAGAATGAGGAACTCGAATCACTTCGAGAAAAAAGTTTAGAGAATAAATTCGCAGCAATCATCAATCGACATATAAAAATTCGTTAGAACTCATCAGCGCCTGACAAAGATTGGTAATCACCTGTCGTCCGGGCGTGACGTCTTTGGGAAGCTGTTCTGGATGTTGTTGCAGATAAACCATCTGGTTGTTGATAAAACGGGTTACCAGAAGCAATTCGTCCGGCGTCGGTTGACGGCAGAGAGCCAGTTCAAATGCATAAGCGGCCTGTGCGGGCAGGCTTTTATCAACAGCTTCCGGCCCCCGAAATTCAGCGGCAGAATTCCACTTAAGCACTCCCCCCTGTTCGTTCTTCAGAGATAACTGGACACCCCAGGAGAAGGAATCGAAGCCCACATCATTCTGCTTACAATCCGTGATGAAGTCGATCGTATCTCCCTGTTGGACCGCGAGCGAACCAACTGCTGTATCGACAGACTTATTTTTGATGTCCCACTGACTGGCCAGTCCGGATCGACTGGAAAGTACCAATCCCCGCACGCCATTCCCGTGCTCACTGCCATGCTGTAGTTTTCCTGTGACAGACAGCGTCCCCGACACAGGCGCTGTCCAGCGACGGATAGAAACATACTGACTGGCAGGATGACCGCCTCCCGCATTGATTGTCACCCAGCCTAAAGCAGGATCCGGGAGCTTGGGACCTCCCTGCCAACTGGAACCGGACCAATGCGGTAATGCGGTAAAGGTACTCTGCAGTGAACTGGTTTCATCCAGTTTCCCGTAACCATAACTCCACACCGGTCTGACTGTCGGCGGAAGTTCAGGCAGTGATGCCAGCGTATCCGGTTTCAATTCCGGTGCTTCCCGCGCCAGACGTTCCGCCAGCTTCGCGGATTGCGAAAGGATGAAACTACCATTCATCAGCATCAGGGACTGGGTGGCGACGGTCGAACTGGAACGCCGCTCACAGTTGATCTCCATAACCGGTGCATCAAAAGTCTGCAGCATCCCCACTGGTTGACTGCGGCGGGCCTGAATATACAAGCTGCGACGAAGCTGATCGCCGGATACAACAACCTGACCAAAATCGTCCTCTTTGATTCCTACCGGAGCGCCAAATAATTGCGGGTCAAGCACACCGGAAGCGGCCAGCATGCGATCTCGCAACGTTTCTGCTTCGAGGCGAACGATGGGCTTACGCCAGTAATAATTGTTTTCCGGATCAATCGATTCCTTGCTTGGATCAGGGGCGCCCGCCTGACGATAAACGGTCGACAGCATGATCGTGCGGTGCAGTTTTTTGAGATCCCAACCCTGCTGCATGAATTCTGAAGCCAGCCAGTCGAGCAACTCCGGATGGGTGGGAGTTGATCCCAGCTTACCGAACTCTCCCGGCGTACTGACAATTGCCCGGCCAAAGTGATGTAACCAGATCCGGTTCACCAGCACGCGCGCGACCAGTGGATGCTCTCCGTTCGTCAGCCAGCGGGCAAATGCCAGCCGACGCCCGGACGTTGGCAGAGTATCGTCATTAACCGGGAATTTTTTGCGTTCCCCTTCAGGTGCAACCACTGTCAATCCCGCAGGCTCAACCACCTGTTTGGGCTGACGATAATCACCACGGTGAAACAGCTTTGTTACCGGCAAATGATTGGCAGGTTCAATCGCTGCCCGTAAAAACTCTTCCACCGGCTTTTTACTTCTGATCTCGGCAATCTGTTTATCGAATTCTTTCAATTCTTCTGCAGCTTTCGGCAGATACTGATACAACACACCCGGTGAAATATTCACGCTCGGATTTTTCTTGAGCAGTTCTTTCTGCTCAGGAGTTCTTTTATCCGCGGCTGTCTGGTAAGCCGTTTTTAACTGGTCCCGCAAAGGCTGCTCATACTTCTTCAGCTCCGTTTCCAGAGCCTCAGCCATGTATGCTGCCTGCTTTTCACTTTTGGTGGCGACGACTTTCTTGACCTCCGCTTCAATTTCGGCTGCTTTGGCCCGATCAGCGGCTGTGTAGAGCGAGACCTGTCTTTGTGGTGGTGTTTGCCAATGCTGCCAGTCAAACGCAGGCTCAAAAACAGCTCGCATTGCGAAGTAGTCCGACTGTGGAATCGGGTCATAGCGATGGTCGTGACACTGTGCGCAGGCGACACTCATCCCCATCAACGAGCTACTCACAATTTTCATTGTATCCGCAATGACCTGGTTACGGGCTTCGGGAGTATTGCTGCCGCTCCCGGTTCCATCAGCGGCCATGCGTAAGAAACCGGTCGCCGTCAATAGTTCAATCTGCTTTTCTGTCAAATCACCTGCACGCTTTCCGGCTAATTCATCACCAGCCAGCTGCTCAACGATGAATTCATTGAATGGTTTATTTGCATTCAATGATCGAATCAGGTAGTCCCTGTATTTCCAGGCCCAGGGGCGAACAACATCCTTAACGGTATAACCTTCAGAGTCTGCATAGCCCGCAACATCCAGCCAGTGACGTGCCCAGCGTTCTCCATAATGAGGCGACTGTAACAGTTCATCCAGATAAGTTTCATACCAGCCGGCCGACTGATCAGCCATCACTCGGCGAAGCTGATCGGGATGGGGAGGCAGCCCCAGCAGATCAAAACTGGCTCGCTTGATCAGCGTCAGCTTTTCGGCGTCGGGTGAAAAGGCCAAGCCTTCCGGCATCGCTTTTAACAGTAATGCATCGATGGGCGAACGCACTCCCAGTCTGCTTTTGAATGCTTCGGAGACCTCCGGCCTTTTCACAGGCTGAAACGCCCAGTAGGCCCGTTCTTCCGGTGTGATTCCCAACCCCGGTTCAATCGTCTCTGGTTCCGGTCGCGCGGTTTTAGCACCTGCAGCGATCCAGCGTTTCAGTGTCTCGATCTGATCCTGGGGCACCCGCGCTTCGCCGGGTGGCATATCGCCGCTTTCAATGCGTTCGATCAGGTAACTCTCGTCCGGTTTCCCTGGAATGATCGCTTCGCCCGATTCCCCCCCCTTAGTCATGAAACGGACCAGACGCAAATCAAGGCCCCCCTGCATTTCTTCCACGGCGCCGTGGCAGTCAAAACAATGGGCACGGAAAATAGGTCGAATATGCTCTTCGTAAGTTAATTTTTCCGGTTTTACTTCTTCAGCAGAAATACCAGAGCGAAGCACACAGGAACTTACCAGAAGCATCAAACAGAATCGTTTGAACAGGGTCGCCATACAGGACTCCATTAGAAGTAAACATCACGGATCTCAGTACAAGTATCGTAAATCACTCCTCAATAACATTCAAGGATTTAGATATATCGATATATACTGTCCGCTTTCTTCTATTTTCGCATGATTTTTCACTTTGACAAACCTCCAAATCCATATTTCCCAATGATTTGTAAAAAATCAGACGCAAACACCAGATCTTATTGGCTCCCGTCCGGTACAAGTCGTTAAACTATACCTTCACTGCATAGAACAAAAACACACAATACCCTGACAACATTATCTAAACGGAACAAACCAGGATGGAAGTCGATCAATTACGCTATTTTTTACGAGTCGCTGAACGAGGTAACTTTACCCGGGCAGCTGAAGAACTGCTGATCTCTCAACCAGCTCTCAGCCGTTCGATCCAGAAACTGGAAGAAGAACTGGGGCAACCTGTCTTCGAACGAAAAACCCGCTCTGTAGCCTTAACCGAAGCAGGGAAACTCCTGCAATCCCGTGCCCAGCAGATCCTCACGTTAATTGCTGACACCAAAGCAGAAATCTCAGACGATGGTCAAAGTGGTCAGATCCGCGTGGGTGCCATCCCCACGATTGCCCCTTTTTTTCTGCCTGATTTATTACGTCAGTTTTCTGCCGAGTTCCCCAAAGCCTCACTGATTGTTCAAGAGGACACGACCGACCATTTACTCAAACGCTGTACCCAGGGAGAAATTGATCTCGCCATCATCGCCCTGCCGGTCCCTGCCAAATACCTGGAAGTCGAGGAACTGTTTGAAGAAGAATTATTTCTGGTTCTGCCCCCAGATCATCCCCTGGTAGATAAGCCTCAAATCCGCTTGAACGATATCAAATCCTATCCCTTCGTCCTGTTGGATGAAGCACACTGCCTGTCAGATAATATTGTTTCCTTCTGCCGACAACGATCGTTTCATCCCGTCGCGGTTGAGCAGACCAGTCAGTTGGCGATGGTGCAGGAACTGGTCTCTTTATCTCATGGCATTTCGATGATTCCCCAGATGGCGCGACGGCTCGATAAAACGGACCGACGTGTTTACCGCTCGATCAGTGGAAACAGTCCCACGCGAAAAATCGCCGTTATCTGGAATCCTTATCGTTTTCAAAGTCGATTAATCCTGGAATTTCGGAAACGACTTCATGAGTATTCGCAGACGCAGTGCTCACTGAAATAAATTTCGTAAAATCATGCACGTGAGGTATGACAGCCATCCACTCACAGCATTAGACTTCCTGCGCGCAGATCAATATAGTTAACATGAAGCTCAGATGGGGCTCTATGTCCCTGTCACGATTGAATAGAAAACGCCGTGATCCTGCAAACTCTCAAGGAACAGTTACCATGACCGATAAGCCGACGCTGACAACAACCGGCGGAGCCCCCGTCCCCGACAATCAGAATTCATTAACAGCAGGACCACGCGGCCCTGTATTAATGGAAGATTACCAGTTAATCGAAAAACTGGCACACCAGAATCGGGAGCGGATTGCAGAGCGGGTCGTGCATGCGAAAGGCTGGGGGGCGCATGGAACACTGACAATCGAACATGACATCAGTAAATATACGAAAGCCAAAGTCCTGCAGCCGGGCAAACAAACGGAAATGATCGCCCGCTTCTCGACTGTCGCAGGCGAAGCAGGTGCCGCAGATGCGGAACGCGATGTGCGCGGCTTTGCCCTCAAGTTCTATACCGAAGAGGGAAACTGGGATCTGGTTGGCAATAACACACCGGTCTTCTTTGTTCGAGACGCCTATAAATTTCCCGACTTCATCCACACCCAGAAACGGCATCCCAAAACCAATCTGCGTTCCCCCACGGCCATGTGGGATTTCTGGTCGCTCTCTCCGGAATCACTGCATCAGGTAACCATTCTGTTCTCTGACCGTGGTTTACCAGTCGGCGTCAGGAATATGAATGGATACGGCAGTCACACATATAGTTTGATTAACGACAACAACGAACGCTTCTGGGTTAAGTTCCACTTCAAAACCCAGCAGGGTCACAAACACTGGACCAATGCCGAAGCAGAACAGGTCGTCGGCAAGACTCGCGAGAGTACTCAGGAAGATCTGTTCTACGCGATTGAAAAAGGGGACTTCCCCAAATGGAATATGCAGATCCAGGTAATGCCGGAAACGGATGCTGACCTCACACCGTATAACCCATTCGACCTCACCAAAGTCTGGCCGCACGGCGACTATCCTTTAATCGACGTGGGTACGATGGAATTGAACCGCAATCCTGAAAACTATTTCGCGGAAATCGAACAGGCTGCCTTCTCCCCTTCGAACAAGGTACCCGGAATCGGCTTTTCACCCGATAAAATGCTGCAGGCCCGCGTCCTCTCCTATGCCGACGCGCACCGTCATCGCATTGGCACTCACTACGAAGCACTGCCGGTAAACGAACCAAAGTGCCCCGTGCATCACTACCACAAAGATGGCGCGATGCACTTCAAATCGAACGGCTGCCCCGTGGATGCTTATTACGAACCGAACTCTTTCAATGGACCGGTTGAAAAACCGGATGTCGCCGAGCCGCCACTCAAGATCTCCGGCGACGCCGCCCGCTTTGATCACCGTGAAGGCAACGACAATTACTCACAGCCCCGCGCGTTATTCAACCTGTTCGACGACGGACAGAAATCGCGACTGTTCTCCAACATCGCCGCCGCCATGCAGGGCGTGCCCACAGAAATTGTCGACCGCCAGCTCAAACATTTTGAACTGGTTGACCCGGCGTATGCCGAAGGCGTGCGGACAGCGCTGAACGCTTCCTGATTGAGATTCAGGTACAACAAATAAAAACTCCCCTCCCGACAGTTTCCCGTCAGGAGGGGAGTTTTCTTTGCTAACTACTTTTTACCAGCCGCCCGTCTCTGATGACGTTGGTAATCTTCGAAACGGATTTTCGCGATCTGCCTGCGATCTGCAGTTCTCACCACCAGACCTTCAGGCCTGCCGCCGGCAGCGTCGTCCAGGGCGACCAGCGTCGCGGGAATCATGGACTCCAGCCATGCATGCGTTTCTACAATTGTCGTTGGCAGCGTCTCCTGGATTTCAAGCCGGGGCGTCAACTCCAACTGTAGTGAATCGACCAGTTCGATCAATTCCTGTTCGCGTAGAAACGACTGCCCGCCGTTCTCACGCCAGGCGGCAATCGATTCACGGCTGGCATCCAGATGCTCCACCGCAATGCGACTCACATCGAACACACGAAAACCAAACGCGCGCTGGCTCGTGTACTGTTTCGCAGCAGCGGTTGTTTTACCGCCGTACGTTTCCAGATAAACGACGGTGATGACATCCGCAGGTGTGGAAACAACGTCGACAATTCGTTCGGCCGTCTGTTGGAGAGTATCCACAATTCCCAGGGCGGGGTTCTGAATCAGATCGCCTCGCGCATGCAATAGTTCTTCGCGGCTGCCGATCAGATAGCATCCATCCGGCATCAGAATAATCCGGCTGTTGGTGCCATCGACTTTTTCAGTCGCAATCAGCGGCTGTCCATCAAAATCGACATATTCTGCCAACAGCGCGCCCCGTTCACCCAGTGCATGGTACGTGGGGATTGAAGGGTACTTGGTCGCGCTGTTTAGTTTTCCCAAATCCAGTTCTCTTGTCGTTCGCATGATTGATCCAGTAATTCATAATATTATCGAAAACACAGAAAGTGGACCGGATGGGAATCGAACCCAACACACCGACTTTGCAAGAGTCAGTCGCCCCCAAGGTACATGCCAGCCCATTAATAATAAATAGCAGAGCCCGGAATCGAACCGGGTGCACCAACCTTATGAGAGTCGGCCGGGCACCTGCCCCTCTGCGTCAGTAAAAAGTAGCCAAGGCGAGATTCGAACTCGCACTCCCTGTGGGAACGACTGTCTGAGAGTCGCGCGTCTACCAGTTTCGCCACTTGGCCATATCAAGTGCGTCGGGACGGAGTTGAACCGCCACAGCGTAAAGCGGGTGGGTTACAGCCACCGGGGCTCGCCAATGCCCAGCCAACGCAGGTAAATAAATCTAACTTTGATTCCGTTTAACCAGAAAACTCCCATCCTTAATCTACTCGATCCAGATGGCCCTGGAGACGCTGTCACAAATCTGGACACTGGTCAGTAGCGCGGGCGGGAGTCGAACCCGCAGACAATCACGAAATTTTAAGTTTCGTTGCTTTACCAGTTTGCATACCGCGCCGTTTGTAAGCGTCCCCGATGGGATTTGAACCCACGACCTTCTGCGTGACAGGCAGACGAGCACTCCGGACTGCTCCACGAGGACGTAATTTATTCAGTAGCTCGAGTGGGATTCGAACCCACAGCATCTTTGGTTCTAAGCCAAAGTGGTCTGCCAGTTGCCTACCGAGCCGAATTTAAGGTGTCAGCGACTGTGTTAAAATCTGTCAAGAGGTAATCAGATTCTGATCCCATGTCTGATTATTTTTCATCATC
>NZ_JBLXFK010000022.1:0-71190 GCF_048262075.1 Gimesia sp.
GCCAATAAACGGCGAACCAAAGCGCTGGCTTTGCTGAAGCAACCGAGATACCATTACCATCAACAACGAAGGGCCATCATATGAACGCAAACTCTTTCACCACAACAGGCAGTGCCATTCGTTCCTGACACCTTTATTAAAAAAAGAACCCGAAAAACAGATAAGTCTGCTTCCCGGGTCTGAACAGAAGGCCCCAGCCAGCGGAACGAATTTGTTCAGATCCGTTCCGGCCACTTCCGTTATAAGCACTTCAGAAAGGCAACCAGGGCCTGCTTTTCCTGTTCCGTCAGATCGGTCTGCAGAACGAGGTTATAAAATTCCACGGTATCCGCCAGCGTCAACAGTCGGCCATCATGGTGATACGGAGGCGAATCTTTAATGCCCCGCAGCGTAAAGGTCTTAATCGGACCATCGGCCATGTTGTACTGACCGGCAATCATTTCCGGTGTGTAGAATCGTTCCAGATGCAGGTCATGCATTTTGTCGTCGAGGTAAAAAGGCGCCGGATGGCATTCGGCACATCGCCCTTTTCCAAAGAAGACTTCCTGACCCTGTAATTCCAATTCGCTCGCTTTTTCAGGAATCAATTTCCCGAAGACATCCAGTTTAGGAGCGGGAGGAAAATCAAACATATTCTGCATCTGTGCCATCATCGCAACGGCGTCACTGCGATCGGGAAGATGTACGCCCTTTTTGGCTGCGATCACATGATCGCCATCGAAATAGGCGGTCCGCTGTTCGAACTCGGAAAAGTCTTCCACACTCCGCAGTGACCGTTTGGAACCATGAATCTGCTGATTGAACATCCCTCGCAGACTGACGGTATCCAGGCGAAAACGGGCTTCCTGCGGACGGGTATCGGGATTTAAATGAAAGGCTGCATTGGTATGACCATTCACATGACAGTCCAGACAGGTTACTCCCAGACTCGCCTCTTTCACTTTGCGGTCTTCCGTCTGGTTAAACTGCTGTTGCGGGAATGGGGTCAGCAACAGCCGCATCCCTTCCATCTGCACGGGAGTCACTTTCCCTTTCAGCAGCTTGTAATAATTCTTAATTGACAGCACCTGTCCCTGTGAGACGTCACCCAGATCGGGACGGCTGGAAAGGAAGATCGGTGGTGGAAATTCGGGTGTCAGGTGATCGGGCAGATCGAAGTCGACATCAAATCGTGACAGGTCGCGGCTTTCCAGCTTCTGAATCGCATCAATCTGCTGCTTGGGAAAGACCTGCCCCCCCACGGGATGTTTCACATGAGGTAAAGGACGAAAGCCAAACGGAAAGGTATTGGTCTCTTTGATGCGTTCAGGAGTGGCCGCGGAGAGCTGTTCCCAGGTAACGCCTTCCGGCAGTTTAACCCGCACCCCCTCCTGAACCGCTTTACGACCCGCTGACATTTTTACATCAGCAGGTTGATCACTCATGTCATATCGCTGCTGGTACAGGTCTTCCTGCTTCTGCATTACTTCCGGTTTCGCCGCAACATCGGCCTGCATGACCTCTTCAAACGGTTTGTCTTTAACAACAGGCATATAAGTCTGGTCGGGCAGTTTCGGCTTTGCCTTGTCTGCTTCCTGTGACTTGAGCGCGGGTGCAAAAGAGGTGACCAGCACCCCGGTGATCAAACTGAGCATCAATAGTCTACTCAATCGAGTACGTCGCATTGTTTTGTTCCTTTTTCCTGGCGATTTATCTGTTAATGCTGATTCCACAATCGCCCCTCCCCGTTCGGTAAGTTGAACCAACGGGCGCAGAGCTGACTGACCCGAGAATTCCTCAAGCAGAGACAATCGTTTTACTGTCGTGGCAGCTTGAGGTAAGAGCAGATGGTATGCCAAACTGAGAGAGGGCGCACCGGAAACAGCAGACACAGCCATCTGCAGCATGCTATTGTATGAAAATAATTCGCAGGCCAGACAGCGAATATTACCTCTGGAACGATAGGGGAATCCCCGATGCGGAAGATTTCCGAGCAGTGTGGCTGTTTTCAAGCCAGCGCTGCGCAGTTCGCGCGAACAGAAAACAAAATAGTTATCTGAGCTTCAATGGAGCCGGAGCGGGGAGCGTCAGTGATTGTTTCCCTGCTTCCGTCAGTGGGACAATCTGAATGGCGTTGAACATGGAATAACCGCTGGGGCCGCGATGGCTGATGAGCGTCACCTCTTCCCCCGCCCGCTTTCTGAAGTTAAAACTCACATACTGCAGACCTTCACGGTAAGGCTGCGTGCGATAATTCCAGGTGCCATCGTTGGCGGTCGCTTTTTTACCGATCACTCGCGGGCCGACTTTCAGTTCGATCTCCGCATTTTGATCCGGCGCATCGCCATGGGCAAAGACATAGATTTTGTACTTACCCGCCGGGAGGTCCAGCACTTTTGTTTCCAGGTCCACACAGCGACAGTTGTGATAAATATAGCCCTGAAAAATCCCGCTTTGCCCTTGAATACCCCACTCACCATCATGACGTGTCACACGCAACCGCGCCGTGCTGGGAGTCGCGTCGCTATATCGCATGTAGTCGACGGCGGTCGTACCAATATCGACCGAATTCCAGACATCACTGGGACGCCCGACAATGCCATCGTAATTTCCAATTCCCGGATCATGGGCAAACACAACATTCAATGAGCGTACTGCTGGCCGGTTTAAATTCTGAACCAGATCAGGACGATCGCCATTTTTAAAAGGTTCCTGAGTAGGAGCGACGGGAATCGACTTCAATTCATTTCGTTTTGGCGCTGCGGGCAGTGACTCCTGGCGGGACTGTCGCTGATGCAGTTGTGGAACCTGTGCATTCAGAGGCGTTGCAGAAGTCGGCTTTGCAGGTACGGAGATCTTCTCGTCTTGTTTTCCTGGCGGATTGGCCTGCGAAGATTGCCTGAGCGACTCCGCCCGAGACTCCTGCTCGCCACTTTGAGTGGTCTCGGTCTGTTGTGCCCAGGCCGTTCCGCTGAACGCCACCTGCAAGACTCCCAGCACACCGGTCAGACAGATGAAGGTCATCGCCAATGCAACCATCGTCCGCACGCGGACCGGACGTCGATCCTGAGTTTCCAGTAGAATCGCCTGCAGTCGCTCGGTAAACCCGTTGCGCGATGCCATCGAGACAGCCAGGTACTTCATCCTGCGACCTGCCTGAATACGCGAGACCACCTGCAGCAACTGGTCGGCGTAGTCAGACGCCCGGGTTCCATTTTCTAAAACGATATCATCACAGGCACATTCCCGTTCGAAATGCACAGAGCGGGCGGCGAACCAGACCAGCGGGTTGAACCAGTAGACCGCGCAAGTCAGTTGCACAAACAGTTGCAGCAGGCAATCGCGACGGGAAACATGCGCCAGCTCATGCAGCAGCGCAACACGGATTTCCTCATCCGACCACTGCTCTGCCTCGCGTGGCAGCAGGATTGAAGCACGCAACATGCCCCACGTCATCGGCATCGTCCATTCTTCTTTCACGTATAAGCTCACAGCTTGAGAACACCCCAGCGCTTCGCGGCAGGTCTGCAGCAGTTCAAACAGGCGTCCTTCCGAAACCATTTCACACTGCCCACGGACAGACCAGAGTCGAAGCGACATCACCACCAGTCGCAGAAGCATCAACGCCACTCCCAATATCCAGATCTGGCTCAACCCCTGCATTGCCTGCGACAGGAAAGTTGATGATGAATCGAAACTACGGTTTTGAACATTGTTCTGATCCGCGTATGCCGCATCAGTCAATCCCCGTGGTTCGCTGGCTGAAAGACTTACGGGCGTTGAGAGTGCCTTGTTCATTACAGGCACCTCTGTCGGCATTGTTTTGACAGGGTTTACAACATTCACCTGCTGCCGGCAAGGAGCTTCCCTCGTCCATTTCGGCAGACTGGCATTGAACACAGGTAAAGCAAGTACCGCAAGGAGTGCAAAGTTCCAGACAGAGTGCCGCACGGACGCGCTCGCATGTTGCAGCAGGCGCGTGATGATGACAGCAGTCACCAGAATGACCGTCGACTTAATCAGCAGGTCCAGCAGAAAATCGGGCTGCCCGACCAACGCAATGAAATTCAATTTCATGTCCATCGCTTAATTTCCCTTTTCTCGCGCTGCTTTGATTAGTTTGACCATCTCACGTAATTCGTCGTCGGTCAGTGTATCGTCGTCACTGGTCAGTTGCGCCGCTAAAGCCTGTTTGAACGAACCATCAAAGAAGGTCTGAACCACATGCTTCAACGCTTTTGTCCCTTCGGGCCGCCTTGGCGACGTCGGGGAATACACAAACTCGCGTCC
Organism: Gimesia sp.; assembly: GCF_048262075.1. Taxonomy (GTDB): domain Bacteria; phylum Planctomycetota; class Planctomycetia; order Planctomycetales; family Planctomycetaceae; genus Gimesia. The sequence continues at coordinate 4,270 of NZ_JBLXFK010000022.1, forward strand.
CCGCTTATGCCGACTCACGATGGACTTTTCCATCAGAATACGGAGCATGGTGCGAATCGCGGTCGGCGTCGGCGGGTTGGGCAGATCACTCTGGATCTCGAGCACGGTCGCTTCCCCGCGCGAATAAATCGAATCCATGATCTGGCGTTCCCGCCTGCTGAGCTCGATGTGCTGTGACATTTCCCGTTCCCTGTATACACTTCAAAACTGATACGCTAAATTATTAGCGTTTCCCGGGGGACTGTCAATACGAAAAGCTAATTTATTAGCGAATGAGGTACAGAGCTATGATGGCTACGAGATTCTGTCTTGTGTCTCTGCACCGTGAGTCTCGTCTGAAATCAACATCTTCTGCTGCAATTTTTGGTGCCTCGGTTCGCGTCAAGTCACACTCCCAGATAGCTTGCACTTACAGGCCAAACGAGACTTCACTTTACCCTGGCTCGAATCCGAGTTGAGAAAATGAATGTGCCCCTGACGTTCTCACGAACACCACTTTCAAGGTTTCTTCTCATCTTCTTTGAGTTCGGTGACCGTTCCATCTTCCTTGAGGAAGACCTTAGTTCCTGACGGGAATTCCAGTTTCGTGAAAACGTCTTCAGGCAGTTGCTGCAGGTCAAGTGAGATGCTGGTGATATGGAAATTTGCCCGCCAGGAAAGCTGCTGTTTCCCTTCCCATTTCATCATAAATGAATTGTATCGGTCGGTGTGAAACCTGATGGGTAACCAGACTCCGGGTTGGACTTCGCGCCAATCATCGACCGTCGATTCCGCAATAGGCGACTCTTTTGACCAGCGGTACGTATAACTCAAATTCCGCACAGGCAGCAGATTTCTGTCCACAGCCAGCCAGAGTTCCCAGCCGTTATGGCGGGTTCCGTTGGAGAGAATGACATCGATCAGCACTCTCTTACATTTGAGCCCCTGAAACTCACGATCTTCTAATAGCTGAGTTTCAATTTTCGAACCGGGAGCAACATACGAGGGGTTCGGGTATGCCAATACCGCCTGACTCCCTTTCATATATATGGAGAGAGGAACCTTGGGTGCCCCACTACTGAGCAGATACATATGCGGTCGGGCCAGGTTCGTCAGGCTCGGGTGCTCATCCGAAACCTGCCCCTTGTTCTGAGCTTGATTTTGTTTCGCGTTCTCTGGAGTCTCTATAAGTTGCTTCCGCAGACTGCGAAACGTGGTTCCGTCAAATACCAGAAGCGATTCCGACTCACTGTATCTGCTTTTAGGACCGTTCTTCGGGATTTTGACTGCCCCGATATATCCCACTTTTAAACGCCCTTTGGATTTCTTTTCCAGTCGAAATTTCTGTCCCTGCAGAGTGAGTGAATAGTCCCACTGTTTTCGAATCTGCTGATCCGGGTCGGCCGCTTTGGGATAATCCTCGTAAACGCGTGTCATCTTGAGCTGCTGGTCTACATAGAACTTCTCATTGCGTTCGATCGCGCGAATCAAATCCTGCAACGTCTCGATCTGCAGTTTCCCGGATGCAGTTTCCTTCGACTCGCTCTGCGCCAGTTGCTTATCTGGTTCCGCTCGAATGGCAGAGACGTAGAATGCGTTGACTGTGATCAGTATCAGAAGGGAGAGTGATAAGGAATTTCTCTTCAGATTTTTCTGTAACAGCACAATGATTCTCCTGGTGACTCAATGAGAAACTAAGTCCAACTGCTTTAATTCAGCATTCTTCAATCTTTCGCATCCTGCTCGGGAATGATTTTCAGTTTCGCCAGCCATTCCAGTGACTGCTTCTGCCAGGCGTCCCACATCGGGCCTTTGTAGCCGTTCAGTCCGTGACCGCCGGAAGGAAGTTCCAGCAGCTTGGAAGGAATCTTCTGCGACTGCAAAGCAGCGTACAGATCCTGGCTGTTTTTGATGGGCACGGGTTTATCGTCGACGGCATGCGCCAGGAAGATCGGCGGCGTCTGTTTGGTCACCTGCTTTTCGTTGGAGAACAGTTTCACCAGTTCCGGCGTCGGATTGGTTCCCAGCAGGTTTTTACGCGAGCCCCCATGCGTACTTTCTCCCATTGTCACGACGGGATAGACCAGGATGGCAAAATCGGGACGACTGCTTTCACGATCGATGAGTTCTTTCGCCTGGGGATTCCCCTTGTCAAAATGGGTCGCCGCTGTGGAAGCCAGATGACCGCCGGCGGAAAAGCCCATGATGCCGATCCGATCGGGATCGATGTCCCAGCGTTTGGCGTTCGCTCGTACCATACGAATCGCCCGTTGCGCATCCATTAAAGGCACATACGTGCGACCGTGGGGCATCCGGTATTCCAGCACGATGCCGGTAATCCCGTGCTGATTGAGCCACTTGGCAATGCCGTGCCCTTCTCCGCCGGTCACCAGTCGCTGATAACCGCCGCCCGGACAAATTACAATCGCGGCACCGTTCCCTTTCGCCGGTCGGTGCACGGTGATTTTGGTGTCTTCTTTTTTGAAGTGCTCCTTGTCAATCGGTGCATGACCGTTCCACAACATCAACTCTTCAGGAGCAGGACTCTCAGCGACTGTCGAAACAGAAACTGTTGGTGGAACGAGCAATGCGGACAAGACCTGTGCGTAAACGCGATGTCCGAAATCATTTGGATGGTTCACCCCGTTACCGGTCAGATCCCAGTCCTGCTTCTCCTTGAGAAACTCCGTCCAGATCGAAGTCATATCGGCCAGCGCGACTCCCGGTTTGCAGAGTTCCGCCAATGCATCACGGTACTGGGGAAACAGTTCATGCTTGAGCCGCACCCAGTCCTTGTTACCCAGCATGGGGGCGACCAGAATGAATTCGGTTTCCGGCAGTTTCTTACGAACCTCTTCCATCAGGGCTTTCGTATTGGCCTGATATTCTTTTGCAGAGCGACCCGCGGAATCATTCATGCCAAACGCGATGATCACCAGATCGGGCTTCGGTTCCACCACCTGATCCACTTCCGTCAACGCCCAGCGTGTGTCTTTGCCTCCCACCGAAGGATTCGTCACATTGACTTTTGTCTTATACAGATGTTCCAGGTGCTGCTGCAGCAGTTCCAGAAATGCCGGCTGAAACGGCGCCGCCCCTGCCCAGCCAGAGGCATTACAGCCGGTGGAGATACTGTCCCCCATTAATACGATGGAAACCGGTTTGTTTTGGCGCAGCTTGCTTATCGTGCGCGGCAGCATTTTTTCATCAAAGGTCGGTACGATTTTCTGCCAGTCGACTGGTGCATGATGAGTGTAGGTGACGCAGGTCTGCATGTTGTGATATTCAAGTTTTCCTCCAAAGAAGATCTCGCCATTCCCGTCCCGGTGTGTCAGTTTATGTCGCTGTGAATCATCAGGACGACGCAGGTCAGCCGGTGTCTGAGAATTGATTCTTGAATCGGCGGGCAGAATAATTTCATGTGTCCCCGGTTTCCAGCGATAGTCGCGGCCTGCTTCATACGTAACCGTCCCCGCGGAATTGGTCACCTTCAGAACTTTGCCAACGGGAAACAGCACGGATGCTTTTGCTTCTCCGGTTTGTGGATCTTTAATAAACAGCACCGATTCCCCCCGCACCGTATCCCCCTGCCAGAACGGCTGCAACAACTCAGGCTGGTACTTCCAATTTGCCGCAGCATCGGGATCGGCAGCAAACGTGATTCCCGACAGTAACAGGACTCCCACTGTCAGGACAGCACATACACATCTGGATCTGTTGACTTTAAATGCAGAAAAGGAAAACCGACCGTTAATTCGATGAGGACTGTTCACAAAAAACCTCCAATTGAGCTGCCTGGATGAGGATCACGCTGTTACAATAAAACCGACCTGCATTGTACCGCGTTCCATTTTGTTTGTCTGCTGTTGAGAAAAAAATGCCGACAAACGGAAAATCTCATTCCAGATGAGAGACGATCATGCGCAGACGATTTCCAGCCATTTCCATTTTACTGCTGATCCTTCTGATTTCGATCATAACAGTAATAGCCCAGGGCGGCGAGAAACCAACGTCGGAACTGAAACCACCCGAACCCGCTCTGGATAATTCTGACGTGAGATTTGAGGGTAACTTTTTCGGTATGTTTCCCCGTATCTCCCGCCGCGCAGAACAGTTTGCTAAAAAGCTGTCAGCCGACGATATCAACTGGTTGTTGAAAAACCTCAAACATAAAGACCGATTTGTCCTCTGCCATGTCATACTGTTAATGCATTGGGGACCGCCTGCCTCGGAAGATAAAGCGGAACGGTCTCTGAGTGCCTGGTATGGATTGACTGCAGAAATCCCGGCTTCGGGGAAAGTGCGGTATCAACTTTCGGAGCGAGCCAAATTGCACGCACTCTGGACACAGGCTCTGGCAGATCCCAAGTCAAAATTCAAATACGGAAAGGCGGAGCCACTGGATCCACCATTTAAGAGAATAAAGCAAAAGCAGAATTAAATGGAACTACTGCCTGGCTGACCTTGCGGATTTCCAGGCAAAGGACGCTGATGAATTTTTGCTGGTCTCCTCAGAGACGGATAATTCCGACATTTCCAAGTGTCTGGTCTTTCATCGGGAAAGCAGATGTTACACAGTGATAAAAGATTCCGAAGTTGCTCTCGAAGTGATGACCCGTTTGCAAGCCGCCGGTGTGCCTGTGGTCTCTGTGGATGATATCCGGAACTAACGGTTGTACTGTCTGGTCCTGCAAAAACAGGTTATTTACAGTAAAGTATCCGGCATGCCCTGACCATTTCACCTGCAATGCTTTGTACCCATTCCCGTGGTGTGCTTTTGCAGTTTCCTGTTTGTCGTTTCCGCTCCATTTTCAAATCAGGAATTCGCCACAGAAATGACACAAAAACCCGACTGAAGACAGTAACTTTTTGTACCCTTAACTGAGCGGATATTCCTGCATGTTAAGACAAAATTAATCCGCTTTGCATTAGTTTTTCTTGATCTGTTTTGTATAGAATATTGAATACAGGTCCAGACTGAGACTTCACTTGCAGTCTGGCATTCTGTCATCTCTGAACAATTCAAGGAACGACTCTGGGAGTTATTGCATGTCAGGAACAAAAATCGGTTGCCGCAGTCTTCTCAAGCGGCACTGGAAGCTAAGCAGTTGTTGTCTCGCCGTCTTCGCGTTAATTGTCTTCACCAGCCTGCCCGATTCCGAGGCAGCCCCCCGACGAAAATCCGCCGCGAAGAAAGCCGCACCGAAAAAAGCAGAACCGCTCGCCCCACGATTCACAGTCAAATCCAAACCGGTCAGTACAACCAAACTTTCAACAGCCATCAAATCGGCAGAAAAAATCGACAAGCTGGTCGAAGCCAACTATCGTAAATACAAAGTAGAACCCAATCCGATGACGACGGACGAGCAGTTTCTGCGTCGCATCTATCTAGACGTTACCGGCACGATTCCCACTTATCGGGAAACAAAATACTTCCTGGCATCTCGTCACCCCGACAAACGCAAGATGCTGATCGACCGCCTGTTGAACAGTGATGGTTACGCCAGCCACTTTTACAATTACTGGGCCGACGTATTACGGTACACCGACCGACTGAATAACAACGTCGATGGCTCCCCCTATCGTCAGTGGATCAAACAGTCCCTGGCAGAGAACAAGCCCTGGGACAAAATGGTCGATGAAATGATCACCGCGGAAGGCCTGATCTGGGAGAACCCCGCCACCGGTTACATGCAGCGTGATTCCGGCATGCCTCTGGACAACATGAATAATACCGTGCGTATTTTCCTGGGTACCCGCATCGGCTGTGCGCAATGCCACGATCATCCCTTTGATCGCTGGAAGCAGAAAGAATTCTACGAAATGGCGGCCTTCACGTTCGGTTCCTCAACCCGCGCCAATGGACGTGACAAACGCTTCTATACCGGTCAGGACCCCAACAGCCGTCTGCGCAAAGAGTTCGCAGAACTGGACCAGGATGAAAAAGACCGACGCCGTAAACAGGGTCGATTCAATCGCATGATCCGCGTGAACATGATGGTCGTGCACGACAATAACCGAAAGATTCAACTGCCGCACGACTACGCTTACACAGACGCTAAACCCAAATCGGTTGTCGCCCCCAAAACAATCTTCGGCAAACCAGCTGACATCCGCAAAGGGGAAACCCCTCGCCAGGCATTCGCCCGCTGGATGGTTTCGGAGGACAACCCTCGATTTGCTCTCACCATTGCCAATCGTCTCTGGACGCAGGTCTTTGGCCGGGGTCAGATCGAACCTGTCGACGATATGATGGACAGTACCGTCGCAGAAAACCCAGAACTGATGAAATATCTGGAATCAGAAATGAAACGTCTGAATTTCGATATGAAGGAATACCTGCGTATTCTGTTTAACACCCAGACCTACCAGCGACAGGCCTCTACCAAGGATGTCCCGCTGAGTGAATTCTACCACTTCCCCGGTCCGGTTCTGCGTCGCATGACCGCCGAGCAGGCCTGGGATTCCTTCCTCACGATCGCAGTCGTTGATCCCGAAGAATACCGGGAACTGCCTGCAGAAATGGAAACCAAAATCATTTCGGTCGACCTCAACAAAGCCACCGCTCAGGAGGTTCTGGATGCAGACGAAATGAAACGGGAAGAAATCGACCGCACGCGATACAAACGTGAGAAGAAATACAAGTACAAAGGCCAGTTGCTGGCACGTGCTTCTGAACTTCCCTCGCCAGTACCACCCAGCCACTTCCTGCGTACGTTCGGCCAGTCTGACCGTGAGTTGATCTCGGCTTCCTCCGACACGGGCTCCGTGCCACAGGTGCTGTTCATGTTTAATGGGCCGGTCACGCATATGATGCTGGAAAAAGGATCCACGATCTACAACAACGTCATTGAGCAGAAAACCATTAAAGATGGCGTCGATGTCATTTTCATGACCATCCTCAACCGTCGTCCCGACGTGGATGAAGCAAAGATTGCCATGAGTGAAATCGAAACGAATGGACCGGCGGGTTACGGAAACGTGATCTGGTCACTCGTGAATACACGTGAGTTCCTGTTTATTCAATAACACCACTCCGGCTCCCTCCGTCGAATGGCGGGAGCCGTTCATTCAAATTTCAAATAATCCAAATCAATATAAAAGGCATACCGATGAGAGAAATCTATAAAAAACTCGATGGAGTGGGTCGCCGGCAGTTTCTGGAATATGCTGCCAAATCCGCTTTGGGTGTCAGTGTTCTGCCTGTCTTCAACAACATGCTGGAAGCGGCTCCTACTAAAAACAAAGGTCCGAAAGGCAAGCCCGTCAACGGTAAAGCCAAACGCCTGATTTACCTGTATATGGCAGGCGCCATGACACACCTCGATACGTTCGACCTCAAACCGGGTCATAAGAACCAGGGTGAAACCAAAGGCATTAAAACCAGCGTCCCCGGAGCTCAGATCAGTGAGCATCTTCCTACACTGGCAGAAGAATTTGACAAGATGGCCATCATCAATTCCATGTATACCGAAACCGGCGCACATGGCCCTGGTGAATACATGATGCGGACCAGCTACAAAGAAATCGCTTCGACCCGGCACCCCTCCATGGGGCCGTGGATTCAGCGTTTCCGCGGACGTCAGAATAAAAATCTGCCCGACACCGTTCTCATCAGTGCGCCCGCCCGACACCCGAGTTCAGGATTTCTGGACCCTTCTTACAGCCCGCTGCCGATTGGCGACCCCAATCGGGGGCTGGAGAATACAGATACCCCTGGCTACCTGTCTGAAAACACCTTTGAAAAACGTATTGATCTGATCAATAAATTCGACAAAAAGTTTCAGACCAAATTCAAGAATCAAAACGTCCTGGCTTACACGGACTTTTATTCACAGGCTACCAGCCTGCTTTCCAGTGATGAGCTGAAAGCCTTCGACCTGAATGAAGAAAAAGCGGAAGACCGTGATAAATACGGCCGCAACTCGTTCGGTCAGGGATGTATGCTGGCACGTCGCCTGGTTGAGAACAATGTCCGCTGTGTCGAAGTCAACTTTGGTGGCTGGGACATGCACCGTGACATTTACGACGACGGGATTCTTCCCACTCGAACCGGTATTCTGGACAAGGCGCTCGGCAACCTCTTAAAAGACCTGTCTGATCGTGGCCTGCTGGAGGAAACCATGGTGGTACTCACCACAGAATTCGGTCGTACTCCCGTGATTAATCAGAACGGCGGTCGCGACCACCACCCAGGCGTCTTCTCAGCCGCTTTAATGGGTGGCGGTATCAAGGGTGGCCAGTTCTACGGCAAGTCTGACAAGGGTGGACAGAGCGTCGAGGCAGACGGCGTACTGCCAGCCGACTTCAATGCCACGATCGCATCCGCTTTGAACCTGCCTCTGGACAAGGAAATCTTCTCTCCCGATGGTCGACCTTTCAAAGTCGCCCACGATGGGGAAGCAGTCACCAGACTGTTCTAAATCCGAAAAGTTTTCACTGCATCATTCAGAACGGCTTCCTGCAGAGGAAGCCGTTTTTTTATTTTTAGCATCCTTAATAAATATTTGTTCTTCTCTGTGAAAAACCCGGAAAATAGTAGACTCCTAAATTTGAGCCGTCTATGATCAATATGTGCAATCATTGATATGAATTTCGAACGTCCTACCCCATGCAGCAATGATTCACAAAATCAATTAAGTATCCGACCTTGAGTCCCGCCAGTTTTTCCTCAAAACCGCAGTCTGAGAAAGACGATGATGATACTAGTGATCCCTCAAACCTGTAGTCACAGGTGCTCAACACGAAGCAAGCACGCCAACAAGCATGCAGAACACTTCCAGGCAACATGTCATTCCAGGTCTGACAAGAGACTGCCCCAGCGCTACTCACGATGGTTTCTGGTCTTCCTGTCGCTGACACTCTGTTGCTCCCTGGCGCACGCCGAAGACAACTGGCTGCAGCTAAAAGGAGACAGCCAGCGTTCCGGCAATGCGGCTGCAATCTCAATTCAACCCCCTCTCTCCCTGGCCGCAGCCGTCCCCTTAACTGATGGCATCTATACTTCGCCCGTCGTCAGCCAGGGAAACGTCTTCGTCATTGATGGCGCAGGCGTCGTCTTTGCAATCGAAGGGCAGACCGGTAAAGTAATCTGGAAACACGCCACCAAGGGGGGGCCAGGCAACTGCAATAATGTCGCCTCCCCCGCCATCATTGACAACTACCTCCACGTCGGCACCGCCGCCGGCTACTATTATGTATTCGATCTCAAATCGGGCGCCGTCATTAAAGAACTGGACTGCCGGGAACCGATCTTTTCTGCCCCACTTGTCAACAAAGGCCGCGTCTATTTCGCCACCCTCGGTGCCCAGGTTTATGCCATTGAGCCCGCAGGTGAAGTCGCCTGGACCTGGGACTTTGTCAAAGAAGTCGTCGACTTCGATGGCAATCGCTGGAGCGGCGCGGACTGGTTGAAACACCGCAAAGATCGCGTGACCTGGCGGGACCACTTTGTCTGTTCTCGTGATATCTGTCTGGCCGGTGATTCCCTCGTAATACCAGCCGGCGGTCGTACGGTCTTCCTGAAAGATACGGGCGCAGCGCCAGAGCTACAGGTCGTCGGAGAGATCCCCAAGTATGCCGGTTCTGAGTTCCCCGCCACCTTCGGTCAAAGCGCTGATGCCGCCGGCAATGTCTTCGTTCAATGGCATCGTCGCGACAACGCAGGTCGTGTCGAAGTCATGCGACTGGACGGCGACAAAATCCAGGCGGATTATATCAAAGGCACACAAACTTCCATCCGCGATCCCGGCCTGCTCGGCTTTGCCTCGGTCAGTATCCGCGGCAACGATGTCTTTCGCGTTCGTCCCGAAGCCGGCCTGGGTTTATGTCGTCATACAATCGACTCTGAAACAACCGATGTTCTCTGTGAAGCTCCGTCCGTCTGCCCCCCGGTCCTGACTGAAAACCACATCATCTATGGCGGTCTGGACGGCGTGCTGTATGTCGTTTCGCTCTCCGATAAGAAGACCACCGAATTCAAGACCGCCTTCAACGCTCCCATAACCGCGTCCGTCGCGATTGCCGATCAGAAAATCTATGTTCCCTGTGAAGACGGTTACCTCTACATCCTGAATGCCGACGGTTCCAAGCCCCAGACGCAAACTACGCTGCCGCAGCAGGATCTGGCGATCTGGAAAATTCGAAACCCCATCACCGGCCCCCTCGCCAAACCCGAATTCGACTGGTACACCAACTACGGTGATTTCGGGGGCACGAACGCCAATGCCCAGGGGTTGAAACCACCTCTGCGAATGCGGTGGGCACGTCGCCTGGAAGGTACCGTCAAACATCTACCCGTCTGTGGCGGCGGTCGTCTTTATACGCATACTGCGGAAGGACAGATCATCGCTGTCGAACAGGATACCGGCCGCTTGCTCTGGCGACGCTATTGGCCCGACGTTTATCTCTCGTTTACTTCCCCGCTTTACATCAATGGTAAACTGCTGATCCCCCAGGCTGGCATCAAGAAGTCGGTCATGCGCTGTCTGGATGCTGCGACAGGAGATCTACTCTGGGAAGCCCCCTTCACCGGTTCTCCCAGTTGGAGTCGACAGTTTCCTCCTGTCGTCGCAGGCAACATCGCCATCTACGCCTCCGGTTCCGGTGAATATGCGGCTCAGGGGACGGAGAAAGCCTTCACCTTTGGAGGTAAGCCGGCCGTCAAAGAAGATGGACGCGAAGTGATGAGCTGGATTTACTCCAACGACAATCCCTACTACCCCCGGGATCACCGCCCACGGATCTGGGCCTGGGATCTGGATACAGGCAAAGTCGTCTGGGAGAAAGATTTTTCCGACTATGGTCGCGGCGGCAATGATTGTGGTATCGCCATTCTGGACGGCAAACTGTATTACTCTACTTTCTTCGGCTATGCCAGCAGCCAGCGCAAACGCCGCGGATTACCCGTCGAAAATAACGGAATCACCGCTTGCCTCGACCCTAAAACAGGGGACGTCATCTGGCTGACCAACAAATATTATGTCACGTCCAAATGCACGCTCAGTGCCCGCGACGGACGAATTTACATAGGCGGTTATAACCGTGCGAATGAGGACACACAGGACCGATTTGTCTGGTGTCTCGACGCGAAAGACGGTTCCCTGGTCTGGCAATCCGACGCCGTTACATCGGCTTTGAATGTCGTCACCGTCGGCAAGGATTATATCTTTTCCAATGCACTCCGCGGTAAAGGCAATGTGTTTGATCACAAAACAGGCAAAGTCCTGAACAGTATCGGCCATAACTATGCCTGCTGCCGGTTTACTCTCTCAGAGCCTTATGTTCTGGGCGCCAATATGGATATGATTGATCTCTCAGACGACGGCAAGCTGGTTTCCACCGGCCCCGCGATTGACTCGCGCGAGTGTCTGGGAGCCGTGGTTTCCAACGGCCGGATTTTTTATACATCCCAGGCCAGCGGCTTTATCGTCTCTCAGACCTATGGGGAAGCTTCGAAAAAACTGCCTGCAGTCTGGGAACGCCCCTGATTAAAAAAGTTTTCAAATCGCAAGTTGACTATTTCAAAGGTTAAGAAACAATGAAGTGACGTCGCCGTGTATCCCGAGATTTTTTGGCCCTTAGGTTTGCACTGCTGTTTCACACATTTTAAAATTCACCGATACGTTAGTATTAACGTATCATCTGCATCCCGCAGAACACTTTTGTCACGTATAGGAATTTGAGGAGAAATAAATGAAAAGACTGCTTACACTTTCAGTCGCGTTGATGTTCGTTGCAGCCAGCTCATTCAGCTCAGCAGCCGAATTGAAATCTGGAATCGAAGTTGGCGGAAAACCAGCTCCTTACACAGTCAATGATTGTACCGGCCCCAACGCTGGTAAATCCCTCTGCTATCGCTGCAGCTATGGCAAACGACCTGTTGTGAATATTTTCACGCGGGATATGAATGACAACGTTCAGGATCTGATCACTCAAATCGATGCCAAGGTCGGCCAAAACCGGGACCAGAAAATGGCTGCTTTCGTCGTGCACCTGACAGACGATGCTGACAAATCCAGCACTGAACTGAAAAAAGTCGCTGACAGCAAGAAAATCAAGAACACACCGCTGACCAACTACGAAGGCGAAGCTGGTCCTTCTGCCTACAAAATTTCCAAAGACGCTGACATCACCGTGCTGATGTGGGTCGATGGACAGGTGAAGGTCAATCACGCTTTCAAGAAAAGTGACCTTTCCAAGGACAAAATCAATCAGATCGTGAAAGAGACTTCCAAGATCTTAAACTAACGATCGATGAGATTACTTTTCAAGTATGAATCGACCCCGCTTACCCTGACCGGTGAGCGGGGTTTCTACTTCCCGCCCGAAATGTCCCAGACGAATCTACACATTACCAAAAGGGGTTTGCATGTCTCTCAGTGTCAGGTCCGTTCGTTCCACTCTACTGCTGGCGATCATCCTGGTTTCGAGCCTGGTCTTTCTCATACGGTCTGCATCCGCCGGCCAGTCAAACAGCCTGCTTGACATATCCACCGATGGGAAACTGCTGGCCTGCTCGAACAGAGACAGTGGCTCAGTCACAATCGTCGATTTGAAAACCAATCAGAAACTCCACGAAATCAAAGTCGGTAAACACCCCGAAGGGGTCACCTTCGTGGGAGACAGCCATCAGGTTGCCACCGCCGTCTATGATGAAGACCGGATTGTCTTCCTCAACGCTGATACCGGCAAACAGACCGGCGAGACCAAAGTTTTCGATGAACCCTATGGCGTCGTCTCCACAACGGACGGCAAACATATTTTCGTCACGCTCGACTATCCCGGTCGCATTGTTGAGATCGACCCCGCGACAAAAAAAGTCGTCCGCGAGTTCTCATCCGGAAAGCATCTGAGAGGCATCGCCGTCTCCAATGATAACCAAAGCCTGTTTACGACCGAATACTATTCGGCCCTGGTCCGCCAGGTGGATGTCAAAACGGGAAAGACCGTCGATGAATGGCCCGGCGGCAGTACCGATAACCTCTCGCGACAAATCACGCTGCACCCCCGTCGCGCCAAAGCTTATCTGCCCCATATTCGCTCACGCATCACTGTCGCTCACGGGGCCGGTTCGATCTTCCCGATCATTTCCATCGTCGATACCAAACCCGGCGAAGGAAAACGACGTCGTAAAATCCCTATGGACTCGTTCCGTGGTGCCCGCGTCACCTGTAATCCCTGGGATACTGCCATTACACCTGATGGTAAAACGTTCTTTGTCGTCTTCGCCGGAACCGATGATCTCTATGTCAGCAATGTGATTGACGACGACTATCGCGAACTCACCTTCCGAGGCTCACTCAATGTCGGTGCCAACCCCCGCGGTGTACGCGTCTCTCCTGATGGAAATACATTTTATGTTTACAACGCACTCGACTTCGAAATCGTCGCTTATGACACGCACTCACTCAGTCGCCTGGCTACGATCAAAGTCACTGAAAACCCTTTAAGCGAGGAAGTCCTGCTGGGCAAGCGACTGTTCTATACGGCGCTGCAACCCATGACGAGTCGCCTGTGGATCTCCTGTGCCAGCTGTCATCCCGACGGGCAATCCGATGGTAAAACCTGGCATAACCCGGAAGGGCTGAGAAACACCCAGTCATTGGCCGGCATGGCCTGGACCCACCCGATTCACTGGTCGGCAGACCGCGATGAAGTCCAGGACTTCGAACACACCATCCGTGGTCCGCTGATGCAAGGCAAAGGCCTTGCACGCGGCAGAATTTATGAATCACTGGATAAACCGAACAGTGGCCTGTCACAGGCACTCGATGCCATGGCCGCTTATTCCAATACCCACGACTTCACGCTCAGCCCGTATGCAAAACAAGGTCTATCGCCCGCCGCAAAGCGCGGACGCCAGCTGTTTTTCTCAAAGCAGACCCAGTGTGCCACCTGCCACTCAGGTCCCTTCCTGACTGATTCGGTTCCCTCCGAAACGATCACGCGGCACAACGTTGGTACCGCCGTCGATAATCCGGGTGAAAAAATGGGACCCGAATATGACACCCCCACACTGTTAGGCGTCTACCGCACTGCTCCCTATCTGTCTCACGGCAAAGCACAGACACTCGATGAAGTCTTAACCACTTATAACCATGATGATCAACATGGCAAAACCAGCCAGCTTTCCCAACAGGAACGTGCCGACCTGATAGAGTTCCTGAAGGCACTCCCCTACGAAGACCCGATACCACAGGCCAAAGCCGCCGGTCTGGTCAGAATCACGAAATAACATACTGCGTTTGAAACCTAACACCTGGATAATTTTGAATCATGTCAACTAAAGCACTCTGCATTCTCGGTTCCCTCTTCTTATTCTTCGGCTGTAGCCAGGAAGGCAGTACCGCTGATACTCCGGTAGAACCGGAGGCCCCCGCTCAGACAGTAGATGCTTCGCAAGCAGAACCAGCAGCAAAGAAACAAGCCACTCCCGCCATTCCCGGTGCCCCCACCTTTGAACGTGAAGGGATCACCGCTCAAATTGCCAACTGGGAACAGTTACAGGAATTCATCGGCAGTCAAGACGGAAAAATCGTTGTCGTTGATCTCTGGTCGAGCTGGTGCGAACCCTGCCTACGCGAGTTCCCACACCTGGTCGCGCTGCAGAAGAAATATCCGGAAAAAGTCGTCTGCGTTTCCTTCAACCTGAACTACGACGGCAGTAAAAACTCTCCCCCGGAATCCAGCAGCGACGAATTAATGGAATTCTTTACAAAGCAGAAGGCAGATATCGTCAACCTGATTTCCAGTACGCCTGACGAAGATCTTTACAAGGCGCTCAATCTCGCATCAATTCCTGCAGCCTATGTCTATGGCACCGATGGAAAACTGCAGAAACGCTTCGACAATGAAACCCTCGCGTATGGACAGGAAGGGTTCAACTACAAAGAACACATCATCCCTTTTATCGATGAATTGCTCCAGCAGTCACAAAAGCCGACTGAATAATCACGCGTCCCTGTCTGATTGCTGATCAGGCAAACGTAAAATAGATCCCCGCCATGATGCCAGCAAGCAGAATTGCAATCAGTCGCGGATCGGTAATTCCTGACAGGGGGTTCAGCACGATTTCTCTTAACGGATTTTGCCAGCACATCATTTTAATCTGATCTTCCGAGGGAGGAGGAGTCAGCAGGCTGACTGCCACAAACACGACCGAACAGATCACGAACAGCCACCACGCCTGCAGCAAAAAGGGAATCCCCAAATCTTTTGTGATCATTTCAAAGCCAAAATCGAGCGCAAAAGTAAGTCCGCCCAGTATCGAACCGATGACTAACGTTGCCAGCGAAGCCTGTGCAGTCCCGCGTTTCCAGAGAACGCCCCAGATGAATACGGTAGTGATGGGTGGTGCCAGGCAGGCGATCATGCTGTTCAACCCGGAAAAAATACTCTCAAATTTATTCCCCATCGTTGACCAGCCAATCGCCAGAATCATCACTACGACGGCAGTGATCCGCCCGACAATGACCAGTCGGGCATCGCTCGTTTCCGGTTTCAATTTTTTCACGACATCAATGCTGATCAAAGTCGCCGTGCTGTTCAATGCCCCGGCAATTGTGCTCATCAAAGCGGCCAGCAAACCGGCGGCAATCAGGCCTTTTAATCCTTCCGGGATCAGCTCTTTAATCAACACCGGCAATGCTTTGTTGGGATCCTCGCCAATCTGATCCTGAAACAATACATAGGCAAGCACACCGGGAAAAACCATAATCAATAACGGCAAAACTTTAATGAAGCCGGCAAATAAAGGCCCTGCCTGTGCATCCTTTACGGTTTCTCCCCCCAGCACGCGCTGCACAATTGTCTGGTCCGCACACCAGTACCAGATTCCCAGAACCGGGTAGCCCAGAATAAAGGCATACCACGAAAACCCACCGCTTTCGTGTAACATACTCATATGTTTTTCAGGTAGCGCCGCTCGCAGTTTCGTAATTGAATCGATTCCCTGCTCATTCAATGCGCCCGCTGCAAAATAAGTCACCGCGATCGAACCGATGATTAACAGTACCGTCTGAATCGACTCGGTAATCACCACAGCTTTCAGACCACCGACTACGGTATACAATGTCGTAATTGCTGAAATCACCAGGACAGAAGTAATGACGTCAATTCCGAAAAATTCGTGAATCACAGTCGAACCCGCATACAATGTCATGCCGATGTGAATAAATAAAGCAGCCACCACCCCCATAATCGCCAGCACAATGCGCGAACCTGCACTGAAACGCTGTTCCAGGTAATCAGGCAAAGTGACCAGTCCGCTGCGATGATAGATGGGGGCAAAGATCAGGCCCAGTAAAATCAGTGTAAAAGCCGCCAGACATTCAAAATTACCAACGACCAGTCCGACGCGATATCCATCGGCGGCCAGCCCTATCAGATGCACGGTGGAAATATTCGTAGCAAATAATGACAGTCCAATGGTCGGCCACTTCAAAGACCGCCCCGCCAGGAAATAACTGTCGACGGTCTGTTTCTGTTTCCGACTGACGAACAATCCCATTCCGGTAATCAAAACCAGGTAGGCGACTATGATTACGGAATCGAGAACAGAAATATCCAGTTGATTAGCTGCCAGCAGGAATGGCGCGTTCATAGAGAGGCAATCACGTCAAAGATTCGGTAGGGGAGACTTCTACTTCTGAAGAACTCTCTTCTTCGCAGATTTGTTCGGTTGTTTTCAGCGGTGGCAGACCACTTGTGGAAGCCAGTTGGTTAAACTGATTAATCAATCGCAGTCCCACCGGAATCCCCGACCGCAGACGCTCGGCTCGAGTCAATGCCTCAGGCTCTCCCGGATAGTAAACTTTCCCTCCTGTTTCCAGAGGCTTTACTGCGCCCCAGCGCTGAATCAACTCTGCAATGCGTTCCTGAAACGTTTCCACTTCGGTAAATCGGCTGATATCAATCGCCCCTACCATTCCCCCCAACAGACGTCGCTGTGTCAGATCGCCATACATTTTGGGAATATCCGGTCCAATGGGAGCCCCACCCAGTAACGCGCACAGTACATCAATCATCAGCCCCAGACCTGAACCTTTGAAACCACCAAACGGGAATAAAGCCACCACCTTACTCGGATCCGTCGTACCACGACCATTGGCATCCAGTGCCCAGTCTCCCGGGATCGAAACCCCTTCCGTCGCGGCATTGGCAATCGTATTCCAGGGCGTAATGCTTGTCGCCATATCCAGACAGAGCGATTTCCCCTCTTTCCCTGGTGCGGTCATGCAGATGGGGTTCGTCCCGCAAAAAGGTTCCGCAGCGCCATGAGGCGTTACCATCGGATCAACGTGTGTAAACGCAAAGCCGATCATCCCGGCCTCTGCAATCCGCAATCCGTAATAAGCCAGTGCCCCGCAATGCGAAGAATTACAGATCGACACCCAGCCGGCACCTGACTCCCGCGCCAGTTCGACTGCATGGTCGGCAGCTTTCACCATCGCCAACTGCCCTAACCCATGATCGCCGTCCACCCGACCTACGGCATCTCCCAGCGGTTCCCATTCCATTTCCGGTCGGGACTTAATGCTCTTCTGCCGAATTCGTTCCAGGTAATGCGGCAATCGCGCCACGCCATGGGAATCGATTCCACGCAGATTCGACTCTACCAGAGTATCCACAACCAGGTCTGCATCTTCCTCGGTCAAATTTGCCTGCAACAGCAACTGGAGACAGAACTCCTTCAGATATTCAGGCTCAATCAGAGAACTCTCAACTTCGATCTGTGCCAAAGGTCACCTCTACTTATTATTCTTACGACACATCCTTCAATGTGACACGAAACACAATTCGACTCAAACAGGTTAACGAATGAGTACAATAATATCTTTTTTCAGGCAAACAGATCAGACATCACTTCGCCATGCACATCAGTCAGTCGGAAATCGCGACCGGCGAACTGATAGGTTAATTTCTTGTGATTCAGCCCCAGTAAATGCAGGATCGTCGCATGCAAATCATGCACGTGCACCTTATTCTGGACGGCGTAATAGCCATAATCATCAGTGGCGCCATACTGCAGCCCCCCTTTAATGCCTCCTCCTGCCATCCACATTGTGTAACCCTGGGGGTTATGATCGCGACCGTCTGCCCCCTGGCTGACAGGTGTCCTGCCGAACTCACCACCCCAGAGCACCAGCGTGTCCTCCAGCAGGCCGCGTGTTTTCAAATCCTGCAAGAGCGCCGCAATGGGTTGATCGACCTCTTTACAGTTTCGTGGCATTGCCGTCTTCAATCCCGCATGCTGATCCCATTTATAACTGTGGGTGATCTGCACGAAGCGAACGCCCCGCTCCGCAAAACGCCGCGCCATCAGACACTGACGACCAAAGTTTTTTGTGACATCCTGATCCAGGCCATACAGTTTCTGTGTCGCCTCGGATTCATCGCTGATATCCTGCAGCTCCGGCGCCGCCGTCTGCATCCGATAAGCCAGTTCAAATGAATTAATACGCCCCTCCAGCGCCGCGTCCGGGCCGGACTCAGCCAGATGCTCCCGGTTCATCTGCTGCAGATAATTCAATTCTTTCCGCTGCACTGACATCGGAATTCCGCTCTCATTTTTGATGAAAGGAATCAATGCCCGATCCGCTGGAATGCTCGCATTGCCGATCGGCGTTCCCTGAAAATCGGCAGGCAGAAACGAAGAGCTGTAAGCGTTCACCCCCCCATGCGTCAATGTGGGACAAACCGTTATGAAACCAGGCAGGTCCCGGTTCTCGGAACCCAGGCCATACGTAATCCACGAGCCCATACTGGGCCGGATAAACGTATCACTGCCAGTATGCAGTTCCAGCAGCGCCCCGCCATGCCGTGAGTTGGAACCATACATTGAATTGACAATACACAGATCATCAACGCAACCCGCTACATGCGGAAACAGTTCACTCACCCAGGCACCACTCTCTCCATGCTGCTTGAACTTCCAGGGGGACCCCAGCAGATTTCCTGTCTGAGCAGAAAACACTTGAGGCTTGTCAAACGGCAAAGGCTTGCCGCTGTCTTTCTGTAACTGTGGTTTATAATCAAACGTATCCATATGCGACGGACCGCCGTGCATGAACAGAAAGATTACACGCTTCGCTTTCGGCGTGAAATGCGGCGTCTGTCTGGGTTTGTTCCGGGCCGCCTGACTCTCATTTCCCAGCAATGCCGCCAGCGCCAGACTCCCAAAACCAGCAGAACTGCGTCGCAGCATTTCCCGACGCGAAAGCGGCCTTGATTCCAGATTGCTTTTCCAGTGATTCATAACTAATCCCGTTTCAGACAAACCCTGCTATTCAAATCGTTGTCACTTCAATCCACAAACAGAAATTCATTCGAAGAAATTAACACGCGACACAGACTCTGCCAGGCTCGTAACTCTTGTTGATCCGCAGGCAAATCCAGAACAGCGAGTTCCCCCCGATACAGTTTCAGGTAAGCCAGCGCCTGTGTGGTTTCGTTCTCAGTCGCCGATCGACCGAAGATACGTTCATAAATCCGATTGACTTTCGCCGGTCCTTCCAGATGTGTCTCATGCAGGATCGACTCAGCGAAGTCCTCTGTATTCTGCATGATGAATTTACTGTTCATCATGAATAAAGCCTGTGGCGCCACCGTCGTATGCACCCGGTTTCCTGACAGCACACTCGGGTCGGCAAAGTCAAACGCCTGCAACACGTCATACAAGGCGCTGCGGATGATTGGCAGATAGACCGAACGTCGATTGGTCTGGTAGACCACCGGATCCACATTCCGCGTACTGGTCACATATTTGCGATTCTCTACGTTCAACAGCGAGCCTCCCATCTCGTAATCCAGCTTACCGCTGACGGCAAGAATCGAATCGCGAATGGCTTCCGCTTCCAGACGCCGCCGATTCATGCGCCACAACAGGCGATTCTCAGGATCAACGGCTGCCATCTCCGGATTGTACTCCGTACTCATCTGGTAGGTAGCCGACAGCATGATCAGACGATGCATGTCTTTGATCGACCAGCCGTGTTCCACAAACTGCACCGCCAGCCAGTCCAGCAACTCAGGATGCGAAGGGCGTTCCCCCAGCTTTCCGAAGTTGTCCGTTGTTCTGACAATCCCGGCTCCAAAATGCCAGCGCCAGATTCGATTGACCATCACCCGTGCCGTCAATGGATGCGAACCACTGGTCAGCCACTCCGCCAGTTGCAGTCGTCCACTTTGCTGATCATCAATGGGAGTCTGATCTTCTCCCTCAATAATTCGCAAGAACTGGCGGGGAACTTCTTTACCCAGCGTAAAATGACTGCCGCGTAGATGTACCTTGATATTTTCCGGTTTCTGTTCGGAAACCGCCATTGCCGTTGGATACCTGGGAAGTGCTGCTGTTAACTCTTTCTGCTTACCTCGTTTTGTGTTGAGCTGCGTCAGGATTTCCGCAGTATAGTTGCTCTCCCGGTCTGCCGATAACGCGAACGGGCCCTTGGGATCATACAGCACGCTGCGGATCGCTTCCCGCTCTGAATCAGGCAAGACGTTCGCATCCGTATCAGCTTTTGCTTCCTGATATGCCAGCCATTCCTGATCCACCTCGGTAAACAACTCCTGGTACAGTTTTGCCGCTTTGACCAGTCTCTGGTCTTCCGGCACATCCTTAAGAACCTCGAAGCGCTTCAAGTTCGAACTCAACTTCTCCGGAACAGTTCCACTCTGAACCAGCTCATTCCAGACTACGAACGGGGAACCCTTTTCTCCTGCAGGTTTTTTCAGGTACTCCGCCCACTGCAGCAGGAATCCCCCCACCAGTTTTTCTGAAGGCGGTGCCAGAGCAGCGATCCTGTTTTCATTTTTATCAGACGATATTTGAGGTTTCGCAATCAACAGCTTATCAAAATGGGGAAACGCATTTTTACTTTCCAGGCGAACCAGGTTCTGACCCGCCTTGAACTGATATACCCCCTGCACTTTCCACTGCTGTGATTTGGGATACCAGCTGCCGGTCACTTCACCGGCGGCACTGTCATTGACCAGATCACTATTTATCAACAGTTGAACCGGACGCGCCGCAGCAGCCGCATAACGGATTTCCAGTTGGTAGCGGCCTGCTTCCGGAATTTCGACCTCATACTCGGCGATATTCGGCAGCTTCCCCGCGTTATAGATGACACCAATTCCCTCACCATAGCCGATATTGGACTTCTTCACATTGCCCGTCTGATATGCCTCTGCTTCCAGCAGAATTGCAGACTGCGATTGATACAAACGGGGATCAGCGCCTATCGATCGGGCGTCGTTTGACTGCTGATCCTGATAATTTTTGATCTCAGCTGCCAGTAGATAAGCGGCAATTTTTCCGCGTTCCTCAGCCAGCAGCCGCTCGTCTGCCTGGTCTATGATCGATTTGATCTCAGCATCCAGCGTAGCAATCTGCTGTTTCTGCTCTTCCAGCGCTTTGATCTCCGCCGGACTGGCCAGCAGCTGTTCCTGCCAGCGGGCTACGACCTTGAAGTTCTCCATCGTTTTCGTACTTTTGAAGATCCCCGCCAGCGAGTAATAATCTTCAATCGGAATCGGATCGAATTTGTGAGTATGACAGCGGGCACAACCGAGTGTCAGCCCCATGAAAGTCCGCCCTACCGTATCCAACTGCTCGTCGATGATATCCATCTGCATTTTCATCTGGTCATCTTCGGCCAGCATCTTCGCCCCGATAGAGAGAAAACCGGTCGCCGTGATTTTCTCATTTCGCTGTTCCGTATCAGTGCTCGCCGCCAGTATGTCTCCTGCCAGTTGTTCCTGCAGAAACTGATCGAAGGGTTTATCATTGTTGAATGCAGCGATCACATAATCTCGATACCGCCAGGCGTTGGCATACGATAAGTTTTCATCCAGTCCGTTCGAATCAGCATAGCGGGCCACATCCAGCCAGTGACGTCCCCAGCGTTCTCCATAGCGAGGCGAAGCCAGCAGTCGGTCAATCACCCGGGCAAACGCATCAGGTGACTCATCTTTCAGAAAGGCTTCGATTTCGGCCCGCGTGGGAGGTAACCCTGTCAAATCAAATGTAGCACGGCGGATCAATGTCTCTCTGTCAGCCGCAGCAGCGGGAGTTCCTCCCTGCGCTTCCAGCTTGGCAAGTACAAATCGATCGAGTGGACTCTTCACCCAGTCGTTATGCTGAACTTCAGGAAACTTTGGCGGGCGAGGAGGTTGAAAGGCCCAGAATTCCTGTTGTGCCTGCGTAAACAGCGGGCCCTCGGATGTCTCCTCTTTCAGTTCCATGACTGGTTTCGCATCAGGCCAGTAGGCACCGCTGCGAACCCACTCTGTCAGATCACTGATCTCTTTCTGAGACAGCTTATCCTTCGGCGGCATATGTAATTGGCCACTATGTTTGACCGCACTGATCATCAGGCTCTCAGCAGGTTTTCCTGCGACAATTGCCGGGCCTCGCTCTCCGCCTATCACAAGTCCCGCGAAAGTATCTACCCGCAAACCACTCTCAATCGAATCCTCGCTGTGGCAGTCATAACACTGGTTGATCAGCAAGGGGCGAATCCGCGTTTCGAAGAATTCTGCTTTCTTCAAGTCCGCTTCCGATGCGAACAGTGGACGCAGCGTGGTCAGGCTGATTATTAAACTCAATCCCCAAAATACCAGGAGTTGTCGCTTCATTCATCTGCTTCCGGGAGGGTACGTGTGTGTGAAGTAACTCTCTACTTACAACCGTTTTTCTTCAGGCAGGATAAGTACGAAACGGCACTGGGCAGCCAGTGACGCCAAAGATCATATATTATATATAATCATATCCGGCAGGCAAAATCAACTGCAATACGCCAGCAGATCCCGACTTTTATCAAATGAATTCCTCAGACACATTCTCTCTTAAATCAGCCAGCTCTTCAGAGTTGGCGTAAAAAAACACGCCCCGAAATCAAGGCGTGTCATTTAATGCTTGTAAGATGCTCAGCCGCCACTTATCGCTGCACGACTCCGTACTCGGCCTGCAACTGCTTCACCACATAATCCATCAACTGCTGGGCTTCCCCGGACGTCAGAGTATGCAGTGCATCGCGGAACAGCATGCGAATCGTCAGGCTCATCGCTCCTTCACCCACGCTTTCGCCTGAGAAGGTATCTACACAGACCACACTTTCCAGTTCAGGCTGCAGCACAAAATCGGCTCCTGCGTCTTTTCGTGGTTCTGTTTCCAGGTTTTCTACAGCGGCAGTGAATGCCTTTTCCAGAGAGGCTTCAATTTCTGCATAGTGCAGATCGCTGGGTACGACAATCGAAATATCGCGGGCGATCACCTGAGTTCGCGCCAGGCCTTTGAACATGCCCGGCGGCGACTTCACGGTAATCAGAGTCGACAGATCCAGTTCGAATCCATAGAGAGGCACACGGGCCCGGTCTTTGATGCCCAGCGCATCCAAATCGATGCGCCCCAGCGCCCCAATGCGGTGTTCACCCTGGCTGATCACGGCGAACTCTTCTCCACGGTATCCCTTTGCCGGTGTATCACTGGCAAACGTGCAATCATCGACACTCAGATGCGAGAGCAGATTCTCAACCAGTCCCTTGGCACGCAGGAAATCAATGTCTTTCTCAGAAGCAATCCACGCGGAATCGTTGACAGGTCCCCCCAGCACGCCTCCCAGCATCCACCGCTCATCAATCTCATTGTTCTGCCGGAATGTCCGATCGACTTCGAAGAACCGAAAGCTGCTGGCACCACGGCGGGCATTGCGTTCTACCACTTCAATCAGGCTGCCCACCAGACTCTGACGGAGCGTCGTCATCTCTTTGGAAATGGGGTTCTGTACCTGAATTGCGTCCCCGGGCCACTGGCTGAAAGAGAGAGCGATCTGTTCGGTCGTTAAAGGAGGCGTCCGGCATTCCAGGAAACCGTTACTCGTCAGAAAACCGGCAACATTGCTTCGCAGTCCATCGGTTTCCGAAACGCGCCCCTTGGTCGTGGTCGCCATCATCGGTTTCATATCGATACTGTCATACCGCAGCAGCCGGGCCACATCTTCCGCCAGCACGACTTCATTATTGACATCGACGCGCCAGGTGGGAACCGAAATGGTGAGATCATCGTCGGCCGTCATTTCCAGCTTGGTCAGACAGTCCTTGATCTGTTCGCCACTGATCTCCGTCCCCAGAATCTTGGAAATACGCGCGGCACTTAACGTGAACTGAGTCGACTGTTTGACGCGCGGATAACGATCTGTGACGGCTGAAGCGGGACTGGCGGCTGAAAGCTCCGCATCTTGTAGCAGTTCGGCGGCGCGGTTGAATGCACCACACAGCATGTCGTTCGGGTCAGTACCCCGTTCGAAGCGATACGAAGAATCCGTGCCAATCCGCAGTTTGCGGGCAGAGGTCCGGATACAAACCGGATCGAAACAGGCCGCTTCCAGCAGAATCCGCCTGGAATCAGTTGTGGTCTGGGAATCCCAGCCCCCCATGATCCCTGCCAGCGCAATCGGCTGTTCCCCATCAGCAATCACCAATGGTTCGTGAGTGGCGTCCACTTCCGCTTCATCCAGCAGTTTGAGTTTTTCTTCATTCCGAATGCGACGGACTTCAATCTTATTTCCTTGGAGTGAATCGAAGTCGAACGCGTGTAGCGGCTGTCCCCACTCCAACATCACAAAGTTGGTGATATCCACGACATTGTTAATCGGTCGCAATCCCGCGGTTTGCAAACGACTCTGTAGCCAGTGGGGTGAAGTGCGCACCTGCACGCCATCAAAGACCTGGCAGGCATACCGCGAACAGAGTGAGTCATCCACGATCTCGACAGTGACCGCATCCCCCTTGCCGGCCTGCGAATTCAACTCGCGGGCACTGGGATATTTCAACTGCATATCCAGCACGGCGGCCACTTCCCTGGCAACACCAATCATCCCCAGACAGTCAGGCCGGTTCGGCAGTACCGAAACTTCAACCAGTGATTCCTCAATCGGTGAGACCGCAGGCAGACTCGCGCCCAGCAGGGCTTCATCTTTGAAAACCTGTAAACCGGTCGACCGGGCAATCAGTCCCAGTTCGCCGTCCAGGCAGAGCATGCCCTGCGAGGTAACGCCTTTGAACTTGCCTTCACCAATCAACGCGCCACTCGGCAGCTTCGTACCGGAAACCGCGACAGGCACACCCCAGCCAATTTCGACAGGATGCGAAGAGGCACAGACGATGGTAATCAGTTTACCTTTTTCGATTTCCACCTGGCATTCATACAAAGCGCCATTATCACCCAATGGCTTCTTCTCGCGAATAAACCCGATGCGGATCGGCTCCAGGGCTTCTGCAAGATGAAATTCTTCTTCGACTTCCAGGCCGACGGTCATGAAAGCGTCGAGCAGTTCCTGTTCTTGACAGTCTGACGCCAGGTAATCGCGCAACCAACCAGTATTAATTCGCATCGTTCTCTCTTCTTATGCCAGAAAATTCGTGCCAGGTTTTACCAGGAACAGTGGATTAAAACTGACGCAAAAACGCTTCTTCATTTTCGTACATCAGCCGGATATCACTGATCCCGTGTCGAATCATCGCCATCCGGTCCAGTCCCAGACCAAAGGCAAAACCTTGCCACTGCTCCGAATCCACACCGCCCGCCTGCAGTACCTCAGGTCGAATCATGCCGGCGCCCAGGATCTCCAGCCATTTGCCGTTAAACATCACATCCACTTCCGCACTCGGCGTGGTGAACGGGAAATAACTTGGCCGAAAACGCAGCTGCACGTCTTCACCAAATAAAGCACTCGCCAACTGATACAGAACCCACTTCAGATCAGCAAAGCTGATATCCTGATCAATGGCAATCACGTCCAGCTGATGGAAAATGGGAAAATGGGATGCATCAATTTCGTCACGACGGTAACAGCGTCCCGAAGTCATCGCCCGCAACGGCGGTGGCCCGAACTCTTTCATTGCCCGGGTCTGAAAAGCTGAGGTGTGGGTGCGTAATACATTCCCGACGGTGGTGTAGAACGAATCGTGCATATCTCGCGCGGGATGCCAGTCGGGGGTATTCAACGCGTCAAAGTTGAAGAATTCAGTTTCGACTTCAGGATAATCATCGTAGCGAAAGCCCAGGCCGATCAGAATCGATTTCACTTCTTCCATCGTCGCCATCAGGGGATGACGATGGCCAGGCAGCGACCGTACCCCCGGCAAAGTCACATCGATGGCATCGATTTGGGGGCCGGTTTTTTCGCTGGATTCCAATGCCTCTTTTTTATCAGTCAGCGCCGTCTGAATGCTCTGCTTGACGGCGTTCAGCGTTTTACCAAACTCGCGTTTTTCTTCTGGCGACAATGACTTCAACTGCTGCTGCAGCGATTTCAGCTTCCCCTTTTTTCCCAGGTACTGGACCCGCACTTCATCCAGTTCCGCAAGAGTTTGAGCCGCCGCGATGCTCTCCATGGCGGCTTCTACCAGCGCGTCATTATTGTCAGACATTTTAATTCTTCAGATGTTCGAATATTCTGTTTGTGGATTGAGTACTCTACACGAGATCGACTCGCTCATATCTCAAGGATAGACAACGAGTTGCGCGCAAAGTCCGCCTGAGGTCGGGATTGTAACTATTCCTGCACCATTCTGCAACTACCCCTTAACCGCGCCTGATCTTCATTGATCAGAAGCCCTGAACAGCTCTAAGTTTAGCAAAATCAGGGGTTTGCATAGAAAAAGGACGTACCTGCTTAAGGGTCTGACAGGCAGAAGACCTCGCAGGTTCTCTTCTGTGAAGTTCACAGACAAACGACCGTAAACTACCCGTTCAGAATTTCGGTGACCACGTCCCCGTACACGTCGGTCAGACGGAAATCGCGGCCCGCATATCGATAAGTCAGCCGCTTATGATCCATGCCCATCAGATGCAGCAGCGTGGCGTGCAGATCGTGGATATGCACTTTATCGCGGGTCGCATAGTAACCGTATTCATCAGTGGCCCCATGCACGTGCCCCCGTTTCACCCCTGCACCGGCGAGCCACATCGAATAGCCCTGCGGATTATGGTCGCGACCATTTTTCCCCTGTGCGATCGGGGTCCGGCCGAATTCGCCTCCCCACACCACCAGGGTATCTTCCAGCAGTCCCCGCTGCTTCAGATCAGCCAGCAACCCCGCAATGGGCTTATCGACCATTTTGGAATTCCGTTCATGACCGTTTTTCAAACCGCTATGCTGATCCCAACGGTTATTCCCCAATGCGACTTCAATATACCGCACCCCGGCTTCTGCAAAGCGGCGGGCCATCAGACACTGGCGACCGAAGTTCTCAGTGGTCTTGTCATCGATGCCGTACAGCGCTTGTGTCTCTTTGGTTTCTGAATTCAGATCCATCAGGGTGGGAACTTCCGACTGCATGCGGAACGCCAGCTCATACGAATTAATCACGCCTTCGATTTCGTTATCGACCTGGACTTGTGCCAGATGTCGTTCATTCATCGCCTGCAACAGTCCCAGTTGTTTGCGCTGCTGACTGACCGAGGCACCATTGTTGTCCAGAAAACGGATTTGTGCTTCTTTAGCAGCGGTGTCGGCATCACCAATCGCGGTTCCCTGGTAGGCGGCTGGCAAGAACGCACTACCATAATTCCGCACACCACCATGTCCCCGCGAAGGGCAGATCGAAATGAAGCCCGGCAGATTATTGTTCTCCGTCCCCAGCCCATACACCATCCACGAACCGACCGAAGGCCTGACCAGACTGTCCGAACCGGTATGCAGTTTCATCACTGCCTGTCCATGCGACTGACCGTTGGTATGCATCGAATTGATCACGCACAGATCATCAGCGTGCTCAGCGACATTGTCAAACAGTTCAGAAATCCACAGACCGCTCTCACCCCGCTGCTTGAACTTCCACGGCGATTTCATCAATCGCAGATTTTCCTGCGAAGACTTTTCAATGTTTTTAGCGGCCTTAAATGGCAGTCGCTGACCATCCTCTTTATTCAGACGGGGCTTGTAATCGAACGTGTCTACCTGGCTGGGACCGCCATGCATAAACAGAAAGATCACTCGTTTAGCCCGCGGTTCAAAGTGAGGCGTCTTTGTCATCAACGGTGACTGAGACTTCAACGCTGCTTCCCCGCTCAAACCTGCCAGCGCCATGTAGCCAAAGCCACACGCTGAGGATTTTAACATCTGTCGTCGTGATAAATTGAGAGCTTCCATAACAGATCATTCTTTATTCAAAGGCGAGTAAATCCTGTGATTCACGCTGTGAGGTTAATTCAAAAAGCGAAATTCGGTCGAAGCAAACAGGATCTGACAGTACGAGGCCCACGCCTGCTGAGCCGCCGCTTTCGTGTCGGAATTTTTCGCATTCTGCTGCTTGAGAGAATCGATGTACTGGACGGCTTCGGTCTGCTCGGCTGCCGTTGCTTTACGCCCCAGACAAGCCAGGTACAACCGGGACACACGCTGGCGATCACTCTGATCTGAGTCTGACAGCAGTTTTGATGCTGTCTGCTCCGCCTGAGAAACGACGAACGGACTGTTCATCATAAACAGCGCCTGCGCAGGCACGGTCGTTACCGGACGATTCCCGACCAGCATTTCCGGAGCAGGAAAATCAAACACAGTCAACGCCGCTGGTACATTGCCGCGCACGATCGGCAGATAAATGCTGCGCCGAAACTCAGACGGGTTCTGCTCCACCTTCTTATTTCGATTCGGGCTGATCGCCTGCTCGGGATAGTGTGCAACCGAAGAGCCCCCTTGCTGCAGATCGAGTTTTCCTGAAATCGACAGGACCGCATCGCGAATTTTTTCCGCGGAGAGCCGACGGCGATTCATCCGCCACACCAGGTGGTTTCCCGGATCTTTCTGATATCGTTCATCACTGAAGTCGGAACTCAGACGATACGTATTGCTCACCATGATCTCGCGAATCAACGTCTTCATCGACCAGCCTTCCGCGACAAACCGCTGTGCCAGATAGTCCAGCAGTTCCGGATGCGTGGGCTGTTCCCCCAGGTGACCGAAGTTATCGACACTGCGGACCAGACCGTTTCCGAACAGGTGCTTCCAGATGCGATTCACCATCACACGACTGGTCAGCGGATTCTGCGACTGACTCAACCAGTTGGCCAGTTCCAGACGTCCACTCTGCTGCGGACTCACGGTCGGCGGATCCTGCAGCGAAGCAATCGTCAGAAATCCGCGATCGACTTTATCACCCAGTTGATGAATATTTCCCCGCCGGGCAATCCGGTAGTCTGCCGGGTCAGGCTGCTCACCCACGGCCAGCGCCATCGGTGCCGGCGGCGGTGCATTCTCTTTTAATTTCGCCAGATCCGACTTAAGCGTTTTGACACTCGCCTGCAGTTCCTTAATCTGTTTCTGTTTCGCAGCAGCATCGGGTTTTGCTTCTGTTTTTTTTGCCAGCTTCACATCCGGTTTGGGCAGTTCGAACTGGGGCAAAAACTGAACCGCATCGACAACCACATAGCCGGAAGTCCCCTTGTTGGAGATTTCCACATAGCCGGCTGTTCCTGCTGCGAATTCAAAACTGCCCAGTGAAGTGAAGATACCGTCAATTGGCCCCTGCTTCGTTTGATCCACATTGACCGTCTTCAACCCCTGTTCGGTTTGAATCGTCACAGGCACTTTCTGAGCGCGACCGTTACTGCCCGGAAACGCAAACCGGACTTCGTACTTACCAGCGGCCGGCAGATCCGGGGTGAAGCGAATTGCCTTCTTTCCCTGCTCCTCGTTCATATCATGCACGTAGCCGACACCCAGGTAATTTTTGGAATAAACCGATTCCTGCCAGGCACCCGTTTTCTTCGCCTCGGCATCGTCGACGACAATTCCCGCCAGTTTTTTCAAACGCTGCTGCTGACTGGTGTCTCCCTGCAGTTTCTTTAACGCATCAGACTGAGACTTCAGTTTTTCTTCCAGCGTTTTCAGATCAGTTTCATATTTCTTAATCGCCGCTGCATGCTCCGGCTTGATCGGTAGTGGACGCGTCATCCAACCTGAAACAAACTGGTTACCCAGGCGGTTACCATGCACGGTTTCCGTACTGCGAAAGATTCCGGCGAGTGCGTAATAATCGGTCATCGGAATTGGATCGAACTTGTGATCGTGACAGCGGGCACAGCCCAGTGTCATTCCCATCAAGGCGCGACCGGTGACATCTATCTGTTCATCGACCACATCCATGCGGAGCTTTTCTTTATCCCGCTCACTCAGCATCTTGGCACCCATCACCAGGAAACCGGTCGCGACGATCTTCTCTGTCCGCTCTGCATCATTTTCAAATGGCAGCAGGTCGCCGGCGATCTGTTCGCGGATAAACTCATTATAAGGCTTATCTTGATTGAAGGCCTGGATGACATAATCGCGGTACCGCCACGCATTATAAAACGTCAGGTTGATATCCAGCCCATTCGAATCCGCATACCGCGCCAGGTCCAGCCAGTGACGGCCCCACGTCTCACCATATTGAGGCGATTCCAACAGGCGATCAATCAGATGTTCGTACGCCTGGGGAGAAGGATCATTCACAAACTGCTCAATCTGTTTCGGCGTCGGAGGTAAACCGGTCAGATCAAAATAAACGCGTCGCACCAGCGTCTGGCGATCCGCACTCTTGACGGGCGTCATCTGCTTCGCTTCCAGCCTGGACAAAATGAACTGATCAATGTCATTCGTCGGCCAACGACTCTGTTTCACTTCCGGAACTTCCGGCTTGGTCAGTGGACGAAACGACCAGAACTCGCGTTCTTTCTCAAAGTCAATAGACAGCTTCGAATTCTGCTGCGGACTGGTCTTCACCTCTCCCTCGCGCGGATCCGGTGCACCCATCTGAATCCACTTGCGGAAGTCAGCGATGATGTTCGCCGGCAGTTTCTCATCCGGTGGCATCGCGTAAAAATCGGGATCATGTTCGATCGCCTGCAACAGTAGACTCGACTTCAGATTGCCCGGCACCACTGCTTTCCCCGAATCGCCACCCATGCGAATTCCGGCCCGCGTATCCAGTACGAACGAAGCGTTCTCCGGATCGGGTTCCCCGGCATGGCAATCGTAACAATATTCCACCAGCACGGGACGGATTTTATTCTCGAAGAATTCAATCCCGGCCTGCTTCTGCTGAATCGCTGTTTGTGGATTTTCTGCGTAGGCCCGCTGATTGATGATACAGACAACGGCAAGACTCAGGCAGGACAGATAAAGGAAAGGACGCAAAGCAGTTCTCCTTCTCGAAGCTTTCAGATGAACGCACTCAATTTGCTTAGGGAAGCTCACTCTCGGGGATTGAAAGACAGGCAGGAGGGAATCAGTAAACTCTGATCAGGCCTGAATTTTAATCATCGTCCAGTATAACGCATCAACGCCGATCCATGAACTAAATAAACGCATTTTCCACGCAGTTTTAGCCAGTTCTCACGCAGAACTTACCAGATCAGCACGAAACGCAGGCAAAGCACTTTTATTAACGAAATAAAATAATTCCGAATTCAGCCTCGAAGCCAGATTTCACGAATCAGCGGCTTAAAAACAGGTCGTTCTGATGGAGCCTGCAGGACGATTGACATTCGTTTTTGCTACCACGAAAAACACGAAAGGACACGAAAAAACTTCGGGTGGGCACGAATGCAATTCGGGCCGAGCGCAGCGAGCAGGAGGTTTCAGCCCACGAGATCAATTCATCACAGAGCGACCAACTGAAATAATTTATCTTGAGGAACGCATACTATTCACATTGTCTGCCCTACGACCTCCTGTTGCCTGCGGCAATACCGGATTACATCCGGTACCATCCACATCCGCTTCTACAATGTGGCCAACCTGCGTCAGCATTTTTTCGTGTCTTTTTGTGTCTTTCGTGGTAGCAAAAAAATCCGTGGTTGAAATTTTTCGCGGTCCCACATACAAACAGCATCATTTCACAGGAAAGGGAACCGCATTCGATACCCCCACGGACTTGCCGCGAAATCCCTGATTGCCGCTTGACCTATACGTGCCCCAGACACGGTATTCGTCCCCCACTGCCGGCAGTTCCACCTTGTCGCCAATGTAATAATACATCTCTGCCTTCACGCGAACATCCTGATCCGTTTCAAACTTAATGCTCACAGAACCGGAATCGGATTTATCGACTTCCTTGACTTTACCGGCAATCCCCAGCGACTTGCGCTCCACATCAAAGTCGGAATCGGAATTTTCCGGCTTGTGAATATACTTCTTGTCCACAGACTCTGAATCTTTCGCAAACTCAGCTGCAAGTTCACTGGCTTGAACCACGGGGAAGGGCTTCCCTTCGACCGACACAACTTTGCAGTCGACCGGTCGTGCTGAAAATTCCCCCGAGTGTTTAAATTCTATAGTGACCGTCTGGCCGGGCCCTACCGACCGCCAGACTGGCGGGCCGAAAAATTCACATGACACATCATTGACTGTATTCTCATCCTTGGGAAGGTACAGATCCAAAGCGGTCGCGGGCTTCTTTTCATCGTAGTAGCCCAGGTTGATTCCCATATCGCTCACTTCGCCCATGATCCGAATCGTACGTCCTTTTAAATGCTCCGTCTTATAGTTCAGCTCTTTCTTGTGATCCTTCCACTGCCTGGCAGTCATGACAATCGGATCCGCTTCATAATCGACCGGCTTAGGCTCAGTAGCTGCGGAAGGTTTAGCCCCCTGCTCTTTCTTAGCAGTCTCAGGCTTAGCTGTCTCAGGCTTAGCTGTCTCAGGCTTAGCTGTCTCAGGCTTAGCAGTCTCAGGCTCAGCAGTCTCAGGCTCAGCAGTCTCAGGCTCAGCAGTCTCAGGTTTGACAGTCTCGGGCTCCGCACTCTCGGGTGCCTCCGTCTTCGACTCACCACTGCAACCCACACACACGAAACACATCAACAACAGAACTAACACTTGCCGAAACATAATCAGACTCCAGTGAGACGAAAAAGAATACCGCCTCTTCGCAAAGAGACATAGTCAGTCAAAGTGGAATGAACAGGCATCACTTCAGAGGTGTGCCCAGGTAATAAATTCGAAGAAGCTACCTGAAACATGACGAGCACTGACATGAACTAAATCATCCTATCAGCAGCCTTAGAAAACTACAAGCGTATAGTATTTCTGTTTAGTCATTCCATGAAACCTGAGCCAGTAGATTTTCGTGTCTTTTCGTGCTTTTCGTGGCAGTAAAATTCGAATCCATTTCGCGCTCCCAGCGGGTGGGCTCAAATGTAATTCGGGCCGAGCGCAGCGAGCAGGAAACTGACAGTGTTGTGTGCAGGCAAGAGAAATCTGGGGTTGCTCTTAAGCCTGTCGAGAACAGAGTTCGTAAAGAGTATTACCAGTTTATACTTTTACTCTGACAATTTCCTGTTGCCTGCGGCAATACCGGATTACATCCGGTACCAACCACTGCTTCTCTTGGAATAACCACACAGTAATTTCTGTGCTTTTTCGTGGTCGCAAATTTTCGCCACGCAATCAGTCAGCTCTTTCAGTTTTTTTCACTTCATCGCCAACTGAACTCCCGAACGTTTTCAATGTTCGCTCAGGTAGCATCCGACCCTCTCTTTTCTTTCACGGATCGATATTCAAGTTCATCCCAGTTAAAACGTCCGATCCAGTACTGATGCTCCTGGTCATAGTCGATCACCGCAGGCGTTTCCAGAAAATCCGGTTGGCCAGTTTCATCGATGTCATCTGGCTGGCTTAATATGACTTTCATCCCGCGCGAAAACTGCACTCCCTGTTCTTCCAGATCCCGCCATGTCCCCATACAAACCAGGATCGCATTTCGATCCTGGTCCAGTTTATTAAAGTCAGCATAGATTCGCGGAATTGTCATTTGAACTCGTGAGCTTGAATCAAATCAAAAAGAATTCCTAGCTTCGATATTATAACGAAATTCAGTCGTTCATGCCTTTCACGATACACTCCGTTGTTGGGAAGTACATCATCGACCAACCGTCAGCACAACCGTTGCACCTTTTTGCCGAAATGGTGACTGCATGTAGCCGGTCGTAGGCAGATCGACCTGAATATGCAATCGCTGCCGCTGTCCTTCCCTTTCGACAACATAGCTCAGCAGACGGTTGGGAATGTCCTCCCCGGCTGCCCGGACCTCGGTGACCTCGACAGAGCTGATATCCTGCCAGTCCTCCGGCAGGTCGACAACAATCAATGCGCGATCGTTAAACAGCTGTTTGTTTGAGGCCAGATCCGCATGATACGTATCCGTATATTCGCTCTTCAATTGCATGTTCGACAATACCGCACTGATCTGCAACTGGTCGGCACCGCTACGCGTCGTCGTAATCTCAAAAGGTGGCCTGGTGAACGCCTCTGAAACTATCAGCGCGGGGTCTCCAAACAGGATCCGCGACGCGGTCCCCTTGAGCATCACGTCGCTGGGAGTCCATTTCGGAGAGGGCATCTGATCCACAAACGGCTCGAGTTCAGGCAGCATCCCTCCATTCCCCAGGATCACGCCGTTATGAGTGTGACGCATGACATCACCCAGCGATCGTCCGGTATAGGCCAGGTATTCCATTTCCTGGTAGACCGGAATCCCGTGATCAGGATGCAGGGCAGCCAGGTAGGCGATGGTACTGTTATCGAGCAGGTTCAGACAAAAGCTTTTTTCCGCGGAGACCGTCTGACTCTCGACCTTCCCTTTTGGGGTCCATTGTTTATACCAGCGACTGGTGACCCCCGTATAACAGGCACCATTAAAGATCACACTGGGAGAGAGTTTCAGTTGTTTCGCCTGCTGACCTTGCAGTCCGTCGATCACCCCGTCCGGATCGCCATGCCCGCCCAGATGAATCAACCCGGCTCCCTGCAGCGCATCCAGTCGGCTGTCGGTAAATCCGTCTGCACCGTGCGAAATACTCGCCAGTGCTGTCCGCTCCTGATACACGGGAATCATAAAACATCCCGCCTGCTGCAGGAACTGGTTCTGAGGAGCCTGAGGGTTGGGTCCGAAATTATCGATGAGCTTACCCGGTAAAGTGGATTCACCCTTCACGGCTTTGGCAGTCCGCTCCACGAATGATGTGACTGCGTCTGGATTCGCACCGGTAATAAATCCACTGCTCACATCAACGAGTGGGTCATCATCAATCCGGGTGGTCAATGCCAGCCATTTCCAGGCAAAGTTCACATCAAGTTCGTCCGGCTTGATAAATATCAGCGCATACCGTGGCTGGATGGTGCGGAGTGACTCCAGCAGCGATTCCAGATCTTCAAGGGAAAACTTCAACCGGGTGGCATGCGGATGCAGAGCCTCTGCTTTCTGAATCGCCTGTTGGTAATCGCGATCAGCGGCTGCAGTCACCAGAATCACATAGGGGCCTGACTTGTCCAGTCGCACGGACAAAGGTTGACGTGGCTTTGAGAACGCGAATGGCTGACAGGCGAAGAGCACCACAAAACTGGAAACAGCAATTCCAGCCAGACTCAAGGTCCAGATCAAAGCCTGACGTTTGTGTGACTGCATCACCATAGTTCATTTCCTGTCATTCAGCCGACACGGATCGATTCGGCAGCGATGCGTCGGTTTTCTGCCTGTTGATAATTTTTGCGAATCACCGGAATCAAAGCACCGGGGATGATGGAAAACATCAATCCCACCATCAGAATTGGATACCAGATTCCATAAGGTTGTCCGCTGATAAGCGCGAACAGGCCGACACCACTCAGGATCAGTCCGATGATTACGAACATGAACATCCCGCCGAGGATGACTTTGCGGCCCTTTCCGCGCGGAGACAGAATTCCGCACAAAGCCCCCCATATGCCGCACAATGCTCCCGCGCCACCGCCGACAATCGCCCCGAACCAGGCGCCAAATGTAACAGGATCAAACCAGGGTGCATCCATAATGCTATTCCTCTTGCCTCTAGACTGTGTCCAGAATTAGTAAAGCGTCTCCAGGTCTATAGGGACCGAGTCTCTAAGATTGTCAGACGCTATGGTTCAATGTGAATCGCTCTAGTGAGTCGATCGATGTAATTCGAGAATACTCTGCGCCGCTGCTCCGGTGAGCTGGCCGGTTTCTACCAGATTGGCCAGCAGATTCGCCATCTCATCGCGCTCACGGTTTTCGACCAGCATTTCCAGCCGCACGATCAGTTTATCCAGCCGTGCCCGCACGGTCGGATAGCTGATACCGTAATAACGGGCCACTTGTTTCAACGAACCGGAGGCCAGCACCAGCTGCAATATGAACTCCAGATTCTCCTGATCCAGAGTCAGCAGGGGATGCTCCGGTCGATGAGTTTGACCAGAAACCAGCCGCGACGGGACGGCCATTTCCTTTACAGATTCAGATAGCTTGATATCGCTCATGTTTAATATTATTCAACCATACTTTAACATTGTAAACAACAATATCAATAAATTTGAATAATTATTCAAACCAGTCCTGATCTTAAACAGATAAGAATTTATATTTCCAATCCAATTACAGACAAAAAATCTCCCTGACGAGGGGTGAACCTAATCGAATCCGGGATAGTAGCAGCGAGCAGGAATCTGTCGGTGTATCGATTGTGTAAGAGATGCCTAAATTTGGCCCATACTCTAGAGAACATTTAATAAACAATAAATTATTTGATCAGGAACAACTGATTAAGAAATAATATCGTTTTCTGCTCCTGTAAATAACGTAGATCACTACTACATCGCTTTGATTAATAACACAAGTAGGTTTGAAATGAATAAGCAACTTGAAACACTGATTGAATTCATGCCTCCACCACAACATCTGCATGATCATCAAATCAACTGGCACGCAGTTGAAGAAGTATTAGGATTGAAATATCCGACCAGCTTTAAAGAATTTATCAGCGTCTATGGTGCGAGCAAGTGGTTTGATTATTTCTCCCCGTTTTATCTTACATCAAATGATGAAGTCCAATTAGGCGATTTCTGTAAAACTGCTGCTTACTATCTCGATTATTTGAAGGACAATATTCTTACCAGCCAGCAGAAAGGGGATTATATACCTCAAGATTTTGTCCCGTTCCCTGAAGCGGGTTGCTATTTGCCATTCATGATTGATGAAGGTAGTAACTTCTATTTTTGGAAAACAGACATGAGCTCTCCAGAAGATTGGCCGATTATTATTGGCCCCTATGGGGAATTAAATATCTTAGAAAATATGAGCATTACGGAAATGTTTCTGAGTTATCTAAACAGGGAACCACCAATGTTTGATATTTGGGGAGATATAAACGATGTGCCACCAGAAGAAATGACAGTAGAATGAAAAGCTGTATTGTCAAAATCGGTCTGTTCAATTTGGTAGCCCCGAAATCTCATCCCCTTCAATTTTCGTGTCCTTTCGTGTCCTTTCGTGTTTTTCGTGGTAGCAAAAAAACCGTTGTTGAAAAATTTCGCGGTCCCCACAGTTTTCTTTTGCCCCGCGCACCGCGTCCCCTATAATAAACGTTCATTGATCTATCCCACCACCACGCCCCCCTGATGGAGGAAGACACACCATGGATCGCAGGACGTTTCTACAGGGTTCAGCCGCCGGGCTGGCCTCGCTCTCTCTCGAACAGGTCGCCAAAGCCGCCGCCAGTGAACGCATCCGCGTCGGCGTCATCGGCGCTGCCGGTCGCGCCTCGGCTCTCAATCGCCACTTCGCTGAAAATCCCCACGCTGAAATCGTCACGATCGCCGAGATCGATTCCGCCCGGCTCGGCAACACCGTAGACACCGTGACGAAACTGCAGGGCAAACAGCCTTCCGTCACGCAGGATTTCCGCCATCTGCTCGATGACAACAGTCTCGACGCCATCGTGGTGGGAACTCCCGATCACTGGCACGCCATCCCTACGATCCTTGCCTGCCAGGCCGGCAAAGATGTCTATGTTGAAAAACCGGACGGCCACAACATCGTCGAAGGGCAGCGAATGGTCGCCGCGATGAAGAAACATAATCGCGTCGTGCAGATGGGCTCGCAGCATCGTTCCACCGAACGCCTCAAGTCGGCGCTCGAATATATCCGCAGCGGTGCCCTTGGTCGCTGCCTGGTCGCCAAAGCCTGGGAGAGTACGAAACAGGGAAATATCGGCAACCCGCCGGATGGTACGCCTCCCGAAACCGTCGATTACGACATGTGGCTCGGCCCGGCGAAAAAACGTCCTTTCAATAAAAACCGTTTCCACGGACGCTGGCGCTGGTTCCACGATTACGGTACCGGCGACCTGGGCAACGACGGCGTGCATCGGCTCGACATGGCCTTCGCTGCGCTCAACGCCGCCTGCGAAGCACAGGGAGACGAATCGATTTCACTCCCCTCAAAAATCTCCGCGACCGGTGGCAAATGGTATTTCGACGACATGCAGGAATGGCCCGATACGCTGCAGGTCACTTACGAATACCAGAGCAACACGCCGAAGATCCTGACCTACGAAATGCGAATCTGGGCCCCGTATCATTATCATGGTGAATCCGAAGGCGCGGTCATCTACGGCGACAAAGCCCACATGACCATCGGCAACAGTCGCTGGCGCGTCTATGGCGAACGCGGCAAGCTCATCAAGGAAGTCAAAGGAGACAGCGATGCTACCCCGCACGTCGCCAACTTCCTCAACTGCATCAAAACCCGCAACAAACCGGCCTGCGATCTGGAAACGGTGGGACACCCCGCCTCGGTCCTCTGTCACGCCGGCAACATCGCCGCCCGCGTCGGTCGGACACTGGTTCTCGATCCGAAAACCGAAACCTTCGAAAACGACGACGCAGCCAACCAGCTCCGCGGCCGCGAAGAATGGCGGGCTCCCTGGGTTCTGCCGGAAGTTTGAAAAAGTAAGGATGTACCCGAATATAATTCGGGCTGAGCGCAGCGCGCAGGAAACTGACAGTATTCCATTCCAATAAGAGATGACCAGGCTTATTCTCAATGAAGGCACAGACTGAAGTCGGAAAGCCCAACTTTAGTTTGTACTTCTACCCTGACAGTTTCCTGTTGCCTGTAGCAATACCGGATATCGCTTTCCATTTCTTCTCCCCCATATTTTCGTGTCATTTCGTGCTTTTCGTGGCAGTAAAAAACCGGAAGACCCGTTTCATTTTAAATTGAACCCAGTCCGCGTTACACTGGCTGGAATGATTTCTCTGATTGTCACACTCCTGTTCTACAGCATTGCGGGGCTGATCGTCTTCCGTCGCGTTCCAGCAACTGCGCGCCTGCTTGCCTGGGGCAGCCTGCCCATTGCCTGGATTTCGCTGCTCGGAATCAGTGGGTTGCTGCAGACTCTTATCGGGCTGCCCTCGTTGATCCCCCTGCTCCTGCTGTTTGCGGTAATGTTGGTCTATCTCTTCCGCACGCAAAAGTTGGAAAAAACACCAGCCTCGCTTCCCGCTCCGGTAGTCTGGATCCTTCTGTTATCAGTGCTCGCTGAATGTGTCATTGCTGTGATGGTTCACTTAAGGGTTCCCTGGGGGAGCTGGGACCCGATGTTTACCTGGATCATGCGAGCCCGCTTCCTTGTCGATGGCGGCGACATGTGGGCGCAGGGCTTCAGTAATGATCTCGCTTTGCTCCACCCCGATTATCCGCCTCTGTTCTCCTGGGCGCTGGTTCCTCTCTGGAGTCTGGATGGCAGCGGTTCCTCTCTGGCGGTCGCTGCACTCACCATTCCCTGCTTCAGTAGCTTCGTTCTCATTCTCGCCGGCTGGTGGAATGCTCTGGAACAAAAAACTTCTTTCTGGGCTGCTTTCACAATTGCCGTTATTTTGAGTACGCCGTTTCTGATCTACCTGCACGCCGTCAAATCGCTCGACTTCATGCTGGCCTACGCAATTCTCGCATCGCTCGCCTGGTATCAATACGCCATGATTTCGCAACAGCGACTGGCCTGGTCCCTGTTTGGTTTTGCGGTAACCTGGTCGGCTCTGGTTAAAAATGAAGGTCAGCTCTGGATACTCGCCTGCTTCAGCACACTCATCCTGGTCAGACTCAGCCACTCCTTCCTGGAATCACCAGAGCAGGAAGCAGCCGAGAAAAATAAAATTTCCATGCTGCCCGACCTGCTTAAAGGCGCTGTAATTCCTCTCGTATTCCTGATCTGGTTCAAAATCAGCCTGGCTCCTCCCAATGATTTAATCGAACCGCAGCGGGCATTTGAAATCAGTCAGGTGCTGCAACCCGAAGTCTTCCTTAATCCTTACAGCCTGCTGGTACGA
This sequence comes from Gimesia sp., assembly GCF_048262075.1. Classification (GTDB taxonomy): domain Bacteria; phylum Planctomycetota; class Planctomycetia; order Planctomycetales; family Planctomycetaceae; genus Gimesia. The sequence continues at coordinate 44,400 of NZ_JBLXFK010000022.1, forward strand.
CTCGATCAGGTGGAATCACCCGAATGGCATCAGATTATCTGGAGCCAGTTGTGGAACGTTTTGTTCGACTGGAAAACCGAAGCGATCTTGCTCTGGTCCATCGCAGTGTTGTTTCTGTTGAATTATTTCCGCCGCAAACATCGCTTGCCGCGGTTAATGATAGCAGTTGGTTTCCAGCTGGGCGGTTACTACGCCGTCTATCTGCTAACCCCTTACAATCCGTACTGGCACGTTTCCACTTCCATGAACCGCCTGCTGCTGCACATTGCACCGGCGGCACTCTGTCTGCTCGGATTTGCACTCTATGCTACTTCGCCAACTGCTAAGCAAGCTGATCACCCGCGCTCGCAATCAATCTATCTGGGACTACTCTTAAGCCTGGCGCTACTCGGGCCGCTGTTCTGCTTTTATCAGATCCAAAGCAATGCCTTTCCCTGGGATTTCCCGAATGAATCGCTGGTTGAAGAAGCCCAGCTGAAAGAACTGAAGTTTCCTCGCGTCCCCCAGGCGACATTCATCACAGACAAATTCGAACCAGCCACTCTGTACCGCATGCAGTTTGCTTCCCTGCCCACCGTACTGCTCGTAGACCGCCGCGCGCCGGTTCTGCTGGCGCGATTTCCGACGGAGCAGGAGCTGAAAGACTATTGCGCACAAAATGGCTGGGAACTGAAAGAACACAAAGCGGGACTGGGTTGGGCCGAGTCAACCGATCCACAGGGCCCGCTGCCGCATATGGAACGTTTGCGGGAACAAACCAGATAATACCACTCACAGTCACTATATTTTCTGCTGATTCAGCGGGTTCGTTTCCAGAACAATCTCATTGATGCCGGTCTGATTGAAACCTTTGAACCCTTCTTCACGTTGCAGGATTTCCAGATGCGAGCCAATGGCTCCCTGCAGACGAAATCGGTCTGCGGCCTCTGCATTGATTAAATCATCATCCAGCAGTGACTGAATACGGGATTCCTCAACGGGCCAGACTTCACCCGCTGTAAAGGCCTGCTTCAGATGTGGCAGGTCCGTGAATGGTTTCATCGTTTTGACAGCATTTTCCTCAGCCAGTTGTTCCCGGGCGGCATCGAAGTCGCACTGGCATTCCAGGTGATGCATACCCGCTTGCAAAAAGGCTTCTCCATGCAGTCGACACCAGAGCCCCACTGTGCCCAATTGCTTCCGCTCCGGCAGTGGTTCATGCGCGAAATCCTGTGAGACCTCTTCGGGAGAAAGATCCACATCAGCAAAAATCACGACCCGCGCTGCTGGCTGTTCCAGGACTTGCGCGCCCCAACCGGCTTCCCTGCCTGCATAAAAGCGTTCCCGTAATTCGAAGCCCAATAATTCCAGCAGGGAAATCAGTCGAGAGAAATGACTGCGGCTCGAACGATAAGTATGATGATCGTGATTCGCCCAGCCCATGCCCATGGTATCCTGACGCGCTTTCTGAATCCGCGCCACAGTATTTCGCTGCTGCCAGTAATCCCGTTCTGCAGCAAAAAACAGATCACAGGTCCGGTCGACACCCAGGGCAGCAATGGCTGCTTTAATCAGAGACTCGGAATTCCTAAAACCGGCAACATCATCTTCAAAATCACGCTTTCGTAATTGAAACGCTTCCGCATGCTTCGACAGTAGTGACACATCAACTTCAAGTGCATCTGCTGCGGAAATCGGTGCACCGTGACGTTCAATCACGTGCAATTCGAGGCCATTTTCAGAGATCGCTATCCGCTGTCGAACAGCAGATTCAATACCACCGATAATCGGACGTTCCAACTCACATTGATGAATTGTTAAAAAATCCGCGACGGACTCCACACGGACGAATATTCGTTCCACTTCCGCATCGCTGGCCTGAATTGCGGGAAACATTCCATCGGGATGCTGATATAAATGAGACTTCGATCCTTCTACAGCGACATACCCGAGTTGAACCAGTTGCTGCTGCAATGCTTCAGACCAGTTCAATTCCAGATGATCCACCCAGTCCGATAACCGGGTACCTGTTTTAAACTGTAACTGATCAGCGAATTCCTGAATCAGGGCGGAACGTTTGCAAAAATCAGTAATCCGCGTAAATAAAAACTCAGAAGTTTCCGGATACCGTTTCCAGTCATATACTGTAAGTCGTTCAATGGACATGGTTTATTTCCTTTTCCACACTCATTTTTTCAGTCTGACCTGAAGTGTCAAGTAGCCAATCATTTCTTACTACGTAAAAACGGAAGTAAAACAGAAAGTCAATCAGAAAAGTTCTTTTCCACGTATATAATTACAGTGTATCCTCTCAACAGATTATACCACAACTTGAAGTACAGACTGGAGGAACCGACATGTCGCAGACCATCCTATTAATCGGCGCAGGTAAAATCGGTCGCATGATTGCAGCTCTGCTACATGCCAGCGGTGATTACCAGTTGCGCATCGCAGATCAGTTCCCTGCTGCGTTAGAACGCATTCAAAAACGCCTGCCTGATGTGGATACGAGGACGCTCAATGCTGATTCCCATACAGAGCTCCTGCAGCTGATGCAGGGTTGTACCGCCGTGATTTCTGCCCTCAGTTTTCGCGAGAATCCGGGAGTCGCCCGCGCCGCGCTCGAAGCAGGCATCAATTATTTTGACCTGACCGAAGATCGCCAGACCACCGCTGCCGTCAAGGAAATTGCCGCGGATGCTGCCCCGGGACAGGTCTTCCTGCCTCAGTCCGGGCTGGCCCCCGGGTTTGTCACCATCGTCACGAAACATGTCATGGAATGGTTCGAAGAAATCGACACCGTCCGCATGCGGGTCGGCGCGTTGCCCCAGCATCCGACGAACTCCCTCGCCTACAATCTGACCTGGTCAACCGATGGACTGATCAACGAATACTGTAACCCCTGCGAAGTGATTCATTCGCATCACATCAAAAACCATCTGCCGCTCGAAGGGCTCGAACAATTCACGCTCGACGGCAATGTCTACGAAGCATTCAATACTTCTGGTGGACTGGGGACACTTTGTGAAACCATGCACGGTCAGGTACGCGAGCTCAATTACAAAACGATCCGTTATCCCGGTCATCATATGCTGATGAAATTTCTCCTGCAGGACCTGAGGCTTTCCGAACGCCGTGCCCTGCTTAAAGATGTGATGGAACATGCGATTCCGGTCACCTTCCAGGATGTGGTGGTCGTCTTCTGCACCGTGCGAGGTACCCGGAATGGACAATTTGTCGAAAAAAGCGATTTGCGAAAACTGTACGCCAAAGAAATCAATGGCGAAATCTGGAGCGCGATCCAGCTCACCACAGGTGCAGGCATCTGCGCAGTCGTCGATCTCGTCCAGCAACATCAATTGAAAGGGACCGGATTGATGAAACAGGAAGAAATCCCCTTTGATCAGTTTATTAATAACCGGTTTGGTCAGTTCTATGAATCAGAAACCTTTGGACTCGAAGCATTGAATTCAGACAGGTAAGGACATCATGACGCATCCCATTCACGAAGTATTAAAACGTATCGGCATTTCTGATCAGCCGAAAGCGGTCGCCGTCGGCAACACCTGGCACGCCGGAAGTGGAGCACTGTTAACAGGTATCTCGCCTATCGATGGTTCAACACTTGTCAGCCTGCAGCAGGCCGCGCGCAGCGATGTCAACCTGGCCGTCGCAACCAGTAAAAATGCCTTTCTCCAATGGCGACAGGTCCCCGCGCCGAGGCGGGGTGAATTTGTTCGCCTGCTGGGTAAAGCACTTCGCAAACACAAAGCCGACCTCGCTGCCATCGTCAGTTGGGAAGCGGGCAAGATCACCCAGGAAGCATTGGGCGAAGTGCAGGAGATGATTGACATCTGCGACTTCGCCGTTGGTCTCTCGCGTCAACTCTACGGCAAAACCATCGCCAGTGAACGACCCGGACACCGGCTGATGGAACAATGGCAGCCCCTCGGCCCCGTCGGAGTAATCAGCGCATTCAATTTCCCCGTCGCCGTCTGGTCCTGGAACGCCATGCTCGCATTTGTCTGCGGCGATACCGTCGTCTGGAAACCGTCTGAGAAAACGCCCCTCTGCGCAATCGCCTGTCAGCAGATCGTTAATCAGGTTGCCCATGATTTTCCCGAAACGCCTGATGGCATCTCCAGTCTGTTGATAGGTGGCGCAGAGGTCGGCAAGGCCCTCGCCGAACACCCTGACCTGCCCCTTATTTCTGCGACAGGCTCCGTACCCATGGGTCGCGCCGTTGCAGAAACGGTTGCCCGCCGCCTGGGACGCAGCCTGTTGGAACTCGGTGGCAACAACGCCATGATCGTCACCGAATCTGCAGACCTGGAAATGACGGTTCGTTCTGCCCTGTTCTCCGCCGTCGGTACCTGCGGACAGCGCTGTACGACCCTACGTCGCTTAATCGTGCATGAAAGCATCGCAGACAAACTCCTCACTGCCCTGAAAAAATCCTACCAGAAATTACCCATCGGCAATCCCCTTGATGAGGGAACACTGGTTGGCCCACTCGTCGATCAACGCGCACTCGAAACCATGCAACAGGCGCTCCGCACGGCCGAGGAACAAGGGGGTACCGTGCACTTCGGCAATCCGATTCTAGCAGACATCCCCGCAGGCGGTTCTTACGTCCATCCCGCGATTGTCGAGATGCCCGGTCAGACCGATATCGTTCAGCAGGAAACTTTCGCGCCGATCCTGTACGTCATGCGCTACACCAATCTCGAGGAAGCCATCGAAATGCATAATACCGTCCCGCAGGGACTCTCCTCGGCTATCATGACAAATGACATCCGCCAGGCTGAACTGTTCCTCTCCCCCGCCGGCTCCGACTGCGGCATCGCCAATGTCAACGTCGGCCCCAGTGGTGCCGAGATCGGCGGCGCGTTCGGCGGCGAAAAAGAAACCGGCGGCGGTCGTGAATCCGGCTCCGATGCCTGGAAAGCCTACATGCGCCGCGCCACCAATACGATCAACTACTCGACCGAACTCCCCTTGGCACAAGGCATCAAGTTCGATCTGTAAAAAAACATCGGATGGGCCCGAATGCAATTCGGGCCGAGCGCAGCGAGCAGGAAACGGACAGTGTTGCGTTCAAGCCAGAAACAGCTCGTTTGCCCTCAAAACCATTCTGGACTGAGGTCGGTAAGAGAACTACCAGTCCGCACCTCTACCCTGACAATTTCCTGTTGCCTCCGGCAATATCGGATTACATCCGAAACCACCCACTTTCATTCCCTGCAGACAATTTAGTGTTTTCGTCGTAGAAATATTTCATGCAATTCGCGGTTTATCCGAACACCTCACCGATCACTTCCCCGCCCAGAACCGTCGCAATCTCTTTGCGGTTGTTATGCCTGTAGAACAGCTTGTGCTGATCCAGTCCCAAAGCGTGTAACAGCGTCGCGTGCAGGTCCGCTGGAGAAACCGGACGTTCCACCGGCGTATAACCCAGCTCATCCGTCTGTCCAATAATCTGGCCTCCCTTCACGCCACCACCCGCCATCCACAAACTATATGTGGTCGGTAAATGATCTCGTCCCCGTCGGTCTCCTTTCGCGGCACCTTCCGTGGTGGGCGTGCGACCAAATTCGCCTCCCCAGATCACCAGTGTGTCATCCAGCAGTCCCCGCTGCTTCAGATCTTTGAGCAGTCCCGCGATTGGCACATCCGTGGCCCGCGCCTGTTTGATATGATTCCCCTTCAGCGAACCATGCGCGTCCCAGCCTCCGTTTCGCAATTGAACCACACGCACGCCCCGCTCAACCAGTCGTCGTGCGATCAGACAATGCCGACCGAACTCCGCAGTCGGCTTGGCATCCAGACCATATAATTTCGCAGTCTCCGCTGTTTCACTTTCCAGGTCGAAAACTTCCGGAGCTGAGGTCTGCAGACGAAATCCCAGTTCATACGAAGCAATCCGCGCTTCCAACTCCGAATCCTCACCCAGTTGATTCAGATGCTCCTGGTTCATCCAGCGAATGAAATCCAGTTGTTCACGTCGATTCTCATTCGAATAGCCGGCCGGCATGCGCGTATAGGGAATGCCCCGTTTCCCATCCACCAGCGTCCCCTGAAATCGGGAGGGCAGAAAACCGGCGCCCCAGCCGGGAGTCTGTGGAGCCGGGCCGGTGCTGTTAGACAGCATGGAAATAAAAGCGGGCAGGTCACGGCTTTCACTTCCCAGTCCATACGTCATCCACGCCCCCAGGCTGGGTCGGTCTCCGACTGCGGAACCAGTCAGCGCAATACACTCACCCGGACCATGCACGGGCACCCGATGATTTACTGAGCGCAGCACACATAGTTCATCCACCATCTCCGCCGTCGCCGGAAACAGACTCGACACCGGAATCCCGCTCTCCCCGTATTGTTGAAACGTAAATGGAGACGCCATCAGTTTTGAACCCAGGCCGGCCCGCGGTATATTCGGAACCCTGGCTGCAATGGCTTCAGGTACCGCCTGACCTTCCAGCTTCTTCAGTAGAGGCTTGGGATCGAATGTATCCACCTGGCTTGGTCCCCCCGACATGAACAGGAAGATCACATTCTTCGCCGTCGCCGGAAAGTGACTTTGACCAGCGTGCGCTGGCGCACCATCGTCGGCACTTAACAGCCCCTCTTCCGCCAGCAAAGACATCAAACCCACCGCGCCAAAGCCCAGTACACTCTCTGTCAGCATTGCCCGACGACTGCGTTGGAAACACGCAGTACCGTTTTTCTGGTTTGCATCAAATAACATTCAGACCCTCTGAGTTAAGGGATATAAACAAACTCATTCAGATTCAGTAACGCATGACACAACAACAACAGTCGCTGCTCTGTCTCCACGCCGGAACCACTCTGCAGTAGCGAGACGGACCGCCCCTGCTCCTCTTGACTTGGCTTGCGCCCCAGCACTTTCAGAAACGCCGCCTCTACCTGGAGACTGTCATCGTCGCCCGTTTCTTCTACAATATTTTTTGCCAGTACCTGCGCCCGTCGATCCATGAACTGACTGTTCAACATGAATAAAGGCTGCAGCGCCACCGTCGAAACCTGCCGACGCGAACAGCTGGTAATACTGTCCGGCGCATCAAACATCGCCATTACCGACGGCATCTCGCTTCGCCGCTGAAACAGATAGATCGTGCGCCTCAGATTTTCCTCTTCCCGCTCCTGAGGTACACTCGGGCCGCCCAGATCCCGTTTCAACTCCCCGGTCGCACACAGAATCGAATCTCGAATCGCTTCTGCTTCCAGCCGCCTGCGCGGCCAGCTCCATAGGTACCGGTTCTCTGGATCTTTCTCAAAGTTCGCTTCATCAAACGTCCGCGACTGCCGATAAGTCGACGACAGCACGATTTGTCGATGAATGTGCTTCGTACTCCAGCCCTGTTCCATCAGTTCTACCGCCAGCCAGTCCAATAGTTCGGGATGCGAAGGCGGCTCTCCCTGCACTCCAAAGTCGCTGGGCGTCGACACCAGCCCCCGCCCGAAGTGATACTGCCACAACCGATTCACCCACACGCGTGAGACCAGCGGATTCTTCCGATCGCTCATCCACTCTGCCAGCACCATTCGCGAAAGTTGATCTGAATCAACGGTCGTCGCGCCCAGAACGACCGGCCAGCCTTTCCCGACTTCCAGTCCCGGTTTATGCACATCACCGCGAATCAGAATCTGTGACTTCCTCTGTATCAGTTGTGCCGCGGAATAAGGAAGCGGATCGCGGTTCACCACCGGCAACCGCTTAATTTTGTCATGTCCCGTCAACGGAGAATAATATCCCCACGTGTGGGGCTGCTTAGTATGCGCAAATCGTTTTCGATTAATCAGTTTCTTTGCTTCACGCTGATAAAATTCAAACGTTCCTTTTGTCATCCACGACTTCAGATCTGTCGGGTTTGGTAGTTCATCTCCCTGCAAAGACAGGTTCCCCAACTGGCCATTCACAAAGAATCCCTGCAGCCGATAATAGTCTCGCTGTGTCAGCGGATCAAACTTATGGTTATGACACTGCGCACATTCCAGTGTGAGCCCCAGCAGCGCACTGCTTGTCACGTTGACAATATCCACCAGCACATCATTCCGTTGCGCTGCTTTGTCCATCTGATTCCCGCTGATCCGGGCCGACGCCAGAAAACCAGTCGCCACAACATGCTCATCGGCATAAGGTTTCAACTCATCCCCTGCCAGTTGCTCTTTGATGAATTGATCGTAGGGCTTGTCGGCGTTGAAACTCTCGATCACGTAATCGCGATACCGCCACGCATAAGGTCGCGGCAGATCGTGCTGGTAACCGTGGCTCTCTGCCCAGCGCGTCAAATCCAGCCAGTACCGCGCCCAGCGTTCCCCATAATGTTTCGACGCCAGCAACCGTTCCACCAGTTTTTCATACGCCCGGGGATCGGTATCGTTCTCAAACGCCTCCACCTCAGCCAGTGCAGGCGGCAGACCCGTCAGATCGAGTGACAGCCGCCGTATCAGCGTGGCTTTGTCTGCTTCCTCTGCCGGCTTGATCCCCTCCTGGTTCCAGGCACGGGTGATAAACGCATCCACGGGAGTCCGTATTGGCTTCGGTCCGCTCACCTTGGGAACCGCCGGTCGTTTGATGGTTTGAAATGCCCAGTGATCTGACTCCGTTCGTGGCGTCGGCAGCACGGCAAAATCCCACTTCGCCCCCTGGTCGATCCACGCACGCAATAACGCAATCTCTTTTTTCGACAACGCCGACTCTGAATCAGCGGGTGGCATTCGTTCTTCAGCGACTTGTGAAGAAACCAGTTGGATCAGCTTACTCTGTCCGCTCTGCCCCGGCTCAATCAGTTTTTCCCCGGTACTGAAACCCAGCAGTTCGTCATACACATCCAGCCGATACCCCGAATCCGGATTCGCCCCGGCATGACAGTTGAAACATTTTTGCTTGAGCAACGGGACGATCTCGTCTTTGAAATGTACCGGTCTATGCCACGCCGTTTGTGACTTTGAACTACCGGCCGGAATCTGTCCCGGCGAAACATCCAGTACATCGCTCCACGTGCGACTCAATACCAGATCGCTGACATAAATCTGGTCCTCCAGTTCGGTTTTATAACCAGTCGCAAAACCGACCCAACGCACACCATTCACACTCTGCGGATTCACCGTTGTCGCGACCGGCTGTTCCTGATCACCGGGCTTCGGATCGACCCATAACTCAAATCGTGTGAAACCAGCCCGCAACGATTTCTCCGGTTTCGACAGCCGCCCCACGATCAGGTAATCCCGATCCCGTTCCAGTTCCACCGAACTCCAGGCGGTTTTCTGCGCGCCAATCCGCACCATGAAAACCACTTTTCCCTTCTGCGGTCCACTGGAGGCGATGTGCACGCCGATATTCGGGACATGATTGGCATGTACGGCTTTATCCGAACCCTCGTAACGATCCAGCCAGAAGACGAAGAACTCCCCCTCATCGCGGGACTTCTGGTCGGCGGCATAGCGAAAACGAAACCGGAGAAACAGCTCCTGGCCCTGATATGTTTCCTGCAGTTCCCGTCGCAACGGATTATTTCGCTCGACTGAACCTTGAATCAACGCTTCATGCTGAATTGCCCGCGGTTTGCCTTCAGCTCGCTTATCTTTCGTGTCTACAAATAGTGCCGGTTGTCGCTGGGAAAGAATCCAGCCCCCGTTCCAGCCAAACCCCTTCTGATCTTTTTTGACTGTATCAACCTGCCGATTCACCAGTCCCTGCGCCAGCCGCGGAGAGTCCCCGGCAAACGTCTGCACAGAACAGACCAGCAGTCCGCAAACCAACAGCGCCGTTACCAGATGCCTGCCTACTCGATTCGATGCTTGAGCTTGATTTATCATCCTGCCTTCTATCTGATTAAACGTGAGCAGATCCGCCACGTCGCATTTTTTTAATGGTTTTAAATGTGCTTCACACTTTGCCAGACAGTATGACAAATTAGCCGCAGGACGTTAGCCCCGGTTGTGTGTCATTGATAAGGACCATTTCGATTTTTTAAACACTAAACAACCCCCGGTTTCTCCCATTTATTTAGACTCATCCTGATAAAAAAATATGAATGTCATTACTCCACAGGTTGTGTCACTGATTCAAAAGTCTTTCCAAGTACCAGTCGATCCACGAACAGAGAATCGCCGACCTCTGTGTATTGTCCAATTCGCATTCCCAGAACGTGAACTGCATTCAGCTTCTTTGCCCCTTTACCCAACTCCACGACCGCATCAGGAGTCTCACTCCGATCCCCGACCGGGTTCACCCAGATTTCCAGACGATTGAAATAAGACGACTGCTCTTTCATCACACGCCCCACCAGCAGAAAACATTCCCCTTCCACCAGTCCCGCGGAAAACCCTTCCTGATTCACCTCAAAACGGGCGAAGAACCGTTTCTCTTTCAATCCGAAATTGGGCACACGCGAATGACTGGCCCCCTTGCCTCCCGGCGAATCGTCAAACCACAGGGCAAAGAAATCATTCTTGTCCAGACCATCATAGTTCACGAGAATGCTGAAATAGAAATCATTCGTGAGCGGTATTTCCAGCTTGCGTGCCATCCGATGCGCCAGCGCCGGATAGGCATGATGATGTCCCCGCGACTGCAAAACCATCGGCCCCCCCTCCAGTTCGCCCCACTGCATTTTCTGCTCGGGGACCATCAGTCGGGTAAAATTCGGATCGGCCCACCAGCCTTCATAGTGAAAACCCACGCCCCCGGTCTGTTGTAACAGTGACGTCGCCGGATACTCAAACACTTCACCAGCCAGAATCCCTTTCGGCAACGCGGACTGCATCTGAATCAAGGCATATTCATTCCGCACTGCTTCGCGTTCAAAGGGAACCGCTTCCACGGGGGGATAGTTTCCCGACTTCGCTGCCGTCAACTGTTCGGGAGTTGGCACATCAGCAAATTTAGTCGGCGTCAGTCGGATCGCAGATCCCAGTGCATTCTGTCGGGAAAACAGCACCGCCTGACTCGCTTTCAGATTGAGCGTCTTGGCAGCAGACTGCGGTTTGACATCCACCCGCCCTTCAAACACATGCACTTCCGCTTTACCCAGTGGATCTACAACAGCACCAAACCGCGTCCCCTGATCGACGATCTGAATCTCAGGGGTATCGATGGTAAAACCGTGTGCTTCGTCAGGAACGTAAGCGGCAATCTTGCCATAGTTCAGCTTCGCCTTCAGCGGCGAAGAGAGCTCAATCTGCGCTGGTCCTTCCAGCACAACCCCCGCACCACTTTCAAAACGTATCCGGCCAATCCCCGACTTCAGCCACAGTTTTTTTCCCGCCGGAAACCGGGTCCCATAGGCGATCTCCTCGCCCAGATCTTCGTCTTCCCAGACTGCATCCTCCGTATCCAGCAGCATCCCGACATGGCTTAGCGCAGGCGGAGCCGGTTCAGAAATTGCAGCAACCTGATTGACCGGTTGCACATCCCACCAGCCCGCATTCAGCCACAAAGCGATGCCCACCAGCAACACGACTGTCACCACAGTGACGGACTGCCACAACGAGACGGTTCGTCCCGGCTCAGCGACGACTTCTTCCGCGACGACTACCGGATAGGCAGCGGGTTCCAGTGTCTCCAGATCGATCCCTTCCGGCACCGAGGCATACAGATCCGCTGTCAGTACCGCATCGACCTGGATCTGATTCGTATAGTCTTCGATCAGTTCAGGGTATTCAGACAGAATCTCAGTCAGCCGCGCGTCTTCTGCATGGGTCAGACTATGATCCAGAACTCTGCACGTCAGCGCAGCGAGTTCTTTTTGAATGGCATCGCTTGATGAATTCATAACTGTGCCTCCCGGGCCACCTGTTTTTGAATACATTCCATGAGCGTTTTTCGAATTCGATATAAGGACATTGAAACGGCATCCGCTGAACGTCCTGCCTGCGAAGCAATCTGGTTCACCGGTGTCGCATCGCAGTAGCGGCTCTCCACCAGCTGTCGATGTTCGGGCGGCAGCTTTTCCATACAATGCGTCAGCGCGGCACTGTGAGCATGCGTCTCTACAGCTCGACTGGTCGCGACGGCAGCAATCTGTTCCAGCGTCTGTTCGTCCACAGCCGACTGACTGTGATGACGCACCCGTTTGAAATACGCCAGCGACTGCAATTGCGCGATGCGACAGGCCCAGGGAAGAAACGGACGATCCCGATCATATTCCTGTCGCTTCCGCCAGAGCACGGTATTCGTCTCCTGCAGCACATCATCGACATCTGAAGATTGGCGTATCAGTGCCCTCAACAGCCCCCGCAGCGCAGGCTGACTGCCGGCAATCAACGCGACATATTCTTCATCGAGATCACAGTCCGACAAAACCAAGGCCCTTCCGCGCGAATCAGATAATTATAAAACGTCCTGTATCAGTTCATTAGTTCAACAGACTCCAATCTAACGCAGATTCTGATAAAAAGAAATTTATTCATTAAAACGACAGAAGTAAAAAAGACATAAAGCACTGCAATTATTGAACATGCGCAATATCGGCGGGGTGAAACTATGAAAGAAGGTCGAGCCGGTGGTGGTATTCTTTAACGCGTGGTAAACATAGTTTATTGAACCTTGTTTCCACAAAAGAAAGGAGCCACTCATGTTTTACGCCGGCATCGACCTTCACAAACAGAGTATCACAGTTTGCGTCGTAGATAAACATCTTAATGTTCAGATACGGAAACGTCTGATGTGTGCGAACGAGTCTGCCATCATTGCATTTTTCACAGAGCTGGGGCTCTTTCGTGCTGTTGTCGAAGCGACAGCCAGCCACGAATGGTTCGTAAAACTCATTGAATCCCTGGCTGAGAAAGTCGTTCTGGCTCACCCCGGCAAGCTACGGATCATTGCTGAATCCACACGAAAAAGTGACCGTCTTGACGCTCAGATTCTGGCCGAGTTTCTGGCACTGGACATCATTCCCACTTCTTACCGGGCAACGCCCAGGCAGCGTGATCATCGCTGCCTGGTTCGCCAGCGCAACACCATTCAACGCTGGATCACCTCGGTCAAAAATCGAATCCGTCGTATCATGAGTAATTACAATGCAGATCGGCAGGATCTGTTCAGCAAGGCCGGTCAGGAGTTTGTCAGCACATACTCCCTTTCAGCGGCAGACCGCTTCTCCATGGACCAGCTGATTGCGGAATGGAATTTCTTTCGCCAGCAGTTACAGGCTGCCAATCAGGCCCTGAAAGGTTTTGCCAGTGCAGCTCCCATTCGTGAGCAACACCAGCGGGAACTGCTCCAGAGTATCCCGGGAGTTGGCTTTGTGACCACCGAAGTCGTGTTGTCGGAGATTGCGGACATCGATCGTTTCGACTCACAGAAGCAGGTCGTGGCCTATGCTGGCCTGGCACCAGGACAACGGGAAAGTGCCGGGAAGAGTAAAGAACTGCACATCGAGAAGTCTGGTTCCCGGCATTTGCGCTGGGCTCTTGTGGAAGCAGCTTGGCAACTGGTTCGCCGGGTCCCACGTTGGAAAACGATCTATGAGAGATTGAAAAAACGTTTGAAAGCCAAAAAAGCAATCGTGGCAATCGCCCGACGTCTGCTGGGAATGATGGTGGCAATCATGAAATCAGGCGAACCGTTCTCAGTAACACACCAGCCTTCCTGAAGCAGGCTGTTAAATAATTCAGATTGAACTACATGAAAACAGAGACAACATCAATCGGAAACGTGTGAACGACCCCGATCGGGCTTATGAAGGCGAGGAGATTTCTTTGACCTTCGCCAGGGTGAATGGGGCGTTCTTCGTATACCAGTTTAATGGCGACGATCTGAAACAGCGATCGATCCCGAATAGATGATTGAGCGTACCGCTTGATTAAGTCTCAGAAAGGTACCCATGCGCGAAGAATAAAACCACTTGACAAGATGCTCTTCATAGATAAGCCCGAATAAATTCGGGCCGAGCGCAGCGAGCAGGAAACTGACAGTGTTGCGTTCAAGAAAGAAACAGCTCGCTTGTGCTCAAGACCGTTCTTTACCGAAGTCTGAAAGAGAAATACCAGGTCGTATCTTCCCCCTGACAATTTCCTGTTGCCTCCGGCAATATCGGATTGCATCCGATACCACCCGCTTTCTCTCCCGTACTCTCCACTAGAATTTTTCGTGTCTTTCGTGGTAGAAAATAATGCCGAGCCATTCGCGGAGAAAATTTTCGAGCCCCTTAGTGGTCCTTACCGCCCGTCATAACCAAACACCCCGAGCACCCGCACCGGCTCCCCCTCTGCCAGTAACCGAATCCGATGCTTCCCGAACGGCAGCTCCAGCACGCCGCGACGGTTCTCAATAAAATGGTCCCTCCCCTGCGAATCGGTAAACGGCTCATTGGTCGGCTGTGCCCAGACCTGTTTACCATCCACTTCCGCCACCAGCGTCCCTCCTGCCGGATCATCCAGCCAGGCGATCGACAGCTCATCCGCCTCGACTTCAATTTCCAGCGTCTCACCCGGCTGCAGTTGGAACGCCTTCTTCCCATACGGAGCCCCCCACTTCGATTCGAATGTCTTTACCGCAGATGTCCCCCGCCAGTCCTTTGAGTCGATGCCATAGAACCGGCGGTTCAGACCCACTTTGCAGTCCACGGTGTTCAACCGCGCATTCTTATTGGGAATTTCAATAATATGTCGATCGCCGCGCGACAGTCGTCCATGCACGAACGTCGAATTTCGTGGATTGGGTCGCGACCAACTGTGCCGTCCATGTCCCGCGTGTTGCGCCGGCTGACCATCGATCTGCAACTGCATCTTCTCTCGTTTGTTATCCGCCCAGAGATTGAACGCGGCGTCTTCCAGAATCATCATCCGCCCGTCCACAATCCGCGGACTGTCGGCAGCGAACCGGACCATCTCCCCTTCCCAGTTCGCCGTAAAGTCATTCATCCGCGCAGGTAGCTGCTGTTGAGCGATTCCCGGCTGCGGATCGTCGGGCATCTCGAATACCTGCTCCAGCTGTTTGAACCAGATATAATGACTGGCAGCACCAGGATGACCGCCATCAGGAGCAATCGCATACTGATTACACGTCGTCTTCAGATCGATCAACAACTCTCCCAGATCGACAAACGGAATTCCGTAATGCGTACAGAGCTGCTGCATCGGCCCGGTCATTGAATTTGGCTGCCCTTTGTCGCGGATCCACATGCACGAAACGAACTCCACGCCAGGATAGTGCCGCTGAAACCAGCGAATCGCCCCTTCATACGCGGCGATTTCATCGGGACGGTCAATATGCTCATTGTGTCCATGCCCGAAGATTACCAGATCAGGACCGGGCTTTTTTCCGTTTTCAAATAACGCAGGATAAAGTTCCTGCCACGACTTGCCAGTCGGGTGCCCGTTCTCATTCGGACCAGGGGGCAGTTCCAGCGCCGCGTACTCTTGAAAGCCGCTATGCGATTCGCCGATCGATGAGCCATCGGCGGCCATCACGTTCAGCAGAATCCTGTCGACCGGATAATGAAACTTCCGCAGCAGTTCCCGTCGCATCCGTCCGGTATACATAAAATAATGTTGCGACCAGCCCACATAATCCTGCAGTTCGGGTCGCCCCATCCGCTCTGCGATCAACTGTTTCATCGCATCGGGCTTTCCCGGTCGGGCCTCGACCAGAGGCTCTTTATAATGCGGACTCGCGGGATCTTCGTCGTAGAAATACAACCGCGGATTGGCACTCCCCCGATCGATACTCGACCCCAGTGTCAGAATTGACACCGGCTGGCCCGTTGTCAGCTTTTCCATCGTGCGGGGAATCTGGCGATACAGGTCCGGCAGCGCGCGGGACGCGGCAGCCTCAGTCACCGCCTGATCCCCTTTAACCAGCGCAGGCGAATCAATCCAGACCCGTTTGTCAGAGTCATTCACAAATTCCACCAGCACACCCACCACATTCCGGAACGTAGCATCCGATTCCCGCTGATGTTTAAAACGAGGATCGACCTTAAGACCATTCACTTGCAGCTGAAATTCTTCTCCGGTCTCCTTCGCAGACGCCTCCCGCTGCGGCGCACGGATCAGCTCCCCCCGCCCATGCTTCGCAAACGTCCGCTTATCGGGCAGACGAAAATCCGCCGGCGACCACTCACCATCGTCACTTTCAATCAGCATCAGACAGAGCCGCACTTTGAGGGCGCCGCTTGTTTCCTGGTACCCGTTGACCGACAGGCTGACCGCATCGCCTGACTTCAGTCCCAGTTCCGGCAGCGTCGCAAACTGCCAGATCCGCTTGCCCGGCAGAAGCTCCACCACATTCCTGGTTGGCTGGAGCACCAGTTTCCCGTTGCCCTTCCCGGCAATCACATCTCCCCAGCGATCCGTATTCCAGCAGAGAATCGAGCGGCCCGGCTCTGTTGCAGTCGACTTCCGCAAGCGAAACTCCGGATTCTGCAGGAGGTTCTGCACTGGCTTCGTTTCCTCAGCGCAGACAGCGGAAACCAGGGAACAGGCAACAACAGACAAGAATATAAGAAACACGTTTTTCACGGCAGATCTCTCAGGTAGGGGAATTCAGGAAGTAGAAATAAGTAAAGAATCACCTTGATCATACCGGAGACCACAACCGATTCACAAGAAAACAAAGTCGCCCCAACACTGAAAACAGATCAGGGGGTGGGCCCGAATGCAATTCGGGCCGAGCACAGCGAGCAGGAAACCGACAGTGTTGCATTCAAGAAAGAAACATTTTGTCTGCTCTCAAATCATCTCTGCTGAGGTCGGACAGAGTAAATAACAGATTGTACTTTTGCACTGACAGTTTCCTGTTGCCTACGGCAATACCGGATTGCATCCGGTACCATCCACATTCTTCCTCGCACTCCCATCAGAAACCTTTTCGTGTCTTTCGTGATAGCATTAATTTCGCTGTAGCACACGTTGCGTATGTATCAGCACCAGTGGTATCGCGGCCCGGACTACCGAAAATGTATGCCCTCCTTTGAGCTCCACAAACTGGTGCGGCAGTCCCAGTGCAATTAACCGGTCGCGAAATTGCTCGTTCATCGTGCGGTCAAATGCCTGATCTGCGGTGATGATCAGCACTGATGTCCCGCGTAGTTTTTCCGCGCCGTGGATCGGATTGAACTGTTTCCACACCGCTTCATCGGAACCGAAACGGTCGACAGGCACTTTGTAGGATTGCCCCTCGGGTAATCCACTACGTGGAAAATCAAGCAGACCGATGATCGAACTGACCGCGGCAAACCGACCGGGATGTCGTTCAGCAAAGCGCACGCAGCCAAAGCCTCCCATCGACCAGCCGGCAATCGCCCACTGTTTTTGAGATGTCGGCAGTTCATACTGCTCAGAGACAATCGCCAGCACCTCTTCCAGATACGTCTCATACACATCCTGCTTGCGCTCCGGCGAATTGATGTACCAGCCATCATCGCCGTCCGGCAGAATGACAAACAAGCCGGAATCCAAAAGCTGCTGGCGGATCAGCTTGTCATCAATCAGCGATCGCTCATGCCGCCCCCGCCCATGCAGAATGACCAGCGTCCGTCGCTCCGCAGGTTTGATCGACTGCCACTCTTCAGGCAACACAACCACCGCCCGCTTCGTTTTTTTCAGGCTCGCACTCTCAAACGAAACCGCCTCCACCCGCGGAAAGAGCTCCTCGGTTTCCAGCTCTGCTGCACTCAACACAGATACCCATAAATTCATCACCAGGCCAACACACATCAGGCAACTAAAAATACGTTTCAGATACATCTCACTTTCCTACCAGTTTAATCTTCATGGGTGGGCCCGAATAAAATACGGGCTGAGCGCAGCGAGCAGGAAACGGTCAGTGTTGCACTCAAGAAAAAAACAGCTTGTTTGCTCTCAAGATATCTTTACTGAAATTGGAAAGAGAAATTCCAGGTCGTACTTCTTCACTGTCATTTCCTGTTGCCTGCAGCAATACCGGATTACATCCGGTTCCACCCTTTATTTTTCAAATCACATTATTAATACACCCGCACCTCACACACCCGCGCCTGATCCACTCCGTTCGTCGCAGTTACGACAATCCGCAACTGTTTCAAAGTGATCTCCAATTCCAGTTGATGCACTCGACGCCGCTGAACATTCCCCGTAACGTTAACAATCTGTTGCCAGTCAGAACCGTCGTGCACTTCAATCTGATAATCCCGCACCGTTTCCGGCTGCGCCTGTCCCCACTGCATCTTAGCAGTATAACCATCATGATGGCTCAAAGTCAGATGCCGATGCAAGCCCGTATCGAAAATCAACTGGAGCGTCTGAACTTTTACTGAATTTTCCCATTCCAACTGCAGTGTTGCTGGTAAGCCTTCCGCAGGATCGGACAGCCAGCGATGCCCGCCGGGAAAGGCGCGCCCCTCGGGTGCGCCGGCTGATCCGTGCACACTTCGCGTCTGTCCCGAGACCACATGACACGCTTCAAATCCAGCCTGCTCACTGCTGGCAGTAACACTTGCGGAGCGAGCGAGATCATATACATCTTCGTTTCGAATCCCGACCAGATACACATCATCGCGTAACAACTGCTGCTGTATCTGCGACATGATTTTCGAATTCGTGCTCAACTCAGTTGGTTCCTGCTGTTGCTGAATCGCCAAAGCCGCCGCCGTCCCGACTCCCTGACCGATCGTTGCACAGGTCGCCATCACTCGGGTTGATGAAAACGCGACATGCGTCGCAGAAATATTGCGTCCGGCAAACATCAGATTTTTACGATTATTCGAAACACAGGCCGCAAGCGGTATGTCATATAAATGAGGCACCGGATGCTGTGTGCAGGGCTCCAGCTCCGGTGCATCGATGCCTTCCGGTGGATGCAGATCCAGCGACCAGCCACCATAGGCAATCGCATCCGGAAATTCGCGGGATGAGAGCAGATCATGTTCGGTTAAAATATGTTGCCCGATGAACCGGCGGCTTTCGCGTTTACCTGGTACGAATCCAAACCAGTCCAGCGCCCAATGTGCCGCCTGAAATGGATCTTCGCCGGCGGGCGTTCCCTCCGGTCCGTTTTTCACATGATCCCAAATGCCCATGACGATCGCCAGCAGTTCATCGCGGATGTGTTCATTCTCTTTAATGGTATCCAGCATACCGCCCCACTCGGCCCACCAGTAACCATACTCGTGTGTCGGCTCCTCTTCGCCCGGCGTCGCATAGAGTCGCAGCTTCAACTCTGCGGGATCAAACTTCCGCGCCCAGTCGGGCGCCACAAAAGGCATCGGCCGGTCATGACGACGCGCCTGCATCAGAATGGTCGATCCCAGTCGATACTCGTCCGCTGCTTCCGGAGCCAGACTTTCATTGAACTGTTTTTGACTTTCTCGCCCTTCCATAAACAGCGCCCCGGCTTCTGCAGCCATTCGTCCATCGCCGGTACAGTCAATAAATATCTCCGCGTTGATCGTGAAACGGTCTTCTGTACTCTGCCGTTCTGCAGTCGCACTCTCAATCCGGTTGCCATTCAATTGAACCGCAGTCACACAGGTATTGAGCATCAGTGTGAGATTGGGGTCCGCCTGGCATTTCTCATACAGAATCAGATCGAACATGGAAGCAGACCGTTGCGGATTGCGGACACAATTTTCCAGCCGCAATTCTTCAATGATCCCCCCTTCTCGAGCCTCTGTCTCCAGCTCTCGCCCCCGATCAAAACGGCCCGTGCCATTCGCGCCGACGATATGCATGCGGACTTCACTCGATGCGTTCCCCCCGAGCACCGAACGATCCTGACACAAAATCACCTTTGCCCCACACCGCGCCGCAGCCAGCGCCGCACAGCAACCAGCCATCCCTCCACCGGCGATAAGAATCTCAGTTTTTAGAATATGCGCTTCCAGAATCGTCATGTTGATTTCATAACCCTTTTCATTTGACACATAATTTAAATGCCATATAATAACCAACACTACTGACTTTTCAATATATTATGCAATTATAGCGAACTATAATGACACTTATTCAAAAAACACCATCTCATTCACTGGCCCTGGAACTCTCCGAACGGATTCGACATCGGATTCAGTCCGCTGAATTTACGGACGGTGATTTTTTCCTGACCGAAGCCGAGCTGGCGGAAGAATATCAGGTATCGCGTCGCATTGCCCGCGAAGCCGTCAACCGCCTGTGTGCCTTGGGACTGCTGGAAGGACGCAAGCGCAAAGGACTGATCGTCCGCCATCCCGATCCGGTTGAAGTCTGGGCAAACTGCCTGCCTTCACTGGCACGTTCGCAGGAAAAACTGGCTGAACTCGCATCCTTCCGCTATGCGCTGGAAGTCGGTGCGGTCGAGTTGGCCATCAAAAATGCCAGTGAAGCACAGATTGAACAGCTGGCTGAACTCGCCGAACAGTTCAAACAGATCGCCCGCCAGAAGAAAGACCGCCCGCGCCGCATCGAAGTGGAGCGTCAGTTCCATGGTCTGATTCTGAAGATGTCCGGCGTGCCACTGATCGCCGATATGCAGAAACTGTTGGCCGCTCTGTTTGAAACTTCATATCCGACACGAAAATCTCCCATGCTGGATGATGACATCAACGAACGTATTATCTGGCAGCACTTTGAACTGGTCAGTGCGATACAGGATCGCGACGTCGAACGGGCACGCTCAGTCATGCGGGCTCACTTGAAATACCTGTTGATGCCGGAACGGGAAATCGACTGAAAAACCAAGACATTATTTCAGAAAGCGTATCACCATGAAAAAAACACAATTCTGCCTGATCCCCCTGCTCACACTGCTCTGCTGCAGCATGCTGACAGACGCTCCTCTCCCCGCTGGGGAGAATACAGACTTACCCAAGGTGGAAGTCAGCAATGTCCATCAGGTTTTCGACAACGGCGAGCACAATGCGTTTACCGATATGATTGAATTCAAAGGCAAATACTATCTCACGTTCCGCACCTGCCCGGGGGGGCATATGCTGTTCCCGACTTCGCGAGTCCTGATCATGCAGAGTGATGACGCCAGAACCTGGAAACAGGTCGATGAATTCTCGGTCCCCAAACGCGATGTCCGCGACCCGCATTTTCTGATCTTCAAAGATAAACTCTTCGTCTATACCGGCACCTGGTATTGCGGCGACTCTGCTCCCAAAACACGGACGATCAATGAACACCTGGGCTTCGCCGTCTGGTCCGCCGATGGAAATGAGTGGTCAAAACCGATCATGCTGGAAGGAACCTACGGTCATTATATCTGGCGGGCTGCCGCCTATAAAGACAAAGCTTACCTCTGTGGGCGTCGCATCCGGCACTTTGCACAAGGCGATAAGGATCGCGAACTCATCGAGACGGCAATCCTGGAAAGCGACGATGGACTGGTCTGGAAAACCGCCAGCCTGTTCAATGAAAAACAGGGAGACGAAACTGCGTTTCTGTTTGAAGAGAATGGCGACCTGCTGGCTGTCGGCCGTAGCGGCTCGAATCCGGCCTGGGTCATGCGATCGCGGCCCCCGTTCGAAAAGTGGGATCGGAAGCAACTCGACCGCTATATTGGCGGTCCTTTACTGGCCAAGTGGGGTGATCGTTACCTCGTGGGAGGCCGTCAGCGCAAAAACGGGAAATATGTGACGTCACTCTACTGGTTCAAAGACGATCAACTGCACGAATTCGCTTCACTTCCCAGTGGTGGAGACAACTCCTACCCCGGCATTCTGATTCTGAGCCCCGATCACGCCTTGATCTCTTATTATTCCAGTCATGAAAAAGACGAGGATGGTAAACCGATCACTGCAATCTATATGGCTGACCTGAAACTGAAAAATAAATAACCGCAATCCCCTGGAGTTCAATAAGGGAAAGTGTCCTGCGGGAGACTTTCCCTTTTTTTCACACCACATCACAGTACAATAGCGATGTCTGTTGCTGCATTCTGAATGAACCGCTTTCACTTCAAAACTTGACGACACCGATATATCACGATATATTAAACGGGTTAAAGTATACCGGTCTCAAACGTACTAGCAGTGGACGCTGATGGAAGATACATCAAAAAATCTCACCGAATACTCTTATCAGTATATCAAACAACAGATGGAACAGAACGTGCTCTCGCCGGGCGCCCGACTTGTGAACCGCAAACTGGCTGCGGAACTGGGGGTGAGTGCGATTCCCGTACGCGAAGCGATCTGCCGTCTGGCATCGGAAGGCTTCGTGGAACACATCCAGGGGTCCGGTGCCTTCGTCCGGGAGATTGGACGCGAAGACCTGGACGAGCTGTACGTGCTGCGTGATCTGCTCGAAAGTTTCGCAGCCGGCGAAGCAGCCCTGTATATCACACCGCAACAACTGGACGATCTGCAGTTTATCATTGACGAGATGCGTGAAATCACTGCTTTGCTCAATGAGCGGAACGCAAAACACACCACGCCAGCCCAGTTCAATCGCTGGGTGGACTGCGAAACCGAATTTCATGAAATCCTGATCGAAGCCTCGCGAAACCGACTGCTGAAAAAAGTCATTCAGGAACAGCGGGCGATCACCGATGTCTTTTATGCCCTGCGGCAGTTAAAGCATAAGATCATCACTCCTCAAAGTGCAGAAGAAACCTGTGCGGGCAAAGAACAGATCCTGGCAGCGTTCCGTAACCGGGATGCAGATCTGGCCCGTCAGATTATGAGCGAACAGATCCAGGCAGGCCGTCGCGACGTCCTGGCTTTCATGCGAAAACAGGAGCGAGGTCGCAATGCAACTTAAACAGCTGGAAACAGGGATCCTGTTCAAAAATGCAAAACCGCATGTCAAAAGCGTGCACGCCTACTTCCCCTCGGTCGCATCCCTGCCTGATGGCTCGCTGCTCTCGATGTATATGCTGGGAGAAGCCTTTGAAGCGGTCGACCTCAAACTGCACCTGTCGCGATCGAAAGACCAGGGACAGACCTGGGAATATCAAGACTCGATCGACACCAGTGTAACCGGGCGACAAACTTCCACTTTCGGGCGGCTTGCAGTCACGGAAACAGGAGAGCTGATTGCAAATCTGGTTCGCTTTGATCGTACCGATTTCCCCGGGGAAGGCTTATGCAATCCACAGACACTGGGTATGGTCCCCTGCGAACTGCTAATAATCCGCTCCCTCGATCTGGGTAAAACCTGGTCAGAGCCAACTCTCGTTACTCCGCCACTCGAGGGCCCCGAATTCGAAATGTGCAGCCCGATTACGATCCTCAATGATGGCCGCTGGATCTGGCCCACTTCCACATGGCGAGGCTGGAACGGGGATTTACCCAATGGAAATCGCATGCTGGCGCTGGTCTCCCGCGATCAGGGCAGTTCCTGGGGTGAATACCTCGATATCATGCACAGCGAAAACAATAACCTGATCTTCTGGGAATCCAAAGTTGTTGAATACCCTGAAGGACGTCTGTTGGCGGTAGCCTGGTGCTACGACGAAACATCGTCAACCGATCTCCCCAATCACTATGCAATCAGTGATGACGGCGGAATTTCCTGGTCGGAACCTGCTTCCACACAGATTCAAGGCCAGACTTTGACTCCCTGCCTGCTCGAAGATGGCAGCCTGCTGAATATCTATCGTCGCATGGATCAGCCGGGACTCTGGGCCTGCCTGTCTCGGATCGATGAAGAGGGCAACTGGATCAACGGCGACCAGCAGCCACTCTGGGGGCACAATAAGCTGGAAGGGATTACGTCCACGGGAGAAAACATGTCCGATAATTTCGCCGTGCTCAAATTCGGTGCCCCCCATATTACCCGCCTCCCTGACGGCGAACTGTTTGTCACTTTCTGGTGCTACGAACAATGCGTCAGCGTGATTCGCTGGTTCCGCTTTCAGGTTGAACTTCAATCGATTAAACAAGACCGGAAAACGACCGTCAATTGTTAATCCACTGCTTGGAGTACACACGCGTTTTTCTACGCATCAACAAGAGATAATCCTGATTTCACCCTCTCCCACTGCATTCCTGTCCCAGAATCCACTTCGCTGAAACCCCTTGTTTTTTTTGCCAATCCCCCCTATTCCCGTTGACAATATTTCCAACCCACCACATGATATATCATGATATATAACTATTTCGTAATCACACAATCCTGACACAGAGGCCCATTCCTGTGTGGATTCATATTTTTTAATTCCTATGGGAGACCGGAAAATGATGACACGACATCGAGAAACAGAAACTGCCACCAGGGGATTTACCTTAATCGAATTACTGGTCGTGATTGCCATCATCGCGATTCTGATTGCGTTGTTGTTACCGGCGGTTCAGCAGGCCCGCGAATCAGCGCGTCGCAGCACCTGTAAAAACAATCTCAAACAGATTGGCCTCGCGCTGCACAACTACCATGAATCGCACGGCATGTTCCCCTTTGGTCGCAGTTATACCGACAATTCCACTTCCGCTCCGCAGAACTTCGGTTCCCAGATGTGCTCCACCATGCTGCTTCCATTCCTGGATCAGACGAACGTTTACAATCAGTTCAATTTCCTGGCAGCGTTTAATCACGCTTCGAATGCCCCGATTACCCAAAACAAAATCACCGTGTTCCTCTGCCCCAGCAATCCACAGGATGAGGGCTTGAACTGGACTGGGGCCGGCGGCCCCGACGACTCCTGGGGCAGCCATTATCAGCCAGTCGCGCATAGCGGGCGAGATGGAAACCCCGCACGGGACGGTCAAGACGCAGTCGGTTTTAATAAGGATGGCATGTTTTACCGTAATTCAAAAACCAAATTCCGCGACGTCCTGGATGGGACCAGTAATACACTGGCATTCGCGGAAACGGTTGGCGATGCCCCCGGTTCGCATGAAATCTTTGCCTGGGGCTCCTACGGCGGTGGTGGCGTTGGCGTTCGCAGCGGCATCAATGCCAACTTCCCCCTGCTCACGGGCTGGAGTTGGAACGGCGATGATTTTACCGGACCCGGCAGTTATCACACAGGGGGCTGTCATTTTCTGATGGGAGATGGTGCCGTCCGGTTCATTTCTGAAAACATTGACCTGGGAACGTTGCAGGATCTGACAACCCGCGCAGGTCGTGAAGTAATCGGAGAATTCTAAAACACGTTGACTGTGCCTGACACTCAAAGCTAATACAGAGGCACACTCTTTATAGGTACCAGAAAATGAGCAAACTACATTTCCTCTGCAGCTGCCTGCTTTTCCTGACCGGTTGTGGTCAAGCGACCGATGAGAGGGCGCTGACCCCCGTGAGCGGAACGATCAAATACCAGGGGACACCAATCCAGGAAGGGGTGATTCGATTGGTGCCGGAGCAAGGGAATACCGCCCCTGTAAGAACTACACAGATCAGCGCGGGATCATATCAGTTCACCGATCGCTCCGCAGTCAAACCGGGCACGTACCAGGTAGAGATCAATGCCTACCAGGGGGAAGCGGGACTACCCGGTGATCAACCCGCAGGAAGTTCTACCAGCCGAAAACAATACCTGCCAGAACAATACAATACGAAATCGACGATTGAAACACTCACCATTCCGCCGGACAGTGACCCGGTCCAGCATGATTTTAATCTCAAATAAAAAGGCCTCCCCATGAAATCGCTATTCCATATCCCGCCCCTCTGCCAACTCGGGTTCAGCCTGCTGTTACTGGCTATGATATCGACCGCTAACCCCAAAGACTGTCATGCTGAATCGCGTCTGCTGATCAAAGCCACCAAAGAACTGCCGCGACATGGGGAAGGTGCATTGCTCACGCTCGATAACGGGCGGTTACTTGTCGTTTATACTCAATGGTACGGTGCCACCGGCAACGACCATGATCCCGCGCGGCTTGTCGAAATCCATTCCGACGATGGCGGCACAACCTGGTCGGAACCGCAAACCGTTCAGGAAAACATCGGCAAGATGAACGTGATGTCGGCCAGTCTCGTAAAAACAACCAGTGGGAAAATCTTACTGACCTACATTCGCATCGACAGCAATCGCTTCGCCAATTTATGGTTTAAAGAGTCCAGCGATGAAGGCAAAACCTGGAGCGAACCCAAACAACTGTCACATGGCAAAAAGGGATTAATTTTCACCGTCAACTCAGCAGCCATCCGATTAACATCCGGGCGCATCCTGCTGGCTGCCTTTGGCTCTCCCAGTGCCTGGCAGAAAGACGAACACTTTGTCTCTTTCAGTTTTTACACCGATGACGAAGGTGAGACCTGGCATCGATCAGCCAATGAAGTGGATTGTCCTCTACGGGGTGCAATGGAACCTGAAATTGAACAACTCAACGATGGGCGAGTCATGATGCTCATCCGCACTCAGACCACCCGCATGTATCGCGCTTACAGCAGTGATGGGGGAGAAACCTGGAGTCCTGCCGAGAAAACCGACATTGTACATCCCGAAGCCCCCATGCTGCTGCAGCGTGCACCAGGCAAAGACGCGCCGCTGATTCTGATCTGGAACAATGCAGTTATCCCCGGAGCCGACCATCAGGGACCACGCACGCCGCTGACGCTCGGTCTTTCCTATGATGAGGGAAAAACCTGGGAGAACCTGACCAAAATCGAAGATGATCCCAAAGGCTCTTACTCTTATGCCAGCATGGATTTTCGCAATGATTCGCTGCACCTGGTGTATTACGGCCCGGGGGGACTGCGCTACCAGGAAATCCCATTAGCGACTCTGTTGAAGAAAAACAGTGAGCCCTGACTGACTTCGGTGAAACAGGAAAGGAATAAAGGGGTCACCCATTGTCTTGCTTTCGTGTCGTTTTGTGTTTTTCGTGGTAGAAACATCGATTTCGAGAGTTTCATCGGTTCCCATCGTGATGTGAAACTGGTTTGTACCTCGTCAGTCAGGCGGGTACGTGGGGACTGTTCCTGCGGTTAAGAAGGTTGG
>NZ_JBLXFK010000023.1:0-63069 GCF_048262075.1 Gimesia sp.
GACCCGCAGGCATACATTAAGAACTGGTGCTGTTCTGCCAACTGATTATCTGGAAAAAACAGGCTTGTTTTTAGTGAAGATCTGGAACAAGTGGCTTGTGTTTCAGTGCACTGTAAACTGGTCACGCGCGCGACTCAGTTAGGCGCTTATTCTGGTGGAGGGCAGGGGGGAGTCAAGTCGAATCTTTTCAGTGGTTGAGTGTCTGATTTTGTGAGGCCGGCAGGAGAGGCAGGGGGATTAATCAAAGAAAGCTCCCGATCATCATAAAGATCATCGGGAGCTTACCAGGAGCAGCAGGAACAAAGCTCACTTTTTATTCAACACCAACGTAGAGGGCTGGAGTTTTCATGAATACGTTCATCGTCGATTTGCTGCTGAACAGATACAGGCGACCTTTGTACCAGGAGGCGAAGTCCAGGGTACCTTCTTTGTCATCCTGTTGATCAACCAGCGTGACGATATCACTTCCGCCGGCAGCCGGTGCGTATTTCGCTGGCTCGCGGTCAAATTTCAATTTGTTTTCCAGTGAGGCAAACTGATAGTTCATCGATTTGTAGGAAGAACTGAATTCCGGTCGGGCGTCGACCAGCAGTCGATTGTCTCGCAGAGCGACCGGGCAGAAGCCTTTCAGCCCTTTGATATTTCCCCGGCTGGCAATCAGAGCCAGTTTCTTCTCAATCGAACTTTCGTGCTCACTTGCGGCAACCTGTTTTTGCGGTGCAGGAGCCGGGGTGTCCAGTTTCTGTTCGGGTTGAGCCTGGAAGGGGTTGTCTTCCAGTGGTTTTTCGACTGTTTTTTCTACAATTTTCTCGCTGGGTTGTTCAGCCGGTTTTTCAGTCTCCGCGAGTTTCTCGGCAGGCATTTCTGTTTTCTCTGCCACTTTTTCGACGGGTACTGCAAACGGATTCTCTTCCGTTGCCACCTTTTTGACAGCTGGCTGCGGTTCGAATGGATTGAATTCTTTCGCCGGTTTTTCCTGAGCAACCTGGGGAGTTTTCTCCTGGGCTGGTGTTTCAGGTTCGGCTGGTTTTTCAGCGGTTTTCTTCAGACCATTTTCTTCCAGAGCCAGGCCACTGAAGGGAGTGCTGGCCGCTTTTTCATCCACTTTGGGTTTTTTCAAGCCGTCGGCTTCTTCTTCAGACATTTCCGGAAACAGGTCTTTGAATTCGTCTTCCGGATTGACGGCCACTTTTGCCGCTTCAGGTTCTGTCGATTTTTCGACGATCACGGGCATTTCCGCAGCCGCTTCTTTCGCCCGTTTTTCGGCAGCGATTCTCTGGTCTTCCAGTCGTTCTTCTGCTTCTTCCCGGAGTTCTTCGAGCTCATCTTCATCCAGTTCTCCCACAGCGGGCGTCATGGTTTTGACGACGGACTCGGGAGTGGCAGTTGGTTGTTCTGGCCCGGCTACCAACGGTTGGGTCTCTGGTGCAGGAGCAGGAGGAAACGCTGGTGTAACGGGTTGTTCTGCTGATTCCGTTACCGGAGTTTCGACGGGTGCTTTTTTGGCAATCTGATTTGACTTAGGCAGCCGTTTCGGAGTTTTCCTGGTTTTGGATGGCAGGAACATTTCGTACCATTTTTTCTTGTTTTCCGATTCTTGTGCCACGTTTTGCTGTGGTGCAACGATTACGTTTTGTGGTGCTGCCTGCTGAGGAACAGGAGTGGCCTTGGCTGTGGCTGCAGGAGTCTGCCGGGCAGCGGGATTGGTGTTAACAGTACCCCGTCCGCTACCGGCATTGCCAGCTGTTTTAGGGAGTGCCTGCATTGACATGGGAGGCATCTGCCGGCCATCGCGGCGGTATAATGCTTCCAACTGCCGTTGAATTTCACTCTGTCCCGGTTTTGCTTCGGACAGAGGAACCGCAGTTTTGTACTGAGGGTCTGTCGATTGAGCGCCACCTTTTACAATCACCTGGCGTTTCTGTTCCGGTTCGCTGCTCTTTTTCTGAAAGAGTGCTTTCGGATTCAGAGTGAAACCGGCCTGCTGTATCTGGGCTGGCTGTTGTTCTGTCTGAGGAAAACGGACACGTGGCAGAGTAGGATTGCGACGTGCTGAATGCATTTCACGTTGAATGGCATTCTTCAATGTACTTTGCGGGTTCCGCACTGTCTTGGTACTTGAACGTGGTTTTGAATTGAATTCAACGGAAGTGTCCTCCGCAGAAAGATAATTCAAATTCGTAAGCACTAAGCCAGAAATTGCGCTAAATAAGATAACGCGAGCGGAGAAGCGAGTTCCTGCTTTCATCTCCTGAAATCTCCTGGTTCCTGAGCCTTGAGTTCTGTGGAAAAGTGGTTTCACAACAGTACTCAAAAAAGTTGCCGAGTGAATGATTTCTCGAATCGACGAGACTTCATTAATCGGGATATTGCTTTCAATTGGTTGGTTCCACATAATCGACACAATCATGCAGACTAGCCCTGCTGGGAATTCTATCGTCGTTAATCTGCTCCGGTTTTGATGCCTATGTCGATTGTAGAACTAGAATCTGGCGGGATCTTTGTAGCGACCCGAATGACCGTTTTTATCGACAATCTCGCCGCAGGGTCGCCATCGGCTGCAAATTTGCTATCTTTACATTGATGGGCGAATGGTTCATCAGGCAGTTCGTTCAACAAGTTATTGAAGTGTGGTAGCGGTTTCTGGATTCGAAACGGCGGAATTAAAAGGAGTTACAACGATGCAAGAACAACAGGCAGTACCAGAGAAGTCCGGTGAAAAAGCGAGTGAAAACCGTCCTTCAGCACCACAGGCAAGACGCTGGTTTACTCGCGGTCTGGTGTTGTTGTTGGTGGTATCCGTGCTGTTGAATCTGGGGTTTTATGCCTGGTATCAGGAGTACTTCACAGTGGGAGGTGGTCCCACAGAGCAGTTTGAGACCGGCGATCAGTTTGCGTTAGACAAGATCGCGATCATTTCGATTTCGGGTACGATCATGCCTCCTTTTACCGAACGGATTCTGGAATCGATCAAAGCAGCGCATAAAGACGATCGGGTCAGAGGAATTCTGCTGGAAATCGACAGTCCCGGCGGCCTGGTTGCAGACAGTCATCAGATTTATCATCGCCTGGTCGAACTACGTAAAACGAAACCCATCGTGGTTTCGATGAAACGGATGGCTGCTTCCGGTGGCTATTATGTTGCCATGGCAGCCGGTGAAGAAGGAGTGATCTTTGCAGAGCCAACCACCTGGACCGGTTCACTGGGCGTAATTATTCCCCGCTTTGACATGAGTGGTCTGGCAGAGAAAGTGGGTGTGGTTTCTGATCCTTTGAAAACGGGGGAGTTTAAGGATGCTCTCAATCCTTTTCGAGAGATGTCCCAACGGGAACGGGATATCTGGGACCATATCCTGGATGAATCGTATCAGCGATTTTTGAACATCATCACGGACAACCGTAAAGATCTTGATTATGAACAGGTTAAGAAACTGGCCACAGGGCAGATTTATCCGGCAACCGACGCCAAAGAGAACGGTTTGATTGATGAAATCGGTTACCAGGAAGATGCGCTGGCCCGATTACAGGAAATCACAAAACTCAAAAAAGCGCGTGTGATAAGATACAGACATCCTGCTACACTGGCTGATATACTGCTAGGCTCAGCAGAAGCCAGTCAGGTGGAGAATCGAAAGCAGGCGCTGCTGGATTCCACGGTCCCCCGCGCCATGTATTTTTCTTCCTGGCTGGGGGATCTGCCCGGGTTACAGTAGTCTGTGTCTGAGTCCACAAAGATATTTCAGAAATCAAGCTTCTATGTTTGCACAACAAGAATCCATTCCTGTTAACCAGGATCCGCTCCTGAATGACCCGACTTTGTACCAGGGACCTTCACTACTCTGGTCATTGCTGGAGAGCGGAGTTACTTTTCTGTATCTGCTGTTCTGGATCTGGATGCTCGTCGATTGTCTCAGGAAGGATCCAGACCGATTTTTATGGTTCTGGGTGATCCTGGTCTTTCAGCCATTCGGGGCGCTGATCTATTTCTTCATCCGCTGGCTGCCTACGAACCAGTTTCAGCTGCCGGAATTTGCCAGACCTCTGCTGCGCCAGCGTCGATTAAACGAACTGGAAACCGCAGCGATGCAGATCGGCAATGCTTACCAGTTTGTGCGCTGGGGTGATGCATTGAAAGATGCCGGCGTTTTTCAGAAAAGTCTGGCCGCCTACCAGCAGGCATTGGCTAAAGAGCCCGATAACCTGCAGGCGCTGTGGGGCGCAGCGCAAATGAAGATGAAGTTCAAAGATTTTCAGGAAGCACAATTGTTTTGCCGGAAAGTACTCGCCATTGATCCGGAATATAAGTTTGGTGATGTTTCGCTGATGTATTGTAAAACACTCTGCGAACTGGATACGCCAGAAAAGGCACGAGAGCAATTAATGACTCATACGCAGC
This sequence comes from Gimesia sp., assembly GCF_048262075.1. Lineage (GTDB taxonomy): Bacteria > Planctomycetota > Planctomycetia > Planctomycetales > Planctomycetaceae > Gimesia. The sequence goes on from NZ_JBLXFK010000023.1 coordinate 4,397, forward strand.
GGTGGCGGCAACCGGAGGCGTTGTATCTGCTGGCGTCTCTGGAAGCAGAAGCAGGAGACCACCCGACGGCCCGGAAGACACTGCAGTCGATGCTGCTGGACATCAATGGCAGTCCTCGTGGAATCGCACGCAAGTTCGTTCGCTGGAAAAGTAAAGCGAAACGGCTGCTGAAAAAACTCCCGAAAGCATAGCGCGAATCGAATGTTTCCTCTTTCTTCCATCACGGTTGACTGGATTTATGAAAATTCTTTGCATGGAACTGCATGATTTTCAAGCCATCTTTTTCGTAGATCTTCACTGCGCTGTGCGGGACACCGGGGACGATAAGTTTCTCGAATGGAATCTTCAGTGATTTCAGATAATCCATATACGCAAGATTGTTCTGATAATTGAAGCCTTTAGTGCCAACATGAATCAGGATCGGCAGCTCCGGTTCCGGTTGCCGGGCGTACTTCCGTGCCAGGTCGTAGGTGTTGTCACCTTTCGCAAATACCAGGCCCGGCCTTTCCTGGCCGTTCTCTTCCGAGATTCGTTTTTCGGTCGAATGACCGGCACCACCGGGGGCTGCAGAACAGAAGAGCTGCGGATGTTTGAACATGATTCTGGTTGTGCCTCGACCTCCCTGTGAAAATCCTTCAATGCCTCGGCCTTTACGATCCGCGATAGTGCGATAAGTGGCGTCAATGTGGGGAATCAACTCTTTCACAAAGATGTCTTCTCCCATCGCATTTTTTTGGTCGGCCATATTGTAGTGACTGACGGGGCCGCCGTTAACGAAAACATAGATCATCGGCGCCACTTCACCATTAGAAATATGCTCATGCATCTGCTGCGCCAGACGAACACTTTTGGTTTCGCTGCCAGGTCGACCGCCGTGCAGATAGTAGACTACCGGAAAACGTTTCTGCTCATTTCCTGCAGCGTTGTACTGGGGTGGCAGATAGATGCAGTAACCGACGTCAACATTCATGGAAGGGCTGTGAAATGTCGCATGTTGCACTCCCGGAATTTTCAGCTTGAGTTCATTCACCCATTGAAACGGTTTCTGCTTTTTCTTCGGCTTTTGTGCTGACGCAGAACTGTGAAGCAACAGAATTGTGATCGCGATCGTAACGGCGAGGATTGATTTAAGCTGAAAGCGCTGAAGTTGCATGATAGAGTCTCGTATTCTGAGGGACGCTTTATTTAACATAGCTCATGGCGGCACAGAAGGGAGCCGCAACGGTTTCCGTTTTGCGGCCGATATAATCGATGCTGACTACCTTCTTGTCCGGGTGGGGATTTTTCCAGGTCGTCATATAAAGACGCACGCGACAGTCATATCGCCCTGCGGACTTGTTATCATTTTCCCAGACGACCTTGCTGCCTGATGGTGCTTTTTCATCTTTGCGGAACCACCAGTCGCGTACATCTTCACCGTAGACAATGGGGATTTCTGTTTTGCTTTTGTCGTCGTAGTGGATTACATATTCTCCCACCCGGGTCCCATCTTGAACATGAGTCTTTGAGCCTGGCAGACTGGGGCCCCCTCCGAAAGCGGTACCCTGAATGATATACAACTCTGATAATTTGTGATTGACTTCAATTTTGAGGACCTTATCAGGGCATTCTTGTTTCTTGAGACTGCCAAGCTGAATAATTCCTGTGCCGAGCTCAAACTCGACATCGCCAAAATTATATGTGCCGGGGGGCAGGCTTGGATTGTCGTACTCGGCTAATTTCTTCTGCATTGTTTGTGTGAAATATCCGGAAAGATCTACCGGAGTAAATTCTTTCTTATCTGTCGTTTCATCCTCAGCGTACGCGGCAGAAAAAGAGAGCATACAACAGATCAGGCTTAGAAAGATTCGACGGTTCATGGACAGGTCTCCATTCGCTTACCAGGAAGTACGCTGGATTAAAGGGCAGCTGTGTGTGAAAGCAATGCTTTGTGAATTGTAGATTAGTTTAAAAATCTCGTCCTTGAGATTGAATCAAGGATAGAAATGATTGTATCCAGGGCGGCACAGTGTGTCTAAGAGAAACATGTTAATTCATAACAGCTTCTACTTGTCTGAAAATCAAGGGGAGTCTTTGCAGTCGGAATTCCGATCCGAATTTCTGGCTAAATGATTCCATGCAGCGGGCCGCCAGGGGCGCCCAGCTGATCGACACGGCGGGTGATCTCCGGGTTTTCAATTAATGGAGGGGCGTGCCAGGGTTTGATTCGGGCGTCGATGACCAGGGCACCACGACAGCCCCAATGCTTGTTTTCGGTAAAAGCGTCGATGCCATCAATGTCGCTGGCGGGATTGGAACGTGTGAAGACCGTCCATAAAAAATTGTTGAGGCTGGCAGCGGCAAATTCACTGTCATCGACGAGCACAATCAGCGGGAACTGATTCAGGGAGTGGCTGGAAGGTAGTTCTGCTGAGAATCGGCGCAGGTCCTGATTCTGGTCCTGGTAAGCGGGCGCTTTGACAGCTACGATTCCTGGTAGACAAAGTCGGGGATGTGAGAAACCATCGGGCAGAGAACAGTCTGCTGGAATCTCTGTCAGTAGTTTTCGTTTCACAGGACCGGCCGCCGCCATGACGACTTTTGAGCCGGAGTTGAATCCGGTTCCTGAATAATCCAGGGTGTCGATGGTCGTGCAGGTCTGAAAATGCAGATCGCGCTTCCAGTCAATCCGTTCGAGCAGATGAGACAGAAAATGCTCAATTTCTTCTGCATCCAGGTCGGGACGATCTTCCCGGGCCACGATCATCAGGTACTTCGCCAGGCTTAATTGCCCCTGTCCGAGAATCGCATTGGCGTTCGTCAGAATTTCCTGAGGCTTTCGCTCCTGATCGTAGGGTGTATAGCGTTCGCTGCCAATCGCCAGGAGCAGTGGATGCACGCCTGCCGCATCGACGGCATTGACCTGGTGTACGCCGGGAATGACCGCAGGAATTGCGGGACCGGTAATTTCATGAATAATGGCACCAAAGGCGGTGTCTTCCTGTGGAGGTCTGCCGACAACGGTGAAAGGCCAGATGGCATCGTTGCGATGATAGACGGCTTCCACATTCATCACCGGAAACGGATGTGCCAGGCTATAGTAACCCAGGTGATCACCGAAGGGGCCTTCCGGTAAGAGATTCTCAGGATCGATCCAGCCGGTAATACAGAAGTCGGCGTCTGCATAAATCGGCAGACCGTTTTTGTTCTTCACCATTCTGATGGCGCGTTTGCTTAATGCACCGGCGAAGGTCAGTTCGGAAAGCCCCTCCGGCAAAGGCATCACGGCTGAAAGCGTCATGGCAGGACTTCCGCCGACAAAAATGTTGACTTTGAGCGGCTCACCTTTTTCAATCGCTTCCGCATGATGCACGCCGATACTGCGATGAATCTGATAGTGCATGCCGAGCTGCTGGTCGGATTGATAATCGTTTCCCCCCAGTTGAATACGATACATTCCCAGGTTGGAATTCATCAGTCCGCCCCGTTTGGGGGATTCTGTATAAACCTGCGGCAGCGTGACAAAGGGGCCGCCGTCATCAGGCCAGCTTTTGAGTTGAGGCAGATCGCTGATACGAATCTGGTTCTCCATCACAGGCCCGGTCCGGCGTGCGCGGGGCAGCATGTGGAGCAGGGAAAAGGGGACACTTTTATATCGGAAGGGATGTTTCCAGAACTGGGAGGGATCGACTTTGAGTTCGACCAGATGGTTGACGGCCTGCAGGGCATCTCGAAAAATAAAACGCGTGCGTTCCATGGTGCCAAACAGATTGCTGACCATGGGAAAACGGCAGTCTTTCACATTGGCGAAGTAGACTGCCGGTCCACCCGCCTGGTAGACGCGACGCTGGATTTCTGCCGCTTCGAGATTCGCATCGATTTCCTGCTCGATTCGAATTAACTGGCCTGTTTGTTCCAGGTCGTTCACACATGCACGCAATCCACGGTATCCCATCGGGGCACGGTTCCATTAATCTAAAATTCATAGTTGATCAGTTGAGATTTGCCGGCTGAAGCGTAACGCTTGCGGGAGAATTATAGCACGTTACGATGAATCTGGTACCACTCCGATGTCTGGTTTCTATTTTCATTCCCGCTTTCATTCTCTATGATGCGCCGCATAACGCTCATTCACTTTTCTTCTCGTTCAGCAGCTCTTTTAGAAATCAGTTTCATGGAAGTTTGGATCAATGGCTTGATTTTGATCATGTTATCGATTGGTCATGCAGAGCTCTGGATCACATTTATTAACCGTACACATGCTCTCCCGGTTCACGAGCCTTTGCTCAAAAAAACAAGGCACGTGACTTACTTCATGATTCTGGCATTTCCGCTATTTCTGTTTGTGATGGTGGGCCTGAACTCTCCCGGTGTGTTGCGCGGTGGCGAGTGGAGTCAGCTTTCCTTCTGGTGGAAGCCAGTGTTTCTGATTTGTACTCTCGGTTTTATCGGATTACTTATTTCGGGTTTTAGACATCTGTTCTACCGTGCCCCCCGACAGCAAACAGAGAGCCATTCAGAAATCATAAACGTTCGTGAGCGGCTGGGGCAGACACTGATCGGAGACGGACCCTATCACTTTCTCGCTGGTCTGCCCTTGAATGAAATCTTCAGTGTCGAATTTACTCGTAAAACTTTTGTGATCGATCGACTGCCGGCAGCGTGGGACGGGCTGACGATCCTGCATTTGAGCGACCTGCATTTCTCGGGAACGCTGACGCGGGACTATTTTCGTGAACTGTGTCGGATTGCTCAGGAATCCCAGCCAGATCTGATCATTTTCTCAGGTGATCTCGTCGATGAGATGCATTGTCTGGACTGGCTGGACGAAACGCTGGGACAGCTGCAGGCTCCTCTGGGACGATATTTTATCCTGGGGAATCATGACTGGAATCAACTGAGTGAGCAGATACGAACGTCGCTGACTCGCCTGGGATGGATTGATATTTCTTCGCTCACATTGCGACTGGAACACGCCGGTCATTCGATGTTGCTGGCAGGAACGGAAGTCCCGTGGATGGGGCAGCATCCTGAGTTACCTGCCCAGGAGGGAGATGAATCAGCGGATTTCCTGCTGCTTGTCAGCCACACACCAGATAACTTCTTCTGGTCCTGTAAACAGGGATATGATCTGGTACTTGCCGGACATACACATGGCGGACAGATCAGACTGCCTTTGATCGGGCCGATCTTAGCTCCCAGTTTGCATGGGACCCGCTATACCAGCGGTACATTCTACCGGAAATCGACGTTGATGCATGTCAGCAGAGGGATATCAGCGATTCATCCTCTGAGATGGCGGTGTCGACCGGAATTCAGTCTGTTAACACTGCGGACGGGCAGATAATCCGAGTTCAGCGCTGTACAGGCTGTGCAGCGGATGCCTGCCGGACCGACCCGTTTTCGGAAATATGAAATTCTGCCCAGATCGGGAGATGATCAGAAACCGTGAGTGCTTCTTTCTCTGAAAGTTTGAAGCGGGTCCGAAAATCATAAACGCCCGTCCGGCCTGTAAATTCCTGAGAACGACGACGACTGAATAGAATGTTATCGTACTGTTTTGATTTTCTGGTGTTGGTAGGTGTTTTCGAAACGGTCCACATGATGTCCGAAACCTGCCCCAGTTCACCCAGGTGTTGATCGTCGACATTCAGGTCACCCAGCAGAATGACGTCATCTTCCTGGCTGCCATCATTGGCGACGACCCGGTAAACGTCGTCCAGAACATTCAGTTCCTGGTCCGTTTCATCCGGATCGGTATGGATATTGATCAGAGAAAATGTAAAAGGATTGCCGCTGGAGGGGCTGAGTGTCTGGAAATGAGCAACATAAGGCGGACGATGTAATTTGTCGTATTTATCAATGACCGTGTAAGTCCATTTTTCGTTGACGGTGATACGGGCTGTATTATAGAAGTAAGCGTACTGTTCCTTGCTGGCCGTGCGACCCTGGCGTGGCCCGACCAGACAGCCGTACTGCTGCTCTCCGGCATTGAGAATCTTCAGAAAGTCATCCAGAAACGATTGATCTAACGCACGGATTTCCTGGATTGCGACCACATCAAACTGCTGAATGATACGGGCCAGGATCTGGGGGACTTCCGGTTTCTGCATCTTGCTCTGACCGAAAACCTGAATGTTAAAAGTGGCGATACGAATGGTTTCATCCGAGCGGGGCAGATCAATCTCAGTTGCATCCCAGTCCGAGGGAGTCGACGGGGAGACCGTCGATGAGATGATATCGGTGACCCAGCGCGTGACCTGTTTCGGTTTGACGCCGAAATGGAACATACCTCCACCCATCAAGCCGATGAGCAGCAGCGTCAGTCCGCGCAATTTCCAAGATTTGACGAGAGACGTTTTCTTTTTGGGTTTTTCAGCCATAGTACCATCCGTGGTAATGCGTATGACGGGAGTATCGAGAGAATCAGGGAGGGGAGAAGTCAGGAAGGGTTGAGAGTTGAGAGGGGCATAATCTAGCAGATTTCAGAATCAGCGCGTAGAGCAATTTTCAATCGGATCAGCAGGAAGAATTGCCTCCGCTTGCTGTGGGTTCTCTGATGCGGTAGGCTTGTTTTTAGTTTGAGATGCCGTTTATGTGTTACGCTGTATCTCTTAGAATAACAATAGTTTACATAATAGGGTTGCAGACCTTGTCGCGTCGTTTGACCATTGTAGTTCCTTCTCTCAGCCTGGGCGGTGCCGAGGGAGTTGCAGCGATGATGGCGAATCATTGGGCAAAACAGACGCATGAAGTGACCCTGATCACTCTGGATTCCGCGGAAGCCGATACCTTTTCGCTGGAGGAAAGCGTACACCGAATCGCACTGGATCTCATGCAGGATTCGGAAAATCTGTTCCAGGCCATCTCCAATAACAGGTTGAGAATTAATTATCTGCAGGCAGCGATTGCCCGTTCAAATCCAGATATTGTGATCAGTCTGACGGACCGGATGAATGTATTGACGCTGTTGGCGACCGGAAAGATGCGCTGTCCTGTCATCATCTCAGAACGCTCAGACCCGCGCCATCATTCGATCGGCAGGCTCTGGTCGTTCCTGCGAAAACGAACTTATCCGCGTGCAAGTGCCCTGGTTGTTCAAACTCAGGGAGTGGCTGATTTCTGCAGACAGTGGTTGAAATCGACTCACATCGAAGTGATTCCGAATGCGGTGCCAATAGCCCGTTCTGGGGAAGTCCCTGCTGTTTCGCCCGAAATGCTTGCAGCACGAACTCCTTCAAAAATCATTCTTGGTTTGGGGCGTCTCTCCTACGAGAAAGGTTTTGATCGTCTCCTGGATGCATTCGCTACCATCGCAGCAGAGTTTCCGGAGTGGCAGTTGCGAATTCTGGGAGAAGGTTCTTTGCGTGAGTCACTTCAGGAGCAAATCCGCAAACTGGGATTGCAGGAACAGGTTGAGTTAGCGGGCTGGACGTCCGAACCGGAGTTGCAGCTGGACCAGGGAGCCATCTTCGTATTGCCTTCCCGGTATGAAGGTTTTCCTAATGCACTGCTGCAGGCGATGTCCCGTGGTCTGGCATGTGTGAGTTTTGATTGCGAGAGTGGGCCGGCTGAGATCATTCGACCAGAATTGGATGGTCTGTTGGTTCCTGCGGGTAACAATTCAGGACTTGCGCAGGAGTTAAAACGCCTGATGGGGGATGCAGCACTTCGACATCGCCTGGCTGTTGAGGCGCTGCAGGTAACAGAACGTTTTTCTGTTGAGGAATACTTTCTGCATTGGGAGCAACTGATCGATCAGGCCATTTCCGAAAGTAAAATATGATGCAACAGTATGTAATACTCCACCACGACCATCCCCAAGTGCACTGGGATTTAATGTTGGAAGAGGATGGGGTTCTCAAGACCTGGAGACTTCCGGTACCGCCCGAGATCGATCCTGCTTCCGATGAAACGTCACTGGATCTAACTGCCGAGTCGCTGCCCGACCATCGGCTGGTTTACCTGGAGTATGAAGGACCTGTGAGTGGAGAGCGGGGCACCGTGACGCGTTGGGACCGGGGATCGTTCACGCTCCTGGAAAAAAAAGAAGGTTTATACGTGGCGTTGCTGACTGGTGAAGAACTTGCCGGACGTGTTACGTTGAAGAAGACCGATCAGGAAAACCAGTGGGACCTGAACTACACGCCTTTTTTCTGATCACGAACGGTTACCACACAGGGCCTTACTGTGAGTCTGATTCGGATTTACCTGCGATCCGAAAGAGGCCGGTGTCCACGGATAAAGCTGTCAGCTCGGGCAGTTCCGGTTTGCGACGATCCAGATAGACGATCAAGGCGTCATTCCCATTCATCTGTCCCCACTCGATGAACCAGCCTTCTTTGCGTGCCATTCGGATTAGATCGGTCAGGGTTTCGTCTAGAGGAATAGGCAGCAGACCGGCACGCGCCTGTTCCAGTTCCAGTACCAGACGATTCTCTTTCATCAACCAGGGTTTGAATCTGAGACTGATGATACCCGACCATTTAGATAGAGTCAGATGAAAGCCCAGTTCGACCTGATTCTTTTCAAACCGGATGCGCGGGTCGGTCACACCATCGGGAACCCATTCGTTATATTTCTGATGGAGTTCTTCAGCCAGCCAGGCATTGACCTGCTGTTCGCTGAACTCCTGTGACCAGAGGGGCTCTTGATTGCGAACATCGTTCACAACCTGCATGGAACGCTGGACAAACTCCTTGGCTTCCTCCTGCCGCACTTCCGGTACTGCCTGTTCCTGCAGCGCTTCCTGATAAAAATCAGGGACCTGAGCAGAGGACCAATACAGCCCCCCGGTCATCCCCCCCAGGAGTAGCAGCACTAATAAAAAGAACAGCAGGAAACGTTTCATGCAGGAATGCTAGGTGGCGTCGTGGAAAGCGTCAAGACCGGTACCAGTGGCCGGAGAAAGCTCAGAAAACGTGAAAATGCACTAAGTTGTATCTCTAAATATACTTGTCGGATGGGTGGTGGTCTTTTATGATCAGTCGTCTGAATCGTATCTACCGTGAGACGCTTGGCTACCCGGAGTGTTTTCCACGACTTGCTTACACCCTGATCGCTTTCCCTGCGAATGATAAGAGTCTATTTATGAGTACTGTTCGAACGCGTTTTGCCCCCAGTCCCACAGGCTATATGCACATTGGAGGCATGCGGACCGCGCTCTTCAACTGGCTCTGGGCAAGGCACAATGGGGGGCAGTTTATTCTTCGGATTGATGATACTGACCAGGAACGTAACCTGTCTGAGGCACTGGGTCCCATTCTGCAGGCCTTCAAATGGCTGGGGCTCGACTGGGATGAAGGTCCTGAGGTCGGCGGCGAACATGGACCCTATTTTCAGTCCGAACGAAATGAACTGTATCGGGCCGCGGTAGACCAGTTGCTGGCATCCGGGAAAGCGTACCGGGATTATGATACCCCCGAGCAGATTCAAGCCGATCGCGAAGCAGCAAGTCAGGAAAAGAAAAACTACCTGAATATTCGTCGCTCCCTGGAACTGACTGAGAGCGAACAGGAACAATATGCAGCGGAAGGGCGTCCGTCGGTAGTTCGTTTGCTGGTCCCCCGAGATCAGAAAATTCAGATTGATGATGCCGTGCGGGGCCACGTGGAATTCGATGCCGGACTGATGCCTGATCCGGTGATCCTCCGCGGGAATGGAACGCCGCTGTACAACCTGGCGACAGTCATCGATGATGCCCAGATGCAGATTTCGCATGTCATTCGAGCAGAAGAGCATCTTTCCAATACTCCGGTACAGGTACTGATTTATCAGGCGCTGGGATATGAACTACCTCAATTCGCACACATTCCGTTTGTAGCAGCGCCAGGTGGAAAAGAAAAACTGAGCAAGCGAAAGCTGGATAAATATCGTAAAAGCCCGCAGTTCAAGAAAATGTTCGATAAGGCGGAAGCCGTCTTCCCGCGGATTGGCCTGGAGAACGCCGGCGGCCTCGATCCGGTCATGGTCGAATATTACGAAAAGATCGGCTACCTGCCCGAAGCTATCCTCAATTCTCTGGCCCGACTGGGCTGGTCATTGGATGATAAGACAGAATTTATGTCATTGGATACGATTGTCGAGAACTTTACTCTCGACCGGATTGTCAAAGCTGCTGCAGGCCTTGACCCTGATAAATTGCTCAACTTTCAGTCACATTGGATGAACCAGCTCTCTCTGGAGGAAAAGATGGCACTTTGCAGCCCGTTTCTGGAGAAAGCGGGTCTGGTGGCAGATGCCAGTCAGCCCGAAACCAAAGAGCGAATCAGTCGCGTGATTGTCGGCATGGAAGACCGGTTGAAAGTCGCCAGCGATATTCTGGAGTTCGACGAATTTTTTGTAGCCGACGATCAACTGGAATACGATGACAAAGCCTTTAAAAAGCGGATCCAGAAACCTGAAAATGCAGTCGCTCTGTTGGAAAAATTTAAGGATCAGCTGACTCAGGCGGATGATTTCTCTGCGACAGCCCTCGATCAGTTACTGCATGATTTTGTGGAAGCCGAAGGAATTGGTATGGGGCAGATCATTCATGCCCTCAGAGTTGCTGTCAGCGGCAAAGGAAACGGGATCGGGATGTTTGATTGCCTGTCGATTCTGGGAAAAGAGAGTTGTGTCAGGCGGATCGATCGGGCAATCAGTCAGGCTTAGAACGCCTGATCCAAACTGAAAATACCAAACAGGCGTGGCCTGACATTGAGAAATTCCATTAAGGAGTAAGGGATGTCAACTCCCGAAGAAAAAACGTCAACCGATTTCATTCGTACGATCATTCAGGAAGATAACCGCACGGGCAAACATGATGGCCGTGTGATGACACGTTTCCCCCCTGAGCCCAACGGATATCTGCACATCGGCCATGCCAAGTCGATCTGTCTGAACTTTGGGATCGCCAATGAAAATCCGGGAGGGCTTTGTAACTTGCGGTTCGACGATACGAATCCTGAGAAAGAAGATGTCGAATACGTTGACTCCATCAAAGAGGACGTACGCTGGCTCGGCTTCGACTGGGAAGATCGGGAATATTTTGCCTCCGATTATTTTGATCAACTATTTGAACACGCCGTGACACTGATCAAAAAGGGGAAAGCCTACGCCTGTGATCTGCCTGCAGACAAGATGCGCGAGTACCGGGGAACCGCGACCGAACCTGGTAAACCCAGTCCGGGAAGATCACGTTCTGTCGAAGAAAACCTGGATCTGTTCGAACGCATGAAGAATGGCGAATTCAAAGAAGGGGAATACGTTCTGAGAGCGAAGATTGATCTGGCCTCTCCGAATTTCCACATGCGTGATCCTGTTATCTATCGCGTCAGACATGTGCACCACCACCGGACGGGAGATAAATGGTGCATTTATCCCATGTACGATTACACGCATTGTATTTCCGATTCGATTGAAAAGGTGACCCATTCCATCTGTACGCTGGAGTTTGAAGATCATCGTCCGCTCTACGACTGGATTCTGGAAGAACTGGAAATCTTTCATCCTCAGCAGATCGAATTTGCGCGGCTCAACATGACTTATACCGTGATGAGCAAACGCAAACTACTGGAACTCGTAAAAGGTGATTTTGTTTCCGGCTGGGATGATCCTCGTATGCCCACGATTTGCGGGATGCGGCGGCGTGGAGTGACTCCCGAGTCACTGCGGGCATTCTGTAAAACCATCGGTGTTACTAAATTTAACTCGATGACAGATAAAGTAGTCCTGGAGAACTGCATCCGCGATCACTTAAATCAGACTGCCCCCCGTGTGATGGGAGTCCTGAATCCGCTTCGCGTGGTGATCGACAATTATCCTGAAGACACAGCAGAAGAACTTGATGCCGTCAATAATCCCAATGACGAATCAGCGGGAACTCGTAAGGTGCCATTCTCCAAGGTGATTTACATCGAAAAAGAAGACTTCATGGAAGATCCTCCGAAGAAGTTCTTCCGTTTGTCGCCCGGCAAGGAAGTTCGACTGCGGTATGCCTACTTCGTGACGTGTGTCGATGTAGTCAAAGACGAAAATGGAGAAGTCGTTGAACTGCATTGCACGTATGATCCGGAAACGAGGGGGGGAGATGCTCCCGATGGTCGCAAAGTCAAAGCAACTCTGCACTGGGTTTCAGCAGCGCACGCACTGGATGCAGAAGTCAGACTGTACGATCACCTGTTTAGCACACCTGATCCGGATGATGTTCCCGAGGACGTCGATTACAAAACCAATCTGAATCCCCATTCGCTGCAGGTCTTGAGTGGGTGCAAATTAGAACCCAGTCTGAAAGAAGCTGAGCCGGGAAGTCGGTTCCAGTTTGAAAGACTGGGCTACTTCTGCGTTGATACTCGCGAATCCACTCCCGGAAAGCCGGTTTTTAACCGTACGGTGACTTTGCGTGATACCTGGGCCCGACTGGAAAAACAGCAGCAAAACCAGCCGAAAGGCAAATAGGACGGCGCAAAAAAAACACTCGTCGAACTGAGGTTCGACGAGTGAGCCCATGCACTTCAAAGTGCTCATGTTTTAACTTTGAGTTATGGTGTTCTTTGTGCTACGGAAATCTCGCTGTTCATCGAGACCGGAGCTGACTGTTCAGAGCGGGGAACCCGACGGGTCCAGCCACTGGCACGAACGATTGATGGCAGTGGTCGTTCTGTTGTATCAGGTTCATAACCGGCACGACGTGTGGGAGGGAATGCCGGTGCCGTTGATTCCTGAGGAACATCATACGAGGAACGTCGGAAAGACGAATCATCATCCAGGCTCGACCGACGAGGATCGGTGGCAGGATCGCGTTTGTATGGTTCCCCGTTTGCATCAAACGAGTCATCGTATTTTTTCTTGTTCAGAGCTGATCGTTGACGGACGGGCTGTGGTGCTTCTGCTGAAATGTAAGGTTCAGGTGAAGGCAGCAGAGCGGTTGTCGTACCATTGAATCCACCATTGGAGGGATACACGTAAGCAGTCCGAGTCGTGGGAATCGATCGCATGACGGTAACCGGTTTCATTGCGGTCACAGTGGTTTTGACATAGCGTGTTGAATTCACGGCAACCTTACGTGTTGTGGTGTAAGGCACCATTTTCGCGACGTTGTATGTGACCTTTCGAGACTGCTGTACGGCAACCTGTCGTGTGACAGGTACGTTTTGCACAACAACGTTAGGCACATAATGTCGGGTGGTTTTGTACTGTGGTGTAAATGCCATTCGCATGGAGTACCCGGTACGATTCATCCAGCCCATTAAATTCGGGCGGTTATCGTAGTTACAGGGAGTGGTACGAGGGATGCACTGACGTTGGGTGACCCAGCGTCCCATGTCCTTCTGCACCTGGCGGCACTCGGTGACATTCTGGTAGGTGGTGCAGGGAACATCAACAGTTCTCGGCTCCATCACCTGACGATAGGCAGTCACCTGCTGATCGACGTATTTGGTTTCAACGACCGGTTTCATCACAGTCTGCTGAACAGGCCGATACTCTGTGACGGGAACCTGACGATAGGTTGTCTGGGTTACCGGAATCGGACACTGGACCACAGGTTGTGGACAACAGTTTTGCACGACCGGCGGTGGTGCACAGGAATTACAGTTGTTAAAGGGCAGCCACTGAGCCTGGGCAGTACCTGCAGCCAATGAAAAACATGTAATCCCCACTACGGGAATTGAACGAATGACGCTTTTTAACATGAGCATGTCCTACAAAGAGAGTCTTTGAGAGGGGGTATTTGATGGAGTTAATGTGAAGTGTGCAACATCTGGCAGCTAAGGCTTGCCGCCGAACCATTGCGATGGGGCAGGTTTTTTATGAAATATTGAAATTTGGGTCAAGTGGGATTCCACAAAATGCCGATACCCGTGTTTTTGAATGATGGGTTGTTAGGCCTAATCGTCTGCTTTCAATAGAGTTACGAGATTTTGTACTTTTTATGAGATTGGTCGATCCCCAAAAATTTAAAGCAGGATCAGCAGGATTAACTGAGAATGTTGATCTCTGCGATACCAGTTTGCCGATGAAATCCTTGTGATCGGGCAATTTACGTACGTCAACCGGGGAGATTCCTTCCTGATGACATCAAATATTTATATGATCAATGCTGTATTAAAGTTTTGGTTTTAATGGACTTACACCTTTAATACAGACAAGATTCATGTTGCCGGCAATACGGAGATTGCTGTAAACTCACAAGTTCGAAATACGCGAAATGCTCTCATAGACTCGATCCCTTCACTTCTGCCCGGTTGTTTAGATCGAAAGAGAGATCGACTTAAGTAACACACGGAAGTGTTCTGTGGATAATCTCTCCCCCGACAATCAGGAACGGTCTTTCCTCAGCGAGACTCTGGCTGCGATGACACAGTTTGTGATCACGCATTCCAGATTCAGTCTGGCCTTTGCGCTAATCGTCTCGATTGGCTGCGTGTTGCTGACCGTATTCCGACTCGAATTCAAAACAGATCGCGCTGATTTAATCGATCCGACGGCAGCCTTTCATAAGAAATGGATCAACTACACCGAAAGCTTTGGCAGTTCGTCTGATCTCGTGTGTGTGGTCGAAGCGGATTCACCTGAATCCATCAAGTATGTATTACGAACACTGGGACAGCGCATTGAAAAGCATCCTGAGCTGTTCGAAAATCCGTTGTATCAGATAAATCCTGGTGATTTACCCTCCAAAGGGCTTCAGTATTTAACGCCGCGCCAGTTACAGGCGGGACTGAATCGACTTGATGAATACGGGCCGATTTACCGCAATGGACGCTGGGATCTGACTCAGGTCGATTTGCTCTATGATCGTCTGCGATATCAGATTCAGTCACGCTCAGCCAGTTATCGTGGTGCTGATACAGACCAGTATCTGGAACCCCTGTTTCAACATGCCGCCACACTATCCAGTAGTATGGCGCGGTTTCTGGCAGATCAAAACGATTTTCGTTCTCCATGGCCTTCCATTGTTCCCGTGAACGAACGCATGCGCGAACGCTCTCGTGAAGTGATTTACCTGCTCAATGAAAACGGTACGATGGGCTTTCTGAAAGTCTTTCCCGTTCATCAGGAAGATGGTTTTGACGGTGCGACCAAAGCCATTGAAAAGATGCGTGGCATCATTGGTGAGGTGGTCGCTGAAAATCCGGAAGCCAAAATCAGTCTGACCGGCATCCCGGTTCTTGAAAATGATGAGATGCGTAAGTCGAAAGCGGATATGATTAACGCTTCGATCATTTCCTGCTTTGGGGTAGGACTGTTGCTGTTTGTTGGATTTCGCGGTTTTCGTCATCCCTTATTGGCATTGTTGATGCTGGCGGCGGGGATGGCCTGGGCCTTTGGTTATACCACACTCACGATTGGTCATCTGAATATTCTCTCGATCTCGTTTGCCGTCATATTAATCGGCCTCGGAATCGATTTTGGAATTCATTACCTGGCAAAATACATTGAACTGAGACAGGATGGGGAAGATCTCGAACCGGCACTGCTGCTGACCTCCCGGACGGTGGGTACCGGCATCGTGACTGCTGCGATCACAACGGCACTTGCTTTTTATTGTGCCGGTTTGACACCATTTCTGGGGATCGCCGAACTGGGCTTTATAGGCGGTGGTGGAATTCTGCTGTGTGCGGTCGCCACATTCATTGTTTTGCCCGCGCTGCTTTCACGGGCCGACAAAGGCGTGGAAGTCAAACAGATGCCGACCCCCTTTCAGGGTAAATGGCTGCAGAAATTAATCATCCGCTTCCCACGATCTGTCGCGATTACCTCTCTGGCGATCGTGGCTTTCTGTGCCAGTCAGATGGTTCACAAGACGGATAGTGGCTGGAGTTCCAAAGTCGTTTATGATTACAACCTGCTGAATCTGCAGGCTTCCGGACTGGAATCGGTAGAAATTCAGAAACGCATTTTTAATGATGCCCAGAATTCACTGTTATTCGCGGTTTCTGTAGCTGACAGTCCTGAAGAAGCGCGAGAGTTGCGTAAAAAATTCGAAGCCCTGCCTGCCGTTCACCATGTGGAAGAACTGGCCTCGCGCGTTCCCGCTCATCCTTCACAGGAAACCAATCTGCTCGTACAGTCCTACCGAGCGCAGTTGACACATTTACCTCGTGAAGTCCCACAGGTCAATCGTCTGAATCCCTCAACCATTGGACGCAAGCTGGAACAATTTTATATTCTGTTGTCGCGCTATAACCATCCGACAGCCCAGGCGACTGCCCGGATGCTCGATCAGTTTCTCAATCGTTTTGAATCGATGACTTTAACACAGCAGTCCCGGTTCCTGGACGAATTCCAGTATCGAACGACGGCTTCACTACTGGGGCAGTTCCAGGCTTTACGCGGCGCATCAGATTCGACTCCCGTGCGTTTTTCGGACCTTCCCCGTTCTTTGACTTCACGCTTTGTCAGTGCAGAGGGAAAATGGTTGATTCAGGTCTATCCCCGCAATCATATCTGGGAGATCGAACCTCTGGAAGAATTTGTGAAAGAGGTCCGTTCGGTTGATCCCGATGTGACCGGCACACCTTTACAGAATTACGAAGCAGCCCAGCAGATCAAGTTGAGTTACAAGACCGCTTCTATATATGCCTTAGCTGTGATCTGTATCGTCCTGTTAATCGATTATTTGAGCCGCAGTCATGCAGTGATGGCATTGGTCCCCGCGGTGATTCTGGCGGTTTGTACCTGGTTTATTCTGTTTAATCGAGGGACACCCATCAGTATTGAAGCAGCGATCGGCATGTTTCTTATTATGAGTTTTGGAGTATCCTTTGTTTTAGATCGAGGGAGTGTCTGTCACGCATTACTTACCATGCTGCCGCCTGTGGTAGGGGGGATTGTCATGTTTGGAATCCTGGCGATGACTTCAATCGATCTGAATCCTGCGAATCTGATTGTGTTGCCTTTGATCCTAGGAATTGGCGTCGATGACGGCGTACACGTGGTGCATGATTTCCGTATGAAAAAGGGTCCCTACAAGACTTCGCCCAGCACCATCAACGCGATTGTGATGACATCGCTGACCTCCATGATTGGTTTCGGCAGTATGATGGTTGCCACACATCGTGGACTCTACAGCGTGGGGCTGGTTCTGGTAATTGGTGTCGCCTGCTGCCTGTTTATCTCACTGGTGACTCTACCGGCGCTGCTGACCTGGATCTCCAATCGTCAGGAATCGGCTGATTCGGTCAGCATGGATGATGAAAACGGCTCTCAGCGGAATCGTAAGAAGAAGCGTCAAAATCAAGAGCGGATGGAAGCCGCTGCCTGATGCCGCTCACATGATCCAACCGCCGCCCAGTACGCGGTCTCCATCGTAAAGAACCACTGCCTGACCGGGGGCAACGCCGTATTCCGGATCGTCGAAGGTGACACGGAAGCGGTCTTCGTCCAGAATTTCGACTAGACAATCCGCTTCCTTATGCTGATATCGTATCTGGGCCTGGCATCGGATTTCTGAGCCAGGGTCATCAATCAACCAGTTACAGCGATTCGCTTCCAGAGAGTTGCGCGCCAGCTCGTCTCGGGTTCCAATCACCACGCGATTCGCTTCTGGCTCGATTTTGATCACGAAGCGGGGCGTACCAAAGGCAACTCCCAGACGCTTACGCTGACCGATCGTATAATTCTCATAGCCGGTATGTTGTCCCACGACGTTGCCGCTGGTATCAACCATTTCACCTGCTGTTTCCTGTGGGCCCCGGTAGCGATTCAGAAAACCAAAATAGTCGTTATCGGGAATGAAACAGATCTCCTGACTGTCTGGTTTGTTGGCCGTTCGCAGCCCGGCTTCACCGGCCATCTCCCGGATTTCGGGCTTCACGAATCCACCCACGGGGAAGATGATTTTGTCGAGCAAGCCACGATTGATTCCGAACAGCACGTATGACTGATCCTTCGATCGATCGAGACCACGAATCAAAGCTGGCTGGATTTCCCCTGGTACCGACGTCAATTGAGCATAGTGGCCTGTTGAAATATATGAGGCTCCCACCTGTTCTGCAAATTCCCAGAGCTTACCGAACTTCAGCCAGTTATTGCACATCACACAGGGGTTAGGAGTACGCCCTGCCAGGTATTCATCGGCGAAGTAGTCTTTGATTCGTCCAAAAGCGTCCTTAAAGTTCAAGGCATGGAAGGGGATATCCAGCATGTCGGCCACGCGGCGGGCATCTGCAGCATCACTGGCCGAGCAGCAGCCTTGCTTGTGAGCTTTGAGATTCAATACCGGCAGACTTTGTTTGTCTTCCGTTGCGCAAGCAGTCTCTTCAGTCGCGCCGGACCGCATAAACAGTCCGATGACTTCATAACCCTGTTCCAGTAATAAATGAGCGGCTGCGGAACTGTCCACACCACCACTCATTGCCAGGACAACACGCTGAGACATATCAAAATAACTCGATGTAAGATACAGGAAATCACGGGAAACTCAGTCCCCATTATAGGCGGCTTCCGTAATGATCACAGTTAAGCAGGCCGCGGAAACCTGCGAATTCGAATGAAATCGGGCTTTTTCGGCTCGTAGGAGAACCTTAGAACGTATCACATTTAACCATAGCGTCTGTCAAGCTAATCTACTCGGTCCAAATGGATCTGGAGACACTACGGTAAAACTGCATACAGTCTAGTGCTTTGTCAAGCTGGAAATTGAGGGTTAGGTGTGTTGTTTACGTGCTCCGTTGTCGCACTTTCTTGATATCTCTCAACCCAAAATTTAAAAATGACACTCCACTAATTTGCTTCCAGGTCGAGATGTTGTGCTTCCGGAATCTGACGCTGGATTTCCGCTTCGATTTTATCAATTTCGTCTGCCAGCATCGTCAATACATCTTCTGTATAAGTCAGACAAAACAATTCGAAATCCTGTTCGCTTTTGATTTCCGGATAAGCGGCCAGTGCTTTCTTCTTGAGACGTTTTGACAGTTCGCGGGAATTAAAGCTGAGGTCCGCTTTGATGCGATAATTATCAATGGACAGGATACGTGAACGAAGATCGATGACTTCATCCACGAGTGGGTTGTTATTCAATATGCGTACGACCTGTTCCCTGGTTCGAGGAGGAATGCTGGGCCCGACCAGCAATTCCTGATTGCGAATAATCAGCCAGACTGCGATTCCCCCCAGCAGCACACCAATCCCAATGGAACCAATGGCATCCCAGTAATGATGCCCTGTAATCTGGGTCAGTATGATCGCTATCAATGCGATGATGACACCCACACAGGCGGCACCGTCTTCCAAGATGACGGCTACAGCAGCCGGGTCTGCTTCTTTACGCAGATATTGATGGAACGGCCGACCTTCCCGGGCTGCGTTTTTCCATTCCCCTTTAAGTGCCAGGAAAAAGACGATGCCATCAATAACCAGGGCGAAGAGTAGGGCGGCGATGGCCCATTTCATTTCTCCCAATACCAACTCCGGTGGATGAAACAGGGACTGCACGCCATGATAAATGGTAACACCACAACCCAGAAAGAAAATACCGACTGCTGAAATGAGCGCCCAGACATACCGTTCGCCCGCATAGCCGTATTCAAACCGTTTGTCTGGCACCTGGTCCGCGCGCACCAGGCCAATCAGCAACAGTACCTGATTTAGAAAATCAGCGACTGAGTGAATTGTTTCGGACAGCATGGCACCGGAGCCTGTGATCAAAAATGTTGCTCCCTTGACAACCGTGATTACGGCATTACCGATCAAGGCGGCAATCACTGCGAACCGGGAATTGCTTTGCGCCATTCTTTGCTGCTCCACTTCAGGTGAGAAAACTCCATCGGGTAATATTCCTGATTAAAATAGCACAACAGAAATGAGAGTTCCATTCAAATATTCGCTCTTATAGGGATCGATATTACTTTTGTTATCTGAGATTCCAGATCGCAAATGGAAATATCGGACATTAAATTCTCAGTCTACTAACCAGGCGCAGGCAATCAGATCATTGATTCACTCTTTCTGAGAGTGATCGGTAAAAATACACAGGATCGAGATCGACAGGCAGTCCCGAGACACCTCCATCACCTGTTTCCACGATTTTGTATGTACCGTCCGTTAGTGCAGCAACATCAATCGTAATAAAGGAAGATTTAAACTGACGTGCGATATTTTCCCATTTCTTGAGTTCGCTTTGCGGTAAAGAGTAATTCTCCAGAGGAAAGACGATGATCTTTCCATTCCAGAAGAAGAGTCGTGTTTCTTCCACAAGAGGCATGCCACGCATGTCATTTCCATGGGTGATGAGAGGCATGAACTCTCGCAATACTATACCGCGGTTGAATAGATTCCCTCGTTCTTCCCGGAAGACCTTGTAAATTTCTTTAAATCGCTTTTCATCTGTACCGGCAGGAATAAAGCAGCCGTCATTCCAGCGATTTTTAGCTGACTTTACCCAGTCTTTGATCATGACATCGGAACCAGAGAAATCTGAATAGAGTCCCCATGCTGATTCAATATCATCGCCTGAAATCCAGGTGGTACGGGCAGTCTCGTGTCTGATGAGTGGATATGCCAGAGGGAGATAGTGCGCTTCTTCATAGGCTTCGGGAGATGTAACCAGTTCATATCCCCTTGTTCGTACAGCCTCGTAGAGCTTTGCATAGGTTTCTCCCGGCAGCATCCAGCCCCTCAAGATGAGCTTTTGTAAATACGTTGACACAGGTAAACCCTGTATTGCAATTGTAGATTCACCCTGTTCAATCGCATCATGATCATAAAAGACCGTTTTCCATCCGGCTGTCAGTGCCGCTTCATGTTCTTCTGAGAATGCCGAGTCAATTTCATTACGAGAGAACGCTTCATGGGGAAAGAGGATCAGATTGGACATGCTGCAATGGTCCTTATTCAACTTTGTAGTTGATCATGGGAGCATAGATATTCCTGGGGTTACAATGATATCGGAAATGAGACGGATTGATATCACTTCGGATTGTGACACGAAACAACTCAAACGTGTTCGATTTCTGTGTACAAAAAAAAGCCCTTTGAGCTGATACTCAAAGGGCTTTAAAAAAGTGTGATGCTATTTATTTGGCAGTACTGGCCTGAGCATTGTTGAACTGCTTGGCGAATTCAATTTCCGCCTGCCAGCGTTTGACTTCATTCTGAGCGGCGGCCAGTGCTGCTGCAGCCGCGTTGGCAGCATTTTGTGAAGCCGTTGCTTTATCAGTCGCTGGTTTCAGTGTCTTCTGAATTGCCACGATTTTGGCTTTGGCAGCATTCAATGCATCTGTTGTCTGCTTGATCTGGGGCGTGTATTGAGCAATCTTCTGCTGATTGTCTTTGACTGCCGCCTGATGGGCTGCCAGGGTTTTCTGTTCTGCAGCTTTAGCCGCTTCACGTTTATCTACAGCCGCTTTCAGTTTTGCAGCAGCTTCTGCCAGTTCTTTATCACCAGCGACCTGTTTGCTGATCGCTTCTGCTTTCGCATAAGCTTCTTTGATCGCGGGTAGTGGAGTATCAATTGCCTTGATCTGGTTTGTGGAATTCGTTACCCCTGACTGAGCTGTTGCTAATGCTTTTTGTGCGGTTGCCAGATTCGCATTCAGTCCATTCAAACCGTTTTGCAGATCAGTCTGCTGCTTCTGTGTGGCTGCGATGTCAGCGTTAATTTTAGCTACCGCTGCCTGATCTGCCTGAGCAGCGGCCAGTAATTTCTGATGATTAGCCTGACTGGTCTGTACGCCTGCAGTCGCAGTGGTCAGACGCGCTGACAGAGGTACCGGGTTGGCTGAGAGCTCACCTGCTTCTTTCCCGTCGGCTGCATTCCAGACTTTAATCTTGCCGGTCCAGTCACTCGCAATCACACGATTGGTTTCATCACAGATCGTGACACTGACTGCAATATCTCCAAAAGCGGGAGCAGCAATCAGCTGTTTTCCTGCCTGGTCCCAGACCTTCGTAACACGGTCACGACCACAGGTTACCAGACGACCATCGCGTGCAAATTCGACGCTCGATGTTCCGCCACCATGGGCATTCCAGGATTTGATATTCGAACCATTTTGAACCTCCCAGAGTTTAACAGACTGATCTTCACTACTGGTCGCGACCAGGTTAGAGTCAGCCCGCCAGGTGATTCCCGTGATGCCTCCCTTGTGACCTTTGAGAGTCAGATACTCATTGCCGGAAGCGGCTTCCCAGACAAAGGCACCGCCATTTCGATCGCCGGAACAGAGCAGAACGGAGTCGGGACTGAAGGCCAGAGAAGTCATCCAGTCGGTATGTTTACGAATTTCATAAGCGAGTTCGCCGTTACTGGTCGAGTAGACGCGAATTACTTTACTGGGACTACCCAGTGCAATGAATCGCTGGTCGGAACTGATATCAGCACACAAAACGGTATCCAGTTCATCACCCACTTCAAACAGTCGTTTGCCGGTTTTGACGTCCCAGACAACGACGCGTCCACTGGCAGCAGCATGACCACCACCAGCCAGCAGCAGACTGCCGTTACGACTGAATTTGAGAACATGGGGTACACCTTCAGGGAAGGGGAGCACGCCTAACAGTTCCAGAGTTTTTGTGTTATAGAGCAAAATCTGTTTCTGTCCGGCGACGGCAGCTAAAGGCGACCAGGGATTGGTAGCAAGTGCAGTTACAGTCGTGGAGAGGCTGGTGTGCACAACGGGTTCCAGGCTCAAGCGGGGAGGCATCGGAGGTGGTCCCGCCGGCTTTCCAGTGGAGGCTCCCTTCAGAGCAAAATCAAATTTAGGTTTATTGATGGTTACTTTGCTGCCGGCGTTTTCCGGAGCACCGGCACTGATCCATTCCTGGATGAGTGCAAGTTCATTGGCAGGCAATTTGTCTGCTTTCGGAGGCATGAAGGGTTCCGAATCATGGGTGACCAGCATATACAGATAGCTGCCTTCAGCGTCACCGGGTGAGATAGATTCCCCGGCTGCTCCCCCCTGCATCAGACCAGTATAATTAGTTAGATCCAGACCAGAGGCTTTTTTGTCTGTATTGTGGCAGGCAAAACATTTGGCCCGAAAGATCGGTTTGATATGCTCATCGAAGGTGATCTTCGGTTTCTTCTTATCATCCGCTTTTTTCTCTTCCGCCAGAACGGGCGTGGAAAACAGCGCGATCGAAACCAGGCCGGCAGCAATCAGCATGCTTCTGGTAAGTTGGTGCCACTCAGTAGTAAGTTGGTTTTTCATTATCGTAACCATATTTTGTCTGGAGGCTGCCGAAGCAGACCCCGATGTTAGTTCAATCGTTAAAAATTTAGTGATTGAAGATGAATTCTCGGGAGTTTAATAGAGACCAGAATACATCATTCAAAGTATTTGTTTCATCTTTCTTATTCTCATCGAGTACCTGGACGAGCGAGGAATATTCTTTATCCGTCGGTTTTCGGCTCAGGCAGGTGATATACATCTCATCAATGACTTCCAGGGGTTTCTTTCCTGCTTTCAAGCGGGATTCTACAAATTTACCCTGGACGATTTTCTGGTTGACGGTGTCCCCGTTCAACAGATGCAATGCTTGTGACAGGCTGGGTTCCATTCGCACTTCGCAGGAGCAGACCGTGTCGCGTTTTGCACGACCGAAGGTTGTCAGGAAGTAGTTTGTAGTGTTCCCGTCGGCGATCTGAACAGCACGCGCCCCCAGCGGTAACCCGCGGAATTTATTCGGGGCACTGGTGACCTGTGAGATACAGTCCAGCAGGATTTCCGCCCGCAGCCGACGAGGTTGTGCATGAGAGAAGTTAGTCAGGTCACGTTCGTTGGAAGGATTTGTCTGTGTCGACAGCTGGTAAGTCCGCGAAGTGCAGATATCACGTACCAGTTTTTTGAAGTCGTAATTGTAATCAGTAAATCGTTTTGCCAACTCATTGAGCAGTTCCGGGTTGACCGGCGGGTTACTGACGCGGACATCATCCACTTCGTTGATAATCCCTTTGCCAAAGAAATGTGCCCAGACAATATTACTCAGGTTAGTTGCAAAATAGGGGTTTTCATTCGAGGCCAGCCAGTTTGACAGCACGACGCGGCGGTCTTTACCACGTGTATCAGGTTGTGCGCCACCCAGGAACTTGGGCTGCATGACCCGGTTATCCACTGCATGCCGGACTTCTCCGCTGCCGCGGTTATAGATAATCGATTCACGAGGATCTTCACTTCCTTTACGGCCGACTTGAGAGAAGAAGGCAGCAAAGCTGTAGTAATCATCCATTGTCCAGCGGTCAAAGGGATGGTTATGACATTGAGCACATTGAATCCGCATGCCCATAAAGACCTGGGCCACGTTTTCGGATACTTTGAGTGTGTCCCGTTCGTTTTCATAATAGTTGGTCGCGGCATTCGCAAAGGTTCCACCAGTGGAACCAAGCAGTTCCTGAACCATCTTGTCGATGGGGACGTTAGTAGCGATGCGTTCCTGCAACCAGTTATAGTAGAGCAGGGCCGACTTGTAGCTGATGCGGTTGTTGACCGTTCGAATCTGAAGTAATTCAGACCATTTCATCACCCACATTTCCACAAACTCTTTTCGGTTCAACAACTGGTCAACCAGCTTGTCCCGTTTTTTGGGATCTTTGTCGGCAACGAATGAGTTGAATTCTTCAATCGAAGGCATGATGCCACAGATATCCAGGCTGGCACGACGCAGAAATTCCGCATCAGAACAGATTTCGGATGGTATGACACGTAACTTCTTAAGTTTGTTATGGATGAGCGTATCAACGTAGTTGTGCTCAGGGACATTGGGCCATTCAAAATCCAGACCTTTGGGAAGCACGACAAAATGCGATCCAACGGTATGTGTATCAAAGCGTGCCATGATAAAGGCTTCACCTCGATTGCTTGCAGTGATCAGACCGTCTTTGGTAATGGTCGCGGAGTTATCGTTATTGGATGAGAAGAACGCCAGCGATGTCACATCACGGGTCGTGCCATCCGAATAGTAGGCCAGAACTGAGACCTGCTGAGTGGTATCTTTACCGTCCAGTACGCCACCTTCAGGATAGATTTCTACTTTGGTGACTGTGGGGATTTCGCCGGCATCATAGGGAGCACCCGCCTGTAACCAGCGGAGCGTTGCGTTATAGTGTTCGGAATCTTTTTCATACAGTTTCCCGCCCGTATGGGGGACGGCGCCAATTGCTTTTTCGAGCAACAGACTTTCCTGAGGCAAACTGAGGTTAATGCGACGTCCACTCAGTTCACGCGTCAGGCGGTTGTAATCCCCTTTAGGATCGAAGCCAAACAGGGACAGACGGAATCCATCTTTCCCGCGGGCAGCGCCGTGACAACTGCCTGTATTACAGCCAGCTCGCATGAATGTAGGCATTACGTCCAGGTTGAAGCTGATCGGACGGTCGACTTTACCTTTTACGACTTTCGAGTGCACCTTGACATCAGTACCACCAAAGCTGGCGATGATATCAGTTTCGCCATCATTGTCCGGATACACCATGTTTTTCTCGACGCGTACGATACCGGGCTGGGCTGCTTTTAACTGGATCTGACTGGTTACATCCTGAGTCAGGCCGTTATCGAAGACCGCCTGGGCAATGATCGATTGCCGATCACGGCTGGTAGTGAGTTGAATATCTGTTGGATACACATTCAGCTTGACCATTTTGGGAGCTGGTTTTGCAGGAGCCGCCGGCTTTGGTTCAGCTGGCTTGGCAGGAGCGGGCTTCGTCGGTGGAGCCGGTTTCTTTTCAGCCGGTTTTGCAGGAGCTGGTTTGCTTTCCGCTGGTTTTGGATCAGCGGGTTTAGCAGGAGCCAGAGTAGTTGCCGCTGCTGGTTTCGTTTCGGCAGGTTTGGATTCAGCAGGTTTAGCGGGAGCCGGCTTGGCTGGTTCGGGTTTTGCCGGCGTTTTCTCATCTGCAGTCGCGAGAGAGAGTCCGCTGGCAAAAATAACCAGTGAGAGAACACTGCCAGTTAATAGTCGATGACGCCACATAATTGAGAACCTTTATTCGTCAACAAAATTCAGTTGATGAAGGTAATAATAAACAGACAAAATGTTTTAAAACTGCGCTATTTCAATTCGCTTTATTTTGTACCGGATTCGAGTCGTTTCTGTGCTTCGAGCCTGAGCTGTTCCAGTCTGGTTAACCGTTTAGGAGCTGCTTTTTTGGGCTCTTCTTTCTTGGCGACCGTTGCAGGTTTGGCTGGCTCATCTTTCTTGGGAGGAGCCGGTTTATCGATTCGCAATTCGGTACGACCGGTTGTATGCACAACGGTTTCCCCGTTGATCGGGATTTCTACCTGACAGAACAGGCTCTTATGCCGTCCCTGGGGAGAAGCCGGATCAGTTTTGACTTTAAAGACCAGTTCTTTGCTCTCTTTGTTGAAAGAGATATCTTCCGTCGTGACTTTGGGAGGCAGGCCAATCAGTTTAATCTTGGCATCACCTTCGAACGGGTTTTTCATATTGACTTTACAGATAATCTCCGTTTCCTGCCCCTGTTCGACTGCAGTTCGAGCCAGGTCAAGGTCTACAAATGAATCTGCCACTTCCAGAGGAGCCAGTTGAGATGAAACCCAGGAATTGCCCCCCACGTTGGCAGAACCGATGACAAAGACCTTCCATTTTTTCATTTCTGCTTTGCTATTGGCATTGATCGGGTAGAAGGCTTCATTCTTTCCCTTGGGAATGGTGACCCGGCTGGAAGCTCCCACTCCTGGTGGACGGAAGGGGAACTGCAGTGTAATGGGTTCATCAAATCCTTCTTTGCGAGTCACTACAACTTTCAGCTGCATGGAGCCATTTCGAGTCAGGGGCGCTTTGGGTTCAACGATATCCAGTTTAAAGGGAAGTTCCTCAACAACCACGACGGGGATTTGAGCAACATCTTTCAGCCACAGCAGTTGATTATTGCGGACCCGAACCAGGTCAGCCCGGTTTGTGAAAACACCTGAAATATTCTGCTTGGGATCAACGTGACGGCCAGTGAGTTCGATCAGTTCGCCTTCCACGGGAGCATCAGCGGCTGCTTCGAAAACAACAGGCATTGTTGTCAGGTTAGCCGCCATCGGCTCAGCATGGACCTTGATTCCTTTAGGGAAGTTTGAAGTATCGAGGGCAATTTCTCCACCGAAGTTGCTTCGCTTGGCACTGACGATAGCAGAAAAACGATTGCCACGTGCGACAACAATTCGCTGACGTTCCTGTGAATAGCGGGCATTGCGGGGAATCCCCAGTTCCAATTCAGGTGATACAGGCAGCATCTCAATTCGATAGACAAAATCAACACCGCCGCGTGCCAGATGGTCTGTGATGGAAATAGCGTATTCTCCATCAGCCGGGAATTTGTAGCGGAAGTAACTGTCAGGTCCACGGGAATCATCGTTTCCGCCGAGCCGCTGTGATTTCGCATTGTAGAGATTCACAACAGGATCCAGTGGAGAACGAATGCGGCGTGCGTAACATTCAATTTCGAGGGTCTGATCTTTTTTGGCCTGGAATTTGAAGAAGTCGATATCGCCTTCTTTTTCAATAATCCCATTGAATGCGTTGGGTAGAGCGGCTGCAGAAGCCGATTTGAGATCGTTATTGGGTTCCTGTTCCATAGAGTTACCATGGGGGAACAGGCGAAATACGTTTCCAGAAGGAGCACTGCCACCTGCGTCAGAGGCAAACAGTTCGAATTCCGCATCCGGTTTATCGGGAAGCTGGAACTCCTGTACCAGATTGTCGATTGTATTGCCTTTGAAAGTGACCTGCTGCTTTGTACCCAGCTGTCCCCCAGCCGGATAAACGGCTGTGGGACGCGGGTAAGTTCCCACGTGCAGTCGGTAGAAAGCAGCACCGTTTCCACCATAAGAGCTGTCACGCACGAGAATGGTATATTTACCGTCTTCAGGAGCAACCACAGAAATGGCGGCATCATTTCTCAGCAAAGGCAGGTCGTCTTCCGCTTTTAATTCAAAGCGTTTCTCATCCAGAATGGAGATATACGGATCAAACAAAGTGGTCGCCAGGCGAATGCCTTCGATTTCAGCCGAGATGCGCTGCCCTTTTTTTGCGGTGACAACATAGTGATCGACATCTTCGTTCTGAACAATACCTGTTACCGTATGATTCAGTTCGATTGGCTGGGGGGTATCGAATTCACTGTTGGGTTCTTTTTCTGCGACTTCGGGGAATTGGCCGACCCAAAAGGTTTTGTAGTCGGAAACACCACTTTTGGTCCGAACCTGAAAGGTATGTTCACCCAAGGCACAGTCGGGTGCAATCTTGACGATCGCAGTACAGACATTTGCGTTTTTAGGATCTGCTTTGATTTCTTTGAATTCAAAGCCTTTTTTGTAGGACAGAATTTCGACTGCGTCAGAAAGTCGGGCCCCAATGAAGGTAAGGCTGACTTCTGTTCCACGTTGACCGCCGCGCGGACGAACATAGTTGAGTGCCGGGTCCGCAGCCCATGCTGGAGCAACCAGCAGTAAGCCCAGTGCGATAGTCAAAATTCCGGTGCAAACAGACCTGTACTTCTGCAGCATCACGGTTCCCCCCTTGGAATGTTGATGTTCGAGAATCAGTTTTATTTCCGTCTGAATAAGAATGTCAGCATGGGAACGGTCGTTCCCATGCTAACAATTCTGATTCATTCAATTCGATTTACCTGATGGTTTTCTAAACCAGCAGGTCTTTCACGACTTTACCGCCATCGACAATTTCAATCGGACGATCGCCGGGAGCCATCAGTTCTTTATCAGCGACAATACCCATGCAGTGGTAAATGGTGGTTGCCCAGTCCATTACAGACAGTGGGTTGTCTTCGGGTTCACTGGCAATCGCATCAGATGAACCGTAGACGTTTCCACCTTTCACACCACCACCAGCCATGACGACACTGAAGACTTTTGGCCAGTGGTCACGTCCAGCTGTTCCGTTGATTTTTGGAGTACGTCCGAATTCACTACAGACACAGACCAAGGTGCTGTCCAGCAATCCGCGATCATAGAGATCGGTAATCAAAGTCGAAAATGCCTGGTCGAAGGAAGGCACATTACGCTCGATGCCGGTCTGAATTCGGTCGTGCATGTCCCAGCCACCATAAGTCATTGTGACGAAACGTGCCCCGGCTTCTACCAGACGACGAGACAGCAGCATGCGAGCACCGGCCTGATTACGTCCATAAGCGTCTCTGACTTTGGCATCTTCTTTGTCCAAGTCAAATGCTTCCTGTGATGCTTTGGAGGAGACCATGTCATAGGCCTGTTTGTAGAATGTATCCACGGCGTCCAGGGAATCTGCTTTTTCTTTAGAGACAAAGTGCTCGTTGACGGCACCCAGCAGAGAACGACGGCGGGTAAACCGGTTGTTGTCAACGCCACCAGGCAGGTTCAAATCGCGAACCTTGAATCCTTTGGAAGCAGGGTCTGCACCCACACTGAAGGGGGCGAAAGAAGAACTCAGATAACCGGTGCCTGCGAACTCATTGGGCTGATTGGGAATACAGACATATTGAGGCATGCTGTTTTTAGGACCAAATTCATGAGTCACAACACTTCCCATACTGGGGAACTGCAAGGCGGGGCTGGGACGATAGCCGGTGAACATATTATGTGTTCCCCGTTCGTGAGCTGCTTCGCCGTGGGACATGGATCGGCATACAGTCAGCTTATCCATAATTTTTGCTGTCTTAGCCAGCTTTTCATTAAAACGAACGCCTGCCACATTCGTGTCGATCGAACCCATGGGGCCACGATACTCGACGGGAGCATAAGGTTTGGGGTCCCAGGTTTCCTGATGGGCGGCACCACCCGGAAGGTAGATGAAGATAACTGATTTCGCGGTGCCCTCTTTGGACTCGTATTTTTTGATTTCTGCCTGGGCACTTTTCATACGGAGAAAGTCGGGCAGAGTCAGGCCGATTCCACCCGCAAAACCAACATGCAAAAAGTCGCGACGTGATTGTCTCAAGCTCATAGTGAAATCTCCATTTTCAATTGTGGGGATAATTTGTGTCTGGTTGGTGGCTCTCAAGGGCCAGAGGCTTAACACTTGCAGTCAGGATTGAGCACTAAAATCTTATCAGGTTGGAATATAGCCAGTTTTTACTGGCGGATGGCTCGGATCTATTTTTAAATGGGTCCCGAGTTTATTGTCAGGTGATTCTGGTAATGTTTCTAATACTAACACATTAATCCAGTGGGGAAGGAATCGTTTTCAAACCACCTGGGTGTATTATGCCAGATTCACTCGTTGGAATTCAAGGACAATTTTGAAATCCAGCAATCGAGACACAACTTGACACCATATATATCAAACAAAGTTGATGCGATTATGTCAAGGATTTACTGTCCAGTTTCTGCCAAGTCAAGGAAATAGCGAACTAAGGATATCGCCGGGATGATGCTATTTTTCAACAAGCCCGGATTGCTCTGAAATCCGATACAGCTGATCGGGTTTCAGATTTTCCAAAGAAGACACTTTTCCCGATGGCCATTTGATCGAGATCGATTGAATTTCTTCATCCTTTCCCAGTCCAAAAGTCACTGGTAGCTCGGTTTGCGCCAGATAACTTCTGGTTGGCATCACCGTCCGGTTTTGTATTCCGCTAGCCGTCCTGATCTGAATGTGTGCTCCCAACGCATCACGCGGTGAAGCAACGGAGCTTTCCTGGTCCGGTTTTCCTTCACTGAACAGATGAAAACGGACCCAGTGGTGTCCTGTCTGCTGATCATTTCTTAACAGGCGGGGTTTGTTGCCCGTGGTCATGATGACCAGATCCAGGTCGCCATCGCCGTCAATGTCGCCAAACGTAGCGCCGCGTCCTACGAGTGGCTCGACAAAATCCTTGCCGACCAGCGATTCATCCAGGGGAACAAACTCGGTGGCATACTGCGGACCACAATTCCAGAAGAGTTGAGGGGCCTGTTTGTAATGCTGACGTTCCTGAACAGTATTAATATCTTCTTCCAGATGTCCGTTAGCTGAGAACAGATCCAGACGCCCATCCAGGTCCGCATCAAAGAAGAAAATACCAAAGGTCAGTGACTGTCGTGTCTGGGGACCCAGGCCGTTTGAAATTGCTTCGTCGATGAACTGCATCTCTTTTCCGGGGGAGGTATACAGGGCCGTCATTTCATTGGCAAAGTTCCCAATCGCAATTCCCTGTGTGGCATCATTCCGAAATGTGGCGATGTCGATCCCCATGGCTCCCCGGGCATTTCCATCCATGTCATAAGCGACTCCCGAGAGCGCCGCGGTCTCGCTGAAGGTTCCGTCCTGCTGGTTCCGGAAGAGCAAATTCTGGACTGTGTCATTCGTAATGAAGATATCAAGATACCCATCTTCATCAAAATCGTAGAAGTTCAGCCCCAGGGATTTCGCCAGTGGTACACCGGTTCCCGGCGAGAAGAGATTGAGTCCCGCCTGCTCAGTCATGTCTTTGAATGTACCATTCCCCTGATTCTGATAGAGCAGGGGATTCACGCCGTTAAAGTTCTGGGGACGACCATAAGCACGGATGCCTCCCTTGAGAGTAAAATTCTGCGCGCGGTCGTAAGCAGGAGTCCAGTCAACATAATTGCAGACGAGCAGGTCCAGGTCGCCATCCCGGTCGTAATCGAACCAGCCACAACTGGTACTCCAGAGATGGTCCGGTCCGCCAACTCCCGCCTGTGCGGTTACATCTTTGAATCGGGTTCCTTCATTTTTCAACAGGAGATTACTGCCCAGTGACGAGATAAATAAGTCGATTCGACCATCATTGTCATAGTCACCACAGGCAACACCCATGCCATACAGTGACAGATTCAGGCCCATGTCTTCGGTGACGTCCTGGAAAATTCCCGAGCCATCATTCTGGTACAATGCCAGTGATGGGACCGATTCCTGTTGTTCTGCAGCCTTGCTCCACGGCCAGCTCTGTGAGCCTACCAACAGTAAATCCTGATCACCATCGTTATCGTAATCAAAAAACGCGGTGCCACCACCCATGGTCTCTGGCAACAGTTTTTCGCCAGCGGCACCATTATTGTGAACAAAGCGGATGCCTGCTTCTTCCGTGATATCCGTGAACGGAATCTGGGGAAGCGTGATTTCTTCCGTTTTTCGTTGAGCAGGTAGAGAGAGTGGAGTTTCCTTCACGATTTCCTCCGGCTGCTGCATTTGCTTCCAGGCATAAATGCTTCCGCCACAAATGGCAATCACCAGGATCACCGAGAAGGAATACCAGAATGCGCGACCGATGGATTCATCATTCTGCTCAGTTTCAATTTCCAGTTCGGGGCTCAGGTCATCAGGGTTTAAGTCTGACATGAGTATCGCTTTCGTTTATCTAAATTCGGCTCTCCACACTGTGTGGCAGCGTGGAGAGCCGATGCGTTATGGTTTGACCGTACGGTTTAAGGAATAAATCACGGGTTGTTCTGCTGCGTGGTTGGCCGCAGGATACTTTTCGCGTGCTTTTCGTTCCGCAAATCCCCGTGCGGTATCATCGACCTTATATTTCTGATGCAGCTTCCGATGCTTGTCAGACAGTTCCGGTTGCTCCAACTGATCATAAACCAGAGACAGGCCGTAATGGGCGGTGACATTCTCCGGGTCCAGGGTCAGTGTTTTCTGGAACTGTTCGACAGCCTGATTGAGCAGTTGATCGCGCTGTTCGCGGTTTTCTTCCGTGCGGAACCGCTTGGCCTGATCAAACAGGTTTTGTCCGAGATCATTGATGACCACGTAGTCTTTACTAAAGTCGAACCCGCGGCGGGTGCGTTCTTCTGTCTGGTCTTCCAAAACACTGCGGAAGTTTTTCTCTGCTTCTTCCAGGTGTCCCTGCTGCTGATTGACTTTGCCACTCAGCCAGGCGAGAGTCCAAGGTGGTGCGGGCGGATTGCTGAAGGAAGCGGTTCGCTTCAGTGCATTGACGGCATCTTCCAGGCGACCTTCTGTGAAGTACACCCGCGCCAGATTTAATGAACCATCGTAACGGTCGAGTTGATCGACCTGCTCAAATGCTTCGGCTGCCTGGCGCAACTCTGCTTTGCCTTTCAGAAACAGGCCAATGCCATAATCGTTCCAGCGTTGCCAGACCGGGATTTCGACTTCCTTATTTTTCACTTCCGCAGTCACCCCTTCGATCGGAAACGTAATGGAATCCGAGGCAATCGTCGTGATGGGCAGAGTATTCACATAAGGAACCCCTTTTTCCTTCCAGGACAATTTCTGGCCTTTTGCTTCCAGTGAAGACGCGACAAACTGCATATAGTGCGTATCAAATTTACGATACTGCAGTTTGGCTTCGACCGTCACCGGTGCTGTCAGATTGTCAGGCAAATTCAGTTCATAATGTATGGCCTGTCCCGCTCCCGGAGGCATCTGGTTGTTGTACAGCGCCATGAAAATATCTTGCGCGTTCCGGCGTGAGATACGATTTCCTTCGCGATCAATGACAAAGGCATTGACAAAATGCGACCAGGGGTCGACGGTGCCGTCTGCTTCGCGTGAGCCGCTGCGTCCAATGATTCGATCGCCGCTTTTGACCGTCACATCCAGCCAGATCTCATTGGAGTCGGCTGTTCCCTGGGTAAAGTGATGTCCGACTTTTAAAGTACGGAGTACTGTTTCGAGCAGATATTTGTTGCCTGCTTTCAGCGTGGGGACTTCCGGTCGCAGCGGTGCAATCAGTTTTCCTTCAATGTGACCTTCTTCTCGAATGCCGAAGAAATCAACACGAAGATTATCTTTGAGGAAGGCCTGATGAATGGCGACTGTTTCCGGATCATTGCGTAATGCGGCGATGCCGGTATTCGCGGCCGGGAACAGATGATTGTGAACACTGAGTTCTTTCGAATCATAGAAGTGCCCTGCGCCGAAGTCATCGGATGGCTTGGCTGGCATGTGACACTTGTTGCAGTTCTCCTGGGCTTTGGGGGGATAGTAAAAACTGCGTGCCCCATGGCCGGATACACCGCTTAACAAAAAGGAATCGTAATGGTTCTGCCCGCGGAGGAACTTATATTGGTTCAATTCTTCCGGCAGATGCACTTTATGGCAGCTGCCACAGAACTCCGTCGATTTGTGAAGGTCTTTCAGGAATGTTTTCTTATGAAACGCCGGCTTGGCTTTCACCAGCTGATTATTCACCCATTGCAGAAAAGAATTGTCACTGTAGGCAAACGGATAATGGATGGGTTCTTCAATGGTATAGTCGCTGTTGCCGCGCACGCTGTTGATGTTTGTAATGGCATGGCAGCTCGTGCAGGTAATTCCCGCTTGCGAAGTAATGTGATTGATATCATCAAAATTGGGATCATCAAAGGCACCACTGAAGAAGGGAACCGGATCGTGGCAACCGGCACAGAAGCGGGAGGCCTGCAGATTTCCGTCCCGCTCAAATGAGACTTTGCGGGTTTCTCTTACAGAAGCGAGGTAGGTGGGATTGTTAAACGAGCTGATGTGATGGACGCTGTTTTTCCAGTCGGCGTGTGTATCCGGATGACATTTCTGACAATAGTCATCCATCATCAAAGCTTTTGCGGGAATGAAGTCGCCTGTTGAAGTCCGGGAGAGTGAGGGGAAGAAATATTTCTCGCCTGATTTGGGGCCCACCACATTCCATTTGCGGGGATCGGAAGAATGGAACATCAGCATGCCAACCACCATTGCCGTTATCAACCCCATGTAGGAGAGACCGGCCTTCCACTTAATCTTGGGCCCGACCAGTCGATGCAGCCAATACATCCAGAGGGCAAACACCGGCGCGATCACATGACACCAGTATGTAATTGATCGCGCGGTCGGGTTTTTCATGTCGAAGGAACCAATGCGTAACAATAAGATTCCGGAAACCAGTACCAGGCAGGAAATAAAGAACAGTCCGTATCCCACGCGGACAGCACGGCGGTTGAGACGGTTCTTCGTGTTATAAATGTGTACGATGCCAAACAGGATAAAGGGAGCCAGTAACACCAGCCCCAGGATCAAATGTGCAAGAAACATGTACTGGTAGAACCAGTTTTCCAGAGTCTCTCCACTCAACCAGTCATAGACGGTAATGCTGACCAGGTAGATCGAATTGGCGCCCAGCAATGCCACCATGAAAAAGAGCAGATAGAGAACTTTACGTAATTTCGGTCCGATGGCTTTGCGGACGATACGACGGGGTTTCGCTTCCGCCGTGGAAGAATCGGTGGTTGACATATCGACAAGAGGTCCTGCACTAATTGGCTATGGGGAAAACTTGCAGTAAAACTGCACTTAATCAAAGCGCAGGCAAAACCGTTGAGTGGAACAGTTCGCGCAGGCAAGTTTCATGAAACAACAGAGACGATGTCCCTGTATCCGATGTTTCAGAGGCCAGAGAGTTGGGGAGGACGGTCGATGCGTGCACGGTTCGCTGACGAACACAGTAATGTGGGGCAGGATACGAGTCTGCTTTGCCGTTGTTCAAATTTCAGCATTTTGGAGCCGACAGGGCAGGCTGGTTTGAGAACCGTGATCACAAGTGTGGGCGCTTCCGGAGTAGAGTCGGGGCGCTGTTTTTGACAGCCGGGACCCGAGCAGGGCATCGCGGGTGGCATCTGTGCGGGCTCTGTGAGCAGATCAGTCACCGAAGTGTCATGCTGACCTGCATGGGACAGATAATCTCCACAGGTCGCCTGTGCGGATTCGAGCGACATCAGATTCACAGCGCAGACGGCTACTGCAATCAGCAGCAGACGCAACGCGGATGAAGATCGATAAACCATGGAAATTACAGGAAGAAACAAAAAGAAAACTGAACTGAATATATTTATCACTCTTTATAAATATACTCTGTCAGCCGTTCAATTCCGAGCAAAAAATAATTGATCCTGTTCTGTTTTAGTAAAAATCGATTGAATTTGATGTCAGGTAGACAGGGTTCAAGATGGGGCTTGACGAAAAACCCGATTCTGTAGACACTTTTACGACTTTGAGACTGATTCCAGGAACAGAACGGCCTCTCTTTGATTGTAGATCTGAAGAGTTAACGTGAGCCTGCCTCTGGGTTTCAGTTGAAATCGATCCCGTTTGATCTTCAGGAAGAAGCGGGTAATCACAGCAGGGAAGTCTGGGGGGAACGATCACATGATTAATTGGCGCATGGCAAGATACCGACTGGAATATCTGATTTTCCGCACACTGGTTTGTGTCGTCAGATCATTACCGCTGAGAGAATCGGTGAAACTGGCAAAAGGGATGGCATTTGTGGTCCATCGTTGTCTGCCCCGCAAGCTGACCCGTTATCATGTGGCAGCAGCCAATCTGCGGACCGCTTTAGGTGATGAACTCTCTGATCAGGAAGTTGACCAGACCATCTATCAGATGTGGACGCACCTGTTTCGCATGGTAGTGGAAATTATTCAACTGCCGCGCAAACTGCATCGGGGAAATATCTTCGATGTGCTGGACTTTGATTATCCGCCGGAGTTGATTACGGCACTTTGTTCCGGCAGACCAGTGATTCTGTTAAGCGGCCACTATGGAAACTGGGAGATTGCGGTTTCCGTGTTTGGGCTGTTTGGCTTTCCGATGGGAGTGGTCGCTCGAGAGCTGGACAATCCCTTCCTGAATGAATGGTTTGAGAAATTTCGTCAGCATACCGGGCATCGCGCAATGGCGAAAAAAGGGGGCTACGACGATATGATCGCGACGATCGAACGCCGCGGACATCTGGCATTGCTCGGCGATCAGGATGCAGGCAAACGTGGTTTATTCGTTGATTTTTTTGGCAAACCTGCTTCTACCTTCAAATCAATTGCTCTGCTGGCTTTGGAGTATCGAGCTTATATCTGTGTAGGCTATGCCCGTAGACTACCCGATGATTTTGAAAATAATCAGTGGGTCAAGTTCGAAATGGGCTGCGAGCAACTGATCGATTCCACCCAGTGTGTCTCTAAAGATCCGGTCGGAGAAATCACTCAGCAGTTTACAACAGCTTTGGAAAACGCAGTTCGCAAATCACCGGAACAGTATTTCTGGGTACACCGTCGCTGGAAAAGTGAGCCACGGGTCCGTGCGAAAAAGAATCGCCAGAGAGAAACGATTCCGGAAAAAAAGGCAGCCTGAATTGATTCACGCGCTGATCTGCACTACAACCGCTATCAGAGGTCACAATGCAGAAGGAGTTGCCATCTGTTCCTAATGAGACCTCGCATCCAGTGAACAGGTAGCCAAACCGGAGACAGTCATGGGCAAAAAAATACGGATCGCCGACCTGACCGCCATCCCTGAAGGGCAGGCAGGTGAGTATGTCGCTGAAGACCGGATTATTGCGGTGTTTCATGTGGATGGTGAATATTATGCAATGGATGGTGTCTGTCCGCATGCAGGCGGTCCCCTGGGAGAAGGGGCACTCACGGGTAATGTTGTAACCTGTCCCTGGCATGGCTGGCAGTTTGATGTCACCACCGGCAAACATTGTCTGAATGAACGCCTGTGTCACCCGACTTATCCCGTCTTTGTGGAAGAGGACGGAATTTATATCGAACTACCTGAGTCATAGAGAATCCAGCAGCGAGTTAACAGGCGACATGAAATACAAAGCGGTGATATTTGATTGTGATGGTGTTCTGGTCGACAGCGAAACCCTGGGGAATCGCGTTCTGGCCGAGATGATTTCGGATATCGGTTTTCCACTTTCTCCCGAACAGGCGGTTGAACAGTTCAAGGGGGGCAAGCTGGCCGATTGTCTGGCGGTTGTCGAAGATCAGATGGCTGCAAAGCTACCGGCAGATTTTGCTACTCAGGTCCGTGCCCGGATGGCGAAAGTCTTTAAGAGTGAACTACAGGCCATTCAAGGAGTCCGTGAAGCGCTGGAAGCAATTCCCATGACGAAATGTGTCGCTT
This sequence comes from Gimesia sp., assembly GCF_048262075.1. GTDB lineage: Bacteria > Planctomycetota > Planctomycetia > Planctomycetales > Planctomycetaceae > Gimesia. Next base: position 42,128 of record NZ_JBLXFK010000023.1, read on the forward strand.
CGAATGGACCGGAAGAGAAGATGGCACTCACATTGAGTATCACCGATCTGTCTCGTTATTTTGAGGGCCGCATTTATTCCGCCTATACGGTAGGTGTCTGGAAACCTGAACCCGATCTGTATCTTTTTGCCGCTGACCAGATGGGAGTGCAGCCGAGCGAGTGCGTGGTGATTGAAGACAGTAAACTCGGAGTGCAAGCCGCAGTCGCCGCCGGCATCCCCGTGCTCGGTTATGCCGACCACAGTTCACCGGTTGAACTGGAATCACACGGGGCAAAAACGTTTCGCTCAATGTATGAACTACCCGCCTTACTCGGGCTGCAGTCGTCACTTTCCTGATTCAACACGCAGCCTGGCTCCAATTCAGCCGGCAAAGATTGCTGTTTGATGATTCTCATTGCCAGCTCAATGCGCGAATTACGCCGGAGGACTGGTAATTCTTACATCGTCGATTTTAAAGTGGTGGGTCTGGGAAGACCTTACAGCCGATAAAATCAAAAAAAACTGAACTTTTCAGTCAAGAAGCTAAATTGATTAAGCCGATAATTAAGATGAGGCTGGAGTAAATTCCGGTTTCCTGTTTTGTTCAGCTCAATCAAAATGATACTGGTTTGCAGAGAATGGCCTCTGCCTGGCTGTGGATTCAGCCGGTCCGGAAATCATTGAGTTCGATATAGGAAGGATCCTTTCCATGCAACATCGGCTTCGAATTTTTACAGGTGAAGAAGAAACGCTCGAACAGAAAGACAGTCTGGTCAATGTTCGATTTGGGGAAATTGCAGATGCTTTGGCGGAAGCAGTTTACTATCGTCGTACCTGGATCTCTGATTTTTCAGAAGACGAAGTAAAGATTCCCTCGGATCTCTACGCCATTTTAGCAGCTTACAGCCATCTCCGCCCGGGCGCCTGATGGCCAACAGACCTCTCTCGCAGAAATTTCTGATTGGTGTACTCGTGGCAGCAGGTCTCTACCTGGTCGTCATGGGCGCACAACGATTCTACGAGCATTACCAGGTGAAGCAGATTGCGCTTGAGTTTGTGGACGCTCTGGAAACAGGGAATGAATCACGGATTCGCGCTCTGCTTACACCTGAAAAAGCGGATCTGGCGAAGAAGCTGAACCAGGACTCTCATAAAGATCCCCTGCCGCTTGAATGTCGCGTGCTGGACGTCAAATTAAACGGTTCTACTGCCCAGGTCCGTGTACAGATTCAGAAAAACGGTTATGCGATCAAGCCCGACATTCATCTGGTTAAAAGCCAGACGGGGGTCTGGAAAGTTTCTGAAATCACCCAGGCTAAAGTAGATCCCCTCTGGTATGATCAGGAAGATGAACTGGCCCGGAAAAAATTGACTGAGGAGGGAGTCCCCCCTGCAGAGGTCCAGGGACGTGTACTTGCAAAAGAACTGGCACGTTCGTTAAATACAACTGTGGAGGACTCGGGTTCGGATCAGGCAGCTCCCTGAAAAGTATGCTTTTGCTCAAGCAGATACCGGATCTCGATCAGTGTGCCTCCCGGTCATTTAACATTCCTGTTAAACCACGGAGATACGAAAAGTAATCTGGCAATCAGCCGTTCTGCTTTTCTCTTTTATGTGAGGTATTGATGTCGCAGGCATCTTCAACTGCTCAGCGTGCTTTTCAGATCTGGAAATCCGGAGTCAGAGCAGTCGACTCTGAAACGCTGGTCTCCCATGCCATCCAGGTGACAGACCAGGAACTGACAATCTGCGGGCACACCATTCCGTTGCAGGGGCATGAACGCCTGCTGGTGACAGGGGCTGGTAAAGCGGGTAGTGGGATGGCAGCAGGCGTGGAAGTTGCACTTCGGGGTTCATCGCTGGCTGAAAGAACAACCGGCTGGGTGAATGTTCCCGCGGATTGTGTTCGCCCGCTTTCAAAGATTCATCTATATCCAGCGCGACCTGCGAGCCTGAACGAACCGACTGCGGAAGGCGTGTATGGCGCCCGTCAGATCCTGAAGAAAATGTCGAATCTGCAACCGGATGATATCTGTATCGTCTTGATTTCCGGTGGCGGGAGTGCTTTGCTACCTGCACCGCTGCCGCCAGTGACACTGGAAGATAAACAGCTTGTAACGCGGTTGCTGATGTCCTCGGGGGCCACCATTCAGGAATTGAATTGTGTCCGCAAACAGATCTCAGCCGTGAAAGGGGGGCGGCTGGCTCAAGCAGCGGGCTGCCGTCATTTGTTTGCCTTGATTATTTCAGATATAGTCGGCGACCCTCTTGATCTGATTGCTTCCGGCCCGACAGTGGCCGATGCTTCAACGCCTCAGGATGCATTACAGGTTCTGCAGCGGTTTGTCTCTGATCCGGCGCAGATTCCCGATAGTGTCTGGAGTGTCTTACAGTCAGGGACGCCAACAGTACATCCTCAAAAGTCGGTCAATCAGGCGACTGTGTTCAATCAGATTATTGGCAATAACGCGACAGCCCTGGAGGCGGCTTCAGAACAGGCTCTGGCGTTGGGATATGAAGTCTATTCTCTTGGCTCGGAAAACGAAGGTGCTGCCGCAGAAACCGGGATGGAACTGGCTGAACTTTGTCTGCAGTTACAGGCCGGGACAGGACCGGTACATCGCCCTGCCTGTATTCTCAGTGGAGGGGAACCGGTTGTTGATTTATCGTCGTCTCCCCATCCAGGGAAGGGGGGCCGCAATCAGGAACTAGTACTGGCTGCGATGCAGCGTCTCTGGGATGAATCGCTCTCCGGATTCTGTATCCTGTCTGGAGGCACTGATGGTGAAGATGGCCCAACAGATGCAGCCGGTGGAATTCTGGATGAGCACAGCCTGAAACGTGCACAGGAACTGCGGCTGAATCCCGCGCTGTATTTACGAGACCATAATGCGTATCCCATTCTGGCAGAAACAGGGAGTCTCCTGAAAACGGGCGCTACTCAGACTAACGTGATGGATTTGCGGGTGGTGATTGTTGAATGAAAATTCCGCTAAACGATGTTCCGATTTCGCTCGCAACTCCAGAGCCATTTGGACCAAGTATTTTAGAATGCGCGACACTATGGTAAAATGTGTTCCGCTCCCGTCTACTGCCGTTCCGGTTACAGGCTGAGACTCTCAAGTTCAGCGTGGGGAATTGCTCGAATGACGTGCAGATCATCGTGTTCCTGCAGATTAAAAATCTGTGTCCTGCCATCCGGATGTAGTACGCTGACAATCGGGGCATCGTATTGCTGACGATTTGCCCGAAGTACCGTAGCCAGTTGCCCTTGATTCAGTTCGACAACGGATCCCACGGGATAGAGCGAGATGGACTGTAATAATGCGCGAACCGCGCCGCTGTCGAAAACTCCCCGAGAGGCGCCGTAGATCAACTGTTCTACCGCCAGGTAAGGCTGGACGTCTGCATTGGCGGCTGCCAGAGAGACCAGGGAAAGGAATTCATCTGCCACTGCCGCGATTTTCGCTAAAGGGTGGATTTGATTATTTTTCTGGCCGCGTGGATAGCCGGATCCGTCACAGCGTTCATGAACCTGATAAGCCACTATCCGGGAAATCATGGAGAACTCATTCGATTCACTAAGCAGGTTATAAGTGATGACCGGATGCTTTTTGAGTTCCAGGCTGTCAATGGGGCTGGCAGGCAGATGCCCTACCATGCCCCCGGTATTAATTTTGACCATACCCGTGTCATGGATCAGACAACCGATGCCGAGTTGAGATAAATGCTCTCTCTGCAGGCCAAGTTGTGTACCCATCGCCATTGCCAGACTTGACATTTGCAGGCCGTGTCTGCAGAAATTTCCCAGGGCGACAGGCGAAATTCCCTCCAGTACAAACAGGTCCATATCCTGCCTCATCTGTGAGAAGGAACTGTTTGTCACTGATTGAATTTGGGAATTACTGATACGCGAGCTAGCCAGGATCTGTCTGTAAATATCGTCTGTGACTTTTGTCAGTACCGCGAATTCTTTTCGATACTCTTTTTGTAATGACGGAGAATAGGTGGTCGCTGCAGGCGGAGTCACTTCATGTAAAAAGGACTGGGATTGAATCTGCCAGGGAGAATTCGTTCGCTCTGTCTCACCGGCTGGTCTGTGGGATGAGGGATTGCTGGCGTGGTTTCTTAACTTTTGACTGCGCAGTCGCTGAGAAGAAGTGGAACTGGAAGTCTGGCTTTCACCGGGAGCCAGTGTCAGGTTTAACAGATCCCGTTCATGAACCCGCACACTGCGAATTCCACGTTTTTTCAGGTTCTGGATGGTAGTTTTGGTAATACTTTTGCCGCTGGCCAGCAGCAGGATGTTATTTTCAGTCTCAGCATCATAAATGGGAGCCTGTAATTTGACCCCCATTCTCAAGCGGTCAATATTCAGCGCAGTGTAGGGGCTGGGTTTTTGTTTGATAATTCTGGCAACCATAAAGTGAGACGCCGCTGTGCCTGAGGATTTGCAATTTTGACCTTGTGAGATTAACTGAAAGAACTGACAGGAGTGGAGCGTGATCGGATTGCATAAACCGATACGCAAGCATCTGAGATTTCTTAAACTTAGGTCAGACAGACTCTGTCGCCAAACCAGAAGCTCTCGAGATGCGTATACCGGTGCATTCAGGCAGAACTTTTAACGAATCTGCCAATTACAGGGATTGTAGAGCTGCAAAAACGGACTGTTACGGGCAGTCAGTTACGTTCCTGTTGATAGAGAGTGGTCAGAAACTCTTCGATGCTTTTGAATTTCTTGCCTTCAGCGGCAATGGATTCTACCTTGGCACGTGCTTCAGTCGCGGAGTAACCCAGACTGAGCAGCGCTTCATAGGCTTCGCTGAATACATCCGTGCGGCCTTCGTCTGCGGGAAATTCTTTTGCGACGATCAATGCGAATTTTGTCATCTTGCGTCTGAGCTTGGCAACGATTCGCTCGGCAACAGCCGGACCAATTCCAGGCAGAGTGGTAAGCTGTTTTATATCTTTTTCCTCGATGGCAGTCGCTACTTCTTTTACGGGGCGCACCATTGCCCGTAAAGTTTTTTTGACTCCCACCCCATCTACCGAGCAGACCAGTTCGAAGAACTCCCGTTCAGCGTGACTCATAAATCCAATCATGCGTGGAGTGAGCCGGCCTTTTTGTGGATTCCCTTCGATGTACTGAATGGTTTTCAGGCTGACTTCACTGCCGATCAGAGGTTGCAACTGGCGGCGGACAAACTCGGGGATAAAAACTTCATAGTCGAATGCCCCGACTGAAATAATCGCTTCGGATAAGCTCAGCTCAATCAGTTCGCCGCGGATATTGGTAATCATGGGTGCCCAGTGGATAAGAGAAATTTGTTTTACAAACAGGTGACACGGATGGTGTGATAATGACATAAGGCTGCCGCGAAAGCATCCGCCACATCATTGGGTTCCAGAATGGCTTTTAAGCCCAGTTCTGTTTTGATGGCATGCTGCATCTGCTCTTTCGAGGCACGGCCACTGCCAGTGATTAATTTTTTAATCTGCGTCGGCGTATAATGCACGACAGGCACACCCGCATCGTGGGCGGCGAACAGGATTGCGCCACGGGCATGTGCCATAATAATCGAACTTTTGGGGAAGCGGGGAGTTGTAAATACCTGCTCGATGACCATCACGTCTGGACGATATTCGGCGATGACTTCCCGGATCCCGGAAGCAATTTCATGAACGCGCGCGGCTAGATTGGCATCCTGGTTCGAGCGGATGATGCCTCCTTCACAAAGAGCCGGCCCTTTCGCGGACTGCTGCAGTAAAGCATAGCCCGTTCGATTCAACCCCGGGTCAATCCCCAGAAAGCGGACCGCTGCAGTCAACTCTGTGTCATCCATCGTTGAGTTCAGATTCATGATTGGCTCAATCTGATTGCAGGAAACGTGATCAGCCACGTCGCCACAAACTGCCTTCCGGGCGATCTTCCACCGTGATCTGGCAAGCGGCCAGACCTTCTCGAATTTTATCTGCGATGTCCCAGTTTTTGTTGGTGCGGGCATCTTTACGGATATCCAGAACCAACTCCATCAGGTGGTTGACCAGGTCATCGTCCACGCCCGAATCTTTCGCAGGCGCTTTACGGAACACACCCAACAGGTTGGAGAGTTCTTTCAGCAGGCCGGCACCGGTCTTGAGTGCCTCTACCATCACCTGGTTCTGCTTGCCTTCTCCTTCCAGATTCTGCGAATGAATCAAGGCATTCAATGTCGACCGTAATTCAAACAGTACGCCAATGGCACCACCTGTATTAAAATCGTCATCCATCGCTTCCAGGAATCGTTGACGTAATTCCGATAACTGCTGGAAGTATTCCGCAGGTTCCCCTGTCAGGCCTGTCGTCTGTTCCCGCTTTTCTGCAGTAGGAAGCTGGTAGAAACTTTCGCCTGTGATGCGTTCGAATGTTTCGAAGAAGCGGTAGAAGCCTTCGATGCCTTTTCCGGTCTCACGGATATTTTCATCGCTGAATGCGATCGGACTGCGATAATGAGTGGAGAGTAGAAACAGCCGCACGATTTCCGGCGGGTGGACGGCAAACAGTTCTTTGACCGATGCGGCACCTTTGGAACCTGAGAGTTTATCTGCTTCCTGGGCCTGCTGATCAACGGCCACATCTCCGTGACGATCATGCTGGCCACCAACTTTACCAGCGGCGTCACTGGCCTGCATCAAACCGTTATGAACCCAGTAACGTACATAAGTTTTTCCCGTGCAGCATTCTGACTGTGCCCGTTCGTTTTCATGATGAGGGAACATCAGGTCGAGACCACCGCCGTGAATGTCAAATGAATCACCGAGCAGTTTACGGCTCATGGCGGAACATTCAATATGCCAGCCAGGTCGACCCGGTCCCCAGGGACTATCCCAGGCGGGTTCACCCGGACGCGATTTCTTCCAGAGCGCGAAGTCAGCCGGATTCTTCTTTTTGTCATTGGCTTCGACACGCGTACCCGCGATCATTTCTTCAATTTTACGACCGCTGAGACAGCCGTATTTACTGTCCGCTTCAGCAGAAAAGTAGACATCACCATCCAGCGGATAAGCGAAGCCTTTATCAATCAGCGATTGAATGATCTCCTGCATCGGCTCGATGTAATCGGTGGCTTTGGGGAAATCGGTAATCGTATCGACGCCCATGGTTTCCAGGTTATCGAAATAATCCTGCGTCATTTCAGCCGCCAGTTTCTCTACCGAGATATTCAGTTCGGCGGCTTTGTTAATCAGTTTGTCATCAATGTCGGTGATGTTATTGACGAATTTGACATCGTAGTTGTTGTAGGTCAGGTAGCGGGCGATTGTATCAATAATGACCGGGCCGACCATGTGGCCGATATGGGCGTGCTTGTAAACGGTAGGACCACACAGGTAGATGCCAACCTTACCTGGTTTGATTGTCTGGAAATCTTCTTTTTTGCGACTGAGTGTGTTGTAAATTCTGAGTGTCATTGTGTTAGATACCTGAATTTCTTCCTGTAATCAAAATTATGTGGAACCTGTATGAAAACAAGTTCAGTCAGATAATGAATTTCAATGCGAACGCGTTAATAAGACGACCGCATCTGCTGTCATCGCTTCCTGTCTGCCGACAGGGCCAACGCGTTCTCCCGTTTTTGCTTTGATATTGACTTGTTGTTCGTCCAGATCCAGTAACACGGCAACCGATTTCCTGATCTGGGGCTTGTAGCTGGCTAGTTTAGGACGTTCTGCCGAAATAGTGCAATCCAGGTTTACAATTTGCCAGCCAGCTTGCTCTACTTTCGAGAATGCTGCTTTGAGCAGGTCACCGGAATCAGCGCCTTTCCAGCGGTCGTCGGTATTGGGAAACATTTCTCCGATATCACCCAGGCCGGCTGCTCCCAGCAGGGCATCCGTAATCGCATGCAACAATACATCAGCATCGCTGTGACCCACCAGTCCGAGTTCGAATTCAATCGAGATGCCTCCCAGAATCAGCGGGTAACCTGTTTCCAGCCGATGGCAGTCCTGGCCTGCGCCGATTCGCAATTCTGGATTTTTCCGAGGTTCAGAGGCAGATGTCATGAATTCGAGTCAATGATTACAGTCGAAATCGCTCAGAGAAGACGATTGCTGTTCTTATGAATATGGATTGAGTTGGGTTTAACTGAAGCAGGCTGATCATAGCTGGAGCAGTCAAACAAGGCAATATGAGCCGGGGATTCCCAAGTTGTTCTCAGACCGAGAGTAGTGTAATTTCAGAGCGAATCGGGCGAGTTTAACAGGATGTGGCCGGTCTGCAGATTCAAATTGACATAAAATCCGATTCGCGTTAGACTCCCGGCCCCTTCAAGTCAACTGGCGATATCCTGTCGCATGCTGATCTCTCAAACTGATACCTCTCTCAACCTGAACCTTTCATGAAGTTACTCCCTCTCAGATCCTGTTTGGTGGTGGTGGCACTGGTTTTACTGGTCATCAAAATATCCGGCTGCGCGCTGATGGAAGAAAGCGCGGTATTCGGTTTGAAGAAGTATGCAGAGAAACAGACAGTCAATAAACTGCCTGCGATTCCTGTATCACAGGACGCCATGCAGGTCGAAATTGTCTTCATCGAACGACCTGTCACAGACCCGCTGCTCGGTTCGACACTCTGGAACGAAGTGGATGAAATCGGAGCCATCGAATTGATGGACCAGGAAAACCTGAATCAGAATGGTCTGCGAGTCGGACATGTGAGTTCGGTTCCCCCCAGGGCCTTGCAGACGTTACTCGGTTTGAAATCCCATCTGGGGGGACTTTCCCGGGAAGATGAATCATTACTGCTTTCAGGACGGCGGCTGATGCTGCGGTCGGGGGTGCCTACGGATATCCAGACGAGCGACTCTTACCAGAAATGTAAACTGGATCTGCTCACCGGCGATGATGAAGAGCCTGTGGAGTCGAAAGAGTTTGAAGAAGCCCAATGTGTCATGCGAGTCAAAGCACATAAGGTCCAGGATGGCTGGGCGAAGCTCGAATTTATTCCCGAAGTACAGTACGGCGCTCAGCAAATGCGACGTACACCCACTAATATTGGCTGGCAGCTGGAAAGTCGCCGGAATACCAACCCGCTGTATAATCAGAAATTTGAAGTCACTCTGAACGTAGGTGAAATGGCAATCATCACCGCCACCGATGGGGTCAAACCCCATTCCGCAGGTCATCTGTTTTTCCGCGGAGATGGTTCCAAGTCGGACATTCAGAAAATCCTGGTCGTGAGGCTGTCCAATATGTCCAAAATGGACGTGGTTCGCAGCAAATAGAATGTATCCCGTTTTACTATAGCGTCTCCAGGTCCATTTGGACCGAGTATCTTAGATTGACAGACGCTATGGTTAAATGTGATGCACTCCAGCACACAGCCAGTAAAACTGAGTAATAAAAAAGTGAGCTGCTCCCGAAGGAAACAGCTCACTTAATATCAGTATTTCAGCTGAAAAGCGGACGTGTTTCAGACTTTGCCAAAAATAGTTTTTCCGCTGGAGAACAGGTCGTCGCAGGCTTCGCTCATTCGCTGGACGACTCCCATTTCGCCGGCTTTCAGGTAACTGCGTGGGTCGTAAACTTTCTTGACCCCGACTTCACCATCGATTTTTAATACGCCGTCGTAGTTCTTCATCATGTGGTCGACAACAGGACGGGTAAATGCGTACTGAGTATCGGTATCGATATTCATCTTCACAACGCCGTATTCCAGGGTTTCCCGCAACTGATCTTCGGGAGTTCCCGAACCGCCATGGAAAACCAGGTCGAATTCTGCTTCTTTACCGTATTTGGCAATCACAGCTTCCTGACCCTCTTTCAGAATTTCCGGACGCAGCTTGACGGCACCGGGTTTGTAGCTGCCGTGCACGTTCCCGAAGGTCGCAGCGAACATGTAACGTCCCAGACCGTTGAGTGCTTCGTAAACGGCAACCATGTCTTCTGGTGAAGTATATAACTTGTCGGCTGGCTGATCGGAGTTATCCACGCCATCTTCTTCACCACCAACCACACCGGCTTCGACTTCCAGAATGATTTCGTTGGCTGCACATAGTTTGAGAAGATCAACCGATAATTCCAGGTTTTCCTTCAAGGGCAGTTCAGAAGCATCCAGCATGTGAGACTGGAACAGGTTCGGCAGACCCGCTTCGCGTCGACGAGCTGTTTCAGCGATCAGCGGCTTCAGGAAGGAATCAACCTTACCGGGCTGACAGTGGTCTGTGTGCAATGCAATCAAAACGTCGTAACGTTCTGCCAGTCGGTGAGTGGCTTCTGCCAAAATGATCGCGCCCAGAACGGCGTCTTTCTGATCCAGACCGGAAGCAAATTGACCACCACCGGTTGATACCTGAATGATTCCGTCTGACTTCTTGTCTGCAAATGCTTTCAGGGCTCCGTTGATCGTTGTCAGAGAGGTGACGTTCATCGCGGGATAGGCATAGTTACCTTCTTGAGCGGCATCCAGCATCGCTGCGTATTGAGCTGGGGTTGCAATCGGCATTGGTTTTTCCTGTTCAGTTTAAAAGTGTAAAGTTACTTCTGTATGATGCTAAAATCTATCTGACAAACGCTGTCTGACCTGTTCCTGCGTCGTTTCCGGATGAATTATTAAGTTGATTTTCATCACGGACTGGCAACAGCAGAGAACCGGAAAAGATAATCGAGAGAATGGGCTCAGAGTTTCCGCGGATTCAATTCGTATTCCTGACATTCATCATTGCTCTTTGAATGTAATTCCTGTTGAACAACGCTGAGGCGATTGCCGTAATATTTGAATGCGGTCTGAAAACTGTTTGACAGAGCACTAAACCCCGAGCCAGATTTTCACTCTGCTTATATACTGTTTCTTATCAAGTTCTGCCCGGTCATTCAAGTGTCGGGGGAATCTGTGATACGCAGCTTGACAGAGGTTTTTGTCAGCCCTGTCATAAAATACCCGTTTTGAACGGGGATTGGCGAAAAAACTGAGAGAGCGGGGGACGCTTTTACAGGACAGTATGACAGGCTTTTTTTCCTGAGCTTCCGGACTCTATTTCGGAACCTTGTTCAGTAATTCGACTGCTGAAGAGTCGGTTGACGTTGTGGGCAGGGATTCCAGTCCCTGGGTCTGCTGATAAAGCCGAGGCTCAGGCGTATAAGTCATTACCCGTAGATCATCAAATAAGATCGCGCCCAGTCCATTCAGGGACATTGTCAGAATGAAGTTTTCACTTTGGGGCACTTCCCTGATCAGTTCAATTTTCTGCCACTGACTCTTCTCATTCCAATGAAGGGCGCCCCCAGGCCCCATGATGCTGTCCTGCAGCGTCGCACCCAGTGGATTGCCTGTAATAGCAGTCGATACCTTGACCCAGCCAGTGACATGCACGATCTGTCCGCTACGGACCGCCAGGGGAGGCGTTGAGAGCTGTACCAGCGGAACCTCAATATGATGGGGAATTTCACTGCGGTTCAGGGGAGCCGCCAGCAATCTCAGACTGAAATCTCCGGATTGTTTATCACGAGGATACAGTTCAGCAATCGCCTGAGTCCCTTCAATCGCATTTTGCCCGTGCGTCCACCCTTCCACGACCATGGTGTCGATGTCTTCGCAATCACCCGAACGTAGCATATTGGGCTCAATGTGTTTTGCACTGCGGCCAATCTGTTGGATCATTCTCCAGTGATCGGGCAGGGTGCTGTAGGAAACCGCATAAGGGCTCGTCATCGATGAGGCAAGCGTCCGCGTTGCTTCCCGCCATTGGATGCGCTGTAAGATTCGCAGCATCTGTCTGCAATCACGGGCCGCATGGCGAGCACGGTGATAGTCCTGAGCCGAAAGAGCCGACTCAGCCTGGCTCAACTGCTCTCTGGCTCGCTCCAGAATGGCCGGTCCATCCATGCGTGCGACCTGGCTCACGCCCAGTTCCAGCAGTTCTGCATGTGTTTTCTGACAGCGTTCCAGTTTGGCGCGGCTCAGTTTCACGCTGGTTTCTGCTGCCTGCGGGCTGATTAAGGCTACTTTTTTTCGCAGCGTCTCGATTAGTCCCTGATCGGAAGTCATGATGATGATTGAGGTCATATCGAATTTGGGTAGCGATATTTCAACACCTCCATTCACGCGCTTTCGATCTAAATTTTTGATTCTGGTCGTGCTCAGTTCCCAGACAGAGGCGGATACATTACCACCAGGAATCACAATCGTGGCGTCGTTTCCCGCCATCTGATCGGGAACAAACTGGGCCCCATCACGATACCAGACCGGCAGAATCAAAGTGCCATACTCAGAATGAATCACAGCCGCCTGCATTTCTGCAGCCGCTTCTTTTTCCCGTCGTAACTGCATTTCCCGTTCGGACAGTTGTTCGTTTACCAGCAGTCGATCGGAACCGGATCGCTTGAAATCAACTCCTAACTGGGTAATCTGGGGTGTTTCCTTTTGTTTGAGCCGGAACGGGACATGAGAAATGACAGAACCTGTAGCCAGCCACGGCTCAATGAGATCTATCTCACGATTTAACTGCTCGATCACCAGTTTTCGTTCCAGGGCGCCTGGAGCACTCGTATTATCCAGGCGATTTGTGGTCCAGTATCCGACGGCCCGGCAACCAGCTGACAGCGTCGCGTAGACCTGCAGCCGGATCTGCTCAGGCTCAATCACAATCGGAATTCGATTGGAAGAATCACGCCAGCGGGCATTGGCAAACGTTGGTTCTGTCTGGATCCAGGTCCAGAGAAAACGCCCCGGGGCAAATCGTGTCTTATCAATCAGGGTATCACGGTATTCCAGCAGGCTGATATCACTGTTCAGAATACGCGGGCTGGAACCAATCATTGAAACTTCACGGGCAATCTGTCGCTCTTTCCCGAGAACGTCTGCCATAATAGGTCGTTTGAACTGTTGATCGGCACTTTGAATCTGACCAACGCGACTACGGATTTCAGTCCATTTGCTACCGGGAATTTGTGTGCCGAGATACCAGAAAATGATGGGCGCCGTCTGCTCATCGAAGGGGATCAGCGTGGCATCGCGGGAGGGCAGAAACGAACCATCCTGCGCCTGCGGGCGCGGAGGAGTCGCCATGGCCCATAATCCCTGACTGCGCAGATTAGAGAGAAACTGATAATCATCAAACCGGGGTGCCTCGATGACATTTAATCCAGCCTGTTTGAGCGCTTCCAGATTTTCGCCATGATATCGTGACATGCGCGGAAACAGCGGTCTACCTTCCAGTTGAACTCGATCCAGCAGAAATTCAACGATGGGTTTCGCATTCTGCTTGCTCAGAGCAGCAGCCGTCTGCATGATTGAATCGTTGGGACGCACTATCGGGGTCAGTTTCAGGTCATCCATCAGGAATTCCACCTGATCAGAGGATGAACGTGTTACCACCAGAACCCGCTCCACATACATCTCACGCGTATCCAGCTGACGAAGCTTGCTGCGTCCGCGTAGCAGTCCCAGTGACTGATTTACCAGAGTCTCGGTTGTCGTGCACTTCAACTGCTGCCACTTACCTTCATCCGAATACGTATCCCCGATTAAATAAATGCGGGCCACTTCTCCGGTTTCTGGATCAATCTGATGGGGCAGGACCGCTTCCAGACCTACGCGCGTTCCGCGTCGATTGGATTTCAGCCACATGGAAACGGTCAGCTCATTAATAATTCGACTGGAAGGGAGCGGGTGAGACAGTTCGATCAGCGAACCCAGGTTTCCAGTCGCTATTTGTAGATGCTCACAGGCAGCACCGGCATGCATCACGGTCGTATTACGGACATGCCACTTTTTCTGAGCCTGATTCGGATCAATGCGAACCTGCCAGCTGACGCGGGACGTATCATCAAAATGCTCATGGAATGTTTCTGCGCGCAGCACAGACTCGCTGAACAGTCCCGTCAACAGAAAGACCAGCAGGCAGATATGACTCTGATACAGCTTATTCAATATACGTGGCATCGATGCCTGAACTCAAACCCATCCGTGGGATAAAAATGATCGTGACTCTACAGTTTCTATACTGATTTACACATTCTGGTAACTCAGGTAAGTGATATTCAATCCAGACAGCCTGTGGAAAAGATTCCCCATTTTCCGCAAACCAATCACCGTTCAGCATTCTTTACGAATTGTTGTACGCTGTCCGGTTTTCGTTGCAGTCAGACAACGACCGCGTTGCCAGAATGCAACTTGCCATAACAAAGCCAAAAATGACTACGTTCCCCGGGGATTTTAGAAGATTTTGCAATCTAAGCCAATACGAAGCCACTCATTTTTGTGAATCTGTCTACAGAGAGCCTGTTTCTGAATGTCATTCTAAATAGCCTGTGGTAAGTAACTTAGAGTGAATCCTTTATTAAATATTCATATTCGGCATGAAATCTGTTCTATTAGCTTTCAGTTCATCCCTTGATGAAATCATTGATTGTGAAAGTACAGGCACAAACTGAGAATTGAAACTTATGAATATCCGACTGACCGACGAAACAGATAGTGCAAGTCTGCCCCGCGAAGTAATTGACCTGGGCAAGAAAATCGCCGAGCTGCCACGGGAACAGCAGCAACTGCTGGAAGTTTCCTATTCACGGGTAGTGGAGTCGGTAAAACGCCGCAGACGAATCCTGGGTCTGATCCAGGAAGCGCTGGCACAATTACGCCTGGATGTGAAATATCTGATGTTCGATCTGGATGTCACCAAAAAAGAACGTGACGAACTCAAAGCCCGCCTCGAAGAAACTTAATCTTCAGCAGCCGGACTCACCCGGATCGTCTCTTGTTCAGGCTGCCGCTCAGATCGAATTGACCAGATCTGAGCCAGGATCGTACCGGTCAGCATGCAGCCAAACATATACAGCGCAGGCGGTAACGCAATCAGCTCCTGTCCCGGAAACAGTTGGCCCGCCAGAACTGCTCCCAGACCCGCGTTCTGCATTCCGACTTCTAAAGTCAATGCCCGCCGCATCGATTCATTCAGTTGAATCGCCGCACCTGCCAGGTATCCAAACAGATAGCCCAGCAGATTAATCACCAGCAGCGCCACAGCCAGCGAAAAGAAGACTTTCTTCAACTGCGCTTCCTGCAGGCTGATCACCGTCGCGATGATCCACAGGATCGAAAAATTCGCGAAAGCAGGGCCAAATACCTGCATCAAGCGACTGAACCCATTGTGGTACAGGGCAAGCATATGACCGCCAATTACAGGCAAGACTACCTGGGTTAATAGCTGAAAGAACGAATTTTTCGCCAGTTCCGCAGCGTTGATATCAGTTCCGCTGACAGCCAGGTAAAGCACGATCGGCACAAACAGCGGCGAGAGCAGGGTAGCCGACGCCGTCAGGCAGACCGAATAACTGACGTTGCCCCGCGCGGCCAGTGTTAACACATTCGAAGCCATCGCCCCCGGAACACAGCCCACCAGGATAATGCCGATTCGTAATTCGGGTTGATCAATAAAAAACAGGCTCATCAGGAAAGCCAGGCTCGGCATCACCGTGTATTGCACAAATGTGCCGCCCAGCACCTGATGCCAGCGACGAAATACCGCCCGCACTTCATCGGGCGGAAGCAATGAGCCGATCACGAACATCGTGACGGTAAATAAATACGAGAGATACGGTTTCGAAGCATGAAACGGATGAAACGCACCAGGCAGGATCTTGTCCCACAAGATCGCCGCTCCCGAAAGCGCGATCAGCCAGACTAACAGATAACGTTGCAGCATAGGAGCATTTCCCGGACTTAATGGGCGTCGACAGGCTTGGATCGTAATAATCTGAGAGGTTCACAGCCACGATCATTTGTTGCCAGTAATGAATCGGTTATGATTCCTGACTGTAATCAATGACATCCTGAAATTCTATGAACAACACCATAATGATGCATGCGGACCATCTGGCGGAATTCGTCAGCAACTTTGAAGAAGCGGGGCTGCTCGTCCGGATTTCTGCCCCGGTAGAGACGCAGCTCGAAATCGCTGCCATCACCGAACAGGTGATTAAAGCCAGTCCGCCCGACTCCGCGCCCGCACTGCTGTTCGATCAGGTCGCCGGACACAAAATTCCGGTGTTGACCAATCTCTATGGCAGTCTGCCCCGTCTGCTGCAGATCCTGAGAACCGATTCGCTCGATTCCATCGCCGACCGTGTCGCCGGGCTCCTGTCACCTGACTTGCCCGAAGGCTGGCTCGATTCGCTGAAAATGATTCCACAGTTTTCGCAACTCCTCAACATCAAACCCCGCATCGTCAAAACCGCCAGTTGTCAGCAGGTGGTCAAGCTCGGCCGCGATGTCAATCTCAGCGAATTCCCGCTGCTCACCTGCTGGCCCGAAGAGACAGCGCCCACCATCACTGCCGCCCAGATCATTACAGTCGACCCTGAAACCAAAGCCCGCTTCGTTAACGCCCGACCCATTCAAGTGATCTCAGATCAGCAACTGGCGATCCGCTGGAGTCAGCATGACGCCGGTTATCAGCTCCTGCAGAAATTCCATGCCCGCGGTCAGCAACTGCCCGTCGCCATCGTGATCGGCGGTGATCCCGTTGGCCTCTACACGGCACATGCACCACTGCCGAAAATGACAGACCCCTATGCCTTTGGCGGCTTTCTTCGCAACAATGCGCTGGAACTGGTTAGAGCCCGCTCCATCGAAATCGATGTCCCCGCGCAGGCCGAAATCGTGATGGAAGGTTTTATCGATCCTGCTTCTGATCCGGTCGATGTCGGTCCCGTCGCGAATACCACCGGCTACTACAGCCCGGCTGAAAAAGTGATGCCTCTGAATCTGTCCGCGGTCACCCATCGGGCCAATCCCATCTGGCACGCCTTGATCCCGGCTGCTCCTCCTTCAGAAGCTGGCTATTTCGCGCAAGCCACCGAACGTATTTTTCTCCCCCTGTTGAAGCTGATGGTCCCCGAGCTGGTCGACATCCATTTTCCTGATGCCGGCGCAGGCCGCTATCTGATGTTTGTCAGTATTCACAAAACGTATCCGCAACAGGCGCGCCGCGTGGTCAATGCATTGTGGAGTCTGGAAAGTCTATTGTCATTGAAGTTGATCGTCGTGGTCGACGACGATGTCAATGTGCACGACGAACAGCAGGTCTGGTATCGTGTCAGTACCAATCTTAATCCAGGCCGCGATCTGATTCACACAGAAGGACCCGGCGATGATGACGATCACAGCGCCACCATAAAGGGCATCGGCCATAAACTTGGTCTCGATGCCACCCGCAAATCCGTAGCAGAAGGGCAGCCCCGCGATTGGCCATCTGCCTTGAAAATGCCCGCTGAAATGTTAGAACGCGTCCAGAACCGACTGAATGAACTCGGCCTGTCCTGAAAGTATGAAACGATTTTGAAGTTATGAATGTAGATAAAACCGGCTCCCGTGTACAACAGATGTTTGGTGAAATCGCACCCCGTTACGATTTCATGAACCACTTCCTCTCCGGCGGCGTCGACTATTACTGGCGCTGGCGCACCGTGCGGAAAGTCGCACCGGCAGGCGCAGCCCCCATTCTCGATGTCTGTACCGGCACTGGAGACCTGGCCCTTTCCTATCTCAAAAAAGCGGGCGGCAAAACACAGGTCGTCGGAGCCGACTTCACACATGAAATGCTGCAGCTGGCGTTGAAAAAGAATACCAGCAGCCATCTCACCTTTCTGGAAGCAGACACCCAGGAACTCCCCTTCGCTGATAATCAGTTTCAGATCGTCTCCGTCGCCTTCGGCTTGAGAAATGTCTCTGACACCCGTCGCGGCCTCAAAGAAATGATCCGCGTCTGTCAGCCCGGCGGTCAGGTGGCCGTCCTCGAATTCTCCATGCCCACCAATCCCCTGTTTCGCTCCTGTTATCAATTTTATTTTCGACATATCCTCCCGAAAATGGGACAATTACTCGCCCGCAACAGACAGTCTGCCTATAACTATCTGCCCGAGTCGGTTTCGGAATTCCCTTATGGCAAGGCATTAGCTGACCTCATGGATGAATGCGGGCTGGAAGGTACTCGCTGGTATCCGCTCACGTTCGGGATCGCCACACTTTATACCGGCGTGAAACCAGTGGTTTCGAAATAACGTTCAATGAAAGATTGTGAGGTCCCCTCATGTCCAATGTAGTCGTCGCCATGACCGGCGCCAGTGGCGCCATTTATGCCGTTCGTTTGATTGAAGTACTGATGGCGGCCGGCCGCACCGTGCATCTTACCATCAGCGCCTCCGCCGCGCAGGTCCTGAAACATGAGCTCGGCCTGAAAGTTGATCTGGAAAACTTCGACCCCACCGAGATCCTCCCCGATCCTGCCCGTCAATCTGATGACAGTGTCATTCGCAAGATCAAGCCCACCCACAGTGAAGACTTCGCCCTCAGTTCCGTCCTCGGCGACTCCGACCTCAAACAGGGCGCCCTCATCTATCACCATTACAAAGATTTCTCTGCAGGCATCGCCAGTGGTTCCTTCCTGACCGAGGGCATGGTGGTCTGTCCCTGTTCGATGGGCACCCTGGGCAGCATCGCTTCCGGCGCCTGTGGTAATCTCATCCACCGCGCCGCTGATGTGCATCTCAAAGAACGCCGCAAACTGATTCTGCTCGCCCGCGAAACCCCGCTCGGCCTGATCCCGCTGGAAAATATGGTGAAGCTCACGCAGGCCGGCGCTATCGTCATGCCCGCCGCCCCCGGCTTTTATCATAACCCGGTCACCATCCACGATCTGGTCGACTTCATGTCGGGCCGCATCTGTGATCATCTGGGAATCAGGCACGAAATCCATCAGCGCTGGGGCAATCAGCCTTTGTAAGTGTTGGTGTTTTGTGTTCAGCACTGTTCCTCCTCTTAAACGCTCTTTCTTGCGATTCTGCATCGGAACCGTTAAAAACAAGGCATATTCTACTCAATTCAATTCATCAGTCGGACTGATCAGCCAATGGAACGGAAAGCCGTCGTGGAATCCATTTCCCGCATTCATCAACTCGATACCAGCGTCATCAACAAGATCGCCGCCGGCGAAGTGATCGAACGCCCCGCCAGCGCGGTCAAGGAACTCCTCGATAACAGCATCGACGCTCTCGCGACCCGCATCGAAGTCGATATCATGAACGGCGGTGCCGACCTGATCCGCGTCGTCGATAACGGCGAAGGCATTCATCCCGACGACCTGCTGCTTGCCGTCGCCAGTAATGCGACCAGCAAAATCACCACCGCCGACGACCTGTTCAGCGTGCAGACGATGGGCTTCCGAGGAGAAGCCCTCGCCTCGATTTCCGAAGTCAGCCACTTCCGCATCCGCACACGTACCGCCGACCAGACCCAGGGGCTTGAGTTCGAAGTCAACACCGGAACCCCCGGCAAACCGCAACCCTGTGGCTGTCCGCTGGGAACGTCCATCGAAGTCCGGCAGCTGTTCGCCAATACTCCCGTGCGGCGTAAATTCCTCAAGACCACCAAGACCGAGTTCGGCCACATCAGTGAGCAGTTCACCCGCGCCGCCCTCGCACATCCGCGGCTCTACATGGTGCTCAGGCACAACAACAAAATCATCTTCGATCTGCCCCCCTCCGATAATCTGCTCGATCGCCTCCGCCTGTTTTATGGCAGCAAACTCGCTGAGCAGTTGATCTGGGTCGATTCGGAAGTCGACGACATCCGCATCTGGGGCTACGTCTCGCATCCCAGTGAAAACAAATCGACCCGCAAAGGACAGTACCTGTTTCTTAACGGTCGCTGGATTCAGGATCGTACGCTGCAGCACGCGTTGACCGAAGCCTATCGTGGACTGCTCATGGTCGGACGTCAGCCGATCTCGTTCCTCTACCTTGACATGCCCGCCGCCCAGGTTGATGTCAACGTGCATCCCACCAAATCCGAAGTTCGCTTCCGCGACGGGCAGCATCTGTATCGCCAACTGCTCTCCACGCTTCGCAGCCAGTTTCTCAGCATGGACCTGCAGTCGCAGATGTCGCTCGGCAAAAAAGCCGACTTTGATGTCACAGCACCGCCACCACCGCTCACACCCGAGCAGAAACAGACGCAGATGGAACTGACCAGTTGGGCCAAAGAACAGCTCAACCAGGTCCACGATAACCTCTCGGATATCACAGTCAGCTCGGCTCCCCGGTCGATTTCCCCCACCTCGGATCTCGCTGCCCCCTTTACCGCCGCCGACGCGATTCCCCTCTCGCACTTCCAGCAGAATCGGGAACAGGCACCCGTCGAATCGCCCGAAACTAAAGGCGAACCGGCCGACCTGATCGTCCCCGACATCGATCGGCCCGCGGACAAATTCGCGGACGTCGCGACCTCGGACCTGCGACCGATTCAGGTCTTGAACTGCTACATCGTCGTCGAGAATAAAGGCGCGCTGACCATCATCGATCAACACGCGCTGCACGAACGCATTATGTACGAGTACTTCCGCAAACGCGTCCTCGCGCAGTCGGTCGAAGCACAGAAACTGCTCGTCCCGCTCACGCTCGAAATGAGCGCCAAAGAAGCAGCACTTCTGCTGGATCACGCTGAAATGCTCAACAGCTTCGGTCTGGGTATCGAAGAATTTGGCGGCAATACGCTGCTGATTACCAGTTATCCCGTGATGCTCAAGAAGGTCAACCTGGAACAACTGGTCCGCGACATCGCCGACAATCTTGATAACGCCAAACAACCCTCCCGCCGCGATCTGCTGGATGACCTGATCACGATGATGTCCTGCAAAGCCGCCATCAAAGCGGGCCAGCGATTGACGCAGGAAGAAATCTATAGCCTGCTTGAACAAAGGCACCTGATTGACGATGCCCACCACTGTCCGCATGGTCGTCCTTCCGCCCTGGTCCTCAGTCATGCCGAGCTCGATCGCCAGTTCGGCCGCATGGGGTGATACATCACCCGCTGCATAAAACGGACTTGACCCCGTCGCGCCACCGTCGATAAACGTAGACCTGTGTCGCGCGCGTGCCCAGTTTACAGTGCACTGAAACACGGGCCACTTGTTCCTGATCTTC
>NZ_JBLXFK010000024.1:0-58982 GCF_048262075.1 Gimesia sp.
AGATACCATTACCATCAACAACGAAGGGCCATCATATGAACGCAAACTCTTTCACCACAACAGGCAGTGCCATTCGTGTCAGGAACCTTATAAATAAGGTTCCTGACACCTTTTATCTCTCCCTGACACCTTTTATCTCTTTAAGTGGAGACGCAAAAAAACCCGCTGCCTGATGACACCGGGTGATTTCAGAATTCTAAAGATCAACCAGATGTCAACAGCGCAAATTCAGCGCGAGCGTATCCTCAGCCGGGAGGCCGGCTTGGGGATTGTCTGCGGGATAGGTGTTTAAGCTGATTGTCTGCAAATAAGAAATCATTGAAGATAAAATTCCGTTTTTTGATTGTGAAAAAATAAACCAACGTGTCTGTCAGTTGAACTGACTGTTAACTAAGAGGCGCTTACATAGAAACGGTTCGCTATTTTTTCGAACTTTCTTTGTATCTGATGATTTTACTTACCCGATTATTTCATTGAATTTGTACTTTATAGTTTCTATCGTAAAGTAATCAGAAAACTGGTCACTGCATACCGCCTCTTTTTTTTGCATCATCATTTCAGGAGCAGGACTTTGAATCAGCAGAAAAGAACTATCAATTACTTTACGATCATCCTGATGGTTTTATTGGGAGCGAACGTCTCCCTGGCGAAGGACTATTATGTAGCAACAACAGGAAACGATCAAAATCCCGGTACTCAGAACCAACCGTTTCGCACAGTTGCCCGGGGTATCAATGCTGCCCGACAACCTGGCGACACTGTTTTGATCCGCGCAGGAATCTATCCGCAGTCACGCACATTAAATCTCACCAACCCTGGTACCGAAGGCCGATTCATCACATTAAAGGCATTTGAGAATGAAGAAGTCATCATCGACGGCAGCAATTTACCGGAAGATGCCACACTGATTGCTGTTCTCTCGCATCATATTCGCATTCAGGGCTTGACCGTCCGCAACTCACAGAACATCGGTATCTCGATCTGGGGACCGGGAACCCGTGTGCATGCCGTCGAAGTCAGTGGCAATTGTGTGCATCATTGCCAGAACAGCGGCATCTATGCCGGCTTTAACCGACTGCACGATCCCGTACGTGACCTGCTTATCGCTGATAATATTATCGAAGAATGTTCGCTGATGAATGAAGGCGGACGATATAATCAGTGGAGCTTTGGCGCAGGAGCCGGCCTTTCCAGAAAGGTCACGATTAGAAACAACACCGTTTCTCATTGTTATGGCGAAGGAATCGGCCTCTATCTTTCCAACAAAGGAACCATTGAAGGAAACAGGGTCCACGATAATTTTTCCGTCAACATCTATCTGGATAACACGACGAATACGCGTGTCAGTCGCAATCTGGTTTATTCGACTGAAGATCAGCGATTCTACCGCTTTAATCACCCGGCATCAGGGATTCAGATTGCCAACGAAAATTACCAGGGCTTTAACAACCCTTCTTCACATAACGTCATTACCAACAACATTCTGATCGGCAACTATATCGCTATTTCCTCGGGTAGTTATCAACGTGGCGGCGGGCTGAAACATACCATCATTGCCAATAATACGGCCTGGGGTTCGATCGGTCCTCTACTGCACATCGATGCCGATTCACGTCATTACAAGTCGCGCATCAGCAACAATATTTTCAAGCAGACTGGAAAGATTCCTCTGACTGACATTCAGGGTTCGACCACTCAGATTGAATTCAGTAACAACCTCTGGCATGGTGGCGTGCCTCAACAGTCTGCGCGCAGCACCAGTGATCTGTATACTGACCCGTTGCTGGTGAACGGGGGAACCTTCAACCCGGAAGCCTATCAACTGAGTGAAAGCTCACCTGCCCGCAACGCCGGAATGAAACTACCTGAAGTGGAACAGAATTTTGATGGTAAACCAAGGGGTAGTCGTAGTCATATCGGTGCCTGGTGACCTGTCTGGCGTCTATCGGGTCAATTAGAATAGTTTTGATTAAACTCTTGGAATACTCATCGAATTCTCCATGATCATCATACAACATTTAGAAGTTTGCTGGACCAAAATATCGCGAGGAATGCCGGAAGCAAAAGTGCGTAATGCCGTCCCCATGATTCTGGAGATCCCGGAGCCACCACAACCGTTGCCTCCCGTTTTTCTGCACAAGGTAATTGCAGAGGAGTCGAATGGCTTTGCACTGCGACAGTCCACTCAGTCACTTGAAGACTCAGATCGCTACGGGGCATTCCGGTTTCACGTGCAACCTGAACTGCTGAAAATCTGGTTCACTTACAATCGCACAGATCATGGTGCCCCTGACCGGGGATCGTACGAACGCTCACTGTTCCCACTCAAACCTGATCAGGCCGGTTCACTATATATCAATGGACGTTTTTCTTCTGAGCGGAGAACCGAGTACAAACTACATACGGTCAACCTGGGATATGTCGCTCGGTATTCCAAAGATCTATTTCTGACCTGCGATCAAGCTCACTCGCTTGATTTAAAGACGCGTCTCTTCTGAAACTCTGGGGGATAAAAGAGAATAAAAGGTTACGTCAGCGCATCGCCAGCAGAGGCACATTTCCATAAGGAAACTGCAACACAAGTAGAGCCATTGCGGTTGCATATTCGTCGCCGATGTTGGCATCGTGCCAGGCGCCACTGGTCGACTGCTGTGCGAGGAGTTCATCGCGGACCAGCGAGTACCAGCGATCCCATTCCGGTTTGCCTGCCTGCCAGGCGGCGTGTGTCGCATAAAAGCGTCCATAGAAATGGTACTCGGCCAGCTGTCCCGGTGAGAGTTCCTGCGGGGGATGTGGTTGTTGCAAATAGTCGCGACCACGTTTGACAACTTCGTCATTCTGGAGACCGGCACAGGTGAGCGCCACCACTGCGGCCGCCGAGCGGGGAAACAGCGATTCGGGAGGATCGTCCAGGCGATAACGGAACCCCCCGTCCTCGTTTTGAGCCTGCTTGAGAAATTCGACACTCCGCTCAATCGCTTCCCGTGGCACACCGATGCCTGCCTGCCGGGCCGAGAATAACGCCAGCAGCTGACAGGTGGTGATTGACACATCCGCGTCTTTCGGGTCAGATGTATAACACCAGCCCCCCTGCTCGTTCTGTAGATCCAAAATCAGTTGTGTCGCCGCTTTTAATTTAGCGCGGACGTTCGGATCGAACGACTCGCCAAACACCTGTCCCAGGAACATGGTCGCGAATCCGTGACCATACAGCGTCGCATGCGTGCGGACCTCTGCTTCGACGATGAAGCCATTCTCCTGTGCCCTTCCCAGGAGATAACGCATGCACTCCTGAATGGAACGACGATACGCGCCGGTCATGCCGCGGTATGCCAGAAACGCGGTCCCCGCCAGGGCGCAGACGCCGACATTCCGCGCATAAGAACCTTGTCTGCCGAATCCGCCATCTTTCATCTGTTGTGAAACCAGCCATTTCAGGCCATGTTCGATGGCCGCTTGTGTCTGCGGCGTGATATGTTCCGGAGGCCCAGATGGAGCCGCCAGAACAGGCTGCCCTCCCCACCAGCCACGCACAGCAACCAGTCCGCCCCTGAGCGCGGCCCCCAACGCATCACGTCGAGAATATTCTGGGGCGTTCACTTCTTTATTCGTTTTTATTTGCCAACCCATATGATCCCTTAATGTATAACTCATTTAGTCCTCTCTATTTTATACGTCAATCCTGCCCGCTACGAACAAGAATCTTTTTAGAAATTGGCTTCATTATAAATCTCTTTGCAGTGAACGCTCTGTCTGAGTATCATCAACGGAAATAGACAGGCCCTGTATTGAAAGCATTCCTGCATGAACGCTCGCATTCCGATTCTTATTTCATGCCCATCCATTTCTCGATTCGTCTTACTTTTGATAACCACTGATTGATACTCATGAGAGACTTCTTACTGACTTTACTGTGTCTGATTTTGTTACCGGCCTGTTCTACAGCCTGGCAAGCGCCCGAAAACTGGCAGCCTCCCGAGAATCCCGACCCGGAAGAGATTCTGAACAGCATCCATGACGACGTTCTCGCCAAACGCTATCAAACTGCACTGGCCAAGCATGTCTGGTTTTTTGATAACGCGCTGCAATATAAACCAGAGTTGTACGGCGTACGACTTCTTACCGCATTGACTGAATGGACTGAATTGGCAAACATCTATCCGCCGGCTCTCGTGAAACTCAAACAGATGCGCGATCAGGCATTGAAACAGGTGCGTGAGGGAGAAGATGTCTGGCCCGCATTCCAGGATCTGACTTCACTGAACCATCATTTGGATGAAGACACACTGACAAAAGACACGTTTCTCCTGCTGCATCAACAAAACCCCACGGCGGCCAGGACAGTGTTCCAGCTGGCTCAACCGGCTCTGGTCAAAGCCGGGGAATACAAAATCTGTGGTCAATATCTGGAACCGGAGAATTTCTACCAAAGCATACTCCAGATCCGGCATGCCGAACAGAGGCTGAGCCAAACCCCACAGAGCAGTCCCAATACTCTGAAGGTTTCAGACAAGCGATTTACCAGCGATGTTGGAATTCTGGTCGCTTTACTGGTTGTCAACGACCGGGCAGACGAAGCCCATGCCATCGCTAACCAGGCCAGAGAAGAATGGGATAATGTCGACTTCCACAAAGCACTTGATTCCGCCCTGACCGGAAAAGTACCTCCGCCCTGGCCTAATTAAGTTCAGTATTGCCAATCAAAACTATATAGAAGGAGCACCCCATCGGCTGGGCCACACACTATATTGAGCAACTGCAGGCTGGTGAGACCGTCTCTTTTCGTCCGCGGGGAAATTCCATGAAAGGGAAAATCGACTCCGGGCAGTTATGCACGGTCGCCCCCGTTCAGGAAGACGAACTACAAAAGGGGGACATCGTGCTTTGTAAAGTGAATGGCAGTCAATACCTGCATCTGATCAAAGCTATACAGGGCAAACGGTTTCAGATCGGCAATAACATCGGCCGGATCAACGGCTGGATTACGTTTCAGTCAATCTATGGGAAACTGATTAAAATTGAACCGTAACCGGCAATGCGAGGAACATGACCTTAAATAAAAGTTCCAGGAACCAAAAACCGGTTCCATTTTCACTTGGCGGGCGGACACATGGGCCCCCTGCTTCTAAAGGGTTGGCTATGTATTTCTGATTTGTGTGTCTGCTCTGACAGTTTCCTGTTGTCTGCGACAACCCCGGATTGCATCCGGGGCTACCCGGGATCTGTGTTTAGTGGGTTCGGGATTTTCATCTGCGGGCGTGGGGACACTTCTTTTATAATTCTTTGTGAAACATAAAAGGGGACGTTTACACAAGCACTGTCGGGCGAGCCGACAGATGGCACTCGAAGGCGTGGGAGGATATTGAATTATGTTTGTGGTTGTGATGTTCAATCTGATGATCAATCTGGTGGCTGGTGTCAGTGGTTCATTGCATGTTGAGTATTTTGTGGAAGGGCGTGAGGAGGTCAAGAGGGATGAACCATAAAATGTGGCGATCTGGGTTGACAGGGGTCCGATGTCTGACGGTGCCGAGGTGGTGCCGGGACGAAAACCTGCGATGTGCGGCGACCCGCAGGCATACATCGGGAACGGGTGTGGTTGTGATAAGTGAATATCTGGAAAAAACAGGCTATTTTGTAGTGAAGATCAATAACAAGTGTCGCGTGTTTCAGTGCACTGTAAACTGGGCACGCGCGCGACACAGTTCAGCGTTTATCGCCGGTGGCGCGCAGCGGTCAAGTTCATTTTATGCAGCGGGAGTGCGGGAATGTGCAGCAGCAGGTGTGGGAAGTTCAGTCCTGCAGGCGAATGCTGATGCTGGCGTTTCAGTCTATGTATGGCAAACTGATGAAAGTCGAATCCGTGACCTTACCACTATTTTCATCTCAAGAACCGGCAATCAATACTCGATACAAGAGCCGCAGGGCATCGTCGGCGATTGCCTGGCTGACGCCGATGTGGAAACAGATTTGAGAGGGGCTCTGGTCGATCATTTCGATCGGAATATGGTGCTCGCCCAACGCGTTGATCGCGTCGACCAGTGGATAGGAATTGCGTTTCAAGCCCAGCCCTACTGGAGTGATGATCGACAGATTGTAGACGACATCCATGAAGTCGGGCTTGAGCTGTTTTTCGATGGTCCGCCGGAGATCGTTGATGCTGCCTTTCAGGTCATCCTGTTTCACGAGTACGGCGATGTCGTCTTTATCGGTGGGATAGTGGTAGGTGTTGATTCCGTAATTCTGAAAGATGGTCAACAGTGTCGCGGTAAAGCCGACCTCTTCGCAGAGCATATCCTTTTCCAGATAGATGTAGGCCATATTATCCAGCCGGGCAATCCCCACGACGCCTTCTTCAGGAACGCGTTCATTGAGAATCTGTGTGCCAGCCGCTTCCGGGTGATTAGTATTGCGGACATGAATCGGGATTTTCCGTTTGCGGCAGTTGAGCATCGCATCCAGGTGGAATACATTCACGCCCTTCGACGAGAGCAGGCGGATTTCTTTAAATGTGAGCCGCGGGATCGCACGGGCTGCGGGAATGATACGGGGATCAGATTCCAGTACGCCGCTGACGTCAGTCCAGTTTTCGTATTTATCTGCATCGATGGCATAAGCAATTTCGCCCCCCGTCAGATCGGAACCGCCACGAGAGAAGACGGCAATTTCGCCATGCTCTGTTACGCCATAAAATCCGGGAACGACGGTGATCATTTCCGAGCCATCCAGGGCCGCGATATTTTCATAGGCGATCTCTTCGACCTTGGCATCCAGAAAACTTTCCGTGACCAGAAATCCAATTTCTTCCGGCAAACAGACGCGGGCCTCCATCCCCTGCTTTTGAAAATAAGCTGCGATGATGCGCGCATTATAGTGCTCTCCGCGAGATGCCAGAAATGCGATTTGCCGTTCGCCTTGCAGCTTGGTCTCCAAATCCTGTTTCAATGATTCGAGCAATTTTTTGCCATCAATTCCGAGATCTTTGATAATGCTGGTAAATCGCTCTAAGACGGCCTGCTTGCTCTCACCAGCAGAAATGGTCTTTCGTTTTTCCTGGAAGTGAGTACCATTTGAGGCAATATTCAGGAGATGATCTGTGATTTTTTCTTCGTTATTTTTGATGCGTCCTGGTGCGGAAACAACAACGAAACGACGCTGGGAATCGTCTGCAACAATTTGCCGCACTTTTTCGATCTGATCTGCGTTTGCTACAGAGCTACCACCAAACTTACAGACTACACTATTTGTCATTCTTACCGGTTTCTCTCTTAGTATTTTTCGTGATTCATTCACTGTCTAATACGTCTGGTCGATAACAGACGAGTATCCTCTGGAAATTTACTACTGATTGTGTATTGAAAATTTAAAAGATGACGGAGTCGTTTCTCGATTCGACGTCAATTAAAATCTGCCCCGGGAACTAAGGGCTTTGAGTTCTCGAATTCAGGGACAACAGGTGTCGTCATACCGTCATCGGAATTCACAGGGAGCCATTTCAAACAAAATGGCACATCGACTGGATGGTTTAACAATATACGAATGACAATTGCTTCGCAACTGTATGATTGCTGTGATACTGCTGTCTGCTACTGTGCGCCACTGATTTCCACATTGATCAAATCTCTTTGGACAACAAATCAAGGGGTTCGAATAGAATTCCATTGTTTTTTGAAAAATGTGACACTACTCTGAATTTTTGATCCATAAATAATCAACAGCATTGCATGACAAGGAATCCGATGAATACATTCATTCGTCTCCTGCTCGAAAACTTCAGCTTAAGCTTTTTGATTCTGGGACTGATTGTTTCCGCTATCTCCCTGTGGAGAAGGAAACGTCCCTGGAACGCTCCTCAGATCATCGAAGCATTGTTTGCCTACTTCCTCTTCTTCTCCATGGGCTGTTCGTTTTTCTACAACTTCATCATGCATTCTTTTTTCGGAGAGACCGCAGCCCGGTATATTGGCTGGGAGCAGAGTCCGTTTCAATTTGAAGTCGGAACGGCGAGTCTGGGTTACGCGGTGGTTGGTTTTCTGGCATTCCACGGGAGTTTGGGGATGCGAGCCGCTGCTGTGGTGGGACCGTCGATGTTTCTGCTGGGCGCTGCAGGCGGCCACATTTACCAGATGATCACAGCGCATAATTTCGCACCGGGAAATGCGGGGATCATCTTTTACACCGACATCCTGATTCCAATCATCGGTTTTTTACTGCTGGGGCTGCAATATCGGTATTCGCAAGTTGCTCAATCTTCGCCTCAACGTTACACATCGTCGTAAATCAAGAAATAAATCGACATTCAAATTAATCCTTTCTTCATATTTAAAAGTTTCGCCGCCGCAGTAAATTGTATCGCGGTCCATCTCCGGGTTGACTTTATTGCTGTCTGCTCGCACTTCTCTACGTAAGCAATGATTCTCATCTCCCCCCTGTTTCAATTCCGGTGTCATTAAATAAATTCTGGAACAGTGATTTCTGTCAAATTGACGTAGGGAATCCCCCTCTAACTGAAGAGAAGAAGTGGTTTTTTCATGCTTCTCACGTGATTGCAACCTAAATTTTTCAGGTGGGCTGGTTCTAAATCAGGCAGATCGCTGAAACCATTTGTGCACTCCAATCTGGTTTCTTTCGCAATCACATAGTGAGTTTTCGTTCTCTGCGCTGAACGTCCTCATTACTGGAATTGTTTTGTCTTTATATTATGAGAATTAAATATGTATCCTGAAGCAGGATGGAAGAATCAGTTTTTGAAATTCGTCTCAGCCATGCTGCTTATTGTGTTGTGTAATCCCCTGCTGGCGGAAGATTCAGCAAACCTCAAAAAACCGGGATGTGTCAACGGCAGTTGTTCACAAGCAATTACAAAACCCGAGCTGCAGGCAGAAGGTCCTGCTGTCTTTTTTTCAAAATTGTTTGATACGAGCAGTTTTCCACAGCGCTGGTACTGTGGCACCTGGTCTACTGATGTAGGCTGGCTGCATATCATTTCAGACACGGCCATCTTCGGAGCCTATTTTGCGATTCCGATCGTGTTACTCTATTTTCTACTACAGCGCAAAGACCTGCCTTTTCCCAAAATCATCTGGCTGTTTGCAGCTTTTATTCTGTTTTGTGGTTTTGGGCATCTGATTGAAGCCGGCATTTTCTGGTGGCCTGTCTACCGTTTTTCCGGTTTGATCAAAGCATGTACTGCAATCGTTTCCCTGATTACGGTTGTTGCCCTGATTCGTTATGTCCCGGAAGCGTTGAAACTACCATCCGCAGCCCTGTTGACAAGAGAACTGCAACGCAGTACAGAACGTCTTGATTTCGCCCTTGAATCGGGTCAAATCGGGGTCTGGGAATGGAATCTGAAAACAGACTCACTCTTCTGGGATCGACGGACCCGGGAGATTTTCAATATTGATCCAGAAATGAAAAACCTCTATCTCGCTGACTTCACTCAATGTCTGCATCCTGAAGACAGAAATGAGGTTACGAATCAACTTGAAAAATGTATTCAAAATAGCACACCCTATAATGCAAAATTCCGGGTAATTCACGCAGATGGTTCGATCCGTTATGTCCATGCACAGGGGAGGGTTTTTCTGGGCGATGATGGTGAGCCGGAGCAGTATATCGGTGTCTGTCATGATTTCACAGACAAACAGCTCCAGGAAGATGCTCTGGCAGAAAGCGAACTGAATTTCCGCAGCACGTTTGAGCAGGTCGCGATGGGAATTGCCCATGTCGCCCTGGATGGACGCTGGCTGCGTGTGAATCAGAGGCTCTGCGAAATCTTAGACTATCCAGTTGAAGAACTGCTCGAACTCCGAATCCAGGACCTGTCTCATCCTGATGAACTGGAGATTGACTTAAAAAATATGCAACGCATGCAGGCGGGAGAAATCAAATCTTACTCAATCGAAAAACGATATCTCAGAAAGGATGGTTCTTCCATTTGGACAAACCTGATGGTCTCACTCATCAGGCATCAGTCCGGGGAACCAAAACATTTCATCTTTGGAATTAAAAATATCCAGAGGCGTAAGGAAACAGAACAAAAACTCAAAGCAGCTAAGCTGACTGCCGAGGAGGCCAACCAGTCCAAGAGCGAATTTCTGGCAAACATGAGCCACGAACTACGTACGCCACTGAATGGTGTTATCGGCATGACTGAACTACTGGGAGGAACGCATCTGAACCAGAAGCAGCAGGAATTTGTCGACGCCTGCCGAAATTCGGGAGAGTCCCTACTCACTCTAATCAATGATATCCTTGATTTTTCTAAAATTGAAGCTGGTAAACTGGACCTGGATCTCCACGAATTTGATCTGGAACACCTGTTGATGGAGACTGTCAGTAACATGGTCTGGCATTCGAGGGAAAAAAATCTGGAACTGCCTTGCTTGGTGGACCCGGAATTGAGGTTGATTCTCAAGGGTGACAGCTACCGTTTAAGGCAGATCCTGGTCAATCTGGTTGGGAACGCCATTAAATTTACAGACTCTGGTGAAGTGGTTGTTGAAACCAGAATGGTTTCGCGTGAAAATGAGAACATTTTGATTCATTTTTCCGTAACAGATACCGGAATAGGCATTTCTGAAAACAAACTCCATCGCCTTTTTCAGTCATTTTCTCAGGTAGATGCATCAACAACCCGCAATTATGGTGGTACTGGTTTAGGTCTGGTAATCTCTCAGAATCTAGTGGAACTGATGGGTGGCACCATAGGAATTGACAGCCGCGAAGGCGTTGGCTCTACTTTCTGGTTTGAATTGCCTTTCGAAGTTGCGTCGTCCTGTTCTAATACCCTGCCGGACCAATCAATATTTGCAGGAAAGCAGGCGTTAATCGTCGACGATAATCTGACCAGTCGGAATATTCTAAACGAGCACCTGCTCGAATGGGGTTTTAATACAATTGTAACCTCTTCAGTGAATGAAGCTCAAATTGCAATTCAGCAAGTCAGTGATCAGGGTAAGTCTATCGATATCGCTATCACCGACTATGAAATGCCACATCAAAATGGTCTCGAGACCGGGCGCGCCCTGGCAGGCTCTGGCACCCCAATAATCCTACTGACTGGCTCACCCGACTCCCCGATCAACCCCAGGGATTTGCAGGAGTGCGGTATTTCTCTCACCATGCATAAGCCCGTGCATCGACTCACACTGTTTGACAAGATATACCATCTCCTGATCAAGGAGAAAACAGAACCGGCCAGGAACACTTTAAGCCCCCCTTCCTCTGAAGAAATGCCTTTTCTTTCTCAAACAACACGTATCCTGCTTGCTGAAGACAATCGAATTAATCAACTGTATATCACTGAATTCATAAATCAGTTGGGGTGCCGATGCGATACCGTAATGAATGGAGAGGAAGCCATAAATGCGGTTCTGCACAAAGAGTATGACATCGTTTTGATGGATTGCCAGATGCCGAAACTGGATGGACTGGAAGCTACGCGCCGAATTCGAAAACTGGAATCGGAGGGGACACTGCAAAACCATCTGCCGATTATTGCATTAACCGCAAATGCCATCAAAGGTGATAGAGAGCGTTGCCTGGAAGCGGGCATGGATGAATATCTGAGTAAGCCCG
The DNA here is from genome assembly GCF_048262075.1 of Gimesia sp. Taxonomy (GTDB): domain Bacteria; phylum Planctomycetota; class Planctomycetia; order Planctomycetales; family Planctomycetaceae; genus Gimesia. The sequence continues at coordinate 11,584 of NZ_JBLXFK010000024.1, forward strand.
TTAAAAAACAACAAATCATCAGGATTCTAAAACAGATCTTGAGTCTGAACATAACGGAAACGGATGAGCTAGATTTGAGTGAGCTGTCTACAGATGATAAATCTCCCCCTCAGTCTCCGATTGATACAACGGCCTTAATGCAATTCTGCAACGGAAATATGGATCTGATTATTTCCCTGCTGGATGAACTGGAATCGACGGGTGAAGAGCGAGTGGCCCGAATACAGAATTCTGCGGAAGCAGTAAATGCCAGTGGAATCGCAGATGCCGCTCACTCACTTAAAGGCGCAACCAGCGTCCTGTATGCTACCCGGCTCAATCAGCTCTGCGCTGTAATCGAAGAGGCGGGACACGCAGACCAGTTGGAAGGGATTGCCGAGATGGTTGATGAGGTTTCATTCGAAATGCAGCGCTGTCTCAACGATCTCCCTCGTATCCGAGAAGAACTCAAGTCCATGAATCTCGATTTTAGCTGATGGTTTCTCACCTCTGCATCCGTTTTACTTCGTATGAAATGAGAGAGAGGAAACCTCGTTCACCGCAGAATCTGCAACCGATGAGGTTTCGGTCGAATTATTTGCCGGTTGCTGTTCCAGCAAATAGTGAGCAACATACCATTCCGCTCCATTTCGAAACCCAAACAGTTCTGCTACCGCCATAAAAAACAGACGCCAGCGGATCAGCCAGCGCTGTGTCTGATCGGGGCCATACGCAGCAGTCAGGATGGGCATGATCCTCGCGCGCTGCTGATCCAGATTTGACAGCCACGCTTCGGCTGTTTTCTGATAATGTTTTCCTCCCCAGCGCCATTGCTTTGTCACACACATCTGCTCTGGAAACTGAGTTAAGAGTTGATCGCTGGGCATGATACCCCCGGAAAAGAAATGACGGGCCATCCAGTCATCAGCGTTTTGATCATTGAAAGCATACGCAAATTCCCGATGACAGAAAACGTGAACCAGCAGTTTCCCCTGTTCGTTCAACCAGCCGGAGATCCGCTGCAACAGTCTCTCATAGTTCCGCATATGTTCGAACATTTCGACTGAGACAATACGATCATATGTTCCCTCTGGAATAAAATCATTCATATCTGCAGTAATGACCTGGACCCGGTCTGCCATCCCCCGCGATATTAACTGTTGTTCAATATACTCTCTTTGGGAATGAGAATTCGAAACTGCCGTAATCCTGGACGCAGGATAGTTTTCCGCCATCCACATAGTTAATGATCCCCAGCCACACCCCAATTCAAGAATTGACATTCCATCCTGAATTTCCGCATGCTGACAAGTCTCACGCAGAGCTGCTGCTTCTGCTTCATCCAGAGTTTGCACCCCTTCCGGCCAGTAACAGCAACTGTACTTGCGATGGCAGCCTAAAACAATCGTGTAAAAATCAGCGGACACTTCGTAATGCTGCTCATTGGCTTTTTCCGGCACCAGGGCAATGGGACTTTTCCGGCTGGCAGCAATGAATTCCTGCTGTTTTAATCTGTTTAATTCTGGCTCACCTGTATCCAGGTTTAACAGCCTTTGAGTACACAATTTTCTGATGGCATGACGCGTAATCACATCAGGCACCCAGCCTCGCTCTACCAGTTCAATCCCCAGATTTATCAAAGTATCATTTTTCATGTTGTCACCTGCTCTGTACGGGGCGGCCAGGGAAAAAAAGCACTCGTCGTCTGCTGATATTCCCGGTACGCATCACCACGACTTTTCAATGCTTGCGCTTCCGTCGGAGGAATCCCCGTCACGTTAAGAATAAAATGTAACATCAGTATCGGCCCTAACAATGTCAGCCAGCCCCAGGGAGCCCCCAATGCCAGACAGACATAAGCCCACCAATGCAGCCATTCAAAAAAATAGTTGGGATGCCGTGAATAGTTCCAGAGTCCTTCTCGACAGACTTGCCCTTGGTGATCAGGATTGGCACGAAAGCGAGACAGCTGACGGTCTGCGATTAATTCACCAGTAATAGCAATCAGCCAGATCATGACGCCAACAGCATCTATCAGACTAAAAGGAGAGGTCCCCCCTGCAGCAATCAACATCGGTAAAGCAAACAACAGACTCCCCACCGCCTGAAGTTGATAGAACCAGAACATTCGTAGTTGTGCTGCGGATCCCCAGTTCGCTTTCAAAGTCTGATAGCGCCCGTCTTCGGGCATCGTCAGAACCCTCCCGAGAACATAGACACTGAGTCTTAACGCCCAGACCATTGCCAGCACCGCCAGCACGATCCGCCTTGTCAGGTCTCCATCTTCACGAGCCCAGACAAAAAAGAGAGTCAACAGACCAACTCCCATACCCCAAGCCACATCGACAATACCGGCGTCGCCCGTTTTGCGCTGCACAAACCACAACGCGACCATTACTGCAGACATACTCAGCCAGCCATAGAGGATCATCAACCACAGGTTCATGCAGAGACCTCCAGTTCTGGCAAAGAACTTTTATCATCTTGCTGAATCTGCTGAGGGTCGAACCGGCAATCCGGTCGACCAAACAGCATCTGCACGGTATTACATTGCCGCTCTTCAAAAGCCGCTTCACAATAACAGAAATAATAGTTCCACATGCGGATAAAGGAATCAGAGAATCCTAACTCACGCACCTCATCAAGTCGTTCAAAAAACTGTTCCCGCCAGCATCGCAGGGTCTGTGCATAGTGCGGAGCAATATCATCCAGTCGTAACAGACGCAGGTCGGTCGCGCTGGCTGTTGTTTCTAATATCGCAGCGACAGAAGGCAGGCACCCTCCGGGAAAAATATATCGCCTGATGAAATCCACACTCTTCAGATATTCCTGATACCGCTGATCCTTGATCACAATACTTTGGAGGAACATCATCCCATCGGGTCGCAGCAGATCACAACATTTTTGAAAGTAAGTTTCAAAGAACTCTGCCCCCACTGCTTCGATCATTTCGATCGATACCAGTTTGTCATACTTCCCTTCCAGATCACGGTAGTCTGTTAGCAACAGTTTCACTTTTCCAGACAATCCTGCAGCATCAATGCGTTCTGCTGCCAGATGATACTGTTCACGAGAGATGGTTGTGGTCGTCACTTGGCAACCATAATTCTGTGCTGCATATAACGCGAGTCCTCCCCAACCAGTACCAATTTCCAGAAGATGATCGTGGGGTCGCAGGTTCAGATGACGACAAACTCGATCCAGTTTTGCTACTGAGGCATCCCGCATTGTTGCGTCAGTGTGCTCAAATACACCGCAGGAATAACTCATCGTCTCGTCAAGAAATAAACGATAGAAGTCATTGCCCAGGTCGTAATGTTCATGAATATTCTGAGCAGCGCCGATCCGCGTATTTTTTCTCACCCAGTGCCCCATCCGGGCGGCCGCTTGACGAAAGCGGGACAGCCCCCGTTCCATCTGGTCGGCCACTTGTAAATTACGGATAAAAATCCGCACCAGGCCTGTCAAATCGTCGGTTGACCAGTCACCGTCTATTAAAGACTGCGCGATACCCAGTCCGCCTCCCCGCACTGCAGACTGATAAAAGCGGGGATGATGAACCGTAACCTCTGCCCGTAAATCTGCTTCATCTTCACCCAGAACAGTGGACTGGGCTCCTTCTCTCAGGGTAATCTGACCTCCCACCAATCCGCTCAGTTTCTTTAAAAACAGCTTTCGACAGGCAGCATTCAATAACCCGATTCTGGTCGAGGATACTGATTCCTGCTGTTCTGATTGAAGATTGTGTAACATCATGGTGTCCTTGAGCTATGACTTTGTCCTGAATTATTTTTCTGTTTCGGGTGTGGATAAAAGGGCACCCGTTTCAACCATAATCTCAGTGCCTGCCAGTAAATGGCAGCTACGATGTACCAGGTGATGAATGGATAGAAGACCAGCGAGCGCAGCAGGTTCAACGTAGTGATCTCCTTTCGTTGAAGACTCATGGTCACATCAAATATGCGTTGCTGTTTCTGATAATTTTCAATGCGAACTGCTAATTTTTCCGCAGGAGCAGAAAACTGCCAGAAGTATTCCATCTCCATTGGAAGAAAGGGGGAGACGTGAAACTCCTTGCCTGTTGATTGCCTCTGCAAGTGTGGTCCAAACTGGTCGCGATCAATTACGTAGCAGTGTCGTTCTCCCCAGGGAGTATTATTCACTTCGGCCACGATCGTTTCCAGATTTTCATTTTGTTGATCAAAACAGAAGTAAAACGAAACGGGATTCATCACAAATCCAAAATATCTCAAATGCGTTAAGATTCGAATTGCTCCTTCCGGCCTGGATCTGCCTGACTGAGCAATCATATCTCTTACCGATTCATCCAGTGTAATCTGTGGATCTCCCAGATGGTCTTCTCGACGGAACCAGGCCAATGCCAGTCGCTGCGTGGACCAGCAGATACGCCCCTGGAAAACAGAGTCAAGTTCTGCCAGGTCCAGATACATCAGGAAGATTCGATTGCGAAAGCTGTGCTCGACGGGAGCATGGCGTCGGTGTCGAACCCAGCCTGTGTAGATGCCACTTTCCATATATCTATATTTCCCATTAAGCCACGACAGACAGCTATCGCACTGTTCACGCCATCTTCGTGGAAACCATTTCCCCAATACGCTCCACAAAACGATGCGGAATTCTGATTGATCACCTCTGCCTGCCTGCGTTGCGCAGCGGCACGTTCTCTGGTAAAGATGGGGTGTGCATACTCGATTTCTCGAATCACTTTCGCGGAATCGACCCGATCCTTCCCATTTAGTGTCACACAAAAGACATGCTTCGACTGAAGCCCCTGCAACAGGTTCATCTGATAAGTAACTGTCGCTTTCCGGTTTTCACCGCGCGGCATAAAATAGTTCCAACAGGCCCAGGCACGTTGCGAAGCAGGCAGCACTGATGTATCGGTATGTAATTGAGCTATATTTTTTTCATAAGGAAATGCAGACAGAAGTTCCTGCTCAACTGGTGATGCCTGATTGCCTAACATGCGTAATGCCTGATCGCTGTGACAGGCAAAAATCACGTGATCAAAGTGTTCGACCGCCCCATCCCGTAACGCGACAGAGGCCCGATTATGACTGCGTCTTACAGAAGTGACAGGGCAATTCACGCGAATGGATTCGGCAAATCCGGCTGTCAGAGATTTAACATACTGCTTTGAACCGCCACAGACGACGCGCCATTCAGGACGGTCCCGAATGGCCAGAATTCCATGATTCAGATAAAATTCGACAATGAACCGGATAGGAAAATGTTCAAAGGTACCGACCGGGCATGACCAGATTGCCGACCCCATTGGGAGAAAGTATTGCTCGATAAACTCTAAAGAATAAGCGTGCGTTGAGAGATATTCTCCCACAGTCAATTGATCTTCTTCTGACTGTAACAGTTCCACAGACTGGCGATTAAATCTGAGGATATCGGCAAGCAATCGATAAAAACGAGGATTGATCAGGTTGCGGCGTTGTGCGAAAAAACCATTCAGGTCAGCGCCACGATACTCTAGACCAGATCGATCACACTTCATACTAAAACTCATCGCGGTCGGCTGCGACTTGACACCCAGGTCATTTAATATCCGGGTAAAATTAGGATATGTCTGATTATTAAAAACAATGAACCCTGTATCGACGGCGTGTTGTTCTCCATCCAATTCGACATCAATCGTATTCGTATGCCCGCCGAGATACTGATTGGCTTCAAAGAGTGTGATCTCATGCTGGTGATGTAGAAAATAAGCTGAGGTAAGCCCGGAGATACCTCCACCAATAATGGCGATCTTCATGATTGCACCTCAGCATGAGGGGATGAAATACTGCAACTTGAGTTCTGACTCTGGCAGCGCCCTGTCAGGCTTAATCTTCTTTTCGCGAAGATCCCGTACAGACAATCAAGCCCGTGCGAGATGCCAGGCAGTCGTGAAGGCCAGATCAGCCAACGCAACCCGATAGCAGAATAAAGACGTCGAAACACTTCGACCCCGGTAATCCACGTTCCGCCTGGCAGGCGGGCATGCATTTCCTGCATGAACTGCTGTTGAGTTTTGCCGTATTCCTCTGCCTTAAAACTGGGGCTGGAAATATCTGTGAATTGAATCCTGCTATGGCGATCGAGACGCTTTAACAACTTGACTTCCCGCAGACAGAGAGGACAGCCCCCGTCATAAAAGGCTTCCAGCTCATAACAGAAATTTCGCATCGGTTTTCTCCACACAATCTAAACTGATTGAACCTAATCGCAAACCAGATCACGAATCAGGTCCAACCGGGTCCCTTCTGCGACGGCTCTGAGCTTGGCGACTGCACGCTGTTCGAGTTGTCTCACACGTTCTTTGGAAATTCCCAGCTGATCAGCCAGTTTCTGAAAGGTCAGGCTCTTTCGATGTTTCCCTAATGCAAACCGGCTTTTCACAATCAGCTGCTCGCGTTCGTCCAGAGTATCAATCGATTCATTGAGCAACTCAGAAAGTTCATCCCAGGTTCCCGTTCCCATCAGTGGGTTTTTGACCTGCCCGGTCTCTTCCATGGAACGTTCTGGTGGCAGCTGTTTATACTTTGCACGTTCTTTTCTGTGATTGGCAATTTTCCGATAGGCGTAATTGGAAATCGCATGATATGCATAAGTGCTGAAACGAAATCCTCGCGAATAATCAAACTTATCGATCGCTTTCAATAAAGTCAGACAGCCATCGCTGAAAAGTTCATCAAAAGAAACACCGGTTGTCATACACTTCTTTACGATAGATACTACCAGACGCATGTTCCGACGCAAGATTTCATCACGAACGAGTTGTGCTTTATGTAACAGCTGCTCGACACGATCAAGTTGATCTTCTGTAACCCACTCGGGATTCAGCTGTGAACGAAATTGATTCGCCCTATATTTAAGATAATTCAAACGGCGAAACAGGTTTTGCTCCTCTTCAGCAGAAAGCACCTCGGCACGACACAGCCGTGAGATTGTTGTACTGCTTCCCGGTACGCTTGTCATTTGAGAATGATTAAGCCCTGTATCGCTTGAACTGGTATCAAAGTCCCCCAGGATTTCAGTTTCTGCAGTGGCGTCGCTGAAACACGGATTCGAAATAAACTCGATTTCCTGATCAAGCAATTTGCGGGCACGACTGGATAATGAATCTTGATCACAAACATCATATTCTTTTGAACATACGATCATGGCTTTGTTCCAACTAAGAGAAATCGTTCATTACGTTCTAAATAAACTATATCCATGTTAGTGCTGGAGAACAACCACAAATTCGTTCAAAACGTTCATTTTAAACTATATAGTTCTATCCCAAGTAATAATAAATACTTATAGATTATACTCTTGTCAGATGCCCTGCTGTAAACTAAGATTTTGATATCCAACAGATCAAAAACAAAACAAATCGACCATATCGTTCAAACAAAGAGAGTAATATGAACGAATTTTTGACTCCGAAACAGGTATCCCGCGCGATACAGGTCAGCGAATCCTCAGTCAAACGCTGGTGTGATAAAGGGATCATTCCGACGCAATACACTGGAGGAGGTCATCGCCGGATTGCGCTCTCAGAACTGATCGAATTCCTCAGATCCAGTAAGCATCAGCTGATTCGTCCTGAGGTACTCGGACTTCCCGCCACTACGGGTCAAACGGTCTGGGTGATTGACCGAGCCACCGATCAATTTACGGACGCACTCCTGAAAGGGGATGAAGAACAGTGTCGTCAGATCATCCTCGACCTCTACCTGGCTGAGCATTGCATCAGTTCCATCTGTGATCTGGTATTTGCCAAAGCATTTTCGATCATTGGCGATCGCTGGGTATGTGGAGATGCAGAGGTTTATCAGGAACGGTATGGCTGTGAAGTTTCCTTACGGGTACTTCATGAATTACGGACATTGATTCCGCATCCTCCAGCAGAGGCTCCCGTGGCAATCGGAGGGACACCAGAGGGTGATCTATACAGCCTGCCGACAACCATGGTCGAACTGGTTTTGAGGGACACGAAATGGAATGCGCTCTCACTGGGAACAAACCTGCCATTTGCAACCCTGGGAGCCGCGATCAAGCAACACCGCCCCCGCATCTTCTGGCTCAGTGTCAGCTATATCAAAAAAGAACCAGAATTCATTCAGAAATATACAGAACTTTATGATGAGTTTGGCCTGGATGTGGCATTTGTGGTGGGGGGCCGTGCCATGACGGAATCGATTCGTCAGCAGATTCAATACTCGGCGTTCTGCGATAATGTGCGACACCTTGAATCATTTGCCCAGACTATTCTGAATACGACGGAAAAACACTCGGATTGAATTCAGTCTGCCTGGCGTTCTACATAAACGTAGTAGGCCCCGCAAATCTCTTTCCCCTGCTCATCCAACATCCAGGTATTCAGCTCAACAGGCCCCTGCTCCAGAGTCGTGGAAAAAGTAATTGACTCCTCTCCTGAGTCTGGCGCTGCAGTCTTGGTGTAGGATCCAATTCCGATTTTTGCTTTGGCAATGGGTAAGGCAACCCCTTTCGCAAGCCGTCCATCGGTCACTTTCAGTGAAGGAGTTCCCTCTGCCAGCTGCAAACCACTCTCGCGTGGCCAGCGGCGCAGCTCGAACTCATAGATACCGGGTTGATCCACCATTAAGTGCCATGTGCCATTTCTCCTGACTCCTCGACGCACCTGTCCCTGCTGATCGACAAATACATCCAGCCATTCACATGCTGTCAGCATTGCTGGATTCTCTGAAGAATGTCCGATGACAACCCGTTGAGGGACCGCGACTGTGGGCTGTAGTTGCTCCCACCATTGATCCAGATGTGCCTGCATAGCTTTAACAACAGCCGGATGTTCTGCAGCGACGTTATTCTGCTGAAGCGGGTCCGTCGTGAGATCATAGAGTTCCCGGTTCTCCAGCCAGCGCCACCGCTTCCATAGAACAGCAGCCCCCTCTTTACGGGGTTGCGAAAGATACATGCTTTTTTTATTTCCAGGGAAAGGCATACGACTGTAATCGATAACCAGCATCCTGTCAGGCAGCGACTTGACTGCGTCTTTTAACCTGGGTACCAGGCTGATGCCATCCAGTTCAGGAATTGAATGAGGTACGTCACAAAGATCTGTCAAAGTTGGCAGCAGATCCTGCACGTGGGTCAAGTCATTCAGATCACGAGGCGGTCCCAGTTCACCGGACGGCCAGCGGATAAAACAGGGAACACGATGCCCGCCTTCCCAGAGCGTCACTTTTTTGCCTCGCATGCCTGCATTGAAATAGTCTGGCCCCATCGTACTGCCATTGTCGGTTAGAAAGATAACAATCGAATTATCAAACAAATTAGAATTCCTGAGAACCTGATCCAGGTCACCGATATTCTGATCAATATTCGCACACATGGCGAGATAGCTGACCAGGGTCTTACGTTTTGCTGGTGAGAGATGAGCGACCAGGGCTTCATTTTTCTCGATTGCCGCTTCAATGGGTCTGCGAAACTGGTCGGGGACAAAATGAGGGCCATGAGGTGCATTTAAAGGCAGATAGGCAAAGAAAGGTTTTGAAGACTTCGGCGAACGTATCCAGGCGGCCATTTCTCGAAAAAACACATCAGTGCAATACCCCTGATATTTTTCTTTTTTACCGTTATGTGTGTAGGTATCTTCGAAGTAATCATTATTCCAGAAATCAGGGACTGCATTAATATGAGAAGAGGGAAACCAAAGCGTCTCCTGAAAACCCCGATCTTCCGGGCGAAACGGATAATTATCGCCTAAATGCCATTTTCCGAATATCCCCGTCCGATAACCGGCTGCCTGAAACAGATCGGCAATTGTTTTCAGTTCGGGTCTCAAAAGTGTGCGTCCGCTGCTGACATTCATCGCACCATTTCGAAACGCATCCAGACCAGTCATTAACTGCCCTCGCGTGGGCGTACACATGGGAGCGACATGAAAATCAGTCAGCCGAATACTCTCTTTGGCCAGTCGATCCAGGTAAGGCGTCTGTAAAATCGGATTTCCATGGCAGGAGAGTTCACCGTAACCCTGGTCATCGCTCATGATCAGTATCACATTCGGGCGAGAAGCGGCATCGATTGAATTGATCGACAGCAGTAGAACACTGATAATGAACGGCAATCGCATTGGAATCTTTCCTTAAAAAGAAAGTAAGCAGCTGTCAGCATTCAATCGACGTAAATTTTGAAGTTACTGATACTGTCCTCGCGCTCTCGATTGTATAATGAACTTTTACCAGCATCAAATAGTGCTTCTTGAGAATACACTCTTTTCAGGTTCAACTTCAATAAACCCGAACAGGAGATGAACAATGACAACTCCCTATGTCCCCAAAGGCTATCATACCATCACCCCTTACCTGCTCGTTGAGGGGGCAGCCAAAATGATCGAGTTTCTGCAAACGGTGTTTGATGCGACCCCCGTTATTATTTCACATCATGGCGACAAAATCGGACACGCCGCACTGCAGATTGGGGATTCCATGCTGGAAGTTGCAGACGCCTGCGAGGAATGGGGGCTGACTTCTGCTGCCATTCATCTGTATGTGCCAGACGTCGATGCAACTTACAAAAAAGCCGTTGAAGCCGGCGCAAAAGGTTTACGCGAACCCACTGATATGTTTTATGGAGAACGGGGAGCCTCCGTCAAAGACCCCTATGGAATTCAGTGGCACATCGCGACTCAAACAGAAGAACTCACAACGGAAGAACTACACCGCAGAGCAGAAGAATTCAAAGCGCAACAGACACAGCAAAAACAATAAGCGGCTCAGGCGTCATCGTCTGAAACCGGAATGTATTTGTTAAACAGTTCAGCATAGTCTTCGCGGACCGGACTGAACACATCCAGTACAACAGCAGGACCGTCGACGGCGACTGCCTGGTGAGGTGTGTTGGGAGGAATAATAAACATGGCCCCCGCTTCGACGACCCGGACTTCGTCGCCCATTGTCAGTTCCAGTTTCCCTTTGAGCAACATTCCCCCCTGCTCGTGGGGGTGATGATGCAGGGGAACAATAGCGCCCTCATCCATTTCCAGATAAGACAGCATCAGATTTTCCCCAAAGGGAGTTCGCATTTTACAACCGGGAAGGACTTCCAGTGGTTTAACGGAATTAATATCGATGAATGGCATGTCAGAATCACTCCTTTATTTGATAAGACGCCTGCTGATCTGAAAGACAGCTCTCTTCTCAAAATAAAGAATTCGTATCAGAATTGATAGTCAGACGAACCTGCTGGAATCTTCAAATGTCTTAACCGGCCGGCAGTGAACTTCGTATTCCCCCCCTGCAGGACGACCGCTATGTATGTACCTTCTTCGTTTGCTGAAACTGATTTGAATACCCTACATCGATTTATCGAACGGCACAGCTTCGCCACCCTGGTCACGCATGCAGGCGACTGCCCTTTCGCAAGTCATCTGCCACTGCTACTGGATCGATCAGAGGGAGAATTCGGTCAGTTAATCGGCCATCTGGCAAAAGCCAATACACAGGCAGATCAGCTCCAGAGCGTAAGTCCGTTGGCGATCTTCCATGGCCCGCACGCCTATATTTCTCCAACCTGGTATGAATCGGACCACACAGTTCCTACCTGGAATTATCAGGCGGTTCACGTTTATGGTTCCTGCACGCTTGAGACTGATCCCGCTCAACTGAAACAGATACTCAATCAGTATGTAGCATTCTATGAAGCAGGTCAGCCTGCACCATGGTCGATACCAGATTCGGACGCTGATTTTGTCGATTCATTATTACCGGCGATTGTCGGCTTCAGAATACAAATTGAGCGGATCGAAGGAAAATTCAAACTCAATCAGAACCATTCTGCAGAACGCCAGCAGAAAGTCATCAATGCACTTCGACAGCAGACTGGTGAAAACCAGCAGGCAATCGCTGCTCAGATGCAAGGCAATCTGCATGAGACTGGAAACGACACGCCCTTCCGTTCCTAGATCACATCACATTTAACCTTAGCGTCTCTCAATCTATTATACTCGGTCCAAATGGACCTGGAGACGCTACAGTAAAACTGGACACAGTCTAACGTGCGTACTCCACAGTCCTCGCTTCCCGCATGACAGTCACGCGAATCTCACCTGGATAGGTGAGTGTGTCTTCAATTGCCTTGGCGATATCTTTACACATCTTTGCCGCTTCGCGGTCATTTACCTGATCCGAATCAACAATGACCCGAACTTCACGCCCGGCCTGAATGGCATAGGTATGATCGACTCCCGGAAAACCACAAACCAGCGTTTCCAGTTCTTCGAGACGACGGACATATTTTTCGAGTGTGTCACGCCGAGCACCAGGGCGCGAGGCAGAACAGGCGTCTGCAGCTGCCACAAGTACGGTGTAGATATAATCAGGACGAATATCATCATGATGGCCGGCTGCAGCGTGCACGACTTCCTGTGATTCGCCATAGCGTTTCAGTAACTGAGCGCCTACAGCCGGATGGCCACCTTCCATCTCGTGATCCGCTGCCTTGCCGATATCATGAAACAGGCCACATCGTCTGGCGATCGTCCCATCCAATCCCAACTGTTCTGCCATCATGCCGGTGAGAGCAGAGACCTCAATGGAGTGCCGCAGCACATTCTGACTGTAACTCGTACGGAAATGCAGTCGCCCCAGCAGATCGATCAGTTTGGGGTTCACGTTGGAAATATTCACTTCCTGACAGGCGTTCTGGCCCATCGTCTGAATATATTCTTCCAGTTCTTTCTGTGTCTCTTCAACGACTTCTTCAATCCGGGCAGGGTGAATCCGTCCGTCGTTGACCAGTTTCTGTAACGACATTTTACCGATCTGTCGACGGACATTATCAAAAGCAGAAACCACAACCACCCCGGGAGTATCGTCCACAATCACATCAACGCCGGTCGCTTTTTCAAAGGCACGGATGTTGCGTCCTTCACGTCCGATAATCCGCCCTTTCATTTCTTCCTCAGGCAGCTCGACTGTGGAGACGGTGGTTTCCGCCACATGGCCGGAAGCAAAACGCTGCACCGCCATGCCAATCGTCTCGCGGGCGATTTTATCACAAGTCTGCTTCAACTCGTTCTGATGCTTCATAATCAGGGCACCAGTTTCGTTTTTCAGGTCATTATCCAATCGGTCCAGCAGCATCTGGGACGCAGTCTCCCGGTCCAGGCCACTGATCTTAAACAGTTCTTCCTGTTGTTTCTTCAGAGAACGTTCCAGTTCCTGCTCGCGTGCTTCAACCGCTTTGGAGCGGGCAGCGAGCTTTGACTGTGTGGTCTGAATCATTGCCTCTTTTTTAAGAAAATCAGCCTGCTGATCTTCCAGTGCATTCTCGCGTTTACTGAGCTTCTTCTCAACGGACCACAGCTCTTCGCGTTGCTTATTCACTTCTTCTTCGAGTGCTTCACGGCGTTTGAGCAACTCTTCTTTGGCTTCCAGCTTCTGGCTTTTGAGCAGGTTTTCTGAATCCAGTTCGGCCTGTTTCAGAATCTGAGCATAAGACTGGTAAGCTGATCCGCGACGGATCCGATCGATGAAATATCCAATGATGACCCCGACAATGAACGCCAGGGTCGCTCCGATAGCGACTTCGGTTAACATATCCCAGGTGCTTCCTATGCGCCTATAGTGAAAGCCCCTTTCCTGCCTGATACCATTTGGCGTTGGCATTCGACAGAGACAAAATTGCATCTCCCTGAACTCACCCGAAAGTGTTTTCAATCAGATCAATACAAATCATGTTGTCAGGAATTTCATGGGAATGACAGGAGCGTCAGTGAGTTTCCCGATCTGTTATGCCTGATAAAAGAAATGAACTCAAAGGCATACCGAAATCTCAAGCAGTCCAGAAAAAAAGATAATACGCTTTCAACAAACATATGGCCCGTGCTTTTTACTGCTTAACGACGCTTAAAGCACCATCGGTCAGAGCGCACCTTCACTGGTACACGTAACCGTTGCTCGATCCCCAGACAAGACAAGACTCGACGCATCAATTCATTTACCTCTGTCTGCTGAGTCAGAGACTCAACTTGCGGATAGAAATCCCTCGCAGAACGAGTCGATTTCCGTGGTTGCATCAGCGTCGGCAATACGCGTACCGCTCGAGTGAGCAGGACAAAAATTGCTAAAATTGTCTCATTGAGAATACCAGACATTGTTGATTCTCCAACTCAACTGAAACCAGGACTACTTTAGAAACTCTTAAATCACAAACAGCACTCCACTTCAATTAAGTGAGAATACCCGCTTGCGACAATGCTCCCTGTCAAACTTAGAAATGCCGAAAGGAAACCTAAAAATAAATAAACAATGAAACTATTATGAAAAGCAACCTTCATAACATCCAGAAAAAAACAACAAACATCTGCCAATTCGTAAAGTTCAATCACCTGCGAAAAGGGAGCTGAGTGTGAGTGTAACTCGAATGAGAATGGAAACTTCTCGTAAAATTCCTTTTTTATGGTAACAAGACATTTCTGGTTTCGATAGTATATAGTCAGAAATATTGCCCGAAAGTCAAATCTCGATCTGACACCCGCGGGGTGCTTCGTTATAGACTTTAAACCCGCTTTGCAGAACTCCCGTTTTCGATGAATCAGTTTATCCAGGCCGTGAAACGCGGATTGCTAACCTGCCAGTACGGGATTCAGGTCGATTCAAGCCTTGCCTCAGATATTCATTCACATCAAAAATTGTCTACGCAACGCCTGTTGATTGCCGTGTCCGGCGGTGCAGACAGCATGGCTTTATTGCGAGCACTACAGTGTCTGGCCCAGTCTGCAGATTCGCTAATTGCTCCTGAAGCACTGGTTGTTGCCCACCTGAATCATGGCTTGCGAGGAACCGACTCCGATGACGATACAGAGTGGTTGAAGCAGGAATGCCAGCGTCTCTCACTCCCCTGTATCACTGAGAAACAGGAACTGAAACAGAGTTCCGATTCTGGACTGGAAGAACAGTGCCGCATCGCGCGTTACGATTTTCTCTCACGCGTCGCTTTATCAGAACAGTGTTCGCAAATTGCGGTTGCGCATACTCTGGATGATCAGGCTGAAACCGTTCTGCATCACATTATCCGCGGGACAGGCATCACGGGGCTGAGAGGTATTCCACGAACCAGAGCATTAAAGCAGGGATTATATCTGATTCGTCCCCTGCTACACGTCAGCCGCGAAGAAATACTCACATTTTTAAACACTTGTGAGCAGGACTTCCGGAATGATGAAAGCAATGCGGACACCAGCTTCACCCGCAATCGGATCCGACATCAACTGTTACCTTTATTAAAAAAAGAGTTTAATCCAAACGTCGTGCAATCCCTCCAGCGCCTGTCCCAGCAGGCGGAAGAAGTAACCTGTGTCATCAATGCAGAAGTCGAGCAGATATTGAATGCTGCTACCCTCGATCGGAACCAGGAAACCTGGCGGCTCGACTGCCAGCTACTGCAAAACAGTCCCGACTATCTTGTTCGGCAGTGTTTCCTGAAGATCTGGCAGGAAATGAGTTGGCCTCGTAAACGCATGGGATTTGATCACTGGCAGCGGTTAGTGGAACTGACACAGACTGGTCAAAAGTTAAGCCTGCCAGATAAAATCGAAGCCGAACGCCGAGACAAGCTGCTGATTTTGCGTAAGTGGAATGACAGCCATCTGTGACGCGCAGCGAATCTGATAAACATTCACATTCCTGCATACGTGTTGTGGAAATCTCGATCCGGGTTGGTTAGAATCTGGCGTTGCTGATACTGATAACGGCCTGTTCATCGAGATCTTTACAGTCTCACGAACGGTCGTCATGAGTTACTGTTGTGTGATCAAGACCATTCAAAGCTTCCATTCCTGATCTGCATTCGATCGATCCGCCTTTGAATTACCAACTCTTGCAGAACACGTTGCACCTAAATCACTCGCCCTCATTCATTCAAAGAAGTCGCAACTATGAACAACAATAAACCACTGTTTATTGCGAGT
Source organism: Gimesia sp. (assembly GCF_048262075.1). Classification (GTDB taxonomy): domain Bacteria; phylum Planctomycetota; class Planctomycetia; order Planctomycetales; family Planctomycetaceae; genus Gimesia. Next base: position 27,518 of record NZ_JBLXFK010000024.1, read on the forward strand.
TTTATGACACTCATCGCCGCCGGCGTGGGGTTTGCCATTCGTGGAGGTATTCTGGCTGATTGGGGAGCCCAGTATGGGTTTACCAAATTTGAACTGGGAACAATCACTGGTGGCGGACTGGTCGGTTTCGGAATCGTGATTCTGCTAGCCAGCCTGATTACTGACAATGTCGGTTATAAACCGATCCTGCTGCTGGCATTTATTCTGCATGTTCTCTCTGCATTGATCACGTTCGCAGCCACACCGGTTTTCGAAGCCGCTGGTAAAGATGCCACTTACTGGTGTCTCTATATCGGTATGTTTATGTTTGCTGTGGCTAATGGCCTGTGTGAAGCAGTTATTAATCCACTGGTGGCCACACTCTATCCTCATAAGAAAACTCATTACCTGAATATCCTGCACGCTGGCTGGCCCGGTGGTTTGATTGTGGGTGGGATCGTCGCCGCCATTTATGCCAAAATGAAGTCAAGTGTGCCCGGCCTGCGATGGGAATATCCCATGGCAGTCTTTCTGATCCCGACCCTGATTTACGGTTTCATTGTCATTAAGCAAAAATTTCCGCTTTCCGAAGCGAAGTCGGCTGGTGTCAGCTTCGGGCAAATGTTGATGACATTCGCCAGCCCATTGCTGATCTTCCTGCTTTTATTGCAGGCCTGTGTTGGTTATGTAGAACTGGGTACGGACAGCTGGATTGCCAGTATTACGGAATCCATTCTGGAAGGTCAGGGGCTGCTCCTGTTTATCTATGCATCTTCAATCATGTTCGTCCTGCGTTTCTTTGCCGGCCCGATTGTAGAAAAAATCAACCCACTGGGCCTGCTCTGTATCAGTGCCTGCTTTGGGGCTGTAGGGCTCTACATGATCGGAACGTTCGAAGCAGCCGTTCTTGTCTGGCTGGCAATGACCGTTTACAGTCTGGGCAAAACGTTTCTCTGGCCGACCATGCTGGGGGTAGTCGGAGAGCGGTTCCCTAAAGGGGGGGCTTTGACCATGGGCGCCATGGGAGGCATCGGAATGTTGTCTGCCGGTCTGCTGGGGGGACCGGGAATCGGTTATAACCAGGATTATTACGCAACTCAAAAACTGGAACAGCTCTCTCCGGAAGCTTACGAACGCTATGCCGTTGCCGACAAAAGTTCCTTTCTTTTCTTACCGGAGATCAAAGGTCTCGATGGATCTAAAGTGAGTGTCCTCAAGAATGATGGTAAGGATTTGACTGAAGCAGTTGAGATACTCAAAAAGGAAAACAAAAAAGATCCAAGCCTTACAGCACTGGACCAGTGGTGGCAGGGAGCTGAAAATTTTGCGAAGGAAGATAAACCAGATGTGAAAGAGGCTGGAATTTTCGGCGGTCGCATGGCACTGAAATGTACGGCCCTCGTCCCGCTGTTCATGGCCTTTGGTTACTTTATTCTTGTCTTGTACTTCCGCTCCAAAGGGGGATACCAGGTTGAGGTACTCCATGGCGAACCGCCGGTGGGTGAACACTATACCGGGGGCGTGGAAGGGCCTGTGGAATAATAAACCATTTGGATGAAATAAATGGAACGGCTGCCCGCCTGCGGGTGGTCGTTCTTTCATTTTGCTTCCCACCTGAAATAAAACAGATTGTCAGGACTCAGAACCACCAGAGGAAAACGAATTCACCAGATTCAAAAGGTTGACATTCAAGCCAATAACTGGATAACAGAATCATCGTTCCGCGTAAAATCAACAGAATTATCACTACCATAAAATGATCTGATAACAGGTACGCTCCCATGGATAACCCATTTCCCGAAGCTCAAACATTTGTCACGCATCTTGAGTGTGGAATGCACCATGATCGTTATGAAGCCGACCAGTTGCACGGACTTTCCAAAGCGGGGAAACCTCTGCTGGTTAAATATGATTTAGAGGCGCTCGCCCAGGCAGTCACAAAGGAAGAACTGGCTGCCCACCCGGCCACCCTCTGGCGGTATCGTGAATTTCTTCCGGTGCGCAAATCAGAAAACATTGTGAGCCTGGGGGAAGTTCATACTCCCCTGATTCCCGTTCCCCGCCTGCAGGGAGGCAATGGCACAGTCTGGATTAAAGATGAAGGCCGCCTCCCCACAGGTTCCTTCAAAGCCCGCGGGCTCTGCATGGCAGTTTCGATGGCAAAAGAGCTGGGCGTCTCCAAAGTCGCGATGCCGACCAACGGCAATGCAGGAGCCGCGCTGGCCGCGTATGGAACCCGCGCCGGCATGAAGTCCTATATTTTCTGCCCGGATGATACCCCGGAAATCAATGTGCGCGAAATCGCCGCCCAGGGGGCCCAGGTCTGGCGGGTGAATGGTTTGATCAATGACTGCGGCAAGATCGTCGGTCAGGGTAAGGAACAGGTGGGCTGGTTTGATTTTTCAACCCTGAAAGAACCGTATCGCATCGAAGGGAAAAAGACGATGGGACTGGAACTGGCCGACCAGATGGGCTGGGAGGTTCCCGACGTGATTTTATATCCGACCGGTGGCGGGACCGGACTGATCGGCATGTGGAAGGCGTTTAACGAACTCAAAGCGATCGGCTGGCTGAAAGGCAAACTGCCCCGCATGGTCGCCGTTCAGGCATCTGGCTGTGCTCCCATGGTCAAAGCCTACGAAGCCGGCGAAGAACACGCAGAACTCTGGCAGAACGCTCATACGGTTGCCGCCGGAATTCGCGTCCCGGTTGCAGTAGGCGACTTTCTGATCTTACGAGCCGTCCGCGAAAGCAATGGTTTCGCGACAGCCGTCGATGATGAACTGATCACCGCCGCGCTGGATGAATGCTCCCAGAAGGAAGGGTTCCTGATGTGTCCGGAAGGAGCTGCGACTTACGCCGCCTACAAACAGGAACTGGCCTCAGGCAGAATCAGCCCGGATGAGAGTGCCGTGCTGTTCAATTGTGCCACCGGTTTGAAATACGAACTCCCTCCAGCCGACCAGTCGATCGACATTCATCAGCCGATCGATTACTCTCAATTTAACTGATCCACGCTGTAGTTGTAAAACGATATTGCAGGAAGAAGTGACATGAGCGATGTTCTGGTAACAGAGAATATTCAAGGCGTGTCCATGAATCGTCTCATCCAGGAGCACGATGTCGAGTTCGATGCCTACCTGTGGCAGAACATCGATCTGCTCAAACAGAAAATCTCAAATACCAAAGCGCTTATCGTCAGAAATCAGACGAAAGTCAACCGCGAATTGATTGATGCAGCCCCTGAGCTGAAGATCATTGCCCGGGCCGGGGTAGGACTGGATAATGTGGACACAGACTATGCCCACAAAAAGGGGATCGTGGTCTGCTTTACCCCGGATGCGAACTCGATCTCGGTTGCTGAACTCACCATCGGACTGATGCTGGCTTTAATGAGAAAAATTCCGGAAGCACGCCAGGACACTCTGACAGGAGGCTGGAATCGCCTCAAATTTACCGGGAGCGAACTCTACGGAAAGTCATTCGGGCTGATCGGCATGGGACGGATTGGTTCTCTCACTGCAGCACGGGCCAAGGCTTTCGGAATGAACATCCTTGCCGCCGACCCGTTTCTAAAAGCAGATGCGCCCCAGTTGAAAGGGCTAAATGCCAGCCTGCTTTCGCTCGATGAGCTGTTGGCTGAGTCAGATGTCGTCTCCTGCCATAGCCCGCTGACTGCTGATACACGCAAAATGCTGACTTATCAGCATTTTAGAAGAATGAAACCGGATGCGTTTTTCATCAATACCTCGCGCGGGGAAGTCGTTGATGAACGTGGTCTGACCCAGGCATTGCTTGAGCACAAACTGGCAGGCGCGGCTTTGGATGTCAGAGAAATAGAACCCCCTAAGCATAGCCCCTTGAACCAGATGGAAAATGTCATCTTAACGCCCCACATCGCTGCGTTCACCGTTGAAGCACAGGACCGGGTTGTCGATTCCGTCTGCGAAGACGTGCGTCTGGTGTTGAGCGGAAAAAAAGCAATCAATGTTTTGGAACCTTAAATCGAGAGACACAGCCTGATGCAGAACGAACTCAAAGAAGATAAATGGTATCACGGCATTTCGCGGTATCAGTGGCTCGTTTTGACAATCGCCTCACTCGGCTGGGTCTTCGATGTATTTGAAGGACAGATCTTCGTCGCCAGCATGAACGAGGCGATGCCTTCTCTCATTGAAATCGAACCACTGGATGAGGAAGCCCAAAACGATCCGGCCGCCGTGGAGAAACAACAAGTCGAGATTAAGGGTCGGCTGGCTGTTTACAATAATATCGCGCTGGGAGCATTTTTGATTGGCGGCGCGCTGGGAGGCATCGCATTCGGTGCCTTAAGCGACCGGATTGGTCGCAAAAAGACCATGTCGTTGACGATTCTGTTTTACTCATTCTTTACCTGCCTCTCTGCGTTTTCACAGGAATGGTGGCAACTGGCCGGTTTTCGATTTCTGGTTGCGCTCGGCGTAGGCGGGGAATGGGCGGTCGCGAGCACCCTCGTTGCCGAATCATTTCCCCCCAAAGCGCGCGCCCGGGTAGGCAGTATTTTCCATGCTTCCAGTGTTTTTGGAACTTACCTGGCGATTTTGGCAGGCGCGTTTATCATCGGTAATGAAAGTATTCAGGAATATGCCGAAAAAGTCGACTTCCCCAGTCTGCCCTGGCGGATTGGATTTGCGTTAGGGGTTGTACCTTCGTTCCTGATCATCTGGATTCGCCGTTCCATGAAAGAACCGGAATCCTGGCAGCACGCTCAGGAAGCAGCGAAACAGGACAGCAGTCAGAAGATGGGGACCATTGGAGATCTCTTTCGACCAGATTTTTTAAAGAGCACCTGCATTGGTGTTTCACTGGCTGCCATTGGCCTGGCCACCTTCTGGGGAGTTCATATTTATGGTAAAAATGCGTTTTTAAATTCTGTCACTGCCGACTACGTCGCGGAACACTTTGAAGGTCAGCCTGATGTAACCCCGGAACAGATTAAAGCATTCAAAAAAGAGCCTCCTGTGGCAATCAAATCCCAGTTAAAGAAATGGGAAATGCTGGGAATGTTCCTGGCGACGACAGGAGGAGGCCTCGGATTATTGGCGTTTGGACCGATCTGCGAATGGGTCGGACGACGGGGTGCGTTTTTTCTGTTTAACGTGGGAGGCTTAATCAGTTCGGTTTTACTGTTTAACGTATTTGAAGGCGCTGTTGCTATTGGCTGTTTCCTGCCCATATTTGGTTTTCTGACGCTGGGAATGCACGCCGGCTATGCCATTTATTTCCCCGAACTTTACCCCACACGTCTGCGGGGAACCGGAACAGGGTTCTGTTTCAACGCAGGCCGCATCCTGGCAGCCCCCATTCTATTTCTTGCCGGCTGGATGCAAAGTGCAACCGTGGGCTTGACTCTGGCACAAACAGCAACGACCCTAAGTATGCTCTATATCATCGGTGCCATCCTGCCTTATTTTGCGAAAGAGACAAAAGGCAGCGCTCTGATGGAATAACCCTCCCCGCCGCGTTCAATCCCGCTTCACAGAGTCATGCATCTGTTGTGACTCATTATGACTTGTATAAAAATAATGATGTTTTCTGATCCACAATTGTGGTTTTTTGTAATTTCTGTCGTCTTTCTTTCTGCATTTATTCAGGGAATAATCGGGTTTGGCTATGCCATCGTCGCGATGGCAGTACTCCCCTTAATGCTGGATTTTCGCGAAGCGAATCTTTTGGTGGCTTTGAGTATTGTCTTGCCGGTCATCTGGATCTTCTGGGCTTATCGGAAACATTCAAATATCAGGGTCCTGCTGGGAGCTATCCTGGGATCACTGGTGGGGCTGCCTCTGGGACTGTTGACGTTTACTCTGATCGATCTGGATTACCTGGTGCGTGGCACAGGGCTCGTAATCCTGTTGATTGTAATCGACGGATTTTTCCAGAAACCAGTTCAGACAGAAACCGGACCTCAACAGGCCTCTCCCCTCTGGAGTACGTTTGCCGGCTTATGTAGTGGCTTCCTGGCTGGCTCAACCAGTATTGCTGGACCTCCGATCGTAATTTATGCCATTCGACAACCCTGGACCCAGGATCAATACAAAGGCTTCATCTTCGGCTTCTTCATTTTAATCTCCATTACACGCGTGATTGGCTTAGCGTTAATGGGACTGGTTACGACGCCTGTGATCCTGACATCCGCTATTGTGATTCCGTTTGTGATTGTGGGAATGGCACTGGGCACCTTAATCGGCCCCCGAATCAATCCTGTCATTTTCAAACGCTGCCTGCTGATACTGCTTGCAGTCAGTTCGCTGTATATGGTCATTCAGGGAAGTGCTGGTGAGAAGGAATTAGAACCAGAGTTGTCCTATAGTCCCGCTCCGCAACTACCAGCATCCAGCAGCGGAACTAATCTGACTGCGTTTCCCATTCCTGAATCCAGTTGAGGACCTGTCGTTGTTCTTCCAGCCAACCTTCGCCTGTTGATAATTGCCGAGCTACCAACGGCAGGTCCTGTATGGTATCCACATCACTCAACTCAGGCAGCAGATGAATTTCCCCCAGCTCCTGAATCTGTTCCCGAAGTACGCACGCAGTGTTCTCAATACTGTAAGGCACATTCAGCCAGATCTTTGAATCGAGTGCAATCTGACTGCCAAACAGGTAAAAGCCCCCATCACAGGCAGGTCCAATTACAAACTGCGGCGTATCGCTTTCCAAAGCCAGAAACTCTACTGCTTCATGAAGTAAATTTACCGGTAGCTGCGGCGTATCAGCGCCCAGGAAAATGACAAAATCAAAAGAAGCAAGCAACTGCTGTTGTACATGTGCCAGTCGGGCACCTAAGCCCCCTGTTCCTTGATCAATTGTTTCAAACTGACTCCAGAGCGAATGCTGGACTGCCTCTGGTTCGGCGACTGCCCAGAATGGAGTCACGAGTTTCTGTTGCGAGACTTTCTGCACGACAGCTGCGACTGCTTTTGCCGAAAGTACATGAAACTGCTCTGCACGCATCGTCCCAACCGATTGTGCCAGCCTGGTCTTCAAAGGAGAGTAACCCGGAGTCTTTACGAAGACGGCGACTGCGCCTTGCCTTTGCAGCATTTTGAAATTCGATCTTTTAACAGAAGTAATAACTGCGGAATCGCTTGCTTTAAAGTGAGCCAGAGATGCCTGACTGTCACTCTTAGCCAGCCCTGCTCTCGATATTTTCGAGCGCTGGTTTCGATTTCTGCGCCTGTGCACCTGAGAAGTATTCCCTGTCGCCTGGCAGCCCAGACCAGCAGATGATCTTCACCATAGGCTGCCTCTTCATTAAACCCCTTGAGCTCCCGAAACAAAGTTTGAGGCAAACAGAACCCCTGGTCACCGAAGGGGATTCCCAGAAGATGCGAACGAAAATAAACACCCCAGGAGTTCAGTTGCATCAACAAAAAACTCTGATCCCGGAACTTCAAGTTAAAATAGAGTAAGGCCTCCGGATAGGCATCCAGGGTTTTTAACAATTGCTGGACAGCTGAATCACTTAATCGAGAATCGGCGTGCAAAAATAATAGAGACTCAGATTGAGCGAGCATTGCACCATGATTCATCTGGATCGCCCTGCCTCTGGTTGTACAATGCCAGTGGCTGCGGTTGTTTAACCCGTAGGGAATGAGTTGATCCTGAAACCCTACCGGAGCCAAACCGGTTGAAACAAACAGGAATTCAGTAGATTCAGGAAAGGCGACCAGATCTGCCAGCAAAGCCTGCCAGCTGTCATCTCCCTGTAAAATTGGAATAATGACAGAAATCGAGCAGATGGATTTCCTCTGATTGATGTTACTCATTTTTTAAAACTTAAACTGCAAATGTAATACGTTTCACAGTACTTGACTTCCATAGTAGTACATAATACGAACTCCCAAAAGTAATGCTCATTCGGAAACGCAATGTTTCTGAAATTCACCGACTGGGTTATACTGGAATATCTTCAGTTATTATTACAATCAACAACTGTTTTCGTCAGGAATTCAATAGAGAAACCAACCGGACTTTAAAGGAACCTTGATCAAGATGAATTCTGTCAATACGCAGTCGCCAGCCAGTGAAGAAGAATCAGTCTATGCCCGTTATGCGAATGCCGCTCACCAGGCTGAACCGGCCCTGTGCTGCCCTGTTGAATACAATCAGGAATATTTATCGATCATTCCAAAAGAAATCCTGGAAAAAGATTACGGCTGTGGTGATCCGACCCCTTATCTCTCGCCGGGCGATACCGTTCTGGACCTGGGTTCAGGAGGAGGCAAGATCTGCTATATCGCTTCACAGATAGTGGGGCCTTCTGGAAAAGTAATCGGAGTAGACTGCAATGCGGAGATGCTGGCTCTAGCCCGCAAATATCAACAGGAAGTCTCAGATAAGCTGGGATACTCAAATGTTGAATTTCGTAGTGGGCTGATCCAGGACCTTAAACTGAACCTGGAACTGTTGAATCAGGAATTGTCAACCAGCCCGGTCGACAGTCAGGCGCGCTGGCTGGAGTTACGAAACCTGGAAGAGCGACTGCGACAGGAGTCTCCACTGATCCCGGATGAATCGGTTGATTGTGTGATTTCAAACTGCGTATTAAACCTGGTACGTGAGAGTGATCGCAGCCAGTTGCTGCAGGAAGTCTTTCGAGTTTTAAAACGAGGCGGAAAAGCGGTCATCAGTGATATTGTCTGTGATGAAATCGTTCCTCCCCATATGCGTCAAGATCCTGCGCTCTGGTCAGGATGTATTTCTGGCGCCTTCCAGGAAGCCGCGTTCCTGAAAGCTTTTGAAGACGCAGGTTTTCATGGGATCGAAATACTGAAGCGAGAAGAAACCCCCTGGCAGACTGTGGAAGGTATTGAATTTCGATCGATGGTTGTCTCGGCGTATAAAGGTAAACAAGGTCCCTGCCTGGAACGAAATCAGGCGATGATCTATCGCGGACCGTTTAAGAAAGTCGAAGATGACGATGGCCACACCTATCTTCGTGGGCAGCGGATTGCCGTCTGTGATAAAACATTTCGATTACTGCAGGCTGCACCTTACGATGGCCAGTTTATTCCAGTCAAACCATATCAGGATATTCCCCTGGAACAGGCGCACGAGATGGACTGCCGGCGGAATGCGATCCGCAGTCCACAGGAAACCAAAGGCAAAAACTATGATCTGACTACTCAGATTATGGATGACTGCTGCAGCCCTGACAGTGGTTGCTGCTAGTCTTTGTTTTTCGAAATTGGATTCCGTTTAAACTCAACTCGGGAAGACTGATGCCTCCTCTCACCCTGCTCAGACAACACAGTAAACTGGCCGATCCGCGTGAACAACTGCGGATCCTCAATGAACGTTCACAACAGCCGACGTTTGAGAAAAAATTAGAGCAGCAGCAGCTCCCAAGCCTGCAGGCGACAAAGATTGATACATTGCAGGTCAACCTGGGCAAACTCTGCAACATGACGTGCGAACATTGTCATGTCGATGCGGGTCCTGACCGCAGAGAAATCATGACAGCTGAAACCGTGCAGGAGTGTCTGCAAGCCTTGCAACATCCCGCGTTTCAGATACTGGATTTAACCGGCGGTGCGCCGGAAATGAATCCACAGTTTCGAGAGATGGTGAGCGCCGCCCGTAAGCTGGGTAAACGTGTTATTGACAGGTGTAATCTGACGATCTTGCTCGCCCCCGGTTTTCAGGATCTATCAAAATTCCTGGCAGAACATCAGGTAGAAATCGTGGCCTCACTTCCCTGTTACCTGCAGGAAAATACGGATGCACAGCGAGGCAATGGTGCTTTCCAAAAATCAATTGACGCACTGCAGCGTTTGAATTCACTCGGCTATGGAACTCCAGACTCAGCATTGAAGTTAACGCTGGTTTATAATCCGGTCGGTTTTTCACTACCGCCTGATCAATCGGAACTGGAAGCCGCTTACCAACGCGAGTTGAAAACACGGTTTGATATTCAGTTTACAAACCTGATCACCATCACCAATATGCCGATCAGCCGTTTTTTGAGTGAGCTGATCCAGCAGGAACAGTTTGAAGAATACATGGAGCGTCTCGTGAGTGCATTTAACCCGGATACGGTGTCCGGGCTGATGTGTCGTTCGATTCTCTCAGTCGACTGGGAAGGATATCTTTACGACTGTGACTTTAACCAGATGCTGAATCTGCCGATCACCGTGTCGGAACGGAGACACATTCGTGATTTTAATTATCATGATCTCGTCGACAGAAATATCAATTCCAGCCAGCATTGCTATGGCTGTACGGCAGGGGCCGGATCAAGTTGTGGTGGAGCCATTCAAAACCCCTGACGCATCATACCTGCTTCTGGATTGACTGTTTTAGCCAAGCCTCTTTAGCCAGGCCTCTTCACAGCTGATTCATGAAACCAGTGTAAAGAATTGATGAAGGCTCCTGACAGCATCCAAAACCCAGTTTGGAACCTGACTGGCAGTGAAACTATTCAGGCTATCACTATTCGTTTTCAGAAAAAACTGCTGCGCCCCGGGAGCATCTTTTTCCCGCTGACAGCGAAAAACCACGCTTTTTTCCTCATGTGTTTACTGCACGCAGACGGAAATAGAACTATATATTTCCAGTTCTTTTTTTTTCGCACTTGACAAAGTATTTTAAATATAATAATGGAAACATTCTGAACAATATATTTCCCTTTCAAAAGTTGAAATAGTTCTCCCCGAATGTTAATAAGATCCCACGATTGGATGTTGACATCGGGCTTTTATGCTCTGTAAAAATCGTATAGAAATTTGGAAAGATTGCACAAAGAAACGACGAGGATTTAACTGTGTTATTAATTGATTCACCCCTTATCGAATCCCCCGAAAAATTTGATCCATTTACGGAAGAAACCCCTATTGTTTTCTTTTCACTCGATGATGATGAAGAAAATATTGGTTTCGATGATCTGGAAGACATCGACGATGAATTCGACGATGACGAAGACGATTTCGATGATGATGACGAAGAAGAAGAAGAAGAAGAATTCGATGACGAAGATGACGATGAGTTTGACGATGAATTCGATGATGAATTTGATGACGATGACGCGTTTTAAAATGATCTACTGCTAGGTAGATCGACTCGCCATTGAATCGACTCAAAGGCGAGTTTCACCCCCTCTTCTCTGTCCGCACTATGCGACGATCCACCCGCCAATCACCTGAGTATGGGTGCTCCCACCAGCTTCCTGAACTCTCCGACTGAAAAGAATTTATCCATGCAGGGACTGGTCGAAAAAATTAATGATGCTGTAGAATACCTGCGTCCCCTGATTCAGGAGCCCCCTCAGGTCGGTCTAATTCTGGGTACCGGCCTGGGTGGTTTTACTCAACAGATCAGCCAGCAGAATTCAATCGCTTATGAAACGATTCCTCACTTTCCCCGCTCAACTGTAGAATCACACGCGGGTCAGCTGGTATCGGGAGTCCTAAATGGAACCCCGATTGTCGCGATGGAAGGCCGATTTCATTTTTATGAAGGCTACTCCATGAAAGAGGTCACCTTTCCCGTCCGAGTGATGAAAGCCCTGGGGGTCGAAACTTTGATCATCACTAATGCATCGGGAGGGATGAATCCACACTATCAGCTGGCCGATATCATGATCATTGAAGATCAGATTAATTTGATGGGTGATAATCCATTACGGGGTATCAATGATGATCGACTCGGCGTCCGTTTCCCGGATATGTGCGCCCCCTACGACCGCAGCTTAATCAGACTGGCTGAGCAGAAGGCGTTGGAACTCCAGATACGGACTCAGACGGGGGTATTTGTCGCCGTTGCCGGACCAAACCTGGAAACACGTGCGGAATATCGTATGCTTCGTCAGATGGGAGCAGACTGTGTGGGCATGTCAACGGTTCCTGAATGTATTGTCGCCAACCATGCATCTATGAAAGTACTGGGACTCTCGGTGGTGACCGATCTCTGCCTACCCGATGCGCTGGAACCGGTTGAGATCAGCAAGATCTTAAAAGTGGCGGCAGATGGTGGCCAGAAACTGGCTCAGCTGATCCCGCATATCATAGCGGAATTGTAATCCACACTTATCACATGAGCATACCCTGGATTGCATCACATCATGCAATCATACCCAGTCCGATTGCCCCTGGAGTCGCGATTGTAAAGCTCGCACAGCCTGAAACTACTGTCCAGGTCATTCCAGGTCATTTTCCCCTGGCATGATATTCCAGATACCAGTCGATAAATCGATCAATCCCCTGTTCAATCGAGGTAGAGGGAGCGAATCCGGTTGCCTGCTGGAGTTCTGAAATATCCGCATACGTTTCGAGAACATCCCCTGGTTGCATGGGATAATTTTCACGAATCGCAGGCTTGCCGATTCGCTGTTCTATCACATCAATCAGCCGAGCGATTCCGACAGGCTGATGATTGCCGATATTATACAATCGATAGGGGGCAACAGTCTGGTGAGTCAGCTCGTCGGCAGTTGCTGTTGCCATAGGTTCTGTTCGAACGGGTGCCTGTTCCAGAACTCCCAATACCCCGCTTACGATATCATCAACATAGGTAAAATCCCGTTTGAGATTCCCGTGATTGAACAGTTTAATGGGTGTGCCTTCCAATATGGCTTTAGTAAAGAGATAGACAGCCATGTCAGGCCGTCCCCAGGGACCATAGACTGTGAAAAATCGCAATCCGGTTGTAGGTAGATCGTATAGATGGCTGTAACTGTGGGCAATCAGTTCATCTGCCCTTTTGGTCGCAGCATACAGACTGATAGGGTGATCAACGGCATCATGTGTAGAATAAGGAATCTTTCGGTTCGCACCATACACAGAACTGGATGAAGCATAGACAACATGTTCCATCTCTTTCAGGCGGCATTGCTCCAGCAGATTCACAAAGCCCAGTACGTTACTCTGAACATATTCCAGTGGCTTGAGCAGGGAATTCCTTACTCCCACTTCGGCAGCCAGATGAATCACCTTCTGAAAGGAAGCCTGGTTAAACAGCTGCGAAAGGCATTCCACGTCCGTGATATCCACTTCATGAAACTGAAACGCAGGGTATTGTCGTAATTCTTCCAGTCGATCGCGTTTCAAGCCGACATCATAATGACTATTAAGATTATCAATCCCCGTCACCCGATGCCCTTGTGAAAGCAGGCGAGCAGAAACATGAAACCCAATGAATCCAGCTGCTCCTGTCACCAGAATATGATTCATGCCGATTCCTGTTGCATCAGATTCCGATAGTACTCAACGGTCTTGGCCAAACCTTCCTGTAATGAAACTTCAGGTTCCCAGTTTAGAAATTTTCGTGCTTTGGTAATGTCAGGACATCGTTGTTTCGGATCATCAGTCGGCAATGGTTCATGAACTAACTCCGAGCCAGAATCGACAGACTTTAGCACAGCCTGAGCCAGTTCCAACATACTATTCTCAACAGGATTCCCCAGGTTAACCGGTCCTGTTGTTTCATCCTGGCTCATCATTTTCAGAAAACCTTCAATCAGGTCATCAACGTAACAGAAAGAGCGAGTCTGCTGCCCGTCACCATAGATTGTCAGTGGCTCTCCCCGCAGTGCCTGATTGATGAAATTGGAGATCACACGACCATCATTAGGGTCCATTCGCGGTCCATATGTATTAAAAATTCTTACTATGCGAATTGGCACCTGATGTGCTTGATGATAATTTATACACAACGATTCTGCGATCCGCTTACCTTCATCATAACAACTACGAGGGCCAAGGGGATTCACATTCCCCCAATACTCTTCTACCTGCGGGTGCACATCCGGATCACCATATACTTCGGATGTAGAGGCGTGCAGCACCTTGGCACGACAGCGTTTTGCCAGCCCCAGTACATTCACCATCCCGACACTTGATGTCTTAATTGTTTTAATGGGATTATATTGATAGGCCACCGGAGACGCCGGGCAGGCAAGATTATAGATCTCGCTGACTTCCAGATAAAACGGGTGCACAATATCATGCCGGATCAATTCAAATCGAGGATGCCCGATCAGATGAGCGATATTTCTTTTGCTGCCTGTGAAGAAGTTGTCGAGGCAGATCACTTCCCTGCCCTGTTCGATCAGACGGTCACATAAATGACTTCCCAGAAACCCGGCCCCACCAGTTACTAAAACAGAGTTCACCAATCATTCCTTTTCGAAAAACAAGCCACGAGAATCAGGAATGACTCCTTGATTCGCTTCAGCGTTATATTGCAAGTTTACTTTTACAGAACTTTAAAAACGAGAATAGAAGTCCGTTTCCACTCTGGAATTCATTTGGAAGCGGGAAGGATGAATCAAATCAAGAACTGAAGTGACGAAAGTTCCTTTTCAAAAATCAGATCAAGAGGCGTTACGTTCCGCTATTTCGTTTGAGGCAACTTCGTTCACTGCCCGCGAGAGCAGTTGCTTATCCTCTTCAATCTCGAAATCAGTTCGCTTCATTAATTCAGAGTATGCTTCGTTAACTTTCTGAAGTTCCAGCGGCAGGTTGATCTTAGACTGTAACTCTAACAGGCTTGTCGCAAGCTGGTGAAAAGAGCGAGAGAGAATCACCCACTCAGATCCCAGCCGTGCATGCGCACTCAATACCAGCCGGCCCGATACCAGCCCCTGATCCATTGTAGAAATCCCACCAACACCGAACGGGATTCTGGCATTTCTACATATTTCAGCCATTTTATCCACTGTTCCATTTGACATCAGCTCAAACATGAAATCCAGCTCCATGTCGAGATGCAAATCATTCAAACCAATGTGAATCCGGGAGACATCAGGTAGTTGTACGATCTGATCGAGCTGATTCATTGCTCCGATCGTTTCCACGAGCGGTACTACTCTGGCCCGTGAGTTGACTCGATTGCAGAACCATTCTATTTCTTCAAGAGAGCGGAACATTGGCAGCATCAGAGCATCAGCCCCCTGATCCAGCGCACTTTCAATCTCGACAGACGATTGAGGATTCAGAGGATTCAGGCGAACCAGAACTTCGGCATTCTGGACCACATCCTTGACACGCGAAATATTCTCAACTTTATGGTGTGAAATCACTGTATCCCTGCCCCCCTGACGCTCGACTTTTCCTAATAGCTCGAGGTCAATGAAGATACAATGAACGCCGCAGTGATCGACGTATTTTGCAATCTCAGGACAATCCGTGATAAACAAATACTTCATTATAAAGACAGCTTCCCGTTGAAACGCGGCAAGTGATTCTTCAGGATCAATAAAACAGCCCCAAAACAAAGCCCTCCTAGTCCCACAGAGCATATAAATAATTGGACATGATCCGACACTTTATTTACTATCATAGAGGAAATTGAGATCCCTGAGAATGTCAGAAAGACCAGGGCTGAATAATGTTTCAAATCAATCCCCTGAATCACAGATACATCTAATTTTACATACAACGAAATGGCCAGACCCAGAAAATGCAACCAGCTGGTTATCACAAACGCCAGCATGATCCCCGATATTCCCATCAAATCTCGCAGCCCCAGCGAGAGCAGGAAGAGACAGGCTAGTGAGATACAACTGATTTTAAAAGGAATGATTGTTTCATGCCTGGCATAAAATACATTCATTGTCAAAATAGATAAAAACAGGGCTGGCATCGACAGGATGGAAATCTGCAGTAGTTTGGCAGTATTTGCAACATCCAGAGCCGAAAACTGACCACGCTGAAATAACAACGAGACTACCGGCTCTGCACTGACATAAACGGCAACCCCCGCAGGTATAGTAATTAATAAGATCAATCCGGCTATCTGACTGACCATGCTTGCTCCTCTAGTCAGGTCCCCTGCCGCAAAAACTCGACTCAATCTGGGAAAAATCACCATTGAAATCACAGCGCCAATTAATCCTCGAGGCAATTCCACCAGTTTTTGTGCATATTCAAACAAACTGATCCCCCCTTCATACATTGAAGCAAAAGATCGTGATACTACTGGAAAAGCGACTACCAGGCCAATTGCTGTGAGTGCCTGCAAGTATTTTACCATCAGTTGCCGGTTCAAGGAACTCAAGCGAAAAAAGGATTGAAAAGCTCCTTTCAAATCAGTTACAAAATAACAACAGATGAGCTGAGTCAGTAACCGAAATGCACTTGCCGCCACCACGGCCCAGGCGAGAATCTCAATTTGTCCCGGCACCAGCCAGAGAAAAATCACCACGATCAGGAAAACATTAAAAAAAAGAGTTCCATACGCGGGAATCACTGGTTTGTGATTCCCCTGCAAAACGGCAGAAGTGACCGCTGTCACAGCACTGATGGGAAATGCAATCAATACTATTGAAACCAGTTTGCCGGCCTCTTTTATCTGAGGAGGTGTGAATCCGGAAGCGAGTAGTTGAGTAAACCATGCCCCTCCCGTGGCTAGCAGTAAAGCTAGAACACTGGATAAAACAGCGATCGCAAAAAAAGTCTGCACGATCAGCTGACTGGAAGATTGTTCGGAAACTTCTTCACTGCGACGATGCATTTCTGGTATCAGGACCACCCCTAAAGCGCCCCCCACCAGCATTGCATTCAGAATATCCGGGACGGAAATGACGAGTATGGCAAGATCGTTCGCATGAGTTACACCAAGCACTGCTGCAAGTCCCAGGACGCGCAACAGGCCAGTCATTCGCCCCAGAAGCATTGCCAGGGCTACTAACATCGCCGACACAGATGTCGCTCGTTGTGTCATGTTCACTACTACTTCGTTAAAAAATACTCAGTTTAATATTCATATCACAAGCCCATCGGATAAAATAACGTTCTACGTTGAAATACTGAAGATTCTGTCCAATTGAGTCGGCAGTGGCAGCAAGCCCTGTCTGAAAAGAAACCTGACTTTTCCAGTCGGTCAGTTTTTGAATTTTGGAATTATCTGCCAGGAGACAATCGGCTTCACTTTTGGGTTGATGAGTCAGGTTTTCATCAACCGGTCCCAGCCGAGTGAGACTGCCTGAACTGCGAATTTCCTGCAGACTATTCAATATCCCGGTGATTTTAATTCTCACATCCGAATGGGCACCCTCATTGCTATAGGGAATTCTTATCAGACTGGATAAATGAATTATATAATCGCAGCCTGTGATCGTTTCTGTAATTCCTGCTGTAATCAGAACCTGCTGGCCTGCCAATGATTCTACCATACCTCATTTCTTTAGTACTTTTCTTTTCCCTCAAGTACTGTCTCATTCGTCCAGTCAATCAGAGATTTCCCAGTCAGAACTTTGACATTCTGCCAAGCCCCTTTTGGAACACCTCGCGTCGAAATTAGTCAAATCACGCGGGCCTCCTTGGCCCCTTCCTCATTCGTACCAGGTCGTCCGTTTCTCAAGAATAATGTCTTGCTCTCAGAATCATAATCGTTACAAAGAATCGTAAACCGGATCATATTTCGACCATTGTGTTAAGCCGCTTCTCGGCCAGACTCTTCCTGAGACTGATGGGGCGTGATGGATTTCAGAAGATCTTCCTGCTGAGTTGCTTTGATTCCTGTAACCCCTCCCGCCAAAGTCAAACCCACCAGATAACCAAACAAACATCCTTCGGTCGTGTCCAGCATCAGGGAATTCACCATACAGACAAACAGATAAACAGCAAGGACAGCCTGACCGAGCGCCTGTTCAACCCCAGTGAGTCCGCGTGTCGTTTGCCAGCTTACCCAGAAGAAACACAAAAAGAGTCCCACCCCGATGATTCCATTCTGAACCAGCAGCATCACATATTCGTTATGCGGATTCTCTGTTACATGCTGACCTTTCTGCTCCATCAGTTCACGATACTTCATGGCAAAACTGCCGACTCCCGAGCCCATAAGGGGACTTGATTTGGCAATCTCAAGACCGTTTTCATAAAACTCCAGTCGCAGGTCAACTGAACTGCGACTCTTGTTTGGAACACGATACTCTTTTATTTCTTTTACGACTTGATTAATCCGGTTCTGAAATCGTTCTGAATGGTGATATGTCACCAGACCAATCAGTCCCACACACGCAGCTGCAGGCAAAATTCCCTTCACGCCCAGTTTCTGATACATGAGCAGGCCGATCAGAATCCCCAATGCCAAATAGCCGGAGCGTCCGGGGACAATTGCCAGAATATTATATGTCGCGATGACAGCGACCAGAGCATACGGCCAGCGCCGCGCCGGGTGTTCCAGAAATTTCCAGACAGCAAGATAGACCAGAAATGACATCAGGATATTTTGTGTAATCCGGTTCTTGAAGATCGCGTTATCCATCAGACGAACAGTTGTATCGATCGAAAACATCCAACAGGTCAGCGAAGCAATCAAAGTGATTATCATTGCCAACTCGAACATCTGAATTCCACGCCATCGCGCGCGCGGATTCATAAAAAACGCCAGGTAGATCGGCATCATTAGAAACTGTCGGTATTTGAATAAATTACGGGATGCAAGCGATAATATCTCAGGCGTGTATAACAGACTACAGGCAAGACAGCAGAACAAAACCACCGATATCGTGACAATCCGGTATTTTTTAAAACAGGAAAACGTGACCCGATATTGTCCAGAGAGGACCCAGCAGATAAAAATCCCCAGATTGCATACGGAAGTCAGACTGGTTGAAATCGGTATTGCAATTCCAGTTAAAATTGCCAGCAACACTCCTACCTGAAATGCCAGATCCTGAAATCGAGATCGATTAAGATATCCGAAATCACCTGAATCATCTTGGTTTGAGCAGCCCTCAAAAATGTGCATTAGATCCATTCCAGAATAGTGAGGCTGTTCACCTCGGAGCCAAATCATCGGAGGTGAGAGCTGAAGATTCCCTCCCTGCCCCTTACGATTAAGACATAGTTTCAAACTTTGAATAACATGAATTCTATTTCAATGCGATACTAATTTCTCACGACTTGAGAATACTCCAAGCAGAGTGAAACACGATCCAGAAGTTTGCTTACTCCATCAAATACTTTTTGACATAACTTACCGACCATGTATCACCTACAATATAACCAGATCTTCAATTACTACCGTCACAGGCGATGACTTTCTGTAGAGTTCGAAACACGATTTTGAAATCGAGACCAAGACTGCATTGCTCTACATATTTGAGGTCAAATTCAATTACCTTTTCCTGAGACAAAGCACTGCGTCCGGAAACCTGGGCCAGCCCCGAAATCCCGGGCCGCACACTGGAACGAATCGCCCGGGTTACAGGTGATGCATCTTTCAACTCAAATCCGATATAGGGTCGAGGTCCAATCAAACTCATTTCCCCGCGAAAAACATTAATCAACTGAGGCAGTTCATCCAGGCTGGTTTTACGGATCAGCTTTCCAACAGGAGTAATGCGAGAGTCATTGGCTGTCGTGAATTGAGAACCTGTTTTCTCAGAACCTGATCGCATCGAACGAAACTTCAGAATCACAAAGGGTTTTTCCCTTACCCCCAGCCTCTCCTGCCTGAAAAAGACAGGCCCCGGTGATGTGAGCTTAATTAGGCTGGCGATCAGTAGAAACAGGGGAGACAGCATCACCAGTGCCAGGGCACTAAACAGCAGATCAAGGGGAGACTTTAGAAAGTATCCTGTTTTGTGCTGCCCCTCGGACGTATTTTGGTGCTGAGCCATCAGTTGAGGATCAAAATGTGGCCCCCCCTGACTGACATCGAGCTTTTCAGTTGATCGCTGTGACAGTTTAAAATCGTCCATGATTTTCACTCATCCAGATTTTATGATTTTACTAACACGATGTTCAGGCGGCGATAGAAGAATCGGTCCCCAGTTCGACAGTGCTGTTGACCCCCAGTTCTAAAAAGTTTGGAGCATGATCAAACGTCTGATCAATAAAAATACGTTGCCAGAGTTCCAGAGCCAACAGTGCCCGAATAGTGCGAGTATGATTGACCTTTTCAGTTTGATGCTCTCTGATAATCTCCCGGACCCGCTCTGGCTGGAATATTCTTCGCTCCAGAGATCGGTCAGACAGTAACACTTCATTCACGAACGGAGATAATTCACTTTTAAACCATTCACCAATTGGTACCGTAAACATCTGCTTTTTACGATAAATAATCTTCTCGGGTAGAATGGACCCGCACGCTTTCTTGAGTATGGATTTCGTAACACCATTTCTCAATTTCAGAGAGCCGGGTATGCGAAACGCCAGATCGACCATGCGATAATCCAGATAAGGTGCCCGCGGTTCCAGAGAAACCGCCATCGCCATTTTATCGGGTTTCACCAGATTGTTTCCCGGCAATAACAACCGGGTATCAAGGGCCAGTGCCTGGTTGATCGGATCCAGATGACGGAATTCCTGCAAATGAGATCGGGCAAAACGGCTTGCATCTCCCCCTGCCAACTGCTGTCTCGCAGACGATGAATAGAGTTTTTGCTTGTCAGAGGGTTGCAACAGGCTGATGGCATTGATGTAAGCAGATTCAATATGCTCGCGTGGGAGAGTGAGATCCTGATTCGCAAAGAAGTTGCGATGAACATCGTAGCCAGCAAACAGTTCATCTCCTCCATCCCCGGTCAGAACAACTTTGACCGCTTTCCGCGCCAGTTGACTGACCCGGTAAGTGGGCATGAATGAGACATCCCCATGGGGCTGATCATTGTGATATAACGTCAAAGGCCAGCTGGATGTTAAATTAGGACTCACAACATCACAGGTATGTTCAGTCTGAAATAAATCTGCCAGCTCCTGTGCATAATGTGATTCATCAAAACGTGGATCATCAAAGCCGATACAAAAAGTCTTTACCGGATGAGGCAGTTCCTGACTCATCAATGAAACAACCGAAGAACTATCTATTCCTCCAGATAAAAAGGCCCCCAGTGGCACATCTGCTCGTAGTCGAATTTGAATTGCTTCCCTTAATGTCTCGATAATTTCCTCGCACCAGGACTCTTCTGTTCGAGATTCAACGGGACTGTTTGCCAGGTTCCACCATCGTCGCTGTTCGGTCCCCTGCGGACTGACTTTTAGCATATGTCCGGGCATGAGGTGCGTGATCTTCTTATAAAGCGTGATCGGCGGTGGTACAAAATTATATGTAAGATAGGCATCTAAGCCTTCCCAGTTCATCTCTGCCTTCACCCCCATCGCAAACAGAGATTTCATTTCCGAAGCAAACAGGAGGCGTGATCCATCATCATACAAGTAAAGCGGTTTCTGCCCGACACGATCGCGATACAGCAACAGGGTCTGTTTTCTCAGATCGAGAATGGCAATCGCAAACATCCCGTTGAGCTGTTTCACAAAGGCTTCGCCGTCTCGTTCGTAGAGGCGCAGGATCACTTCCGTATCACAGTTGGTTTTGCAGTTCAGCCCCTGTGCCAGCTCTTTAAAGTTATAAATTTCGCCATTTTGAACAACGACAATTTGTTGATCATCAGAAAACATCGGCTGATGCCCGCCTGTTAGATCCAGGATCGACAGGCGCTGATTCCCAACCAGCATTCCCTGTGATTCAAACCAGCCCCGATCATCGGGCCCCCGATGTCGCATCCGTTCGCAGGCCCGCTCTGCGAGATCGGCTCCCCAGGGCCGTTGCTGACGATCAAATCCACCAATGATTCCGCACATTTTGGTTCCTTCCGTTCCCCCACGGGGGACACTTCACGAGCATTCCCTGCCCGATTCTCCGGCAGCAATAAATTCAAGCTGCCTTTCTGACTTTATCCAGTGTTTCCATCACAGAACCGGGTAAGAGATTCTGTAGATATATTTTCAGGTGTCGGCGGCGGACCAGTTTTCTGGTGATCGATTTGCCACGCCGGATCTGCGCTTCATCAGGAGTGAATTCCACCTCGCGCTCCTTAATGGTAATCCAGCTGGGATACTGACAATGGATTGTTTCTTCTGTTTTTCCGGTCACCATCAGTTCCCCACCAGTCTGTCGAATGAACTCGTCCACGGACTGCTTTACTAAAGGCCAGTTTTCGTGATAGTCATCACCGGCCATCACCCCGCCCACTTTCAGCTTCTGATACCATTGATACATGGTTTCGCCCCCTTCTTCACCGGAATGGGCATAACCATCGACATAAATGAAATCGAACGTGTGATCATCGAACAGATCTAAAGCTTCCGCAAAAGTCATCCTCAGCAGCTTGTAGGGTGTAAATAGCCCTACTTTTCTCAAAGCACCTTTGTATTCTTCGGTATCGTGCGTGTCGGCATACATGTCGACGCCGAAAAAGGTGGAGAACTTTCCCGACTGAATCATCCGCTCTGAAAAGATACCCTGAGCTACCCCCAGTTCGATGCCTACATTGTCAGCCCCGTTCAGAAACTTAACTACATCCTGTCTATGAAAGTCTTGCAGCAGCTTAATGTTCGGCATCTCGATTCTCTCCATCCTTTAGAAGAAACAGTCCGCATTGAAAAACAATCAGTGGTGATCTGAAGAATCAGTTCCCTCTCTGTTGCAAACAGCTTGAACCGTTTTCTGCGAGCCAGCTCAATTCACAATTGCAGATTTTGTATTATTTGCAGGAACGGTAAACTAAGATATTTTGGTTTTTCGGGAAAGACCAGATTAAGCACGTCAACTCTCTCTGTAGAAACGGTTTATTTTCTCACCCTCACTCTGGTTGACCTTGACGTAATTCCTGAATTCCCTGTCTAATACCGCCGCGAAAGACAACCTGATTTCCCGTTTCCACTAACGTGTCTCGAACCCGTTTGCATCTAATGTTCTCACTAAAGTCTCCACAAACACCAAGAACCGTAAATCATGTAATGGCTACATGTTATGGCGGAGGACATGTCCAGATGTTAATCCCCGTCCTGCAGGAGCTAAAAGCCCAGGGCTGCCGGATTTCGGTACTTGGTTTGACCACAGCAACAGAACCATTGCGGGCCGCTGGATTTGAACCACTGGGATTTCGACATCTCCTGACATCAACCGATGAGCGCGCCCGTCAACATGGAATCCGGCTGGCAGAAGAGCTGCGTGCCGATGGAAAATCGGTCCCTCTGGAAGAAACCATTGCCTATCTGGGACTCTCCTATGCCGATCTGGAAGAGCGAATCGGTACAGAAAATGCTGATCAACTCTACCGGGCACATGGCCGACGTGCGTTTCTTCCCCTCAATCCATTAAGACGTCTGTTTGATCAATTGAAACCGGATGCCTTGTTGACCACCAATTCCCCCCGTGCGGAACTGGCATCGGTCAAAGTAGCACAGGAACAAGGAATCCCCACTATCAGCATGGTCAGTCTGTTTGGCATTCAGATAGCCGACATTATTGCGGACCGTGTCTGTATCCCATTTGAAGCAACCATACCTCAATTAACAAAACGCGGAGTCGATCCCCGAACTCTCGTCATCACAGGACATCCCAGCTTTGATTGTGCCGCAGATGTCCTGCATCAGGAGTCAGCCGGCATCGCGTGGCGCACGAAACACTCGATTAATAATGACACTCCCCTGGCCCTCTATGCAATGCAACCCGGTATTGATGACCAGAGCGCTCTGATTGAAGCCAGTC
This sequence comes from Gimesia sp., assembly GCF_048262075.1. GTDB lineage: Bacteria > Planctomycetota > Planctomycetia > Planctomycetales > Planctomycetaceae > Gimesia. The sequence goes on from NZ_JBLXFK010000024.1 coordinate 50,978, forward strand.
TGATACAGGCACTGAGCCAGAATCCACAACTCAGAGTTGCCGTACGTAAACACCCCAATCATCGTGATGTCGATGCACAGAAAATGATCGACCGGCTGGGGGCGGCGGCATTGAATGCCTCTGAAGATGCACTGGGCACGGTTTTACATGCCTGCGATGTATTGGTAACTCATCACTCGACAGTGGGAATCAAAGCGGCATTAATAGGAAAGCGGGTCGCTTTTTTTAATCTGGAAAATGACATCAGTAACTACGGTCTTCCGCTACATGAATATGACTGGGCCTCGTTTTCGACAACAGAAGATGCGGGAGCAATCGCACTGGCTTCCATCAGACGGGATTCTCTGTCAGAGCAACAGGTCCGCGGAGACCAGATCCGTCAGACATGGAACTGCGATGGCCGATCTCACTATCGTATTGCAGAGACCGTTTTGCAGGCACTTGCATCACGAACAACGAAGCCTGCTGCCTGATTATTTGGGAAGTGGCAATATTTGAACTGTTTGAAAGACTTCCGTCACGCGACTCACAATTCTTGAAAACAGTTCTGCCCCCTTCTGAGCTGAGGCCAGATCAGGCCGCCCTGTCGCTCCCTGCGAAGTTCGCTGGAACATGTCGTTGCAGAGATAAACGCCTTCCAGCATATCCAGTTTATAATCATCACAATTCTTCAGCAGTGACTCGTCTACTAATTCTGGCCTTAGATGCATCATTAAAGAAGTTTCTGCTTCGCAGGCATGCCCGACTGTTTTGCAATTTCCTTCCATCACTGACGCAATTTCATCCTCTGCAATCGACCAGTAAGAAGCCGCCATCAACTGGCAGGTCGGAAAATCAACCTGCAGTCGTCGCAGTGCAATCTGCATCGGGCCGATATTTCCACCATGCCCATTCAGGATCATGACACGTCGAAACCCGTCGTTTAACAGAGATTCACATATTTCACACAGCAGGGTCTCGTAGTTTTCCACCCGGCAAGTCAGTGTAGCCCCCCAGCGCAGATGATGCTGGCTGGCCCCCAGCCAGAGCGTGGGTAAAAGGACAACTTTTTCTTTAAGCCGTTCTTCGACGTTTTCTACGACTGCAGTACAGATCATCTCATCAGTGCCGGTTGGCAGATGCGGACCATGCTGCTCGACAGCAGCTATCGGCAGTATGACCAGAGTCTCCTCGCGGGAAACATTTTTCAGTTCAATTGCCGTCATTTCTGCATATTTCATGAGACCATTACTCTCTTGTATCCTCGGGGTTCTCAAATTTTCCGTGAATCACATTCCAATAAGTAAGCGTCGTTTCATCTGCATCCTCTTCCGTTTTCGCAGTCAGCAGGCTGACAATCAAGCCAATCAACATTGTCAGACCAAAACCAATCGGCCAGAACCAGACAGAAAACCAGTCTGCCGCAAGATACATCAGGGTAATTGTAATCAAGGCCCCCGCAAGTGCCCCCGTCATCACCCCGGCAGTCGTTGACTTTTTAAAAAACAGCGCCAGGATAAAGACTGCCAGTAATGGCCCCCCAAAACCAGCAGTCATTTTTTTTCCGATTGCAAAAACATCCCCCATCTCACCGACATTGCAGGCAAGAAAAATCGAAAGGATTCCAATCAGCACCACCAGTGCCCGGTCCTGAAACATTTCGATCATATTGTTTTTTGGTTTCCAATGCGCGAAATGACGATCACGGAAATCGACCATTAGCGCCGTGGTCACAGAATGAATTCCCGAATCGATACTGGACATCACTGCGGCCATTAACGCCACCAGAAACAAACCGACTACGCCAGGTGGAAAATGGAGACGGACGTATTGCGGCAGCGCTTCATCCTGTTTGTTTAAGGCCCGAATATCCTCTGCCACATATTGGGGATAGGACTCATAATATTCAGGGACCGTCATCCCGTTTCCGGACCTCCAGTCAGGCAGTTCTCCATTCAGTTCGGTCGCCAGTACCGAGACGATTTCTTCGGGGAACTGTTGATAATGGGAATACAAGCCGACACCAATTGCCAGCAAACCAGGGACAACAACCCACATCCCCAGGATATTTATGGAAAAACCGATTTGTGAGGTTTTTTCAGAGCGGGCAGAAATATACCGTTGGACAGCAACCTGATCTGCCCCAAATGCAGACAGGCCTTCCAGAAACAGCCCTATTAACAGAGCCCAGCTACCATACTCCAAAGTCATCGAAGGGGTAAAATCGATCAAGACATTATCGCGACCTTTAAAATAGGTCGACATCATACCCGAAACGCCCCCCTCTGTCTGGGAAAGAATCAGTCCCAGCGTCAATAAGATTGTCAGGCTGAAGATAAAAAACTGTAATACGTCGGTCCACATCACTGCCCGCAGTCCGCCGAGCATCGTATAAAAAATTGAAACAATGCCCAGCACGACAATCACCGTGACCTGATCGACCTGCATGACATTCGCCAGCACAACGGAAGCAGCATAAGTTGCAGAAGCCATCCAGCCGATACGCAGAAAAATAAATAGCCCGCTGGCCAGGGAACGAACGGAAACATGATACCGGCGTTCCAGATATTCATACGCCGTTTGACACTTCAGCCGGGCATAAACGGGAATAAACACCCAAAGAACCAATGGTGCCATCAATGAAATGGCGATCAGAAACAGACCGATTCTGAGTCCACTTCCGTAAGCAATCGAAGGATACATGACAAAACTGTTGGCAGAAAACAGGGTCGCCATCACACTGAGCCCGACAGGTAGCCAACCCATAGAGTTCCCTGCAGCAAAAAACTCCTGGCGCGACTGGTTGCGGCCGAAATAGATACCCAGACCTATCGAAAACAACAGATAGGCCAGAATGACACCATAATCGAGTGCATGCATCTTGCAGACAGTTCTAAAAGGATTTCTAAAACCGAGACAGCACATCTTCTCGCTGCAGAAGCGATATCGAAACGATCTCAGTGGATGAGGATTCCAACATTAATGAGTGGCTTTTTCATCAAAGCGAAATACGGGTTTCCCGGTAAATGTGGTTGAGGTGATTGTAGGACAGATCCGCGATTCGATATGTTCGACAACCAGTTCAGTCCCACGAAAATGACTGATGGGGGGCTCATTCTGCTGAAACAGGGAATCGGTCAGATCACGACACAGAACGGCATTTTTTCCCTGATACACCATCTGTCGTAACCCGAACGGACGGCCACAAACACACAGATTTGTATGGACGCCCATGAGCACAACATTTTCAATGCCCTTTGCTTCCAGCAGATTGAAGATTTCCTGGCCGCTATCGCTGATGGCGTCTTCTTCAGCAATCTCAATGGTTTTTATCTGTCGGGTCCAGGGAATTTTCTCCCCTTTCCAATGGCGAAGACCTGTATCATCGGGTTCCCAGCCTTTACAGTTTACTTTACAGCCACAACCCCCTGCCCGGACGAATGGCAGAGGTGCTCCTTCTTTTTTATCATTCCAGTATTTCCATTTAAAATCGAGTGGTGCTTCTGAAAAGGGAGCATCAACGGCACGCTGACGCTGGGGAGTGCCATCATAAAAATTCATACGGCCACTGGGAGCATGGATAATAAAAACCCCCTTCGTACGGGCCGCCTTCAGAGTTTTATTCATATGCGGAGCCATCTCGGCAACACGCCTGGCGGCCTGCTTGCAGGTATGATCATCCCACATATCGCAGACGATGATTGCCGTTTGCTCTGGATTCCAGTAAACCGCTTCTTTAACCGGGTGAGATGTGCCAGCCTGATTCTCCACACGTTTTTGCAAGAGCACCGGAAACACGCTCGTTTTTTCTGGGTCAGCAGTCCAACCTGTTTCACAAAGACTGGATACCAGCATCAAAATAAATAATCCGCCTGATATTCTCTCACAATTAGAATTGATCCAACTCAGGTTCATGGCTTTTCTTTCATCTGACAAACTCAATATGAACACGCAGTAAGAAATCAACCATTATCATATCAAACCAGACCCATATAAAAAGGAAGCCTAAGAAATCTCCGGTAATTTCACGCCGGCTCTGATATCCTCCCGGTATTTTTTAGACAAATAACGATGCCCAGTGGATTAATACCAGAGAAAATGGACACCCACCCCAACTCCACCCGGGATCGGAGAAAACATTTCGTAGATTTTGAAGCGGTCAAAACATCAGGAGTACTGGACCAGATACTGCAGGAGCGAGATAGATCATAAACAGCAGCTGATCTAACCTGTTTCAAGTAAGCTTCCTGCCTTTGGAATCAAATGGCAAAGAACATGTGCCCTCAAAATAAAACCATCAAAGGTAAAGTTTCAGTCTATGCCAGCGGTGAAGAGTCACTGATGGGCGTTTCCCAGTCCCGCCGTCATCAACTTTTTCTTCCTTTGCTGAAATGGTTTGCAAACCGGGGAATCAGCCCCAATCATCTTACCTTTCTCTCTTTAATGTTTGGAATTGTTTTTTGTTTTCTGATTGGTCTAGAGCAGGTCTGGGCCGCCCCTGCAGCATTCGGCCTGCTATTGCTGCATGTCCTTCTGGATGGGATTGATGGACCTTTGGCTCGTTATCAGGGAATCGCGGGAAACCGGGGCTCATTTACTGATACCACCGCAGACCAATTGGTGGTTACATTTTCCACAATCGCCCTGATTCATTGTGGTCTGGTGACCGTGATCGCAGGCAGTTTGTATCTATTTTTCTATACCCTGGTCGTCGTCTTTGCCATGATTCGTAGTTCCATGGCAATTCCCTATAGCTGGCTCGTGCGACCGCGACTGATTGTGTATGCCTGGCTCCCGGTAGACTTTTATTTCCTGCCGGGAACATTATCATTTCTGCTCTGGATCTGCATCGGACTGCTTGGATGGAAATCAATCACTGGATTTTTCAAAATCCGAGATCAGATCTAGATCTCATTGCATTTAAACATAGCGCCATTCGTAAGATTATACTCGGTTCCAATGGCCCTCGAGACGCGACAATAAAACTGGCCCCCCTCTAGTCGATCTCGATTGCGTTGAATTTCAACGATATCTTATTCCCGCCCGAGTGAACGGTATTTATGTTCTATGCACCGGCATTTTTCAAGTGAATATTGAGGGGCGAACTATTTTTCAGTTTCTCAGATAACTCTGCCCGCTCAGCAACTCATGTGCGTAAAAAAACTTGCCCCGTAGGGCAAGTTAAGAACATCGGATTCATTTTTGAGGACTCAGTTTTCTTTTCAGTCCCTGAAATACATTCATTTTTTTGTGGTCAATTCAAATGGGATCTGATTTGCATCTCCGGCTTTGACTTCAGCTGTGAGTGCGGACTGATCATTGTACCTGGGGGGAACCAGATTTTGTCCCGGTTCTTCCGGATTTTTCTCTTTCGAGATTTTCACAGCATGTGATCCGGGAATTGCACCCGCAGTATTGGCATTGTAGAGCAACTCATAGTTTCCATTGTCGTCCGTTAATGCAAACGAAGCCCCTCCTTCTTGGGGTTGAAAAATGATATTCGCCCCTGTGAGCGGAGTTCCATCCAGTGTAACCGTCCCCGTTACTGATGACAGGTCAGGAAGTTGCTCTCCTCCCCCAAAACACCCTGTGATCATAAGGCAAGCAAAATAAAAACTGGAATTCCGAACCTGTGGGTGCAGCAGTCGCATCATCTGAGAACTTTCGCTATTAGAATCGTAATTTAATAGAATTATTAGTGAATGAGTTGAGCCGAATTGCAGAATGATCGATTTTGCTGATCTAGAGCCCATCACATTTTAGCATTGCGTATCTCGTATTGTTTTACTCAGTCGCAACACCTCTGGAGTCGCTAGAGCAAAACTGGATGCAGTCTATATTAATGTGAACTTCGATATTTATTTTATGGGATGAATTATGAAAGCGATCACTGTAGAACAGCTTAAAACTCACCAATTACTTCGCCCCCTCTGGCAGAAATCAGTGCCTGGACAACCGCAGTCATATTTGCATTTTCACTCAAAAAGCGAACAGCGCCATCTCCGAGCAGAATATGCACACCACCGACATGAAAACTTCCCGCGCCCCATCCATAAACCCGTTGACTATAGGCTGCATTCCGAGGTCGATTGATCCCCTGACCGGTGGGACGAATAAAATGCGTATGCGTGAAAGTATCCCAGAAAGGACCGAAGCCAACATAGGTATCAGATCCATTTGTCGTTTTCAGCAGAGGAGTTTCAATCAGCATCACTGTATTGCTGGTTCCATCAGTAATTGAAGAGATTTTTGCAGAACCATTCAACCCAAGCACGCCTTTCTGAGTATATGTATCTCCCTGAAATGAAGTGGATTTATCAGAATCATACTGATTCGCAGCCACACCATAGCTCGTCCGGTGGGCGCCGTTTGAATAATAAGTGGAACCGGAATCTGTACCGATCGGAGTTCCACTATCAGAGGGACAGAGAAAAACAGGTAGATTGGCACCGATTAAACTAAACTGATTCGATGTCGTAGGAGGAGCAGTATGTCCGCAGCTGGAATGCATTGCTGGCCCACTGGGTGTTGACCAGTTGTAAAGGTTGTAGAGAGGTGCCTGATCCAGAAAAGGGAGCAACATCTGGTAACAGGTATGATTCATTATATTATTGGTAGCATAAATTGAGGTGCATTTTGCACTACCTGGGTTAATCGCAGCAGGTGGAAATACGCGATGTGTATCATGGTAATTATGAAATGCCAGTCCCAGTTGCTTCAAATTATTTTTACAGGTACTACGACGTGCTGCTTCGCGCGCCTGTTGAACTGCTGGTAACAATAACGCAATCAGGATCGCAATAATGGCGATGACCACTAGTAATTCAATCAAAGTAAATCCGCGTCGCTTTGTAGCACTCTGAAACATCAAGAAAACTCCTGGCATAAAACAATTTTAATAACTTAGGGTATTTGTAAATCACTCAACCCAGTCCGCATCTTGGGTAAGAAGAGGGCTGGCTCAGTATAGAAGCATTCCACTCTATCAATTACAAATTGATGTAACGCAGAGTAGAATAGAGGTTTAAGAAGAGGATAGATGTAAAATATAATGCGAGCACATTTATTTTCTAATGTTTATTTACATTACTTTATCAAATCTTAGCACACGAATCAAATGAAACGCAACATTTTCCACCGAAGATTGGTTATGAATCAGCCTGCGCTAGAAACATCTGATTTATAAAATCGCATCAACGGGTGTAGAGAAAATCCTCTACATTGAAAAGTAACTGGCAGGACTGCAGCATCACATTAATGCATAGCGTCTCTCAATCTAATTTACCCGGACTCAATGGACCTGGAGACGTTACAGTCAAACTGGACACAGTCTAGACTGCTACCATTTTTTGTAAGGTCGCCACAAAGATTTGGATCGAAAAGAATGGCACGAGAGTGAGTATGCTCGAAAGTAAAGTGACCTGAGTATACTGAAGACGTAAAAAAACCCCTTACCTCAAAGAGACAAGGGGTTTTAAAAATATCCGGCAATAACCTACTTTCGCACTGGTGGGCACTATCATCGGCCCTGAGAGCTTAACTGTCGTGTTCGGAATGGGAACGCGTGTGGCCTCTCAGGTAAAGTCACCGGAATTGACAGAGTCGCCAACCTTTCAGCCGCACTACTCTGCCTGGTGTATTAAAATGGTAAAAGCAATAAGTATTATTTTTAAACTATAGAGTTTTTGTTCTTAGCGTTTATGATGTAAAAATCAAAACGGCTAAGCATTCGTCCATTAGTACCGGTCAGCTGAAATGATTACTCACCTTACACTTCCGGCCTATCAACCTGGTAGTCTTCCAGGGGACTCAAACGAAACCTAATCTTGGGAGAGGCTTCGCGCTTAGATGCTTTCAGCGCTTATCCTGACCGTACTTAGCTACCCTGCGGTGCCACTAGCGTGACAACAGGAACACCAGAGGTACGTCCCTCTAAATCCTCTCGTACTAAAGAGAAAACCCCTCAAGTTTCGTGCGCCCACAGAAGATAGGGACCAACCTGTCTCACGACGGTTTAAACCCAGCT
>NZ_JBLXFK010000025.1:0-55750 GCF_048262075.1 Gimesia sp.
CCCGTCAATGCCTGGATGGCAGCACTGGTTGTCGGGTTATAGGAAAACGTTCCATTGGAATTTAACGTCAGGTTTGCACCGGAGGCAAGAGTGACTGGTATGCCGACATTGACTGGCGCTCCCTGCAGTTGCGTGACGTTGAAGAGATCGCTGGCATCCGGGTCGCTGTCGGCTCCATTGCCGTTGTCAGCGAAAACATCCCCGGTGAAAGTTCCAGTCTGATTCAGTTGGAAGGTGTCATGTTGAGCGAGCGGGGTATCGTTAAGGCCATTGATGGTGATAGTGACTGTGGCGGTATCGGTTCCGCCGTTGTCATCATCGATAGTATAAGTGAAGCTGTCAGTAGCGGATTCAGCGTCCGGCAGATAGTCAAAGGCGCCGTTGGGATCGTAGATAAAGTTACCGTCATCATCGAGTGTCAGCAGGGCACCGGAGGCCAGTGTGATCGAACTGTTGACATCTACAGTAATTCCATTGACGGCACTGACAGAAAGGACATCACTGGCATCAGGGTCGCTGTCGGTACCATTGCCGTTATCGGCAAATACGCTGTTACTGAGAGGGGTGTCTTCATCAGTGACAAAGCCATTGTCTGTGGTGACTGCTGCACTATTGGGATCAGGAGCAAAGTTCAGACGCAGTTCATATTCGCCATCGGTGGTGCCATTGTCACCTGAATTTTCGATTTCCGGGTTGTAGTTATCATTGCCTGTACTGGTCACACCAACAAAGTATGACCCAGCAGCTAAGTTCAGCTCCAGAAATGAATCATTACTGAAGTAGTCATCATTGCGGGCAATAATATTATGATCTTCATCAAATAGTGTGAGTACGCTGTTGAGAAGACTGGAATCCCAAAGTCGCTCGGCAAAGACTTCCGCGCGGAATGTACCGGATTCACTAAGCTTGAATTTATACATATCAATATCGTTGGCGTCAGCACGATACATTCTGAGCAGGTGATCCAGATCATAGTCTCCCGGAAACACTGTCTGACCCCCTGACTGTGGCAGAGGGTCGTCACTCATGATCGAGGGGACATCATAAGCATGGCCCAGTCCAAGTGAGTGACCGATTTCATGGAAGGCCGTTTTCATCCAGGAGCCGCCATAAACATCATCTGCAGGGTCGGTATATTCAGAGAAATCCATGATGACCGTCGAACCGCTCGAAACGCCTCCGGGATCGCCAGTGCCGACGGGCAAACTTGCGTCTGCAACGCGCAGGTCACCCGTGACAACAGTCATCCCCTGATCTGCCGTTTCCACGATTTCGAGACCCAGGTAATAAGCATAGATTTCAAAGATTTCGCGTGTGCGTGCTTTCTGTTCTTCTGTAATTGCATTGTGCAACTGATTGCCTTGCACGTCCGATCCGTACGCATCCTGGAAATTGTAGTAAATGACCGAAACGGATCCCGTTAGCTCAGGGTTGGTACCGCTATTACCGATATGAGCATCCAGGGTTGCGGGCAACTGCCGATGACCGGGCTCATCTGTACCGCCTGGCAGGGGAGGCAAACCGACTCCCTGAGCCTGAATTTCAGAGGTGATGATGAACTCTTCAGTGCCAGCATTCCAGTGGTGAGTGGCATCAGTCAGATCGGTCGCCGTATCAAATGAAGAGTTCTGATCAGGTAAGTTCACAACACGCAGGAGTTTGTCCGTGTTGTCAAAAAAGTAGGGGGCGTTACCCGTTCCAATGGCCAGACTGCTGGGGGATGTCAAGGATGTTTCGATAGCTGGATCACCATCCACAACAATTGCCGAATTTCCATCTCCGGCGATGACTTCAATGGTTCGATCTGCTGGGTCAGCATAGGGATCAAATTTGACAATGTACCCCGTTGAGTCAGTATAATAAAGAAAGCCATTGGCATCGAAGGCGATATCGGTGACAGAGGATAGGTTAAGTGTAGTTGTCAGAACTCCGTCAGTCGGAGCAGCGGCTCCACCACCGGCAAGATGGGTCGGAAAGACATTTGGATCAAAGGAGAGGCCTACCGTATATTCAGTGGAACCTGCATTAGTTTCATAAATGTAAATCCCTTCTTTACTGAAAGGAGATATGCCTAATCCTGTTGTGAGGATGAATAGATTTCCTGAAGAATCCAACTTTAAGTCATTGATCACAAGGGGGCCAACGTCTAAAGCAGCAAGAACAAGCCCAGAGTTTCCATCTATCACAATCAGTTGACCGGCGCCGGAGTCGTGTAAGTAGATATTCCCGTCATCGTCGATGGCTAACTGCGCTGGGGTATCCAGCTGCAGGTCAGTTGGAGCATCACCAGGCTCGGGAGTGTCATCAATGCCGCCACCGGCGATCACCGTCACCCGTTGTGAAACCGCATCCACTTTCAGAACATGAGCATCATCAGTGAAATACAGGTTACCATGCGCGTCCAGTGTCATATCGCGAGGGTCTGTAATTTTGAGCGAGCTTGCCAGTGTATATTGATAATTGACAGGATCAAATGGGGAGTCGTCTCCTACCACAATCGTTCCATCGCCGGCGATGATTGTGATTAAACCGGTCTGGTGGTCTACCCGGAGAATGCGGACATCAGTTCCATCGTTGTGCACGAAGTAGTAGTTTCCGGCACCATCAATCACGAGGTTGGAAGGATCATTCAGATCCAGATCCTCAATGGAAGTCTCGCCATCAACGGGTGTGCTGACAGTGTTTGTTATATCTCCTGCCAGGATAGAAATGGTTTCATTTTCGAGACCGAGGGTCGAGTAATTTTCTGATGCTTTATTAGGGGTATCAGACACACCGACACGCAGTCGATACTGAGTTCCGGCATTCAGGGACGTTGAAGTCAGTTTCAAAACCGTGACGTCTGATAAAGCATCGTAAGTGGCGGTGTAATCGGTTGTCAGAAGTGGTTCATCTGTAGTGGTATCAATGATCTGATAAAAACGGGGGTCATTTGCCAGATCGGGATTCAGATCGTCATCATTGAAGTGAACAAGAATCTGGTTGTCGCGGGCTACCAGGTTACCATCTGCTCTTGCAAAGGCAGGATTACCCGGATTAACCAGTGCAAATGAGATCGCAGGTGTGAAGGAATCACCCGAGATCGTCAGGTTTACGCCATTTTGTGGGATAGTGATAGTTGCATAACCACCGGTTCCCAGTAGGGAGGAGTTGAATGCCTCCAGGATTGATTCAGCAATCTCAGATGCATCCTCTGTTGCCGTGTAAACCACCGAAATATTGTTCTGGTCATTCAAGCCGCCGCCATCCAGATCCATTTCAAATGTGACAGAAGCGCCGCCCACGGTGATGGTGAAGGTGTCTCCATCCTGCGGATTGATCACGTCACTTACGGACAGAACCTGTTCCCTTAAAACAGGCTGCGATACAACGGCGACTACTTTCGCTCCGAGGTCGAGCTCAAAGTTAATGGTCTGGTCCATACCGTCCCGGACTGCATCTTCATTAAAGTCCTGGAATGCTTCTCCATTCAGATTGAGTAAAGCATCGACGCCAGTTCCGAAGATGGTAATCTGGTAGTGATCGTCGGGAAGCGCAGAAGCAAAGCGGACGATGACTTCGTTGGGGGTGTTGCCAATGCCCACATAGCCGCGCTCAATAGGCACTTCATTGCCGTCTGTAAACGTTCCATCAGAACCACTGCGGACAATCTGAATCCCTCCAAGGGAATCAGGATCAATCTGCTGCCCGGGAGAAAATACAAAAGTCAATTCCTGGGGGGCTTCGTGATAAACCTCACCATCTGTGAGAGAGAGGTCAATATTCGGTTGAATATTGACCAGAGAAGCGCCCGCTAACAGCGTACGGTCTTCCAATTGCTCGGCAGTGGAATAGGAGCTGACATAGTTTTTAATCTTATTTCGGCTTTGGCGTTTTCTTTGGCCTCTGCGAAGACAGTGAAACAAAGATATAGATCTGCGAAATGACGACACGAAGGAAGGAGGGCCCACAACCATAGTTTCAGTCTCTCTAGCAAATAGAAGAAAGAATCAAGAGAATTTGATTCTAGATATTATTGATTAGCCAAAAATGTGATCCAGTTTTTAGATAGTTAAAAGATAAAATTGGGATATGAGGATTATTTTCATAGAAGGGATTAATCCGGTTATTTCAGTATTATTAAATAACCTAAATTAGCCAAAGTTAGTAGTCAATGAAAATCTACTCAGATAAACGTTTATATCTCTAAAAACAATTTTCATGATTTGTCGGGTCACTCACTCAAGTAAGACAAAATCCTGATTCAAAAAACGGAAGCGATAACCTCAGCGCGTTTTCTACTTTCCTTTTGCGTCATGTCTCCATAAACTACGAATCTCAGGCGGTCGTAAGTGTTTTGAATTAAATGTCTTCTGTAATTAAAGAGATCCATGACTAAACCACTGATCGTAATCAACGTGGTCGGTTTGACCCAGGAAATGCTGGGGGACCGTACTCCTCATTTGACGAAACTGGCAAATGAAGGGTTTTCCAGGTCCATGGGAACGATATTGCCAGCCGTCACCTGTTCGGCTCAATCAACCTTGTTAACAGGGTTGATGCCACGAGATCATGGGATTGTGGCGAATGGCTGGTATGTCCGTGATCTCGCCGAGGTCATGTTCTGGAAACAGTCAAACAGACTCGTCCAGGGTGAAAAAGTCTTTGAAACCGCGAAACATCGCGACCCGGCATATACCACCGCGCAGATGTTCTGGTGGTACAACATGTATGCCCCGGTGGACTGGTCAGTCACTCCGCGCCCCAGTTATCCAGCGGATGGGCGAAAAGTTTTTGATTCGTATAGCCAGCCAGAAGGTCTCAAAGACGAATTGCAATCTGAGCTGGGAGTATTTCCGCTTTTACGTTTCTGGGGGCCGGGAGCGGACATTGTCAGTTCTCGCTGGATTGTCGATGCGTCGATCAAAGTGTTTCAGGAGAAAAAACCAAATCTCACGTTAGTTTATTTGCCACATCTCGATTATAACCTGCAACGACTGGGCGTCAGTAATCCAGGCATTGACCAGGATATTCGCGAAATCGATCGGGAAGCGGGACGTTTAATCGAAGCTGGCCAACAGGCAGGTGCTGAGATTGTTGTCCTTTCCGAATATGCCATTACCGATGTGTCCCGGCCAGTTCATCTCAATCGAATTCTCAGAGAGCAGGGATGGCTGAGCGTCAGAAAAGAGGCATTAGGCTGGGAAACCATGGACTGTGGTGCCTCCGAAGCGTTTGCCGTTGCAGATCATCAGATCGCCCATGTTTACGTGCAACAACCCGATAAAATCTCCGCAGTCAAATCGCTGCTTCAGAAAACCGAAGGTGTTGAAATGGTTCTTGATCGCAGTCAGCAGGCTGAGTTCGGTATCGACCATGATCGCTCAGGAGAACTGGTTGTAATTGCAGCACCGGGAGCCTGGTTCACTTATTACTTCTGGTTGGATGACTCACTGGCACCCGATTTTGCCCGCACAGTCGACATTCATCGAAAGCCGGGTTACGATCCCGTTGAATTGTTTATTGATCCAACCATTAAGTTTCCCAAATTACGCATTGCGAGTCGGCTGGCCAGAAAAATCCTGGGCTTCCGATACTACATGGATCTGACCAGTCTCGATGCGTCTCTCGTCAAAGGCAGTCATGGTCGCTTGCCACTCCCCGGGAAAGAAGAAGCCGAAGCCCCGATCTTTATCTGCTCGTCCAAAGCGATTGAGCGTGATGAAATTCCGATGACAGCGGTCAAAGAAATGTTGCTGGAACTGCAGTTTGGCAAATAGTACCAGACCCTGGTAAGTCAAATTTGGGACAGAAATTGCGCTGATAAACCTTCGAGTTCCTGCCCTTCAATATTCTTTGTCTCTAGTGTTGATAAACGCCCCAGCTTCTCAAAATCGGCATTGACTCAAAACAGCGTTCTGATGATGATTCCGCAGCCTGTGGTAGCAGCCAATTGCATTTACAGATCTGGACTTAAATCAACATCCGAAACGCCCGCATTTATGTCATATCATTTAATCAATACTATTCAAAAATTAGGCCATCCGAAAATTCTGGTTCTCGGCGATTTGATTCTGGATCGCTATACCTGGGGAAACGCAGAACGTATCAGTCAGGAAGCACCTGTCATTCTCTTGCGTGAAGATACTCAGGAAGTTCGGCTGGGGGGGGCAGCGAACGTTGCCAACATGCTGATCGGACTGGAAGCAGACGTAACCATGGCCGGTGTTACGGGAATCGATCTGGATGGGGTCGTAATCAAAGAGACTCTGGAAGAATGTGGTGTGAACTGTTCCGCCATCATTGCTGACCCGAGTCGACCAACGACCGTGAAGCAGCGTTTCATGGGGCGTGCTCAACAGAGGCACCCGCATCAGATCCTGAGAGTCGATCGTGAGGTGAATACGCCCCTCGATCAATCAATTTCAGAAACGTTACTCAATACCATTCTGCCCCTGATTGCGGAACAGCAGGCGATTCTGGTCAGCGATTATGCCAAAGGGGTCTGTACTCCAGACATTTTAGCGACCATCATCAAAGCAGCCCGCTCGGCGAATGTCCCGGTCATTGTCGATCCTTGTCCGGGCCAGGATTACCGAATGTATTCTAGCGCGACAGCCATTACACCTAACCGGCTCGAAACATCGCGTGCTGTGGGCTTTGATGTGAAGAATCAGGAAGATGCATTTCGGGCAGGCAGGCAGTTATGCCTTGATTTAAATCTTGATTTTGTATTTGTCACGCTGGACAGTGATGGCATTGCCTTAACACAGGCAGACGGTACAAGCGAACTGCTGCCGACACGGAAACGCGAAGTCTATGACATCACCGGTGCTGGAGATATGGTGCTGGCTACGATCGGCGTCGGAAGTGCTGCCGGGATTGCCCCTGATGACCTGGCACGCTTGGCCAATGTCGCCGGGGGGCTCGAAGTTGAGCAGATTGGCGTTGTCACTATCAGCCGTGAAGAAATGCTGGCAGATCTCTTGATGGGATCCCGGGTGACCAGTGAAAAAGTATTACCGCTGGAAGAATTACAGCGGCACATCGTGGCCCGTCAGAAGCTGGGACAAAAAGTAGTTCTGACGAATGGTTGCTTTGATGTCATGCATATCGGTCATGTTTCATATCTGGAACAGGCAGCGGCGGAAGGGGATTGTCTGATCGTCGCCGTCAACAGTGATGACAGTGTCCGATCACTGAATAAAGGCCCGGATCGCCCTATTTTCGGTCAGGATCATCGCGCTTCCATGCTGGCTGCTCTGGAAGGCATCGATTATGTGGTCGTCTTTGATGAATCGACTCCTTCCGACCTCATCAGAGTTCTGAAGCCAGACCTGCTGGTGAAAGGCGGGACTTATCAGAAGGAAGAGATCGTGGGGTGGGAAATTGTCGAATCGTATGGCGGGGAAGTGAGAGCACTGGGAATTACCCCCGGTATCTCAACCACACAGGTACTTGGAATGATTCGCAGCAGTCAGGAAAGTGAAACTCTTTCGGCAGACAAAAACGTTCCCATTGAACCACCGAAACGAAAAGCCGGATGAAAATAGCAGTCTTTTTACCGAATTGGATCGGAGACGCCGTCATGGCGACTCCTGCGCTGCGGGCGATGAGACAGGAATTTTCGGATTCAGAAATCGTCTCCATTCAAAGACCTTACGTGGCTGATGTTCTGGACGGACTGACCCTGGTCGATCGATCCATTTCATGGAAAAGCGGCGAAACGCTGACATCTCAGCTACGGTTTCTACAGCAGCTCAGAAGCGAACACTTTGATCTGGCAGTTCTGTTTCCTAATTCATTTCGCAGTGCCAGCCTCGCTTTTCTGGCTGGTATTCCCAGGCGGGTGGGAATCAATCGTGACTATCGGCGTTGGTTATTAACCGATGTGCTTACCGCGGGTGACAGACAGACGCCGCATCCGGCTATTGATGAATATCTGAAAATCGCCGCGCATGTGCTGGGAAGAGAAAACTCTGAGTTTCCAGCGGCATCAGGAATGTCACGATCAATGGAACTTGCGGTAACAGATCAAGATCGTCAACGTTGGAACGCGTTTTGGAATAAGCAGTCTGCTGAATTTAAAAGTCGGCCACTGATCTGTCTGAACCCGGGTGGAGCATTTGGTGCTGCTAAACACTGGCCGACTACTCATTTTGCAACACTGGCTCAACGGATTACCACAGACCTGAAAAAGTCGGTCTTAGTCGTGTGTGGTCCAGCTGAAAAAGAGGAAGCGATCCAGATTGTTGAACAGGCCGGTCACCCGTTCGTAACGTCTCTGGCAGGAGAACCTTTACACCTGGGTCTCACAAAGGCTGCCATTCAACAAGCCGAATTACTGGTGACCACCGATTCGGGACCTAGACATTTTGCTGCTCCCTTTCAGGTGCCTGCAGTGACTTTATTTGGCCCGACACACCAGATGTGGAGCGAAACGTTTTACGATCGGAGCTTGCCTGTGCAGCTCGATCTGGACTGTGGCCCCTGTCAGCAGCGGGTCTGCCCGTTGGGCCATCATCGTTGCATGAAAGAACTGGGGGCGGATCAGGTCTTCCGGGCTGTGATTTCCCTGCTGGATCAACAACAGCGAAAAGCAGCATGAACCCGCTTTAAGCTGCCCAGGATGTTTTCTGACCGACGGGCGCATCCTTTGGCTGGCATACCTGTAATGCACTCGCGCTGGCGCGACTCTCAATATAGACGATCTGCCAGACCATTAATGGGATGATGCCCAATGGCAGAATCGCAGGTGACCAGGCAGCGACGGGCAACAACAAACGTTCGACGCCGCCGGTCCCCAGTGGGATCAGCATCAACCAGGCGACCACTGCCAGAACCCGATGGCATTGTTCCCTGAAACTGACAATCAATGCCCAGCTGGCGATGGGAGCAGCCAGAAGAAATGTCAGTCGCTCGGTTCCCGGCCCGACCAGTAACTGCCAGCAGACCCAGGTTGTGAGCACACCTGTAAAATAGGTTTGCGTCGAACCGGAAATTTTCGCCAACCTGAGACACCAGAGCAGAGCCAGTCCGGCCATGCCCAGTTGCAGCAGGGTATAAACCCGATCATCCACGTAGCTACCGAACTGTTCGGCGATGGTATAGGCATCCCGTAAACCACCCTGCCTGAGAGTGCGGTAAGGGCCCGTCAGCAAACCATACCAGTTCTCGTATTGCTGGAGAACTACGGGTAAGGGGCGTGTTAAAAATGGGGGGATTACCAGTAAAGCACTTGCGGCAGCAAAACGCATGGAAAGCTGCCAGGGAAACCGTGCCATCAACAACAATGCCAAAGCAGCTGGCCAGAGCTTAATATGCACGGCGGCTGCGAGCAGGAAGGCGGCGATCCACCAGCGTTCTTTTTTCAGAGAAACGACAGCGAACACAGCCAGCGCAAAGACCAGTGAGTTACTTTGCGCAGACCAGATCGCGCGCGTACAGCCTGCCAGGCTGAGGATCAGAAAGCTGGCTTCCTGAAAGCGGGACCAGTTACCGGGAAAGATCTCTTTCACGAGTAGTCGTAGCGCGAGCACCAGTAGTGAAATATTCAATGCTGTCCAGAGAATTCCCCCCAGTGAGACAGGCATGATCGCAAAGGGAGAAAACGCCAGTGCAAAGGTGGGGCTATAGCGAAAACCGGTCTTATAGACTTCATTATCATACAGATTCCGGTCAGCCCACCAGTGAATAGATGAGTCTGCAAAACAGGGGTAAACCGATTTTTTTTCCGGTTGAACGATGAATTTGACACTGACGGCAATCCATAACACGGCCCATAAAATCAAGGCTCGTTTCAGCCAGATGACACCCGATGATTCTTCGACCAGGGGGGATTTGAAAAACAGCGGATTCTGTGAGGATTGATTCATGTCAGACCTGAGAAATAGGTGTCTTACATGCAAAGACAGCAGGATGAGGCTGGGAGCATTACGACCCGTGCTTTTAAGATTTTTTGCTAATCAAGGCAAGGTCAATCAACCTGTCAGGGATTGCGATCTTGAGGCGAGCAGACGTTTTCTTAACGTTTGGAATAAATGCCGTCGCTCTTTTCTGCTGAATTGCCCCAGTGCTGAGCGTATACAAATGATTTGCAGCGAGAGGGGGACCGCAAGTCCTTCATTTAACGGTTGAATTGCAAGTCGATCCAGCATGCAGACAAATGAGTCTGAGATCGAGAAACTATTGCGAATTCCGACGGGGTCAATCAGCCAGAGTGATAGTGGAGCAGCATCCTGCTGGGGCTCTTTGATCACGACATTTTCCAGTTTCAGATCTCGATGCCGTAATCCTGCTTGCGCCAAACGTCTGACGATCTTGCCTAGCTCTCTGGCAAGTTCATACAGCAGGTCATGCGATACGGGGAGATTTGATTTCAGCAGTTCATAGGCGGTTACACCTTCAATATAAGGCAATTCCAGTTGATAGAAGGAACCTGACCTGTAAACGGGTGTTGCCGGCTGCGGGGTATTGACTCCTGCCTTGAGTAACTTCCAGGCTCCTGTCAGTTGACGGTCTGGCTGAGACTGTTTGAAGAATGATTTCCAGCGGAGTTGCCACGTAACTGGCCAGCGTTTGAGTGTGATCAAGCCACGTCCTGGTATTTCCAGTAACCATACGGAACGTAAGTCTTCTTCTTTAAGACAGCGAATTGTCGTATAAGGGGTACTCTGGTCGAACAGTTGGAAACAGGGACTCGCTTGAGGATGGGGATCATTCAATTTCAACGTGGCTTTTCATGATTTTGACGATTGCTCTTTTCGAGACAGTAAATTCCTGCCAAACTCTCGGCAATCTTTCAGTAAACAAGTCAATAGATCATAATAACCTGAGTCAGTCAGGTACCATCTTTTAACAGGAACGCGCGCGGTTGACAATCTTGAAAATTGTTCGATTCTCCTGTGAAACGCAACTCGTTCTTAAGTAATATCAAAGTCAGCTTTATGTCGTTATCGATTATCGTCATTGTCAAAAACGAAGAATCATCCATCCGTGAGTGTCTTGCGTCGGTTGCGTGGGCAGATGAAATCATCGTCCTGGATTCCGGCAGCACCGATCAGACGGTTGCCATCTGCCGCGAATATACAGATAAAGTCTATGAAACAGACTGGCCCGGATTTGGACCACAAAAAAATCGGGCCCTGGAGTATGCGACCAAAGACTGGGTGCTCTCTATCGATGCAGATGAACGCATCTCTTACGATCTGCAGACAGAGATCAAACGCATTATTCAAATGCCTGCCCGCTTTGATGCCTATACCATGCCACGCCGGTCAAATTACTGTGGTCGGTATATGAAGCACAGCGGCTGGTGGCCTGATCGGGTTGTGCGGCTTTTTCGACGGGGAAAAGCAAACTTCAGTGATGATCTGGTTCATGAGCGAATCATAGTCTCAGGTAAAACCGGAAAGCTCCGGGAACCGATTATCCATGAATCCCTGCTTACGCTGGAACAGATTCTCAACACAATGAACTCGTATTCAACAGCCAGTGCGAAAATGCTGGCGGAAGAGAAACAGCAGGCAGGGCTCTGTAAAGCTGTCATGCATGGAATGTGGACGTTTATTCGAACCTACTTCCTCCGTGCTGGTTTTCTGGATGGAAAAGAAGGTTTCATGCTGGCTATTTCCAATGCAGAAGGAACCTACTATCGCTATCTGAAACTCATGGTCATCAATAAAGAGAGTCAGAAGGAACTCTGATCAGTTCATGCCGGGAATCGCTGTCATCATCACGACGTATAACTGGCCCACTGCTCTGGAAGCAGTGCTTACCGGTTATTTATCGCAACTTCGTACTCCCTCTGAATTGATCATTGCCGACGATGGGTCGACTGACGAGACGCGCGAAGTGATAGACCATTTTCGCAGTCAGGCGCCGTTTCCAGTGAAACATGTCTGGCATGCTGACGAGGGATTTCGAGCCGGGGCTATTCGTAACCGGGCGATTCAGGATTCAGAGGCAGACTATCTCGTCTTTACCGATGGCGATTGTATTCCCACTCCCTGGTTTATTGCTGCTCATGAGCGGCTTGCTGAGGCTGGCTGGTTCCTGTCCGGGAATCGGGTTCTGCTCTCCGAAAATTTTTCCCGGGAAGTGCTTGAGCAAAAAATTCCTGTCGCCAGGTGGTCGTGGAGAGACTGGGTACAAGCGCGCTATCGCAGGCAGATTAATCGACTCTCACCATTATTCCGAATTCCAGCTGGTTCCTGGTATCGGCGTCGGCTGGCACGCCAGTGGGAAGGTGCAAAAACCTGTAACCTTTCCGCATGGAAACAGGATTTGCTGGCTGTGAATGGATTTGATGAAGATTACACGGGCTGGGGAATGGAAGACTCAGACCTGGTACTGCGTTTAATCCGAAATGGAGTTTTTCACAAAGATGCCCGCTTTGCAGCCGCTGTATTTCATATCTGGCATCAGGAGAATTCCCGGGATCAGCTGGAAGAGAACCAGCGCCGTCTGCAGCAGTTGATCGAGACGGATCGCATTCAGGCTCGCATTGGCATTAAGCAGGCACAGTCCGCTTGAGTGGATCATCCAGATAAAGAATTCAATGTCTTATGCTTTTTCTTTGCGAAAAATCTCTACAAAGAACGCGCCGCGAGTCACTCCATTTCCTTCGTCCAGCCAGGTCTGTAACTTTTTCTGACCTCGGGTCAGGTCGACTTCAAATGTGGTCGACAAATCACCTTCGGACACGACCTGTTCCCGTTTCAAGTCACCAATTTGAATCCGGGCTGTCCCTTTTTTTAGAGGATGATGGGCTGATTCCGGGCGACAGCGTAACGTGATTTCGTACGTGCCCGGCTCAGTGACATTCACGATCCAGAACCCGTTTGCAACCGGATTTTTGGCAATTAACTGATGATTCCAGGGAACCTGTTCAATCGGAGCATGCCAGTCGTGGCAGGTCAGATGGGCCGGGTTTTCAAATCGGGATCCGATTCCGATGGCGACGTATTGATTGAAAACGGGCGTCAAACTGCTCCACCATTTTTCGTATTCTGCTGACAGATATTTGACCACTCCTGCATATTCCGCTGCGACGTTTTTCTTCTGACCGGGATCGTTCAGAATATCATACAGTTCCTTTTCATTGACCAGTCGCCAGCGTTCGCTCATGACAGACGATTTGCGCCATTTTTCAGGAGTTTCAATCCGCTGCGAATGTACAATCAGAGTCCTGTTTCGTAATGCGTCTTTATTACCCGTTAATATCGGAACGAGGCTCGAACCATCCAGTTTCAGTTCGCTGGAAATCGTCAAGTCACACAACTCGGCCAACGTAGGCAGAATATCGATATGCGCTGTCAGCTGGTTGATATTTTTTCCACCGGTCAGACCTCCCCCCGGCCAATAAAGATAACAGGGGACTCGATGGCCCCCATCGTACTCAGAACCTTTCATACCACGCATACCGGCATTAAAGCCGGGCCAGGTTTCCAGTGTGATTGGTTTCCCTTTGGATAGTCGCCTTTGCTGTTTTTTACTCAGGTCTTTAGGGTTTGGGCGTTGCACTCCAGCAGCGGTACCATTGTCAGTCATGAAAATCAGAATGGTATTTTGTTCCAGTCCCGACTCTTTCAGGTAGCGGAGCAGGCGTCCCATATTTTCATCGATATTGGTGATCATGCCATAAAAGGCCGCCATTTTATCCGGTACCTCTTTATCCTCATACGGATTACTGTATTTAGGATCAATCAGATAAGGGCTATGGGGGGCATTGGTAGAAAGGTATGCGAAAAATGGTTTTGTTTTGTCTGCTTCGATAAACTTCAATGCTTCATCAAACCAGATGTCAGTACAATATCCCTGAAATTTTTCAGGCTTCCCGTTGCGCAGGTAAGTGTCGCTGAAATAATCATTCTGCCAGTCATCCGGGGTTTGCCCGACACCTCCACCGCCATGCTGGACGACCGTTTCGAATCCCTGATCCTGGGGACGTAATGGATAGTTATCTCCCAGATGCCATTTACCGAAAAGCCCGGTGCGGTAGCCATTGTTTTTGAAGACTTCTGCCAGTGTGACTTCATTCGTATCCATCAGGGAACGCCCCATGATCGTATGCCAGACACCGGTGCGCGTTGAATAACGGCCGGTCATCAGGGCAGAGCGTGTCGGGGCGCAGGTGGGATCGACATGAAAATTCGTCAGGCGCAAACTTTTCTGATACAATTGATCCAGATTTGGCGTTTTGATCATCTGATTGCCATGGGCGGCAATATCTCCGTACCCCTGATCATCAGTTATGACCACAATAATATTCGGTTTTCCAGATTCAGGAGTGTCTGCCGGGCAATCCTTCAGGCTGATCAATGAGATCAGGATGCAGATCAAAAGGTGCAGAATGGGTCGCATAGCCTACTCGTCAAAGTGTTGATTAATCAGAAATTATTACAGATATAAATCGATTTTTGGACTTTATGTTCATAATCCAGTTTAACTACCCACCCCAGGGAAAGGTAGTAATATTTTAACTTGTCTTAGATTTATACTGACGCAACTGAGGCTCTGTGGGGCGTCCCCGGGATAATTTCAACAGAAACTGAAAAGACGGAGGTTGAGAACCTTCTGACCGATCAATTCCTTTTGATTCCGGACTTCGCTATGATGTGCCACTATCCGGAGAATTTCTTGAAAAGACGGTGCAGATCTACTGCCGGATAAATTATTTCAACATCATTTATTTATTGAAAAGAACCATGGAAGCCGGAATTGTTGGCCTGCCGAATGTAGGTAAATCCACGTTATTTAATGCGTTAACTGCTGCGGGAATTGCAAGTGAAAACTATCCCTTCTGTACGATTGAGCCTAATGTGGGGATTGTCAATGTACCAGATCCGCGGTTGGAAAAAATTCACCAGTATATCCCGACCGACAAGGTGATCCCTGCTATTTTAAGGTTGGTGGATATTGCTGGGATCGTGCGAGGTGCCTCGGAAGGAGAAGGGCTCGGTAACAAGTTCCTGTCTCATATTCGTAATGTGGATGCGATCCTCCACGTCGTGCGGTGTTTTGAAAACGGGGATGTGATCCACGTCGAGGGAAAAGTCGACCCGATCAGCGATATCGAAACGATCGATATTGAATTGATGCTGGCTGACATGCAGAGTGTCGAATCGGCAAAGCAGAAAGCAGCAAAAACTGCCCGATCGGGTAATGCAGAAGCCAAGTCGCGACTGGCTGTACTTGAAGTGTGTGCAGCACGACTGGCAGAAGAAAAACCTTTACGCGGTCTTTCATTCGATAATCCGGATCAGCAGAAAATCTTCAAAGGTTATCAGTTTCTGACTGCCAAGCCCGTCCTTTATCTGGCAAATGTCGATGAAGATGATCTCCAAGGCGAAGGCGAACTCGTGCAGCGTGTGCGTCAACGTGCTGCGGAAGAGGGAGGGGAAGTGGTTGTCGTCTGTGGTCGACTGGAAGCAGAAATCGCGGAACTGGATGAAGCAGATCAGAAGGAAATGCTTGAAAGTGTTGGCCTGGAAGAGCCGGCGCTGGCTTTCGTCGCCCGGGCAGCCTACCACACGCTGGGCCTGCAGAGTTACTTTACTGCCGGCAAGATTGAAATCCGTGCCTGGACCATCCCCATTGGCGCAACCGGACCACAGGCCGCTGGAGTCATTCATACTGATTTTGAGCGGGGCTTTATCCGTGCGGAAATCTTTTCCGTCTCTGACCTGGAAGAATTTCATACGGAAAAGGCAATCCGCGAGGCAGGCAAGCTTCGCGTGGAAGGCAAAGAGTATGTGATGAAAGACGGCGATATCTGCCATTTCCTGTTTAATGTATGAACGGGATTTGCGATAGAACGACTTTCTGAGACTTCTTTTATTTTTTATGAGAACTCCTGACTGAGCGATGTTGTCTGTATTCAGGTCCTTAGCTGAGTATCGCGGCACGTATGGATTGACTTTACCTCTTACATAATTGAATCGAGATTTGCAGTATCATGAGTCTGTTTCGTACCCAGGTTCAACAAATGACCGGTTATACGCCCGGTGAGCAGCCGCAGGAGTCCGGCTGGGTCAAGCTGAATACAAATGAAAATCCCTATCCGCCTTCGCCGCTCGTAAAAGAAGCGGTTGAACAGGCGCTGACAGGTCGGTTGAACATCTATCCCGATCCTCTGGCTACGGAATTCCGGAAAGTCGCCGCGGATCTGTTTCAAGTGGATCCCGACTGGATCCTGCCCGGCAATGGCAGTGATGAAGTATTAACCATTCTGATGAGAACGTTTGCGGATGCCGGCGATCTGGTTTCCGCTCCTTATCCCAGCTATACGCTCTACGAAACACTGGCAGAAATTCAGGGAGCCCGTTTCCAGAAAATTCAACTTAATCCAGACTGGAGCTGGCCAACTACCCAGGCACAGGAAATTTCAGATAAAAGCAAAATTCTGTTTGTGCCAAACCCCAATGCTCCCTCGGGAAACCGCTGGTCCGATGAAGAAATTAGTTCACTGGTACCCTCGCAGGGCGTGCTGGTTCTCGATGAAGCGTACGGCGATTTTTGTGATCAGCCACACAAGGGGGAATTACTTAAATCCAAAGCTGGTGAGCGAATCATTGTGACGCGCACCTTGAGTAAATCGTACAGCCTGGCAGGCATTCGTTTTGGCTTTGCTGTTGCCCACCCCGATCTGATCCAGGGAATGCAGAAAGTCAAGGACAGTTACAACTGCAACACCCTTTCCCTGGCAGCAGCACTGGCAGCACTCAAAGATCAGGAGTGGATGCAGGCCAATACGAAAAAAATTCAAACAACCCGCAAACATCTGATTTCAGAGCTGGGAAAACTGGGTTTCGAAACGGTAGACAGCCAGACAAATTTTGTCTGGTGCACTCATCCGGATCAGGCGCATGAGCGTCGCTATCAGGATTTAAAACGTCGCAAGATCCTCGTACGCTACATGAAGTTTGGTCTGACCGATGGAGTGCTGGATGGCTTGAGAATCACCGTCGGGACTGATGATGAGGTGCAGACGGTTCTCAAGGCACTGCATGAGATTGGCTGAATCACTGTTACATCGTGCAAAGTTTGACATTCTCGCAGGCGCGATTGGAACGGTTATGCAATTCAGACTGACAGCGCCTCTGTAAATTGAAACCAAGTCGACCTGCCGCTGCGATGCATTTTTGAGAAACCCGATCCGGGCTGTAAGATTATAGAAATCAACAAGTTGACCTTTATTATATGAGTTCTCTGAAATGAGCCGCAAAGCATCTATTAAACGTGACACCGCAGAAACCCAGATTGAATTGTCTCTGGAACTGGATGGCAGTGGCCAGTCGGATATTCAGACCGGCATCGGTTTCTTTGACCATATGCTGACTTTGCTGGCCCGTCATGGTCTGTTTGATTTAATTGTCAAAGCCAACGGTGATCTGGATGTAGATTATCACCACACAGTGGAAGATGTTGGCATCTGTCTCGGGAAAACACTTTGCGAGGCTGTGGGTGATAAAAAAGGAATCACTCGCTATGGCTCCATCACACTGCCCATGGAAGAGACCCTGGTTACAACCGCGCTCGATTTAAGTGGTCGTTCCTGGTTTGTGTTTGATGTCGAATTTCCGACAGAAAAAATTGGTCAGTTCGACACTGAACTCGTGCGGGAATTCTGGCAGGCATTTGCCTCAAATGGATTGTTGAACCTGCATCAGGTCCTGCATCATGGTGGTAACAGTCACCACATTTCGGAAGGACTTTTTAAAGGAACGGCGCGGGCTCTCAGGCAGGCAGTCGCCATTGATCCACGCCAGCAGGGAGTCCCTTCGTCCAAGGGTGTGCTATAAATTCTCTGCCAGGTTGATCCGTATTTTTAACGGAGAAACAGAGAGTTAAATTCCTGGTTCTCTGATTGCTTTTTCAAAGCGAATGTCAATGTTCGGTAAGATAGCACTGTTGAAAAAAACGAATTTATTTTTCGTGCGCTTTTTCTTCGCATCTATGTTGACTCTCTGAGTAGAAAAGTTAATCTGAGAAATAGCTCTGGTTTGTTGAAGTGATTCGAACTGGATTTCATGTGAACCAGGAAATATGACTTCAACGTTTCAGTGCGTTTTTAAATTTAACTTTTGCCATTCCGACTTGGACTGTTTCCAGTCACAACCTGAATAAACATCGTGGCAAGATCAGTTTCTTTATTCGAGAACTGCATCAATACCATCAACGATGTTGAAACCTCTTTTCGCAATCAGATCGTTCTCCCTGTTGGTATTTGATCGTCGATCAAACATATCCAGGAGCAGTTTCTATCTTCATTGCGGTGATCGGACAGGTGTGAATTGATGCAGGCTCTGCCGAGGAACGTTGTAGAAATTAAATGAGGAAACTCCCGAAATCACCACTTGTGCCAATACGGATGGCGACTTGGGTTGTTTTGACTGCCGAGAAGAATGGCCAGTAAGTGTCAGCGGCAGCCTAGGACTTGATGGCTCTATACGGATTTTGAGTAAGTTGGTTGGTAGTCAAATTTATTGTGATTGAAGCTCACAATTTTCTATTTCGGGAGTTTCCCTTTTTCTCAGGCAGCCGCCTGATTCCCCTCGATAATTTCATACAGCAATGCATTCTTCTCTTTCCCCACCAGTTTGATTGCTCCGGTATTTCTCAGACAGTATGCCATCTTCTGTGCCAGCCAGCGTGGGATGCCGGCTGCCTTGGCCAGATCTTTGGTCTGAAAGGGGACCGGGAGTTTAACCGGAATTAAATTGAGCAGGTCAGCCGCTGTATTGAATTCGATCTGTTCTTCTACCGATCGTAACACTCGATCAGTCACCCGGTAATCTTTCCCCTTCCAGCGGCGGGGCTTTCTTGCTATCCGGTGTTCTTCCTGGATTGTCAACGCGACTTCCAAGGTCAAACGTGGGTGGGGGAACACATTGGCGAAGTGCACCATGTCTTCAAACAGATCAAACACTGAGCCACGACGGGGGCTGAAGCGGGCGGAAATCGGCTCACCATTCTTCTTCTGCCGTTTGATGAGATATTTCCGGATCGCGATCGGTTTGACAACGTGCACCTCATAGTCTTCCAGAAGGCAGCGGATCTTGTCGCGGATCGCTCCCAGTGAACCATGCTGAATTTCAATCAGTCGGTCACCGTCGATGGCATCAATCCGGTATGAACCAAGCGTGATTTCTTCGCAGTCGCTACTCGGCGCATAGTACGATTTTAATTGACGATGCAGTGAGGTTTCCATACCGGGTGCACGTTCAGGAGAGGTTGAGTTCAGTAAATTGAATGCTGTTTGCCTAGCATGGTAGGCCAGATAGAAAACTGTGTCTATATGAATCTCAAACGCATTCAGGCTGCTCACCCTAAGCGGTCAGCAGCCTGAATAGCTGTTGTAATCGAAGAGGAATCACAGACGCAGATCAGGAATCAATGATCGACAGGCGGCCTGTGCTGTCGCCAAAGGATGTGACCGGGGCTCCAGCACGATCCAGCATGGAAACGTACAGGTTGCTCAATGGTGTTTCCGTTTTGACCTGATGGTGGAAACCGGTCTTGATTGTACCACCACCTTTACCAGCCAGAATGATTGGCAGGTCATGGTGGCTGTGGCGGTTACCATCACCAATGGCGCTGCCATAACAGATCATCGAGTTATCCAGCAGGTTGCTGTTTCCTTCCGGTGTTTCTTTAAGACGTTTGAGGAAGTATGCAAACTGCGAAGTCAGGTACTCGTCAATTTTTTGAATGTCAGCGATTTTCTTTTCATCATTGCGATGGTGTGACAGTTCGTGATGTCCTGAATTAACTCCGACCATCGGAAAGGTCTGGTTACTGCCGGCATTACCAACCATGAACGTAGCGATACGTGTGGTATCGGTCTGGAAAGCTAGAATCAGCAGGTCGTACATCAGGCGAATGTGTTCCTGGAACTCACTGGGAATGCCATCTGGCAATTGCATTTCCGGCGGCTTGATTTTTTCCTGATGCGTACTGCGTTCAATCCGCTGCTCGATTTCTCGCACGCTGGTGAAATATTCGTCAATCTTGCGTTTGTCATTCCGACCCAGCTGTTTCTTCAATTGATCTGCATCGTGTTTGACCAGGTCCAGAATGCTCTGGCGGTCTTTCAGGTGGCGGGCACGTTGTTTTTCCCGTTCGGCACCACCGCCAAACAGGCGTTCAAATGCCAGTTTGGGAACAATCTCTTTTGCCGTGGGGGTCGACGGAGTCCGCCAGGAAATATTAGAAGAATAAGCACAGCTGTAACCAGAGTCGCATTGCCCGGCGTTGCGGCCGCGTGTCATACCCAGTTCCAGCGAAGGCAGTCGTGTCAGATGACCTACCTGCTGTGCAGCAACCTGGTCGACGGAGACACCGGCTTTAATATCGGCACCGCTGGTTTTGGTCGGGTGCGTACTGGTGAGATACACCGAAGCACAACGGGCATGGTCGCCGGCACCGTCGCCGAGTGCGCGGGCATTGATCTGGGCTAATCCGGAGATCACGTTGAGATCCGACTTCAGACTTTCGAGTGGTTTCAGCGTTTTCGGCAATTCATAGTTCTGGCCTGTGGAGGTAGGATACCACGAAGGACCAATCACCCCGTTCGGGAAGAAGATGAAGGCGGTTCTGACAGGAGCTTTCGCCGCAGCGGGAGCAGCGGCTGCCAGGTTTAACTGGGGCTGCATGATTTCCAGCAATGGCAGTGCCATCGTTGTTCCAAGACCCTGCAGGAATGTACGGCGTTTCAGGAGATTAGTCATTGTGAGAACCTCGTTGACGTTTCAGGAAGGGATCGCTTGTGACAATTTCGGTGACGAGCGCCGAAAAGCGATAACCTCTGGTAGTAAAGTTGTTGGTGATTTCATCCAGCGCACACTTGTCGTAGTATTCCACACCACGCCCAATGGCGTAAGTCAGCATCTTCTCTGCTAAAGATCGGCTGAAACCCTGTTTCTGCTCTTCCAGAATCTCAATTAATTCTACGGGACTCTTAAATGTCTGACCACTGGGTAACTGTCCAGAAGAATCGATTTTATGCTTTCCTTCTTTATCTCTCCAGCGACCAATGGCATCAAAGTTTTCAAAGCCCAGTCCTAAAGGGTCCATCTGATCGTGACAGGCCGCACAACCGGCGATCTTACGATGCAACGCCAACTGTTCGCGTAATGTGGCATTCGGTTTCGCACCTGCTGCTTCTTCCAGTTCAGGTACATTAGGTGGCGGTGCCGGGGGAGGTGTGCCCAGAATATTTTCCATAATCCATTTTCCCCGTTTGACAGGAGAGGTCCTGCCCGGGTTGGAGGTCAAAGTCAGGATACTGGCCTGAGTGATCAGACCGGCCCGTTTCGATTTATCGAGGTTGACTTTCTGGAATTCTTCCCCTTTGATTTTATCATTTCCATAAAACTTCGCCAGATTCTCATTCATGAAAGTGTAATCCGCATTGATGAATTCAATGACACTCCGATCTTCTTTCATGATATAGCTGAAAAATTCTTCGGTTTCGCGACGCATGTCTGCTTTCAATTGGGAATTGAATGCACGGAATTTTCGCGGATCAGGTGTCAGGTCATCCAGGTTCCGCAAATTCAACCATTGCCCGGCAAAGTTTTTGACGAATGCCTGTGACTTGGGATCTTCCAGCATGCGTTTGACCTGTACCTGCAGTGTTCGCCGATCGTGCAGCCGTCCCTGGGCTGCCAGATCAAACAGAGTCTGGTCAGGCATGCTGCTCCAGAGGAAGTAAGAAAGCCGGGAGGCAATTTCGTATTGGGCAATGGTCTGTTCGTCGCGGGAATTGGTGGGATCCTGCAGGCCTTCAATTCGGAACAGAAAGTGTGGTGAAACCAGAATCGCCTGGACACCCACTTGAATTCCCTGCTCGAAGGTACGTCCCGACTTCACACGCGCCTCGACCAGTTCTACAACCGGAGCGACTTCTTCCCGGCTGACGGGACGGCGGAATGCCTGTGTCGCAAATTCGCGAATGATCTTCTCTGCACAATAATGGACCGAGCGACCGCTGCCTGGGGTACAGGTGATGATTTTATGGTGTGATGCCGGCAGGTCCGCAGGCAGTTGCCCCAGGGGACCTTTGAATGCGACCTCATTTACATACAGGTTCCGGTCCCGTTTATTGGGGGGACCTTTGGGATCGTAAAAGTCGTTCAGGAACGAAATGGTCAGGACATGCTTGCCTTTGGGAAGTCGGACTGCCTGAGGCATGGTGAATGTACCGGGAGAGTTTCGGTCATCCTTGACTTCGAATGTTTTCAGCAGTTTGCCATCCAGTTTGACCTGCATTTTCGCATGGTCTGTTCCCGCAGGAGTCGAACCGGCGATGATACGGAAGTCATATTTTCCAGCCTGCTTGAGTTCAATCTTTCCTGCCAGGGTGCCCCGTGAATGAAAGCCGGCACCACTTTTTCTGATGGTGACTGCACCTTCTTTCTGGAAGTTCTTCTCAGAGATCTTCTGCCAGGGATAGCTGTCAGGAGTGTTAGCAAAGATGGCTTTCTCAGAGATGTCTTCGGCAGCATCCAGGTATTTTTCCATCAACAGGGGAGGCAATGTCAGTACGTCGCCTATGTTATCGAAACCATAGCCGACATCATCGGAGGGGAAGTTCTCAGCTGGTTCAAAATCAACCCCGACCAGATCACGAATCGTGTTATTGTATTCGCTGCGATTCAAACGACGAACCGTGACGCGCCCCGGGTTGATATCACCAGAGCAGTCCACTCCATACAGGGCATCGTCAAACCAGGCCAGTACGTCTTCCCGTTCCTTGTCTGTTGGCAGAGTTCCTGCATCTTTTGGAGGCATCGATTGAATCTGAATGCGCTTGACGATTTTTTCCCAGGCTTCCCGCTGCGCCAGGATGCTGTCACGGGTCTTGTATTTTTCCAACCCGAGACCGGCTTCTGCGTCTTCGCCTGTGTGACAGTCCAGGCAATATTTTGTAATGAATTGTTTGACTTGAGACTGAAACTGTTTCTCGGATTTCTCCAGACTCAGCGGCTCTGCGTTTGCCTTGGTGAGACAGGTCACCAGGCTCAGACTGCAGGCAGTGATGCAGACGCTCTTCAGCAGTTGAAAATTTGAGAGTCGGCAAATAATTTCGTTCATTCGCATTTATAAAAAACCTTCGGGCGGGGGCTCAGGTTGATTTCTTTCGAGGGGTATAAGATCGAAAGCTGTGAGCGCGTCCATTGCACACGGTCAGACTGAGGCAGGTGTTTAGTGGCAGGAATCTCTACAGTATAGCGTAACGTTGCGAGAGACCGTTTTGCAAGATCAGTCTGCTGCAGATCTCCTGTTACCAGACTATTTTATAACACGATCACCAGCCTGCCTGTATTCTACTCAACAGCCTGGTGTAGAGTTTCAATATTTTTAGTTCTTAAGTATTTAATACGAACTTAATGAAACCGGACACTGTCGGTTTGCTGGTTATTGACAGGCTCTGTTCCGCTCTGCATCCTAGGGACAAGCGATCTGCTGTTCAGGCAGGTTTCTACTTTCCCTAATTCGATCTCCAATCCTTTCTGGTACTGAACTGATGAATCAGCGCGCGATGATTACTGTTAGTGTCCGGTGGAAACTTCTTTTTCTCTGCCTGTTTCTGTTGAACGGTTGTTCTTCAGGTACCGTCGAAAATTATCCGGATCGACCGATCACGATTATCTGTCCCTGGTCGGTCGGGGGCGCGACGGATCGCACGTCCCGACAATTAGGCGTATACCTGGAACAGGAGCTTGGAGTCCCCGTCAACGTCATCAATGCCACAGGCGGTCGTGGAGTGACCGGGCACAGTCGAGGCCTCAATGCCCGGCCCGACGGTTATACGCTGGCCATCATTACCGGCGAACTCAACATGCTGCATTGGCAGAATCTGACTAAACTCACGCATCAGGACGCCATCCCGATTGTTTCACTCGTCGATGGTGCCGCCGCGGTCTTTGTCAAAAAAGAGTCTCCTTTTCAGAACATGCAACAGCTGCAGGATTATGTAAAAGAACATCCCGGCGAACTGACGGCAACCGGCACCGCCAGCGGCGGGATCTGGCACCTCGCGCTGGCAGGCTGGCTCGACTTCAGCGGGCTCAATGCGGAAGACATCAAGTGGATTCCCATGAATGGTGCAGGGCCGTCTTTGCAGGAACTTGCCAGTGGTGGCGTTGATCTGGTCTGCTGCAGCCTGCCTGAAGCCAAGACGCTGTATGAGTCTGGTCAGGTTCGCTGTCTGGGCGTGATGGCGGAGGAGGCTCTGGAGGAGTTCCCCGAAGTGCCTACGTTCATTTCTCAGGGTATGGACTGGAGCATCTCAGGCTGGAACGGTCTCGCGTTACCTGCAGAAACGCCGGAACCGATTGTGGAGAAAGTCTCGGCAGTCGTCAAAAAAATTACCGATGGCGACGTCAGCCTTAATGGAAAGTCATTTCCCGAAGCCATGCGGGAGGCCGGCTTGAGCACCCGCTATCGTGCCAATGATGAATTCTCTGCTTTCCTGAAATCAAATGATGAAACGCTTGGGAAACTTCTAACCAGTGATGCCTTCGCGAAAATGTCAACGCGGGATACCGGTCCGCTGGTCTTCCCCGGCTTGATCGCGTTCGCCATGTGTGTAATTCTTGGCTGTCTGGCAGTACAGAAAAAAGTCCACGCACTCGCTCCTGAAGTGACCGGCGATGCGGTCACTCGGCAGGGGATCATCAATACCATTCTCGTGTTGATCGGGATTGTTTTCTACTTACTGTTTGCCGAAGAACTGGGTTTTATTCTAACTGCGGGAGTCGTTCTGTTTCTGCTGCTCTGGAAGTTTGGCACTCGCTGGTGGGTGTGTGTGTTGATTACGGTATTATTCATTCCGGGAATCTATACCCTGTTTGCCCAACTCCTGAGAGTTCCCCTGCCCCGGGGGGTACTTGGCTGGTAGCTTTCGACTCGACATTGTTCTGACTCTGACATTCGCCTCGCAACTTGAAGAATCAACATGGAATCGACATTCATCACCGCACTTCAGAATATCGTCTCGCCTGAAGTACTGCTGGTAATATTTCTCTCGGCCGTCTATGGACTGTTTGTTGGTTCCATCCCCGGATTAACCGCCACGATGGCGGTCGCGTTGTTGATTCCACTCACCTTTTATCTGGATAACCTGTCTGCCATCGCCGCGATTGTGACTCTGGAAGCCTGCAGTATTTTTGCCGGCGATATCCCGACGACGCTGGTTCGTATACCGGGGACTCCCTCCTCGGCCGCTTATACCGACGATGCTTACTCGCTGACCCGCCGAGGTCTGCATGAGACGTCTCTGGGGGTTTCACTGGTCTTCAGTGTCGCCGGTGGTCTGTTCGGGGCACTCGTACTGATACTGGCCGCCCCACAGTTGGCAAAGATCGCTTTCGAATTTACAACCTACGAATACTTCTGGCTGTATGTGCTTGGCTTGAGCTGTGCTGCCATCGTCTCCACCGGTTCCCGGCTCAAGGGGGCCCTGGCCCTGATGATCGGTCTGATGTTTGCCACGGTCGGATTGAGTGAAGTTCACAGCGTACCTCGCTTCACCTTTGGCTTTGATGAACTGTTTACCGGCATCAACTTTATCCCTGCTATGATCGGTCTGTTCGGGCTGTCAGAAGTGTTTCGTAATACGCTGACCTCGAAGACAGATGAAGAAACCGAAAAACTCAAGTCAGCGCTGCCTGTGGAAGTAGACAAATCCTGGTTCAAACATCTGAAACCCGTTTTCGGCGGCGTGCTGCCTCAACTCTGGAAACGTAAATTCAGCTGGTTTCGTTCAAGTTGTATCGGCTCCACCATCGGCATGATTCCCGGTGCCGGTGCTGACATCGCTGCCTGGATCTCCTACGCTGTCTCCAAAAAATGCTCCAAAACTCCCGAAGAGTATGGCAAAGGATCCCTGGATGCCGTCGGCGATGCCACCAGTGCCAATAACTCGGCGCTTGCAGGTGCCTGGATTCCCGCACTTGTACTCGGCATCCCTGGTGACTCGGTGACCGCAATTGTTATCGGCGTGCTGTTGATGAAAAACATCACCCCCGGGCCAGGCATCTTCGAAAATCCGGATCAGCTGGTTCTCGTGCATGGCATTTACCTGACCTTTATCATCGCCAACCTGCTGTTGATTCCCCTGGGATTCCTGGCCATACGCAGTGGGGCGCAGCTCGTACGCATTCCCCGCCGGATCCTGATGCCTTTGATTCTGATGTTTTGCGTTATCGGTTCATACTCCATCAATGGCAGTTACTTCGATGTCTGGGTCATGCTCGGCATGGGCATCCTCGGGTTTATTCTGGAAGTCTTTGCCATCCCGCTCGGCCCTGTCGTGCTCGGCATTATTCTCGGCAGTCAACTCGAACAGTCGTTTGTGCAGAATCTCTCCAAAGATGACAGCATCCTTTCTTTCTTCAATCGTCCTATCTCAGCCGCCCTGGGGATCTTCTGCATCGCCCTCTGGCTCGTTCCGCTCTTCATGCCTCTGCTCAGAAAAAAATGGTCGAGCCCTGCCTGATGGCATAGACAAGTCATTTCAGTCAACTCAACGCGACAGCAGTTGACCAGTGCGTACCAGACCCAGGCTCACGAATGCCAGGCTCGGTAGCAACAGGGGAATCAGAAATCGTTCTCCTGCTGCAATGGGTAGATACCAGGCAAATGCCAGCCAGAACAGCAGCATCCAAATCAGGTACAGTCGCCGGGCCGGGCCAGTTTCCGAGAGAAGTCCTGCGATCAGAAACGGCAGCGCCAAAAGTCCAAAGAACAGTCGCCCCTCATCAAAGGGCAGGGGACCCAGGCTGCGCAGAAATATGAATGCCTGCCACAGCATGCCTTTGACTTCTCGTTTGATAATTTCGATCACAGTGTGTGTCTGCCAGTAATGCTGTGCTGCATTCCGTAAGGAACCACGTTGTTTGATTAATGCGTGTGGCTCACTGAATTCATCTTCAAACAGCAGATACGAATTCGCATTAAAAGTGGGGCTGCCATAGACGCGTACGTTGCGAATCAACAGTGGTGCAGCAATCACTGTAAAACTACCGAGGACCAGTGCCAGACTGACTACAACCCGTTTCATGGGGGCAGTCGTTTGTTCTGTTTGATTCTCTTCTGTCTTTGAATCATCAGTAGTCCTCTGTTGAAACATAGCGGGAATCCAGCGCTGCCAGTTCAGTGCATAAGAGCAGAACCAGAGCAGGAGCCCCAGCATCAGGAGCAGTGCAGTCCCTTTCGTCAGCCACGCCAGCCCCAGCAGCAAACCAATTCCAATCGGCAACAGGACAGGGTAGCGTTCTGACTTTCTGAGGGCGGGCATTCGCAATATCATCAGCCACAATCCAGCGACAAAAATCAGTAACAGCCCTTCACAGACGACCCGTGCTGTTAACTGACAATACGCGGCGTTGATGCTGAGTAGAATCCCTGTGATGCCTCCCACCAGATTTCCATAATAACGGGCAATCCCCATCGTAAAAATCAGCAGCGCGCATAACCCACACATCGCTGACAATCGCTTCCCCGTTTCATAGTTGGGGAAATTTGCAAGCAATGCCACATACAGCGGATGCTGATTCGCTTCGGTATACTCACCGGCGAACAACTGTCGCAGGAGTGACACCGGTCCCCCCGATTCCTGAACGACTTTCGCCTGCATTAGAAATGAAGCTTGATCGTTATTCTCAGGCGGTGGTTGCTGCGGGAGGATGTTCATAAGTACGACAAAATAGACGACAAGAGAACCGGACAGCAGCAGGCTGCCGGTCCAGTGATTCACGATGGGCCGCGGCAACGCCAATGCAGAATGAATCAGTTGCCCTTGCGACAGTATCTTTTCCCAGACGCGATGTGGCACCAGACAGCCGGCTATTCCCAGTAGCATCATAATCGCCCCACAGGCTGCCAGGGCTGTTACCAGGGAAGGCTGCTGAACGAGAGTTGCCCCCTTCAGCCGCACCATTTCCAGTATCGTCAATCCTGCTGCTCCGGCAATTGCTCCTGATATCAGTCGAGGCACAACAGTGTTCATCGGGAAATCAAGCTTTCAACGGAGATCCAGGGAAAAAAACAATGATCAACCTCAAACCATGCCGGAAATATCAATTCGGACTAGGCTTAACTCGGAGAATGGTCTATCTTTCGGTCTGGTTATCATAGCATATTGAAGTCATTCTGAAATCTCAGAAAAGAACAACAGATCTGCATTTCAGAATCCGGGAGTAATAAGTCAAGTGAATCCACTGATTGCCTATCTGCACTGGGACATCAACCGCATTCTGTTCGAGATCGGCCCGGTGAAGATACGATATTACGGACTCTTCTTTACCGCTGGATTTATATGTGGTTATCTGCTGCTACGCTGGATGTTTCGTACCGAAAAACGGAACGTGGACGATGTCGAATCGTTGTTGATTTATATGGTGCTGGGAACCATTATCGGCGCACGTCTGGGACATTGTCTGTTTTATCATCCGATGGATTATCTCAGTGATCCCATTAAACTCCTGCAGATCTGGAATGGTGGACTGGCCAGTCATGGTGCTGCGATCGGGATTACCCTTTCCGCCTGGCTCTATTCACGTAATCACCCGGATCAGCCTTTATTATGGCTGCTGGATCGTCTGACGATTCCTGTTGCGCTGGCTGGCTTCTTTATTCGCATCGGAAACTTTTTCAACTCCGAAATCCTGGGACGTGTGACCGATGTTCCCTGGGCCATCGTATTTGAGGATGGCCTCGGCCTCAGTAGTCGCGAAGAACAGTTAATGCCTCGTCATCCTGTCATGCTGTATGAGTCGTTCTGTTATGGCTGCTTTTTTATCATCCTCTTACTGCTCTATCGAAAATATCGCAGCGAAACGCCCCGCGGTTTACTCCTCGGCCTGTTCTTTATCATGGTCTTCTCCGCCCGTTTCATTTTGGAATTCTACAAGATGCGACAGGCAGAGTTTGCGGAGAGTCTACCCTTGAGTGTCGGGCAGATGTTGAGTATTCCCCTCGTGATCGCAGGTATTGTCCTGTTGCTCAAACGCAGGCCTGCACCACCCCTCGAAACCGAACTGCAGAACAAAAAAGCCACATAAATCCGGTGATGTGGGATTATGTATAGATTTCTGTGATAGAAATCAGGGGTATTAACGTCTGTTAAAACGTGCCGATCGGGGCTGAAATGTGTGGTTTTGTATATTTTTCAGGATCGTATTGCCTTAAATCCCAGTTAACAGTAAAGTTCGCGGGCAAAATACCCAGATTTTAATACTAACGATCAGGTTAAAACGATCATTTGGATTTCAGGGCATTTTTTTGCAACACGGAGGATGGACTTCGGTGTATAATGAGATGCAGGCTTAACTCGCTTGCTGCCAGATGGCAGCGACTTAAATGAATTGAGGCGATTTGTGGCTCTCACAGATATAGACAAAAATTTGCTCAGGCGTTGTCTCGCTGAAGAGCCGGGAGCATGGAAGGATTTCGTAGACCGGTTTATTGGCCTGTTCACACACGTCATCCACCATACCGCTCATGCACGCAGCATTCGCGTTACTGACAATGATGTTGATGATCTGCTGTCTGAAGTCTTTCTGGTCCTCCTCGCCAACGATTATCGTGTCCTGCGGAACTTCCGTGGTAACAGCTCACTGGCCACTTATCTGACCGTGGTCTCACGGCGTGTTGTTGTAAAAAAAATGGTTGAGCGCCGCATGGCAGAAGCATTAGGGCATGTTTCCACCAAATCCAAAATGGAATATGTCTCCGAAGAACACGCGCGTCACCAGCAGCTTGTCGAAGATCAGGAAGAGATCCAGAACATGATCAGGCAACTGCCTCCCGCAGATGCACAGATCGTCGAACAGTACCATCTGCAGGGAAAGTCTTACCAGCAGATCAGCAGTGAACTGGATATCCCGGAAAATTCGATTGGGCCGACACTGTCACGGGCTCGTAATCGGATGCGGGAAAATCAATCCAACACGCGCACGCTCTAATCGTCCGATTTACATCCTCTCTGTGAGTGAATTTTCTTTCGATTAATCCTCGCTTGTATTTGCTTACCGTCCGCGGCTCGTATTCTGAGTCCTGCCGAAGCCAGGCGGTCCACCAAACGGAGGAGGCCCGAATCCACCACGTCCCGGACCGCCATGTTGTCCCGGCCCCCTTTTCTGAAAACTGGAGTCAGGTGTTCCTCGAAAATTCCGCGGAATGAAGGGAAAAGCTTCGGTCAGGTAATAGTGATAAATGCCTTCAGGATATTCGGGGGTGACGCCAAAGCGACCGTTGCACTCATCTAAATCACCAGCATCCTTGACGTATTCAAAATCCGCCACAAAGGTGCCATCATATTTGCCCCCCGGTCCTCCCGGTCGGCTTCCTTTTTTAATTTGAAAACTCGATTTCATTTTCCTAAGTTTGCTCTGTGCATCTTCGGCGTCTGTATATCCATACTGTGAATAAATCGGGAAGCCGTCCGCGGCGACTCCGATCAGCGTCATTTCCCCTGACTTTCCCTGCCTGGTAATCAGTCCATGAGGCAGGCCATGATAATGGTAGGCTCCGGTAGGCTGTACATGGGCATTGCTCTGATCCAGCCCCAGGTTGATCTTGCCTGAGAGCGCCTCGTAATTCCAGCCGGACCGTCGGTCACGGTTCCAGAATTCTGCCGTTCCCGGATCGAAAACCACCCCGTTGACGGCAATCCCGAAGATGGAATGCTGACAGGGAGTGCTGTTACGCGAGACCTTGGGTTCCACAGGCACACGATATTCATAATGCTGAGGGCGGATTGAGTTTGGGTTGTTGCGGTTGGGAAACTGCCCCGCCTGATGATCGGGGATTCCATTGGCATAGATGTAACGATAATTGCCTTTGACGACCAGCTTAACCTGATTCGTCGCCGTTGTGCCCGCTGGGCCAAATCCCGGTGGTGGATACCCAAACACCGATACCGTGCTACAGATCACACCAATGGTACAGAAAGTGAGTTGTCGACAATTCAATGCGAGCCCCTTTTTTAGGTTTGATCTCGACCGGATGTTTTATTCATCAATTCTTCTTACCAGTCCTGATAACGGGCAGGAAGTCGCCGAATCCACCAGGTTTTCTGCATTTTTTTAAAACTTGCCAAATGTCGTCTTGCTTCATATCGGCCCGTATCGGGGCTGGAAACGGGCGTACTGTTGACAGCCACACGCGCGCTCACAAAAATCGAGTGTGAAGCAGGCAGTCGCCATCATGATTGATCGGCGCTGAATTCTCTCACTCACGGATTGAACTACCACCACTATGATTCTGCGGAATCTGGAAACGGATTGAACCCATGCAAACTCTTCGAACACGATTTTCGTTTGCGTTTCGATCAACTCTTGTATTGCTAACCCTTGTTCTGCTACAGGCACCGGCTGAGGTGCAGGCACAGAAAAAAACAACCAAAACCGGATTTGTAAACAAGGTCTATCAGGACGATCAAGGCGAGCATCGCTATGTCGTCTTTGTTCCTGAAAACTATAACCCCGAGAAAAAATATCCGGTCATCCTGTTTCTGCACGGTGCAGGTGAACGAGGCGACGATGGGTTAAAGCCGACTCAGGTTGGTCTGGGGCCAGTGATTAAGCAGCAGGCAGACACTTTTCCGTTTATCGTGGTCTTTCCACAGGCTGAAATCAGGAAAGAAAGTCTGCTGGCAGGCTGGCTTGCCGATTCCCCCGGCGGGAAACGGGCTCAGCAGATTCTCAATGACGTGATGAAAGAGTATTCGATTAACGCCGATCAGCAGATCCTGACAGGCTGGTCCATGGGAGGTTATGGTGCCTGGAGTATGGCTGCCGCTGATCCGAAACGCTGGTCAGCTGTCGTTCCCCTGGCGGGGGGAGGCAAAGCCGACTGGGCTTCCAAACTCAAGGACGTTCCCATCTGGGCCTTCCAGGGTGCCGATGATCGGGTTGTCCTGCCCACTGAAACAAAGCAGATGGTCGATGCGGTTCAACAGGCTGGCGGAAATCCTCGCTTTACTGAAGTACCCAATGTGGGACACGATGTCTGGAAAGTTGCTTATACAAAACCACTGTTCGGCTGGATGTTGAATCCAACGACCGATGTCGCGAATACTGCTCCGCTGCTGGTCAAGCCCGATCAGAAACGCCCTGCCGAAGTCGACGCAGACACACCGTTTGTTCCTGCTCTGGTGATTGATAACGCCGTCTCGGTTCGGTTGGGAAATCGATTCCTCAAAACACTGGCAGATGCAGTTCCCAGTATGGTCCCTCCCGACATGCTCGAAGGAGGTATCAATGACATCTATGATTCCACGGTCGCCCAGGGGCGCAGCTTCAGCGTGCAGTTTTCCGGAATTTCGTACAAAGGAGAACTGGCCCGCGCTGCTGTAGAAGCCTATGCCGCCGATACCTTAAATATTCAGCTTGGCATTCAAAATGTGGATCTCTACATCAGAAGTACTTACGTGAATGGAAATCGTCATGCCGCTGTGGCAGGGCCGATCTCCGTCAGTATCGGTCACCAGGAGCCGGTCTGGTTGAGTTTCGATGTGAAGCCTTACATTAAAGATAATCGTATCAAGCTGCAGTTACTTCGTTCCCGTTTTAATATTCCTCAGAATAACTGGTATGTCTCCGGGCCCTCGGGTGTTTCCACACGCGGAATCGGCATGACTTCAGAAAAAGTCTCCAGTGGACTCGTGAGTGGTATTTATGGCAGCAAAGGGCGC
Source organism: Gimesia sp. (assembly GCF_048262075.1). GTDB lineage: Bacteria > Planctomycetota > Planctomycetia > Planctomycetales > Planctomycetaceae > Gimesia. Next base: position 32,690 of record NZ_JBLXFK010000025.1, read on the forward strand.
ATTGAAGACGAAGTGAAAGCCATTGTTCCCGGTCTGGTGGAAGAACTGGAAAAGCAGATGAACTTCGACGAAGCCAGCCAGATAGTAGATGCCATCTGGCCGCTCCCCGTCTACCAGCCCCGGATGCAGCTCGCGCCGCGGCAAGTCCTGACAGACAAGCAGGGCATTTCTCTCAGTTTTGGTCTGACGGTTGCCGCCGTTGATTCCACATCACCGCCGGCACAGGTCCAGCGATTGAATTCCTTCGGGCGTTCCGTCAATGACATCCCCAAGGTGACTGACTTACAGATTGGTGTCGCCCCCGGAATGCTGAAACCATTGACGGAAATGCTGGTGGAAGCCGACATCGCGCGGATTCCCGTACAGGATATTCCCGGACATTCTTTCGACACACTGGTCGACCCCAAAACAATGCAGCAGGTCTTCCCTGATCTGAAGCAGTACGGCGATGATTTGAAAATCTGGGCTGAGCTGGTACTCACCAGGCCAATTCAGGTCGAAGATGGCGATCAGTCAAAAAAATCAGAGATCAAGCCTTTCCGATTTGAAGTTCCCCAGGCAGCGATCTCGATGGCGATTAAAAAATCGGCCTCAGATAAAAAATGGATCCCCTATGCCGAATTTACCCTCTCGCTCGGCCAGGATGTAGAAGCCGAAATTGTGGATCGCAGTTATTCCAAACGCGCTTTGAAACTGGACTGGGAAGGGGGGGCAAAAGTCGGGGGCACTGCTCGCTTTGCTCCCGATTATAAACCGCAGGATACCACGATCGATCAACAGAAACTGCGGGATCTGGTTCAGTCTGCCTGGGGCGGCTGGACGAAGCAGGGCCCTGCTTCCGTCGCAGAGATTCCTGATATCGAACTGGGTTTCGGTCGCTACCGTATTAATAAAGTCAACTGGTCTAATCCCCAACTGCTGGCGACCTTCACGGTACCCGAACTCAAGCTGACCAATGACACGAAAGTTGAAATGGAATACGAACTCAAAAGTCCTTACAGCGACTGGGGTGGGCCTTACAAGTTAAAGCCCGGTGAATCGCACACCTTTGATGCTGCCACACCGCTGTTATACCGTCGCAAAGTTAATAACCAGCTGCAGGTATTCACACTGGCTGCGGGCTCGCATTTTGAGTTCCTGCCGGAAAATGGCAATGAGAGTGGCACACTCTTCGAAGCCGCGGATAACTAGAACATATCACATTTTGGTATAAAGTCTCTCTTGCTGTAATACTCGGTCGAATTGGCCATGGAGATGTTACAGTAAAACTGGACACAGTAAGGTCATCATTCCGAGTCTTCTGTTTCACTCTCTATGAGACTGACAGGATACAATGGCAACAGGGTTTCCTCGGCCAGCGAAGCTGGGGAGACTCCTGTCACCAGGATCAGTAGAGCTGCGGGACCGAATGCCAGCCAGGCGAAGAGACGGTGTTCCTGTTCGTCCATCGAATCGTATTTCGGCTCTGTTTTGGTTTCTGCAGCAGCTTTTATCAATCGCCAGAATCCCCGGATCAAGGCGAGTTGAAACAGCAGGTGACCTGCCAGATAAAACAAAGCCAGCAGGAGATTGTCCTGTGAGAGGCTCCATAAAAAGGCAAACTGGACTGTAAATCCTCCCAACCCCGGAAGTCCTGCGAGTGACAGAATCGCAAATCCGGCAATCCACTGCAGAAGTTGATTCGTTTTCCCTGTAACAGGATGTGACAGGACCGAGATCACGAGCAGCAACAGACAACATGCCAGTCCCTGAATGACATTGAATAAGATCAGATTCGGAACGGTGGCAGGTTCTGCAGCAAACAGTAATGTGAACGTTAACGCGGTCTGCCCCAGCAGGAAACAGAGGATGCTTTGCACCAGATCTCCGCGGCAGGCCAGCAGCGCAAAATACAGAAATCCAGAAATACCCCAGAAGCTGATCACCGTTGCGATGCTCTGTACCACGGAGTGATTTAAAGGGACCATAAATCGCAGCAGGCCATACACACTGATTTTAGTACATAAAGCCAGCAGGACCAGACACCAGATGGATCGGTCGGTCGTGTGGAAGCAGGGATTCGAGTCCGATTTCATCCATTGTGTCAATCCATAATGAGCCGGGAAGAACGCCCCTTTGATGGTGAAACCTGCCATCAGGATCAAAAAAATCCAGGGAGAGATCGTACTCCAGTAAGTTTCTGCCAGCGGGTACAACGCGACATCATTCACTGTACCCTGTAAGATTTCATTAAACTGAAATGAGACAGGCTGAGGTGTATCCAGCAGCAGTCCCTGCATCCGGGTATAACCGATTGACGCCAGCATCAAACCTGCCACGATTAATGCATCACCTGGAAACTGCAGATACATCGTACTTTCCAACAGGCGGATCGAGCGTGAACCACTCCAGATGCGGATCAGGCAGAGCATGCAAAATGTGGCAGACAGCAGGAAGGTGGCAAAACTGATGAGGTCATAAGACACAATCAGTCCCGCCAGTAACGCCTGTAGCAGCATGAGCAGGAAATAATGCCCTCGCGATTCAATCCCCATACGTCGGGAGAGCAGTATTAGCGCCGGCCACAGACAAGTAGGCAGTAACAGAAACCAGAGGGACAGGCGGTCTATCGTCCATTGAAAGTGCCGCGGAGTCTCTCCATGTAGTTGATTCATATCGGCTGCAGGCAGTTTCAGCATGATGGAAATGGCGCGGGTGGGACTCTCATCTTTCAACTCGGGTGTAGTCAGCACCGCAGCCAGAATCAGGCAGGAAATTAAAGTATTAGAAAACACGGTCCAGCGGTTGAACTCCAGTCCCAGCTGGGAAACTCCCCAGCCAAAGCAGGCACCTGCGATCGGCATGACGACCAGTAATGCAGGTGACAATGAAATCAGGGAGTTCAGGAACGAATTCATAAAGGACTCAAAAAACAATACAACGTTGTGAAAAGAGAAAGCAGCATAAAGCGGAACTTAAATCTGCAGCACCATCAGCACAAAAATAAGGATCGACATCGTAAAAATCAGAACCAGGGTCGGGAAGGAAGTCTGACCGTTCTGCATGTGACTCAATAATTGTCCCCAGTAACCGGGCAGTTTCTCCAGCGTGCTGCGGCTCAGGATTCCTGTCAGCCAGTCATCAAGCAAGGCCACGCACTTAACTAGGAAATTCACCGGCTGAATGATAGTTCGGTTCAGAATATCGGAGGCATAGTAATGAGACTCACCCAGTTTCAGCAGGGTGGACGATACGCGTTTGCCTGTCATTCCTGACGTTTTTGGCGCCGTCATCCAGGCCAGGATGAAAGCAAACAGGACGGAGAGAAAATAAAACGAACAGAATAACCAGTCTCGGTCAAAGGAGTTCTGAGTGGAACTCAATAGCGGCGACTGCCAGAACTGAGGTACCAATGGCAGCGGAAACAGCATCGCAATCGTCAGCAGGCAGATCAGACCGGTGATCCCCCATAGAAGCGACATGGGAAAAGATTCGGTTGACTTTGTGGGGGGCTGCCGAGACAGAATGAAATAAAACCGGGCCAGTCCAAAAACATAAACCCCGACCAGGGGCAGTAGCAACCAGATCAGTACCTCGTCCCGTAACTCGGTTACCGACGCACGAGCCGAGATCAGAGGATTCAGTATTGCTCCCAGATCAATCAGGGCAGCAGCAAGCAGCAGGAGCAGACAGACTCGTATCGCGGGCAGAATGTCTCCAGGTATTGATTGCTGACGTTGCCAGCAGACCAGGGAAAGGAGTACGGAAATGACACCGGTTTGCACCACGATCAATGGCAACAGATCTGTGAGGAACTCTAAACCGCTGATTCCCAGAACCGCAACGATGATTCCCGTCAGCGTAGCAGTTAGCCAGCTTAGACATCGGGCCCAGTTTGATCCGCGCATGAGAGTGAATGCGGAAAATCCGGTGAGGACCGCAGAGATCATTGCCAGTTGCACCACTAATTTCTGGGTCGCTTCAATGGCGAATAACAGTGGGGCACAGCGTACTATTAAAAACAATCCAACCGGCATCGCCAGCAGATTCAATGCCGCCAGTGAACGACCGGGCCACGGCCGGGAGTTGCTGATTACCAGGGCAGAGGCAGGAAACAGTCCCAGGCGAGGGATCGCTGCCAGCAAAAGGATAACCCCCAGACCGGGTAATGCCACACGATTTTGCGCATGCACTGCCTGAATCGCTGCAGGCTGCAATGTTTTCACAAAATCCAGAGAAGAGAAATTGGAATGGATCAGAAATACTGCCAGCAGGAGCATCGCGTCGGAAAATGCATTCCAGCCCCACCAGTGTCGACTGATGTGTTCTCCTGCCAACTGATTCTGAAAATTCACTTCATACAGCAGATTCAGGCTGAAAGAGAGGATTAACCAGAAGAAAAATAATTCCAGAAAATTGGACGACAGTACAATTCCAGTTGCTGCACAAAAACCGAACAGATAGAGCGGCCATGAATAACGACTCCCAGAATCAATTCGATCTTCTGATTTGGGGCTCAGTAACAGGAAAAACAAAGACCCCAGTGAAATTAATCCGTAAAACGCCAGGCTGACCGGATCGAATATAACTCCGATCTGTAATTGAGGAGTTGATTGTCCAGCGAGAGTCAGCCAGTTCAGCAGTGTCAGCGAATAAGTCTGCTGCTCAAGGCGGGAGCTGAAAAAACAGAGACAGGTCACAGCAACGAGGGACGTCAGAGACACGCCAGTCACTACTGGCCAGCGCGGCTTTCCTCGCAGGACGCCACAGGTCACCAGCGCAGCAATCAGCAACATCACAAACGGTGTGATCAGGCTTAATTGCAGGAGCACTGTGATCGTTTTATTCACCAGGACCTGTTCCTTGATCAGGGAATATATGATAGGAAGGCTCGGTCTCTGGTTCTGTTTCCCGTTTCGGCAGTGGTGACTGTCGTATCCTTCGTGACTGAATCATCAGGAATGACAGCAGGCTCAACAGCGGTATCAGAAACAGAACGATGAGTAGAAAGGAAAGACTTCCTTCCCGCGCACCACGCGACTGACCATAGGCGGCGCAGATCAGACCTGCTCCCTGCAGCCAGAGCAACAGAGAGAAGACCATCGAAAAGGCATTCCGCTGCAGGAGCATACCCAGAAAACCCAATGCAATCAGAAGAACGGCAACCAGTAAATTATTGTGTAACAGTGCAACCGGTGTCAGCAGAATCATGGTCACTCTCCCTGTTCTTCAGAAATGAAACGCGTGATTCCCACAAAGCTAACCAGAACAAATAAGAGCAGCACGATCAATGTCGGCCAGTGATCTGTCAACAACTGTCTTACCAGAAGTAGACTTTCCACTTCGGCAGTAGAAGGTACTGATGTCTGTCTGGTAGTGGGCCCCCATTCACGATGGATCACCCACAGGAATCCACACAGCAGCAGGCTGCAGGCCAGGCAAGCTAAAAACGGTTCACGAAATGATCCTTCCGGGTCAGCATCATCTGCCTGTGAATGTGGTTCTGAAATTCCCCGAAAAACTAACAGCAGCAGCATTCCCCCCGCTGTCAACCAGCAGAGCAGAACCAGTGGCATGATGTCGGCCTGCAGAAACAGCATCCCGCTACTGAGAAATGAGACAGTCGCGGCTGTCAAAGACCATTTCAAATCGGAAGACAACACCGCTGCCCCTCCGAACCCGATTACGATCAAACCGACGACGAACGGGCTGAACTGGGTGGTCAGTTTCAGGATCCCGCTGATACCTTCCACAAAGATTGGTTGCCCGAACCAGTAAAATAAAATACCGACCGCAAACAGGGATAACAGAGGCCAGCCCCACCGCAGCCTGGTCGCTGCAATTCTCTGCTGAGACTGCAGATTCAGGTATCCATAGATGCCCGTAATCATCAACAGCACCAGTACTGTCAGTGTCAGAAACAGCAGGTTATCACCCGTGCCAGGCAGATAAAATCTCAGGTCATCCATTCCACATCTGATCTTCAATAATGAGTACTGAATTAGTTTTTCACACTGGTTGTCAATTTGAGGTTGGCTTTCGGCAGCAGGAATCCGGCCCAGATCGCCAGCAGGCTGAAATTCAGCAGCACATGCATCAGGGGATCTGACATCCCCAATAGATGAAAGGCAACGAATGAAGCCGTGAGCGCGATCAAAGCCAGCCATAGAGTCAGCTTCCACAGCCGCTCCGGATCAAAACCACTGCGTTTCTGAAGAAACACTTTCAGCCGCAGGACAATGACCAGTAAGACCAGCGTGATCACCGCGAGGATTACGACTCTCCCGATTTCTATCCCGGTACTCTTCTCATTCAAAGGGGAAAAACAGCTATGACTGATGACGAGTGGTGCCAGGACCAGCAGGCCAATCAGCATCCGCAGTTCTCGGATCCAGTTTTGCACCGGGCTCAGCCGGCGGTCAGGACAGGCATTGATTAATAAATAAGGACCAGTCCAGGCGAGCAGAAATACGAGAGTTCCAGCAGGTTGAATAACAATCAGCCACAGCGAAGTCAGTCCTCCCTGAGCAGCATGGCTTGAATAGATCGGCAAATAAGCGACCACCGCAGCCCAGGCCAGAAACAGAGGCAGCCAGAAATAACTATTCAGAATCAGAGAAATCATAGGAATACGTCGTCGCTCAGTGATTGCCAGGCTGATTTCACCGGCAATCTGCAGCAAGCTTAACAGACCCAAAATAAGCATGGGGGCAAAACGACTAGTGACCAGTGCCGGCTCAGTGGTTGGCTCAGCAATACGCATCAAGAAGTGGGTGGAAATCAAAGGAAGGAAGCAGAACGTCAACAGGCTGCACAGCAGCGAGAATAACAACAGAACGTATTCTGATCGATTTCGAATCTGCTTCTGTGCATGTGCAATCCGCCGCACCGCACACAACAGACGTGCTTTGAACCCCGTTTCGGTTAAGGGGTAGGCCAGCTCTGCCAGAAAAAATGAGAGGATCAGGAGCATCACCAGCAAAATCGCCAGCCCCAGCAGAAGTAACGCTGTTTCAGCCATCAGTCATCTCCTCAGGTTCTGATGACCGAGCGCGGAATGGTTCGTCGACAATTTGCGCTTTATGGAACGCAGAGAAATCTGCGAAATCAGTTTTCTGCACCGGTTCAGGGAAAGACAGCATGCCTGTCCAGAACGTCATTCCCCAGATCAGCAGCAGGGCACCTGCGAGCGTTATACTTACCGGATGATTCCAGGCTGCGGTCTGCGTGGTTATCCCCAACACCAGCAGCAGCGTTGGTACGACGATTAAGACTGCGGTAAAATTCCAGTACAGTCGTTGTAGAGTAGCAGGTCGAGAATCATCGCCGGGTAGAACCTCGGGTTCTGGTGCTACTTCTTCAATGTCTGCGGAACTGCGAAATCCGATTTTGATCGTAAACCACACGACCAGCGTGCAGCAGACGGCGAATAAAAAATATTTCAGAAAGAGAAACCAATCCATGGCGGACTTTCAGCGATATAATGAGGTACAATCATTGCGGTTTTGATCTTATTGACGATCAGCATCCCCTGCGGATTTTAAGTGAAACAACCGCCGATGCGAAATGTCTTCGCTCTTGTAAATCGTTTAAATGGAAAAAGTAATTCCCACTGTATCAGCATAACTGTTCCCTGTAATCGAAGTAAGTCCAGAGATTCATTCTGGATCCGATTCTATCCGCTGAGTTGAAATATGATGACCGCTAATTCAGATACATTGATATTTGTCTATGGAACCTTAAAACGTGGCTTCTGCCGCGCACACAATCTTCAAGGTCAGACCTTTCTCTCTACTGCAAAAACCACGGCTGAATATACCATGTATAATTGTGGCACCTATCCCGGCCTGGTCAGAAATAATGGGGATGGTATCAGTATTCAAGGGGAATTGTGGCGCGTTGATCACAGGGCACTGAAACTGCTGGACGAAGTTGAAGGCGTCGCCGAGAATCTGTATCAACGTGGTCCGATTCAGTTAATACAACCCCAGGTCACTGAAACAGTAGAGGCCTACTTTTACCAGAGACCTGTCAACCAAATGCCTGTTATAGGTGATAACTGGTGTTAATGAATTGAATTAACACGGAGACGCTTGTGGTATCGCGTCTGTTTCTGGAAAATGAATTTCATTAAATCTCTTTGCTGTCAGGATCAGATTCATGACTACACAGGCCGCCGATCGTAGAAAACTCTCTTATGCGACCTTACAGGAAATTATTGACGATGCCACTCGGTTGACTGCTGCAGATGCACCTGTCACGGGCAACTGGTCGAAAGGGCAGATCTTTGATCACCTGGCGCGGCTCATGGATTATTCTCTGGACGGTTTTTCATTCAAGCTGCCCTGGTTCTTTCGAGTTCTCGGGAAACATTATTTCAAATCTCGCATTATGAAAAATGGCATGTTGCCCGGCATCAAGTTAAAAGGGGATTCCGGAAAAGCTTTACTCCCTGATGCCGTCGATGATCAGGCTGGTCTGGAACATCTGCGGAATGCCATTCAGCGACTTATCTCAGAATCACAGCGTTTCCCCAGTCCCTTCTTTGGTGAACTGAGTCGGGAAGAATGGGATCTGCTGCATCGTCGTCACGCAGAACTGCATATGAGTTTCATCGCGGAGCCATAGATTCGATTCCCGCAGTTGAGAATCATTTCGAATGGGGATGACGGTTGGTAGTGATGCCATCTTGCTCTGTTTATAATTCATACATGTGAATTATCTCAGTAGAACGGATCAGACGGGAAAAACAGCAGATGTCAGAGACAGAATCAGTGAAAGTCGTTATCGTCGGAGGGGTCGCCGGCGGGGCCAGTGCTGCGACGCGCGCCAGACGCTGTAATGAAAACGCGGAAATCGTTCTGTTCGAGAAAGACGAATACGTCTCTTTTGCTAATTGTGGTCTACCTTATTACATCGGCGGAGAAATTACCGAACGCAGTCAACTGCTCGTTGCCACACCCGAACTTTTTAAAAACCGCTTCAATATCGATGTCCGCACGAGACATCTGGTGCAGTCCATCGATGTGGAAAATAAAACAGTATCCGTATTGAATCAGGAGACAGATGAATCTTGCACTGAAGCCTGGGATCGACTGATCCTTTCTCCCGGTGCCACTCCCATTGTCCCCCCACTGCCGGGCATCCACGCGAAGAATGTATTCACGCTCCGTAACCTGAATGACACAGATGCCATCAAAGGCTATATCGAACAGCACAACTGTCAGCGTGCCGTTGTGGTGGGGGCCGGTTTTATTGGCCTGGAAATGGTCGAGCAACTGCATCACCTCAAAATGCAAACGGACCTGGTCGAACTGCAGCCACAGGTACTTCCGCCACTCGATCCCGAGATGGCACAGTTGATTCAGAACGAACTCGTTGCACATGACGTCAATCTGCATCTGGGGACCGCATTGGAAAAGGTGAATGTTGAAAATGAGACTGCCGTGGCGGTCGAACTGGAGAATGGCACGACGATTGAATCCGATCTGGTTATCCTCGGAATCGGCGTGGCACCTGCGACGGGGCTGGCGAAAGCGGCCGGTCTTGAAATCGGAAAGTTCGGCGGTATTTCCGTTAATGAATTCATGCAGACCTCCTGTCCGGAGATCTACGCTGTTGGTGATGCTGTTGAATACATGCATGGCGTGCTGATGCAACCTCTCCGCATTCCACTTGCCGGACCTGCAAACCGCGCTGGCCGAATCGCCGGTCAACATGCAGTAACCGGATCTGCCGACCCCATGATGTCTCCCGTGGGCACAGCAATCGTCCGCGTGTTCGGCTTAACAGCCGCCATGACCGGCTTGAGCAAGAAGTTTGCTGAAAAGGCTTCTCGCGCGAATCGTTCAGTGATCGTCGTTCCCAAACATCACGCCGGCTACTATCCCGGCGCAGAATCACTGTTTCTCAAACTGACCTATGATCCGGAAACCGAACGGGTTTTGGGCGCTCAGGCCATCGGGAAAGCTGGCGTCGATAAACGCATCGATGTCATCGCGACAGCTTTGAAATTCCGGGCTTCCATCCGCGATCTGGCCGGTCTGGATCTGGCTTATGCACCCCCGTTCGGCTCGGCGAAAGATCCCGTACACATCGCCGCCTTCGTAGCCGGAAACGATCTGGATGGACTTGCCTCTATTGTTGAAGTGGATGCCGACCTCGATGCATTTCAGATTCTCGACGTCAGATCGGACAGGGAAGTCGAGACGTTCCGCTTTCCCAACATTATTCATATCCCCGTCGACGAACTCCGCCAGCGACTCTCGGAACTCGATCCAGAAAAACCGATCGTTACTGTCTGCCACACCGCCCTCCGGGCATACATCGCGACCCGCATCCTCAAACAGTCTGGCTTCAAAGATGTCCGCAACCTCACCGGCGGTATGCTGATGCAGCGTTATGCTCGACCGGAAATGTTTAAATACAATCAACCCGGTTAACAGGAATTAACGAAACAGTTCTCAAGGCCAGTCCGTCCGCTCATGCAGAGAGATGCCTGCTCACTTTTAATATGACGATCAGTCACAATCGAGATCAGGTAGAGGCAGGCAGGTTATTCACCTAATGCCTGCAGGACCTCTTTGGCATTTGCCCGACCTCCATGCGTTTTGCTGATTTTGGCATACTTGATCTTGCCATCCTTGTCGATGACGAATGTGGAAGGATACGCGGTTTCCCGTTTGGCATTCCATCGCAGGTGGTATGCGTTTGTAAATTTGTAATCCGGATCGACCAGGAAATAAAAGTTTTCAGGCAGACTCTGGTCGCGAATGAATTCGTCGGCCCGTTTCTCCAGATCTTTGGCGGCACCAGGGTACACCATGACCACGCTGGCTTTCGCTTTCTTAAATTTAGCGGTGTTTGCGATGAACTGGCCTACCTGCCGCGTACAAACGGGACATTGATATTCCGGGTAACCCCGCAGCACCAGTAACACGACCGGTCCCTTTTTCAGTTGTTCGGATAAAGAAACTTTCTCCCCTTTGGGAGTCGCCAGCTGAAAATCTTTCGCTTTACCTCCGACAACAGGTACAGCCGCTTCTTTTGCCGCGGCATCAACTGACCTCAAGTTTCCAGATGGGATGAAGAAGAAAAGAATCAACATGGTAACGCTAAACGAGCGGACTGTTTTGAGCGAGTACATAGCGATCAGCTCCTGAAGAAAAATGAATAGAAAGCCATACGTAGCTGTGATTACATGCAGCCAAAATGTAAAGCCACATTAATATCATAGCCATCTACGCCCGTCAGACATGTGAAATTCTGATGTAAAATCTGAAACGGAGATTTTAGCTTCACCCCGACGCTGTATCAGGGATTGGACTGTAATACGCCAATCAACCGCTCGACTTCCCGGTCGAATACGGCGGGGTCGCTTTCGTTTTTCTGGAAATCAGCGGCAACTCGATTGCAGAGCACCTCTTTTTGCTGATGTTCCCAACTGCCAAACAAATGCTGATCCAGATTCAAAGGCAATAGCGAATGAATCACGTTGGTGTCGCGTTTAAACTCACGGTCCTCATTATCAAACGCGCGTTCAATTTCCACGTTCACCCACTCACTCTTCAATGAATGCTGGGAAGTACATAGCAAAACCTTATCCAGGATCTTCATACCGCGATTACGATTAATAGGGGGGGCCGCTGCAGTGAGAGTCTGTTTCTCATCCAGCCAGCAGCGAATGCCTCTCGACTGAAGTGCCGCGTAGAGTCGTTCAGCAAAGGCAGCATCTTCCGGGCTGTAACAGATAAAACACGAAAAGAAATCCAGGGCCGTCTGTTCAAAATGACCAGCGATGTACTCAATCAGTTCATTCGACAGCCCACATCCTCGCAGAAACGCTGCCGGAATATGACCGCGGGAACTCATCAGTGTATCCATTCCCAGAGTACTCGGCCCCCCGTGTGAAACCAGTTCCAGGTTCACAGCGCGGGAGAGATCAACGTTGACCCACAGCGTATTTCGGGATCGTGCTCCATTAAAATCCACTTCACGTAGATTCGATCCGTGAAAATTAGCCCAGCTCAAATCTGCATTACATAAATCTGCAAAACACAAGTCGGCCTTTTCCAGGTTGGATCCAGCCAGATTCGCTCCCACCAGGTCGGCACCACTCAGGTCAGCTCCTGTTAAATTCGCACCGCTGAGATCGGCTCCTACCAGGTTCGTTTCCGTCAAGTCTGCACCACTCAGGTCGGCGCCACTCAAATCCGGTTTGATATCCGGATTCTCAGTCCGCCAGCGATCTATGGACACAGCGCCGGTTCGAAACACATCTACATACTCAGAATTCGCCACAACCACTTCCTTGGACCAAATGAAATAAAACCGGCTCCCATTCTGACAATGACACCAGCGAACTGCAATTCACTACACAACGGTTCTGTAAAAGCAATCAAGTCTTAACAGATCCAGGTGAGGTAAAACTGATGGATCAGTCATTGTGAATGTAAGACGAAGTGATTCATCGCGAACGGGATTTCATCAGCGAACTCATTCGGGTCAAGTATGAGTTGGTGCTGGTTACTGACTCACTCCCAGCCTTCCAGTACAATCTTGCCGATGGTACGCCCTGCTTCCAGGGTCTTATGGGCTTCGCGGAGATTCGCTGCATTGATGGGAGAGAGAACCTGATTGGCGGTACAGGAAATGTTGCCAGCATCAATCCATTTCGCAACTTTATTTAACAGGTGATGCTGCTGAATCATATCCGGCGTTTCAAACATGGACCGCGTAAACATGAATTCCCAGACAAACGTTGCCGATTTCGTCTTCATCATTGACTGAGCCAGCGGCTTACTGTTTTCGACGATCGAGACAATCTTGCCTTGCGGACGAATCAGATCAACCACAGACTCCCAGTGCTGGTCCGTATTATTGAACAGTGCAATCGAATCAACATACTTCAAGCCCAGCGCTTCAATCTGCGGACGCAGGGGGTCATAATGATTGACCACATGCTCGGCTCCCATTTGTTGTACCCACTCCACCGATTCAGGTCGCGACGCTGTCGCAATCACTGTCAGCCCCGCCAGCTTCGCCAGTTGAATTCCAATCGAGCCCACGCCCCCGGCTCCTCCGATAATTAACAGCGTCTCACCGGAATTGGCTCCCTCATCATCCAGTTCCAGTCGTTCAAAAAACGCTTCATAAGCTGTGATTGATGTCAACGGAATCGCTGCCGCCTGCGCGAAAGTGAGCGACTTCGGTTTCGATCCGACAATTCGTTCATCGATCAATTGCAATTCGGAATTACATCCGGGCCGCGTAATATCACCTGCATAGAACACCTCATCCCCCGGTTGAAACAGTTCCACTTCGGGGCCAATGGCTTCCACAATGCCCGCTGCATCCCAGCCGAGCACTTTGGGTTCGGGCTCAACCTGATCCTTTGGTGCCCGGACTTTGGTATCCACCGGATTGACGGCAATTGCTTTGATGGCTACCAGCAGGTCTCGCCCCACAGGCTCAGGTTTTTCCAGTTCCACATCCAGCAGTGATTCAGGATCTTCGATGGGCAAATACCGAGTCAGGCCAACAGCTTTCATAACGGTGTTCCTTCCGCACGTTTAAAATTCAAATAGATTCCTGGTTGATCATGTTCTTACGATTGCCGGGGAAAATCAAGCAAGTTCGCGGCTCGATCTTATACTGAAAGGCAACAAGCTCTAACCCAGATTATCAACCAGACCACCCTCCACGCGTAACGCTGCTCCTGTTGTCGCTGACGAAACAGGCGAGACAGCATAAGCCACCATCGCAGCGATCTCAGTCGGTTCAATAAACCGCTCGATCAAAGAATCAGGACGGAAGCGACGAATGAACTGCTTCCGCATCTCTTCTGCTGACATCCCTTCATCTTCCGCAAGCTGTGCCACGAATTCGGCAACTCCCTCCGTCCACGTCGGCCCCGGGAGTACCGCATTGACATTCACGCCGGTCCCTCGCAGCGTCTTTGCCAGACCCCGCATCACTGACAGTTGCGCGGTTTTGGTCATCCCGTAGTGTACCATTTCATCAGGGATGCTGATCCCTGACTCACTGCTGATGAAAATGATCCGCCCCCAGCCACGCTCTTGCATCCCCGGTGCCAGCGCACGGCTCAGGCGGATGCCACTCATCACATTGATTTCGAAAAACCGCGACCACTCTGCATCGGGAATTTCGAAGAAGGGCATCGGCTGAAAGATACCTGCATTGTTCACGAGAATATCCACGTCACTCACGGCATTCAGTCGTTCCAGGAATTCCGCCACTCCGTCTGCAGAACCCACATCGCCGTGTACGGGAACCGCTTTCCCTGGTCCCTGAATCGCATTCGCCGCCTCTTTCGTCCGATCAGCGTCGCGACCGTTGACGACGACCGTCGCCCCTTCATCCACCAGCGTCTGAGCAATCGCCTGTCCGATGCCCGAAGTCGAGCCTGTGACCACTGCCGTTTTTCCCGTCAGTTGCAAATCCATAATCAAGTCTCCTGTTACTTGTTAAACGCGTGAGAAATCCTGGATGAATTCGAATGTCGATTCAGAAAATATGCGAACTCCACGGACAAACTGATATAATCAGGGAGCACTTTCAAATCATAGACGCGGTACCCGCGGCGATCAAATATCAGCAGGGATTCACCGGTTCCTGCAGACTGATGACATTCGATTCACTCCGAATACACAGGGGAGAGCAGCATGGGAAACTGGATCAGAAGGCGAATCTCGCTGATCACGACACTTTCCATTCTGGCGTTCTTCTGGGTACTCACTGGGATTTACGGCACTACCGAGGTGCAGCAGTCTTATGTGAAGCTCAACCGGGCCGGCATTCCGGCCCAAACTCCCATTTATACCGACCACCGTCCCGATGATCCCAACAGTGTCTGGGATTTGATTGCTTATCCCAACGCTCCCTTACCTTTTATTGTCAGTCTGGAAATCGACTCAGGAGTATCCGGTTTGTGGGGAGGTCCCATCCGACAATACTTCTTCTGGTGCCCCATTTATCATACTAAAGCACCCTTCTGGGGAAGGTCGGTCGCAGGCACGTATGAGGACACAGAATAAACCAACCAGCAACCTCGTTCGTGTGCTTTCGTGCTTTTCGTGGTAGAATAACAATCAGCGATCTACTGACTCCATCGATTCAACGAGCCCCCCATGACCAACGAATTGAAAATCAACCCATTGGAAGCCCGTGACCCCGAAATCGGCCGTTGGCTCTGGGCACTCGCCGAGGTCCGCCAGCGTACACTCCGTCTGGTGCAGGACTGTGATCTGCGACTGCTGGACTGGCGCGGTCCGGATGGCAAAGAGAATTCCATCGGCTCATTACTTTATCACATTGCCATCGTCGAAATGTCATGGCTCTATCTCGATCTGCTGCAGCAGGAGTTCCCGCCTTCAGTCAAGGAACTGCTTCCGGTTCCCATGGCTGACGAAGACGGCAAGGTCAGTCAGGTATCCGGCATGTCTCTGACAGAACATCACAAGCGGCTTGATTCCACCCGCGAAATCGCATTTTCAGTTTTTCAGAAAATGGACCTCGTAGAATGGCGTCGGCTCAGACCGCCTGTCAATGATCAACCTTATGAGACCACACCCGAATGGGCCGTTTTTCATCTCATCGAACACGAGGCGGGACACGCCTTCCAGATCTCCTCTCTCAAGGCCCGCTGGCAGCGGTTGGAAAAGTGATCTTTTACTGCGCTGGTCCAGTTCCCGGTCTTCGAGTGCAATTGATGTTTAAATTACCATATTGCTTTACAATGGAAAAACTGATAGTACAGTCACATGTGAGCCCGTTGTGAGTGATCCTGTTTCAAGTGAATTATCCATGGAAGCATTGACGCCGAAAGATCAATTTCTACAAAGCCTTGATCGGTGCATGGAGCATGAAAACTTTATCCCTGCGTTTTATGATCGTTTTTTGTCAACGTCTGATGAAATCCGGCATAAATTCCCACATACCAATTTCGAGCAGCAAAACAAGATGCTGCTACGTTCGCTCCGATTAGCAGCCGGCGCCACATCCGGCGATTCCGAGGCGCTCAAAGAACTGCGCGAGCGTGCCAGGACTCACGATCAATACCATCTGAATATCGAGCCACAACTCTATGAGGTCTGGTTGAAAGCAGTCATCGAAACGGTTCAAGAATTCGACGCAGAATGGGATGAAACCGTGGAGAAAACCTGGCGCACCATCCTGGGCTATGTGATCAGCTATATGGTCAAACGATATTAATCACGTGGTTCCGATAGCCGCCCGCAAACCCTTCATGTGTATTTGTATTTTTCGTGGTAACAATCATTTTTAGCATGAGCAAGATTAGAATTGTGTGTAGAATAGAATGTAGATCATTTCCGGTCATTAGTCTGGTAATCAACTCATGGGCAGATTATTGCGATTCAAGCCTGAGAGAATCACAGGCTGGCATTATGTCAGATGGGGTTGTGTACTCCTGTTGCTTCTGATCCTGTTCTTCAGAATTAGAAACTCATATCAGAAGCAAGTCCGGTATTACACCACCGCACGTTTAGAATATCAGGGTCAGGCACACCTGTATTATCATAAAAGTCCATTGATTCCCATCCCGGGGAATCTGCCCTTCAAGGTTCCCGACTGGTTTTTTTCAGAAGAAGTCAAAGTCGTCGACATCGAGTTTAAATTTAAAGAGACTCCAGTAGATACGTTACAGGGAATTGAGTCTTTATCGGGGCTGTCACATCTGGATCTCTCTTCCAGCCGCTTCTCCAGTGATCCACTGATCTATCTCTCTGAGCTGACTCAACTGGATCAGTTATCATTTTGTGATACGAACGTGGAGGACGCTGAGCTGAGGTATCTCAAGAAAATGAAGAACCTGAGGATGCTGAATTTGACCAATAATTTCATTACGGATCAGGGGCTGATTCACTTAAAATCGCTGAAGAATCTGGAGTATCTGTCGCTCAATAAAACTGATATTACAGATGCCGGTCTCGTACATCTGTCAGAATTGAAGAAGCTGCGAAATCTTTACCTGAGTAATACTTCCATTACCGATAAAGGCCTGGTGCATTTAAAAGGTTTGAAAAACTTATCCATACTGAGTCTCATCAATACCGAAGTAACAGACGCCGGTCTCTCCCATCTCCAACAATTGAACCAGCTTCAAAAACTATATCTGGATCATACCCAAGTCAGCGAAAACGAACAGCATCGCTGGCAGATCGCATTACAACTCAGGGCAAAGAAATATACAGGAAAAGATATCCAGGTCAACTCTCGCTATCCCTCAAGACTGGATGGGCTTTCTCACACGGGTGTCATTTCAATGCCACTGCCACCCCAAGCTTACCCATCGGCTTCGAAATAACAAGCCCTCTTTTTTCGTGTAGTTTCGTGTCTTTCGTGGTAGCAGAAAATCACAAAGGCCAGTCCGCTCCGAAGCACTCGCGTTGAATCTCCGTCAGCTGCTGGATTCCCAGTGTCGCCAGTTCCAGTTGTGCGTCCAGCATGCTTCGATTAAAAACCTCTCCTTCCGCGGTGCCCTGGACTTCGATGAAGTCGCCGCCCCCGGTCATCACCACGTTCATGTCCACGCCGGCGGTACTGTCTTCGATGTAATCCAGATCGAGTACCGGCTCGCCGTTCACCACGCCGACGCTCACCGCAGCAACGCTGTCCGAGAAGATCCGTTTCGGGTCAAAGACTTCCCCGGGAGCCAGTTCGCAGGTCTCGGGAATCGCCAGTACCGTATCCAGCAGCGCCAGGAACCCGCCTGTGATACTCAGCGTTCGCGTGCCGCCGTCGGCCTGCAGCACATCGCAGTCCACTGTAATCGTGCGTGGTCCCAGAGCTGCGAAATCAATTACCGCCCGTAAGCTGCGACCAATCAACCGCTGAATCTCACTCGAGCGTCCGTCGGCCCGACGCTGTTTTCGAGGCGACGTACTCCCGGGTAGCATGTTGTATTCTGCCGTCACCCAGCCGGTCGGGTTCTCGTCATGTTTCTTCCAGGGAGGCACGCTGTTGTCCAGACTGGCCGTGCAGAGCACCACCGTGTCACCTGCAGAAATCAGGATGCTTCCCGGCGTTGCTTTGGTGTATCCGCGTTCGACTTTGATGGGACGCAGTTGTTCGGGCTGGCGGGAATCGTGGCGCATGGGAGTGTCCTGTTCTACTGGAGAAAGCAATCGAATCTGTGTTCAGTTGATTTTTCGCTAAAGTTACCACGCTTTGACCGTGCATTTCAATGCAAGAACCCGCGCTTTCTATTAAGATAGACTCATTGACTGCTCCCTTTATTTCAGGATATTGAATTCGTGTTGATCTCGGAAATCTTTCACTCACCTCAAGGAGAAGGCAAATGGATCGGGGTCCCCTCGATTTTCATTCGCACCAGTGGCTGTAATCTGCGCTGCTGGTTCTGTGATACGCCTTACACCTCCTGGAATCCGGAAGGTGATAAAATGTCCGTCGATCAGATTCTGGAACACATCAAGCAGTACGACTGTGAACACGTCGTCGTCACCGGCGGCGAACCCATGCTCAGTCACGAGGTCGAATCCCTCACGCAGCGCCTGCACGCGGACGGCAAGACCATCACGATCGAGACCGCAGGCACCATTCTCAGCGACGTCCATGCCGATCTGATGTCCATCAGCCCTAAACTCTCGAACTCCATCCCCGTTAAAGATCCCGCCTGGGCTCACCGTCACGATGCCCGTCGCGATCAGCCTACCGTCATCCATGAACTGATTAAACGACATCCCTACCAGATCAAGTTCGTCGTCGACCGCCGCGAAGACATCGCCGAAATCGAAGACTACCTGGTCCGTTATCCAGAAATCGATCGCGCGAACGTCTATCTCATGCCGCAAGGCACCACGGCAGAAATGCTGGCCGAACGTTTGCCCTGGATTGAAGAAGTCGCCGCGCAGCTCGGCTGTCAGGTCACCCGGCGGATGCACATCGAACTCTGGGGCAACGTCCGCGGCAAATAGTTCTGTGAAACTCAGCCGTGAAAAATCGCGGCCCGCGCGTCCTTGACCCGTTGAATTGCTGCTTCGGAAGTCTCCGCCAGCGCCGTTAAATGCCCCATCTTGCGACCTATTCGCGACTCCTGTTTACCATACAGGTGCACTTTCACGTCAGGAAACTGCTGCAGCGCCGTCCAGTCAGGCGGACCCGGTTCCCAGTGATCCCCCAGTAAGTTCGCCATCGCGGTTGGACCCAGAGATTTCGTTGAACCCAGAGGCAGCCCGCAGATGGCCCGCACCTGTTGTTCGAACTGACACGTTACATGCCCGTCGATGGTCAGGTGTCCCGAATTGTGAGGCCGCGGCGCAATTTCGTTAATCATCAGTCGCTGATCGTCCGTTAAAAAGAACTCAACGCACAACACGCCGACCACATCCAGATGCTCAAAGACCGCCCGTGTCACTTCGACGGCTTTCCGGTTCACTTCGTCTCCCATACCCGAGGGGAAGACCGAAATATCCAGAATATGATTCGCATGGTCGTTCTTCATCGGCCCGTAATACGCGAACTCCCCATCCAGCCCCCGCACACCCACGACCGACAGTTCGCAGATGTAATCGATAAACGCTTCCAGTACGGTTTCGTCCGCTCCGACTTCCTTCCAGGCGGCTTCCGCCTCTTCGGGTGAGTCAATCTTAACCTGCCCCTTGCCGTCATAACCCGAAGTTGCCGACTTTAACACCGCCGGACAACCCAGTTCCGACAATGCCGTTTTTAGTTCCTCCACCGACCTGACCACCGCGAACGGCGTTACCGGAATTCCCGCGTCCCGCAGTTCCGATTTCTCACGAATCCGGTTCTGCGCGACGTGCAGCACATTGGCTCCCGGACGAACCGGCGCGAATTGCGAGGCGGCGTCGGTTGTCACCGACAGCACGTTCTCGAATTCGAAAGAAATCACATCCACCTTTTTCGCGAAATTCGCGACCGCGTCAAGGTCATCATACTCGCCCACGATTTCCAGGTCCGCCACCTGTCCGGTTGGCGTCTGACTTTCAGGCGAAAAGACATGTACGTGGTAACCCAGTCGGCGGGCTTCGATGGCAAACATGCGTCCCAGCTGGCCACTGCCCAGCATACCCAGCGTCGAGCCAGGGGCGATCAACTCACTCATAATTCCGAATTTTCCAGTACGGTGTCAGTTTGCTTCTTGCAGAATTCGTGCATCTTCGTTCGCAACTCAGGACGGGAATTCCCCAGGATTCGAATCGCCAGCAGCGCCGCGTTCTTCGCTCCCGATTCCCCAATCGCCAGCGTACCCACAGGCACGCCGCCCGGCATCTGTACGATCGACAGCAGCGAATCCAGCCCCTGCAGCGCCCGGCTCTTCACAGGAACACCCAGAACCGGCAGTACCGTCTGGGCAGCCACCATGCCCGGCAGATGCGCCGCGCCCCCCGCGCCCGCGATAATTACTTCCAGACCCCGCTGCTCGGCGTCCTTCGCATATTCATTCATCCAGTCGGGAGTACGATGAGCCGAGACCACCCGGCACTCATGCTCGATTCCAAACTCCTTCAGGATCGTCGACGCTTCTTTCATCGTTTCCCAGTCCGATTGACTGCCCATGATGACTCCCACCAGCGGGGAACTGTTTTCTGACATGATCGACTTTCCTGTTGAGACAACGCTCGGCCCGCACGCGGGTTAATTTATAAGCAAGATTGTGTTATTTCGAATGGCTGTGGCACTGATAATACTCAATTTCCTTACCTGATAGGAGTCTGCCATCCCCTTTTTTTGCAGGCTCCTGCCGACAAGTGCACGTTCGTTTGACATTCTGAGCCCGCTGGTCTAGTGTTAGAGACGATTTCTTCATTCCCAGATGTGACAATTTGAAAGGATCTTCTTATGGCACGCCCTGTAACATTATTCACCGGACAATGGGCCGACCTCCCCCTGGAAGAGATGTGCAAAAAAGCACAGGACTTCGGCTATGACGGCCTGGAACTTGCCTGCTGGGGAGACCATTTCGAAGTCGACAAAGCACTGTCCGACGACACCTACTGCAACCGCAAACGGGAACTCCTCGAAAAATACGACCTGCAGCTCTTCGCGATTTCCAATCACCTCGTCGGCCAGGCCGTCCTCGATAACATCGATGCCCGCCACAAAGCGATCCTCCCCGAATACGTCTGGGGTGACGGCGATCCCGCCGGCGTCAATGACCGGGCCATCGAAGAAATGAAGAACACCGCCCGCGCCGCTCAGAAGCTCGGCGTCAGCGTGGTCAATGGCTTCACCGGTTCCAGCATCTGGCATCTGCTCTACGACTTCCCACCCACACCACGGGAAATGTACGACGCCGGTTACCAGCTCCTCGCTGACCGCTGGAATCCAATTCTCGACGTCTTCCAGGAATGCGGCATCAAGTTCGCCCTCGAAGTCCATCCCACCGAAATCGCATTCGATATCTACTCCGCGGAAATGTCGTTGAAGGCTCTCGACAATCGCGAAGAGTTCGGCTTCAACTTTGACCCCAGCCACCTCATCTGGCAGGGCGTCGATCCCGTCGAGTTCATTCGGTACTTCCCCGATCGTATTTATCACGCGCACATGAAAGACGCCTCCGTCACTCTTAACGGTCGTACCGGAATTCTCACCAGTCATCTACCCTTCGGCGATCAGCGTCGTGGCTGGGACTTCCGCAGCGTCGGACGTGGCGGCGTCCGGTTCGAAGAAATCATCCGTGCCCTCAACGACATCGGTTACGGCGGCCCGCTTTCCATCGAATGGGAAGACATGGGTATGAACCGCGACCAGGGGGCCCGCGAAGCCTGCCAGTTCACCAAGAACGTCGACTTCGCCCCCTCCGACATCGCCTTCGACGGCGCCTTCGGAGA
The DNA here is from genome assembly GCF_048262075.1 of Gimesia sp. Lineage (GTDB taxonomy): Bacteria > Planctomycetota > Planctomycetia > Planctomycetales > Planctomycetaceae > Gimesia. The sequence goes on from NZ_JBLXFK010000025.1 coordinate 54,526, forward strand.
CTGAATTCAGAGCTTCGGTTAGATCGATCTGAAGAAACAGGGAGAGCGACTTTCGTTCTCCCTGTTTTCACGCGCACAAACTCAAATTCTCACCTCCCCGATGCTATCCATAATTAGGTTGGCTCCCAATCAATTCTTAATCTCACATATTGTTTTTTACTCTAACAACAAACGGGTAACCCCGAATGCAATTCGGGGCGAGCACCGCGAGCAGGAAACTGACAGCGAAATCTTTCGAATGTTTCCATATACATCCCACTCTCTCAGACCCCGTGTGCCACTGCTCGGCTCGCCCGACAGTGATAATGTAAACGCCCCCTCAAACCTCCTGACAAATCAACATCACCCCTCCCACCACTGCGCAAACCACCTCCTGTGAATGCAGGCAGTAGAACCGACGATCTGGAACAGATTGAACTTGACGCCGCCGCGCCAACAGCGATAAACGTTGTCCTGTGTCGCGCGCGTGCCCAGTTTACAGAGCACTGAAACACGCGACACTTGTTCTTGATCTTCACCATAAAACAGCCCCTTTTTTCCATGTTTTCAGTTTGCATAACAACACCTGTTACCAATGTATGCCTGCGGGTCGCCGCACTTCGCAGCCCTTCACGCCAGAACCGCCCGAATATCATCCCAGATCGCGCCCATATCGACTCAGATCGCCACCCGATTCTGTTCAGCCCCCCTTGACACCCCCGCGCCTCTGCAGAAAATATTCCTGCGAACAATGAAAACAGATTGATCCCGAATTCAGTTCTCTCACAAAACTCATCAGAAAATAAATCAGCAAAACAGTCCATCACTCAACCTCATTCCTCATTTTGTAATGTCACACGATAGAAACGGGTACCCCCGAATGTAATTCGGGGCGAGCACCGCGAACAGGAGGTCGCAGCTGCCGCGTTCATAAAGAACCGAGCTTCCCATACTAAGTTATCACGATTTTTGGGCGGCACTGTTGGGACCCGCCTGACAGTACTTAAGATTAAAGCTCCCTCGCCTGCTTCACCACGAATTATAAAGATCGGCCCCCATGCCCCGCAGATGAATCTCTCGAACTGATGAACGGGTAACCCCGGATGTAGTTCGGGGCGAGCCCGGCGAGCAGGAGGTCTTAGCTGCCGCGTCAACTCCGAACCCGGGCTGCCACTCGACTCGGCACAGGATGACAAATTCACAGCAACCGCGGCTAACGCCGTTCGGCTAATAAGAAAGAAAATCG
>NZ_JBLXFK010000026.1:0-41654 GCF_048262075.1 Gimesia sp.
ATCGGTTCCCGTTGTGGTGTGATACTGGTGCGAAGCATGTCAGGCAGACAGGTGGTTCCGTCCTTATGGCTGGGTAGATTGGTTTCGTTGATCTGGTTTGAACGGCTGCTCTGACAGTTTCCTGTTGTCTGCGACAACCTCGGATTATATCCGAGGCTACCCGCTTTTTTTGTTCACATCAGCCGCGGTTCTGACATAGCTCGGTAAAAGAACCGGAGCTAAGGCTCTGCGGCTAATCTGGGACACACTTATTCATCTTCCAGCGGTTCGGGATTTTCATCTGCGGGGGGCGGATAAATAAAGGTGTCCGGAACGAAAAAATGTTTATGATTCATTGCCAAGACCAGGCTATGTTCCTGGCTCAGTCCATCTGTTTCGGGAGGTGGCTTCTAAGACACAGCGTATGGTGGATGTCAATTCCGCGGGCGGACATGTAAGTGCTAATGGCAGATTGATAGCCTGAGACCTGATTATGCGGTTTCACTGACAGCTTCCTGTTGTCTGCGACAACCTCGGATTGCATCCGGGGCTACCTCAATTCTGTTTTAGTGGTTCGGGGTTTTCATCTGCGGGGAGCGGGGCAATTCGTTGTGAAATGTGCAAGGGACGTTAGCACCAGCACTGTCCGGTCTAAATAGCTTGTCCGGCCGTGCCGAATGAGAATGAGAAGCCCGATTCTGGAAGTAACGTTTCAGCTGCGACCTCCTGCTCGCTGAGCTCGGCCCGAATTGCATTCGGGCTCACCCCCTGTTCCCTTTTGTTGTGAGACCTCTGATTCAGCACTACTGATTTATTTTCAGCTCGGTGTGTGCGCGGCGGATGGTTATGATGGGGCGTTTCACTTCGGAGGTCTCTGGACGCTTTTTACCAGGTGCCTGTGATGCGTGTTTTTTTCGCCGTGTGTCGGGAGGGTTTGATCGTGGGGTTCGGTTTATTTTTCTCTTTGTCGTTCACTTTGTTTCTGGCTACTGTCTGGGTTCGGGTGTGGGAGAACCTGGGTTTGACTGTGAATTTGACTGAGTTTGATTTTCGGGAAGGGCGTGAGGGGGTCAAGGGGGATCTGAAGAAAAGGAGGTGGCGATGTTTGTTGATATGGTCACGATATGAGGCCATGGTTTGGCGGTTTTGTGGTGAAGGGTTACGAAGTGTGGCGACCCGCAGGCATACATTGCGAACGGGTGCGGTTTCAGGCAGTGCAAATCTGGAAAAAAAGGACTCATTTGTAGTGAAGACCGGGAACAAATGCGTGGTGTTTCAGTGTCTGTAAAACTGAGCACGCGCGCGACTCAAAACAGCGCTTATCGCCAGCGGCGCGGCGGGGTCAAGTTCAGAATGGTCAGTATGACTTTGTGAATCCCCCGTTTGTGTGCGGAATTTACACTTTCCCTTGCAGGGGGCTTACCGTTAAGATGTGTAGTATATACTTGTATTGTTTAAGTCGAGACAAATGGTACATTTCGTACAAACGACAGGGGAAAAGGGGGTTCAGAGGGAGAAATCCTGAGAATGCCGTTTCTTCCGAGACTGTTATCGATTAAATTCAACTCCTTGTATCATCCCGTTTTATAGTGATCTTTGACTGGAATCCCGGTCGACCTGATTTGATTATCAGCCCAATTTTGAGGAACAACAGCGTGAAATCTATCTGGGCGTATCTGTTCGTCTTTTTATGTGTGGTGCTGTATTCGCTGGATCTACCTGCGCAGACGGAACCGAATGGTGATGGTGGTAATCAGGAACAGACCGCGCGGACTGCCACCGTTGCTGCTGCACAGGGGCAATATCCGCCGCTGCCGGTTCCTTTTTTTCGAGGGAATGACCCGCGGTATGTGAACATGCAGGGCTTTTATTTCAGCCTGTGGAAGTTCATACCGGTCGTGCTGCTGTTTCTGCTGTGGGCGAAAACTTCGTACTGGGTAGATGATGACAGCCGCAGTCTGAAGTGTAATACGGAATTCTGGAGTTCGCTGATTCTGGTTGTGGGTGCACTGGGTTTTCTGTTTGTGTTCTGTATGCCCAGTTTTGCATTTGGATTTTTAGTATTGATGCTGACCTATGGGGGGCCCCTGGGTTTTTATATCCATGAGCGCAATGGGAAAGTTCCTGCTTCGGGCCGGGTGATGACTCCCAACCATATTCGGAACATGACCCTGCGATATCTGTCAAAGATGGGAATTCGCGTCGGCGGCAAAAAGACGCAGCAGGCGGCGATGGGCCCTGATATCCGTTTCGTCGGCAGATCTGCTACCGGTCGCGGTGATGACCCGGCCAGTTCGCGGCGTGTGGAAAATTCACGTGGTTTTCTGGCTGCCAAGGAACTGGTTTACGATGCGATTATGCGACGTGCGACGGACGTGCATCTGGAGCCAAAAGAAGATGAGTTTGGCGTACGCCTGCGTATTGACGGGGTGATGTATCCCACCGAGGGTTTTGACCGGGGTATTGGCGAAGCGGTGCTGAATATCTGCAAAGTGCTGGGGGCGATGGACATTACCGAGAAACGGCGTCCGCAGGACGGGAGTTTCCGGGCGATCATGCCTGACCGTGAGATTGACTTTCGTCTGGCCAGCCAGGGAACGCGTCACGGCGAAAAGATGAGTTTACGTATTCTGGACCAGACAAATTCCATCGCATCGCTGTCCGAATTGGGAATCCGCAAGCAACTGGTCGACAAGCTGGGCGCGATCGTCAAGCAGCCTCATGGTCTGTTTTTATGCTGCGGTCCGACTGGTGCCGGTAAGTCAACGACCCTGTTTGCCGCTTTGCATGAGATTGATCCTTACCAGCGGAACATTATTACAATTGAAGATCCGGTCGAATATCGGATAGAGAACGTATCGCAGATTGAGATCAACCAGAAAGCCGGTCAGACGTTTGCGGAGTCGTTAAGAAGTATCCTGCGTCAGGACCCGGATGTGGTAATGATCGGGGAAATTCGCGATGCGGAAACCGCTCGGATTGCCTGTCAGGCAGCGAATACCGGTCATATGGTATTTTCGACGGTTCACGCGAATGATACGTTTACCGCCTTGTATCGATTGATTGACCTGGAAGTGGAGCCGTTCATGCTGGCGAGTTCGCTGTCGGCATTACTGGCGCAGCGTTTGGCGCGTCGGCTGTGTCCTGACTGTAAAGAAGAGTACCAGCCGAATCCCGAGTTTTTGAAGAAGGCCAATCTGCCTCCCGATAAAGTGAAGTCTTTTTACCGGCAGCCTAAAAATCCGGAAGGGGTCTGCCCGACCTGTGGTGGTCTGGGCTACAAGGGACGGATCAGTGTGGTCGAGCTGCTTGAGTTTAACGAGCGGATGCGAGATATGATCCGGGATATGGCGAACATTTCTCAGTTGAAAGCTCAGGCCCGGAAGAACGGCATGTTGTATATGAAAGAAGAAGGTTTAAGGCTGGTCGTTAAAGGGGTGACATCCATTGACGAATTACTGCGGGTCGTGAAGTGAAAAACGTTTATTGAGTTTTTCCTTGCATCGTCGCATTCATCAATATTTTCATTGAACTCACTGTTATTCATTCTGGACTTGAATCATGATCGACATCTTACTGCTGGCCATTCTGGGGATCGTGACCTGGTGTGTTGCCAGTGAAGGCGCCTGGGGAGCAGGTTTTATCTTTGTTTCCGTCCTGCTGTCAGGTCTGCTGGCGATGAACTTTTTTGAACCTCTGGCGACGTTCCTGACCAATAATATTGCGAGTTCCGGAGCCTGGCAGCTGCGCTGGGACTGTATTGCCTTGATCGGGTTATTTGTAGGCTTCATATTTCTGTTTCGCGAAATTACCGTTCGGATTGCGCCCGCGTACATGCAGGTGCATCCGCTGGTTCATGAAATCTCCCGCTGGGGTTTTGCCGTGATGACCGGTTACATTGCGATGGCGTTTCTGCTGACCGCATTGCACACCACACCACTGCCTCGCGAGTTTGCCGGGTTTACTCCTGAGCGGAAAAACTTTTTTGGCGTGATCGCGCCGGACCGGGAGTGGCTGGGTTTCACGCAGTATGTCTCTGAAAAATCCATGCGAAAAGGTGCGTTTGGTCATCTGTTTGACGGGCCGGAATACTCGTTTCCCCAGCAGGATAATCACGTCTGGCCTTCGTTTCCCATTCGCTATGCAACGCGAAGAGGAGAGGGTGGTGCAGTGGGAGCCGCAGCGAAACCGTTAACCGATGAGAAAGCAGAGCGTTCATTCTGAAGCAGAACTCCCGGAAATCCGGGTTTAACGGTGCGATCTAAAGCGCATCACATTTAAGTATCGCGTCTCTCAATTTAATATACTCGGGTCAAACAGCCCTGGAGACGCTACAGTAAAACTGGACACAGTCTAGCTCTGTTGATGTTGAAGCAATCGAACCAGTCGGGGGATGAAGCGTTCAAACGCACGGGCACGATGGCTGAGGTGCTGTTTGACAATTGGCGCCAGTTCTCCAAATGTTTTATGCAGCTCGATAATTTCGAAATAGGGATCGTAGCCGAACCCGTTCTGTCCGCGAGGGGCTGCAGTCATACGTCCCCGGCAACGGGCTTCGACCTGCAGTTGGATTTCTCCTGTGGGATCTGAGAGCGCGACGTGACAGACATAGGCGGCGGTTCGTTTTTCCAGGGGAACGCCACTCAGTTCCTGCAGCATCTTTTCGTTATTCTTTTCATCGGTTGCATCCTCACCGCTGAAGCGGGCGGAATAGATTCCCGGGGCACCATCCAGGGCATCAATCATGAGCCCGCTGTCTTCGCCAATCGTCCAGTGGGAAAGGGTGCGCGCGGTCTGGGATGCTTTTTTAGCAGCGTTCTCCCCGAAGGTACTGCCATCTTCGATGACTTCTTCTGCAGCCGGGAAATCAGCCACGCTCTGAACCTGAATGCCATGCGGGGCCAGCAGCTCTGAAATTTCACCCGCTTTTTTCTGATTACGACTGGCCAGAACGATGATGGGATAGTGAGACATGGAACCGTTTTCAAAAGAGACATCAATCCAGGAATGCGAACACGGGAAAGCACGGCGCAGAAAAAAAGCCTTCCCGAATTCTGGCACTTTATCATGCCTGATTAGTGGAGGGAAGGCTGCTGCGCTGATTGATCGACTGGATCCGGAAGCTTATTTTGCTTTGGGAACCTGCATCAGAGTTGGTTTGGGATCGAAGACCCAGGACGCCAATGGTGGTGCGCCCGCTGAATTGCCGGGAATGATGAAGTACTCGGAAGTCATGGCTTCGACACCTGTTTCCGGGTGTGGTCTCATTTTCGAGCCAAACAGTTTGGCATAGGCCTCAATGCGGGGATCGTCGGGACCTTTGAAAGAACCCACGGTGACAATGGAGCGATATTTTTCGTGCAGAACGTAGGCATCAATGTCTGTTGCATTACCGGCGGGGAAGCCATATTTTTTCGCTTCGCGTAAGGCCTTCGTTAAGAGCCACGCATTTTGTGCGGCTTTGTCCAGGCTGTTGCTGACTTCTTTTGATTCAGAAGCATTGGTGAATCGTGAAGTGGCTGTTTCTGTAACCGAATTTCCATAGAAGGAAGCGATGACCAGAGAGTAATTGCCTTTGTTATTCAGCAGTGAGTATTCCACGCCGGAGTTCAGCTTGGCGATCAGCGGATCCTGTTTTCGCTGGGCGACTTCCTGAGGTGAGAGCAGCGGGTTGATTGTGAGGAATGCCCCACTCAACGGTCCCGGTTGACCGGGAGTTTTTTTGTAGACGCCATTTTCGGTAATGACTTCCGGTTGAAAGTGCTTAATGTAATTGAGTGTTTTCTGTGCGACTTCGTCTTCGCTGTCAGAATAGTTACCGGCGATTACCGAAATCATGGCGCGCTGGGCGGCATAGCTGCGGCGTTCTTCGCGCCCCAGACGGTCAAGCGTATTGAACCGCTGGATGACCGATTCCTGGCTGAAGGTATAAGCTGGGATGCCGCGTTTACGAAGTTCGTAAACCAGTTCATCGGCTGCTTCCTGGGCACTTAAGCCTTTGGAACGCCTGCTTTCAGGAATGTCCCGCAGACTGGCGACCATGATCATCCACGGTCCATGCCGTTTGGTCAGCTTGTATTTCTTACCTTTGACAGCTTCGATCCGCGCCTCTGCGACAGGCAGAAAACTGGTCGCGCAGACCGTGATTGCGATGGTAATAATCAGACATTGTTTAAACAGTTGCATGGTCCGCATATCAGTATCCCTTCTGAACAGCGTCCGAACCGGATGGATGTAAATTGAATGATTGAGGCTTTGTTTCCGGCTTCATCCTGAAGGGAAACAGTTGTCTAAAGTTTAGACTGGGGTCGTGATAAAGTTGAGCTGCCTCAGACATGCGGCGGGAGTCTAGCAGTTCTGCAAAAACGAGTCCAGAGCTGATTTTTCCTGCTCGAATTCCGTAGCTGAGGGGGGTAAAAAGGAGCAGGATCGGAGTTGTCTGCTGGAAATGGTTTCCCATGTCTGGCGGCTTGTCTATAATCTAAGTAGCTGTGAAATAATAAGATAACGGATTTCTTCGTTCCGGGTGATGATGTATGCGTGTACTTGTAGTATCAGATATCCATTCCAACTGGGTGGCACTCTCCTCGATTCAGGAAGAGTTCGACTACTGTCTGTGCGTCGGGGATCTGGTCGACTACGGGACCGAACCACTGCCTTGTATTGAATGGATTAAAGAGCACGCCACTGCCTGTGTGCGCGGGAATCACGATCATGCTGTCGCTCAGAGGGTGGAAGCAAAAGGTTCCACCGGATTTCGCAGGCTGGCATGTGCGACACGGCCTTTGCATTGGGAGTTGCTGGATCGCGTCAGAATGAAATACCTGGCACGCTTGCCGATCTCACAGCAGATTACGATTGAAGGGGTCACCTTCTATCTGGTGCACGGCACACCCCGTGACCCACTGGATGAATATCTGGGGGATAATGAATCAGCGTGGACAGCTCGCCTGCAGGGCATCAATGCAAACTTCATCTGTGTGGGGCATACCCATATACCGTTTCACCTGGAGCTGGGTGACAAGCAGGTGATTAATCCCGGCAGTGTTGGACAGCCCCGGGACGGGGATCCACGGATTTCTTACGCGATCGTTGAGAATGGCACGGTGACATTGAAACGTCAGGAGTACGACATTCAGGCAGCCATTCGCCAGATGGAAACAGCGGGCCTGTCAGGAGAAACACTGGAGATGGCTTCCAGTGTGCTCCTTAACGGCCGTATGATTTCTTAGCGGTTGGCTTTTGTTGCTACGCTTGCGGTTCCGTCATGCTCATTGGATCCAATGCTTCCTTGAGCGTTTCTGCAGGCAGGATTTCCTGTTCGGTGCACAGTTCTCGAATCGTCTTGCCTGACTTGAACGCTTCTTTCGCTAATGCGGAAGCTTTTTCATAGCCGATGTGCGGATTCAGGCTGGTCACCATGGAAAGACTGTTTTCGACAGCTGCGTTACAGGCTTCCTCGTTGGCTTCCATGTTGTCGGAGCAGAGCCGCACGAACTCATTGCTGGAATTGGCCAGCAGGTGAATGCTTTCCAATGCGGTGAATCCCATGACGGGCATCATGATATTCAGCTGGAACTGACCACCGGCTGCCCCGGACATGGTAATGGTCTGGTCGTTGCCGATGACCCGGGTTGAGGCCTGCATCATGCTTTCGCACATGACCGGATTTACTTTACCAGGCATAATGGAACTGCCGGGCTGCAGGTCGGGAATTTTAACTTCATAAAATCCACAGCGGGGTCCTGAGCCGAGCCAGCGGATATTATTCGAAACATTAAACAGTGTTGTAGCGATGGTTTTTAAAATCGCGTGGCATTCTACCAGCCCATCCCGCTGTGCATTGGCTTCGAAGTGATCGGCTGCTTCGACGAATGCGATGCCGGTCAGCTTTGCGAGTTCTGCACTCACGCGGTGTCCAAATTCCGGATGCGTATTGATACCGGAACCAACGGCAGTGCCTCCCACGGGTAATTCATAAACAGCAGATGCTGCCTGATAGGCGCGTTCCACACTGAGTTCGAGTTGGCGGGCGAAACCACCAAACTCCTGCCCCAGTCTGAGGGGAGTGGCGTCTGCCAGGTGGGTGCGGCCGATCTTGATGATCTGATCCCAGTCTTTGGCTTTTTGCGCCAGGCTGGCGGCCAGTTTCTCCAGTCCTGGAATCAAATGATTGTGAATGCTGGAGGCGACAGCAACATGAATGGCGGTAGGGAAAGTATCGTTGGTGCTCTGTCCCATATTCACATGGTCGTTGGGGTGGACGGACTTTTCGGGGGCAAAGCGGTCCTGTCCCAGAATTTCGATCGCGCGATTGCTGATCACTTCATTCACGTTCATGTTACTCGAAGTTCCGGAGCCGGTCTGGTAGACGTCAATCGGAAACTGATCGTCCAATTTACCGGCGGCGACTTCGGTGGCAGCGTCGATCAGTGCTTTGATCTGCTCGTCATTCAGCGGATTCTTTCCAGTGCCGGAAAGCTTTCCGATGTCGCGGTTCGCATGGGCGGCGGCCAGCTTGACCTGCCCCATGGCGTGAATCAGACTGGGAGGCAGCGTATTGCCGGAGATCTGAAAATTCTCAACGGCCCGCTGTGTCTGTGCACCGTAGTACGCTTCTGCTGGAACCTGTACTTCACCCATCGAATCACGTTCGGTTCGAAACCCCGACATGGTCTGTTTCCTGTCTCGTTTAAAGTTGTCAATTGTGAAAGTAAAAAGAGCCGGCTCCCATTCAGTGGGAAAGCCGGCTTCAATTCTAGCAAGTTGTCCTGGTTTCTCAATCGCCGCCCGGTTCGGGGGGAGTAAATGCTTAAGGCAGAGGCTGGGAACTGCGGAGATAGCTGAATAGATCCCGAATTTCTTTCTCTGAAAGTCGATCGAGCAGACCTTCGGGCATCAGCGATTTCTTCTGCGGCAGCATTTCGTCAATATTGTCGCGTTCCACGGTAATACTTTGTCCGTCGGCACTGCGGATGACGATCACATTATTATCCTGGTCGGCAAGGAATCCGTTTACGGTTCGGCCATCTTCGGTGACAATCAGGTAGGTTTCAAAGCCTTCGCGGATTTCGTTGGAAGGGTTGATGATATTCACCAGCATACGGCCCACATCATCGCGTTTGAACGAGGTCAGGTCGGGTCCGATTTCTCCTCCGTCGCCGAACAGTTTATGGCATTTTCCACAATTCTTCTGGAACAGCTTTTCGCCCGCGTAGCGATCGGGCTCTTCCGTGGCTGCTGTCAGCATTTTCTGTTGCGCAGCGATCTGCTGCTGCATCTGTTCGGTCGTGGCGCCGGCGATGGAGCCGAAATGTTTTGTGATGAGAGCGGTAATGCCAGCATCACCGTAGACGGTCATTTTGCGGGCGGTCTCAACGGGCACGGTGTCTTTGTTGATTTTTCCCGCGTCGAGGGCCCGTAAAAATTCGATCGCCCAGGGTTTGCGGATGGAAACCAGGGTCTGGGCGGCACTGCGGAGATCGTCGGACATGTTCGGGTACTGCGCGGTCACCACTTTGCCGATTGATTCATCCGGGTATTGCTGCAGGGCGCTGATGGCGGCGATCTGCATTTGCAGGTCACTGGAATTCTGAATGATCTTCAATAGCAGGGGGACCGACTGGGGTACTTTGACTTCGCCGAGGATCTGGATCAGGTCGAGACGTTTCTGATTGTCCGCTTTTGAGTCGGCGACGATCTTCAACGCATTTTCCACGGCCTCCTGGTTACCCTGACGCAGACCCAGTGACAGCGATTGTCCGCCATACTTTGACATGGCCGTGATCAGCTCTTTGGGAAAGCTGGCCTGCGAGCGACCTTTCATGGCGGTTTCAAAACCCGACATCAGGATTTCTGCATGAGATTTTTCCGGGGCGAGTTCCAGCAGACGGGCACAGACCAGCAGATCATTTCTTGATCCGGTTGAAGCAAAGCGTCGCATCATACGCTCAAGAATGTACTTCTCCACCAGCGGATACTGCCAGACTTCCGGCTTTTCAAAATACGCGAGCAGCTCTCCCTTGTTTTCTGCGACCCGTTTTTCCAGAGACCACCAGAGGATCAAAGGCACGTGCACGTCATCCAGGTCTTCGGAACGGCTCAACAGATTAAAGGCGATGGGCAGGCCAGGTTCTGCCGGCAGTCGTTTCGAGGAACTTGCGAGCTGGCTGCGGACCTGCACGTGTGGTTCGGATAAGGCTAGTTCAGTGAGCTGCTGACCGATTTCAGGGGAGACGCGATGGTCATCACAGAGCAGGCGAATAGTCCAGGCTCTGACATATGGATCGGAATGCTGCAGTGATTTCTGCGCGACGCTTTCGTCAAAACCACCACTCAGGTTCAATGCCCAGAGTGCTTCCAATGCCGATTGGCCGTCGGAAGAAAACAGTTTTTGTTTGAGTGCCGGGATGACGCTGGCGTCTTTCCGATCTCCGAACAGACGGAGCGCCTGCTGGCGAAACCATTTGTTAGGATGATCGAGCACGGCGATCAGTTCCAGGGAAGACTTCTTGCCGAGGTCGAAAGGAGCCAGCGGTGTAGCGTCTTTGGCGGTGAGTCGATAGATGCGGCCATCCTCTTTTTCGACCTGGCCGGAATAATGCTGACCGTGGGCAATCTGATGTTCGTACATGTCACAGAAATAAATTGCACCATCAGGGCCCAGTTTAATATCGACGGGCCGGAAACGTTTGTCGGTGGTGGCGACGGGGCGTTGCAGGTCTTCTGTCTGATAGGAGGATCCGTCGGCGGTGATCTTGCTTTCCACCACGCGACCCTGTAGCGGCTCAATGCCAAACAGGTGTCCCCAGTATTTTTTCGGAAGTGTTTCGGCTTCGTAGATAATGAAGTTGTGAGTGAATCTTGGGACCTTCGCGTGTTTCATTGCCTGGAAATAACCGAAGGCATAGGGGTTGGAAAGCGGGCCGTGTTTGCCGAAGCCTTTCTGGTAGTAGCTGCCTTGTGTGTAATGGAAGCCACGGGTATTGCCGCCATTGTGTCCTGAGTAGAGTCGGCCTTTGTCATCGAATTCGACACCGAATGCGTTTCCACCTCCCTCGGAAAAAATCTCGTAGATCTGTTTCTCGGGGTGATAACGCCAGATCAGCTGGCCCAGTGTTTGAATAGCTTCCTTGTCTTTCTGTCCGGGCTTTTTCACCTTGCCGGAAACGGTACTTCCCTGCGATGAATAGAGCCAGCCATCCGGGCCCCAGCGAAGGCTGTTGACAACCGAGTGTGTGTCTTCCAGTCCAAAGCCTTCGAGGTGCACCACCGGATCGCCGTCGGGGATATCATCGTTATCTTTGTCTGGATAAAACAGGAGGTAAGGCGGGTTCAGAACCCAGACACCGCCACGACCTTTGACAAACGAGGAAGCTATATTCAACCCGTCAAGGAACGTTTTATGTTTATCGTATTTTCCATCGCCGTTGGTATCTTCGTGGATGGTGATTTTGTCGGCCCCCTTTTCATGGTGTGGTGGAGGCAAGGGGATTTTATCGTAAACCGCACGATGGTGTTTATCTTTGCTGAGGATTCTCAAGCCTTCGGGATACGGATATTGCAGGTAGTTAATGACCCACATGCGTCCGCGTTCATCAAAGTTCTGAAAGATAGGTTGCCTGACCTGGGGCTCGGAGAGCACTTGTTCGATTTTGAGATCATCGGGAACGGTGAACTGCTTGAGGGAATCAGACGGGCTGAAGAATTCACCCCCTGTATTATTCGGCGGTGGAACCGGGGGAGCAGCTTGAGTTGACGACCACACCGGCCAGAGGACAGGAGTGACAGCCAGAAACAAGTACAGGCGATGGTTCATTATGCTGAATCCTTCTTGATGGATATTGCAGTCGGTCTCAATCAGACGGAGGAGGGAAGAATTTTCGATCCCGCAGGAAGTTCTCCGGGGATTTATTAATCTCGTTCAGAATCTGATACCCAGTCTGAAGGGAGTGTATGTCAAAATCAAGTAACCAACACACATAGCAGTCGGGTTTCTTTGCCGGTTCAGCTAAATATCTTGTTACATCTGGCCGTTTTAAGGTATCTGAAGTGGTAATGGGCTCCTCTGTTTTCTTACGATAAAAGGTTGCCGATTCCTTAAAGGCAATCTGGAGTTTTTGTAAATCGTTCCCTTTCAGGACCAGATACTTATGTTAAATCGAATGATGCTGATAGCCGTCGTGTTGAGTTTATTGTTCTCTGTTCCAGTGGGAAGAGCACAGGAAAAGGAGACGCATCCCCTGCCTGAGACAGTGGCTGAAAACGCAAAGTTGCAGGAAGAGTATGCAGCAAAAGCATTTTTTGAAGGGCCGACCTGGGACCCGTTGGGCAAACAGTTGTACTTCACATCATTTGTGGATAAGGACACAAAGATTTTGCGGCTGGAAGAAACCGGGAAAGCGAGTATCTGGCTGGACAATACTAAAGGGATCAATGGAACCTGGCTTTCGCTGGATGGTCGAATGCTGGGGGCCCAGGCCTATGGCCAGCATGTAATGAGTTATGCCTTTGGCGAATCGGGGCCTGTGGATACGATGGTGATTGCCGCAGATCCAAAATGGAACCAGCCCAACGATGTCTGTCAGACACCCAAAGGGAATATATATTTTACCGACCCTGATTTCAAGAACCATAAAACCAGTGCCGTGTATGTGAAAACTACAGATGGTAAGGTGAAAAAGATTATCACCAGTATGCCGGTTCCGAACGGGGTGATCGCGTCGAACGATGGGAAAACCCTGTATGTAGGTGACAGTCACGAAAAGTTGTGGCGCAGTTTTCCCATCCTGGCAGATGGGACTGTGGGGGAAGGTCGGTTGTTTTTTGATCCCGAAACATCCCGCAAGGATTCTCCCGACGGTATGAGCATTGATGCGGAGGGCAACCTGTATCTTTCAGGTCGGGGAGGTGTCTGGGTTGCGAGTCCCAAAGGGAAATCACTGGGCCTGATTCCCATTCCGGAGTTCTGTTCGAATGTGACTTTCGGGGGAGTGGATGGCAAAACGCTGTACTTCACCTGTGCAAATAAAGTTTACAGTCTGCAGATGAAGGTGAAAGGCGGGCAGTTTCGCTGATCTTCTGAAGGAAATAGCGAAAAAACAGGCGCTGCCCGGAATTGACAGCGCCTGTTTTAAATTTGTGATTGGAAGTGAGCTTACAGAATCGCGGCCCCTTTAACGTCGATCCCTTTGAGCACCATTTTCAGTTCTTCCACATTCGGTGAGATTTCGAATGCGTCGGCACGGCTGATGAATTCACGATCGATGAAACCTTTCAGGCTGTCATTGAACTGCTGCATGCCTTCGTCTTTTCCGATACGGATGGCAGCGGCCAGTTTTTCATCCTGCTCTTCCAGTACGAGTTTGCGGACGGTCGGGTTGAAGGTCATGATTTCAACAATCGGGACGCGCCCCGGTTTGTCGACAATGGTTTTGAGCAGTTTTTGGGCGACGATGGCACGCATGTTGAATGCCAGACTGCCTCGCAGTGCTTTATGCATATCCTGCGGGAACAGGTCGAGAATACGACCGATGCAACTGGGAGCATTAGATGCGTGAATCGTTCCAAATACAAGGTGCCCTGTTTCCGCAGCGTGGATCGCAGTCGAGAAGGTTTCCATGTCACGCATTTCCCCCACCAGCATAATGTCAGGGTCCTGACGCACGGCGTGTTTCATCGCAATTTCGAAGTCTTTTACATCGATGCCGACCTCGCGCTGATTGATGAGGCATTTATTCTGTGTGTAAACGAATTCGATCGGGTCTTCAATTGTCAGGATGTGCTTGCGGTAGTTATCATTCACCCAGTTCAGCATGGAAGCAATGGTTGTTGACTTACCACTACCGGTCACACCAGCCAGCAGTACCATGCCCTGGTCGAACTTACATAAGGACTCCATCACGGGAGGCAAATACAAACCATCAAAGTTGGGAATCGAACGTTCGATTTTACGAGAGACCATGCCGGGAAAACCGAGCTGAATAAACAGGTTCACACGGAAACGCCAGGGTTCGCCATCATATTCGACCACATAAGAAAAGTCAGCTCCCCCTTCGTCGTGGAAGATTTTCTGATTGCGTTCATCCATCATTGGCTCGAACAATGCCATCATCTGATCCCGGTCGATGGGGTCCATCTGCAATTCCCGCAGGGTTCCTTTGACACGCAGGATCGGCGCTTTTCCGACCTGCATATGCAAGTCGGAACCGCCATGCTTGATCAACTGGCGGAAGACTTTGTCGACTTCATTTTCAACACGCCCTGTGATGGGATTGACGTCTTTGGGTTTTGCAGGAACTGTTGTCGCCATAACCAAACTCCACTTATTTCTAATACTGTATTCTGCTGCAAGAGCGTGCAGCGGAATTGACAGGAAATGCTGATCGGAAATGAGGTCTCTGATCAGAGACCTCGTCTACTCCACGGATGCAACTGGGGCTGCTATTACTATTTTGAGAACTCTGCAAGAACATGCAAGCTTCAATTCCCGCGTTACCGGTAAATTTGTTGCTCTCCCCTGTTAACGGGTAGACCTTTTCTGATTACCAGTTACACCCGATTCAGGGAGACTTCGCTTTTGAATCGAATCGGAATTCCCCGTTCCGCCAGATAGTGTTTTGTTTCATCAACAGGATGGGTTCCGTAGTGAAATATGCTGGCTGCGAGCGCGGCGCTGGCTTTGCCTTCGGTCAGAATCTGATATAAGTGTTCAGGGCAGCCGGCTCCTCCGCTGGCCACTACGGGGATGGTGACGGCTTCCGCAACGGCACGTGTCATTGGCAAATCGTAGCCGTCCTTGGTTCCGTCAGCGTCCATGGAAGTCAGTACGATTTCTCCCGCTCCCAGGTCTTCCACCTTCTGAGCCCATTCGATGGCTTCCAGGCCCGTGGGAACCCGCCCGCCGTTCACGTGGACTTCCCAGAATTCCTTACCGTCTTTCTGAACCCGTTTGGGGTCAATGTTGACGACGATACACTGACTGCCAAATCGCAGCGCCGCTTCGCGGATCAAATCCGGATCCTTGACGGCGGAAGAGTTGATGGAAACTTTGTCACAGCCTGCGTTCAACAAAGCACGGATATCCTCAAGTGTGCGAATTCCGCCACCTACGGTAAGCGGCATGAAGATGACTTCCGAGGTACGGCGGACGATATCCAGAATGATCTCGCGTTCTTCATGGCTGGCGGTAATATCCAGAAAGACGAGTTCATCGGCTCCCTGTTCTTCATATCGTGCAGCAACTTCCACCGGGTCTCCTGCATCCTGAAGATTGACAAAGTTAACCCCTTTGACCACCCGGCCTGCATGCACATCGAGGCAGGGTATGATTCGTTTCGCCAGCATTAATAACAGCCTTGAGTTTGAAATTGAAAGAGAGTGTGAAGCGTCAGAAGGGTCTGAAACAATAATTGACCTCTGAACTGTATCAAGATTAATCGACAGAGCCCGAATTTAACAGTCTGCCAATACGGAATCCTGGTATGCTAGTCAGGCTGATGTGTACAGGTCGGAATGCAGGATGAGCGAACTCATACGGGGATCCTGCGTCGTTTAGGAATGTGACAGGTCAGGTCTAAAAAAAATTCGCAGTACCATTTCTGTTACTGCGAATGAAATCGAATGGGTGAGTTTCAATCAATGTTCCAGGTGAAAACCAGACATTTTATCACCCTCTAGAGAGTCCCTGGATACCGTTTATTTTGACTTCAGATCAAAGTTAACGGTATTGTCTCCTGATGTGACATCAGCCTTTAACTCGGTTTTCGAATTGTATTTTGCAGGAATGGGGTCTGCATTCCCCTTTTTAGGCTTGGGAAGCGGCCTTCTCTGGGTGACATCCCCATCCGACTCAACGGGCGGAGTTTCGATGTCAGTCGTATCTGACATATCAACATTTGCTAAGTCTGCGTCCCCGCCTGCGGTTTCTTCCACCGGATCTCCCGTGGTAACTTTCACTTTGTGACTACCAACGATGGCTCCTTTGGAATCGCCCAGATAGGAGAGTTCATATTTACCACTTGAATCAGTTCGCCCTGTAGAAGGGTTCCCTTTTTCTGGCACAAAGACCACGATGGCATCAGGCAGTGGTGCTCCATCCATGGTGATCACGCCAGAAACCGTTCCGAGATCCACCGAATCTCCGCCAGAGCATCCCAGACAATAAACTGATAATGTCACCAGCAGGAATTTCGATGTCATACTTTTAATGCGATTCATGTTTCTCCTCATAGGACCTGATAACATAAGATTGATATTCTGGTGGCTTTGAATAAATCAAAGAATCCGGTTTCACCATGGGTAGTGAAACCGGAAACAAGAGTTTTCTGCAGTGCTGCTTTAATACTCGCCTAAGACATTTTTGTCATTGATGGCAGCGAGATAAACCAGGGTGTCGCCGTTCACGTTTTCGCTGATAAATTTGACTCTACCATCTCCGAAAACAAAATGGCAACCACCCGTGTGAGAGCTGCCTAGCGACCATTCATACTTGGTCCCCGTATTGTTATTGATCCCGTTGATCAGATAGATCGTGGAAGGATCCGGGGTTGCTGTTGCACCCTGCCAGGTTCGAACCAGCGCAGTGTGATAAGGCCAGTTTGCATAATTACCAGCTGAGCCATTTGAATTCGATGCACCAATCCAGAGACCGCCTGCAGGAACTCCTTC
Organism: Gimesia sp.; assembly: GCF_048262075.1. Lineage (GTDB taxonomy): Bacteria > Planctomycetota > Planctomycetia > Planctomycetales > Planctomycetaceae > Gimesia. Next base: position 16,648 of record NZ_JBLXFK010000026.1, read on the forward strand.
AGTGGTTCTTTCACCAACCATAATCACATTACTGACACCATCGGTAAAGTCACGCATTCGGGTCGGTGTATGATTGTTAAAAGGACCGGCATAGCATGACCCTGCGGTAGCGCCGGGTTTAATGTTACAAGGCGAATAAATCGCGGGATAATTCGACTTACCCCAGGATCCAATGTTGGTGTTGAGTCCTTCCATGGGGTCAGAGGGGCAGTTGAAGGCGGGGAGGACAGTTTTTACGAGATCAAGTTGTGGAGGAGTCCCCGTATAATTGGCACGCCAGGGAGCGTTCATATTAATCTGATTGTAAAGTGTGGACTGATCCATGAAGGGAAGCAGCATGACACTCCAGGCGAGGTAACTATCCGTATCGGGATCGTAAGTTGTATTTCGAATGTTTTCGACATGCATCTGCGGAAATGTACGATGCGTTTCATGGTAGTTGTGTAACGCCAGGCCAATCTGCTTGAGGTTGTTTTTGCAGGTACTCCTGCGAGCTGCCTCACGTGCCTGTTGCACAGCGGGCAATAAGAGTGCGATCAGAATCGCGATGATGGCAATCACCACCAGAAGTTCAATCAGGGTGAATCCCCGTTTTGCTGTGAGTCGTTTCATCATCACCTCCAACGTCGAAAGAATTTAAGAGAAAGGAATAAATGATTCTCTCGAACTCTCGTTTCAGTTTTCAATTTGATATTGAAAGCAGAGGTAGTTGCATCAAGGTGTAAAGCAATTTAGAAAAAATTCCGGTCCGAAAGGACAGAGCTTGGTGATGCTGAGTACCCAATTTGATAACAAGAGCGCGAAAAGATACTTAACCAGGTAATAACTGCCAAGAATTGCAGTTAGATGAACACAATAAGCGTACAGGCGAAAGCCTTAAAAAGAGTGGTAGTGAATTATTAACGAATTGTAAAAAACTAAAAACTAAAATGTCAAACAAATTATTTGAAGGATTCTTTTTTATTGCTAATTAGTTTCGTTAAGAAAACGGGAGAAGAGTCTGCATTTGGAATCCGAGGGCACGGCACAGGTCATGTTTGTTGAGCGAAGATCGCGGAATCAGAAGAGAATATTCTGAGGAGAGGATCACATAAATGCTTTATATTAAAGGAGTTTTACAGGTGAAAACACAAGTCCGTATATAAACTCATAATAAATGGATGCAGTCGGCGGTGTGAGAAGTGAAACCATTTCAGTGATTTAGAAAGGGGAGGAGGTGGTGCGGAAAAATTTGACGTGACATCGAATTATTAGAGAGAAGTGTCCCTGGAATTAATAATTCGATCCCTGTTTGAAGAATATGCACACCTGGGAGGTCGGCATTCCGCATTTCAGTGAAATTGATTTCGATTGCGACATACATAACCAGACAAACCTCGCGCTACGATTTTCATTTCAAATCTGCAGGTTCTCTACCTGGTGGAGTGTCATTTTTTAATTTTAGGTTGATAGCTATCACGAGAGTGCGACAGCGGGGCACGTCAACGACACTCCCAACCCTCAATTTCCAGCTTGACAAAGCACTAGTCTGTACCGTGATCGAGTACAAGACCACTGGAGGTCCCCTGAAATGAAAATCATTTCACGAATTGCTGTGAACGAGGTTCTTACTGTATTAAAGCCGACGGTTTACACGATTTCAGGTAATTCACTACGCTTATTGAGACGTCAGGGCTTTTGATACAGAATCACCGTTGGCTATTCTGATTTCAATTCAAAATCGATTGTGTTTTCTCCTGCCGTAACTTTCTTGATTAATTCTGTCTGAGAATTGTATCTGGCAGGAATGGGTTCTTTTTTACCTTTCTGGTTAGAGGTGGTTACAGGTCTTCTCTTGGTCACATCACCATCAGACTCTACGGGAGGACTGGCAATGTCGAGTGTTTCAGACATATCAACGTTTGCAAAATCCGTATCCCCATCAATTTCTTCGTCCAGCTCATCTGGATCGCGGGATGTTATTTTAACTTTGTGGCTGCCTACGATCGCTCCCCTGGAATTTCCCAGGTAGGTGAGATCATATTTTCCGAGTTCGTCAGTTCGTCCCGAAGAAGGATTCCCTTCATCCGGTACAAAAACAATAATGGCATTTGAAAGTGGCTCGCCATCCATGGTGATAACTCCAGAGACGCTGCCAAGAACAACATCGTTTCCACCCGTGCAACCCAGGCTGCAGGAAGTTAAAACGACCATGAAGAGATTCCATGGCATTTTAGAAAAGTAGCTCATCGTTTTCCTCTCAGACCTGGACTGCTTGAGGGAATTATTTCGAGGTTATCTGGTGGTAGTCAGAAATCCCGGTTTCACAAATCTGGATGTGAAACCGGGAGAAGGAAACTCAATTATTAAAGGTCTGTTAGAACTCACCAATGACATTTTTGTCGTTGATGGCAGCCAGATAAACCAGCGTGTCACCATTGATATTTTCACTGATGAAGCGTACACTGCCATCACCCAGTAAGAAGTGGCAACCGCCTGCGTGCGAACTGCTTAAAGACCAGGCATACCTCAGGCCATCATTGTTGTTGATGCCGTTGATGAGGTAGATCGTAGAAGGATCGGGTGTCGCAGTTGCTCCCTGCCACGTACGCACCAGAGCAGCATGGTAAGGCCAGTTGGCGACATTTCCTGCTGACGAGTGAACATAGCCCTGTGCACCAATCCAGATGGCTCCTGAACCACGGTCTTCGGTGGTTCGTTCACCGACCATAATCACATTGCTGGCACCATCGGTAAAGTTTTTCAATCTATTGATGTTGTGGTAATTAAACGCGCCCGTGTAGCAGCTCCCTGCTGTGTTGCCGGGTTTGATATTACAGGGGGAGAAAAGTGCCGGGTAGTTTGACTTACCCCAGGATCCGATATTGGTGTTGAGTCCTTCCATTGGGTCGGAAGGGCAGTTAAACACAGGGATTACTGTTTTTACCAGAGACAACTGTGCGACAGTTCCCGTGGGAGTTCGCCAGGGTTCATTCATGTTAATCTTGTTGTAGACGGTTGCCTGATCCAGGAAAGGTAGAATCATGGCACTCCAGGCGAGGTAATTTTCCCCGCCAGCGGGGTCATAAGTTGTATTCCGTATGTTCTCAATATGCATCGGAGGGAACGTACGATGTGTGTCGTGATAGTTGTGTAATGCGAGTCCAATTTGCTTCAGACTGTTCTTACAGGTACTTCTGCGGGCTGCTTCTCGTGCCTGTTGGACAGCGGGTAACAGCAGAGCAATCAGAATCGCAATGATCGCAATCACGACCAAGAGTTCAATCAGGGTGAAACCCCGTTTTTTTGTGAGTCGTCTCATCTTCACCTCCGGCATTAGTTAGAGAAATAAGAGAAATGATAGCCATTCCCCACTCTCATCCGGCCTTTAAGCGAATCGAAAACGGTAATGCGCACAAAACTAAGAAAGCTGTTGAGATAAAATCTGCGCACAGACAAAATTCAGTTAGCTGTAAAGAGCGACTTTAGTTAATTCAGATAAGAGTAAGAAATATGAATTTTATAACGACGAAATTAACTACCAGAATTAGTAGATTAAGTCTCACAGATTTAATGGCGAATGCCAGCTAGAGTTGTTCGAAAAGACATGTCTCATTAAAAGCCAGATAATTAATTTGTCAACATGTTTCTATTTGTATTTATCGAATATTTCAGCTGGAAAATGAAGAAAAATTCATATCTGCAGCGATATACTATGGTTATGGGAAAAGAAATTCTTTAAAAAATAATAGAAATAGCGAAACATTAAGGGCGATTCAGTGTTGTCGTTCATCACTGTACTCTGATGAAGTAAAAGTGGAGGCGAATCACGCTCGTTGCAGACGGGAAAATCATATCCGTCTGCAACGGAATGGTTTCTCAGTCTTCGATACCAAGTCGAAACATTTCTAAAGATCCAATACTTATTGACGCATACCAGCTTGATGATCACCCGGCACTGTTGTTCAATCAGAGTCTCCCATCGTTTTCTCAAGATGGATCATTTGTAGTGAGAGCATCGAAGTTTTGCACTGGAATTGGAATGCAAGACACGACCGATTTTCAAAGCCGGAAAAATAAAGAGGATCAGATAATGAATCAAAGTCGCCTGCGTCATCCTGTTGTATTCGTCGTTCTTGTATTTATTGTATTACCCGTCAACATTCTGCTGGCGGGAGAAGATCTAAACTCAACCGTGACAGAATCGGGAACAATTGAACGTGTTTTGCGATTGCCCTCAAGTAAGAATAATCCCCGGAACAGTGAAGGGGATTTTATCACTCTGAAAGATGGACGCATTCTGTTTGTCTACACTCATTTCACGGGAGGCGCTGCAGATCACTCTTCTGCGTATCTGGCGGGCCGTTATTCATCTGATGGCGGTAAGACCTGGACCCAGAAAGATGAGACGATCATCGAAAATGACGGCAAGCAGAACATCATGTCGGTCTCACTGCTGCGGTTGCAGGACGGACGAATCGCTTTGTTTTATGCCCGCAAAAATTCGCTGCATGATCTGTTGCCTGTCATGCGCATCAGCGCAGATGAGGGAGCTCACTGGAGTGAACCGATTGAGATCATTCCTCAACAAGAGGTCGGCTATTATGTCTTGAATAATGATCGTGTTGTGCAGTTGAAGAATGCTCGGATTGTAGTGCCGCTGGCGCTGCACCAGAATCTGCCTGGATCAGATCGATTTAATCCGAATGCAAAATTTCTCTGCTATTACTCTGACGATCAGGGAAAAACCTGGCAGCGTGGAAACAAAGTTGCTGTCGAAACGCAGCCGAGTGGCAAGCAGCCTTACATGCAGGAACCCGGCTTGATTGAACTCAAAGATGGGACGTTAATGGGGTTCTGCCGTACGAATGGAGGCAGTCAGTATGTCGCGTTTTCTAAAGATGACGGTCAGACATTTTCAGAACTGAAACCGTCAAATATGATCTCGCCTGTTTCACCCGCCTCCATTGAGCGCATTCCGTCGACTGGTGATTTACTGCTGGTCTGGAATAATCACCAGGGAATCGACGCCAAGTTGCGCGGTAAGCGAACGCCGTTATCACTGGCCATTTCCAAGGACGAAGGTAAGACGTGGCAGCAGATTCAGAACATCGAAACCAATCCGAATGGCTGGTACTGTTACACGGCGATTGAGTTCACAAAAGAGGGCGTACTACTGGGGCACTGTGCCGGCGATCGCACGAAAAATAATGGGCTGGCAGAATCACAAATCACTCTGGTTCCCCTGTCTGTCATCTACGCGAAATAAGTTAATCAGAAAAAGTGTCCGCATCTAACAGGAATGAACCCGATAGTACCAGAAAAGGAACCGATCTGATTGATCTCTGAAATAGAGCTTGAATTCGTCGAATGAATCAGGGAAACTGATTTTAAAGAGAGTTAAATAATCCCCGCAGAATTCATTCCTCTTGCCCTTTCCCGGAGTCAACTGATGAAATCATTGCCCCTTTCTCGTCGTGGTTTTTTAGGTACCGCTGTTGGCAGTGGACTGGGGATGCTCTCATTGAGCCAGCTAATCAACGCAGGACTGCCGACTGTGAAGGACCCGCGCGCTACAGACGGTGATTCGCGATTTGAACCCGACTGGGAAGAACGCCTTTCTATTTCCGTTGGTCCGAAATCAGGAGACATTATCGGTACGGGTGACAAAGCGCTGCAGGCGGCGATTGACTACATCACGGGTAAAGGGGGAGGCACGGTCCGCCTGCTGCCCGGTACCTTTACGCTGCGAAATGCGTTGCATCTGCCATCGAAGATTCGGTTGCAGGGAAGTGGACCGGAGACGATCATTACAAAAGGGGCCTCAGAAACGGTGGCGCTCTCAGAAGATTCGGACTGGTATGATCAGGAGATCACGCTGGAGAAGTCAGCGGGCTTTCAGGTCGGCGATGGGGTGGTCCTGGTTACGAAGAACCCGAGTACCGGCAGTCGGGAGGTCATTAAACGCACGCTGGTGGCACGTTCCGGAAACCGGTTCAAGTTAAACGAAGGGCTCCGCAAAAATTTGTGGCTTTCCGGCAAGCCCACAGTGTCATCTCTGTTTCCGTTATTAACCAGCGAATACACGAAAAATGTCCTGATCGAAAATCTGACGCTGGATGGAAATCGGGAAAACAATACCAATCTGAATGGCAACTACGGTGGGTGTATTTTTCTGCAGGACTGCAATCGTTACACGATTCGCAATGTGACCACGCGGAATTACAACGGGGACGGAATCAGCTTTCAGATCTGTCACGATGTCAAAGTCGAAAACTGTCACAGCCACGACAATGCCGACCTGGGAGTCCACCCCGGTTCCGGCTCACAGCGACCATTGCTTGTGAACAGTCGCTTGGAGAATAATCACATTGGCTTGTTCTGGTGCTGGGGCGTGAAATATGGCCTGGCTGAAAAGAATCAGTTGAAAGGGAACGACATCAGTATTTCGATCGGCCATAACGATACTGATAACGTGATGCGCGAAAATGTCATCCGGGACAGCAACCAGGTGGGCATTCTATTCCGCAATGATGTCCGTGGGAAAAATTTCTGGGCAAATCGGAATACGGTGGTCAAGAATCAGATCATCAACAGTGGAGCCGCAGATGGGGTCGCCATTGATGTGACCGGCAAGACTTCCGATCTGACGATTACGGATAACGTCATCAGGGAAGAACGCCAGCCTATGCAGCGCACCGGGATCCGCATTGGACCCGATGCGGGCACGGTCTTACTAGCCGAGAATCAGATTCAAGGGTTCATGAAATCGGTCGATGACCAGCGACCGACGACCTGAGCATTCTGATTCCGGATGGATCGGAGTGCGTGGTCTGGAGTTTTTCTGTCGGATTACTTGTCTGTGTTATTTCTCTGCGGTGATTTCTTCCGACTTCATCACTTTGCCGATCTGCTTAACGGCCTGTCGCAATCGCTGTGAGTTTTCGACGATCGCCATCCGCAGGTAGCCTTCGCCGTCTTCACCAAACCCGCGTCCGGGGCTGACTGCGACGCCCCCTTCATCCAGCAGTTTCATTGCGAAATCGATCGATCCCATCTGAGCCCAGGGTTCCGGGATTTTGGCCCAGACGAACATGCCTGCTTTGGGACGTTCAATCTCCCAGCCCAGGCGCTCCAGTCCACTGCAGAAGACATCGCGTCGCTGTTGATACTCGGCAGCAATACTGTCTACGGCAGCTTCACAATGCCGCATGGCGACGATGGCGGCAATCTGTACGGGCTGGAACAGACCATAATCGTAATAACCTTTGATGGTCGCGAGGGCACGCACCATTTCGGAATTTCCAGAGCAGAAACCGATACGCCAGCCAGCCATGCTGAAACCCTTACTCATGGTCGTGAATTCCACGCCGACTTCAGTCGCACCGGGGGTCGCCAGAAAACTAGGTGCTTTATAACCATCAAAGCAGATATCGGCGTAGGCAAAGTCGCTGATGACCAGGAACGAATACTTGCGTGCCAGTCGAACCAGTTCCACATAAAAGTCCTGTTCAATGACCGTGGCACTGGGATTGTGTGGAAAATTCACGACCACCACACGCGGTTTCGGATAAAGATGCTCGCAGGTGTAAGCAATGTTTGAGAGGAACTGATCGGGTTGCCGTACATCCAGCTCAATGACGTTGCCAGCAGCCAGCATGACAGCATACACATGTACTGGAAAAGAGGGGGAAGGTACGATTGCAGTATCTCCCGGCCCCATTAATGCCAGACACAAGTGGCTGAAACCCTCTTTGGATCCGATGCAGGTGACGACTTCCGAATCCGGGTCGAGGCGGACGCCATATTTTTTCCAGTAGCGGGACGTCACTTCTTTTCTCAGATTGGCAATCCCGTTGGCGACGGAATAGCGGTGGTTCCGCGGGTCAGCGACGGCTTCAGTCATCTTCTCAACAATCAGCGGGTCCGGAGGATCAGTCGGGTTCCCCATCCCCAGATCAATCACATCCACGCCCGCCACACGTTTCTGGTATTTCAGTTTATTGATTTTTCCAAAAAGGTAAGGGGGTAAACGCTTTACTCGTTCAGCGACGGGGATGGTAAAGCCGTCATCTGAAGAAGGAACTTCCGATTCGCCACGCATAATGAAAAGACTGCCTGTAATACAAGGAATATTTGTCGACTATCGGTCAGGGCTTCAAATTCGCTCCAGAAGCGGGATTTGGCCTGACCGAAACCATTTTACGCGATCACAACAAAAAATGCGCCTGATGAATCCGACATATTTTTCTCAGATCGATCAGGACATAAAAAAACGTGTGTCAGTAAATCAGGACTGACACACGCTAAGTCTATCTGGTTCTCGATTTCAGTCGTGAAATTACCGGGGAGAGCCGTTCAGTCCCAGTGTCGGGCTGGGACCGCCTGACTGACCTGGCTGACGGTTGCTGAAGTTTGTGCCCGAAGTCTGCGAGACACCACCGGTCGTCGAACCAGTGATATAGTTGTCGACGCGGGTCTGTTCTTTCAGTTTGGCAAACACGCGGGCAACCGCTTCCTGAGTCTGTTCTTCAGTCAACTGGTCAACCAACTGATTTTCCACTTCTTTAATGCTGTTCACGATAGGCTCGGTCCGGCCTTCGCAAAGCAGAATTGCATAGCGGCTGAGTCCGATCTGCACGATTCCGGAGACTTCTCCTTCTTTGAGTTTGAAGGCGGCTTTCCAGAGGCTTTCATTTTCGGAAAACTGTGGAATTGGCTGAATGGCACCACCCAGAGCGCGGCTGTTTGGCTCGATTGAGTATTCCCGGGCCTGCCGTTCAAAGTCACCTGGGTTCTTTTTAACATCATCCCAGACTTTCTGAGCCCGGCCCAGGTTGTCCATCATGATCATGCGAGCCTTCACGCGTGGGCCGTAATCCCGGACGAAGGCTTTCTGCACCTGCTCCGGGGTCAGCTTCGTGCGCTGTCCGGCCAGTTTTCGCAGTGCCAGCATTGGCCAGATCACATTGCGGCGATACTGGTTGGGATTCATTTTGCGCTCCGCCTGCAGCATTTCATACCAGGTTTTGGTATCCAGGTTAAAGCGTTTGGCGATCTTTTCTACTTCGGCGTGAACTTCTGCCTGTTCGACGTTAATGCCGGCTTTCTGGCAGGCCTGTTCGATAATCGCCCGGTTGATCACATTTTCCAGAACTTCAGGTCCATATAAGGCGATGCACTCGCGGGCCAGTTCATCTTCACTGATCACCACACTGCCGACTTTGGCAACAGGCTGAGTACGAGCAGCTGGCTGATTTCCGGAAATACGGACCGTACCCGCTGATTTGTCTTCTCCAGCGGCTCCCGTTTTGGCGTTGAATGTCTGGAACAAGAGCACGCCAGCTAGTAGCACCAGTCCTGTACCGGCTGCGAAAAACATAATTTTTCGATTTGAGTTTGTCTTGGCTTTGGTCGCATGCGGGTTTGGGAATGGGTCGCCCATTGTTTAAAATCTCCATGTTTTGTATCCGACGCGGGGGAATCATGTGATTGCCTGATTTCAGCCACCAGCGTTTTGTGCTGGTTGTGACGATCCGGGTTGGGGTCTTTTGATCGTCAGGCAGCGATTCCGATTCGGTGTGAAACAAACAACCTCGGAGCCGCTAATCACGTTGATACTTTATCGTCAGAAGATTTACGAAACTTCCATGTCTCAAGCTCTACCATAAGAGCGCGGCGGAAATGTAAAACTTTCAACAAAACAGGTCAACAGCAATTTATGGACCCTGCTATCTGTATACATGCAGGGGACTCATTTTGGCTCTCCTGGTACGGAAAAACGCTGCGGATACTGTTTTTTTGGGATTATTTGATCCCCAGGCTGCTCAACTACGTTCTCCAGATATGCATTGCCTTCAAAGGGATTGGCTCAGCATGAAGATTCAGAACTGGAAGCGAGCCCGATTTGTAATTATTCAGCAGGTCGGTGTTTTCTTTGATTGCGATCAAAGTTGAGAGAGGGTTACAATCAGGATACAGGCAGCCCGGCTGTCGGCATTTCCCAGTTGCGCCATGCAGGCAGACTCAATCAGGCAGATCAGACGAACAGATCAGATTCAACAATCAGCAGTAACAGAGACGAGGGACATCAATATGGGATTCTGGATGGATAAACTGCGAGCCGAACTCGTAGATATTATTGAGTGGATCGATGATTCGAAACATACCATGACCTGGCGGTTTCCCCGTTATCAGAATGAAATCAAAAATGGCGCACAACTGATCGTCCGCCCCGGGCAGATGGCTTTGTTCGTGCACCGCGGACAGGTGGCCGACGTGTTCGAGCCAGGGCATTACGAGCTCAAAACCGATAACCTGCCGATCCTGGCGACACTGCAGGGCTGGAAACATGGTTTCAACAGCCCTTTCCGTTCGGAAGTCTATTTCGTCAATACCACACAAATTACCGACCTGAAATGGGGGACCCCCAATCCGATCATGCTTCGCGACCCGGAGTTCGGTCCGATTCGTTTACGGGCCTTTGGGAATTATTCACTCAAAGCCAATGATCCACGAATCCTGGTGAAAGAACTGGTGGGCACCAATGCGGAGTTTCATTCAGAAGAAATCAACGAACTGTTACGCTCAATCATCAACAGTTCGTTCGCCGATCTGATTGGGGAGTCAAAATATGCGGCACTGGATCTCGCCTCGAAATACACCGAGATTTCCACTGAACTGAAAAAAATAGTTAATGAACGAATCGATGATGAATATGGTCTGGAGACCCCGCAGTTATTGATCGTGAATATTTCCCTGCCGGAAACGGTGGAGAAAGCACTGGATACTCGCACCAGTATGGGCGTGATTGGAGATATGAACAAGTTCCAGCAATTTCAGATGGGACAGGCGATGCTCTCTGCTGCTGAAAACCCTGCCGGGGGAGGCGCAGCTGACGGAATGGGACTGGGGATGGGGTTTGCGATGGCGAATCGGATGATGCAGTCTCCCGGAATGGGGGCACCCGGTCAGATGACACCACCGCCACCACCACCGGCAGCCTGGCACATCGCCGTAAATGGTCAGTCACAGGGACCGTATTCTCTCGAACAGATTTCACAGGGGATCGCCGGGGGGCAGATCACCGATCAGACCCAGGTCTGGTCAGCCGGAATGTCAGGCTGGTTGCCCGCGAGTCAGGTGCCTCAACTGACAGGTTACTTTCAGGCGACACCACCGCCACCGCCACCGGCTGGTTAGTCGAACATGGTTCCTGTATACATTGATGACATGAACGCGATACCAATAGTGAAATCAGACTGCCCCGGGCAGAGAGACCAGAGGCTGGTGTTTGCGTGAGGGTCGCACATATTATCACTCGTATGATTATCGGCGGCGCGCAACAGAATACGCTTTATACGGTCGAAGATCAGTATCAGGATTATCAGGATGAAGTGGTCCTGATGACTGGCCCCACCGATGGTCCGGAGGGCACCCTCATTCCCCGCGCGGAACAGGGGGGCTTTGATCTGCAGATCCTCCCCCATCTGACGCGCAGTATCAGTCCGCTGAATGACTGGCGTGCTTATCGGGAACTGATTGCAGCGCTGCGGAACTATCAACCTGATCTGGTTCACACGCACAGTTCCAAAGCAGGCATTCTGGGACGGGCCGCCGCCTGGAAACTGAAACTGCCGACCGTACACACGATTCATGGTGCCGCCTTTCATTTTGGCCAGTCCCCGGTTAATTATCATGCTTACATCGCTGCAGAGAAGTGGGCGTCCCGGCGTTGTGATCGGCTGGTCAGCGTCTGTGATGCCATGACCGACCAGTACGTCGCCGCAGGGATTACAACCAGAGATCGCTGCGACACCGTCTATAGTGGTATGGAAGTGGAACCGTTTCTCACGCCATCGCGACCACCGGAAGAAATACGTCGTGAACTGGGAATTAAACCGGGGCAGATCGTGATCGGTAAAGTGGCGCGGCTGTTTCATCTCAAAGGACACAAATATCTGATCGAAGCCGCGAAGCAGGTTGTCGCTGCTCAGCCTGAGGTCCGTTTCTTACTGATTGGTGATGGCATTCTTCGAGCGGAATTCGAATCACGGATTGCCGCGCTGGGACTGTCGGAGCATTTTATTTTCGCCGGACTGGTGCCCCCCGAACGGGTACCGGAATTGATTCATGCGATGGATATTGTCGTACACACCAGTGTCTGGGAAGGACTGGCCCGCGTGTTGCCTCAAGGTTTGATCGCCGGTAAGCCCGTGGTTTCCTATGATGTGGACGGGGCGCGCGAAGTGGTGATTCCCGAGGAAACCGGTTATTTACTGCCTCCCGAATCGATCGAGCCACTGTCGCAGGCGCTCATTGAACTTGCCGCGGATCCCGAGAAACGACGTCGGTTCGGCGAGACAGGTCGCGAACGGTTTACCGATCAGTTCCGTCATCAAACCATGACCCGCCGATTACGCGAAATTTATCAGCGGGTCCTGGATGAACGTAAGACAGATTAAGGGCGATTGTCCGATTTACTCCTGAATCAGGACATTCACTCCTTTTTTATTGGACAGGATAATATCGGGGCGGCCATCGCCGTTCATGTCTGCCATCGAAAACTGGGTGCCCACGCCCGTGTCATTGCCGGCTTCAATTTTGTGCGGAATGATTTCCGGTGCGGCATTTTTGTTACGTTTGATTTCGTACCAGTACATCACGACCGGTTCTTTTCCACCCGGGTCTTTGCCGTTGTGGGCATAGAACCGTTTACCGGTGACCATGTCCCGCTGTCCGTCGCCATTCATGTCTATGAAGTGCATGGCATGTGTCTGGGAATAACTTTTATCAATCAGGTGTGCTTTGAACTTTGGCTCATCTCCCCCAGTGAGATTTTCAAACCACCAGACGCCAAATTCATGGGCAGAACTGCCGATGATGTCGTTATCCCCATCCATGTCGAGATCTTCCACATGCAGGTCAGCCATTTTTTCTGAGGGCTTTGAGCCATTCACGCTGAGGGTAAAGGGGTGAAATTCCCACAGGCTTTCTCCCAGCACTTCCGGGGCTTCCCACCAGCCATTGGGGATCAGTACATCCTGTCGACCATCCTGATTGAAGTCACCGACTCCCAGCCCATGGTAATATTTGAACGTTCCATTTTGCATTGGATCGCCGGCTTTGCTGATGGGTGTGAAGGTCCATTTTTTATCGGCCAGATCGGTAGAGGGGATTTCCAGGTAGCCCATCTGCTGTTCGGGTTGAGATCCAAAAATCAGTTCCGGTTTACCATCACCAGTCAGGTCAGCGAACTGTGGTGACTCATTACAGATACTGTGCCAGATCAGGTGTTCTTTCCAGTGTCCAGATTCGTTCTTGGGGTTTTCATACCAGTAGAATTCTTTGCCGGGAAAGCTGACGTAAATGAAATCAGTCCAGCCATCCTGGTTGATGTCGTAAGCAAAATTACAGAAGCTGTCACTGTAGCCCACACCGGCAACGAATTTTCCCGGTGTGCGAACCTCGTGCATTTTCCAGTCGGGGGCTTCGTACCAGACATCGCCGGCAATCACATCCATCTTGCCATCTTTATTCACGTCGGCGGCCGCAGAACCTTCTGAACGGAAGGCGGCATCCAGTTGCTGGCGCTGCCAGGTTTCACCGGCGGAAAGTGACAGCGGAGCAGTCAGCAGAGTCAGCAGCGCCAAGACTGAGGCACAATTCAGTCGATGGTAGATATGATGTTGAATGTTCATTTATGAGTTCCTGTTGTTAACTTGCGAACGCGGTAAGTTTCACTGTCTCCAATATAGACATTCCCGTTTGGCCCCACATACACGCCATGCGGGCGCGCCATACGACAGTGGGCTGGATCACCATCGGGACCATCCCCTTTTTTGCCGTCTCCAACAGCCGTCTCAATCGTGCCATCTTTTTTACGGATGACGCGAATCGTATGGCTTTCCGTATCAGCCAGATAAATATCGCCATTCGGGGCGACAGAAATTCCTTTCGGGCCGGATAGAGTCGCTTTTTCAGCGGGGCCACCATGTCCCGTATATCCTTTTTTACCAGTGCCGGCGATGTGATGTAAAGTCTGATCATCCAGATCGATGCGATATACCTTATTTCCTTCACGCAATGCGAGATACAGAGAGCCCTTGCCGGAGCCATCGGCGAAAAAATCCAGTGCCCGTGGTCCGTTCAGGGGAGTGCCTTCGACTTTCGCACCATCGGGAGTCGCCTTGCGTTCACCCGTACCAGAAAATGTGCTGACGATGCCTGTTTTTAAATCGACCCGGCGAATACGGTGGTTGCCGATATCGCAGATGTAGAGATTATCGTTATTGTCCAGAGCGATCGAGTGGGGACGCGAGAACGTGGCTTTCGTTGCAGGGCCACCATCCCCGGAGAAGCCCTTTTCGCCTGTGCCGGCAACGGTGGAGATCTGACCGGTTTTCGCATCGACGCGGCGAACGATGTTATTGATCATTTCAACAAAATACATATTGCCTGCTTTATCGAAGCGAACTTCATAAGGCTCACTAAGCTTTGCTTCCAGAGCCGGTCCACCATCGCCACTGTAGCCTTTTTTACCGGAGCCAGCGACTGTCGAGATCTTCCCCGTTTTTTCATCGATACGACGGATGACGTGGCTTTTGATTTCGCAGACATATAGTGCGCCATCCGGTCCCAGAGTCAGGCCATAGGGTTCGCCGACCTGGGCTTTCACTGCGGGACCACCATCGCCGGTATGGCCGACTTTTCCCGTGCCGGCAATCGTCTTGACGGTTTGTGCAGAAACAGACGTTGTCAACAGGCTGAGCAGCAGGACTGCAGGTAACATCAATCGGTGCATGTTGTTTTTCCAGATGAAGAGTATTTTTATTGTTGAGGAAGATCGTCAAATGGTCGTTCCGGATCATCGTGTTTAAAGATCAGATAGCGGCCTGCGTTCGGATTCTGCTTTAACAGTTTTTCCGGCGAGACCAGCGACTGCGCTTTGGTCTGCTTATCGATCGCCAGTATTTTAACACCTTCTGGATGATCTTGCTGCTTGAAAAACTGTTCAAGCATAATATTGCCAGGTTTGCCATCCGCGTCCAGTATGACCACATATTCCGCGGAGGGTTGCGGTACAAACGGACGTTCCTCGGCACAGCTCTGAAAGATAATCAGGCACACGGTTAGCAGGCTCAGAGGATAGAAATACGAGTCAGTGAGACGCATTTAATGCACGCCTCCCATCTCGGTTTCCAGCTTGTCTTTGTTGTTGAAAAGAATATTACTGTCCATGGGACCAAACCAGCCAAGCTGGAATTTTTTGGGGTCTCCTCCATAGGCAGATGTTCCTGTTCCCGACATCACGGCTGACGTCACGCGACCATCTGCCCAGCCGATATTCGCCACAGTCCCCGTATGTCTAAAATGAATAGACGGGTCGGGACGATATGTTGATTCTTGATAAGTGGGAGGCGAGCCCCAGTTGTCAACAAAGAAAGGGGGTTCGATAAAGCTGTATTCAATGATGTGTAAATCAGGAAAGCCTTGTGCTAATGCTGCGTCAGAAAATGCGACAGTCCGAGCAAGGCTGCCGATCTCCCGCATGTTCGTGGCTACCATGTTGTTGGTAGGATATGTGTATTTCCAGGACGTTCCACCCAGATAAGCTTGATTGTACCCATAGCCTCCGGTTCCCCCTTCAAAAGCATTGGGAACGGTTGCGTGTGCGGCAAAGTTACCAAACGTAGGGCATTTTTTAATACTAGTACTTTGTTCGAGGAAGGGAGCCAATGGTCCCAGGTGCGCCTGAAATTTAGTGGTTGCGTCATTTGTGGTTCGTTCCCCATGCCAGCGTTTTTTGCCTCCAAAGCCATCATGGTGGTCGGCTGCAGCGCGTGGCCAGTAACCGCCGTTGGAATCGGCATACATATGACAGGCCAGAACAATCTGTCGCAGGTTATTCTTACACTGGGCCATCCGGGCTGATTCGCGTGCCTGCTGAACAGCTGGGAGCAGTAATGCGACCAGAATTGCAATAATGGCGATGACGACCAGGAGTTCAATCAGGGTAAAACCACGTTTGCGGAGCGTTCTGGTATGCTGCTGGGCGATCAGTGGCGAGGCAGAGGGAGGATTCGAAAAAAACATTCTGTAGGGCTACTTTGTGGTTAGAGTGAAGCGTTGCAGGTGAATAACATCACTCAGCATTCTAACCATTCGCCGTCTTCACTGTCTTGTCAGTCAACGGACTTCAAGTGTGGTAAACCACATTTTTACCGAAAAAGCAGTCTGAAAGTGAACGTTTTCGGAAATTATTCTGTCGCCGCGTCTGCCTGATTTTGCTTTGCGATGATTTCGCGTTCTTTTTTCAGGCACATGGTGATGAAAGTTCCCGAGATCACGGCCTGGGCGATCAGATAGACCAGAATCTGTGGTCCATTTAGGATAATACAGGCGCCGAAGGCAATGACGAACAGCGTAATCAGACGTGCTTTCAAGCTCATGGACTGGACCTTACTTTATTTCGAAGAAAGGAATCTCTTGTCTTTGGTTACACAAAGTATAGTCCTGTATGATACATTGATCAATTCAGATTTGATATAGCCAGAGAACCAGCAATGTGTTTTCTGGAAAACAGACAGTCTTCAGGAGACCCGGAGTAGAAATCACCATGACGGATGTTGCAGAAATTCAGGAATACCTGGGACACCTCGCGCCCCCGGATCTGGCAGAGAGCTGGGATAATGTCGGTTTATTAACGGGTGACCCGGCACAACCAGTCAGTCGAATTCTTACCTGCCTGACGTTGACTCCGGATGTGGCTGCAGAAGCGATTTCAGGAAAAGCAGACCTGATCATCAGTCATCACCCGATCCTGTTTCGCCCGATACAACAGATTACATCGAATACTGTAGAAGGCAAAATGCTGCTGGACCTGATCCAGGCGAATATTTCTGTTTACAGTCCCCACACGTCGTATGACAGTGCCGAACAGGGCATTAACTGGCAACTGACTCAATTACTGGGACTGGAAGACGTGGGAATTCTCAGGCCTCTGAATTCCAGTTCGGATCCAAACCTTCCGGAGCAGGGGGCAGGCCGCTTCGGCTC
This sequence comes from Gimesia sp., assembly GCF_048262075.1. Taxonomy (GTDB): domain Bacteria; phylum Planctomycetota; class Planctomycetia; order Planctomycetales; family Planctomycetaceae; genus Gimesia. The sequence goes on from NZ_JBLXFK010000026.1 coordinate 33,685, forward strand.
TCTGCCGGCGGAATTCACGCTCGCGCAGGTGAATCAGTTAATCAAACAGGCTCTCAAGATCGACGCGCTGCAGTTTGTGGGAGATCCAGAAATGAAGGTGACAAGGGTCGGCATTGCCTGTGGGGCCGCTGCGGAATTTCTGGGGGATGCACATCAGCATGAATGCCAGGTCCTGTTGACTGGCGAAGCTCGGTTTCATGCCTGTCTCGAAGCCCGTTCACTCGGAATGGGGCTGATTTTACCTGGCCACTATGCGACTGAGCGTCCAGCGATGGAGCAGATGGCAGAGTTGCTGCAGCAGAAGTTTTCTGAGTTGAAGATCTGGGCGAGTCAAAAAGAGACAGATCCGCTGCAATGGGATTGTGAAGCCGAGTGAAAAGGAGTGAAATCAGTGAATCAGGGGCGATTTAGATGTCTCTATGTATATTCCACACTGGTTGCCATTGACCTGATCGGCAGATTTCGCCATTATCCCCCCTCTCTCAGTCGTAAAGATCCTCATTTTTGACACGCTCTCTGAACACCGTTTGGTTTTTGAGTGTCACAATCTGTAACAACCAGCTCACATAAGACTTAAAAAATTTCGATGTCCAAAGTGAAACCCAACCGTTTTGAAGCAGAACGGATTAAAAAATTAGAGAAAATACAGTCACTCGGATTTGATCCCTGGGGTCAGCGGTTTGACGGCCATATTCCGATCGCTGATGCACGTACCCAGGCTCCCGAAGCTTCCGGCGAAGATGGGGAAGAAGTACGAATCGCGGGTCGTATCATGCTGCGTCGTAAAGCGGGAAAGCTTCGCTTTTATGATATCAAGGACTGGACCGGCAAAATCCAACTGCTCTTTTCCCGAGGCGATCTGACCGAAGCCCAGTGGGAACTGATGGGAACTCTGGATCTGGGCGACCTGATCGGCATCGATGGCTGTCTGCGACGAACCGAGACAGGCGAGATTTCCGTCTTCGTCAAAGAACTGACCGTACTCTGTAAATCCCTGGCACAGCCTCCGGAAAAACATCACAGCGTTAAAGATGTCGAACTGTTATTGCGACAGAGGTCACTGGATCTGATCTATACCGAGGGCGTGCTGGAAAAGATGCTCAAGCGGAGTCAGATTATTGACTCGGTCAGACAGACACTCCGCAACCACAAGTTCGCAGAAGTCGAAACACCGGTGTTGCACGCCGTCGCTGGTGGCGCCGCCGCGCGTCCTTTTACTACGCATCATAATACGCTCGATATCGAGCTCTACATGCGAATTGCCCTGGAACTGCATCTCAAGCGATTGATGGTCGGCGGGATTGAACGCGTGTATGAAATCGGCCGCGTCTTCCGCAATGAAGGAATTGACGCGACGCATAATCCCGAATTCACGATGATCGAAATCTATCAGGCTTACGGTAACTATGAAACGATGATGGATCTGACCGAAGCCATCGTCACCGACGCCGTCAAAACGATCAGCGAAACGATGGAACTTCCCTGGGGCGATGAGGAAACGATTGATTTCAGTGGTCCCTGGGAACGGAAAAAATATCTCGATCTCGTCAGAGAACATGCGGGCTGTGATCCTGCTGATCCGGCTGCCGTTGCGGCAGTGGCAAAACAGCATGGGATTGAAACCGAAAATGTGCATCCCGATGTGGTTCTGAATGAAGTTTTTGAAGCCACCTGCGAAGAACACCTGATCGGGCCGGTCTTCGTCATTGATTACCCCGCTTCGATCTGTCCGCTCACCAAGCGGAAGCAGGATGATCCTAACATTGCCGAGCGGTTCGAACTGTTCGTCAAAGGGATGGAACTGGCGAATGCCTACACAGAGTTAAATGACCCGCTGCTGCAGGAAGAACTATTCCAGACACAACTCTCGGGGCTTTCGGATGAAGACTCGATGGCGAAGATGGATACAGATTTTATTAAAGCGTTAAAGGTTGGTATGCCGCCGGCTGGAGGCCTGGGAATCGGGATCGACCGTCTTGTGATGTTGCTGACGAACAGTCACAGCATTCGCGACGTCATCTACTTCCCACTGCTTCGACCCGAAGGACAGCCGTCACAGCCTGAGTAAACCATGGATGTATCCGGCAATCAACCTTATGATTGTCGATAGAAAATCAGCCAAAGGATTGGCCGTATGTACAAATCACTGCTTTGCCTGCGTTATTTGAGAACCCGGTATATTGCGCTGGCCAGTATCATCAGCATGACCCTGGGTGTGGCGACCATGATTGTCGTCAACAGTGTGATGGATGGTTTCAGTACGGATATGCGAACCCGTCTGCGAGGCATCCTGGCGGATGTGATCGTGGAAACCAATTCGCTGGATGGCGAACCCATTACCAAAGATATCAAAAACAGCATCCAGCGTGCTGTCGGAGATGATATCGAAGGGATGACGACGACCGTCGAAATTTACGCCATGCTCAGTGTGCAGTACGGTTCGCAGTGGCAAAGCAAGCCGGTAACTTTGATCGGCATTGATCCTGCCACCAAAGCTACTGTAGGCCCGCTGGCACAATATCTGGAACACACCAACGACAATGATGTTCCCAACTGGGAACTTTCGCCGGAAGCGATGGCCTACCGTAAAGAATGGACCACGCGTGCCCAGTGGATGGTCGATCGTTGGAATCACAATCCCCCGGCTTTAGAAGAGAACGAACAGGTTTCATTCGAAGAGTCTGCCGAGTCGAAAGAGCCAGTGCCGGCCCCGAAATTTGCCAATGATCCAGGAACGGCCTCGCCCTTTGATCAGGCACCGAAACCTAAAACAACCAACAAAGCAAACCCGAATGCCGATCCATTCAGCGGAGACCTGAAAGTATCCACTTTCGAGGAAAAGGTCCAACAGGATCCCAGCAGCCCACTGAAGGGGCGTGTCTATATCGGGTATGGGCTGGTGAGTTTTCCTTATGAAGATCCGGAAACCGGCAAGACGGAAATGTTCCAGATTGTCAAGCCGGGTGATGATGTCAAAATCAGTACGGTGACCGCCGGGCAGCCACCAGAACCGTCACACTTTAATGCCACGGTCGTTGATCTGTTTAAGAGTAACATGAGCGAGCATGACAGCAGCCTGGTATTCTGTAATCTCGAATACCTGCAGGAAATGCGTGGCATGATCAGCGACCCTGAAAGCGGGGAGAAATCGATCACGTCGATTCAGATTAAGCTGAAGCATCCGGAAGACGCCGCCATGGTCGTCAGTAAGTTGGAAAAAGCCTTGCCCGCAACTAAGTTTCGCGTGCGGACCTGGGAAGACAAGCAGGGGCCTCTGCTGGCCGCCGTCGAGGTGGAGTCTGCAATCCTGAATGTGCTGTTGTTTCTGATTATTGCGGTTGCCGGTTTTGGAATCCTGGCGATTTTCTTCATGATCACAATCGAAAAAACACGCGACATTGGCGTTCTCAAAGCATTGGGTGCCAGCTCAAACGGCATCATGTCCATCTTTCTGTCTTACGGACTGGCCCTGGGGCTGGTGGGCAGCGGTGTCGGTGTGATTGTCGGTCTGCTGTTTGTGCGATATATCAATGAAATCGAAAAAGCGATTACCTGGATCACCGGGCGGAAGGTGTTCGACCAGCGTATTTATTACTTCCCCGAAATTTCGACGCATGTGAATCCGATGATGGTCTTCTGGGTTGCCCTCGGTGCGATGGTGATCGCCGTCCTTGCCAGTATTTTACCAGCAAGAAAAGCTGCACGGTTCCATCCGGTGGAGTCACTGCGTTACGAGTAAGGTTCTCTGATCCAGAACCGTTTTTGAAATACGGAAAAGTATCAGCCACAGTTGTTTTCCCGTTTATGTTGAGTATGAATTCATGACTGAGACCCTATCCATGCCTCATCCACAGTTAGCGGCGGTTGCCATCGAGAAGGCTTATCGAAAAGATAAGCACAAAGTCCCCGTTCTGCGGGGCATTGATATGGAAGTTCAGAAAGCTGAGTTTCTGTCGATTGTGGGGCAGTCCGGGTCCGGGAAAAGTACGTTGATGCATCTGTTTGGGCTACTGGATTCGCCCGATATTGGAGAAATTCATCTGGAAGGCCAGCGGATCGATGATCTGCCCGACCATGCGCGAGATCAGATTCGCAACCGGGTATTCGGCTTTATTTTCCAGTTCTACCATCTGCTGCCCGAATTGAATCTGCTGGAAAACGTACTTTCTCCGCTGATGATTCGATACTCGACATGGGAATACTGGAAGCAGAAAAAGCAATTTCGGCAGGACGCTTTGGAGATTATCGAAAAAGTAGGCCTGTCACATCGAATCAAGCACCGTCCGTCAGAAATGTCAGGTGGAGAAATGCAACGGGCCGCCATTGCCCGGGCCCTAATTGCCAAGCCTCAGATCCTGCTAGCTGACGAACCTACCGGAAATCTGGATAGTAGTACCGGGAAAGAGATTATGGACCTGCTGACCAACTTGAATGAGCAGGAACAGCTGACTATCATCATGGTGACGCACGACAATTCGATTGCCGCCAAGGCGCATCGAACGGTTCGTTTACTGGAAGGTCAGATTGAGGTTCTGGGGAAATCCCACGCCGCTTCCGTTCCCGCTTAGTGACAAACGATCAGCGTACCGCTGCTGGTTTGAACCACTGTCGCCTGCGTTGTGTCAATGGCGTATGCCGTTGCTCGTGATGCTTCTGACTGAAATGGATTTCACCGAATTCAACGTCGGATTAATCTTCCGCCAAAACCAGCCAGCCGTGCCTCGGCCTATTTTGAGAATGGTACCAGATTCCAATGTCGCTCCAAGTTTATATTGACGGAAAACTGCTTCCTAAGGAAGAAGCAAAAATCAGTGTATTCGATCATGGTCTGCTGTATGGTGACGGCGTCTTCGAAGGCATTCGCGTCTACAATAAAAAAGTGTTTCTCATGCAGGAGCACATTGACCGCCTCTATGAAAGCGCCCTGGCGATTCGCCTGGAGATTCCTCTGGCGAAGGAGGAAATGGTTTCGGCCATCAACGAAACTGTGGCTGCCAACAAGATTGAGAATGGCTACATCCGACTGGTGATCACACGTGGAGCCGGCTCTCTGGGACTGGATATCCGCCGGACCAGCAATCCGCAGGTCATCATCATTGCGGACAATATCTCCCTCTACGATCCGCAGTTGTATATCGATGGCCTGAAAATCATCACGGCTGCTACAATTCGCAATCATCCAGCGGCATTGTCTTCCCGGGTGAAGTCGCTCAATTATCTGAACAATATTCTCGCGAAGATTGAAGGCACCGATGCCGGCTGCATTGAGGCATTGATGTTAAATCATAAGGGCGAAGTCGCGGAATGCACGGGCGACAATATTTTTATTGTGAAAAATGGTGTGTTGAAAACCCCGTCCGTGGATGCAGGGATTCTGGAAGGCATCACTCGTAATGCGGTGATCAGCCTGGCTGAGAAGTCAGGAATCACCGTCGATCAGTCGCCATTTACCCGACACGATATTTTCGTAGCTGACGAATGCTTCCTGACTGGGTCAGCTGCGGAAGTGATCCCTGTGGTAGAACTGGATGGTCGCCAGATCGGGACCGGCAAACCGGGGCCGATGACGTTAGATCTCAATGAAAAATTCAAACAACTGACGCGGGAATAGCAGTGGTTCAATTCGTGCTGTGATCAGCGATGAGCGGAATTCGGCCTCCGATCTGAATGCCTGTTGCATGAGCCTTTTCCTGTGATACGATAAGAATTTACCGATTGCTGCGACCGGTTCGCACTCCCGGTGTGTTTATTCTCTCAGCGAAATGAATTTGATCTGTCCCGTCTGGAAACCTGTTCATGCGAATTTCAACACCTGCTGCTGTCGGTATTCTATGTGTTTTCCTGCTATTGCTGTGTGTGACTGGCGCGCAGGGCGAACCAGCCAGTAATACGGCTCCCGATGCGAAAAAAGATCCCCAGGCGGTCAAGCAGGCATTAGCGGAATTCAATTCCCTGATTGGTGGCTGGCGTGGCGTCGGGATGATCAAACGCAACTCGCGTAAAGGGGCCTGGTCCGAAAATGCAGAGTGGATCTGGAAATTCAAACCCGGGACCGCCAGCATTGCCTATGAGATCACCGATGGGAAATTCCTGAAATCGGCAACACTCAGTTATGATCCAGGGCAGAAGCATTATCAGCTTGCTACCGTTCTTCCGGATGGAACAAACCGCGATTATGTGGGGACATTAAATAAGGATACGCTCGTTTTGGAATCAGCCCCTGATCCGGAAGGTGATATCTATCGGATCTCAATTCGCCGCCTGAATGAGAAACGGACCCTGGTGCTGTTTGAACAGCGTAATAAAGGGCAATCATTTTATTACAGGCTGGCAGAAGTAGGATATACCCGAGAAGGGACACGACTTGCCGATCCCGGGAGTGGTGGCCCTGAGTGTATTGTGACTGGAGGTGCGGGCACGATTCAGGTCAGCCATCAGGGAAAAACGTATTACGTCTGCTGCAGCGGCTGTAAACAGGCTTTCGATGAAGATCCGGAAACTTATATTGCGGAAGCAAAACAGAAAGCGGAAGCCCGCCGGAAGCAGAAGTCGAACTAAACCAACCTGGCGTTAAGCAGGATCCCGGTTAGAAATTTTCCAGTGAAGAACCGAGTTCACCCGATGTTTTATCTTCGGGAGCTTCTTCCAGAATGACTTCTGTTTCAGCCAGATCCGTACGAGGCAGGGGAATTCGTTCTCCCGTTGCCGATTTTTTTGACATCGGATTCAGCCACTTGGGAAGTCGTGAAAAGCGGGATGGTTCTTCCGCTTTGGTTTGCAGAATGGCCGGTTCAAGTTCTACCGGTTGCTGTTGAGAGACATTTTGCACCGGAGTCGCCTGTCTGTCTTTTTTCGTATAAAATTCCAGCCCGAAAAAAGGTGAGCGGCTGTTACTGTCCATCTGGAACCATTTGTTTCCCAGACCCTGACATCCCGACTGTGTACAGAATATGAGCATTAAGATGCATAATACCCTGGTTAATCTTAGCCCGTTCATTGGTTGACTTATTCCATCCTTGTCCAAGTCAAATACTCTTTGCTGTGTTGATGACCGAAATCTGAAACAGCTCTCTAGAGAGCATCACATTTAACGATCGCGTCTCTCAATCTAATCTACTCAGGCCCAACAGCCCTGGAAACACTACAGTAAAACTGGACACAGTCTAATCTGTGGCTGAACTGGATTTCGTCCTTTATCGTCATCGGCTGAATCTAAAGTCAGAATTCCTGTTTTTCCCGGTTCTATAAAACTTGCAGGGAAATACTCCGTCGCAGAACGATTTATCTTTCCAGTTTGCCGGTTTACTCCTGTGCGGTTTCTTCAGAGCGTCGGATTTCGATTTCTTCTTCCGATTCAACAGGAGGCTCACTCTGTTTGGGTACGCCTCGAAATGCGAGTTTACTTGTGATCGGCGCGTCAGTTCCCATCTGGCAGCCAGTCCAGGTCATGACGCACATTAGAGAACTACAGACAGCAAGGTGTAATTGTTGACGCATTGGGATTCCCTTCCCAGTAAATATGAACAATACCCCCTACGATTTTCGGGTGCGTTTCATAGCAGGAAACGTCTTACAGGTGAAGAGCGTTTTTCGGATCCATGGTATCCAATTCATATTTTCAACCGGTTTTTCAAGACTCGCTCCAACCATGTTGCCGATTCGCCCCGTGTTGACTTACTGCATCTTTGACTTAACTGAATATCATGAAACAGGTTACGTATAGTCTGCGGTTTCAGGTCCCAGGCGTGTTGCTTTTTTACCTCAAGTGGTTGTGCCCCGTTTCAGAGTGGTGCCGAAAATATTCTAACTGGTCTGATATTTCTATCTCCCTTTACGACAAGCACTTACGATTCTGATTCTGAACAGTTTGTAAAAAAAGATTTACGGTTTGGTCCCTTTGGTATTCAGCTTGCTTTACATCCCTTTATCAACTTGGAAACACAAACAACTCGATGCAAACTTTTCATAAC
>NZ_JBLXFK010000027.1:0-34407 GCF_048262075.1 Gimesia sp.
GCGCTACAGATTGGCTCAATAAATTTAGTTACCTGAATACATCCCTTCCACAATTCTCGAAAGAATCACTTCCAGAACATATCGGCTTCCACTCTTAAAATTTGGGGCCACCAACCATTTTGTCAAAGATCATGATCTAAATCCAATGGGCGAACGATTTACGCACACCAGAAGTGAATCAGGTTCGTTAATCATAGCCGTCCCTCCCAGAGAGTCAATGAACTACGTTACGAAAAATTTGAATTCCCGGTTAAATCTTTTTCCGGCAGTAAATATCTTATGATACAGGCTATTGAGAGAGCCCGCATAACTTGTCAGACTCTGTATATTGTGACAAAATTAACCGATCAATCAAAGCGCCGTTGCACACTAGTACAGATCCACTACCTCATTCAGGAGGGCCTGCTGACGTGAGAGCTTCTACTTTAATCTACCTCTGCGTGCTGTCTGTTGTTACTTCCCTGTCGCCTCAAACAGTGAGTGCGGAGGAGTGGTTCGAGTTTCGTGGCCCGACCGGCCAGGGACATTCCGGCGAAAAAGCATTGCCCGTGCAATGGAGCCCGACCGAACATGTATTATGGAATACCGCGATCCCCGGCGTTGGCTGGTCTTCGCCGATCGTGGTCGGCGAGAAAGTCTATGTGACCACTGCCGTCCCGAAAAAAGGAGAAACCGATCCCGAGCAGTCACTGAGACTGGTCTGCCTGAACCTGGAAACAGGCAAGATACTCTGGAACAAAGAACTCTTTCAGGAAACCAAAGAGACCGCACAGCGGATCCACAAAAAGAACAGCCACGCCAGCCCGACTCCGATTTCGGATGGTAAAGTGATCTACGTGCATTTCGGCACACATGGTACGGCCTGCCTGACACTGGACGGCGAGGTCATCTGGAAAACCAACGAACTCGAATACGAAATGCAGCACGGAAATGGTGGTTCGCCGATTATCGTTGATGACAAGCTGGTCATCATCTGCGATGGCAAAGGGGCCAATTTCATCGTTGCCCTCGACCGCAATACCGGCAAGATCGCCTGGAAAGTGGATCGTAATGTAGAAGGCCGCAAGAAGTTTTCCTTTGGCACACCATTGCTGATTACCGTAAACGGCGAAAAACAGATCGTCGCTCCGGGCACTGATGTGATTTCCGGACATTCCCCTAAAGACGGGAAAGAGATCTGGCATTTGAATTATGACGGCTATTCCGTGATCCCCCGACCCGTTTACAGTCATGGCCTGATATTTGTAACGACCAGCTATGACCGTCCGACCCTGCTGGCGATTCGCCCTGATGGCACGGGTGATGTCACCGAGACCCATCTGGCCTGGTCAAACAAAACCCAAATCCCCCATACGCCGTCTCTGCTGGTTGTGGGAGACGAACTGTTTACTATCAGCGACAAAGGGATCGCCCAGTGCTTTGATGCGAAAACCGGTGCGTTGAACTGGAAAGAACGCGTGGGTGGTAACTTCTCTGCCTCACCACTGCATGCTAATGGCAAAATCTATTTCCAGAGCGAAGAAGGTGAGACCACAGTGATTGCCGCTGGCAAAGACTACAAAGAAATCAGCCGTAATCATTTGAAAGAGCCGACACTGGCTTCGTATGCTGTCGCCGGGGATACGCTGTTGATTCGAACCAAAACACAGCTTTACCGGATTGGCAAATAGCCATTTCACTACCACTATAACCCATTTTCGATTCCCGCAATCTTTCAGTCAGAATTGACACAGCGGGCGTGCCAGGACTTTTCTGCTTCGCCCGTTGCGTCTGCTGTCAGAATGCCACAATCAGGATTACCAACTCTAGAATCTCGAACGAATGACATCTCCATCTTCATCAGAAACGCCCGTTAAAAGTATTGTTATCGCCTCCGATCATGCCGGCTACCGGTACAAACGCCGGATCATTGAGTATCTGACGAAAGCGGGATACCAGGTCGAAGATATGGGCACCGATTCGACAGAATCAGTCGACTATCCCGACTTTATCATGCCGGCGGCCCGGGCAGTTGCGGAAGGAAAGTTCGAGCGAGGCATTGTTCTGGGCGGATCCGGTAATGGAGAAGCGATCGCCGCGAATCGCATCAAAGGCGTACGCTGTGCGGTCTGCTGGAACGAGAAATCGGCGCGTCTGGCCAGCATGCACAACAACGCCAACATGATCTCACTGGGGGAACGCATGGTTTCGCTGCACGATGTCTACGAGATCATTGACATCTGGCTCAGCACCCCCTTTGAAGGGGGTCGCCACTCAAGACGCATCGAAAAGCTGGATCAATAGACGACCACTCCCCCCAATCGCTTAAGGCTTGCTTTTCAAGTCAAAGTTGAAGCTGGTGTGATCCGCGTCGACGGTGGCTGTCAGTGTTGATTTCTGATTGTACTGCTCCGGAACTTTCTGTCCGGAAGCTGCCGGTGATTTCTCTGCGCCTTCCGTTTCAGTTTCCCCTTCCGGCGTTTCGGAATCGGTGACAAATTTAATACGCACGGTCTTCTGTCCGGTCAGGCAACCTGATTTTTCGGTATTGAACATCAACGTATAGTGACCACTGGCATCGGTCACTCCCGAAGAGAATGTTCTATCAGGTGCTTCAAAAGCAACTGTCGCGCCGGAAAGAGGCTGACCATCAAGCGTCACCGTGCCGGAAACCTCAACCAGATCGAGTTGGCTGTAATCAGCGTTAATCGAGCCGCCACAACCTGCGGACAACAAAAGAGTGGAGAGAAAACATAAGGAAAGCGATTGACGACACACAAACGTAAGCATTTTCATAACAACACCTTATACGCATTCAACAATCATAGATTCTGGCGGCCGTACCTGCGATCTGTCAGCAAAGGTCACAGCTTTCAGATGCTTGATGCAGACCATTAATTCGAGGTCACTTCTCGACCGTAGCGGGTAGACAATGCTTTGTAGACGGTTTGATCAATGTTCTCTGAGACAAAATGTACCGAGCCATCTGCGTACGCCATATGGCCTCCCGCTGAATGCCAGCTGCCAAATGAGAGTTCCATGAGATGGCCACTGACGGAAGGGTCAGTCCGCCGGGCATTCATTCGAGGATAAGTGGTACCAACGAACTCAGAGAATTCACTGCCGCCCGTACCGTTATTACAGCCACAGGGGTCGGTCTGCGGAGAACCAATATTCCAGTGATCCATTGATTGTCCGTCTTTACCGAAATCGAGGTCGGTCTGTGTTTCTCCCAGGAGAAATGTATTCGATGTGCCGTCCTTGATATCACGAAAACTCACACTGCTGCAGGCATAGAAAATCCCATCCTGAATCACTTCTTCCAGTGATTTCGTACCGGAAATTTTAGTCGACGCGTCGTCAGAACTGGACTCTGAACCAGAGTTACCCAGATAGGTTCCGGGCGCACGCTGGGGAATATTATTGAAATTGTAATGTTTTTGCAGCGGCGCACTGGGGCAGTTGAACACAGGCAAAAAAGTACTCGCAGCATCAGTATTGGCAGAGCCAGAGTCCCAGTTGCCGTCTCCCGATTCGTGGAAGATCAGCGTATCGTAGAGATTCCCCTGCTCGATCGCCGGCAGAATCATGGCACTCCAGGCTGCGCCCCGCTGATCCCAGCCAAAGGGGAGCAGTCCATGCGTGTCATGGTAGTTATGCAGGCCGATGGCCAACTGCTTGAGATTGTTTTTGCAGGTGGAACGGCGAGCTGCTTCACGCGCCTGCTGGACGGCGGGCAGTAACAGGGCAATCAGAATTGCGATAATCGCGATCACGACCAGCAGTTCAATCAGAGTAAATCCGGAACGTCTCCGGTGGGGGATGTTTGTGAACAACATCTGAGATCCTCATAAGTAAAAGGGAGGGATAATCAATCGCAGTCTTACCTCAGGACATTCACCTGAAAAAATCGGGGCAGGTACTCGCTCTGTTACATGACAATGCGCCGGCATCGTCTGTTTAACACAAGCATATCGCGAGCTGGAAAGAGTCCGTCAGAAAACAAAACACTTTATACCCGCCGGATTCGAAGCTTTGATGAAGTCGATATAAATAACTGCAGTGGGCAAGCAGATTTTGTTGAAAAATATTTTCAGCGGACGAGCGCAGCAATCAGCGTGTGATTTTTAATTCCACTGAAATAATGCAACTGTAATTCGGTGAAATCAGATCAGCGGCTATCTCTCCTGAGAGGCTCACCCAGGAAATCTGTAGAATATAATTTCAGATTTTTTCCACCAATTGCGAAGTTTTGATGTGTTTCCGTTGAAGATCGGAAGGAGAACCGGCTGGATTGCGTATGGAAACTCTATTCCCTGAAAACGACACCGCCTCCTGATTCAGGAGGCGGTGTTTCCGGGTTTCCATGTGTCGCCTGTTCAGGAAGTAGCGCGACGCATGATGTTGTGTGTGATCTGCTGAACGCGTTCATCGGGTCCATGTGGTCGGGACCAGTGAGACCACGGCAGCATATGTCCCGGCGGACTGGAGAGATCCTGACACCAGAAGATCGTGGAGGCATTGAACACAAAGTTATTTTTTGGTCCGGGATAAATGGTAGCCGTCCACTGCTGCGGATTGACGCCTCCCTGCAGCGCGGTCCCTTTCGCGACGACTTCCAGACCGGGGATGTCGGCTGGTGGGTCGCCGTGATATTCCCAGCCGATCAGACCGGGAATCGCGTCCCCTTTTTTCATGCCGGTGTTTTCAAAGATCCAGTGCTCTGGCAGTTCACAAACCCAGTCACCACCACCGTTTACAGGATCGACGTTTCGTGCCCCCATCAGATAACCTTCATCAGGCCCCCGGTGAGGAAACGGCCCGTTATCCCGCTCACGGTCTTCCGCGTATTTATATTTTCCGCCATACGGTCCGCCGCGAAACATGATGCGATTCGGGCGTCCGTCCGAACTGGCCGTCATGGGAGTCACCCAGCAGACTGAGTTCCCTGAGAAGAAGAGCAGGTTCACACCCGCGTCGCGCATTTTCACGGCTGATTCATACTGCCTGATATCCCAGTATTCATCGTGACCGACCGAGAGAAACGATTTACATTTCAGGCCATGCTCGGGAGTCACCATGTCACTGTTGGAACAGTAGGTCACATCGTAGCCATGTTTTTCGAGCCAGTAAGCAAACGGAAATTCAAAGCAGAGCCATTCTCCCGAACCGACGGACTGCGGGTTTTCATAAATTTGCGCATACTTGGCATAAGGTCGATCAAAGCTGACGTCGGCCCACGGCCCCTGGGTTCCCTTGGGATCGGTGTAGACCGAATAGTTATTGGGCCACCTGTTGTAAGCCTGCCAGGTATTATCCGAACATTGGAACAGGATATCCGCGGGGCGATCATCTTTCACGATGAACACGACATAGCTCTGCCAGTAACCGTAGCCGGTCTTATCTTTCAACGTCGAGAGTCGACCCAGGTAGACACCACTGGGCCAGTCATCGGGAATCGTCAACGTCACCGCGGCATCCCAGTGGCATTCATGCAGATTCTTGTGCCCCGGTTGAGGTACAGGCTGCGGTTTGCCCTGGAATGGTCCCAGTGTTTTCATCAGCCGCGCACCGCGACCGTCGTAATAGCCGGTGCGAAAGACTTCAATCGTGAATTCCTGTGCGGGGCGTGTAGAGACCATGATGTCGATTGTTTCGCCCGCTGCGACACTTTGTCGGGAACAGTAGCCTTCAATTTTAGGAGAGCGAAAGCCATCGCGTTTATCCAACTGGATGCGAGTCAACTGCCAGTCGCTGGATCCCTCTTTCAGATTCTCACGCTTGATTAAATCGGGATCTGCTTTCTTGGCGGAGGCCTCACCCTGGGATAAACTACCCGCCAGCGATGCCAGTGAAGTCGCGACAGCACCTTTTAATAGATTTCGACGTTCCTGATTGGGTTCCTGCATGGGGTCGGTTCCTGTTCTCAATCTGCTTTGTGAATTCGGTGGGGATGATCCGGGATGCTGTTCAATTATTTTTTCCTGAACTCCATTGTTTACCGCTTATACCTTTATGATAACCTTAACTTCATTAAAATAAGAATTATAAATAAAGAGTTTTTTATATCAGTCTCTGATTTTTATGGCTGTCGCGCAGACGGTCTGGATTCATCAGGGCAGACCCCGGAGTACTCAGTGGCATCTTTCTCGCTCGATCAGACCGACATCAGAGCCTTCTATCAGGCGCTGGCTAAACAACTGGAACAGGAACTCAGCGAACTTGAGCCGACGATCATCGATATTCGTCGCACACTGCATAAAAACCCTGAGATCAGCGGCGAGGAAAAACAGACCTCCCAGCTGATCTGCAACACACTCGAATCAATTGGCCTCGCGCCAAAATTGATGAAAAACGGCGTGGGCGTAATTGCCGACATGACAATCGGAACCCCTTCCCCCGATGCCCCGCTGATTGGCATCCGCGCAGATATTGACGCTCTGCGTATCACCGATCTGAAAGAAGTCGAATACTGCTCGCATAATCCGGGTGTCGGCCATCTGTGTGGGCACGATGCCCATACTTCGATTGCCCTGGGCGCAGCGCTGAGCCTCAGCCGCTGTTCCGAGCTGTTTGAGAAAGAGTGGCCCGGCCAGGGACTTCGACTGCGATTCATTTTTCAACCCGCAGAAGAAATCTGCCTGGGAGCCCGCTGGATGGTGGAACAGGGCGCCATCGATGACGTGAGTGCGATGATCGGACTGCATATGGATCCGGAAATCCCCGCAGGTACTGCGAACATCCGCTATGGTGTGATGACGGCCTTCTGCGATGAAGTGCACTTTGAAATTCATGGCATGGGTGCGCACGCCGCGCGACCTCATCATGGAAATGATCCGATTACGACGGCCGCCCAGTTGATCTCCAGCCTGTATCAGAACCTGCCTCGCTCGATTGATTCCCGGACCCCTGCTGTCTTTACCATCGGACAGATCGCCTCTGGACTGGCTCCCAACGTAATCCCTGAAATTGCCCATCTGAAAGGCTCGCTGCGTTCCACGAACGACAAGGCCCGCGATGTACTGCATCAGCGGATAGAAGACATCGGAGCCGGCATTGCCCGCAGCACCGGAACCCGTATTGAGGTCCGGTTTCAATCTCCCCTGCCCGCTGTCGTTAACGACTATAACATTTCAGCCGCCCTGGAACAGGCATCGAAAGATGTGCTGGGCGTGCAGCAGGTCGGCCTGATTGACCTGCCCAGCATGGGTGGGGAAGACTTTTCGATTTACCTGCAGCAGCTCCCCGGCTCAATGCTGCGGCTGGGCTGTGCCCGCCCAGATGTGAAAGCGGTATTTTTGCATTCCCCGTATTTCGATATCGACGAACGGGCGCTGATCATGGGCAGTCGCATCATGCTGCAGACCGCACTGCTCCTTTCATTGAACCCCAGGCTCATCCAAAAAGGGAATTAAACCGATGGGAACCATCTCCTTTGCCAGAAACGATTACCCGACTCTGGGTGTAGAACTGGAATTGCAACTCGTCGATGCAGAGACCTATGCGCTCTCGAACTCGATTACCGAACTGCTGGCGGGACTGCCGGCAGAGACCGCGAAATATGTCAAGCCGGAACTGATGCAGAGTTACCTGGAAATCAATACCGACGTCTGTCGCACGGTGGGAGATGTACGCCAGGATCTGACCGGCAAGCTCAAAGACGTCACCGCCACCGCCGACAATCTGGGGCTGAAACTGTTCTGGGCCGCCACGCATCCGTTCTCTTCCTGGCGGGATCAGAAAATCACGGTGAATGATCGCTACTACGAACTCGTCGACCTGATGCAGGACGTCGCCCGCCGCCTGGTTACGTTCGGCCTGCACATCCACGTGGGCGTTGATTCCGGCGACAAAGCTGTCATGGTGTGCGACCGCATGCTGCGGTATCTGCCGCTGCTGCTCTCGCTCTCTTCGAACTCCCCCTTCTGGGAAGGTCGCAATACGGGTCTGCATTCGAACCGCTCGAAAATCATGGAAGGCCTGCCGACCGCCGGTCTGCCCCCCACGATGCGTAACTGGAGCGAATATACGTGGCTCATTAATCACCTGATCAGCACCGGCTTCATTAATACGATCCGGGAAATCTGGTGGGACATCCGCCCGCATCATAATTTCGGCACTGTGGAAATTCGTGTCTGTGATATGCCGGCCAACCTGGAGCAGGTCCTCTCCCTCACCGCGTTCGTGCAGTGCATGGTGAAATGCATTTCCGATGAAATTGACGAAGGTGCCTACCAGTTACAGCATCATCCGATGATGGTGCAGCAGAACAAATGGCGGGCAACCCGTTATGGCATCGATGCCAGCCTGGTCAACAGCGAGAATTACAAACTGTTTTCCGTAATTGATACGACGAAGCAGTTGTTGAACCTGGTTTCGCCGATGTCGGAACGTCTGGAGTGTACGGACGAATTAGACCGCATCTGTGATCTGGTACATAAATCCGGCGCCAAGCGGCAGTTGGAGATCATGGAAGCGACCGGCGACCGCCGCGAAGTCGTCAAACAGATGATCGAAGAAAATAGCCTCTTCTGAAACCGGGTCTCCCCTTCTATAATAAAAAAATCCCTGCATGTTTAACCAGCACTTAACCCGGCTCTAAACGCCGACAGGAATTGGATTCCGTGTCTGATACGGACAATCTTCCCGACAGTGAACCACCCGAAGCGGAGCCAACTGCTCCCGCGCCGGAAGAGACTGCGCAGACACCACAGGAAAAAGTCCGCCAGTTTCCCACCACGCCCGGCGTCTATCTGATGAAAGACGCGCAGGCCCGTGTGATCTACGTGGGGAAAGCCGTCAATCTGAAAAGTCGCGCGTCCAGTTATTTCAACCAGGCTGCAGCCGTCGAGCGTCGTACCGCGGAACTGGTCACCGAAATCGCCGACATCGATTACCTGGAAACGGAAACCGAAGTCGACGCCCTGCTCCTCGAAGCACGCCTCATTAAGGACATCCGCCCGCGGTTCAACTCCGAACTCAAAGACGACAAGACCTTTCCTTACCTGGAAATCACGACGCGCGAAGATTTCCCCCGCGTCGAATTCACCCGCAAACCACAGAGCAAAGGGACCAAACTGTACGGCCCCTTCACGAATGCCAAACAGCTGCGGGGCACGATTACCGTGCTGCAGAAGATCTTCCGCTTCCGCAACTGTTCGCTGGACATCGAAGAGGGGGACGAAAAGTGGCGCTGGTTCCGACCCTGTCTATTACACAGCATCAACCAGTGCACGGCTCCCTGCAACTTGCGGATCAGTAAAGAAGACTACCGAAAAGACATCAACAAACTCAAACTGTTTCTCGACGGCAAAAAAGACCGGCTGCTCAACGAGATGAGAAAAGAGATGCTGGCCGCCTCGGAAGCCAAACTCTACGAAAAGGCAGCCCGACTGCGGGATGAAATTCAACTGCTCGAAAGCATCAAACTTCGCGGCAACCTGGAAGACCACGCACAACCCGAAGTCTTTTACATCGATCCGAAAAAGGGCATGCAGGGGCTGAAGAAAGTTTTCGGGCTGCCCGAGTTGCCCCGCCGCATCGAAGGGGTTGATATCGCACATCTGCAGGGGGGCGAAACCGTCGCCAGCCTGGTGCAGTTCATCGACGGCCTCCCGTTCAAGCATGGTTACAAGCGATTCAAAATCCGCACGGTCAAAGGCATCGATGATTTTGCCTCGATCCGCGAAGTCGTCAGTCGGCGGATTCGGCGACTGCACCAGGAGGGAGAAACATTCCCCGACATCCTGCTGATCGACGGCGGTAAAGGTCAGCTCAATGCCGCGATGACGGCAATGCGCGAACTGGGCGTCGAGCCCCCCTTCACGATCTCCCTGGCCAAACGCGAAGAAGAAGTTTACGTCCCCGGCGAAACCGAACCCCGCCGCTTAAGCCGCCACTCGTACGGCTTAAGACTCCTGCAATACGTCCGCGACGAATCCCACCGGTTCGCCCAGCATTATCATCACCTGCTGCGGAAGAAATCGCACTTTGATGAGTAGTGGATTGGCAACAATCCCGTCATTAATACGATTCTCTTATTACCATCAAGCATTATTTAAATCTGATGTTTTGAACTACCCCAGCCAAAACACTTGTACACACACCAGCCTCGACAGTACACTACAATTACATCAGACCAAAAAGAAACTCACGGTAGAGGATTCTCCTCTCCAAAAATAAAGTTGGTTAACTTCAGATTCCTTACCAGGAGTTCCTCGGGAGAGGTTACAATGGAGGCGTTAGATGGGCCTTAATGAACTGGGAAGTGTTGCCTCAGTACTCTCACTTGTGATAACAATATTTGTGTTCTGGGGTGTCAACGACGTAAAAAATTATTATGTGAGGCATATAATGTTGCCTCCCCTGATCAGAAAGCTCAGAGCCCAAATTCGAAACATCGAAAATTCTGTTCTAAATAAACGAGTGGAAGAGCTACAGGCATCGATTGAACATTGTGATGTATTACTGGAACGACTCTACAAGCATACTGACAATATCTTAAAAAAGAGAATCAAAGAAAATCGCGATTCAATAAACACATTCCTGAGTAATAAAGATCAATATCAGCTTGATAACTGCCGGAAACTCGTCTCAAACATTAATGCAACAATTGAATCAACCAAGGTTTTTCAAGGTGAGGACCAATGGTCTACGAACACATAGACGATTACGAAAAATGGCTCAAGTTTGTCGACAAACTTATCGATGACACTCGCTCCGGTAAGCTTGAGTGGCATGTAATCGAGGATCCGGGGGATCGTTCTAATGAAATAATCAGCCCTGTTTTTATCACAGAAATTGTCGGCGACAGGTTTATAGCTATTTACCGATATAAGTATCCTTATTACGTAGGACCAGAAGAATACGAGCTTCGCGAAGAAGTAAATATAGAGCTGGTCGATGCACTTGGTAGAAAGCAATGGCTACTACCACAAGTTAGACCACGGTTTGAATTACTTGATCTAATCAGTTACAAGCTGGCCGGGGCAGATGCGACACTTGAAGAATTCTTGAACGATAAATTATAAAAGTCATCGACTCAGGAAAACTGAGGCCAAACGATTTCATGTTCTATCAGGAAGTACTCTTTTGAATTTCCCCTGATATTGAAGACATGCATCAAATTGATTCTATCCGCTCAATATGGTGCCTTCACCAAACTTACTCCTTCACTTCTTCCGCGGTTTTGTCGTAGGCTTCCTTCAGATTTCCCCAGGCGATATCCAGGTCTTTCTTCAGGCCTTCCCAGGCGTCGGCGGAGGACTCGTTGAATTCTTTGACTTTTTCTGACACCTTGCCGCGCTTCGATTTCAGGTCTTCCAGCTGCTCATTCCATTTTACTTTGGCGTCGTCTTTGAGTTTCGCGCCCTTTGTCTCCAGCTCGGCAATTTTCCCATCCAGGTCTTTCAGTTGCTGGTCGATCTGTTTGGCATATTCATCGCGTTTCTGCTTTGTGAACTCCTTGGCAGAGTCCATTGCCTCGCCGACTTTCTGTTTCACATCGTCGCCCGTCACCTGCGTTTCACCGGGCACAGGCGGCGGGGAACTCTCATTCGCGCAGGCAACCAGAAACAGACTCAGACTGAAACAACAGGGAGTGAAATAGCGCATGGCGTTCTCCTATGGATTTAGATGGATTATTCGTCACTGAAAAAAGACTCGGCATCTACCAGTATGGCAGCCTTCTCTTTTTCACGTCAACTGCTGATTGGTCTGTCTGGAGTATTTTCATCTGGCTGCGTTGCCGGCGCACCACGTTTGGCCAGAAACACACCGACCAGGATGACGCCAATCGCGCCGATCTGCCAGGCGTCAAGCAATTCATGCAGAACCAGCCAACCCAGAATGGCGGTCGCGACCGGCTGTACTAACAATACGGATGCCGAGGCTGCTGAGGAGACCCGCGCGACCGCCCACCCCAGTGCCGAGTGGCCGAAAACCTGTGCCACGAGAGACATACCGACCAACGACCACCAGCCGGTCGCGTTGCCGGGTAGATAGGGTTCTCCCAACAATGCGGGGAGTGGCAATAACAAAACCGCCGCCACGCTCGCAGCCATGGCGATGACCTCAGCTGGTTTGTAACTGCGACTCAATCGGGCGATCTGCAACAGGTACGCTGCGTAGGCAACCGCGCCGATCAGCGCGATCAGGTCACCTGTGACATTGCCTCCCACCATCGTAATGGGCCCTGGTTCGGCAATCAGCAATCCGACGACGCCGACAATCGCGATGCAGGTTCCCGCAAAGAACAGCCAGCGCGGCCGCTGACCGAACAGGACCCATGCAGCGAGTCCTACCATGGGTGCCTGCATGTTGGTCATAATTGTGGCTGCCGCCGCCGTGGTATAGAGCATGGCTGTGAACCAGGCGCCCATGACCAGTGCCAGCGCCGCTCCCGGTCCTCCGATATACAACCACCTCGCAAAAGTCTTCGGCCAGACAAACGGCGTCTGCTCCTGACTGCGGCGGCGTCCTGCTACTGCCAATACAATCAACAAAGGAGCCGCGATTGCAAATCGCCAGAACGCTGTTCCAAAAGGCCCCATCCCCGCTTGACGCATCGCAACCGATGCCAGGATCGGCCCGGTAGCCATCAAGCAGGCACTCCCCGCCAGTACGACGACCGCCAGCCGATCATGTCCGATAGCCGGTTTCGATTCCAGAGGGTCTGGCTGGCTATTCAAAATATCACCGCAGTGCAGATTGACGTAGTAATGATCACACTCCAAAGTCTGTTTGATTTCCTGTAACTCACAACGAGTCTCAATTATCGGTTCCTGGAACCTTTTATTTTCGCGTTGAGTTTTGCAGTGTTCCGTTCAGCTTGCCGAAGATGCCGTTGCCCCAGGTGAGGGTGGCATCCTGCAGACGTTTGATGTCATCCGTGGAAAAGGGAGTCGAACCGAGTTCCTGTCCGTCCTGGCGGATGACGAGTCGCTGAGGTTCGATCACGAATTCCAGTTGGATCGGCTTGTCTTGCCATTTGATTTGTGCGGCCAGATTGCCGGGCATTTTGAAATCGAGTACGGTACCGTATTCACGTCGTTGGTCGTCTGTGAGGAATGTGTATTTCTCCAACCAGGGATACGTGCCTTTGGTCGATGTGGAAACCATCAGGGAATCGCCGAGCGGAACCAGGCCGGTGACGCGTTGCCCCCAATGATTGAGCACCAGATTATGGGCTTTTGCTTCCTCTTCGTAGGGATGCACGGTTCGCTTGTGGGCGACGGGATGAGAGAACATCCGCCCGTGCGAGTGCCAGCGGTTTTCATCTTCGTTGTACCGCCACAATTCGCCCCACGGCCAGACGCCTGCAAACAGGTCCCCCCGGTAGATCGCCAGTGTTTGCGCTTCGCGCGCACTGGGTGAGACTTCGGGCAGTCGAGGCGGCCAGCCATGCAGTTGTTTGATTTCAGTTCCCCCCCGATATTCGAAGAGTTCCCCCGATGGATACTGCGCCAGCAGCAGGCGATCACGGAAGTTCAACATCGAATAAACCTGGTAGCTGTACTTCTTGCTTGCCTCTTTCACCGTGCGCCATTGTTTGCCGTCAAAGGCGTAAACGCCGCCATAGTTTGAAACCGTCAGCAGTTCCTTTTGAAACTGTCCCCAGGCAAACGGCGTCGCGCCGACATACTTGCATTCGATGCTGATCGCTTTGGTCAAATCGACGGGCGTCTGATCCGCGGGAGTCCAGGGACAGGCCATCACGCGGGTGAAGCCCCCCTGCTCCGATCGATTACCATAATAAAAACAGAGGAAACCGTTCGCGTAATAAAAGTTGTAGTAGCGGCCGACTTTGGGTGGAGATAGAATGACTCGATCATTGTAAGTCGCTGTGCTCGAACAGAACGTCAATAGTCCATCGCCGATCCGCATCTGACCATCGCCGCTGCGCAGTGGTCCCGTTTCCGGCGAATGGGGAGCCGACCAGTTTCCTACTTTGGGATTCCAGGTTCGCAGCGATTCGGTACGGTCACCACCCCAGGCCGAGATGGTCTGATTCAGGTCCATCAGATAGATGCCACAACCCAGGTCCGGATGAGGCAGCCGCTCCGTCTGATATTTCTGCGACTCGTGAGACGGTTTGACGTAAAACTGCAGCGTGTGTCGATCACTGCGAAAGCGGGTATTATAAACTTCCATGAAGCCGGCACCGGCGATGACAGCGCCATTTTTGTCACGGAGTTCAAACAGCGAACCGAAGTTCTGCCCGACATCCTGCCCCAGGTTGAGCTCCGTCGAAAAGGTCACCACAGGCTGATTGTCGCCTTCTGGTTCGTCTGCCTCGACATACGAAGTTGTGAGCCCCGTTAATACCAGGCAATATACAATCAACTGACGGCTGTGCTCTCTCATGTTAAATCCTCTCTCCAGGTAATTAAGTCGGTGAAGAATATGGTAAACCCCCATTAACTGTTTGCCAACCAGTCAGGCAAAAATCGATCTGAGCTGCAGTCTGCTACTGGCATACTTGAGCGTTTACTCGGTATGGTAGTTCGATGTCACAGGCTTTATAATCGGGGAACCTGAAACTCGTTAAGCAGATCTGCCCCTGAAGCAAAGTTGATGCCGGTATGACTGATCCTGATCTCCCAGTGGTTTCAAAATTTCAAAGAATACTGGACCGAGTTGTCTCCCGCGTTACCGCCTGTATTACGTGCTTCCTATTAATCAGCGTCAGTGTCTGTTACACAGTGCAACCGGACATCTGCGCTGCAGTCACCGTGTATCCAAGCTGGTGCTGGTTTGTCGGCGGGTTGTGTCTGGCGCTGATTCTGTTGCGGACGAAACGGCAGCGGGTGGCGTTGACGTCAATCGGTCTCTGGTTTGTGTTTCTTATTGTGTTTGCCGATACGCCACTCAGTCTTTGGCGGGGGCTTTGGAATCCACCCGATGCTGTCGTGCAGGTAGCGCAGCCGGGACAGATTCCGCTGCGGGTGATTTCACTCAACGCGCATGGCAGCAGCAAAGCAGTCGCAGCGCTGGAACAATGGCAGCCCGATTTGATTCTGATTCAGGAGACGCCGGGAGCGGGAACGCTGCGCGAAGTGGGACAAACCATGCTGGGTCAAAACTCCGGTCTGCTGGCGGGCGTGGATGCTTCAATTCTGAGTCGAGCGCCCCTCGAACCAGTGGCGTCATCTGTGAATTACACCATCGGCAAAGTCAAAGTCAAAACGGGACAGGAGGTCATCGTCGTTTCCTTGCGTCTGACGCCGCCCCCGTTTCGCGCGGATTTGTGGAACCCGGAGTGCTGGCGCGCGTACCGTGATCAGCGGATTTTTCAGCGGGATGAACTGCGTCAACTCAGTCGTCGTCTTTCAGAACTGCCGTCCAATCTGCCTCTGATTGCAGGCGGCGACTTCAATGTCAATCCGCGCGATCCGATCTTCCAGGAACTGCCACCTGGATTACGCGATGCCTTTTCAATCGCCGGCGTTGGCTGGGGGAATACCATCACCAACGAAGCCCCGTTCCTGCGGATTGACCAGGTGTGGATCAATCAATTTCTCAATTCTGTACAGGTCTTTTCCGCGGTCGCCAGCGACACTGATCATCGTCTTGTGCTGGCGGATTTGATTCTGAAACCGGTGCCTGCCCCTGCTGCAAAATGATGCTGAAATCTGCTGCTTTATTGCATCGACGTCCATTGATGCAAACCGTTAGAATTCACTCAGAGCCCCCACCCTGCGAAACGCTGTTTCCGTACCATATCGGGACTGCTGAAATGTTGTGCTGAATTTTCAGGCAAACAATGCGTGCAATCTTGGCATGCCAAAACAGGAGACAGTCGCCCGGGGTCGGGTCGTAGGAGATCTCTTGAATTTGCTGTCCGCCAATCAGCGATCAGCGGGAGTTGAAAAAAGGAGTCAACGTTCACTCAAATGCCGATGATGCAGGGGATTAGAATGTCAGTCTGTCATAGCAGCGCCGAATCCGTGCGTTAGCGACTGCAGAAGCAGTCTGGAAATCCCAATTCTGCCTGAAGTTTGGCACATATTCTGCTTTGTAATAGTTACTACATCTTAACGACTTCTCGATTTCACAAAGTTCTGAGTAATTTGGCGCGGGTCCACGGCACATCTGTCCATTGGCGCGAACCAGGTTTTGATATCGATTGCGAAACAATCAGAAGAATTTTACCCCTTAAGAAATGTAATTGTCCTGGATCAAAAGCCAGTTATCTGATGGATCTCACGAGTTTCCAACAGTTTTGTCAGTAGTTTTAATCGCCCAATGAAAAGGTCAAAACAGTGAACACCGAAATTCAATCTTCGAATGGTCAAACCACCTACACCGGCAGCAGTAACGGAGTCAAAACGACTCTGGGTTCTGCCCGCTCTGCAGCCGTCGCTGCTGTGACTGGTTACCAGCCCAATCATCCTCCGATGAACTTCCAGCAGACGCCGACCGGTCAGCTGTTTAATGCAAACGTCTTTTCCACAGCGACCATGAAAAAACGCTTGCCCAAGCAGGTTTACAAACAACTGATCAGCACCATCGAAGGGGGACATAAACTCGATTGTTCCACTGCAGACGTTGTGGCTTCCGCCATCAAAGACTGGGCGATTGAAAAAGGGGCAACTCACTATGCTCACGTTTTCTATCCCCTGACCGGTTCAACTGCGGAAAAACACGACAGCTTCCTGTCTCCCGACGGTGACGGCAGTGCGATCGCCGAATTCAGTGGCTCACAACTGATCCAGGGTGAACCCGATGGTTCGAGCTTCCCGACCGGTGGTATTCGTGCCACTTTTGAAGCCCGTGGTTATACCATCTGGGACGTTACCAGCCCGGCTTACATTCTGGAAAATTCCAACGGTACCACATTGTGCATTCCGACCGCGTTCGTTTCCTGGACCGGCGAAGCACTCGACAAGAAAACTCCTGTCCTGCGTTCCATGCAGGCTTTGAACGTTCAGGCACAGCGGATTCTGAAACTGTTTGGTCATGATGATGGCAAACTGGTTTCTTCCACCGCTGGTCCCGAACAGGAATACTTCCTGATCGACCGTAACTTCTACTACGCTCGTCCCGACCTGTTAAACTCCGGTCGTACCCTATTCGGAGCCAAACCGCCTAAAGGTCAGGAATTTGACGATCACTATTTTGGTGCCATCCCCGACCGCGTGCTGGCCTTCATGTTTGAAGCAGAACGCGAACTGTTCAAACTGGGTATTCCCATCAAAACCCGTCACAATGAAGTGGCTCCCGGGCAGTATGAAATCGCACCTCTGTTCGAATCTGCCAACATCGCAACCGACCATCAGCAGTTGCTGATGACCACACTGCGTCGGACTGCTGAAAAGCATGGCATGGTTTGCCTGACTCACGAAAAACCGTTTGCGGGCGTCAATGGTTCTGGTAAGCACGTCAACTGGTCCATGGGCAGTGCTTCCCAGGGTAACCTGCTGGATCCCGGTGATACTCCTCACGAAAACGCTCAGTTCCTGCTGTTCTGCGGTGCCGTCATTCGTGCCGTCCATAAATTCCAGGGACTGCTGCGAGCCGTTGTCGCATCTGCCAGCAACGATCATCGCCTGGGTGCCAACGAAGCACCTCCCGCGATTATCTCGATCTTCCTGGGCGATCAGTTGACTGACGTCTTCGAGCAGATCAAAGCCGGTGGAGCCAATTCATCGATTCCTAAAGGGACTTTGACCGTGGGAGCCGACGTGCTGCCACCACTGCCGAAAGATGCCGGCGACCGTAACCGAACCAGCCCGTTTGCCTTCACCGGTAACCGGTTTGAATTCCGTGCTGTCGGTTCAAATCAGTCCATCGCAGGTCCCCTGGTCGCGATGAACACCATCGTGGCTGATTCCCTGGAATACTGTGCAACCAAACTGGAAGAAGCCACCGGCGGCGACCCCAGCAAGCTGCATGGCGAACTGCAGAAACTGTTGACGGAAATCATGAACGAACATGGTTCGATCATCTTTAACGGCGACGGATACAGCGACGAATGGCATGAAGAAGCTGCTAAACGCGGCCTGTTGAACCTCAAGACCACCGTCGATGCTCTGCCTGTTCTGGAAACACAGGAAGTCAAAGACCTGTTTACCAAATACGAAGTCCTTTCCGAACGCGAGCTGGCCAGCCGCCTGGAAATTTACCTCGAACAGTACATCATGTCGATCAAGGTGGAACTCAACCTGACGGTCAAAATCGCGAAGACCATGATCTTCCCGGCTGCGATCCGTTACCAGGGCGAACTGGTTTCCAACTGTGCCAGCCTGAAAATGCTGGATTACGATTTCGACACGAATACGCTGGACAAAGTGACCGAACTGGTCAAGGCATTACAGGATGGCATCGCCGAGCTGGAAGCAGCCGCTGCCGGAAGCGAGTCGGAAGACATGCTGTCTGAAGCCACCCACTGCTGCCACACAATTCTGCCTTTGATGAATAAGGTGCGTGCGACAGCCGATGAACTGGAAGGTCTGGTCGCCGACGATCTGTGGCCACTGCCAACCTACCAGGAAATGCTGTTCATCAAGTAACAGCAGTCGTTAACAATCGAGTTTTCGGAACCGGAGCCGACCAGCGTCCTGCTGAGTCGGCTCTGTTCCTGTTGTCTTCTGAAAAAGTGTGACTTCAGCGCAGATATCGAGAACATCAGTCATGTCGGATTCTGAATCATTATTCTCTACAGATGCGATTCAGCGAAACCAGCCCGGTCACTCCCGGCCGTTCCGTAAAATCATGACCGGGATTGCGTTGTTCTTTACGATTTGCCTGGTCGCCGTCATTGGCTATGTCTCCGCCGGCTGGAAGCTGGAAGATTCGATCTACATGGTCATCATCACCATCTTCGGCGTCGGATACGGCGAAGTGCAGCCCATCGAATCGTCGGGGCTGCGAGCCTTGACAATCATGGTGATCATCGCCGGTTATGGCGCAGTGATTTATACCATCGGCGGGTTCATGCAGATGGTCATTGATGGCGAACTCAACCGTGCCCTGGGAGCGAGAAGAATGACAAAAGAAATTGAACGCCTGAATGGTCACACAATCATCTGCGGTGTGGGCCGCATGGGATCGATCCTGGCAAAAAGTCTGTACGCGGCGAAAAAACCGTTCGTGGTCGTGGACTGCGACGAACGTCGTTTGAAAGCAGCCGAAGACCAGGGCTACTGGGTGATTAACGGCGATGCATCGGAAGAATACATTCTGGAACAGGCGGGTATCCGCCGGGCTTCCGTGCTGGCGACCGTCCTGTCTGCCGACGCAACGAATGTGTTCGTCACGATTACCGCGCGGGAAATGAACCCCGAAGTCATGATCATCGCTCGTGGGGAAAACCCGAAGACCGAAAAGAAGCTCATTGGTTGTGGCGCGAACCGCGTGGTGCTGCCCACCGCCATCGGCGCGAGCAAAGTCGCCCAATTGATCATGCGACCGACGATGGAAAACATGCTGGAACAGCTGACCAGCGAAGGGGCGATTACTGACGAACTGGGCCACTTCGGTCTACAGTTTGAAGAGCTGCAGGTGACCGCGGGCTCCACGTTTGTGAATAAGACACTGGATAAAATTGAAGTCCGCAGCGATCGGGGTTTCCTGGTCGTCGCCATCCGCCGCGCCGATGGGGAAGTCGAACAGAACCTGGCTTCTGACACACTCCTGCTGGAGGGAGACGCCGTCATCGTACTGGTCCACAGTAATGATATTCCGCATCTGTCTGAAAAGTTCGCCGCCAAGGGCATTAAGATTACCTATCGAGGCGTGACGGCAGAATTGTGATCTCTGACTACTAAACTGGCAACTGCAGCTGGCCATAAACAAACCTTGACTCATACCAGATATGACATACAATTCACTGTATGGCCGAAAAAGACGAACCACATAATAAACCTCTCGTCTGGTTACGCGGCGAGATTAAAACACCTCCGTTCTCCTCTGAAGCGCGAGTTGAAGCAGGTGTGTTGCTCCGGCGACTGCAACGAGGAGATTCACTGGAATTGCCACACAGTCGTCCAATGCCGTCTATTGGTCGTCGCATTCATGAATTACGCATCCCGGATGAGAAACACACATGGCGCATCGTGTATCGCCTTGATCCTGATGCGGTGATTATTGGAGAAGTATTCGCCAAGAAGACTCAAAAGACACCCCAGTCTGTCATCGAGAATTGTAAACAGCGCTTCAAACAATATGATGAGGCAACGAAATGAAAACATCTAAACAAAAAAAACTGGAAGCGGCTGGCTGGCAGGTCGGGTCAACGGCTGATTTTCTGGAACTCAGCGAAGCCGAAGAAATGCTCGTGAATATGAAGCTGTCGCTGGCAGCAGAAGTCAAGACATTGAGAATTCAGCTCAATCTCACACAACAGGATCTGGCAAAACGAATTGGTTCCAGCCAGTCGCGTGTTGCAAAAATTGAAGTGGCTGACAAAACTGTTTCATTTGATCTCCTGGTTCGATCACTGGCTGCCCTTGGGGCGTCACGGTCTCATATCGGAAAGATTGTCGGAACGCGCAAATCAAAGCTGAGTTCAAAAAAGCGACTCGCCCGCCAGAAATGATTTTTGCAGCGATGGTTGAATTCATGCTGTAAATTTTATCTGTATCTCACTCGTAGAGAGGCTCTGACTTTTTCAGTCAGATGCAGGCAGCCCCAGCGCATTCCTGGCAACACGTGTTATCGCAAGCTCCTCATGGTCTGCTACGAGCTGCTTAAGCCCTTCCACCGTCAGACCTGCATGCAATGTAGGCACCAGTTTTTCAGCGACAAACTGTCTCACCTGTTTGAGCCGCTGCTCTGCATCACAGCGATATTCCTCGATTCTTAACAGATCGGCGATGCGGGGCGCGCCTGCTTCGGGACGATGCGAACCCTCGGGCCAGAGGGAACTGGCACGCGTGCGCACATGACATTGATACTCTCGGGGATAATCAATGTGTTCAATCTGCTGTAGCCAGAAGCCGAGATTCAGAAAATAAGTCGCGTTATATTGTGATCTCTGCAGGTTCAAAACCGCAATCACCGTCTCGCTCGACAGATACCAGGTAGAACCCTTCCGCTGAAATCCATGCGGTTTCAGTTCAGCATGCATCGCATTATTCAGGTTCTGTGTCGTGAGCATTTCTGTTTCATCACTTGAATCTGTGATTAATCAGCGGTGAACGAATGCCCGATTTTCAGGCATTTCTTCCGTAGTCTCTTTGCCTTCCAACGCATCCAGTCGCGCGCGGAGTTCGTCGTTTTCTTTCTGCAGTTTCTGCAAAGAGATTGTTATGAAATAGAAAATCATGGGCAGACTTCCAAAAAACATCAGGAATCTTTTATTGTCTCCCAGGCTTTCTATGCTCGCTGTGAAGGCGATCATGGAGGCTAGCACTAAGGGTGTCCAGTGGCTGATTTTTGACATGATGCAGTTGGTCCTTTTATTCAAATCAGAGCGACAGTTTCAGGGAATTTCACCGTAAGAGGCAAAATATTTTTCTAAAGGTTTTGTCACGGGAATAATCTCCTGAACTCGTTTCAACTCAGGGCGTTCGGCCTGCACTTCCTGCCAGCGCTTCGAGACATCATCAGAGCCGAAGTTTAGCTTTACTTCCACCAGAGAGGAGCAGCGTGCCAGAGGGCGTAAATCAAGTTTCTCAGCATTTACATTGCCTATGTCGAGTACTTCCAGTCGAGACAGCTTCGTCAGCGGCTCCAGTCCCTTTCCAGTATACAATTCGGTATGGCCTGGATATCCCAACACCAACAACCGCAGTTGCTGGAGTGGCTCCAGTCGAATCAGGCCGTCATTCGTAATTTCAGTAAACGGCAAATCCAGCTCGCTTAAATTCTTTACATGAACCAGTGCATCCAGACCTTTATCGGTAATGTTGGAGTTTTTCAGGGAGAGTGCTTCCAATTGAGGCAGATCAGGCATGGTCTGCAGAACCGCGTCGTTGACTGACGGAGTCGAGAGATTCAATACGACAAGACCGGGCAACTGGTCCAGCTGTTTTAATGTGGTATCGCCTGCGGGGCTGCCGGAAAATCCGAACTCCCGTAATTCCGGTGCCTCTGCAAAACTGTTTAAGCCGCTCCCTGTCATCTGGTCACTGTGGAGTACCAGGCGAGTGAGTTGTTTTAAGCCAGACAGATGCTTCAGACCGGCATCCGAAAACGTCCCCACCACAATCAGATGCTTGAGATTTTTCAGCTTCCCCAGGGGCTTGAGACATTCGTCCGTGATCGGTCCCCACAGTTCCAGCGCACGGAGTTCTGTGCAGTCGCCAATCAGTTCGCAACCACGCACGTTGATCTCGCGACTATGCAGTACCAGACGGCGCAGGGCGGGAAAAGAGGACAACACCTGCAGCCCCTGATCGGAAATGGGACTTTGCTTCACACCACGAGTGACGATTTTAAGATCTTTCAGATGCGACAGGCCGTGCAATCCCATCAGATGCTCATCAGTCACATATTGACACGAGACGTTAAACGCTTCCAACCCGGAGATCTGACCAATCTGTTTCCAGCCAGCCGGGCTGAATGAATTTCCGTCAAACATATCAAATGTGCGCAGTCCTTCGACCCGGGTCAGCATGGGCAATTCGTCTTCGCTACAGTAGTCGAAGTAATTGGAAAAATAATAGTCTCCCCCTTCTTCAGGCTTAATACGATTGAGGCCTCCTCTTCTGAGCAGGTAATCGAGTTCCGTCTCTTCCGGTTTTTTACCTTCGTCCCGCGGAATCGACGAAAACTCGCCCTTTCCTTCCGTCGAAATTGAAGCGGTCTGGGGTGGAATCGGAGGCTCACCGCAGCCAGCCAGACAGGAGAAACTGCTGAGCAGGAATAAAGTCGAAGATGTTACTTTGTTCGAAAGTTTCATACAGACTATCATAGACTCTGACATTTCTCATCGAAAGTACTTTTCCGCCGCAGCAGGATTATTTTCAGGAGTCTCTCATGCAGAACTGCTTAGCCGTCTATACTGCCAGACGGGCCATCACGGGAAGTAAGCTGGCTGAGATCGCTCAATCGGTCGGCATTGATCTGCGTTTTATGGCGCTGGGCGGACAGATCGCCAGCAATACGGAAGCGATCCGGGGGAAAGCATTGCCCGATGTGAATGGGGGCGCCCTGCTGATCGTCGGCGGCTTTGAAGAAGATCAGGAAAATCTGATCGATTTCGACACGCGTCTCAGCCAGGGAGACCAGCCGGCGCTGGCCCGCAAACTCAATGGCGGCCTGCTCCCCTGGTGTGAACTCTACAGCAACAAATTTAACTATGAGAAAGCATGCCTGCAGGATCAAACAGAGCAAGCGAAGCTGGACGCCTCGGTTACCCAAAAACAGTTATCTGTACTCAAGGCGGCGAAAATACGTTATCTGATCTACAACCAGAGTCAAACAAAGAAAGGAAGCCAGTTGATGAAAGTATTGACACCCGCGCTGGCGGAAGCCGTGGATGGCATTGTTGCTGATTTTCAGCGTTAAGTGCTGTTCCCGTTTTTTTGATTACTGGAAACTTTTTAAAAATTCACAGAGGATGACCGATGGACCGTTATACGCTATTCATGTCAGCAACGATTGATGTCTTTGAAGCCCACAAAAAGATGGCCGAACGGGCGGTGGCACAGGTTGCGGACGAGGGACTGCGAACGTCCCTGGATGAGCATACCAATTCGATTGCCGTGATCATGAAACATGTCGCCGGTAATCTGATTTCCCGCTGGACCGATTTTCTGACGACCGACGGCGAGAAGCAGGACCGCAATCGTGATGGTGAATTTGAAGACAACTTCACTGACCGCGCTGAACTGCTGGCTTACTGGGAGCGGGGCTGGTCAACTCTCCTCGATTCCCTCAAAAGTCTGACGCCTGACGATCTGGAAAAAACGATTTACATCCGCGGCGATGCACACACGGTCCCCCTGGCCATTCAACGGTCGCTCGGGCATACTTGTTATCACATCGGACAGATCGTCCAGGTCGCCCGTGTTCAAGCCGGCGATGAATGGAACACACTGACGATCCCCCGCGGTCAGTCCGAACAGTTTAACAAGGAGCGTTGGGGTAAGGGGAAGCCGGGGAAATGATCTTAGACTGTGTCCAGTTTTACTGTAGCGTCTCCAGGGCCATTTGGACCGAGTATAACAGGTTGAGAGACGCTATGGTTAAATGTGATGCGCTCTAGTGGGATGGCGCTAGACGTGCTGCTTAGATTATAGAACGCAACAAACCACAAAAAATGGGTGAACCCGCATGGAATTCGGGCCGAGCGCAGCGAGCAGGAGGTCGCAGATCCCATGCCCAAAGCGTAACCCGGTTTCCTATGCTAAACCGATAACAGCTTGAGGTCCAACACAGTACCAGTTCTCGTGCACACCGCAACCTCCTGTTGTCTCTGATAACCGCGAATTGCATTCGCGGCCACCCGCTGTCAATGAATGTCCGCCGACCTGCTTCCGTTTACTTTACAGGGGCGTTGGTACCCTGTTCGATTTCCAGCAGGCGTTTTTTGCGCCAGAGACCGCCGCCGTAACCGGTGAGGGTGCCGTCGGCTCCGATCACGCGGTGACAGGGTATCAGAATCGCAATCCGGTTGTCGCCGTTGGCCCGCGCAACAGCGCGGACAGCGGTGGGCTGTCCAATCAGCTCGGCCTGTTCGGAATAGGAACGAGTCTGTCCGCAGGCGATGGTTTGCAGGGCCGCCCAGACTTTCTGCTGGAATTCAGTGCCTGGCGTGATCAAAGGCAGATCGAACGTGGTCCGTTTCCCGGCAAAGTAAGACTCCAACTGACCTTCCAGCAGGGGAAAGAAGCGACTGTCGCCGGGCAACGCTTTGGCATTGAGATGTTTCTGCAGCCGATTGATCTGTGTTTCCAGCATGCGGCGGTCGGTGAACTCCAGCAGACAGATCCCCTGCTTCGTCGCGCCCGCCAGCATGGGACCCAGCGGCGTTAAGATGCGGTTGACGACAATCACCTGCTGACCGTTGCTTTTTGCGGGCGCGGTCCCCATTGTTTTTTTGAAGCCTTCGCCAAACCCGCTGAGTGATTCATACCCGCTCTGAAAGGCAGCATCGGTGACAGACGCTTTGTGTTGAATCTGACTGAAGGCCTGGTTGATGCGCCGCATCCGCAGGTAGGCGCTGAAGCTCATGCCGTGCAGTTTCTGAAACCAGCGACGCACACGCACCGGATCAAGGCCCCGCTCGCGCAGATCTTCGGCCTGCAGTCGGATGGTGGCATCCTGTTCGACTTCTTCAATTAACGGCTGCAGCCAGTCAGGCGTGGCTCCCAAAGCCACCAGCGGACGACAGATCTTGCATTCCCGGTAGCCGTTGGCGAGGGCCGTTTTCGCATCGGAAAAGTATTCAACATTCTCCGGCTTCGGCTTACGAGCCGAGCAGGAGGGGCGACAGAAAATCCCCGTCGTGCGGATCGCCGCGACGAACACGCCTTCAAAGCTGCTGTCCCGCTGGACGAGTGCGTCGTACATCGTCTCCCGGTCCGGCAGCGACTGTGTGTTGTGATCCGTTATCTCTGTCTGTTTCATTTCAATAAATCCCGGTGAATCCCTGAGTCTGTTTTAACATGGTATCCGCTCGCAAAACAGCGACAACCGGGAAATGAACAGGGTATTGGGATTGCAAACTTATGCTGAAGGAACAACACGACGCTCGATAAATGGATACATAATATGCTGTCATTTCTGCGAACAATTAAACCCTGAAAGTTTTAGAGGAGACTGTCTCGGGCTCTCATACTCAGACACAGAGATCCAATTTAGAGCTTCAAAGGAATTGGCCTGAAAATTCTCTTTTTCCAGATTTACCTGTTGGACTCTGTCCCTGCTTTGTAAACAATTACTACGTATATCACGATTATTCCTTGCAAGATCACTAATCGTATGTATGGTTACAATATGTATTATTGGTGAAGACCCCCGTTCTCAGCCAAAGTTTGCGCAATGTCATACTGATGTTATGTACTTACTAAGCCTTTTGAAGGATTGTACTTCCTGCAGTCCGTCGGAACGGAGTTTACGGCTGTATGTCAAATACGATTACGTCGCTCAACACAACTTCCAGAGAAGTCTTTACTTCTTTAATTGATGAAGAACGCTTGCGGATCTTTAATTATATCCGGACACTCGTGCCTCATTATTCGGATGCAGAAGATGTCTATCAGCGCGTCTGTCTGACGCTCTGGAAAAAGTTTGATGAATTCGATCAGGAACGCGACTTCTTTTCCTGGGCCTGTGGAATCACGTTTTATACTGTCTGCAATCATCGCAGAAGCAGGAGGAATGATCGGCACCATTTCAGCCAGGAACTCATTGAATCTATGGCGCAGCAGCGGGAGCAGGATCTAAGTATCTATAATACTCGAATCGAATTTCTGCAGGATTGCCTGGATAGCATGAATCCCACTGATCAGCGGCTGTTAAAGGAGGCCGTTCTGGAAAAACAATCGATCAAGGAAATCGCGAAAACGGCTGACAGGGCGCTGCAGACTCTGTATAACCGTCTGACGATTCTCCGGCGAGAACTGGCAGAGTGTATTCTGAGTAAACTACAGAGTGAGCGACAAGTCTAATGTCTATCAAAGAACTTCCCCCCGAGTTCGAACAGTTGCTGAACCGGCTGCTCAGCAGTGAGGACGGAGAATTCTCTGCGGAAGAATTTACCGCGTTTGAGAATTATCTCGCCACCCAGCCCCAGGCGATGCAGCACTATTTTGAATACATCGACATCGATTCGGGGATCCAGCCTGATATGCTCGAACGTTTAAAGGAGCTGGAAAATCAGAGCATCGAAAAAGCAGTTTCTTCACCTCTCATACGCGAACCCCAGGTCAGCAGGGACGTATCACCAGAGAGACTGCCGGCGTTCATTAATTATGCCCTGGTTGCTGCAGCTTCAATGCTGATCTTTCTACTGGCGGAATGGATGACAACCGGCGACTTCCTCTGGGAACGGGCACCGAATGCCATCACAGAAACCATTCGCGCCGAGCTGCCTTACGTCGCAACACTTACCCGCGCCACCGATTGCGTCTGGGGAGGCAATTCCCGACCGGAATTCTCCGGACAACGATTGTTGACTGAAGACCTGGTACTGGAACAGGGAGTGGCCGAATTTCGCTTCGATTCCGGAACCCGCCTGATTATCGAAGGGCCTACCAAAATCAAACTGGTGACAGGCTGCTGTGCACACCTTGACTATGGCAGCATGGTTCTGGTCGGTTATGAACCTACGCCCGAATTCACCCTGATCACTCCCCTGCTCACCTTGCACGACATCGGCACCGAATATGGAGCCCGCATTGATAAAGATGGTGAAGTGGACCTGCATGTGTTCGAAGGGGCGGTACGGGTCGACGCCAATCACAAAAACGAACAATTTGCCGAATCGATTATCATCCAGGCAGGACACGCAAAGCGGCTGAAAGACAACAAAGTGGATGACATTCCCCTCAGTCCCGAACGCTTCAAAAGAGAAGTTCCCGGCGAGGAGAAAGATTCGCTTGCACTGCAGCAGGAATTACTAGCCTACGACAGTTTTCATCCCGCTGTGATCAAAGCTCAGGAAACTGCTGCGGCCTGGCAGAATGCGGGCACAGGCTGGAAAAACCCCTGGACGACAGAAAAGAACAGCGGCGAACCCGCTGCGGGCCAGAGCCACCCCCGCAAATCCCTGGCTCGAACTAAACTGGCGACCAACCAGTTGGGGCTGATCGAACTCAGCAAAGGAGAAATAGCCTGTCGCGCGTTGGAAAAACCGATCCGCATGGATACGAACTCTATCTATTACCTCAGCTTCTACATGCAGAAGCTCAACAGCGGCCCGAATGTCGCAGACCAGCAGTTTGGTAACCTGTCACTGCAGACATCAAAGGTATTAGCGCATTCCCGTAAAATCCTGTTTGGCATGAGTTCGGAAGGTTACGCCACACTGCAGGCCGACATGCAGATTGTGGAAGAAGCGCCGCCGCTGCGAACGGGAGAAACGTATTTCATCGTGGCAAAAATTGTCGCCAGTAAAAACGCACCCGACCAGGTTTTCATGCGGGCCCTCTCCGAAACAGAAACCATTCCCGATCGGGAACCACCGGTCTGGACCTGTGTTACCACTCCCTTTCATGACTCAAATACCTGGGACCTGGTACGCCTCCACGTAGGAAATAAAGGGGATTACCTGTTTGACGAATTACGCATCGGCACCACCTGGGCCTCGGTCGTCAATCCAGATCCCCCCCGCCTCGAACGGTAATCATAGTCGGACTAAGGGTTTCACTATCTGCTCTCTCATGGGAAAAACGGACCTTCACTAAGACGACAGAGGCTCCTGATCATCGGAACCTGTGATATTCTCCTCAGGCCTCTTTTTTTCTGCGCATCTCCTCAATCGTCAATGGCTGGTCTGGTTTTCATGCTCATTTTTCGATTGCGAAGGGTCAGTTTAACCCACGTGGTGCGTCAGATCTGTTCCCCGTTTGCCCGCGAAGAATTCTTCGATATTGGAGAGCGTTGTTTCGGCGATGTTATCCAGTGCCTCGCGGGTCAGGAATGCCTGATGCGATGTGATCACCACGTTGTTGAATGTCATCAGGCGCGCCAGCACGTCATCGTCGAGCACCTGGTTCGAAATATCGTGGAAAAAGATACCAGCTTCTTCTTCATAGACATCCAGCCCGGCATAACCGATCTGCCCCGACTTCAAGCCTTCGATCAGAGAGACCGTCTCCACCAGGCCTCCCCGCGACGTATTGATGAGCATCACGCCCCGCTTCATCCGGGCGATGGACTGGGAATTGATAAGATGATGCGTCTCCACGAACAGCGGCAGATGCAATGTGACAATATCCGACTGCGCAAACAATGCGTCCAGACCGACATACTCTGTCTGTGGCAGAGAGGCGACTTCGGGATTTTCCTGCACGTCATATGCCAGCACCCGACAGCCGAACCCGTTCAGGATCTGCACAACGCACTGCCCGATTTTACCCGTGCCAATGACGCCCACGGTTTTTCCATACATATCGAAACCGGTCAGCCCATCCAGAATAAACGCCCCGGCCCGGTTCCGCAGGTAAGCCTGGTGCAAATGCCGGTTGAGCATCAGCATCAACGCCACCGTATGTTCGGCGACCGCATGCGGCGAATAAGCGGGAACCCGCACAACACTGATGCCATACTTCTGACAGGCCTCCAGGTCGACATGATTAAAGCCGGCACAACGCAATGCAATCAGTTCCACCCCCAGCTCCGCCAGACGCGCGATGACTCGCTCATGCGCTTCATCATTGACGAAGATACAAACCACCTTGCAGCCGGCAGCCGCCGAAACCGTCTGCTCATTGAGCAGCGATTCGATGGCAATCAGCTGGAAACTGTCGTCGTTTCTCGCGGAGAACGATTGGAGGTCGTACTGCTTCGCATCAAAAAACGCAATCTGCCGACGGCCTTCCGCATCGTGTCCTTCCCGCGGCTGAGTCGCGTTCAACTCCGCCAGCAATCGCTCGTACCGGGCCGCGTTCAGGCCGGTCTGGCCCTGCAACTGCTCGATGAAATCCTGAAGACGTTCCCCGTCGTTCATGTCTGCCACTGCTGACTCTCACTTTTAAATCTAGTTTCATCTTCAGAAAAATGTGCGCCTGGTTCGATTATAAAACAGTGACTCTCGTCTGAATACCGCAGGCCGGACTAAAAGAGACACTGGACGGAATGGAAATTCGCTGTTTTTCACGACATGAAAGGTACAAAATAATTTAAACAATTCGACCTGACCTGTCGCTGAGATATGATCCATCACGAGATAGATGACGTTATATATTCATCAGGAACAGACCTTGGGAATGGTCAACCTCACAATCTGGTTTTAAGCGACTGGAATCTGAAGTACGATGAATGACACTCTACTGAAAGTTCTATGTCAGACGGGAGACTTTACGTACTGGCTGGCCTGGCATTTAATTAAGCTGGCTATGATTGCTCCTTTTCTCCTCGGATTATTTTTGCAGGAAGATCTGTTTTTCAAGTTCTCATTGCTGTTGGCTTCATTACCCCTCTTATGTTTCTTTATTGCAGGCTTCACTGGAACTATCGGGTATCTGTTCGCTGAAAATTCGATGAAGCATTCTTATGGGCCACTTTTCACCAACGTGTTTCTGACACTGTTTGGAGGATACGGTTTTACCTCAATCATTTATGTACTCACCACGTGAATTTTCAGCACTTATCAGCTTTTCGGTTCCTGGAACCTTTTTCTTCCCGAAAAGCACGGCTCAGCTCATCGGTTCCTGGGGTTGCAATCACTGACCAAATGTTTAAAAATTTTATAGACTGCATTTTTATTTTTACGCTCCGGGATAAAAAACATGACATCAGACGACTGGGCTTATCTACTGATTTTAGGCGTCGTTGAAATAGTGATTGTCAGTATTTTTTACTGTGTCTTCTTTTATTTCGTCAAACGTCAACTCGATAAACGTCTATTTCCAGGTGCGACGCTGTCCACGCTGAGTGGAATCGTCTTCATGATTACTTTTGCTCACGGCGCAATTTCAATTATCGGGGCAGGTACGATTATTCTCGTCTATTTGCCCTATCTCTATTACTATTTGAAGGGGCTACCCGTTCAGAGTGACAATTCCTGAAAGCCGTCCATAGGAACTTCCACACCCACGCCGAACGGGGCAGCGTTGACAGAGGTCAGATCCAGTTCACCATTGGTAATGTTGACGCGGGCAAAGCCGTTGGCCAGCGGCGTATACAAATCGCCGTGCTGCTGCAGCATGATCTGGCTGATCGACTGCGGGAATGGCGTCAGGCCATTAAAATAGTGGTGGCCGTTGCGTTCAACCGAGGCATTTCCTAAAGCCGCCTGCGCCGCGAGGTCCTGCAGCAATGCGACCGGGCCGATATTCACCAGGTCTTCGCCGCTCATCTGGTAGCGGCTCGTATTTTCACTCGCGTTACGATGATTGATCAGGCAGCGATGGGCGGTCGTCTTCATGATGCCTTTGCAGTTCTTGTGACTCGTGCCCGCGTAACCCAACTGCAGCGCCTGCTCCAGCGCGCTGAGCTCGGCGTCCGATTCGTCGATGATGACCGGCGGCCCGTTTTCCCAGTCGGCAATATTCGCGACTGCAGGATCCAAAGCCACACTCCGATGCAAAGGCTGCTCGATGAAGATCAGACGTTCGAAGAAGGCAGACAGCGACGCATCGGCCTGGATGCGATCCCAGAGTTCAACGAACCGCGGGAACTCGCGATACTGCTCGTTGCCGTCCAGGGTGAACGCGTAATTATTGCCGCAATGCGCGGTGATGACCTGCGCGACAGACCGCAGCCGCTCCAGATCGCGTTCCACATCCCCCTGCGCTTTAAGTTTGAAGTGCCTGAGTTTGTAGGCGCGAATACAGTCTTCCAGCGTTTGCGGCAGGCCATCGTCGATGCGGTTGTCGGGCGTCAGGTCGGCCGCCGTCAACGGATCGGACAATCCGACCGTGTGGCGGGCAATGATTTTGGACAGCGGCTGTGCAGGCAGAAACTCGTTCGGCGTGCGGCCCGCCAGTTCGGGGTGAATCGCCGCCAGATCCAGGCCGACGCGGTTCTCCCGCAGCAGCGTCGCCAGGTGACACTGTTCGGCCCGGGCCAGCGCATCGAGCAGCGTGCGTTCGACCATGCTGACCCCAAACTGCGCCAGCAGCGAGGGGAAGCCCTGCTCCGCCGCCCACGTCACCTGTGACTGGTAGACCTGTCGCCAGAAATCAAACGCGGGCGCCGCTGTCGCCTGTCGCGCGAACCCGACTGCCTGCCGAATGACCAGCAGCATTTCGTCGATTTCCTGCGTCGTCTCTTTCTCAGGCGACTTATCAAACCACTTGGGCAGCAGACCCTCGGCTGCGATGCCGGTAACGACCTGCCCGCCGATTTCATAACGGCACTGCAAAAACACATGCGGGGCCGCCGTCATCACCGCGATGCCAAAGCGAAAGGGCATGCGGGTTTCTGTGTCCGTACGATGGAGTGTGGCGTCGATGAGTTTGAGTTCGGAGAGCATGGGGCGCGTGTTTCTGTTGGTGATTCAAAGTGCGTCATTGTGAGTCTGTGACAGGCAGAGTATGCTACGCATTATGATACAATCATGTCCGAATATGCAAATCACAATCGGCTCTGTGCAGGATTTCGGAATGGAGTATGACATAACCCGCGACCTGTGCCACGGTACCCAGGAATGATTTCGCAATGAGTCAAACAGCAGACAACACGAAGTACTATTATTATTTTGATGTGGATCTACGGACTCGGCAAATCATCGGCTGGGGAAGCGAAGCCAGGGGAGAAGTGGAGATCACGTTGACCGAGGGTTTCCACCGCGTATTTGTATCAAAGGGACAATACAACAAGCTGATCAAAGAACTGACCGCGTTCTGAATCAGACACTCCCCCAGTCTGTTGGGGGCCTGACTGCTTTTGACTTTTGAATTATATAAAAAGTATGAACTATGAGTAAAGAAATTAAAACAGAAAACACTAAAAGGTCATATTGGTTGAGGGTCTTGACCTTGCCCCCAACCTTGTACCAGTTGGAATGTAGCGAAAGCTGGCAAACAAGCACTGCTCCATTGCCGCTGAATATCTCGATTTTTCCTTAAAAAACGCCCCTTTACCCAGACTGTAATGTCTATGGTTCGAGTTCCAGTACTTCGATCACATTACCATTCAGATCTACTTTTGCCTTGATCCGGCTGAGGATGAGGGCGCCAAAACCGTTCTTGCCTCGGAAGGTTGTCTGCACGACTAAGTGATCGGTCCTGTCCCAGTAGACTGTTTTGGCATGCTCATACGACGACGGATCATTCATCGTTTCTTTAATATAGGAAGTCAGTCCGCGGTGTGAGCCATCCCAGGAACTGAAGCATTCCTCTATTTTTTTGGCACGTGCGTTCTTGCGTTTTACGAGTGCTTCAGCTGCTTCCAGGGCTTTGCGTTCTTCCATTGCCTTTTGAGCGGCAATCGCCGCCAGTCGCTCTCGTTCGACCCGTTCCTGCTCTCGTTTTTTTCGCTCGGCGACAACGTCTGCCACATGTGCTTTGGTTAGGACGGCGATTCGGGTATCAAGTTCTCGATACCCGGAGATGAATTGTTCGGGCATTTTTCCACTGGTGTGTAAGACCTGGAACTCTTTGTCTGAGAGCCGCATTAATGATGCGCGATTATGCTTCGGATCAGTCGCATTCAGAATATGACTGTCCAGTTTCCTGACATAGGAAACATTACTGGCATGCGGAATCTTGAGAGCTGTTAATACGATTTCACGTCCCTTGTCGAGGTCGCCTTCTTTGATTAATTCAGTCGCTTCCGAGACCAGCGACTTGACTTGAGAGTCAGCGATTCGTGTTCGGAGTTCCTGTACCGGTTCAAAGTTTGTCGCGTGCGGTATGTTGCTGACTGATTTCAATGTTTCCTCTACCTTAGCCAGGTTTTTGTATTGCCAGTAAATCTCTGCAGTTTTTACAGTAGAGACAACTCTTTCGTTCGCTTTTTCTGTTAAGCGTTGAAGTTCCACATTTCTTTTTGCTTCTGCTGCGGCTTTCTCATCAGCCAGCCTGGTGGCTTCAGCGATGCGACTGGAACCAATCTGACTCACGGAAATGAGAACGATCCCTGTTAAAGTAAACAGCCCCAGTTTGAAACGGGTGCGCCAATCTTTGCCTTCAACCTCAATTCGCAATAGACGGCGTGAATATTGCTTCACCACTGGAATGAATGCGGTGATACACACGATCAATAAGATACGACCGAGCCAGGCGGATGGTTGAGGAAACGATTGAGAAGAGAGCAGCGCCAGTCCAGTCAGAATCACAAACCCCATCAGGTATTTCGATCGGCCTGAAACTCCTTCATCACGGTCAATCATCACCGGGAATTGATTGGGAGGTGCAGTTGAAGTCTGTGGCTCTTGAATTTCAAACTGGATCGCAGGAACCTGAACTGTACGATTACAGTGTCCACACGCTCCTGATTTACCTGCGGCACTCTCTGGAACCGTCATTGCCTGATGGCAGGAAGGACAATTGAAGCTGATCACGGCCCGTATCTCTCAATAAAGCGTGCCTGCTTTATTCTTCTAATATTCTGAGTACTAAACAGAGTACCAAAGACTTACATGTGATCAAGTGTCGCATAGACCTTTGAGTGTTATTTTGTTTGTTTTTGAATCTCTGCCTGCTCGATTTACATTCCAACAAAGATTTATCTCAGCATGGCAGAATCGATTAAGAAAGATCGTTTTTTACCTCAGGTCGTTTTGGGGATTTGATCTCTGTTGGTCTATATCAGTGTTCCATCTGCTGGGATGGTTTCAACCGGGGCTAATGCCTAATGGCACTTACTTTAAAGTAAGTTGGTCACCCCTGACGTTTGGCATGGGATTTGCGCAGGATTCTATTCTTG
>NZ_JBLXFK010000028.1:0-21125 GCF_048262075.1 Gimesia sp.
AGAGAGACCATTTCGAAAAAAGAAAAAAGCCCCCAGAGAAATTGAAACACACTGATCTAAAGTAAGTGCCATTAGGCCTTAGCCCCGGTTGTCTCCCGATCTGCAGAATCTGCAGCATTTACTGTATGGCTAATGGTGAAAAGCGGGTTGCCCCGGATGCAATCCGGGGTTGTCGCAGACAACAGGAACCTGTCAGGGCAATCTTACAATTCAGAACAACACATCCCACCCGTTCAACGTAGGGGCCGTCCCATGTGTCGGCCCGTCCGGCGATTATCGAACCAGCTACAGATCGCAATGGGAGCAGATAAAACCTTCCATCTTAATTTATCTACCACGAAAAACAGACACCAGTTTCACTCGTGCTCATCATCAAAAACCTCCAACGGAGGTTGGGGCTGCAGTCCACGCTGAAATGGTATCTCACATTCATGCTCAAGCAGCACGGCTTCATAATTCTGCAATCGGAACCAGAGCCCTTCTCTCAGCATCTCAAGCTCAGCTTTCGCTTCTTCCAGATCTCCACGATCGATTTCTCGTCGCACGGCATCAGCGGCATGGCACAGGCTCGTCAGTGAATCTCCCTGAATCAGCGATCAGGGAAGATGCGCCCCGGATGCCGCATGATGGCGTAATTAGACTGGTCCGAGTAGATTTCCACTTCATCGGCAAGGTGAAACTATTTGGTGGTAATCGACGCCATCTCTTCAACAAGCCATGCAAACATCAGTGCTGCTCCAGGGGTGGTAACCAGGCTCGCATGGATTCCGGCCCCCGCACGAGGGCCCAGTCAAAGATCGTTTCGGCCAGAGAATGGATCGACAGCGCGTCGGCTGTCTCGCTGCTGCCGAATTCAATATGGGAACACAACAACAATAATACCTCACCCACCCCTTCTTCCAGGATAAACGATAATGAATCTTCATCAAGCAATCGGGCATCCTGTTCCGGCATCTCAATGCGTAACCCGAATCTACTGAAGTCGGGCGAGGATTTGAGGGGCACAAACCGCCAGTCACTGATCGAGAGACGCTCTTTGCCGTCAACGTGAAATGAAAATCCACGGGGCGGTTTCAAAGCCAGAACCCGCCAGCCCGAAATCTGCGGCGCCCGTTGCACCAGCGTCCCGATCAGTTTAAAACGAGAAGCATCGCCGTGCGCGGTCAGAATCAGTTCGCGATCAGAACAGGTCGTTACCTGAGACACTTCACAGCTGATGCCGCAGTCAACCGTCGCCAGCTGTTCTGTCAGTTCATCAATGATTTCCAGCGAAGGCTGTTCG
Organism: Gimesia sp.; assembly: GCF_048262075.1. GTDB lineage: Bacteria > Planctomycetota > Planctomycetia > Planctomycetales > Planctomycetaceae > Gimesia. The sequence continues at coordinate 1,283 of NZ_JBLXFK010000028.1, forward strand.
AAAAGCCGTTCCGCCTGGCTCTCAAAGCACAACCAGAACCGGTCTATCTTTTCCTGCTGTGTCATCAGTCAAAACCTGCAGCCATCTAAATTCATTTCGTGTTTTTCGTGGTAGAAAAAAAGTTTCACCGCCCCCTCAAAACAATCCGCGTTTGCGGGCTTTCCAGTAGGCGGCCAGATGATAGATGATACCGCAACTGGAGGTCTGTTCGTAGTCCATCCGCAGGATAATTTTTTTGAGGTCCTGTTTCTGAACGTCGGTGATCGGCAGGTCGGTCACCATCAGCGGGACGAGTGAGAGCTCCCCCGCTTCGCGGATCGCATGCCACACGCGTCGGTACGTGCCCCACTGCGGATTGCGGTACTCGCCTTGCGTGATCCATTTTTCTGCTTCGCGCCAGTCGGGGCCCAACATGGTCAGATCCAGGTCATACAGGGCTTTGCGGGCATGACCGATTTTGGAGAGTGCTTTTTCCGCCGTCTGTTTCATCAGCCCCTGCAGGTCGGTTTTGAGCTGCGGGTCCTGTTCCAGTTGATGCAGTAACTCGAACGAACATTGCATCTGTACATACACGTAAGCCGCATGATGTTCGTCCGGTTTCATCGACTGCGTCTGCCGAATCGCCGGCGTCAGGTAGTGACGGTACTGTTTCCGATACTTCTCCTCACCCGTCACATCCCAGGCCGCTGCATAAATCATCGGCAGCCGCGCCGCTTCGTGGGGACGCACATTCCACATGCGGCAGATCCCCAGCGGACAGCGTTTGCCATCCGCCCGCAGAAAATCATAGTTCGTCTCCGCCGTCACATTGGCAATCATCCGGTCGGCGACCGCAGACAGGATCGCGCGGATCTCCTGTTTCGTTTCCTCATTGCACAGCGGACTGTGATAGTACCGCCACATGCCGTGCACACAATGTGTGTATTGATCGCGGGACGAGTTGATGTAGACGCTTTTGCCGTCTTCGACACACACCGCGCGGGCAATGAAACCGGGTACGCCATGCACGGTCGCGCACAGCTTGATGCCTTGAAATACATTGTCGATGTCCGTTTTCAGCTTTTCATCCCCGGTGACGTCGTACATGTCGACGATCGTACTCAGCATCGCTCCACCCAGGATCATGCCGTCTTCCATCCCCGTACTGTAACCACACGGATTGGGAAACTGCCGCTTGACTTCTTCCGCCGTCGGCAGATGTCCGAGTTCCTTCCCCGGTTCATAGCTGCTGAGATAATCATAAAACAGATGCGTCTCAGATCGATAGAAACGGGTCCAGGTCACCTGCCACGCCTGATCAGCCTGCAGTTTCAACAACGCATTTTGATCGGGCTCTGCACCCTTCACAGTCAGACTGCAAGAACAGAGCAGAATGAAATAATAGAGTGTCAAAAAACTTCTGAGTCGAAATATATTCATAAGTTCGATTTCAATGTCTCTCAATATCCATGTTTGATTCATCTGAATAAGCGATTCAATGACAGGCTGAATCTTCATGCTACTCCGTGCAGATCCCGGTCACCAGAATTCGTTCGTATCATTTCCAGTTTTTCGCATTAGAAAATCAAAACTGCGCCACGATGGTAAAATTAACGTTCTTAATTTACCATGTAAGACAGCATCAACGGCTAAATGAAATCGATATTGAACAACAGGAACTTCACCCCGTGATTGAACACACCGTCACCTTTCGCCTCAAACATTCGCACGGTTCTGCTGAAGAAACCACGTTCCTCACCGCCGCCGCTGCCCTGGCAGAAATTCAGGATGTCAAAGACTTCGTCATCCGTCGCCAGACCAGCCCCAAAAATCCGCACACGTTCGGCATCAGCATGCGGTTCGACACGCAGGAACAATACGACTTCTACAGCAACCATTCCGCACATCAGGCTTTTATCCAGGAACACTGGCTCACCAGCGTCGACGATTTCCAGGAAGCCGACTTCGAACCCCTTGAGAGTGCCTGAAACCAATCACCGCTAACCCGGAGGAGTATCCCATGCCCGCACATCTGTTTTCGGATCTGAAGCGAATCATCCCGCTGACAACCTTTATGCTCCTGCTGGTCGCACCGTCGCAAGCCGCTGAGTTGTACGTGGGTGCTGCGACGACGGATATCACCCCCAAGCTGCCCGTCTCGCTGACAGGCCAGATGCGAACCCGCATCGCCAAAACAGTGGAAAGTCCGGTCACCGCCACCGCGCTGGTTTTGGAATCACGCGAAGGAGCCAAATCACTGGAACACGCTGTCTTTGTCTCCTGCGACCTGGTCTGCATTCGCGGCGGTATCCATGAAGCGGTGCGCGATAAACTTAAAGGCAAAGTGAACGGCCTCGATCTTAAGAAGGTCATCATGAACGCCACGCACACCCACACCGCGCCTACGATGATTGAAGGACGCTACACTCTGCCGGAAACCGGTGTTACCAAACCGGCCGAGTTCGTGGAATTCGCATCACAGAAAATCGCCGACGCCATCATCGAAGCCTGGAACAGCCGTCAGCCGGGCCGCGTTGCCTGGGGACTGGGGCATGCGGTCGTCGCACAGAATCGGCGTGCCCTGTACCAGGGAGGCTGGGCCAAAATGTATGGTAGCACCAGCGTCAAAGATTTCCGCGGCATCGAAGGTTACGAAGATCACGGCGTCGAAGTCCTCTTTTTCTGGAACAATGAAGACAAACTGATCGCGACCGCCATCAACGTCGCCTGCCCCGCGCAGGCCGTCGAAGGCCGCTCTGCCGTCAACGCCGACTACTGGCATGAGGTCCGCGAAACATTGAAGAAGAAGTACGGCGACCAGCTCTGCGTGCTCGGCTGGACCGGTGCCGGCGGCGATCAGGTGCCCCGCCCCATGTATCGCAAATCGGCCGAAGCCCGCATGATGAAACTCCGCGAACTGACACTGCTGGAAGAAATTTCACGCCGCATCGTCAACGCCTGGGAAGAAGCCTACGCCGGCGCGCAACAGGAGAAACACGCCGACCCGGTTCTGAAACACGAAGTCAGAACCATCGAACTCCCCCGACAGATCGTCACCGACGAAGATTACGCACGCGTGAAGAAAGAGGTCATCGCCTACGCCGACGATCCTTCCAAAGTCTGGATCAAAAACTGGAAACAGCGTGTCCTCGATCGTTACGACGCGCAGCATGCCGGCACAGAAAAACCGTACCAGATGGAACTGCACACCCTGCGTCTGGGCGATGTCGCTCTTGCCACCAACGATTTCGAACTCTTTACCGATTTCGGCACCCAGATGAAATCCCGCAGCCCGGCCCTGCAGACGTTTGTGATTCAGCTTTGTGGCCCCGGCTCCTACGTGCCCAGCGAACGCGCGGTTCGAGGCGGCAGCTACAGCGCCATCATCGAAAGCAACAACGTCGGCCCCAAAGGCGGACAGGTCCTCACCGAAGAAACCCTCAAGTCGATCAACGAACAGTTCAAAAAAAGTTCCAGCGACTGAGCAACGATTTCATCAGGACACCTTTTTAATACCCGAGTTTTTCCAAAATACAAAGCGTGGTCGGTCATGCGGGCCTGATGATGGTAAAGCATGTGGAAGGGGTGGAAGTAAAGAGAATTACTTAGAAATAGTATAGTGCTAATACGGTGTTCAAATTCCAGAATTGAGTTTGAGCTTCTTTATTCGATCCATCTCCTATTTCATCAGAAGGTCATTCGATGAAGAATATTACCTCAATGAACAAGCACGGTGTTTTCAACACGTTCATTTTTCTTCTGTTGTGTAGCGGGTGTGGACAGACGGATGAATCAGCTACCGACTCGATCAAGGCACTTGGGGGAATAATTATTCGTGATGATACGGGCAATGTCATACGAGTCAATTTTTCTGGCAGCATGATCCATGACTTGTCTGACAGAACCATCAGTGACGCTGGACTTGTGCATCTTAAAGAGCTGACCAATCTAACGACAATGCACCTTGCAAAGACCGATATCAGTGATGCAGGTCTTGAACATCTTAAAGGATTGACTAATCTAACCACATTGGACCTTAACAACACCAACATCAGTGATGCAGGACTTGTGCATCTTAAAGAGCTGACCAGACTAACTCTTTTATGGTTGTTCGAAACTAAAGTCACGAAAGAGGGAGTGATGAAATTGAAGGCAGCAATACCCGATTGCTGGATTAATCATGAAAGTGTATTCACCTGAAGAGTGAAAAAGGGGGGCGGAGTTAATTGATCGATTCCTGCCCCCTTTTTAGTCTCTCAAATTTCAGCAGGACACTCCATGCAGCAGCCCATCACCGGCTATCATACTGACGAAGAAGGCCACTGGGTCGCACAGCTCGCGTGCGGCCACAATCAGCACGTCCGCCACAACCCGCCGCTCGAAGAACGCATCTGGGTCACCACCGCCGCCGGCCGCGATTCAATGCTGGGGCATCAGCTCAACTGCAAAAAATGCGACGAAAACGCACCACCCGATTAAAATCTTGACTTTCACTTTTGTAATGGTAGTCGATGATGTTTATACCTGATCTATCTCTATCGAAACGTCGCATCCAAATTGGTAACCGTGGAGCTGTGCTTGTTTTTGAAGTCGGATCACTTGAGTTTATGCGACCAGATGACCCATATCGCAGTGTTGTAGAGGAATTAGAAAAGGAAGGAATAGGTCGAAATGTGTTTATGGTCGATAACAGTGGGCTACCCATTTGGCGAGTAGAGAGCCAGGGAGAATATAAGTTTGGGAACGCAGTGGATGCATTTATTGGGATTTGGGGACGTGATAAAGCCATTTGCTCAAAAAGAGAGTACCAGGACTTTGTCGATGAGTCTTGCGGTTATGTATATGGACAAACATTTTATGGCTTTATTTATAAAATCAGATTGTCAGATGGCGCGTTGTCAGATCGAACGTGGACTAAGGAGTAGGGCAGGACAGAAATAAGATGTCAGCGATTGTATGAACCAAATCACAAACGGCTTCTGAATGATCACCCATCCAGAAGCCGTTTATCATTAACAGTCTCTTTATGAAAAACGAATCAGCCGACGGCAGCTGCGCTCTCGATATCCTGACGCGGACCGAAGAATTCAAAGTGAATCCGATCGTCGCCCACATCCAGGGCCTGCAGACTGCGATACACATTCTGCATGAAAACTTTCGGCCCGCAGAAATAATACTCGGCGTCTTCAAACGGCGTCCACTCCCGCAGCAGGCTCTCGCTCACAACGCCCGTCGCGTCACACCGCTGCTGTTCGACATCCCCTTCCAGGGGCTGGTCGTAGATCACACGTGTCTGCAAATTTGAACCTTTCGTCTGCAACTGTTGTACTTCTTCCGCAAACGCATGTGTGCTGCTGTTGCGGGCGGCCTGCAGCAGATAGACGGGCCGCTCCGGTTGAGTTGCTACCAGAGATTTGGCCATCGCCAGTAACGGCGTGATACCTATTCCACCAGCCAGCAGTACCACCGGTCGTGTCGACGGCGTATCCGCAGCCAGTGTGAATTCACCATAGGGAGGACCGATCTGCAGTGTATCGCCGAGTTCAACCTGTTCATGCAGATAATTTGAAATCAATCCACCAGGAGCATTCGCCGTTAACGGGCCTTCCTTCTTCACACTGATGCGATAATATCCCTGTCCCGGCTGATCGGAGAGACTGTAGTTCCGCGGAGAAGTCGGCGTGGTGGGGTGATCAATCTTCACGGTGATGTATTGACCCGGCAGATATTCGGGAATCGCCTGCCCATCAGCCGGCTTGAGATAGAACGAAGTCACCACATCGCTTTCCTGCTCCTTGCGATCGACGACAAACGAACGGTAACCGTTCCAGCCACCGACCGCCGCCTGCTGTGCTGCATAGATCTGTTGTTCGCGTCCAATACAGACGTCCGCCAGCAGTTGATACGCTTCTCCGACCGCCGCCAGCACTTCGTCGGTCGCGCCGTCGCCCATGACTTCCTTGATGGCTGCCAGCAGATGTTTGCCGACTATCGGATACTGCTCGGGCTGAATGCCCAGGGAACAATGTTTCTGCGCGATCAGTTCGACTGCCGGAGTCAACGCTGCCAGATCATCGATGTGCGTGAAATAAGCACAGATGGCACCCGCCAGGGCTTTCTGCTGTCCGCCCGAATGCTGGTGGGCCTGGTTGAAATAGGCCTGCACTTCGGGGTTCTCCTGGAACATGCGTTTGTAGAACACCCGGGTCACTGTCTCCGCATTGGCGGCGACTGCCGGCGTGATTTCCTTAACAATTTCAATCGTTTTAGCGCTTAACATAATGAGTTCTCCCCAGAGAAACCTTGAAATACAGGCCGAAACCTTTATACTACACCAAAAGGTATAGAATATAATTCTGCATGTCAAGGTGTAGAATTGAGGATATTATTGAAAATTGACCTGGATTGGACCAAATGCTTTCCAAAACTCACGAATATGCCCTGCGCGCGGTCGCCTGTCTGGCAGGACAACCCGGAAAACCGGCATCAGCCGACTTCCTGGCCGAGCGGACGAAAGTGCCCCGTCGTTACCTGACGCGCGTGCTGCAGGACCTGGCGGCATCGGGGATCGTAAGTTCCAAAAGCGGCCCCAAAGGAGGCTATGAACTGATCGCTGAGAGTGGCGAACTGACAATTCTGGATATCGTCAACGCCATTGCTCCCCTGGAGCGGATTAACGCCTGTCCGCTGGGGCTCAAGTCGCATACCAGTCTGTGTCCACTGCATGCGGAACTGGATCGCGTTTACGCGGAAACCGAAGCCGCCTTCGCGCGGGTGACGATCAAACAGCTACTGGAATCAACGAGCACCATCATCCCCCTGTGCGATATCAAAGTCTGAACCGGTCAGAATTGATATCACCGGGGGAGACAGATCATGGGCTGTACGTCGATTCCCAAACGCCCCTCTGTTACAGCGTCCCGTCCAGGCCTTTCTGGTAGTACTTGTGTGTGATCTCGTCCTGGTGTTCCAGCAGCCAGTCGATCGAAGGTTCGTTGTGCATTGCTTTATGAATCGCCTGCGCGGTGGCTTTGCGATGAATTTCGAACAGCGCCTTGTGGTCCAGGTTCTCATCGGTGGCAACGCCCGGATTCAGCCAGACCGAACAGATAATGCCCAGGTCATTCGCTTTCTCTTTAGGCAGATCCCCCGCGCGAACGGCATCCAGCACGCCGTTGGCAATCGCCGCCTGCACGGTCCCCATCAGAATATTCGTGTAGGCACTGCTCTTGACAGTCACCTTGCTGACCATCAGCGTGACTGGTCTGACTTGGATATCAGTATTCAGGATCGCGAACACTTTCGAGTGACCGGCCGACTGCCCGCCGGTCAGCGTGGCAATTGCGGTTCCCACGGGACCATCCAGTTCACCAATCACCACTTCTGGTTCCGCAGCCGTAAACGGCGGCCCGCCGGCTACCAGGCTTTCGCCCGTACGCATAATAATTCGTTCGCTCATGGGAAGACTCCTTGCAGGTAAAGTTTGAGAAGCCCTCACCCTACCCGATCTTCAGCAAACCTTCAACCGGTTCGATCAAGTAACGTTTAACGATAACTTATCGTGAGCGGCTTGTTGTTTATCACCGGTCCTGAAGTCAAATCAGGGTACCTTCCACAGGCGGGCCGTATTGTCATCGGACCCGGTGATAATTATTTTACTGTTCGGGCTGAAGGCCATTGCGTTGATTCCATCTTCATGCTTGAACGGTTTGCCTTTCAGTTTTCCGCTTTCAGAGTCCCAGAACCACAGTTTGTCATCAGAACTGACCGTCGCGATCGTTTTTCCATCAGGGCTATACGCGACGATTTCAACAAAGTCGGTGTGGTCGAGTCGTTTTCCTCTTGAGCGACCATTGCTCACATCCCATAAACGAACCTTCGAGTCGGCTCCTCCGGTAATCGCCGTTTTACTGTCCGGGCTGAAAGCCACCGCGTAGAGAAATAAACCATGTTCCAGCGGGCTGCCTACAGGTTTACCAGTTTCGACATTCCAGAGTCGTCCTGTATTATCCTGGCTTCCGGTGATCACCGTCTTACCATCCGGGCTGTAAGCGACACTCACAACAGCAGCAAAATGGGGGAAAGGTTTCCCCTGTGGTTCGCCGGTGTTTGCATCCCAGAGTTGCGCGGTGTTATCCGCACTGCCTGTGAGAACCAGTTTGTTATCCGGGCTGAAAGCCACATCCAAGAATTCCAGCTCATGATGCAGAGGCTGACCTTTTTGTTCGCCTGTTGTCAGATCCCACAGGTAGCCTGCTTTGTTAAAACATCCTGTCACCAGAGATTTACCATCCGGACTGATTGCGATCGCTTTCAGGCCACCATGATTCTCAAGCGGTTCGCCCTGCAACTCCCGGGTTTCCACATCCCAGATGCTGACCTTCGATCCGTGCTCGGTAAGAACCGTTTTTCCATCCGGGCTGAAGAGCACAGAATTCACATGCCCATAATGTTCGAGTGGTTCCCCGATTTGTTGTCCGCTTGCGACATCCCAGAGACGCGCTGTCTGGTCGCGGCAGCCGGTAATCACTGTTTTGCCATCCGGGCTGAAGGCCACACAATTGACTTCTCTTTCGTGTTGGAGCGGTCCTTCGAAATGGTCAGGCTTCACTTCTTGCTTTTCAGCTGGTTTGTCTTTCGGTGCGTCGGTCGTCTGTTGCGGGGCTTCCTGGTTTTGACAGGCGGTAGAAATGATCAGCAGGACAGCTACTGACAGAAACGGGAGCAGTCCCGAAACGGCAAAGCGTGCGTGCAAATTTGTTGTTGCATGACATTCATTTTTTAAACCTGACTGAGAAGTCATTGATTTCTCCAAAACGATTCAATACCAATGTTGTTTCTACCACGGGGCACGCAATTTCTGTAAATCACATCATAGTAGTCAGATGAACATTTTGGCAAGGCCGCTCGCAAAGAAGAAAAAGGTTCCAGGAACCAATATGCCAGGAGAACTGGTCCAGGTAATTAGAATTCAATATTTTGATTGTCGATGAAATTTTATTTTCTCAATGATGCCAGTCAGGATCACCAGGAACAATGGTAATGAAGCAAGTACAAAGCCAGTGATTATTGAAACACTCGACCAGAGCATGTAACGTGCCTCGCCTGTTATCTGCCCAATGATCTGTGTAGAGAGGCTGAAACAAAGCAACAGCACTAAGATCCGTTTAAAGACCTTGACCGGATTCATTCGCTTTTTATCTTTCATGAGACTGCTGTTTCACATGCTCCTTCACCGCAGCAAAAAACGCTTTGTGAATGTCCGCCGGGGCGGCGTGGCCCATCAGGGGTTTGTTGATGACCTGCTTCTTCCCCTTCAACTGGTTGTAGGCGGCGTAACAGCTTGAAGGGGGACACGTGACGTCGATGAAACCGACACTCATAATCGCATCGGCTTGGCTGCGACTGGCGAAGTTGACGCCGTCTACATACTGCGCTGCTTTCAGTTCCTCGGCGGCAGGCGTGCCGTCGGGCAGTGTGGTGACCAGTTTTGGCCAGCCATTGATGCGTCCTGCAGCCCGTCCGGAATGATCGCAAATCGCGGGTACGCCGGTCGCAATGAATGACACGCGCTCATCCAGACCACCGGCAGCCAGCGCCTGTCCGCCTCCCTGGCTGTGGCCGATCACGATCAGTGTTTTTCCGTCCCATTCCGGTTGGGAAGTCAGATAATCCATCGCGCGAATTAAACGTAAAAACATGCCGACAAAATAAGTGGTCTCGCGGTTCTCGCGGCCGAAGTGTGGATAGCCTTTCAGCGGCCCTGCATACTGCTCTTTATAGAACTCCGCCGACTTGCCGTTAGGCAGACCATGCGCGTTGATGTCCAAGGAGAGCATTCCCTCATTTGCTCCTTTGATGGCATTGCCCAGTGAGGAACTGCGAACTCCCGCGCCATGCACCCACAGAATGGCAGGCAGGCTCTTGGGTTTTGCATCTTTCGGCTTGCCCAGGTAACCGGAGACCGGCGCTCCGCCGAGACAGTCCACCTGCAGATCGAAACACTCAATTTTATTGTTAGGCTGGGTGACCGGCGTCAGCTTCGCTTTGGCAGGGACTTCTGCCAGCTTGCGTTTCTGTTCCGCCCAGAACTCATCGAAGTCAGCCGGTACGGGCAGACTGGGTTCAATCTCTTGTGGTGAAAACGCGGCCCCGGCTGTTTTAGTCAGTTTTTTGTTCTCATCCAGGGTGACCACGCAGCGGAGAAATCCCGGTTTGTCAGCCGTCACTTTCACGACCGCCGGCTCACTGCCCACGGTCAGTTTTCCGTTCGGGTAATTGGGGCCACTGCTGATATAATCATCGACCCGGTACGTCACCGTCTCGCCATTCTCACCGGCAAGTGGTTTTCCGTCTTTTGTCAGTGAAATCAGAAACGTTGCCTCTTCCCCTGCTTGATAAATCGCATCGGGCCGATCCGTCACGACTTTCAGTTCGTACTTTTCGGCTGCCATCACAGACTGAGACAACGAAAACGCAACTGCCGCCGCGATCAGGGGACACACAATATTTCTCAGCAGTAAGTGACGCATGTAATATTCCTGTTTGATAGTGATTTCAGATACTCCGAGTGGTAATCTTTATTCTATCAGACTCCGCAGCGAACGGAAGCCAAAGAGGAATGACAAATCGTCCGACGGTTTCTCTACTCAGATCTCGAAAATAAATTCGTTGAGAACCAGGTCAGGGTGGTATAATAAAAGCAGGAGTCTATGCCATGCACGGCGAATCGCAGTTGCAGGTTACGATTCCAGTTCCATGCCGCCGGCACTTTCGATGAACAGCACGCGCGGCAGATCTCCGACGAAAGATTCCATGCGGGCAAAGAACGCGGCCTCGGCGCTTTCTTCAGGCGGTTCAAATCCGAGGATCACGACCGCCGCTTCAGCCGAGGTTTGTTGAATCGCCTGGGCAGGATCGGAAGAGACCACAATCACCGGTTCGGCGGCAATTCGCGCGGAGGCGGACAGTTCTTCAATGTGACGGGTCACTTCTTCGACCGCTTCGTCATTCGCAACGGCACGCAGCACGCGAATCCGGTTGCGACGCCAGGCGGGGTTTTGATGTAACAGGTGCGCCAGCAGCAGCATCAGCGATCCATTCCGCCGGCCACGCCACCAGACGTCGATCGTACCGATGGGGACATCCCAGGGATCAACCATCGAGCCTGTCGGTTCGCCTTCTTCTTCCCGATAGCCGAGAAAACGCAGCGCGATGATACTGCGACCCAGTCGGGAAACAAGACGAACAGTCGACCCGAATGACTCTGACTTCTGGGGATTGTTCGGCCAGCCCAGCAAAACGGTGTTTGGTCGCAAGCCGCCGATGCCGTGGCATTGCACCAGCGCCTCGACTCCATCTGAAAGGTATTCCGAGACTACCACTGCCGGAAACGCGAGCAGTTCTTCTTTCGCGATGAACGCGCGCAGGGTGTTTTCGAATTTCTCACGGCGTTCCGCATGTTCCTCGATATCTCCCGTGACCACATGCGCAATCGAAAGAATGCCGTGCCCTGCTGTGAGCCAGTGACCGTAGACCGCCAGATGTGGTCGATTCCAGGCCGTGCCGCTTAATGTCAGAATGATCGGCCGCCAGTTCTTGGGGTGATAGGCTTCCTGTTCAAGCTTCAACAGACTTTGACGGGCACGCTCGAATACCATACCGCTGTGCAGATCGCCCCAGCGGGACTCGACTTCGCGATAGTGGATAAACCAGTATAAGCCGCTGATCACTACAATACTGGCACTTGCCCAGATCCAGTTGATCAAAAACATCACCGCCAGGCAGCCCACCGTGCCTGCTAAAGAGACCGACCAGTGGCAATAGCGGAACGTCGGTCGATAGCTGGGATTCTTCGTGATCGCCTCATAAAACGTCGCCAGATTCAACAAGCCGTACGTGATCATGAAAAACATCGTGATGATGGGAGCGATGGCATTCAGGTCGCCCAGCAGAATACAGATCTGGGCGATTACGAACGTCAGTACCGTTGCTCTGCGTGGCTCACGACTGGAGCCGCTGCCCGCACCAAAAAACGAGAGCCGTTTGAAAATATCGTCTCTCGCGAACGCCTGCAGAATCCGTGGGGCACCCATCATGGAGCCGAGCGCCGACGAGAGCGTTGCGGCGAACACGCCGGCGGTGATCAGCACCGGCCAGACGGAAATGTTTTTCATGATCAGGTTGTTGTCGATCAGATCTGCATGAGGCCGCGTGCCCCCCAGCAGGAATGCCAGTGACAGGTAAATCACCGCGGTCACGATGACGGCTCCCAATGTACCTTTCGGAATGGATCGCGAAGGATTCTTCAAATCCCCGGACATATTAGCACCCGCCATGATGCCGGTCACCGCCGGGAAGAAGAGCGCAAACATCGTAAACAGCGATTCGCCCGCGTCGTAATGAGGCATGAGATTTTCGCGCATGATACCAAACTCAAAGCTGGAGAAGGCACCCAGATAGAAAGACGCCAGTGCCGCGCCCAGGATGGCGAGAATGAAATACTGAACTTTGATCGTCCAGCCTGCGCCGATATACACGCAGACGAATGTCGCGACATTGATCAGCGTCGCGATGATAACAAAGTGGCTTTCCCAGGCAGAGAAGGTTCCTACAAACGCTTCAGTAAAACCGATCACATACATCGCCACCGAGATGGCCTGTGCCAGGTAGAACACAACGCCGATCGCCCCGCCGAACTCAACGCCCAGGCTTCGGCTGATCAAATAGTACGCCCCGCCCCCCTTGACGCGCGTATTCGAAGCAATGGCGGAGAGCGACAGCGTCGTCAGTGTGGTAATCGTTTTGGAAGCCAGCACGATCAGAATCGCATACAATACGCCCGCCTGTCCGACCACCTGGCCGAACCGCAGAAACATGATCACCCCCAGGATGGTCAGCGTACACGGTGTAAAAACGCCACCAAACGTGCCGAACTTCATGCGCGGCTGATCTTCCTGACTCATTAAGGGCTCACTGAAAATAAAGGGGTCAGGACTCTTTAAGCTGGGTGACCCATTTGAGGAATGCAGATTCGGCCTGCTTTAAAATTCGTTTGCACTTCATTTTACCAGATTCTCGTCAGAAAAGAAGATAGACTCAGCCCTGCACACAGGCTGTGGCAAAAGAATGCGCAGGGAGGAGAGGGGTTTCTGATGAACGTAGTCGATGTAAAATCTACAAATAACGAATGATTAATTGCTGCGACAGGCGATTCTTGAGTCTTTCCTGTTCCTTGATTTCAGAATTCGGACCTTCTTAGCCGATACGAAGTATTAGGCCGATTATACGGATCAAAGACACAGGGACGGCCTCCTGCAACAGGGCATTTTATTTTGCGTCACAGGCTTGCCTGTCGCGCGTTTAGAGGACCAGAAATGAGCATGACGCAACGATGGTTACTGGTGACAGCAGGCGTTCTTTTCATCGCGGGTGCAGTCTCTGCCTCTAGTCAATCAGACCAATCGGAAGCCGATCCCGGCGAACAGCAGGGAGCATTGATGCTGGCCAAGCTGGCCTGTAGTCAGAAGATCACCAATGGCCTGGTTACGAAAAATTTTGAACAGATCCATCGTGGTGCCACCGAATTGAGTAGCATCTGCAACGCCACCGCCTGGGCAGCGCACAAAGATCCGGTTTATGCACACCATCGCACCGAACTCCGCAAGCAGGCACAGAAACTCGCGAAGATGGCGCAAGAGAGAAATCTCGACGGTGCTACTTACTCCTATATGCATTCGCTGAATACCTGTATCAACTGCCACGAATACTGCCGCGATGTGCTGAGCATCATTGACGATTCCAAAGTCAATCTGAAAGTCGTGCCGATTCCATCTAATTGAATCAAAACTATTTGCTGTCAGATGTAATGTGAGAGGCATATCTCTAGTAACTGTTAGAGTGAAAAGTTGAAGTTACTTTAAGCAATAATTGAAATCTCGATGTCTACTATATTTGAGATGCATGGTACTCAATCATCTTTTGATGCGTACGTTTTGATCCAGATAGCAAATGATTTCGATGGTAAACGATATTCTCCCTTTCTTCCCTTTTGGGGAATAATTATGTTCCTGCTTTTTAAAGCAGAGAGAGCATTGTTTAACGTGTGATCCTTTAGGCCAGTTTTGGTACGTAATTTCGCTTTCGTTACAAATTCGTCCATAAATTCAGACATTACCTGAAGCACTTTTCGGTAATCATCTGAACCAATTTGTTCGAGATACATATTTTCGAAATACTTCTTTCCAAGTTGTGCCAAGGCACCATTTTCACGATAGACACCGTTGTGTAAATCAATCATTGTAATGTGGTTGTCATTGTCTGCATCAAAAGCTGCATGAGCATACTCCTGTATGAAGTGCGGATATCCTTGTGATCCACGCTCTGCGATCCATTGTGTAACATCTTTGTCGATTTTTACCTTTTCTTGGTTTCGGGCATTCGCCTCTTCTATTCCATTATCGACAATTTCAATAGCTTCTGGGAGAGGTAGGGGTTTTAGCTCAAATTGCTGGAAAACGCGCAGTGATGACTCATGACTTTTTCTCATCTTATCTAGTACATTTGAAATACCAGATAATCCAAGAATTACATTTGTTGCACCCAACCGAGATAGCCGTTCAGTGAATATTTTTGAAAATTCGCCAAGATGAGCATCTGAAGATGGTTTGTCACATTCATCAATAAGTAATAATATTCCGTCACTTTGTTCTTGTAATCGTATTGATGCTTCATATACCGATTCACATAATTCTTCGAAGAGCTGAGAGCGGCTAAAATCGTCATTTGACTTTTTGTATTTAACACCAAAGGCTTCCCATTGGGTTATGAAATCCCAGCCTTTTTTGAGCATTGTTTTGTACTTTTCATGTCTTTTCAATGAACGAGATAACTCTGATCCCGTCTTTCTTACGATATCGACATAAGTGTTTCCGATCTCGAGTTCAACTGTTGCCGTTACGAAATTGAATGTTTCTTTGTTGAGTGATTCAAAAGAACCTTTTGCAAGATAATCAAGGTAAAGTAAAAGGGATGATTTTCCTATACCTCGTTCACCGTGAATTAAGAAGTGAGATGGATTTTTGTTTCTAGTCTGAAACAATGCTTGTTCAAGTGAAAATAATTCATCGATACGTCCAGCGAACAT
The DNA here is from genome assembly GCF_048262075.1 of Gimesia sp. Lineage (GTDB taxonomy): Bacteria > Planctomycetota > Planctomycetia > Planctomycetales > Planctomycetaceae > Gimesia. Next base: position 16,407 of record NZ_JBLXFK010000028.1, read on the forward strand.
TGAAGGGTTAACAATCTGACCCGGCTGAAATGGATTATATTTCAACATTATTACTTACCTTAGTTTAAGAGTCATAGAAGAATTCGTGCAAAATCATCCATTCTAACCTACCGGCAAGGCAGAATAATTCGCGACGGCCGGACTGCATCGTGATACACTTTTTCGGTTGCGATTTTCGTTCCCTTGCCGAACGGTCCTTCCCCTGTATTCGGATTCCGGTCGAACAGCGGGAAGTAGGCACCGCAGATATCCACGCGCAGTCGATGACCTGCTCCGATCTGGGCGGCGATCGGTCCCAGGTCGACGGTGATTTCGTATTCTTCGCCCGGATGCAGAGCCATCGGTTTCAATTCTGAATCGCGGAAACGACCGCGCAAAATTCCGACTGCCAGATTCTGTGCGAATCCGTCCGGATGTACGTCGATCAGTTTCACCACCCAGTCCGCATCGGGTGTGTCGGCTGAGACGAACAGCTTTGCCTGGGCATTGCCGGCGAATGTCACAGGCTCCGTGTAGGGTTCCGACGTATAAACCAGCACGTCGTTTCGTTTTTCAATCGGACGCTGATCCACGGGAGCCCAGGTCGCTGCGATCAACGGACGTTTCTCGGTCACCGGGCAGGCAGGCGCGGGATCAGCAGGATCAGCTTTGAAACTGTCAGCAGGTTCCGCAGTCACAGGCGGACAATAATCGAGCCTGCCATTCCCTGCACCGGTGTTCGCGCTCCCCTCGGAATGCAGATAAAAGGGAGTCGGCGTAAAACCCTGGGGCGGCCAGGTCTGTGCTTGCTGCCAGACGTTATCGCCCATGGAAAAGTATCTCACAGGCACCGCGACGGCAGGTGATTTCGTAGTGTCTGCTTTCAGGTATTGTTCGAACCAGTTCAGGTTCTCGCCATCCTTGTCGATGACTGCGTTCTCACCAAAATCAACGTCCCCTACTTTCGCACGACCGATCGAGCCATGATCCCAGGGGCCCAGGATCAGCTGCTGGCACTCGCGCGTTTCCGGATGACGGGCCTGCTGCTGCATTCGCGCGAAGTTGCCCACGGTTTCACGCGAGAAGAAATCGTAGTAACCCACGATATGCTGCATCGGCAGTTTCAGATCGACGATTTCAGCCGTCAACTCGGTCGGCTTCCAGTAACCATCGTGTTCCGGATGCGTCAGCATGCCTTCCAGCCAGGGAATCGACCAGCCGATCTGTTCGTCAATTTCACTCATCGGCAGATGCAATAACGTTTTACGCCAGTCGTCTGTCACAGTCGCATCTTCCGGCTTCTGAGAATTACCCGATGCCCAGCGCGTGATCAACGAGAGCCGCATCGCGCCGTCCAGGTACAGGTTGCGATAAAAACTGCTGAAGGTTGCCGTGGGTGCAATCGTCACCAGTCCCGGCGGCCGTTCGTTGGCGGCCAGCCACTGCGTCGCGCCGACATAGGATGCCCCCCACATGCCGATGCGCCCGTTGCACCACGGCTGTTTCCCCAGCCATTCAATCGCATCGTAGCCGTCGCGGCCTTCATGATCGTAGGGGTAGAACACCCCCTCCGACTGAAACTTGCCGCGACAGTCCTGCACGACGGCAACATAACCGGCGGCCGCAAACCGCTCTGCAGATTTTTTCACGCGGTCTTTATTGTAAGGCGTCCGCATCAGCAGGACCGGCGCCTGTTTGAGACTGGGATCGCGGTAGACGTCGGTCGCCAGCAGCACACCATCCCGCATCGGGACCATGACGGTTTCCTGAGTGACGGCAGACGTTTCCGCGGCTTCCAGCCAGGAGGTGACGAACAGACAGAGACAGACAGCCAGGACGTGCGCGCGTTTCATGGGCAGAGTCTTTCTTGAGCAGGAGTAAACAGTTCGAGTTCAGGCAGCTCGCTCTGTTTTTCTTACCAGCTTCGGACCGAAAGTGCAATTCCGCAGACGATTCTGGTGCTTCGCATCGCGCGTCAGTTCAGCATCAATTGCAGATACGTCACGTCCAGGACCTTGCCGAATTTCTTTCCGACCTCTTTAAATGTACCTACGACTTCGAATCCGAAACTCTGATTGAGATGCAGGCTGACCTCGTTCCCTTCCGCGACGCCAGCGATCAGCGTGTGATAACCCAGGCGGCGTGCTTCTTCAATGATCGCCTGCTTCAACTGCCGCCCAATACCCCGGCCGCGATGTGAGGTTTTGACATAAAACGATGTTTCTGCTGTATCCGCATACGCCCGTCGAGGACGCCACTGGGAAAGACAGGCCCAGCCCACGATCTGCTTTTCCACGTCAGCAACAAGAATCGGATGCCGCTCGTCGTGCGATTCAAACCAGGGTAAACGTTCGTCCCGCGTCATCGGTTCCATATCAAAAGTCGCCGTCGACGTTAATATCGCTTCATTGTAAATCTCGGTCATCGCCTCCAGATCAGATAATACCGCTGGCCGAATTATCATCGCCGCACTGCCTTTTGTGATGAAGGAGCATTAGACAGATCAGCGGTCGCCATAAACCGCCGGAGTGCTCTGTTGATTAATGACGCCGGTTCCCTGATTCTGGTTCGCTACTCAATTGAGTTTCACTCATGGTTCATGGGATCTCAATTATTAAATCGCGCGTTGCAGTTTGACATCATGTACTTCCTGGTACGTATCGCTAATACACCAGGTTGCTTTCTCTTCGTGAACCACGCGAAAGCCCAGCTTTTCAAACAGGGGGACATTGCCGGTCTCCCGGATTGTATCTAACACGACAGCAGGTTGTCCAAGGTTCTTTGTACGAATACAGATCCAGTCCAGCAACTGCCCTGCGATGCCTTTGCGTTGGAAATCGGGATGGACGGCCAGACCGATGACGTGGATGTGATCGGCATGCAAATCATATTGAACGGTCGCGACAATCTTACCATCAATTTCAGCCAGCAGTCGCGTGCCAGCCTGAGCACGTTCCGCCTGGCGGGCCAGCGCAGCGCCGGTGGGCCGATAGATGGACCGCAGTGGTTCAAACGCCGTTTCAAAAACGGTTGTCACTTCCGCATCATCAGCGGGCTTCGCTTCCCGAATCAGAATGTCATTCATCGAACGTGTAAAGTCCTAACTCGTGAACTCTTCCCAGCCCTTGCGGAATTCGGAATGCAGATACGGTTTGGCATTCTCATTCCCTTTGGCTTTCAGCGTGGACGCATCCCAGTCGAAGCCGCCCCCTGCGCGGTAGGCGGTATTGCCCAGCAGCACCGTTTCGGACAGCGGGCCCGAATAGTCGAAGTTGCAGGTCGCGGGGTTGCCTCCTTTGCAGGCGTCCGTCCATTCCCTGTAGAACCCGGGGGAATCGGGGAGGAAGGGCTCGGGCGCTTTGAATCCGTCGAAGGTTTTTTCGGGGAACAGTTTCAGCGAGCCGAACCCGGTCAGCAGCATACCCTTGGAGCCGACAAACAGCGTGTTGGCGCCTTTCAGCTTGAGTCCTTTTTCTTTGAGAATCGCCGGGCCGTTCTTTTGCTGTGACCAGTGCAGTTTCACGGGCCCCCGTTTGTCATTGGCCGGGAAGTCGAAGCTGGTCAACATTTCGGAGGGTGTGCGCTCGGCGTCGATCTTTGGTCCCGAGGCATCCACGCGCGTCGGGTATTTCAGATCGAGGGCCCAATAGGGAATGTCCAGAATATGACAGCCCCAGTTGCCGGTCTCCCCGGTGCCATAATCCCACCAGAAACGCCAGTTGTAGGGCGCCAGCGTGCCTTCCCCTTTGGAGTTCACAGCGTAAGGACGGAACTTCGCAGGGCCGATCCACAGGTCCCAGTCCAGCGTTTCGGGAACGGGAACCGTTTTGACCGGCTGTGCTGGCATGCCTCTGGTAGAACTGATCCAGCTGTAGACTTCACTCACATCGCCGATCGTGCCCGATTTGATCAGTTCGACGGCCCGATGCATGTTGGCCAGCGCGTGTCGCTGCATGCCCAGTTGGGTCGCCAGGTTGTTCTTAGCAGCGAGCTTTGTCATCTCGCGCACTTCCCAGACCGAATGAGCCATCGGCTTTTCGCAGTACAGATGCTTGCCCATCGTCATCGCGATCATGGAGGGATGGAAGTGCGTATGATCGGGAGTGCTCACGATGACCGCGTCAATCTGGTTTTCCATATCATCCAGCATGCGGCGGTAGTCAGCGTATTTTTTCGCTTTGGGAAAACGCTCATACGCTTTGCCCGCCCGTTTGTCGTCGACATCACACAGCGCGACAATATTTTCGGTCTTGCCCACGCCATTCAGATTCGCCACCCCGCGCCCCCCAATGCCGATCACCGCAACATTCAGCTTGTCATTCGCAGCAGCCCGCGTCGGCTGAGGAGAACTCCCCAGCCAGAGCCCTGCTCCCAGGGCGGCGGTTGTCTGCAGGGCTTCACGACGGGTAATACGTTGGGCGGTCATATAAATTCTCCAATCAATTGAATCTCAGGTTGGTGTTTCGCTGGTTTCAGTATAGTCGATCCATGGTGAGAATTTGACTGCAGTTTAATTGTCTGGACCGAAAAAATGCGTTTTAGTTTAGTAAGAACGGTTATAAAATGAGTGGGTGTTTATAGTGTGGAAAAGCAGTAAAGGGGTAAAGCGCCGGTCGGCTTATAATCTTGATCGAAAGATGTTTGAACGTCGTTAACATTTCTGAACCGGGGCTAACGCCTAATGGCACTTACTTTAAAGTAAGTTGGTCACCCCTGCCGTTTGGCATGGGATTTGCGCAG
>NZ_JBLXFK010000029.1:0-20937 GCF_048262075.1 Gimesia sp.
ATTCGATGAAAGACTCCTCTTCAAATTCGGTCGCTGGTGTTGATATTTCTAAAGATTCTCTTGATCTCTTTTTTACCCAAAACGGTCAGCAGCAAAAGATCGCTTACCAGAATGATTCTCTCAAGTTGCTCTCCCGGCAGATCGTCAAGCTCAAGGCAACCGTCGTCATGGAAGCCACTGGCGGATACGAAAAGAAGCTGGTCGGACAGTAAAAGGTGTCAGGCAGGGAGTGTCGAGTAGAAACGCCTGCAGTTTCCGGTAATCAAGCTGTAAAAACTGCTGAAGTACCAGGCAGGCAAACAGTTGGTGCTGAGTAAACTTCCGGGGACTGCAGCGATACGCATACGCGGGAAGTGATTGCTTCGCAATCTTGAAAGCAGCAGCCAAGACCATCCGTGGAGATTTGGTTGTCTGTGTCATGCAGTATGGTGTATCATGACTCGTTCAGTAAGAAAATAGCAATCAGAGACAGGTTTTCTACAGAGCACTCCCGACCCTTTTTCACTCACCTAGTTGTCGATGACGACCTTTCCCATCCCCTGACCACTCTCCAAGCGAGCGTGAGCCTGTCCCGCTTGTTCCAGGGAATAGTGCATCTCGTCGAGCACAGGTGTCAGACCGCCAGAGTCAACGATCTGAGCCACGTTCCGTAGAATCTCTGCGTGCGCTTCACGCTTAAAGTTGTGCAGCATCGGAATCAGCATGAAAACAACATGCAGCGACAACCCCTTAAAGTGAACGGTGGTCAAATCCAATTCGCACATCGAAACGGTGGTGGCGATTTGCCCGTTCAGTGCAGCTGCCTCAAACGAATTCGTCAAGTTTGCACCGCCAACGGAATCGAACACTAACTCAAAACCCGCTCCGTTGGTATGCTTGCCAACGTATTGTTCAACTGAATCGGTCTTGTAGTTGATGCCAGTTGCACCAAGCTGTTCGATCAATGCCAGTTGTTTTTCACCGCCTCCGGTCGCATACACGTCGGCACCAAAGTGTTTTGCCAGCTGCACCGCAACATGGCCGACGCCACCAGAGCCACCATGAACAAGCACCTTCTGGCCTTCCTCAATCCCCGCACGTTTCAACCCTTCATAGGCAGTGATCGCAACCAGCGGCAGGGCGGCGGATTCTCGCATGGACAGGGTCCCGGGCTTGTGGGCGATCAGCTTCGCATCAGCGACGATGTACTCCGCCAGAGTGCCGGGAAGGTCGACTAATCCGCCTGCACATCCATAAACTTCATCGCCGACGGAATACCCTGATACCCCCTCGCCGACGGCTTCGACCGTTCCGGCAAAGTCCATTCCGAGAATGGCAGGAGTCTCGGGAGCAAGCGGTAACTCATTGCCCATTTTCCGAATCATCGTATCGACCGTGTTCACACTGGATGCAGCGATCTTCACCAACACATGACCAGCTTTGACTTCCGGCGTATCAACTTCTGCTGCTGCAAAAACAGCATCGTCGCCATAGTTGTGAATGAGCATTGCTTTCATTGGATATACTCTCCTTAATTGTGATGCCAAATAGTATGTAACTCAGACAGCTTCTGTCCGTTAGCAGCGTGTTCACAGCTTTGAGGCGACGGTGAACTTGCCGTTGCTGCGGATATAAATTGTGCAGTCCTCGTTCGCATCGCATGAAATACGAAGCACGGCTTTCCCTTTTGCATTTAAGTAACTGCCTGGTGTCAGCGTCACCTTACCTTTGCCCGATGACTGATACAGATTCGATTCGCCTGCGATGACAACCGCTTTGAAAGTTGAACCAGTGCCTCTGATCGTTCCTGAAAATTGGGCAGGCAATTTGACCAATGTCCCATGTAGCCCGACCTTGTGAGGACTCCCCCAAAGAAAAGCGATCTCCGCCTGGTTGCCGCTCGATGGCGAGGGTTCAATCCAATTCGTACTGGACTCATCCTGCCAGACAATGTTTGACTGGTCGATGTTGACGGGGCGTTCCCCGTTGTCAAATGCTTCTTCCTCAGGCATGACCAGATAGGGACCACTTTCAATCTCGATGTAAGCAACGGTGCTGCCTCTCGCTGACGTGATGTGTGCTTCCCCTGCGGGTTGCGTCCAAAAGGAACCCGTCGGCATCCACATCGGTTTGGCTTGAGGATCATCGTTGTGAACACGCCCCTCAATCACGACGCCACGATAAGTGACATTATGGATATGAGGCGGCGACGAAAAGCCATCAATGAACTTGACAAGAAACCCCGTCGCTTCCTTGCCATTACGGTCGCCCCAGAGCGTGGCAGCTTGAGGACTTTTGTCGCCCCGCTTGGGGTTTAACTCCTGCCATTTCACATCGGAAGCCAGTACGACTTCGATGTTTTGAGACGACTCATCCTGTGCACTGCAGTTTTTACTTGTACCAACAACGCTCGAAACGATGATCAGCGATAAAACTGAGACTTGACGTAGTCGTATAGGAATTCTCATGAAGTTCCTTGCACTTTCTTGATCGCAGTTGGCGTGCAGATTCACAGACAACCGGCTCTCTATGACTTGAATCGAATGTTGACCTCTAGCAGGTACGGTGTCATAATAACGGTATCGTCGTTTTCCGCAAGTACGCACTTTTCTGACTCATAGGCACATAATGGATACCATAGAGAAAAACCGGCATGTTGACTACAACAGGCCCGCTTGCCCCGTTGAGGCAACTCTGGAATTGATTGGCGGCAAGTGGAAAGGAATCATCCTCTACTACCTGCTTAATGGCCGACTCCGATTCAGCGAACTCAAGCGAACAATCGGTTGCGTGACGCAAAGAATGCTTACCAAGCAGCTTCGCGAACTCGAATCAAGTGGATTGGTGTCGAGGACCGTTTACGCTGAAGTCCCACCAAGAGTTGAGTACGAGCTAACGAAAGAAGGAGAGTCGTTGAAGCCAGTCATCAATGCATTGAAAAAATGGGGAGAGTCACATGCGTTGAAACTGCTTGAGCAGCGACAGACCAGCGAAGATGAGATTCGGTAACATCACTTACAGCTGCTGCCTGTATCCTCACGTAACTCACGGGCAATGGCCATCGCTGCCAACAATTATCAAGACATTTGACAGGCTGTAGCCGTCCGCAACTTAAACGATCTTCCCTCTCGATGGACAGATCGTAAAGGGTCAGCGACTGTCTTGGATTATGTCAAGCGGCAAGAAGATGTTGATCCCTTATTCTCTTTCGCTTAGTTTGATTCTGCTCGCGCGGTCCCACTTTTCGTGCGATAAAGAAATGCATCCGAAGTGAGCAGTGATACGAGCAATGCGTTCATACTGCCGCCGTTGTCTTTGTAAGCGCGATACGCTGTCTGAAGAACCGGGGCATCATTCAGAGTTTCGTTGCGGCCCATCCAGAAGCGAAACGCGTGACGCACGAAGACCTGTTCGGACCGCTCGCTCGCTGCAAGCTTTTCAATCAACTCGATGGCGTTGGCAACTTTCCCATCCAGGGCAGCATCACCGGAATCAATGATCTCGCCCGTGGTATCAACAGGCTTCTCAAGTTCCGTCTCTCGATACAGGCCGGCATGGTTAAACATCTCAAACGGCAGCCCCAACGGGTCCATTTTCTTGTGACAGGTCCAGCAATATTCTTGCCTGGTAACCCGCATCCGTTCGCGCAATGTATTTTGTGGCTCATCCGGCAACATGGCATCCACGGTGATGGGGACATCGGGAATCCCTCCGCCCAGCAAACGCTCGTGAATCCAGCGGCCGCGGCGAATCGCGTGATTATCCATGGCGTCCGAGTGGGAAACCAGCCAACTGGGATGGGTCAGAATCCCCAGGCGTTCACCTGCGGGTACATTAGCCAGAATACGTTCCGGTTTCATAGAACCGTTGCCGAAGCTGCGCCGACTGACCCGGGCATAGACCTCCGTTCCCGACAGTTCCGCAGGGGTCACACTATGGTTGACTCTCTCCTGCTTTTTCCGGCCCGGTTTGGGAGTTTTCTTTCCGGGCTTGTCTGCCTCTTTCCGAGCGAGTTCGTCTGCGGCTTTCCGAGCCGCTTTAACAGATGCGATTTCTTCTGCCCGGGAACGCCGTTTACCAAAATAGATATTATCTGCTTTGGTGACCACAACCCTGTCTGTGGTCAGCAACTGCTTCAAAACATCACGATCTTCTTTCAGGATCAGTTCAATCAGTCGATCCGTACTCGCCGTTGCATCAAACATCGCACGATAATGGGACTGCCCGCGATTGCTCACCCCCGTTTTAGCCAGGGCCCGGGCGTCTTTGCAGATGTAACCGCCCAGGTCATAATCAAAGTAATCACGGAAGAAACGCAGGATCCGGGGCTTCCTGATACTGTCGTCGGCCAGCATCCGTTCCACTTCACGTTTCACATCGGCCCTGGTCCGCATACGTCCTTCAACAATCGCTGTCCGTAATTCTTCATCCGGCTTGATGTAGCGCAGAGCATGATTGACCGCCAGCCCCAGTTCCCAGTCCTGCAACATGACACGTCCATGACGATCTGGTTTGCCGGTCGCAGCAAGTTCCGGTCTGAAGAGTGCGTCGCGATCGAGAAAGAGTGACGACAAACCAAGAACAGCGCCGTCTTCCTTGCCGAGTTTCTCAATGGACTGTTTTACGATCGCCGTATACTCGTTCGACTCGGTTTCGCTCGGAGGACGGAAGGTCAGCATCTCAAACAGGTAATCGACGGCAGCATGCAAACTCTCATCGGTAACGCCATCCTGCCGCATCAGCTCATAGACCGGCGTCAGGGGACGCGCGATCTTCGTACTGTAAACGATACTTGTGGGCAAACCCCGAAGATCACCTTTCATCTTGTCCGCGATGGACCTGGGTTGATCCGTGATCTGGTATGGCTCGGCGATGCTCAAGGGGCCATACGCCATGTAGCGAATCAGGTCCTCAGCAATCCCCATGATCTGTGTCGCTTCAGCACTGTTAACCGAGTAGAAATCGGGGTAGTTTTCCAATCCATGAGTGCGGGCTGATGAGAGAACCGCGGGGACACTTTTGACTGCCGTCGCATAAGCCACAGTCCCCCCTTGCCATTTGATGATGCGATCCGTTCCAAAGTAGAGTTTGAGTTCGCCGCCATGGTTAGTTGGAACGACATCACCATGAGTTCGCAGGCCAGGCTTTGCTGGGTCGTACTCCGGCTCTCGATTAATCAATTCATTCAGGCGTGTGATGTGTTCCTGGGGCGTCAATCGCCAGATTCGTGCCGGTGATGAAGTTGGCACGAGTTTAATCGCATCAGGCAGCGGCCCGAACAGCAGGCTGTGGTCGACGTAATTGCCTTTATTCGGATCGAGGTGATCATGAAACCCGCCCTTGTCGCTCATCACCCGTGTCAGTTCACCGACAATCCAGTCTGAAAACTGCAGTCGTTCTACGACTTTCGGCTGAGCCATCTCCTGAGGTGGCATCTCTTTCAGAGTGACCTGGGCCCACACACTTCGCCAGGTGGCCGAATTGACTTCATCCACGGGCCCCAGATCATGCAGCGAGAGATTTCCTTCCGGTTCTGTCTCACCATGACAGTCCAGGCAGTGTGTAGCCAAAAACGATTGCGAAAAGGTGTTGAAGTCTTTGGAAACTTTTTGTCCGGGCGTGTAAGTTTCACCGTTTGCCACTGAGAGCAGATTGAACAGCGCTGTGATCACGAAAACAGATCTGAACTTCGTCATACCAGCAGTTCCTGAAGGGGGCCTGTACCGGCATCGAACTTTCTGGCCAGTTTATCATTCATATTAAAGTGATCACACTTAACACCCGCGGCGTGCAGGATTGTCGCATAGAGTGAATTAATGGGACGTTTCCCATCCAGTTGCGTAAAGCAACCCGTCTTGAATGTGCCATCGAAATTACCGAGCAGCATGACCGGCCAGTTCGCACCACTGGTGTGCTGCTTGTCAGCATTATTGCTGGTATACACAATCAGCGTGTGATCCATCATCGTGCCACTGCCTTCAGGAACACGTTCCAGTGCTTCCATGATCTTCACCAGCATACGGCTGTTATATTGACGGATCTTAATCCAGATGGGATTGCCAGGCTGTGCCATATGCCCGAGGTTGTGCCCTTGTTGCTCGACGCCAAGTCCCTTCCAGGCTCCGAAGATCTCACCGCGTCCCGAGCCAATCGTCAGTGTATTGGTGATGCCCGATGTAAGCGACGAAATTCCCAGGTCCAGCAGAACATCATGCCAGTCTGTCTCAAACTCCGGCTGTGTATATCGCGCGTCCACTTTGGGAGCGAATTTACGCAGGTGATCAGCAACCGTATCAAGGCGATCGCGCAGGCCGTTGACTTCCTTGAAGCCCGCAACGAATTGACCGTAACGTTGCTGGTCTGTGGTCGGCAGCGATTGGCCTTTTGAGGCGGCTAACTTTTCAATTTGATTGAACACATTGGTTCGTGCTTCGTGTTGGAGTCGAATCTCTCCTGTGGAGATGCCACCATACAGCATCTGATAGAGATGATTCGGATTGGAATGCATAAAGATCGGCTGCCCTGCACCGCTGGCAGAAAGTGTAGCGAGCGTGGGCTTGGTCGTCATGTTTTCAATGGAGTCCATGCCAATACACAGATGAGGCAGAAGTGTTTGTGGCAGGACCTTGCTCAGTTCATAATCGATTGTCGACGCACTGGGAGGCACGCCGTCACTACCACGATAGCCACCGAGGGCGCCAAAGAACGCACTATGCGACGGACTGGTATGGATACCATGCAGGCCATTGATGATATGCAATCGTTCCTTATAAGGTTCAAGTGCACTGATTGGCTCGGGGAGTTTGGCTTTCGCCAGCGAACTGCTGCGTTTCATACCCTCTGGAATGCAGGTAGCCGGATCGAAGCCCTGGTTCTGCATGAAGAAGATAATCCGCTTAGGAGTATCATTACTGGCAGGCATTGCCAGGAGGCGTTCGGGAAGGAAGGAGAGGCCAAGTGCAGTTCCTACACCGGCCGCCATACCTTGAATCATTTTCCGACGGTTCAGCATGATAGATCTTTCAACAAACGATGCAGCGAATTGTGTACTCCGAGTGTAGAGCGGGAGTGGTTCAATTCGTTCAACCATCCCGATGAGCGGCTACACACCCGTCGCAGATAATCTGGTAGAGGCAGGCAAATATGAGCTTTGGAAAGATTTCTTGAGTTAGAATCAGAGCCTATGGTTAAATTTAGTAACTCAATGAAACGCTTGAAGTAACGCGTATATTTTAACTTATTCCAGAGTGGACGCAACCTACAAACGGGAGCACGTCAGCACAGATCCCCGAAACATGTCCCCTGTTTGACGTCCCAGGTTTCGTGTCTGTTGAGAACGGTTCCCAAATAAAATCCAACAAACGGTGATCTGCTTAACGAACTGATATAAATGGTTTTACATCGTCACTTTAGATGAAACTCACTTTCCCACTGCCTTCAAAGATAAAGAGCCTTTTTTTGGGAACTGCACTTGTGTTTCTGCAGGTCTCCCAAAACTCAAACAGCACACGACGAGGGAGCTTCAATACCTCCATAGGTTCACAATCGGTACCAGACTGTCGAATCAGCAACTCAAGCGTGACTGCGAAAACGTGGTTGTGGATGAGTGTTTTGTGCCGAAATCGGGAAGCTGGCCAATCTGGTATGACGAGCCCTGCCAAGTGTCGAACCTGCTCAGCAGCAGTGTTATTTCAGAGAACTTAGCATGTGTTTGACACGGGAGCAGGGTTAAGATAAAAGGCTAACAGTTCTTGGATGAGCTTCAGGATCAGCTCATCAATAGTTTCAACTCTGAGGTGACTTCGTTCCAGATATCGTTTACCTGTCACCGCAACCCTTGCCACGAGTCTTCACAAATGAAACAAAACTACTTGCTCTCACTATTGCTCTTTGTTGCCGTGCTGGTGCTGTTGAATTTCTTCTTTCAACTGCACATTTCCATCTTTGGCAGTATCATGCTGACGATTGTGGTCAATCTGGTATTTAATCTCGTTTTCAATCGCAGGCCTTGATCCTACGGTGTTCATAGCAGTTGAATTTTAACCGCGCACCAAGACTCTGCCATGGGGCAATATGCCCCGCTGGGGCAGACTGTCGCGAAAATCGGAAGGAAATTTGTGCTCTCGTATTAAAATAACTCCTTAAATCCAGAGAAATCTTCCGGTTCAGGAAAACAAAACATTTGGCACGCAAGATGCTTTCTGTTTACTAGCCGCAGACAAGCAGGCACGTTTTCATTTTCCAGGATTTGAGGAGTTTGAGCATGACGAGTCCATCTATAACTAACAATCATCATTCCGAGACTAAGAATCAGATCAAGCAGTTGACTGAGGAAATCGAAGCTCACAGCGAACCGTTTCGGCGGATTGTGGGACAAGTCAATCAAGTGCTGGTGGGCCAGGAGAAGTTAGTGCACCGCATGTTGATCGGATTATTGACACGCGGTCATCTCTTGATCGAAGGAGTTCCGGGGCTAGCCAAAACAACGGCTGTGGCCAGTTTGGCGAAAGCGATTAACACCGGTTTTCAACGCCTGCAGTTTACTCCTGATTTGCTGCCAGCCGACCTCATTGGCACACAAGTATATCGTCCGCAGGATCAATCCTTTGTTGTTCAGAAGGGTCCGATCTTTTCAAACCTGATCCTTGCAGATGAAATCAACCGCGCCCCGGCTAAAGTGCAAAGTGCGTTACTGGAAGCGATGCAGGAACGACAGGTCACTATCGGTGGAGAAACGTTTTCACTCGAAGAACCGTTTCTGATCATGGCGACTCAGAATCCAGTCGAACAGGAAGGGACATACCCCCTGCCCGAAGCACAAAGTGATCGCTTCATGTTGAAAGTGGTGGTCGACTACCCGAATCGGGACGAAGAGTTACAGATTCTGCGTCGCATGAGTAAAACCACCACGAACGTCGCGATCGAAGCGGTAACCTCACCTGCGGAAATCATGCATGCCCGCAAATTAATTGATGAGATCTATGTGGACTCAAAGGTCGAAAACTACATCGTTGATCTGGTCATGGCCACACGCAGGCCCGAAGCTTACGGATTAAACCTGGATGGCTTGATCCAGTTTGGGGGCTCCCCCCGGGCCACAATCAATCTCGTACTGGCTGCTAAGGCAAACGCCTTCCTGGCTGGTCGCGGATATGTGAAACCGGAAGATGTCAAAGAGATCGCACTGGATGTATTACGTCACCGCGTGATGATCACCTATGAAGCAGAAGCGGAAGACCGTACCAGTGAATCAATTGTCAACGAGATCCTCGCACACGTCCCCACTCCCTGATTGATTTGCAAAATAGCGAATGTTGTCCGGTAGCGATTGCAGGTCAGTACCTTCAGCGAATGACCTGCGCCCTGCCCTTATCCCAGAATGGATCTAACCATGATTCCTCGAGAAGTGATTCAGAAAATTCGACGCGTACAGATTCGCACTTCGCATAAAGTCGACGAAATGCTGGCGGGCACGTGGCACTCTGCATTTAAAGGGCGCGGCATCGAGTTCGAAGAAGTTCGTCCTTATCAGGCAGGCGACGATGTCCGCACCATTGACTGGAATGTTACTGCTCGTAGCGGTGAACCATATGTGAAGTTATTCCGCGAAGAGCGCGAACTGTCGGTGATGTTGCTGATCGATCTAAGTGGGTCACAGAGCTTCGGAACCAATCAACAGACCAAGCGAGACGTTGTGACAGAACTGGGCGCCACACTCGCCATGTCCGCCATCAAAAACAATGATAAAGTGGGGCTCACACTCTTTACCGACCATATTGAAAAAAGCATCCCGGCTCGTAAAGGTTCACGGCATGTGCTGCGTCTGATTCGAGAGATGCTGTACTGCGAACCAATAGGGACGGGGACCGATATTCGTCAGGCATTGGAACACCTCAATCGAACTTCGAACCGTAAAACCGTGCTGTTCCTGGTCAGTGATTTCCAGGACGAACACTATGAGTCCACACTGAAGGTCGCCCGCCGACAACATGATATTGTGCCTGTGGTCATTTCTGATCAGCGGGAAGCCAGGATGCCGAACGTCGGCCTGATACGGTTACAAGACGCCGAAAACGGAGAAATCATCACACTCGACACTGCCAGCCGCAATAACCGTGAAGCATATGCTCGCGTATATCGAGAGCGATCAGAGGCACGCGATGCGATGTTTCGAAGACTGCGGCTGGAACCACTTCATATCGAAACCGGTGTCGATATTGTGGAACCCCTACGACGCTATTTTCATAAACGGGAGAGTCGAATATGAACGTCCTTCGAAGCATTCGTGGATGCTCAGGCAGCAACAGTTGCTGCTCATCACACAACTATTCATCCTGGGTAATCAAAATGTTCGTGGCGGGAGTGTTGGGCTTCCTGATCACGGGATTTGCCCAGGCAGAACCAGTCAAAACAACATACAACCAACAGGGTTTTGAAGTCTCGATCAACATGTCGGCGACCAGCGTTCGCGTCGCGGAACCATTTACTGTGACTTACGAAGTAATCTCTCCGTCGGAGAAAAGTCTTGTCTGGCCTGCTGTTGCAGATCAGCTTGGCCCATTCGATGTCATTGACTCGCAAGACTTATTTGAAATCCCGGTCGATTCAGGACGAATGTGGAAACGCACGCTGACATTGGAAAGTATTCAATCCGGCGATCTGGAAATTCCTTCTCTGACTGTGAATATCGTTCCGTCAGATTCCAAGAATATTCAGTCAAACCCGATCGAAGTCATCAACATTGCTGCACAACCCGTCAGCATTACCAGCGTTCTTGAAGGACGCGCAGACCCAACACAGTTTCGGGACATCCAGTCTGTTGTCGATGTCGAGGTGCCGGCTGAGAAAACATCACAATGGACTACCTGGGGATACACCAGTCTCGGCGTCATCGCGCTGGCCTGTCTTGCTCTTATGATCGTGGCTGTGCGAGGTCGTTCAATCACACCAGCGACCTGGGTGTCGCAACAACTGGATGCACTCTCAGAAAGTGTTCGGGAAAATCCCGTCGACAACCATCAACAGATCTCCGAACTGACAGATATTGTGAAGCATTTTCTGGCACTGCAATACGACATTCCCGCCAGTCAGCAGACAACATCTGATTTGTCACAGATGCTGGCAGATCGGAATATCGGTTCCACGGTTGTGCGAGACGATTTAAGCAATGTTTTGTCACTCGCAGATGAAGTGAAATTCGCTGGCCTTGACTTAAGTGTGGACGAACTGGAAGCCGCGATTCAAACCGTCCGGCAAAGTGTAACTGAATTATCAAAACCAGCAGTCCCTGCGACAGCGATTCCGGAGGTTTCCTAATGTTTGACTCACCCTGGTATTTTTTACTGCTGCTCACAATACCTTTTCTGGCATGGCGTTTGTTTGCGCCACAACGAAAACCAGCAGTTCGATTTAGTTCGCTGAAAATGGCGAAAGATCTTTCACCCACTTTCCGGCAACGACTCAACTGGTTGCCTCGCATGCTGACGCTGTTCGCCATTTTATTTATGATCCTGGGACTCGCCAGACCACGTGAAGGTCGTGAGCAAAAAGTCACGACGAGTGAAGGGATTGCCATCGAAATGGTTGTGGACCGCAGCGGAAGTATGCAGGCCATGGATTTCAAGATCAACGGCGAGCACGTTGATCGCCTGACTGCTATTAAAAATGTAGCGGGAAAGTTTGTAGAGGGAAAAGAGGAACTGGATGGTCGATTCAACGATCTCGTGGGGCTAGTCACATTCGCAGGTTATGCCGATGGTATTACCCCGCCGACTCTGGACCATGCCCATCTTGTCTCACAGCTGAACACAACCCAGATCGTCACAAATCGTAGCGAAGATGGCACCGCGATTGGCGACGCCATTTCGCTGGCCGTAGAGAAGCTCAATGCACTTGATGCACGACGTGACGAGAAGGTGAAAAGCAAAGTAATCATCTTGCTCACAGACGGCGAAAACAATGCTGGAGTCGTCGAACCAATTCAGGCAGCAGAACTCGCCGAGACTCTGGGAATTAAAGTATACACCATCGGCGTAGGAACCAAAGGAGAAGCGCCAGTACCCGTGACCGACCCGTTCAGCGGCAAGCAGGTCGTGCAGTGGATGCCGGTCAACATAGACGAAGCAACACTCCAGAAAGTGGCTGACCTGACGCACGGAAAATATTTCAGAGCAACCGACACCGACTCGCTGGAACAGATTTACGCTGAGATCGACGCTTTGGAAAAGACGAAAGTGGAATCCCAGCACTATACCGATTACCGCGAACTCGCAGTGCAGCCGTATCGGGCCGGCCTCATCAATGTGCCACCACTATTGTTGATCGCCTTCGGACTGTTATTGGCACGGTTTGTGCTTGAACAAACATGGTTACGAGAGTTGAACTGAACATCGCGAAATCACGCAAGAGAGAAAATATATCATGGACATTCAATTCGGCAATCCGACAAATATCTTTCTGCTGTTTGTGGCAGCATGCGGCCTGTTACTCGCTGGCTATGCAGTTGTGGCAAAACGCCGCGCCGCGAGGCAATTTGCCTCAGCGAATATGACTGACAGATTATTCTTAGCGTCTCGTTCGCAAAAGCACTGGATCTCTTCGGTGCTGATTGTCAGCAGCTTGTCTTTACTCGCAATTGCGTTGTGCGACATCCGTTGGGGAAAGACCGAACGCGAAGTTCCTCAAAAAGGAATTGAAGTGATGTTTCTACTCGATGTATCACGCAGCATGCTCGCAGAAGATGTTTCGCCGAGTCGACTGGATCGAGCGAAACAACAGATCAAAGACATGGTTGATGAGATGTCCGGAGACCGCGTCGGACTGGTTGTCTTCGCGGGGGAAACTCGGCAATCAGTGCCGCTGACCAGTCACTACGAAGACTTCAAACAGACACTGGATGCAGTCGGCCCTCACAGTGTCCGACGCGGCGGCTCATTACTCGGCGATGCGATCCGGGCGGCTACCGCAGGATTCATTAACAAAACGAACGACCACAAAGCCGTTGTCGTCTTTACGGATGGTGAAGACCAGGAGAGTAAGCCAGTGGAAGCTGCAACAGAAGCATTCACAAACAATGGCATCCGCTTCTTCACCGTGGGACTGGGAGACATGGACCAGGGAGCACGTATCCCGGAAACCGAAAGCGGCGGTCAACAATTCGTTGAATATCAAGGTCAAGCGGTCTGGTCCAAAATGAACGGCACCATTCTCAGCCAGATAGCTACAGACACTAACGGCGCTTACATCCCCGCCGGCACCAAACGAGTCGATATGGCTGCTGTTTATCACAACTACGTAACGAACGTCAAACAGACCGAGTTTGAAACAGCAACAATCAGTGCCTACACACCACGATTTCAGTGGTTTGCACTGCCAGCCTGCTTGCTCCTGTTACTGGAAGTGCTCCTGTCGACAGCCCGGCGAAAAGCGAAGTCACCAGTCTCAATAGCAACTCCAGTTGCGAAGAAAAACGAGACGACTGAAAAAGCTTCTGTTCCCAAAAGTGCAGTAGCTGCACTCCTGGTATTGGTCGGGTTGTTGATGTCAACAGGTACACTCAGCGCTGCTGAACCTGACATTCCTTCAAAACAGCTCAGTGCTGAGCAGATTAACACAGCGAATCAGTTTGTAAGAGAAGGAAAGTTTGCGGAAGCGTTAGAGCAGTATCAGCAGATCGAACCAACTCCTCATGACCAGGCAGAATTGAACTATAACGAAGCTGTCACCATGTACCGTCAGGGAAATATGGAACAGGCTGCAGAGAAGTTTACCAGCGTCGCAGGAGACAGCGAAACCAGCATCGCAGCCCGTGCTCGTTATAACCTGGGAAATTGCCATTACACGACTGGCATGCAACTCGCAGAACAGGACAAGCCCGCCGCGATTGAACAACTGAAAACCGCCATTGAGCATTACCGCGGTGCATTACGAGGTAACCCGAACAACGCCGATGCCCGCGCGAACATTGAGCTCGCCGCTCAGTTCATTAAAGATCTGCAGCAACAAGAAAAGGAACAACAACAACAACAACAACAACAACAACAACAAGATCAAGATCAAGATCAAGATCAAGATCAGGATCAGGATCAGGATCAACAGCAGAATAAAGAAGAACAGAAAGATCAGCAGCAGCAAGACCAACAGAAGTCAAACGAAAATCAGGACCAGAAATCTGATGAGCAACAGGACCAGGATCAGCAATCAGAGCAGAATCAAAAACCTTCCGAACAGTCTACGGAACAAAAACCGGAGCAGAAATCGGAATCCCAACAGCAGCAACAGCAAAACTCACAGGGAGAGCCTCAAGAGGAGTCTCAAGAGCCACAATCTGGCGAAGAACAAAACCCGTCAGAGAAATCCGGTTCTGAGGACAAACAACAGCAGCCTCAGTCACAACAATCAAAACAGGCAGACCAAACGCCACAGTCTCCTGAGCAACAGGATTCGGAAGCCAATGAAGAACCTGGAGATGAACAGGTTTCCTCTGGCGAACTCACTTCTGATCAAGTCCAGCCACAGGATGAGAATTCGAAAAGTGGATACGGGATCGCTGATCCCAATGAGAAGCCTGGTTTAATGAATAAAGAAGAAGCCCTGAAGTTGCTGCAATCAGTACGCGACCGCAACATGCTGCGACGCTTACGACAACAGCAACTCGAGAGCGCACGACAAGTCCACGTTGACCGTAACTGGTAATTTTTGAACTGTAGATATACTGGAAGAATCATGTTTCATTCAACTAATTATATTCGATCCATACTGCCCGTACTCATCGTCGGAATCGCAGGCAGTTCTGCATTCGCTGCAGATGTGTCTATGAGTCTCTCTTCTCGCGAAGCCTATGTTGGCGCGCCGATTCAGATGCAGATATCCATCAACAATGCCAGCGATTACGAACAACCCACTTTACCAGACGTGGACGGAATCGATATACGTTCCGCGGGTGCACCATCGCAAAATTCGCAAGTGACGATCATCAACGGCCGCCGCAGCGAAAGCCGAAGTGTGGTTCTACGATATCTCATCACCCCACGTCGCGCTGGTACGTTCGAGATCCCCGCTCTGACATTCAAAATCGATGGAAAAAGCATGAAAACGGAAGCGACCAGGATTATCGCCACAAAAAGTGAAACCGGCGACCTGTTATTTGTAGAGCTTGCAGGAAAAAAAGAGAAAGTCTTTGTAGGACAACCGCTCGACATGGTACTCAGAATTTATATCAAGCCGTTTCGTGACCAGGAACACAAGCTCACTCTCTCAGAAGGAAACATGTGGAACATGATCTCCGATCAGACCTCATGGGGTTCTTTCCAGAATCGTATTGAAGAACTGGCAAACAATCGTCAACGCCCTGGTGGAAAAGAAGTATTACACGATAACGGCCAAGGCGAGGAACGGGCTTATTTCATGTACGAGATCAATGCCAAGGTCTATCCCACGAAGGCAGGCATCATTTCTGGCGATGATATCCAGATCGTTGTGAACTATCCCACAGCCCTTGGTCGCTCGCGTGATCCGTTCGGTAGTTTCTTCGATGACAGTCCGTTTGGTGGCAGTTTGTTGTCAATGCCATCCAGCAATCGGTTATCAGTTACTTCCACAAGACCAGTGGTCGCGGATGCCACAGTGGATTCCACCGAAGTGTTACCGGTTCCAACGAAAGGTCGCCCTTCAGATTATCGCGGTGCAGTCGGACAGTACGACATTGTAACCCAGGCATCACCCGTCAATGTGCATGCAGGCGATTCCATCACGCTCAATCTCGGAATCGTCGGCACAGGTCCCATGGAACTGGTACAGGCGCCCCCCTTGTCAGAGTTGCCTGAGCTAAAAGGATTCAAGGTCTCAAATCAGCCCCTGGCAGGCTATGTCAAAGATGACAGTAAAGTCTTCTCGACAACAATTCGTCCTCGTCAAGCAGGCATCACCGAGATCCCCGCGATCCCCTTCAGTTTCTTCAATCCAGAAACCGAACAGTTTGAAACCGTACACTCAGCCCCCATTGCGATCACCGTGGAAAAAGCAGAATCGCTGGCACTGGATGCCATCGTGGGGGCGAAGGGCACTGCCTCGAAAGAACAAAATAAAACACAGAGTTCGCATACTCTTGAACCAAGTTTGATCAATCTCGACACACCGAGTGTACTTACTTCTCAAGAACCACAGTCTGCCTGGAACTGGTGGTGGCTGTCAGTGATTCTGCCTCCGGTAATCTGGGTAATCACCTTGACAGCCCGGTACCGTCATTGGTTTGCCGAACGCATGCCTTCTCTGCGATCACCACTGAATCGCTGCCTCACACAAATCTCATACGCGCAGGACCAATCAGCGGTCGCTGCAGCTTTGCTGAGATACATGCGAAAAATATTTCCTGCGAGAAAGTCAACAGTCATCGCCGAGAATAATAACGAGTCTTCCCCAACCATCGGAGCGATGCGTTCCGCGGGATTCTATGAACTGGCTGCGGAAGCGGAAATGTTAATCGAGCAACTCAGCCATAAGCAAGATGCCTATGGAAACAATGTTGACTTCGAACTGCAAAAAGCGGATGCACTCAATCTTGTAAATCGACTTGCCGCTCGCATGAAGTCGCAATCAAGCCGTCATATTCGTAGCCCCCATGCGACTGGCGGTAAGAAGTCGAAATGTGCCAAAGTCTCGCAAGCTTTTGCATTGCTGCTCGGTCTGGGGTTGGCATCGATGGCTTCAACTGTGCAGGCAAACGACATCACCGCGACAACACCAGTGCCTAAACCACAAGTTTTGCTCAATCAGCAACAACGGGAGATTATTTTCAACGATGCGAGTGAGTCCTATCGCAACGGGCTCTCTCTCGCCGAAACAAATATGATCGATGCGAAAGATCAATTCCTGCAAGCTGCGAATAAGTATCAGTTGCTGGTCAACTCTGGGATCTCGAATGCCGATCTGTACTTTAATCTTGGCAATGCGTACCTGCAATCAGATCAACTCGGTCGTGCAATTGTGAATTATGAACGTGCACTGAAATTACAGCCAGGCAATCGGCAGTTTCAAGTAAATCTGAACGCTGCCCAGGCTATGGTTCAAACAGCAGCTACGCCCCAGGAACTCACTAGTCCCGAAAAGGATCTGCTGTTAAAATTGAAAAATGGAAATGCGGTCGTGGTCAAAATGATTGGTCAACAGACGATTGTAATGGTACTTATCCTTTCTTCACTCTCATTTTGGGGTCTAGTAATCTTGCGAACAATGGGCCACAAATTGTCCTTGTGGAAATTCGCCACTCTGCCTGGATTGCTGTTAATGACCGCCCTGGGTTCGATGTATTTACATACTGAAAACACCGCTCCGCAGGGAAATGCGGTCATTGTTGAACAACATTTGCAATTACATGCAGGAGACGGAGAACAATTCGCCGAAGTCGCCGTACTGGATTCCGCAGAAGGTCATCGAGTACAAACCCTGGCCCACCGGGGAGAGTGGACACAGATTCAAACCACGCGCGGTCATATCGGCTGGGTTCCCGATCATGTACTCGAACTGCTATGATGCTTGTAGAAACGAGAATTCGCCGACCTTTCAACCCATCTATTGAACGTTTCATGCAAGGAAAGACATGAATGAAACTGGCAGCCAAATTGATTCTGTTATTCATGGTGGGAGTCCTGGGGATCGTCACGTTATTCTCCTGGCAAACTGTTAAGCAGCAACGTGAATGGTCTCAACAATCGAATGAAGAGAGTGCGGTCGATCTGGTAAATGCGCTCAAACCTACCATTGAGCAGGCTTATCGAGATGGCGGTACGGTGCGGATTCAGCAGGCAATTGAAGTGACCCAGCGAGCAACTTCAGGACCTGCGATGCGCTGGATCGATCCGGAGAAACCTGACGATGCTCTACAGGGACCAGGTGTGCGCACCTCAGATACGGAAACACTTTCTCGCAGTATTTCGAGCATTTCGATTTCGGACAAAGACGGTAACACCAAGCAGTTGACATATGTGCCACTCACGCTTGCCGGAGAAGTTCCAGGAGCAGTCGAAGTCGCCAAACCACTGCTGGATTCCGAGGCAAATGTGCGCCGCTCATTTCACACCTCGGTATTATCATTATTCGGGGTCACGCTGCTTTCCGGTTTTGTGATCTACTGGGGTGGCCTGAAGCTCGTTGCCAGTCCGTTACGAAAGTTGATGAAACAAGTCGAAGAAATTGGCGAGGGAGAATTCGGCCAACCCCCTGCGCTGTCTTCGAATGACGAGTTTGGTCAACTTGCATTCGCAATCAGTGAGATGAGTTGTCGTTTACAGCAACAGCGAGCGACGATTGAAGCAGAGACCGAAACCAGGCTGCAAACACAACAACAACTTCGCCACATTGATCGATTGGGAACTGTTGGCACTCTGGCAGCCGGTGTAGCCCATGAGTTAGGCACTCCACTGAATGTGGTTTCAGGCCGCGCAGGTTTAATTGCCAGTGGACAACTTTCTGCAGCAGATGTCAGTTCGAGCGCACAGACAATACAAAAAGAAGCCGAACGCATGACCGCCATCATTCGTCAACTCCTCGACTTTGCCCGCCGCACAGGAACAGAGCAGGCGTCGACGAACCTCGTTCAACTTGCCCGGCAAACGTGCGAACTAATGCAACCACTCGCAAAGAAAGCAGATGTGAATTTAACAGTAGACGCTCATGATAACTCACCAGTTACAACGCTGGGAGATCCCGGGCAACTGCAACAGGTCATCACCAACCTCATCAGCAACGCGATCCAGGCGATTCCCGACGGCGGCAAGATTATGATCAAAGTGTATTCAGAGCAGGTTCAACCACCGGCGATTATTGAATCACAGCGCAATCACTTTGCCTGCCTGGAAGTGACCGACACGGGAACCGGGATGACTGACACCGAAACCGAGCATGTGTTTGAACCATTCTATACGACGAAAGATGTAGGCGAAGGAACAGGCCTGGGGCTTTCAATTGCTTATGGGATTGTACGCGAACATGGCGGGTGGATTGATGTCGCCAGTGAGAAAAATCAGGGAACAACATTTCGGGTGTGGTTGCCGTTAGATGATCAGAAAGATTTGCAATGAACAAAAACTCTGACAATCCGCGAATTCTGGTAATCGATGATGAGCAGTCAATGTGCGAACTCATCGAAACCGATTTGCGACTGCGGGGACTGCATGTCGACTGGTTTACCAATGCGGCAAAGGCCATTTCTGCGATCGATCAGAATAACTATGATGTTGTATTGACCGATATTCGCATGCCGGGAACTACCGGCTTACAACTCTGCCAGCAACTTACTGAATTTCGACCGGATATACCAGTGGTCCTGATGACAGCCTTTGGAAGCCTGGAAACTGCGGTCTCTGCAATGCGGGCAGGCGCTTATGATTTCATCACCAAGCCGATTGAAATGGATCTATTGGCGATCACGGTTCGCCGTGCGATTGATCACCATCGGCTCACCGAACAGGTGCGACTGTTAAAAGAGTCCAATCAAGCCGTCCATTCTTTCGGTGATATGATCGGCGGCAGCCCTGCCATGCAGGCTTTGTACGACCAGCTCGAACGCGTTGCCGCTTCCGACGCAGGTGTACTGATCACCGGCGAAAGTGGCACTGGTAAGGAACTGGTCTCGCGTTCCATCCATGCAAATTCGCGCCGATCCAAAAATCCGTTTGTAGCAATCAACTGTGCTGCACTCTCTGAATCCCTGCTTGAAAGTGAATTGTTCGGGCACGTCAAAGGCGCATTCACCGACGCCCGAAGTGAACGCCGCGGCTTATTCCTGGAAGCGAACGGCGGCACCTTGCTGCTCGATGAAATGGGCGAAATGCCAATGTCGATGCAAGTCAAATTACTGCGAACATTAGAAGAACGCGCGCTCCGACCTGTCGGGTCAGACAAGGAAACACCGTTCGATGTCCGAGTCATCTGTGCTACCAATCGCGATCTCGAAGCGGCGGTCTCCGATGGAATATTTCGGGAAGACCTGTACTACCGCATTAACGTGATCGGATTGCATTTGCCGCCACTTCGCTCACGCGGGACCGATATTTTACGTTTGGCTGAGCACTTTCTCAAACAGTTTTCTACATCCGAAAACAAACATGCAACCGACCTCGCAGAGGGCGTGGCTGAGAAGTTACTCAAGTATCACTGGCCCGGAAATATTCGCGAATTACGAAACGTGATGGAACGCGCGGTCGCATTAACAAGGCACGATAAGATTACCGTTGCCGACTTGCCTGACAAGATTACCAACTACCATAGCAATCAAATCCTGATTGATGGTCTCGATCCTGACGAACTCGTTTCTCTGGAAGAACTCGAGCGCCGCTACATCACCCATGTACTGGAAGCCACCGGCGGCAACCAGACCCAGGCCGCCCGCATCCTCGGCCTCGACCGAAAAACCATCTACCGCAAACTCAAACAAATAGATCTTGGATAGCCAAGAGAATAATAATGAGGTTGTAATTGAATGGAGTAAGTCAATTACAGGAGATGAACTTCCCGTAGGCGACCTGATCCAGATCGAAGGGGATACGGACACGGCCACCCTTACCTTCTCAGTCACACTTGATCAGCCGGTCGGCGAGGATGTGATCTTCAATCATGCCACCGTTAATAACTCCGCAGACGGAACCGATTTCTATGATTGATGCCCACCTGCTTTTAACGGGCACGAAACCAGCAACAAAGCAACCTGCCATCAAACAACCCGACTTGGAAGCAGAATTTTTTAATCCTTCCAGCTCTTACCAGAAAGTCAAACTACCTGCGTATATTGAAACAGACGATAATCTTTATCAAAACCTGCTTTTGACTGCAGGTCCATTGCGGATAGCAAACACTACCAGTAAGCATGATGAGTTCGATGGATTCCTGTTGTGCGATGGCCCAAGACTGGCGGACTCCTGAAGAATACTTCAGAATCTTCTTAGGAGGAATTTATGAGCAAGG
>NZ_JBLXFK010000030.1:0-20302 GCF_048262075.1 Gimesia sp.
TCGAGAGAATATACGCTCAACAACTGGCCGCATAATTCACTTTTCGGGAGTCCGCCAGTCTTGGGCCATCGCAGTTGAACATTTTCAATGTCGAATTCAATATATAACTTACAGAAATATTCTTGACCATAAAAAATCGCTTCAGGAGCGACACCCGCCGCCTCCACTTTCAAGGCTGCTTACCATTTCCGGTAAGTGGCCTTTTTTCATGCTCATTGTTCACTCATCATCTGCCCTCCGTTGATTTGTTCTACTGAAGAATTTCGACTTGACTCCCCCCTGCTCCCCAGCAGAATAAGCGCCTCAATGAGTCGCGCGTGTCCAGTTTACAGTGCACTGAAACACGAGCCAGTTGTTCCCGGTCATCACTAAAAACAAGCCCGTTTTTTCCAGAATTGCACTGCCTGAAACCACGCCTGATCGCAAAGTTCGCCTGCGGGTCGCCACACCATCGCAGCCCCTCACCCCGGCACCGCTCCGGTACCGCCTGACATCGCCCCGATATCAACCTGTATCGCCACAGCATTCTGACAACCCCCTTGCTCCCCGCGCGCCACTCCCTAAGATGATCCTCGACCATGAAACCAAATCCGAATTTGAAATCCCCCTGCATTACTTCATCCCTGTTCGTGTGCTTTCGTAACTTGCGTGGTAGAAAATCAAAACACCGTAAGCCACAATTGGTTTATCCAACCAGGATCAAGAATCCAGCCCTAAAAATGAAGTAAGTCCGGTTGCACATCCAGGCCGAGCACAGCGCGCAAAAAACAACAGATCGAATTTCAGCAGTGACGACCAGTTACCCTCCAGTCAACAAATTGTAGGGGGGCTGCCTCATGTGTCAGCTCGCGGCACCAGCATGGATGTCACAATCAATGGCCAGCCCGGCTGATACATTCTACCCGATCACACTGTTTCAGACTTAGATGAACTTCCAGAACCACTCAACACAATTAGGGGTAGGGCTCGAAGTAATAAAGAGTTGTCACCAGTAGCAGGAAACAGACAGAGCAAACGATCAAGTCAGAGCAACAGTCTCTACCTGTTATATACGCAAGGAATAAGCTCTGAAATTTGCATGGACCTCCTGTAGCAGGCCCCTAAAATGGTGATGTAGAGAGTTTCAACGGTTGATTCTGGAAAGAGTTTCTGACAGCCGAAAAGTTTGAAGAGCTCTACAGTCTCCAATCAGGCTACACTCTCACAACAACTGATATAGTGAAATTAAAACTAGCCAATACCCTTTGATTTCAAATCAGGATCACTATGCTCTACTCAGACCTAAACTGATGCAGTGTTGAGACAATGAAACATGTGTGTTTGCTAATTTAAAACGAAAGAATAGAACTCTCAGCGCGATTAAATTTTGATTCTAAATTGGCAATTAAGTGTATGCTGCGGATGCGCGGACCTCCGATATAACGTAGATGAAACCCCGCGTAGACGGCCAATGCGAAATGATAACCGACTCCCTCATTTTGACTTCTAACTTCAATCCACTGAGTCTCTCTGTCCGGATTATCAAACCATGGCTCAGTGATCGATAAGAATTCTTCCCCTGGTGAGTCCAGGAAGTTCAGTTCTATTCCAAAGGCACTCGCTATCGGAGTTAATTCCGTCAGCCCTTTGATTGTTCTCTTTCCTCGCTTGATGCGGACGGCCCAGAAGATGCGATCGGTCTCTGCCCCGAGATGTTCGACCGTACCATTAATCGAAAATGTCCTAGGCTTCGGAGCGAGACCTAAGAATGTTTCGGCAGTTTCACTAGCTTCCAGATGAGCAACTCTGCAACCCACTTCTCTGGAATAGGGCAGGAGTTCGTCGACGCACGTTACTTGAGTATTACCGGAACGTAAAACATTCATGAATAGCCACCTTTTACTTGTAGGAATGGCACTACTATGATCGACTTCTAGTGGATGATTATCTGTCCAGAAAACACCTCCACCAAAGGCCCCTTTTAGAAAATGGAACTCCGGATTTTCAGGCTGATATCCAAGTTTGGCCCAATACTCGGGATCGGTATTCTCAATCAATCCGGAATTTAGTGGGTCATGAAGTAATTTCGGCAGTTCATCCCACTGAAAGGGGGGATTGGCCCATGACGGATAGACAAAATAAGAACGTTCTAGTTCATTTTTAAGCATCATTGCCTCATGAATAATGATGTTTTGATTGGAATGTTGTGTTACTTGGACCTTTTAGATTGGAACGCGCAAAACTAAACCTGGTACAGGTGGTGTTAATGCTTTAGTCAAAAAAGACGCGATTGATCCTTTAACAAGAGGACTAATTCCATATACAACCATTGTAACAACTGAGACAACTCCTGGTTCGAGATTTGTGCTGTATGCAATAATTCCATTTCCTATATTCAAGGCTGTGATATTAAGCGGAGGTAAACCTACAATACCGGGGAGAGACGTGATCGTATATGGATTATTCTTAGGAACCCAAAGTCCAGGAGAATAAGGCACACCATACCGAATCTGCAGTAATCCCAGGTATTCGTTAATTTGTTTTATAGTATTCTGATTATAGGTTAGATTTAATAAATCAACGAGAGCTTCTGCCTCTGTTTTAATCTCATAAACTGTATGTCGTTCATGATCAACAATATCGGGTCTTTTTCTTGCTTGAGATGTTGTTACAGTTCCATCAGGCAGCGTTTTAATATTAAATTCATTAACTCTAAAGATTTGCCTATTAATATCAACCAGAGGGCTATTATTTACTTCATTTTTGTAAGCATCGCCAAGCACATAAGTTGCTCGAATTCCAATAAGCACACGTAAGGCAAGTTCTGGCCCCAAACCTTTCAACATCCGAAGTATTGATGGACTGATATTTAAAAGACCACTGGGATCAATTCCATTTACGGGATCTGCATGTGTATATAAATACTTATGTAAAGATTGTGGATCTTGAAGATTACCATAAAAAGGATCGAGTCGATTAAACCGCCCTGTTGAGGCATCATAATAACGAGCCCGTAAATACTGTTGACCAATTTTTGCATCAAATTGTTCGCCGCTGAAAAGGTAACTGGTTGCAGCCTGCGTCGACTGCATGTTGAGTAGATTTCCATAAGCATCATAAAAGAAGAGTTGTTCCACACCATTTATACCGGCGATCGCACCTGCGGCATCAGCCAGTGCGCGTGTACTACCATGACCATCAGCCATGAAGAAGAACGTCTGCGGTGTTTGTGGAACCCCATTCCCATACTCAATAGTCGTCTGGCTGATCTGATCATGCCCGACTGTGTAAATCACACGGTTTGTGATTACCCCGTTCTCATCATATACGGTTTCCTGTATGACCTGGGAATAACCCGTGAAGTTAGTTGGATCATTCAGATATTCGGTCTTAGTCGTCTCATCTACAGTGCCATTCGCGTCAGTATCTACCTCATGCAGAGCGGACACACGAATTCCCCTCGCATCGTAACCGTAGGTTGTCTTTTCGATCCTAATCTCTACCCCAGTTTCATCCAGGAAGGTAATAGTGACCGTTTCCATTCGCCCTTGGAGGTCATAGGTAAATGAAGTCCTCGACTGATTGATTCCCGCTTCGCTGACAGTTTTACCGGTCTGTTGAGTTCCGGTATAGCTGTAGGTCGTGGTGCTGGTGGAGTCGATCGTGCCATCATTGTTGTCATCCAGTTCGGTCATTTCTGATAGCAGACGATCATTTTCATCATAACTGTATGTGGTCGTCTTATTATCGATGTCCCCATCACCATCGAAATCTTTTTCGACCTGCTGTTCCAAGCGATTCCCGGTTAAATCGTAGGTAAAGTGAGATGACTGATCGAGCAAATCGTCATAATGACTGAAGACTTCATCAATTAAGCGGCCTGCTTCGTCATACATCCAGTCAGTTGTCACTGTCTTGATTTCACTGGCTTCGAACTGGCCATTCTCGTTTTCGTCGCGGTAAATGGTCTCGGTTTCTTTCGTCCGCTTACCATCGGCCCGCACTTCGTATTCAAAGACAATTTTGTCATTGTCCGACAGATCTTCCGGTGTCTCATCGGCCAGGAAATGTGTAAGAGTTTCCAGTCGGTTCAGATCATCGTAGGTATAATCGGTAACCACCCCATCGGGCAAAATCGTCTGATCCAGGTTCCCTACCAGATCATACTGATAGGTCGTCGTTTCCGGAGTTGCCAGAAGTTCATCGTTCCGTTCCACAACACTCACGGTCGCCAGACGTCCCAGTGCATCATAGGTGTAGAGAGTATCGGTAACCGGATTGTTTGGATCACCGGTATAAGTGCGGGTTTTACGACCATACTGATCGTATTCGTAATTGACGATCTCTTCCGGTGAATCAACTCGGATCACCTGCCCTTGGGAATCGTAGGACGTCACCATAGCTCTTGTTTC
This sequence comes from Gimesia sp., assembly GCF_048262075.1. Classification (GTDB taxonomy): domain Bacteria; phylum Planctomycetota; class Planctomycetia; order Planctomycetales; family Planctomycetaceae; genus Gimesia. Next base: position 4,392 of record NZ_JBLXFK010000030.1, read on the forward strand.
GCTGACAGACTGCTGTGTCACACTGACTTCGCGTCCGAATGCGTCATACACATAAGTAAATGACTCATCTGGATCACCACTTCCATTTTGATAGGTCGCTTCATCTTTGAAGTACTGTTTTTCAATCAAAGCACCTGTTCCAAGCTCACCATCATCATAAATATGTCTTACAATCCCCCCTTCAAAAGTAGTATGTGTTAAAATCTGTCCTATTTCGTTATACGTAAACGATTCCGTCGAACCATCAGGTAACGTCCTGCTAAGTAAATAATTTTGCGAACTGTAGTTAAAGGATGTTTCATTACCCTGTGGATCTTTTACTAAAGTCTGATTTCCCAATGCATCGTATTTATATTGATACTCAGATTTTAGAGGCTCCCCGCCATTTGGATCAATAAGCTCTGGTAAGGTCACACTAGTGAGTTGGCCCTGTAAATTATATTCATAACTACGGGTCTCTCCCATACGATTTGTTTCAGAGATTTTTTGACCATACGAATTAAATGTTGCAGAGATATATGTACCGTCATCAAAGATTGTTTTTGTTCTGTTTCTAAAAACATCATATTCATACTGCAGTTCTTTTACATTAGACAAATCTATGCTTCCGTCAGAACGAACGCCTATATTTGTTTTTTCAGTTACTACAAGCCCGCTCTCATTGAATATAGTTTCGCTCCGTAGCCTTAAAATCTCTCCTCCAATTTCAACAGGAGAGGTTGTAAATGCAACCTGCCTTCCTAAAAAATCATATTGATAATCAGTATATTGATTATTATCTACTATGATTCGATCAACCCTGCCGTTGCTGTCATATAAAATTTCTTTTAGCGATAAGAGTGTCCCCTCCGAAATTAAAGTTGCCTCATTATTAATTATCTCAAAATCTATATTTACCAGTCGCTCATTTCGAATTACGCGACCATACTTATCGTACATGAATCGATTTGCATAGAACGTAGTTTCCGCCCCTTCTTCATACTGATCAATACTTACACTTGGTCTACCATACTCGTCATATATGTTAAGATTAACTAACCAAACAACGTCACTATGTTCATTTACTGATTGAGATCGAGTCTGGAAAAGATTTCCTTTCGAATCGTACATGTATTTTGTTTCAAGACCAGAAATACTTGTGCTTGAAACGAGACGATCTGCATCGTCATATACTTTGTGTGTTTCTGAAATGACAGTTCCACCTGCGGTAATAGCACTCAAAAAATGTCCATTGGATGCATATATTTTGATTTCAATATCTTTTAATTGTTCAGATTTAATAATGTTTCCTACAGGATCATATGTTGTACGAGTCCCTCGAATTGAACTAGTTTCCCCATCGATATAACTATCGGTCGATAGTATTTCGCGACCTAATTTATCATATGCATAACGCTCAACAAGCCAGACAAGATTTCCACTTGAATTGAATGATTGAGTGCGTTTTTCAATCTTCTTACCTAGTGAATTATAAATGTATTCAGTTAACAGTCCTAATTGATCTTTTGATGATGTAATATTGTTTGCATAGTCTAATCTAGATGAAGTCTCCCATAAAATTGATTCCGCTCCAGATGTAATATCAACACTGAAACGTGATGTTTTAATGAGTTCCTGATTTGCGTCATACTCGAATCGATCAATAATTTTAAATTGATCTGTCCCTTTTTCTTCTATATACCATGAGGAACTAATATTGCCATTTATATCGTAAGAATAATATTTCGTTTGGTTTCCTGCTGGTTTTGTTGATAATATTTCGCCATATTCATTGTACGTGTTCTTTACTAATGATTCTCCATTTGCATTTTTCATCTCTAATATATTGCCACGGTTATCCGTATAAAAAGATGTTAAGCTCCCATACTTGTCTATAGTTTGTGATAAAAGCCCAATATCGCCAAATACATTATGAGTGGAGTTACCTAGGTAGTCGATTGTATCTACTGGTAGTCCTCGTTCATTATAGGTATTGCTTTCAGTTTTCCCGTTTGATTCAGTTTTGGAAAGTAAATCACCATTTGAATTATATTTATAAAGAGTTGTTAAATCATCACTTTCCCCATTTTGCTGAGAATCTTCGTTTCCGATAACAATAGTTTCAGACAGAAGATTATCTTCAGGGTCATATGACTTAATCGTGATCCCGCCTGATGCATTTTCAGTACGAATAATGTTGCCACGTTCGTCGAGAGTAATTTGAGTCGTAAAACCTAAAGGATTTGTTATGACTTGGACGAGCGATTCAGTGTTATATTCATACTTTATTGTGTTTCCTTCACCATCAGTCGCTGATACTAATCTCCCATCCTTATCATATTCAGATCTAAGAGCCTTCCCTCCAAGTGGGTCAATTACTTCATCCAGATAATGCTCAGGATCATTCACACCATCCAGGTAAGTAAACTGGGTCGTTGCCCCTAAACGATCCGTCATGGAAATTAAATCCCCAGCGTCATCGTACGCATATTCTAGTCGATTTCCTGCGGGATCGATGATGGCAGTAATTCGCCCTGCATAATCACGCTCAAATTCGATACTGCGACCGGCATTGTGTTCAATTCCCATACCGGTAAATGTAATCTGATTTCCATTCAAATCTGTGATTGTAGAAAGATCTCCGGTTTCGGCATTGATGGCGAGTTCGACTCCATTTCTCAGGATGAGTGTATAAGCTCCACCTAGAAGCGGATTGGCAGGTGAATAACCAAGCCCTGTTTCCATATCGATGTAACCATCGCCTAATTTACGAATGTAACGGGTATCTACGATTAACTGACTCTTAACACCCACATCGGGTATGAACATTGGTAAGTAGTCAGCTGTTTGAACAAATCCGGATACCTGCTTTTGAGGTTTAAATGTAAAGCCCTCTTCCGTACCGTCAGGTAAGGTTACAACAATACGTGTTCCATCTTCAAAGATCGGGTATCCGGACAGTCCAGGATCTCCTCCTTCTGGTTGGATAATGCGAACTTTGGTGTTGCTGAGAGCAAGCGACCAGCCATAGCCGAAATCGCCCTCGATATCAGAATCCAGCGAGTTATACGTACGCGTCACCGTAATCGGAATTCCTGATACAGGAACCTGTAGATCGACGAACGAAACTTCAAGGTTCCCCAGCTTCAGATTTCCGTCTACCTTGATCACTTCGCTATCGAACGACACGTTGCCGCCGGCGTCGGTGGCTTCCAGTTCGATGGTGTAGATGCCGTTTCGCAGCAGTGTGGGGTCGAAGCGGCCGATGACTTCGTTCGTCAATTCGCCGATTCCGCTGGCGATGATTTTAGTTGCGCCGCCGTCGTGGGGGATGGCGGAGAGAGTCCAGGTCAGGTTGTCGAGTGAATCGTCGGTTACCGAACCGAGGATGTCAATCGGCGCTGTGATTTCCTGGTAATAACTGAGCGAAGTCAGCGTCACAGTTGGCGGGTTCTGATCGCTGGGGTCCAGTACCTGCAGTTCCACCGGGGTGGCGGTGCCTTCGTTACCCGCTTCATCGACGGCGCTGGCGGTGAAGGTCAGCGTGCCCAGCATGTCTTCCGTCAGCGTGAGTCGGGCGATTCCGTTCGCATCGATGGCCAGCGTCTGATTGAGCACGGTTGTCGTTTCATTCAGAGTCACGCTGTAAAGTGTCAACGTGCGGGCAGTGACACCTACCTGGTCGGTAGCGAAGACCTGAAGCTCCAGCGTTTCCCCAATCTTGTCGCTGTTATTTAACAGTGTGATCGTCACATCCGGTGCCGTCTGGTCGGCTTCCACCGTGATCGTGAAGCTTTCGGTAACCGGTGTGCCCCGTCCGTCGGAGACAGTCACCGTCACGTCGTACGGCGTGGCCGAGATATCGTCGATGTCGGTCTGCCAGTTGATCAGGCCGTAAGTACTGTCAATAGTCATGCCGCGATCGAGGGACGCCTGATCGAGCGAGTATGTCAGCGGGTCTGCGTTCCCGTCCCAGGCATAGACGCCGTAATTGAAGTAGGCACCGGCGGAAAGTGTGATATCGCCAATCTCTCCCACATCAGGCAGTTCATTGACAGGCTGTACGCGGACGCTGTAACTCTGGGTTGACGTCAGACTCCCATCACTGGCGACGACTTTGAACTGCACCAGTTGCCCGATAAGCGACACATCAGGCGTCCAGGTGATAACTCCCGTATTCGTATCGAAGGTCATGTCTGCCAGCAGCGGATCCGGGGCGACCAGCGAGAAGGTAATCGTATCGCTGAGGTTCGGATCGATGGCATCCACATCGTAGGTATAAAGCGCCCCTGCCTCGGCTTCGACGGCCGGTTTCGTGGTGATGTAAGGTGCGAAGTTCGGCGGAGCCCCCAGGACTTCCACATCATACAGTTGAGCAACCCCCAGGCCGTATTCGTCGAATACATTCACATGAATGCGATACGTGCCTGCTGTTGTGGGGGTCCAGTCGATCTCGCCTGTGGCGGAATTGATCGTGATGCCGGTCGCCGTGGTCTGATCGCCGAGTGAATACGTCAGCGTATTACCATCGGGGTCGTTAGCCAGTACGGTGTAGTCATAGCTGTCGTTGATCACAAGTTGCGTAGGCGGACGGGAGGTAATCATCGGCGGACGATTCACACTGCGGACCGTGAGCGTCACGGTCTGGTCCACGCCGGCTCCATAGGTATCCACGAGCCGGACTGTCATCGTGTGTTCGCCTAGATCGTCAATCGAAGGAGTCCACTGGACGAGCCCGGTTTTCGCATCAATGGTCATGCCGTCAGGTGCATTGACCAGACGGAACAGGATTGTATCACCGTCCGCATCGACGCCGTTGGCATCGTAGGTGTAGGTTTTACCAACCACCAGATTGGTAGACGGAGAAGTTGTGAACTGTGGCGCGGTATTGACGAATTCACTGACCACATTGATGTCGTACGATTCCTGAACGCTGCCACCCCGCCCATCTTCGACCAGGATCGTGAAGGTGTGCGGCGAGCCGGCGACATCGGCGCCCGTGGGCGTCCAGTCGAGCAGCCCCTTCGAATCGAGCACCATGCCTGCAGGGCCGGAAACGAGCGTATAAGAGAGGGTGTCGCCGTCCGAATCGAAGGCTTCCACCTGATACAGGAATCGCTGATCGACCTGAATCTGAGAACGAGGTGCTGAAGTAAGCACAGGGGCGTTATTATTGACCGGGTCAATCACCTGCAGCTGGTAAGTTTGTGAGCCAGTGGCACCGTCCTGGTCGGTGGCGGTAACGGTAAAGCTGTAGAGTCCGGGTGTGCTGGATGTCCAGCTCAACAGGCCGGTTTCGGCGTCGATGGTTGCCCCAGCGGGACTGTCGGTCAGAGCGTATGTCACTGTATCGCCGGGGTTCGGGTCACTGGCGCTGACTTCATAACTGTAAGCGACATTGATATCGACGGATTGATCCGGCGTGGAAGTGATGACGGGAGCCGCATTCTTCAGCACAACCAGGCTGAAGGTCTGAGAAGCTGCGGCACCATGCGAATCGGTCGCGATGACGGTTATAGAGTAAGTGCCATCATCCGCCGGCGTCCAGGTCAGCTGACCAGTTGTGGCGTTAATTGCCATATTACCGACTACGGATACCGGATCGAGCGACCAGGTAATGACATCGCCGTTCGGATCACTGGCGATGGCCCGGTACTGGTAGGCACGATCTTTGATCGCAGGACCGGTGGGAGTGGAGGTAATCTCCGGACCTTCGTTGAGCACCACGGGAGCCGTAACGAGCAGCGTGAAGGTTTGCGTTGACTGCAGGCCAGCCGGGTCTTCAACGACCAGTTCCACACTGTACTCACCTAGCGTCTGTGGCGACCAGCTGATGAGGCCGTCGTCATCGATGGACATTCCAGCGGGTGCTGAGTTCAGCGAGTAGATCAAGTCATCTCCATTCGGATCATAGGCATCGATCTGATACTGATAAACCTGATTCAATTCCACCGAAGTTACCGGAATCGAATCAATCACGGGTGACTGATTCGGAGGTACAACCGTTTCTACTTCCAGAGTGAACGACTGCGTACGGTAGCCGCCAGCGCTGTCGCTGACTTTGATTTCGATATCGACAGCGTCGGTCGTTGTGGGTGTCCAGGTCAATAAGCCGTTGGCATCAATCTGCATGTCATCGGGCAATACACCCGGTGAGAGCAGTTCGTACTGCAGAGCATGGCCGTCTACATCGGTGGCGATCACCTGATAAGACCATTGAGTACCCACATAGGCAGGCCCGGTCGGCTGTGAGTTGATTTCCGGATTTGCATTATTGACGGCAATCGTAAAGGAGTGCGTTGCGGTTAAACCGTTACCATCGTCGACAGTTACCACCACCGGGTACGAACCAACGGTATCTGGAGTCCAGAGAATGCGTCCGGTTGTGGCATTGATTGTCATGCCACGCGTTAAAGAATCCTCGTCGAGGGAGTAAGTCAGCGTATCCCCATTCGGATCAGTCGCCTGAACGAGGTAGGACCAGTATTCGTTGACCCTGATATTTGTTGTCGGGGTCGAGGTCACTTCCGGAGGCAGGTTGTGCTCGACAACATCGACTTCAAAGGTTTGCGTGGTGATGCCGTCAGCGTTGTCATCTACAGACACCGTAATCGTATATCGTCCCACGACAGAAGGGGTCCAGGTCAGACTGCCGTTTCCATCGATACTGATATCTTCGCCGGCGACATCAGACTGGACATCGAAAGTAATTGTGGGATCGCCGTCTGGTTCATTATAGGTCACATCGTATGTCCAGAGCTCACCCGCGTAGATGGGCCCTTCCGGCACTGAAGTGATTGTTGGTAGTGCACCGCCGCCACCTGAAGTCGGCGCAGTAATAACAGGGACTGTGAAGCTCTGTTCCGCATAGCCGCCGAAGCCGTCTTCCACGCGGACCGTAAAACTGAGGCCATCAGGATTCTGCGCGGTGACTGGCGTCCAGCTGATGGTACCGGTCTGATCATCAAAGCTGACACCCGCCGGCAGCGTTTCCGGAGAAACCAGAGCGTATGTCAGCGTGTCGTTATCCGGATCGGTGGCTTCAATAACGTAAGTCCACAATTGCCCCTCAATGGCGGGCCCTGAGGGAATGGAGGTAATCTCGGGTGCTTCATTGCGTCGCACTGCAGGTATGGTAACGCTTTGTGTCGCTAAGCCACCATTCCCGTCCGAGACTTCGACAGTGAAGCTCAATTCTGTTTCACCGGTCGAAGGTGTCCAGATCAAAATTCCTGTCTGATCATCAAAGCTGACATTTCCAGGCAGCGTTTCAGGAGACAGCAGACTGTATGTCAACGTATCATCGTCTGCGTCGGTGGCACTGATCTGATAGGACCAGGCTTCATCGATGTAAGCGGGGCCGGTCGGTACCGATGTGATTTCCGGCCCATGATTTAGAGTAATGACGGGCAGCGTGAAGGTCTGAATGGACTGGTTTGCCGCTTCATCCGTTACCGTGATGGATATACTCTGATTTCCAGCTGCGGGCGGATTGGTCCAGATCAGAAGACCGGTGGTGCTGTCAATGGTAATACCGACCGCTTCCGTCGCGGAATCCACGGAATACGTCAGCGTTTCTCCCTCGGGATCAAAAGCAGTCACCTGGTATGAGTAAGAGGCTCCCACCACTGCCGGTCCCGTGGGAATCGAGGTAATTTCAGGAGGATCGTTCTGCACAGGAACCGCAACCGCTGGTACTGTGAAGGACTGTTCCCTCCAGGACCCTGCCGAATCGGTAACCCGAACGGTAAATGACTGACTGGTTCCGACATCGCTGACAGCAGGAGTCCAGGTTAAGGTATGCGTCACGGTATCAAATTCAATCACCCCGGTGACCTGTTCGGGCGACATAAGTGAATAGAAAAGAGCAGCATCATCGCTGTCCACATCCGTTGCTGTCACCGTATAGGTCCACGGCTGTTCTGCGTAGGCAGGCCCCGACGGTCTTGAAGTGATGACCGGAGGTTCGCTGACTACCACCGGCGCTTCCACAGGCAGTGTGAAGGACTGGGTGGAAACCGCCCCCTGCCCGTCATCGGCAGAGATGGTCACAGCGACATCACCCAGGTGTTGCGCAGTCCATGTGAGGACATTTCCGGTCAGGATCATCCCCCGTGCAAGCGAATCTGCATCCAGGCTGAGGGTTACGGTGTCCGAGAGATTCGGATCGGAGACTACAATATTATAAGTATAGGCTTCGCCCACAAAGGCCGGAGCCGGTGGGTTGCTTTCAAAGACCGGTGCGGCATTATTGCGAACTGGCAAGACAAACGGCAGAGTTGCCGTACCGCCCCGCTGATCGTCAACAGTCACTTCCACCTGGTAGTCGCCTGTCGCTGTTGCGGTCCAGGACACCAGGCCGGTGGAGTCGATTGTCATGCCGCGATCGAGCGATTCCTGATCCAGACGATAAACAAGAATGTCTCCATTCGGATCACTGGCTTCAACCTGGTACGTCCAGAGTAGATCCAGTCCGGCCGCTTCAATGGGAGCAGGAGTGATTTCGGGGGCTTCGTTGGTTGAGGTAACATTTAGTTCGAAGACCTGGACAGCCACGCCGCCTAAAGCGTCTGTGACGCGCGCGACCACGGTGGTGTATCCCAGCTGTTCATAGGTCGGCTTCCAGGCGATCATCCCGGTATCGCCATCAATTGCCATTCCTTCGGGAGCAACAGAAAGTTCATACGTCAACCGGTCTCCTTCGGCATCGGTGGCATCCAGATCATACAGGTAAGTCACACCTTCCAGTGCCGAAAGTGGTGCCGAAGATGTGATCACAGGTCGGTTATTTGTGAATTCAGCCGGTTCATTAACGGTAATCGTAAAGCTGGTTTCATCGATGCCACCAAAACTGTCGAGTACGCGGGCCTTTATCGTATATATCCCCTCCTGTTCCTCTGTCGGATTCCAGTAGACAACTCCCGTAGTCGAATCAATTGTCATGCCAGCGGGAATCGGTGCTCCATTGGCGGTGTCGTCCAAGAGATAGAACCAGAGGGCATCTCCGTCGGCATCCGAGCCGGTGAGTTGTACGGAAATTTCGCGTTCAGTTTCGGTGGTGATGTCGGCTACATCATCGATCACAGGATCAACATTGCCAGCCCCGGTTTCGGTTACCGTCACGGTCCAGGTTTGAGTATCCTGGCCGCCGTTTCCATCAGTCACCAGTGCGGTAAAGGTATAGTCGCCGGTGTCTTCCGGATACCAGGTCATGATGCCGGTTTCGGAATTGATGAGAGCTCCATGAGTATCACCAACCAGCTCATAAGTGAGCGTATCACCATCCACATCCAGGGCATTCACATCGTAGAGATAACCCAGCTGAATCGTAGTTGGAATCGAGCCAAATACAATCCCTGGTTCATCCTGCTGAACAAACTGGAGATCAAATGAATGACCTTCTGTAGTTCCCGTAAATTGAACCGTAAAGGTGGCAACTCCCTCTTCGACCTGCTCATCCAGGATCGTGAATTCAACGGAAGGGTCTGTTGCAACGAGATCAAGATCCTGCTGATCATAAATGTTCTGCGTCAATGTTGATACAAAAGCTTTAGAAAATGCGATTGCGTTCAGAGTCTCATCTAAAGTCGTAACTCCGTATTGTCCACGAAACTGGTCAATACTCCAGGCCGTTCCCCCGGCCGCGTATGCAAGATCCACATACTCTTCTTCAGTCCCATAATTATCGGCTTCGGTACTTTGGGAATGGGGAGGATAAGATCGTAGCGGTTTATAAAACAGATTTTCATTTACGATTGTCGTATAATAATCGCCATATCCGGCAATCAGTCGGAGATCAAATTCGCCATTTCCTGCCAGCAGATTGGGATTGATACTCAAAGAAAATTCGCCAGTATATTTATCCGCGATTGCAACGGGATCAAAGACTCCATCAGAATTGTAATCGATTTCGATTCGGTACAAATCTGCGTTCAGACTTAAATCCACAATACCGGCAAGTGTTGCTGTGGAATTTTTAAGATAGTAGGAATCGAAGCCGACTCCGGTAAATGTGATTAAAGCCGAAGCATCCAGTGTTTCCCAAGACAGCGTTTGAGTATCATCGTCAGTCAGCCGGACATTAATGGAACCGCTAGAGGGAATCTGAGCTGCATTGAGTGCAACACTGAAGACACCAGTGGTCGCATTCGCAGACGTTGACGCATCTGCGGAACCATCCTGGTCATAGTCGATCTCAATCAGATAATCGGTATAGCCTTGTGAAAGATCAACAATCCCCGAGAGCACCCCTGTCTGATCATCAAGGTTCAGCTCATCAAAACCTTCATATCTCATCATCGAAATCCAGGGCAAGTCAAATTCGTCGGCCACTTTCACATTAAAGTCAAGATTCGCAGGTACCGAGCCGCTATCCAATACAATACTGAATTCGTATTCTGCATTCGGATAGACACTCTCATCCGGAGATCCATTTTTATCATAATCCACGTACACAACAGGAGTGAACCAGGGGAGCCCCGGGTCTAAAGTCCCTGATAGTACATGCGTATTTTCATCATAGTTAATTTCTAAAAAGCCGTTGACTTCTGCTGACAATAAATTTGAAGCATCGACTGCTTGTGAAGACAACGTATTGTAACTGTTATCCGAAAAGAACGCCGCATCCGAAGCAGTTTCCCCAGTCAGGCCCAGAGCGCTGGGAACATCGTCCGGGTAGAAAGAAATATTGGTGTAATTATTCAGAGTATAATCAACCTCTATGACTGGAATCTGGTATCCCAGACTCATATCAAAGACACCAGACACAGTGCCCGTCACTTCATCAAAAGAAATGGATTCAAAGCCTGGTACATTCGTCAGGGTCGTGTCCGCCAGCGTGATCCATTCCGGATCCAGTTCAAACTCATAGTAGTCATTAAGTCGAACCTGAACCGTTCCACTCGCATCAATCAGACCGGGATCAAGCGTATAACTGAAGCTGCCTTCATCCGGGTGCGCATTGATATCCAGCATCACCATGCTATGCAGCGTTGCTCCGATGGCGTTCAGCTGCTCCAGCATATTGTTATAGTTGAGTGACTGATTTACCACATCGCGATTCTCATCTGTGATCAGAATCACATTCACGGCAGCATCTTCACGGAATGGCAACGACAAAGCCCCGGCTAAACCGTTATAACCATCTTCTGTTCCCGATGTATCTACCGTTGAGACTTTCTTGATAAAATCAGCGGAATCTGAAAATGCATCCAACTTAACAGTAATCCGATCACCACGCTGACCGGAGAATTGATAGACATCCTGTTTTTCCTCGGCAGGAAATTCCCCGGACAGGATCGATTCAAATGTCAACTCCGGCTGGATTGATAAATCGAGGAGACGGAACTCGTAATCTCCCGGAGTACTATTCAGGTTTTCGATCACGATCTGATAGGCTCCCGGTTCCCATAGCGTGACCGGCCAGGGATTTTCATATTCTGTAGAATATTCAATTGAAAATTCAGTATTGATCAGTTCGTTATCTTTGACAAAAGATGTCGACACAATCTCGTGGCCGCTTGGTGAAATGAGTTTGACCGACATACTGGAAGTCTCCGCTTCCAGTGAATCGAAGAACACGGTCTGACCTGCAGAAATATTAAACAGATAGATATCCTGCTCACCATTTGACTGCATGTCCCCCTGCACCACTTCACCCAGGGATTTCAGATCGCCGGAAGGTGTTGTGGGAGTCGTTGAGCCCAATGTTACGATTTCAAAGGAATAGTCAACATCGCCCTGATTGGCAGTAGCTCCTTTAATTAACAGAGAGTAGGTTCCCGTTGACAGCAGAGCCCCCGGAGACTGGTCTGCAGCACTTGCCGAGCTCATGTAAGTATTAAAAATCGATCTGCCATACGGATCAATTAATTCCCAGTAGGCACTGCCTGAACCGGAACGTGCAGTAAGATCAAACGTAAACTCGTCACCCGCGGTCACATCAAATCGATACACGTTTGTTTCTGCTGCTGGATCCAGGCTGCCGGTAATTGTCGAGTCGACGGATACCAGTGATCCTGCGGTTTGCAGGTCCAGAATCTGAAAATTAAAGTCAATGGTCTCAGTATCTTTACTATTTATCACAAGCGTATAGTCGCCTGTTTCTGGTAATACAAATACCCCTTGATCTCCATCTCCAGAGTACTCTCCGTTGACAAACACTGTATGACCAGAAGGAGAAATCAGTGTCACTTCATAATATTCATATCCTGGTTCTTCAAAGTACAGATTTTCCTGATCAAAAGAGTCATAAAAGACAGTTTGTCCTGCCGTTCCCGTAAAGCGATAAAACTTGCTTGCTTTCGGCTCAGAAATACTGTCACTGACAGCCGTATTCAACGTCAGATTTGTCGTCAGACCACTAAAGTCGCTCAGACGAACATTATAGTTTCCTGTATCTGTCGGACTGGTCCCCCTGACTGTGAGGGTATAGGTGCCAAATTCGGATAAGAGAACTGGCAATTGATCCAGATAAGTATAAGAATCGTTCAGATATTGCAGTAACACTGATTCACCTGAAGGCGACTCAATCTGGAACCGTAATGGACCAGTATTCCCCTCCAGTAAATCAAGATATAACTGAAATCCCTGCGGGGCAGTAAATGTAATGACTGCTTCTTCCCCTGCCTGTATCGATCCCTGAAAATCCCCGAGCCCGGAGACCGCGACACTCTCATCCCGCTCCCGATCCAGAACTACGCTATACTCGTCATTAGTATAAGGAGACCCCACTATGAGTTTGTAATCACCATCTGCAGGTAAAACAAACTGATCTATTGCCGCGCGCACCGAAGTCAGAGGTACCGATATTGAGTCCACGACGGTATTACCAGGGCCGACAAGAGTCAGGGCAACCTGGGGATCACTTAAATCATTACTGATAATGTTGGCATCACCGAGAAACTCGACCAGAGCGAATCGATTGTCCGTAATACCGACATCGATCAAAGCATTATTCAGGTCAGGAATCATGCTTTTCAACCATTCGAGTTCCTCTCCCATGGAAGGAGAGACGTCAACGACTACCACTATATCAGTTGAAAAACCTGTCGTTACTGGTGGTAAAGTAATCGAAATTGTTTGTGTATCAGTCGCACCCGGAGCCACCGCAATATTGATTTCAGTGGGGTCAACGTCCCCAGAGGCTGGATTGGTTGACTGGTTTGGCACCTCAAATGTCTCTTCAGGCTCACTGGTAATCACCGGATCATGATTGCCCTCCTGAGGATGGACATAGATCTCATACATCTGTTGCGAGAGACCGCCGTTCGAATCGTCTGCCTGCAGGGTCACCTGGAAGATTTTCCCTACATCATCCGCAGTCGGCGTCCAGCTGAAGCCTCCCTGGCTGTTATCGAAACTGGAAACGCGAATACTTACATTACCGCTGGCATCCAGTAAATCCGCATCGAGGGTATAACTGAACGTTCCATCCACCAGGTTGACGGGAATCACTGTTTCAAAAACGCCGTCAAAATCGTAATCCAGCTCAATGAAAGGCTGGTATAAATTCAGGCTGCTGTCAACGGTACAAGAAATCGTTCTGGTCGTGCTGGAGAATTCCAGTTCTGAGAATCCCGGGGTGGGAGTAAATGTCACTCCCGTCACATCTACGTCAGTCCACGGTAATGGTTCGGCTGAGTAAAAGGCATCAATGGCTCGCACTTTAATCGTATCCACCAGCGCCAATTCTGCACTATCGAGCTGAATACTGAATGTTGTGTCCTCTAAAGTTGCTGAGACGACAACATCTCCCTCTCCGTCCCCATCATAATCTACCTCAAATGATGCGACTGTGAACTCGTCGCTATAGTAGAGCTCTCCCGACAATATCCCAGATGCCAGATCCAACTCGAGACTGACGACAGCAGGCACATTCGTTATTGATACGCGTCTGTTCTCCAGAGAAAGCCAGGTTATCGGATCAAGCGATGTTGTCTGACTGTTGATCATCCCATCAGGGCCGCTGACCAGAACATATGACAGGGAATCGCCATCGGGATCAGTAGCGCTGGAGGTATAGAGATATTCTGTATTTACATAAGCGTCAATGACCGGAGAGGACGTGAACTGGGGTGGTCGGTTGGGAATATTTTCCGTTACCTCAAGCGTAAATGTCTGCGTATCCGACAGACCGTGAGGATCAACGGCTTTCACAGCGATGGAATGCGTGCCGACTTCGTTTGTGGTCGTACCCCAGCTGATCACGCCGGTCTGGGAATCAATGGTCATCCCATCTGGCCCATAAACCAGTTCGTAGGTTAAAGTCCCATTTTCATGATCCGTGGCGTCAACATCATACTGATAGGTCTGACCTGCTACGACTTCCAGCTCTGGATTACTGGTAATATTCGGAGCAACATTCAAATGCCCCAGAACGACCAGATCATAATCAAACTGCGCCTCCTGTGGATTGAGGAATGTCAGGCTCAGACCGGATATGGAATCGCCAGGCGAGAACGTTCCGTCGTTTAACAGATGAGTGATATCATAATAGGGCATCCCCTCTGCCGTATATCCATCTACATTTCTCATAGACACTGCAGGTGAAGTGATATTTCGAATGCCAACCAGAACCCGTCCATAAATGTCATAAGATCCGGCATGTGTCAAAGTGATTCCCGTTAACAACTGATTGTCTGCATCGTTAAAAGAAGTGGTTGTGTAATCTACCTGCATGATGCTGGTCACATCGGTTAAATCACTATCATCCACGTTGTCAGTCTCGCCCTGATATCCAGCGGGAACGGAAGTAGACGGACTCGTGAATGGTGATTCTACAAAAGCAAGTTGTGTATCGATTGTGACTTCTGTGGTCGTATCGTCATCATTATTTACCAGTCGGGCAATCAGAGTCGCTGTCGTACCGGCCGCCAGGTGTGAGATATCAACCGTCACGGTCCCTGTGGAAGCGTTATATTCGACGCCCAATCCATTCTGGAACGACTCACCCTCAGTACTGTTAAAGAACGCATCATGATCCTGATCGATCATGGCAACCAGCGATTGACCATTCGCATCGACCAGCGCCAGCTCGAAAGCATCGTTCATATCATCCGTATCAGTTGTATCAAATTGAAGCCCGGTAAATGTAAGCTGCACTGCTGATGGATTTTCAGGTACCTCAAATTCGATACTGCGCGTGACAACAAAATCAGTCCCCTCAACCAGCGTCTGCAGAGTTGACTCAATAAAAGTCACTACGATCGAATTAGAGTTGTAAGTTCCATCCTCATCCGTGGCCGTCGCAGAAATCGTATAGCTGGAAAGACCATTTGCATAATCATGCGTAACAGTCGAAGGACTACCGGACACCGTCTCAACATTACCGTCGCCCCAGTTGATCGACCATTCCGTAATCGTATCGGTCCCCGGATCGGAAGCAGACAGGTTCAACGTGTAGGTGGCTCCCTCATCGACGGTCGCATCTCCACTGATGGTCAGTGTCGGTGCAACATTCAACACGGAAACCACAATCGAATTCGAATTGAACGTGCCATCTTCATCAGTCGCAGTCGCAGAGACGGTAAAACTGTCTGCACCATCGGCAAAAATATGTGTGGCGGTAGACGGATTCCCGACAATCGTTTCTACATTACCGTCACCCCAGTCGATGGACCATTCCGTGATCGTGTCGGCCCCTGGATCAGAAGCGGACAGGTTCAACGTATAGGTGGCTCCCTCATCGACGGTTGCGTTTCCACTGATGGTCAGTGTCGGTGCGACGTTCAATACGGAAACCACGATCGAATTCGAATTAAACGTGCCATCTTCATCGGTCGCAGTGGCGGAAACAGTATGACTGTCTGCACCATCAGCAAAAACATGAGTGGCAGACGATGGATTACCCACGATGGTTTCCACATTACCATCACCCCAGTCAATCAACCATTCCGTGATTGTCTCAATTCCAGGATCAGATTCACTGAGTG
>NZ_JBLXFK010000031.1:0-13704 GCF_048262075.1 Gimesia sp.
GGCGTGACCATTCGAGCAGGTTCTGCAACAGATCAAAAACCCTGTCGCCTGCTTCGTTCACCGCCGTTGCATATTCCACCAGTTTTTCTTTGCTCAAACCGTCCGCCATCCTGGACATCATATGGGTCATGCCGAGCAGCGAGTTGAAGGGGCTTTTCAGATCATGGGAGATGATCGAAAAGAACCTGTTTTTGACATCAACTTCGTACTGCAGCCGGGTTTTCTGGGTTTCCAGTTCGGCTGTGCGCCTGGCGACGGCGTCCTCCAGCCAGGCCCGCTTGGCTTTCTCGTCTTCCAGTAACAGTTCGCGGTCCCGCTGCATGGCGGAAAGCATCGCGTTCATACGATTCTGCAGCTGACTGATCTCGTTATCGTCGGTGATCGACAGTTGGATCCGTTTGCTGACCGACTGGTCAAGATGAACCGCATCCACCTGCTTCATCAAATCCTTTAAAGGGATCGCCAGGTAGCGGTCGAAGGCCCAGACAAACAGACAGAACAAAATCGTTAATTTCATGACGGCGGTAATGGCAATCAGGGCAAAACCGAACAAAACCCGATCCAGAACGACTTCTGACGATGAATAAAGGATCAGCGCGCCAAGCGGTATTTGTGCATCGTTCAGCACCCAGGTTAAGTCTGATTTTGTATTGAAAACTGCCAACGGGGCCGCGTCCACGGCGTAGGATCTTTTGGAAATGACATTTTTGCCGTTGGTATCGAAAACGTCGACACCGGCGATAATCGGCATGTCGACAAGCCCCGTGGTCAGGGCTTCCAGCTGTTTCTGGTTATATTGCCAGACACTCGTCGAAATCGGCACATGGACCGTCTTTTCCAGCTGTTTCAATTCGTTTAAAATTGAATCCTGGGTTTTCAGGTATTCGGTCAAAAACTGTACGCTGGTGACAAGGCAGGTCACCCCCAGATAGAGGGAAAAAACAACGCGCAGCAATTTTTGGGAAAGGTTCTTTGGACGAATAAAACGGTTAAACATTAAAATCTAAAATACCCGACAATCGAATTGAAAAAATTTATGCATAGGTCTTCTATGGGGCCACAACAGGCGCTACTGCTCGACTGTTATGCCATACTTCCTGAGAAGCGATTTTTCCTTATCCCCCTTCATCGACAGACGCCCCCGATCCCAGATGTTTATGAGGTTTTGTCTTTTCTCAGGCGGGATTTTTGTCGAGAAGATCGGTTTTTCAACCAGGTTCTTTTCCAGCCCGGGGCGGACGATCTGCAGGGCGTCGTCCAGGTTCAGGCGTTTCATAACATACTGCAGAACGAGATCGTTATCGGCGTATAGATCGACCCTGTTGCCTTTGATCATATTGAAGATCCGGTCGACCACATCGTCGTATCCGGCGACCACTTCAACGAAACTGGCGTTTTCCGGGTCATCAAGATAATTTTGATAATCGGCACTCATTGAGCTGTAATCCCAACCGGGCCCGGTCGCGACATGTTTGCCGGCCATGGATTTAATGCCCGTGTAGCGCCACGGATCGCCGCGTCTGATTACGAAGGCGGTTGTATAGGAAAATGTTTCCTGGTTGGCATAGACGAAGCCTTTTCCCGTCGCATCTGAAACGGGGTTTTCCGGCAACATATCGCAAATGCCATTTGCCACCATGTCCAGGCCCCGTGCCAATGGAACTTCGAAATATTCCAGCTCATATCCTTCTGAGGTGAATATGGCGTCCAGCATATCGATAATAACGCCCCGCGCGGGCGACCCTTCGGACGGAAATATTGTCATCGGCGGCCATTGGTCATAGCAAACTTTCAATGTCTCCGCATGGCTCACGCCGGGCAGGCTGAAACCGACCAGAAAGGTCACAAAGGATAACAGGCGGAGCATTTTTTTTACCTTTCGGCGCTGTCGCGCCTTAAAATCTCGGGCCCCCGAGACCCCGGCATGGGCAGTATCCGAGGCCTCATCTTATGCGCTTAAGGGGTGCAACATCAATGCCTTGCCAGGGTGCCAAGGGATAAATTGCAGTGGTGCTGATGATTTCAGGGGTGTTATGCTACGGTGGCAGGACGCAACGGCTCTTGTCGCGCGTCCGGATGCAGCAGATACCATACGGGAGTAGTGGTTATGGCCCTTAAACCAAAGACTGAAAAGAAGCCGGCAGCAGTTGACGAGCCGTTCCACAACGAACCTTCGGAACTGGACGACAAGTCCCACGCCGAAGTCCGTATGCTTTATCGGGAATCGACGGAGACCCTGCGGTTTGTCAAGAATCTGCAGTGGAAGACGGTTGGCTCGACGCTGCTGACTTTTTTCGGGCTGGTTTTCATTGCCGGTTTTGTCGATGCCAATGCGGGGCTCGCCAACAAGTTTATGGCCATCACCCTGCTGCTGGCAACGTCGGTGATTTTCACGCTGGTGATCTATCAGTTCTGGATGCACAACGAAATGCGCAAGATTGACCGCATGGGGCAACAGATGTCGTCGCTGTTCAAACACATCCGGGCGATCAAATCGAGCCGCGAGGGCAACCTGCACCGTTATACTCTGCTGATATTCATGTCCGTTGTGGTCGCGCTGGGTGCCCTGGTGGTTCATCTGGCGCTCGCCCGCATTGCACTTGTCGGCGGTTGATTATAGGTTTTCCGGCCTTGCAGACCTGTCGCTGAAAAAAGCTGGAACAACCAAATGAATATGTCTTTCGCAACCAACCTTCTGGCCCTGGCCGTCACCCTTGGCGGGTATCTGTCGCCGGTCCATGGTGAGCTGATCTTTACGGTCGGCCTGTTTGCCCTGTCAGGAGGCATCACCAACTGGCTGGCGGTCCACATGCTGTTTGAAAAAGTCCCTTTGTTATATGGCTCCGGCGTCATCCCCAGTCGCTTTCAGGATTTTAAGGCGGGCATCAAGTCGCTGATTATCGAGGAGTTTTTTACGCGTGCCCATATCGAACGGTTCTTTCGCGAAGCCGGTGACCGTCCGGTCGAGCAACTGGCGGAAAAGGTCGATTTCGACCGGGTCTTTGTCGGTCTGACAGATGCCATCGAGAAGTCGCAACTGGGCGGTATGTTATCGATGATCGGCGGTAAAAAAGCCCTGGAGCCGCTGCGGGCGCCGGTCACCAACAAGCTCAGGGAGATCATCAGCGATCTGGCGGAAGAGGGCCTGAGCAAGGGCGGTAGCGGTGATTTTACGGATATGCTGATCGAAAAGGTCGAGCATATCATTGATAACCGGCTTGAGGAGCTGACCCCTGAGAATGTCAAAACCATTGTCCAGGATATGATCCGCAAACATCTCGGCTGGCTGGTGGTCTGGGGCGGCGTTTTCGGCGGCGTCATTGGCGCCCTGGTCGGACTGCTGAAGGTCCCGGCGGTCGGCTAGGCCCGGTTTAGATGAAGAGCTGCCGGTTGACGACACTAAAAGGCAACCGGGCCGATGCGGCCCTGCGGTTCACAAGGCCCAACAAAATTTGATCGCACAGGCGCAGGCGGTCCGAGGGAACGGCGTCGGACGGTCCTTATTCGGCCGCCATCATCATAAACGGCAGAGCGGTTGGCCAGACAGGCCGGGCCGCAATGTCCTTGCTGCCGCAGCTTCCACATTCCATATGAACGCCGATTTCCGGGACGCTGACCTGCGGTCCCAGGCGTTTGATCAGGTGCTCCGGCGCCAGCGTCTGGTAGTGACCACAGCGGTTGCACCACGCTTCAACATGCGCGTCGGCAGAGGTCAGATCGCCCAACTTCACCGGGTTAATGGCCTGTTCTTCCGCCTGCAGAAAATGATTTTTCAGTTTTCCCATAACAAGAACATAACAGGAACAAAATACAAGATCAATAGATTTGATTAGAACATTCTGCAGGCTTGTCCTAAGTTAGGTTGAAAAGTTATTTTCAAATCTCGTCTGAATAATCAGGAGGCAACCTTATGGATGAGCAACGCGACCGCCTGCGCCAGGTGTTGAAAAAACTGGCATTCGCCAAAAACGAAAAGGGAGCGCGCGGCGGTTTGCTGCATGACATCTCGGCCAAAGGGGCGGGGCTGAATTTTGTCAACCCGATGGGCTCGGTTGACCATGCCTTTGAAGTGGACGATATGGTCGAGGTGATCATAGACGGCTTTCCGCCGCTTAACGGCCGCGTCGTGCGGACCAAGCAGGAAGGCATCTTTGTCGCTTTTGACCTCGACAGCGAAGCGGAAAAATCTCTGATTGCTGATATCATGATCGCCACAAATCAACTGGCGCTGGATAATGAATCACGGCCCCTGGCTTAATCTTCGGTCGTGATTTCCGGCTGGTGAGTTACCGGAAAGTTGACGGAATTGGCAATAAAACACTTCGCATGGGCCTGCTGATGGAGCGCCTTGGCCAGGTTCGCCTTGGCCGCAGGCGATATGTGCACCTTTGGCGCCAGAGTTACGCTGGTAAAATGGCCGCCGCCATCCGCCGTTTCCGCCATCAGGCCGGTCGCCTGGTCGGTGTAGCTGAAAACCGAAATGCCGTTAACCGTGCACAGATGCAGATACCAGAGCATGTGACAGGCCGATAAGGAAGCGACCAGCAGGTCTTCCGGATTGTGGCGACTGGCGTCGCCGCGGAAGCCCGGGTCTGATGAGCCCAGCAGGTCCGGTTTTCCCTGCATTTTAATCACATGATCCCGCGAATAGTCTTTGTAGGATTTGGCGGGACCTGCGGCGCTGCCGTCCCAGACCGTCGTCACGCGATAGCTGTGGGGGGATTTGCTCATGGTTCAATGTCCTTTTGTCGGCAAAGATGTCTTAAGAGTACAGGGCCCGCCAGCGGGCGGTGAAGCTTGTCGTCGGCTCCTCACCAGATGCGCCGCTGGCATAACAGATACCATGTTTTTTTGTCCCGATGCATGGTCCTGGGCCTACCAAGCCCTGGTCCGGCTTTGGCCGATGCGCTTTAAAGGTCATGTTCCCCTGTTAATCCCTGCACCATCCGCCTGCAGGATTGTCCGCTATGACAAGGCGTTCGTCGTTAGCCGTTTTTCGCCAACAGGCGGACAGATACTTTAGCGATTTGGCATTCCCGTATTATTCATTATAACGGGCGGCACCGAGTGTAAATTTAATCTCCAGGAACGGCACGTGCGAACCTGAAGTTTGCGGCTCCTGTTGAAGCCCGGGTTAAATTGGCAATATGGGGTCAGCCGTTTATCGGCAAATGAATTTACCCCTGTTAACCGTATAAATATGTCAGAGTAATTGTGTTATGGCCGTAAATTTTGTTTTCCTGCTTTTTTTATCTGTGGGCATCGGTGGTTTCCTGCCCGAGCTTACCAGGCAGAAGGGGGCGGCCCCTGGACTGAGGGTTTTGGCCGGTTTTGCGATCCTGACCTGCGGGCTTTATGTCGGGATTGTGCTGTTTCGGTGGGGAGTGGAGGGAACCCTTTATGGCCTGATCCTTGCGGCAGTCGCCGGCGGCGCCCTACAGCTGCGCACATTTTTGGCGGCAGTGCGTTCTCCGGAAATTTTCTATCATCCGGTTTTGATCCTTCCTGTTGCCATCGTTGCGGTTTGTGTTGTCCACGGGCCGATATCTTTCACGGCTTATGGCGATGACACGTTCATCAACTGGCTTGCCCCGGCCAAACAGATGTGGCTGGTTGATGATTTTCATGATGAACGGTTTATCACGGCAGTCGCCGGCTATTTACCAGGATGGCATTTCCTGCTCGCTTTCACGTCGCCTCTGTGGGGCAGTTTTTCCGAATCTCGTGCCATCGCTGTTCCGGCGGCCTTGCACGTCGTGGTTCTTGCGGCCGCCTATGATGTCATCATCGTATATCTGAAAACGCTAAATCTCGATCCGTTGCGAAAGCGAATGATCGCCTATGGGATCCTTCTGCTGCTGCTTGCCGCCGAGGCATCCTGGCAATTGGTGCCGACATTGGTGCTGTCGGAAATGCCATTGTTTTACACCCTAATCGGGCTGATCTTGGTGGGCTCTCTGT
Organism: Gimesia sp.; assembly: GCF_048262075.1. Classification (GTDB taxonomy): domain Bacteria; phylum Planctomycetota; class Planctomycetia; order Planctomycetales; family Planctomycetaceae; genus Gimesia. The sequence continues at coordinate 5,962 of NZ_JBLXFK010000031.1, forward strand.
TTCTGTTCGAAGAATTTCGGCCGTTGCCTGTTGCCCTGTTTCTGGGGGTGTTGTTATGCACTCATTATCTGATTAAGACGCAGGGGATCGCCGCTGTTCCGGTTGCGGCCGGAATGGCATTTTTAGGACCCCTTGTTTTCCCCCATTCGGGTTCGCGGTCCCTTATCCGATCGGTTTTAATGACAGGTGTTGTCTTGGTGCCGACTCTGCTCGCTTTTGTAAGCTGGAAAAGTCTGGGGCCTGAAACGCTTTCATGTGCTTCCAATATGAGGTCTGTCATTGGCTATGGTTTTGGCCAGTTTGGCCCGGCGTCAATTTGGCAGCAGCTGGCGTCTGATCTGTTTGATGCCATCGCAGTTTATATGGCTTCCTATAAGGTCGTGCTCAGTATCACCGCCCTGATCGGACTAACGGTTGCTTTGTTTGATCAAAAATTGCGTTGGGTTTGCCTGGCCATCGTTGCCTACATCCTGATTTATCTGTTTGCCGTTTACTGGTCGTACTTAAGCTGTGGATTTGGTTTTAACTCTTACTTGTCGTCTTTGCCCCGATACTTACAGCTTCCCGTCCGCCTCTTGCATTTTGTCGGTCCGCTGCTTCTTGCCGTCTGCATGATAAAAACCCTGCCGATTGTATGGTCAGGCCTCTCCGGCCGGATTTATCTGCCGGTGCTTTTCATTGCGGTTGGGATATTGGGTGGTTACCAGATTCGCGCGATCGATCGCTCGCTGACCACCCTGCGGTTTCCGGATATGGGTTATATGGAGGATTATTCCCTTCGCGTTTCCAAAGAAACGAGAGCAATCCAGACCATTGCCAAGGCCAGAGGATTGAAAATGCCGAAGGTGTCGATGATGTATGTCTATTACGAACAGTTGCCGCGCCTGATGGGCATTTATCACGGGCTTTATGGGTCACCGGCGGAAATCAGGGAGGGTGAGCCACTTTCGCCGTGGCAGCTGTCTCACCTGCGATACAGCACGCCAGAGGCGCGCTTGCCTGTGAAGAGCACCGAACTGACGCCCGGATATTTCGAAGACATTGATATTGTTTGGCCGCTTGATAAAGGGCTCGGTATATCGGCGGAAGTTTTGGCCCTGAGCGGTGATGAAAGCTGTGCGCAAAACCCGCAGAATTATTTTCTTATTCGTTCGGACGAGACTGAGCCGCATTTTCAGTGTGTTTTGAAAGCGGATCATACAGTTTCAAAAGGGTCGTTTTGGAACCGTTAGCCCATGGCCGGGGGCCGAATAAGGGGTTTGCATTGATTGTGGCGGCCGGTGGTTTTGAAGACATGCTTCTATGATATTGAGTTTATTAAGGAAATGCCCATAAGGTCGGGGTGATGGCGGGTCTAGAAATGGGTTTATAAATGCATCACACTTTGCTATGAGGGCCCTGTTCGTATAGATTCATTCCAGTCGTGCTTATAACGCTTTGCACTTATAGGACAGATATGAAAATTTTACTGATCAATCCGCCGGCCGAGAATACGGTTATCGAGAACCCGAATGAAGAGGGTGAAGAGTTTCTGGAAGGCGATGATTTTGGCGATTTTCCGCCGCTCGGTGCGTTATATGTCCTGACGCACTGCGAAAAGCACACAACCGGTCACGAATTTTTCTTTCTCGACTGTGTCGGCGAACGCATCAGCCACAAGCGTTTGCGCCCCATTCTCGAGGAAATGCGCCCCGATATCGTCGGCGTCACCAGTTTCACGATCTCCCTGGTCGATGTCTGCATGGTTGCCGATCTGGTCCGCGACATTAACCCGCAAGCCCATATTTGTCTGGGCGGCCACCATCCCATTGCCTACCCCTTTGCCGCCGCCCAACTGCCACAGTTTGATTCAATCATAGTCGGCGAAGGCGAACTGGCCTTTACGGATCTGGTCAAGGCGCTTGAAAAGGGCGAAGACTTTACCGCAATTCGGGGCGTCTATACGGACGAATCGATCCAGAAGTATGTCAATAATCCGCATAAGGACAAACGCTTTCTGGCGCGCATCGGCGTGCCGTCGGCCTATGTCGAAGAAATTGACTCGATCCCCTTTCCCGACCGCCGCTACCTGCGCCACATCAAATACCAGAACATTCTGGGTGTGACGTCGGATCTGGCGACCATTCTCAGCTCGCGTGGGTGTCCGTACAAATGCACTTTCTGTGATGTGCCCATCAAAAGCTATCGCCAGCGCGACGACGACGCTGTTCTCGATGAAGTCGAAGAATGCCTGGCCCTGGGCTATACGGAGTTCCGTTTTTATGATGATCTGTTCAACATCAACGAGAAAAAAATCCTCAGCTTCTGCGATGCGATCGAGCGCCGTGGCCTGAAATTCACCTGGGATTTCAGGGGGCGCGTCAATGCGGTGACCCGGGAATCCCTGATCCGCGCCAAAAAGGTCGGCCTGCGGATGATTGCCTTTGGTGTGGAAACCGGATCGGACGAAGGTCTGGCCCATCTTCGCAAAGCGACAACCACAACCAAGGTCAAAAACGCCTTCCGCTGGTGCCGGGAACTGGGCATTCTGACCGTCGCCGACTTCATCATCGGCCTGCCGACAGAAAAAACGCCGATTGATGTAAAGCGCAACATCGATTTTCTGATCAAGCTGGATCCCGATTATGCCCAGCTATCGATCCTGACCCTGTATCCCAACACAGAAATCTTTGATCAGGCCGTCGCCAAGGGTCTGGCCAAGGCGGAGCGTTGGCAGGAGTGGGCCCTGGATCCGAAACCCGGATTTGTGGTCGATCACTGGGAAGAGCATTTATCCCATGCGGAAATTGTCAAACTGCAGAAAAGCGCTTATCGGCGTTTTTATTTCCGCCCAAAATACCTGCTGCGCAGCGCCATGAAGACCAGGTCTCTCTACGAGTTTTCGGCGAAAGCCGGCGGGGCTCTCAAACTGATGAGAACCAATAAACGCAGCGCCTAAAGCCTGTCCCGGCGCGCAATACCATCCTTCACCCACAGCCCGGCTGAAGCCGTGGCCTGTGCAAAGGCACATGGATCAAGGATGTGCTGCGGCTAAAACGTCGTCCCCAGAGATCGAATTTTATTCCCATTGCGAAGGCAATTGTTTGGTTTTGATCCGGTTACAGCCGTCAGGGGCGCGCTTTTTTGGGAGCGGCCCGGAGGGCAGGAGGGGTCATCGGGAGGTCCGCCAAGAAGCGGTTCTCCCTATAACGACTGAAGGTGGATGAATCCGCCGGAATAAAATGACATATACTGCCTGTGGGATTGGCTGGTTCTGCTGTGCTGGAATTCAACACTCGTCATATTGTTGGTTGATCGAGGCGCGAAAGGCGTCGCCGATTGCATTGTTCGCAATTGTTACGCCGTTTGCATGTTTGGAAATCATCGATTTAAGTGATTTTGGGTCCACATAACGGAGCAGCGGGCTGTTTTCAGATTTGGAAATTTCGTAAATTATTCTCATATTTGCAACTTCTCCGGCGTGCATGGAATCCGAGAACTCGCAGTCGCTGGCCCCATAGGGCGACAAATCAAAAAAATCATAGGCATTGGGAACGTCTTCAACAAGATGCCTGCGCAGTTCGGTAATGTAGGAATATCCTTTCTTTTGGCGGGCAAGTTTAAGTGTCTTCTGTGACAACGGTGCGAGAATTGAAATCAGAGTGATGCCCTGTTGTTTAAGTTCTGCTTGCAGGTGCCTGAGAAGGCCAAAATCAAGCCTTCCCGAGGGCACCGGTTCATCGCGGATAAACCTTGTTTTGTCCGATATTCTTTGGTTAACGGGAAGCATATTTCCCTGGAGATTGTAATAGTGACTGCCGTCGGGGCCAAATCCGCCCAGCGTGGTTAAGGCGCCGAAGCCGATGCGTTGGATTGGGCCCGTGTATGTTAGTTTTCCCGAGATAATATCAAAGTACTGACCAATCTGGAGCCTGTTGTCCAATAACGCCGCTATCGGCGCGACAGCTGACGTGACAGTGCGACGCATGTAGTTCGGGTTAACGGGCGGGCGTTTGTCTTCATTGCTAAACCGCCACCAGTAATCAAGATAAAGGATCACCACTTCGGGCTTATGCACGCCAAAAAAACGATCCAGAATGTGGTAAGCCTGAAGCAGGGATCGCGCCTCTCCCCCGATATTATAGAAAGGTTCTGTAAAAAAATAATCTCTGATTTGCAGGGACCTGGACGACCCCAACGCGATAATTTTAGGTTTTTTGCGTTTGTAATTTTCAAATTTGACGTCGATCACCCCGTGATGACCACTGTACAGCCCGCCGCCCTTTACTTGTTTGTCGACAATCGCGTTTATCCCGCCCAGTTCATCTGTGCGAATGAGAAAAATAATGTTTAACAATACAATCAGTGCCAGCAACACATAGACGCCGGCAAACATTGAGAGGTAGGAACAAAAGTGTCTTTTCAATTTCGCTAGTTCCTCAAAACTGGAAGTATAAAAATTCGATTGTTGTCGATTGTTTTAGAAATGAAAGAGCTGCACAAAGGGCTAATAACAATCCCACAGGCCATACCAGTTTGATTTGAAAGCTGGTGAATCGATCGTTTTTCAAAAATTCGCCAAGATTCAGCGCCGGTTTGTATCTTCTCAAAATTTGATAGGAATTTGGGCAGAAAAATGCAATCAGTGCCGCCACGGTAAGCCATGCATGACTTGTTAACGTCATCGATCCGGACGGGTCAATGGACAGGCCCAGATTGGCCAGTATTAAGCCCAGGTTTCCATACATATAATTTTGTTTGCCGAGCAAAATGAGTTTGTTCTCTCCTATACGAAACCCCTCAAACCCAAACATGCCACTGTAGACACTCATCACGGTTTCAATATCGTCGGCCCGAAATGGCACCCAGGCAATGATCACAAATACCAGCGTCAGGGCCCAGGAAACCCGACTAAGACCTGGCGATTGCCAGGTCGAAGGAATCACGTATCGCCAACTGTGATACAGGGAGAGGTAAAGCCCATGCAATCCCCCCCACAATGCAAACGTCCAGTCCGCACCATGCCATAGCCCGCCTAAAATCATTACCAAAAACAGGTTCGCATAGCGGCGAAATATTCCATGGCGGTTTCCGCCTAAGGGAAAATATAAATACTTACGAAGAAATCTGGATAGGGTAATGTGCCAACAGCGCCAGAAATCAACAATATTTGTCGCCCGGTAGGGAGAGTAAAAATTAAGAGGCAGGCGAATTCCGAACATTCTCGCCAGACCTAGGGCCATGTCCGAATAACCAGAAAAATCAAAATAAATCTGCAGGGAGTAGGCGCCTACTCCCAGCCATGCATCCAGAAGGGGCGGGGTGTAGCCAACACCTGACATATTGAAAAGGTCATCTGCAAACGGTGCAACCGAGTCTGCAATCCCGAGCTTTTTAATAAGCCCCAAACAAAAAAGAGTTCCGCCAATTGCCAGGTTCGCTCCTATTTTGTTTCGGTTTAAATATCTCTCATTTAGCTGAGGGAATATCTCCTTGTGATGAATTATGGGGCCCGCGATTAATTGCGGAAAAAAAGTAACAAAAGTAAAATACTGTAAAAACGGGTACAGTTTTGCTTCTTTTCGATATAGATCAACTAAATAGGAAATTTGCTGAAATGTGAAAAATGAAATCGCTATGGGTAGTATTATATCTGGCAGCTCAAGTTCTAAGTATAAAACACTGTTTACAGTTTCAGATAATAGTAAGAAGTACTTAAACCAGCCCAACAATAACAAGTTGAAAGAAACGCCTATAAACAAAAAGGTGCTTGAGTTTCTTTCGCTAATTTTACTTGCGACCCAGTAATTAAATAAAATGGAAACAATTATAACAGCAACATGGTTGGGGTTATAAACTGAATAGAATATAACTGAGCTCAAGCACAGTAATAGTAATGATGGATGAATTCCGTATTTACTTTTAATGCAATAATAAAATACCAGCGTCAAAGGGAGAAATACAAAAATAAAGCCAGCCGACTGGAATAGCATTTGAGACTCTTTTTTCGAGTTTATTAAAAATTGGAATCAAGCACTTTGCATACAAACCACACCCCGTCTTTGGTTACAATTGGTAAGTCGGTATCAGCCTTGCCGACAGACCTCCGGCTCCTTGGATTTGTTTTGATATGGGCTCCAGGGTAACCACACTTTGCGGATAACCGTGCCACAGGGTTCTGACGGCGGCCGATCAAATAGTCGAGACTTGGAATAAGACCAACTGGCCGCTCTATGGACGTCGGGCAACCACAAGAAGCGAGCCGCCAAACGGCAAAGATCCGCCCCGTGTCAGTATTTTGTGCTCCAGACCCATGACAGCGTTAAACAAAATCTCCAGGGGTTTTGGAAAATAACGCAAATCGCTTGTCGGCGGCCGGAAGGGCAGGACCTTTCGCCAGAAGACCAGAAGCGGAAAAAGAAACATGTTCCAGTAGGTGTGGTAAACCACTTCGAAGCCGGCGTCTTCCATGAGCCTTTTAAGCGACGATTTGCTGTACCTTCTAACGCCACTGACCTGCCGGTCGTGGTCGCTGAATAACCATTGGTAGGCAGGCACATTGACAATGGCAATGCCGCCGGGTTCCAGGCAGCGAAAGGTTTCATTTGCGAAGGCCTCGGGGATCACGCTCCGATGATAAATGATGTCGGCAGATATATAGGCAGTGATCGAATTGTCGGCAACGGGAAGGGCGTTAACGGAAGCGCCAACCGCCATATAGGTTGCGGATCTGGGATTTCGGGCAAGGGCAAGCGGGTCAGCGTCGATGGCCAGTTTCAGCGCGTCCGGAAGTAATTGCATCAACGACGTCGAGAGACCGCCGGGACCGCTGCCGCCATCGACGATCCATCCGGACCGGCGTTGAACATACCGGTTGAGGGCAAAAAGCAGATTGCGGTGAAGCGCCCGAAAGTACCACATGTCCTCACCGACTTTGAATATCTTGTCTTGCTCTTTCTGGTCCAATCCAAATCCTCATCGTTTGGCCGGCTCATCTCCCGACGGGGCCAGGCTCGGGTATGGTAGCCCCTACACATTCTTGACCGGGGCAGGATGTTTCTAGCCCTTTACGGCCTTTAGTTCCAAATGGGGCGGGCTGTTAATGTCTGATTTGTCACGTTTGCGTATATATTGAATCTGGAAGCCGCCTTGCAGGAGGACATTTTTTATCTGGCGCTCGGAAATCAATCGGACAAAAGGGATCCAGAGATATTTGAGTTTGTTGCGGATATTCTCCTCGTCAAACTGTTTTCCGGCCAACCCGTAGCGCATTTTTACAAGGTAAAAAACCACCTTTTCAAAGGGCTTCTGGCAACGACAGGCCTTTATGGCGGCGAGCACAAGATAGAGCAGCCTGTTAAAAACGGTATCTTCGGTAAAACTCAAATAGAGCTTGCCGCCGCTGACAAGGGCTGCGTTCAGGTCTTGCACGATCTCCGCCAATGGCTTTTGCAACAGTTCAATGGTCGTATCTGACCAGATCAAATCATATCTGCTGGTTTCCAGTTGATGGCTGTTCAAGTCCGATATCAAAAAGGATGCCGATTGCAGCTCCTGGCAGATCTGTCGTGCGTGGCGGATATTCTCCTGGCCGATATCTATTCCCAAAACGTCCTTACAGCCGTTCCGTGCGAAAACCCGTGACGCGTCGCCACTGCCACAGCCAAAATCGAGGATGGAACTGCCGGCAATTTCATCCTTGTCAAAATTTTTGAAAATAACGCCTTCTACGTAGTCGGAGTCATTCTGATAATAATAACCGTC
>NZ_JBLXFK010000032.1:0-12548 GCF_048262075.1 Gimesia sp.
GACCATTTCGAAAAAAGAAAAAAGCCCCCAGAGAAATTGAAACACACTGATCTAAAGTAAGTGCCATTAGGCGTTAGGCCCGGTTAATACAAATGTCGAGAAACGGTTGCTTTCTTGAGAACCACAATCGAAGCGATTCAATGAACGCTATCTGGTCACCACGTGATGTTAACGCACTCAGCGTTTCAACTGCGATAACACCGGATGATTGCTGCGGAGGTGAAACTCCAGTTCTTTGCGGGCGGTCGGCCAGTCTTCCTCAAGTAACGCGGTGAGTATCCGCTGATGCTGCTGGATTTCCTGAATCGCGGCGGCACGATCGTTCGATTCCCAGAGGAACAGCAGATCGAAGTAGCGGCCGTGTCTGTCGAAGAAACTGATGATGTAATAGTTGTCCGACTGCTTGATCAGATATTCGTGCAGACTGTTGTCGATCTGTAATGGTTCGTCATCGGTGGCGGGAACCTGGTTGCCGGCGAGGATTTTTTGCAGGACCTGTCTGTCGAGTCTCCCTTTTGCGAGATCCAGGGCCTTGAGTTCCAGCACCACGCGGACTTCGATAAAGGCGTCGAGATCGTGCTGATTAAACGACCGCAGTTTCCAGCCGCGGCGGGGCACATGTTCGAGCATGCCGTCGCCCGCCAGGCGATTGAAAATATTCCGCAGACTGGTGCGGCTGATGCCATACTTTTTCGCAGACGCCATCTCCCGCAGAAACAGCGATTCTCCTTTGAGGCTCATCGTGAGCAGGTCATCGGTGATCCGTTTGAAATGATCTTCGGGAGGGGCCGGCTGTGGTGACAGCGCCGCAGTGCGGGCATCTCCGATCCGGTCACTGTTGACACAGAGCCGCCGGTTCTTTTCGCGATAGAGGTACCCTTCTTCGATCAGCTCATTGATGGCGTGATAGATGGGAGTGACGCTCACTTTGTAGTGATCGGAGAGCGCAGCGAGTGTCAGCGATTCCGACGGCAGCTCATCCCGCGACAGCCGCGCAATCAGATCGGCTTTGATATAACTGGTGAGTGTCAAAATCTGCATCATCGCCCCTCGGTCGAATTTCTGTCGAGGCGATTGTAAGTGATATTGGTGACAATGTAAATGGGTGTGGTGCGGCATTCAAAAGCATAGCTTTAGGAAAGCATTGGCTGAATAAAACATACGGTGCTGGCAGACTGAATACTCCCTTGTGTTCAGGCGGATAGTATGGCATGATGGGGTGGGCTGATTCAGGCTGTTCTGTTCCGGCCCTGGTTCTGGCACACCCGTGTGTTTTTCAAATTGTGTCGCACTGTTAGTCAACTTCCCGAAATGGAAGTCAGGGGGAGTCGCTGTGACGCGGATATTTGTGAAGCTGGCTGTGTTGGCTGTTGTGGTGGCGCTGTTCGGATTCAATCGCAGTCACAAAGTTGAGAAGCAGGCCAAGCCGTTTGCGGTGATGGAGAATGCGGGGGCCGTCCACAGTCTGTATAAGGAACTGCCTCTGACGGAAATCACCCGGGCACTGCCGTCCGGTTCGGTGGATGCGATTGACGTGGATACCCGGTATCCCCAACATGTGATCGGCATTGTGGAAGTGACTTATCCGAATGGGAAACCACACCGGTTTCAAACCACGTTCAAAAACAGCGCGGGTAAAGCCATCGTGAAACAGTGGCAGCCCGCCGCAGGAAATCCGGGGCCGACCGCGACCGGGCTGTTCATGCTGCCTGAAAATATCGTCGCGGGGACGACGAAGGTAAGCGAATCTTCACAGTAGTCAGTCGTTTGTGTTTAATCTTCATACGAGGAGTTTGTGATGCGGTTTATGTTACTGTTTCTGTTCTGTCTGATGCTGACTCCCCTGCAGGCGGCTGATGAGAAAAGTCCACTGGAGTCGTGGATGATTCCCGGTGCGGAAGCCAGGGAACAGGGGGAGACGACTTATTCCCTCAAAGAACCAGATCAGGCGGAGAGTGTCAGCAGAAGAACTGATACGGGGCAGTATCTGTCCGAAAAACCGTTTCAGGAAGTCGTGGCGTTTTATGTGAAGAAAAGTGGGTTTGAGCCGCCTAACTGGTCGATCCTGGGGCGCGAATTCCCCGGGACTGATCTTTTTCTGCCGGCCCACTGGACACAACAGCGTGAAGTGGACGGGAAACTGCAAACTGTGATCATTCAACATTTCATTCGCGAACAGGGGGCCTCGGTTCAGTTGCTGCTGACGAATCAACCCGAAGTGGGAACGATATCAATTTCGATCACGCGCGGCAAAGAAGATACGAAAACACTGATTCAAATCGTGAATGTTCCCGCCAGCGATACTAAGTAAAAACCAGCCAGGAACCACCAACATGAGCATGCCCGTTACGACGACGTTTACGATTGAAGGCTACCGGATCAAGGAATACAAGGGCATTGTGCGGGGGATCATTGTGCGGTCGCCGACGATTGCGCAGGGGTTTATGGGCGGGTTGAAGAATATTGTGGGCGGTCAGATCGGTGCCTACACCGAAATGTGTGAGCAGGCCCGGCAGCAGGCGTATGATCGTTTACTCGCACATGCCCGGGAACGGGGGGCGAATGCGATTGTCGGTCTGCGATACGACGCTTCGGAAGTCGTCAGTAAAGGCTCGGCGACGGAGGTGCTGTGTTATGGAACTGCGGTGGTGATTGAGGCTGAGCAAGATGCATAAACACCGGGATGCCAGTCAGCGGCTGACGATTGAGTTTTTTGACATCGAAGCAGACCTGTATCCGCAGATCACACAATTTGTGGTGAACCAGTTTCAGTTACAGCCCGTGGGGGAACTGGTGACGGGCGTGGAGGAACGCTTCCAGGAATTTCAACACCTGAAAAAAGTGATCGGCCTGGAATGGGATTTCTGGTCGGGATACAGCGTGGTCGCGAAAACGAAGTCCGCGGAAAAGCTGGTGCGGAAAATCGCTGCGTTGATTGAGATGCATCATTCATAATCAACCAACCTCCGGGTAGCACCGAATGCAATTCGGTGTTGTCGCAGACAACGGGAAACTGACAGGGAAGACTTCTAAATCAGAATATGTTTTGCGAAGCTGTTCTTGCATTGGGGGAAGTCAAGTGCTGGGATCATTGCCTGCGCTGTCAGTTTCCTGCTCGCTGCGCTCGGCCCGAATTGCATTCGGGCCCACCCGCGCTGATTTATAATAATCGAAGTTTAATGGGTAGCACCGAATGCAATTCGGTGTTGTCGCAGACAATAGGAAACTGACAGGGAAAACTTCTAAATCAGAATATGTTTTGCGAAGCTGTTCTTGCATTGGGGGAAGTCAAGTGCTGGGATGATTGCCAGCACTGACAGTTTCCTGCTCGCTGCGCTCGGCCCGAATTTTATTCGGGCCCACCCGCGCTGATTTATAATAATCGAAGTTTAATGGGTAGCACCGAATGCAATTCGGTGTTGTCGCAGACAATAGGAAACTGCCAGGGAAGACTTCTAAATCAGAATATGTTTTGCGAAGCTGTTCTTGTATTGGGGGAAGTCAAGTGCTGGGATGATTGCCAGCACTGTCAGTTTCCTGCTCGCTGCGCTCGGCCCGAATTGCATTCGGGCTTACCCCCCCCCCAAAAAAAAAATTATGGTTAATCCTCATTTGTTAGTAGTAAGGAGTAATATGTTTGTTATTAAAGAAGAATGTAGTGCATTACGCGAAATGGACCCGACTGAGTATGAACGCGGTAAACAACAGAGTGAAGCTGATATCTCGGCGGGACGACCTGTGTTGTACATCCAGACGCGCAGTCACTGGGGAGAACTGCTGACGTATCTGATGGCTGAACGGTTTCAGGTGACGGTAGAGCATATCAGCGATATGACCACACATCAGCTGAATTCGTATCGGGCAGGATATAATTTCATCACGGCTCAGTATATCGACCGAACTTTTGGCGCAGGGGCTTGTCAAAGTGTAGAAGATGCCGTCGACTGGTTTCGTTACTATCAGTATCGACTCCATTTTCATCCTGAGGAAACGAATCCTCTGCGTAATTCGTAATACACGTATTTGACCAGATAAGATGGCGATTTATTTCTACACGAAAAATGACGAGTACGGTGAGTTTTCGAACTTCTCGCCGCACGGAGTGGAACGGGACGAACTCTGGTGGCCGACGGTCGAGCATTATTTTCAGGCGCAGAAGTTTGAGGATGACGTGTACCGCGAACGGATCAGGAATGCGCACAATGCGATGCAGGCTGCGAATCTGGGACGGAGCCGCAAGGTTCCCCTGCGGGCGGACTGGGAAGAGATCAAGGATCAGATCATGTACCAGGGGGTGCTCAAGAAGTTTCAGACACACGCGGAACTGAAAAGTCTGCTGCTGTCGACGGGGGAACAGGAGATCGTGGAGAATGCTCCCGGTGATTACTACTGGGGCTGCGGCAAGGAGGGGACCGGGCTCAATCGACTGGGGGAAATCCTGGTGCGGGTACGCGGGGAGCTTCGGGCGTCTGAGTGAAGTGCATGCCATTTCAGGTTACCACGGGTGGCACCGAATGCAATTCGGTGTTGTCGCAGACAACAGGAAACTGACGGGGTGCACCTGCAAGTCAGGTGACTCTCTTCGATTCCCGTTACCAGTTAGGTTGGACATCCGGTGCTGATTTGCTTGCCTTCTCTGACAGTTTCCTGCTCGCTGCGCTCTGCCCGAATTTTATTCGGGCCCACCCTTTTTTGTTGTTCGGGTGTCGATATTGATTTCACTGGTGGCGAGCCACCAGTACCACCCGGCGGATATTCACTACGCAGGAGTCTGATTGTGCTATGCGAGGATCTTGTCAATCACGGTGCCGTGGACGTCGGTCAGGCGGTAGTCGCGGCCCTGGTGTTTGAAGATCAGGCGTTCATGGTTCAGGCCCATACAATGTAACAGGGTGGCGTTGAGGTCGTGGACGTGGACCGGGTTTTCGGCGACGTTGTAGCAGAAGTCGTCGGTCGCACCATAGGAGATGCCGGGCTTGATGCCGCCGCCGGCGAGCCACATGGTGAAGCAGCGGCCGTGATGGTCTCTGCCGTAATCGGTGCTGGTGAGGGTGCCCTGGCTGTAGATCGTGCGACCGAATTCGCCGCCCCAGACGATAAGGGTATCGTCGAGTAAGCCGCGCTGCTTGAGGTCGGTCAGCAGCGCTGCGGTGGGCTGGTCAATGTCGCCGCATTGCAGGCGGAGATCACTGGGGAGGTTGTAATGCTGGTCCCAGCCTCGGTGATAGAGTTGAATAAACCGCACGCCCCGCTCTGCCATGCGACGGGCGAGCAGACAGTTCGCCGCGTAGGTGCCCGGCTTGCGGGAAGCGTCGCCGTAGAGGTCGAAGGTCTGTTCGGTTTCGCTGGAGAAGTCTGTCAGATCGGGGACCGAGGTCTGCATGCGATAGGCCATCTCGTACTGGGCAATGCGGGTCTGGATTTCCGGGTCGCGGTAATCGTCGAACTGGCGTTGATTGAGTTGGGCGAGCCCATCCAGCATGCCGCGACGGCTGGCGTCGTTGATGCCCGGCGGATTGGAGAGGTACAGCACCGGATCGCCGTTTTTGCGGAAGTTGACCCCCTGATGGCTGGAAGGGAGAAAACCGGTGCCCCAGAGCCGCGCATACAGCGGATCAGCGGGACGGGACGCGCTGCCGTCTGAGATGAGGACGACAAACGAAGGGAGGTTCTGATTCTCGCTGCCTAAGCCGTAGCTCGACCAGGCACCGAAACTGGGGCGGCCTGGTTGCTGGTGTCCGGTCTGCATCAGGGTGACGGCGGGATCGTGGTTGATGGCTTCGGTGTGCATCGATTTGATCACGCAGACATCATCGATGACTTTCGCGAAGTGCGGCAGCGCATCGCTGACCCAGGTGCCACTCTCGCCATGCTGCTGAAAACGGAACTGATTGGGGGCAGCGATGGGGAAGGACTTCTGGCCGGAGGTCATGCCGGTCAGGCGTTGATCGCCGCGAACGGAATCGGGGAGCGGCGTAGAATTCAACTGTTTAAGCCGGGGTTTATAATCGAAGAGTTCCATCTGCGACGGGCCGCCATGCATGAAGAGGTAGATCACGCGTTTGGCTTTGCCCGGGAAATGCGAACTGCTGACGGACGGCGTTTCACTGGCGAACAGATCCGGGTTCAGCAGCGAACCCAGGGCCGCGGTGCCGATGCCGGTCGCGCTGGAGCGGAAGAACTGGCGGCGGGTGAAATCGTGTTGTAATTGAGTCAGGTCTATCTGCATGACGGTTCCTGTGAGTGAACACGGTTATTGTTTGGTCAGGGTTTCGTCCATGTTGAAAATCATGCTGGCCAGCATGGTCCAGGCAGCGAGTTCGTTTGGTTTCAGTGTTTTATCGACCGGAGTTTCGCCGACGCTGATCAGTTTTGCTGCGGCTGCGGGATCGTGTTGATAGATGCTCGTTTGCTGCTGGAGGATGCGGCTGAGAATCTGTTGTTCGGCTTTAGCGGGCGGACGGCTGGTGGCCGCGCGGAACAGGAAATCGATGCGTTCTGCTTCACTTGCCTGTTTTTGTAAGGTCTGCGTGGCGAGGACGCGGGCGGCTTCGATGTAGGTGGGGTCGTTCATCAAAACGAGTGCCTGCAGCGGCGTGTTGGTGCGGGGGCGAGACACGGTGCAGGTTTCGCGCGTGGGGGCATCGAAGGCCATCAGGCCGGGGGGCGGGCTCTGACGCTTCCAGTAAGTATACAGGCTGCGGCGGTAGAGACCGTCGCCGGTGCTTTGCTCGTAGGTGACATTGCCGTCATAGGAGACCGCCTCCCAGAGGCCGGGGGGCTGATATGGTTTGACGCTCGGTCCCCCCTGCTTCGCGACGAGCAGGCCGCTGATCTGCAGGGCGTTGTCGCGGACAGTTTCGGCATCGAGACGGAAACGGGGGCCACGGGCCAGCAGACGGTTTTCGGGATCGCGTTCGTACAATTCATCGGTGACGCGGGAGGACTGTTGATAAGTGGACGAGAGGACAATCTGTTTCAGCAGGTGTTTGACATCCCAGCCACTTTGCTGAAATTCGACGGCCAGCCAGTCGAGCAGTTCCGGATGACTGGGCCACTCTCCCTGCGAACCGAAGTCGCCGACCGTTTTGACCAGGCCGACACCGAACAATTGTTGCCAGAGCCGGTTCACGTAGACGCGGGCGGTCAGCGGATGCTGGGGACTGGTGAGCCAGCGGGCCAGGCCGAGACGATTGGTGGGGAGTTTTGGGGAGAATGCGGGCAGGACCTGGGGCACGGCGGCGGTCACTTTTTCGCCATGCTGATCGTAGACGCCACGCAGCAGGACGAAGGTCTCCCGCGGTTTTTCGTTTTCGTGCATGACCATTGTGGTGGGAATGTTTTTTTGCAGCTTTGTCAATCTGCGGCGAAGTTTAGCCAGTTGATTCTCGGCGGTACGCAGGGAATCCGGGGCGGCGGTTTTGAGGTAGTAGTCGCGGAGTTCCTGCTGCTGTTGCGAGGTCCGTTTTTCGGCAGGGATCGTGAGCAGCGTGTTGAGGAACTGGCTGTCGGCGAGTTCCCGGGCTTCGTCGGGGGAGAATGCGCGCTGGTAAATTCGCAGGTCGTCGAGTGCGCCTTTATAGAAAGCACTGGTACTGCGGCGGCCGATGCGGAATGGTTCGTCGACGGTAATGTCGCCGGTGAGTCTGTCATAAGGGGCGGAGGTGGCCTGCGGTTCGCCGTTGATAAAAATACGAACGCCGGCAGCGGTGGAGGAGCCGTCATAGGTGACGAGCAGGTGCTGCCAGCGACCGGTGCGGATGCCGGCATCGGTGACGACCTGGATGGCGTTGGAATTCCATTTGTGAATCAGGTGGACGGAGAGTTTGCCTTTGCGGATCATGATATCGAAGCCGCGGAGGTGGTTGGTATCGTCGTTTTGTGAGAACAGACAGATGGGGCCGCCTGAGGCGGGGTTGATCCAGGCAGCCAGCGTAAATGGTTTGTCGCGACTGAAGCGGAACGGTGTGTTGCTTTCCAACAGTGCGCTGCCGTCGAAATTCGCCGCTTGACCGACAAAGCCCGGTTTGATTTCGACAGAGCCCATTGAGGTGAGCGACTTGCTTTCGGTGATATCGTTCAGCGGTTCGTGGATCATCAGTTGATCAGATGTAGGGGACGTGAGATTGCTGCGTGCAGTTTGTTCCCACTGTTTCTGTTGCGCTTTAAGTTGTGTCTCGCGCTGCTGGTGCTGCTGCGCGAGCGCTGCGAGTTCGTCTTTCAACTGCTGTTCGCGGTCGAGATAGTCTTTCGTTGGAATCTTGAGAATCGGTTTGGCATTGCCGACGGTGTGGGTATTACCGGTTTCGGGCGTATTATTGAAGAAGGCGAAGAGCTGATAGAATTCTTTCTGGGAGAGCGGGTCGTATTTGTGATCGTGGCAGCGGGCGCAGCCGACGGTCAGACCCATCCAGACGGTGGACGTCGTATCGATACGGTCGACGATGTATTCGACGCGGTATTCTTCATCGATGATGCCGGTCTCCAGGGTGGTCATGTGATTGCGGTGGAAACCGGTGGCGATGAGCTGGTCTTGTGTGGGCGTGGGTAGCAGGTCACCCGCCAGTTGCTCGATGGTGAACTGGTCGAAGGGCATGTTCTGATTGAAGGCGTTGATCACCCAGTCGCGCCAGTGCCACATTTCCCATGCTTCGTCGGTGAAATATCCGCTGGTGTCGGCGTAACGGGCGGCGTCGAGCCAGTAGCGGGCCCGGTGTTCGCCGTAACGGGGAGAACTGAGTAGACGGTCGACCAGTTTTTCGTACGCCTGGGGAGTATGATCGTTGAGGAATGTATCCAGTTCGTCGAGTGTGGGAGGCAGACCGGTCAGATCCAGCGAAAGACGACGGCAGAGTGTGGCTTTGTCGGCGCGGGGTGACGGTGGTAACTGTTCCTGTTCCAGACGGGCGAGTACGAAGCGGTCGATGGCTGTTTGTGACCAGTTCGTTTCTTTTACCGCGGGCAGTTCGGGCCGTTGTGGCGGAATGAAAGACCAGTGCTGCTGATACTCTGCCCCCTGCTCGACCCAGGCCTGTATCAATTGGATTTCCGCTGCGGAAATTTCTTTTCCGGAATCGGCGGGTGGCATTTTGAGATCGGTGTCTGTGGTCAGCAGGCGTTGGAGCAGTTCACTGTCTACAGGTGTTTTTGGGTTGATGATCGCGTAGCCGTCGCGGGGCTGTTTCACATCAGCGGGATCATCGAGTCGCAGGTCGGCTTCCCGGGTAGCGGGATCGGGGCCGTGACAGTGCAGACATTTTTCAGAGAGGATCGGACGGATGTCGCGGTTGAATTCAATGCGCGGCGTTTTTTTCGAGGGCTCGGCTGCTGAAACGGTCTGAAGTTCCGTCCAGAAAGACGAACTCAGGCAGACCGTGATGATTGCAGGCAGGATCAGGTTCCGTATTGGTACAGGCATGGACCAGCTCTCTACGGGGGGAGGATTTGGCGAGGATCAGAATAATATTTAAGTTACTTTAAATATTAGCAGGCGTTGATGGATTTGTCACGGATTGTTTGCAGGAAATCAGTGTGTGGGGTGAATTGGGTAGCTGGTAATGAGGCCGACGGGGCACGATGAATTATTTCTCGAACCGGGCGTTTTTTCTGTTAGACTACTATGTGGATATTTAAAGTGTCTTTTCTGAAAGAGACTGTAACGATGAAGCTCGTGGAAACTATTCTGAAAGGTGTGTTAGGCGGCGTCTTTACCGGGTTCATTCTGGGCTTTTACCTGACAGTAATGACCAGAGATTATGTGATCGAGCCAGGTCATTTTCAAACGGACGTATTGTTCGAGCAGGGACAAGTCCGTTTTACGCAGGTGGTGATGCTGGGCTGTACGGGCATCCTGGCCCTGGTGGGTCCCTTTATCGTCGCGGCTGAGTTTGGACCCTGGTTGCGGCATGCGGTGTATGGTCTGGTGAGTTGCCTGGCTCTGGTCGTAGGTGGGGCGCTGCTGGGGAGCAGGCTCAGGAATGAGCCACTGGTTTATAATTCAAAAATGGCTGATACCACCTGCATTGATATGGCACGACTGTACGGGATTCCGGCTGCGTTTGTGTTGGGGCCGATCGTGGGAATCATGATTGGCGGCGCTCGTGAGAAGTGGGACAGGCAGGAGCCTGGTAACATCGAATCATCGACGAGAATACTGTCATGAATGAAATCTTATCAGAACAGAGCTATCGAGCTAAACCCTGGTTTGCTGTTTTGACTGTTGTGGTGATGGTTTTCTGGATTGGTGCCGGTATTTTTCTGGTCAATTATTTCTACTCGAAAACGGATAATTTCACCAGTAAATCAGTGTTGGTTACGCTTTTCGGTAGTGTCGTCATGATACTAATCAGTGTGTCAGGTATCTGGCAGGGTCTGGCTTACTGGCGACAGTTTCGGCTGACGCTCTCGCCGCAGGCGATTACCCAGGTGATCGGTCCTGAGACAAACGTGCTTGCGAAGGATGAGATTACAGGCCTCAACTGGTTATCGATGTCAGACGAAATCATTCTCAATTCCGAGACCGACAAACTCATGATCAATCTGGATCATTTCAAGCGGAGCGATCAACACGCTATTATTGCGTTTCTGCGCAATGCGGTGCCTCTTGAACAGCAGGAAAAGTGGAAACCGTTTTCGGAACTGCGGCGACGCAGCATTGATCCCGACATGCCTTTGACAACCCGCGAATGGCTTATGACAGCATTCTGGTTGATGGCTACTGTTTCCATGGGATATCAATGGTGGACTGAATCAGGGTGGCAGTGGCTGGTCGTTTTCATCTCCGGGATCTGTCTGACGATCCGCAGTTATCGGGGGACTTAAGGCGTGGATGTTATTTCAAAATGAACGGTTTATGGTTTGATAAAAGGTCGAGATCAATGCTGGGATGGAAGACCAGTTCGAGTGAGCAACCTCCTACAGAAAAGGAATTGTATTGTCCGCGGAATTTTTATCTGGGAATCTCGATTGGTCCGGTGCTGACTTTAGTCGGGCTACATTTATTCATTTTTCATTTTCTGGCTGACATACAGGATTATTACAAATTTAAGGACACTGTTCCCACACCCGTGATCAAGGTATTGAAGGTCGAACTCTCTGTTGGCGAAGATAATACGGAAGAGGTTAGTGTGATCTATGAATACGAAACTAACGGGATAATTTATACTGGCGATCGCGCATCCATATATCGTGGGAGAGACAATTTTGGTTCTTTTCACCGCGACTTGTATCAGAGGATCAAGTTGTTTCAGGAAAATAAGAGTGACGAATTAGTCTGTTATGTAAATCCGCAGAATCCTGCTGAGTCAGTTATTGATAATTCGTCTCGCCCCAGTCGCTTTCTTGCGGAACTGGTGTTTTCTTTAATCGCCCTTGGTTGGGGACTGAATATGTGCATTGGAACGTTGTTAAACAAAAAACGCTATTTTGAGTCGAAATAAGAGAGCCGCTAGACTGGCTGAGAAAATTCTAAAATAGAAAGTGTAAAATCTAATCCAACCAGCAGGTAGCACCGAATGTAATTCGGTGTTGTCGCAGACAATGGGAAATTGACGGAGTACACGTTCGAATTAAGAGGATCAGTTCGATTTCCGTTGCGACATGGATTGGATACCACTTGCTGAGTTGAATGATGGCACTGTCAGTTTCCTGCTCGCTGCGCTCGGCCCGAATTATATTCGGGCCCACCCGCGCTGATTTATAATAATCGAAGTTTAATGGGTAGCACCGAATGTAATTCGGTGTTGTCGCAGACAATGGGAAATTGACGGAGTACACGTTCGAATTAAGAGGATCAGTTCAATTCCCGTTGCGACATGGATTGGATACCACTTGCTGAGTTGAATGATTGCACTGTCAGTTTCCTGCTCGCTGCGCTCGGCCCGAATTATATTCGGGCCCACCCTTTTTTCTTTATATTTGAAGAGGTTTACCCTACAGCAGAACCATTGAAGTCGAATTGGGTCTATGATACGGGAGCGAAGCGACAGCACCAGAAAATGAATGGTTCATTTGAGCCAATCATTGTTATGATAGTAAAGTATGAGTCAGGGTGCTCATGATAAAAAAGTGAATGCGTTTCTCTGTCTGATTTGTGTTCTGGTTGATCACATTATTTACGAAACGCTGGCGGAAGGGAGCCGCTGAGGCCATGGTGGGGGTCTGGCTGCTGGGGTTGTTGCTGGAAGTGCCACTACCTCCGTTTTATCATGGGTTTGGCCGGATTCAGAGGCGACTGGCGAAGAAACATGACGTGAGGCTGGTGCTGAAACGGGTGTTTCTGTCAATCCTCGCGGGCGGCAATGCGACGCTGGATTCGATTCATCTTTCGCAAGCAGGACAGGAGAAGATGGAGGAGGTGGTGTGGGGGATTGTCGGGTCGGGTTATGAGACGGAATGAATTGAACTGATTTTTGTAACTGAAAATAACAAGATATGCAGTTAAATACGGATTGAGAGACAACCGGGGCTAACGCCTAATGGCACTTACTTTAAAGTAAGTTGGTCACCCCTGACGTTTGGCATGGGATTTGCGCAGGATTCTATTCTTG
>NZ_JBLXFK010000033.1:0-12442 GCF_048262075.1 Gimesia sp.
ATTTCGAAAAAAGAAAAAAGCCCCCAGAGAAATTGAAACACACTGATCTAAAGTAAGTGCCATTAGGCTAACGCCCTGCGGCTAATTGCTAAATCGTGGCGAAACAGAACTCTTGAAACTCTACACTGAATGAAATATGCTGATTTGGTTCACTTCGATTCTAATTATGAAACAAGGGTAATATGGTCAAAACAAAACAATGGGCCGCGTCGCTTGGTATCGACGTTGAAGACGCGCTGCCAGCCATCGCCGATTACAACGAACCCACTCCCCGTACGTCACAGGAAATCGCGATTCGGACCCTGATTCTGCATGCGATCGCTGCGACTGGCTATGGCGTCGATCCGGGACCAATTATCGAATGGCTCATCGACCAATCGATCTGGCAGTACGCCTCTCCCGCCGAACAGGCACTCATGAAATCAACCACCCCGACTGACGAAATACTCAGTGAAGCGTGCTGGCGTCAGGAGGCTCAATGGGCATTGCTCTGGGCGATCAATAAGGTCGATTCGTTGGGGTTGCCAACGCAGACCTGTGATACAGGCTCACTGGTAGATGACATTATGCCCGGACTTGGCGACTCCATCGAGCAGTTCGTGTCATCCGCACGACTGCGCCAACCCGGTGAAATTCTCGCGGAGAATGATCGTACTTACAATCTACACTGCTATGCTCGTCCTGCGATTCGCCAAGGCACCCTGCCGGATGATCTGGTTTATCCGGTTCTTTTTCAACGGTATTATGCATTCGAGTGGCTGACCGGTACTGACCTGTGGGACGGCGTGCAAACTGACACATAACAATAAAATGCACCGGAACCGTTTTCTGTTTCGCACATCAAATTCCTGCCGCCGGTATTTTTCATTGAAATCAGAATTTTTCAGGCATTTTCTGCAACCTTTCCTGAGAAAGTGGCACCACTATAGTATTCACGGTTCAATCCAGTGCCCTTCTGAATGATTGTTACTTTCAAAAATGCTCACGCCGATCGATTCCGCCGTCCTGAGAGACTTGAAGCGAGGAAACGTCTCGGCGTTCAACATTCTGGTAGCCACTTTTGAGTCACCACTGTTTCGCTTCTTCTACTGCCGGGATGGCAACTGGCATCTTGCGGAGGAACTGACTGCAGAAACGTTCGCCCAGCTCGTCACTAGTCTGTCGGGCATGCGCGGGGGAACTGAGCAACTCCGTGCTTATGTCTTTTCCACGGCGCGTCACGTGCGGTCTCGTTATCTGCGAAAATCGCCACCCCGACACACGTCGATCGATGCCAACATTGAATTGTCCTGGTCAGGAGAAACTCCTTTTGACAACCTGACCCAGGCAGAGACCGTGAAGCAGTTGCTGCGGGCCGTCAGTCAACTGGATGCCAATGTACGAACAATAATACTCCTGCGTTTCGTAGAAGGGTTTTCGATTGGCGAGATCGCCGAATCGCTCGACTTGCCTACCGGAACGATTAAGAGTCACCTCCATCGCGGCAAGTGCCGTTTGAAAGAACTTCTTCTGGAAATGGGATGTGAATTATGAATTCAGAACATGATGAATTACCGACAGAACCCAGCGATGAATCAATCCGGGAAATACTGGCTCCGTTGCAGGAGCTTCAGCCCTCTTTGGAAAAAAAGGCTGAGATTCGTCAACTGGTGGCCGCCCGATTAACAGAATCGCAAGCCAGGCAAACCAGTTTATCCACGTTACGAAACCTGACAGCACGGACGCTTGTCGCATTGGCGTGCACATTATTAACAGGGGTGGGCATCGGCTGGATGCTGCGAGGCATCGACCGGGGTCCCGATCCTGCCGTGATCGCTCAAGATGACGTCCCCGCTTCTGAAAAGCGGGAAGCAGATTCAAATAGAAGTGAAAACAGATTGCTGATCGCCGCCGATGATACCCAGCCGTCCTACTACGTAACCGAAACTTACCTATGTGGCGTCGGAATATTGAGTTCCAGTTCCGGACATCTCTTTCAGGAGAATAATTGATGAAACGCACAGCAGAAAAACTAATGACAAATGGCAAATTTTTGATGATGTTTCTATTTGGGATGAGTCTTTACCTGTCAAATTCCGGGCACGCTGAAGATGCCTCAGCTCATCGGTACTTTCATGTCCGCTCTGAAATCAGATCATGGATTCCAGGCGAGACTCTGGAGACTTACAAGTTACACTCGAATGGAAGTTGCAGCCATGGTGGCTCCGTGGGAATGGGCATTAAAACAGAGCAGGAAAGGATCAATGTGAGCATTGCCTGCGCTCGCGCCGCCCGGCAAATTGAAGTCGAAGTAGAACTCAAAACGATTCCCAATGCTAAGAATCAAAAAGCCACAGAAACCATCACCAGAAAATTTGACATGCTGGATTTACGCACGCAACGGATCGAACTTGCACAAGACAGCGATGGCAGGGTTTTCGAGTTGACGTTGATTCCGGAAGTCGTTCAGATTCAGCAAGCAAAGACGTTCAATCCTTCTGATCTCAAACTTCAGGAATGGGATTTCCGTTCTTCTCCAGTCATTCTCAACGATCAAAATTATGTGGGCCAGATGGATTTGAGTGGTGCAACCCTGGTGGGAGTCGATATTCCAGGTTACGCGACTTGTGAATTCTCTCTGATCCCCTGGCGGGACAGTAAACCAACGGGAACGCTGAAAGATGGAATTCTGAACCTCAAAGGAAAGAATATCTCCATTATGATTTCCGGCGTGCATAATGGAGTTCAACGCCAGATGCTGGAAAGAGGCCCCTACCTTGTCTGGACAAAATGGTCGGAGCCCAAGCTTTCCCTGCAGGAATCCCTGGCGATCGTAAGTCAGCAGATCAAAGTGTTACAAAAACGGCACGACGAAGGTGACGAGACCATCACCCCCGAAATTCTCCGCCGCATGAAAGAATTTACAAAATCGGGCAAGCCGATGCTGATGAGTTCTTTTGGTCGCGACCTGAAACAGAATGAAATCATTCAGCCTGAGCAGTAAGTGCTGGTCGTTTTTGGTAAGCAGTAAATCCCCTGACCGGTGGGTATAAGAAGCATGTTATCCCATCGGTCGGTTATTCAGGCTCGCTACTGGATAAAGAGCTCGCCCCCCTGCTTGTCTTGGAAATTTCTTCGTCGATGGCAATTTCACAAAAGCAGTCAGATTCAAATTTTACCGCCCGTTTTTCCATTGATGATAGTGCTGCGTTCCCCGCCCGGCACGGGTGTGTGCGTTTGTGGTCAGATCCCAGCGTCCCTGGGTTTCGTTGACGTTTTCACCCGACTGATAGGTCAACTGATCGGCGGACGTCCATTCTTCGACCCATTCTTCCTCATAATGCAGGGGGATGCCCAGCATCCATTTGACCATTTGCGTTGTCATCAGGCAGGCTCCCAGCAACAGCAGCATGACGATTGCCAGGATCGGGAGCAGTGGACCGAAGTGGCAGATGCGTTCGATGAACGGCCAGATCTTCGGCCAGCCCAGCAGTACCAGCAGCGCGCCCAGACTAAGATAAGGGCCAAACGGGATTTCGCGCGACTGTTTAAAAAAGATGGAAACAGCCACAACCCCCAGGGCACACAGAGGCGAGATCACAAACACGGTCACCGTGGCCTGCCAGCCGAGAAAGCTGCCGATCACTGCCATTAAGATCACATCGCCGAAGCCCATCGCTTCCTGGCGTAACGTCCACTGGCCGATAATTCGCACGGCCCAGACCACGCCGCCCCCCACGACCAGCCCGACCAGACTGACGGCCAGTCCGTGCAAATGCGGATACAGGGTGACCCACTGCGGCACTTTTTCGACGACGAATGCACTGCGATACTGTTCGGGAAAATAGATCCCCAGCAGGCGAACCACCGACGGTTCCTGAAACCAGACCGGCACCAGGTACAGCAGACCAAACACAAACGAACCGACAACCCCGATGAACATGGCGGGCAGCGTCGCGCCATCGGGAATGATCTTAAGATCGAAGTCAATAAACGTCGCGATCATCAACGATTCAATGAGCACCAGATGAAAAGCATACCGCAGGTTGAGCAGCATGACGGGTGTCATCCAGGAGTTCATCGCGACCGGATCGGGGGCATACAGCGTAAACAGGCCGCTCTGCTGCAGGGTCGCCTCGCCACTCAAAGGGACTTCGGCCAGGTACAGGAGCACAAAGATCACGCCATTCAACAGTTCGACCAGCGCTTCCCGTTGAGAACGTTTATAAGAGAACGTGGAGTTGGAGGAGCGTGTTAAATAAACGCCGATAACAGGAAGATGATAGCGGGACCAGAGATGCCGCAGACGACGACCGACGCGTCTCCAGGCAGGACCGACGCGTTCTTCGCGGGGAAGCTCTTCGATGCAGAGATTGACGATCCGTCCCAGGCATGTTCCCAGCAGGAACAGCAGCACGAGCAGAAAATAAGGATTGATGCCAAACGGTGTCATAGCTGTTGAAACTTTCGTCGTGCCTTACGAGGGGGAATCCAGAGCGGAAATAATCTCATCGACAATTTGTGCTACGGATTTGTCATCGGTCTGAATCATAATGGTCGCCGCTTCGCGGTACAGGGGTTCGCGCTGCTCGAGCAGATGCTGTATTTCTTCGCGTTGTGAAGTACGTGTGGTCAATGCGGGACGACGACTGCCCGTGGTGGCATCCTGATTAATCCGCTGTTCGAGTGCATCCACACTGGCATTCAGCCAGACCACCGGGCCTGCTTTGCGCATATCGGCGCGAGTCTCTGCATTCAGAATCGCCCCGCCCCCGGCAGCGATGATGAGTGCCTCCCGGCTGAGCAGGTCCTGCATGACGGCTCGTTCCAACTCGCGAAAGTGCGGTTCCCCCTTATCGGCGAAGATCTCAGCAATCGATTTTCCGGCGCGGCGTTCGATTTCGTCGTCAGCGTCGATCCAGTCTGCAGCCTGCCTGGCGGCCAGGGGTGCGGCGATGCTGCTCTTGCCGCTGCCCCGGTAGCCGATCAATGTGATTACCGTCATCGAATGCCCCTTACAGTTTTCCGACCGCGGAAATCCCTTTTCGCAGGGTGTTCCGCATGACTTCCAGCGGGGCGTCTTTACCGGTAAACATTTTATACTGGGCTGCTGCCTGGCGGACGAACATTTCGATGCCCGAAACCGTTTTGCAACCCCGCTCACGCGCCTGCTTGAGGAGCAGTGTGTTTTCCGGATTGTAAACGGTATCAAACACCAGCATTTCTTCCTGCAGGAAGTTCTGTGCGAAGGGGGTATCGTTCACGTTGGGATACATGCCGACCGCGGTGCCATTGACGAGAATGTCATAACGTCCGCTGCCCCGGTTTTCCCAGGTGGAATGATTGCAGCCCAGATCTTTCGCCAGTTGTTCTCCCCGGGTACGACTCCGATTGGAGATCGTCAGGACGCCTCCTGCAGCAACAATGCCTGCGCCAATGGCTCGCGAAACACCACCGGCGCCCAGTAACAGAACCAGTTTACCGTTGATCGGGTCAGAAGTCGCTTTGCCTTGGGGATCGAGTCCCAGTCGAATGCTGTCGAGGGCGGCATCATAGTCGGTATTGCGGGCCTGCCAGGCGTTTTTCTCGTCTTTGAAAAGCGTGTTGGCGACTCCCATTTTTTTCGAAGCGTCGTCGGCTTCATCGGCCAGTTCCAGCGCCCCGGCTTTGTGGGGAATCGTCACACTGTAACCCTGGACGTTGAGCCATTCGAATTCTTTGAGTGTTTCCCTGAGTCGATCTTTGGGAATCCGGAACGGCAGGTAAACGGCATCAAGTTTGTCATGCTTGAACGCGATGTTATGAATCAACGGGCTCAGACTGTGCGCGATGGGATCGCCGATGACGCCGTACACGGGGGTCTCGGGACCGATTTTATCGTAGCGGTAAATCCGCGACATTTCCGAGTAGGAGAGTTGCCCGGGTGCCAGTTCACGTTCGCGGCTGAAGGTAGCATACGTGAAAGGCGAACCATATTTCCCACAGAGAATGCGGCTGATCACGCCGTACTCGCCCATACAGAACCCGATGGTGGGCACCTTGGCATTCGCGACCAGTTGCAGCATGCGGACCGAGTCGCCGGGTGAATTGGCCATCGTGACCAGCTTGACGATGTCCGGGTCTTTCTCGCACATCGAAGCGTAAATCTCTTCGAGGTCGTCGGGTGTTTCATCGAAATTGTGATGACTGATAATGCGTTTGGTTTTGCCGTAGCGGGGGATCGACCCGGCGATGTCGTCTTCAATGTCAACGTATTCGACTTCGGAAACAATGGCCGTTCGCAGCAGGGCCTGCCGCTGTTCTTCGGTGCGGTTCCAGCGACCTTTGTCTTCCGGGCGACGGCAGGTGACGACCACCGGCGTCGGCCTGTCTTTGATCAGGCGGCTCACATCGGGAGCGCGGGCGATCCAGTCCAGCCGCAACTCCACCAGTTCCGCCCCTTTTTCTGCAAGGGAACGGTGTTCCATCATCACCATTTTGTGTCGGGTTCGACCGATGCTGACACAAATCATTGAATTACTTCAGCTTTCTTTAAGGAGCCGGACTGTCAGTGAACGTGATTTTTTAAGCAGGTTCCTGACAGGCAGACGAATGCACAACAGAGAGAGCGACCAGTGTACCCAATTCCTCACGCCGACTCAAACAAGTGTCTGCCTTTGAGACCCGTTTATTATAGCGAATGACGGGCAATTTCTACTGGAGTTGCCATTCCAGATAGAGGTCATTCAGAAACCGTTGCCATTTCGTCCCTCACCCCTTCCGGTTATAGGACCTGCAGGGATGGTGTCGATTTTGGAAACGGGATTGACTTAACATAACGACCGCTATATAACGATCGTTATATTAACAGTTCCAATCTGATTTCCAGGGAGAAACGAGATGAGTCAAGTGACGGAAAATGTGGTGCACGGCCAGGGATATGACTGTTTTAAAGCGGGACCGCTGGAGAGCTGGGCACGGTATCGTCTGGCGCCCCCCGATACGCCGATGGCGGCGCGGGGAAAATATTTTCTACGAAAGTATCTGAATTCCGACGGGCTGGAGATGTCCGTCAACGCGTTGCCCGCGGGTCGTGAGATGCCGTTCGTGCATCGTCACAAGGAGAACGATGAGATTTATTTCGTGATTCAGGGGCAGGGACAGTTCCAGGCGGGTGAAGACGTGTTCGACGTCTCAGAGGGATTCTTTATTCGACTTTCGCCGGAAGTGCCCCGGGTCTGGCGAAACAATTCGGAAGAACCGTTATACTATCTGGTAATTCAGTACCGCGCCGACAGCAGTGTGACCGGCACAATTCAAGACGGCGAGCATCTGGAGAATTACCCGATTGCCTGGAAAGAAGGACCCGAGGATGACGCCCCCCACGGATCGTAAAACCCGCTCCCGCAAAAACATTCTGAACGCCGCCCTGCGGATGTTTAAACGTCAGGGTTATGTCGGAAGTGGCGTGGACGGCATTATGGAAGAAGCCGGTATGACCTCGGGGGCCTTTTATGGTCACTTTGATTCGAAAACAGATGTGCTGGGCGCAGCGCTGGTGCAGTCGTTCATCGAAGACCAGGCAGCCATGAATGGGGCACTCAGTGAATGTGAATCACCGGAGCAACTGATCGAGATCATGCAGCGGTACCTGTCGAGCAAACATTGCGCGCATGTGGAGGAGGGCTGTTCGATCCCTCCTCTGCTTTCGGATCTGGGCCGCGCCGATGAGGAAACGAAGGCGCAGTTCGAAGAAGTCATCCAGTGGATGGTCGCGCAATTCGAGGGCCGCTCACAGAACGAATTCACCCGGCAGGAAATTCTCTCAACGCTGGCGCTCTGTTTTGGTGGCCTGTCCCTGGCGCGGGCCGTCAAGTCCCCTGCCCTGGCGCGACAGATTCTCTCTGCGTGCCGTAAGAATCTGCCGATTCAGAAGGAAAAGTGAATGCGGTCCTACTCAGGCGTTGTCTATCATCCTGTTATAACTGACTCCCTGTACCGTAGTTTTGACTTGGTAGAAAACAACATTTAATCGCTGGTGTCTTTCCTGCGAGCAGAATTGTATAATGGAGGGATTGCCCAGGATTGCTTTTTTCTTTCTGCTAACGCATCACTTAAGGAATGGCTTTCATCATGTTTGCATTCAGCTCGCTGCTGTTGACACTTTCCATCGGCGCACTGCCAAACGTCTCACCCACGACCGTTGAGATTCGTGAAACAGTACAGCGCAGCATTCCCTTTATCGAAGAAAAGGGGCTGTGGTGGATCGAAGAAAAAAAATGCGTCACCTGTCATCGTACAGGGAATATGGTCTGGAGCCTGCAAACCGCGAAACAGAGTGGCTTCACCGGTAGTGATCGCCTGGAGGAATGGAGGCAGTGGTCAATCGACAAATCGCTGGAAAATAATGACAAAGGGAAGATCACCGGCCTGGGCAACAAAGAAGGCGTGGCGCAGATTCTGTTGAGTCTGGATCAGACTGACAAGACTGACGAACAGAAAGAAACCCGGAACAAACTGGCGGCGATTCTACGAGAGGAACAGCTGCCCGATGGATCATGGAAGGCAGGAGGCCAGCTCCCCTTTCAGAAACGACCCGCAGCAGAGACGAACGCTGTCTCCACGATGTGGCTGACGCTGGCCCTGCTGGGTGAGGCGAAGCATGAAGCCAACACTGCGACAATTACCAATGCGCTGAAACTCATCCAGGCGAGTTCACCCGGCAAGAGTGTCGAATGGTATGCCGTCCGCTTACTGCTGGCCGTCCAGACGGGAGAAACCGAAGTGCGGGACCAGATAATAAAACAACTGCGCAGTCAGCAACACCCGGACGGCGGCTGGGGCTGGATGATCGCTGACGACAGTGATGCCCTGGGAACAGGGCTGGCTTTATACGCGCTCGTCTCGGCAGGCGTGGATCGACAAGACCCCGCCATCAAAGGAGCGCAACAGTTTCTGGTGAGCACGCAGCGCGACGATGGTTCGTGGCCGGTGCGGGGCACCAAGGAAAAAAGAAAAGCGAGCGTGCAGGAAACCGCCGTCTATTGGGGAACGACCTGGGCGGTCATCGGGCTGGTGGAGAGTCTGCCGCAGTGATACTTTTCCAGAACATCCTGATCGCTCGGCCCGGTAGATTCATTTTTCTACCACGAAAGGGATGAACCTGAACGTCTACATTGGTAGAGCGCTGGAGCGTAACCGGCGGATGGTACCGGATGTAATTCGGTGTTGGCGCAGACAACAGAAAGTGGCGGTGTGAACTTGAGCTTGTGAGGAAGTGCGCCTCATTTTAACTGCGATTGAATAAATACGTAACCCGGTTCTGGAGGAAACGCGGGATCTGCAACCTCCTGCTCGCTCCGCTCGGCCCGAATTTTATCCGGGCTCACCCATGCTTTTGCTTTCGTGCGGTTTCGTGTGTTTCGTGGTAGAAAATTCAAATTCGAAAAACTCAGCCACTTCCGTTGTGATGTGGATCAGTTACTCCTGCTTCCAGGCGGTCATGTCATCCAGCAACAGCGTGTTGCCTTTCATGATGAAGCGGTAGCCGGTTTTGTTGACGTCGAGCGAGGGATGCTGGCCTTCGACTTTTAAGCCGTTATCCAGCTGCGCGACGACTTTGTCTCCCTGCATTTCCAGTTGCAGTGTGTACCACTTACCTGGTTCGAGGGTGCGTTTAGCCCGTGCCAGCGTGATCGGTTTTGATTTGGGATCTTTCTTGTTTTTGTCGGTCCGCAGCGTCATGCCGGACTCGTCCAGGATGACGCGGAACAGGTGCCCTTTGGGATGATTCAGGCTCAGGTGAAAGAAATCAGCGTCTTTCAACTGAAACGAACAGCGGATGACGGAATTACGATGGGGCAGTTTCCAGGTCAGGACCGCCGCGTGTTTATCGGCTTTCAGTTCTTTTCCGGTCAGCACGCCGTCTGTAACCGTCCACTCTCCCCGCGCGGCTGCCCACTGTTTGCCGAGTTTCGGTTTATCGAAGGCATCGGCAGCCGTCGGTTCGCCGGTCTTGCCCAGCACGGGTTTGAGGTCCGAATTCTTCTCGGCCTGGAGCAGAGCGGGAACCAGTAAAATCAACACCAGGCAGCAGCAGGAAACAGATTTCATCATGAGCGTAACCACTTTCTTGAAGTGAGTTGATCTGAAGGGGATAAACAACCGGCTCCAGTTTAACAGCCAGATTACAACAAGGGGTAACGAAATCGAGAAAACTTTTCTGCGGATTCCGATTTCTATATAACAAGAGATGGATCTGCCTTTTCTACCAGCCTCCATTGTGGTGTGAAACTGGTTTGAACATCACCAGGCGGGCGGACACATGGGTCCGCACCCTACACGGAAGGCGTTGGGATGGTTTCCCTGGTTTGAATGCTTTCCCTGACAGTTTCCTGTTGTCTGCGACAACCCCGGATTGCATCCGGGGCTACCCGATTTTCTTTCACATTAGCCGTACGGCGTTAGTCGC
Organism: Gimesia sp.; assembly: GCF_048262075.1. Lineage (GTDB taxonomy): Bacteria > Planctomycetota > Planctomycetia > Planctomycetales > Planctomycetaceae > Gimesia. The sequence goes on from NZ_JBLXFK010000033.1 coordinate 10,430, forward strand.
GGTTTCTGCGATTTTGTCCGGCCGTGACGAGTATAGTAGCAGCCCTGTTTCGGGTTGAACGCGGCAGCGGCGACCTCCTGCTCGCTCTGCTCGGCCCGGATTTTATCCGGGCTCACCCATTTCTTACTTTCGTGTCGTTTTGTGTTTTTCGTGGTAGAAAAATCAGGAAAGCCAGGGACCGTTAAATCAACTCGTCGATCGGTTCGCGGATGTCGAGCATGTAGTGCGGGCGACCGGCGAAGTCGGGGACGGTGGTCGTCATGGGGTCGATGCCCAACTGGCGGTAGAGTGTGGCGAAAACGTTCTGATAATGCAAAGGGCGGTCCTGGGGGACTTCGCCGAGTCGATTGGTGGAGCCGATGACCTGCCCCATCCGCATGCCGCCACCGGCGAGGAGGGCACAGGAGGCTTGCGGCCAGTGATCGCGGCCCGCATTCTCGTTGATGCGGGGCGTGCGGCCGAATTCGCCCCAGGCGATGACGCTGACATCGTCCTGCAGGCCACGGTTGTGCAGATCTTCGACCAGTGCGGTGATGCCCTGATCGAGTTTATTGAGTTGCAGAGGCAGGCGGGCGAAGTTGGAATGGTGCCGATCCCAGCTGCCGAACGAGAGCGTGACACAACGGACGCCTGCTTCGACCAGGCGGCGGGCCATCAGGAACTGATCCAGCCAGTGCGGGCCGGCATCTTCCCCGAAGGCGGGTGAGTCATTGCCTCTGCCATAGCGGTCGCGGAGCGCGGGATCTTCTTTTTCCAGGTCCAGGGCTTCGACGAGTTTGCTGGAGGTAAGGACATCGAAGGCCCGCTGGGAGTAGGCGTCCAGTCCCTCGTAAGCGTTGTCGGCGGAGTTGCGGAACGCGTCAAAGCCGTTGAGCAGAGCCTTGCGATCTCGGAGTCGATCCAGCGAGATGCCCTGCAGACGCATGTTGTCCATGCCTTCGCCGGTCGGCTGCATCGGGGCGTGGGATTTCCCCAGAAAACCGGGGAAGCCCGGATTGCCGTACGGTTCGTGACGACTCGGAATACTGAGACCGACGAACGGTGGGACCGCTCGATCGACGGGGCCCTGCACTTTGGATAGGACCGAGCCGAGTGAGGGATGACCCGACTGCCGCCCTTCACCACCGATGGGCCAGCCACTCATGCAGAGATCGGACGCATGCTGATCGGGGCAGCCATGCAATGAGCGGATGATGGCGAACTTGTCCATCATGGTCGCCAGTCGTGGCATGTGTTCGCAGATCTGGATGCCGGGTACGTTGGTGTCGATGGGGCGGAATTCGCCGCGAATTTCCGAGGGGGCGTCCATCTTCAGGTCGTACATATCCTGATGCGAAGGGCCGCCGGACAGGAAGATCATGATGATGGCTTTGTGGCCCAGTGGTTTGGCGGGGGCGGCAACTTGTGCTTCGGCCTGCAGAATTTGAGGCAACGAAAGTCCGCCCAGCGCCAGGCCGCCGATCTTGAGGAACTGCCTGCGCGAGCCGTCACACTGCCGTCGTGGTGAGCCGGGGATCGAGAGCATCGTGTTCTACTCCAATAAGGGCGGGACTGTATTTCTGTCTGGCCGGTCGTTGTTGTTTCCCTGCGGACCGGCCTGGGTGAGTGGCGTCATTGTACCGGTCGTAAAACGCCTCGGCAAGCAGATTCGCCAGGCGTGAGGCAGGGAAGCGTACGATTTTTGAAAACTAAATGATGTTAAGATTTCTGATTTGAGGGAATGTCCGTCCGTGCCAAGTGATCAGGGGAAGCCCGGTTCCGGATTCGATGCGGCAGCTGCGACCTCCTGCTCGCTGTGCTTGGCCCGGATTTTATCCGGGGTCACCCATTTCTTACTTTCGTGTCGTTTTGTGTTTTTCGTGGTAGAAACATCAAATTCGAGAGGTTCATCGGTTCCCATTGCGGTGTGAAACGGGGGCGAACTTCGACAGGCGGGCGGACACTTGGGTACCGCCCCTACGGCTTGGCAGGTCGGTAACATGAAACTTTAATCTGCGATTGCCCTGACAGTTT
>NZ_JBLXFK010000034.1:0-12309 GCF_048262075.1 Gimesia sp.
TCAAACGCGGCGTAGTCTTCGTCCGTCTCAAAGATCGTCATCCGGGCATTCGCCCGGTTCAACACATGATAAATATATCCCGCTTGTGCGGCGCGTTTTGGTCGTCCCATAATCAGGGGATTCTAGCGTAATCCCCCTAAACTGTCAACAAAAGGTTCCTGACACCTTTTTTACACCTTTTTTATGAAGAGATTTCCCTCCATTTTCAAGTATCTGCATGTTAACAGGTTCAGGCAATTCGCGTTCTTGAATATTCTCTTGCTCCGAATGGAACAGGTTTTCATAATACGCCCCGATTGTTTGCAGAATTCAACTATGGAGAGTGGTTCATGTCTAATGCGGCACATGTGGAAATTGTCAGGCAGGGTACGGAAGCTTTGACGAAGTGGCAGTCCGAAAACCCGGAAACCATACTCGATTTGAGTGGGGCGAACTTAGGTGGCGTGGAGTTGGGAGGCGCTAATTTACACGAAGCGAATTTAAGTGAAGCGAATTTGTTTCATACAAACCTGAAGAAAGCGAATTTAAGTAAAACGGATCTGAGCAAAGCAAACTTGTTCCATGCTGATTTAGGGGAAGCAAATTTGAGATATGCCAACTTGAGTGAAGCAAATCTGCATGATGCCCACCTGGGACAGGCAAATCTGTTAAGTGCTGACTTAACGAAGGCTCAGATGTTTAATGCTAACTTTGTAGATGCCAATTTACTCAATGTCAATTTAAGTCAGTCCAATATGAAGATGGCTATTTTCAAAATGGCGATCTTGCGGGAAGCGAACCTGACACAAGCGAATCTGAGTAAAGCCGATTTGAGCTGGTGTGATTTAAGTGGTTCGAATTTGTCAAAAGCCGATCTGAATTCAGCCAACCTGAGTGATGCAGATTTGAGTTGGTGTAACATGACTGGCACAAAACTCAATGAAACCAATCTCAGAGGAGCCACCTTAAATGCAGCCGATCTGTCACTGGCGCTATTACAAGGCACCGTTCTGGAGTCGGTCGAACTGACGAATGTGATTGTGGATGCCAGAACTTATTTCAGCGGATGTAAATTCAATAAGAAATCTGATGCCACAGGAACGGCGCTGCGGACCGCCCGATTCAATCCGATTACCGATTTAAGTTATCTTGAATGGAACATGCGTCGCCAGATGTGGGAAAAGAAATACCAGGAAATGCCTGTGTTAAAGCGGTGGGCAATTCAGGCGTTCTGGTGGACTTCAGATTATGGGAACTCAACGCAACGCATCCTGGCCTGTATCGTGGGATTTGCCTTTTTGTTCGCGATGATTTACAGCAGTTCTATCTTGCTGGATGATTATATCATTTCTTCAGAATTCCCGTTTGTCGAACTTCCCACAAAGCTGGTTGGCGCCAGCATCTTTATGCGCATGTATTCCTGTCTGTATTTCTCCTGTGTCACTATGACCACGCTGGGGTTTGGTGATATTCATGCAAATCCATTAAGTGTGACCGGTCAGGCACTGGTGATGCTGGAAGTCCTGATTGGCTACATTCTGCTGGGTTCTCTGATCACCAGATTAAGCGTCAGTTTTACTTCTGTGGAATGAACGGGCAGATTTGAGCCAGTGTATCAATATTATGAAGGAGTGCTTTCGAGGACGAACTGTTCTTCGACTTTGTCCGTCAGATCATTGATGATGGAATCTCGGATTGCCTGCACTCGTGATTCCCGGTCTTTCGCATGCAGGGCACCGAGTACTGCGCTCAGTAACTCTGCGTTTTTAAATGGTTTTGTTAAATACGCATCTACGCCAGCCTGATTGATCGCGCGCATTGCGATTAAGACAGAAACGTCACCGGTTAAGACAATTCTTCTGGTCTCGGGTGAATGTTCCGAAATCCAGGCCAGTAATTCTGTACCTGACATCCCAATCATATTTTCATCGGTAACGACGACATCGATGTGATGTTTTTTCAATAACTCAACCGCTTCTTCTCCTGAGTTGCTGGTCCAGACGACGACGCCTTTTTTTTCTAAAGGTCGCAGTAATCTTCGAACGCACTTCAGCAGGATTGGTTCATCATCGACTAAAAGGACGGATTGGCTCATAAATTATTACCTGATAAAAATTGAGAAAGTGGGTATGCACGATGCCTGTGAATTATCAATGTTTCCGATTAATTCATACTGCAGTTCCTTAAGCAGAAACGGGAGTTTCTGAGGGGGCAGAAATTGTTTTAGTATCAGATGTTTCTGGTTGAACAAAAATTCGATCAGAAATCGGATTCGCCAGCGAGAGTGATTTCAGGTTTTCCAGGTGTTTTTGAGACAGGACGGTCCCACGCGGGAGAAGTAAACCTCCGCTATTAGAGAAAAGATCACGGGAGATTGTCATGCCCAGTTTGAGTTCATAAGGACGCACACGGTGATCTTGTTCCACAGTGACATCCACGTCCTCGTTCATCAGAGGGTGGTTTTGCCTGGTTTGCTGCTGCTGTGCTTGTGTGCTTGGTTCCTGCCGCGGGTGGCCCGCAGTTCGATTGTTGAAGTATTTCAAAAGTACGCTTTGATGTTCATCGGGAAACAGGTATTGATGGAGTGCAGAAACGACCTGCGGGTCGAACCAGGTTCCCGTCAGTCTGCCCATCGATTCCAGAATCGCTTCGGGGGTATTATTGCGACTGTTTTGCAGATGGTCATAATAGTCGGCAACACCAATAATACGTGAACCCAGCGGAATTTCCTCACCTTTCAAACCATCTGGGTAACCTGATCCATTAAAGCGTTCATGATGATGGCGAATAAGGACGGCTGCTTTTTCTAAACTGGGTACCATTTGTGCGATCTGTTCGCCTAGTAAAACATGTTTTTGTACCTGTTGTTGTTCAGCTGGTATCAGTTTGTCGTAAGGCTTTGATAACAGATTCGCAGGCAGCTCTATTTTTCCGATATCATGCAGCAGAGCAGCAGAGTTGATTTGAAACAGTTCTTCGAGCTGAAATCCAAGCTGTTTTGCAATCTGACCGGTCATGACGGTGACGCGTTTTGCGTGTTCCCCCAGGTCAGAACTGTGCATTTCCCCCAGTTGGGCCATGGCGCGAATAGAGCCGATGAATCCCTGTTTTAACTGCTGGTTCAGGAGTGTAACTTTCTCAGTACGCTCTTTGACTTTTTGTTCAAGGTTCTGATTTAAGTCTCGTAATTTGTCGTTTTGAGACTGTGTCAATTCCTGAAGTCTGCGATTCTCCTGTCGTAGCGTATATTCGTCGATGGCCCGTTTGACTTCATTTCGCAATTCATCATCGTCCCAGGGTTTCGTCAAAAAACGATAAACTGATCCCTGGTTGATGGCTTCAATGGCCGCGTCTTTGTCTGCATAGCCGGTCAGGATAATACGAATGGTTGCCGGGGATAAATCTCTGACGCGCTCCAGCAGCTTCGTACCTTCCAGTTCAGGCATGCGTTGATCTGAGACAATTAACGCGAAGCTTTCTGTCTGTACCAACTGACAGACTTCTTCAGGTGACGATGTCGTTATGATGTCTATCGCGTCTTTTCGAAAGAGTCGTACAAATGCTTTCAAAATGTGTGGTTCATCGTCGATAAAGATTACTTTGGGGTTCATTGGACTAATTCCTCCTTCACGGAAGATGGGAGTTTCTCATTGAGCCAGATTCGAAGTTGTTCGACATCAATTTGAAAAGGTTTGCGTTCAGGAGATTCCTGGTGCATTAACTCTTCATGATGATGGTAAACGATGATATTTTGAGGCCACGCAACAGGCAGTGATTCCGGATTTAATTCCGCATCTGTCACGACGGCGATCATCTCTGCACCTTCCGGGATCGGTTCTTCAAGCGTCACCGGTATAATTCCCTGACTGAGTAACAGTAAGCTGATGATTTTGTAGAAGTCCGGATTTTGGATCACGACTCCCGCACAGGTATCTCCTGTTTTGCAGGCAGCAGCGTAATTCTGCTGCGATGTGATGTTAAACAGATTCTCTGTGTGTGCGACTTCTGAGGGAAGTGTCTCCAGGGTTTTCTGCAGTGCCTCTGAGAGTGATCTGTATGAGAAAGATGCCTGCATACAGAAGGAAGTCACAGAAGTATTTCCACTAAAGCCGATGCCAGAGACTTTCGCTAAGTTGTTTGCGGTATTGATGAGTGAAAGAAGCTGGTCCTGCTCTGTGGAAATTGTCATATCGCAATTCCAGCAGTGATGGTTTTGGACCGTATAGGCAACCGATTCCGGAATCTTCCACCGCTCACAGAGTGCAAATCCAACATCGGTATGATTAAAACCGAGTTGTGTCTCTTCCAGAGTGTGTAGTGGCTGATTCTTCGCATTTGCAGCAGCGATTAAAGCCAGATACTGCTCTGTGCATGATTCCAACAGGATCAGTTTGCCAATATCATGCAAGAGGCCGGCAAGAAAGGCTTCTTCCGGGTCGCAGATGACAAGATGCCTGGCTAACTGTCGTGCGCCAATCGCAACGGAGAGAGAGTGCCTCCAGAAATCGTCGACATCAAAGAATTGTGAATTCGTAGCCAGATTGGGGTGAATGGCAGAAACGGTTAAGCCTAGTGCGATATTGCGAACGCCATGTGTGCCTAAGACGACAATGGCCTGTGGAATGGTCGATATTTGTCTGGAAAAACCGAAGAACGAAGAATTCACGACACGTAAAATTTGCGCGGCGAGGCCCGAGTCTGCTTCTGCGACATAGGCCATGTCCTGCGCAGATGAGGTCGGGTCGCCTGCCAGTCGACCTAGTTCCTGAGCCACTTCAGGCAGTGTCGGGACAGATCGAACCAATTTTAAAATCTGATTTAGTTTTATTTCATCCATAGCACTCTTCCATCGAGAGAACACATCCTCGTAATTGATCACCGTCCATCAGCTTCTTGCAATGAATCTGAACCTGTTTATTTTCGAGTGTCAGGGGCAGGGATTCGGTCTGTCTGCTACCTGATAAACAATTCGTGACGGTTTCTACAATTTCGCTGGAAAAGATGTCTTTGATGTCGGCACCGAGATGCACTTCGCGTAGCGTGGGAAACATCTGGTCTACGGATTCATTTGCTAAAACGATAATACTTTCTGCACTGATGCCAACCACTGGGATAGGGATTTTCGCCAGTACTTCCTGCGAAAAATGCAACGATTGTTTACTTTTTCCGACCAGGTCTTCCAGTTGCTGATTGAGCCGATTCAATTTGGCATTTTGTAGTTTGATTTCCTGTGTCAGGTTTCGATTTTCCTGTAGTAATTCATATTGCCCTAAGCACTGGCGAATGGTGATTCGTAGTTCTTCATCATTCCAGGGTTTTGTCAAAAAACGATAGATTGCCCCTTTGTTAATCGAATCAAGAATTGTGGCTGCATCTGCATAACCGGAAAGAACGACGCGGACACATTCCGGATATTTCTCTTTTACGATCGAAAGAAATTCGGTACCAGTCATGCCAGGCATCCGCTGGTCAGAAAGGATTACACTGACTTCTTGCTCGGCCAGTATCGAAATTCCCTCAGCACCACTATTCGCGGTAATTAACTGATATTCTTCGTTTCTCAATAGTCGCTTTAAGGATCGAAGCACATTGATTTCGTCATCGACGCAAAGGACGGTTTTCTGATTCATGCACACATCCCTTCCAGTGGTAATCGAATGGTGAATGTTGTCCCGATCCCTAATTTGCTCTCGACTGAGATCGTACCATTGTGTTTCTGAATGATTCCATAAATGATCGAGAGGCCTAGCCCCGTACCCTGACCAACCGGTTTAGTGGTGTAGAAGGGAGTGAAGATCTGTGAGAGTTCCTGCTCCGGAATTCCGATACCTGTATCGGAGATCTGAATGATGATTTCTTCGCTGGTCGCTTCCGTTTTGATCGTGATCGTGCCTCGTTCAGGAATCGCCTGGGCAGCATTAACCAGTAAATTCATAAAGACCTGGTTCAGTTGTCCGGGTGAACAGCGAATTTCGGGAATCTCTCCCAGATCGGTCACGATCTCGCTTTTATATTTTAATTCATTCCAGACAACTTTGAGGGTAGCGGCAATCCCATCGTTGATATTGGCTTCTTTGACACTCGCTTCATCGACGCGGGCGAAACTCTTCAGGTTTTGTACGATTTCCGTGACGCGGACCAGGCCCTCGGTCGATTCTGACAGTAACTCATTGACGTCTTCGAAAATATCTGCGAGGTCTTCTTCTTCGCGAATCGTCTGGATTTGAGTGAGCAACCGTTCCTGTTGTGGTTTATCTTCTTCGCGAATCGCTTGGGACAGTTCTTCGTACAGCCTCAGTAAACGCGTGAAGATCCCCACATATTCACTGAGTGTTCCCACATTACTTTTTACAAATCCGATCGGATTGTTTATTTCATGTGCCACACCCGCAGCGAGTTGACCGAGTGACGCCAGCTTTTCCGATTGGATTAACTGAGATTCCAGCATTTGACGATTGGAAATATCGCGTATAAATGCATTGAGGATACACGGCTCTCCTTCGGAAGCGATGGAAGCAGAGATTTCAATGGGAAACTCCGCTCCGGTTTTATTCAACGCGGTTGCTTCAATTAATTTATTCTGGGCCAGGCTATGATCGCTGTTTCGTAAGTCAAGCAGATTTTTTCTGAAATGAGCATGGTGTGTTTCCGGCATCATTAATTCAATCAGATTCTGTTCGATGGCTTCCTTGTAGCTCCACCCGAAAATGCGTTCGGCTGCCTTGTTCCAGTCCAGAATCGTGCCGTCATCCCACATTGAAATAAAACCGTCGGCCGCAGAGTCGATAATCAATCGCGTTCTTTTTTCCGCTTGTTTTAAAGCGTTTTGGGCAATTTCAAGGATCTGTTCCGATTTGATCTTCTTTAATGCGCGTTCGACAATCGTCGGGAGCAGGCTGGTGAAAGCATCATCCTTGATCAAGTAGTCGACGGCACCGCGCTTCATCATTTGCACAGCGACGGTCTCACTACCACGGGCCGTCATGACGAGAAACTCGAGATATTGACCTTGTTGCGCTAGCGTATCGATGATTTCGATACCTTTCATATCAGGCAACTCGTAATCGAGAAGTAATAGAACGGCTTTATTGACATTCAGCCATTCGATAGCTTCGTGGCCCGTACTCACGCAGTGAATCTCCAGCGGAAGATCTATCAAAGAATCTTTGATGATACGCGTTTGCGTATGACTGTCTTCAATAATCAGAATTGTTCCACCGGGGCTGATGACGACATCGTGATTTTTACATCTGTCGTATTTTGATGGAATGATCTCGTCGATCGTTTCAGTGAAAGTACTCTGATTCATTGATCCCCCTGAAATTTCGCATAGCAAGAGCCTGTGAACAACGGGGGGGGAATTGATCAGCAGATTTGCAATGGAAATTCGATATGTTGTATTTCGTTGAGTAGTAACATAGCTACGATTTAAATCGATTGATAAAAAAGTGAGCGTATTCGTTAAAAATATAGAACGTCTTAATCATCCAAGAACTCACTATTTTTGAAATGAGTGCTTTACCTCAGGGGATGTTGCCAGAATGAAACATCAGCAAACCGATAAAAAGGTGTCAGGAACCTTTTTTCCTTACCCACAAAAAGGTGTCAGGAACCTTTTCACCCTAAATCAACCTGAACATCCACCAGCGGTGAAAACAAGTCACCTCGAAAGAATTCCCGAATCCTGTCAACAAGCCCCCCTCACCACAACTATTTCGTGTAAATTCGTGGCTTACTTGGTAGCAAAAAAATACCGGGTTGTTCATTCAACTGATCCCGAATTCACTGGCACGGAACTCCGCATACCGCCATCCACCTGTCTGCCCACGTGTTGAAGTTTCATAAAAATCGTTTCAGTGCCTGTACGAAAACTTAGCAATTATTTCTTCTCTCACAGGAAACTGATATAACTGCCTGCTCACAGCGATGTACCGGGAGAAGATCCTCCGACTCCATTTGCAGTGGCTGTCAAAACGGGAATTACTCTTATGTCCTGTTCTGACTTGTCTTTACAATACAACTGAAGAGAACCATTCGAATATTTTATTTTTTTTGTAACATCCGCTTCATTCTTGTGTGTTATCCAGTGGAGGAGTCGCTTTGCAAGGTCCTGAAACAAGAGTGTCGCTGATTGCCAGGCTACAGCAGCCCACCCAGGATGCTGCCTGGGATGAATTCAACTGCATCTATCGACCGCTGATCGTGAGAGTTGCTCGGATGAAAGGTTTACAGTATGCCGACGCAGAAGATCTGTCACAGGACGTTTTAACAGCAGTCCGCAAGTCAATCGAACGTTTCGACCCGCATGCGGCTGGTTCATTTCGAGGATGGCTGAGAACAATTACCCGAAATCTGGTGATAAACCATTTAACACGTTCAAAAGGACCCATTGGTTCGGGGGACAGTAATGTACTGGCAATGTTGCAACAGCTTCCCTCCTGTGACGAGCCAACGGCGACGCTGTTTGATATGGAGTTGCGGCGAGTGCGGTTTCGCGCGGCAGCAGAGGAACTGAAGACTGAGTTTAAAGAACCCATCTGGCTTTCCTTCTGGCTGACGGCAGTGGAGGCGCATTCGATTGCTGACGTCGCACTGCAATTGAATAAAACACAGGGATCGGTACGTACGGCGCGTTGTCGTGTTTTGGCCCGGTTACGCGAAAAAGTACGCCAATTCGAAGAATAAGGTAAATATAATATGGTGGCACGTTTTCATTTCGACGTAACGACGCTGGAACGCTACCTGCATGATCAGCTTGACGATCAGCAGCAGAGTGCGCTGAGCGAACATGTCGAAACATGCGAAGTCTGCCTCGAACAAATTGACACTTTGTCCCGGCAGGGGCTGTCATGGGACGATGTCGGGGAAATGCTGCGAGAAGATGAATTCTCCGAGTCTCCGTTATCGCCAGACTACCCGGGTATTCGCCCACAGGAAGACGATCAGGCAGATTTGCTGGAACCTACGGAGCGTGACGATTCGCTGGGACGGTTCGCGCGATACGAAATTCTGGAGTTTCTGGGACGAGGCGGAATGGGGATTGTAATGCGGGGGCTTGATACGGCACTTGATCGCCAATGTGCAATCAAAGTTCTCTCTCCCCGGTTTGCCAGCAGCGCAGCAGCCCGCAAGCGTTTCTCCCGTGAAGCGAAGAGCGCCGCAGCGGTGGTACACCCGCACGTTGTGCCGATTCTAACCGTCAACGAACATAATGGACTGCCGTTTCTGGTGATGCCCGTTGTGGAAGGGAAAAGTCTGCAACGACGCATTGAAGATTACGGGCCACTGTCTGTCATTGAATCCATACGCATCGCAGCACAGGTTGCCGACGGGCTCTCAGCTGCTCACATACAGGGACTGGTTCATCGAGATATAAAGCCGGAGAATATCCTGCTGGAGAATGGGGTCGAGCGGGTCCAAATCACAGACTTTGGCCTGGCGCGCGCGATCGACGATGCCAGTATGACCCGCAGTGGTGTGATCGCAGGTACGCCTCAATACATGTCGCCGGAACAGGCTCACGGTGATTCGATCGACCATCGCAGCGATCTCTTTTCTCTGGGCAGCGTGATGTACTTCATGCTCGCAGGCCGCAGTCCGTTTCGCGCTGAAACAACGATGGGAGTGTTGAATCGAATTGGTAAAGACACTCCACGCAGTTTAAGAAGCATCAACGCCGAGGTGCCATCCTGGCTCGAAGAGATTGTGACGAAGTTACTTGAGAAACCCCGCGAAGACCGTTTTCAATCGGCCGATGAAGTATCCGGCTTACTGAATCAATGGCTGGCGCATCTGCAGACACCGGACTCAGCTCCGATGCCGGAAAGAGTACTTCCGTCTGCGGGAAGGACCAGCACGGTTTTAATCAGAAAAGCATCGCATGCCGGACTCAACATGCGCTGGTTGATTGCCGGCAGCTTAGGTGTGCTGCTATTGACGACGATGATCATTCTTCAGGTCGGGAAAGTCATTTCGCCGACTGCCATTCAGCAAAATCGAACCAACGAAACGCTTCCTGCGCGAGAACAGGGCCCCGGGACACTGGAAACACCTGGATTTGCGGAGGGAACAGGATGGAATACCGGGCCATCGCTGCAGAAGACAGCCGACCTGCTTGACTTTTCCGACGCGCTCTCACAAGACGCGCGGCGTCCTTTCCTGAACAGACCCGATCCAGGTACAGCATTACAGGACTGAATCTGTACCATAATTACTGTATCAATTTCTTCATCAACAAGGTGACTATCATGCGTATCGCAATAACTTTCTTCTTACTTTTCTCCGGCATTGTCGGTCTTGCTCTTGCGCAACAGGATGACACGCTCAGCGTCGACGCTGCTGACAAGCCAGCGAATCTTCCCGATACGCAGATCGAATCCAAAGCGGATGGGGCAAACTCCCGTAAAGAAAATCAATTGGGCGAGTCGAACAACAGCAAAGTTAAAAACGCCACACGTTTCCAGCCGATACAAGCGCTGCGAATGGATTATGAGCGCGCGGAACGCGACTCCGCCAGGTATGCGACCGAGTTGAAAAACAGTGCATTGCCGGGACGCAAAGCTAAGAAAAAAGGAACAGGCTTATTAAACGATTCGCAGAAGTCAGACCAAGCCGCTCGCAACAAAGCTGAAAACAAATTAAACGACGCGGTCCAGCGCGCATTCAATCTGCGTCATCAACTGCAAATGGCACAAATCGAGCTGGTCGAGCAAAATCTGCGTGAGACCCGCGCGCAGCTCAGCCAGCGTAAACAGGATGCCAAAACCATCATTCGACGCCGCATTGAAGAACTCACCAGCAGCGATGATCTGTCGTGGCTTGGAAATTCCGATAACAAATCAACGGCCTCCCTGGTGCCTCACAGTCATTCGAAGCTGCTGCAGAGCCCAGGGGTTGCTCGTCAAACGCAATCATCGTCAGACGTATTCGTCTATCCACGGGATGCAGTCAAGAATTATATTGAATCCGCTATCGCATTGGATGCCGGAAAAGCATCCCACGGGGCGACCAGTAATCTGGCACAGAAAGAAATTTTGAAGCACTGGGGTGAGCTCTTCATGGAACATCCCCCCCAGATTCAAATGGTGCTCCTCGATTCTGACGCACTCCATTCCCACGTGATGGCGACTGCTGACGGAGAGCGTCTCATGTTCGAACTGAAGCGCTCTACCGGAGGTTGGCGACTTGCGGCCATCAGTCAGCTCGAAAAATGAGCTGCCCTGAGCCCCCCCCTCATAATCATTCTCTGAGTTTGAGAGAACATTTTTCCAGGAAACGCGTGACAAACTCTCTCAGCCCGTGTGTTACTTACAGAAGGAATTGACTGGCAGGAGCCAATTGGCAGAATCCAGTATCAGATACCTGACACCAACGGGTGGAGAAGTAGCATGAGAGATTTTTTATCGACCATTTCATCCATATTCGTAATCCTGTTCAGTTTGTCGCTGTTGTTTCTGACCGATGAACCTGATGTGGAGTCAGGCGCGCAGAAAAAAACGTTTGCCACTCATTTAAAGCATCCCCCTGCAAATAAAACGATGATCTTCAATAAGGTACAGGGGGTGAAGGTCAGAGATGGTGTGCTGGTCTTTGTAACACTCGAAGAGGGTGGATTAAAGGACTACTATTTTTCTCTACGCGGCAAAAATGTCATTCTCTGCCAGTCACCAAATTCGCAGATGCCGCTCAAATCAATCGAGTTTGAAGAAAGCAGCCTTAACGGCTTGCGAATCACACTTTCAGCCGGCCTCGATATCAATCTGCAGGAAACGCTGAAAGACTTCTAAAGTGATCACATGTTAGCAGAGCATCTCTCATACTCGGCCCAATAGCCCCTGAAGACGTTATAGTAAAACAGGACACAGTCCAGTAATGGTATTTTGGTTTCCTTTGATCTTTCGATGATCCTATTGCATCCGCTCTACGTTAAACTCAAGTCGACATTTCTGAAAACATGACTTAGGGGAGAGTTTAATGAACGCAGTACCTCATTGACCGGACTGCAAAAAACAGATGGAAAAAGGATTCATTCCAGATACGACGCTCCTGGGTGCGCTCCAGGCGACGTGGCATCCGGACGCTCCAGAAACCGCGGGCGGCTCGTTTTTCGGGTTTAAGACGAAAAACAGAACCAAGACTGTCAGAATTGAAGAATCCAGAACAAGAACAGTCACCTCTTATCGCTGCCCCGAATGCGGCCTGTTGCGCGCCTTTGCGAAGTAATCGACTCCCTGCTTTCCCTTTAAAGGTGTCCGGAACGAATGGCACTGCCTGTTGTGGTGAAAGAGTTTGCGTTCATATGATGGCCCTTCGTTGTTGATGGTAATGGTA
>NZ_JBLXFK010000035.1:0-12211 GCF_048262075.1 Gimesia sp.
AACCTTGCCGCTGTTCGTGTTACCGTTTGTGTGGAGATGGATCAGTTGGCGCCTGATTTACTGTCGACTTTAGGTTTTTCACTTGCAGATAAAAGAATCTCACAAACGACAACCTGGCCTTACGCTGAGCCACAAACACAGGATTATGTAGGCAATATTTATGTAGCCAGCAGCATCCCACCTGGTCCTGCTTCCATTTCACTTGTCGACCCGGATAATGCGAATCGTTCGATAACCTCGAGTTCTCTAATGGGAACAGGAACAACTCCTCTGGGGCCGACTGATATTCTCTGGGATGCTACAAATCAGCGGATTATTTATTCGGACCTTTATCTGCAGTCGGTTGTTGCCGTTGATCCCGCTACAGGAGATCGGACGGTTCTTTCCTCTTCCCATCCAGCGACACCCGTTGGCAGTGGAGCGTCATTATTGAATATCACGGGATTGGCCTTGGAGCCTTCGGGGACACTGCTCGCGCTGACTAACCCATTTGGTTTAATTCGTATCAATCCCGCGACTGGCGATCGGACAGTACTTTCAAGTTCCACAGTGGGGATTGGTTCTGTCTGGTCCACGGGGGATACAGTTGCTGTTAGTTCCACGGGGGGAATCTATGTCGTGGGGAAAGCCTCTTTTGCTGGTGTGTACGAAGTCGACAGCATCACTGGCAACCGGACCCTGATTACCGCGGATATGGTCACAACACCTGTCACGGAGAGGATTGGTAATCCGACAGACGCTGTTTTTGACATGTCTGGTAATCTGCTGATTGTCGGCAATCTCAATCTTATTTCTGTCAACGTAACCACCGTCAGCCGAATACAGATTTCCGGAGTAGGCAAGGGGAGTGGTTCACCAATGGTGTCACCACAGGGGGTTGCCGAACAGGATGACGGGACGATACTCGTATCTGACAACGCCCTCCAGTCAATCATTGCGATCGACCCGACAACCGGCAACCGTACTGAGTTTTCGGGACCTTCTACTGGCACTGGCCCAAGCTATGGAGTGGGACTTCGCGATCTGACAATCGTACCTTAGGAACAGAAGCGAAATACCGTGATTACTTGGGCGTGAAAGATGTTTAAGTGTGGATGGTCCTGCTCTCTTTCAATTGAAAACTCAAAACGCGTGGCTGTTGATCTGCGGAACAAAAAATGAGAATCAAAATCCTTATACTTTTAAAACAGTGAGTCAGTACTTCGATATCCTGAAAAGTGTGTTTTTTAGAAACGGAAAAGTGACAGGAACACTTTTAAGATGTTGTTTTTCAGCATCCGGTTAATCATGACTTTACCTTTTGCGTGAGTGGATTACTTCGTGAATCCAAGAGGCAAAACAAAATATTTTAAGGCAACCCGACTGTCTGCTTGTTTGTATTGGACGTAACCAGCGTTAGTTTCCGGTTGAACATTATCATGAAGCGAATTGATACCAAGCAAAGACAAACTCAAAAGAATCGGCGTGGGATCGCGATTCTCTGGCTGGTGATCTGGGGATCATTTTTTCTGACATTTTTCTGTGCAGTCCTGGAACTGGCAACTTTGTGGGAAGCCCAGGTTGAGTTGAATGATGCGCTTGACTCTGCAGCATTAGCTGCTGTGTGCGAGTGGAATAGTATGCGAAATCTCAGTAATTATTCGACTGAAATTCCTCGCGAAGTCGGCGTGGATTATGCTGCGGCCAACACGGTTCTGGGAGTTCCTGTGCCGCTTGACTCAAACTATAATTCCGGAAATACGCCTAACGAAAACGGCTCATGTGCGGGTAATCTAATCTTCGGCGACTTAATCACCAGTGGTTCCGTTTATGAATTCAATGCGGGATCTACGGGAAACCTGCTCGCCGTCAGAGTACAGGCAACAGTCCCCCTCAATGGGTTTTGCACAGCGATGTTTGGTGCTTCCTTTTTTGATGTGTCTGCATCTTCTATTGCCTATTATGATACTTTAGAAGGCAAGCCGAGGCTGGTGAGTATTTCGGCTTATACATGTAACTGATCTCTGGACCAAGCCTGCTCGAATCACTCTGAGACTGTGTCCGGTTTTACTGTAGTTTCTCCAAGGAGATCTGAACCGAGTATCATAGCAGGAGAGACGCAAATCTAAAATGCGATGACCCTAAATGATCGGTCCTGACCAGTCTGAGAAGACACTGTTCAACTCTTCTTCTTCAGTGAATTCCTGTTCGAAATCGTATTCGTGTTCTTCATTGATGAATTCAAAGCGGGAGAGGTAATCATCATCGGTATTCGATTTTTCTTCCGCAACTGCAAAGAGATTGTCCGAATCTTCAACGATGTTCAGCAGGGATCCATCGAACTCATTTTTGTCAGTGCTTGAATTTGCTGTCACCAA
This sequence comes from Gimesia sp., assembly GCF_048262075.1. Lineage (GTDB taxonomy): Bacteria > Planctomycetota > Planctomycetia > Planctomycetales > Planctomycetaceae > Gimesia. The sequence continues at coordinate 2,358 of NZ_JBLXFK010000035.1, forward strand.
TGGTTCGGCTGTGAACAGCAGTCCCTGGTAGACTTTGTCGTCCGTCTCGATAGAGGCAGGTTGCTGAACTTCCTGGTAATAGCTGGATGCAGCAAAGACTTCTGTTTCCGAGTCGGATTGTTTGATGGCTGGTTTCTTCGTTGCTGGATTATTAGCCGTTAAATGCAGGTGGGCATCAATCATGGCTTGTGCAGACGAATCGAGAGAAGCACCCGCTGCATTCGCGTAAACCTCTTGAAGAATCTGGATATCAAGGGCAGAAATTGTTTTACGCGTGGAGGGGTCTAACGTGGGATTCATTAGATCGATGGGCTGATCAATGTGTACGCCATCATCGGTCAACTGAACAAGGAAGTCGGAGCCGACAAACAGGGTCTCGTCATTTTCGTTGGTTTCCACCAGATCGCTGAAGGCAGTGTAACTACTGGTGAAGCCGACCACGTGACCGATTTCATGCAGGAGCACACTATATAAGTCGTAATGTCCTTCGGCAGCAGAGCCGGGCAGTGCCAGTCCATTTTCGTCAAAGGAAGCACCTTCAATGGATGAATACCAGCCGATTCCCGTGGCGTCATCATCAATGTAGACACGACCGCGAATCGGGATGCCGTTTTCGTCGAGTTCCAGAATCTGGCCACCGCCAAGCTGTTGATCAGCCAGATCGGCTACGACGACCTGGATACTAAGGTCTTCGACCCCCAGCTCTTCTTTCCATTCATCAACGGCGGCATCAATGACTTCATCAAATGTGTCTTCTCCCTCAGCTTCCACTTCAGGTCCATACCATTTTTGCGGGAAATTGGCAGGGAATGTGACGTTGTTATCGTTGAACTTGGACTTTCCATAGTTTGTGATCAGTTGGATTAAGTCTCTGTGGTTCACTGTCGTACTTTTGTCAAAATCCAGTGTCCAGGCCAGGTTAGCAGCAGCATCAAATACCGAATCATTGTAAATACCAATCAGTGTAATCAGATCGCGATGGTTGATCATACCATTGTCATCCACGTCATACGGAACCGCCCACAGGTCGGTAGCCGGGTTGGTCAGGATGGTCGGATTCACGCTCTCTTCATTGACGATGCCAAGGTGAGCATTCATCACCCGCAGTCCCAGGTCATGTGGCCCGAGATAGCCGGTCTCCCGATTAATGGCGACATTATCATCGTCCAGAGATTCAAACTTCACCCTCGCCAGCAGCACCTGATCACTGCCCCCCAGGGAATCGAGACTGTTCGCGCCGCTGATGCCGGCTACAATCCCGGTTTCATCATCAATGAGGGCAGTGGAGTTTTCCCCGAAGGCAGCCCCATATTCAATTTCGGTGGCGGTGAAGTATTCGGTGTTATAGTCCAGATCAAAGACTCCGCCACTGATGCCGGTGCCATCGGTCGTATTCCCCCAGACTTCGACCCAGAAACTGTCCCACTCATCAATCCAGGTTTCACTCTCCGGCACCGAGGCCGTTTCACCGTTGGAGTTGGTGGATGTGGGTGTCATGACGAGGGATGTGTTAATCGTCGTGTCAGGAGAGGCGGAGCCGAAGAGCGGATCGGGTTCATCATTGAGGATGGTGCCGGTGGCTTGTAATGTCAAAGAGAGAAGTTTTATAGCTGCAACTCCAAAATCTCCATCGGCGATATAGGCAAAATTGTCTTCGACCAACACTCCCCTTGCTTCCCCCTGGGTATCGAAGACTCCCAGCTCAGATATATTTGTAGGATCGCTGATATCCAGCACTCGGAGTCCCTGAAAGCCATCAGTGAGGTAAGCGAGTTCCCCAACCACCTCTAAATCTTTTGCGTAATTAGGCGATACAAGATATGGATTAGCAGGCGTTTCAAAGGTTCCCACTTCAGAAATATTCGTGGGATCACTGATGTCTAACGCGCGAAGACCAAATGAATGATCGGTGATGTACGCAATACTCCCTTCTACATTTACCGTTTGAACAAAGCCGGTTGGATTAAAAAATCCCAACTCCGATATATTAGCAGGATCGCTGACGTCTAATACACGCAGTCCTTCAGAGAGATCGATGATGTAGGCGATAGTCCCGACAACCTGTACATCCAATGAGCTACCAGATGTGTTATAATATCCCAATTCGGTAATACTAGCAGGGTCACTAATATCCAGCACACGCAGGCTGTCATTATCGGCAACATAGGCGGTATCTCCTACAACCTGCACGCTTACAGCGTAACCTGGTGTATTGAAAATTCCTTCCATTGATATATTTGCCGGATCGCTAATATTTGATGCAATTAACCCATCTGAACCGGCGGCGATATAGGCAATGTTTCCAACCACTTGCACATCGATAGCATTAACTGAATATGTACCAAGTTCGCTAAGATTTTTCTGATCACTGATGTCTAACACTCGCATGCCTGAATGACCACCAGCGACATATGCAATATTGCCTTGCAAATGTATGTTGTTCGACTCACCGTGCGAGGGAGTATCAAAAGTACCAATTTCTGAAATGCTGGCGGAATTGCTGATATCTAATACACGCAAACCTCCAGATTCATCGGTGAGATAGGCAATGCTTCCTTCTACCTGTACACCGCGGGGGTTTCCTGGTGTATCATAGTCTCCCAGCTGAGAAATATTCGCAGGATCGCTGATATCTAATACTGTCAAACCGGGAGCATTTGCGAGATATGCGAGACTTCCAACTACCTGGATCTCTAATGCCGTACCGCTAGAATCAAAGTCTCCTAATACAGAAATATTGCTGGGATCGCTAATATCTAGAACTTGCAGGCCTGCAATATAATCATCAACGTAGGCCAGACTTCCAACAACCTGCATTGCATAGAGAGTATTTGCAGTATCAAAGTATCCCAACTCTGTTATATTAGCTGTGTAACTGATATTTAACACTCGCAAGCCTGCAGAACCATCGTTGATGTAGGCTACATTCCCCTCGATCTGCACTCCCTTAGCATATGATGGTGTGTTGAAACTTCCGAGGACAGAAATATTGCTGGGATCGCTGATATTTAATACAAGTAAACCTTCAGCACCAGCGGCGAGGTAGGCAGTGATACCTACCACTTGTACTTCATTAGCAGTTGCTGAAAAGGATCCAAGTTCGACAATATTCGTGGGATTACTGATATCAAGAACTCGCAGGCCGTAAAAACGATCGGATAGATAGGCTAGACTACCCACGACTTGCACATCGGTTGAATAACCCGATGATTCGAACCTCCCGAGTTCCGTATGTAAACAACGGTCAGAAGACGTAGCGCCTGCCGGTTGAAAACCGTAGCGCTGTCTGTGTTGGATTCGTCCGGATGTGGCTGTGTTGGGACGAATGCGTGGTCTTTTGTTATTTCGTCAGTAACGGTTTCTTGCTTGAGCTTTTTGTGTGCCGCCGTTTGGCGTCCTGTAACCGGTAACTTTCACCGGTGGTTTCCAGGATATGACAGCGATGGGTGAGTCGGTCGAGTGTGGCTCCCGTCAGCCGTTCGCTGCCCAGTACCTCGGTCCAGTTTTCAAAGGGCAGATTGGTCGTCACGATCAGGCTGAAACGTTCATAGGCCGTGCTGATCACGTCGAACAGCAGTTCAGAGCCGAGTTTACTGGCGGGGACATAACCCAGTTCATCCAGGATCAGCAGATCGAGTTTCGCGATCTGCTTTTTCAGGCGGGTCAGCTCCCGCTGTTCGCGGGCTTCCATTAACTGGGTAATCAGTTCTGTGACCTGATAAAAGCGGACCCGCTTTCCCTGGCCGCAGGCGGCAATCCCCAGAGCCACTGCCAGATGCGTTTTGCCGGTGCCGGAATTGCCCACCTGCAGGATATTCTCCCGCTGCTCGATAAACTCACCCCGCATCAGTTCGCTGACCAGCAGTTTGTTGAGGCCGGGCTGGGACTGAAAATCGAACGTTTCCAGGGTCTTGTACGTCGGGAATCTGGCTTCCTTCAGACGTCGGTCGGCAGCCCGGCGTTCCCGTTCTATCAGTTCCAGTTCACACAACTGCAACAGGTAGCCCAGATGATCAACATTATCAGTGGCACAACGCGCGGCGATCTTTTCGCATTCCCTGAGGATGGTGGGCAGCCTCAGGTTTTTGAGATGGTGCTGCAGCAGCACCAGACTTTTGGTTTGTTTTCTGGTCACGTTTAACCTCCGATTAACAGGGACTGGTAAGCAGAAACATCCGTCTGAGCCACCTGTACCAGCTTCAGGTGGGGACGGCCTTCCAGGCTGAATAGAGTCAGCGGTGACTCCTGCTGGTATTCCAGAATCAGGCGAATGGCAGAAGCGCGGGTCGCATCAATGGCCAGCGCGTGTTCCACCGCACGTTTCAGCGTGGGCAGCGGATGACGTTCCAGCAGACGCAGCACCTTGATGAACTCCCGCGTGCCGGCTGACTGCAGTTCGGCTTCCAGCCGGCGGCGGAGAATGCCCAGACAGACCGGCAGATCCCAGTCTTCCAGGGGGCGGGCATGATCAAAGCCTCCCGGCTTCCATTCCAGTAAACTCAGGTAATGAATCGGGTTAAAACGGGTCTGTTCCCGTCCCCAGTCCCGCTGGTGCCGGGCGATTAACGTCTCTTCAAAGACCAGCCGGACTTCGGCGATGGTGGCCACGATGGTGATCTGACGATGCGCGTATTTTGTGGGGACCGAGTAGCTGTTGGTATCAAAGCGGACCAGCGACAGGGAGTCCGCGTGAGCCTGTCCGAGCCGGCAGGCTTCGAACATCTGCTGTGGCAGAGGACGCAGGAACTGCCGTTGTTCTTCCGCCAGCAGGCTGTGTTTGGGGGAGGTCTGTCCCCGCAACTGACGCTGCAGATCGTGCCGGCAGCATTGCACTAACTGCTGGTTCAGGGCTTCCAGAGAAGCAACCCGGGGGACGGGGACCAGGAAGTTGCTGCGGGCATAATCCAGTAACCGCTCGACATGCCCTTTCTCATTCGGTCGTCGTACCAGACAGAAATGATCGTCAAACAGAAAATGGCTTTTCAGACGCAGGAACTCGGTCGTTACTTTTCGCTCACGGTTCCCTACCAGACTGGCTACTGCGATTTTCGAATTGTCATAGCTGATTCGCTGCGGCACACCGTCCAGAAATTCAAAGGCCCGTTTGTGTCCTTCCAGAAAGGATTCTGTGCACTCCCGGGGAAAGGCCTGGATAAAAATGGCATCCGAATAAGGTAACGTCATCACAAACAGGGCGACTTTGGTCAGTGTGCCGTCCAGCCAGACATCGGCAAAGCCGAAGTCCACCTGGGCTTCGCCCGGGGGATGGCGGAGCGGCAGGAAAACCTCGCGGGACTGTGCTTTCCAGTCACGAATCGCTTCCTGCACGATCGTGATTCCACCGGAATACCCGTGTTCGTCCCGCAGGCGTTCAAAAATGCGTTTCCCCGTGTGACGCTGTTTGCGATGAACGTTCCGGTCACTCTGCAGAATCTCATGAATGATCGGCAGGAACGGCGCCAGCTTGGAAGGCCGGGGCTTAGTCAGCCGGTATCCCGGCGGCTCCGAGTAGGTCAGAATTTTTTGTAGCGTGTCCCAGTGAATATCGTACTCGGTACGAGCAGCGCGTTGACTGATTTCTCCGGTCAAAACACGCCGACGGATCTCACCCCATAACTCCATATCTGTAATCACCCTTGCCCCCCGCTGTTTCCGGATCAGAACTGACTCATGTACTGAGAGTCTGACCCAAAACCAGCAGGTGGTCATCTGGGCGCTACGTTTTTATACCGATTTGCCACTCCCCGGCAGGCGCTACGTTTTCTGGCCGTTGTTTACATTTATAATCGGACTTTGTATGTTTTGGTTCATTGGAAGTCTAGCGATTCTTAATCATGATATGAATTACAATAATCCTTGGTTGGCTGTTGTACTACCTTTTTGTTTTTGGGCAGTATGGAGTTAATTTGAATACGCAAATGAGGGGAGCAGGGAATAAAGTGAACTAAGCTTCTTAACGAAAGATATTTATAACCTGATGCATTCGTCATCAAATGACTAATCGAAGATTGGAAGTTCCGGAAGATTATGTGCGAGTATTTTCTTCGCTTACAGCAGCCGTGATAGCCGAAAGTAGTGGGTATTTTACGGTACGGTCAGCTGGTGCGGCAATTCAAGCTTATAAAGAGAACAAGCCTTTGGGATGTGAGTGGTACTCTCACATTAGTTCTCAATCCGGAAAGGGATTCTTTAATCCTGATGAGTTCTTGAGGATAAACAAGGACGTTATTTCTTATGCTTTTGCAAATCGTCATTCTGCTAATGGGCGAATGAATGATTACAAATATGCCAAGGCTCTTGTAGAAAAAATTCAACAATACTGGTCGACAGCCTGAACTTGCTTCCTGGTTTTAGTGGCAGGGCTTGGAACACACAAAACTATTTATATCCTGCTTTCGTTTAGATTCCTTATTCTCATGGAATTCTTCGAATCGCTAGAACAGAAATGTAGAAACCTTGTTGAAGGTAAGAACTTCTTAAATGACCCTGAGCCAATCACTGCAATAAAGAGGCAGATTCAGTTGCTTCTTCATGAGTTGGATGGTTCTCGGAATAGTTTTAACACTCAGTTCAAACGTCTTGAAAAGAAAAGGCTCGAAATAGAATCTGAGAAACTCAATCTAGCTCCTCAGCCAAATCATTCTATGGAGATTTGGCGTGATCGAAAGCAGATGGCAAATAGCCTGAATTATACTTTGTCTCAAATAGAACAAAGTGTTGGGTATTTAGTTTCTGACTACAATCGGAAAATGACTGAAATCAAATCTCGCCTTCTAAATGAATGGAATAATTGGGTCCAGGTGGCTCCGGATTATTCTGTTGGTGGTGCTGGGGCTTCTGAGTCTGGGGGTGAGAGATTTGATGCAACTAACTGAGATGTTGCAGAAGCTCTATCCATTGATGCCTGACCAGGTGGAGAGGTGGCGGCGGTCTTTTTTGATGGGAAGTCCTGAGATAAAAAGAATGCTTGAGCAACAGATTCGTTTTCAAGCACAGAAAATCTTAAGCGGAGCTCCTGCAGGTGTACTGTTATCACTGCCTCCGGAAGATATCGCTCGTGGTGAGATTAGCCTTGGCAATATTCTTTATGACAAAGTTCGCTGGCCTCTTGGTCTTCGCAAAAAAGAGCTCACACAGCACACAGTGATTTGTGGTCGTTCTGGAAGTGGAAAGACTAATTGTGTTGCTCAGATAATGAAGCAATTAACAATTCAGCGTGTTCCAATGCTGATGTTTGACTGGAAGCAGACAGCCAGGCATTTTCTTTCATATTTAAACGCACCATTTGATGTCTGGACAGCTGGGAGAACTTTAAACGCTTTGCCGCTTAATCCGTTTGTAGTTCCAAAGGGATGACCTTGCCCCCAACCTTGTACCAGTTGGAATGTTAGAGATCCAAGTTAAAATCATCCCTGGCGCGCCAGGGATGATTTTTTCGCGAACTCCGCTGGGGTCTGATTACCCAGGGAACTGTGCGGGCGGTTTTCGTTATAGTCCAGCCGCCACTGGTCAACTTGCTCCTGAGCGTCTGTCAGGCTTAAAAACCAATGCTGGTTTAAACATTCCTGGCGAACTCGCCCGTTGAACGATTCAATATACGCATTGTCGGTTGGTTTTCCCAGCCGACTGAAATCCAGAGTCACTTTGTTGAAGTAAGCCCACCAGTCCAGACTCTTCGAAATGAACTCAGGGCCGTTATCCACACGGATCGACTGAGGACAGCCTCGAGCCGCTTTGACTCGATCCAGAGCTGCCACCACATCATCTCCAGTCAGCCGTGTTCCCACCTGAATGGCCAGACTCTCACGACTAAAGTTATCGACTAACGTCAGCAGCCGGAACCGCTGCCCGTTAAACAGTTGATCGGCCATGAAGTCCATGCTCCAACTCTCATTGGTACGACTGGCTTGCTGCCGTGTTTTTCGAATTTGGCAGCTTTGATTCCGCCGGGGGCGTTTTCGACGCATTTGCAGGCCTTCTTCGACATAGAGCCGGTACACTAGTTTGTGATTGACGTGCCAACCTTCTCGCGAAAGCAGGATATGCAATCGCCGATATCCGTAGTGCACGCGAGTGCCAGCCAGATCACGTAACCGGATACGTAATTCGGTCCTTTCGTCTCGAACACTTTTGTAGCGGTGGCTGGCTCGTGGAAAGTTCAATGCCCTGCAAACACGGCGTTCGCTTTGACAATAACCGACCTGAAGCCGCTTCACCACTACTCGACGACGATCAGACCTCATACCTTTCCCTGGACGACATCCTGCAGCATCTTCTTATCGAGGCTGAGATCGGCCACAAGCTGCTTCAGTTTCTTGTTTTCTTCCTCAAGTTGCTTCAGGCGTCGTAACTCGGCAACCCCCATTCCCGCATACTTCTTCTTCCAGCGGTAAAAAGTCTGTTCGGTAATACCCATCTTGCGGGTCACTTCCACTACCGGAGTTCCTGATTCTGCCTGACGTAAAGCAAAGGCGATTTGTTCTTCTGTGTAGCGTTTTCGTTTCATAGATCTGATCCTTTTCCTGAATACAAGATAACAAATTCTCTCGCATTCCGCATGGATCAAGAAACGGGGGGAAGGTCAAATCGGACAACGAATCGGACACTTTATCGGACTACGGATTATTCAATTGATTTCTTTGTTGGATAAAGGTTGCATGGTGGATTTTAAAGTCTGCTGGTAACTCATCAGTATTTCGGTAGCCCCGATTCGACCTGCCCCCACTCTACCATCACAATTCAGAGGATGTATGAACTGGTTCAGTGAGATAATAGAGGATGGCTGAATCGCTGTGTTGATTCGCTGGTGACTCAAATCTCTTCGACAAAAAATATATCAATACAACTCAAACAATTGTTTCTGCTTCAAGTTTTCTGATCTGGTCTGATCATCTCAACTCATCTTAACAAATAATTTCATCTAAGTGGAGACTGTATCTGTTGGAACAGTATGGCGTGTAGGTATATGCATTAAATTGTGACATTGTGATCATGTTGTAGTTGTATGAAAATTTGAAAAAACAAAATATTTGTATAGATTAATAAGTTTTGAAAGGGTATGTATGTGAACTTATCAAAATGGATAGGTGTGTTCGACTGTGTTGTGTGAATGTGTGAATCACTCCTGTTTTCCCTTCTTCAAATCTGAATGCAATTCTGCTTGTTTTAATCAAAAAAAATCTGACCATTTCAAGCGTTGAGAGGAGTTCACCGTGCTGATAACGAACTGGTTAAGTGCTCTTGTGACCCGTATTCGCCATCGTCCCCGTTCTAATTCTCGCATCCGCCGCTCAATTCGAAAACGCTGGCAGGCAATCCAGCAAAACAAAATCACGACAGTTGACGTTTTAGAAGCACGCGAGATGTTAACGTCGCTTTCGATCTCAGACGTCGATCTTGTAGAAGATGATTCGGGAACCCAAACCCTCTATTTCTACGCGAATTTATCTGCTGCAATGGGAGCGGATGTCACATTTAATGTCTCCACTTCAGACCTTACTGCCAGTGCAGCAGAGGGAGATTACGGTGCGTTAAGTTCGCAGGCTTTCACCATCGCCGCAGGCGATACCAGTGCAGTCATCACGATCGATGTCTACGGCGATACCTCGGTTGAACTGGATGAAACGTTCCAGGTCACATTGTCAGATCTGAACGACAGCGGGCAGGGAGTGACGTTTGCTGGAAGTGACGCCACTGAATCTGCGATCGGGACGATCACGAATGATGACAGTTTTGTTGCGATTATTGATGAGCGGGATGCAGGCTTCAGCAAGACCGGTAGTTGGAGTTCATATAACGGTAAGGGGTTATATAATCAGTCTTATCGTTTGTATAACGGTGGTTCTGGTACTAGT
>NZ_JBLXFK010000036.1:0-10574 GCF_048262075.1 Gimesia sp.
CCGCAGATTTTACAATCACCAAAAGCCCTGATCCAAAAATCAAACGCCGTGAGCAAACGCCGTGAGCAAACGCCGTGAGCAAACGCCGTGAGCAAACGCCGTGAGCAAACGCCGTGAGCAAACGCCGGGCCGAACAGGATTGGGGCAGGTCTCTTAAAATAGAGACCTGACCCCTTTAAAATCTACTGGTGAATGCAATACAGCTGGCTACCGGTTCTCAGGAGCAGGGAACCATTCACAATGCCCACGCCGTACATCGTGGGGCGGGAGAACATGGCGGCGGAACGGCGGCGTTGTTCTGAATCTTCGGCGGCGGTCGGAATGTTGTTGACCGGGGGTGCGTCTTCGGTCCAGAGTTCATTTTCTGCGACGACTTTGAATTCATCGCCTGCCTGTAAGACGGTGGTGACGCCGTTTTTCCCGAAGAAGTAAATGTGATCTCCCAGTCCGACCGGCGTGGCCCAGCAGGATTCCTTGATGCGGCTGGTATAAACTTCTTTGCCGCTGGTCGCATCGATACAGTAAACCACGCCGACCCGATTCACCCAGTACGCGTTTCCACGATAGACGATCGGGGTCGCCCAGGAAGGGACCGGGCTTGCGTTGGTCCAGACGAACTGAGGCTGCCAGGTTTGCTCTTGCTGCTTGATCTCAAACAGGCCGTTGGATTTTTTCGCCAGTTCGTTGTTATCGCCTTCCCGGCCGGGGGAAGCACCGATCAGGAATTGTCCGTTTCCAGCCGGGATGGGGCTGGTTTTGTTGTTACCGCCTACTTGTTCGTAGGTCCAGAGCTGTTTTCCTGTCTGGGGATCATAGCCGTCAACAGAACCGGCCGAACTGCAAACGACCTGGAATGTCTTATCCACCGGAACCAGCATGGGGGAACTCCAACTGACGCGGCTCTTGCGGGCGGTCTTCCATAGTTCTCTGCCGTCTGCTTTGCTGACCGCGGTCAGGTAGGATGGACCTTCGTCGTCGATCAGAATCATCACGCGATCCTGCCATTGGACCGGAGAGGCAGACAGTCCGAATTTATTCTGGGGGGCACCATAGCGTTTGGTCAGCGAAGCCGCCCACTTCCGTTTTCCTGCGTGCGACAAGGCAACGATGTCGCCACTTTCAAAGTAAGCGTAAATTCCATGCTCATCCAGAACCGGCGTAGGAGCCGCCCGGCTGATATACACGCTGTTTTTCTCAGGGTAAGTTGAAGGCTCAACATGATCCCAGAGCTGTTTGCCGGACTGCAGGGAATAGCAGGCGACGTGCAGTTTTTCCTTCTGTGGTCCCTCAACGGAGGTGACATACACCTGATCTCTCCAGATAACCGGGCTGGACTGACCATAGCCGGGAATGTCGGCTTTCCATTCCAGGTTTTTCCCAGGCGACCAGCTGGTGGGAACAGAATCGGCTTTGATGGCGGAGGCCTCCGCACCCAGAAAACCGGGCCAGCGATCCTGGGCAGATAATGGAGACGTCAACAGCAGGAACAGTAAGATGACAATACGCAGGCTCATTCGTTCTATCCTCATTTGATTCAACTCAGGGGAAACGCTCTCGGTCCCGATTCTGTCGGCTGACCAGAGAGTCCATCAGAGTGCGCGGATGGTTTCCTCCGGAATTGATTCACGGAGCCTGCCCAGTTTAAAGGCGGTGATCCTCACAACTGTATTTTAGCACGCGGTGACAGAATAGTACATTGACCCCGCGACTGTGACAGAAAACAGAGGAGCCGCTTAAGTGAGATCTGGATGTAGAAGTAAAGAAGGCTTCACTTTGTCTCAGGCAGGGCATAAACAGCGCATTCAGCGAAGAAGAAGGTGGCCATGTTGAGTTTGGAGTAATCGTAATGATTGATGGCGGCTTCGATGAGGTCTCGCTGGGAGCCGTCATCGGCGAGGGCGACAATGGCTGCCGCTGCGAGCGGGTTTTGCATCCAGGCCTGCTCGTACGATTTGCGTTCGCCGCGTCGGGTTTTGTCGCCTGTGCGGGCCAGGCGTTCGGCATCGGCCTGAGTCTTCTGCGGGAACCACGTGTTGTAAACGGCCCGCCAGTCCGCATTACCGAAGACTTTCGTGTCCTGGTTGTCAAACTTTTGATAGTCTTTGAGCGATACAAGGGCCTGCGTGGCATTCAGTTTCAACCCGGTGCGATAGAGTGCCCGCAGCTTCTCGTCCGTTTCCAGCGCGACGAGTTGTGCCAGCGAAGCCTGGGTGCCGACGTAGATCCAGAGCTGATGTGTATCGATGTGACGAATGGCTTCGCGGTCTCTGGCATAACCTTCCGCGCAGATCTCTGCTCGCGATTTTGTCGCATGTTCGGGAATCGCCGCTTGTGCTGCCTGGTAGCGATCCAGCCAGATCTGCTCCCCAGTCACGTCATACATGGCCCGTAGCAGGTACAGATAGCGAACGGCATCGCGAAACAGGTGCCCTGTGTATCCGCCACGAAACTGACCTTTGAAGGCACAATCGCCGGGACAGCGCCAGCCGGTGGACTCCAGCACATTCGCAACGGTTTTCATTTTTGCGACAATCTCCCGCCGTTCGTCCGTAGTGGGTAGATCGCTCATTACATACGCATGCAGGCCGTAAAACCAGGGATGCGTCTGATCGTCAGAGCCGAGCGGATAATGACAGACGCCGTCCGTGCCCACGCCACGTACGATCATGCCCGGCACCTCTGAGACCGACGCACATTTCATCAGCCCGCCTGCCAGCCGTCGCGCCTGTTCTTTGTCGACCGGATTACCCGTGCGCCGTGCCCGCTCGCAGATGGCAGGCAGATACAGACCCGTAAACATGGGACCGTCTTCAATAGGACTCCACCAGCCAATTGCGTTGGGCTTCCCCAGCCGACAGTCTTCCGGTGTCGGCAGATCACCGACAAAGTCATGAATGATGCCGTACGAGTCAACGAATCGACGCCACAATTCCGCATGCGCCTGTTCGACACCGCTGGGAGGTGGTTCCGTGACAGGTTCAGCGGCATCGACTGCAGAGAGTGAAGTCAGTAACGGAATGTAGAGTAGGAGTAAGCCGTGTTTTATTTTGTTCATTGACTTGTTCAACTTCATTTAAAGTCTCTTAATTTATCTACGGTTTGAAGATGAAATTATTTTGTATGAGGAAAAATAACTCCTGAAGATCAATTCGTTCTTAGCCGGTCAATTTAATGATTGAAAACTGCATTTCCATGCAAAGCTAAAATAGAATAGATGCTTGAACATTGGTTTACTCAGGGTATGATGTACGGCATATCATTTGAATACTAATTAAAGCTTCTAACGATTAATGCACGAAGGTAATAGTTCACCAAAGTAGTCTTATATTACTTCAGTCCATCATTGGCGATTATGAGCAAGAATAAAAGAAAAGATTACACTCCCGCACAAAATGTTGCTTTGACATGTCAGGTTGGCGGCGTGTGCCCTCTGTGTACTGAACCTCTCTTTCATATAAAAAAAGGCAAGAGTTATAAGGCTTATGAGATTGCTCATATATATCCATTGAACCCATCTCCAGAAGAAATTGAATTACTCAAGGATGAAGAGAAATTAAGTGATGATGTTAATGATGAAAAGAATGTCATTACATTGTGTGAGACTTGTCACGGGAAGCTGGATAAACATAGGACGGTTGAAGAATACAGATTATTGGTACAGCTAAAGAAAAGATTTCTCGAAAGATCTTATCAAGAGCTTCTCTGGAAGCAATTCGGTATCGAATCCGAACTCGTTTCAATTATTGAATCTCTATATGAACTAGACATAACCGAAATCGACAACGGTGTAGATATTGGTTATGACCCAAAAACTATTAACGATAAAACAAACCAAAGTATCAGTAGACCTACCGTTCGTAAAATACGAAATAATGTGACAGACTATTACAGTTTTATTAAATCACAGCTAGCTAATCTCGATAAATCAAATGCTGAATTTTCGAATCTAGTTTCACTTCAAATAAAAACCTTCTATACAAAACAAAAACAGCAGCAAATCAGCCAGCAGGCTGTTTTTGATAACATTGTCAAATGGATTCAGATGAAGACAAAACCCCAGAGTAAGGATGGAGCAGAGATTATTACATCTTTCTTTATCCAAAATTGTGAGGTTTTCGAGTGATAGTCCCCAATAAATTCACTTCACTAGATCAATCGCTTCTTTCTCAACTTCCTTTGATCTTAGAGGAACTTGAAAATGAAGTAACTGTTTATGATTTATATCGAAAGACACAGAAGAATTTTGAAGATATTGGTGAGTTCATTTTAGCTCTGGACTCCTTGTTTGTTCTTGGTCGTATTGAACTTGATGTTGACAAGGAGTCAATAAAAGCATGTTAGTAGAGATTCATTGCGATAAATTTAGGACCACTCCGGTCACTTTCACAGAAGGGCTGAATGTTGTAGTTGGTGATAGTGTGGCAACCAACTCAATCGGAAAATCCACCTTTTTAATGGTGATTGATTTTGTGATGGGGGGAGATACTTTTTATGAACACAACAAAGATGTGATAGACGAACTTGGGCATCACGAATATTTTTTTAAATTTGAATTCGATGGGATAGTTCATTCATTTATGAGAGGTACAAGTGATTCTGAAATTATATTTAAATGCACTGATGATCTAATTATAGGAGATTCAATTTCCACTAAAGAGTATCGCGAATTTCTAAGTGATTCATATGGAATAAATCACTTAGGGCTTACATTTAGAAAAATGGTTTCACTGTTTTCTAGAATTTGGGGGAAAGAGAATCTTAACCCTTATCGCCCTCTTACGGAGCATAAAAAAAACGAGGCTTCAGAGTCTCTTGTCTTTGCACTCAAGTTATATCAAAAATTTGACTCTATTGAGAATTTGACAGCAAGGTTAAAAGAAAAGTTATCAGAAAAGAAAGCGTTTTCTGATGCCTTTAAAGAAAATTTAATTCCAAAAATTAGCAAAAAAAAATACGTTCAAAATCAAATTGCTACTGAGCAGATCTCTGGTGAACTGGATGACATCAAGAATCATCTGGAAAAATACGCAGTTAATATTAGAGAGATCGTAAATAGTGAAGTCGAAGAAATTAAATCTGAAAAAGATAATCTTCTACAATCTAAATTGCTCGTCGATATAAGATTAAAACGTGTCGAAGAATCGTTAAAAAAGAATAAGAATGTTCGGAGTAAAAAATTTGATGTCCTAAAAAAATTCTTCCCAGAAATTTTAGATGAAAAAATTGCTGAAGTAGAGGAGTTCCATTCGGATATCGCTAAAATATTAAGAAAAGAACTTAAAGCCAGTGAAAAGGAACTGTTGGTCGAACAGTCCCGCATCAACGACGTGCTAGCTGAACTTGACGATAAAATGAACTCAATTCTTAGCAAAAGTAATATCGATAATCCTGGAGTCATAGTGGACCGGGTTTATTCGCTATCATCCAATATGCGGACGGCAAATTTAGAAAATAAATATTACGATCAAAATATTGAACTAAGTCAAACGGTCAAAGATCTTAAGGGCGAACTTAACGATTTAAAGAAGCTCTTACTTACAGAAATTGAAAACTTGATAAACCCTACTCTGAGGGAATTATCTTCAATTATATATAGCTCAAGTAAAAAGAGCCCTTACCTGTCCTTTACTTCCACTAATTACAATTATGAAATATTTGAGGATACTGGTACCGGTAAAGCATACTCGAATTTAGTTTTATTTGATTGGGCAGTATTTATGACATCCGATATACCTATTCTTATTCATGATTCTCTACTGTTCAAGAATGTGGAAAATGAAGCAGTTGCAAATATGATGTCAGTATATGAGCAGTTTAATAAGCAAGTCTTTATTGCAATTGATGAAGTTCAAAAATACGGAGAGGAAGCTGAAGAAATTATTGATCAACACACTGTTCTTCGCCTCTCAGACAAACATGTGTTATATATCAAAGATTGGCGCAAGAAGTAATCTTTGGACTCGCATCTATAGATTTATAGAATATCCAGATGTGCTAACAAGGTAATTAGAGGCGTAAGGAATTCTCTCTTCATCAGGCGGCATACCGTCGTGCCGTGAAGGCCCAGTAGAGGGTTGAGACCACCAGAAACAGGGCGCTGATGGCGCAGACGCCTGACCAGCCGTAATGGGTCCAGCTCCAGACGCTGCCTGCGGCGCCCAGTGATCCGCCGGCAAAGTAGGTGACGATGTAGATCGTGCCCAGACGATTGCGTTCTTCGGGGGCCAGGCTGTAAATCCGCGACTGGTTGCCTACGTGAACCGCCTGAATGCCGAGGTCCATCACCACGACGCCAATTCCCAGTCCGAGCAGGGTTTCTCCCCAGAGATAAAAGATGCCGAATGAGGTGAGGGTGAAGAGCTGAAACAGTCCGATGATCGGCCGGGCACCAAACCGGTCTGCCAGGCGTCCAATTATTCCGGCGGTGATGGCGCCTCCGATTGCCAGCAGTCCCAGCAGGCCGGCCACATCACTGCCGTAATTCAAGGGAGGGCGCTCGAGGTGAAAGGCCAGCGTCATCCAGAAGGCACAGAACGCCGCCATGCTCATACTGCCAAACAGGCACGATTCCCGCAGCACGGGTTCTGAACGAAAGATCTTCCACATGGAGGTCAGCAGACGAAAGTATCCCAGGCGGATCTGTGGCTGTGTGCCAGGCAGGTAACGCCAGAGCAGAACAAACAGGCAGACGAGCATGCCCGCGGCGAGGAAATAAATGGACTGCCAGTCGATCAGCTTTCCCAGGAACCCGCTGATCGTCCGACAGAGCAGCAGGCCGGTCAAAAGTCCGCCGACCACGGTGCCGACGACCTGACCCCGCTGTTCCGGGCTGGCCAGACTGGCGGCGAGGGAAATCGTCATATGTGTGCCGGTGGTCGCCAGTCCCAGCGCGAGGCAGGCGAGCGAAAGTGAAACGACTCCATGAGAAGTTCCGACGAACAGCAGCGCGCAGATCGAAAGGAAAACCGAGATCAGAATCAGGGGGCGGCGGTTGAAGATATCGCCGAGAGGCAGAATCAGCAGCATCCCCACGGACTGGCCGATCAGACTTAGAGTAGCGGCACTGCCGACTTCTCCTTCTGTCAGCCCCAGGTCTATGGCGATCAACCCCAGCAGAGGCTGCATGTAGTACAGGTTGCCAACCACCATCCCGACCGTAGTCGCGAGGAGCAGTGTCATGCTTTTACTTAAGCGTTCAGCGGGAGGAGCGGAATGTCCCTCTCCGTCAGTCTTGGCAGGCGGGGTCTCCTGTTGCGTTGTATTTGTCATCACACGTTGTATCTATCTGAAAAGCGGTCTCTCAGCAGGGCGCTATATTTAGGGAAGAATCTAATCCTGAATCGGGGGGCGTCTCGCCAGAGGGACACCTGCACCGGTTTCTGGTTCAGTGCCAGCCCGGCGGAAGCGAATGTTTCGGAAATCCACTTCCAGGTCCGAGTAGGCGTCAATGGAGATTGTTTCAGATCAGCGGGTTTCGTGCCAGTCTCCGCTGGCCGATGATTCGTCAGGCAGATCGAAAAGATGTTACCGATGGTAAGTTGATAAGTACAGTGCAGAGCATACCTGGTCTTTTATTCTGCTTCAAAGCAGCCTTTGTACCAGTCGAACCATGCGTAGATGAGAAACGCGTTGCAAAGAAAGTCGGGAATTCCCAGCAGCAGGTACTGGTTGGCGATGAAAATACAGTACAGCAGGATGTTGACGGTATAAGGGAGAGCGATCAACAGCGCGAGCGGCGTTGTACGACGAACGAACAGCAGGCTGCCTGCAATGAACTTGACCAGCCCCACCCAGAAGATGATGTAGCCTGTGTTGTCCAGTGCCTGCATAAAGTCGTGTAATGCCGAAGGTTCGTCGGGCAATGGGTAGCCTTGAATGCCTAATTTCATCGTCATCAGGCCCGTCGATACCAGGAATAAGGCGAACAGGAACCGTGCGGGGGTTGCAAGTTTCGGGTGTCGAACGCGTTTTGAAAGTGTAGTAACTTCATTCATGGACTGGTCCGCCTTTCGTGTTTATCGGCACTGGGGTCTGTTTCTGTTTCAAATCGTTTCCGTTTTTACTTTTTTCTTCCATTCGTATTTAACACGCGTAAAGCGCCTGCATCGTCGATACCGTTCTTCTCCGGGTGTCGAACACGTAGCAGCTTAGGTGTCACTTTTCTGATTCCAGCTGAATCAGATTATCTTTCATCTGACGCATGGCTTTCATACCGATTTCCCATTCTTCCGCCGTCAATCCCTGCTTCAAACTTTCCCGTAACGCTTTAGCAGCGGGCAGGATCTTGTTGATCTGCCGGGTCCCTTTAGAGGTTGGATAGATCAAAAATGCGCGACCGTCACTCGGATCCTGCTTTCGTCGTACAAGCCCTTTTGCAACCAGTCCATCCAGTTGACGTGTAATCGTGGTTTTGTCACGCAACATGATTTCCGCGAATTCTCCCCGACGAAGTGGCTGTCCAGACTCAACCAGCACCATCAACAGCGCGGATTCTTCTGCCGAAAGTTCGCAATCGTTATTTGCCAGCAAATCCTCGACTCGTAATCGAAATAGATAGGCCAGGCGACTGATCAGGAATCCCGGGCGTTCCTGCTGTTTCATGCGTGTTCTCGATAAAGGGGGAGAGATTAATATTTCGTGCAAAACGCGAAATGGGGTTGACGCTATTGTGTATGAGTGTATTATACACATAATATTTGCTGTGACAAGTCCCCTCGATCTCATTGAGCAAAATGGAAATAATTTGATCACGAACGATGCTTTCGGTTATCGTTGAGGTCAGCCGGATGATCTCGACATTCGCAACTCTGGGGCACATAAACTGATACATCCTAAACAGGAGCTGTTCTCCGGTTTGAGATAATTCACCCCTGGTACGATCTCACACTTTACTTAAAGGAATATAAAATGAGGCAATGGTATTTTCTGATCGCCATTCTACTCCTGACGACCCCGCTATTCGCTCAAGACAATGCTGCGTCTCAAAAACTGACAGAGCAATCAAAGCAATTTGATGAGCAGGTCATTAAAGTCGCCGAGAATGTTTACACGGCGGTCGGCTTCAGTGTCTCCAACGTCTCGATGATTGTCGGCGATGACGGCGTTGTCATTATTGACACCGGCATGATGGTCGGTGACGCCAACCGTATCATGGCAGAGTTCCGCAAGCTGACCGACAAGCCCGTCAAAGCGATTATCTTTACGCATTCGCACGGTGATCACACCGGCGGAGCAGCAGCGTTCATAGGAAACCAGCGTCCACAAATCTGGGCACACAAAAACTTTGGCAGCGAAGCGGGGCCCCTGGTGGCCGGTGGTGTCACTTTTCAAAAGGTCCGCGGTGCAAGGCAGGCAGGTTTCAAACTGCCGCCTGAGCAGAGAATCAATAACGGAATCGCACCGGTCCGTTATCCCAAGCGGGGCGGTCAGGCGTTCGCTTCGGGGGATGCGACCAAACCAACACACTTCCTGGAAGGTGAGCGGGCAAAGATTAAAGTTGCCGGGCTTGAACTCGAACTCGTCTCATCACCTGGTGAGACAAACGACCAACTGTTTGTCTGGGATCCAACGGGGAAAGTCCTCTTTGCCGGAGACAACTTTTACCGTTCGTTTCCGAATCTGTACGCGATTCGAGGGACTCCCAATCGCAGCGTGCGGCTGTGGGCAGAGAGCCTGGGTAAACTCGCTGACAAGGATGCGGCTGCCCTCGTCGGTGGTCACACCAATCCGATTCTCGGAGTCGACAAGGTCAAGCAGGTGCTCAACGACTACCGGGATGCCGTTCAATTCATTCACGACAAAACCGTTGAAGGCATGAACAAGGGAATGACGCCTGACGAACTGGTCGAGTACGTGGAGCTACCCGAAAATCTCGCCAGCAAAGACTATTTGCAGCCATTCTACGGGCATCCTGACTGGGGCGTCCGCAGTGTCTTCAGTGGATACCTGGGCTGGTTCGATGGCAACCCTACCAACCTGTTTCGACTCTCGCCGAAATCAGAAGCGGAGCGTGTCACAAAGTTGGCTGGAGGAGCAGACAAGCTGCTGGCAGCGGCCCGCGAAGCTTTATCCACAGATGACAATCAGTGGGCCGCGCAACTTGCCGACCATATGTTAGCGCTGGACAAGCACAATCCAGAGGCGCAGCAGGTCAAAGCCGACGCGCTGACCAGGCTCGCCCGCGACATGGTCAACGCTACCGCCCGCAACTACTACCTGACGGTCGCTCGCGAGCTGAGTGAAAAAACAAAACCGGAATGATATTATAAAAAGGGGTCAGGTCTGCTCTGTAGAAAAGGTCTTGTGAGCTACAAGATCATGATGTTATGTGTGATGGTTCTCAGGACAATTTCGCGGCACTGTGACCAGTAGGAACGTGCTCGCAGCGCTGACCCCTGCATGCGTTTGATCATACTGTTAACCGTTTCCACCTGCCATCGTTGACCATACTTTTCTGAGTTTAATCGCGTTGTCATAAGTCGTCTCCAGTACCCTTTGGGTAGTTTTTTGGTGGGACGCCCACGTGTGGCGGGGATGATCGTTCGCATGCCATGTTCCTGGCGTGCAAACAGGTG
>NZ_JBLXFK010000037.1:0-10103 GCF_048262075.1 Gimesia sp.
GATCAGTTACAGCTATAACGTGATCGACGGCAATGGTGGTACGGTCTCTCAGACGGCGACGATTACGATTAGTGGGGTCAATAACGCTCCGGTCGCAGTGGCGGATGCATTTACCACATCAGAAGGGTTTACGCTGACCAGCGACAATGTGCTGTCTGCTAACCCGACGACTGCGGACAGTGACGCGGAAGGTCAGACACTGACGGTGAGTGCGGTTGCAGGTGGCACCGTGGGTGCTCAGTTTACACTTGCTTCAGGCGCGTTATTGACTCTGAATTCTGATGGTACATTCAGCTATGACCCGAATGGTCAGTTTGAGTATCTTTCGCTGGGTGAGGCAGCGACGGACAGTTTTACCTATACGATATCCGATCCTGAAGCGGCTACGGATACAGCGACGGTAACTGTCACTATAACGGGAGTGAATGCGGCTCCGACAGTGGGGGCGGCAATCGGTTCAACAGTAAACGAAAATGATGTCGCTTTTAATCTGAATCTATTGACAGGTGCCAGCGATGTGGATGCAAGTGATGTACTTAACGTGAGTGGTCTGACGCTGGTCAGTGGTGATACTGCCGGTATCACGGTAAACGGTAATACGCTGGATGTCGATCCTGATGCTTACGCTGGCCTGTATACCGGCGAAACCGAAGTGGTCAGTTACAGCTACATTGTGACTGACGGCAATGGTGGCACAGTATCTCAAACCGCAACCATAACGATTGCAGGAGTGAATGATGTGCCGACAGTAAGTGCGGCATTGAGTTCCACGGTCACTGAAAATGATGGTACTTACAGTCTGAATCTGTTAGCGGGTGCCGAAGATACTGATGCAAATGATACTCTTAACGTGAGTGGTCTGACACTGGTGAGTGGTAATGCTGCAGGAATAACTGTTAATGGTAACACTCTGGATATCGATCCTGGTGTCTATAACAGCCTGGCTGAAGGCGAAAGTGAAGTCGTCAGTTACAGTTATAGTGTGACAGATGCTAATGGAAATACCGTAGCACAGACTGCGACGATTTCGATTGCCGGTGTGAATGATACGCCGACAGTCGGGGCAGCATTGAGCTCGACAGTCACTGAGGAAGCGGGGGCTTACAGTCTGAATCTGTTATCGGATGCCGTGGATGCTGATACGAATGATTCTCTCAATGTCAGTGGTTTGACTCTGGTAAGTGGTGATGCTGCCGGTGTTACAGTGAATGGTAATACGCTCGAAATCGACCCTGGTGCTTACACCAGTCTGGCAGAAGAGGAAAGTGAAGTCATCAGTTACAGCTACAATGTGATTGACGGCAATGGTGGTACTGTGGCACAGACCGCGACCATTACGATTACCGGGCTGAATAATACGCCCACAGTGAGTGCTGAGTTGAGCTCATCGGTCACCGAAGATGATGGTGTCTTCAGTCTGGATCTGTTATCAGGCGCCAGCGATATTGACCTCAGCGATAGTCTCAATGTTAGTGGTTTGGTTCTTGTCAGCGGCGATGCTACCGGTGTTACGGTGAATGGAAATATGCTGGATATCAATCCGATAATCTATACCAGTCTGAATACTGGTGAATCAGCAGTGATCAGTTACAGTTATGACATTGTGGATGGTAACGGTGGAACGGTCGCTCAGACGGCAACGATTACAATTACTGGCATGAATGATAACCCGACAGTGAGTGCAGCCTTATCTTCAACAGTAACTGAAGATGATGGTTCTTTCAGTCTGGATCTGTTAGCGGGCGCCAGTGATGCCGATGCGAATGCGACTCTTAACGTCAGTGGTCTGACGCTGGTGAGTGGTGATGCTGCCGGTATTACTGTGAATGGAAATACGCTGGAGATTGATCCCAACGCTTACAACAACCTGGTTCAGGGAGCAACAGAAGTCGTTACCTACAGTTACAATATTATTGATGGGGACGGCGGATCCACAGCGCAAGCTGCGACCATCACAATCAGGGGAGTTCAGGACCCGGGAATCCATGTGATTGATGAAACGGGGGAATTGACGAACGGTTCTGCGAATATCAATTTCGGCCGAATCTATTTTAATGAATCGGCAACACGCACAATTACCATCAGCAATTACGGAATTGATCCGTTAGATCTGAGTGGAGGGATCAGTATTCTGGGTGGGAATGGATTCACACTGGTTTCGCAACCAGCTGTCAGCAGTCTGGATCCAGGGGAATCGACTACGTTTGAAATTCAGTTTAATGCGGGGGCAACCCAGGGTACCTTCGCAGATACAGTAACCATTTTAAGTAACGACCCGAATCAAGGTACGTTTACTTTTGATATTTCAGCGACAGTGATTTATGTGAATATTATTGATAATGGAGATGCTGGTTACAGCACGACGGGCACTTGGGGGTATATCACAGCGACATGGGATTATGGAAGTGACCGAAACTATATTATTCATACCTCATCTCCCGGTACAGGAGCGAATACAGCAACGTGGAGTTTCAGTGGACTGGCTGCAGGGTATTACCGACTTTCCGGGAACTTGCCAACCGGTTCTCTCTACACACCTCATGCGGAGTATACCATTTCTGGTGTGACAGGTGGTGACGATTTTCTTGTTATAGATCAATCAGATACCGAGATTAATGGTTATTACGAAGACTATCATTGGGGAGAGACCAACCTTTATGGCGGTCATTATTTTCAGGATTTCGGCTATTATAAAGTAGAAGAGGGGGGCACACTTTCAGTCACCCTGACTGATAATAATGTTCAAGGAAATGTGATCGCACATGCTGGATATGTTTTAGCAGACGCAATGCGGCTGGAAGCACTGGTCGATGTGCCTGCCACGATTGAAGTTTTCGAAGGTTCCCAGGTTATTGTTGATGATACAGTCAGTAAGGATATGGATGCGGTTTTCTTTGGGGAATCAACTACCAAAACCTTTACCATTTTGAATTCAGGAGCCAGTACACTGGACTTGAGCAATGGAGTGACGCTGACTGGGACCAGTGGATTCAGCATCGCGTCACAACCGGCGGTGACCTCTCTGGCGGCTGGTGAATCCACCACTTTCGTGGTGCAGTTTGACGCTGATTTCGAATTTGATTTTGAGGTAGGAAGTCCCTGGGCAGAATTCACGGAGACTGTAACAATCCCCAACAGTGTCCAGCCGGAAGAGCCCTTTACTTTTGATATCAATGCCACTATTTCGTCTGAAAAAATCATTGATGATGGCGATTCCGGTTTCAGTACAACGGGAACCTGGACTTATGGAACGAACTCTGATTATTTTGAGGATGATATACTCTCTGTGTCCAGTGGTGGGACAGGACTCAATACGGCGACCTGGGAATTTACAGACCTGAATGAAGGAACCTACCGCGTTTCAGGAACCTGGTTCACCTACTGGAACCGTGCGTCCAATGCAAAATATACGATTTCAGGCATAGTGGGGGGCGATGTAGAAGTAACGGTTGACCAGCATTGGATTGTTAATTTTATAAAAGACGAAGGAGCGCAGTGGCAAGACTTTGGGTACTTTGAGGTGGAGTCTGGTGGAACATTAAGTATTACTCTGACTGACGAGGATGCTAATGGGGTGATTGGTGCAGATGCATTTCGAATCGGACGCGTGCCTGCCGTTATTCCAGAGATCGGAGTCTATGATAGTGATTCGGAACTTGAGAATGGAGCGAGTACAGTCGACTTCGGAATAGTTCATCTGGGAGAAACCGTCACCAGGACGATTACGATTAATAATACCGGGACAAATACACTCGATTTGAGTAACGGGATCAGCGTTGCAGGCGGCTCCGGGTTTGTTATTACTTCACAACCGGTCAGCGCTCTGTTTGCGGGTCAATCTACCACGTTTGAAATCGCGTTCACAGCAGGTACTGAAGCAGATGACCTGAGTGATACTGTGACGATTTTGAGTAATGATTACTTTGAAGAACTCTTCACATTTGATCTGACTGCGACTGCGAATTATCTGAAAATTATTGACAACGAAGATCCCGGATACAGTACTACTGGCAGCTGGCTGGAGAGTACACATGCTTCGAACTATCTGGGAAGTTCTGATTATCTGAATGGTGGCGGAACTGGTCTGAATACGGCAACCTGGCAGTTTGATAATCCGGTTGCAGGGACTTATCGGGTCTCCAGTAACTGGTTCACTTATGGTGACCGGGCTACCAATATAGAGATTACGATAGATGGTGTTTCCGGGGGACCTGTCACTCAGTATCTCAACCAGAGAACCCTGACTGCCAATCTCGCGGAAAATGGTGTTAACTGGGAAGATTTCGGTTATTTTGATGTAGATGGCAGTGGGCCGATTACAGTTACAATATCGGATAACCTGGCGAATGGGAAAGTTATTGCGGATGCGGTTCGAGTAGAACTGATCAATACGACACCGAAACTGGATACAATTTCGGATCCGACAGCGATTGACGAAGATGCGGGTGAACAGACTGTCAACCTGACGGGAATCTCCGCAGGGGGCGGTGAATCACAGACGCTGACTGTAACAGCGGTCAGTAGTAATCCGTCGCTGATCGCAGATCCGACTGTTGTCTACACCTCGGGGCAAAGCACAGGTACATTGACCTATACCCCGCTTGAAAACCAGAGTGGAACTGCGGTGGTTACTGTGACCGTTACTGACGAAGACGGCGGCCAGGCCGTGCAGACCTTTACGGTGAGTGTAAACGGGGTCAATGATGATCCAACCCTGGATGTGATTTCCGATCCGGCAGTCATTGCTATCAACGCAACCGGGCAGACTGTCAATCTAAGTGGAATTACAGCCGGTGGTGGAGAGACGCAGACTTTAACCGTCACAGCGAGCAGCAGTAACACGTCAGTGATTCCTGATCCTGTAGTGAATTATACTTCGGCAGATTCGACCGGAACCCTGACCTATTCTCCGGTGACCGACGCCTATGGTTCTGCAGTGATCACAGTTACTGTGAGTGATGGGCAGGGTGGAGAAACGACTAAAACCTTTACTGTAGTGGTCAATGGTGTGAATGTAGATCTGCAACTCGATCCGATCTCCGATCCGACAGTGATTGACGAAGATGCCGGAGAGCAGACGGTTTCACTGACCGGAATCACTGCCGGTGCAGGAAAACAAGTGGTGAGTCTAATTGCGATCAGCGATAACCCGAGTCTGATCAGTGACCCGAGCGTAACGTATACTCCAGGCGACGCAACTGGATCTCTGAGCTATACTCCGACTGGTAATGCGAGCGGATCGGCTCAGATTACGGTGATCATTACTGATGAAGATGGCGTAACGTATTCGGACATATTTACGGTAGGCGTGAATGCTGTTAATGATTTACCAACACTCGATGCAATTACTGATCCGACGGCGATCAACGGAGATGCCAGCGAACAGATGGTTAACCTGACGGGAATTTCCGCGGGTGGCGGCGAGTCACAAACATTGACAGTGACAGCAGTGAGCAGCAATCCATCTCTGATTGCTGATCCAACGGTATCTTACACCTCGGGTGAGAGTACAGGAACTCTGGTATATGCACCACTGGCAAATCAGTCAGGCACAGCTGTGATCACAGTTACGGAGACTGATGAAGCAGGCGGGCAGACAGTGCAGAATTTCAGCATCAGTGTGGTTGCAGTACCAACAATTGTCATTTCCGACGCCAGCGTCTCTGAAGACGGTAGCTTTATGGAGTTTCTGGTGACGCTGGATCAGTCTGCTGCCGGTCCTGTTTCGGTTGACTTTGCGACATTAGATGGGACCGCGACTGTCGCAGGCAACGATTATATCGCAGAGACAGGCACACTTGATTTTGCAGGAAATGCCGGCGAAACGAAGTCCATCGTTGTCACAATCAATGATGACTACCATGATGTGACAGATGAAGACTTTTATGTCAACTTGAGTAATGTGCAAACGTCCGGGGCATACGTCATCCTGGCAGATGCGCAAGGCAAAGGTACGATCGTGGATGACGATCGTGTCGTCATGATTCTGGACAATGGTGATTTGTTCGATCAGACTACTTTTACCGGTTTTCGTCTTGAGAACAATGGAATTCTGAACGCCAGTGCCGTCGGAAATCAGATTGGATATGGAACGTCATTACTTAATTACGGATATCAGAATGATCTGGATATCGTCCATGTCGGGACAGGTTTAACTGCTTATTGGGAATTTTCGGGACTTGATGCCGGGGAATATCGAATTTCGGTTACCTGGCCTGATAATGCTCCAATCAGTGGTTTAGAAATTCCGACAACTGCTACGTATTATGTCCTGGATGATTATATTCAAGTGGATTCTCCGGTGGTGCTCAATCAGCGTGAAACTCCTTCTTCCTTTTACGATGATGGTGCACTCTGGGAAGATTTAGGAATCTATTCCCTCTCCAGCGGCTCACTCACTGTAATGTTACCTCCTACAATCAATTCCCGGAATCTCGTCGATGCGGTGCGAATTGAACGTATCAGCTCGGGCGCCGACATTGATGTTCGTGATATCACAGATGAAGTTGTAGGAGAAACGCCGTATACACTGGTGGTCGATGAAAATCAGGCTGGCGTTGATTTTGGCACTACCGAATTGCTTACAGAAGTTACACGCAGTTTCCAGATTGCTAATCAGGGAACTGATCCACTCAATATCAGTAATATCACCATTTCTCCTGAATTTTCGACGGATCTGGTTGCCCAGACAGTGGCTGCAGGTGAGACGATAGAATTCACTGTTACGATGAATGCGGCCACGTTTGGGGACCGGGACGGCTTGCTGACTTTCGATACGAATGACAGTAATGAAACAAATTATGAAATCCGATTACAAGGCAATGTGTCTAATGTTGTTGTTATTGACAATGGTGATTCCGACTTTTCGGTAACCGAAGGTTTTGTGGTTTTTGATACTAATTATTGGCAGGGTAGTGCCGGTTTTGGAGGTGATATCAGCGCTGCAATCCCTAACCAGCCAGGTAATACGCCGCAACCTGGCGCTGAAACTGCGACCTGGACCTTTTCAGGACTGACTGATGGAGACTATAGAGTATCGACAACCTGGTCCACAGGTTATACCAGAGTCGATGATGCGCCTTTTACATTGGATGGGGGAGCAGACACGTTTTCCATTGATGTTAACCAGCAGATCGCTCCCGCTGGATTTACTGACCTGGGGAAGAACTGGTTAGATTTGAATTCCCTGTTTACTGTTACGGGAGGAGTTCTCACTGTTACACTGACCAATGATGCCAATAGTTACTGGAGAGACAATTGGGGCCCGGGTTACGGGGTGATTGCAGATGCGATTCGGATTGAATACCTGCCTGAAACCGAACTGGAAATCTCGGTAGTCAACGCCGATGGTTCGGAAGAAGTTCTGCAGGATGATGCCGGCATCGTAGATTTTGGTGCTACTCTGCCCGATGTTCCAGTTGTCAAAGATTTTGTAATCAGAAATCTTTCGACGCAAGCTGTTGATGTTGCAGGCCTGATCAATCTGCCTCCTCAGTTTACGATCGTGCCTGGTTCTGAAATTGGTTTGTCTGGTGGTTCCACAGTGCTGGCAGGCGGGGATTCCGTAACCTTTTCTGTGCAGTTCAACCCGGAGGGAAGTCTGGGAGAGTTTACAGGTCAACTCTTTGTAACGTCAGGGGATCCTGATAACAGCCCTTATAACATTACACTCAAAGCTGAGTCCGGTCCGTTAACTGTGAACTACGATGACCCGGAATTCATAGAACGGGGCAGATGGTTGCATGACGCCGTTCATGATCTACCTTATCTGTATTCAAGTACGCAGAGTCAGGGAATCGGGGATGGCACTAAAACGGTTACCTGGGAGTTTGATGTGACTCCCGGAACGTATCAGATTGCTGCTAACTGGGTAGGGAATCCCAATATTGCGCCTTACAACAGCGGTGTTGCTCCAGACGCTCATTATACAGTTTATGATGATACGACCCCATTAACTGACTTCCATTTGGATCAGGTCAATGGAGCCCGTGGCGCCAATGACTTCTATGATGATCTGCAAGGCTGGGACTTTCTCGGTACACCTGTTGAAATTACCGGGAATAAATTGCGAGTTGTCATTGCCGATGATGGACATGGTTTGAGTCTGGCTGACTCTCTGCGAATCTATCAGGTTGATGCAGACTTTGAATACCGCAAACGTCCTGTTATTGCCGGCAGTATTTCGGTGAATGAAGGGGCCACTTATACTCTGGACTTACCAGTTGTTGATGCTGATGGCGCTGCTTTTACCGAATGGACCATCCACTGGGGAGATGGAGACGTAGAAACGATTTCAGGAGCCCCCGCTTCCGTTTCGCATATTTTCCCAGACGGTGATCAGACTGTGATGATCTCTGCAGCTGGTACATCGGCAAATGGAACTATCTCAGCAACACCCAGGTTAGTGACTGTGCAAAATGTAGCACCAGCATTGACGATCAGCGGAAATGATTATTTTATTGAAGGTGCGAGTTATACGCTCAATTTGTCAGAATCAGATCCGGGCGATGACACCATCGTAGAATGGACCATTGATTGGGGTGATGGCAGTGTGGAAACCATCGTTGGTAATCCGACATCGGCGGTTCACGTCTTCAACAATATGGCGGCGAGTCATACTGTTTCCGCAACAGCGACTGATGAAGATGGTACGTTTAACTCGAACTCAATCGTCATCACTGCACTCAACGAAGATCCCGTGCTGACGATTTCAGGTTCAGCGACAACCAATGAGGGAAGTCTGTAT
The DNA here is from genome assembly GCF_048262075.1 of Gimesia sp. Classification (GTDB taxonomy): domain Bacteria; phylum Planctomycetota; class Planctomycetia; order Planctomycetales; family Planctomycetaceae; genus Gimesia. The sequence goes on from NZ_JBLXFK010000037.1 coordinate 8,747, forward strand.
TCATTGGACCTGTCGGCCGTCGATACTGACACCGGAACCATTTCCAACTGGTCGATCAGTTGGGGTGATGGAATTGTGGAAACCATCTTCGGAAATCCCACAACGGTCACTCACCTCTATACTGATGGTGCAGCCAGCCGAACGATTTCTGCTACCGCCACTGATGAATATGGAACTTATGACGCGAATTCGATTGTCGTAAATGTATTAAATGTAGCACCGACTCTGATTATCAGCGGGTCCGCGACCGTGGATGAAGGGGCGACTTACACACTCTCGCTTTCCGAATCTGATCCTGGAATCGATACAATCACACAGTGGTCCGTCGACTGGGGTGATGGCAATGTGGAAACGATCGCTGGTAATCCCTCTTCAGCGACGCATGTCTACCTGGATGATTCACCGAGCTATACCATTTCTGCCACAGCGACTGATGAAGATGGTACGTTTAATTCGAATTCCATCGTTATCTCTGTACTCAACGTAGATCCCGTGCTGACGATTAGTGGTAATGCGACCGTTGACGAAGCCGCGATCTATACACTCAGTCTGGCCTCATCAGATTCCGGGACCGATACAATTACGGAATGGTCGATCGACTGGGGTGATGGCAATGTAGAAACGATTGCAGGGAACCCTTCAGCAGCAACGCATGTCTTTGCCGATGGTTCAGACAGCTTTACCGTCAGCGCTACGGCTACCAATGAAGATGGTACGTATAATTCGAATTCCATCGTCATTACCGTATTGAACGTCGCACCTACACTCACGATCAGCGGAGACGCGACCGTTGATGAGGGCGCCACGTACACGTTAAACCTGTCTTCTTCCGATCCGGGGGCTGATACAGTTACGGAATGGTTGATTGACTGGGGGGACGGCAATGTGGAAACGATTGCCGGCAATCCATCGTCTGCCTCGCATATTTTTGCTGATGGCGCAGACAGTTATACTGTTTCCGCCACTGCCACCGATGAAGATAGCACGTTCAATTCGAACTCGATCGTGGTTTCCGTTCTGGACGTTGCACCGACACTGACCATCAGTGGAAACGCGACTGTGGATGAAGGAGCTACCTATACGTTGAACCTGTCCGCTTCTGATCCAGGGGCCGACACGATCACAGAATGGTCCATCGATTGGGGTGATGGCAACGTGGAAACGGTCGTGGGCAATCCATCGTCTGTCACGCATGTTTTTGCCGATGGTGCAGACAGTCACACCGTCTCTGCGACTGCGACCGATGAGGATGGCACGTTTAATTCGAATTTGATTGTGGTTTCCGTATTGAACGTTGCACCGACACTGACCATCAGTGGAGACGCGACCATTAATGAGGGAGCTACATATACGCTGG
>NZ_JBLXFK010000038.1:0-7035 GCF_048262075.1 Gimesia sp.
GAAGAAGAACGCTACAACAAAGTTCCTATTCTGGATCCGGTCGAAGGCGAACACGCACCGCTGTTCTGTCTCGATCCACCCAGCCCGGATGAAGTCATTCGTGCTCTGCCGGACAAAACCGGCGGCGGAGTCTGGTTCCTGGCAGAAACCTCTCGCAACAATGTCCGCATGGTGGTAGAACCCATCGTAGACCGGATTGGCGAGTGCCGCTTCTACCCGATGGTCGGACCAGCTCGTCAGCACCACTGTCACTACAAGTGCACCGTGTACTACGACAAAACCATTCGCTCAGACTGGCCCATTCCGTTCTCTAACACCGATCAGACCAAAGAAGTGGTTTACATCGACCACGACCACCTGATCCGCTGTGCCGGACCACCATCTGAGTAATACTGAACTCAAAGCGGCTCTCAGGAAGCGAACCGCAACCAGCTAAAGTCACCCACTCAGGGCCGATGATTCTAACCGGGTGAAAGAATCATCGGCCTTTACACTTTTGAATGACAATGTCGACTTCATGAGAACTCGCTACCCGTCGTTCAGTCTTCGTCAGTTCAAATACAGCAGATCGGCAACCTTCTACTGAATCTGCACACGCAACGGAAAGATCTTATCGAGCTGGTCTGAAAGGCACTGCCGAGCCGCAGCCTTAGCGGGCTCGACACGGTTCTCTGGCCTCATGGGCTATGAAGAGCCACCCCTGCATGAAACACATCCACACAGTAAGGAGTCGATCATAAGCCCGGACAGCAACCCGGCCGAAGTGCTCGAACCATCAGAAAATAAGCCCCCTTTCACATAAACCGGCCCACTTCTTTTAACAGATCAATTTGACCTCGATAGTCTGCCGGAATTTCCCCGCATCATCCTCTTCAGTCCCAGGCAGTGCTGACAATCGGGAAACCAGTCGCCAGACTCGGCATCTACAGATCGAATCCGGTAAGAAATCCTGGGTAACAGATCATCGAAGTGCTTGATGCGGGGTGACATGACAAGACTCTCTGATTTCGCAGTAGAATTCATGAATGATTGCAGACGATCGCATTCAACATGGATCGCAAACAGAAATCAACAGTTTTCACTGGCACCTACTCCCATCACGCTAAAATCAAGGTCCGCAGGCACCGACGACGGCAACCACAGCGCTGGGCTGGCTGCCCGCAAACCATCCTCTTTGATAACCCACTTATAGTGAGCACCGATGGCCAAAGCTTGTATAACTGCCAGGGCGTTTTACGTCCATCAGAATGTCGGCAATCCACGGGTCAATGGCGGCGACTGAAGGCTTATGCAACCGTTCAATTGCCCGGAACCGTCGCGCTCATTGGGCGGCCCCGCATTGCACTTTCCACTGGGCCGACACCGGCGAACAACTGGATGACTACCGCAGACGCCTCGCACGAAAGTTCCCCCGATTTATTCCTGGTGGTATCTCTGGATCTCCCCGCGATCGGCCTCATCGCCGGCACCATCATCGGGCCACTCTTTCTGAATAACAGCAGCCTGCCCGTCGCCGCCGGCTCCGCCCTGGTCAGCACTGATCATGTACCTGATCATCGGCCCCAAACTGGTGATGCTGATCGCCCCCAAAAGTATTATCAACTCAGGTAGCAGACAGGACAGCTCCATCACAAAACCGGTAACAGGAGTCAGGACCACATGAGTATCAGCTAATCCCGCCTGTCACACCACAGCTCCTGGAATGGGGACGCAGGTGGCGTGCCGATTTCGCTGGAAACGCCCGCAGGTCGCACCGTGAGCCGCGGCGATCTCGCACAGATCCTGGAATCCCACAAGGTTTCACCGGCGATGTCCGTGGCACAGAAGAGGACTTTACCGCCAGCATCGCTTCTCAAGAAATGATCGACTGGGAATATAAATCCGATGACCCACTGTTAAACCAGGCCTTCGGCGGTCCCCACCAGCCCCAGAAATCCGCCGACATTTACCGGTCCATCCCCCGACCAGAGTCCCTACCTCAACCGGGGCCATCACGCTGATTGTCCGCATCGCCAGTGAACTGCGAAGCTCACTGCGGCCCCCAGGCCGCCTTCGCCACCAGCGACGGCATCCCCACTTCTCCTGCCCGATCAGCAAACCTGTCTGGAATGAACCATGGGTATGATCAAATCTTCTGCCAATTCCGATTGAGATTCTTCACAAAGCCTGAAATGGAACCTGCACTGAAAAAATTAATGAAATGATGCCTCCCCGGAAGGCTCAGTTCGACGGACATTAACTGGACTAAAGCAGAAAATTAACCGACTGAATTATCCGAAATCATTCAGAGCTTTTATTTCTGTGTATGGAGCCAGTACCTGGTTTGACAATCTGACTCCGATGTTTCAACCGACTTCGCTGATAAAGGAAAAAGTCCTCCGACTTTTGCAGCTTGCAGAGGCAGACTGCATTATCTAAGGCGGAATATGTACGACGCATCATTTAATGATAAACTCCACTCTATCCCACAACAAAAGGTGGTCTCTTTCCGTTTCTGGCCGAAATTGACGGCAATTTACACGTTGGAAAACGGACGGCAGCGATCCAGATCAATGGCCAGTATACTGCTGGCTGACAGGAAGAAAATCGTGGCCTTGAGTATATGACCATTGCAAAAATGATTTTTCATTCATGGAACGAAGGTTCCCTGTTCGAGATCTGGAGATTAAATTGATATCACCAGAACGAAAAGTGATACGATATCACTGAAGCTAGGCTTTCTGGTCTGGAATACAGGACTGTATCTGCTACAATCTCTTCCAGGAAGAGTGGTTTTCGTGAAAAGAACAATAGCTGTCAACCTGGCATCAAATCATTCAACTACAATAACTGTATGATCTTTGTGAAGAAGGCAATCAAAGAGACGTCCTCAATATCTCAACGATTCCCCTACGCGAACACCTGTGGAAAATTTACAAACAGGGCGTTAGACGTCTGACACATGCGTTTGTATTGAGAATCAAATCTCTTTCCTGGTCGGTGACCCATGCCTCCCCAACACTGGATAGAAGCCCTAGATTGGGCGAAGCAATTTAAAAGCTGAATACCAAAGCAATCGCCTATCAAGTCCTTATCCCGAAAAAACTCTTCTACGAGTTTGTTTCAAAGCGCAGACGTTCAATGAATCTTTCAAGCACAGTAAAGTTCAGACTCTTTCTCTGGTTATCGATCAGATGCAAGTAGAAAGAACTGGTCGCACCCCTACGAATGGGTGAACATTTTTTTGTGGAACAGAAAGTTCCGACTTGAGAATGATCGTAAGTTGATCGTGCGAATTTGAGTGAAGCAGGCCTGGCAGAAAATGACAAAACTCGACTATGAAATCCGCGAATCCGGTACCGTCTATGAAACAAACGACCTCACACCAGTTAAGCGAGGAACAGAAACCCGCAATGAAGTCTTCGACATTGAATGAACCAGCTGTCCGTCACCGCAGAGGGCCTCACAATTTAACCCCCGAAGCAACCCTTCGGTTTACTGAGGAGTTGGCGTTGCCTTCTTCACCCGACTGAAACAATCGCTGGGCTTCGACTTTAACTCTCCTGAGAAACAACCGCCTGTGTACTCTTCTGACCATTTCCGCAAGGGGAATGGAGTTCCGAAGATGCGTATCACCAGGTCTGCTGGCATTGCTTCGAACAGCTGCTCTGTATCGAAACAGCACGGGTAACATCTACCTGCTGGACGGTACTCCACTCCCCTCAGGGTTTTCTAAGGAAATGGTTCGTCAACACATCCGTTTTCACAGCTGATGTACTGTATCACGAAACACTCGACTGCTCGAAATGCCCGGCAATCAAAGAGAGCCTCCAACCCGGTTCAGAATTGAGGCCTCGCTCAGCGACCTGATCCTGAGGCGTTTGCTAAACAGGTCCACTGGTGCCCACGATGCTGAATGAAGTACCCTGGAGCAGATGTAACCCCATCCAGACCGTCCTCTGCCACAGAAGCGTCTTGTTCCGGTGTCGCGGAATCATACGCGACCGAGGGACTTAACTACGCAATCCGGGTATCGGTCACCGAATCAGTTCCGAATCGGATCTATGCTCCCGCCCGCCATGCTTTTTCTGCAGGGTCGAGAAACGGCGCGGGAATCCGAACAGTTCGAGGCGGGTTCGTTTCATATACTGGTCGACCAGTACCGCCATGTGGGCGTCGTATTCTTTCTGGCTGTGCGAGTACGTGGTAATGTCCTGCGAGGCGGCGGATGTCACCGTCGAAACCAGGCTGATGTGATACAGCTCGTGCAGCACCGTAATGTCTTCTTTGAACGAATGGTTCAGAACCGCCAGGCAGAAGGTGAGGGATATGCAGCACTCCTGCTGATCCTGATACACCCGCTGCGCAAATCCACTTCCGCCGTAGCGCGTGGTCTGCAGAGCCCCGTTCTCAAACCGCAGAGGCGTCAACTTGGCTTGCATACCGTAAGGCACATTGCGGCGGGCCTGGGCAAAGGCGACCGCGATCCGGTCCATATCGACATGATGAAACGAGGGCAGCCGACGCGAGACGTCGCTGCACAGGCGGTACATCGCGACTGAAATTAAAGGCTGCGTTGATGCTGCGCGGAATCCTTTTCCGCTGACACAACGACAAGGTCGACTGTTTTCCGTCGGATGCGGTCGTTGTTCCATTCCATTGTTTCGCTCCGACAAAAAGCAGAGCATATCAGGGATATAGCTTTAAAATTTGTGAAACCGGATTTCCGCAGTCGAATCGACTGCGACGGTTTATCTCTTTTTCTCTTCTTCGCTTCGGCGTTTCCTTCTGAGGCTTCGCTTCAGTAATAGAGCTTGTCAGCGGCTGCTTCGCTTTCTGTTTCTGCTGTTTCTTCGGCAGGGAACTTCTTCAAATCAGCTGGTGCTTCCTCTGTTGCGGCGAACCAGTGTTCCTGCGGCGGGTCGGCTTAACACGATCTCGTTCGCCGACGAATTGATAATAGCCTGAGTACCGGCATCGCCAGACGGACGGTTGCCAGACGCACAATGCGGTGTATCCACCATTGCGTTCTGCAGCGTTCTGCCAGTTCGTTGAACGGGACGACGGCTTCGTTGTCACCAGTTCTGCGGTGCCGACGACGGTGGCTCTGAGCTGGTGCCAGAACCTGGTTCCACTGATTCCACTGCTCAGATTCACGCCAGGTCTTCCATTCGCTGGAGTTCTTCTCTGCGAAAAGGTGCGTACTGGGCAGCGTTCTCGATGTGGCTGAGCTTTCTGGCGACCGTGATCAGCTGATGAACGGACGCAGTTCTGGCTTTCTGCACGGTGGTGGTGATCCGACCGGAACCTTGGGAGCGTTTTCAGCCTCGTCATCCGGACGGTCTTGATGACTCACCGCCATGTTGCGGAACATCGCCTTACGGTGTGATGCATTGCGGCCTAATTTGCGGCCTCTCTCGGTGTCGCATGGCTTATCTGGTCATTCTGATTGCACAGAGTAAAGAACTCGATGTTTGATAACCAATAATCGCGTTGCTCTGTCCGATTAACGCGGTTGTGAAGACGAGCTGAACTTCATCCCCAGACGCAGACCAATCTGGTTCAGTCGTTCACGAACTGGCCAGCGTGGTTTCCCCGAAATTACGTACGTGTAACAGATGATCTTCCGTTTTGCAAACCAGGTCGCGAACGGTGTTGATTCCTTCCGATTCCAGGCAGTTGGTCGCACGGACAGACAGGTTCAGCTCGGCCAGGCTCTGGTTGAGTTTTCTTCCAGTTCAGGTCGATCGGTGCGTAACCGGTCGTATCCAGCATCCTTTAGACCGCCTTCCGGTGGCATTTCTGGACCGGCTCGCGGTAAGTAATAAACGGATTGGTGTTTCCGCAGAATCTTGGAAGCTTCTACCAGGGCCATATCGGGCTTTACGGTTCCGTTGGTCCAGATTTCCAGGATCAGCTTGTCGTAGTTGGTCCGCTGACCAACACGGGTATCTTCAATTTTGTAACGGACGCGAACGACCGGTGAGAATGTAGCGTCGAGGGAATCACACCCACTTCGGTTTCATGCTGAGCATGCTCGGAAGCGGGGATATAACCACGGCCGTTATCAATGGTCGTTCCGTTGAGTGGAACGTCGTCGATCATGGTGGCGATTACCAGATCTTTGTTGATCATCAACCTGATCGTCGGTAATGACGTCAGCACCAGTAATACCACGCTCGTGTTTTTCAATTCGCAGTGTCTTGGTAGTGAGTGGAGTTCTTGACGATCAGCGACGAAATTCAGGCAGATTCGGTAATGTCTTCGACAACACCGGGAATCGTAGTGAACTGTGTTGCACGCCTGAATTTTGACGTGTCACTGCGCGCGCCTTCCAGGCTGGAAAGCAGAAATACGACTGTTGCCGATCGTCGCACGAATCCACGTTCGAATGGTTCGGCTACAAACATACCATAGGTGGATGTCAGAGTCCGGTCAGGGATACACGGCTTAGTAATTCCAGTCCTCGCCAACGGATTCGCATTGAAATAATCTCCCAGAACACTTTTAAACAGAGTGCGATTCGGAAATCACCACCTCGTTATATTTTAATTTCAGTCTGAACGCTTCGCGAACAGTCTTCACAGCGTCACCTGCGTAACGGATTAGACGCGACGTTTTTTCGGAGGACGGCAACCGTTGTGTGGCAGCGGAGTGATGTCTTCGATCGCCTTGATCGAGATACCAGCTGTCTGCAGACCGGTGATTGCACTTTCCCGTCCGGAACCAGGTCCCTTGACGCGAATTTCCATTTCTTTCACACCAAACTTGGAAGCTTTTTCCGCACAGATTTCTGCAGCCCGCTGAGCAGCAAAAGGAGTGCTCTTACGACTTCCCTTGAATCCGGAAGTACCTGCTGTGGCCCAGCAGAGTACATCGCCGTTCAGATCGGTAATCGTAACCGTGGTGTTGTTAAACGTTGCTTTAATGTAAGCAATCGCTTTAGTGATGTGACGTTTCACTTTTTTTCGTTTGACTTTAGCCACTCTGCAACTCCTGATGTTTCTGTCTGTTGGATCTCAGAAACTGAAACTCATTTTGATGGAATGTTTTCTC
>NZ_JBLXFK010000039.1:0-6191 GCF_048262075.1 Gimesia sp.
TGATGGTGGTTGTGCCCGATGATGTGGAGCTTGAAGTCGTTGCCAAGGTGCAAAACAAGGATGCCGGGTTTGTCCGCACCAACCAAGATGCGGTAATCAAAATCGACAGCTTCCCCTTCACCCGCTACGGCAAGATTGATGGGAAGATCAAAAGCATTTCCCGTGATGCCATTCAGGATGAAGATCTTGGTTTGGTTTATGAGGTTAGGGCGAGCCTGAATACGTCAGAAATCTTTGCCGATGGCCGGATGGTCAAACTCACACCGGGGATGACGGCATCTGTCGAAGTCAAAACCGGGAAGCGGCGGATTATCGAATTCCTGCTGTCGCCCGTGATGAAGTATGGCGATGAAGCGTTAAGGGAGCGCTGAGACGGAACGAAATGCCCCATGCAAATGTGAAGATAATAGAACTCAGGAAGTAAAGATGTCCGTAAAGATCCGTATGGCAACTACCGAACAGGATGTCGAAACCGCAATCGAGCTAGGCCGCGCCCTGCATGCCGAAAGCCAGTTTCGCGATATGCCCTATAACCCGGACAAGCTCCGTGCGTTGGGAACAAAGGTCCTATCTGGAAATCACGGATACCTTCTTATTCTGGCAGAGCGTGATGGCGTTGCGACTGGCTTCATATTGGCGAAGCTTGATCGTCACTTCTTTTCGGATGCCTTGGCGGTCAACATACTTGTTTTTTACGTTCATGCGACTGCGCGAGGGGGGGTAGGTGCAATCAAGTTGATGCATGGAGTGCGAAAGTGGGCGCAAAAGAACTCAGCATCAAAAATTTACGTGAACGCGACTTCCAGAATTCAAGTGAATAGAATCCATAAATTGATGACGAGAATTGGTTTTGAATTCTGTGGTGGAAATTATTCTTTCTCTGTTGCGTGATCGTATGGGTTTTGGATGATTATGAGATTCTTATTAGTTGCATTTCTGATCATTTTTCCTTTTTCAATTTCTTGGTCAAACGAGAATTATGTTTGGGAAAAAGGTAAGTACGCTTTTGATATTGATGTAGATGATAGTCGTGAATGCTTTTTTAGTGAAAAACGATTTGAAGGTTGTGATTTACTGCAAAGTATTTTCTTTGTTGAAGGTGATGGGGTGATCTATGGAGATCCAAGAGTAGATAATGGCGTAGTTTATGTTACTTTTAGAAGGGTGTCGGATAATACTGTTTTTTTAGAGTGGTCTGGTGAAAATAATATTCAAGTATTAAATGATGTCTATAAATATTTTTTATATGAAACAAATTCTTTGGAGATTATTAGCAGATTGTATGTTGAGAAGGGTGATAGAGAGATATTGACTTCATTTTTTAAAGAAAAGTGCGTTGAGCCGTTTGATGTTCAATTTAAGTTCCTGGAAAAAAACAAACCAATTGGGACAAAGTTTCACCTTTTACACGTGGACGACTTGGGGGAGGAATTTAAGGTTGAGGATGAGTGTGATGTTATGGAGGGTGCCAGTTCTATTAATGTCAAATCATCTTCTAGGATGGTTAAGTTCTACAGCATTCCAGATGGAACCGTGTTGTTAAAAGTAGAAGGTGAGAGAATTTTCTTGCGATTGGATAATAACCTAATAGTTCCAGACAATAGTCAGTGGAATGATGTTGGGTTTTATTGGTGGCCATATGAATTTGGTCTCAAAAAAAGAAGTGAATATATTTCATATGGAAAAGAGAGGGTTTTCGGTGATGGTGAGGTAGAGTTTGATGGAAATAAACTACGTTATGAGATTTTTGATTTATATATGACGAATTATATTAAAGGCATATTGCGAAATGAGTGACCTGAATTTCAGAGATTACGTCGTTAATGCTGTTAAAAGATTAGAAGACGAGACTGGTAGGCATACATATGAGTTAACAGCATCGAATGCAGACAGTGGATTTTCGATAGGATCACTTCAAGGTGATTTGGCTCACAACCCCGGTGCCTCAACCCTATTTCAAAAAATCGTAGATAATGCACCGTCAGGCTATTTTTCCGAAATTGAATTGAATTACTTAAATCGTGGGGCGAGAGAAAATGACAGTAAGCCGAAGCCTGTTAAAGATGTTGCGGCGGGGTTAATTTCGCAGGCAACGATTGATAGCATTGTTGCAAAGTCAAACGCTTTGCTGTCAAAGCCCGAGAACAAAGAAATTGTTGCCCAAATAGATGAGGAAGTTGCAGAGACACTTTTGTCGGAGACTCAAGCACTGTTGAGTGCTTCTGCTGATAAATGGGGTAGCGAAGGTGTGTTTAATCCAGCACACCCTGACTATCACGAAGCTGTCGCATATGCAGCGGGATGGATCAATCGTACAGGGGCTCCCACTTCCTTTAGCCGTTGGGTTCAAGGGGAACCAGTCTATGCAGCGTCGAGGCCCGCCGATGATCCATTGCAAATAGATGAAGCTCCAACACTAGAAGATGTGAAAGAGTACCTTTCGGCTCAGAAGCATTTTCAGCAGAACGAGAGCTTCTCCAATTGGTCTGGTCGAGTGGAGAGAGCAGACAGCAAGACTAAGCAATACCTTAATGGAGAGATCGACAGCATTTATGGTGTCGGGCTGGATTATGGAGTTTTCGGCGATTTCGTGTTCGGCGGCGTTGGTGACGATTTGCTTGCGGGCGGAACAATGGCTGATTTCTCAGCTCCGTTTTCTACAGATCTGCATTGGGAGAGCTTCGACTTAGAAGTTGTACAATATGAAGTGGTTCCATTTCGTACGTTGTCGGGAACAATAGTCGGCTACAGTGTTGTGGACGCAGTGCGTCTCAATTTCGCTCAACAATGGGTTGAGGCTGACGAAATCCTTCCGGAGGATCTTAGGTCAGTATTAGACGATGACCTTAAAATTGGACCGGACCTGTCAAGTGAAGATATTGACGGGCGTGTTTCGATTGGTGGGAAGAGCCTAGAAGAAGTGAAGCTTGAACGCTTCGAGGATGCATACAGTCAACTAAATGATTCTCTGCGCCAATCGATGGTTCGGCTAGACGGAACCTATACGACGCATGACGGTAAGGCACCGATCGGTGGCAGCAACTCCTATGGGGGTTATTATGACTCTCGTGGCAACTATGTTTCTTCAGATGGCACTATTGCTGCGCATGGCCCAAAAGAAGAATTCGATAAACTTTCTCCAGAGAGACAGGCCGAAGTCAGAGCAGCACAAGAGGCCCGGGGAGGCGCGCTATCTCAGATTGGTAATGCTATTGGCGGGTTGTTTGGCGGGATAGCTGACGCAATCGGCAGCCTTTTTGGTGGAAACGACGAGGATGAAAGCAGTGCTGGTAAGACCGCAGAGCAGAAAGCTGCGGAAGAAACACAAAGTGGTTCTGACAGCGACAACTCCGGTAAACCGATCATTCTGGATCTGAATGATGATGGTGATTTTTCATCCATTGATATGGATATGTCGACGGCGTTCTATGACATCAATGATGATGGCTATCGTGAGCGCATGGGCTGGATCGGGGGCGAGGACGGGTTCCTTGTCTATGACCGTGATCCGGAAGGCGAGATTTCCGATCGGCTTGAACTCAGCTTCGTAGATTATGTCGACGGGGCCGAGACCGATCTGGAAGGGCTTCGACATTTTGATGTCAATGGCGATGGCTGGCTGGATGCCGCCGACGAAGAAGAAGCAGCCGACGGCAGGAAATTCAGTAAATTCAAAGTATGGCAGGACCTTGATCAGGATGGTCAGAGTGAAGAGGGGGAGCTCAAGACGCTTGCTGAATGGGGCATCGAAGGCATTCAACTGGTTGATGAAATAAAGATCGAGCAGGTTGATGTCGGCAATATCATCCATTCAGGCATCAAGGTTCAGTGGACAGGGCAAACGCGTGAGGAAGCTGAGGGTGCAGGTTGGGATGTTACACTTCGGGGGAGCGCCGCTGGCTATAAAGAAGGTCGGAACCCGGATGGGACACAATCAATACAACTGAGCAATGGTAGTATTCAACTTCTTTCAAGCGTGACCAAAGCAGTTCACTTGGATGCGGCAATCTACAACGCAGTTTCTGTTCAAGGTTCTTCACTATCGGACACTTTGTTCACGTCGAGTTCTGAGGGAGCATTGCTTTCGGGGCTGGGGGGTGATGATTGGTTAATAGGTTCCTCGGGAAATGATTGGCTGATTGGTGGTGCCGGAGCGGATAGATTGATCGGCGGGGGAGGTGACGATCTTATTTTTGCGGATCGTGACGATACAGTAATCGACGGTGGCGATGGGACAGATGTTGTGGTTGTCGCTGATGACCGAGGTCTGGAATTGCAATTGCTATCGTCCTCCATCGAAGGTGCGATTGGCGCGGGTGGGCGCGAGATGTTTAACGCATCAGGCTTGACCAATTCGGTCATGCTAAATGGAAAAGCCGGGGACGACACCTTAATAGGTGGTATGGGTGATGACCTGATTTCAGGCGATGAGGGAAAAGATATCCTCAAAGGAGGAGCTGGTAACGACCAGATATTTGCTGATGCTGATGACCTCTTGTCAGAGCTGGATGGTGGAGAGGGCGACGACACGCTCTTTGTCTCAAAAGGTGAAGATTTTGTTTTGGACCTTGGTGTCGCAGGCATCGAGCTAGCCGTTGGTAACTCAGGAAATGATGTTTTTACCACTACAGGATCGTCAGCAATTCGGGTAGACGGTGGAACTGGTAATGACACCATCAACGGGGGCTCAGGTAACGATTTTCTGGCCGGTGGTTTTGGCGCTGATACTCTTGACGGGGGCGATGGAGGTGACTTTGTTTCCTATGGCGGTTCGACCTTTGGCGTGAAGGTCAATCTTGCTGATAACACAGCATCGGGCGGCGATGCCCAAGGCGATGTTATCAGCAACTTTGAGGGGATTATTGGGTCTTCTCTGCGCGATGAGCTTACAGGCGATAGCAACAATAACGTTATTTATGGCGGGGCGGGTTCCGATACGCTTGATGGTGGGGCAGGGTCGGATTATCTCGACGGTGAAACAGGTATCGATACGGTTAGTTACGCCGCGTCAAATGCCGGGGTTAATGTTGACCTTGCTGCGGAAACCGCAACGGGTGGTCATGCGGCGGGTGATACGCTTGTAAATATCGAAAACATTGCTGGCTCAGCCCATGCGGATACTTTGAAGGGGGATGACGGCACCAACCGCATTGAAGGTGGCAAGGGGGCAGATACCCTTGATGGTGGGGACGGTGAAGATACCATTTCCTACTTTGCCTCAAGTTCTGGTGTTTCTGTCGATCTTTCAACGGGCAATGCATCAGGTGGTGATGCCCAGGGCGATCAGATATCGAATTTCGAACATGTTCTTGGCTCTGCATATGATGACACTCTAGCCGGTGATGATGCAGAAAACATTCTGATTGGCCGTGATGGTTCGGACACCCTTTTCGGGCGACAAGGCGATGACGTCCTTGATGGTGGGGATGGCGATGACGTCCTTGATGGTGGGGATGGTGATGACCTTCTGATCGTTGGCGACGGCAAGGATACTGTCATTGGTGGAGACGGGCAGGATACGCTGTCTTATGCCAGTGCCAGCATGGGCGTGATTGCCGATTTGGGCAACAATGCCTTTGCCGATGGCGCGTTTGGCGATGTGGTTTCGGGTGTAGAAAACATCGTTGGTTCCGTCTTTGACGACACATTGCGCGGTGATGGCAATGACAACACCCTGATCGGTGGTGCAGGTGGCGATATTCTTGACGGCGGGGATGGAAATGACACGGCGTCCTATGCCGGGTCGGGGCTTGGTGTTGATGTCAGCCTGACGCGCGGCGGCGGTGTTGCCTATCACGAGCAGGTCGCGTTTGCCGCGAACCGGGTTGCGGGTGATGTGCGCCTGATTGCCGCAGACGGCAGCAGCGGCGATGCAAAGGCCGTATTCAAATCTGATAATTCTGCTGTTTATACCGATGTTGCCGGTGACGCAGGCTGGCAGGTGATGAGCTTCCAGCTTGGCCAGGCGATTGAGGGCGATGCATGGGCGATTTTGACGGAAGACGGGACAGGTGCGTCTGCTTCCTTGCCCAACGGTGTGCGGCATATCCGCTTTTACATCGGCGATGATGAAGATAAGCAGGTGCTTGAGATCATCAATGCCGATGGCAGCATTGCCGCGACCTATGCGCTTAATGGCAAGACAGATGGCGTGACAGAATTCAACCTTGCCTATAACCGCGATACCGGAC
>NZ_JBLXFK010000040.1:0-5224 GCF_048262075.1 Gimesia sp.
TCGAAGATGCGGTTATTCAAAGCAAATGCGCCGAGAATGCAAAAGAACAGAATTAGCGGCAAAACATACCCCTTGGGAGCGTGCATCAGTTTGGCGATATGCCGAACCGCCCATGTCATCATGAGCAACATAAATACATTGGCAATGAAAAACCCGATCATCATGGCGTAGACAATATCCGGGTTATTAATAAACAGGAGTGGGCCTGGCTGCAGGCCGTGGACGATTAGAGCTCCCAGTAGAAAGGTATCGATAATGCTGCCGGGGATCCCCATAGACAGCAGCGGTATCAGAGCGCCGCCGACAGTCGCATTGTTCGCAGATTCAGAGGCGACAATTCCCTCTTCTGAGCCGGCACCGAATTTTTCCGGTGTCTTGGAAAGGTTCTTGGCTGTGGAATAGGCAATAATCGATCCGATATTCGCGCCAATGCCCGGTAAAATTCCGACCCAGGTGCCGATAAGGGATGACCGAAACATATTAACAAACTGAATCTTTAAATCGCGAAAGGTCATCACCACTCTTTGACCCTTCATCGAAATCCGCTTGCCAACGACCTCGATGTCGATAATTTCATTGATGATCTGGCTAACGGCAAATACCCCCATCAGGACAGGCAAAAGACTAAGTCCTGCAGCCAGTTCATCAAATCCGAAAGTCAGGCGCAAGGAACCGGTCGACTTGTCATATCCAGGCATAGCGACAAGCATACCCAGAAAGCCTGATAACAATCCGACAAGAAACTCGCCTTTGCTAACTGCCGCAATGAGAACCATTGCCATCATGACAAGCGCAAAATACTCGAACGGACCAAACTTGATCGCAAGGTCAGAAAGAGGTTCAGTCAGCAGGACCAGAAAAAACCAGGAAATTATTCCGCCGACGAAAGACGCTCCAATCCCGAGCCCAAGGGCGCGTCCGGGATTGCCGCCTTTGGCCATAGGATACCCGTCAAACGTCGTCATGACCGAGGCAGGTGTTCCAGGCATGCGAAACAGGGTTGCTGTAATCAACCCGCCTGAAATAGACCCAACATACATAGCCACCAGAAGAACAAGGGCGTTCGTTGTGTCCATGTAAAAAGTAAGAGGCAGACAGAGCGCGATGAGCATGGCGCCCGTCAACCCGGGAACAGAACCAAAAATGATACCCGCCGCAGTGCCGAAACCGATGAAAAATAGCGGCCAGAAATTTATCATCCCGACAAGCGCGCCGACAAAATCAACCATTGCAGACCTCTTCAGAATTTTTATCGTATCTATGGAAGTCCAATAACCAGGACTTGGGTGAAGAGATAATGAACTCCCACACCAACGACGAGCGCCCCACCAAGAACAACGGGAATCTTCCGTCGCTCGCCCTGTGTTAGCAACAGGCCCAAAGCACCCAGAAAGACGACGGTTGCCCAACGAAACCCGAGAATTTCAAACCCGAACAGGGAAACATAAACCACCGTCAGCAGGACGGTTGCCCCCGCCAGATCATAGCGTCGCCGATACTCACGCGGGCTCTCCTTGGCCGACGTCACGCGGCGGAGATGCATTGCCGCTTTGACGGTAAAAACCAGCGCCAGAACTGCAATGACAACCGAAATTGCCTTTGGAAAAGCGGCGGGCCCCAGTGGTTCTAGGGAGGTTGGCGAGAGGGCATCAACATTAACAAAAATAGCTGATGCCGTGATAACTAAAAACACGCCGACACAAAACTTCAGAAAGGCATTATTGTGGACATTAATCATCACACCCTCCACGCCATCCAAACCTCCTGATATCCGTCTACTTGGATTTTTTCTGCTCTTCCTTAAGCGTTCTGAGCTCATCCATATGCCGGGCAGAAACAGATTTGATCTGTGCATAGTCCTTATCGATCTTGTCCTGCAGGGCCGTGCCGGTGAGAATATCTGTATCTATTTTCCGCTTTTTATACAGCCCCTGAATTTCATCCGATTTGACGGCTTTGATCACGGCATCTGCAAAGATTTGAGTATTTTCCTTAGGCGATCCAGCAGGCGCAAAGAACCAGTCGTTAATACAGGCAACGGTGTCCATTCCCTGTTCAATTGCAGTTGGAATATCCGGCAATTCAGGGTGCCGGGTCGGACCGGCATAGGCCAGGGCACGAATCCCTTTTGGTGAAAACCTTACGAACTCGGATGTTGAGAACTGTGCAGCATCCACATGCCCACCAAGCAATGATGCGAACCGCTTCGCCCCTCCGCCAGCCTGCACATACCGAAGCGGTACGCCTCCGTACGCATCGCTCAACATCCATGATGTAACATGTACAACAGCACCGATATTAATTGCTTCCTTGATGGTGCCTGGATTCGCCTTGGCATCGTCGAAAAGTTCCCGCAAATTTTTCCATTTTGCATCATTCTGAACTGCGTACAGCAAACATTGTTGTGAAACCTGAGCAACGGGTTCAAACGCATTTGGCTCGAAATCTGCAACTTTTGTCGCTGTCGAACTGAGCAATGCGAAATGAGAGAGAAGATAGGTATAGCCGTCTGCCGGCGCTTCCTTGACACGACGAGAACCAATGGTCGAGCCAGCACCTCCGACGTTCAAGACGACGATGGGCTGCGACAGACTGCGTTGTTTCTTAATGACTTTCTGAAGCGACCGCATGAGCGTATCGCTTCCGCCTCCCGCTCCAAAGGGAACAATCACGGTGATTGGCTTTTCCGGAAATGCGGAGTGGGCCAGAGGTGAAACACCACATAACGCAACCACCATGGAGAAAACGGCTCCTGTAAGCTTAGTTTTATTCATAGCTGATACCTTTCGAATAATTGTTTATTTGCCCTGTTATATTTCTAAACCCGACGACCGAACTTAAGACCTTCCGTAATGTGGAAGACGACTAAGTTCTATACATATGTACATATATTTGGTCAACATGCATTTACCAGGGACAGGGAATAGGCCGATCTATGAAACCGGCGAGCAGATTTCGATTAATGCACAACAAACGGCACCCAAAACCCGCATAAGCGGTATGCAACAGGCCGATTAAGAAATGAAAAATGACTTGGAAAAAGGGATGTAGATTAAGGCCCGGACGCTCAGCCGCTATCTGCCAGCATTTGGTTTGTCAGACGTCCGCAGATCGATATAGTGCTGATCCAGCACACTGCCAATCCGCTGAAGATGGGCCCGAAATGCCTGCTCTGCACCGACGAAATCCCGTTCCTCAATACATTTGAACAGAGCTTCATGCTCCGCGTAGGCACTTTTTTGATCAATTCCACCAACGACCACAAGATCCCGGTAATCCATAATCATGCCCAAAATTGACGCTACCATAGCCTTGTAGATCGGATTATGGGTTGCTTCTGCAATTGCCACATGAAACTTGATATCCGTCTGTACAAAGCGGCGGCTGTCACCCGCTTCAAGCGCAAGACGATTTGCATTCAGAGCGTCGCGAATCTTTTCTATTTCGTCGTCCGTTGCCCGCTCGATCGCTGTTTGTATAATCACCAACTCAATGGCGCCTCGCGACTCGCGTAAATGCCTGGCACCTTCTTCCGAATTGAGTAAAAGTTGCTGAGCGGCATCGCTAATTTGCCCGAGAATTTGTTCCGGTGTCGGCATCGATACCCGGCTGACACCGCCTTGCTGAATTTCGATCATCCCCATCCGCTCCAATGTCGACAGGGCCTGCCGGATAGCCGGTCTGCCGACACCAAAACTCTGCATCAATTCGCGTTCTGACGGCAGTATGTCTCCAACGGCCAGTTCTCGTTTTTGTATCCGGGAGACAATCAGGTCCAAGACTTCCTGATACTTCTTTCCCCGTTTAATGCTACCAACTATTTCCATTTTAGGTTCTCAACCACCAGAACGTCTCTTTTCACCAGGAAAACCAGCACTCCATTTCCTTGGGGCTCATCTTCAGGCCATAGGGGCATTTACAATACACCCTTAACAGGTTTTCGGACCACAATATATCAAGATATGGTTTGCGCGCCTAGTTGAAGCCAATCACCGTGCCCGTAAGCACCGCTTCCAGGCTTTGGAAGAAAATTAACCTACCAACCTCCCTGTTCAGAACCTATCCAATCACAGGCCTCCGCCAGCCAAATATCAGACTCAAATTATGATATAGCGGAGTTATAATGGGGACGAGGTCAGATGCTCAGGTTAACCCGGTTACCATATAGCGGCATTTATTGGTTCAGTAATTGCGATGGTAAAGCACCAGTTGATGCAGGAATGTGTCTTGGTTTTGTGTTTGCACTTTGGGAGTCGTCTCGATTTATGGAACACAACTATGTTAAGACGAATAATGGTTTTGAAAAAATCGGCAGTTTTTGCATACCGAAAAATGCAAGCCTAGGTCAGCTCCGCGTTATCTTTAAAAGATTTCTTAGAGATCAACCTGAAAGGTGGCATGAGAGAGCTATCGTTTTGTTTGCTGAGGCTATAAGGGCCGCATATTGTAAATAAGCCCATGGTCGATCCTCTCCATACGAACAAGAGACATTACAGGGGCTTCGGGTGGCGTTACGGGGTCTCCCCGTTGAGGGGATAGAGCAAAACCGCTTGCGGGTTGAAACGAGGGGGAGGCTTCCCCCTTAAGGCTTACCTGAACCCGACTTTGCGATTGCATCCGGAGCCTTCTCATAAAACGACGCCGGCATTTTTCCCATATCAATAATATTGGGTGAGAAATGCTCCATAAATCCATAAGCTGCATGTAAATTACCGCCCGAGGCCCGCAAAGCATCAGCCTGAGCCACTTCTTCGTCCTCAAGGGTTAACTGTAACTGATCGAGAGCCTCGGAACCTGCGCCAAAACGATGGCGGCGCATGCCTGCCAACTGGTTGAAGATCAGGTTCGCATTCACATCGTAACGATGTGCTAGCTGAGGAACCGAGACACCCGAAACTTTGGTCTGGGCGACAATCCGGCACTTCTCCTCGGCACTCCATTTACGCCGTTTACGTCTCTCTATCATCGTTAAGTGACCACCTAAGTTAAGTGGACACCTGTTGCCCGCTAAGTGGACATAAAGTCGCAGATTACCGCAGAAGGCGTAAGGGGTACGAGGCCGTACGCTTACGATAAAACGGGCTATTTGCCGGTTTTATGAGCCTCATCTCCTATTCCGCCACAAGCTAAAACGACAAAACCCCATCCGCTGGATGGGGCTTAGTCATTTTGGTTGCGGGGGTAGGATTTGAACCTACGACCTTCAGGTTATGAGCCAATTAGG
>NZ_JBLXFK010000041.1:0-5179 GCF_048262075.1 Gimesia sp.
AGTGTATGGGGTCGGTAGGGGGGTATCTGCCTTTGACTACACGGATGCTGATTCAGCAGCTCCTGCTGATCATCTTCTGTAGGAAGGCATCAAATCCAGTATTGTACGGGTTTTACGGTGAAAGAACCATCAAGTAATATCCGCAAGCATAGCTGCTCCCAATGATCAAATGAACATAACGAGCAGTCATTTCGCAGGTTCAGGAACGGTATAGATGTGATCAGATTGTCTCTCTCCTTTCTCGACGGATTGAATTGGTGAGGTGTTTATGGAGGATTAGGTAGTCTCCCATCAATGATCATGTCGACTCACCTTCCTATCGACATCCATATTCAGCAGGATCAGCCTAGTCATCAGATATATGACCAAGTAGAAAGACAAATCGATATACTGCGATCCATTCTCAATTTCTTCACATATCTGCTGATGGAGCTGATTCTACAGATGGATATTGACACATAGGTACTCCCGTATACCACCTATCCTCATACAGCTATACAGAAGTTCCTAATCAGCAGAATCAGCAGAATCAGCAGGGGGATCACCAAGTTGAAAACCAATATCGGTCAATCTGCGACCACTTTACCGAACTCTCATATAGCTCTGCTGATTCTGGTGATTTGCTGATTAGAGATTCCAGGTATGAGGATGGTGATGGAGGCAGGATCAAGGGTCACATAAGTGATACTCCTAATCAGCTAATCAGCAGAATCAGCAGGGGTGGATGCGAATGGAATATTCACTGCCCCGGGGTATTTTCGTTCCTCACCAAGTGGGAACACCTTCACTCCCCATCGGAGGACACGAGCATTCAGCGAGGTGTTCCCATTCGCATGGCAAGGAGTATAACCATTTTTTCCATCTTCCCATACCCGTGCTGATTGTGCTGATTTGCTGATTAGGATGTATCAGTAATGTGATCCCCGACGCTGCCTCCATCCCCACCCTCATACCGGAAATCCTAATCAGCAAATCAGCACAATCAGCAGAGCAATACGCGAGTTGAACCCCAAAACGTCAAGTCCGACCACGTTTCTACGCTTGATCATACTCCTGCTGATTCTGCTGATCTGCTGATCAGGATTATCGCATGGGTGATCTCTCACCCGCCACGTCACCACTGTCATACCGGGAGTCCAATCAGCAAATCAGCAAATCAGCAAATCAGCAGTCGTATCTGTGAGTTCTGGACGGGCAAAGGGCGACCACTATTTTTTTCCATCTCCCCAATACTCCTGCTGATACTGCTGATCTGCTGATTAGGGGTATCACATATGTGACCCTCGACCCTGCTCCTATTCCCACCCTCATACCTGGAATCCTAATCAGCAAATCAGCAGGATCTGCAGAGAAAGATGAGAGTTGAATACCACCCGTCAAGTCCGACCATTTTTCTTCACTCAGTCATACCGTTGCTGATTCTGCTGATTAGCTGATTAGGAAGTGCGGCCTTTGTGATCCACGACCAGCCACGTCACCACCTCTATACCGGGAATCCTAATCAGCAAATCAGCAAAATCAGCAGTCGTATCAGTGAGTTCTGGACGGCCAAAGGGCGTCCACTATTTTTTTCCATCTCCCCATTCCCTTGCTGATTCTGCTGATTAGCTGATTGGGATATGATCCAAAGGTGAACTCGCACATCGCCTACCTATCCACATCTATAACGGGAATCCAAATCAGCAAATCAGCAGAATCAGCAATGTTATGGCAGAGTTTGGCAAGACCATGTGCGTCCACTTTTTTTTCCACTTGACCATACCGCTGCTGATTCTGCTGATTTGCTGATTTGGGTGAATCCGTGTCTACATCGATAGCGAAACACACATGACAATGTCACGCTTATCTCCTTCTACCATTCCACCCTGATCAAAGTGTGTAACGAGAATTTTTTTGATCTGCCATCAACATAGTTCACACCCAATACTGGTACCCCCACACAGATCATACCATGCAGAGCAAGTGGAGTGACGTCCATCCGAAACGACTCCTTAGAGATGTGCAAACAGGCAGCATTGAGAAATCCAGCTTTGAACGGACTGGTTCGACATCAATCACCATGGAAGACCTGTGGATGAGATACGCCGGTCGATGCACATCCCTACAACAGCATTATCTCCATGTGATACACGTCTTTTACAACCCCACGACTGAAATGAGAAGAACGGATCCACATCCATCCCTCAAAGAAGCACGTACAGCAATGCTCCAAACGATGGACGAGCTACGGCAGGCCCATGAAGACCAAGCCAAGTACCTGGAGCGGATGGTCAAGCACATTGCATGTGATCTGAAGGACACAGAGGTGGATGTCAAACAGTTTGTCCAGGTAACGCGTCAGCACATCATCCATCTGAGGAACATTCGCAGTGATTGCCACTACGAAGATAGGGCGTATGCGTCGAACAAGGAATAGGCGGTGTCGAGAAGAGTGAGAATGAGGATGGAATCAAGAAAACAGATATTCTTTGGATGTATTGTCACACGTCATTGAGAGTGCCCCATCTCTGTGTGAGATCACCAGAGAATAGATGGAGCATGGTTCGGTCGGGAGACCAGGGCGGACGCATGTCATATTTCTCTTGACTTGGACACCATCCAGGACGTGTAGTGAAAAACAAATTGATTGGAGGGTGTCCGGTCATACACCATTGAGCTGTGTCAACGTCCTCCTCTTTGTCACATCTCAATCTGCTTGCATTAGATCTGTGGGCAACGAGTTGGTAGGAAAGGTCGGACGCATGTCATATTTCTCTCGACATGCTGCCCTGTCAGCTACCTCACGGTAGACATCGTCACAAGACATGTAGTGATATTAAAATTGATAGGCGGGTGTGAGCAGTCAGTCCATATCGCATCGTGTTAATGGCATCGGAATCACATCATCTCAATCTGCACGAGACAACACGTGTAAGCTTCAAGTCGGACATCAGACGAGATACCAGCTTGTTGGTGGACAAGCTCGGACGCATGTCATATTTCTCTCGACACAATGCCTGGACAGGTACCTCAACGCTGACACTGCAACAAGACGTGTAGTGGAATAAAATTTGATAGGCGGGTGTCCGTGGCGATCTCACAGAAGCATGTCATTGCCTGCCAACGGAGTACATGATGGTCAAGTAGGATCTCACGTCAAGCCTGGTAGTGGAGAAAAAATAGACGTCTCGATGCAACGTGACACGTGACAAGATGCATGTTGACAAGTTGACAAGCGGTGTAGCGTGATTATATTTAATCCGAGTTGAGTACCATTGCATACAAGGTAGTGGTTTGAGGGGTACATGAGTGATCACGCGTACTCCCCAATTGACAAGTTTACATGTCCTCACATCTCGTAAGCCCTGTAGTGGAGATATTCATGTTTCTCGATCATGCACTTTTTGTCGGTGAGATATACGATGCAACTGGACGACACGTGTGATACCACCACACAAATGAAGCACCCGGTCAAACATCATCCGCAAGGCTTGTATGGGAAAAGTATTTGTTCTACTCCACATACAGTTCACACCAGTACAATGGTACAGACAGACAACACCACCCACGACCAAACCATGCCATCGAAAGCCAAACGCAAGGCAGGACAACCAATGTCAATCAGCCAGGACGATGAAATGACATCCGAGTCCACATCGTTTACGAGTGACACAGATTCCGAGAGCGACCTCGATTCATCCATGCTTGACAGCAGCATCGATATGGGACATCCTCAGCCGGAAACACCGACAGAAACGCTGGACTCGGATGAGGTCGATGAAGAGTTTGATCGAGCTGTACCAGATGAGATCAAGGATGAGTCTCACGTCAGGGAGGAAGAGGAAGAGGATCACAATGAAACGCTACCCCTACCCAGAGACGTGTCAGCGCCAGAGCCATCCCTGGAAAGTGCCCTGCAGGATACTCGTGCAGAAACGATATCAGACTGTGAAGCCCTCTTGCACATGGCGGAAGAGTATCTCGCTCATATCATTGCGCTCCTCAGAGACGACGACGGCGCTGAGCTTTGGACGATCGAAAGCTACGAGACGGCACGGACATTTCGCAACCGATTCGTCCGGCGCTTTTACAAGCTAACCTACAACATGCTTCAGTACCGCCTGACTGCTGACCAGGAAAAGGGACGCCAGTCGCCATCGGACCTCCTTCCACGGCTCTACCAGTTTCTGCCAAAGGCGGAGATAACACGCCTGACCGGCTGCCCCGCGATCCCGAGGACCAAGAGAGGGAAGAAGAGGCAGCGCCAGGCGTAGAGAATGATATAAAACCTCCGAAATTGCGACTTACATGTTTCCAAGAGAGCCAGACGTTGCACGAAAGCGAGCAGACCGGTGAAAAAATTATAACTCGACTTATAAAAAATGAGTGGAAAAAAAACACAGCTCGGCAAAGAAAACGCACGAGTCAGCTCTCGATCTCGCCATTTCCAATGCCTTTCAACCAGGTCGACAACGAATAGAGCGTTCCGACCGTGTTCAGCCGTATATCATCACTTTCCAATGCTGCATAGTAAAACTCTGGGTTTGCGTCCATCTCCCGATAGATCTGGAAGTACTTCCAAGCTTGCAACTGAGACAGTTGAATCATCCTTGCGGCCTCCTTGAAAACCGAACCAGACTGGGTGGTCTTCCCGACGTGCTTCTCCTGAGGATCCGTCTCGTGCAGCATCTCACAGATTTCGTGGATGTATCGGCCCACTCCGACAATTCGAATAAGCGCAAGATGTCCGCTATGGTAGATATAGGACTTGGCATCCGCAACGAGCTTATCCTGTCCCGCATCTCGAGCTGATTTCACCTCCTGCTGGAATGAAGCCCCAAGGGTATCACCCACAAGAAAGTTCTCCCCTCGCCGCTGCTCGCTTTCTCGGTACTTTTCAGCTTCACCCTGCAGCTTTTTAAAGATGGAGACATGAAGAGGAGACGGATTAGACCTTCCGCGCTTAGAGGTGGGGGCGCTTTGACCGTACGATAACCCGCGCTTGTTACTCAGCCGAGGACTCGACCTCGGCCCTGTTCCACCTGTAGTTGCGGAAGCATCTCTCCGATCGGGACGGGGGGTTCGCGGGGCTTCCTCTTCATCACCACTGTCACGGGAATCGGTATCGCTGCTCTCCATCTGCTCTTTCTCGCCCCTGCCGTTTTCTCCTTCTCCTTCTTCTTCCTCTCCTTCTTCTTCC